>CBDFJT010000002.1:0-1632709 GCA_965248615.1 Dehalococcoidia bacterium | reverse complement strand
TGTACGTTGTCCCCGATACTGAGCAGGACCGGCGGCTCAAGGCAGCGATGGACGAGCTGCTGGTCGAGACCACCGACGGCCTGACCATTCGCAATACGCAGGCAAGGCACCAGGGTCTGCTGATGTGGCGCCCGGCGTCGTCGGGCTGATATTTTCGCGAGCGCAGTGGATTGGGAGGAATGTCATGCTGAAGCAAGCCCAGGCCGAGTACAGCGGGTTTCGAAACCCGGGGATTCGGCTTACCGAGCCTTTGCTGCCGAGTGTCACGGGCCACTCATCGGAGGCGGAGCTTCCGCTGCTCTACGCCTACCACATGTTCGACAAGTCGCACCTAACGATGCTGGCCGAGGAGGACCTGATCCCGCGAGCCGATGTCGTGGCAATGCTAAAGGAGATCCGCCACATGGAGGCCGAGGGCGTTGAAAAGGTGCGGCTCGAGGTCGGCGGAGGCATGCACTCGGCTGAGCAGTATCTGATCCGGCGTCTTGGCGAGCAGGTAGGAGGCCGGATTCACCTGGGACGCAGCTCCGGCGATCTGGGAGCGGTGGCCCGACGCATCCGTCAGCGAGATCGACTGATCGAGCTGATGAACGAGATCAACGCGCTGAGGAGCGCAGTGCTGCAGGTCGCCGAGGACAACCTGGACACCGTGATGCCGGGGTACACGCACAGCCAGCACGCCCAGCCGGTCACGCTGGGACACCAGCTGATGTCCTGGGACTCGGCGCTCGAGCGGGATTTCGACCGTGCGTCCACGGCCTATCGCCGCGTGAATCAGAGCCCCGCCGGCGCGGCCATCATGACCGGCACCAACTTCCCCATAAACCGGCAGCGCGTAGCGGCGCTGATGGGGTTTGACGGGGTTCTGAGTAACACTTTCGATGCCATTCTCAGCCAGGACGTGGCCCTGGACAGCTTCCTGACGGTGGCTTCGGTGAACATGAACCTCGCCCGCTGGTCTTCGGACATGAACTTCTGGTTTACGTCGGAGGCAGGGTATATCGACGTACCCGACCGTTTCTGCGGCACCAGCAGCATCATGATGCAGAAGAAAAACCCGTACGCGCTGGAGTACACCCGCGGCGCTCTGGCCGAGAGCATGGGCGGGATTGTGACGGCTTTCGCTGTGCAGAAGGCGGCGACCGGCGAAGCCATCCAGGACCGGCGCTACATGTACGACGCCATGTTCCGCTCCTTCGATCTTGCGGTCAGAGACCTGCAGTGGTTCACCGAGCTGCTTCCGGCCCTGGAGGTGAACAGGGAAAGGATGAAGGATATGGCCGGCAGCTACTGGGCGCAGGCAACCGACGTGGCGGGCGCGCTCGTGCGTGAGAAGGAGCTGCCGTGGCGGACGGCGCACCAGATAGTAGGCATTCTCGTCCGCCTGAGCTACGAGAGGGGCATCAAGCCGATGGAAGCAACCCCCCAGCTGCTGGACGAGGCCGCAGTAGAGTATATGGGCGAGCCCGTAGGGCTAAGCAAAGAGGCCTTGGACTGCGCTCTCGATCCGGTCGAGTTCGTTAACGGTCGCACCGTGTACGGCGGCCCTTCGCCCGAAGAGTGCAGGAACCGCCTCCCCGAGTACCATGAGCAGCTTCGGCAGGACCGGCTTGCGGTCCAGCAGATGGAAAGCCGCCTGGCCGACGCCTCGACCGAGCAGGAGCGCGCCATCGACGCGCTCCTGGCTTCGTAGCACAGCGCATACCGGCAAGAGCGGCCCAGGAGGAGTTATGAGCACCGAATCTCTGACGTCGAATCGGTTGGAGTTCGACGACGCTATCGAATCGATCGAATACTACCTGAGCCAGGGCTGGACCGACGGTTTGCCTGTCGTACCGCCTACGGTCCAGAGGGTACGCGAGTTCGTGGACTACGCGGGACGGCCGCCCTCGGAGATCGTCGCCACCGAGCCGACCAAGGGCCGGGTGGTGACGGTTGAAAAGGTGGCCATCAACTCAGTGATGGCAGGCTGTCTCCCGGAGTACTTTCCCATCGTCCTGGCCGCGGTCGAGGCGATCAGCGAGCCTCAGTTCAACCTGCACGCCATTACTGCCAGCACTATGGGCTCGGCTGTCCTGGTAGTGGTCAACGGTCCCCTTGCCAGGGAGGTCGGGCTGAACTCGGGCGTCGGCGTATTCGGCCCCGGGCACAGGCCGAACGCCACCATCGGACGGGCTATGAGGCTGGTCATCATCAACGCCACCGGGGCGGTCTCGGGCGTAGTGGATCAGGCCACCCTGGGCCACGCCGGCAAGTACACCTCGTGTATCGCCGAGGCGGAGGAGGTCAGCCCATGGGAGCCGCTGCACGTCGAGCGTGGCATCGCCGCCGGCAGCAGCGCCGTGTCCGTGTTTGCCGGACTCTCGCCGATCCATGCCAGCAACCACGAGTCCATGGAGCCCGAGGGCATACTGACCAGCCTGAGCAATGCCATGTACGCGGCCGGACCGGGACAGGAAGAGATCGTGGTCGTGCTGGGTCCTGAGCATGTGGGCTACATCAAGAAGGCCGGGTGGTCGAAGCAGAGGGTCAAGGAGTTCCTGTTCGAGACGGCCCAGCGTCCGCTGGAGGAGTGGCGCGCGTCTGGGGCGCCCGTGACCGGCGACCCCGGTACGCTGATCCCAGTGGCCAAGGACCCCGACTGCATCAATCTCGTCGTCGCAGGCGGAGCGGCGGGAGGGTTCTCGGCGGTGATCCCTCTATGGCTCCGCGGCGCCGGTTCCCGCTCGGTTACGAGAGAGGTCCGGAGCGCATCGTGACGCGACGAGCTGGCCCTCGCCTTTTGCACAGGCTTTGACCGAACCGACAGGTACGAGAGGCTGGAAATAGATACGAAGACCGCGTAAACTAAGCGGTAGAGGTGACTGTGGTGACTACGATAACTAAGCTTGAGGTCCTGGACCCCACTGTGGAGCCGATTCCGGCGGAAGCGGTCATCGCTGCCCGGCCTGAGACCCTTGACGGCATGGTGCTAGGGCTGCTGGCGAACGGCAAGCCCAACTCCGAAGAGATGCTGGAGCTGGTCCATGAGGTGCTTGCCGACAGGTACGACTTCAAAGACGTTGTGTCCCGGAACAAGGGCAACGCCTCCAGGCCGTGTCCCGTTGAGATAATCGACGACCTGATAGAGCAGTGCGACGTGGTGATTACCTCTTCGGGTGATTGAGGCTCCTGCTCGTCGTGCAGTGTGCACGACGGAGTCGAGATTGAGAAGCGGGGGGTTGCGGCGGCGGTGATCTGCACAGAGCCCTTCGTGGCCAGCGGTAAGGCAATGTCCAAGATCGGCGGGATACCCGACTACCCCTTCGTCGTGGTCCCGCATCCCCTGGGCAGCCTCGACCGGGAAACTCTTAGAGCAAGGGCCATTCAGGCGGCACCCGAGGTCCTCAGGATTTTACTGGTCAAACACTAGAGGCCGGCCCTTCTGAAGGCTACTGGGCGACGAAGCCCCCATCCACTGACATGGCGTGTCCCGTGACGAACGATGCGGCGTCGGAGCATAACCACAAGACGGCCTCCGCCACCTCCTCGGGCCTCCCTAACCGGCCAATGGGATGCTTGGCCAGCACCTGAGCGTCGTACTCGGGGTTGCTGTATTTGGCGTTCACGCGCTCAAACATCGGGGTGCGGATATAGCCGGGGCACACCGCGTTAACTCGGATGCCCTGCTCGGCGTACTCCAATGCCACTGTGGTCGTCAGGCCAATGACACCGTATTTGCTGGCGTTGTAGGAGGAGCCGCCCGCGTTGGCCACTAGCCCGTACACCGAGGCCGCGTTGACGATGGCTCCGGAGCCTCGCTTGACCATTTCGCCGGTCTCGTACTTCAGGCAGAGCCACACCCCGGTCAGGTTGATGTCGATAACCCTGCGCCACAGCTCCTCGGAGTACTCGTGTATCGGGCCACCTGGGTCCCCTTCGACGCCGGCATTATTGAAGGCACAGTCGAGACGTCCATAGTTTTCGACCGCCGTCTCGACCATCGCCTCGACCTCGGCGCTTTTCGTCACGTCGGCGTGGACGAATATCGCGTCGCCGCCCGCATCGACGATCCGGGAGACCGTCTCCTCGCCGCCGTCATCGTCAATGTCGGAGACCACCACCTTGGCGCCCTCTCTGGCGAACACCAGTGCCGTCGCCCGGCCTATCCCCGATCCTGCTCCCGTTATCAGCCCGACCTTGTCCGCGAGCTGTCCCGCCATGTCTATACCTCCTGTCCAGAGCTGAGCCGACGTCGCGATGGCTCCGCAAGTATATACGCGGGCTTTCGGCGCGGCCACCGGCGGTGAATGCCCCAGGCTCGAAATCGCTCCCGTTGTCATTCGCCGTACTCAGTGTCGAAAATCCTCACGGAACCTTCATGTTCCGTGTAGTGCAGGTCGTTGACATAGTGCGAGCACAAGTGTATGTTGAATATGGCTGAAGTAAGAGCTATCAGCCAATCCGAAGGCTGGAAGCCAGAAAGGAGGCGCGGACTGGTAGAAGATTACGTAACATCCCATACGTGGCAGTTCCCTTTTCGCAGCTTCGCTGGCTCTAAGGAGATAGCTCCTGGGTAGTACGCGAGACCAGCGGGACCACCAAAAGCCAACGGCCCAAAGTTCTTAATTACAGGCGTACGGCCTCACTTCGGTGAAGGCGGCCTCATCCGGTCAAGATGACCGGCATAAGTAAGGGGCTGATCGGTTAAGCGAAAAGCAAGCGAAGGACCCGGCATCGCGCCGGGTCCTTCGTTTCTTTGGGACGTTTGCTTTCGGCTCGGGGTTACCGTAAATTATGGCTTGGTGCAGTACACTCAGCGCGCGGCACCTGCGTCTGGATGCCCGCGCGCCCACAGTGAAATCCCTTTTCTAGGAGAAGGAACATGCCGGCCTATCTGATCGTGAACGTCGAGATAACGGACCCTGAGAAGTACGAGGAGTACCGAAAGGTGGCGAGCCCAACGGTCGACGCCTTTGGAGGCAAGTACCTAGCCCGTGGCGGAACGTCCGAGGCTCTTGAGGGCGATTGGACTCCGAACCGCCTCATCGTGATCGAGTTCGAAAGCATCGACAGGGCGAAGGAGTGGTGGAGCTCGGAGACGTACCGCATACCGAAGCAGATGCGACAGGCCTCTGCCAACGCCCAGATGATGGTCGTAGAGGGCGTGTCCTAGGGCTGAATCAACCTCAGCATGCCGGCCGGCACGGAGCTTGAAAGGCCAGGCGTGATCAGGCGTTTGCCAGCGTATCGGCCCAGTCCTGGTAGGAAACTACGGACCTTACTTCCTCAATCACGAACTGGCCGGCTTTGCCGAACGGGAGGGATAACGCTGCGTTGTAAAGATTCAAGCCGGCCTGAGCTGCGTTGTCAGCCTCGATGTTGATGATCGCGTACACGACAGGCTCGGCGGCGTCTTTCCAGAGCTGGAAGGCTCCCCCCTGTATGGCTTCCTGGGCGGCTTGAGCTTCCGTCTGCCACCCCTTCAGCAGCTCCTCCCCCGACGAAAACTTCTGCAGGTCAACTCTGACCTTCGCAAAGTAGGTGAACGTTGCCATGTGAATCCTCCCTTTGTGTTTGGATTGGGACCAGGTGCCGGGCATGATACCCCGCCCGATGCCGCGAGACAACTCGACCGGGGAGGCGAAGACTGGGAACGGGAATGGTGGCCCCTCACCGCGCGGGGCGGCAGCCTCCCAAGAAGTGCTCCGCCCCGGTGACGTGGAGATATGGATGGTGCAGTCAGAGGCCTTCAGCCGGTGGGCTAATCGCGGGCGAAACGGAGCATCTGGTCTACGATGTCGAGGCCGACGGCCTCGCTCCAGGCGGCCATAAGCTGCTGCGTGACCGTACCCGGCTTCCCGCTGCCTACCTGACGCTTGTCGACCGTGGTCACCGGCAAGACGCTGGCGTACGTGCTGGACAGGAAGGCCTCGTCGGCGGTGTAGACGTCGTAGGGCTGGAGGTCCTCCTCCACGATGGGTATACCAAGCTGGTCTGCCAGATCGAACACCATTCCTTTGGACACGCCCTTGAGGACCGTGCTGCGCCCCGGGGTCCGGATGACGCCACCGGTCACGAGGAACAGGTTCTGACCCGTTCCCTCGGTGAGGTTTCCGTCCGTGTCCGTGAGAACCGGGAACGCGTTCGGATCGACGTCTCCGGCCTCCAGCTCGGCGAGGTTGAAGTTCATCCGGCTGTAGTGCTTGACCTTGGGGTCGAGCGACTCCGCCGGATAGCTTCGGGTGCGGGCGATGACCACGGGGGCTCCCGGCTTCATGAAACGGGCGTATTTGCCGAAGTCTATCTCTCCCACCCTGACACAGACCGTGGGCGGGCCCGCCGAGTGTGCAAAGCGGCCCGGCCCTCGGGTCACGAACTGCGTGATGGAAAGGTCGCCCACCTCGGGACGAAGATGCTCGTTGCGCCGGATCGACTCCTCGCTTATGTCCAGCATCTCTTCCGGAGATAGGCCGGGGTCGATGCGCACGGCTTGCAGCGAGCGGTAGAGCCTGTCGACGTGCTCTTTCATGCGGTGGCTCTTGCCGTTGAACGTGCGGGCAACATCGAAGACGACGTCAGCCACCATGAAGCCCCGGTCGCTGTGGTCTATCTTCACCTCGCTAAGGGGGACCCACTCCCCATTGAAATACGCCGTGAACTCCGCCATTTTCTCCTCCTTATCTATCTTGATTCGCAGCTACTGCGTTCCAACACGGGGCGACGTGCTCCGCTCACAACCCTTGAACCCCGTAGACCTTTCTACGCCTCTACATCGGTGGCGGGAGCGAGAGGGAGTCGAACCCACCGCTCCGACCGAAGGGGCGGAGCCAACGGATTTGAAGTTCGTTAGAGGTTATCACACCTCTTACTGACTGGTACTGCTGAACCGCGTCGTGTAGCCGACGAGGGCCATTTCGCGTCTCACCTTGGCATCCCTTGTTATGCCCTGGATCGGGAATTTGGTCGGCAAAATGTCCGCAACAAAACCGCCTACTCGTTGCACGTCTGTCGATCCTGCTGAAACCTAATGGCCGGTTGCCGTCTCCTGTTGGCAGAGCAGTTGGACCAGGGCCTAGCCCTATCTCACCGGGCCCCCCAAGGGAGACCTGGGGCCTTCGGCGTCCAGGAACCGGCCGTACCCCGCTTTCTGCTCCAAGGTCCCCTGGTTGTAGAGCACCTGGCCCCGCAGAAGGGTCATCCAGGGCCCGCCCCTTATCTCCCAGCCCTCAAACAGGCTGAATCCGGAGTTGCCATGGTGCTCTTTGGAGCTGACCGTCATCTTCGCAGCGGGGTCGAATATCGACAGATCGGCGTCGGAGCCCACCTGTATGGTCCCCTTGCGGGGATAAAGGCCGAAAATCCGCGCCGGATTCTCTGACATGACACGAGCCAGCCAGGAAGGGGGAAGGCCGCGCTTGATCACTCCTTCGCTGTAGGCCAGGGGCGCCAACGTTTCGACACCCGGCGATCCGAAAGGAACGACCTCGCCCTCGGGGGTGGCGAAGATGTTGTCCCAACCGACTTCCTTCAGCTCCTTGGGGTAAGGAGCGTGATCGCTGGCGACGGTGGAGATGTAGCCCAGCTCAAGTCCCTGCCACATGGCGGGCTGGTCCGGGCCGTCTTTCTCCCGCAGCGGTGGCCCGATCTTCGCGAGAGGCCCGACCTTGGCCATCTCCTCGTCGGACAGCAGCAGGTATTGAGGACAGGTCTCGGCCCACACCCGCTGGCCCGCGGCCTGGGCCTGCTTGATGCGCTCAAGGCCGACGTGGCTGCTCAGGTGGACGACGTATAGGGGGCAGTTGGTGACCGCGCCCATCTTCACGGCCCGGTTGATGGCTTCCTCCTCGGCCCACGTGGGACACGCTGCGGGGAAGTCGGTGGGATGTGTGTGTCCTTCGGCGATGAGCTTGTTCTCCAGGTAGTCGATGATGTTCCCGCTCTCACAGTGCATTTGCAACATGCCGCCGCCCTTTGCGACAAGCTCCATGGCCTCGCAGATGTAGTCGTCGTCGCACATGCGTCCGGGCCGCTTCTTGTAGGTCATGAACATCTTGAAGGACTTTATTCCCATCTCCAATGCCTGAGGTATGCTCTTCAGGATGTAAGGCTGGTTCGCCAGGATATAGTGGAATGAGAAGTCAACCACCGCGTTGGCAGCGATCTCCTCCCGGTGCCGGTTAATTGCCTGGGGCAGAGTCTCCCCAGCCTCGGTGTCGTAGGTGCCAAAGGGAACCAAGGTGGTCAGTCCGGCGTGGGCCCCGGCAACAGACCCGATGCCGTAGCCGTCCACCCGATCCAGGTGGACATGGCAGTCTATGAGGCCGGGCAGCACGTGCTTACCGGTGGCGTCGATGTAGCGATCCGCGGGCGGGAAGGTCTCCGGGTCGCCCACCGCGACGATCTTCTCTCCTTTGATGGCCACAGCTCCGTCACTTACGCTGGTAGCGGTCACCACCTGGCCCCCGTGTACGATGGTATCGACTCTGTTCTCCTGCATGGGTCCTCCTTGCGAATTGGGAAGCATTAAATGTAGTCAGGTTCAGCCTCGTTGGCACGAGTCCGCCACCATCGCCGTCGGAATGGTGGTCTTCCCCACCCACTGTGCGTCTCAGCAAATGATCAGGCCCCGCACCTGGACCTCCGGATAAATCTATGGAACTGCGGCTGAACTCGAAGATCGTGGTGATTGTGAATTTCGCCGAGCGGACCGTCTGGCAACTCACCAGCGGGTCTCCCTCGCTTCTACTGGGCCCTCAGTTGCAGTACGGCAGTACTTCCTCACCGAACATGGTGATAGACTCCATTATCCGCTCGTGGGCTGGTCCGCCTGAGTGGGCGTGGCGTAGCCGGAGGAGAAAGTAGTCCACCCCGGCGGCTTCCTTCCACCGGAGGAACTCCCCGATGCACTCCTCTGGGTCACCAAGGATCAACCGGTCACGAGCTAAGTTGTCCAAGGTAAACTCAGCGTCTGACTTTATGGTTCTGAACTCGGAGAGACCGCTCTGCCAGTAGTATCTATAAGCGGCTAGTACCTCAGGCCCGTACACGCTGTCCGCTTCAGCCCTAGTGGGGGCCACCCACGCATCCCGCATCAGCACCACTTGCGGCTGGCGTCCAGCCTCGATAGCCGCCTCTCGGTAGACGTCCAGTAGCCTCAAAGTGCCCTGCATATCCGCGCTTGGGCCTGCCACAAAGGCATCGGCCAACCGGCCGGCTCGTCGAGCGCCGGGGAGGGTGCTGGCGCCGATCCACAAGGGAGGAGAAGGCTTCTGGAACGGCCTCGGGCTGACCTTGACGCCTTCCAAGTCGTAGTGTTCCCCACTGAACGAGAAGGGCTCACCACTCCAACACCCGCGAATGACCTCTACTCCTTCTTCAAATAGCCCGACCCGCTGGTCTATCGGAACTCCAAAGGCCTGGAAGTCGGCCGCTTGATAGCCGATCCCCACTCCGAGCACAACCCGGCCCTTGGACACGATGTCTAACGTGATCACGTCTTCTGCTACGCGCACGGGGTGATGGAGTGGCAGAAGGATGACCGAGGTTCCCACCCGCAGACGGGTTGTGGTGGAAGCCACAGCAGTGGCGACGATGAGTGGGGAGGGAAGAAAACCATCCTTGTCCTGGTGGTGCTCACCGAAGAAGCAGGAATCAAAGCCTTTCTCTTCAGCGATCTGCGCTTCTTCGATCACGTCGTCGACACAGCGGTCCAACTCTTCCCCGTGTGGAGGATTAGCTATGGAACTATAGAGACCGAACTTCATGGTCCTCCCCTGTCGTCATCATGACCGACATGCCGCAGCACCTCATTATCGCAGGGTGCCGGAGATTGGGATGATGCTGGCGAGAGCGGCCGAGGTGCACCTGGTGGTGAACACCAATAACCGGGACCAGGGCATCGACAATGCAAGGCTGCTCGGCAGCTCACCGGGTAAACCGCCCTCCGATTAGTATGGTCCAGAATCCTTTTGGACATCCAGGCCCGGGCTTCTTTGCGAGCTTCAGGTTCAACGGCCCACGGAAAAGACGCTCATCGCCCACCACTTTCGAAAAAGTCAAAGTCGATTGCAAACGCGGTTGCGAGGATAAGCAGCGAGAGGTCTCGCGTGATTCCTGGGGCGTCCTGTTGAATCTGGAACGTATCTGCATCGCTGAATGCCTCCCTCACCACACCGCTCCATCGTTTCGTGACGCGTGCAATCTCTGAGCCGTCTCTCTGGATTATGAACGTGTTGGGCTTCATCAGACTGCCATGAACCTCAGCGATACTACGGCCTGACGAATCCTCCAACTCGAATCTCCGGTTGATAATAGCGAAGCGACGCCCTAACGAGCCCACCGGCCGTTCGGCCCCGTCGCTCACGTGGAGGTGTGAGAATATCCAGAAGAAACTGCGCGTGGCTGTGAGGAACGGCCGCTGCTCGTCATCCACAACGTGCAATGTGAGAGGGCGATGCGTTTTTAGGAACTGTCGGGCCAGCCAGCCCGACTCCTCATATGCATAAAGTAGCCCGTCGCCATCGGGGCTGTTGATCGAGTAGCGATTCGCCGTCTCGAAGCCTGTGAAAACTTCGAGGTGTTCCACTTCCTGTCGGACGATGAGCTCTTTGTACTGCGTTAGATCTAACATGTGCAGCACCTCTAAGCAAAGAGATGTGTTGCTCGGTCTGCTCCGAGGAGCACACTGTATCAGGTGAAGGGAAGAGCGGCCATCGCGCTAGAGGCCGATGCTCTCGCCGTCTAATGGACGCGCTGGATATGCCGAAGGCTTATGTGGGTGGGCATTCTTTGGGTGGAGGCGTCGCGATCCTGTTTGGGCTGAAACACCCCGCACGAGTGGAGGCACTGCTGATCATCTATCCCGGTCTACGGGACGCGGACAGACGGAGGGTCCACCCTAGCCGCGGTTCTCGTCAGCCGGATTGTCCGTTCACGTACATAGGCACAGCTTTGGAAGCCTCGGACTTTGGGCCTATGCTTCCGTTGTTGGAGGACATAGTGGATCGTGTGCTTGGCGAGCTGAATGTGGAGACAGCGACTCGAAGGCACAACGCTATGTTCTGATGCCTGTTAATCCCTGTATAGAGGTGGCGGGAGCGAGAGGGAGTCGAACCCACCGCTCCGACCGAAGGGGCGGAGCCAACGGATTTGAAGTCTCTCAGAAGGTACCATGAAGGACTACTGGAGACCACCCCAGCTAGAAATCAAGGGAAGTATTGGGTGTAGATACCACGAGCTTTCACTAGGGGGGTGACAATATTGTGACAAACCTCGCATCTGGCACTGTGTGGAGGAAGTGTCGATGGAACTCCAATCGGAGGCAGGCCACAGGCTTGTATCTGTTCTCGAAGGTACTGTCATAGCGGTCACAGAGCAAAAGGTCTCGATTAAGAGAACGGATGTATTCACGTCGAGAGAGACTGTCGAAGCTTGAGTCTATGATTCCCGCGGTCTTAGCGTCCGTTTCTACGAAGATGTCGTGATCTCGGTCTACCCCATCTTCCACGGCATAACCCCACCTGACACCTACTCGCCAGGTTCGTAGAGGGTTTCCATGAGAGAACGAGAAGTTCGGAGACTGGAGCAGTCTGGCAGGCATCCACCTACTTGCACCTGTACGACATGTACCGATAAGCGCTTGAAGCGCGCAAGAAAGGGGCTACGCTCCAGCTTGCCCAGTTCGCCTGAGCGGCCAGAGGCCCAGCGTCCAGCGCCTGAACGGCCAGAGGCCCGGCCTCCAGCGCCTGAGCGACCCCAGTACAGACCCCGTAAGCATAGCGCCCTAAGACGCTCCCGCAGGGTCCTGAATAGTATCCTAAGACGCTCTCTGAAGACGCTTGTGTATGCCATCCTGCTGGCCTACATCGCAGTCACGGTCTTTCACCTTACGAATGGCCTCACCTTCGGTAGTGCATTAATTGGAGGGTTTAAGGACGCGAGGGTTGCGATACAGTGTTCGAATAACCCAGGAACCATCCAGAGATTCGTCGGGCGCGACGGACTGGAGGACGTGCTGTTCACAAGGGCTGGGAGTCCTTACGACGAACTGGAAGACGTAATTGGCTTGAAATGTGAGGGGTTCTTTGGTCCTTAACGCACGCCCTCGATGAGCGCCAAGAATTTAGCGTCGTGACCCATGTTTGTGTCCGCGATCTCCGGTGTGGGCACGAACCGTCTGGCTGCTGAACGGCTGGCACTTCGGCGCTAGCCATTGCCCTCTGGAGCTGACCGATCGCCCACTGCGTTCTGGAGCCTCTACGGGGCCGAACTCCTTGCGTGGGGCAACTCCTACCCTCATCTTCCAGGTTGAGCTCCCCCAGGGCTAGGAGCAGACTTGGGTGGTGGCGCAGGCGGGGGCTGTGTGTACGGCGACTTTGGACGGCCCAGGCTGTGCAAACAGCGACGTCGGCGCAGGGGCCCCGCCGGGTATGTGTTGAGGTGTTGGCCGGGGGGCCCCGCCGGGTATGTGCTGAGGCGTTGGCCGGGGGGCTCCGCCGGGTATGTGTTGAGGCGTTGGCCGGGGGGCCCCGCCGGGTATGTGCCGAGGCGTTGGCCGGGGCTGTGTAGGCGGCTTTGGCGTAAGGGTAGGCCGGGGTCCCTCTTCTACAACATCTTCGACGAAGGCCTGTTGGTCCGGGAATGCCGTACGCGTGGCCTGCCCCCAGGCAGTGTATCCTGCTTTGTTCGCCGTGAATCCTGGTACCGGTTTCAGGTTGTTCGAGGGCAAGTGCATACCTCCTGATTGTATTAGTACGGTAGTTTAGCATTCACAGAAAGACGACGGCAAACCCGCTCCATCTGATTACAGGCAGGCGGACAGTGCACAGACCTGCATTCCAAGGGCATAATCCCGCCCGATACCTACTCGCCAGGCGAGTGAAGGGGCAACGGGGTCTAAAGCACGCCCCCGGAGGATAGAGGGCCAGGGCGTCGCTGGGTTTGTATGGGTTTGCGCTTGAAGGCGGGGTCGAGCTGGAAGCGGATGCCATGCTCTCCCACAAAGGCGTCTATCATTCCCAGGTCAAGCCGTCGCTCCGGAGGCGGTGTGTCGGCATGTGATGCGACGGCGAAGCTCTCGTGGGGCAGGCGGTTGAAGGGATTTGGGTGATAGGTGCGGCCCTCCTGCCCTGTGTGGAGGTCGAGTGTAAACTGCGCCGGTCCGTGCAGCCATGTGACCGTCCTTGGATATCTGCGGCGCTTCACTGGCGTGGGTGACGAAGGTTCTGGCTCAAACTCTGGCTTGCGCCTCCGCCGTCGTTTTTGCGGCCGCGTGGGCACCTCCACAGGCGCCTCTGCGGTTTTGAGGGCGGTTACGGGCGCTGGCGCGGGCGCCGATACGGATGCGGGCGCTGGAACGGGTGTTGCAAACGGTGCTAGTGCGGGGGCTGGAGCGGATGCGAGCGCTGGTACGGGTGTTGCAAACGGTGCTAGTGCGGGGGCTGGAGCGATTGCGGGGGCTGGAGCGATTGCGGGGGCTGGAGCGGATGCGAGCGCTGGTACGGGTGTTGCAAACGGTGCTAGTGCGGGGGCTGGAGCGATTGCGGGGGCTGGAGCGGATGCGAGCGCTGGTACGGGTGTTGCAAACGGTGCTAGTGTGGGCGCTGGAGCGGATGCGAGCGCTGGTACGGGTGTTGCAAACGGTGCTAGTGCGGGGGCTGGAGCGATTGCGGGGGCTGGAGCGGATGCGAGCGCTGGTACGGGTGTTGCAAACGGTGCTAGTGTGGGCGCTGGAGCGATTGCGGGGGTCGCGAACGGCGACGGCTCGGGCTTGGGCTGGGGCGACGATGTAGTCCGTGGTGCGGGCGTTGGCCGAGGAGCCCTGCCTGGTACGTGCCGAGGCGTTGGCTGGGGGACCCCGCCGGGTATGTGCCGAGGCGTTGGCTGGGGGACCCCGCCGGGTATGTGCCGAGGCGTTGGCTGGGGGACCCCGCCGGGTATGTGCCGAGGCGTTGGCTGGGGGACCCCGCCGGGTATATGCCGAGGCGTTGGCTGGGGGACCCCGCCGGGTATATGCCGAGGCGTTGGCTGGGGACCCCGCCGGGTATATGCCGAGGCGTTGGCTGGGGGATCCCGCCGGGTATGTGCCGAGGCGTTGGCTGGGGGACCCCGCCGGGTATATGCCGAGGCGTTGGCTGGGGGACCCCGCCGGGTATATGCCGAGGCGTTGGCTGGGGGACCCCGCCGGGTATATGCCGAGGCGTTGGCTGGGGGACCCCGCCGGGTATGTGCCGAGGCGTTGGCTGGGGGACCCCGCCGGGTATGTGCCGAGGCGTTGGTTGGGGGACCCCGCCGGGTATGTGCCGAGGCGTTGGCTGGGGGACCCCGCCGGGTATATGCCGAGGCGTTGGCTGGGGGACCCCGCCGGGTATATGCCGAGGCGTTGGCTGGGGGACCCCGCCGGGTATGTGCCGAGGCGTTGGCTGGGGGACCCCGCCGGGTATGTGCCGAGGCGTTGGCTGGGGGACCCCGCCGGGTATGTGCCGAGGCGTTGGCTGGGGGACCCCGCCGGGTATGTGCCGAGGCGTTGGCTGGGGGACCCCGCCGGGTATATGCCGAGGCGTTGGTTGGGGGACCCCGCCGGGTATGCGCCGAGGCGTTGGCTGTGGCTGTGTATACGGCGACTTTGGCGTAGGCGTAGGGCTAGGGGGGCTATCAGGAGCGGGAGGCAGGCGGCTGGGAGTAGGCTTGCCTGGTTGACGTCTAACCGGCGACCCCGACCTCTGGGGGCAGAACAGGGGCAGGCGGTTCTGGTGAAATCGTAATGGTTTTAGGGAGCGGTCTTTGGGGGGAGGGGGAGATGCGTTGTGGAAGCGGACGCAGGCGTTCCAGCGCATAAACGGGCTTGCCTATCTTTGGGATGGGCCTCACAGATCGGACAGAACGTATGCCTCGAGCAGCGACGGCTCCAATTCTGCTGCCTCGAGCAGCGGCAGCGATGGCTCCAATTCTGCCCCAGGGTACGAAGAGTGCTGCATCTCCAGCGACGCTCAGGGCCTTCCAGCGTGTCGACATATCGTTCCAGTGCATGGCGGTCGAGAGGATTGGTATGAAGCTAATGGCAGCCCGCTGCAACCCTTCCTTGGCCTCCTGTTCCGCTTCGGGGACCAGTAGGGCGCGTGTCTTGCGTTCCCTCTCCGTTGCATCATCCGGGAGAGGCTCCAACGCCCCAGCCAGGGCGGCGCCCGGGGGGCCTGTAGGCAATACGTATGCGTTGTCGGGAAGCTCCGAGACGTCCATGCCGGGGTACGTTACTGCCAGCCGCTTATCGATCTCCTCGTCTGTGAGGTCCTCCACTGGCTTTAGCATGAAGTACCCGTGCTCACGCGCCTGTTGCTGGAGGTCGTCCGGCAGCGCTTCGAGGTCGCTTTGAAGAATGCCAAAGCCGTCGGGGAGCAAGACAAGCTCGTCGCCAGCCTGCGCTGCGAGCCTGGCCTGGGTGACCAGCTGCTCCTGCTGCTCCTCAATTGGGACCAGCTCATCGCCTGAAAGCGCTGCGAGTCTGGCCAAGTCGCCTAGCTGCTGCTGGGCCTCGACGGCAGAGCGTGGCAGGTAGCCCTGGTCCGTGAGGACCAGATCGTCGCCTCCCTGCGCCATGAGTCTGGCCAGGTCGCCGAGCCGCCGCTGGGCCTGCTCCTGCTCTTCGATAATCGAGCGCGGCAGATAGCCCTGGTCCGTGAAGACCAGCTCGTCGTCTACCTGCGCTGCCAACCTGCTAAGTGTGGCTCTACGCTCCATGTCAGAGCGGAATTGAAGGCCATGAGGAGTGGATACCAGATCATCACCTGTCTGCGCTGCAAGTCTGGTCAAGTCGCCTGGCTGCTGCTGATCCTGAATGGTCGAGCGCGGCATGTAGCCCTGATCCGTGAGGACCAGCTCATCGCCTGAAAGCGCTGCGAGTCTGGCCAAGGTGCCTAGCTGCTGCTGGGCCTCGACGGCAGAGCGTGGCAGGTAGCCCTGGTCTGTGAGGATCAGCTCGTCTCCTCCCTGCGCCATGAGTCGGGATAGGTTTTCGAATGGCTCCCTTTGCTGCCGGAACGCCGCCAGCTCGCGTTCGTATCGCTCCGGGGCGTCGAGCTCCGATTGCAGCACGTAGCCTTTGCCACCGTCCTCGGTCTCCACCTCCACCATCTTGTCGCCGGCCATCGCCACCTGCCAGGCCAGGCCCTCTCTGAGCTTGTCGTGCTCTGCCTGGGCCAGGTGGTAGTCTCTGTTAAATCCCATTGGGGAGAGGACAGACCAGATGTACCGCCCCCACTCCTCTACCTGCTTGTGGGCCTCGTCGGGGTCGTCGGAGAGAGATCCCACACCTTGCAAGACATCCCTTGCAAGAGTCTTATACCCGCGCTCTGCCCGGCTCGCGTTATATGCTCTGAGGTCCTCTACGTCCTGGGCATCTTGCAGGCCAGCCTCTTCATAGAGCCGCCTGGCCTCCGTCAACACCTGACCGGTCTTGTATTTCTGGTAGCCATCCGGGTCGCGTTCATAGAACAGCCACTCAGACAAGTCCCGAATTTCATTGTCGGTTGCATCTGGATTACCCGACAGCTTCCGGCGGGCCATGTCCAGGTAGTCGCTGCGGGTCAGCCGCATGGTCTGGAGTCTAGCGGACTCCTCCGGGGTCAGCTTGCCCTGAGATTCGAGGAGCTCGAATGCGTCTAGGGTTTCGAGATAAAAGATGCGCTGCTTATCCGGGGGCTTGTCCGGGGCGGTCTCCGCAGCGGCCACGGGGCTGCGAGGCTCCTCGGCAGCCCGCTCCTGGCGGCGCGTCTGCTCCCTCGAGTAGGCTTGCTCCTGAGCGGCCGCGTGCTTGCGGGCTTCGGCGGCAGCCCGCTCCTGGCGGCGCGTCTGCTCCCTCGAGTGGGCTTGCTCCTGAGCGGCCGCGTGCTTGCGGGCTTCGGCGGCCGCCCGCTCTTGGCGGCGCGTCCGTTCCCTCGAGTGGGCCTGATCCTGAGCGGCCGCGTGCTTGCGGGCTTCGGCGGCAGCCCTCTCCTGGCGGCGCGTCTGCTCCCTCGAGTGGGCCTGTTCCTGAGCGGCCGCGTGCTTGCGGGCTTCGGCGGCAGCCCGCTCCTGGCGGCGCGTCCGTTCCCTCGAGTGGGCCTGCTCCTGGGCGGCCGCGTGCCGGCGGGCTTCGGCGGCAGCCTGCTCTTGGCGGCGCGTCTGCTCGGCGGCCTCCGCGGTGCTGCTGGCCTCGTCGGCAGCCTGCTGCTGGTCTGAGCTTTGGGACTCGAGCTCCTTGAGGGTGCGGAAATGGTGCATGGTTACTTCGCTCCCTGGCTATATCGAGATTCGCTTGCCGATGACTACCACTACCCCGGACATCAGAGAGTAGACGAGCAGTGCCCATATGCTTGCGATCCCGACGGTCGGGCTTGCGACCGCCATCAGGACGATTCCTCCGACAATGCTCGATATGGCGATGTTGTCCAAAAAGCGCTGTGTGAAGACCAACGCCGCTATGGCTAGTCCGAAACCGAAGACGATCCACAGGGCTTGTGCCGGTATGCGCGCCTGGTTCGCCAGGACATTCACCAGGCTGGACCCCGGCAGGTCTGAGGCCGGCCCGGTGCTGGAGAAGTCGGGCAGGTCCGAGTAGTCCTTGGGGTTGCGAACGGCGGCGTCTTCGCTTGCGGCCGTTGGAGGGTCGAATGTCAGCGCCCGGGTGGTCAACTCGGCGTGTCCGCTGCCGGCATCGGTGGTCAGCGTCCAACCCCCCGGTATATTGCTCGCCGTGCGCGTGGTGGTCCAAGATTGGGTCGTGGTCGCCGCGCCATCGTTGACTTGCAACGTAGCGCTCCTTAGGGAAGAGGTAGAGACTTCAGGTCTTAGCGTGAATGCTATGGCTTCGTCGATCGGCAGCGTGCACTTGACGGTCCCCAGGTCCACATTTGAAGGACCCCTCTGTAGTAAGAACGATATGTTGTCATCCTGCCCCTGAGCCGCAGTCACGACCAGCCTGTAATGCGAGTTGTAACTCATAAAAAAGCTACTACTGGAGGGCAGCCGGAGCGACGTGCTCTCCCACAGGCCGTCCTGCCGCCTCTTGCACACTATGTCTAGTTCCCCATTGTTGCCCGTAAAGGAGGGCCTCTCAACGCTTATCTCTGACCGATTGCCACGAGCCGAGAATATGAAACTTCCAAGCCCTTGAGGTGGTCTCACCATCCACCTTGAAAAGCTCC
The DNA here is from genome assembly GCA_965248615.1 of Dehalococcoidia bacterium. Lineage (GTDB taxonomy): Bacteria > Chloroflexota > Dehalococcoidia > Lucifugimonadales > CBDFJT01 > CBDFJT01. The sequence continues at coordinate 1,614,548 of CBDFJT010000002.1, read as the reverse complement.
AGCTATTCAGAGTCGAGCTGGTGGTGCTGGCGTGATAGGTGTCGGTGCGGACCAGGGACGGAAGGGTGAGCGAGACGTTAGCCTCGATGTGGGCATCGGAGCGAGGTCGCAGGGAGCCTCCCGCTATGATGTCAATGTCGTCGTCGTCGTCATGCCAGATGCTCCCATAGCCCTTCTCCCACTGAGCCTGCCGGATCTGCGTGCTCTGAAGGTGGGTGGTCGTGGTCGCGGCGGAGGTAAGCCGGGCCCGGATGCTGTTTTCGTTGCTGAACTTCCGCGGCAGGTCGAAGGTGACCGTGCTCTTTCCGACCTTGGTGAAGCCCTCCGATCCGTCCACCACGTTCTGTAAGGACACCCACGTGTTGGACGGATTTTGATACTCCCAGACCCAAGTGCCATAGCTGTTTCCGGCGGGATGTTCCGTCGACGCTATGTCCAGGCGGATGATGCGAAAGTAGCTTGAGGTCGGAGACTGAAACTGGACGCTAAAGTCGTTTGCCGGCCTCGTCTCGGACAGCGTCGTCAGCTGATAGGCATCGTTGATGCTTGCCGTTATGTCCACGGGTGTAGAGGTGGCGCCCTGGGCCGTCTCCACCAGGGTGAAGTCGTGCAGCTGCGGGTCGAGGGCGCTGTGTGGGAGTGGGCGGCAGTCTCCGTCTGGGCAGAAGATGAGGTTGGTGTGCGTCTCGTTGGCCATGGCGCCCCGTTGGGCCAGGTCGTACCCGGACACCTGCCAGGAGGCCGGCAGGGCGTCGGTCAGCGTGCCGGTGTAGCTGACCGTGCCCGCGGTCCACGTCTTCCCTTGCGCCCCCGCCTCGTCACGGACGATCGCGTTGACGATGGCCCCGAGCACGGCAGCCGCGAGGACTGCCAGTACGATCCTGCTCAGCCTTCTCACCGGCCGAATATCCTTCCCGCAGTGCTCAGCCCCAGCGAGATCATGGCCAGGCTGGCCATCGCCGAGAGCGGCCAGAGGACGATCATCTTGAAGTAGCGCATGTTGCCCTCAAGGTATGAGTAGTCCCAGGAGATCATGCGGACCAGGCCGGTGGCGAGCATTCCCGGGAGGGCGGCTGCGAATCTGAATCCTCCCCAGATGTTGGTCACGTCGCCGACGTTGAAGTTGGTGACCCTCTCGATCACCCCCACCACCTCTGTCTGCACAGGCGTGGAGATTGCATAATTGGACGGTTCCGTGTCGTTGATGGCGCGCTGCACCTGGAGAACGTTTCCGGTCACGCTCTTGACCCTCATCTGCTCGTCTCGGACGAAGATCACGGCGTCCGGGTAGAAGCCGTGGGAGTTTTCAAGCGTGAGCCCGGTCTGCGACTTCAAAACGATAGACGCGAGGAAGTTGGAAGCTATGCCGGTCTGACCCAGCACCGTGACCGACAGGATCTGGCCGGTCACATACAGCATCGTCAGCGAGACCCAGAGCCAGGTCATAGCCACTGCCCCACGCGACGCAGGACGATTAGAGGGACGCCGACGACCCCCATCAGGAAAATCAGCGGCGCCGCGCGCCGGGAGGCCCGCTCATAAGGCCAGGACAGCGCCAGGGCGCACCAGAGCGCCGCCAGGCTCACCGGAAAGCCGAGCAACCCTCCGAAGACGGGGATGACCTTCACGTCCGCACCTCCGATCCGACTGCCGAGCACCAATCGCAATCCCAACATGAGGGCCGCCAGAGAGAGGATTCCACTCAGGGCGGTCCGGCCATCAAAGCCGCCTGCAACGAACAGGACCAAGAACGTAGACCAGAGAGCCAGAGCAGCGCCGTTCTCGACCTTGCGGCGCGTGAAGTCGCGCCACCCGCACGCCACAAGCAGCCCCAGCATTGCTCCAAGCATTACGTGTTGAGTTAGGGTCCAGGGCGGCTCCGCCAGAGTCATTCGAAACATTGCCCGGCGAGAATGATCAATGAGCCGCCTGCTTGATGTAGGCGGCTCATTGATGTCTACCCCCTGGCTCGCAATCGATGTCTACCCCCTGGCTCGCAGCGGGCTCTTGGACCTCGGCGCCTTCCCCCTCCTGGTATCGGTGCCGCTCATGTCGAGCTTGGTGGGGTCCGCCTTCCACTTTGTCTGAAGGCTCTTTTCCCGCAGTGTCCGGGCTTTCTTCGGCGCAACGCGCTCTGCGGTCCTTGCGATGTCGGCCCGGATGCTGCGCATGGACCGGTCCAGGTGTATTCGCTTGATTTCCCGGGCCGATAGCGATCGGAGCTTCGATGGCATTGTCTTTAACCTCCCTATGGACTAGTCGTAAGAAGCCAGGGGGCCGCGCCTTGCATAGCCAGCCACCGACAAACCGATGAGCCCTATGCCGATCACAAGGACAGACGCGTAGTAGATGGTGGGGATCAGCGACCCAATGGATCGAGCTCCCGCAAAGACGTCGATCTCGTAGATCATCTCGCCCCCGTCCTTGTAGAGCGTGTCGTCCGTGGGGGTGGAGTCGGGAAGGTTTGTGGCGGGAACGGTTCCGCCCTTGGCGTAGTAGGTCAATTGCGCCTCAAGCGACGGGCGCCCCGTCCCAGTGTTGCCCGCGCAGAGGTCCGCGGCCTGTGTTGGAGTTGTAGGCTCGCCGAAGCACACCAGGGCAACCCGTTCGCCGGTCTTGAACACGCTTTGAGTTGCATCGACTATCACACCGCCCAGGATTGTGCCCAGGACGATAGTGAGGACGCCTATGACAATGAGTGAGACTTTCTTGCTACTCATTAGCAATAACCCTTTCTACGCCTCGCCCCTGCGATAGTAGGATTTCGCCCCTATCCCGATGAGACCCACGCCCATGACCAAAACCGCGGCGAAGTAGATCGTGGGGATCAGCGTGGCGATGGAGCGAGCGCCCGGGAACGCCGAGTCCGCTGCGGAGCCGGCTGCGAGGTCTCCGGTCCCGGTCACGATGTTGCTGACCGTATCGACCACGACACCTGAGAGGATGATCCCCACCACGATGGTGATCACGCCCATGATGATCTGGCTGATGCCTCCTCCTCCTCCTAGCATTCCCCTCTCGTCGCGATAGAGCAGTCCCGCCTGAACGGCAACGCTGGCGACGCCATTTTTCAAAAGAGCTGACATTGTTCTCACACCTTCCTATTCTTAGAGCTTGTTCCTGCCTTGACCTGGGAAAGCCGTTATAGGGCCTGCATTGTTATCACACCTCCCAAACTCTCAAAACCTTCGCGCGACCCCCCAGAGCCCGAGGGCCAGTATCAGCACAACGACGACCCACAGGAGATAGGGGACGTTGGTCACCAAAGCCGTTAGCGGCTGATCGCCAACGTTCAGTCCGGACAGCACCTTGGTTTGTTGAAGGACGATCAGCATGGAGCATATGGCGAACACCAGTCCCAGTCCCGGAAAGACGAACCGCATTTGAGGCACCCTAGCGCAGAATTTACAGATATGCAACGTTTGTTTATAGGCAACATATTGCAGTAGTAACAATCTTGTTGCCATCAAAGAGGAAGGTTTATACTTATATAACGTGTCCTAGAGAAAGCATCAATCCCAAAAGGCACTTAGGGGGAGTCTCTATGGCGACCACAACAGAGAGGCCCAAGATCGAGTTCTTCCCGGCGCCATCCGTGAAGAGCATCTCGCTTTTTACGGAGTCCGTTCAGCGCACGACGGATCTCGTGTTCAGGTACATGAAGCGGTCCGAGATCAAATCTCAATACCACATGGCGCAACTGCTCGGGCTCAATCCATATTCCGGGGTGTGCTGGAGATGGTTCAACGCCGACTCTCGCCCGTCGCCCAAGTACCTCGTGCGGATGTTCTACCTGTACTTCCTCAAGGAAGACGGATTTGACCTGAGCGAGATCAAGTCCGTCGCCTGGGAGTCCGACATGAGCATCACTTACAAGAATGCGGAGGTGGTCTCATTCCCAAGCAAATAGTAGACATATTCCGATTGGGCGAGGGGGGAGTCTACGACATACGCAAGGTATCGCTCGACGACGATTGGCCCGGCTTCTTACGCGACTTCGGGCTGGGTGAGGGCGCTGCGTACATATTGAGGCCGGGGGTGATATTCAGCCAGGCGAAGCCCCAGCGAGTGGCGTCGGTCGAGCAGCTGCGGACCTTCACACCGCCGCCGCCACAGAAGGCTCCTCGCAAGTGGATGATGGTTGTGACGGGCAACAACGGCGTGCCCCTCGGCCCTGACACTCCGCTACCCGAGCCTGCGATGTACGAGATGATGAAGTCCACCAGGCTATTTGCCATCGAGCAGGCGCACAGCGATTTTTCGAAGAAGACCCAGATGGCACGGTGGTCGGGCCCGAGTCTGCTGCTGATCCTGGGCGGCGCCCTGGTACTGGTCCTTGCCATAGCCATCATTGCGGTTCACAGCGCCCTGTCCAAGCCGGACCAGGCGGGGCAGCCGGACCAGGCGGCACAGCAACCCGTCGAGGAGCTGCAAGTCGAGGAGCTGCAAGGTGGCAATTGAGCAGATCTTAGGCCCCAGTGCGCCGTCATGGCCCGCCAGGGTAATCGAGCGGCTCCTGCGGGCCAGGCCATCAAGGCCCCCTGGGGCTATCGAGTGGATCTTGCGTGGCCGTGGGCTGTCATGGCCCACCGCGGCGATCGGGCGGCTCTTGCGGGCCAGACCGGCACGCGCCGCAAGGCAGTCGAGGGTCGACTGCGAGGAGGCCATCGTGTTGGACGCCGAGACCCAACAGGTGTTTCGGGTCCTCATGCCGCTCACGGAGCTGCTCGGCCTCGGAGACGACGCGGCGCGCTATGTGGCCAACGGGTCTCGCGCCCAGACGGTGGGCGCGGGGCTTGGCGCAATTGGCACGTGGCTGGCCGTCTCGCTGCTGTTGGCTTTGGTGTTGCCGCTCGTGAGCGCCCTTATCTTCGGCGCCTTCTTTCTCCCCTTCGGCCTGATCCCAGGCTACTTCATGGGGAGGAGACTGGGTCCGAAGGTGCAGTGGCTGCTGTGGCGGGGCATCCCCAAGGCCACGGTCAAGGACATCCTTGAGCGGGTGCTGGAGTACGACTGCGTGGTCTCCATCGACGACCTGATGCCGCTGGCGAAGCACGATCTCGCGGGGATCAAGACCCGCACGGACTTGCGGGAGCGCCTAGAGGCCGCGGGGCTCCACGTCGCCAAGGATGAGATCTCACGGAGCCCCCAGGCGGACACGACCGCTCGCCGCCGCATCTGGATGAGGGGCAACACCTGGTATACCGACGACGAAGAGGCAAGCGGTGGCTCATCCGAGCTGTATCCGTCAGAGCTCGTCGTCAAGGCGATTCCGACCCATAAGGCCATCACAGCATTGGACCCACGGGCGACGATCGTCCACGAGTACCTCGAGCAGCGCAACTTCCGGTCGCTCTGGATGCGCCAGCATCAACGCAAGCAGCAGCTCATAGCTCTGGCCGGCGGACTCGTGCTCTGTGGGGGCCTGGTGTTTGCCCTGTATCTGTTCATGACCAACGTCACGGGAGGGTGAGGAGAGTTCGATGAATAATCCATTGCAGAACGACGTGCAGGACGACGAATACGTCGATGCGCCAGCCCCGTCGCAGAACGGGTACCAGCCGCCGGGCAAGGCCCCGTCCGTCGGGGACATGTTCTTTCTGCCGGAGCGCACCCGCAGAGACATCGTTCACGAGCTCATCACGACGTCAGCCGAGGCGGAGGAGTTCATAAGCCGCTCCTGGTTGTCCAAGGAAGAATCGGCCGACATACAGGCGATGTACCTCCTGGACGACCTGTGGCAGAACCGCCAGTTCAACCTGGAGGACGTGATCTGGCGCAAGCTGGCCTTTTCGCTGGCCGAGGATGGCAGGGCGCGCCGCCAGGCGGTCCAGGCAATCACCCACCAGCCGATGGCCGAGCGAGAGGGCGGCCTAGCGGGGCGACGTAGAGGCAGGAAGAAGGACGAGGAGCTGCTGTAGGCCGTGGACGCAACCCTATCGCTTAGCCCGCCAAAACGGGGCGGCAGGGGGCTGCTGAGGCCCCGGTCCCTGGGGCGACCCGATAATGCGCTCCTGCTGGCGCCGCGCCGGGCGGACGGGGGCGGCATCAGTCTCAAGCCCGAATCCGGGTCGCAGGCGCTTCAAAACGCCGTCGAGGTATACACCCACTCCTACTCCCCGAAGTGTCTCTTCTTCTTCGGCAGACGAGGCCAGTGCAAGACCGCCACCATGACGGCGTTCCTTGCGATCATGCAGAAGCGCAACCGTCTCGCCGGCAGGCGCAACCACAAGATCATGTCGAACTACTGGGTCCAGTTCGCCGACAAGTCGCACCCCTACCTGCTGGACCAGCTTCAGCGCTTCCCGGAGGACGCCCAGGACGCCACGGTCGCCCTAGACGAGGTCGTCGAGCTGCTGCCGTCCTCAAAGGGCTCGTCCAACTACAACCTTCTTTCTGTGAGCTTCCTCAAACAGCTAAGGAAGCGCAGGATCGAGGTGCTAGCGGCCACCCAGTTCGCAAACGAGGCCAGCCACGGATTCCTGCGGCAGATAGACCTCTTCGTGGAGACGGAGAAGATCGGCGACGGCAGGGCCGCGAGGCTGTACTGGTACGACTTCTTCGGCCACATCACCGGAAGGAGGCGACGCGCCTCCGCCTGGCCGCCGCCCCACGAGGAGGCCGACTGCACCTATGTCCTCTACGGTCTCGATCAGATCTGGGGAAAGTACAAGACGGAGGAGATCGTAGCCGCCTCATACTCGCCCAACCGCGAGGACGTCATAGCCCGGCAGTGGGAGATGATGGAGGCCGAGGGGCAAGAAACCAGCCCGGCCGCCGAGGCGCCCACCTTCCACGAGATACTCGCCCTCATGGACAGGGGCGATTCGGTCGTGGCCGTGAGGGACCTGCTGATGCTCGCCAGGACGGCCCTGGACGGCGTGGACACCCAGGCCAAGCTAAGGCATTGGCTGGAGGCCAAAGGCTACGACGTCTACAACGAAGACGGCCAGTGGATGACAGGCCGCGGCGTCCTCGAGGCGCCGGACGAACCCCTCCCTGCGCCCATCGACTCCCTTCCCCTGCAAGCCTTCTTCGACATGGACGCCCCCGGACCGTATTACATGTCGGACCTCGTCGAGAGGGCCATGGAGAAGTTCCCCGTGTTGAGGTCGCAGGCCCAGGTGAGGAGCCGTCTAAAAGAGCTGGGTTATCGAGTCTATAAGCAGGACGGCCGGTGGATGGCGGGCGACCCGCAGTGAACACCGTAGCCCATGCCATCGTGTTGCTGGGGACCTTCTACCTCGTGGAAATGGCCTTCAAGGCCCAGGCCGACGGGGGCCTGGGGTCGCCGCTGCTGGGCTGGATGCTGGTGGTGGTGATGCTCTTTGTGATCTTCCGGATCATCGTCACGGTGAGAGATGATTTCTAAGCTCGCCAGGTGGGTGGCGCCCCTCGGTGGCATGGCCGCTCTGTTGTCGGTGGGCATGGTCTTCGCCCAGACAGCTCCCGAAAGCTTCCAGATCGACGAGTGGAGCGCACATTCAGGAGTGATCATAGCGGGCGACCTGCTGGTCCTCGCACACTACGACGTAAACTTCGCGGACGACGATCTACCCGACGCCCCCCTTTCGGACCTGGCGGCCATCTTCGTATCCGATGAAGCCGACGCGATCGTCGGCGCCATGTCCCCCTCGGCTTATACGCGTCTGGGCTATGGTCACGGACTTGCATCTCTCTACATACCGGCCGCGGACGCGAGCTCAGCCCTCTCCCAGCGTCTGACCTTGCGCTTGGCCGTCCTGCCCCCGCCCACGGACCTATCGGCAGACGACTTCGTCACGTCGGGGAAAAGGGCAGTTGCCGTGACGAACGACAGCCTCGAACAGGAGGTCAAACAGAGACTCCTCGACATCGGCCTCAACCCCGAGTGGCAGGACCTGCCACTGGTGAACACGACCACTGGGACGCTGACCCAGGCCGGCCAAGAGTACCTCAGTATGGTCATGCCGGGCTTTCACACATATCTGCCAAATCTGCTGGGGTCCGGGGTAGCCGTTCCCCGCCACGCCGAGGCCGACTACGACAACGAGGCGTGGGACACCGGCACGCTGTGGCAAGATACCCAGCTCGGCGAGGCCATATCTTCGCTTCAGGACTCCACGAAGGTCCCGGGAGTGATGATAGCTGGACTCATCGTGATGGCGATATGTCTGGCCGTATCGGTATGGGCGGTGCGGGCGACGGGGAGCACCCTCGTGACCTTGCCCATCATGGGGCTGGTCGTGTCGGCCACCGCCCTGTCCGGGTTGATACCCATCGGCATGCCCCTCTTCCTGGGCTTCGCCTCCATGCTGGTCATCGTGTTCATCCTGTTCCTGCGGAGACACCCTGGATGAAGAAAGGCACCTGGATACTTCTGACAATCCCGCTCCTGGCTCTAGTCGTGGCCGTCATGGGAGCCTACGTCGACAGGATCACCGCGGCCATGAACGAGCTGGAGCCCGGGACCCAGCTCGGACAGAGGCTGACCTGGCATGGCGATCGATGGGCTCCCACTCTGATCGTCTGGGCGGGCATCTCCAGCGCCTCTGGTACAGACCCTCAAGACAGCGACTACTTTTCGTATGAAGCTTCGCCCGGCGTGAGACTGACCATAGAGGCTAACCGGGCTGCGACCTCCGGCGAATATTTCGTATTCGACATACCGTCCGGCTACGAGGTTAGCGATGCGGACCAGGGCGGCACCGCGGTGACGCTGACAAAGAGCGGGCAGCGCTGGTATATCGCGCTTACGAGCGGCACCACCCCGGAGTTCTCATTGCTCATCGAACTGGACACTTAAGGCATTTGCCGATGGTCCGCTTGTTCCTGCTCCTGGCCGTTCTAGCCGGGGCCTGGTGGCCCTTCTGCCGTTCCGTGCAGTCCGCTTACGTGGAGGTGTGGTTCGACTGCCCGGACGCTATTGCAATCGTGCGGTGGGCTGAGGCCGGTTACCCGCCCTCAGCCTCCGACGAACAAGGGTTTTGTGCAAACATCGCCCGTATGCACCCCGGCGTTTTCGTTGCTCGTTGAGCGTGAAACATAATGAGTACATCTGTTGCATTGACGGCCAGGCCGCCACACCGTCCAGGTAGGCCCACGAGTGCCGAAATTGCCCGCCGCCGCTCCGCGGTGAAACAGCGCGCAAGCGGAAATGTTGCACGACGCTCCACGGTCCCTGACTTCCTCACTCCCTCGCAGGTCCAGGCGCTTATCGGCGCAGCCCCCTGCGTGGACGCCGAGCTCCTGATGCTGATCCAGTTCCGCGCCGGCCTGCGGATCTCCGAGGCGCTCTCACTGAGAGTCTCCGACCTTCGCACGGAGGATACCCCGCCTGTCCTGATCGTTCGCCAGGGCAAGGGCGGCAAGGATAGGGTCGTGCCTATACACCCGGAGCTGGGGGCGGCACTGTCCTCCCATATGCGCTATCGGGGCAGCGGACGGCTCGTCTCGGCAACTCGCACCACCGCATGGAGGTGGTACAAGGAGGCTCAGTCCAGCGCGGACATCGACGGTCGCGTCTCGACCCACACGCTTCGACACTCGGCCGCGCGCCATTGGCTGCAATCGGGGGTGCCGATCAACGTCGTATCCCTGTGGCTGGGGCATGCGTCGATCCAGCCGACGCTGATCTATCTCCAGATCCTGGCCGACCCCGGCAACTACATGGCACATGTCCCCTAGGAGAAAGCCAAAATGCCCAAAGCTGGAGCGCCCAACGCCCACCCTGCCGCGGCTGCTCGATTGGCTTGTAGAGGCCACTGGCGCGGTACCTTCGAGGGCCTCTAAGCGAAACCTGAACCCGAGGGCGCGGACTATCTTGAGCAGCGTGTCAAACTTCGGGTTGCCGAGTCGAACGCGCCTGAGTCTCCCTGCTATCACCTCGCGGGGCTAGGAGCCGGTCTTTATTGTGGCATCAGGGCAACCTCTCCCCCACGAGGTCTGCAGCTGCCGTTGGATCGGGTGGGCACCAAGACTGCAGGCCTCGAATCACCAGACGGAGGGTCTAGCCCGTTGAGGTATGCTTCTATGAACACGGTATCGGTAAAATGGCCGGTATACTACCCGGACAGAGCAGCATGTCAGCCAGACCACGTCTAATCTATCTGGTGGCTGTAGCTGGGCTGCTCGCGGTGCTAGTAGGGACAGGTTGCGCCTCGGACAGCTCGGAGCCGATGAAGATTGGGCTGATGCTCGACTTCTCTGGCTCTCCCGAGACCTCGGCTGATAGGAAGCGCGGGTTCGACCTGGCTATCCGCCATATAAACGAAGGTGGCGGTGTGCTAGGTCGGCCTGTGGAGGGTGTGATAGGCGATGCTACGCGCAGTCCGGGTCCCGCTGTTGAGGCGGCGCAGCATTTGCTGAAGGAGGGCGTTCATGCCCTCGTTGGCCCCAGCGCCAGCGCGGCGGCGTTGCCGGTCGTCGAAACAGTCACCGGGCCAGCCAGCATCCCGACCATCAGTCCTTCGGCGACCTCCCCCCAGCTAACTGATGCTGAAGACAACGACTTCTTCTTCCGCACAACCCTTTCCGATATCGCCCAGGGCCCTGTGCTGGCGCGGGTGACCAAGGAACGAGGGTTCGACAACGTGGGTCTGCTCTACCGCGACGATCCCTATGGCCAAGGATTGGCAGACAGCTTCGAAGAGGCGTGGGATGAGACTCTGCAGGCTGTGGCCGTGGCCGTAGGCGATGAACAGGTATCTTACCTCCCCGAACTGCGACGGAGCGCGAGCGCAGGGGCCGAGGCACTCGTGGTTGTCACCTTTGGTGACCAAGCCTTGGCTATTGTCCGCGAGGCGCTCGACGAAGGCGTCTACACACAGTTCGTCTTCGGCGACGCTGCCAAGAGACTCCGATTGGTCAGGGAGATCGGCGGCGCGAAGCTGGGAAGTATGTACGGCACTGCCGGAGCGCCAACCCCCGACAGCGCGGCTACCACCGAGTGGGAGGAGTCGTTCGTGGCCGAGTACGGTGGGCTGCCTGTCTTTACCTACGTCAAAGAAACCTATGATGCCACCATAGCTTTGGCCTTGGCCGCCCAGGCCGCCGGGAGCCTGGACGGCCCTGCCATACGCGACCATCTGCGGAACATCGGCAGCCCACCGGGCCAGGTCGTCCTCGGCACTTCCAGGGGCGTGGCAGATGCCCTCCGACTGCTGGCTGAAGGCCGGGAAGTCGACTACGAGGGGGTCGGTACTACGCTCGACTGGGACGAAAATGGCGACCTTCAACGAGGCTACATCGGGGTCTGGCGCTTCACGACGGACGAAGGCATAGAGGAGGTCGAAACGGTCTTCTTCCCTCAGTAGGACATTCTAGTATGCAGCGCATGTAGACCGGAATGATGGCCTAGGGAGATTGCCTTAAGGTGCTGGGAGCGCCAGCCACCATCCCCGTGCAGTTCTTGGTGTTCGTTGGCGAATGGGGACGATCGGGGTCTACTTCAGGGACATAGAGGAGTTCACGCATACGGCGGAGGTGAGACATGACAACGCACGCAAAGGCAACCGCAGCGGCGGCAACATCCACATCTGCTCTCGGCCCATCGGTCGAAGCGGCATCTCAATATCTCCCACCTTGATGTCGCTTCAAACGTACACCTGACCCATACCCAACGCCAATCCAGACTTCTGGGACAGGCTCTATCAGGGAACTTTTTCTTGAACCGCTACGTTGACCTGCCCCCCAAAGACTGGTCCAGTAATAGACTCGTAAACTGGACATGCTGAAAGGGGGTAGTCAATGGCGAGTAAGCAGCGCAGTGTAGAGGAGATAATAGGGAAGCTTCGGGAAGCGGAGGTGGCCCTGGCGCAAGGGGAGACGGTGGCCCAGGCATGCAGGGGTATCGGGGTATCGGACCATACGTTTTACCGATGGCGCCAGCAGTATGGGGGGCTGAGGATAGACCAGGCGAGACGGTTGCGGGAGATGGAAGCGGAGAACGGACGACTCAGGCGTGCGGTAGCGGACCTGACGTTGGACAACCAGATTCTAAAGGAGGCAGCACGGGGAAACTTCTGAGCCGTGCTCGCCGGCGGAGATGCGTGGAGTTGGCACGGGAACGGTATGGCATCTCTGAGCTGCGCGCTTGCCGGGCGCTTGAGCAACCCCGGTCAACACAGAGGTGCACTGCAACAATGGCTGACGACGAGGAGGCCCTGACGATGGCGGTGTTTCGGCTGGCCAGTCGGTATGGACGGTATGGGTACCGGCGGGTGACTGCCATGCTGCAATGGGAGGGATGGAGAGTGAACCACAAGCGGGTGGAGCGAATCTGGCGACGGGGAGGACTCAAAGTACTAGCCAAACAGCCCAAGCGTGGTCGACTCTGGCTTACTGACGGCTCCTGCGTGCGGCTGAGGCCACAACGACGGAACCACGTCTGGGCATACGACTTTGTGGCCCTTCGTACCAGTGACGGCAAACCCGTTCGTCTCCTGACAGTGGTGGGTGAGTATACCAGGGAGTGTCTGGCCATCCATGTGGGTCGCTCGTTACGCTCACCCCATGTCATTGAATGCCTGGGGGACCTCATGGTCCAGCGTGGCGTGCCGGAGCACCTCCGCTCGGACAACGGACCGGAGTTCACCGCCAGGGCGGTGCGGTTGTGGCTCCCACCCCTTGGAGCCACAACCCTCTTCATCACACCGGGTGGCCCTTGGGAGAATGGGTATGTTGAGAGCTTCAACGGCAAGCTTAGGGACGAACTCTTGGACCGGGAGCTCTTCGATGCTCTCTGGGAGGTGCAGGTCCTCACCGAGCAGTGGCGCCACGAGTACAACCACCAACGCCCCCACAGCGCCCTGGGCTATCGCCCTCCTGCTCCAGAGGCCATCCTCACCTCCTCTGCTCCAAGCACTATCAGTGTCTCATGATTGGTGGTACAACTATTGGGGGCAGGTCACGACAGCGGGAATTAGGCCTGACACGCCACCAACTACCGCTGCCCGAGTCCCGCGCTTCTGATTTCCCAATTCACTCATCTGCAAGCCGGTCGGAATACCATTGATTCGAATTTTTGAATGTCGGGCAGTCAATGCTTGCTGAAGACCTTCTGGCGCTCACTTCTGTTCGACGCCCGCAAGGTCTAGCGTTAGGCTGCTTCTACCTTGAGATGGCGTAGCCAATCTGCAGCTGTACGGCAAATTCGATTTTGGGCTCGGCGTCGAATGGCAGCAACGCGTTAGGGTCTTGGAATTGCCCACCGCACGCCTCGGTGCTGGTTAAGCCATAGTTGAAGCCGCCGAGGGAGTACTCTACAACACTCACGACGCCACCGCGGACCACTCCGATTGCCTCAGCCAAACCATCGGCGTTCTTGTCAGTCTGCAGGGCGGCATCCCGGCGGGCCAGCGCCAGACCCGCGTTGCAACTCTCTTCCGATAGGCTAAAACGTACCCCGCTGTGTTCGGAGCGTCTGAGCACGTCCTCCACGGCGCCAAGGATGACGTCACCGATCTCAGGCAGGTCCGCGACCGCTACTTCTACGGATATCTGGACCGGCTCGTAGGGCTGACGCCCCGAAACGATCTCGATGTCGCCGCTGGCGATCCCTAATTCTGTGAGCTTGTCTATTACGTCCGCACGATCCTCCATAGAGAGCGGCTCTGGACCCCTAGGGCCGTAGAAGCGTTGTGGGATCACGACCACATAAGCTTCGTCGGCAGTCACTGTCAGGGAGCTGTTGGCGACCGCCACGAGACCGGCGGTCTCGTCGGACTGCGGAGCAAATGTGATCTGTAGCGGCAACACGACGTCGACGCTTTGCTCGGCATCGAATGCCAGCAACGCGTAGGGGTCCGGGAATAATCCGCCACACCTATCGGTACTGTCTAGGCCATAAACGAATCTGCTGAGCGGGTCCTCGACCGCACCTATCACTCCACCCCGTACCATACCAAGTGCCGCAGCCAGGTCGTCGGCCTTCCTATCGATCTGGGAAATCGCATCCCGGCGGGCCAGCGCAAGTGCCCTGTCACAATTCTCCTCCGACAGGCCAAAACGAACTCCACTGCGCTCTGAGCGTCTGACCACATCCTCCACGGCACCGAGGATAAGGTCACCGATTTCGGGCAGGTCCTCCATATGCACTTCCACCGAAATAGTTTCCAGGCCATACAGCTGCCCGGACTCGAACTGGATATCATCCTCGCCGATGCCCATGTCCATGTCCATCAGATTCTGTACGACATCGTCACGGTCCTCGTTTGATAGATTTTCTGGGCCTCCGGGGCCGTAGAACTGTTCGGGGATTACGACTATGTAGGCCTCGTCCGCTGTTGACATCACTGAGCCATTAGCCGTAGCCGTGATACCTCCGGTTTGTCCAGACTCGGGGCCGTAGGTAATCCGCATCCGTAGTGATACTTCGACCTCGGGGTCGGCGTCGAACGATATTAGCGGCGTTTGGTAAGGGTGAAACTGTCCGCCTCCACACTTGTCTAGGCTACGGAGCCCTAGGCCGAAACTGTTGGCCGGGATTTCGACCGCGATTATGATTCCGCCTCGGATCAGACCGAGCGCTTTGGCCAGATCGAGCGAGTCTCCTTCGGCCTGAGTAATCGCTTCTTGGCGGGCCGCCGCGAGTGCCTGGTCGCAATTCTCCCCCGAGACGCTAAAATGAACTCCACTGCGCTCTGAGCGTCTGACCACATCCTCCACGGCATCGAGGATGAGGTCACCGATCTTTGGCAGGTCTTCGATCTGTATTTCTACCGAAATAGTCTCCGGGTCATACTCCTGCCCAGACTCGAACTCGATATCATCCTCGTCGATGCCGAGGTCCATCAGATTCTGTAAGACGTCGTCTCGGTCCTCGTGGGATGTCCTTTCTGGGCCTCCGGGGCCGTAAAACCGATCGGGAATCACGATTACATAAGCCTCGTCCGCCGATACTGTCACCGAGCCGTTGGCTGTAATGGTGAGACCCCCAGCCTCGCTGACCCTCTGTGCAATGGGCAGTGCGCCGAAGCCATCAACACCGCTGTATAGAAATGCTGCAGGCCCGAGCGCAGGCACATCCCGGACCACGACCACCTCCCCCTGCGGCGCAGGGACTGGAATTGGCTCCGGAGACAGCTGAGTATCCTCAGTAGTCTCGGTGTCAACACTAAGACCCGCGACCAACGTCTCCAACAGGGTACCCGTTGTCCGCTGTAGGACTGTTTCGACTATAGCCTCGATATCCGGCGTGAGCGCTGGGGCCGGGGTGGGTATCGCTTCCAACATCTCTCGCACGGCCGTTTCAACGATGGCTTCGACATCCGGCGTGGGTGCCGCTGGGGGCGGCGTTTCAGCGGCAGTTGATGCCCCATCGCCGTCGTTGGTGCAGGCTGCTGCTACGACCGTCCCCAGCAGTAAGATGAGTATAAAGAAGCTAGTCAGTCGAAATGGTTGCATTCTCGCCCTCCTTGGACGCGTTCGGAGAACTCCCGTTTGTGCATGTTAGTGTCCTGCATTGAAATCCGGAACTCCACAGATAGCTCCGTGCCTTCGCAAGTATTATACTCCGGGATGACGCAAACTGTATGTTTCATGGCTGATGTCGTAAATTAGCGTTTGGAGTGCTCAATTTCACCCGGCGGTGCCATTCGACCACTTTGAACCACGCATCTCGAAGGAAGTCCCATTCATACTGGGTTTGCAAACGGGTGTCTGTGCCAAGGAGCCGTTCGACTGCCTCCAGTTGACTCAGAAGCTGTCCCCGCCAAAACTGTGACCGGCTCACAGTGGGCATCTCCAACGACCGTGGGTCCTTCGGGAGCCTCGTTATTCCCGGTTGCCAGCACGGCAATTACACCCGTTCGGGTAACCGGCGTTACCGTTGGCGTGTTGGAGGCCGACACAGCAGTTGGACTGTCGGTCGGCGGCGGGTCGCCGTCATATGCCAAAAGTAAAGCGGCGGCTAGCAAATTTAGCAATCTAATTCAAGCGATCCGTTGACCAATTCCTAGCACAGCGAGGTAGCCCTTTGGTCGGACACGCTTACTGACTTCGTAGGACTATAGACCCAACCTGAACCTGAGCACAAAGTTCTTAATGTTGTGTAGCTTGGTGGGCCTGAGGGGACTGTCGCAGTACCATCTTTGAGTTGCTCATCGCCCTCTGAGACCAGGAACCCACCCAACCTAATGTAACAGGCAGTCGGTTTCGGCCCCATAGAACTGCTGAGGACCTCTACTAGAGAGTGATGGGGACTTCGAACGGTTGGGGACTTCGCCGACTTTTCGTCAGCCCGATGGGCGTCGTCTGAGTGTCGCTCCTCCTATTTATGACTACTCGGTCATTTAACTGCGCTGCCCGCGTTGGTTATCTCTAGGCACGGTGAGCCCAAAGGCTAAGCAGAATCTCGTGAGGAAGCCTGCGTACCCGACACCCCCCACAACTGTGCTCCAGATCTCCTCGGCCTTCTTCGCCTTGTCCTGTTCAGAGTCCCGTGAGTGATGGGACGCATCACCTCGAAGTTCTGCAATCTTCTCTACTTCTTGATAGAGGTCCACTACGGCATCTAAACTGAGGTTTGAGAAGGATTTTCCGAGAGCGTTCCCAAGGTCTTCGTTCTTGTCACCTGCTCCCACTGTTCTAAGAATTTGTGCCCAACCGGAAACCTGAATCATTTGCCAATTGCCTTTAGGGTACTTCTTCGGTGGCCCCCTTCGTTGTGGCACAATGAGAATAGGTTCCTTTGGAGGTGGATCCTCCAGAATCCTGGGCTCTAGCAATTCCTGGAATAGGGACTCCACTGCTTGCGCTGTGGCTACGCGCTGACCATCTGAATCATTTGCGTAACCCCTACCTAAGGCCTTTACTAGATGCTGAATCGTTGGTTCAGGTAGAATCCCGTAGACATGGCTCAAGACTCGGTGCAATTCCTCTTGCCAATAGTCTTCTCTTGGGGGTAACCCCTTCCTAATGTCTTCCCAACGCCGGTCCATCTCATGCTCGGTCCGTAGCACGTGTTGGGCAGTACTACCTACAATCGTTGCGACCCGTTCCAATGTCCCTGCAATGTCGTGACGGGATGCAGCCCTATCTTCACTATTCTGGAGATGGGCATCCGCGAAACCCACCCGTATCGCCCAGTAAAGGTCGCTCTGGGGGCTAAGCCCGAATCCACCGAAGGACACCGATGGACGGCGTGAGGACAGCGGAAGGGGGTGGGTGAGGGAGCTACAGGGGAGATGGCCTGGGGTCTTGGGGTAGATGGGAGGCCGGCGGCCGGTCTTCAGTCGCCGCACAGGGCCCCTAAGGCCCTATGCGGGAGTTGCGATGCGCGGGAAGGCGAGAGGATACGCAGCAGGGGACTCTCGCGACCGGGGTGGCGCGAGATTGCGGGGACGTTGGGTCAGTTGCAGGCTGGCCGTCAGGCCGGGAACGGAATGGCTTGCAGCCGGGCCAAGGCGCGACTGAACTGGGTTTCCCAAGGCCAGCGCCGGGGGAGATGCAAAGTGAGGCGGCGCGCCGAGCGGGTGATCCGTCCCACCAGAGCGAAGACCCGCCGCCTGAGGGTCTTGGTGATCACGGTCCGCTCGCCCAGACCAATCCGCGCCGTCCAGCGGGCCAGGTTATGCGCCATCACCTGGACCGCCAGCCAGGCGCCGTTGGCGGCGAAGCGCGCCGACGGCATGTGGTTCAGCCCGACGCCGTACTTGAGGTCGCGTATGGCGTTCTCGACCTCGGCGTGGCGGCGATGATCGGCCTCCAGTTCCAGCGTCTCCCCATCGCGGTCGGTGATGAAGGCGTGATAGCTGTATCTGGCGAAGAGGGCGAGCTGGGAACCGGGCGTCGGCTTCACCCGCCGGACAATGAGCCGCACCGGCGCGGCGTCCGGCTTGGTCTGGAACGGGGTGTAAGTCGTCTCGGCGACATCGGCGGCGCCGTCCATCCAGTAGGGAATGGGAGTCCAGTCTTCCTCTGGTATCGCCTCGATCAGGTCCCGCAGGCTGGCGCGCTGGCGGATGGTGATAGAGAAGCGGACATCCATTTCCCGGCAGGCGGCAACGACAGTGTGGGCGTAGAAGCCGCTGTCGGCCCGCACCGTGAGTTGTCCCCTGGCCCCGCCGTAGCGCACCCGCCCCACCGTCTCACGCAGGAAGTGGGCGGCGCCACGGGCGGTGTTGGCCCGGCCCTCGCGCAGCCGGGACATCAGCACCTCGCCGGTGCCGGCGGCAATGGCCAGCAGCGGGTGATAGCCGCGGGCGCCGGTATAGCCGTGGTGGCGCGCTCCCTCCTTGGCCAGTCCATAGGTCTCGCAGATGGTCGAGTCCAGGTCGATGGTCAGGGGCGAGTCGCCGGGTCCGGCCCCAGCGGCCCAGGCCCGGGCCAACACCTGGCGGCTCACGCGGTCGAGTTGACGGACATGCCCCCACCGGAAGCTGCGCAGGAAGGTCCCCAGGGTGGATGGCGCCTTGACCACGCAGCCTAGAACACCGACCGTCCCACCAGCGCGCAGCTCATCGGCGTCGTCGATGCAGTCGCCGCCTGCCAGCGCGGAAGCGACCAGCGTCAGCATCTTGTCCCCAGTGTTCGCCCGTCCCGGCGCTCCGCCGAGGTCAAGGTGATGGTCGACGAGTTCCCGCAGGCCCAGGTGCCGGGCTAGGGTGGCCGGCAGGAGCAGGCCAGCATTGGCCACCAGGCGATGGTCGTCAAAGAGGATGCGGATACGGTCGGGTTTGTTCTGTGGCAGCATCTATTGGGTGCTCCTTGTTTCCGGGCGGGTTTTTGTTCCAAAACCATTATCCCAGATTCAGAGGAGCACCCGCTGGCTTCTTCAAGGGCTGTCCCCAAGGACGTCCTTCGGTGGATTCGGGCTAATGCATGGCCTGGTCATCAGGGTGAAACGCTCTGCCGGGCGTGGGATCGCAGGGTACTACCGTAAGGCCGAAGGCTTAACGAGCTACGACGAGATCGTCATCGCCAAGCCCTATCTATTCCACGATCCCGACAAGACCGGGCCGCAGGGCTCGGGAGCCCGTCAGCCATGTGATTTGCCGTCGCGTTCCCGCCATCTGCTTCTCCCTCGGAGGTAATTCTACCTATACACGTCAGGCCAGCCTTCAGCGCGCTCGACGCCGTCAAGGGCCTCCTGTATGGCGGTGGCAGCCTCATCCGTCACCCACTGGCGCCAGATGCCTGGATTGTTATTCAACCACCAGATCGCAGTATCGGCATGGCTGGCGTCGTTGTCGATTCGCCATATCGACATGGATGCGTAGTGGTCGGCATTCAAATCCCACTTTAGCAACATGCCGGCCAATTCGGGAGCGCGCATCAGCAGTTCAGGGCGCACCGCGATTAGGAGAGTTGTTTCGTCGTAAGCGCAGGCTTTGGTGGTTGCCCAGCACTGGTGGCTGTAGGGGGGTTCTTCCAATTGGACCATGTGTAATTTCAACGAGGGGGCCATGCTGCTGTCCAGATAACCCAGCCAGGGGCTCCTTTTCTCATAGAGATCGAAAAGCCCGCTGTGCAACGCCGCTTCGGATTCAGGCACCGCCATATAGACATGATCGGAAAGGCCGTAGCTGTTGACTTGAATCTGGTTCACCGCGTTACAGACCCAGTCATCAGGGCAGGAAATCAGCCTGGCCTTGCCGCCACTTTCAGAGGTTGCGAACAGCTTCTGGTATTGCTCCTCCTTCAGGTCTTCAACGCTGTCCAACTCCGGATGCGACTCCTGTATGTAAGCAGGGATCATGAACGCCGATTGCGAGAGTTTGCTCAGGCTTTCGCCCAGGGAAACCACCTCGCCCGCTTCCGCGGCTTCCTCCCAGGCTTCGCGGGCGTTGGGCAACCAGAGTTCCATCATCACGTCGCTGTCGCCCCGCCTCAGTGCTGGGAACGCCACTGTGGGACCTCCTTCTATCACATCAGTAGGATACCCATAGCCCTTCTCCACGATGTATTGAGCGATGCGGTTCTGTGACAGTGCGCTGTCCCAGCCAAGATCATTGAACACTATGGGATCCTTAGGGTCATTGGATGTGGGAGAACAGGCCAGAATCGCGGCAACCGCCGTTATCATAAGCACCAGTCTGTATTTGGTCGGCATGAGTTCATCCTTGCTCGTATCGTGAAAGTTCTTGATTTTGGCAAGTCTGGTGGGCCTGAGTTGACGGTAGGCAGAACCATCTTCGAGATGTGGCTGGGGCTTTGAGCGCTTGCAGCACTCCGACGACAAGAGCTACGCACCTCTCAAGCCCACTCGCGAAAGGTGGCATGGAAGGGTAAGCTTGCTCTGTGGCCTAGTTTACTCCTTGACCTGGATTGGCGGGGCTATACGACGATGAGGACGAGCCACTCGCAGACAGGGCTCTGGAGGGACTTGAAGCCAGGGTCGGGCTTTCCAGCGCCGAAGGGACTCTCGGGACTATAGACTCGCTCGTTCCGCCTCTAGCTGGGGCCGCTTGTAGCAGACGACCTGGTCGGTGCGTAGCCGCCTTGCACACCCGTAGCACCAGATGGTCTGCACCTGGGCACGCCGTGTGGTCCGCTTTATCACCAGCGTGCCATCGGACAGACGCCATACCGCCCGTCGCTTCTGCTTCGTAGCCTCGTATGGCTCGTACCACCGGGTCCGCTGCACCGACCACGAGTGATCGTCAAAGCCGCAGCCGCACCACAGGCACGCGTCCTCGTCTCCGTAGACGGCCTTGACCAGCGGCCAGTAGGTCTTCGCAGAGATGACTTTGCGCTGGGTAGATCGGCTTGTCGGTACGTTCACATCCGTCATTGACCGTTTCTCTCTAATTCTAGGCGTGGGTGTATCATCGTTAGGTCCGGGAAGCCATGCACAGACCGGCGGGAGTCATACGGATGGAATACAATCCAGCCCAATGCCCGGGCCAGCTCGACGACCTGGGCCATGAACTCCTTCTCGGTGAGCGCCGGGAGGGTCATCTAGCAACCTCGCAGAAACCGCGCAACCACTGCTGGAACGATTCCGTTTCCAAGGGCGCGCAACTCGTCCACCCGATTGGGACACCCATCAACCACTCGACCCACCGAGGGTTCAGCAGCCCACCAACGGCTGTTTGCAGGTTCGGACCCCCGTTCCCGTGTGCCCCCGGACCCGTCGAGGCATTGGCATGTGGTGTCGGCCAGAGGTCCATTTCCACTGCGTTTACCTGGTCGGGCAGGAAATAGTCGGCAGGGTCGCGCTTCGACCCCTTCGCCCCCGTTACACCACCCTTGCCGTCGTTCGCCCTTGGCGTCCGCCAGCGAGCCGCACCCAGAAGCGTGGGGTTGCCTCTCACGAACATCTCGCTCTGCCTTTCCCCGTCGGCGGCCACCGGCGTCGGCCACAGACCAGTCTTGGCCATTCCCGCCAAGGACTTGAACCCTACGGTCGAGATCGAATCGTGGCCGCCGTTCTTTGAGTCGTGGGCGGTCGGTGTAGGCAAGACACCACCAGCGCCAACGCAAGTGCGGGGCACCAACGGCGGCAGCTGGTGCAGACGCCCACTCCGCGTCATACCCGATGGAGGTAAGGTCAGCAAGAACCGAGTAAGCGTATGCTGGCGATGGCCCGTTTCGAAGCTCAATCCCGGCGTTCTCCAGGAGCACATATCGGGGTCGAACCTCAGAAACCACTCGGAGGGTGTCCGGCCAGAGATTGCGGTCGTCAGCTGCTCCTTTACGTTGTCCGGCAACGCTGTGCGGCTGGCACGGGAAGCCCGCAGTGACGATATCCACGAGTCCAGCCCAGGGTCGTCCGTCGAAGGTCTTGACGTCGTCCCAGATGGGCGCGTCGTCGAGGTGTCCGTCCCGGATTCGTGACTGGATGATCCGCTGGCAGTAATCGTCGATTTCGACGTAGCAGACGGTGCGGCTGCGCACGCTGGCGAGCTGGAGTCCGAGGCTGAAGCCCCCGTAGCCGGAAAAGAGAGACAACTCGGTATATACACCCATGTCACCGACCTGCCGCCTCGATGAGCCTATGCGCTAGCACGGGCGCCCCCTCGGGCCATCGACTGCGCCTTGTGCCAGGTGTGGAAGTCAGTCAGCTTTAGCCCCGTTGCCTTCAGAAACAGCCGACTGATTTCGGCCGCCTGATGATACGTTGGGAACAGCTTGCGCCCAGTCCAGGCCAGGTCCTCAAACGTCGCGTAGCGCTTCATCAGTGCGACGTAGGTAATCACGCCCTTGTCGCCGTCTGCGAGCTCGATGGTGACCGTCTGAGACTGCGGCGTCTTGAGCCTGCCCGGACGCCCCCCTCGGTACGAGTAGTTGAACCCGCCCTTGGGGTTGGTGTCCACCATGTTGCCCATGCCCGACGCTATCGGTGACGGCTTCGACGACCAGGCCAGCCGGTGTCCGCACATCAGGCAGTAAGGCTCCTCTGGATCGGTGGTGACCAGGTAGCCGCCGCACCTGGGGCATAAGATACTCACAGCGCCTTCCCCCACGAATCGAAGAATCTGACGGCCTCGTCGCCAGTCCGAGTCCAGCCAGCACAGTTCCCCTTCTCAGCATCCATCATCTATCTCTCCCCCGGCGGTATCCACGGCCAGCCCAGGAGCCCGAACACCGTGGCCTCGTCGGGACACTCCACGTCATTGCCGTTCCGGTCCGTCACCCCGCCGTAGGCATGCCCCCGCATCCCGAGTTCGCGGAACCGGGACATCATGCGCACGTTGAACTCCTTGGACCCCGTCCTCACGACTAGGGCCATTCCCCAGTTCTCAGCGGTCGTGCTGAACACGTCAACTGGTATGCCGGTCTTCACATGTGTCAGGAGCTTGTTCTGCGACCCATAGGTGGGCAGGCCGCGCTTGTTAAGCCGCTTCCGCAACACTGGGCCGTCGGCTACCATCGAGTCGAGAACCGCGTCCAGCGCATAGTGGTTTGTCGTGACTTCCCCAAACATGTCCAGCGAGCTAGCGACCTGCGAGACGCAAAGCAGTTCGATGTCCTTGACCTGGTGTCGCTGGCGGCGGATCGATCCTGCTATCTCGATTCGCTCGCAATAGGGAGCCAGTAGGCGCACCAAGTCCTCTCCGACGGCCCTAGCAGACTCCCGATCGTATTTGCCATTCGTGTAAGTCACAGCGCCTTCCCTCCGTGCCTGTAGCTGCGGCTCCGGTTGTACTGCATCTTCACCTCAATAGCAGCGTCCAGATCGATGCCGTAGTGGGCGGCCATGTCATTGACGAGACGCAGTGCCGTCTTAAGTGGTTCTATCCACTCGCTGCGCTGAAGCGTCGTACAGATGCCCGCAAAGGCCCAGGTAAGACTGGCGTGGATTAGGCAAATCCAGTCCCCAAATGTTGGGTCTACAATCGGCTGAGATACATCAGCGTCTTCCCATCCCGACAAGTCCCAGCCATAATGCTCCGCCAGGTCCGCCACCCGGATCACCACGTCGGCGAGCTCGGAAGGGACGCCCTCTAGTTTTCGACCTCCGTCGGTATAGGCCGAGTTACTGACTACGGAGTGCCACGACTCTAGGCCATTTGTCCGATATGCCTCCAGCGCCTCGCTCAGCTCGCTATGCACCGGCGCGATCAGATCGCCGAAGGTGCGCTCCTCGTCCCACCAGCCCTGGCTCCTGGCGATCTCGTGGGCCTCGCGTTGTAGATCACGGATGTTCATGCCCACTCATCTCCCTCCAATCAATCAGTTTCTCTAGGTCACGTTCGGCCAGGGATATGAATTCCTTCATGGCCTTGATTGCCGCTCTCGCCTCGGCGATGTCCCGGGTAACGAGGGCCAAGGCTGCCTGCTCTTGAAGGTCTGCGAAAGTCTTCATGCACCTACTCCTACCCCCTGTGACCTAACCTCTGCTGGAGTCGGCCCATAGCCCGGCTCCGCAGTATCAAGGCCGACGCTGCATGTCGGACACAATGACCGCCTTCCTCCGTCGAGAATCGCGCATCCGCAGTCGAGATAGGCCTGGAGCGCCATTGGCCTGCACGTGCAGTAGCCTCGTTCCTTGTAGTCGTCGCAGAAGTTAACACTGGACCTCCTCACAGCGCTGCTTCTGGTCGTTCGTCTGGATACTCGTCATAGGTCTCTCCGTCAAGCACCTTGTCCCTGTCGCTCAGGTGGGCGTTGCCCTGCTTGTAGAAGAACGACACACTCGCAGCTTTGCACTGGTCCCGTATGACGCGTGCCCAGTCGTAGTCCATAGGGCGCCTGCCCGGGCCTGACTCGCCGCCGACGATGACCCACTGCAGCTCATCGATCCAGGGGCTCAGGTCGACCGAATCGAGCAACGGCTCGACAGAGACGAACCGGATGGGCACCGGGATGTCGAGCAGCGCGGGGATACGGCTGTCAGCCATCGCCTGGTTTTCAGTCGAGACTCCGAGCCATATATGGCTCGGCAGGGGAAGGTCAAGGGCGCGTATCTTGTGAGCCATCCGGTGGGCGCGCTTGGTCAGTACCTGGAACTGGTGATGGTCAGCCTCGGCCATCGTCTCCCATGCCTGTCTGAGGAAGTCGTCGGGTATGCCCTTGTGGAACAGGTCGCTCATCGAGTTGACGAATATCCGAGCTGGGGTCTTCCACTTCAGGGGGTCCCGGAGCTTGTGAGGTCGCAGCTGTAGGTCGAAGCCGTTTGGGAAAGCGGCCGTTCCCCGCTTCTGCTCCGCTATGCGGAGGGCATAGCAACTATCGCAGCCGGGGCTTACCTGAGTACAGCCGGTAACGGGATTCCACGTGTGGGTGGTCCAGCGTATCTTAGTAGTTCTCATCGTCTTCCCCAAAGCCTGGCAGCGGCGGCGCTCCCTGAAGGGCGAAGCAGTTGGTCGGTCGGCAGGGGCGAAGTGTGGGCCTGCTGCTCAACTAGCTTCATTCAACTACCTCCGCCGGCGTATTCAGCAGCGGCGCGTCGCCGATAATGCGCTGACGCGCCATCTCCACGTATTCAGGGTTTAGCTCGATCCCAATGAACGAGCGCCCATGTCGCAGCGCCACGACCCCCGTGGTGCCTGAGCCACAGAAGGGGTCCAAGACTAGGCTGGGCACCGGCTCAGCGCCGTGGTCGCAGGTGGGCTGCCAGCGACTAGTTGCTCTCGTGAGCGGTGCCCAGCCTGTCGAGTCAGTCTTTGTTGGCGTATTACCCGGCACATGAGCATGCTCCCGTTGGTTTACGTGCCCCGTCGGTTCCACTACCCGCTCCCGTGGTGCGCCGCAGTCGCCACAGACGCCTCGCTCGCTGGTGCCAGCCAGGATCGGGCACCGGACTAGCTCCTCCGGGAATGTCGCGAAGTGAGCACCCTTGTACGGCTGCGTGGCGATGCTCCAGACCGTGCGCTTGTTCGCGCCCGTCGCCTGCTGCTGTTCCGAGCTCATGGCGTCCCAGCGGTCGTTGAACCCTGCGTGACGCCTGGAGTGGCTGCTCTGCTTGTAAGTCTTCTGGGGATAGCGCCACGGCGTCCGCGTCCAGCCAGCGGCGATCGCCAGACACCCACACGATGTGTTGTCGCAGGGACGCGCCCTGTCATCGGTCAGGCGCTTAGCCCTAGCCGTGAGTATCTCGCCAAATAGCTTCTCGGCCGTTGACTCATCGAGGGTCGCCGCTAACTCGGCCGCCGCTATGACGACCGCGGGGACAAAAGAGGCCATCTCGCCACGGCCCCTAGGAGTGTCGAGCATCGCCCGGCTCAACGCCGAACGCACCCGCTCCTTGGCAATCACATCTACCTCTACCTCCCCCATCGGACGTTCTCCTTCTCAGCGTCTGCCTCGGGCCAGACCTGATACCGATGATCCAAGAGAGCGCCGATCACCCTGTCAAGTGTTCGCGGACTCTTGAACCTAAGAACGATTGGCAGCTCCTCTATCCCCTCGATTTCCAGCTTGAGGTGTACCTGCGTCTGTGGCAGCTTCCCGTCCGGATTAGGCCCCCAGGACCCAACAAAGATGGAGTCGAGCTTACCTTGCAGGTATGTCATTCCCTCAGTGTTCAACGGCTCGTCCATGCGCTCTACCATCGCTTACTCTTCTCCTCTGAGAACCGCACCACCGTCGGCAGGGGGCTCGCATTCGCACAGCCCGTCTCCGTAGCCGTGTGTGCAGCGATTGTCCGCTCGGTGTATTCGCTCAAGCGCCCGCTTGCGTGCCTCCTCTGCTGGAGTCGGCCCATAGTCCGGCTCCGCAGTATCAAGGCCGACGCTGCATGACAGCACGCCGTCTCTTAGTCGGCGCAGCAGGTTGACGCTGATATCCGCTCGGTCGTCGTCCCCACAGTCCGTCAGCACACAATCAAGGCAGAGAACACAGGGGTGGTCGTGGCTTTCAACCATGCGAACCGCCTGCTCGCCGCTCAGCACCTTCCCGCAATGGCAGCACCAGTTTCGCCCGACCTCGTGGTTAATACCTAGTCTTGCCATCTCACACTTGCACGACCGACATGGTGAGCGAGACCCGTCGTCGGTGCCTTCTGCGTATCGACCGCAACTCAATAAGAGGGGCCGCTTTCTGGATGCTTTAGCCATTCGCCTCCCTCCCACATAATCTCCCCATCCTCATGTCGCTTCTTATAGCAGCGTTCACAAACGTGGGCATCACGGTAGGACAGGACCCAATAGCTGGCGGAGGATCGATCTTGTAGTTGGCAGTACACTGCCTTTTAGCCATACCCTGCTTACCCCTGGCCGAGAGGGTATAGACGGGCAGGGTGACCCAGGGGCGGCCTTGGGAGCTCAACCCTTCCCACATGTCATCCCGAAGGTTCCTCCCATTGGAGACGACATGAATCGGGATGCTAGTGCGACCCTTCAGCCACTCGATATTGTCGTAGACGGCGGACGGCTCCCAGCCGGTGTCCGCGAAGATGGCGCAATCGGGCAGTGGCCCGAAGGCCCCTTCGTCGGCCAAGAGGGTCAGGACGGTGCTCTGAACGCCGCCTCCCAAGCTGATGACGCGGGTGACAGCCACAGGCTCTTGTACTCCCAGGCCAAAGGACTCTTGGCTCCGTCCCATCACAGTTCTCCTCCTGGACCCTGCTCTTGCACCCGCTGGGCGATCTTGCTGTAGCCGAAGGCTGCAAAGTTCGCAACATCGATAGCTTCATCCAACGAAGATTCCTCTTGGCCTTCAGCAAGCAACTCCCGGGCTTCTTCCCGCATTCGTTCGATGAGCCTCTGAAGAGACATAAGCTGAAAGCCGGGTTTGTGGTCGTTGGCCCGCAACTTCCACTCCATCAACTCTGCGAATCTCTCCACTTCAGGCCGGATGTTCACAGCGCCTTCCCTCCTGTCCGGCTAAACTCCTCCCACGGTACGACCTCGTAGTAGCGCCTAATCGCCCATCGAGCGAACCGGCGCAACTCCGGTTGCCTCCATCGTTCGTACACCATCGGATACGGCATACATCCTGCGTCGCGGAGACGATTGAACCGGTACAGGACCTCTTCAATGGTCTCGCCGGGCTTGTACCCAACCAGCATGTAGACCATCACTTGGCGTGAGGGGACCCCAGCCTCATTCAGACGCTGAAGACCGACAAAGAACCGTTTCTCGTCTCCAAGGTTGTCCCATGCGGTATAGAGCCGACGGCGCTCGAAGTTGTCGTCGCGATACTCCACCGAGGCGATTGCCGCAGCGGTCTCGTCGGTGATCATGCGGATGTTGATACCCTGGCTCCATGACACCCGGAATTCGCCATCGCGGAGCTCCTCAATCCGATGCCGCCATGCTTCCTGGCCGAAGAAGTCGTTGTCCAGCAGGAGGACCGCCCGCGGGGTGCCCTCTCGCCAGATGTCCCAGATGGTGTTGACCGACCGTGGCTTGCCCTCCTTCTTGGGCACAACGCAGAAACCACACTTCAGCCGACAGCCCCTCTGCGTGAATCCGAGTGAGTACCGGTATTCGGGATAGATCGAATAGTCATAGAACTCGTACTCGCCACCAATGATCTCTTCCGCGGCGACGATAGAGTCGGTGCCGGTGCCGCCTACAATCGCATCCTGATAGGCAAGCTGCAGGCGGTCCACGACTGGCTTGGTCCACGAGAAGATAGCGGAGCCGTACACAACGTCATACCTTGGCTCGAACAATGTGGGGGACGGCGTGCGAGCAAGGTGGACCTCGTCACCCCGGCTGCGGTGCCAATGCGCCAGCTTCATAAGTGCCAAGTTCGGCAACTTACCGTCCAACTGGGTCAGGCGAACCCTCATAGCGCCTTCCCTCCGTGCCTGTCAGGTTGGTCCAAACTCTGTCCGGTGGCTACATCAATGCTTCATGTGGCCCAACGGGAAGAGTCTGGTTTGGCCTTGGCCCTCATTTTGTGTCGGTCTTTCCGCGTTTCCACAGTGCCGGCACTTCACCGGCGTCTCGTCGGGACACCCTCGCGGGCCGATGGGGCATCCCTCGAAGCCCAGACGTCGGACCTCCTCGTCCATGCCGTCCCACTGGTCCAGGACCTCCAGGAACCGTTCCGCCACTTCGTCGGGGCCGTCCAGGTCGACCTGGTGACGGATTAGCCAAGCCTGGCCGGACCTGAGTCGCTTGACGAGCTCGTCTCTAGGTGGGCCGCCATCGAAGCCAAGAGCGTCTAAGACCATGCCACTAACTCCTCCGCGGAAATATTTCCGTCCAGGTTCCCGGCGGGCTCAGATAAAACACCCGAAACACCCGAAACACCCCACATTAGCTATAAGCCTGGGGTGTTTCGGGTGTTTCGGGTGTTTTTTTCCGGGTCGTCCGGGCCAGCGGCGATATCTTTTTTCCCCAGCCGCCAGGCGTTGTTGCGCGTGTACGCATCCGTCCCAGCCTGCCGGATCGCCCATTCACCGTATACTCGGTCTCGGTGAATCCGCAGCGCGTGGCCGAACCGCTGTTGACCGGCGACCTCGCTCCTTCCCGCCCACAAGTCCAGCAGCAGGTCGTGCTCTTTGGCGAGCTTCAGGAGGTCCTTGGCGGTCACGGCGTTGCCGCCGTGGGCCCCCTGCCAGCGGTGCACGATCGCCGCCCACTCCTGCGATGCTCGGTCCGAAGCTGACATGAGCTGGTCACGGTTCTCCAGCAGCCCGGAGACACCCGCTACCTCGAGCACGCCCCCCATGACGGATACCCAGTCCTCGAAGCTACCCAGGGTGCTGTCC
Source organism: Dehalococcoidia bacterium (assembly GCA_965248615.1). GTDB lineage: Bacteria > Chloroflexota > Dehalococcoidia > Lucifugimonadales > CBDFJT01 > CBDFJT01. The sequence goes on along the minus strand of CBDFJT010000002.1, from coordinate 1,585,516 downwards.
GACTTCGGCATCCCAGAGTCCACCCAGGCCTTGATAAGCGACATGCATGCTCCGACCAGCTGCCGTCTCTGACCAGAGGCCCATTTCCTCAGGAACGGGTGCTTGAACCCCCTTCGGTTCTCAGGGCGCTCGACACCAGGGTCGAGACGAATCAAGACCGTGCGGCGTGTGATCTCGTCACTCAGATCGACATTGTTGCCAGTGGCTATCCAGGTGGCGTTGTTCCTGACGTGGGCGATCTTGTTGCCCCCGAGCAGACGGTCTTCCATCTCGCGAGTCGTCAGCAGAGACGACAGGACGCCCGACTTGATGTTGTAGACGTTGTCGAGCAACACCATCGTCGCGCCTTCCAAAAACAGGCTCGTGGCCTTTTTTCGCATCTCCTCTTCGTCCCTGGGCAGCGCCGTCACTGCGATCTCGCGACCCTCGGCGACCCGGACGATGACGTCGATCAGGAGACCTTTGCCAGCTCCCGGCGTGGAGCCGTCGACGAGATAGAGGGGCAGAGGGCCATGTATGAGCGGCACTAGGAACGGCTGGAGTAGAAGGGCCACCGCATGGGCCCGGCTCGCATCGTCTACGAAAGGAAAGTCGACCAAGAGATCGTCGGTGATAAGGCTGAGGGCCTTCGACGGGGGCATACCTGTCGACACCCCGGTGAGCCCGTTGAGAGATAGAAGATACCCGCTCTCAGAGTCGTACCCCGACTCCGTGACGAAGCGGCCGGACTCGAGCACAAGAGGAGACTGCGCCAGACCGGTCAGACGCGGGAAGGGGGTCGTTTGTAGGTGGAGTATGTCGGCTACGACGTCGTCTGGGACCCGCGCCGGCGTCTCAGCGCCCTTGGTGTAGGTTACGTAGTCGGCAGAACGTTCGAGAAGGCCCCTCATGTCCGGCAGAGTCAGCGGCTTGGGCGATATATCCCCCTGCTCGTTTTCCGCTACGTAGACGATGGCGCCTCCCGAAGAAAAGACTTTCGGCCCTCGCTCGTTGAGAGCCAACAGAGCCCTGATCGAGTCCTCAGTGATCTCGCGCATGTAGCGGCCGTCGGTTCGGATGGCTGGCAGGCCATGCTCTAGGGCCTTCGGCGCTCCCTCACCGGACGATCCGCCCCTGAGCGCCCGGTCAAGCTCTCTCGAGCTGGTGCCAGCAGAGATCAGGGCCGCCCTGGCCCGCATCCACTCGTCCGGAGCCTCTGCCCTGACGAGAGCCATTGCTTCGAGGGCCTTGTGCTCGAACGGCGCTCCCGGATCGTCAAGATCGGACTCGGCTAGAGACCTGACGAGCTCGATCGCGGCGCTCAACGCTCTCTCGGCGGGGGTTGGATCGGCTAGCTTAGTAACCGAGACCATTTCGGTAATCAAGGCGTCGACGTCTTCGCCGGTATAGAGCTTTGGGGTCTTGCCGGCATTGAGAAGGTCGTCGATGCCCTTGCCGTCGGCGGCGTCCCAGGTCTCCAGTTCTACGACGCGGCCAGATCGCCGAATGCCGGCGGCGGCCATCTTGACCGCCTGAGCGACGTGCCTGTTGGCCATGCAGTCGGCGTCAAAGGCCAGGACACCGTCTCAACTCTTAGCCCCTTCAAGACGTCCAATACAGACCGCCAAGCCGAAACGCCTGCCAGGCTGATGGTCGGCAGGTCAGACTTGAGCGTCGCGACGTCGGCTTTCAACTCGCCCTCGGTCAGACGAACACGGGTGCTCGATAGCGTGCTCTGCGGCACATGACAAGGCGCACCAGGCCCAGGTCCATCGTGCCCCTTGCTCGACACGTACCTGTATTTGGGAGCACCCTGCTCCCAGTGATCGAGCCGTATCTTGAGAGCGACCGTGCGCCCTTCCACGTCGCGTACGGGAATCGCGAGCCCAACGTCGCCCGCAAGGCTCCAATACTCGCGGTCCCCCTGGCGCTTAACGTAGAGGCCCGGCACCTTCAGGCAGGTGGCCACACCAAATCCTCTCACCAGCTCATCGGCCAGCTTGTCGCGAGAACCCGCCGGTAGGGACCGATACCTACCCCGCTCTATGGCCTCATCGGTAAGGCCGCGATCAAGAAGCTGCTGCCGATGCTGGACTTCGAGACTCAGCCGATCGAGGAGCTTTCCGTAGACCGTGTCGAGCTCGTCCGGCTCGGCCCGGGGCGGCTCAGTCACCCGATGCAGGGGTGGAGGTGAAGCGGCCTTCGGCCTATCTGTCAGCCTATACACCCAGTAATCCCATCCTTCGGCGTCGGTCTTGTGAGAGCCTGTGTCGGTCTCTAAGCGCCGGCACACAGCCCACACTCCGTCAGCGCTCTTGGAGCACCAGTCGGGCTTGCCGCATATGGGGCACGGTTCCTTGCGAGTGACCTTTTGCCACTGACTATCCATAGGAGTCCTCGCCCCGTGGGTTCATCTCAGCACACTCCCTCATAGCGACTTCGGAGCTGTATCCCCGCCCTCGAGCTGCCCGGTGGACCAATGATGCGGTCGAGGAGTGGGTTCATCTGGCTGTGGGGAAGGGCGATATGTTGTCGTCTTCGTCTCTTGCGGGGTCCCCGTGGCCGTTCGCGGCGCGCGCCTTCCGTGTCTCGGCCCCGGCCTTCGATCTGTCGGACTTGGCCTGGGCCATGATCGTGTCCGCGTGGGAGAGCATCCGGTCGACCACCTCATGCGGGAGAGCAATCCGATGACCGACGTTCTGAAGGTCAACCCACTGGAGGACTAGGCCCCATCGGCCCTCGACTCGCTCCAGGTCGCCGACGTAGGTGACCCGCTGAAGTAGGTCTCCGACGATGCTCCACTCGTGGAGCGGCATTCCGTCGTCGGACTTGGCCGTCTGGCCCGACGGCAGTGCCGTGGTGACGGTGAACCGCTTGCTATAATGTCCTGGTATCCGCTTGGTCATGTCGTATCTCCGGTTCTAGTACTCCGCGTGCTCGTTGCCCGGGGGCTGTTGGTCCCGGATACATTCGCATTGGCCGTCGTAGCACTGACAGCAGACCCGGAGAAGCCCTACAGAGCTTGGCTGTAGATGTGGGGCGGCAGCGACGATCCCGTTTTCCCAGCAGTAGAAGCAATGCCTCAAAGAAAAAGCCCCCCGTCCAAGTCCCAGATGAATCCCTGCCGTTTTCATCTTCCAACTTCCTTCCCTCGTGCCAGCCAATCTTCCACCTCGGACTCCAACCAGCCGACTCTTTTCGCACTGAGACGCATGGGCTTTGGAAACTCGTCGCGACCAATAAGCGCGTAGAGCGTCGTTTTGCCCAGACCGACGCGAGCAAGCACCTCGGCACGGCGAAGTATCTGCGTGTCATACGTCATAGACTTGCCTCCGTCGTCATCCGTCTCCGCTAGCACCCGCTCCCTGGCCTCCTGAGCCGCTCGTTCCGCTGCCTCTAGGCGGTCCAGCGTTGCGTGAACGCGCTCCTCGAAGCCCTCGGGCATCGGGCGGCGCCCGCGAAGGTATGTGTTGAGCAGGGTCTCATTTATGCCGATCGCTTGGGCGATATCTGCCTGCCGACACCCCACTTCCGCTATGCGGCCCCTGATTCGTGTAATCGTGTCAGTCAGCACTTAAGTACCTCCAAGACACACCATAAGATACCTGCCAGGAACTTGTCAAGAGGGTAATTTCTTTACGATTAGGAGGATATGACTATGCTGGGGCAGAGGTTAAGAGAGGCTCGAAAGAGAGCAGGGCTGCTGCAAGTTGACCTCGCTGCCGCTCTCGGAGACAGATATACACACACTGACATCTCGCGCGTAGAGTCAGGACAGCGGGGCCTACGGCTCGACGGTCTGGCGAATGCCGCGAAAGAACTGCGCGTCTCAGCCGACTACCTGCTGGGCCTGACAGACGACCCGACGCCGTCGGCCAGCCGACGTGGCACGAGTCATGCCGTAGCCGAGACTAGGGGGCCTTACGGCACCAGACATGGTGTTGAGGGTGAGAGGCTAGACGTGCCAATCCGTGAGGTCGCGCCAGCCGCAGGAGTGGGGGCAGAGATATTTGGCGAGGAGGTCGTGGGGTACCTGCCATTCCGCCGCGACTGGCTAGCTGCCAACTCCATCGACCCGGAACAAAGCGATATCGTCAGAGTGAGCGGTCTCTCGATGGAGCCGACGCTCCACGACGGCTGCTCGATCCTAGTGGACCGCAAGCGCCGGGAGCCGCAAGAGGGACGAATCTACGTCATGCGGACGGAGGAAGGCGTGGTGGTCAAGCGCTTGAGGCTTGACGAGGCTGACAACTGGGAGGTGGTGAGCGATAACCCGGCGTGGCCGTCTGTGCCTCTGAGGTACGGTGCCGAGATCGTGGGTGAGGTGCGTTGGTCGGCGGTGACATACTAGGGGATTGCTGCCGTTGTGTGGTAGCTTATGTGGTAGGTGTGATTCGGACTACGTCTGATTCAGCTATACAATCGACCTAGATTCGAATCCCATCACCCGCTCCAAGCCCTCTATAAAGCGCTTCCTGGCCGTACCACGTCCCGAAGTGGCAACGTGGCAGTGCAGTGTGGACGAACGCGGGGTAGCCGCGCTTTTCTGGATGGTCTGGGGTCACGTAACCACGGGTCGAAGTGGCACTGAGCGCGTCGGGCTACGATTGATATATTCAACAGATGGTCTTAAAGTGAGTCGCGTTCCAGGCTATTCACCTTTGACGAGGCTCGGCTCCGATTGGGAATATCGTGGGAGGTTGGTCGGCATGGCCGTTCTTGGATCAGCACGTCACCCGCTGCGCCTGCTCGGTATGCGAGCAGGCGTTTTGACATCCGTCGTAGCCGTCAGCCTCCTGGCCGCGACCGTTGCGCTGGCTGCCACGGGTGACATCAGCACGGTGGCCGGGACGCTGGGGGTAGCCGGCTCCAGCGGCGATGGCGGCCTCGCCACCAGCGCCGAGCTGTCCGGACCAGAAGGTTTAGCGGTGGACTCGTCGGGCAACATCTTCATCGCCGACCGGGATAACCACGTCATCAGGAAGGTGGACGCGTCCACGGGCAACATCAGCACGGTGGCCGGGACCCTGGGGGTATCTGGCTCCACGGGCGATGGCGGCCCCGCCACCAGCGCCAAGCTGAACACACCAGTTGGTATAGCGGTGGACTCTTCGGGCAACATCTTCATCGCCGATGTGGACAACGCCGTTATCAGGAAGGTGGACGCCTCCACGGGCAACATCAGCACGGTGGCCGGCACCCTGGGGGTATTTGGCCCCACGGGCGATGGCGGCCCCGCCACCAGCGCCGAGCTGGGCGACCCACAGGGTTTAGTGGTGGACTCGTCGGGCAACATCTTCATCGCCGATTCGGGTAACCTCGCCATCAGGAAGGTGGACGCCTCCACGGGCAACATCAGCACGGTGGCCGGGATCCTGGGGTCAGAAGGCTCCACGGGCGATGGTGGCCCCGCCACCAGCGCCTTCCTGGGGGAATCAATCGGTGTAGCGGTGGACTCGTCGGGCAACATCTTCATCGCCGATTCGGGTAACCAGGCCATCAGGAAGGTGGACGCCTCCACGGGCAACATCAGCACGGTGGCCGGCACCCTGGGGGTATCTGGCTCCACGGGCGATGGCGGCCCCGCCACCAGCGCCAAGCTGAACTATCCAACTCGTATGGCGTTGGACTCGCCGGGCAACGTCTTCATCGCCGATCTGGATAACCACGCCATCAGGAAGGTGGAGGGCATTGCCGAACCTGATCCCGTGCCATACGCCCACAACGTGCGTGGCGCGTCGGTGTGGGGGCTGGTGGCGCTATCCGCTGCCCTCGTTTTGCTGACGTTCTCTGGCCGCGTGCGTCGGAGGATCATGCGTAGGTCCGCGGTGGGAGATTAAAGCCAAAGTACAGAATCGACCGGGGTATCCACGACTGCACGGTCACGAACAGGAAAACCCAACGGGGTACAGGATCCCTCATCGCCTCACCCGATCCGTCACATCGACGGGTGTGGCCCGGTTGATGGGCTTTAGCCGGCCGAAGCGACAGACCTCATCCGCCATCAAATGGCCGGGCCGGCACAGGCTCAGCCGTCCACCAGCCGGAACGGCGCGGCGGCCCGCCCGCCCTGCGGAAGCCCGAGGGGAAGCCTGACGTCCAGGAGATAAGGCCGCCTCTCGCCCTCCACGATCTGGAGTCCGCGGTCAATGGCGTCTGCGACCTGCGTCTCCTCCTCCACACGCATGCCCTCGACCCCGAATCCCTCGGCGATGAGCACCGGGTCGATGCCATCCAGGACGACACCAGCGTAGTCGCCCGTTTGCTTCATGGTAGCGCCGGCCTTCCCAAAGAAATCGGCGACGATCCCGTACGCCTGGTTGTTGGTGATCACGTAAAGGACGGGAATCCTGTGGTGGGCCGCCGTCCATAACCCCGAGTCCGCGTAGTACACCGAGCCGTCGCCCACCAGGCCGACCACCGGCTTATCGGGGGCCGCGAGCTTTGCGCCGAGCGGCGCTCCGATGCCATAGCCCTCGGAGCCGCCTGCGGGACGGATGTAAGTGTTCGTGCCCCCGCCCTCCTTGTCGCGCACGCAGTCCAGCGGAGCCGCGAACTGCTCGCTGGTTATCAACCCGCCTCCCAGCCGCTCCAGGGCGAGGTCCAGCGAGTCCAGGAGCGCGAGCGGCCGCACCCGTTGCGGCTGAGGCTCGGCCGGCTGTACCCGCGTCCTGCGCTGGTCACGCAACGCAGACGCCTGGGTCCGGGCCCACGCGCGTCGCTCGTCATACCGCGCGGGTGTGGACTCGCTCAACACCAGCTCCTCGAGACGCTCGAGGGCACGGCGCTCGTCTGCCAGGATCGCCAGGTCGAGCCCGGGCAGGTTCTGGAGGTTCTCCACGTCGGAGCCCAGCGCCACTACCCTGCGTGCGGCGGCGAATGGCGCGTAATCCTCGGGGCGCCCGGCGCCGCCGTGCCGGACCCCGATGGCTATGATGCAATCGGGATTGAGAGCCGGCACCGCCTGCTCAAACCTGCCGCAGTGGAGTGGGTGCGCAATCGACACGGCTCGCAGGTCCTGCAAAGTCGTCGCGACGGCGGCGCCGAAGTGCTCGGCAAGTGCGGTAACCTTCTCCTCGGCTCCGCTCTTCCAGACCCCGTCTCCCACGTAGATCAGCGGGCGTTCGGCCTCATGCAGGGCGCGCGCGAGCTCCTCAAGGTCGCTGTCGGACGGATACCCGCTTCGGAGGTCGGGGACGCCGCCTTCGATTATGTTGCTTGAGACCTGCTGTGTGCTGAGCAGTCGATCGTAGACCGCCAGATGCACCGGGCCCACCGGGGGCGTCTTCGCAACCCTGATGGCGCGCTCGATCGCTTCCGGAAGCCCTTCGGGCTCGATCACGGTCCAGTTTGCCTTCGTGAGCGGCGCTGAGATGGAGGTCGGGCCGAAGTTGTGACTCACGTCGAGTCCGATCCTGTCCGCGAAGCTTCCGGTGTCGCCCGCAAACGAGATGACCACTACTGGCAGGCTGCCGGTCCATACGTTGATGAGCTGGCCCATGCTCTGAGCCAGTCCCGCTCCCAGATGCACGACCATAACGGCCGGATCACACCCGACCTGGGTGTATCCGCCGGCCATGGCGGTGACGCTGCCCTCGTGGAGGGCCAGGATGCCCTCCGTCTTGGGGTTCTCGTGTAGCGCGTCGAGGAACAGCGCCTCACGCGAGCCGCTGTTGTAGAACACATACTTCACGCCGGACGCAGCGAGCTGCTCGACCATGACCTGAGAGGGGTTGCCGGTGAACGGGCGCGTCTCCATTGGTTCTTCTCCTAGCTTCGGATGCCGTACGACCAATCGGCGTAGTTTAACAGTTGTTCGCCTTGGCTACGCATCCACCCACACGTCCCAACCGCCGCCCTTTGCACGAAAAGCTCTCTCAACGCGACGGTTTGCTTACCTTCCCACCCATCCGCCCAGGGGGTATTTTGTATCTGGGGATACCCCAGAGCCCAGCCGTCCCAATGTGTCGGGACAGCACGTTCCCATGGAACTCTACCGCCGCCCTTTCGGACGGGTAGCGCGCATGGACGGACGCCGCTACTGGGGGACCTCGTGAGGGTCATCCGTCCGACCCCAACCGGCGGCAGCCCATCAGTCCGCGCCGGGAGGTGTGAAGCGATGCCTGGGCTTCCGGCGTCCTGGGTTGGGGACCCGACGCTAGTCCAGCTCCATCAGGTAGTTCCCCCACCGCGTGAGCCGGACCCTGGACCCTGGGAACACGACGAGCGTACTGGTCTGCTCCTCGATAATGGCCGGCGCCTCGATCTCGTTACCGTGTGCCAGCCTGTCGCCTCGGTACACTGGCGTCTCCACAAAGCCTCCCAGCTCCTGGAAGTAAGCGCTTCGATGCCCGGCCAGCGCGTCCCGGGCGCTCCGGCCATCGCCGGCTATCTCCCGCAAAGCCACGTCTGGCGTCTTCACGGAGGCCTGGGCCTTCCAGACAACGCACTCGATGTTCTGGCCGGGCTCCTTGATCGCGAACATGCGCTCGTGCACGTCGTGGAAGTCCTCGACAAGCCGCGTCAGGCCGCCGTCGTCCCGTATCTCGCCCGCCCTCATCGGGACCGTGATCTCCCATACCTGGAAGGGATACCTGGCCTCCACGAAGTAATCGAGCGTCGTCTCCTCGGCCCCGGGACTGCTGGCCGAGAGGAACTCAGAGGCCCGTTCTGTAAGGTTCCCCAGCACCCTGTTCACTCCGTCGTAGTCGAACCGGCTGCTCTCGGTGAAGTAGCTTCGGCTGAACTCGGCCGTCACGTCGGCAACGGTCGCGCCCACGGCGCTCAGGGTGCCGGCCACCTTGGGAACGAGGATTCGTTTTACCCCAAGCTCCTGTGCTATCGGGACGATGTGCATTCCGACGGCGCCACCGCCGGCGACGATCACGTACTCGCGCGGGTCGACGCCCTGCCAGATCGTGATGTCTTGAATCGCCGCGGTCATATCCTGGTTTACGGTTGTGAAGATAGTGAAGGCGGCATCCGGCACGTTCAGGCCCAGGGGCTTCCCCACTCTGTCCTCGATAGGCTTGTACGCAAGCTCCGGCGCGAGCTTGACCCTGCCCCCCAGGAAGTAGTCCGGGTTCAGGTAGCCGAGCACCAGGTTGGCGTCGCTCACCGTCGGCTCCTCGCCACCTCGGCCGTAGCACGCTGGACCCGGGTCCGCGCCGCTGCTTTGCGGACCGACGTGGATAAGGCCACCCGAGTCGACCCAGGCGATGCTGCCGCCACCGCTGCCGATGCTCTTCACGTCGACGCGGCTTATGCCCAGGATCTCGTCTTTGACCATGGCCTCCCTGGACACCGCGATGGATCCATCGGTCACCACGCTGACGTCGAAGCTGGTCCCGCCCATGTCGAGCACGATCACGTCGCTGCCCGCTTCGTCGGTCTCGGCCAGGTATCGGCCTGCTACGGGACCCAGTGCCGGCCCTGAGCCTACCGTGTAAATGGGCCGCTGTGCCGCCTCCCGAGGCGTAATCACACCGCCGGAGGAGCCGCCAACCAGGAGCGTGCCCCGGAAGCCACGTTCGTTGAGGTCGCGGTCGATGCGCTCGATCTCTACGCTAAGGATGGGCTGCAGAGAAGCATCGATCACCGCCGACGCGGTTCGCCTGTACTCCCTCACGATCGGGTTCAGCTCGTGGGACAGGACGTATGGTATACGCGGCCACTCCAGGGCGATGATCTCGCCGACGCGCTTTTCGTGGACCGGGTTCGCCACGGACCAGAGGAACGAGACGGCAACGGCCTCGACGTCCCAATTCTTGAAAGCGCGGAGCGCCTCGCGGACCTCGTCCTCGTCGAGGTAGACGTCGACGCCCCCTTCGGCGTTTACGCGCTCGGCGACGGGCATCGTCAGATACCTGGGAACGTACGGCTCAGGATAGGGTGGCGAGTCGTAGGCCGAGGGCTTTCTTGGCCCCTCCCGGAGCAGCAGGGTGTCCCTGAAGCCCTCCGTACAGATAAGGCCCACCTTGGCCGCCGTGTTCGTCACGACGGCGTTCGTGCCAATCGTTCCGCTGTAGACCACGGTCGCGCACTGGCCCAGTAGCCCCTCCAGGGACGCTCCGTGGTGCTCGGCGGCAAGCTCGAGAGTGTCGAATATCCCTTGCGAGGTCTGGCCAGGTGTAGTCGACGCCTTGAAGATGGTCAACCGCCCCTCATCGTCGGCCACAACCAGGTCGGTAAAGGTTCCGCCTACGTCTATGCCTACACGGAAGGTCATTCTCGGCCGCCGTTCTTTTCCGTTCTCATCCGCTCCCGGAGCTTGTCTGTGGCCTCGAGGTCGACTGCGTACAGCTCTGGGCCGGTATCAACGACCACCCCGTACAGATCCCTGGCACGTTCGAGGCTGAGCCACCCCTCTCTAACTCGGTGCCGCACGAGCTCGGGGTCTCGATCCAACGGGTCGCCGTATCCCCCGCCACCGCCGTTCCAGAAGTAGATGCGATCGTAGGTCTGGAGCTCATGCACCCCTGTCGGCGCTACGTCCTGCTTATCATCGGGTGTCTCGACGTTGTACATCTGTATCAACGCCTTGGGCGCTTCCTGCCCACCCAGGCTACCCTTCACGGGGAACTCGACCGTGTCGCCGACGGTGACGAACGTGGCGGGGTCGTGCCGCGGACCTATGATCGATACGCCCCCTGGGCCACCATCCCACTGACCCACCCCGGCCGAGTCCTGGGCCACTTCGTTTACGTCGTACTTTATAGGGTAGAGCTGCTCGTGAATCTCCACGGACCCGAAGTTCATCATGCCAGCGACGACCGGCAGCGAGTACGTGACCCAGCCATCCGCGCCGTGGTGCCCACCTCCGCCACGGCCACCACCGCCCGTAATCATCTGGTTCACATACGATCGATTGCCCCGACGCCAGTCCACACCGGAGACAACGGGGTGGCAATTCATGCCGGTTCCGCTTTGAGCCATGCCGTAGGGGTATCCCATAGCGTCGGTCAGGAGTCCTGTAATCAGGTTGACCAGCCGGTCCACCAGGTCCGTCGTTGCGACGCCAGTCCCGGCCGGGAACCTCGGCTTGCCCACGCAGGCGCCCTCCCTAAGGATGACCCGTATGCGGCTGTTGGCTCCCTCGTTGTGGGGGAGGGTAGGGTCGAGCACATTAAAGACTCCGGCCATCGCGAGGGCCGTCGCCGTCGCCTCGGTCGAGTTGAAGCCTCCGGGCACGTTGTCGATGTTGTCGCGCAGGTCGGCCGTGATGTAGCCCTCATCGGGATCGACTGTGACCTTCGCCCGGACGGGGATGCCCTCAGGCGCGACTCCCGGCACCGGGTCGTGCCAGTCCTCCCCCTCGCAGGTGACCTTTGGAAGGGAGCCTATCGCTTCGATCATGCGTCGTCGCCCGTAATCCTGCCAATCGTCTGCGAAGGCCATGATGACGTCGACGCCGTACTTTTCGCACAGCTCGATGATCCGCCTCTCCCCGATCCTGACGGCGCCCAGCTGGGCCAGGTAGTCGCCGTACCACACGTCCGGGGCCCGGATGTTCATCTTCAGGATGCGGATAATGTCGTCCACGTCCTTGTAGTCCTGCTGAATCTTCACACAGGGGAGGTGCGGCCCCTCCTCGTACACGTCCTTGGCCCAGTAGCTGTAGGTCGTCGGCACCGGGTGCCCGCAGTCCGCCTGGTGGGCCCTGTTGTTCGTGAAGAACATCAGCTGGTCCTTGTAGAAGACTGGTACGGTCAGGGTGAAGTCAGCAAGGTGGTTGCCACCGTAGTAGGCGGAGTTGTTGAAGTAGCAGTCCCCCGGTTTCAAGTTGTCTCCGTGCAGCTCCAGCACCGGCTCGACGATCATATGAGAGGTGCCGGTGTGAACGGGCAGCCCCTCCGCTACGCTGACCAGCCGGGCGTTGCCGTCGGTAATCGCGCAGGAGAAATCGCGCGCGATGTTGAGCACGGCCGACCGCGCGGTCCTGAGGAGCGTGTTTGTCATCTCCCGGTTGATTGCCTCGAACCGCCTGGCCAGGACAGCCATGAGGTACGGCTCGATCCGCGATCCGTTTGTATCAGGCTTGCCGGTATCCTTTGCCATCGCTTCCTCCGTTACTGCTTTTTCGAACACCCTGCGCCGCGGGCGTACAAGGGGCGTGTGGCCTTCCCGCCGGATTCTTCGGCTCCGACGAGTCGCGCTCTCAGGATACCCGTATGCCCGTTGCCTGCGCCAATCTAAAGACCAAACAGAGACATGCTATTCGTAGGGGCGGTTCGCGAACCGCCCCTACACAGTAAGGCTATATGACTCCTTCCGATTTCAACTCCGCCAGCTTTTCTGAGTCGAACCCCAACAGGTCGCCGTAGACCTCATCGTTGTGCTCGCCGAGGGCCGGGGCAAAGTGCTCGACCCGGCCCGGGGTTCGGCTCAGGCGGGGTACGATCTCCGGGGTCTTGGTCGTACCCAGCACTGGGTCGTCGACCTCGATGATCGAGCCTCGGGCCTGAAAATGAGGGTCCTCGAAGATGTCGGCGATGTTGTTGATCCCGCTTACCGGCACCTCGTGGGCATCGAGCAGGCGCACCAGCTCCTTCATCTCGAAAGACCCGGTCCACCCGGAGACGACGGCGTCCACGTCCTCGCGATTCTCGACACGCTTGGCGCCCGTCTCGTACCTCGGATCGCCGGCCATGTCCTCGCGACCCATAGCCGTCGCCAGTCGCCCGAAGATACGATCGCTGGTGCAGGCGATGGCGACCCACTTGCCGTCCTTGGTGGGGAAGTGGTTATGCGGAACAACGTTTGGGGTGGCCGTACCCATGCGCTCGCGAACGATACCCAGCTTGTCGTACGCCATTGTCAGGTTGTCCAGGATGCGAAAGACGCTCTCGTACAGGGATATGTCTATGCACTGGCCCTTGCCGCTGGAGTGGCGCTCCTCCAGGGCGACCATCGTGGCGAAGCCTCCGAAGAGCCCGGCGAGGTAGTCGGCGATCGTCGGCGAGCCAGGGTTTACCGGAGGTCGGTCCGGGTCCCCTGCTAGGTAGGTCAGCCCACCGAAAGCCTGAGCGACCCGTCCGAAGCCGGGCTTCTCGCGGTAAGGCCCGGTCTGTCCATAGGCCGAAATCCTGACCATGACCAGGCGTGGGTTTACCTCCTCGAGCGCGTCGTATCCGAGGTTCCAGCGCTCCATGGTGCCAGGCCGAAAATTCTCGACCAGCACGTCGCTATGCCGGGCCAGCTCCTTAATGATCTCCTGGCCCTTGGGGTTTCGCAGGTCGCATGTGACGCCCCTCTTGTTGCGGTCCTCCTGAGCCCAGGTGAGGCCCACACCGTTGTACTCCTGGCCCAGCTGCCGGCACGGGTCCCCCTGCCCGGGCATCTCTACCTTGATGACCTCGGCACCGAACTCGGCAAGCAGCGTCGCGCAAAACGGTGCGGCGATGAACGTCGCCACGTCCAGGACGCGGATCCCGCTGAGTGCGCCTCCGCCGGCGGTCACTGAAGACCTCTGCTTGCTCATCCTCTACCCTTACCCTCTGGCTGCTGCTCGGACATTTCGTGGAGCTCGACGATCCGCCTGGACTTCTCCACGATGGGGTAGTCGACGAACTGGCCGCCGACTCTGATCGACGCGCTTCCGCGTCGCTGCGCCTCCTCGAATGCGTCGACTACCTTGCGCGCCTCGGCCAGCTCGTCCGGCGAGACGTAGGAGAACTCGTGGTTGGCGACGCTCACCTGGGCGGGGTGGATGCAGCACTTGCCCTGAAACCCCATACGCTTGGCCTGCCTAGCAGACTCTGCAAAGCCCTCTCCGTCGTCCAGCCTCGCCCATACCGAGTCGATCGGCGCCCCTATGCCGGCTGCTCGTGAGATGACCACGAGACGAGAGCGAGCGTACATTAGCTCAGTCTCGTCTCTCGTCCAGTCGAGGTTGAGGTCGCGGGTGAAATCGCCGGCGCCGAAGTGGAGCGCCCTGATCCTGCTACTGCTCCGGGCTATCTCGAAGGCGTTCCACAGGCCCAGGGCGGTCTCGATGATGGGAGCTACTTCCACGGCGCCCTCCGGCCTGCCTTGCCTTCTCTCGATGGCGGCGATGAGCGGGTCTAGCCGGCCAAGCTCTTCGGCCGACTCGACCTTCGGCACCACCAGGCCATCGAGATCGGGACACAGGACCGCCTCGATATCCTCGGCGCCGGTAGCTACAGAGAAGTCGGTCTTCTCGCCGGTGGGGTTCACGCGCACGTACACGCGTCCGGCCAAGCCTTTGACCGCCGGTATGGCCTGTCGCACAACCTCCCGGGCGGCGACCTTCTCGTCTATAGGCACCGCGTCCTCGAGGTCCAGGATCACTCCGTCCGCGCCGAAGGTTCCGACCTTCTCGACCTTCCTGCGGTCGTTGCCCGGCGTGTAAAGAAGCGAGCGTATCTGCACTTCAGATCTCCACCTGTCTTGCTGCGCGCCGCCGGTATTCTATCGCACATGGCGCCACCTAGCTGCAACGGGCTTTGACACGGAGACGCCGAGGTGCCAGGATTCGGCAAACCAACCCTCGCGGGAGGAGGACTCGAGATGGCGGACTACGACACCTTCGAGCTTGGTGACGTCAGGCTCTTATCCGGGGATACGCTCCGCGACGCCAAGCTGGTCTACAAGACGTACGGGAAGCTAAACGCCGAGCGGAATAACGCTATTGTCTTCCCCACCGCATACGGCGGCCGGCACACGGACAACGAGCAGATCATCCGCGAGGGCATGGCACTGGACCCGACCAGGTACTTTATCGTCGTGCCGAACATGTTCGGCAACGGCCTGTCCTCTTCCCCCAGCAACACCCCACCACCGTTCGACAGGGCCCGCTTCCCCGGCGTGTCGATCTACGACAACGTCGTGTGCCAGCATCGCCTGGTGACCGAGCAGCTGGGGGTGAGGAGCGTGGCCATGGTGACCGGCTGGTCGATGGGGGCGTTGCAGACGAATCAGTGGGCCGTACTCTACCCGGACATGGTAGAACGCATTCTGCCCTACTGCGGATCGGCGAGAACGTCACGGCACAACCAGGTCTTCCTGGAAGGAGTCAGGGCGGCCCTAACGGCGGACGCGGCCTTCCAGGGCGGGTGGTACGATGAGCCGCCTGCCAAGGGCCTTCGGGCGATGGGGCGCGTGTATGCCGGCTGGGCTGTATCTCAAGCCTACTACCGAGAAGCGGTCTACCTATCAGTCGGGTACTCCTCCCTTGAGGACTACCTGGTCGCCTTCTGGGAGGGACGCATGCTCCAGCGCGACGCGAACAACCTCCTGGCCATGCTCTGGACCTGGCAGAACGCCGACGCCAGCGCCAACCCGAAGTACGGCGGCGACTTCGCGGCGGCCATGGGCGCCGTCAGGGCCAGGGCCATCGTCATGCCCAGCCAGACCGATCTCTATTTCCCGCCGGAGGACAACGAGTACGAGGTGAGCCTGATGCCCAACGCCGAGCTGAGACCCATACCGTCGATATGGGGTCATATGGCGGGCGCACCCGGCCTCAATCCAGACGACGCGGCGTTCCTCGACCGTGCGATGAGGGAGCTACTAGCCAGTTAGTGGAACCCTTCGAGCAGTCTAACATCGACAAACACAGCCTCCAACTGGGCGGCCCGAGGTATTGACAACACCGAGCGTATCAGGGTAAGGTACCGCGAAATCACAGAGCATCACATTATGACGTAGCCTGACCAGTGCTTTGCGAGTCGACACGCATTGCGCTGGAGTGTGTATCCCTGACGGATGTCGTCGCACGGGCATTACACCCAATTTTAGGAGGGTTTGATGAGACGCTTGTGGCTGTTGCTGGTCCCCGCGCTGGCGCTGGTTCTCGGTCTTGCTGCCGCCTGTGGCGGCGGAGACACCGAAGTCGTCACCGTAGAGAAAGAGGTGGTGGTGGAGAAGGAGGTGGTGAAGACGGTCGAGGTTGAGGTACCGGTCGAGAAAGTTGTCGAAGTCGAGAAGGTCGTCGAGGTAGAGAAGCAGGTTGTGGTAGAGAAAGAGGTCGAGGTCGTGAGGGAGGTCGAGAAGATTCTCAACACCGAGACACTCGGCGTCGGTGTCATGACCATCCGCACCGGGTTCGGCACGACCTGGGGTGTTCCCTACGACACGAACGCGTCGATTGCCGCGGACCAGTTCAACGCCGCGGGCGGCATCCGGATCGGGGACACGAGGTACCTGGTTGACCTGGAGATCCTGGACTCCAAGTACGAGGCGCCCACCATGCTCTCGATAGCAGAGCAGTTCGTCAACCGCAAGAAGTACAACTTCGTGACCACCAACGGCAGCCCGATGATCGAGGTGATGGACCCCGTAAGCAGGCCGGCCAAGGTGATCCACGTGTCCTCCACATGGCACCTGGAGCCGTGCGAGAGCGCCCACACCTTCTGCGCCATGCCGACTCAGTTCGAGACGGCGCCCACATTCTTCAAGTACATGAAGTCGGAGCAGCCCCAGGTCAAGAAGGTCTTCTACCTGGGGATCAACTTCACCTACGACATAGGTGCGGCCGGGCTCGGACAGAGCATCGCCGAGGGCATGGGCTACGAGTGGGACGAGGTGTTCGCGGAGTCCCCCGTCGTCGACACGCTCTCGATAGCTACCGGCATCATGCGCTCGGACCCCGACCTCATCCTGATAGGCGGAGTCGGTGGAGATACGCCTTCCTTTATGAGGAGCCTCAGGGAGCTCGGCTATGATGGACTCATGGGCTCCCTCTACGCCTTCCCCACCCTCGGCCAGCTCCTGGACGCCTTTGAGGGAGGCGAGGAGTATCTGCTGGACGACTTCTACGCGGTGGAAGAAACCTCCTACGATGCCGACGGCAACTTCGCGGATGACGACCTCCTCGAGCTCGTCGACGAGTACCGCACACGCGAGCCCGGCGAGGCGCAGTCGGGAATCGTCACCTTCTACTACACCATGAGGATGCTCCTGGAGGCCATAGAAGAGGCCCAGACCGTGACCGATACCGACAAGGTCAAGGAGGTCTTCGAGACCAAGACGTGGGTCAACAAGCTGCTGCCGGGCGACCCCACCATGAGCTTCGGCGGAGCCGGCAAGTCCAACGTGCCCCTGACCTTGAGGCAGAAGCACATCATCTGGCAGTCGATGGCCATGAACGTCTACAGGAACGGCAAGCGCGAGACCCTGGAGATCTTCAACGCGGCCCCCATTGGCCCGCTGCCTGAGCATCTGGCAGGCCCAGTAGTCTACACCCCGTAGGCCCGGTCAAACTTCGGACGGCCTAGCGCGCGAGCGGCAGGTTTCAACACCTGCCGCTCGCTGCTTTTGTGGCGGCTTCGCACCGAAGTTTCCCCCAGGCGAAGGTTGGCCCTCCCCCTTTACGAGGTGTTTTCTCTCCGGGGACACCCCGACCCCGGCCTTCCTAATGCGTCTGGACGGCACCTCCTATGGTTTCCGCGCAACGCCTTTTGTGGCCAAAACTGCCGAGCCGCTTCCGCACGACGCAGCGTTCCTCGACCGTGCGATGAGGGAGCTAGTGGCCCATTAAGGGAACCCTTCGAGCGGTCTAACACCGACAAACGGAGCATCCAAGTGGGCGGCGCTAGGTATTGACAACACCGAGCGGGCTGGGGTAGAGTACCGCGGGATCACTGAGCATCACAGTACGAGGTAACCTGACCAGCGCTTTGCGAGGCGACACGCATTACACTGGAAAGTGTGTATCCCTGACGAATGTCGCCGCACGGGCCTTACACCCAATTTTAGGAGGATTAGATGAGACGAATGTGGCTGTTGCTGGTCCCCGCGCTGGCGCTGGTTCTCGGTCTTGCTGCCGCCTGTGGCGGCGGAGAGGATAAGATCGTCACGGTCGAGAAAGAGGTGGTGGTGGAGAAGGAGGTGGTGAAGACGGTCGAGGTCGAGGTACCGGTCGAGAAAATTGTCGAAGTCGAGAAGGTCGTCGAGGTAGAGAAGCAGGTTGTGGTGCAGAAAGAGGTCGAGGTGGTGAGGGAGGTCGAGAAGATACTCCCAACCGAGACACTCGGCATCGGCATCATGACCATCCGCACTGGGTTCGGATCAGCCTTCGGCGTCCCCTACGACACGATGATGACCATCGCGGCCGACGAGTTCAACACCGCAGGCGGCATCCTGGTCGGCGACGCGAGGTACCTGGTTGACTTGGAGATCCTGGACTCCAAGTACGAGGTACCCGTGATGCTCTCGATATCGGAGCAGTTCGTCAACCGTAAGAAGTACAACTTCGTGACCACCAACGGCAGCCCGATGATCGAGGTGATGGACCCCGTCAGCTCCCTAGGACAGGTTATCCACATGTCAACCACGTGGCACCTGGAGCCGTGCGAGAGCCCCCACACCTTCTGCACCATGCCCACCCAGTTCGAGACGGCGCCGACGTTCTTCAAGGTGATGCGGGAGGAACAGCCCCAGGTCCAGACTGTGTTCTACGCTGGGATGAACTTCACCTTCGACATAGGTGCCGCGGGACTCGGACAGGCGGTCGCCGAGTCGATGGGCTACGACTGGGATGAGGTGTTCATCGAGTCGCCCATAATCGACCTGCTGTCGGTGGCCACCGCGATCAAGAGGGAGAACCCCGACCTTGTTCTCATGGGCGCCCTGGGCGGTGACGGCCCCTCCTTCATCCGGTCCATGCGCGTCCTGGGCTACGAGGGCGTAATCGGATCACTCTACGCCGCCCCCTCGATCCCTCAGCTGGTGGACGCCTTCGAGGGCGGCGAGGAGCACCTTCTGGAGAACTTCTACGGAGTAGAGGAAACCGCCTACGAGGCCGACGGAACGTACGCCGATGAGGACCTCCGCGCGCTCCTCGCCGAGTATCAGCGCAGAGAACCCGGCGTCGCACAGTTTGGTATCGTCTCCTTCTACTACACCATGAGGATGCTTCTTGAGGCCATCGAGGAAGCCCAGACGGTGACCGACAGCGACAAGATAGCGCAGGTGCTGGAGACCAAGGAGTATGTGAACAAGCTCCTGCCGGGCGACCCCACCATCAGCTTTGGTGGAGGCGGGAAGTCCAACGTTCCGCTCACCCTGAGGCAGAAGCACATCATCTGGTCGTCGATGGCCATGAACGTCTACAGGAACGGTAAGCCGGAGACGATCGAGGTCTTCAGCGCGGCCCCCATTGGCCCGCTGCCTGAGCATCTGGCAGGCCCAGTAGTCTACACCCCGTAGGCCGGGTCAAACTTCGGACGGCCTAGCGCGCGAGCGGCAGGTTTCAACACCTGCCGCTCGTTGCTTTTGTGACGGCTTCGCACCGAAGTTTTTTCCCAGGCGAAGGTTGGCCCTCGCCCTTACGAGGTGTTTTCTGTCCGGGGACACCCCGACCCCGGCCGTCCCAATGCGTCGGGACGGCACGTTCCTACGGTTTTCCCGCAAAGCCTTTTGTGGCTAAAACTGCTAAACCGCTTCCATCCCTATATCTGATAAGGTAGCCGGCAACACCCGGTAGCGGGGGACACGAAGGAGGAGACGCCATGACTACGCAAGACCTCGAGCGGAGAGTCCGAGCGATCGAGGACGTCGAGGAGATCAAGCGCCTTAAGGCCCAGTACTGCGTCTACTGCGACGAGAGCTTCGACGCCGACGGTATCGCCAGCCTGTTCACCGAGGACGGGGTCTGGGACGGCGGAGTCCCGGAGAGAAAGGCTGTGGGCCGCGATGCGATACGTCAGTTCTTCGTCGACGTCCAGGGTATGATGTCCTTCGCCGTCCATATGGTCATGAATCCCATCATCCAGGTGGACGGCGACAGGGCCGAGGGTATCTGGTACCTGTTCCAGGCGTGCACACTCGCCGACGGCAACAAGCCCCTCTGGGGCTCGGCCCGCTACGACGAGGAGTACGTCAGGGTCAACGGAGAGTGGAAGTTCAAGAATCTGAAGCTGACCAGCTTCTTCTGGACGCCCTACGCGGAGGGGTGGGAGAAGGTCAGGACCGCCTTCTAGTGGTCGGGGCGAGACTCCTCGGTCGAGCGGTTCCCACCCGCAGTGCGTAGCGCGGTCCGCCGCATGTGTCCTGATTGGCCGGCTCGTCGCGGTGGTGAGGGGGGAGAGCCCCGATGAGACAGCGTTTTGAGCTCCGACCATATCCGGTATTGGGGCAGTCCGTATCCACCCGGAGCACGAGGTGGGCCGGGTGGACAGGAAGGGTGGAGTTTGCCCGACCGATGCGCCCGGGTAACTAGCCCATAAGCTCCGCCGCCACCTTTTCCAGCTCAGGGAGTCCGTCTTCAGGGTCGAGCCAGACGATTACCTCGTCGACCCCGGTCCCCTCGAGACGCCTCATGCTGTCGCGGTCTCGATACTCGCCGGCGCGACCCAGCACGAGCACCTCGAAGCAGGCCGGGTCGCGACCCGCACGGTCCGCGGCCTCCCGCAGCATTGCACGCCCCTCCTTGATCCTGTCCGCCGACGCGTTCACCGGCAGCCACCCATCGCCATACTCGACGATGCGGTCGAAGACCTTCTTCGCATCTCCACCAAGGTAGATCGGCGGGTGCGGCTTCTGGGCTGGCTTCGGAAAGCAGCGAACGGCCGGGAAGTCGAAGTATCTGCCGTGGTACTCCGACTCCTCTTTAGTCCACAGCTCCTTCATGGCCAGGATGGCGTCGCGGGTCTGTGTCCAACGATGGGGGAAGTCGCCCCCCATGACCTCCGTCTCCTCCTTGAGCCAGCCCGCACCGATGCCGAAGAGAAACCTGCCGCCGGACAGGTGGTCGAGAGTCGCGACCTCCTTGGCCGTAAGGATCGGGTTTCGCTCGGGGATCAGGCATATGCCGGTGGCCAGCTTTATCTTCTCGGTGACGGCAGACGCGCGGGCAAGAGAGACGAAGGGGTCGCCGATCCTGCTGTACCTTTCCGGGATTACCCCATCGGACGAGCCGGGAAACGATGACGTCGTAGCCACTGGGATGACGGTGTGGTCCGGTACCCAGAACGAGGCGAAGCCCAGCTCCTCGGCGCGCTTCGCCAGCTTCGCCGGGTCTTCCGAGTCGTAGGTGTCCAGGGAGAAGATTCCCAGTCTCATGATCTTTCCCCTCTCTGCTTGATGCTGGGGTAGGCGAGCGACGCCAAGCCTACGCGCGGCGCACTATGACGTCAAGCCCAGCGGACGGGAGCTGCGACGGGATTGACGGTAGTTCTCCGCCGCCTCTAGAATTGCCGAGGCCCCGGCCCCATCCGGCCCGGATCACTCGAGCCAGGAGGGTATAGTAATGAAGTTCGGCATCACCGTCATGCCCCAGCACCCCACCACCGAGCCGCCGGTAAAACGGTTTCGCGAGACCGTGCACCAGACCATCCTGGCTCGCGACGCCGGCTTCGACACGATAGCCAGCGGCCACCACTACCTGGCGCCTCCTTACCAGAGCCTACAGAGCGTCCCCCTGCTGTCGAGGCTGGCCGCGGACTCCGGGGACATGAACCTGTGCTTTTCGATACTCCTCATGGCGCTCCTCAACCCTGTGCAGGTCGCGGAGGACGTGGCCTCTCTGGACGTTATCAGCGAGGGGAGAGTTATCTTCGGAGTGGGTTTGGGCTACCGGGAGGCCGAGTTCGCGGCCTTTAACGTGCGCGTGAAGGATGGCGTGGCGCGAATGCTGGAGTCTCTGGAGGTGATCCGGCGCCTGTGGACCGAGGAGGAGGTCACGTTCGAGGGACGCTTCTTCAATCTGCGCAACGTGACCTGCACGATCCGTCCCGTGCAGAAGCCGCATCCTCCCATCTGGATGGCGGCCAACGCAGATGCGGCCGTGGCCCGGGCCGGCAGGCTCGGATACCCGTGGCTCATCAACCCTCACGCCGCCCTGCCGACCATATCCCGACAGGTGGACCTCTACAACCAGGAGCTCGCTAAGGCCGGCCACGCGCGACCGTCAGAAAACCCGATCACTCTGGAGTTGCACGTGGCCCCCACCAGGGAGCAGGCCGTGGACATAGCCAGGCCTTACCTCGCCTCGAAGTACGCCGCCTACGCAGAGTGGGGGCAAGACAAGGTCCTACCCGGCGACGAGTCGTTCCGCATCGGCTTCGAGGAGTTGGCTCGCGACCGCTTCGTCCTGGGCAGCCCACAGAACGTCATCGAGGAGATCGAGCATCGCATCGACGTCCTGGGGTGCAACCACTTCCTGTTCCGAACGGGCTGGCCCGGAATGGAGAGCCACAAGGTGCTACGCGTCATCGAGCTCATGGGAGACGAGGTGCTGCCATACTTCCGCAAGAAGTACGGCAGCTGAGGGTTGCCCCGGAAGTACCCAGCGCTCAGTTCCCAAGAGGCTTTCCAGGTCGTTCCCACCCACCCGCCCGCAGGTATTTCTCGGGGACACCCCGAACCCCGGCCGGGGCTTGGGCCCCTGCACCCCGTGGGGAACGCGTGCGCCGCGTGTGGGCCGCCCAACCAGCATCGGGCGAGCTCGCCAGGGACCCGCTGTAGCCCCTACCGGAATGCCGGCATCACCCTCTGGCTGAGCAGCCGAAGGGAGTTGGACGTCTGCTCTCGCGAGACCAGCCCGCGGTCGGTAAGCATAAGGTTTCGGACCCCTGCGTCGCGCAGGAGAGCGAGCTGCTCGCAGACGCGGTCCGGCGAGCCCACCAGCGCCTCGTTAGCCGCCGGGTTGGGCGTAGGCCTATACTCCGCCCGCGAGATCGGGCGTGTTGGCGGCTCCGGGACGGGCTGGTCGGGCGGGTTCAACTGCGCCCGCATGTCGAGGACATACCTGCTGGCGGTCTCCCACACAGGCATGAACTCATCCAGCGCCCGCTCGTCGGTCTCCGCAAGGTAGGCCTCGAACCAGACCCAGGAGTCGTCCAATGCACTCTCCACGGCCCGGTCGTCGAACCCGGCCGACACCATCGCGCTCCGGTATATCTCGACGGTGTGCCTTACGCCGTCCACATCCCGGCCGCGCAACAGCACCGGCCTGCCCAGCTGGCCCATCTGGATCACCGACTCGTCGCTGATGCAGGCGCGGGCGATGGGTGGATGGGGTTTCTGATATGGCCTGGGCCTCGTGGCCGGAAACGATACCTGCCAGAACTCGCCC
Organism: Dehalococcoidia bacterium; assembly: GCA_965248615.1. Taxonomy (GTDB): domain Bacteria; phylum Chloroflexota; class Dehalococcoidia; order Lucifugimonadales; family CBDFJT01; genus CBDFJT01. Next base: position 1,562,499 of record CBDFJT010000002.1, on the reverse strand, counting down.
CGGTAGTCCACGTTCTCCGTGGTCCACGCCTTGATCAGCAGGTCCTCGGCCTCGTCGAGCTGCCGACGCCCCTCCTCGACCGTGGTTCCGAAGCCCGCGAACTCGAACGAGTTGTAATTGGATCCGCGTCCCGTTCCCACCACCAGCCGGCCCCGGCTCAGGTGGTCGATCAGCGCAGTCTGGATCGCCAGCCGTACCGGGTGATGCAGCGCCATCTCGACTACGCCCAGCCCTATCAGGACTCGTCGAGTTTTCACCGCTACCGCGCCGGCGAAGACCAGAGGATCGCCGTAGGCCACCTCGCCAACGAAGTGGTGCTCGGCGAGCCATATCGCGTCGAGCCCGAGCTCCTCGACAAGCTCGACCTCGTACAGGGCGTCGTCGATAGCTTGCGCGTCTCGAGAGGGGTCCAGGCTCATCGGATAGAAGAAGTGGCCAAACCGCATGTCTCAGTCTTCGACGGACCCGCCGCGGACAGACGGGTGTCTTCCCTCCGGACGTGGTACGCCCTTCGGCTGGCTCAGGGCCGGCTCTGTCGAATCACGATATTCCAAATTGGACCCGCCTGTGCGGTGCCCTGCTGATGCGCTATCTGGAGACTTATCCACTGGGACCTTAGAAGGGCGAGGGCATCTGGCCGACGGGCACCTCTATCAGGGCCGGCTCGTCCTTAGAGATCGCCCGGGCCAGCTCCGCTTTCAGCTCGTCTGGCCCTTCGGCCCTGATGCCGTCAATGCCATAGGCCTCGGCCAGCTTCAGGAAGTCGGGGTTGCGGAGCTCCGAGCCCACGACTCTGCCGTTGAACATCGTCTGCTGGTCTCTGAGCACGTTGCCGAAGGCCGAGTCGTTGAACACCACCGCGACGACGCCGATTCCATGCTGCACAGCAGTCGCCATCTCCTGGGAGTTGAAGAGGAAGCCGCCGTCACCGCACAGGGCAACCACTGGCTTGCCTGGCTGAGCCACCTTGGCACCGAGGGCCGTCGGATAGGCGAAGCCGAGGTTACCGTAGTAAGACGACGTGAGGTAGGTCCTGCCACTGTAGACGGGGTAGAAGGGCCGTGAGTAGTAGGCGACCTGGGTCATGTCGGGCACGAGGATGCCGTCGTCGGGGAGGCTATCTCGTATGGCGCGCACAAACGATCCCAGCGGCTCCGCCTCGCCGTTGGGGTCGAAGCGCGCCGAGCGAATTCCCTCGAACGTACCGCCGCCCGAAGCTCTCGGGGGGCCCTCCAGCCGAAGCGCCTCCAGAAGCTGCCTCAGTACGGGCTTTGCGTCGCCGTGGATGCCCAGAGTTCTGACGTGGTTTCTTCCCAGCTCCTCCTCGTCTATGTCCACCTGGACCACCTGCTGGTCGCGAGGAGCCTCGGCCGTGGCGAACCTGGTCCCCACCGCCAGGGTCACGTCGCACGTCGAGAAGTATCCGCGCAGCCCGTCCTGGACCTGCTCGTTGGAGCGGCCCCTGGTGACGCCCAGGGAGAGTGGATGGCGATCCGAGATGGCCCCCTTGCCCTCTGCAGTGGTTATCACCGGGGCCTGAAGGTGCTCGGCCACCTCCAGGAGCTCCTGCCACGCACCCGAAGAGTGGACCCCGCCACCGGCCCACACGATGGGTCGCTGGGCTGCAAGCAGCAGCCCGGCGGCCTCCTCGATGGTCCGGGCATTGCCCTCTGCCGGCGACGGACTGCTGGGCTCCAGCAGCTCGACGTCGGCCTCCTCGGCGAGCGCCTCGGGCGGAATCTCGATCTCGACCGGACGCGGCCTGCCCGTTCGGAGCTGGTAGAAGGCCTCGTGCACTGCGCCCGGGACGTCCTTTGCTCTCAGGACCCGTGCCCTCCACTTGGTGATGGGACGCACGATGTCGAGCTGGTCGTTGACCTCGTGCAGAATACCCACGTCGCGACCGATGTTGTCCCGGTTGATCTGGCCCGAGATCACCAGAACGGGCGACGAAGCCGCGTAAGCGTTGCCTATCGCCGCCGACGCGTTCTGGAGCCCTGGACCGGGCACGACCATGGCCGTGCCAACGGTACCGCCGGCCCTGGCGTAGCCGTCGGCCATATACGCCGTGGCCTGCTCGTGCCGGGTCGTGATAAAGGGAATATCAGGCTCGTCGTGGAAGGCGTCGAGGGCGTGGTAGAGCTGGACTCCCGGCAACCCGAAAACGACGCGGACGCCCTCTCGATGGATCGACCGTACGAGGGCCTGACCGCCCGTCATTCGTGGCATAGGACTCCTCACAGTCGCGTAGTCCGGCAATTCTACCACTAAGCGGTGCACGCGACACAGCTTCGATTTTCTTCTAGAATGCCTGCAGACGCGCTGTATCGTAGGTTTAAGGGGGGCTAAGACGTGGTAGTGGGTTTCTCCGCGTATCGGGAAACGTTCCGAGGGACCGCGTACGAGATAGACGTTGCGGCCAACGAGGACAAGATCAGCCGAATTCTCCAGCTCAAGCGAGAGAAGAACGTCGTCATCCTGGGCCACAACTACATGAATCCCCTGATATACGGGCTCTCGGACGAAGGAGCGAGGGGCGACTCGCTCGCATTGGCGCGTCACGCCGCCCGGACCGACTGCCCGATCATACTCTTCGATGGAGTGCGGTTCATGGCCGAAACGGCCAAGATACTGAACCCGGACAAGAAGGTCTTGATCGCCAGCAAAGCCGCGGGATGCAGCCTTGCCGACCCGGTCAGGGCCGACGAGGTCCGCCGGTTGAAGGCCGAGTATCCTGGGGTCCCCGTCGTCACTTACATCAACAGCTACGCCGACGTTAAGGCCGAGTCAGACATCTGCTGCACCTCAGCCAACGCCGTGCAGGTCATCCTTCACATACGCGAGGAAACCGGCAGCGACGAGATCATCTTCCTGCCGGATACGCTGATGGGCGAGAACCTCCAGAGGGAGCTCGACGACCTGGGGTGCGGCGTCGATCTGATCTACCCTGGCAAGCGTAACAGCCTCCCCGAGGGCAGATGCGAGGTGCACGAGCAGTTCACGGTGGACCAGCTACGCGATATAAGGGCTCAGTACGACATCCCGAAGGGCCATCGCAGCAGGGCGGTGCTGGCCCACTGGGAGTGCCTGCCAGATGTGCTGGAGGAGGCCGATTTCCACGGCTCCACGTCCCAAATGGCAAGATACGTTCGCGAGAACGCCCCCGAGCGTGTCTACCTGGCGACAGAGTGCGAGATGGCCGCGAACCTGGAGGGCGAGTTCCCCCAGACGGAGTTCGTAAGGGCCTGCCAGGTCTACTGCAGCCACATGAGGCGGATAACCATCGATGGCATCCTCTCAGCCCTGGAGACCGAGGACCCCGAGGCCCACGAGATAACGGTCGACGAGGACGTGCGCATACGGGCCCTGGGGCCTATCCGCAAAATGCTCGAGATCGCCAGCTAGACCAATCGGCTGGCACTCCGGGGCTTACACGAGATTCGGAGAGGATGTCACGCGTCAGCCCGAAGGGTTCGGAAGGGGCCTGCTCCGCATGGCGCGGCGCAGAGTCGGCCGGCCGGTCGGTGGATGAAGTGGAGCGCGTAGTACTGCAGCCTGTGAGGATCACACGCGACAAGAAGCAGGGCCTTTCGGGAAGACAAACCCCAGCTTGCCCAGTACCTGGCGCGGCAGCCGCACGTCGAGCGACCTACAGCAGGACGAGGTCCGAGCGCGGCTCAGAGTCATGAGGGCTGGAGCCACCATGCCGGTGGCGCTTCACGGGTCCAGGGAAGACATCGAACTCCTGGCCCGCGGTTCGGAGAATATGCCTCAGGCCTGGGTGCCCATTTCCAGGCCAATAAGTAGAGAAGGTCCGCGACGAGATAGGGAAGCTCAGAGAGGTGCGCAGTGAAGCTGAAAGGACAGGTGGCTATTGTCACGGGGGCCAGTCGTGGACTTGGACGAGCCATAGCAGTTGAGTATGCCCGCGAGGGAGCGAAGGTGGCGGTGACATCTCGCCACAGCTCCCCTGCGGGGCTGCCGGGGACCGCACGGCAAACGGCTCAGGACATCGAGGAGGCCGGGGGCGAGGCCCTGGCCCTCTCCTGCGATTCCACGGACGACGGCCAGGTGCAGGAGATGGTGCAGCGGGTGATGGAACGGTTTGGCCAGATAGACATCCTGGTGAACAACGCGGGCATCATGATTCCGGCGGAGCCCCTGCTGGACATCGAGCCGGAGCGCTGGAACAACCTGATGGCGACCAATATCAACGGTCCATACCTGGCCTGTCGCTACGTGCTGCCGCATATGATAGAGCGGCGGCAAGGACACGTCATGAACATCGGCTCAGGCGCGGCCGCAAACTACCGAGCGGGGGGCACCGCCTACTGCAGCAGCAAGGCGGCGCTAAACCTGTTCAGCCAGTGTCTGGCGGAAGAGATGCGGGAGCACAACGTCCAGGTCAACGTGCTGGACCCAGGGCCACTAAAGAGCGAGGGTTCCTCGGTGATTCCGTGGACCAAGCATGACTGGCACCTAAGGCTAACGCCGGCGGAAGCGGCGCCCAGCGCTGTGGCTCTGGCTATGCAGCCGTTCACGGGACGTATCGTGAAGACGGTGGATTACGGGCGCGAGTGGCCGTAGGTGGGCTTTGCATCAAAAGTCCTTTCGGGGCGAAGGTTTGCTTTCCCTCCCACCCGCCCTGGGGTATTTTTTGTATCTGGGGACACCCCAGACCCCGGCCGGGAACCTCCGGGTTCCGGCACCTTCCTATGGTTTTTGTGCAAAACTCCGTAGGTGGACTAGGGATTAGATGTGCCCATCCTCCACCGGGCCCAGAACCATATGGGTAGACTGGCCTGCGCCGCCGTCGCCAGAGAGCGTCTATCAATGCGACGTTGAAGGCTATAGCTCTACGACCGTGCCCGGCGATGTCGCCGTCTCCAGGACTCGAAGAGCTGAGCGCACGACCTCGCGCTGGCGCTGCACATCTCCGGGCGGTCCTACTGTGCGCCCCAGTAGGTGCGGGGTAATCAGCGTTCTTGGAGGCTTGAGGTAGTGGGCCTGGTGCTTAAAGGCGCGGATGTATATGACCACCGTCGGCATCCCAGCTTCCTCGAGTACCCTCGCCGTGTGTCCGACGGACACGTGGCACATCGGTCAGAGGGCGACGAGCAGTGCCGCGTCTACCTCCCGGTCTCGAAGTAGCTTCGCCCATCCTGGAGCCGACTCAGCGAGAAGACGCTTCTGGGAAGTGGCGCCCACGAACGAGTAGTTTTCCTCCGCCAGCTCCCCAATCAGGCCCTCCTGCGCAAGCTCCCGCAACCTGTCCAGGGGGAACACGCAGTTGTAGTCCCGGAGGGCGCCGCGGATGTCGTAGCCGGGGTGCCGGATGCGAATCCGGGCCGGGTCGACGTCCCGAGGGATCACGGACAGGACGGGAGCCTTCTTCAGGAGCTCTCCGATCTGCGTTACGGCCTCATCCTGGGTCGGCCCGTTGGGTCCGAGGGGGTCGTCCCCTTCGAGGTACAGGCCGCCCGTGGAGATGAGGGCGATGCGACAGTCCGGTAGTGGCTTCGTCAGGGGCGACCAGGGTGCGGTATCGTAGCTGAATGCGGGCTGGTTCCCCTCCTCCGGTGCGTAGCCTCGTACCTGCCAGTCGAGGCAGTGCTTAAGGACCTCGTCGTAATCCCCGGTATCGAAAGCATCGCCCAGTCGTTGCAGGAGTCCCTGAAGGAAGTCGGCTGCGTCCCCGTCGCTCATTCCCCCATCGCCGAGGAACTTGAACAGCAGATCGGTCCGTGATCCGTAGAAAAGGGACTTCCGGAACCCCTCCAGGGTTTCTTTATCTACATTGCTCATCGGGACTCCTCGGGGGCACTGAGGCTGCTCCGCTCCTCGCCTCCGCCTGCCTTGGCGGGCAGGGCACGGGAGAATATGAACAGAACACGCAACAGTCGCCGTGTCTAGGTCTCATGACTTTCTCGCAGCTTTGGCACTGATAGAAGAAGAGACACGCATCGGTGGACATCTCCACATCTTGCGGATGGCCACACTCCGGACATGTCAGCTCACTTTTCGTTATTATCGGCACTTCCTCTCCTCTCTGCTGAGCTACGAAAGCCTTCAGTCGACTCTTTACCCAATCAGATGCCGAAGCGTTTCGAGTGGATTTCATGCACTAGTCCCGGCTGTTTTGACGATCCACCTTTAGTCCGTGGCCCCCGCCGACTCAGTTACCTATGCCCAGGGCCGGGCCACCAGGGTGGTTGAGGGATTATACTGCTCCTGTGACGAACGGGCCTCGGTGATGTGGCGTGGCAGGCGTGGTGATTTGGAGAGGTCCCCAGTGAGGGCGTGACAATGCAGATCGTTGGCTATTCCGATCGGCTCTGCGTGGAGCCGGGTGAGAAGATCCGGTTCATGGTAAGTACAGAGCACCCTACCTATCGGGCAGACCTCGTGCGTCTGGTCCACGGGGACGAGAATCCAGACGGCCCCGGCTTCAAAGAGGAGCATATCGAATCCCCAATCAACGACCGGTATACCGGCCGCTACCAGAGTCTCAACATCGGGTCTTATGTCACCGTGCCCGACGCACCTGAGCTTAGGTTGACCGGGAACTTCACCCTCCAGTGTTGGATTTACCCGACCACGCCCGGATCGGGTCCCCAGGGCCTGCTCACCAAATGGTCCGCCGGCGACGGCTTCGGCTACGGACTCGTGGTGGACGAGGACGAAGGCCTGGCCCTGTGGCTTGGGGACCGTGGCGGCAGCGTCGAACGCGTGGGCACCGGCGTTTCGCTCAGAGCCTCGCAATGGTACTTCGTGGCCGCGACATGGGATGTGAGCAACCATCGCGCCACCCTTTATCAGGAGCCCATCACGATGTGGCCCAATGACGGAACGCACTCGGTCATTGAGAGCGTGATGCGGGTTCCCACCGTGGCACAAACCGACGCGCCGTTACTGATGGCCGGGTACTGGTCTCGGGACGAGTCAGGCAAGGCTATCGTCCAGGGACATTACAACGGCAAGATCGAGTCCCCAAGGATTTTTGAGCGAGCTCTGAGCCCGGAGGAGGTAGCCTCTCTTCGTGATGGAGCGCCTCCGCAGAGCCTGAGCGTTGGCCTTGTCGCCGCCTGGGATTTCACTCGAGACTTCTCTTCGACTCGGGTCACGGATACGTCGCCCAACGGCCTTCATGGACTGGCCGTCAACATGCCCGCACGAGCGATGACCGGCTACGGGTGGAGAGGAGAGGTCGTCGACTTCAAGCAAGCCCCCAGCGAATACGGCGCCATCTATTTCCACGACGACGACCTGGAGGACGCGGGCTGGGACGTGGACTTTGAGCTGACCGTCCCGGAGGATTCGAGAAGCGGCGTGTACGGCGCTCGTCTCCGGGCCGGCGAGGACGGCGAGGACTACGTTCCCTTCTTCGTGCGGCCCAAAAAAGGCACATCCTCGGCGCCGATCCTGTTTCTGGCGCCGACCAACAGCTACCTGGCCTACGGCAACCTGTACGCTCTGAGGAGCGACGACGTGCGGGAGTGGTATAGCAGGCTGGCAGGCCGGGAGCTGCCAGCCTACCCCGATCACCCCCAGGACCGCTACATAGTAGACAACAACCTCTTGAGCCTTTACGACGTCCACTCTGACGGCAGTGGCGTCGCCTACTCCTCTCGGCTGCGACCTATCCTGAACATGCGGCCCAAGTACATCTACACGATTCTAGGCCTGGGAGCCGGACCGGGCGCCCCCCATCAGTTCAACGCCGACCTACACCTGCTGGACTGGATGGAGGCCAAGGGCTATGAGTACGACGTGGCAACCGACGAGGACCTCCACTTCGACGGAGCCGAGCTTCTGGAGCCCTACCGCGTCCTGGTTACGGGCTCGCATCCGGAGTACTGGTCTGCCCAGATGCTGGACGCGATGGAAACCTATCTGGCCAACGGAGGACGCCTGATGTACCTCGGGGGCAACGGGTTCTACTGGGTGACCTCCCTCGCGCCCGGCCGACCACACGTCGTCGAGGTACGTCGTTGGCGTGGAACCGAGACCTGGGAGGCCGACCCGGGCGAGTACTACCACAGCACGACAGGAGAGGTCGGCGGCCTGTGGCGCTTCCGAGGCAGGCCGCCCCAGAAACTCACGGGCGTGGGCTTCAGCGCCCATGGGTTCGACGAGAGCCTTCCGTATCGAAGACAACCGGGCTCAACGGACCCGAGGGCGGCCTTCATCTTCGAGGGAGTAGCAGAGGACGAGCCGATAGGGGACTTCGGGCTGGTGATGGGCGGCGCCGCCGGGTACGAGGTCGACCGCGCCGATCCCGAGCTGGGCACGCCGCCGCATGCCCTGGTGGTGGCGACAGCCTCCGGCTTCTCGGACGGCTACCAGCACGTCGTAGAGGAGGTCTTGGTGAGCGATTCGCACCAGGGCGGCACCGTGAACCCGCTGGTGAAAGCGGACGTGGTTTACTTCGAAGGGCCGAAGGGCGGGGCTGTGTTCTCGGTTGGCTCTATAGCCTGGTGCGGCGCCCTCTCCCACAACAACTACGATAACGCCGCTTCCCGGGTAACCGAAAACGTCCTGAAGAGGTTCACGTCCGGCAATCCGCCGTCTTGAAGCAGCCTGGCCAAAGCCGAGTGCCGGCTCGAAGGTCGCATCAAGACGCTTATCGCTGAGCTCTACTTCGGCTCCAGCACTATATTCGACCACTCGTCGAGACGAGCAGTCCATTCGGGCAGCACCACGGTCAGGGAGTTGTCCTCCTCGATGATCGCGGGACCAGGCACCGGCCTGTCGGACAGGTCATGTCTCCCCATCACGGACGCCTCGATCCAGCCTCGCTCGGGACCGAAGTAGCAGCGCCGCGATGCCGAAGGGCTCCAGCCCTCGACGGCCGCCACGCTCAGCTGCTCGGGGACGCGAGGCGTATCCGGCAGGCCCCGTCCCAGGCACCGCAGCGCGACGATCTGGACCTCCTCGTCCCGAGACTCGTAGCCATAGGTCTTCTCATGCTCGCGGTGGAAGTCCTCGACCAGGACCTCCATTTGGCTGGGGCCCAGGTTCTCGCCGCGAATGGCAACGGTCAGCGCGTAGTCCTGGCCGTGGTAGCGGGTGTCGGCCAGCAGACTGACCGTTCGATGCGCAGCGTCGTAACCCTCCCGCTCCAGAGTCGAAACGGCCTCGTCGAGCAGCTTGCCGATCACGCGGTCCAGCTCGCTGTAGTCGGGATCGGTGGCGCTCATGTAGCGGGTCTGGATCAGGTGGTGCTCGGTGTCGGCAAACAACAGCCCCAGGGAGCTGAACAGGCCGGGCAGGGGCGGTATCACCACGCTTGTCATGCCCAGCTCCACCGCCAGGTCCAGGGCGTGGACCGGCCCCATGCCGCCGAAGGCCACCAGCGTGAACCGCCTCGGGTCGCGGCCTCGCTCGGTTGACACTGCCCGAAGCGCTCGGATCAGGCTCGAGTTGGCGACGGTCCGAATGCCCCACGCGGTGGCCGTCGTGTCCAGGCCCAGGCGACCCGCCACCCGATCCCTGATCGCCGCTTCGGCCAGGTCCGGGTGAATCTTGAGGGCGCCACCGGCGAGAGACTCGGGGTTCGTCAGGCCCAGGTGTACGTTGGCATCGGTAATGGTCGGCTCCTGGCCGCCCAGGTTATAGCACGCAGGCCCGGGACTGGCTCCCGCGCTATGAGGTCCGACCTTGAGGGCGCCTGCGGCGTCTGCCCAGGCGATGCTGCCTCCTCCCGCACCGACCTCCGCTATGTCGATCGAAGGCACCCTTAATATGTAGCCGCTTCCCTTGAGCAGTCTGTGGCCGATGCTAAGCTCTCCGCCCACCTCGTACTCCGGCGAGCGGGAGATCTCGCCGTCTTCGATAATGGCGGCCTTGGCCGTAGTGCCGCCCATGTCCAGAGTGATCACATTCGGGGCCCCCATGCGCTGGGCCAAACGGTAGGCCCCGGTCACGCCGGCGGCGGGCCCGGACTCTATGATGTGGATTGGCAGGTCACGGGCCGACTCCGACGGCATCATGCCCCCGTTGCTCTGCATCACCATGATGGGGACTCCTATCCCCAACCGCTGCATGTCCGCCTCCATGGACCGGAAGTAGCTATCCACGACCGGCCGAACGTAGGCATTGATGACCGTAGTGCTTGTGCGCTCGTACTCCCTGATCTCGGGCAGTACCTCACTGGATATCGATGCGTACATCCCCGGAGCGATCTCACCCAGCAGCTCGCGAGTCCTCTCTTCGTGGGCCCCGTTGGCATAGGAGTGAAGGTAGCAAACGGCGATGGACTCGACGCCCTCGCGCAAGAGCCGCTCGATTGCGAGACGGGCCTCCTCTTCGTCCAGGGGAGTCACCTCGGCCCCGGACGGGTCCATTCGGGCCGGTACCTCCATGCGAAGGTGACGCGGCACCAGTGGCTCGGGCTTCTGCCAGTTCATGTCGTACAGCTTGTGCATCCGCATGCGTCGCGTTTCCAGGACGTCTCGGAACCCCTTACTGGTGATCAGCCCGGTGACCGCGCCGGCGCGGGTGATGATGGCGTTGGTGGCTACGGTGGCACCATGGGAATACTCCGTGACATCGGAAGCCCTGACCCCATTGTCCTCCAGCACCTCCGTTACACCTTCCTTGATGGCGATGTTGAAGTCTGGCGGCGACGACAGGACCTTTTTGGGCACTACGGTGCCGTCGGACCTGAGCAGCACCACGTCAGTAAAGGTGCCGCCGACGTCGACTCCAACCCGAATCTCTTCCGCCATGTCGTTAAGGCCTCCGTCAGGGTGGGGGAGCTCGCCGGTCGCGGCGGAGCTCACGTTCCAAGGTCAGGAATGCAGTCAGTGATTCAGTTCATCCCCGGACAAGCCCGGGGCACACGGTTGAGGCTTGCCACGAGACCTCGGCAGTACGCCCCAGCAGCCTCGCCGAAGGAGGTTGAGCTACCGAGCGACACCACGCTCTCGCCGAATCCGCTCGCGCAGGCTCTGTGTCTCGACCTGGTCTACAGTCCGCTGCTCAGGATCGACGGCCACGCCGTAGACTTCTCGCGCCCTGTCGGCGTTAACCTTCTCCTCGATTACGTCCCACAGCACCGACTCCGGATCGCGCTCCAGCGGGTCGCCCCAGCCCCCGGCTCCCGGCCACTCAATGCTGAGTACGTCGCCGGCATTCAGCGTCTCGAGAAACTTGCTGGGCATCGCGCTGGTCACGCCACCCTTCGTAACGCTCACCTTGGTCGTCGACGATGAGAGTCCGCCATGCAGCCCGTAGGGCGCCGTCTTCTCCCTGTCAGCCCGAACCTGTACGACCGTTTCGTCCATCATATATCGATAGGTGCGGATCATGGCCAGGCCACCGCGGAACTTTCCCGCGCCCTCCGTGTCCGGCACCAGGCTGTACTCCTCGATCCGAATCGGCTGCTCGGCCTCGATGGTTTCGGCCGGGATGTTGGCCAGGTTGGAGATGTTCGAACCCTGGCCGTCGATGCCATCCATGGTGGGACGGCCCCCGCAGGCCGTCTCGTTATGGAACTCCAGCTGCACCCAGGCCTTCCATGGGATCGTGCTCTTGTCGTAACCTCCCACGCCGACCCCGACCTCGGCACCGCCCGGACAGGCGAATACGCGGTCCGGCAGCATCTGAGCGAAGGCGCCGTAAAGGGCATGGGTGATTCGCCGGCAGCCCAAGGCGCGGGCGGCCACGGGCGCCGGTGGCAGCGGGTTCGTGAAGGTACCCTCCGGCGCTGTGACCGTTACAGGACGGAAGTAGCCGGCTGTGTTGGGGATCTCGCCGCCCAGGACCGTCTTCAGCACCGCGTAGACCATCGCCTTGGTGGTGGCGAATACCGGTTGGATCGCGCCTTTGCATTGCGGCGAGGTCCCGTCGAAGTCCACCAGGAGGTTGTCCCCCTTCTTGGTGATAGTGGCCACGATCTTAATCGGCACGTCGTCGAAGCCGTCATTGTCCACGGTGTCGGAGAATGTCCACGTACCGTCGGGCATCTCCTTGATGGCCCGACGGGTCAGGTCCTCCGTGTAGTCCAGAAGCTCGTCGACGGACGACTCCAGGCCCTCTACACCGTACTGATCGACGAGCTTCTCGTACTCTCGCTCGCCGTAGAACAGGGCCGCCATCTGGCCCTGGAGGTCGCCCATGACCTTGTCAGGCACCCGGACCGCCTTCTCCAGAATGCGCAGCAAGGTCTCGTTGGGCTCACCCCGCTCGTGGAGCTTGAGGGGCGGGATGCGAAGCCCCTCCTGGTAGATCTCGGAGCTGTCGCAGGCGTTGCCGCCGGCCACTCGGCCGCCGATGTCGGTGTGATGCGCCATGGCGCAGAGGTAGGCCAGGATGCGATCCCCCTCCCACACAGGCTTGAACAGGAAGATGTCGGGCAGATGGCTGGCGCCCTCGTATGGATCGTTGCTGATCAGGATGTCGCCCGGGTAGATGCGCCCCTCGTAGCGGTCGATGCACGCCTTCAGGGCCGGCATCATGCCGCCCAGGTGGGTAGGGGAGCACATGCTCTGCCCGACCAGCTCACCTTTGGCGTCCAGCACCCCAGTCGAAAAGTCCAGGCTGGTGCGCACAACGGATGAGCGCGAGGTCCTGACCACGGTGAGGGCCATGCCGTCGGCGATGCTCTCCAGGGCGTTTCTGACGACCTCGAGCCTTATAGGGTCCGCAACGACTGCCACTGTACGCCTCTCGTTTCTCTCGTCTCACTGCCTTCGAGTCAAACTGCCGCGCTCGGCCAGCGGAATGATACCGAGGGGTCGAGGCGCCGTCAATCCCGGGGCGATTGCCTATGGCCCATGGCAAGGAGCATAATATGCGTCGCCGGAGCCTGAACACTCCGGCCATTCGAAAGACCGAGGAGGTCAACTATGACGAGTCCTATAGACCCGAACGAGATACGCGTAACCGGCGAGAACTCGTTCATAAGGCTATACCAGCAGGAAGGCGGTCCCGAGGTCACCCGCGCCAGCCACTGGCGGGTCCTCTGGTCGCCCGGCGGTCCGGGCCACGTCCTCTACCTGAAGAGCGGCGACCTCACCGCAGGAAAGGTCCGCATCTACAGCGACAACCCCTCGATGGCGCGCTGGCTCCAGGGCGAGATCGAGTCGATGCTCTTCCCGGAGTTCGCGGACGAGTCCGTTCCGGTCGTACACGCTACCTTCGCCAGGGAGGGCGACCAGGTCACCTTTTCGAGGGAGCTCGTTCAGGCCAGGGACGAGACCATACAGCTGACCTGGTGGGACTTCCTCACGCCTATCATGGTCAGCAGGGCCGCGGGCAGCATGCCCATCGGGCCTCACGGCGTGTACACAGTGCTGATCCCGGGGCGGGGGGCGCAGGTGATGGTGAACGACGTGGCGGCCGCCGGGCAGGTCGTGCCGGACAAGCGGGGCGACAGGGACGCCAGCTCTGCGTGCCTGGCCTGGTCGGAGACCTGGGTGCGGCCCTAGCCAGCGTAATTACGGGGCCAAGTCACACGGCGTCGGCTGTCCAGTATAGACGGACCTGATTCTCGTTACTAAAGGCAACCCCGGACTCGATTGAGTCCGGGGTTGCGCGTCTATCGGCATACTTCGGTCGCGTGTGGCTCCCGTCTAGCGTTGGGGGCCGAAGACCCTCACTCGTTCTGTCTATTGCAAACTCTTCAGTCCCCTCCTTAATTCTTGCCGCCACCCTTACCACCACGCTCACTGCCCCTTCTGTCACCGCCCTTCCCCTTGTCACCGTCTTTGCCGTCTCCTCTCTTCTTGTTACCCTTGTCGTCGGGCTTGCCGGATCCTCGGTCCGCCGGCGGCCCTCCTTCTCGATCCTCCGGGCACTCTCCGTCGTTCGGACACTCGCCGCGGGCTTTGCCCAGCGCCTTCTCGGCCCTGGTCTTGAACTTCGAAGGGGCCCTGTTGGCTACCCTCTCCAGCCGGGCTTCCAGTTTTTCCTGGCGCTTCTGTATTAGGCTTTCGAACCGAGCCAGCTTCGCAGGATCGTCCCCAAACCTCTCTTCGATCCTGGCCCGCATTCTCTCAAGACGCTGCGTCACCTTCGCGGCCTTCCGGAGTGCGCGAACCTTCGGAGTTGCTCCTGGGCCAGCGCACTCGGTAAGGAGGACTACGTCTTCCCCTTCTTCCACGATGTCGGCATCATCTCCCCCGCCCGCTACTTCCTCACCGCCGGTATCACCGGCGTCAGCGACTTCCACCTCGCTCACGTCCCCATCCTCATCGGCCACTTCCAGCGAGTCTTCCGCTGTGCCGACGACCACCGCCTGCTCATGAGTAATTGTGGACACTGTGGGAATAATCCTGATCTTGAGAGCGCTGGCCGTGCGAATAGGCGCGCTTGCGCTTTCCTCCTCCGAGGCGCCTTCGTCCGCGGCACCCTCTTCGGTGCCTGCTCCGTCCTCTCCGCCGTCAGCAGGCTTGGGCGCCTTGGCCGTAAGAACGGCCGCGCGGCTGCCCACCAGGTCCTCGGAGACTGAGAAGTCTTCGGGGACCACTATCTCTACTCCGCCGAATTTCGTTCCTATGGTGATGGTGCCGCTTTCTGGGTCCACGGCAACGATTTCGCCAACGACACCCCGTCGTTTGAGCTGGCCCGGGGGCGGAGGCCTATCCGCGGGCCTGCCGAACGTCTTGTCGCACGAAGGGACCGCAGACGGCATATTAGGAGGAGCTGCATAGACTGCCGGGATTGCAGCACCCGCCATCACTAGCGCCGCCAGAAGCGGTGCTACCCACCGGTTCGCTTCCCTTAACGAGAGCATCGCTATATCCTCCCCGCACTAGGGTGAATAGACTAGTACTAGAATCTCGACCAGCTCATCCCCGGACTCCAAGCTGGCCACCACTTGGATGACGTTGGGGCCCTCTTCCAGCGGCACAGGCACGCTGAACCTGCCTTCTTCGTCCACATCGGCGAACTCGACACCGACGCTTACCACAGCGTCTATACGCGTCCTTCCGGTAACTGTAATGACCGGCTCGGAAACGATGGACTCCACGGATTCGGGCTCTTCGATCTGCAGAAAGAATTCGCCGGTGGCCTCAGGCGTGGCCGCTGGTGGTTCGGTATGAGTCGGTGTTTCAAGGGACACCGGTGCAACAGTAGGCTTGGAAGTAGGCACGGCGGTGGCAGTAGAAGTCGGAGTGGCGGTGGAGACAGACGTAGGCGTTGTAGTGGGCAGCGGGGTGTTCGTGGGTACTGCGGCGGTGGGAAGCGAACGTGGCGAAGCCGTGGCTGTCGGGCCCGGAGCAGCCTGTTCCCCGCCGCATGCTGCCAGAAGGAATCCGGATCCTAACAAAATCATCGCAATCGACCTGGCTATGGGCTGCATCGCCATCGCCTGCTCCTGACCCATTGTTGAATTTTCCGCGCCGCGCGCTGGCGAGCACTCTAGCATGAGCACGATGCCCACTGTCACCTACTTCCCTAGGCCAACCTGGGGTAGTCCCACTTTTTCATCAGCGGGGGTTATTACCCGTGTAACACCCGCGCCGCGCAAGCGGGCAGGCCCTGCGGCCTACGCGTCGGGGACACCTAACTGCCGGGCCATCTCCAGCATGGCCCGGGCCGTCTCCTCGTGGGCGACGTCCACCATGTCGCCATGATAGGTCACCGCGGCCCCACCCTCTCGCCTGCGTGCCTCCATCGCCTCGATCAGCCCTTTCCAGTGGGCGATCTCGTCCGGTGTCGGTGTGAACACCTCGTTGACCACCGGGACGTGGGACGGATGGATCAGGTGCATGCCGGTGTAGCCGAGCTGCCGCGCCTGCCGGGCCGAGGCACGAAGCCCCTCCAGGTCGTGGATGTCCATCCAGCCGCCGGTCATCGGGTAGGGCACACCCGCGGCCCTGGAGTCGACCAGGACCTTTGAGCGTATGAACAGCGTCTCCGTGCCCTCAGGCGTCCACTCGTATCCCACGGACCTCGCCGTGTCGCCCCCCTTACCCCCGCTCGTGCCCATGTGGGCCACCCTGCTCGAGGCCCTGGCGATCTTGTAGGCCCGGCGAATCCCCTCGGCCGACTCGATGCTCGGGTCGATGAGCACCGTTCCAACCTCCATCCCCGCCTTCCGCTCGAAGAAGCTCAGGAGGACGTCTACCTCGCGAACGTCCTCAGGCGACTCGCACTTTGCGACCATCACCGAGTGCAGCGACGGGCAGGTGATGGCCTCCAGGTCCTCGCCGGTCAGCCCAGTCCCGACCTGGTTCACCCGCACGCAGAGGGCCTGGCCCGCCGTGGCCAGCTCTTCCAGCATCTTGCGCACGATGGGCCGCGCGCCGGCCTTGCCATCGGGCGGCACCGAGTCCTCGAGGTCCAGGATCAGCCCGTCGGCCCCGTAGCGGGGCGCCTTCCGCATCCAGTCCTCTTTGTTGCCCGGAACGAACAGCATCGTCCGCAGAGGTTTGGCCTTGTTTTCCATCGGTAGTTCCTCTGTGTCAGGTTTCCATCGCCGGCAGCCGGCCGGCCCCGCGAGCTACCGGACAAACCCTACGCTGCGCTACGGTCGCGCGACCGATGACCGGGACACACCGGAGGCCCCCCAAGCCCTTCGCTACGCTCGGGTAACGTCAGGAAAACGCGCTCGTCCGGCTGCTATAGGACCCCCTCCTCCTTGAGGCGGTCCAGGTCATCCTGGTCCAGGTCCAGAAGGCCGCGGTAGACCTCTTCGTTGTGCATCCCAAGCGTAGGCGCGCCGGCAAGCTCCGGCAGCGAGCCGCCGGAGAACAGGACCGGGAAACCGGCGGCCAGACCGGGCACGGCCTCGTCCATGTGGCCGTGGCGTAGGGGCAACAAGGTCTCGCGGTCCCAGAAGTGCTGGTCGGCCATGACCTCGGGCACAGTGCGCACCGGCCCGCACGGCACGTCGTGCTTGTCCATGCGTTCGAGCGCTTCCTCGCGCGTCATCCGGCCGACAATCTCTTGCAGCTCTTCCCTAAGCACACCGACGTTGGAGGTCCGACCGAAGTGATCGGCGAATCTTGGGTCCTCCATCAGGTCTTCGGCGTCCAGCGCCCGGCACAGCCGACCCCACTGGTCGTCGCTGGCAGCCGTCAGCGTCACGTCTCCGTCCTTGGCGTGGTACAGGCCCGTGGGGCCGCTGCGGCTGAAGTTGCCCTTCCGCAGCGGAACGCCATTCTCTATGTCCTCCTCCACGTTCTCCATGAACATCAGCGCGGCCAGCGTATCCATCATCGACGCGTCCAGGTACTGCCCCTCGCCAGTGCGGTCCCGGTGGCGCAGCGCCGCGGTGATCGAGTAGCACGCGAACACCGGAGTGACCAGGTCGCTGATGTAGAAGCCAACTCTAGTCGCAGGCCCGTCCGGATCACCGTTGATATCCATGATGCCGCTCATCCCTTGGACCTGGGGATCGTGAGCCGGCCTGCTGGAGTACGGCCCCGTCTGGCCGTAGCCGGAGATGGAGCAGTAGACGACCCTTGGATTGACGAGCGAGACATCCTCGTATCCCAGGCCCATGCGCTTCATCGACCCCGGCGCCAGGTTCTCCAGCACGACGTCCGAGGTCTTGGCCAGGTCCAGGAACATCTGCCTGCCCTCGGGGTGCTTCAGGTTCAGCGTAACGCTCTTAACACCCTGGGTGCGCTTGAGGAACTGGGTGCCGATGTCCTTATCAGACTGCTGGGCTGGATGCGTACCGTCCGGGCCGGCGAAGGGGCCGTTGCCGCGGGTCGGGTCGCCCCGTCCGGGCACCTCCACTTTGATGACCTCGGCACCGAGCCTGGCAAGGCTCATGCTGCAGAAGGGCCCCGCCAGGAACACGGTGACGGCCAGGACGCGGATGTCCGCCAGCGGTCGCATTATCCTGCCGTTTGATGGGCCGTTCGATGATTCTTGCATCTCTCGGACTCCTGGACCAGACGGGTGCGTCAAGTATACACGGGCGCCTTGGGCGAGTGTGTCTCTCAGCGGCGGTTCCCAGTCAAAGTTGCGCCCCAGGGGTGAAAATCTCTATAATCCTGCCCGTACTATCACCTCATTTTCCGTAACCTTGGGAGGAGACTGGACGATGGCGGATTACATCTATCTGGTGCAGCTGGACGTCCCCGCGGAGCTGGAGGACGAGTTCAACCGGATCTACGACGAGGAGCACGTGCCGTACCTGCTCGAGGTCCCGGGAGTTCACCGCTGCACCCGTTACCGGCTTGAGCGCACGAACAGGGAAGGCATGGAGCAGTACGCGGCCATCTACGAGATCGACTCTCCGGACCTCGTCAACAGCCCGACGTGGAAGGAGCAGTCGGACAAAGGCGACTGGGTCAGCAAGATAAGGCCCCATGTGACCAGCCGGCACCACAGCCTGTTCAAAAAGGTCGTCGAGCATAGCGCCTAGCTACCGACCTACCTATCGTTCCCGTCCACCCGCCCAAGAACCTTCGGGGCGAAGGTCCCTGAGACCCCTTGTCGGGTGAGACATTTCCATACTGCCAGTAAAATGGCGTCGGGCGAGTCGGGCGAGAACAGTCCTTCTCAGGCGGGTCGCGTTTGCTGGGCATCGGCTTCACCTGACCGGTAAGAGATTTGCGAGGCCAGGCAACAGTCGGCCAGTCGGGAACGGCTGACGCGGTCCCGGTCACGCCAGGAGGGGATCTGTGTACAAGATTGGCATCGACGTAGGGGGCACATTCACGGACTTCGTGGTGGCGAAGGACGGTGGAGCGCCGCGGTACTTCAAGACCTCGTCGACCCCGCGTGACCCGTCGGAGGGGGTGAATGTGGGACTCGAGGAGGTGGCGTCGGGGTACGGGCAGACGCTGGAGGAGCTGCTGGGCGAGACCGAGCTGATCATTCACGGGACGACGGTGGCGACGAACACGCTGGTGGAGCGCAAGGGGGCCAAGGTGGGATTGCTGACCACCCAGGGCTTCCGAGACGTGCTGGAGATGCGGGAGGGGTACAAAGAGGACCGCTACAACCTGCGGATGACGCCTGTGGTGCCGCTGGTGCCGCGTCACCTGAGGATGGGGGTTCCGGAGCGGGTACGCTGGAACGGAGAGGTGCATACGGAGCTTGACGAGGGGGCTCTGGACGAGGCGCTGGACTACCTGGAGGGCGAGGGAGTGGAGGCCCTGGCGGTATGCTTTCTGTTCTCTTACCTGAACCCGGACCACGAGCGACGGGTGGGGGAGAAGATCGAGGCGCGGTTCCCCGGCACCTACACCTCGCTGTCACACCGGGTGCTGCCCCAGATAAGGGAGTTCGACCGTGTGAGCACGACGGTGATCAACTCTTACGTGGGGCCTGTGTTCGGAGACTACCTGATGCGTTTGAAGAAGCGCTTCGCCTCCTTCGAGCAGATGCAAGACATACTGATCATGCAGTCGTCCGGCGGAGTGGCGCCCATAGACGACTCGGTGCGCCTGGCGGTACGGGCGATACTGTCGGGACCTGCCGGAGGGGTGAAGGGGGCGGCGCACTACGGCCAGCTGGTGGGCGAGTCGAAGGTCATCGGGTTCGACATGGGGGGCACCAGCACCGACATCTCGATGATCGAGGAGGGGATGCCCCACCTGACTGGACAGCGGTTCGAGGGCAGCTGGAAGGTGGCGGTGCCGATGATCGACATTCAGACGCTGGGGGCAGGCGGCGGGAGCATCGCGCGGGTGGATCCCGGGGGCATACTTCACGTGGGGCCCCATAGCGCGGGAGCCGACCCGGGCCCGGTGTGCTACGGGAAGGGGGGCACTGAGCCGACGGTAACCGACGCCAACCTGGTGCTGGGATACCTGGACCCGGAGAACTTCCTTGGCGGCAAGACGGTGCTGAACGTAGAGCTGGCGGAGAGGGTGCTGGCCGAGCACGTGGGCGGGCCTCTGAAGCTATCGACTGCAGAGGCGGCCTACGGGGTTCACCAGGTGGTGTCGACGACGATGGCGGAGGGGATACGTCTGATGTCGGTGAAGCGCGGGGTGGACCCCCGCGGCTTCGCCATTCTGGCGTTCGGAGGGGCCTCAGGCCTGCACGCGAGTAGCGTGGCGCGCCAGCTGCAGGTGGAGCGGGTCTACACGCCTGCGGCGGCGGCGGTGCTTTCGGCCTATGGGATGCTCTCCACGGACCTGCAGTACGACTACTCGCGCTCCTACCCGTCCAGTCTGGACAGCATCGACCTTGGGATGGTGCGGCGCATCACGGGGGAGCTGGAGGCAGAGGGCAGGGCCAAGCTGCGGGGGCAGGGGGTCCCGGACGAGGACGTGGAGGTCCGGCTGTCGGCGGACATGCGCTACCTGGACCAGGTCCACGAGGTCAACGTGCCGGTGCCCGACCTGTCCGGGGAGGACGGGGCCATCGTGTCCGAGTGGTCCTCCAACTTCCATCAGCGATACGAGGAGCTGTTCTCCTACCACCAGGTGAACCAGGAGGTCCGGATGATCACGCTCCGGGTCTCGGTGGTAGGGGTGCTTCCCAAGGTGGCGCTGCCGGAGGGTGAGCGAGGAAGGGATGTGGCCGAGGCTCGGAAGGGGACGCGCAAAGTATACCTGGGCGAGTGGGAAGAGGTCTCGGTCTACGACATCGGCCGGCTGTCGCCGGGGGTGGAGATAGCGGGACCAGCCGTCCTGGAGTCGGACTTCACGACCCTTCTCGTGGAGGCAGGCGATAGAGCAACCGTCGACAGGCTTGGGGGCGTGCAGCTGCGGGTTGCGCTGAGCGAGGAGGGGGCGCTTGCCGGGGAGGATGAGAAGCCGGACCCCATCACGCTCGCGGTGGTGGAGAACCGCCTCGAGTCCATCGCCCAGGAGATGATGGAGGTGATGCTTCGGACCTCTATGTCGCAGATCCTCAACTCCAGCCGCGACTTCTCCACCGCGATCCTCGACGCCGACTGCCAGCTGATAGCTCAGGGAGAGGGTCTCCCGGTCCACGTCAGCGCCCTGCCGCTGGCGGGCGACGCGGTCCGGGACTACTTCGGCGACGATATCCACGAGGGTGACATGTTCGCCCTGAACGACCCATACTTCGGCGGCAGCCACCTGCCCGACATAACGGTCATACTGCCAATCTTTCACGAGGGCAGGCTGCTCTTCTACGCGGTGAACCGGGCCCACCACTCGGACATCGGCGGCCCAACCCACGGCGGCTACAACCCGGCGGCCAGCGAGATCTTCCAGGAGGGGCTGCGGATGCCGCCCATCAGGCTCTCGGACCGGGGCGTGTCGCGCAGGGACATCCTGCACATGCTGGCGGTGAACGTGCGTCACTCGGAGAACTTCCTGGGCGACCTGAACGCCCAGATCGGCTCGGTGGAGATAGCCGCCAGGCGTGTGACGGCGCTGCTGGCGGTCTACGGCCCGACGCGGCTCGCGAGGTGCGTCGACGAGATCCTGAAGGCCACCGAGGTGCAGGTGCACCAGGTCATCTCCTCGTGGCCCGACGGGGTATTCGAGGGCGAGTCCCTGATCGACGACGACGGCTTCGACGCCAAGATGATCCCCATCCGGGCACGGCTGACCGTCGAGGGCGACTCGATGACCATCGACCTGAGCGAGTCGAGCCCCCAGGTCACCGGGTTCATCAACAGTGCATACGCCAACACCCGGTCCATCGCTCACGCCGCGATGATGTACCTGATGCCGCCTGATACGCCTAAGAACGACGGGTCCATGCGCCCGGTGACGATCATCGCTCCGAAGGGGCTGATCGTGAACCCCAATCCGCCGGCGCCGGTGTGCATGAGCACCAGCCACTGCGCGGAGGAGATCATGGAGGCGGTGTTCAAGGCGCTTGCCCCGCAGATTCCTCGCGCGCCGACCGCCGGCTTCTCCCGACGCTTCCGCTACGCCATCACCGGCACTGATCCCCGAACCGGCCGCCAGTTCATCTGGCACTTCTTCTTCGCTCGAGGAGGGGGCGGGGCCTCGTACGGGAACGACGGCTGGTCCAACGTGGGCGAGATCCCCGTCGCAGGGGCGATACGCAGTCCCAGCGTGGAGGTGACGGAGGAGCGGTTTCCCTTCTTTGTCACCTATGACGAGATGCGGCCCGGCTCGGGTGGCGACGGCGAGTGGCGCGGCGGACTGGGCGGCGTCTGCGAGCTCGTGTACGAGGGTGAAGACGGCGCGCGCCTCAATACAGCAGGCGACGGCGTGATCGTACCGCCATTCGGCCTCTTCGGCGGTGACCCAGGTCTGCCGCACGTCTACAAGCTGTTCTCAAACGGCGAGGAGCGGGTCTTACTCTCGAAGGAGGCGGACGTTCCACTGAAGCCTGGCGACCGCATCGTCACGCTATCGTCCGGCGGTGGTGGATACGGCTCGCCAAGGGGCCGGCCCCCGGACAGCAGAGAGCTGGACAGGAAAAACGGCTACGTCAACTAGCGCCCCGTAGCATAAGTGACGTACCCTCCCATTTTCCTCATCGGAAATGCCTCTAGGAGGGAAGCACTCCTCGGCCGGGATAGCCTGACCACTCGGGTCCGGCCAGTCGCCGGCGTGATGAAAGGGATACTGTGTTAGCATCGGGGGTATCATGGGGCGGGACACGGGGCGATGGCTGTTCCCAACTCCGCATCGATAACCTCTGAACGTGCTCTGGCCAGACTGTGGCAGAGGGCCCACGCGCTTGCCGAGCCCGTCTGCCTGAGGACCCAGGACGGCCGCCGGCTCAGGGTGATCTACCCGGGCACCGCCAGCGGCCGAGCCGGTCCTGACTTTCGGAACGCGGTCATCGCGTCCGATGATGGTCGCATAATCAGGGGCGACGTCGAGCTCCACCTCAGGGCCCCTGACTGGTACAGCCACGGACACGACGTCGATCCGAACTACAACGGCGTCGTGCTTCACGTGGTTCTTCAGTCCAAAGGCGAGACCAGGTCCGAGCAGCAGTCCGGTCTGCAGACACCCGTGGCCGAGATAGCGCCGCTCAGGGAGCTCACTGAGGAGCTACCGCCCCCAGGGCTCCCGAGCACGGAGCACGTGGGTGAGGCTCTGGATCGGGCCGGGGATGAGCGCTTTCGCCTCAGAAGCCAAGGATACGCCGAGGAGATACGGGAGCGAGATCCCGCACAGACGCTATACGAGGCCATCATGGAGGCTCTCGGTTACGCCTCGAACCGACCTCCCTTCAAGCACCTGGCCTCGCGGGTGCCGATCTCTCTTCTGACCGAACTCCGGGGCGAGCCGGAAACCTCACGGCGTCTCGCCCTGGAGGCGATGCTGGTCAGAGCCTCTGGCCTGATGTCTCTCGTGGAGCCTGAGGAGCGAGCACGCGAGCTGAGGGCGCTCTCGAAGCACTTGCCCAGGGTGCGTCCGATTCCCGCGGACGAGTGGCGGCTGTTCAGGATTAGGCCGGCAAATCATCCTGTGAGGCGCATCGCCGGGGCCGCTCACCTGCTGAGCAGGCACATGGATCGCGGGCTCTTGCCCAGGCTCGAAGACAGTATCCTTCACGGCTCCCCGGGATCCCTCATAGACTCGCTGACCGCTCCCGGGTGCATCGGGCGAGCAAGGGCCGCGGACGTGGCGGTGAACGTGGTGCTGCCCTTCCTACACGCCAACGCCGGGGTCCGGGGCTCGGACCGTCTGCGAGAGAGATGCTTGGATATGTATCATCGCTCCCCGACGTTGCAGGACAACGAGGTGACGAGAGAGATGAAGCGGCTCCTGACGATTCCAAAGAGAGGGATATCGGGGGCAAGACGCCAGCAGGGGTTGATGCACCTATACAGGAGTATGACCCTTGGGACCTCGGCGTGATCGCCCTCGGATCAGGGAGACGCGCCGTGCGGGCCCGTCGCTCGGCAAGCTCGCTCCGAGCAAGACCAGTCCGTTCACACTGGGCGCGGTCGATGGTGGCGGTTGACTAACCGCCCCTACTGGAATCCTGAATGGTCTCGCCTTGGCCGGCCCGGAAGCCCTTACTCCGCCAGAACGTCCAGCAGACTCTTCGCCTTTTCAGCCTCATCGGAATCACGCTTGCTGTCATAAATGGCGAATGCCCGCTCCAGGTCCGCTCGCGCCCCCTCGCTGTCTCCCAGGTCCAGACGCGCGAGGGATCGGTCTACCAAAGCGTCGGCGAAATCGACGTCCAGCTCGATAGCCCGATCGTAGTCCTGGAGCGCCTGGGAGACCCGACCGTCCATATAGTACGTGACGCCTCGTCCGTGATAGCCGAGGGCAAAGTCGGGGAGCAGGCGAATCACGAGGCTGAAAGCGAGCACAGCCGAGTCGTACTCTTCCATCTCCAGCAGCCGCACGGCCCGGGAGTATTCGAACAGAGCCGAGAGCTGGGGAGTGGCGGACGCCGGTGGTTCCGGGGTGGCGGTCGGGGACGGAATCCGTGTGGGAGTCGGCGTCACAGGGGTCGGACTGGGAGGAACCGTTGGCACCAAGGTCGGAGACGGCCTCGCGGACGCCGACGGAGCTGGCGCGGGCGGCTCGGCCGAGCCAGCACAGGCTACGGCGAAGACGAATACAACGGCAAGACACACGAGCGCCACGATTTTTTTTCTCACGCTAATGACCCCTTGACGATCGGGTGCCGTGCAAACATCCCCGCCCACTAGGATAACATGACCCGCCGGCCATTCGGTGCACAGGGTGATTCCAGGGAGGAGACTGGGTGAGCACACGCTTGACAGTGCACTCCGTGCCGTAGAACATGGCCCCGCGTCCGGGCGGCCGGCCGGGCGCGTCTGACGGGACCAACCCGATGAGGCCCTTCGCCTCTGGAGACTGCTCATGGAGCTGGACACGGGGCTAGCCGCACAACCGCCGCCGCCTAATGTCACAGACCAGATCGTCTACCTCTTCGACGGCAGCGGCAACTGCTTGTGGGCAAACGATGCCGCTTTAGGGCCACTGAACCTGGACGCCGGCCACATAGTCGGCCGGCACATATCCGAGCTGTTCGAAGATCAGCCAGGCCTGCGCGCCGAGCGCTTGTCCGACACCGCCACGTGGGAAGACCCTCTGTCCTTCACATCAGCGGAGGTCAACCGCGACTCCAGCCAAGGTTTCCTGGTGACTATATCTCCTGTCGTCGACGCTCAAGGGCAAATGCAGCACCTGGTCGCCGCCAGGGAACCGTCACCACCTGACCGCGGGGCGTCCGAGGGCGGAGATCATCCTGTCGAGCCCGCTGCGGTCCACGAAGTAGCTAACATACTGACTTCGAGCCTTGACATCGAGGAGGTCTACGAGAAGTTCGCATCGGAGCTCAGGAGACTGGTGCCCTTCGACCGCATGTCCATCGTAGTGTTGGAAGTGAACTCACAAACGGCGATCAGATCTCTCAGCGCGGGCTTCGAATCGGAGATATTCCAGCAGAACCGTCGCAGGCCGGTGGAGAACAGCGCTGTGGCCTGGCTTGTATCTCACTGTCAGAGCCTCGTCGAGTCCGACCTTACGCGTCCTGGGGCGGTCCGGTTCGTCGAAGACCAGTGGCTGGTCGAGGCCGGGTTCAGATCGGGCGTAAGGGTTCCGCTCATCAACAAGGACCGCGCTTTCGGCATGTTCACGATATGGAGCCACCAGGCGAGCGCCTATGGCCCGCAAGATCAGCATCTCCTGGAGATGCTGGCGGCGCGGATCGCTCCTGCCATCGAGAACGCGAGAATATACGGAGACATCGTCAATGCCCTCGACGCGGCCCGCGCGGCCCACGAGCAGACGGTACGCATCGAGCGTATGCGGGCTATGGGAGAGCTGGCCAGCGGTGTGGCACACGACTTCAACAACTCACTGGCGGCGATACTCGGGCGAACGCAGCTCGTCATGAGCCAGACGGTCGACGACTCCCATCTCGACTCCCTCAAGATCATCGAGCAGGCGGCCAGGGACTCGTCCCAGGTCGTCAGGCGAATCCTGGACTTCGCCCGTTTCCATACGAGCGTCGAGTTCTCCGGCGCCGACGCCAATCGACTGGTCGAGAACGTGGTCGAGCTCACCAGGCACAAGTGGTCCGACGAGGCTCAAAGCAAGGGCCAGACGATCGAAGTCAGCACCGCATTAAGGGACGTCCCACCGGTGCTCGGCAACTACGCGGAGCTGCGAGAGGTGCTAACCAACCTGGTGATCAACGCTTACGAGGCCATTGAGGGCGACGGCGTCATCGAGATAGCCACGTCGGCCACCGCCGAGAGCGTTAACGTCTCCGTCTCGGACACCGGCGTCGGGATGAGCGAAGAGGTGGCTCAGCGGGTCTTCGACCCGTTCTTCACCACCAAGAGCTCAAGCGGCACCGGGCTGGGATTGAGCGTGGCGATGGGGATCATATCGCGACACAGCGGCACCATCGAAGTCGACAGCGAGGAGGGGGTGGGAACGGCGATTACGGTGTCGTTACCGATTGCCCCGGACGAGGCGGAAGAGGAGCCGCGCGAGGCCGCCGCTTCAACGGAGCCCTCGAAGGCCGCGGATATCCTCGTCATCGAGGACGAGCCGCTGATCCGCGACACAATGTCCAGTATCCTCTCGATCCACGGCCACCGTGTGACGGTCGCCGTCAATGGTGAGGAGGGCATCGACCTCTTCAAGAAGGGCGACTACGACCTGGTTTTCACCGACCTCGGCATGCCGGAACTCTCCGGGTGGGAGGTGGCGAGGGCGCTCAAGGACTGCCGAAGCGAGGTACCAGTGGTCATGGTGACGGGCTGGGGAGTCGCCCTAGAGCGCGACGAGGTCGAAAGCAGCGGGGTCGACGGGGTTCTGGCCAAGCCATTCGAGATTGAAAACCTACTCAGCCTGATAAGCCAGCTCACCGAAGGCTAGTGGCCGGTTCGACTACCGTCAGCGCAGCAGCCGGGCTATGCGTGCCACTCGCTCCTGATCGACCCGGTTCGTGACGACTCCATCGCGCTTTAGGCTGGTACCGACGATCGCTCCGTCGGCGACCCGCATCAGCTCCTCGACGTTGTCCTCGGTGACTCCGCTTCCCACGAGTACGGGCACGTCCGGGACCATCTCCTTGGCCGCCGCCACGTCCCCGGGCGAGGTTAGCTCGCCGGTCATGGGACCCGACACGATGACGGCGTCCGCGAGTCCCCGCTCGACGGCCGTCCTGGCGGCGCGCCCCAGATCTTGATCGCCGATCGGCGCGGCGTGCTTGACCAGCACGTCGGCGAAGATTCGGATATCCGCTCCGAGCTCTCGCCTGTATCTGAGGGTCTCGTGGGCGCGACCCTCGATCACGCCCTCGTCCGCCACCACGGCCCCTGTGTGCACGTTGACGCGGACGAAACGGGCTCCTGTGACATGAGCGATCGCCAGCGCCGCGGCAGCGTCGTTGCGCAGCACGTTGATGCCCAGCGGGACGTCGAGCACTTCACGGACAGCGCTGGCCGCCACGGTCATTGCCGAGACCGTGTGGGGACCGACACGGCCTTTGGCAAGGGGGGCGTCGCCGAAGTTCTCCACGATTACGCCGTGGCACCCTCCGCGGGCCAGAGCCTCCGCGTCGCTTCTTGCCCGCGATAACACGACGTCCATGCCGCCCTCCCACCTCGGACTGCCGGGCAGTGGCAGGAGGTGCACCACGCCGATGAGAACTCTTGCAGACCCGAAGAGGTCGGTCAGCACGCTACTCCGTTCCTCGGATTGTGGGGCTTTGCACCAAAAGTCTTCCCAGGCGAAGGTTCGCTTTCCCTCCCACCGACCCAACGGGTATTTTTGTATTGGGGACACCCCAGACCCCAGCCCCGATACGTCGGGGCACCTTCCTATAGTTTTGTGCAGAGCCAGATTGTAGTAGAGGCCCGCGGCGAGAGTGTATCCTAGTCGGCAGCCTGGTGGGCCTTTGCAGGCGAGCTTACGGTGAGGAGAATCAAGTGATTCGTAGTTTGGACGGGGTGTGGCCCAGGATCCACCCGACGGCCTTCGTCAGCGAGTTCGCCTACGTGATCGGGGACGTGGAGATAGGGGAGGGGTCCAGCATCTGGCCGGGAGCGGTGGTCCGAGCGGACATGGGCAAGGTCAGCATCGGAAGGTTCGTTTGTGTTCAGGATAGCTCGGTGGTACACGGCGACGCCGAGGTTACTATTGGGGATGACGTCGTCATCGGCCACCGGGTGATGTGCCACGCCCGGCTCGTGGGTGACCGCGTGCTCATCGGCAACGGCGCGGTGGTCAACGACGGCGTGGATATCGGCGACGATAGCCTGATCGCCTCCGCGGCCATGGTCGTCGACAATATGGAGATCCCGGCCCGCTCCCTCTTAGCCGGGGTCCCGGCGAGGATCCGCGGCCAGGTAGAGGACCGACACGTCGAGTTGATCAGAGGCTATCGCGACATCTACGTCAGCAAGGCCGAGCGCTATAAGCGGCAGGGCAACCTCGAGGCCGCCCGCTAGCGGCCTACATCTGCTCCGGGGCCTCCATGATCATCAGGCCGAGGCAGCGGGCCATAATGATCCGGGCCGAATCAACGAGCTTGAGCCGCGCCTTGGTGATCCCGAGCTCTCCGGGGTCGCTGGAGACGACCCGGCACTGCTGGTAGTACCAGTGGAACGCCGTCGCCACCTCGACGGCGTAGTGGGGCAGGTGATGGGGCTCCAGGGTTCGCGCCATCATCTCGACCATGTCGGGCAGCGCCAGCATCTTGCGGATCAGTGCCATCTCGGCATCGTGGTACAACAGAGACGTATCGCCGTCTGCGAAGTCGATCCCACGCTCTTCGGCCAGCCTCAGGATGCCGGCGATGCGAGCGTGGGCATACTGGATGTAGTAGACGGGGTTTTCGGAGGACTGCTCCTTGGCCAGCTCCATGTCGAACTCCATCTGACTCTCCGACGAGCGCGACAGGAAAAAGAAGCGGCACGCGTCGGGCCCGACCTCGTCGAGCAGCTCACGCAGAGTGATGATGTCGCCGGTGCGTTTCGAGGCCCTGACCACCTGCTCGCCGCGCTTGAGTGTAACCAGCTGGGAGATGATTACCACCAGCCTCTCGGTAGAGATGCCCAGGGCGCCCACCACAGCCTTCATCCGCGAGACGTGGCCCTGGTGATCGGCTCCCCAGACATCGATC
This sequence comes from Dehalococcoidia bacterium, assembly GCA_965248615.1. Taxonomy (GTDB): domain Bacteria; phylum Chloroflexota; class Dehalococcoidia; order Lucifugimonadales; family CBDFJT01; genus CBDFJT01. The sequence continues at coordinate 1,533,546 of CBDFJT010000002.1, read as the reverse complement.
ACGCGGTCGAAATTGCGCTCCAAAAACTTGTCATAGTGGTAGGCGACGTCGGACGCGAAGTAGGTCGAAACGCCGGTGCTGCGCACCAGCACGTTGTCTTTATCTTCACCCAGCGCCGTGGAAGAGAACCAGACCGCGCCGTCGCGCTCCGCCAGAAATCCGCCGTTCCGCAGCCGCTCTATGGCCTCCTCGTACCTCCCTCGCTCGAAGAGGCTACGCTCGCTGAACCAGACATCGAACGCGACCCCGAGGATCTCCAGATCGGAGCGGATCGCGTCTATCATCCTCTCCAGGCCCAGCTCGCTCAGCCCCGTGGCGGCCTGCTCGGACTCATCGAGGAAGCGGTCGCCGACCTCTTCACGGATCTGACCGGCCAGCTCTATCATGTAATCGCCCCGGTAGCCATCGGCCGGTACTTCGACCTCCCGACCGAAGAGCTGCATATAGCGAGCTTGTAGGCTCCTGGCGAACAGCTCGATCTGGGCGCCGGCGTCGTTGATGTAATACTCGCGCTCGGTCTCGTAGCCGGCGGCCTCGAGGATGTTGGCGAGCGCACTTCCGAAGACCGCTCCTCGCGCGTGGCCGACGTGGAGCGGGCCGGTCGGGTTCACGCTGACGAACTCGACCTGGACCCTCTTTCCGGCCCCAACATTCGTGTTGCCGTATGTAGCGCCGGCCTCGCGTATGGCTTCGACCTGCCTGGCCAGCCATCTCGGCTCCAGGGAGAAGTTCACGAACCCCGGGGGCGCGGCCCACACGCGATGCAGTGCGCCGTTCCTCGGTACCTCTGCAACCAGCTTCTCCGCTATGGACATGGGGTTCATGCGCATGGGCCTGGCCAGCTTCAGCGGGAGGCTGGAGGCAAAGTCTCCGTGGTCCGGGTTTTGGGGCCGCTCCACGGCTGGGTCTTCGTCTACTGAGGCCGAGGGTAGCTCTCCCTTCCGCTGGGCCTCTTTCAGCGCATGTGACATGGCCTTCGCGATGTCTGCTCGAATCGTCATAACATAGCTACCGGCGGGGTGTCCGCCGCTACAGCGGGGTGTCCGCCGCTACAGCGGGGTGTCCCCCGCTACAAACGATACCAGATGAGCCAGAGCCATTCCAGGCGGCGCCGCATCTACTCGCAGCCGGGCGGGTAGCTCCTCGCGGAGACGAGGTCTCCAGCGTCGTCCATCAGGCCCGCCTCGTCGGCGTAGTCGTTGCTCCAGATTGCCGAGCCGCGCCCAAAGCTGAAGCCTCCCCACTCCAGGTGAACCTCGTCCGTGTATACGCGAACGGTGTCGCCCGGCTCGAGGAGCCACGCCGGGAACTCGAAAGAGGGGCTACCGTCGGCAACGTCGACCAGCCTCCATCCCGCCAGCTCCTGTGATGCGTCGCCCTGGTTGGCGATCTCGACGTACTCATCGGCCTCCGATCGGGGCACCAGTCCATCGTAGAAAACGCATAGGATTTTGACTTCGGCCCTGGGCTCCACCGTTGGCTCGGGCACAGGTGTGCTCGTTGGCTCGGGTGCAGGAGTATTCGTCGGCTCGGGCGTGGACGTGCTGGTGGGCTCCGGGGTGGCGCTCGGCGTGGACGTTGGGACAGGCGAGGGCGTCGACGTCGGTGTAGACGTGGGTGATGCGGTTGCCGTCGGCTGAGCTGTGGGGGTCGCGGCCGGCTCGGGCGTGTGCGACGCTGTGGGGAATGACGTAGGGGTAGGATCCGGGGTTGCAAACGGCGCGGTAGCCGTAGCCGCCAATTGCGCGGCCGGCGATGAGGTGGAGGTCGAGCTAGCCGTGGGTTCCGGGACCGGAGTCGCGGTCGTTGTGGGAGTCGGCGATGGCGCCGCCGAGTTGGCGGAGGTGCCCGCATCCACGGAGGCCTGAACCGCCATCTCGGATGGCGGAGCGACCTGCGCGGGCGTTTCGGGGACCTGGGTGGGGAGCGGTGTGGCCTGTGTAGATCCGCCGCATGCCGCCAGGAACACGATCAGGCTGCCCAGGGCCGCCAGCAACCCGGCATCCTGAGCCGCCACACGGCGCGTCTCCCGCCTCGGTCCACTATTCGCCAAGAGGTGCCTCACGTGGAGGTGGCGACGCGGACTGGCCGGGCGGCACGGGCTGCGGCTGAGCTATGGGAGGACGTGGATGCGCCCGGAGCCCGCCGGGTCCCGCTCGACGATCTCGCCGACGACGGCGGCGGTCGATACCCCGGCGGTGCTCAACTCCTCCACGAGCTGATCCAGCTTGCCGGCAGCCACCGAGATCAGCAGGCCGCCGGATGTCTGGGCATCGCACAGGAGGAGCTTATCCGATTCGTCCAGGCCCGGGCTCCACTCGACGACATCCTCTACGGATGCAAGGTTGCGGCGCGTCCCGCCGGGCGCTATGCCCGCCTCAACGAGTGCCCGAGCCCCATCCAACAGTGGAACGCGGCTGTTGTACAGCCTGGCCGTGACGCCGCTGGCCTCTACCATGGGCCGCAGGTGCCCGACTAGGCCGAAGCCCGTGACGTCGACACATGCGTTGACCCCGACCGCCACCATCGCTTCGGAGGCCGCGCGGTTGAGAGTCCTCATCACGTCTATGGCACCGGAGAGGACCTCGGCGTCGACCATCTGCTCCTTGCCGGCGGTAGCGATGATGCCTGTGCCGATGGGCTTGGTCAGCACCAGGGCGTCGCCTGGCCTGGCGCCCGCGTTGGTGACCTGGAGCCCTGGCTTGACGACGCCGGTGACCGCCATGCCGTACTTGGGCTCCTTGTCGTCAACGGTGTGCCCGCCGACGATGAGCACGCCGGCCTCCTCCGCCTTGGACGCCCCTCCCTTGAGGACCTCGCCGAGAATCTCCACGGGTAACCCTACGGGGAAGCCGACGATGTTCATAGCAAGAAGGGGCCTGCCGCCCATGGCGTATACGTCGCTGAGGGCGTTGGCAACGGCCACCTCGCCGAAGGTGAACGCATCGTCGACGATCGGCGGAAAGAAATCCACCGTCTGGATCAGCGCTAGGTCGTCGTCCATCTTGTAGACGGCGGCATCGTCCCCCGTCGCGAGGCCCACCAGCAGGTTGGGGTCATTGATCTTAGGCAGCTGACGCAGAACCTGCGCCAGGTCGTCCGGACTGAACTTGGAAGCTCAGCCGGCGCTGCTGGCGAGGCTCGTCAGACGTATTTCGTCCTTCAGCTGAGCCACTCCGACCTCCCGCCGCTCTCGGATCTACCGTTGGCTAAGTATAGCATGCAGTCTGTAGCCCATAGAGTGCGATGAGGACGATTGAACCGGCGCGCCGCCGAGGGTAGAATGGGTGATCATTCGGCGTCGGAGCGCCTCGTCGCCTGTCAAAAGCTCCGTCCTCGAATCGCCAAACGGGAGGTGAGTCATGGCTGACTACAAGACTTCGGTAGGCAACGTGCAGATCATCTCTCTGACCGACGGTCAGGGGGATTTAAGTCCGCTGGAGATGTTCCCGGAAAGCACGATGGAGCAGTGGCGAGCCGAGTTCCCCGGAGAGCTGGGCAAGGACGAGCACCTCAACCCGAGATACGGGTGCTGTGCCCTGCGCTCCGGGAGCAAGCTCATAGTCGTCGACACCGGCATGGACGGAGTGTTGATAAGGGACCTGCGCCAGAAGGGAATATACCTCGAGGCCGTGGACTTCGTGGTCCTCACCCACATGCATCCGGACCACGTCGGCTGGAACCTGACCAACGGCCGCCCCACCTTCCCCCGAGCCAGGTACATCGCTCACCAGGCCGACTGGGACCACTGGACCCAGCCCGCCGTTCTGGAGGAGGCGCCATTCGTCCGCGACCAGGTCATGCCCCTCAAAGAGCTGGGCATCCTTGACCTGATCGACGGAGAGCACAAGCTCACCGACGAGCTGACGATCGTGCATACGCCGGGGCACACACCCGGACACGTTTCGATAGCCATCTCGTCCGCTGGAGAGAAGGGCTACATCTTGGGCGACGTCGCCCACAGCATCGCCCAGGCTCACCATACCGACTGGAGCCCCGTTTTCGATGTCGACGGAGACCTGGCGAGGAAGACTCGGCATCGGGTCTTCGATAGCCTCGAGGCCGAAGGCACGCTGATCTCCGCCGGCCACTTCCCTGACGCGGGCTTCGGCACTCTGGTGCGGAGCGGCGGTCGGCGAGTCTGGTCTCCCAGCTAAGGGGCCACGGTCACGGCAACGTCCTTCGACCCGAGAGTCCTCGCGTTCGTGGCGCGTCATCGCGTCGCCCGGCTCGCCACCGCGGATTCTCGTGGAGCGCCCCACGTTATCCCGGTGTGCTACGCCTTCGACGGGGCGCACGTCTACTCGGCCCTTGACCTCAAGCCAAAGCGGGTTTCGGGCCGCCTGCTGAAGCGCGTGCGCAACATCATGCAGAACCCCAGCGTTTCCCTCGTCGTGGACGACTACTCAGAGGACTGGAGCGAGCTAGCCTACGTCCTCATCAGGGGACGGGCGGAGCTCGTCGAAGACGATGGGGAGCAGCAGCGCGCCGAGTCGATGCTCAGGGACAAGTATCCTCAGTACGCGGAACTTCTGGAGCACGGATGCACCGTCATCAAGGTCACGCCCGAGAGCGTCGTCGCGTGGGGCCGATTCTAGTGCTCACCCCCAGAGACGCCTCATCGCGTCAATATCTGCCGAGGTCAATCGCGGTGCCACGGGGTTCCCTATTGTGCGGCCGCTACCTACTGGACTATAATCCTCACCAGACCCCCCAGGAGACTATCCCATGCCCCTCATCAAGCGCGCGAATCTGAAGCCCGACGAGTCGAACCCGGACCTCAAGCGACTGACACTGATCGACGCGTCCGCCGGCGCGGGCTACCTGACGGTCGGTGAGCTGACCATCGCACCGGGGAAGAAGATCCCGATGCACATCCACCAGACCCACGAAGAGGGCATTTACATCATGGAGGGGCCCCTCAACTACGTGCTGGGCGACGAGACTGGGGTCGTCAACGCGGGCGACGTCGTCCTGGCGCCCGCCATGATCAAACACGAGCTTTCCAACGCCGGCACCGATCCGAAGCGAATCATGTTCATCTTCCCTACGACCAACGTGCAGCGGGAATTCGTGGACTAGTAGCCGCGATGAGAGTCTATTTCTGTCCCGAGTGTGGCGCCTACTCAACAAAGAGTCCAACGACCTGCGAGGAGTGCCAGTCGCAGGTCACCGAGGATAGCTGGGCCGACGTTACCGAGGAGGAGCTGCAGCAGCTCGACTACGTCGAAGACCTGGACCTACCGCCTGGGCTCCCTGCCTGGGAGTACGACGTCGTGCGGCTGAAGTCCGATTCGGAGTCCGGCGGACTAACCTACACGACAGAGCTCTTGAACCGCATGGGCGAAAAGGGGTGGGAGCTGGTCAACGTAGTCCCGCTGGGCGATGGTGGTGGCCCTCGCTACGGCGTGTTCAAGCGTAGCTGGGCCGGCGAGTTCGACGAGTAGCTCGCGCAGCCGATGAAGGTCGGCGTCAACCTGATCAACTTCGGTCCGGGCGTCAGCCCCGACTCCCTCGAACGCTGGACCCAGCTTGTCGAGGCCCTCGGCTACCACCTCATCATGATCTCCGATCACGTGGCGGTCACCCCGGATGTCCACGAACGCTACCCGGCTCCGTTCTACGACCCCTTCACCGTTCTCTCGTGGCTTGCAGGAAGCGCCCGGACGCTTGAGCTGGGAACCACCGTGCTGATCGTCCCGTACCGCAGCCCTCTGCTGGTGGCCAGGATGTCCGCGAACCTGGATAGGCTGAGCGGCGGCCGGCTCATCCTGGGCATCGGGGCGGGATGGGCAGAGCGCGAGTTCCAGGCACTCGGGATACCGTTCGACAAAAGGGGCGCCATCACCGACGAGTACATGGCGGCGGTGAAAACCCTGTGGACCCACGACGTGGCCTCTTTCGAGGGGGAGTACGTATCGTTCCAGGAGGTCCACACGAGCCCAAGGCCCCTTCAAACGCCTCATCCCCCCATCTGGGTCGGCGGGTCGAGCGACGTGGCCCTGCGTCGCGCCGCCCGAATCGGCAGCGGCTGGCATCCGATACGGTTCAGTATGCAATGGCTCAAGGATTCTGGACTTCCACGCCTGCGACGGGTAGCCGAGACGCAGGGTGTCGCCACACCTGCCCTATGCCCTCGCATCAAGGTCCGTCTCACCGAGTCGCCGCTGCCTGAAGACGAGCGGCACGCGGGCGACGGCACGCTGGACCAGGCGCGCGCCGACCTGGCGGAGCTGGAGTCCCTCGGGGCCGAATACGTGCTGATCGACACCTACTTCGACGAGCCCGAGGCTACGAGGAGCCATGAAGCCGCCTGGCGGGTGCTGACGACGCTGGCAGAAAAGGCGCTCGACCTGAAGCATGAGACGGTACGGTAGAGGCACCTCAATCCGGTGCCCGGCAAGGAGGCTATAGCTTGACATCGAAAGCGACCGACCTCGGAAGGGTGACGATCGTAGGGGGCGGAGTGATCGGCTGTTTCCTGGCCTACAGGCTGGCCAGGGAGGGCGTGCCGGTCACCGTCATCGAGCGCAAGGGGTTCGCCGCCGAGGCGTCGGGTGCCTCGGCAGGCAACGTGCAGCCGGCCACCGGGACCTACGGGCGCTCCTTGATCTCTCTGGACGTCGAGAGCCTGGGACTCTTTCGGCACTACCGGTCTGAGATCAAAGAGGAGAGCGGCGTCGACTTCAGGGACCAGGACGTGCGGTACCTGTACGCGGCGATAGACGAAGGCGAGGTCAATGAGATCACAAGCCTGGCCACTCAACTGTCCGACGCCGGCCTTCGGGTGCAGTGGGTCGACGCAGAGGCCACGCGGAAGCTGGAGCCCAGGCTTTCCCCGGAGCTGCTGGGAGGGATGCTTCACACGGACTGCATTCAGATGGACCCGGGCCTGTTCGTGAATGCCCTGGCGACGGCAGCCCAACGACGTGGAGCACGGGTCGCCATGGGGGAGGCGGCGGGCCTGGAGGAGAGTGCGGGCAGGGTCTCCGCGGTCCGGCTCTCCGACGGCTCCCTGGTGAAAGGCGACACTGTCGTGGTGGCAATGGGCGCCTGGAGCGGAGCAGCGCTGGCGGATTGGCTGGGGGTCTCGCTGCCCATTGGGCCGCTACCGCAGCAGAAGCTGCATCTGCGTCCAATGGGCGAGCGGCTGGGATGCGCCGTCCGCTGGAGCGATGTCAACATAGTGCACCGGGTGGACGGACTGATTCATCTGGGAAGCAAGCCCGACGAGACCGGCTTCGAGGCCAAGCCCACGCAGGAGGGGAGAGAGTGGCTGCTGAAGCGCGTTCGGACGGTCCTTCCCGGCCTCGAGTTCGAGATCGCGGAAGCGGCGGCGGGCTGCGCGTCCGCGACGGCAGACAAGGTTCCGATCCTGGGCAGGGTGGGTGACATGAGCGGGGTCTACGTGGCGGTGCCGGGCAACAACGGCTTCCTCCTTTCGGCGCTCATAGCGGACATCCTCACCAACCTGATGACCAGGAGCGAGCCCCACCACCTCCTGCACGAGATGTCTCCCGGACGCGCGGTCGCTCGCGCGGGTGAGCCGGCCTCCTAGCGGGCGGCTCAGCCACTCACACCAGGGCGGCATCGTAGATCCGGTGGTGAAGAGGGACCCGGCGCCAGCCGTCCCGACGCATCGGGATGGCCGGGGTCTGGGGTGTCCCCAGTTACAAAACCCTCGGGCGAGTGGACGGGAAAGCAAACCTTCGCCTCGAAAGGACTTTGCCCAAAGCCCTTTCGACCCCGATGTGTCGGGACCTGGAACCCCCGAGGGCCGAGGCTTCCCAGGGCGCGGGGCTCAACCCGAAGCGAAAGAGCTGAGCCGTGCCTTAGAGGGCCGCAAGCCCACTACACGGCTTACCCCTTTGCACAATCAGGGCTGATGCAGCGCTAACCTATCCACTCGACGGCCCGCTCCGCGATCATGACCGTGGTCGCGTTGGTGTTGGCTCGGACCACGTCGGGCATGACGGAGGCATCGACCACCCGCAGGGCCTCGATCCCGTGGACCCGGCAGTACTGGTCCACAACGGCCATTGGGTCGGAGGTCGGCCCCATCTTGCAGGTGCCCGACGAGTGGTGCGACGTCCCCACATTGGCCAGCATCCACCGGTCCAGCGCGTCGTCCGAGTCCAGGTCTGCCTCGAACGGCGTCACTCTCTCCAACAGAACCTCGCGGCACTCGGGAGCGTCCATCATCTCGACGCACTGCCACACGCCGTCCCGCATCCGCTCGCGGTCCCAGGCGTCGGCCAGGTAGCGGTAGTCGAGCGCCGGTTGAGCTTCGGGATCGGCCGAGACTAGCCGTAGCTCGCCGGCCCCGACGGCCTTTTCGAGAGACACGCTGAACCCGGCGTGGGTAACGGATGGGTCCAGTTGGGCAACGGTCGGGAGAAGACCGCCGGCGATCAGGAGCGGGGTTATCGTCATGTCGTTATAGAAGGGAGAGTTGGGCCACGTGTACCTGATACTGACCTGAATGATGGGGTCGTAGGTGTCTATGAGCTCCATGCTGGTCCGGTAGATCACGGGCACCCCGGGATGGTCGCGCAGGTTCTGGCCCACGCCCGGCAGCTCGTGGGCCACCTCGATCCCATGGTCGCGCAAGTGCGTCCCAGGACCGACGCCCGACAGCATCAGTAGCTGGGGCGACTTGATCGCTCCGGCGCTCAGGATCACCTCGTCGGCCTCGATCTGGAACACCTCGCCTCCGCTCTCGACCTCCACGCCTACCGCACGGCCGCCATCTAGCAGCACCCTGCGGACCAGTGCGCTACCCCTGACCGTCAGGTTGAGCCGGTGGCGGGACGGATTCAGGTAGGTCCGGGCCGGGCTCATCCGGACCCCGTCCAGGTTGTTGAGCGGCCGCGGTCCGACCCCCGTGGATTCGGGATGGTTGTGGTCCAGGGACTCGGGGAAGCCGGCCTTGAGGCAGGCGTCCCAGAACAGGCTGGCGACCGGCGACAGCTCATCTCTTTTGAATCGACGGACAGGGATCGGCCCATCGGAGCCGTGGAAGTCGTCGCCACCGAAGTCGAGGTCGCTCTCAGACTTCCTGAAGTAGGGGAGCACCTTCACAAAGGACCACTCGTCGTTGCCCAGCTCGGCCCACTCGTCATAGTCCTGGGGAACGCCCCTGAAGAAGGTCGGGCCGTTGATGGAGCCGGACCCGCCGACTACCTTACCGCGCGGAAGCGGGAAGGGGTCGCGGCCCGGCGTCGCACTGGCCATGAACCCCCAGGTATGGGCGTCGGGGCCGTAGGCCGAGGCGAAGAAGTTGTTCCCCTGCCTTATCGACTCCGGCACACGGTCCAGGTCTGGGTAGTCCGGTCCAGCCTCCAGTAGCAGGACCGACCTGTCGGGGTCTTCAGAGAGACGTGCGGCCAGCACGCAGCCCGCAGATCCCGCTCCAACAATAAGCACGTCATACCGCAAGGCCCACCTCGTTGCCTGAGTTACGCGTCCCGCAACGTCCGCCAGTCCCGAAGGATCTGGTCGTCGTGCGGGAATGGGAGGGGAGGCAGGTCTTCGGGTGAGAACAGCCCCACGTCCGTGACATCGCCGCCCGACGCGAGCGTTCCGCCGATCACCTGCGCCGAGTAGGCGGCCAGCACCACGAGGCTCCCCTTGGCTGAGTAGAGCCCGACCAGCCCATCGAGGCGCACGTCCAGTCCCGTCTCTTCCCTGACCTCGCGGACCGCCGCGTCCTCCACGGCCTCCCCTCGGTCAACGTATCCTGACGGGAAGCTCCAGCGCCCCATGGCGGGCTCGATTCCCCGCCGGACCAACACCAGTCTGCCATCCTGCAAGATCAGTGCAAGGGCAGCGACCTTCGGGTCAAGAAACACGACGTAGCCGCACGAAGGGCAGTGAGGTCTAACCCGGTTCTCGATCCGCTTCTCGGCGAGGGAATGCCCGCACCGCTGGCAGTAATTCAGGTCCCCCGACACACCTTCGCGACCTCGGCAGATAGTGGCAGCCATGCTAACCCGCCCTGGACCGGTTGTCCAGCTTATGGAATCGGCACCGACGCCGGGGTTACCATAGGATGGGGAGCACGCGATGGCCGAAACCGCCGACCTTCTGAAACGTCTTCCGCCAAGGGACCTGGCGCTCCTCGAACGCGTGGCCTCGACTGTTCACGGGCAGGGCGCCTCGCCGTACCTGGTCGGGGGGACCGTGCGCGACCTGATGCTGGGCCTGAGGCCCGCCGATCTCGACATATCGGCGGAGGGGGCTTCAAGCGAGCTGATCGCCGCGGCCGCGGGGGAACTCGGCGGTCGCCTGCGCAGCCACTCCCAGTTCAACACCTGGAAGCTCGCGATCGATGACAGTGTCATCGACATAGCCATGACCCGTCGCGAGTCTTACAGCCATCCGGGCGCCCTACCCGCAGTATCCCCAGGCTCCCTGGAGGAGGACCTTTCGCGTAGAGACTTCTCCATAAACGCGATGGCGATCTCTCTGTCCGGGCCGAGCTGGGGCCGGCTTATCGACCCCTTAGGGGGCGAAAGAGACGTACAAGAGCGGCGGATCAGGATCCTGCATCAGGGGAGCTTCGTCGACGACGCAACCCGAATGCTGAGAGCGGTCCGCTACGCCGGACGCCTCGCCTACGGCCTCGAGGCCGAAACCGAGGGACGCGTCCGAGATGACAGTGGGTACCTCAGCACGATCACGGGAGACCGCATACGTCACGAGCTCCAGCGTATCCTCAGGGAGGTGAGGGTCGGGCCCATCCTGCGACTGGCCAGGGACCTGAGCGTGTTGCGCGCAATTCACCCGGGACTGGTGGTCGACGACAAGCCCCTCGCCGAACTCGATAAGCTGGCGGACGAGCCGGCCGACCGCCGCGAGCTGCTGGCCTTCGCCTTGCTTGTCTACTACACGCCGCGCGATCAGACGCCGGCCCTGACCGCCAGGCTCAACCTCGACGCCGCGTGGTCGAGAGTGGCAAGGGATTGCGCCGGCGTCAGAGAGGCGCTCGGTGCGCTGTCCAGCCCGGACGCGCGGCCCAGTGAGGTCTACGCGCTACTTCTTCCTTTCGATGTCGCGGCAGTCAAAGCCGCCGCGCTCGTTGAGTCGGAGCCGCCTGTCGTGGGCAACCTGAACGCATACCTGGAGAAGCTACGCCACGTAAGGCCGCTGCTCACCGGCGACGATCTTCTCGCCATGGGCGCGCCGGAGGGACCGGAGGTGGGCCGTCTGCTGCACGACCTGCTCGTCGCGAGGCTGGACGGAATGGCGACGAGGAGGTCGGACGAGGAGCGGATCGTCTCCAGCCACCTCCGGAAGCCGGCCCCTTAGCGCCGAGGGCCCAGCTTCACACCTCGACGCGTCCGCCTCAGCGCATCCCGGGCTGTGGCCTGCTCGTAGTAGCAGGCCACGGCCCGAGGCGTGCAATCCTACGCCCGGGACAGAGGCCAGCACCCTCTCATTCCGTCACGCCGCGACCGAAAATCATGGCTAGGGTCTATGAGACCGCTCACCAAAATATACGACAAAGGCAGATCATGACGAGACGCACCGTGGGCGAGGCCGAAACGGACACCCGTTTTCGAATCCTCGTAGCCCTCCGCCGTGAGGAGATGATCCGTCGACTGATGGATCATCTCCTCACGGCGGAGGGCTACCACGTAACTACCGGCATCGACGGACAGGACGCCGTCGGCCTCCTGGAGCATGGACGCTTCGACCTGCTGATCAGCGACATGGTCATGCCACACATGGGCGGGGCCGAGCTGCTCGCGGCCGCAAAGCGCCTCGACCCCGAGCTTCCGGTCGTCATCATGACGGGCTACCCGTCTGTCGCGTCGGCCAAGGAGCTGATGCAGGAGGGCGTCGTCGACTATATAACGAAGCCCTTCAACGTGGACGTCGTCGCTGCAAGGGTCGCGGCCATCCTTGGAAAAGCGCGGAACGACGAGTCGTGACAACACCGTCGACAAGGCAGGGGACCACCGGCTGCAGTGAATGCTCGGCCGAAGCGGCGTCCCTCTGTGATGGTCACGAGACGCTGCCGCTGATGCAGATTGTCCGGGATACGGAGGACCCACCCAGGGTCAGCCGACGGAGACCCCGTCAGGCAGCCCTGGCTCCGTCATCGAGCTCGGGTCAAGGGTGCGGTTCAGCTCTTCCTCCGACAGGTCGGTCCTATCGAGCGCTACTTCCTTGACTGTCTTCCCCATGGCCTGGGCCTCTTTGGCTATGGCGGCGGCCGCGTCGTAGCCGATCAGCGGCACGAGCGTCGTCACGATGGCCAATCCCTTCTCCACCATTTCGGGACCCTTGCTCGTCGCCGTCAGGCCGCTCACACACTGGTCGGCCAGGTTACGCGCCGAGGACGCCAGCAGTGCAATCGACTGGAGCAGGTTGTAGGCCGCCACGGGCATCATGACGTTGATCTCGAAGTTCCCCGACTGGCCCGCCAGCGCTATCGTGGCGTCGTTGCCGACCACCTGCGCCGCCACCTGACACACCGACTCGGGGATAACCGGGTTCACCTTCCCGGGCATGATAGAGCTTCCGGGCTGGACGGCAGGCAAGTCTATCTCTCCAACGCCGGCACGCGGGCCTGATCCCAGCCAGCGCAAGTCATTGGAGATCTTCATCAGGCTTACGGCTACCGTCTTCAGCGCGCCGCTGGCGGCCACTATGTTGTCGAGTGTGCTCTGGGCCTGGAAGTGGTTACCGGTCTCCCGGACCTCGACTCCGAGCACGGCGGATAGCTTTGCGCAGACCCTTCCGGCGAACTCGGGATGCGTATTGACTCCGGTGCCGACCGCGGTTCCGCCCAGGGCCACCTCCGAAAGCTCGTCTCCGGCGCGCCGCAGTCGCTCGATCCCACGCTCGATCTGGCCGGCGTACCCTTCGAACTCCTGACCGAGCCTGACCGGCGTCGCGTCCTGCAGATGCGTCCTGCCCGTCTTGATCACCGGCATGAACTCCTCTGCCTTGCGGTGAAGCTCCCCCTGGAGTCCGCGGAGCGCCGGAATCAGCTCCTCGTCGATCTGGCTCAGCGCCGAGACGTGTATGGCAGTGGGAATGACGTCGTTGGACGACTGGCTTGTGTTGACGTGGTCGTTGGGATGGACCGGGTTTCGGGAGCCGATCTCCCCGCCCAGTATCTCGATGGCCCTGTTGGATATCACCTCGTTGGCGTTCATGTTGGTCGAGGTGCCGGAGCCCGTCTGAAAAATGTCCACGACGAACTGGTCGTCGAACCTGCCGTCCGCCACCTCCTGCGCTGCCTGGACGACCGCCTCTGAAAGATTGCCGTCCAGGAGTCCGAGCTCGGCGTTGACCTGGGCCGCCACCAACTTGATAAGTCCTATGGCACTGATGAAGGACCTCGGGAACCGCAGATCGCTTATGGGGAAGTTGACGACGGCCCGCATGGTCTGGGCTCCGTAATAGGCGCTGCTCGGCACCTCGAACTCACCCATGGAGTCCCGCTCGACGCGAACGTTTCCTTGTTCCACTGCTATGCTTATCCTCCGGTTATTCAGCCGAGCCGGCTCGGCAGGCAGCCGTTCGCCCGCACCACTGGATCACGTCGCTTAGGCTCCCAGGTACCGCTCGAAGAACCGAGTCACTATCTCGGCGACGTCGGCCTCCCGGCCGCGGAAAAAGTGGTCCGCCTCGGAGATCAACTCTACCTCTTTGGTCCCAGAGAAGCGCTGGGCCAGGAACTTGAACTGCTGCGCCGGGAAGTCGTGGTCCAGGTCCCCGCAGAGCAGCAGCCTCGGCTGGACGTGCTCCCCGACCCCGAGCCTGGAGAACGGCTGCACGGGACAGGCGATGGACGCCACAGCCTGGATCGCGTCATGGTCACAAGCAGCCTCCAACGCCATCCACGCTCCGAATGAGTACCCGACGATCCCCACCCTGGTCGGATCGATACGCTCATGCAGCTCCAGGTAGCCGGCAGCCTCGCGGGCATCCTGGACCTCACCCTGGCCCTTGTCGAAGGCCCCTTCGCTACGACCTACACCCCGAAAGTTGAATCTGAGCGCGGCTATGCCGGCCCGGCACAGGCTATCGGCCACCGCGACCACGACGTTGTTGTTCATGTCGCCGCCGTGGCGCGGATGAGGGTGGCAAACGACGACTCCAGGCGATCTGTCGTGTCCATCGGAAAGGTGTAACAGCCCCTCCAGGGTAAGGTCACCACTGGCAAAGGCGACGGGCTGGTCGGTGGTAGGCAACAAGAGGTCACTCCTCCAGGGACCACATATTAGGCAACGCTATGGCTTTTGACAAGCGCCGTTGCTAGAATCTGTCGGGCCACGATCGGACAGTATACCCATCGGGAGGAATGTGTGATGCGAGTTGTCGACCTCCGCAGCGATACGGTGACCCGGCCAACGCCCGAGATGCGTGAGGCCATGGCCAACGCCGAGGTGGGCGACGACGTTCACCGCGACGACCCGACTACCATACGACTCGAGGCGATGGCCGCTGAGATGCTCGGCATGGAGGCGGGCCTGTTCGTGGCCAGTGGGACCATGGCCAACCTCGTCTCGATCCTCTCTCACGCCCAGCGGGGAGACGAGATCATCATCGGCGACAGGTCCCACATCTTCCGCAACGAAGCGGGCGGAGCGGCGGCTCTCGGAGGCGTGTCATACCACACTCTAAGGAACGACGCGCAGGGGATGATGGACCCCGACGACGTGGAGGCTGCCGTACGCGACCCCAGCAACCTACATCATCCCCGCACCGCGCTGGTGGCCCTCGAAAACACCCACAATAACTGCGGCGGTGACGCCCTCACACCGGACGACACGCGTGCAATAGCAGACGTGGCGCACCGGCACGGCCTTCCGCTCCACGTCGACGGAGCGCGGATATTCAACGCGTCGGTCTACCTGGAGACCCCGGCAGCCGAGCTCGTAAGCGAGGCGGACAGCGCCTGCTTTTGTCTGTCCAAGGGTCTTGGGGCCCCGATCGGCTCGGTGGTATGCGGCAGCAACGAGTTCATAGACGAGGCCCGCAGGTGGCGCAAGATGCTGGGTGGCGGGATGCGCCAGGTGGGAGTCCTGGCGGCTGCCGGCATCGTGGCGCTGGAGACCATGGTCGAGAGACTGGCCGAGGATCACGCCAATGCCCGCAAGCTGGCGACTGGGCTGAGCCGAATACCGGGCATCGCCATCGAACCCGACTCGGTGCCGACCAACATCGTGTTCTTCGAGATCGTCGACGGCAACCCCGCAGACCTCGCCCGCAGACTGACCGAGAGGGGAGTCAAAGGCGGATCGCCGGGACGCCGGTGGCGCTTCGTGACCCACGGCGACATCCATGCCGACGACGTCGACTACGCCCTCGACGTCATCGAGTCCACGTTCAAGCAGGCGGTGTCGTGACCCTCGAATCGCAGGTCCGACCGCTCGGAGTGCGTCTTAGCCGATCCAGCCGCCGATGACTGACGTGCGGGGGGCCTTCAGGACGGCAGTGAACAGAGAGTCGACGCACTCGGCCAGCTCCGGGTAGGGGCATTTTGGCCCCCTGTAGCTTGCGAACATGCTCCCCTTCCAGCGCGACAGCGCGAAGCCGTCAGGTAATGAGGTCCTCAGACTGGATAGCAGCCCGTCCGGCTCCTCGTCGTGCGGGTAGGCGAAATTGATCTCCACGTCACCCAGCAGGTCTTGAACCTGCACCCAGGTGTTGTCGGCCTCGAACCGGGTGAACATGACGAACTCCCCTTCGCCCTCCTCCCATCTCGACAGCAGGTGGAGATACACGTGCTTCGGTGTCGGGTACTCTGGCGTCGAGCTGTTGATGACCGGGCTTGGCGGCACTTCGACCACCTGCGGGCGACCCATCAGCTTCCTGAGGAAGTTCATTCTTCATCCCTCTCGGCATCCCTGTCACCGGCACCGTCATCTCTCGGGGAAGGCTCTCCTTCGTCTCGATCGGGGTGCTGCGCAGCCCCGTCGACCTCACTACGTTCGCCCCACCAGCGTCTCATGCGCTCGGCCACCTGCCGCTCGAAGCCCTGATCGCTCGGCGAATAGTAGCGCCTTCCCTTGAGGTTAGGGGGCAGGTTCTCAGTGGGCGTGAAGTGGCCCTCATAATCATGGACGTACTTATAACCTTCACCGTACCTGAAATCGCTCATAAGGTCCGTCACCGCGTTCCGCAGGTGCAGCGGCACGGGCTCGTTCCGAGCCCGACGCACGTCGGACAGCGCCTTGTCTATGGCGACGTAAGCGCTGTTGCTCTTGGGCGCGGTTGCCAGGTAAACAGTTGCCTCGGCCAGCGGGATGCGCCCCTCGGGCATGCCCACGAAGTGGACCGCCTGCTGGGCAGCGACGGCCACCGACAGCGCCTGGGGCTCCGCCATCCCGACGTCCTCGGCTGCCAGGATGACAAGCCGCCTGGCGATGAACATGGGATCCTCTCCCGCCTCTATCATGCGAGCCAGCCAGTAGGTAGCGGCGTCCGGGTCCGATCCGCGCACCGACTTGATGAAGGCGGAGACCGTATCGTAGTGCTGGTCGCCCGCCTTGTCGTAGAGGAGCGACCTCTGCTGCATCGCGTCCTCGACCATGGCCTGCGATACGTGGCGCTCCCCCGCCTCGTCGGGAGTCGCCGCGGAGGCGGCCAGCTCCAGGGCATTCAGGGCCACCCTGGCGTCGCCGCCGGACATTAACACCAGGATGCGCATTGCGTCGGCGTCGAGCCGTGGCCGCAGACCGCCCAGCCCCCTTTCCGTGTCCTCCATCGCCCGGCGCACCACCTCCTCTACCTGCTCTTCGGTCAGGGCCTTGAGGGTGAAAACCCGGGCGCGCGAAAGCAGGGGTGACACCACCTCGAAGGAGGGATTCTCGGTCGTAGCGCCGATCAGGACCACCGTCCCATCCTCGACGTGCGGCAGGATAACGTCCTGCTGCGCCTTGTTGAATCGGTGAATCTCGTCGACGAACAGCACGGTCCGCTGGCCGTGCATTCCGAGGCGCTCTCCTGCCTCGGCCGTCACCTTGCGCAGCTCGGCCACGCCCGAGGCGACGGCGGTTACAGGGCTAAAGTGGCTCTTGGTGAGTGTGGCGATCAGGTAGGCCAGCGTGGTCTTGCCGGTCCCTGGGGGGCCCCACAGGATCATCGACGGCAGCTGGTCCGCCTCGATGCTTTTGCGAAGCACGCAGTCCGGGCCGACGATGTGCTCCTGGCCGACGAACTCGTCAAAGTGTCGCGGCCGTATTCGGGCAGCCAGAGGGGCCTGGCGGTCCAGCTCTCTCCGGGCCTGGTGCTCGAAAAGCGTCACACCGAAGCTCTCGTTGGGGTATGCACGTAGTCTAGCTCAATCGGGGTGTAGCATGTAAGTCGTAAGATTAGGATGGACTGCTACGACCTGCGGATTGAACGCGACGCAGTGGGGTGAACAGGCCTTGGCGTCACCCGACTACGGTAAGGGGCACACGAGGGGAGAGAGATGAGCAAGCTCTCGAGGGAATCGACGTGCGGCGGATGCTATCGCGCGCTCTTCAGCGGGGGCATCTTCGCCCTGAAGACGGGGTCCGGTGATGCAGACCGATGCCTCCGATGTGCCCTGCGACACACTCCAATGCTGCGCAGGTCCCTGGCGGCCGCCGCAGTGGTGGGCACCTTTCTGATCGCACTGAACCAGGGCGACTCCATCGTCTCCGGCGGCTCATCGGCCCTGTACTGGAAGATCCCTGCGACCTACGTGGTCCCCTTTCTGGTGTCGACGTGGGGCGCGCTGAGCAACGCGCGCCGTTAAGGCCCGTCCAGAGCCCCGGCAACCGCTCTGAGCAGGTCATCCTCGTCTTCAGGGAGCACGGTCCTCGGATCGAGCAGCACCCGCTCCTCCTCGATGCGACCCAGTACCGGTGGCCCACCGGTGCGCAGGTCCCTGGCCAGTGCGTCGGCGCCGGCGTGAGTCTCAAGGCTCAGCAGCCATGTCGGCAGCAGCTCGCCCGGCAGGCTCCCCCCGCCGACGGTCGACTCGCCCCGGGCCAGCTCACCTCGCCCGAGGGACTGCTGCCAGTGGCGAGCCCTTTTCTCCAGCTCGTCCAGACGTGCGGCAATCATGCCCCACACCGGGATCTCCTCTACCTCGTCGTTGACATAGTGCAGCAGGGTCGCCACCAGGCCGGCCAGGCTCAGCTTGTCTATGCGTAGCGCCCTTGCCAGTGGGTGGCTCGATACCGATTTGACCGGGTCCTTCCTTCCGACCACGATGCCGGCCTGAGGGCCCCCGAGAAGCTTGTCGCCCGAGAAGAACGCCAGGTCGACCCCACTGGTGACGCTATGCTGAGGCATGGGCTCCTGAGCCATTCCGTACATGGCCGTGTCCACCAGGCAGCCGCTGCCCAGGTCGTGCAGCACCGGAATCCCCGTGGCCCTGCCGATGGCCACCAGCTCGGCGATGCCAGGAGCGTGGGTGAAGCCAACGATCTTGAAGTTACTGGCGTGGACGGAAAGGATCGCCGACGTCCGATCGGTGATCGCCTGCTCGTAGTCTTTCGCGTAGGTCCGGTTGGTCGTTCCCACTTCCACGAGTGTAGCCCCGCTCTGTCGGAGCACGTCGGGGATGCGGAATCCGCCGCCGATCTCGACGGCCTCCGATCGAGAGATCACGACCTCCCCACCGCTGGCGACCGCCGCAAGGCCCAGCATGACCGCCGAGGCGTTGTTGTTCACGACATGGGCCGCCTCGGCCCCGGTAAGCTGGCATAGAAGCTGGGACACGTGGGCCTGGCGCGATCCTCGCTCCCCGCCGTCCAGATCTATCTCCAGGTCCGAGTACGCACGCGCCGCCGCGCCAACCGCTTCAGTCGCTCCGGCACTGAGCGGCGCCCGGCCCAGGTTGGTGTGCAGTATCACACCCGTGGCGTTGATCACGCGGCGCGGCCGGGGACGCCACCGAGACACGGCCTGGCGCTCTATGCCGAGCACCACGTCATTCAGCGATAGCTCGGCCCCTCCGTCCAGTACGGCGGCCCGCGCCACGTCTAGCTCCTCGCGGACGAGATCGACCAGCGCCTGCCTGGAGTGACTCTCCATGAGCCTCTGGACCCGTTCGTCGGACAGGACTCGGTCCACGCTGGGGATCGACCTTAGAGACGTCGTCTTGACCATTGCCAGCCTTCTCCTGCCTGCGCCATTATACCGCACCGGCATGCGGGCCGCCCCGTCCGTAGAGCCGCGTTCCGCCGTCGATACGGCTATTGACCCCTCGGAAACAGTGCTGCTAGAATGGGTCAGGCTCCGCCGGGCCAAGCAGGCAAAATGCTCGTTATCGGCTTGACAGGAGGCATCGGAACAGGCAAGAGCCAGGTATCGACAATACTGAAGAAGTTGGGCGCAGCACTCATCGACGCCGACCTCCTGGGACACGAGGCGTACTTACCCCACACCCGAACTTGGCGAGAGATAGTCGACACATTCGGGGAGGGCATCCTGAAGCCCGGTGGCGAGGTGGACCGCAAGAAGCTGGGCGCCGTCGTGTTCGGCGACCCGGCCGCCATGGAACTCCTCAACGCCATCATGCACCCCCGACTGTACCAGATGATCGAGGAGCGCCTTTCGGACCTCGGAGACGAGGAGCATGAGGCGGCGGTCGTCGAGGCGGCGCTGCTCATCGAGGCCAACTGGCAGCCACTGGTGGACGAAGTGTGGGTGACGACGGCGGCGGGGGACGAGGTGGTGAGGAGGCTCAAGCTCCAGCGGGGACTGGACGAAGAAGGAATTACGGCGAGGATCCGTTCTCAGATGCCGCAGTCAGAACGCATAACTTACGCGGACGTCGTTATAGACAATAGCGGCTCCTCAACGGAGCTGGAGCGCCGCGTCGGGCAACTGTGGAAGAGCCGGGTGCTCGCCCATAAGGAGAGCAGACACTAGATGACATCGACGACAAAAACCCTTTACCGCAGCTTCATCATCGAGGAGTACCACCTTACCGAGGAGCCGTACTACCTGCCGGTCTCGGACGAGGTGGAGCTGTTCGAAGCCGCCTATCAGCAGAAGATACCCGTACTCTTCAAGGGCCCAACCGGCTGCGGCAAGACCAGGTTCGTCGAGTACATGTCATGGAGGCTGGGCACCTCCGTTACCAAGGTGAAGAAGACAAAGAAGGGCCAACCAGCCCAGGAGACGAACGGCGCGAACGTGCCACTTATAACCATCGCGTGTCACGAAGACCTGACGGCCGGCGACCTGGTGGGGCGCTACCTGCTGGAAGGCGAAACCACCGTCTGGATCGACGGTCCGCTCACCCGCGCGGTCAAGTCGGGAGGCATCTGTTACCTGGACGAGATCGTGGAGGCCAGAAAGGACACCACGGTAATCATTCACCCGCTAACCGACCACCGGCGATTCCTTCCCGTCGAAAAAAGGGGCGAGCTCCTCGAAGCCGCTGATGGCTTCCTACTGGTGATGTCGTACAACCCCGGCTACCAGAGCGCGCTCAAAGACCTGAAGCACAGCACCAGGCAGCGTTTTGTGGCCCTCGAGTTCGACTACCCGCCTCGGGACATGGAGGCTCAGATCGTCCAGCACGAGTCGGGCGTGGACAGTGCCACGTCGGTCCAGCTGGCCAAGCTGGGAGAAAAGGTGCGTAACCTCAAGGAGCATGGACTCGGCGAAGGGTCCAGCACTCGACTGCTTATCTACGCCGGGAAGCTGATTGCCCAGGGCATAGCGCCAAGGCGGGCCTGCCAGGTCGCGGTAAACTGGGCTGTGACCGACGACGAAACGGTCCAAAAGAGCATCGAGGAGCTGATCTCATCGATATTCGAGTAGGCCTGCTCGCCGATCGATCCACCCGTCTGCAACCCCACACTGAAGGCACGTGCCTCAGATGAGCGTCCTAGCCAAGGACGTGGTGCGTCGCGTTCTCTCCGACAACCCCAAAAAGACCATAACCGAGACATCCCTGATCCCTGCCGGCGTCATGCTGCTACTGTACCCAAAGAACGGGTACGACTGTGTGCTGCTTAACAGACGCACCGACGAGGTGGAGCACCACAAGGGAGAGATCTCCTTCCCCGGCGGCCGGAAGGACGACGGGGACGCCAGTCTGTTGCAAACGGCGTTGAGGGAGACCCACGAGGAGATGGGGATAAGACCCGAAGACATCGAGGTGTTGGGCGAGCTCGACGAGGTCCAAACGACGTCGCTGTTTCTCGTCAACACCCATGTTGGCGCGATCCCTCATCCATATGAGTTCCACCCCAGCAAAAGCGAGGTCGCCGCTGTCCTCGAGGTGCCCGTAACGGCCTTGATGGACGAGAGCAATCATCGCGATGAGGTTAGAATAGTAAACGAGGAGCCGGTGAGCTCGGTAGCCTATGGCTACAACGGGGACCTGATCTACGGAGCAACCGCCAGAATCCTGAGACGCTTCTTGGAGCTACTAGAGGCGGCTCCTGACAAGGAGGCCCTGTGGAAGAGATAACAGCGCCTGCCCTGGGAGAGATACGCGAGCAGCTCGGGCACTTCCCGCCTTCGGTGGCGGACGAGTTCGAGAAGGCGGGCAAGTCCATGCCCTACATCCTGACTGACACCCAGGTTGAAGCCTGGGCTCAGGCCGGGGTGGACATAGCCAAGCAGACGGTCCGCTCCTGGGAGGCCGCCGCCCAGTACTACAAGGTCAGCCCGGTAATCATTGGCTACATACCCTTCAACTACTTCACCAAGTGGGCGGAGTGTGGCGCATCGCTGTGTGAGGAGTCACCCACCCTGGCGACAGCGTACTTCGAGGCGAGCCCGGAGACGCTGGCCACGCTTCGGTCGCGACACATCGAGAGCTGGGCCGGCCTGGGTCGCAGCCTCTACAAGGGGACATGGAAGTCCAGCACGCTGGCTTGCCGCTTCTTCGCGAGCACACCGGCGCTCGTAGAGAGCCTGACCTTTCCCGAGCTTGAGCGGTTCGTTGCCTTCCTCGAGGCCCTATCTCATCGCTCTTACGATCTGTCGGCCGAATGCCTGACGCTGGGACAGAACCTGTTCCCGCTGATTGGCGGCGACAAAGAGGCATTCATATCCCTCGCCTCAACGCTTGTCGAAACCGGCTGGCGGGAGGTGAAGAGCTTTTTCGAGGCGGGGGCGAAGGCACTGCCCAAGGTCGACTCGAGCCAGAGATTGCAGTTCCTCAACATCGCCGAGCGCCTCGTCAGCAGCGGTGGTAGGAACATCCCGACCGTGATGTCGGAGATGGCCCACGCGCTTGCCGACATCGAGCCGGAGAACCACGAGCCCATCCTGAACCTCGCGGAGAGGCTGATCGAGATATCCCCCGCGGCCGTCCCCGAGTTCATAAAAGGGTCGCCTCAGGTCCTCGAACGGGTAACCACGATGCAGATGGCTAAGTGGTTCGAGGAGGGGGTGGAGATACTCAAGCAGAACAGCGACGGAGGGCTCGCCTACTTCAAGATCGAGTCGTCCCACTCCGAAGAGGTTCTGGAGTCTCTGTCCTCGGGCGTCGAGTTCGGCCGTGTCAAGGGTGTGATGGAAATGTACTGCCGGGGTCTGGCAGGCGCGGAGATCAAGCTAGCCGCCACCGAGGAGCTGGTGGGGAAGAATATAGGCTGGGTCTCCAACGAGTCTCCGTCGACCGAGGGATCGACGGTATACGTGCCGTCCCTGGTGGACCGTTACCAGAGCAAAGACGAGAACTTCTCCTGGTACAAGGTCGTCTCGACCCACCAGGTGGCGCACCTGGAGTTCGGCAGCTTCCTCTTCGAGTTCGAAAGACCCTCCGGGCTGTTTAAGGACATGAGGCAGGAGCTGGAACGGAAACGGCTCACAACAGCAATGGACCCCGGCGAGTTCCCCGAGGTGGGAGGCGTAGGACTGGAGCAGGCATGGGTCACCGACATGCAGCGCTTCTTCAACCTGCTGGAGGATCGCAAGCTGGCGCTGGACATTTTCACCGTAATCGAGGATGGACGGCTCGACGCCCGGGTGAAGGTAGAATACCCCGGCATGCGGAAGGCCTACGCCAAGATACAGCGCGACTCCGGCCCGGACCGCCCCGAAATCCAGTCGCTGCCGGCCCGTGAGGCGATGGTCGAGTTCCTGGTCCGGCTCAGCCTACAGCAGTACAAAGGCGTCCCGGCTCCGCTGCAGTACATCGACGAGGCGCGGCTTATCGTCCGTATAGCCAAGAAGGTCCTGCTGCCCGAGGCCACGATAGAGGACGTTTCCGAAGCGACGATCCGCGTGTACGCCATCATCTCCAAGATACCCAATGAAGAGGTCCCGCCGGACGACTGGCAGGACGTCGACGTCGACCCGGACGAGGAGGAGTACGCCGACTCCGAGGGCATGGAGCAGCTACTCGAACAGCTGGCAATGGGCATGGAGTCTGAGGAGCGCCCGGAAGGCGAGGAGGAGTACGACTCATCCCAGGAGGTCGAGTTCCGCGGGGACTTCAAGCCTGAGATGGTGCAGCTCCTCAGCCGGCTCCGCCAGCAGCAGGAGCAGGTCGACGACGAGAGCGAGTCCATCACCCAGGAGATGCTCGAGGAGTTCATCAAGAACAGCGCCGAGCTGGACATGGAGGCCGTCCAGGGGGAAATCCAGAACTCAGCCGGCTTCGCCAATAACCTCCTGAAGGAGACGGGCGCCAACCTCCCCGAATCGCCCGAGCTAGGGCAGGGCCCCTTCGTGCACGTCGATGAGGAGGGCGGCTCACTCGAGGTGACCGAGCCACAGACCTTCGTGTACGACGAGTGGGACTTCCGGGCCGACGACTACAAACCCCGCTGGTGCATCGTGCGCCAGAAGGTCATGGCCGAGGGCGACGCGAGCTACTACGGGATGACCCTGCACAACTATGGCGCCCTGGTGACCCAGATTCGACGTCAGTTCGAGCTCATGGTCCCTGAGATGTTCCGGAAGGTGCGGAGACTCGAGGATGGAGACGACCTCGACATCGACGACGTCATAGAGGCCATGATAGACATACGCACCGGCGTCAGCCCCACCGACAAGTTCTACTGGCGCCGCAACAAGGTCCAACGCGACGTGGCCGTGGCCTTCCTACTGGACACCAGCGCCTCCACCGCCGAGGCTATCGACGACAGCAAGCGAGGCCCGGATGACTGGGACGCCCCCGACGATCCGGTGGAGTACATGGTCTGGCTCCGGACCCGCAGGGGAGAGGCCATGCGCCGCTCCTACCGGCGCATCATCGACGTGGAGAAAGAGGCCATAGTCCTCCTGATAAACGCCATCGAGGCCATCGGCGACGTGTACGGCATATACGGGTTCTCCGGCTATGGCCGGGACAACGTCGAGTTCTACACCATCAAGGACCTGGACGAGGCCTTCTCCGACAGGGTCAAGCGGCGGATAGACCGCGTCGCGCCACTGCACGCAACCCGAATGGGGCCCGCCATACGTCACGCCACCTACAAGCTGGCGAACCAGGATGCCAAGACCAAGCTGCTGTTCCTGATCAGCGACGGCCGCCCGCAGGACCGTGGCTACAGCCGCGAGGGCGTGGAGAAGGAGTACGCCGTCCACGACACCAGAATGGCCCTCAAGGAGGCCCAGCAGAAGGAGATCAACGCCTTCTGCCTGACCGTCGACAAGAACGGCCACGATTACCTCCAGACGATGTGCCAGGACATGGGCTACGAGATCCTGGACGACATCTACGCACTGCCGGAGCGCCTGCTGTACCTGTATAAGCGGCTGACGATGTAGCCCGGACGTCCCGATGCAAAACCAAGAGGGCCGCATGTGCGGCCCTCTTTTGTGGCCTCTTCTCCCTTCGATCTCGAGCGCCATCCGGGGTGGGCAAACGCGGCTGCCATCACCGGCACGCCATGTTCGTTCCACCCTCCCGAGCTCCGAAGTGAGCGACGGACCTCGATGCTGGCGCTCCTCAGATGGGTGTTGTGCACGATGCGACGCTCGGGGCCGGAGGGAGGAAGGAATCCACCCGAAGTGCGAGGACCGGGCTTTGCGTCAAAACCACAGGAAGGTGCCGGAAACCGGAGGTTTCCAGCTGGGGCCTGGGGTGTCCCCAGATACAAAATACCCCCCAGGGCGGGGGGAGGGCAAGCAAACCCTCGCCTTGAAAGGACTTTTGGTGCAAAGCCGGAGGACCGGGCTTGTTGCGTCAACGATCAGGAATGGGTAAATTGTGGACGCTCCACGAGAGCCGAGAAGAATATGCCTGACCCCGTAGCCATCGTGGGAATCCACCAGTCCAGGTACCAGGCGCAGCGGGACGACGTCACGCTGGAGGAGCTGATATTCGACAGCTCCTCCCGGGTCCTGGCGGACCTGGGGCTGACCATCGCCGACATCGACGGAGTCGTTACCGCGGCCTCGGACCTGGTGGACGGCCGGGTCATCTCCAGCATGGTCACGTCGGGCCCCGCAGGCGCCTACATGAAGGACTACACCAACCTTTCCAGCAGCGGCGAGCATGCTCTGACCCTGGCATATATGAGGACGCTCGCCGGCCAGTTCCAAACGACTCTTGTGATGAGCTGGAGCAAGTGCTCGGAAACGAGGGTGCCCCTGACCGAGGACCTCGGGATGGATCCCTTCTACCAGCGGGGCCTGGGTATGGACGGCCTCGCCGCAGCGGCGATGCAGGCCGATGCCTACCGCACACGCTGGTCCGTGCCCGACCGAGCGGTGGCCGGGGTCGCCGCCGGCAATCGCACCAACGCCTTGAACAACCCGCTGGCCCATCTGCGTGAGCCGGTAACCGCAGACCAGGTTCTGGCCTCCCCCGTCGTAGCCTGGCCGCTCCACGAGATGGAGGTGCCGCCTTACTCCGACGGCGTTTGCGCCATGGTCGTGGCCTCGGATGCGCGAGCGGCCGACCTCTGCGCTCACCCCGCGTGGATAAAGGGGGCCGGTTGGGCCTCGGACACGTACTGGCTCGGCGACCGCGACCCAAGCGAGCTTGCCTCGCTGAAGGCCGCGGCGAGCCAGGCCTACGCGATGGCCGGCATCACCGACCCGGTAGGCGAGATCGACGTGGCGGAAATCCACGACCTGACTGCTTACCACCAGCTCATGGCCTGCGAAGCGCTGCGCTTCTGCGACGAGGGCGAGGCCGCGACCCTGGCGGAAAGCGGTGCCACGTCGCCGGACGGCGACCTGCCCATCAACCTGTCGGGGGGAGTGGTGTCCTCCAACCCGGTGTTCGCCTCCGGACTGGTGAGGACCGCCGAGGCTGCGCTCCAGGTGATGGGATGCGCCGGATCGCGTCAGGTAAGGGGGGTCGAGGTCGCGCTCGCCCATGCCACACATGGCCTCGCCGGGCAGGGCAACACGGTGTTCATCCTCGGGAGAGAGGCCTAGCCATGGGTATGACTCGCGTCGCCGTCACCGGCGTCGGCCAGTCCAAGTACAGCTCTAGGAGGGACGCCACGTACCCCGAGATGGTCACGGAGGTCGTGACCATCGCCCTGGCCGACAGCGACCTGACCATGGACGACATAGACGCAGTCGTGTTCGCCCTGGCCCCGGACGCTCTGATCGGTGTAAACCATGCCGAACGCTGGTGCGTCGACGCCATCGGGGCCAGCGGGAAGCCTTTCATGCGCGCACACACTGGTGGGAGCACCGGCATGGCAGCGTTCCAGGCCGGAGTCCACCACGTGGCCTCGGGCCTGTTCCGAAGGGTGCTGGTCGTCGGCGCCGACAGCGTCGGGGAGAGCGGCGACGCGCAGCAGGTCCTCAACAAGATGTGGGACACCAACTACGAGCGCTCGTTGCCCCTCAACGCCATCAATATGCTGGCGTTCCAGGCGGCGCGATACATGCACAAGTACGGCGTGACCGAGGAGCAGGTTGCGATGGTCTCGGTGAAGGCCCACAGAAACGGGCTCAACAATCCCCACGCTCAGCTGCAGATGGAGGTGACGGTCGAGGACGTGCTGGCGTCCAGGCCCCTGTGCTGGCCGATCAAGCTCTACGACGCCTCACCGTCATCTACCGGCGGCTGCGCGGTGGTGCTGTGCGCCGAGGACGAAGCCAGGAAGACCCCGCACCCGCCGGCTTGGGTCAGGGGCCTATCCCACATCGCCGAGACCTACTACATAGGGGACCGCATGGGGCCGGCCGCGGAGCACGACTACGCCGACTGCGACGGCGAGGCGGAGTCGGCCCGTCTCGCTTACGACATGGCCGGAATAGCCAATCCCCGGCAGGATCTCGACGTTGCGGAGCTCTACGCCCCGTTTAGCTGCGTCGAGCTCCACATCATGGACGCCGTGGGCCTGTGCGAGAACGGCGAGTCGGCCCGGCTTCTGGAGCAGGGGGTGTTCGACCTGGACGGCGAGATCCCGGTCAATCCCTCCGGAGGGCTGCTGTGCGCCCACCCAATCGCCGTCAGCGGCATGGTGCGCGTGGCCGAGGCGACCCTCCAGATCCAGGGCCGCGCCGGCGCACGGCAGGTGGCAGGCGCCAGACACGCCGTGGCCACCGGGATCGGCGGCACACACGAGTTCTACGGCACCGTGGTGCTCGGCCGGGACGCCTAGCACTACACAGCGTAAACCTGGAGCGACGACGATGACGACTGACCCACTCGTTTTAGAGCAGCGCTGGGACATAACCTTCCGGCATGCCGCCGGCGAGACCGCCAGCCGCTTCTTCGAGCGGCTGCGCGACTCAAAGCAGCTGGTGGGCAGGCGCTGCCCCAAATGCCGGCGAGTGCTCATGCCGCCGAGGGGTTTTTGCGACCGCTGCCACACGGCCACAGACGAGTGGGTCGATGCGGAGCCACAGGGCGTGATCGAGGCCTCGACGATCGTCTACCACTCCTTCAAAGGCATGCCGGAGCCGCCCTACGCGCTCGCCTACGTCCGCCTGGTCAACGCCGACACCGCCATGTTCAACTTCCTACGCGGGACGGACCTGTCCGAGCCTCGGGCAGCCGCCGACCGCATCAAGATCGGAACCGCGGTCAAGGTCGTGTTCGTGGACCGGCCCGAGGGCAGGATGACCGACTTCTGGTACGAGCTGGCCTAGGTTAGCCAAGGGTGTCATTCTTCACTCCGCTCAGAATGACATCTACGAAACTCGGGTCGACGCGGATCAGTCCATAGAATACAGCCCATGCAGCGACCGAAAGCGAGAACGCTGGGTGACCTCCTCGACGAGATGGCCACCCACTCGCGTGACAAGCCGGCCCTCCTGTTCGAGGACGAGACCTACACGTTCGGCGAATTCCAGAAGCGTGTGAACCTGTTTGCCCGAGGCCTGCTTCACCTCGGGGTACGCAAGGGGTCCCAGGTCGCGGTCCTGATGGGCAACAGGCCGGAGTGGCTCTTCGTGGACTTTGCCTGCGCGAAGCTCGGCGCCAGGCTGGTCGGAGTCAACACCTGGTTCCGGCGTAGCGAGCTCGAGTACGTCTTGAGCCACTCCGACGCCGAGGTCCTGGTGCTCGTAGACCGCCTGCTCACCAACGACTACGCCGCTATGCTCGCCGAGATCTGCCCCGAGCTGTCCCGCCGCAGCTCCGACCCGCTGCGCTCTGCTAGCCTGCCGACGCTACGCCGGGTCGTCTGCCTGGGAGCGACGCGACTCGACGGGATGCTCGCCCTCGAGGATGTGGTCGATCTTGGCAGGGGGGTGTCCGAAGACAGGCTGGCCGAAGCCCAGGCCGGCGTGGGGCCAAAAGACGTGGCCAACATCCTCTACAGCTCCGGCACCACCGCCTTTCCCAAGGGCATCATGCTGGCGCACGGCGATATGATCGCCAACGGCTTCGACATAGGCGAGCGCCAGCACCTCGACGAGCACGACCGGCTGTGGCTCGGGGTCCCGCTGTTCTTCTCCCTCGCCTCCGCCAACGCTGTAATGGCGATCCTCACACACGGAGGCTCCATGGCGATTCAAGAGCATTTTCACCCCGAAGGCGCTATGCGGATCATTCAGGAGCGCCGCTGCACGGTGTTCTACGGCATGCCCAATGTGGTGCAGGCTATCGATGCTCATCCCAGGCGGAGCGACTTCGATCTCAGCTCTCTGCGCACCGGTGTGACCATCGGCCCTCCCGAGTCGATCCGCCGGACGGCGCAATTGGGGCCGGCCCGCATCTGCAACGTGTACGGCATGACGGAGACGTACGGCAACTGCGCGGTGACAGACGCCGACGACCCACTGGAGACACGGATGCATACTCAGGGGAGGCCGCTGCCGGGCATGGAGATCACGATCGTCGACCCCGAGTCGGACCAGACCGTTCCCACGGGCGAGGTGGGCGAGATCCGAGTCAGGGGATACCTCACTCCGGGCTATTACAACGCCGAGTCCCTGACGGAGAAAACCTTCGACGAGGCTGGGTACCTGCGCACGGGCGACCAGGGCTACCTCGACGACGACGGACGGCTTCACTACGTCGGCAGGTCAACGGAGATGATCAAGACCGGCGGCATCAACGTCTCCCCGCTGGAGGTCGAGGCTTTCCTGGTGACCCACGAGAAGGTCCGGCAAGCGCACGTCATCGGAATCCCCGACCCTGTCAAAGACGAGGTCGTGGCTGCGGTCCTCGAGCTCAACGAGGACCGGGAGGCCTCGGCGGACGAGGTCAAGGAATACTGCAGGGGCAGAATCGCCAGCTACAAGGTGCCGGCCCACGTCCTCTTCGTCCCCGACGATGAGCTGCCACGCACGGCCACGGGCAAGGTGCAGAAGAATCTCCTCGCAGAGTGGGTCGTGGGGCGGCTACGCTCCACATCGGCCTCATGAGGCGCCGCATCGGCATCGCTGGTTAACCTGATTCTGCGATTCCCCCTGTCACTCCGAGCGTGGCGAAGGGCTTTGCACAAAAACTACAGGAAGGTGCCGGAAACCGGGGTTTCCGGCCGGGGGCTGGGGTGTCCCCAGATACAAAAATACCCTCGGGGTGGGTGGGAGGGAAATCAAACCTTCGCTATACAGGAATCTCGGAGCATCCTCCCCCAACTCTTCGGTCGTCCTTCCACGGAAGGACTGCCTCAGAATGACCGCATCTCCTACCTGTGGAACCTACACGTCGAGTTGGCTACCCAAACCGGTCATCTCAGCGCTTATCTCCCAGAGCCGTCGGGCGTCGTCTGTGTCGCGGGATGCCTCCGAGGACGGCACCGGCCTCTCGTTTACGAAGTACCGGCCTGATACTCCGTCCACCTCCGGCGACGCAGCCAGGTAGACCACAGTACGCGCACCCTTCAGCGGGCTCATGCCGCCGACCCGAATGAGGAGGTTGACGAGCACGCCGGGCAAGCCGTTGTTTGCCGCGAGGCGGGTCGCCACCAGGCCGGGATGCACCGCGTTGGCAGTGACGCCGGTGCCGTCGAGCCTCCGGGCCAGCTCGTAGGTGAAGAGGACGTTCGCCAGCTTGGAGCGGCTGTAGGCCTTGTATCCCCCGTACCTTCTCCGGCTCTCTAGGTCATCGAAGTCGAGCCTCGCACTTTCGTGGGCCGCCGACGAAACGTTGACGATCCGGGCCGGCGCGCTGGACCTCAGCACGTCGAGCAACAGGTTCGTGAGCAGGAAGTAGCTGAGGTGGTTGAGGGCAAGCGTCATCTCTATGCCGTCGACGCTCCTCTTCCGTCGCAGAACAATGGCGCCGACGTTGTTCACCAGGACGTCGAGCCGCCGGTGGCGACTGAGAAACTCCTCCGCCAGCGTCCGGACCTCCCGCTGCGACGACAGGTCGGCGAGAATGAATCCAACGCTTGCGTTGCCGGTGGCGCGCTTGATACGGTCCACGGTCGCCTCGCTTCTATCGCGATCGCGCCCCACCACGATGACCGTTGCGCCGAGCCGCGCCAGCTCCTCGGCCGCGACTCGGCCTATGCCTGACGTCGCGCCCGTCACCAAACACGTCTTGCCGTCCATCGCCATCTTTCGGACTCCGCCCAGTACTCGATTCGACCTTACCATACCAGCCCGTCCGTCAAATAAGGGTGGCCTGAAATCCCGGCGGTCTGTGCTATAGTCAGCCGACGCAGAGGGGTAGCCATGCGGACGAAGACCACTCCAGTGGATCGCGTTGCCAAGGCCGTGGCCGGCAGGAGGAAGATGTGAACGTCGATGACATCAAGCACGTAGCCGTGATCGGCGCCGGTCTCATGGGCCACGGAATCGCCCTTGAGTTTGCGCTCGCCGGCTACTCTGTGAGCCTGAGCGACGTCTCCGACCAGAGACTGGCGGAGGCCAGGAGGAACGTGGCCGAAAGCCTGGGCACCCTCGAGAAGCTGGGGCTGGCGTCGCGCGAGCAGACCGCCCAGGCGCCCGAGCGAATCGTCATGACGACCTCGCTAGAGCAGGCGGTGGCTCCCGCCGATTTCGTCATCGAGGCGGTGACCGAGAACCTCCCGCTGAAAAAGGAGATATTCGGCCGGCTTGACCAGTTCTCGCCGGAGCGCGCCATTCTGGCCAGCAACTCATCTTCATTCATGCCAAGCGAAGTGGCGCCCGCCACGCCAAGGGCAGAGCGGGTCCTGGTGGCACACTACTTCAACCCGCCGCATCTGCTGCCCCTGGTAGAGGTCGTGCGGGGGCCGGACACGTCCGACGAGACGGTCGCGGTCACCAGGGACCTGCTGCAGAGGGTGGGAAAGCGTCCCGTCGTGCTGCAAAAGGAGGCCCCTGGGTTCGTCGTCAACAGGCTGCAAGCGGCCCTGATGCGCGAGGCCGTCTCGATAGTGGACAAAGGCATCGCCAGCGCGGAGGACGTCGATCTCGCGACCCGAAGCAGTTTCGGCAGACGCCTGGCGGCCGCGGGCCCTTTCGAGGTTTTCGACGCAGCCGGCTGGGACACGATCGTCGCTGCGATGACAGGACTCCTAGCGGACATCGAGTCCTCCGCCGAGGTCCCATCGAGCGTGAGGGACATGGTGGAGCGAGGAGACCTGGGCGTGAAAAGCGGCAGGGGGTTCTACGATTGGCCGCCGGCGGCTGCGGATGCCCTCAGGTCCAGGATAGCCGAAGCCCTAGTTGCGATCGACCAATTGCCCTCGTCGACCTGAGCTCTTTTGACCCTCTGGACGCTGCGAATGCAGCAGACCCCTAAATCTGCGCTCTCGGGGGCCTTCCCAATAGGAGCTGCGCCAGGCCGAGCAGGGTGTGGGTGACCGCACGGCTTCTGATCCGAAGACGCTGTGTAGCGTAATGGCCCGAGATCGACTCGGTCGTGTCCCCAATCGCGAAGCCGATGTGGGAGGTGCCTAGGGGACCGCTGGTTGGGGTAGGGGAGGTCACAACTCCTGTCACGCCGACCCCGACGCTTGCGCCGAACCGCTGCCTCGCCGCTAGGGCCATGGCCTTGGCGGTCTCAGGACTCACGGGACCGAACTCCGATATGACCTCAGAATCCACGCCGAGGTCTGCGAGAATGTCGGCCGAGGGGGCGATCGCTGCGCCCCGCAGGAAGTCCTGGCTTGCCGAAGCCTCGGCGAGCGTGCTTGTCAGGAGCCCGCCGGTGAAGGCCTCGATGATGCCCAGCGATTCACCCCGCTCCGCCAGCAGTGCCGCCACCTGACTCTCCGGAGTGTCCTCGTCCTCGCCCCATATGGCGTGCCCGGCCACCTCGCGGATGCGCGCCTCCATCGGTCCGATCAGGTCCCTGGCCTCCTCCTCGGTCGACGCCGTAGCGATGGCCCGCAGGTGGATGCCGTCGTCTCGCGAGTAGATTCCAAGGCTCGGGTTGGTACTCTTGAACAGGGGCCCGACCATCTCGTCGAGCCCGCCTTCGCTGATTCCAAAAGTCTTCAGCGTCCGGGTAACGATTGCCACGTCGGGATTGCGCGCCTTGAGCCGCGGCCCCGTCTCGTTGGTCCACATCCGCTCGAGTTCCCTCGGCGGCCCCGGCATCGCCACGATAATGTGGCCGTCTTTTTCTATCCACCACCCGGGGGCTGTCCCCATAGGGTTGGAAACCGCCTCGGCCGACGCGATGAGAGTAGCCTGCTTGACGTTGGTCTCGGGCATCTCCATGCCACGGCTGGAGAACATGCCCTTCAGGTGCTCCAGCAGGTCTTCCTGAACCGTCATCTCCTCGCCGAGCACCCGCGCGATGGTCTCGCGGGTAAGATCGTCGGACGTCGGGCCGAGACCGCCTGTGGTCAGGGTTACGTCCGACCGGCGCCAGCCACGGTCCACCACCTCGAACAGCCGATCCGGGTCGTCCCCCACCTTCGACACCCAGCGCAGCTCAATGCCCAGCTTGGCGAGCTCAGAGGCCAGATAGGCGGAGTTAGTGTCGACTATCTCCCCCATCAGAATCTCTGTGCCTATCGAGACGATCTCGGCGTGCATGGTCAAACCCCGAACTCAGCTACTGGGCCTCGGAAGTATACCCACGCGCCGAATCCGGTGCAACGCTGCTGTGCCGGCGGAGGAGACTGGCGCATTGTCGGAATCGAGCCGGGGTGGTAATCTACGTAACCGGGTATCAGTGCGGCATCGAAGCACCGCGGAGGGCTCTCGAGAAGTGCATCTGGCAATCGACGGCTACGGAGCCGACCCTGAGAAACTGCAGGACGCGGACCTCGTCTTGCGATTCCTGGACGAGTATCCCTCGTCCATAGGGATGACCAAGATAATTCCGCCTCAGGTCTACACCTACCATGGACGGGTGGAGGAAGACTGGGGCGTGTCCGGGTTCGTGCTCATCGCGGAGAGCCACATTAGCATCCATACCTTCCCCGATAGGGGATACGTCAACATCGACATCTTCTCGTGCAAAGAGTTCGACCCCGACGCTTCCCTCGAGGATGTAAAGGGCGCCTTCTCGCTGTCCGAAGTCAAGGTCTGGACGCTGGACAGAGGCCTGGAGCACTCAACGCCGAGGGAAGCCTATCGCGGCATGGTTCGCGAGCGTGTCGGGTTAACGACGTCACCACAGCGAAGGGATGCCTGAGCACCCTCCGGCCACCGGCGCCGGAACCCCGGCCCGGTGGAACACCTTCCTCGATACCCCGCCCGAAGAGGCCGACCCATCCAGTGCCAGGGTCTCGGTCATACCCGTGCCCTACGACGCGACCGCCTCGTACCGGAGCGGCGCGCGCTATGGTCCACGTGCCATCATCGAAGCCTCCGCGCACCTCGAGGACTACGACCTCGAGCTGGACCGCGACATCTCAGTCGTCGGGATCCACACCGGTCCGGAGATCGAGCCGGACATGCGGGGCCCCGAGGCCATGATCGACCGAGTCTGCTCGGCCGTGCTCGAGCGAGCCGACGGAGGAAAGCTGGTGGCGCTCCTCGGTGGCGAGCACACGGTGACTGTCGGCGCCGTGAGGGCAATGGCCAGCGTGTACGCCGACCTCTCCGTGCTGTACCTTGATGCCCACGCCGACCTGCGTGACACATACATGGGCACCGGGTGGGGCCATGCGTCGGTGGCACGTCGCATCTGCGACCTATGCCCCGTCGTACACGTGGGAGTCCGAAGCATCAGCGCCGAAGAGCGCCGGTTCGCGGAGGACAAGCAACTGCCCATCGTTTACTGGCCTCCCGGGGACGGGGGCCCTGCGGCCGTCGCCGATCAGGTGTTAGCCTCACTGACGTCCCGCGTCTATGTCAGCGTCGACCTCGACGTCTTCGATCCGTCGATAATGGCCGCCGTCGGAAACCCTGAGCCTGGCGGCATGACCTGGCCCGAGGTGACGGGGCTCCTGAGGTCCGTCGCCGAGCAGCGGGAGATCGTCGGCTTCGACGTCGCCGAGCTCAGCCCTGCAGAGGGTCCGGAGGCCTGCGCCTTCACCGCCGCCAAGCTGGCCTACAAGCTGATGGGATACGCCACAGAGCGCCAGTGAGTCCGGGCTTCGCAACACAACCAAGCCTGGGGTGGCGTTGGTCCATCCCGCTCACCCGGATGGGGGTCGTATCAGAGCGGACCTCCGGGGCGGGGGTTTGCACCAAAAGTCCATTCACTGCGAAGGTTTGCTTACCCTCCCACCCGCCCTGGGGGCATTTTTGTATCTGGGGATACCCCAGACTCCAGCTGGAAACCTCGGGTTTCCAGCACCTTCCCGTGGTTTTTGTGCAAAGCGCCGGGACGGGCTTGGCGGCACCAACCAAGGCTGGTGGCACACGGATTATTGGACCGGATGCGGACTCAGACGCCGACTCCGAACGCGGGACAACGACCGCTTTCGACCCAGGCGGGGGCCGTGCTAGAATACGGACTTGCGCGGCCAGAGCGCGAAAGCTGATCCCGAGCAAGAGCACGTAGATGCAGGCGCCCTCCAAGACCGTCTACCTCGACCACGCCGCGACGACCCCCGTCCGCGAGGAGGTCCTCGAGGAGATGTTGCCGTACTTCAACGGGAAGTACGGCAACCCGTCCAGTATCTACGGGCTGGCCCAAGAGTCCCGCAAGGCGTTAGACGAGTCTCGCGCAACGGTGGCCGGCGTGCTCGGTGCCAGGCCCAGCGAGATAGTGTTCACCAGCGGGGGCACCGAGTCCGACAACACGGCGCTCAAGGGTACCGCATTCGCCCTGCGAGGCGTCGGAGACCACATAATCACCACCGGCATCGAGCACCACGCCGTGCTCCACACCTGCCATCAGCTAGAGCAGTTCGGCTTCAACGTGACCTACCTTCCGGTCGACAGCGAAGGACTCGTCGACCCGGAGGACGTCCGAAGCGCGATTACGGACCGCACCATCCTGGTCAGCTTGATGCTGGCGAACAATGAGATCGGCGCCATCGAGCCGGTGCGTGACGTCTCGTCCATCGTGAGAGAAGAGTCGCGGCGCCGGCAGCAAACGATTATTGTGCATACCGATGCCGTACAGGCCATCGGTTTTCTGGACGTGTCGGTCGAGGTGCTGGACGTCGACCTGCTCAGCGTGTCGGCCCACAAGCTATACGGCCCCAAGGGCGTCGGCGCCCTCTACGTCAGGCGCGGCACCCCCTTCGAGCCACAGCACATGGGGGGCGGGCAGGAGCGCCAGCGAAGGTCGGGAACCGAGAACGTGCCGGGCCTGGTTGGGATGGCGCGGGCATTGCAGCTCGCGGCCGAAGAGCGCGAGCACGAGAGCAAACGCTGCGCCTCGTTGCGGGACAGGCTTATCTCGGGCATCGTCGACTCGCTGGAGGGAGCATACCTGAACGGCCATCCCACGCTCCGGCTGCCCAACAACGTCAACATCTGCATCGAGGGCGTGGAGGGCGAGTCTCTGCTCATGGCACTCGACCTCGCCGGGATATGCGCGTCCAGCGGCAGCGCCTGCTCGTCCGCATCGCTGGAGCCTTCGCACGTGCTGCTGGCCATAGGGCGCTCGGCCGAGCTCGCGCTTGGCAGCCTTCGCCTCACGCTGGGTCGCGACAACACCGACGACGACGTCGACTACCTGCTGTCGGCGTTGCCGGGCCTCGTGCACAAGCTAAGAGGAATGTCGACACTCGCACCGGTCCAGCAACGCTGAAGCGGCAGGTCATGGACGTTCACACATGTCTGTGAAAGAATCTGGGTGCGACGTAGACGCATCCAAGTATTTAGGGGAACCTACTCCCCCAGCGAAAACTCAGTGGAGGAATACATGGCACATCCGATAGAAGTAACCGACGACACCTTCGACGAGGAGGTAGTCAAGTCAGAGTCACCGGTGCTGGTCGACTTCTGGGCCGACTGGTGCGCTCCGTGCAAGATGATTGCCCCGCTCGTTGAGGAGCTGGCCGACGAGTTCGACGGCCGGGTCAAGTTCGCAAAGCTCGACGTTGACAGCAACCCCCAGACGGCGACCACCTACGGGATACGGGGCATCCCGACGCTGCTGATCTTCAACGGAGGCCAGCCGGTGGACCAGGTCGTGGGCGCTGTCCCCAAGTCGGTGCTGAAGAAGCGCCTCGAGGAGGCCATGGCCTAGGCCCAGACCCAACACTCGGCCGAACAAAGCGCCCAGGGTGGATCTTGGATCCACCCTGGGCGCTTTGTGTGTTCCGGACGTACACCTACCGGATACCCAGCGTTCCGATACATTGACAACCTTGGTACCGCTGCAGTAGAGTCTCCGCTGGCTCTATGAGCCAAGGGGCACCACAGAAAGGTCGTGACATGAATCACTTACGTCGATTTGCGAGATACCTGATACCCGCCGCGCTGCTCTCCATCGTGGCGCTGGCTACGCTCCCATGGATGGCAGCGTAGCCAGCAGAGGCGGCGACTACCTGGAGCGTTCAGGCCGGGGACTTCGCGAGCCCGATCCTAACGATCGACGCCTTCCTTGCGGCGGACATCACCATCGTTGAAGGCGACACCGTGTCCTACAACATTGTTGGCTTCCACACGGTGACGCTCCTGTCCGGCGCCGAGTGGCCACCGCTGGCCGTTCCGCTGGCGGACGGGAGGCTCGCCCTCAACCCAGACGCCACTTTTCCTTCGGGGGATCCCACGCAGTACAACGGCACGGGGATAGTAAACTCGGGCACGCCGGCTGGAGAAGGCCCGGGCGAGCCCTTCTCCGTAACCTTCACAGTTACCGGGACCTATGAGGTCGTCTGTCTGATCCACCTTGACATGATAGGCTCGGTCAGGGTGATATCGGAGGGAGGGACGCCGCCCGAGACGCAGGCCAACATCGACGGTCGAGCCGTAGGTGAGAGGGGCCAGTTCGTGTCCGGAGCAACGAGCGCCCTGACAGCGGCGACCATAGGCATGACGCAGGGTACAGGCGGCTCGACTGAGTACACGATCCACGCGGGGCTGAAAGAGAGCAATGCCGAATACCTGGATTTCCTGCCGCTGTCCAGCCTCGGCATTGAGGTCGGAGACACGGTGACCTGGGACTGGGCCAAGACCGCGACGCCTCATACTGTGACCTTCACATCTGGCGCGACGCCGGCCGAGGCCATCCTGTTCGAGCCAAAGGAGGGCGGTCCGCCAGACCTGGTTTTCAACCCGGTGATGGCAGCCCCATCGGGAGGAAGCACTTACTCCGGCACGGGCGTGTTCAACTCGGGCCTCCTTTTCGGCCCCCCGAGCACCTACTCGCTGACCTTCGACACGCCCGGCAGCTATCAGTACCTCTGCCTGCTCCACCCCTGGATGACCGGCACGATTAGAGTCCAGCAGGCGGTCGCACTGCCCGCCACCGGCGACTTCCAGGTGTCGGTGCTAGTCGGGGTCCTCGCCGGCGTATTCGGGGCCATGCTCGTGACCGGCGGCGGGCTAGTGGCCTTCCGGCGCACCCGCTCCTAAGAAGCCAAGGTCGCCCGTCGAGCCGACGCCGTAATCGAAGGGGGCTCCCGAATCGGGAGCCCCCTTCGACGTGGCTATTTGTTTATCCCTTTGCCGAGGCGCGGAACTCGCCGCGCTGCGACAAAGCGTATACACTAATGGGGCGCGGGAGCGGATGGGTCCTGGTGGGCTTCGCGGACTTCAAATCCGTTGGCTCCGCCCCTTCGGTCGGAGCGGTGGGTTCGACTCCCTCTCGCTCCCGCCACCTCTATACAGGGATTAACAGGCATCAGAACATAGCGTTGTGCCTTCGAGTCGCTGTCTCCACATTCAGCTCGCCAAGCACACGATCCACTATGTCCTCCAACAACGGAAGCATAGGCCCAAAGTCCGAGGCTTCCAAAGCTGTGCCTATGTACGTGAACGGACAATCCGGCTGACGAGAACCGCGGCTAGGGTGGACCCTCCGTCTGTCCGCGTCCCGTAGACCGGGATAGATGATCAGCAGTGCCTCCACTCGTGCGGGGTGTTTCAGCCCAAACAGGATCGCGACGCCTCCACCCAAAGAATGCCCACCCACATAAGCCTTCGGCATATCCAGCGCGTCCATTAGACGGCGAGAGCATCGGCCTCTAGCGCGATGGCCGCTCTTCCCTTCACCTGATACAGTGTGCTCCTCGGAGCAGACCGAGCAACACATCTCTTTGCTTAGAGGTGCTGCACATGTTAGATCTAACGCAGTACAAAGAGCTCATCGTCCGACAGGAAGTGGAACACCTCGAAGTTTTCACAGGCTTCGAGACGGCGAATCGCTACTCGATCAACAGCCCCGATGGCGACGGGCTACTTTATGCATATGAGGAGTCGGGCTGGCTGGCCCGACAGTTCCTAAAAACGCATCGCCCTCTCACATTGCACGTTGTGGATGACGAGCAGCGGCCGTTCCTCACAGCCACGCGCAGTTTCTTCTGGATATTCTCACACCTCCACGTGAGCGACGGGGCCGAACGGCCGGTGGGCTCGTTAGGGCGTCGCTTCGCTATTATCAACCGGAGATTCGAGTTGGAGGATTCGTCAGGCCGTAGTATCGCTGAGGTTCATGGCAGTCTGATGAAGCCCAACACGTTCATAATCCAGAGAGACGGCTCAGAGATTGCACGCGTCACGAAACGATGGAGCGGTGTGGTGAGGGAGGCATTCAGCGATGCAGATACGTTCCAGATTCAACAGGACGCCCCAGGAATCACGCGAGACCTCTCGCTGCTTATCCTCGCAACCGCGTTTGCAATCGACTTTGACTTTTTCGAAAGTGGTGGGCGATGAGCGTCTTTTCCGTGGGCCGTTGAACCTGAAGCTCGCAAAGAAGCCCGGGCCTGGATGTCCAAAAGGATTCTGGACCATACTAATCGGAGGGCGGTTTACCCGGTGAGCTGCCGAGCAGCCTTGCATTGTCGATGCCCTGGTCCCGGTTATTGGTGTTCACCACCAGGTGCACCTCGGCCGCTCTCGCCAGCATCATCCCAATCTCCGGCACCCTGCGATAATGAGGTGCTGCGGCATGTCGGTCATGATGACGACAGGGGAGGACCATGAAGTTCGGTCTCTATAGTTCCATAGCTAATCCTCCACACGGGGAAGAGTTGGACCGCTGTGTCGACGACGTGATCGAAGAAGCGCAGATCGCTGAAGAGAAAGGCTTTGATTCCTGCTTCTTCGGTGAGCACCACCAGGACAAGGATGGTTTTCTTCCCTCCCCACTCATCGTCGCCACTGCTGTGGCTTCCACCACAACCCGTCTGCGGGTGGGAACCTCGGTCATCCTTCTGCCACTCCATCACCCCGTGCGCGTAGCAGAAGACGTGATCACGTTAGACATCGTGTCCAAGGGCCGGGTTGTGCTCGGAGTGGGGATCGGCTATCAAGCGGCCGACTTCCAGGCCTTTGGAGTTCCGATAGACCAGCGGGTCGGGCTATTTGAAGAAGGAGTAGAGGTCATTCGCGGGTGTTGGAGTGGTGAGCCCTTCTCGTTCAGTGGGGAACACTACGACTTGGAAGGCGTCAAGGTCAGCCCGAGGCCGTTCCAGAAGCCTTCTCCTCCCTTGTGGATCGGCGCCAGCACCCTCCCCGGCGCTCGACGAGCCGGCCGGTTGGCCGATGCCTTTGTGGCAGGCCCAAGCGCGGATATGCAGGGCACTTTGAGGCTACTGGACGTCTACCGAGAGGCGGCTATCGAGGCTGGACGCCAGCCGCAAGTGGTGCTGATGCGGGATGCGTGGGTGGCCCCCACTAGGGCTGAAGCGGACAGCGTGTACGGGCCTGAGGTACTAGCCGCTTATAGATACTACTGGCAGAGCGGTCTCTCCGAGTTCAGAACCATAAAGTCAGACGCTGAGTTTACCTTGGACAACTTAGCTCGTGACCGGTTGATCCTTGGTGACCCAGAGGAGTGCATCGGGGAGTTCCTCCGGTGGAAGGAAGCCGCCGGGGTGGACTACTTTCTCCTCCGGCTACGCCACGCCCACTCAGGCGGACCAGCCCACGAGCGGATAATGGAGTCTATCACCATGTTCGGTGAGGAAGTACTGCCGTACTGCAACTGAGGGCCCAGTAGAAGCGAGGGAGACCCGCTGGTGAGTTGCCAGACGGTCCGCTCGGCGAAATTCACAATCACCACGATCTTCGAGTTCAGCCGCAGTTCCATAGATTTATCCGGAGGTCCAGGTGCGGGGCCTGATCATTTGCTGAGACGCACAGTGGGTGGGGAAGACCACCATTCCGACGGCGATGGTGGCGGACTCGTGCCAACGAGGCTGAACCTGACTACATTTAATGCTTCCCAATTCGCAAGGAGGACCCATGCAGGAGAACAGAGTCGATACCATCGTACACGGGGGCCAGGTGGTGACCGCTACCAGCGTAAGTGACGGAGCTGTGGCCATCAAAGGAGAGAAGATCGTCGCGGTGGGCGACCCGGAGACCTTCCCGCCCGCGGATCGCTACATCGACGCCACCGGTAAGCACGTGCTGCCCGGCCTCATAGACTGCCATGTCCACCTGGATCGGGTGGACGGCTACGGCATCGGGTCTGTTGCCGGGGCCCACGCCGGACTGACCACCTTGGTTCCCTTTGGCACCTACGACACCGAGGCTGGGGAGACTCTGCCCCAGGCAATTAACCGGCACCGGGAGGAGATCGCTGCCAACGCGGTGGTTGACTTCTCATTCCACTATATCCTGGCGAACCAGCCTTACATCCTGAAGAGCATACCTCAGGCATTGGAGATGGGAATAAAGTCCTTCAAGATGTTCATGACCTACAAGAAGCGGCCCGGACGCATGTGCGACGACGACTACATCTGCGAGGCCATGGAGCTTGTCGCAAAGGGCGGCGGCATGTTGCAAATGCACTGTGAGAGCGGGAACATCATCGACTACCTGGAGAACAAGCTCATCGCCGAAGGACACACACATCCCACCGACTTCCCCGCAGCGTGTCCCACGTGGGCCGAGGAGGAAGCCATCAACCGGGCCGTGAAGATGGGCGCGGTCACCAACTGCCCCCTATACGTCGTCCACCTGAGCAGCCACGTCGGCCTTGAGCGCATCAAGCAGGCCCAGGCCGCGGGCCAGCGGGTGTGGGCCGAGACCTGTCCTCAATACCTGCTGCTGTCCGACGAGGAGATGGCCAAGGTCGGGCCTCTCGCGAAGATCGGGCCACCGCTGCGGGAGAAAGACGGCCCGGACCAGCCCGCCATGTGGCAGGGACTTGAGCTGGGCTACATCTCCACCGTCGCCAGCGATCACGCTCCTTACCCCAAGGAGCTGAAGGAAGTCGGTTGGGACAACATCTTCGCCACCCCCGAGGGCGAGGTCGTTCCTTTCGGATCGCCGGGTGTCGAAACGTTGGCGCCCCTGGCCTACAGCGAAGGAGTGATCAAGCGCGGCCTTCCCCCTTCCTGGCTGGCTCGTGTCATGTCAGAGAATCCGGCGCGGATTTTCGGCCTTTATCCCCGCAAGGGGACCATACAGGTGGGCTCCGACGCCGATCTGTCGATATTCGACCCCGCTGCGAAGATGACGGTCAGCTCCAAA
Source organism: Dehalococcoidia bacterium (assembly GCA_965248615.1). GTDB lineage: Bacteria > Chloroflexota > Dehalococcoidia > Lucifugimonadales > CBDFJT01 > CBDFJT01. Next base: position 1,491,327 of record CBDFJT010000002.1, on the reverse strand, counting down.
GAGCACCATGGCAACTCCGGATTCAGCCTGTTTGAGGGCTGGGAGATAAGGGGCGGGCCCTGGATGACCCTTCTGCGGGGCCAGGTGCTCTACAACCAGGGGACCTTGGAGCAGAAAGCGGGGTACGGCCGGTTCCTGGACGCCGAAGGCCCCAGGTCTCCCTTGGGGGGCCCGGTGAGATAGGGCTAGGCCCTGGTCCAACTGCTCTGCCAACAGGAGACGGCAACCGGCCATTAGGTTTCAGCAGGATCGACAGACGTGCAACGAGTAGGCGGTTTTGTTGCGGACATTTTGCCGACCAAATTCCCGATCCAGGGCATAACAAGGGATGCCAAGGTGAGACGCGAAATGGCCCTCGTCGGCTACACGACGCGGTTCAGCAGTACCAGTCAGTAAGAGGTGTGATAACCTCTAACGAACTTCAAATCCGTTGGCTCCGCCCCTTCGGTCGGAGCGGTGGGTTCGACTCCCTCTCGCTCCCGCCACCGATGTAGAGGCGTAGAAAGGTCTACGGGGTTCAAGGGTTGTGAGCGGAGCACGTCGCCCCGTGTTGGAACGCAGTAGCTGCGAATCAAGATAGATAAGGAGGAGAAAATGGCGGAGTTCACGGCGTATTTCAATGGGGAGTGGGTCCCCCTTAGCGAGGTGAAGATAGACCACAGCGACCGGGGCTTCATGGTGGCTGACGTCGTCTTCGATGTTGCCCGCACGTTCAACGGCAAGAGCCACCGCATGAAAGAGCACGTCGACAGGCTCTACCGCTCGCTGCAAGCCGTGCGCATCGACCCCGGCCTATCTCCGGAAGAGATGCTGGACATAAGCGAGGAGTCGATCCGGCGCAACGAGCATCTTCGTCCCGAGGTGGGCGACCTTTCCATCACGCAGTTCGTGACCCGAGGGCCGGGCCGCTTTGCACACTCGGCGGGCCCGCCCACGGTCTGTGTCAGGGTGGGAGAGATAGACTTCGGCAAATACGCCCGTTTCATGAAGCCGGGAGCCCCCGTGGTCATCGCCCGCACCCGAAGCTATCCGGCGGAGTCGCTCGACCCCAAGGTCAAGCACTACAGCCGGATGAACTTCAACCTCGCCGAGCTGGAGGCCGGAGACGTCGATCCGAACGCGTTCCCGGTTCTCACGGACACGGACGGAAACCTCACCGAGGGAACGGGTCAGAACCTGTTCCTCGTGACCGGTGGCGTCATCCGGACCCCGGGGCGCAGCACGGTCCTCAAGGGCGTGTCCAAAGGAATGGTGTTCGATCTGGCAGACCAGCTTGGTATACCCATCGTGGAGGAGGACCTCCAGCCCTACGACGTCTACACCGCCGACGAGGCCTTCCTGTCCAGCACGTACGCCAGCGTCTTGCCGGTGACCACGGTCGACAAGCGTCAGGTAGGCAGCGGGAAGCCGGGTACGGTCACGCAGCAGCTTATGGCCGCCTGGAGCGAGGCCGTCGGCCTCGACATCGTAGACCAGATGCTCCGTTTCGCCCGCGATTAGCCCACCGGCTGAAGGCCTCTGACTGCACCATCCATATCTCCACGTCACCGGGGCGGAGCACTTCTTGGGAGGCTGCCGCCCCGCGCGGTGAGGGGCCACCATTCCCGTTCCCAGTCTTCGCCTCCCCGGTCGAGTTGTCTCGCGGCATCGGGCGGGGTATCATGCCCGGCACCTGGTCCCAATCCAAACACAAAGGGAGGATTCACATGGCAACGTTCACCTACTTTGCGAAGGTCAGAGTTGACCTGCAGAAGTTTTCGTCGGGGGAGGAGCTGCTGAAGGGGTGGCAGACGGAAGCTCAAGCCGCCCAGGAAGCCATACAGGGGGGAGCCTTCCAGCTCTGGAAAGACGCCGCCGAGCCTGTCGTGTACGCGATCATCAACATCGAGGCTGACAACGCAGCTCAGGCCGGCTTGAATCTTTACAACGCCGCGTTATCCCTCCCGTTCGGCAAAGCCGGCCAGTTCGTGATTGAGGAAGTAAGGTCCGTAGTTTCCTACCAGGACTGGGCCGATACGCTGGCAAACGCCTGATCACGCCTGGCCTTTCAAGCTCCGTGCCGGCCGGCATGCTGAGGTTGATTCAGCCCTAGGACACGCCCTCTACGACCATCATCTGGGCGTTGGCAGAGGCCTGTCGCATCTGCTTCGGTATGCGGTACGTCTCCGAGCTCCACCACTCCTTCGCCCTGTCGATGCTTTCGAACTCGATCACGATGAGGCGGTTCGGAGTCCAATCGCCCTCAAGAGCCTCGGACGTTCCGCCACGGGCTAGGTACTTGCCTCCAAAGGCGTCGACCGTTGGGCTCGCCACCTTTCGGTACTCCTCGTACTTCTCAGGGTCCGTTATCTCGACGTTCACGATCAGATAGGCCGGCATGTTCCTTCTCCTAGAAAAGGGATTTCACTGTGGGCGCGCGGGCATCCAGACGCAGGTGCCGCGCGCTGAGTGTACTGCACCAAGCCATAATTTACGGTAACCCCGAGCCGAAAGCAAACGTCCCAAAGAAACGAAGGACCCGGCGCGATGCCGGGTCCTTCGCTTGCTTTTCGCTTAACCGATCAGCCCCTTACTTATGCCGGTCATCTTGACCGGATGAGGCCGCCTTCACCGAAGTGAGGCCGTACGCCTGTAATTAAGAACTTTGGGCCGTTGGCTTTTGGTGGTCCCGCTGGTCTCGCGTACTACCCAGGAGCTATCTCCTTAGAGCCAGCGAAGCTGCGAAAAGGGAACTGCCACGTATGGGATGTTACGTAATCTTCTACCAGTCCGCGCCTCCTTTCTGGCTTCCAGCCTTCGGATTGGCTGATAGCTCTTACTTCAGCCATATTCAACATACACTTGTGCTCGCACTATGTCAACGACCTGCACTACACGGAACATGAAGGTTCCGTGAGGATTTTCGACACTGAGTACGGCGAATGACAACGGGAGCGATTTCGAGCCTGGGGCATTCACCGCCGGTGGCCGCGCCGAAAGCCCGCGTATATACTTGCGGAGCCATCGCGACGTCGGCTCAGCTCTGGACAGGAGGTATAGACATGGCGGGACAGCTCGCGGACAAGGTCGGGCTGATAACGGGAGCAGGATCGGGGATAGGCCGGGCGACGGCACTGGTGTTCGCCAGAGAGGGCGCCAAGGTGGTGGTCTCCGACATTGACGATGACGGCGGCGAGGAGACGGTCTCCCGGATCGTCGATGCGGGCGGCGACGCGATATTCGTCCACGCCGACGTGACGAAAAGCGCCGAGGTCGAGGCGATGGTCGAGACGGCGGTCGAAAACTATGGACGTCTCGACTGTGCCTTCAATAATGCCGGCGTCGAAGGGGACCCAGGTGGCCCGATACACGAGTACTCCGAGGAGCTGTGGCGCAGGGTTATCGACATCAACCTGACCGGGGTGTGGCTCTGCCTGAAGTACGAGACCGGCGAAATGGTCAAGCGAGGCTCCGGAGCCATCGTCAACGCGGCCTCGGTGTACGGGCTAGTGGCCAACGCGGGCGGCTCCTCCTACAACGCCAGCAAATACGGTGTCATTGGCCTGACGACCACAGTGGCATTGGAGTACGCCGAGCAGGGCATCCGAGTTAACGCGGTGTGCCCCGGCTATATCCGCACCCCGATGTTTGAGCGCGTGAACGCCAAATACAGCAACCCCGAGTACGACGCTCAGGTGCTGGCCAAGCATCCCATTGGCCGGTTAGGGAGGCCCGAGGAGGTGGCGGAGGCCGTCTTGTGGTTATGCTCCGACGCCGCATCGTTCGTCACGGGACACGCCATGTCAGTGGATGGGGGCTTCGTCGCCCAGTAGCCTTCAGAAGGGCCGGCCTCTAGTGTTTGACCAGTAAAATCCTGAGGACCTCGGGTGCCGCCTGAATGGCCCTTGCTCTAAGAGTTTCCCGGTCGAGGCTGCCCAGGGGATGCGGGACCACGACGAAGGGGTAGTCGGGTATCCCGCCGATCTTGGACATTGCCTTACCGCTGGCCACGAAGGGCTCTGTGCAGATCACCGCCGCCGCAACCCCCCGCTTCTCAATCTCGACTCCGTCGTGCACACTGCACGACGAGCAGGAGCCTCAATCACCCGAAGAGGTAATCACCACGTCGCACTGCTCTATCAGGTCGTCGATTATCTCAACGGGACACGGCCTGGAGGCGTTGCCCTTGTTCCGGGACACAACGTCTTTGAAGTCGTACCTGTCGGCAAGCACCTCATGGACCAGCTCCAGCATCTCTTCGGAGTTGGGCTTGCCGTTCGCCAGCAGCCCTAGCACCATGCCGTCAAGGGTCTCAGGCCGGGCAGCGATGACCGCTTCCGCCGGAATCGGCTCCACAGTGGGGTCCAGGACCTCAAGCTTAGTTATCGTAGTCACCACAGTCACCTCTACCGCTTAGTTTACGCGGTCTTCGTATCTATTTCCAGCCTCTCGTACCTGTCGGTTCGGTCAAAGCCTGTGCAAAAGGCGAGGGCCAGCTCGTCGCGTCACGATGCGCTCCGGACCTCTCTCGTAACCGAGCGGGAACCGGCGCCGCGGAGCCATAGAGGGATCACCGCCGAGAACCCTCCCGCCGCTCCGCCTGCGACGACGAGATTGATGCAGTCGGGGTCCTTGGCCACTGGGATCAGCGTACCGGGGTCGCCGGTCACGGGCGCCCCAGACGCGCGCCACTCCTCCAGCGGACGCTGGGCCGTCTCGAACAGGAACTCCTTGACCCTCTGCTTCGACCACCCGGCCTTCTTGATGTAGCCCACATGCTCAGGACCCAGCACGACCACGATCTCTTCCTGTCCCGGTCCGGCCGCGTACATGGCATTGCTCAGGCTGGTCAGTATGCCCTCGGGCTCCATGGACTCGTGGTTGCTGGCATGGATCGGCGAGAGTCCGGCAAACACGGACACGGCGCTGCTGCCGGCGGCGATGCCACGCTCGACGTGCAGCGGCTCCCATGGGCTGACCTCCTCCGCCTCGGCGATACACGAGGTGTACTTGCCGGCGTGGCCCAGGGTGGCCTGATCCACTACGCCCGAGACCGCCCCGGTGGCGTTGATGATGACCAGCCTCATAGCCCGTCCGATGGTGGCGTTCGGCCTGTGCCCGGGGCCGAATACGCCGACGCCCGAGTTCAGCCCGACCTCCCTGGCAAGGGGACCGTTGACCACTACCAGGACAGCCGAGCCCATAGTGCTGGCAGTAATGGCGTGCAGGTTGAACTGAGGCTCGCTGATCGCCTCGACCGCGGCCAGGACGATGGGAAAGTACTCCGGGAGACAGCCTGCCATCACTGAGTTGATGGCCACCTTTTCAACCGTCACCACCCGGCCCTTGGTCGGCTCGGTGGCGACGATCTCCGAGGGCGGCCGTCCCGCGTAGTCCACGAACTCGCGTACCCTCTGGACCGTAGGCGGTACGACAGGCAAACCGTCGGTCCAGCCCTGGCTCAGGTAGTATTCGATCGATTCGATAGCGTCGTCGAACTCCAACCGATTCGACGTCAGAGATTCGGTGCTCATAACTCCTCCTGGGCCGCTCTTGCCGGTATGCGCTGTGCTACGAAGCCAGGAGCGCGTCGATGGCGCGCTCCTGCTCGGTCGAGGCGTCGGCCAGGCGGCTTTCCATCTGCTGGACCGCAAGCCGGTCCTGCCGAAGCTGCTCATGGTACTCGGGGAGGCGGTTCCTGCACTCTTCGGGCGAAGGGCCGCCGTACACGGTGCGACCGTTAACGAACTCGACCGGATCGAGAGCGCAGTCCAAGGCCTCTTTGCTTAGCCCTACGGGCTCGCCCATATACTCTACTGCGGCCTCGTCCAGCAGCTGGGGGGTTGCTTCCATCGGCTTGATGCCCCTCTCGTAGCTCAGGCGGACGAGAATGCCTACTATCTGGTGCGCCGTCCGCCACGGCAGCTCCTTCTCACGCACGAGCGCGCCCGCCACGTCGGTTGCCTGCGCCCAGTAGCTGCCGGCCATATCCTTCATCCTTTCCCTGTTCACCTCCAGGGCCGGAAGCAGCTCGGTGAACCACTGCAGGTCTCTGACCGCAAGATCGAAGGAGCGGAACATGGCGTCGTACATGTAGCGCCGGTCCTGGATGGCTTCGCCGGTCGCCGCCTTCTGCACAGCGAAAGCCGTCACAATCCCGCCCATGCTCTCGGCCAGAGCGCCGCGGGTGTACTCCAGCGCGTACGGGTTTTTCTTCTGCATCATGATGCTGCTGGTGCCGCAGAAACGGTCGGGTACGTCGATATACCCTGCCTCCGACGTAAACCAGAAGTTCATGTCCGAAGACCAGCGGGCGAGGTTCATGTTCACCGAAGCCACCGTCAGGAAGCTGTCCAGGGCCACGTCCTGGCTGAGAATGGCATCGAAAGTGTTTCTCAGAACCCCGTCAAACCCCATCAGCGCCGCTACGCGCTGCCGGTTTATGGGGAAGTTGGTGCCGGTCATGATGGCCGCGCCGGCGGGGCTCTGATTCACGCGGCGATAGGCCGTGGACGCACGGTCGAAATCCCGCTCGAGCGCCGAGTCCCAGGACATCAGCTGGTGTCCCAGCGTGACCGGCTGGGCGTGCTGGCTGTGCGTGTACCCCGGCATCACGGTGTCCAGGTTGTCCTCGGCGACCTGCAGCACTGCGCTCCTCAGCGCGTTGATCTCGTTCATCAGCTCGATCAGTCGATCTCGCTGACGGATGCGTCGGGCCACCGCTCCCAGATCGCCGGAGCTGCGTCCCAGGTGAATCCGGCCTCCTACCTGCTCGCCAAGACGCCGGATCAGATACTGCTCAGCCGAGTGCATGCCTCCGCCGACCTCGAGCCGCACCTTTTCAACGCCCTCGGCCTCCATGTGGCGGATCTCCTTTAGCATTGCCACGACATCGGCTCGCGGGATCAGGTCCTCCTCGGCCAGCATCGTTAGGTGCGACTTGTCGAACATGTGGTAGGCGTAGAGCAGCGGAAGCTCCGCCTCCGATGAGTGGCCCGTGACACTCGGCAGCAAAGGCTCGGTAAGCCGAATCCCCGGGTTTCGAAACCCGCTGTACTCGGCCTGGGCTTGCTTCAGCATGACATTCCTCCCAATCCACTGCGCTCGCGAAAATATCAGCCCGACGACGCCGGGCGCCACATCAGCAGACCCTGGTGCCTTGCCTGCGTATTGCGAATGGTCAGGCCGTCGGTGGTCTCGACCAGCAGCTCGTCCATCGCTGCCTTGAGCCGCCGGTCCTGCTCAGTATCGGGGACAACGTACAGCCGCTGCCGCAGGCGTTGCAGCGCCTCGTCTCGGTCGTCGAACGCCTGGGGCCGCCTGGTCCCGACCATCTGCAGGTCCGGATAGATGTCCATCTCCCAGAGGACCCTCAGCAGCCCCGGCAGGGCGGGTAGGGTGATCCGCTCCTCTCCGTGGACCATCTCCCATGGCTCCGCCAGCTCCGACTGCGGCGAGTCGACGAACATTAGCGCCAGCACCCGATCCCTGGCCTTGGCCTCCAGCTTACGGACGAAGGGGACGATGTCGGCCACACCATAGAGCACGTGGGAGCACAGGATGACATCGGCCGGCTCGACCTCCGCCTCCTCCCAGGTGCTCTCCACGGCGTCGACGTTCTGGATACCGTGCTCATCGGCGCCCGCGCGAAGCTCCCTCAGCATGCTCTGCGACGGCTCCACTACGGTCACTCGACTGGAGCGAAGCGCCAGCGCCAGGGCAAACCGCCCGGCGCCACCTCCAACATCGAGCAGCGTCTTCGTTGGGCCGACCTCCTCCGATAGCCGGTCGAGCACGTGGTCGTCGGAGCGATACGGGTCTTCGCGAAAAGCCGAGGCGAACGCTGCCCAGAAGTCCTCGGGCACCTTCGCCTGGTCCTGAACACGGAGCGACTGGGCGTGGTGGCTCTCAGCCCTGTTCTTCCAGTACTCGACTGCCGACAATATCCTGCCTTGGGAACACTAATCGGATGCTAACCAAAACGGCTAATACTTGTCGAGGCAGACATGACCGAATGTCGTTCTGACGGGTCCCTCGGAGGACGGGCGCCGAAGACCCTCGGACCGACGTACCTCAACTGGAGCCTGCCACTCGTCACCGGCGGGGCCATTATGTCAGTTGCCGGCTGGCCTGCCAAGGGCTCGAAAATCGTGATTCCGCCCCGGCTCGCTGGGTACGGCCCGCTTCAGCCGATTCTCATTGCAAACGACCCAACGCCCATGTATCCTTCCCGATAGCGATGTCGTTCATCACCACCATAATCGAATCGCCGCTCAGCTTGGCGAGGCGATTGAAAGGCCTCGCAGGGCCGCTCTACCCCTTATTCACCCTCTTCGGCTCTCCGTTTAGCTGGGCCGCGGTCGGCTTCGCGATCGGCATAGCTCTCGGAGTAACCACAGCCTCGGTCTCGCTTCTGAGCGCCGGCCTTCTCGCTTTCGCCGTGCACCTGCCGCTCAGGGGGCAGGCCAGACGCGAGACGGAAGGCGGCCTGTTCGCCGGCGGCGCCGCGCTCGTGATGGCATGGCTCGTGGGGTTTGTGGTCCACGGCCTGATCTTTTGAGTCAGCCACTCAGGGCCGAGCTACAAAAGGGTCCGGTGTGAGTCCCGCCAGGGCATCCCTTTTCGTAACCTGCATCGTCGACCAGTTCTATCCCGAGGTCGGCGAGAGCACCGTGCGGGTGCTGCGACGTCTGGGCGTAGAGCTGGATTTCCCGAGAGGCCAAACCTGCTGCGGGCAGCCAGCGTTCAATTCCGGCTTCTGGAGCGACGCACGGCCACTGGCGAAAAGATTCCTCAAGACCTTTCGCGGCGACCGCTACATCGTCACCCCGTCCGGGTCCTGCGCCAGCATGGTCAGGGTCTTCTACGAAGAGCTCCTCAGCGACGAGCCGGAGCTTCTCGCCCAGGCGAGAGAGGTCGGCTCAAGGGTCTACGAGCTGTCCGAGTTCATTCACGACGTCCTGGGGATAACCGACCTGTCGCCCTATGCCGGCGAGAAAGCGACGACCCCGCATCGAAAGGTGACCTACCACGAGGCCTGTCATTTGCGGAGGGAGCTGGGCGCCACTACCCAGGCCAGGGCGCTGATCGGGTCACTGGCCACGGCCGAACTGGTCGAGATGCGGCAGGCCGAGGTGTGCTGCGGCTTTGGCGGGACCTTCTCTGTCAAGTATGCCGATATCTCTGGCGGGATGCTCCGGGACAAGGTTGAGAGTATCGTCGACTCGGGAGCGGAAGCGGTAGTCGCCTGCGACAGCAGCTGCCTCATGCAGATCGGCGGTGGACTGGAGAAGCGCGGTGCCGCGGTCAGGTCACTACACCTGGCCCAGCTGCTGGACGAGGGTCTAAGCGCCGATGCGTAGCGCCACCGGGGTCGGCCATGGAGCCTAAGACACGAGAGTTCAACGCGACGGCCGGGGCCGCCCTGGAGGATCCGAAGATCCAGGCCAACCTCGCCGGCCTGTACGGCGGGTTCCATCAGGCGCGCCTCGACGCCGCCGCGGCAACGCCCGGATGGGATGCGTTAAAGGACCACGCCCGTGCCATCAAGGCCCATACCATCGAGCACCTCGACTACTACCTCGAGATGTTGGAGCGCAACGTGGCTCGGGCCGGCGGCACGGTCTTCTTCGCCGAAGACGCTGTAGCCGCGAACCGCTACGTCATCGACCTCGCCCGGAGCCGCGGAGTCAAGCTTGCCGTCAAGAGCAAGTCCATGGTCTCCGAGGAGATGGGCCTCAACCATCGCCTGATCGAGAGCGGCATCGAGCCGGTTGAGACCGATCTCGGCGAGTATATAGTCCAGCTGGCCGACGAAACCCCCTACCACATCATCGCGCCCGCCATACACAAGTCGCGAGAGGAGGTCTCCGACCTCTTCTCGGAGAAGCTAAAAACACCTCGCTACACCGAGATCACCGACCTCACACGCGAGGCGCGGCAGCAGCTACGCAGCAAGTTCATCGCCGCCGACATGGGAATCACCGGCGCCAACTTCGTCGTGGCCGAGACGGGCACGCTGATCCTGGTCACCAACGAAGGCAACGGTCGCATGTGCACCTCCATGCCTCGCATCCACGTCGCCATCACCGGAATGGAGAAGATCGTTCCTTCCATGGAAGACCTGGGCACCTTCCTGAGACTCCTCATTCGCTCGGCCACCGGACAGCGGATCTCCAGCTACGTCACGGCCGTAACAGGGCCCAGGGGGGACGACGAGGAGGACGGTCCAGAGGAGTTCCACCTGGTGATAGTCGACAACGGCCGCTCCCGCCTGCTGGCAGACCCGGAGCTGCGCGAAGCCCTGTACTGCATCCGATGCGGGGCCTGCCTCAACGCCTGCCCCGTCTACCGCAAGGTCGGGGGCCACGCCTACGGCTGGGTCTACTCGGGGCCGATCGGCGCCGTGATCTCTCCGGTGCTCACCGGCCTGTCGGACGCCAAGGACCTGCCCTACGCATCCACCCTCTGCGGAGCCTGCCGTGAGGCCTGCCCGGTCAAGATAAACCTTCCGCGGATGCTGCTGTATCTGCGAAAGGAGCTCACGGAGGGCAAAACGTACCGCCAGGAGCGCAGCGTGTCGCTGGCCGAGCGGCTGGCCATGAAGGCGTGGCGGATGAGCGTGGCCAGCACATTTATGCTGAATTTGGCCGGCCGTCTGGCTGTACTGGCGCAATGGCCGGTGGTCCGCCGCGGCAGATTGGCTATGGTGCCCCCGCCGCTGACCCGCTGGACGCGCTACCGGACCTTTCCTGCCATCGCATCCAGACCCTTCCGACGCCGCTGGAAGGATCAGAAATGAGCGACCGCGACCGGTTCCTGCAGCGCGTCCGCCAGGCCCTGGGCAGGACCTCGGCGACTGACGAGGTCGTTCCGGAGGTCACCGCGCTGGCCGATGGCCCTTCGTCAGTCGAGCGGCGCGCCGACGTCGTGTTAAGCGAAGCCACGGCCAACTCCGCGGACCTGATGTCGCAGCTGGAAAGCTCGGCGGGCCAGGCCGGCTGGAATGTGGCCCGGTTCCAGTCGGCAGCCGAGGCCGGGAAGCACATCGCGGGCGTGGCCCGAAACCTGGAGGCGCGGTCCCTCGTGCGCTCGACCCACGAAATCCTCGACCGGCTTCAGGTCGAGGCGCTGCTTTCCGGGACGGGCATCGAGATGGGTCTGATGGCGGCGGGCGAAGCGACGGACGAGGCTGACCGCGAGGCGAAGCGCCGGCGGCTGCGGGAGCTGGCGATCCAGGCCGACCTCGGCATCACCGGCGTCGACTACGCCATAGCCGAGACCGGCACCTGCGTGATCCTGCCTCGCAAGGGAGTCAGCAGGCTCGTTTCCCTGCTGCCACCTGCCTACGTCGCAGTGGTCCAAGCCGGCCAGGTGCTGCCCAGCCTGGACGAGCTGTTCACGCTCCAACGCCGGGACTTCATCCAGGGCGACCTTAGAAACTACATGAGCCTCATCACCGGGCCCAGCAGGTCCGCCGACATCGAGTATACGCTGGTCACCGGCGTCCACGGGCCCGGTGACGTCCACCTAGTGCTCATCGGCTAGCCTTGTTGGCCGGAGAGTAATCAAGCAGCAACGCTAGCCTCTTCCCGATCTGGTTGGACACTTCCGCAATCCGCGCCGATTTCTGAGGTGCTCATGAAGGCAGTCTGGTACGAACGTAACGGCGGCGCCGACGTGCTCCAGGTAGGTGACATGCCTGACCCGGAGCCCGGACCCGACGAGGTCCGCGTCCGCATAATCTCATCCGGCGTCAACCCTTCGGACTGGAAAAGACGGCAGGGGCTGACGGCTACCATGGCGTCTCCCAGGGTCATCCCTCATCAGGACGGCGCAGGGATCATCGACCGAGTAGGGCCGGGTGTTCCCGCGAGCCGGGTGGGAGAGCGCGTCTGGCTCTATCAGTCTCAAATCGGGAGACCATTTGGAACTGCTGCCGAGTATACGGTCCAGCCGGCGCATCGGGCTGTTCCACTGCCGTCTAACACCACGTTCACAGAGGGCGCCTGCCTTGGGGTTCCCGCCATGACGGCTCATCGTTGCCTGTTTGCAGATGGGCCCGTTGCGGGCAAAACTGTGCTCGTGCCTGGCGGCGCTGGCGCCGTTGGCCATTGTGCAGTTCAGCTGGCAAAGCTAAATGGGGCCCAGGTGATCTCCACAGTTAGCTCCGACGTAAAGGCCAAGATCGCGAAACACGCAGGGGCTGACGACGTGCTGAACTATCGCACGGAGAACGTGGTAGAGCGGATCAAGGACATTACGGGCGGAGCTGGTGTGAACCACATCGTTGAGGTCGACTTCGCCGGTAACTTCGACATCAGCCGGGAGGTTCTTGCGGCGAACGGAGTGTTGGCCGTTTACGGGCCTCTAACGCCCACGGTGCCGGTCCAATTCGCCGCCAGCAACGTCACGGTCAGGTTTGTGCTTGTCTATGACATGCCGGAATCGGGTAAGGAAGCGGCCGTGGAGGACATCTCCCGGTTGTTGAAGGACCGTAAGCTAACCTTCCTCCTGGGTCCCAGCTTCACGTTGGAGTCCACAGCGGAGGCTCATTTGGCGGTTGAGGGCGGGGCAGTCGGGAACGTGACTGCGGACGTCGGGTCGGAAAGCTAGCCGACCAAACTCATCCGGTGGCCTGAAAGAACGGGCAGTAGTCCGCCACCTCGTTCTTAGCCGAACACGTCGCCCCCCAACCTCATCAGGCGGAGGGCTTCGTCCGTGGCCTGGGCTACCAGCTCGAATGCCCTGCTAGAGGCCTCCTCCAGCGACATAGGCCTTGAGGTAATCGCCACCGCCGCGTCAATGCCGCGCTCGTGGACCAGCTCAAACCCCTCGCCCAGGGAGCCGGCGACGGCAACCACGGGTATGCCCCGCGCCTTCGCCCGCCGGGCGACGCCGATCGGGGCCTTGTTATAGACCGTCTGGTAGTCCAGGCTCCCCTCGCCGGTGATGACGAGGTCGGCGCCCTCCAGGTGGCCGTCCAGGCCGACGGCGTCCAGCACCATGTCCACTCCGGGACTCAGCTCCGCCTTCAGGAACGCGACGAGGCCGGCCCCGAGGCCTCCGGCCGCGCCGGCGCCGGGCCGGTCGCCCGCGTCGATACCGAGGTCCCGGCTCACGACCTCGGCGAAGCGGCCCAGGGCCAGGTCGAGCTGGGCCACCATCTCCTCGGTGGCGCCCTTCTGCGGGCCGTATATCGCGGAGGCCCCCTCCGGTCCGGTCAGTGGATTGCTCACGTCGCAGGCAACCAGGAACCGAGACTCCATCGCACGTCGGTCCAGCGCCGAAAGGTCAATCCTGTGAAGCAGGGCGAGTGCGGCCCCGCCGCGCGGGAGCTCTCGGCCGTCGGAGTCGAGGAGGCGCGCGCCCAGCGCCTGGGCCATACCGGCGCCGGCGTCATTGGTCGCGCTACCACCGATGCCGATGATGAAGCTCCTGAAGTCCTGCTCCAGCGCCCTTCGAATGAGCTCACCCAGCCCATACGTCGTCGCCAGCAGGGGATTCCTCTTCTCCGCGGGCACCAGGGCAATGCCCGACGAGCGGGCCATCTCTACCACGGCGGTCGTGCCGTCCGCGAGCGCCCCCCACTCGGCCACGAGCGGCTCTCCCAGCGGGCCGGTCAGGGACTCGGCCCTGACCTCGCCGCCAAGAGCGTCGACCAGCGTCTCCAGGGTACCGTCTCCGCCATCGGCCACGGGCACCGCCACGACGTCGGCGTCCGGGAGGACCCGGCGAACGCCCTCCTCCACGGCCTTCGCCGCATCGAGGGCCGAGAGACTGCCTTTGAAGGCCTGGGTGGCTGCCACGATCCTCATGGGGCGGCATTATACCAGCCGGTCGGGTGTGCATTTGACATATGTCGGCATATCGCCATAAATTGAAATCACTCAGAGTGCGCGCGCCGATCTACGGTGCCGCCGGGCAGGTTCGCTCTGCCGAAGGCTACGGCCGGCGGGAGCGGCCAGCGCAGCCCTCCTGGCGGTGAGTCGTCAGCCATCGACCTCAGGCAAGGTACCCAATGAGCCGTACCCCTGCCAAGTCCACCGGGCTCAGGAACCTGCGGCGGCTCGCGGCCGCCGCCGCCGTGGCCCTGGGACTCGTCGCCATGGCGGTGGGGGCGCTACCAGCGACGGCCGACACAGCCTCCGGCCACGCTAACGTCCTGACCATCGACGGCACGATAGACCCAATATCGGCCAACTTCCTGGAGCGGGGCATAGACGTCGCAACGGAGAGGGAGGCCCGGCTTCTGGTTGTGCGCCTCAATACCCCCGGGGGCCTGCTCGACTCCACCCGCGAGATGGTGGCCAGCATCCAGTCCTCGCGCATACCGGTCGTAGTCTACGTATGGCCTCCCGGAGCCCGGGCGGCCTCGGCCGGCACCTTCGTCACGGCGGCGGCCCACGTGGCGGCGATGGCGCCCAGCACGAACATAGGCGCGGCATCGCCTGTCGGGGGCCAGGGCCAGGACCTACCCGAAACGCTAAAATCCAAGGCCACCCAGGACGCCGCAGCCTTCATCAGGAGCATAGCAGAGCAACGAGGGCGCAACGCCGATGCCCTGGAGGAAACGGTGTTGAGCGCCGCATCCTACTCCGCCTCTGAGGCGCTGGAGCAGAACATTATCGACCTCGTAGCCGAGGACATGAACGACCTGATGGCCCAGCTGAACGGCCGCACCATACTCTTCGGAGATCGAGAGCACGTGCTGGAAACTGAAGGCTTGGCCCTGCGTCCGATCGAGCGCAACCTGCTGGAGCGTTTCCTGGGCATCGTCGCCCATCCCAACATCGCATTCCTCCTGCTGAGCCTCGGCGGCCTCGGTCTGTTGCTCGAGTTCCTCAACCCCGGCCTGATCTTCCCCGGGGTAGCCGGGGCCATCGCCCTGGCCCTGGCCTTCGTCGCCGTGGGCAACCTGCCGGTCAACTGGGCGGGTGTGGCGCTCTTAGGCCTGGCCATGCTGCTCTTCTTCTTCGAGATGCAGGCCGCGGGCGTCGGGATACTCGGCGTCGGCGGCGCGATCAGCTTCGTCCTCGGGGCATTCCTGCTGTTTGGCGGCTTCAGCCCGCCACCCATCGGCGCACCCGGCTTTCGTGTTAGTATGTGGCTCATCGCCGTCGTGAGCGGCGTGCTATTCGTCTTCCTCGCCATCTTCTTCAGGACCATCCTCACCGCCAGGAGAACAAAGTATAGGTCCCCGAGCGCCGATGTCGTCGGGAAAACAGGCACCGCCACCACGAACCTCGAGCCGCACGGCAGCGTACGAGTTGGCGGCGAGCGCTGGACTGCCGAGTCCGAGTCCGGCAACCCTATACTGGAAGGACAGCAGGTCGTCGTAACCGCGATGCAGGGGCTGACCCTGAAAGTGCAGGCCGTTGAGGGAGAAACCACAAAGGAGGTCGAAGGATGATTCCGTACTTCTCGATCGTTCGTCAGTACGAGAGGCTAGCCGTGTTCACTTGGGGCAAGTACGCGGGCCTCAGACAGCCGGGGCTCCAGATACTGGTCTGGCCGTTCCAGACCTACAGGAGGATCGATCTGCGCGAGGACGTGATCGACATACCCAGGCAGACCAACATCACCAGGGACAACGCGCCGATAGACATCGACTTCCTGATATACATGCGGGTGATCGAGGGCGACGCGGAGAAGTCAGTGCTGGAGGTGGTCCAGTACCGAGCCGCCGTGATCGGGATCGCCACGACAACTCTTCGCGCGGTCATCGGCGACATCACGCTGGACGAGGTCCTGTCTCAGCGGGAGCGGATTAACGAGTCGCTCCGCCAGAAGCTGGACGAGGTGACCGAGCGCTGGGGGATAAAGGTGACCCAGGTTGAGATACGCGAGGTAGAGCCACCCCGAGACATCCAGGACGCGATGAACCGGCAGATGTCTGCCGAGCGCATACGTCGTGCCGTTGTTACCGAGGCCGAGGGCACGCGCGAGGCCGCTGTCACCGTGGCCGAGGGCGACAAGCAGGCGGCGATCCTGCAGGCCGAGGGCGAAAGGCAGGCCGAGATACTTACCGCCGAGGGCGACCAGCAAGCGGCCGTGTTGCGTGCCGACGGGTTCAGCCAGGCCCTGGACAGGATCGATGCCGTGGCCCAGAACATCGAATCCAACACCATGAGCCTCCAGTACTTCGAGACACTGAAGGAGCTCGGGACCGGAGAGTCCACCAAGTTCATCTTCCCGATGGAGTTCACCAGCCTGCTCAGCCGCTTCGTCAAGGCTGCGGCAGGCGATGGCGACGGCCGCGAGTAAGCGGGCGACGACGCATTCCCCCGGCCGCAAGATGGGAGACCCGTCTGCGGCCGGGGGCTGGCCTCCGCGGGAATTTCTCGCTAGAATGGGGCCCAGCCGATAGCCGAGGAGCCTAGATATGAAGCTAGCCTTGCAGTACGAGATGCAGCGTGAAGTCCTGGACGACCATCTGGTGCTCCAGGAGACCCTCGATCAGTGTGTCCTGGCGGACCAGGTGGGTTTCGACTACCTGTGGTTCGTCGAGCACCATTTCCTCACGGGGTTTTCGGCCTCGCCGTGCCCAGAGCTCATTTACGCCGCCCTGAGCCAGCGAACCGAGCAAATCCGGCTTGGGCTCGGCGTGGTGATCCTGCCCTACCACCACCCGGTCCGAGTGGCGGAGCGAGTGGCCATGCTCGACCACCTGTCCAAGGGCAGGGTGGACTTAGGCACAGGCCGCTCGGCGGTCTACGAGGTCACCGGCATGGGCGTCGACCCCAGGGAGACCAGGGAGATGTGGGCCGAGTCCCTGTCCATGGTGCCCAAGATCTGGCAGTCGGACTGGTACGAGCACGAGGGCAAGTACTGGCAGGTGCCCAAGCGCCAGGTCCTCCCCAAGCCCTACCAGGACCCACATCCCCCGATGTGGGTCGCAGCACTCCAGCCGTCCACTTATGAGATCGCCGCCGAGAAGGGGATCGGCGTCCTTGCCTTCGGCTCTAGCGCCCCTGAGTCTCTGGAGCCCTACGTCAAGGCCTATAGAGAGAACATCAAGAAGGCGAACCCGGTTGGCGCGGTCGCCAACAACCAGTGGGCAAACTCTACTCTTGGTGTCTGCCTCGAGGACAACCGCGAGGCGAGGGAGATGGGAACCGACTCAATCAAGGGGTTCTTCCGGCCGGGCAGGCCCTACGTCCAGGACCAGAAGGACGTGTACCAGCGGCTGCTCGACATGTGGGGCGGTGTGCCGGAACACCTGAAACAGAACTTCTCGCGATACGTCGAAGGGGTGGAGAGCGACGCTACAGGGACCGGACTGGACTTCTCCGGGGGCGAGGCGATCGCCCACAGCATCTGGGCCGACCTGGACGCCGACACCCTATGCGACCGTGGCGTGATCATCGCGGGCGACCCCGACTCCTGCATCGCAGCCCTGAAGAAGCACGAGGCCACCGGCATCGACCAGATGATGATCATGATGCAGACGGAATCGGTGCCTCACGACAAGGTGATGAAGTCCATCGAGCTCTTCGGGAAGTACGTGATCCCCGAGTTCAAGAAGGGCGAGGCGGAGAAGGAGAAGGCGAAGGAGGCCGGGAAGGTCGGCGCCGCCGACTAGAGCTCAGTTGCAAGGGAGCTTTCCCGGGCTTTTCCGCCGACCCGCCGGGGACACCCCTAGGCTCGGCGTCCCGACGCGTCGGGCCCGCACCCCCGTTGCGGGCCAGGTTGGCCTTCGACGGGAACGGCGTCTAGACGTACTCCTTGACCTGACGCGCCAGCGTCAGCGTCATCCCCGGCACCGCCGCCACGTCCTCCAGGGACGCGTCCTTGATTCCCTGGACCGACCCGAAGCGGCGCAGCAGCATCCGGCGTCTCTTCGGTCCGATGCCCGGCACCAGGTCCAGCGACGACGAAATCGCGCTCTTCGAGCGGCGCTGACGGTGGTAGGTGACGGCGAACCGGTGGGCCTCGTCCCGCACACGCTGCACCAGGAACAGTCCCTGAGAGCTGCGTGGCAGCACGATCGGCTCCAGCATGTGGGGGATGAACAGCTCCTCGTTCTCTTTAGCGAGGCTGGCAAGGGGTATGTGGTCGATGCCCAGCTCGAGGAAGACCTGGAGGGCCGCTCCAAGGTGGCCTTTGCCGCCGTCGATCAGCACCAGGTCCGGCACGATGCCCCACGACTCTCCGCGTTTAGGTTCCGCCTCATCGGGGCTCTTGGCGTCATCCGGATTCGCGCCGTGTTCAGACTTCGCCAGGTGGCGGAACCGCCTGGTCAGCACCTCGCGCATCATCGAGTAGTCGTCCACGCCCTCGACCGACTTCACTTTGAAACGACGGTAATGAGCTGGTTTAGGCTGGCCGTCTTCGAACACTGCCATGCTGCCGACTGGATTGGTCCCCTGGATGTTGGATATGTCGAAGCACTCGACACGCCTCGGCGGACTCGACAGGCTAAGAGCCTCCTGTAGCTCCGCCATCGCCGCGTCCAGCTTCACCGTATCCGACGACTGCTTCACCTTGAGCATCTCGAGGCCCTCGGCGGCATTCTCGGCCACCATCTCCACGAGCCTGCGCTTTTCGCCCCGCTGAGGCACGTCGACCCGAACACTGCCTTGTCGCTTGTCGCGGAGCCAGCCCTCGATGGCCTCGGCATCCTCCAGCTCATGCGGCACCAGGATGCGGGGAGGTATGTATGGTGTCGCGTCGTAGAACTGCTTCACGAAGGCGGTGAGAATTTGCCGGGGCTCATCGTCCTCGGTACCCTCCATGATGAAGTGGTCCCGTCCTATGAGCTTCCCCTGCCGTATGAAGAACACCTCGACCCAGGCCTCGTTCAGGCTAGGTGCCGCCGAGATCACGTCCATGTTCTCCGAGGTCAGGTGGAGCACCTTCTGGCCCTCGTGGACGCTCTCGATAGCCCGCAGCTGGTCCCGGAGCACGGCGGCCCGCTCGAACTCGAGCTTGGACGCCGCGTCCCTCATGTTCCCGGCGATGCCGGCCACTACCTTGCTCGTCTTGCCCTCCATGAACAGCACTACCTGTTCGATTATCTCGGCGTACTCACGCTTGTCCGCGGCGCCGATGCAAGGCCCGACGCACCGATGGATGTAGTAGTCGAGACAGGGTCTGACGTCGGTCCCCGTGATGGTCTTGGTGCAGGAGCGGTACGGGAACAGCTTCTTCAGCAGGCTCAGGGTGCGGCGCACGCTGACCGCGCTTGCGAAAGGACCGAAGTACCGGGCACCATCCCGGCCGACCTTTCGGGTTATGTAGACCTGAGGGAACTCCTCGGAGACGTCTATCTTGATGAAGGGATAGCTCTTGTCGTCCTTGAGTCGCGCGTTGTAGGGAGGCTTATGCTGCTTTATGAGGTTGCACTCGAGGATCACGGCCTCCTGCTCCGACTCCGTCAGGATATAGTCGAAGTCGGCGACCTTTCGGACCATCGTGCGGACCTTGCGCGTCAGGTTGGCAGAGGCCGCGAAGTAGGAGCCCACGCGGTGTCGAAGGCTCGCCGCCTTGCCGACGTAGAGCACCTCGGCGTGGGAGTCTCGCATGAGGTACACGCCGGGTTTGGCGGGAGTCGCCTTCAGCAGCTCGGACAGGTCGTGTTTAGGCATCAGGCGAAACGGATGCGGACGAGAGGCTCAGGCCACCGCACGGGCCTCAGCCGAGGAAAACGGTCAGAACGATGAGAATGGCGACGATCAGCGCTCCGAATACGCCAATCCGTTTTAGCTCCTGCCCGAGGTACGGGTATCTCATGGCGGACTCGGCCGGCGCCTGAGCGGAGCGCCCTCGAACTGGGGCGGGCGCACGGTTAGAGCGCCCTCGTGCCTGGGCTGCCACGGGTGTGGAGCGCTCTCGTGCTGTGGCAGGAGCAGGCTGCGGCTGAACCCGCTCGGCGGTCGTGGCCGGCTCAGTAACGGGCGTTTCCGTCTCGATCGTTGCCTCGTCGGCAACCGCAGTCTCGTCGGCCGTTACACTCTGGGACGCAGACTCGGTCGGTCCAGCGTCGAACACCTGCGTACGGGCCTTACCGCGCTGCTTCCGCTTCCTTAGCTGGGCCTGCCTCGATGCTGCCCTACTGGACTTGCTTGGCATTCGTTTCCTCCAAATGGGGGACGGTCAGGGCCGCCCTGCCGGATCCAATGTAGCGCTACCCGGCCGCGCTTTCAAGGTGGCCGGTCATGTCGGCCTCCACCTTTCGGGCTCTTGGGTGTGCCTTATCGTACTCGGCCCTGACGTGCTCGGTCGTCAGATGCGTGTACACCTGGGTCGTGGTGATGCTGGCGTGGCCCAGCAGGTCCTGAACGTGTCTCAACGGCGCGCCCCCCCGCAGCAGGTGGGTAGCGAAGCTGTGGCGCAACGTGTGTGGTGTCACCGGGGCCTCTATACCGGCGCGGGCCGCGTACCCTTTCAGGATAAGCCACAGGCCCTGCCGGGTGAGTCGCTTGCCTCTGCGATTCAGGAAGATAGCAGAGCCCGATTTCTCGCCGGCCAGCGACGGCCACGCGCTATCGATGTAGCGTCGAAGCGCGGCGACGGCCCTCTCGTGAATCGGCACCAACCGCTCCTTGGAGCCCTTGCCGAAGCACCGGACGTAGCCCTGCTCCAGGTCGACGTCGTCGAGGTCGAGAGACACGAGCTCGCTAACCCTCATGCCGGTGGCATACAGCAGCTCCAGCATCACGTGATCCCTCATGGCCTCGGGCGTGTCGTCGCCGGTGGCCGCGAGCAACGCCTCGACCTGCTCCATGCTGATGGCGTCCGGCAGCGACCGGCCGACCCTGGGCGAGCTCAGGTTCCCGGTCGGATCCCGAGCTAGCAGACCCTCGTCCACGAGGAACCCGAAAAGAGACTTCGCCGACGCTACCTTACGGGCACGGGTCGTGTCCGAGTACCCCAGCTCGTGGAGCCACATCAGGTACCCCGAAACAGTTGGCTCGTCGACAGCCTCCCAGGCATGACGCTCACCGGCGCCGGCATGGCGAGATCGCAGGAACTCGACCAACTGGCGAAGGTCGTTCCGGTAAGCGCTCAGCGTGTGGGGAGACACGCCGCGTTCGACCGCCATGTAGTCGAGGAAGCTGTCGATCCACTCATCCATGCTCGACTTCCGAACCCGCGTGTACGCCTATTCTAACATACGGAGGGGGGCGTCCCTGGCATCCGCCGGCTGGGAAGTATGCTTGACACCCCTATCAGAGGAGCTTTAGATTAAACCCTACGAGCCTTCTTTTGCTGCACCCGCGGTTCGCCCGCGACACGGACGTGTGAGTGGTTGAGATAGACATAGGGTCCAACATGGCCTCCTCGGGGGCGTTCGCCCTTAGCTGGCACGGGTTCTTCAGCTTCGTGGCGGTCGCGATGGCCATACACCTCGTGGCCCGCTGGGCGGTCTTCAAGGGAGTACGCTCCGACGCGATCTACGCAATAGCCATCTGGGCCGTGATCGGCGGCATCATCGGCGCCCGACTGGTCCACGTTATCGACGAGTGGACCTTCTACCAGGCGAACCCCGCACGGATAGTCGCCGTCTGGAGCGGAGGAATCGCCCTCTGGGGGGGCATCCTCGGAGGCTTTTCCGGCGGTATCGTCTCCGGCTTCGTAATGAACATCGTCCGAGCCAACCGAAGGCCGCGGCTGGAGCGGGAGATAAGAAACCTCGGAAGAGGCCAGCCGCCGAGCGACCGTGACCGGCGCAAACTGGAAGACCTCGAGGAGGAGCTGGACAGGAACCAGCATCTTCCCCTGGGAGCCATCGCAGACATCACCGCGCCCGCCATGCTATTCGTCCAGACCATTGGCAGACTCGGCGATATCGTCAATGGCGAGCACTGCGCGAAGGCAGTGGACTTCCCGCTGGGCTTCATATGGACCAACCCGCTGAGCGACGCGAGGCTCTGCGGCAACGGGATCGAGGTCTCGGTGCAGCCGGTCATCGCATACGAGATGATCTGGAACGCGATAGCGCTGTTCATCATCTGGAGGCTGCGCGACAGGCTCAAGCCCAACGGGATGGTGTTCGCCCTGTACCTGGCCCTCTACTCTGTGGGGAGGTTCGCCGTCAGCTTCGCCCGGGAGGACGATGTCTGGGTGGCCGGCCTGCAGGAGGCCCATTTCATCGCCCTGCTCGTGCTGGCCATCACAGTGCCCCTGTTGGCCGTCAGGGCGCGGTCTGTCCCGGCTGGAGACGCCCCGGAGACAGATCCTTCGAGATCGGAGCCCCCGCTGCAGAGCCGCTTTACGAGGGCCGAGCGACGGCGGAGGAGCCAGAGGCGCTAGTCGGCCAGCTGGCGGCCTCCAGTAGGCGCCAGGTCCAGCACCGTAAGCTGCACCCTTTCTCGCCCACCCCAGCTGTTCACGCCCACCGTGTACACGAGGTCCATCCGCTCTGTCAGGGCGTCCATCTTGCCGCCCTGCCGGAAGGCAATCGCGTCCCAAGACGACCCATCATGTCGAAAGCGGAGCTTCAGGTGCCGAGCACCGTCCCCTACGTGACGAGCCTCGATCATCCGGACGTTGCGGGTCAGGAACACCGGTGCCGGGTTGGCCTCGCCGAAGGGCGCCAACGACTGTATGAACTGCATGTTTGCGTCGCCGAACAGGGCAGGGGAGGTCTCGCAGTCGATGGCGATTTTCGGACGGAGGTCGACCCCTTCCAGCTTCTCTCTGGCCGAGGCCCGCAGCCTCCGCGTCACCTCCGGCAACGATGAGCTCGGCACCGTAAACCCGGCAGCGCGGGCGTGTCCCCCGAATCGCGTGAAGAGATCACTGCACTCTCCTAAGGCGCCGACGATGTCGAACTCAGGAATGCTTCGAGCGCTGGCTCGGCTTGTCTCGTCGCCTACGGAAACGGCCACGCACGGGCGGTAGTAGGACTCGGCCATGTTACCAGCTATGAGCCCCAGGACCCCGGGCACCCATTCGCCGCTGCTCACGACGATCATGCTGGGCTGGTCGCAATCGCCCTCAGCATCTATCTGTTGCTCGGCCTCACGGACGCTCTGATCGGCCAGCGCCCGCCGCTCGGAGTTCTTCTGCTCCAGGCTGGCGGCAAGGGCCCTCGCCTGCTCGGGGTCTTCCGCGGTCAGGAGCTCGAGGCTGATGGCTGGATGATCCAGTCGCCCTGCGGCGTTCAGCCTCGGTATCAGTCCAAACGCCAGCGACTCGACGTCGATCGAGCCCATCCTCAGATTCGCCACGGCGGCCAGCGCCTGGATCCCAGGGCTCTGGGTTGCGTTTAGCCGCTCGAGACCCTTTTTGACCAGGTAGCGGTTCTCGCCGGTCAGCGGACCAACGTCCGCCACAGTCCCAAGCGCCACCAGCTCCAGCAGGTGCTCGGGCGGCGGCCGCCCGACGTGGGAGTACAGGGCTTGGACCAGCTTGAAGGCCATGCCCACCCCGGTCAGGTGCGCGTAGGGATACTCAGAGTCGGACCGCCGAGGATTGATCAGCGCGCACGGTGCCGGCAGCTCATGCGGAAGGGTGTGATGATCGGTGATGATCGAGTCCATCCCGAGCGACGCGGCCAGCTCGACCTCGGCGACCGAGTCTACCCCGCAGTCCACCGTTATCAGCAACGACACGCCCTGGTCCCTGAGATACCTCACGGCCAGCTCGTTCAGTCCGTGGCCCTCTTTTACGCGGTCGGGCAGGTAGGGGATGACCTTACCACCCAGGTCTCGTACGGCCTGGGTGAGTAGCGCGGTACCGGTAATCCCATCGGTGTCGAAGTCGCCGAAAACCCCGACGGTCTCTCCTGAATCTACGGCAGAGGCCAGCCGCGACATGCCCTTATCCATGTCGGGGAGGAGCATTGGATCGTGTGAGTCCCCAGCGTCCGCGGATAGAAAGTCGGCCGCATCCGATCGCCGTCTCACACCACGGTTGTACAGGAGGTGGGCCTGGAAAGGAGGCAACCCGAGCTCTGTGGAGAAGCCCGCCGGTGGAGGGGCCAGCTTGTACCAGTGCTTGGTGGTCCGGGCCTCCCGGGTAGCCATCGGAACCTCTCGATGACCGGCGCGTGCGTCGGCCTGCGAACCAGCCTACTCGGCGATCTGGAACACCAGCGACGTGTTGTGTCCCCCGAAGCCGAAAGAGTTACTCATGGCGGTCCTGAGCTCTGCGCGGCGCGATACGTGCGGGGTATAGTCCAGGTCGCACTCGGGATCGGGGAAGTCCAGGTTGGTGGTCGGAGGGATGACGCCCTCGGCGATACTCATGGCGCATATGGCAGCCTCGAGGGAGCCACTGGCGCCAAGAAGGTGCCCAGTCATGGACTTGGTGGAGCTGATGGGCACCCGGTACGCGGCCTCCCCGAACACCGTCTTCATCGCCATGGTCTCGTACTTGTCGTTAAGCGGAGTCGACGTGCCGTGGGCATTCACGTAGCCCAGCTCTTCCGGCTGTGCGCAGGCCTTCCCGAGCGCCAAAGCCATTGCTCTGGCCGCGCCCTCGCCGTCCGGGGCCGGCTTAGTTATGTGATACGCGTCCGCGGTAGCGCCGTAGCCGACGAGCTCCGCGATGGGAGCGGCGTCTCTGTTGATTGCGCTGTCCATGCTCTCCAGCACCAGCACGGCGGCACCCTCCCCCAGGACGAACCCGTCGCGCTGGGCATCGAAGGGGCGCGAGGCTGCCTGCGGATCGTCGTTTCGTCTCGAAAGCGCCTGGCACGCGCTGAATCCCGCCACCCCGATGGGGCATATCGCAGCCTCCGCACCACCCGCAACCACCACGTCCGCATCCCCACGGATGATCGTCTCGAACCCTTGCCCGATGGCATCGGCGCCGCTGGAGCACGCCGAGACGGTGATGAAGTTCGGCCCCTTGGCTCCCAGTAGCATAGACACCTGACCAGACGCCATATCGGGCATCATCATCGGCACAAGGAAGGGGGTAACGCGGCCGGGACCCTTCTCGTTCAGGACGCCGACCTGCTGCGAGAGGGTGATCACCCCTCCGATACCACTGGAGATCATCACTCCCACGCGCTCACAGTTACCGGGCTGGATCTTGAGCTCCGAGTGCTCGACGGCCTCCCTGGCGGCCACGGCAGCGAGCTGGGCGAACCTGTCCATTCGCCGGGCCTCTTTCTTGCCGACGTGAGACGTGGCGTCGAAATCCTTCACCTCGGCCGCGATGGTCGTTTCGAACCCCTCCGTGTCGAAGCTCGTTATCTGGCCCACGCCCGATCGGCCGGCCAGCAGTCCATCCCAGGTGGTCTTCCTATCGAGTCCCAGCGGGCTGATGATTCCTATGCCGGTCACTACAACGCGTGTGGTCATGGGGCTCCCCCCTTCAATGCCGGTCCGCCCGTCGGGGCGACAGCCTGTCACGGTCAGCTTCAAGGGTCGGCAACGGACGCTTCACCAAGTTGCCGCATTATAGCAGCGGCTCGTCACACGGGCACGACAATTGTGGGTAAGTTTTGGCAAAGTATGGGCAGCGCCCCGGATCAGAGGTTAGTTGGGTGATCCAGGGGCCTTCCACAAGCTCAGGCCGGACATAGGAGTGGTTTTCCGCTCGTGGTGAGCTATTTGAACCACGAGACCGAAAGAGCAGCGGCTCGTCGGACGGCGAGGGGCGTTCCCCGGGGGCCCCTCGCTGGCTGGCGGATTGGGATGCACCATGACCGGGTGCATCCAAGCAACTAATCCCCCTTGTACCCGCGGCTGCGCTCGCTCTCCTCCAGGTACCGGCGGATCATCAGAGCCGCCGTCGTGCCCTCGCCGGCAGCGCCGGTCACCTGCTTGGTGCTGCCTGCGTGAACGTCGCCTGCGGCGAAGACGCCCGGTATGCGAGTCTCGAAGGTCCCGCCGGTCTCTATGAATCCCCATTTGTCCTGCTCGACGGCATCGCCCAGGAAGTCGGTGTTCGGATCCAGACCGATGAAGATGAACACGGCTCCGGGCCTGAGCTCCTCCGTCTCGCCCGTGCTGACGTCCTTGACCACCACCGACTCGAGACGCCCATCGCCCTTAAACTCCTCGACCGTCGTGCCGACTCGGACCTCCATCTGCGGGTGACTGGCCGCCTTCTCCTGAAGTATCTGACTGGCGCCCAGGCGATCCCGAACCTCGAGCACCGTGACCTTGCTGGCGAACTTGGTAAGGAACAGACCCTCCTCGACGCCGCTGTTCCCGCCACCTACGACCACCATTTCCTTCCCTTTGTAGAAGGGACCGTCGCAGGTGGCGCAGAAGTGGATGCCGGCGCCGATGAAGTCCTCCTCGCCGGGGACGCCCAAACGCCGGTAGCGGCTACCCGTCGCGATGAGGACCGCCCTGGAGCAGTACTCCTCGCCCGACTCAGTGCGGACCAGCCTATAGTCGCCCTGCGCCTCGATGGCCACCACCGCCTGTGCGGGGAGTATCTCGACCCCGAAGCGCTCTACCTGCGCCCGCATTCTGTCGGCCAGCTCGCCGCCGCCTACGCCCTCGGGGAAGCCCGGGTAGTTGTCGATTCGCTCCGTGATGCCCGCCTGGCCGCCGATGCCGCTGCGCTCCACGATCAGCGTTTCGATGCCCTCACGCGCCGTGTAGAGCGCCGCGGTGAGCCCTGCCGGACCGCCACCCACCACGATGAGGTCGTAGAAGCTGCGCTCCGCCTTCGGGCTGATGCCGAGCTTGGCCGCAAGCTCGGCATCAGTCGGCTCCACGAGTACCGAGCCGTCCTCGAATAGGATCGTCGGAATTATCTGCTTGCCGTCGTTGATCTCCTGGACGCGCTGCCTGCCCCGCTCGTCCTGGTCGATGTCGACCCATTTATACGGCACGCGCTGCTCTCCGAGGAACTGCTTGGAACGGCGGCAGTCGGGGCACCAGGGCGCTCCGTACACGGTGATATTCGGCTCTTGCATTCTTGGCGACCTCCTGATATTTCAGCTCTCTGGTTACTTAGATGCAGACCGTGGCCGATTCAGTTCCAGGCCTGGCGGCATCTTAACCCGATGGCCCTGTACAGAGCTTCGTTGACGCGTGCGAGGCTGGGTCCATATAATTCGGCAGACCCAGTTTCAGGAGGCTACGCCTTGGGCGGCGACCCGAACCCTACTGCACCAACAGTTGCCATCGAGACTCATGGCTGCAAGCTGAACCAGGCCGACTCCGCCGCACTGTCCAGGCAGTTTGCGGGGGCCGGGTTCCGCTTGGCGCCATTCGACGGTCCGGCCAGCGTGTATGTCATTAACACCTGCACTGTCACGCATATCGCCGACCGCAAGGCCCGCCAGGCTTTGAGGGCGATACGCCGTCGCAGCCCCGACGCGACCATAGTTGCAACGGGCTGCTACGCTGAGCGGGCGCCCTTGGACCTCGAGGCGATGGCCGAGGTCGACATCGTGGCGGGTAACAGGGCCAAGGACGACCTGGCCCGGCGCGTCGTAGAGTGGACGGGGGAGCCCTCGATACCCTGCGCCACGGGCGACGACGTCGAGGTCTTCAGTCCCCGCATCGCCAGGAGCAGGGCGATGGTCAAGATCCAGGAGGGTTGCGACCAGATCTGTGCCTACTGCATCGTGCCCAGGGTCCGCGGCAGGGAACGCAGCATCCAGCCGGAAGAGATCGTAGACGAGATCAACCGATACGGGGACTCGGGCTACAGGGAGGTGGTGCTCACTGGTACGCAGCTCGGCTCCTACGGGTTCGACATCGCCGGCACAAGACTGAAGACCCTGCTGGAGCGCATTCTGGCTGAGACTTCCGTCGAACGGCTCCGAGTCTCGTCGCTCCAGCCCCAGGACATCGGGG
Organism: Dehalococcoidia bacterium; assembly: GCA_965248615.1. Taxonomy (GTDB): domain Bacteria; phylum Chloroflexota; class Dehalococcoidia; order Lucifugimonadales; family CBDFJT01; genus CBDFJT01. The sequence goes on along the minus strand of CBDFJT010000002.1, from coordinate 1,463,626 downwards.
ACGATATGCTGGAGCTGTGGACCGATCCGAGGCTATGCCCTCACTTTCATATGCCGCTTCAGAGCGGCAGCTACGCGGTCTTGAAGCGGATGCGCCGGCGCTACACGGCGGCTGCTTACGCCCTGGCGGTGGAGAGGATCAGGATGGCCGTGCCGGATGTTGCCATCACGACTGATGTCATCGCGGGGTTCCCCGGCGAGACCGCCTCGGACCACGAGGAAACGTATGCGCTCTGCGAGCAGGTCGGATTCGCCAGTGCCCACGTGTTCCCCTACTCGCCAAGACCGGGAACCAGTGCGGCGCACTTCGGCCAGGCAGTACCTAGCGAGGTTAGAACCGACAGAGCGCGGGCGCTTATTCAGCTAACCGACCGACAATCCGCCGACTTCAAGCGCGGAATCGTGGGGCAGACACGCCACGTACTGTGGGAAAGCAAGCACGAGCGTGATGGCGCGTTTGTCTGGTCAGGCCTGACGGACAACTACGTCCGCGTCGCCTCGATGAGTAGCAGGGAGCTGACCAATCAGATAACCGCGGCCACGCTCTGCGCCTTCACCGACGAGACCCTGTACGCAGAAGTCGCATAGCGCGCACCGCAGTCCGCGCTTGAGCGTGAGTGCGCTGCGCCACACGGCAGTTCTCTGATCCGAGCACTTATATGTCTACGGGCTTGAGCTCTATCCCGCCGTTGCGCCGCTGCACGTACCCGGCCCTTGGCTCGTGGCCGTGTCCGAAGATTATCAGCCAGCCGCCGCTGATGGCCATGTCGAGGAAGTCCCGCTTCTGAGCCAGCGTGTCATTGGGCTTCGCGTCCTGGGCGGGTATGTACTGAAGTGGCAGGTGGAACGGCGTGGGCACCAGGTCGCTGGCGTATGCGATCTTCTCGCTGCCCCGTTCGACTAGGACGATCTGGTGTCCCGTGAAGGGCCCGTCGGCCACCTTCACCGTGACGCCCGGGATGATCTCCGTATCGCCGTCCAGCAGCGTCAGGACCCCCTTTTCCTCCAGTGGCTCGAAGTCGTCCTGGTAAAACGACCCGTGGTAACGCTCGTTGGGGTCGTTGGCCTCTTCCCAGCAGGCCCTCTGGACCAGGTATTTCGCCTTCGGGAAGGTCGGCACGGCGCTGCCGGACCGATCGAGCTTCGTGCATCCGCCACCGTGGTCGAAGTACAGGTGGGTCATAAGGACAACGTCGACGTCCCTGGCGGTCAGGCCGACGTTCCGCAGTCCCTTCAGGAGCTTATTGCCGTTGAGGCCATACGCTTCCTTGAACCTATCCGGGCGCTTGGAGCCGGCCCCCGTGTCCACCAGGATGTTGGCCTCGGGAGTTCGGATCAGCAGCGAGTTCAGGCCCAAGCGGACGCGGTTCCTCCGGTCCGGCTTGACGTGGAGCTCCCACTGTGACTTGGGGATCTGCCCGAATACGCAGCCCCCATCCATTAAATAGGTTCCGTCGCTTATAACATCGACCTCGGTCTTGCCAAGATTCACGTCAACACCTCAGTGTTGGGCTATCGTGAGGAATTCCGGTTCGAGCCTCGCGAGCCGAATTCGCGTTCATGCCTGCCAGCGCGGTTTCCGAGTTCGCCCCGCAATATCGGCCTCCTTGGAGCCGTGCGACGGGCGCACCTCGGCCTGGGTCGGGCAGTGGGGAAATACCCACCTAGGGTAGAGCCAACCGCGGGGACGATCACCGCGACGCGTGGGATACTCTCTGGCCACCTAGCGGGTCAGTCCGCTTCAGCAGCCGGACGGGGCATCGCGCTCCGAATCTATCGAGATTTTGTGGCTGCTAAACTGATGACCAGGACAGCGCAAGCTGTGGATAGTTTGAGAGAGTACCCCCGGTTAGCCTCTAAAAAGACGGTAACCGAGGCACCTTTTGATGTCAAGGGTTTTTTGGCACTATTTTCGCCAGTCTTGACGAATCGAGTAATCCTGCCTTGTGATTAGCGAACAACCGTTATCGAATGGGACTACACATAAACGATCTCGTAGATTCCAACAGTGTCACTGGAACGACTACAGGATACGTCAACCGATGACAGTACGAAAGGCCCCAGGCGTTCAACCTTTGGCGCGAACGAATGCAGCCATGCACGCCAGGCGCCCCTGTACGAAGGGGTGCGTGAGCAGCGAGGGCTTACCCACGCAGCTCATCGATTGCCGATGAGAAGGCCTCGATCGTCTTATCGACATCTTCGGCGTCGTGAGCGATCGAGATGTAGTACTTGCTGTCACCCTTGAAGATTCCGCGCTCCAGCAACAGGTCATTGAACCGCCTCTGCATGGCCTTGTCGCCCTTGAGAGAGGACCGATAATCGGTTACCTCCGAGTCGCTGAACACAACGTCGAAGAGCGGAGCCTCGCCCACGACCTGGGCAGGGATTTCGGCCTCCATCAGCAGCCGCTCCAGGGCGTCTTTCACCTGCTGGCCCGTGGCGAACAGCCGCTCGTAGGTGCCCTCTCGCCTCAGTATGCTTAGGGTAGCCAGTCCTGCTACAGAAGCTACCGGGTTTCCGCTGAGCGTCCCGACCTGGGGCATGAACCCCTCGGCATCGACCGCGTCCGCGTCCATGTGAGACATCAGCTCTTCCCGGCCCGCCAGGGCGGTGAGCGCATAGCCCCCTCCAACCGCCTTGCCCAGCGTGCACAGGTCCGGCGTCACCCCGTAGTACTCCTGCGCGCCGCCGTAGGCGAAACGGAACCCGGTGACCACCTCGTCGAAAATGAGCGGTATCTCGTACTGCAGCGTCACCTCTCGCAGGCCCTCGAGGAACCCGGGCTTCGGTGGAATCAGCCTCTGGAAGGGCTCGACGATGACGCCCGCCAGCTCGTCGTGATACCGCTCGATGATGGCGGACGTCGTCTCGATGTCATTGAAGGGGGCGATTAGCATCTCGTCCTGGATGGATCGCGGGATCCCGGCTGAATCGGGCTTCGCCTTCGGGAACTCAGGCGGGTCTGTCGGCCCCATGCTCATCAAGGCATAGTCGTTCATGCCGTGGAAGCCGCCCTCGAACTTCAGGATCTTGTCCCGCCTCCTGAAGGCGCGAGCCGTCCTCATCGCGAACATCGTGGCCTCAGTCCCGCTGGCGCTGAACCTGACCTTGTCGGCGCAAGGGACAGCCTTCACCACCTCCTCAGCGAGAAGGATGGCGTGTTCGGTCCCGGCGAAGAATGTGCTGCCCAGCTCGAGCTGCTCACGCACTGCGGCCACCACCTCAGGATGGGTGTGACCAACGAGCATTGGGCCGGACCCGAGCAGGTAGTCGACGTATTCATTGCCGCTCACGTCCCAGATCCTCGCACCCCGCCCTTCCTTTATGACGATATCCGTCCGGAGGTTGCCGAGGCTGCCTCCGGGCAAGTACTCGTGGGCCTTTTCGACCAGAGCTCGCTCTCGGTCCGATACGTTTCTTCCAGGCACAGTCTTCTCCTTAGCGGCGAGGTGGTTCGTGATATTGACGTTTGCCGGTTCGCATCCGCCTTGGTCGTCCTGCTTGCAGCCCGCATTATAGCAGAGCCCTCCGTGTGACAATAGCCTGATCGGTGACCTATAATGATGCCGCCTTCCGAGGGTCGCGAGACCACCCGTGAACGGCGGCCTGAATCCATCACCGCGCAGGAAACCTCATGCACATCAAGGTGGCGATCGGCGACATAACCGAGCAGCAGGTCGGTGCGATCATCGTGAATCTCTTCGAGGATGTGACAGCGCCCAAGGGCGCAACGGGAGCTGTTGACGCCGCGTTGGACGGCGCCATCTCCCGGCTGATAAGCGATGGCGAGATAAAGGGAAAGCGCGGAGAGTTGACTCTGATCCACACCCTCGGCAAAATCCCGCCGGCGCGGGTGCTGGTCGCCGGGCTGGGCAAAGGTCCCGAAATCTCGGCCGATACCGTCCGTTCCATCGCTGCGGAGTGCTGCCGGCGTCTTCGGCGCACCGGAGTCGAAACCGTCGCCACGATCATCCACGGGGCCGGTGCCGGAGGACTGGCTGCACGCACGTCGGGACGGGCCATAGCCGAGGGTAGCGTCATGGGCCTGTACCGGTTCGACAGGCACAAGTCCGGCGACGAAGATCGCCGGGACATGCGCGAGCTTACGCTGATCGAGTTCGACGCCGGAAAGCTGGAGGAGAGCGAACAGGGCGTGCGCGAGGGGGAGATCATCGCGGACGCGGTTAACCTGTGCCGCGACATGGTCAACGAGCCGGCCAATCACATGACCCCGACGAGAATGGCCGAGGTGGCCCTTGAGGTCGCCAGGGAGAGCGGCCTCGAGATCGAGGTGCTGGAGCGCCCACAGATGGCCGAGCTGGGAATGGGTGCCATCCTAGGCGTAGCCCAGGGAGCCGACGAGCCTGCGAAGTTCATCATTTTGCGACACAAAGGCGACGACACGGACGACACCGTGGACCTCGGGCTGCTGGGCAAAGGCATCACATTCGACAGCGGAGGCCTCGACATCAAGCAGGCTGCCAACATGCGGCACATGAAGGGGGATATGGGCGGCGGAGCGGCAGTCATAGCCGCCATGAAGGGGATCGGCCGGTTGAAGCTAAAGCTAAACGTGACCGCAATCGTGCCGGCCACCGAGAACATGCCCGGCGGACGAGCCCAGCGACCGGGGGACGTCGTCAAGACGATGAGCGGTAAGACGGTCGAGATCGACAACACCGACGCCGAGGGCAGGCTGGTCCTCGCGGACGCTACTACTTATGCCAAATCCCAGGGCGTCGAGCGGTTGGTAGACGTCGCCACGCTCACTGGCGCGGTCAACGTGGCCCTAGGCAACCTATGCACCGGCGCCTTCGGCAACGACCAGAGCTTCACCGACCGGGTCGTTGCCGCAGGAAACCGCATCGGCGAGCGGACCTGGCAGCTGCCCATCTACGACGAGTACAAGGAGCATTACAGGAGCGACGTAGCCGACATCAAGAACGCCGGCGGCCGGGGCGCCGGGGCGATCACAGCGGCGATGTTCATAGGGGAGTTCGCCGGGGACTGCCCGTGGGTGCACCTGGACATCGCCGGCACCAACGTGGCCGACAAGCACCGTGGGCACATAACGAAAGGCGCCACGGGGGTCCCGGTTCGCACCCTGGTGGAATTGGCCAGAGAGCTGTCTACAGACTAGCCTCCGGCAATTCGCCAATATGCGCCCGAGACATTGATTCACCGGCAAGCCTGTGATAACATCCGCCAATCACTGAGGGAGGCTCGGACCGTTGACCACTCGCCCTGGGTGGACCTTCATAACAAATCATGGCCTGGTCCTGAGCTACATCTCGGGGAACCCCATCTCCACGGCCAGGGAGATCGCAGGACACATAGGCGTCACAGAGCGGACCACCCACAAGATCATCGCGGACCTCGAAATCGGGGGCTACATCGAGCGCCGCAAGAACGGCAGGCGTAACGTCTACCGGGTGGACGACTCCCGACCACTGCGACACCCCACGATACGAACGGCTACTGTCTCAGACCTCCTGGGAGCTATCTCAGGCAGTCCATCCGAGCACGACGACGCCGATTCGTAACCGGCCCTCACCAACTCCGTGCCAGCGCGGCCTTCGTTGACCAGTCCTAGGTCCGGTGCTAGAATCGTTGCGTACCGTGGTGAGCGTGGCCAAGCGGTTAAGGCGCCAGGTTGTGGCCCTGGAGATCGAGGGTTCAAATCCCTTCGCTCACCCCACTCCCTTCGACGCGAGCCCACTCACCAGCAGTGACCCACCGTCGATGCGTCGCCAACACACCGACGCCCGCGTCGAACCTTCGTGGAGCGTCCCGTCTCTCGCGGCGGCCTAACGCGCCCGTAGCTCAGCGGATAGAGCATCGGTCTTCGGAACCGAGGGTCGCGGGTTCGAATCCTGCCGGGCGCGCCAACGCTTGAGCTAAATCTGCCCATTCATACTTGCTTCAGCTAGAACCCTTCTTTCCGTAGCGGTTCGTCCTAGTCCGTTGCAGGCCGTCCCAGTCCGCGCTATTATGTGGTAGGTCATGTGGTAGGTCAAGCCAGGTTCATCGTATGAGTCGAAGGCCGAACAACGCTCTCAGCGCGGCGCGCGTGCGGACGGCAAAGAGCCTGGGCAGGTACGGCGATGGGAACGGGCTGTACCTAGTCGTCGAGCCTACGGGCAGCAAACGATGGATACAGCGCCTTACCATCCTGGGAAGACGGACGGACCTGGGGTTGGGCGGCTACCCATTGGTGTCTCTGGGTGAGGCACGCGAAAAGGCGTTCGCCAATCGCAAGCTCGCTCGCGAGGGAGGCGACCCACGCGACGGGAAACGGCGAGAAGCCATACCCGTCTTCACCGAGGCCGCAAAGCGGGTCATAGAGATACGACGCTCCGACTGGAGGCACCCGAAGACGGCCAAACGATGGGAAGCCACGCTGAAGACCTATGCCTATCCTTTCTTTGGCAACATGCCCCTCGATCAGGTGAGCGGCGCAGATGTACTCAGAGCGCTGACACCCATCTGGACTGAGAAGCCTGAGACGGCCAGACAGGTTCACGGACACGTTCGGGATGTCTTCGACTGGGCTATCGCCAACGGCTTGCGTGTAGACAACCCGGCAGGAGACGCCGTGCGTCTGGGGCTGAAGCGGGTTCGGCGAGCCAAGACCCACTTCAAGGCGCTGCACTACACGGGTGTTGCCACCGCGCTGAGAGCCGTGCGGGCCTCGAATGCCTCGGAAGCCTCGAAGCTGTCCTTCGAATACCAAGTCCTCACCGCGACTCGCCCAGGCGAGACCCGAAACGCTCAGTGGCCGGAGGTAGACATAGGTGCTCGGACATGGACTATCCCACCTGAGAAGATGAAGGTAGAGCGGGAGCATCGAGTACCGCTATCGGTGCGCGCTATCGAGATACTCCGAGAGGCTGAGGCCCTGGATGATGGAAGCGGTCTGGTCTTCCCATCGAAGACGGGGAAGCCTCTGTCGGACATGACTCATCGCAAACTGCTGAGGACTCTCGGCATCGACGCTGTTCCGCACGGCTTCCGGTCATCGTTTCGCGACTGGGCAGCTGAGCAGACAGACGCGCCTCACGCAGTCATGGAGGCGGCGCTTGCTCACATTGTAGGCAACTCGACCGAGGCCGCCTACTTCCGTTCAGACCTGTTCGAGAGGCGCCGGACTCTGATGGCTCAGTGGGCGGAGTATCTGAGTTGAGAAGAGCTGAAGGGAGTGGGGCAGGGGGCGGGGGGCAGGACGCACGAAAGCTCCACAAGAGGTGAAGAAGGCTAGGTTCCCATGAGAGAACGCGAAGTTCGGAGACTGGAGCAGTCTGGCAGGCACCCACAAACTTGCACCTGTACGACATGTACCGATAAGCGCTTGAAGCGCGCAAGAAAGGGGCTACACTCGAAAATCTCATGGAGAATTAGGAGGGAGGTAGAGGCCCTTCTCGCCAGTTTGCCCAGTTCACCTGAGCGGCCTCAGCCCCGGCCTTCTGAGCCTGCTCCACCTCAGCTCCGGCCTCCTGAGCCTGCTCCGCCTCAGCTCCGGCCTCCTGAGCCTGCTCCACCTCAGCGCCGGCCCCCTGAGCCTGCTCCACCTCAGCAGTCTCTGATCAGGCCCCGTAAGCATAGCGCCCTAAGACGCTCCCGCAGGGTCCTGAATAGTATCCTAAGACGCTCTCTGAAGACGCTTGTGTATGCCATCCTGCTGGCCTACATCGCAGTCACGGTCTTTCACCTTACGAATGGCCTCACCTTCGGTAGTGCATTAATTGGAGGGTTTAAGGACGCGAGGGTTGCGATACAGTGTTCGAATAACCCAGGAACCATCCAGAGATTCGTCGGGCGCGACGGACTGGAGGACGTGCTGTTCACAAGGGCTGGGAGTCCTTACGACGAACTGGAAGACGTAATTGGCTTGAAATGTGAGGGGTTCTTTGGTCCTTAAAGCACGCCCCTGGAGGAGAAGGGCTTAGGACCTCGCCGAGATCGTAGTGGCTTGCGCTTGAAGGCGGGGTCGAGCTGGAAGCGGATGCCATGCTCTCCCACAAAGGCGTCTATCATTCCCAGGTCAAGCCGTCGCTCCGGAGGCGGTGTGTCGGCATGTGATGCGACGGCGAAGCTCTCGTGGGGCAGGCGGTTGAAGGGATTTGGGTGATAGGTGCGGCTCTCCTGCCCTGTGTGGAGGTCGAGTGTAAACTGCGCCGGTCCGTGCAGCCATGTGACCGTCCTTGGATATCTGCGGCGCTTCACTGGCGTGGGTGACGCGGACTCTTCCCCGGGCAATCGGGGCCTTCTCCTCCGAGACCTAGAGCCGGGCTCCTCTGCGATGGGCTTTGGCGTCAGCGCGGGGGAATCCACGTGTATGCGCTCAAGCTCCCGCGCGGCTGCGAGCTCCGGTACGGGTATGGCCGTCGGCACGGCTGTGATTCCCGGCGCGGGTATGGTCTTCAGGGCGGGTATGACCTGCGGCGCAGTCGCGGGTTCCAGTGCTGGTATTGCCTCCGTTGCGGTCGTGAGCTTCGGCGTGGTTGTGGTCATCGGTTTGGTCGTGGTCATCGGTTTGGTCGTGGTCATCGGTTTGGTCGTGGTCACCGGTTCGGTCGTGGTCACCGGTTTGGTCGTGGTCATCGGTTCGGTCGTGGTCATCGGTTTGGTCGTGGTCACCGGTTCGGTCGTGGTCACCGGTTTGGTCGTGGTCATCGGTTCGGTCGTGGTCACCGGTTCGGTCGGGATCATCGGTTTGGTCGTGATCATCGGTTTGGTCGTGGTCATCGGTTTGGTCGTGGCCCCGCCGGGTATGTGCTGGGGCGTTGGTCGAGGCTCCCAGGGACGCGCAGGAGGTCGAGGCTCCCAGGGACGCGCAGGAGGTCGAGGCTCCCAGGGACGCGCAGGAGGTCGGGGCTGTGTAAACGGCGACTTTGGAAGCCCCGGCTGTGCAAACGGCGACGCCGGCGCAGGGGCCCCGCCGGGTATGTGCTGGGGCGTTGGTCGAGGCTCCCAGGGACGCGCAGGAGGTCGAGGCTCCCAGGGACGCGCAGGAGGCCGGGGCTGTGTATATGGCGACTTTGGCGTAGGCGTAGGGGGACTATCAGGAGCGGGAGGCAGGCGGCTGGGAGTAGGCTTGCCTGGTTGACGTCTAACCGGCGACCCCGACCTCTGGGGGAGAACAGGGGCAGGCGGTTCTGGTGAAATCGTAATGGTTTTAGGGAGCGGTCTTTGGGGGGAGGGGGAGATGCGTTGTGGAAGCGGACGCAGGCGTTCCAGCGCATAAACGGGCTTGCCTATCTTTGGGATGGGCCTCACAGATCGGACAGAACGTATGCCTCGAGCAGCGACGGCTCCAATTCTGCTGCCTCGAGCAGCGACGGCAATTCTGCCCCAGGGTACGAAGAGTGCTGCATCTCCAGCGACGCTCAGGGCCTTCCAGCGTGTCGACATATCGTTCCAGTACATGGCGGTCGAGAGGATTGGTATGAAGCTAATGGCAGCCCGCTGCAACCCTTCCTTGGCCTCCTGTTCCGCTTCGGGGACCAGTAGGGCGCGTGTCTTGCGTTCCCTCTCCGTTGCATCATCCGGGAGAGGCTCCAACACCCCAGCCAGGGCGGCGCCCGGGGGGCCTGTAGGCAATACGTATGCGTTGTCGGGAAGCTCCGAGACGTCCATGCCGGGGTACGTTACTGCCAGCCGCTTATTGATCTCCTCGTCTGTGAGGTCCTCCACTGGCTTTAGCATGAAGTACCCGTGTTCACGCGCCTGTTGCTGGAGGTCGTCTGGCAGCGCTTCGAGGTCGCTTTGAAGAATGCCAAAGCCGTCGGGGAGCCAGACCAGCTCGTCGCCAGCCTGCGCTGCGAGCCTGGCCTGGGTGGCCATCTGCTCCTGCTGCTCCTTAATTGGGACCAGTTCATCGCCTGAAAGCGCAGCGAGTCTGGCCAAGTCGCCTAGCTGCTGCTGGGCCTCGACGGCAGAGCGTGGCAGGTAGCCCTGGTCCGTGAGGACCAGATCGTCGCCTCCCTTCGCCATGAGTCTGGCCAGGTCGCCGAGCTGCCGCTGGTCCTGCGCCTGGTCCTGCGCCATCTGCTCGATGACCGAGCGCGGCAGATAGCCCTGGTCCGTGAAGACCAGCTCGTCGTCTACCTGCGCTGCCAACCTGCTAAGTGTGGCTCTACGCTCCATGTCAGAGCGAAATTGAAGGCCATGAGGAGTGGATACCAGATCAACACCTGTCTGCGCTGCGAGTCTGGTCAAGTCGCCTGGCTGCTGCTGATCCTGAATGGTCGAGCGCGGCATGTAGCCCTGATCCGTGAGGACCAGCTCATCGCCTGAAAGCGCTGTAAGCCTGCCCAGTGTGGCAATACGCTCGACGGCAGAGCGCGGCAGGTAGCCCTGGTCCGTGAGGATCAGCTCGTCGCCTCCCTGCGCCATGAGTCGGGATAGGTTTTCGAATGGCTCCCTTTGCTGCCGGAACGCTGCCACCTCGCGTTCGTATCGCTCCCGGGCGTCGAGCTCCGATTGCAGCACGTAGCCTTTGCCACCGTCCTCGGTCTCCACCTCCACTATCTTGTCGCCGGCCATCGCCGCCCGCCAGTTCAGGCCCTCTCTGAGCTTGTCGTGCTCTGCCTGGGCCAGGTGGTAGTCTCTGTTAAATCCCATTGGGGAGAGGACAGACCAGATGTACCGCCCCCACTCCTCTACCTGCTTGTGGGCCTCGTCGGGGTCGTCGGAGAGGGATCCTACACCTTGCAAGACATCCCTTGCAAGAGTCTTATACCCGCGCTCTGCCCGGCTCGCGTTATATGCTCTGAGGCCCTCTACGTCCTGGGCATCTTGCAGGCCAGCCCCTTCGTAGAGCCGCCTGGCCTCCGTCAACACCTGACCGGTCTTGTATTTCTGGTAGCCATCCGGGTCGCGTTCATAGAACAGCCACTCAGACAAGTCCCGAATTTCATTGTCGGTTGCATCTGGATTACCCGACAGCTTCCGGCGGGCCATGTCCAGGTAGTCGCTGCGGGTCAGCCGCATGGTCTGGAGTCTAGCGGACTCCTCCGGGGTCAGCTTGCCTTGAGATTCGAGGAGCTCGAATGCGTCTAGGGTTTCGAGATAAAAGATGCGCTGCTTGTCCCGCGGAGTATCCTGAGCGGCGGCCTCGGTCGTTACAGGCGCCTGGGCTTCGGCGGCCACCCGATCTTGAGCTTCCCGCTGGGACTCGATCTCTACATCTTTGGGAGCCTCTTGGCGGCGCGCCTGCTCCATCGAGTGGGCCTGCTCCTGGCGGCGCGTCTGCTCCCTCGAGTGGGCCTGCTCCTGAGCGGCCGCGTGCTTGCGGGCTTCGGCGGCAGCCCGCTCTTGGCGGCGCGTCCGTTCCCTCGAGTGGGCCTGATCCTGAGCGGCCGCGTGCTTGCGGGCTTCGGCGGCAGCCTGCTCCTGGCGGCGCGTCCGTTCCCTCGAGTGGGCCTGCTCCTGAGCGGCCGCGTGCTTGCGGGCTTCGGCGGCAGCCCGCTCCTGGCGGCGCGTCCGTTCCCTCGAGTGGGCCTGCTCCTGGGCGGCCGCGTGCCGGCGGGCTTCGGCGGCAGCCCGCTCTTGGCGGCGCGTCTGCTCGGCGGCCTCCGCGGTGCTGCTGGCCTCGTCGGCAGCCTGCTGCTGGTCTGAGCTTTGGGACTCGAGCTCCTTGAGGGTGCGGAAATGGTGCATGGTTGCTTCGCTCCCTGGGCTATATCGAGATTCGCTTGCCGATGACTACCACTACCCCGGACATCAGGGAGTAGACGAGCAGTGCCCATATGCTTGCGATCCCGACGGTCGGGCTTGCGACCGCCATCAGGACGATTCCTCCGACAATGCTCGATATGGCGATGTTGTCCAGAAAGCGCTGTGTGAAGACCAACGCCGCTATGGCTAGTCCGAAACCGAAGACGATCCACAGGGCTTGTGCCGGTATGCGCGCCTGGTTCGCCAGGACATTCACCAGGCTGGACCCCGGCAGGTCTGAGGCCGGCCCGGTGCTGGAGAAGTCGGGCAGGTCCGAGTAGTCCTTGGGGTTGCGAACGGCGGCGTCTTCGCTTGCGGCCGTTGGAGGGTCGAATGTCAGCGCCCGGGTGGTCAACTCGGCGTGTCCGCTGCCGGCATCGGTGGTCAGCGTCCAACCCCCCGGTATATTGCTCGCCGTGCGCGTGGTGGTCCAAGATTGGGTCGTGGTCGCCGCGCCATCGTTGACTTGCAACGTAGAGCTGTTTAGGGAAGAGGTAGAGACTTCAGGTCTTAGCGTGAATGCTATGGCTTCGTCGATCGGCAGCGTGCACTTGACGGTCCCCATGTCCACATTTGAAGGACCCCTCTGTAGTAAGAACGATATGTTGTCATCCTGCCCCTGAGCCGCAGTCACGACCAGCCTGTAATGCGAGTTGTAACCCATAAAAGGGCTACTGGAGGGCAGCTGGAGCGACGTGCTCTCCCACAGGCCGTCCTGCCGCCTCTTGCACACTATGTCTAGTTTCCCATTGCTGCCCGTAAAGGAGGGCCTCTCAACGCTTATCTCTGACCGATTGCCACGAGCCGAGAATATGAAACTTCCAAGCCCTTGAGCTGGTCTCACCATCCACCTTGAAAAGCTCCAGCTATTCAGAGTCGAGCTGGTGGTGCTGGCGTGATAGGTGTCGGTGCGGACCAGGGACGGAAGGGTGAGCGAGACGTTAGCCTCGATGTGGGCATCGGAGCGAGGTCGCAGGGAGCCTCCCGCTATGATGTCAATGTCGTCGTCGTCGTCATGCCAGATGCTCCCATAGCCCTTCTCCCACTGAGCCTGCCGGATCTGCGTGCTCTGAAGGTGGGTGGTCGTGGTCGCGGCGGAGGTAAGCCGGGCCCGGATGCTGTTTTCGTTGCTGAACTTCCGCGGCAGGTCGAAGGTGACCGTGCTCTTTCCGACCTTGGTGAAGCCCTCCGATCCGTCCACCACGTTCTGTAAGGACACCCACGTGTTGGACGGATTTTGATACTCCCAGACCCAAGTGCCATAGCTGTTTCCGGCGGGATGTTCCGTCGACGCTATGTCCAGGCGGATGATGCGAAAGTAGCTTGAGGTCGGAGACTGAAACAGGACGCTAAAGTCGTTTGCCGGCCTCGTCTCGGACAGCGTCGTCAGCTGATAGGCATCGTTGATGCTTGCCGTTATGTCCACGGGTGTAGAGGTGGCGCCCTGGGCCGTCTCCACCAGGGTGAAGTCGTGCAGCTGCGGGTCGAGGGCGCTGTGTGGGAGTGGGCGGCAGTCTCCGTCTGGGCAGAAGATGAGGTTGGTGTGCGTCTCGTTGGCCATTGCGCCCCGTTGGGCCAGGTCGTACCCGGACACCTGCCAGGAGGCCGGCAGGGCGTCGGTCAGCGTGCCGGTGTAGCTGACTGTGCCCGCGGTCCACGTCTTCCCTTGCGCCCCCGCCTCGTCACGGACGATCGCGTTGACGATGGCCCCGAGCACGGCAGCCGCAAGGATTGCCAGTACGATCCTGCTCAGCCTTCTCACCGGCCGAATATCCTTCCCGCAGTGCTCAGCCCCAGCGAGATCATGGCCAGGCTGGCCATCGCCGAGAGCGGCCAGAGGACGATCATCTTGAAGTAGCGCATGTTGCCCTCAAGGTATGAGTAGTCCCAGGAGATCATGCGGACCAGGCCGGTGGCGAGCATTCCCGGGAGGGCGGCTGCGAATCTGAATCCTCCCCAGATGTTGGTCACGTCGCCGACGTTGAAGTTGGTGACCCTCTCGATCACCCCCACCACCTCTGTCTGCACAGGCGTGGAGATTGCATAATTGGACGGTTCCGTGTCGTTGATGGCGCGCTGCACCTGGAGAACGTTTCCGGTCACGCTCTTGACCCTCATCTGCTCGTCTCGGACGAAGATCACGGCGTCCGGGTAGAAGCCGTGGGAGTTTTCAAGCGTGAGCCCGGTCTGCGACTTCAAAACGATAGACGCGAGGAAGTTGGAAGCTATGCCGGTCTGACCCAGCACCGTGACCGACAGGATCTGGCCGGTCACATACAGCATCGTCAGCGAGACCCAGAGCCAGGTCATAGCCACTGCCCCACGCGACGCAGGACGATTAGAGGGACGCAGACGACCCCCATCAGGAAAATCAGCGGCGCCGCGCGCCGGGAGGCCCGCTCATAAGGCCAGGACAGCGCCAGGGCGCACCAGACCACCGCCAGGCTCACGGGAAAGCCGAGCAACCCTCCGAAGACGGGGATGACCTTCACGTCCGCACCTCCGATCCGACTGCCGAGCACCAATCGCAATCCCAACATGAGGGCCGCCAGAGAGAGGATTCCACTCAGGGCGGTCCGGCCATCAAAGCCGCCTGCAACGAACAGGACCAAGAACGTAGACCAGAGAGCCAGAGCAACGCCGTTCTCGACCTTGCGGCGCGTGAAGTCGCGCCACCCGCACGCCACAAGCAGCCCCAGCATTGCTCCAAGCATTACGTGTTGAGTTAGGGTCCAGGGCGGCTCCGCCAGAGTCATTCGAAACATTGCCCGGCGAGAATGATCAATGAGCCGCCTACATCAAGCAGGCGGCTCATCGATGTCTACCCCCTGGCTCGCAATCGATGTCTACCCCCTGGCTCGCAGCGGGCTCTTGGACCTCGGCGCCTTCCCCCTCCTGGTATCGGTGCCGCTCATGTCGAGCTTGGTGGGGTCCGCCTTCCACTTTGTCTGAAGGCTCTTTTCCCGCAGTGTCCGGGCTTTCTTCGGCGCAACGCGCTTTGCGGTCCTTGCGATGTCGGCCCGGATGCTGCGCATGGACCGGTCCAGGTGTATTCGCTTGATTTCCCGGGCCGATAGCGATCGGAGCTTCGATGGCATTGTCTTTAACCTCCCTATGGACTAGTCGTAAGAAGCCAGGGGGCCGCGCCTTGCATAGCCAGCCACCGACAAACCGATGAGCCCTATGCCGATCACAAGGACAGACGCGTAGTAGATGGTGGGGATCAGCGACCCAATGGATCGAGCTCCCGCAAAGACGTCGATCTCGTAGATCATCTCGCCCCCGTCCTTGTAGAGCGTGTCGTCCGTGGGGGTGGAGTCGGGAAGGTTTGTGGCGGGAACGGTTCCGCCCTTGGCGTAGTAGGTCAATTGCGCCTCAAGCGACGGGCGCCCCGTCCCAGTGTTGCCCGCGCAGAGGTCCGCGGCCTGTGTTGGAGTTGTAGGCTCGCCGAAGCACACCAGGGCAACCCGTTCGCCGGTCTTGAACACGCTTTGAGTTGCATCGACTATCACACCGCCCAGGATTGCGCCCAGGACGATAGTGAGGACGCCTATGACAATGAGTGAGACTTTCTTGCTACGCATTAGCAATAACCCTTTCTACGCCTCGCCCCTGCGATAGTAGGATTTCGCCCCTATCCCGATGAGACCCACGCCCATGACCAAAACCGCGGCGAAGTAGATCGTGGGGATCAGCGTGGCGATGGAGCGAGCGCCCGGGAACGCCGAGTCCGCTGCGGAGCCGGCTGCGAGGTCTCCGGTCCCGGTCACGATGTTGCTGACCGTATCGACCACGACACCTGAGAGGATGATCCCCACCACGATGGTGATCACGCCCATGATGATCTGGCTGATGCCTCCTCCTCCTCCTAGCATTCCCCTCTCGTCGCGATAGAGCAGTCCCGCCTGAACGGCAACGCTGGTGATGCCATTTTTCAAAAGAGCTGACATTTTTCACACCTTCCTGTTCGGGGCTTTGTTCCTGCCTTGATACGGTTGACCTGGGAAAGCCGTTATAGGGCCTGCATTGTTATCACACCTCCCACTTCTCAAAACCTTCGCGCGACCCCCCAGAGCCCGAGGGCCAGTATCAGCACAACGACGACCCACAGGAGATAGGGGACGTTGGTCACCAAAGCCGTTAGCGGCTGATCGCCAACGTTCAGTCCAGACAGCACCTTGGTTTGTTGAAGGACGATCAGCATGGAGCATATGGCGAACACCAGTCCCAGTCCCGGAAAGACGAACCGCATTTGAGGCACCCTAGCGCAGAATTTACAGATATGCAACGTTTGTTTATAGGCAACATATTGCAGTAGTAACAATCTTGTTGCCATCAAAGAGGAAGGTTTATACTTATATAACGTGTCCTAGAGAAAGCAGCAATCCCCCAAAGGCACTCAGGAGGAGTCTCTATGGCGACCACAACAGAGAGGCCCAAGATAGAGTTCTTCCCGGCGCCATCCGTGAAGAGCATCTCGCTTTTTACGGAGTCCGTTCAGCGCACGACGGATCTCGTGTTCAGGTACATGAAGCGGTCCGAGATCAAATCTCAATACCACATGGCGCAACTGCTCGGGCTCAATCCATATTCCGGGGTGTGCTGGAGATGGTTCAACGCCGACTCTCGCCCGTCGCCCAAGTACCTCGTGCGGATGTTCTACCTGTACTTCCTCAAGGAAGACGGATTTGAACTGAGCGAGATCAAGTCCGTCGCCTGGGAGTCCGACATGAGCATCACTTACAAGAATGCGGAGGTGGTCTCATTCCCAAGCAAATAGTAGACATATTCCGATTGGGCGAGGGGGGAGTCTACGACATACGCAAGGTGTCGCTCGACGACGATTGGCCCGGCTTCTTACGCGACTTCGGGCTGGGTGAGGGCGCTGCGTACATATTGAGGCCGGGGGTGATATTCAGCCAGGCGAAGCCCCAGCGAGTGGCGTCGGTCGAGCAGCTGCGGACCTTCACGCCGCCGCCGCCTCAGAAGGCTCCTCGCAAGTGGATGATGGTTGTGACGGGCAACAACGGCGTGCCCCTCGGCCCTGACACTCCGCTACCCGAGCCTGCGATGTACGAGATGATGAAGTCCACCAGGCTATTTGCCATCGAGCAGGCGCACAGCGATTTTTCGAAGAAGACCCAGATGGCACGGTGGTCGGGCCCGAGTCTGCTGCTGATCCTGGGCGGCGCCCTGGTACTGGTCCTTGCCATAGCCATCATTGCGGTTCACAGCGCCCTGTCCAAGCCGGACCAGGCGGGGCAGCCGGACCAGGCGGCACAGCAACCCGTCGAGGAGCTGCAAGTCGAGGAGCTGCAAGGTGGCAATTGAGCAGATCTTAGGCCCCAGTGCGCCGTCATGGCCCGCCAGGGTAATCGAGCGGCTCCTGCGGGCCAAGCCATCATGGCCCACCGCGGCGATCGGGCGGCTCTTGCGGGCCAGACCGGCACGCGCCGCAAGGCAGTCGAGGGTCGACTGCGAGGAGGCCATCGTGTTAGACGCCGAGACCCAACAGGTGTTTCGGGTCCTCATGCCGCTCACGGAGCTGCTCGGCCTCGGAGACGACGCGGCGCGCTATGTGGCCAACGGGTCTCGCGCCCAGACGGTGGGCGCGGGGCTTGGCGCAATTGGCACGTGGCTGGCCGTCTCGCTGCTGTTGGCTTTGGTGTTGCCGCTCGTGAGCGCCCTTATCTTCGGCGCCTTCTTTCTCCCCTTCGGCCTGGTCCCAGGCTACTTCATGGGGAGGAGACTGGGTCCGAAGGTGCAGTGGCTGCTGTGGCGGGGCATCCCCAAGGCCACGGTCAAGGACATCCTTGAGCGGGTGCTGGAGTACGACTGCGTGGTCTCCATCGACGACCTGATGCCGCTGGCGAAGCACGATCTCGCGGGGATCAAGACCCGCACGGACTTGCGGGAGCGCCTAGAGGCCGCGGGGCTCCACGTCGCCAAGGATGAGATCTCACGGAGCCCCCAGGCGGATACGACCGCTCGCCGCCGCATCTGGATGAGGGGCAACACCTGGTATACCGACGACGAAGAGGCAAGCGGTGGCTCATCCGAGCTGTATCCGTCCGAGCTCGTCGTCAAGGCGATTCCGACCCACAAGGCCATCACAGCATTGGACCCACGGGCGACGATCGTCCACGAGTACCTCGAGCAGCGCAACTTCCGATCGCTCTGGATGCGCCAGCATCAACGCAAGCAGCAGCTCATAGCTCTGGCCGGCGGACTCGTGCTCTGTGGGGGCCTGGTGTTTGCCCTGTATCTGTTCATGACCAACGTCACGGGAGGGTGAGGAGGGTTCGATGAATAATCCATTGCAGAACGACGTGCAGGACGACGAATACGTCGATGCGCCAGCCCCGTCGCAGAACGGGTACCAGCCGCCGGGCAAGGCCCCGTCCGTCGGGGACATGTTCTTTCTGCCGGAGCGCACCCGCAGAGACATCGTTCACGAGCTCATCACGACGTCAGCCGAGGCGGAGGAGTTCATAAGCCGCTCCTGGTTGTCCAAGGAAGAATCGGCCGACATACAGGCGATGTACCTCCTGGACGACCTGTGGCAGAACCGCCAGTTCAACCTGGAGGACGTGATCTGGCGCAAGCTGGCCTTTTCGCTGGCCGAGGATGGCAGGGCGCGCCGCCAGGCGGTCCAGGCAATCACCCACCAGCCGATGGCCGAGCGAGAGGGCGGCCTAGCGGGGCGACGTAGAGGCAGGAAGAAGGACGAGGAGCTGCTGTAGGCCGTGGACGCAACCCTATCGCTTAGCCCGCCAAAACGGGGCGGCAAGGGGCTGTTAAGGCCCCGGTCCCTGGGGCGACCCGATAATGCGCTCCTGCTGGCGCCGCGCCGGGCGGACGGGGGCGGCATCAGTCTCAAGCCCGAATCCGGGTCGCAGGCGCTTCAAAACGCCGTCGAGGTATACACCCACTCCTACTCCCCGAAGTGTCTCTTCTTCTTCGGCAGACGAGGCCAGTGCAAGACCGCCACCATGACGGCGTTCCTTGCGATCATGCAGAAGCGCAACCGTCTCGCCGGCAGGCGCAACCACAAGATCATGTCGAACTACTGGGTCCAGTTCGCCGACAAGTCGCACCCCTACCTGCTGGACCAGCTTCAGCGCTTCCCGGAGGACGCCCAGGACGCCACGGTCGCCCTAGACGAGGTCGTCGAGCTGCTGCCGTCCTCAAAGGGCTCGTCCAACTACAACCTTCTTTCTGTGAGCTTCCTCAAACAGCTAAGGAAGCGCAGGATCGAGGTGCTAGCGGCCACCCAGTTCGCAAACGAAGCCAGCCACGGATTCCTGCGGCAGATAGACCTCTTCGTGGAGACGGAGAAGATCGGCGACGGCAGGGCCGCGAGGCTGTACTGGTACGACTTCTTCGGCCACATCACCGGAAGGAGGCGACGCGCCTCCGCCTGGCCGCCGCCCCACGAGGAGGCCGACTGCACCTATGTCCTCTACGGTCTCGATCAGATCTGGGGAAAGTACAAGACGGAGGAGATCGTAGCCGCCTCATACTCGCCCAACCGCGAGGACGTCATAGCCCGGCAGTGGGAGATGATGGAGGCCGAGGGGCAAGAAACCAGCCCGGCCGCCGAGGCGCCCACCTTCCACGAGATACTCGCCCTCATGGACAGGGGCGATTCGGTCGTGGCCGTGAGGGACCTGCTGATGCTCGCCAGGACGGCCCTGGACGGCGTGGACACCCAGGCCAAGCTAAGGCATTGGCTGGAGGCCAAAGGCTACGACGTCTACAACGAAGACGGCCAGTGGATGACAGGCCGCGGCGTCCTCGAGGCGCCGGACGAACCCGTCCCTGCGCCCATCGACTCCCTTCCCCTGCAAGCCTTCTTCGACATGGACGGCCCCGGACCGTATTACATGTCGGACCTCGTCGAGAGGGCCGCAGAGAAGTTCCCCGTGTTGAGGTCGCAGGCCCAGGTGAGGAGCCGTCTAAAAGAGCTGGGTTATCGAGTCTATAAGCAGGACGGCCGGTGGATGGCGGGCGACCCGCAGTGAACACCGTAGCCCATGCCATCGTGTTGCTGGGAACCTTCTACCTCGTGGAAATGGCCTTCAAGGCCCAGGCCGACGGGGGCCTGGGATCGCCGCTGCTGGGCTGGATGCTGGTGGTGGTGATGCTCTTTGTGATCTTCCGGATCATCGTCACGGTGAGAGATGATTTCTAAGCTCGCCAGGTGGGTGGCGTCCCTCGGTGGCATGGCCGCTCTGTTGTCGGTGGGCATGGCCTCCGCCCAGACGGCTCCCGAAAGCTTCCAGATCGACGAGTGGAGCGCACATTCAGGAGTGATCATAGCGGGCGACCTGCTGGTCCTCGCACACTACGACGTAAACTTCGCGGACGACGATCTACCCGACGCCCCCCTTTCGGACCTGGCGGCCATCTTCGTATCCGATGAAGCCGACGCGATCGTCGGCGCCATGTCCCCCTCGGCTTATACGCGTCTGGGCTATGGTCACGGACTTGCATCTCTCTACATACCGGCCGCGGACGCGAGCTCAGCCCTCTCCCAGCGTCTGACCTTGCGCTTGGCCGTCCTGCCCCCGCCCACGGACCTATCGGCAGACGACTTCGTCACGTCGGGGAAAAGGGCAGTTGCCGTGACGAACGACAGCCTCGAACAGGAGGTCAAACAGAGACTCCTCGACATCGGCCTCAACCCCGAGTGGCAGGACCTGCCACTGGTGAACACGACCACTGGGACGCTGACCCAGGCCGGCCAAGAGTACCTCAGTATGGTCATGCCGGGCTTTCACACATATCTGCCAAATCTGCTGGGGTCCGGGGTAGCCGTTCCCCGCCACGCCGAGGCCGACTACGACAACGAGGCGTGGGACACCGGCACGCTGTGGCAAGATACCCAGCTCGGCGAGGCCATATCTTCGCTTCAGGACTCCACGAAGGTCCCGGGAGTGATGATAGCTGGACTCATCGTGATGGCGATATGTCTGGCCGTATCGGTATGGGCGGTGCGGGCGACGGGGAGCACCCTCGTGACCTTGCCCATCATGGGGCTGGTCGTGTCGGCCACCGCCCTGTCCGGGTTGATACCCATCGGCATGCCCCTCTTCCTGGGCTTCGCCTCCATGCTGGTCATCGTGTTCATCCTGTTCCTGCGGAGACACCCTGGATGAAGAAAGGCACCTGGATACTTCTGACAATCCCGCTCCTGGCTCTAGTCGTGGCCGTCATGGGAGCCTACGTCGACAGGATCACCGCGGCCATGAACGAGCTGGAGCCCGGGACCCAGCTCGGACAGAGGCTGACCTGGCATGGCGATCGATGGGCTCCCACTCTGATCGTCTGGGCGGGCATCTCCAGCGCCTCTGGTACAGACCCTCAAGACAGCGACTACTTTTCGTATGAAGCTTCGCCCGGCGTGAGACTGACCATAGAGGCTAACCGGGCTGCGACCTCCGGCGAATATTTCGTATTCGACATACCGTCCGGCTACGAGGTTAGCGATGCGGACCAGGGCGGCACCGCGGTGACGCTGACAAAGAGCGGGCAGCGCTGGTATATCGCGCTTACGAGCGGCACCACCCCGGAGTTCTCATTGCTCATCGAACTGGACACTTAAGGCATTGCCGATGGTCCGCTTGTTCCTGCTCCTGGCCGTTCTAGCCGGGGCCTGGTGGCCCTTCTGCCGTCCCGCGCAGTCCGCTTACGTGGAGGTGTGGTTCGACTGCCCGGACGCTATTGCAATCGTGCGGTGGGCTGAGGCCGGTTACCCGCCCTCAGCCTCCGACGAACAAGGGTTTTGTGCAAACATCGCCCGTATGCACCCCGGCGTTTTCGTTGCTCGTTGAGCGTGAAACATAATGAGCACATCTGTTGCATTGACGGCCAGGCCGCCACACCGCCCAGGTAGGCCCACGAGTGCCGAAATTGCCCGCCGCCGCTCCGCGGTGAAACAGCGCGCAAGCGGAAATGTTGCACGACGCTCCACGGTCCCCGACTTCCTCACTCCCTCGCAGGTCCAGGCGCTTATCGGCGCAGCCCCTTGCGTGGACGCCGAGCTGTTGATGCTGGTCCAGTTCCGCGCCGGCCTGCGGATCTCGGAGGCGCTCTCACTGACCGTCACAGACCTTCGCACGGAGGATACCCCGCCTGTCCTGATCGTTCGCCAGGGCAAAGGCGGCAAGGATAGGGTCGTGCCTATACACCCGGAGCTGGGGGCGGCACTGTCCTCCCACATGCGCTACCGGGGCAACGGACGGCTCGTCTCGATAGCTCGCACCACCGCCTGGAGGTGGTACAAGGAGGCTCAGTCCAGCGCGGGCATCGACGGTCGTATCTCGACCCACACGCTTCGACACTCGGCCGCGCGCCATTGGCTGCAATCTGGGGTGCCGATCAACGTCGTATCCCTGTGGCTGGGACATGCGTCGATCCAGCCAACCCTCATCTACCTCCAGATCCTGGCCGACCCCGGCAACTACATGGCACATGTTCCCTAGGGAGAAGACCGAATGTCCAAAGCTGGAGCGCCCAACATCCGTCTACGTCGTCTGCTCGAGGAGCCTGTCGACCAGTTCACATTAGGCAAGTACCGTGTCGAGCTCTGGCCGTCGCCGCAGGGCCGCTATGCCTTCGTCCACGACAAGAACGACCCCGACGACGATAATCCCCTCGCTACCATCCCGACTGATAAGAGCGGGAGGATCCCCAAGGACGCCGCCATTTTGCGGCTGATGGAGGTCTCCGAGGGCGATCGCAAGGGACGGACCCGCAACGTCATGGTGGACATAGCCATCCAGGCCCAAAACACCGCCGAGGCCAAACCGAAAACCGAGGCGGGAAGGCTGGAGCAGTATCTGTGGTGGATGCGCCCAAACGAGTCGGACATCGACAAGATTGACACGCCCGACGCTGACTGGACGCTGCCTAAGACAGATGGAAGGGGCCGGACAGCCGTGGTGGTAATCGGGACCAAGAAGGAACGCGATGCGGTCCAGAAGGTCATCAACCGTTCCTTCACCAACCACGAACGCCGGCTAATGCATGGCCTGGTCATCAGGGTGAAACGCTCTGCCGGGCGTGGGATCGCAGGGTACTACCGTAAGGCCGAAGGCTTAACGAGCTACGACGAGATCGTCATCGCCAAGCCCTATCTATTCCACGATCCCGACAAGACCGGGCCGCGCGCCGGAGACCCAGTCTATGACGAGACGGCTATCCATGAGCTGATCCACTTCCTCAGAGCCCGCGATCCAAAGCGGACCGGCTTGACAGCCAGTCCCCCTCGAGTCGGCGTCGGCGACGATCGCGACATCCAAGAGGCACTCACCGACGCAGAGACCGTGGCCCGCATGAAGATGGCGCCGTGGCGTCGCACCGCTGGGTACTATCGCCTCATCAAAGGCGACGATCCAGACATAGCAGTGACCCACGATCGACAGATCCTCGCAAACCTGCGTAAGGACAGCGTTCCGAAGCACGACTCCGGCCGGGTGGTCGACGCCGGCCGTCGAGTCTCAAAGGGCACCGACGTAGCCACCGCCGCCTCTGATGAGGACATCCCTTCCGCCGACCTTCACAAGATGTGGACGGGCTCTAAGGGCCTCCGCGCGGCCAGGACGACCGACAGGATGTTTCCCAACCTACGCATCTCAAAGGCGAACATCCAGGGCCGCGGTGAAGCGATAGACACCTACTGGCGCCTCAAGGGGCGCACTGGTGGCAAGCCCCAAGCCTTCTATACTCATATCTTCGCTCCCAGGGGCAACCCGGACCCAAAGGCCCTGCGCAGGATTGCATCGCCCATGAAGGGGGAGCTGGTCGAGTTCCGCGACGGACGGCCAATCAAGGTATCGCCCGGCCCTGTTGCCCGGGAGAGCTCTACGCTCAGGGCTAGATCACCACTCCGGCGCTGAGCAATTACCCACTACCCGAAATGGCACTGAAACACTTGACAAACAATACGCCTTAGCGTATAGTAAAAGCATGAAACAGGGGGCCATAGCTCAAAGGGAGAGCACCAGGTTAGTCACCTTGGTAGATGGGGGTTCGAATCCCCCTGGCTCCATACCAAAAAAGAGAAGGGGCAATCCAGCTAAAGCCGAACTGCCCCATTACCAGGCTAGTCACCTAAGACCATGATACAACAACGATTCCTCTCCAGCCAACAAGCCGCCAAGCAACTGGGCGTCTCCCGAAGGCGCATCCAGCAATGGCTCACTCAGGGACGCATAGAAGGGGCTCAGAGGGTCGGGCGTGCCTGGATCATCCCATCACCTATCAAGCTTGTCCCTGGCACACGGGGTCCTACTGGGGTTGCTGGGCCAAGACCGGGCTCGCGTTAGCCGCCTTGCACCGGGAGCACTCCAGCTCCCAGGGACGGGTTAGGAGTTCAGCAAGAATCCACCGCCAAGGAGCTAGGCGTCTCCCAGAGGCGTGCAATCCTTGACCTTGAGAAGGCGTCGGAATTGTATGGCGGTTGCGTGTCATACCTAGAATCGCACGGAGCAAAACCGAGCGAAGCAAAACGGCGTGCCAAGGAATATGTCGTCGAAACTATCTCCGTGATGGACTACGGTGGGATAGACTGGCCTGAGTGTATAGAGAATACAAGCCTGACCAGAGTACACCAACGCTGAACGATACCTTGGCCCACGTCAGGTAGTTACTGAACGCCCCGCGCACTACGACATGTGGAAGTCGCAGGAGAAGCCAACTTGACTTTGTGAAGCGAGTAGCCACACAGGGACTGAAGAAGTTGGCCGCAGATACGCTGCTGACCGGGAAAGTGCAGGTGCTCATGGTCTTGGGAGGTGACACGTGACAACAGAACAAGATACCAATCCCGTTGGCCTCACTGAAGGTCTCCAAAGATTGGCCTGTGGTAAACAAAGAGTTGAACTTAGCATTGAGGCACTTCGGGGTGTGGGATCACCTGGTCTCCTTGACCTAATCCATATAGAGTCGACTGCAAGTGATCTTGTGCGATTTGAGGAGGAGTCCCTACCTGTGGAAGAGACTGAGTGGAGTGATGAAGCGATCATTTGTAGCAGTAAGGATATAAAAACGGTGCAAGTTAGCGTATCCGACCAATTCAGCGACCAGGGCGACCCAGGTGCCCTAGAAAGGGTCAGAGCTTCAGGCTTTCGCTCTCTTTTAGGTCTTCGTCGAAAGCTCACGTTTGAAATCGTTGGGGGGAGTGGTGCCAACGGACAAAAGCTTGGGACCCTTGGTCTAGTAGAAGACATTCAGCGGCATATTGATGGCCCACCAGCGGTGGCGATCCTGAAGTCAATGACAAGTGTGCGGGTGCGTGGCGGCAGTGAACCGACATGGGTGGCTCTAAACCCTATGGATTGGGAGACTGTCTGCGCATCGTCCAGTGCGCCTTTACAACTCTGGGGCAAGCCAGTCTTCTTGTCCAATGCTGTGGAGGAGGGTACTGCCGTTACCGGAGACTATCTCCAGCAAGCGACGCTAAACGTATACCGCCTTTCCCTGCAGGTCCGTCGCCAGGGTGATCCCTATTTACCTTCACGAGTTCAGGCTGTGGCCGATGCTGCCCTCGTTCACCATCGGCCGGTGGCGTTTGCAATCGTCAGGTTTAGGAGTTAATCACGGCTACATGGCTACTCCACCAAAAGTCGACAAGTTCAACCACTGCAGACCGTCAGCGAAAATGGGACACACCGCTGTCGCTCAGCAGCCTGGTGCGAATCGGTCACTGGAACCTGATCCATACCGGCTAAGATATGTGTGACCTCCGCCCCCTCCAAAAGGATATCCTTTTGGAGCCTCTCGAACTGAGTAGATTTCGTAGCTGCTCACGAGCCTGAATCAGACCCCCCCTTTTGGTGCCCCCAGCGCCCTCCCAGTCTCTAAGCCATCGGCGGCCTCAGCGTATTCCTCCAACCCCTTCCCATTCAGTAGACGGGCCAGGGTAGCTTCCCCGATCCCTAGCTTACGTGCAGCCTCGGCCTTCGTCACCTTCTCGCCGCCTCTGACCCGCTCCAAAAGGCTCCAAAAGTCGGCGGCGAACTCCGACCTGTCAGTTACACGCGGACGCCCCGTATGGACGCCGCCTCGCTTCGCCCGTTCCATCCCCGCCCGAATCCTCTCTGCCATGACTCCACGCTCCAGCTCGGCGTAGGCTGCCGTCACGTAGTAGAACGCTTTTCCAAAGGGACTCGTGGTGTCCAGCCAGGACTCGATGTAGGATCGGAAGCCGACGTGCCAGTGCTGTAGGTTCTCTAGGGTGTTGGCCGCTTGGAGGACTGATCGAAAGGCCCGGTCCAGGCGCCACACTAACAAGAGGTCGATCTTGTGCTTCGAGGCGTCGTCTAGGAACTGCGCCCAGGCGGCCCGCTGCGCTAGGTCCCCTGCCGGGGCCTCGTCGGCGTACTCCCGATAGATTGTCCACCCCTGAGCTTCACAGTATTCACGAAGTGGCAGTAGCTGAGTGTCGAGGTTCTGATCTCTGTCGGTCGTGGACACTCGGGCGTAGATGGCGATTTTCATCAGCGATTTACCCTAGCTCCGCCTCTAGCTGGGGCCGCTTGTAGCAGACGACCTGGTCGGTGCGTAGCCGTCTTGCACACCCGTAGCACCAGATGGTCTGAACCTGGGCACGCCGTGTGGTCCGCTTTATCACCAGCGTGCCATCGGACAGACGCCATACCGCCCGCCGCTTGTGCTTCGCAGCCTCGTATGGCTCGTACCACCGGGTCCGCTGCACCGACCACGAGTGATCGTCAAAGCCGCAGCCGCACCACAGGCACGCGTCCTCGTCTCCGTAGACGGCCTTGACCAGCGGCCAGTAGGTCTTCGCAGAGATGACTTTGCGCTGGGCAGATCGGCTTGTCGGTACGTTCACATCCGTCATTGACCGTTTCTCTCTAATTCTAGGCGTGGGTGTATCATCGTTAGGTCCGGGAAGCCCGCCGTCGACCGCTGGGCATTGAACGTGTGGTAGGTGAGCCAGCCCAATGCCCGAGCCAGTTCATTGCAAATCTCCCGTGAGCTGGGGGATGCGGCCCCTCATGGAGCGGGTGCTGTCCCGCCGGGAGATCCTCAAAGCATAAAACCGACGGCCTCGCCCTATGCGAATCAGACAGACCGCGGGGGATAGCATCGGTGCAGCCACATCCCTAAACCGCCCACGACGAGAGGAGGGGCCATGATTGACCTGCCCGGACAGGGTTGGACCGACCTGAGCCACGAGATAAGGCCCGGCATGACCCAGCCGGACTCTTTCCCAGACACCCGCCTGGACCCATGCACCCGCATCGCCTCCGGCGATCCCTTCAACTCATCGGTGCTGAAAATCGCGTCCCACGTCGGGACTCACATAGACGCGCCACGCCACTTCATTCCCTGGGGCGAACCCCTCCACCGGCTCCCCCCTGATCGCTTCCTGGGCCAAGGTGTGGTGCTGGACCTTCGCAGTCAAAATCCAGAGGCTATATCAACATCGTCCCTCGAATCCTGCCAGCCCGAGGTCCGCAAAGGAGACGTCGTTCTACTGTGCACAGGATGGGCGGATCGGTTCGGCGGTAGTGGCTACATGGATGACTTCCCCTACCTGACCGAGGATGCGGCGGAGTGGTTAGCCGAGCGGAAGGTCAAGCTCCTGGGCCTGGACACCCTCGGCCCGGACATCGCGCCTCCCCGCCAGCCACCCGGGTTCTCCTTTCCGGTCCACAAAATCCTGCTGTCCCGGCAGGTTTTGATTGCGGAAAACCTGGCTGCTCTCGTTCCTTTATCGGGACTCCGCGTGTTTGTGGTGGCCCTGCCCCTGAACCTCTACGAGGGAGACGGCTCCCCGGCCCGGGTCGTTGCGGCGCCTATGGATACGTAGGGCTGCGATTCACATGGTTTACGATGGTGGGGCGCCTGACCTGCTGGAATCGGCGGCGCATGTTTGAGCCAAGCGGGAGCTGAGGTCGCCGTGGGGAGCTTCGATGACAGGGCCGTGATCCGGGCCGCGCGCGGCTTAGCCGCGTCTCGGCGCGAGGGCGCGAGGTTCGATAGCGAAGGCTGTGTGAGCCGTCAGCCTATATCAGCCGTCGCCGTCAGCGCTCCCCCTTGAACCGGCTCCCGCAGGGGTGGGTGTCAGACCAGGTCGCTTCAGCCCGCGCCTCCAGTTCCTATCGACGACCACCCACTGCCAAAGCGACGTTAGTGTCGGGTAGAGCCCGTGGGGCATGAACAGCACGATGAACATTAGGATGGCACCCAGGATCAGGAGGCGTAGCTCGGGGTTCAGGTAGGCGCGAAGCGCCTCCCCCACGGAGTAGTAGAAGACCGCCCCCAGCACGGGGCCCCACAGCGTGCCGACGCCGCCGATCAGCACCATCATTACGAGGATGATGGTTTGCGGAGTGTCCAGCAGCGGGGGGTTCACGAACCGCAGGTGGTGTCCGTACAGCGCTCCGGCGAATCCCACGAGTGCACAGGCCAGGGTGAAGGCAGTGACATAGTACCTGGTGGGAGAGACTCCCACCGACATGGCTAGCTCTTCGTTTTCCCGGACGCTTCTGACCGCCCTGCCCAGCCTGGAATCGGAGAACCTGTATACGGAGTAGAGGACGGCCGCCAAGATGGGCAGCGCGAAGTAGTAGTAGGCGATCTCGGAGCGGAGCTCCCACGGGAAAAACGAGGGCGGCGGGACGTTGTGGAGGCCTGTCATTCCTCCCGTGAACGAGGACCAGCGCTGGCTGATCACGAACATTATGGCGCCGAACCCGAAGGTGATGATGGCCAGCTCAACGCCCCTCGTCCGCCTCAGCGAGACGTATCCCAGGAAGAAGCCCACGATCCCGGCCGCGATGGGGGCTATGATGAACCCGAGCCACGCCGACTGTCCCAAGGACAGGGAGAACTTCGCCGAGGCGTAGGCCCCCATCCCGAAGAAGGCGGCGTGTCCGAAGGAGAACTGCCCCATATGGCCCATGATGAGGTCCAGGCTCACGGCCGCGATCGCGAAGATCACGATCAGGACCATGATCTCCCTCTGGTACTCGTTCTTAAAGATGAAGGGACCGAGGACTACCAGGGCCAGCAGGCCCAGATATAAGAGGTACTTGGGCCTGAACATCCTCACACCCTGCCGAACAGGCCTTGAGGCCTGATCAGGAGAACCACGATCATCAAGCCGTATATGAACGCCCGCTTGAAGTAGGTCTCCACGTACTGGCCGAACATGGCCTCTAGGAGGCCGATTACGAGCCCAAGGACCACCGCGCCCAGTAGGTTGCCCAATCCGGCCACGATTACCACTGCGAACCCCATGATGAGCAGGGGCTGGCCCATGTTGGGGTGTGCCGTCTGAATCAAGACAAGGAGTACGCCCGCTAGAGCTGCCAGCGCCGAGGCGATTATCAAGGTCGAGTCGTAGATCCTGCGGATGTTAATACCGACTAGCTGAGCGCCGATCAGGTTCTGAGACGTTGCCCTCATCATCTTGCCCAGCGCCGTGCGCGTGAGGAGCAGATAAACGAGGAAGATTGCTATGGCCCCGACGCCGAATATCATAAGGCTCCGGGCCGAGATCGCGACGCCTGCGACATCGAAGACCTCCCTGAACGGAGGCCTAACTGCCTTGGGGGTGGTGCCCCAAATGTTAACGCTGCCGTGGAGCAAAACGTAGCTGAGAGCCAGGGTGGACATCATGACGATCAGCCGGGACGTGCCCACGAAAGGCTGAACCGTCAGCCGGTTCATTAAGATGCCGAAGAACCCCATGCCGGTAATTGCGATAACCACTGCCGCAGGGTAGGGCACCCCGGCGTACGTGATGACGGAGAAGGCCAACATGGCGCCGAGCATCGCTACTTCGCCATGCGCCATGTTGAAGACCTTCATGACGCCGAACACCAGGCTGAGCCCGGCGGCGAACATCACGTAGATGGCGCCGTTCATCAGCCCGAACCACAACTGTTGGCCTAGCTGGGCCCAGTCCACTCGCGCGCTCCTCGTCCACTCGAAGCGCGCACCCCTTGAAGGGGCGGGTGAACGCCCGCCCCTTCAAGGGGTGCGCATAGGCCTGGTGGCTACTTGGTGCTGTAACTTAGCCGGTATGGCGTAGCTTCGGCACCTTACTCGGCCTGGATTGGGAACCACTCCTTCGCGACGATCTGGCCGTCCTGCACCTGAATAATGGCCCACTTCGGCACGATCCTCTGTCCCTTGTCGGTGAACTTGATCTTGTCCCCCCTCGGGGTGTCGAGATCGACGGTCAACAGCGCAGCGCGGACCGCCGCTGAATCCGTCGTGCCGGCCGCGTCTATCGCCTTGATCAGGAGCATCCCGCCGGTCCAGCCGATCTCCCCGAACCAGTCGGGCTCGGAGCCATACTCGGCAAAGTACCTGTCGCGGAAGTCCTTGGTGGCGGGAATCGCGGGATCGAGAATCCAGCCTGTGGAGCTGTATACCCCCTCGGCGTCCTCTCCAAGGGCCTCAACCTCGGCCATGCTCAGCACGACCTCGTTGATCATGATGTCGCCTTTGAAGTTGAGCTCGCGGGCGACCTGGATGGCCTGGACGATAACGTCCTTGCCCCAGATACCCATGTAGAGCATGTCCGGATCCCCACCCAGGGCCTTGGTGACCTCGATCCGGGCCTCGGCCGTCCCGTACGGGAAGTAGATCATGCCCGTGTACTCGAAGTCGGCCGGCGCGAACTCGTCGAACACTCGCTGGAACTCGGAGTTGGTGTTTCGCACGAACTGGGAGTCAACACCGACCCCTTGAACCTTCTTGTAGTTTTGCTGCAGGAACCAGCGGGCCAGGGTGGACAGCGCGTTGTCCCTGGACTGGAACACGCTGACGGGCGACCGGATGTGGACCACGCCAGGGTAGCCCTCGGTCGTGATCTTCTCGGAGCCGCAGGTCGTGACGACGAGAGGCAGAAGCTTCTCCTTGGCCACGTCCTTCATGGGCACACAGGTGGTGGCGTCGGTGCCACCCACGATGCCGACCACGCCGTCGGCGATCAGCTTCTTGGTCGACGCGACCACTACGTCACCCGTGAAGCCCTCGTCGGCTTTCAAACCGACGACCTGCCTGCCGCCGAGGATTCCGCCGGCGGCGTTTGCCTCTTTGATCGCCAGGTCGTACCCCTCGAAGATGCGGTCGCCGATGTCCTTGGCAACACCTTCCAGCCACGCGATCATGCCGATTTTCACCGGCTCAAGCTCCTCGGCGGGCGGCGGTGGCGCCGCCTCCTCGGCGGGCGGCGGTGGCGCCGCCTCCTCGGCGGGCGGCGGTGGCGCCGCCTCCTCGGCGGGCGGTGGTGGTGCCGCCTCCTCGGCGGGTGGTGGTGGGGCGGCGACTTCCTCGTCGCCTCCGCAGGCGAAGCCTACCAGGGCCAGCATAGTCAGCCCCAGCAGCCCCAAAAGTACGTTACGTTTCATTGTCTACCTCCTAGGACTAGTTTCCTGTTGCTAACTAGCTCTCGTAGCTCTGCGCCACAAGGATTTCGCTGGACTCCGGCGTGCCCGGAAGCCACTTTCCGTCGCAAAGATGCCAGCTAACCGGTATTTCCCATATTGGGAGTCTTCAGCCAATGGGCGCATAAAGTTACTCCGATAAAGTTCAGCTTTGTCCCATATAAGTCTTCAGGCTTGGGCAGCCCAAACGAGATGGTAGCATCATAGTCAGGTTCTGCAAGGCCAGTTAATCTCCAGTCTATCCAATAAGGGATACGATTCTTGCCTCGAACCATGGTTCTTGTCCATCTTTGTCGTCTTCGGGCCCCCGCCAATGGGGTGAAAGCGCATTGAAGACAAGCCGACTCCCTGGAGCGCTCTCCCTCTTGGCAAGATCGTGGTTGTACCCTCCCTCAGCTTGGCGCCGGCGATAACCGACCGATACGATCCAACACTCCCTGGAACAACCGTCGAGGAACCGACACCTCGGATAACTGAAAGATCAATCGCCGGGAGTGCCGCACCAGACGGCCTCCCATCTTGATCAGCTTGACCTGCACGCTCCGCAGCGACCAGTGCTTGACCGCCTTGGGCAGGCATAACCGGCGAAGGAAGTTCCCAAGGTTGTACGCCAAGACGAACAGAGACAGACGCACCCGGTTGGCCACGAACCGATGGCACGACAGCCGAGTCCAGTTCAGCGCGTACTTGCCCTCCTTGATCCACTGCTCGGCTGTCCCTCTACCATTGTAGAATCGAACCACTCCTTCGGGGCCAGCCGTCATGTTCGTGACGATGAAGCCCACCCGAGGGAACAGCTCTCCCCTATGCCACTCCACCTTGGCCACCACACGCCGATCACGGTCCCAACTCTCAGCACGATACCAAAAGTCGTCGTATCGGATCACCGGACGTTTCGGGGGCCTCCCCACAGGTCGTATCAGCAAGGGAGCGATCTCGTATTGCAGCACTTTGTTGCTCGGCAGCCGTATTGCGTAGAAGACTCGCCGCTCCTCCATGTACTCATAGATGTCCGGCTTGGCGAATGCGGCATCGGCCCGAAAGTACCGGCGCACTCCTGTCGCCCCGTAGCGGGACAGGATCGGATCCAATACATCACGCCATCTGTGCGCGCTATGTACGTTCCCCGCGCGGAGCATCGCTCCCTCGCAGTCACCAAACTGGTTGAACACGAACAAAGGGTGATAGCACGTGCTCCCAAAGTGACCGTTGTACGACGCTCCCTCCTGTTCTCCATGTACCGGACTCTCCGAACTGTCCATGTCCAAGATCACCCGCCGGTGCGGCGTGCGGGACATAGCTCCATCCACCCACTTAGCGTTCAGTCGATCCAACCCTTCCACGTTGCCGTCCTGGGTAAGCACCTCGGTCTCGAACCGGCTCATGGTGTTGGTGCTGGCGGCCGGTCTGTCAATGTCTCGCCGTCCAACGATGATCCGCATCGTCGGGTCCTGGGCCAGCCGTTCAGCGTCGTTGGTATCCTCGTAGCCCGCCAGACGACTGTACACCGACTGCCTGAGAAGGCCCACCAATCGGTGCTGCACGTTACGACCGCCCCGACTCTCCTGCAGACACTCATTCGCCGTCTCCGTCAGTCCCAGCGCATCATCCAACTCGCGGCAGGCCAGCAGTCCGGCGTCCGAGGTGATGGTAGCGCCGCGAAACTCCAACCGTACACGTCGGTCGAAACGGAGCGTGGCGCGGGGTTTCGTGCTTTCACCCATTGGGTGCCTCCAGAGTGGGTACGCTATCAAGACCTAAAGCTGTCGAACACGACCAGTCTAGCACTCATGATAACTGCTATGCTCTGCTATTCGGCTACATCAAGTAGTTCTGTTGCTGAGTACGGCACGCCCTGCAGGGTTGATATGGGAAATGTGGGTTCAAACGGCATGGGCCATGAACTCCTTCGCGGTGAGCGCCGGGAGGGTCATCTAGCAACCTCGCAGAAACCGCGCAACCACTGCTGGAACGATTCCGTTTCCAAGGGCGCGCAACTCGTCCACCCGATTGGGACACCCATCAACCACTCGACCCACCGAGGGTTCAGTCTCCCACCAGCCTTTGTGTCCAGTGAGGGACGCATTGCAGCGTTCGGACTCGCACTCTGATTCGATCCGTAAGAGGTCGCCGTCGGCATTGGGTATGTTTTGACCTGCATGGCCAATGTCGGAGTGTTGCGGTTGAATTCGGACATCGCATTCACCGTCTTTGCATCGTTCAATGTCGGTGTCGCCCACATGTGTACTGCTTCCGGCAGATGCATTTGGCCTCCGCTGTTCGTGGTGCGCCCCGCATGCTCGGCATCGCTCGCTTGAGGCGTCGGCCACATCCCCGCCTTGGCCATGCCCACTAGACTTAGTCTGGTCTGCGCACCCGGACTCGGCGACCGATTCTGTGGGTGCTGGTCTGCGGTCGGTGTAGGCAAGACACCACCACCGCCAACGCAGTTGCGGGGCACCAACGGCGGCAGCCGGTACAGACGCCCATTCCGCGTCATACCCGATGGAGGTAAGGTCAGCAAGAACCGAGTAAGCGTATGCTGGCGATGGCCCGTTTCGAAGCTCAATCCCGGCGTTCTCCAGGAGCACATATCGGGGTCGAACCTCAGAAACCACTCGGAGGGTGTCCGGCCAGAGATTGCGGTCGTCAGCTGCTCCTTTACGTTGTCCGGCAACGCTGTGCGGCTGGCACGGGAAGCCCGCAGTGACGATATCCACGAGTCCAGCCCAGGGTCGTCCGTCGAAGGTCTTGACGTCGTCCCAGATGGGCGCGTCGTCGAGGTGTCCGTCCCGGATTCGTGCCTGGATGATCCGCTGGCAGTAATCGTCGATTTCGACGTAGCAGACGGTGCGGCTGCGCACGCTGGCGAGCTGGAGTCCGAGGCTGAAGCCCCCGTAGCCGGAAAAGAGCGACAGCTCGGTATATACACCCATGTCACCGGCCGGCCCTTCCGTAATCCCAAACCCATAGCCGCTTTTTGCCGTGGGCTGCGTCGGTAGGATATCGCTTGCGGCTCCAGGACCCGCCCCCCGAAGAACCCACGCCATCGGCCATGAGCGTCCAGCCGTCGAAGCGATAGGTATCGCCCTCGTGCCGGCGCGTCTGCGAGTAGGCCACAGCTGCACGGACGGGCCAGCATTTCCACCGTGGGGCCGCCACTTCGCGCCACAAACGCAAGACCACACGCGTCGCCCATCGGTGGTCAGGGTTGACACACAGGCGAGCCAATTCAACCACTTCCTCACGTCGGTACTGCTGGACGTGATCGCTCACGATGCTCGCAGAGACCGCAACGCCGATTGGCTCGCCCTGGACCTCAAAGGCGTAGGACTCCTGCCGAAAGGGGCGGTGGCACGGTCCGAGGTAGTGCCCCCAGTCCTCGAGAAGTGCATTCGCTTCCTCAATCGTTACAGGCATGAGACCGGCCATCGGGGCCTCTAAGAGCCGGGCCTGGGTCCTATGCGCTAGCACGGGCGCCCCCTCGGGCCATCGACTGCGCCTTGTGCCAGGTGTGGAAGTCAGTCAGCTTTAGCCCCGTTGCCTTCAGAAACAGTCGACTGATTTCGGCCGCCTGATGATACGTTGGGAACAGCTTGCGTCCAGTCCAGGCCAGGTCCTCAAACGTCGCGTAGCGCTTCATCAGTGCTACGTAGGTGATCACGCCCTTGTCGCCGTCTGCGAGCTCGATGGTGACCGTCTGCGACTGCGGCGTCTTGAGCCTCCCCGGACGCCCCTCTCGGTACGAGTACTTGAACCCGCCCTTGAGGTTGGTGTCCACCATGTTGCCCGTGCCCGACGCTATCGGTGACGGCTTCGACGACCAGGCCAGCCGGTGTCCGCACATCAGGCAGTAAGGCTCCTCTGGATCGGTGGTGACCAGGTAGCCGCCGCACCTGGGGCATAAGATACTCACAGCGCCTTCCCCCACGAATCGAAGAATCTGACGGCCTCGCCGCCAGTCCGAGTCCAGCCACCACAGTTCTCCTTCTCAGCATCCATCATCTGCCTCTCCTCCGGCGGTATCCACGGCCAGCCCAGGAGCCCGAACACCGTGGCCTCGTCGGGACACTCCACGTCATTGCCGTTCCGGTCCGTCACCCCGCCGTAGGCGTGGCCCCGCATCCCCAGCTCGCGGAATCGGGACATCATGCGAACGTTGAACTCCTTCGGCCCGGTGCGGACCACGAGGCTCATGCCCCAGTTCTTTGTGGACGAGCTGAATACGTCTACCGGAATGCCGCTGGGCACGTGGACCAGGAGCTTGTTGTGCTCACCGTAGCTGTATCTCCCCGACTTGTTCGCCCTTTTCTTGAGAACCGACCCGTCCGCGACCAGCGCGTCGAGCTTCTTGTTTAGGAAGTACCAGTTCGTGACCGCTCTGCCGAACAGATCAGCGGTGCTCGTGACCTTCGAGGCACAAAGTAACTCGATGTCTTTGACCTGGGGCCGCTTGCGACGGATGGACCCTGCTACCGCGATCCGCTCACAGTGGGGAGCCAGTAGGCGCACCAAGTCCTCTCCGACGGCCCTAGCAGACTCCCGATCGTATTTGCCATTCATGTAAGTCACAGCGCCTTCCCTCCGTGCCTGTGCTCCCGCGTGCGGTTGTACTCCATCTTCGCCTCTATAGCAGCGTCCAGGTCGATGCCGTAGTGGGCGGCCATCTGTTGAACAGCACGGACAACTCGCGCTAATGTCCTCAAGCCCGAGGCCCTCCAAGAGGCGAGGGCAACAAGGCGATGTATGATGCAAATCCAATCCCCGAAAGAGCAATCGGCATTCAAAGTTATTGGCGAATGGTTCTCCCAATAACGCCGCGAAACTAGCAAATTGGACAAATCCACCCCGTGATGCTCCGCCATGTCCGCCACCCGGATCACCACGTCGGCCAGCTCGTACGGAACACCACCTGGCTTGGTGAGTTCAATCGCCCCATCGTCATCGACCGCGTAGATGCTGGCTGTAGCGCTGCCGGTCTCCCGATACGCCTCCAGCGCCTCGCTCAGCTCCGAATGCACCAGCGCTATCAGGTCGCGGAAGGTGCGCGGCTTGCACCACCAGCCGTGGTCACGGGCGATGGCGTGGGCTTCGCGTTGCAGGTCAGCTAGGTTCATTCGTACTCCTTTCATCGGGAGATATGCTAAACAGGGTGTCGGTCATAGCGCCGCCGCCCTGTTTAGCAACGGCGCGTCGCCAATGATCCGCTTCCGCGCCAACTCGATGTACTCAGGGTTTAGCTCGATGCCGATGAATGACCTTCCATGCCTGAGCGCAACGACCCCTGTGGTGCCTGAGCCGCAGAACGGGTCCAAGACTAGGCTGGGCACCGGCTCAGCGTCGTGGTCGCAGGTGGGCCGCCAGCGACTAGTTGCTCTCGTGAGCGGTGCCCAGCCTGTCGAGTCAGTCTTTGTTGGCGTATTACCCGGCACATGAGCATGCTCCCGTTGGTTTACGTGCCCCGTCGGTTCCACTACCCGCTCCCGTGGTGCGCCGCAGTCGCCACAGACGCCTCGCTCGCTGGTGCCAGCCAGGATCGGGCACCGGACTAGCTCCTCCGGGAATGTCGCGAAGTGAGCACCCTTGTACGGCTGCGCGGCGATGCTCCAGACCGTGCGCTTGTTCGCGCCCGTCGCCTGCTGCTGTTCCGAGCTCATGGCGTTCCAGCGGTCGTTGAAGCCCTGATGCCGGCGGGAGTGGCCGCGCTGCTTGTAAGCCTTCTGGGGATAGCGCCCCTTTTGGTTCGACTCGTCGTGATTAACGTTCCATCCGGCAGGTGTGCGGCGTGCAAGGTTTTCCAGCGCGCCCCGGGCTGATCGGTTGTCGTTGACGCCGTTTGCTCCATAGTCCTTCGCACCGCCGGCCTGCTCCCAAAACGACGGCTGAGAGATCCGGGCAATGCTCGACTCAGCGACCGGCTCCCGAATTGCGTCCGCGTCATAGAAGTAGTCATGGCTTTGCCATAGACTGATCCGTTTCCAGCGGGCGATCTCTCCGGCAGCATCGTCTACACCAGTCTGATTACAGCGGGCGCATGGACGGCGCAGCGATGGCAGACCATCGAACATCGAGGCTTGTCCGTACTGCACCTCATGCCACCCTGCACCCTCGCAGTCCGGGCAAGCGATGAACTCGTCGGACCATTCTGCAGGCTCCTCCGCATATTCGACATCGCCGAGTTGGTCGATCCATCTATAGTCAGGCACTGGTGCCTTGCGCACCCCTGTAAGGTCACGATGCGTCCAGAACTGGGGCGTACCCGACTTGGTGAGCAAGAACACGTACTCATGCGCCCGCGTGGGCCGGTTCCGCACCGATTCTGGCGTCGGATTGAGTTTGTGCCAGAGAATGTCAGACCTGAGCCACCACGAATTGCCCTTTGCCTCGGCGTACTCGGCTTCCAGCCGCTCTAAAACCGCCAGCATCCTATCGGGGGGCGTATCGTCGTACTCGTTGAGAATGTCGCCACGGACGCGCTCAATGACCTCTAGTGCCTTGATATCCGCAACGCCGTCAGCCTGTAGCGCGAACGCCACGCGCCAGGGGAGGCCGATCAGGTCTTTGGGCTTGAGGCCAGTACCCCGCTTATGCATACCCACAGGGCTATGCTCTTGTGTCTTGGTCGACGTCAGGCCACTCGTGTCCTGCCCGTTCAGATTGCCTTTGGGTGAGCCCGCATACGCGTCTCCGAGGTTAAGCCAGAGAACACCGTCCTTCCGCAGCACCCGCCAGACCTCACGGAACACCTCGACCATGCGCTCGATGTACTCATCCAACGTCGGCTCTAGGCCATAGGCCCCGTGCACGCCATAGTCCCTGAGCCCCCAATATGGCGGCGACGTCACGACACAGTGGACGGACTCAGGCTTCATGCCACGCATGACCTCTATGGCGTTGCCCTGGCGGATGTCCCACGTAGTATTCATAATTGGAATTGGGCTGAATCAGAACCCCGGTTCCCTCCGTATCGGTAGAGCCTTCCGCCACGGCGTCCGAGTCCAGCCAGCACAGACCGCCAGGCACCCACACGATGTGTTGTCGCAGGGACGCGTCCTGTCATCGGTCAGGCGCTTAGCCCTAGCCGTGAGTATCTCGCCAAATAGCTTCTCGGCCGTTGACTCATCGAGGGTCGCCGCTAACTCGGCCGCCGCTATGACGACCGCGAGGACAAAGGAGGCCATCTCGCCACGGCCTCTAGGAGTGTCGAGCATCGCCCGGCTCAACGCCGAACGCACCCGCTCCTGGGCAATCACATCTACCTCTACCTCCCCCATCGGACGTTCTCCTTCTCAGCGTCTGCCTCGGGCCAGACCTGATACCGATGATCCAAGAGAGCGCCGATCACCCTGTCAAGTGTTCGCGGACTCTTGAACCTAAGAACGATTGGCAGCTCCTCTACCCCCTCGATTTCCAGCTTGAGGTGTACCTGCGTCTGTGGCAGCTTCCCGTCCGGATTAGGCCCCCAGGACCCAACAAAGATGGAGTCGAGCTTACCTTGTAGGTATGTCATTCCCTCAGTGTTCAACGGCTCGTCCATGCGCTCTACCATCGCTTACTCTTCTCCTCTGAGAACCGCACCACCGTCGGCAGGGGGCTCGCATTCGCACAGCCCGTCTCCGTAGCCGTGTGTGCAGCGATTGTCCGCTCGGTGTATTCGCTCAAGCGCCCGCTTGCGTGCCTCCTCTGCTGGAGTCGGCCCATAGTCCGACTCCGCAGTATCAAGGCCGACGCTGCATGACAGCACGCCGTCTCTTAGTCGGCGCAGCAGGTTGACGCTGATATCCGCTCGGTCGTCGTCCCCACAGTCCGTCAGCACACAATCAAGGCAGAGAACACAGGGGTGGTCGTGGCTTTCAACCATGCGAACCGCCTGCTCGCCGCTCAGCACCTTCCCGCAATGGCAGCACCAATTTCGCCCGACCTCGTGGTTAATACCTAGTCTTGCCATCTCACAGTCGGTGCCTTCTGCGTATCGACCGCAACTCAATAAGAGGGGCCGCTTTCTGGATGCTTTACTCACAGCGCCTCCTCCCCACATGATCTCCATGTCTTCGTGCCTCTGTCCGGTGGCCACATCAATGCTTCATGTGGCCCAACGGGAAGAGTTTGGTTTGGCCTTGGCCCTCATTTTGTGTCGGTCTTTCCGCGTTTCCACAGTGCCGGCACTTCGCCGGCGTCTCGTCGGGACACCCTCGCGGGCCGATGGGGCATCCCTCGAAGCCCAGACGTCGGACCTCCTCGTCCATGCCGTCCCACTGGTCCAGGACCTCCAGGAACCGTTCCGCCACTTCGTCGGGGCCGTCCAGGTCGACCTGATGACGGATTAGCCAAGCCTGGCCGGACCTGAGTCGCTTGACGAGCTCGTCTCTAGGTGGGCCGCCATCGAAGCCAAGAGCGTCTAAGACCATGCCGCTAACTCCTCCGGAAATATTTCCGTCCAGGTTCCCGGCGGGCTCAGATAAAACACCCCAAACACCCCAAACACCCCAGACTTATAGCTAATGTGGGGTGTTTGGGGTGTTTGGGGTGTTTTTTTCCGGGTCGTCCGGGCCAGCGGCGATATCTTTTCCCCCCAGCCGCCAGGCGTTGTTGTGCGTGTACGCCTCCGTCCCGGCACGCCGGATCGCCCATTCACCGTATACTCGGTCTCGGTGAGTCCGCAGCGCGTGGCCGAACCGCTGCTGCCCGGCGACCTCGCTCCTGCCCGCCCACAAGTCCAGCAGCAGGTCGTGCTCTTTGGCGAGCTTCAGGAGGTCCTTGGCGGTCACGGCGTTGCCGCCGTGGGCCTCCTGCCAGCGGTGCACGATCGCCGCCCACTCCTGCGATTCTCGGTCCGAAGCTGACATGAGCTGGTCACGGTTCTCCAGCAGCCCGGAGACACCCGCTACCTTGAGCACGCCCCCCATGACGGATACCCAGTCCTCGAAGCTACCTAGGGTGCTGTCCGACTTCGGCATCCCTGAGTCCACCCAGGCCTTGATAAGCGACATGCACGCTCCGACCAGCTGCCGTCTCTGACCAGAGGCCCATTTTCTCAGGAACGGGTGCTTGAACCCCCTTCGGTTCTCAGGGCGCTCGACACCAGGGTCGAGACGAATCAAGACCGTGCGGCGTGTGATCTCGTCGCTCAGATCGACATTGTTGCCAGTGGCTATCCAGGTGGCGTTGTTCCTGACGTGGGCGATCTTGTTGCCCCCGAGCAGACGGTCTTTCACCTCGCGAGTCGTCAGTAGAGACGACAGGACGGCCGACTTGATGTTGTGGACGTTGTCGAGCAACACCATCGTCGCGCCTTCCAAAAACAGGCTCGTGGCCTTTTTTCGCATCTCCTCTTCGTCCCTGGGCAGCGCCGTCACTGCGATCTCGCGACCCTCGGCGACCCGGACGATGACGTCGATCAGGAGACCTTTGCCAGCTCCCGGCGTGGAGCCGTCGACGAGATAGAGGGGCAGAGAGCCATGTATGAGCGGCACTAGGAACGGCTGGAGTAGAAGGGCCACCGCATGGGCCCGGCTCGCATCGTCTACGAAAGGAAAGTCGACCAAGAGATCGTCGGTGATAAGGCTGAGGGCCTTCGACGGGGGCATACCTGTCGACACCCCGGTGAGCCCGTTGAGAGATAGAAGATACCCGCTCTCAGAGTCGTACCCCGGCTCCGTAACGAAGCGGCCGGACTCGAGCACAAGGGGAGACTGCGCCAGACCGGTCAGACGCGGGAAGGGGGTCGTTTGTAGGTGGAGTATGTCGGCTACGACATCGTCTGGGGCCCGCGCCGGCGTCTCAGCGCCCTTGGTGTAGGTTACGTAGTCGGCAGAACGTTCGAGAAGGCCCTTCATGTCCGGCAGAGTCAGCGGCTTGGGCGATATATCCCCCTGCTCGTTTTCCGCTACGTAGACGATGGCGCCTCCCGAAGAAAAGACTTTCGGCCCTCGCTCGTTGAGAGCCAACAGAGCCCTGATCGAGTCCTCAGTGATCTCGCGCATGTAGCGGCCGTCGGTTCGGATGGCTGGCAGGCCATGCTCCAAGGCCTTCGGCGCTCCCTCACCGGACGATCCGCCCCTGAGCGCCCGGTCAAGCTCTCTCGAGCTGGTGCCAGCAGAGATCAGGGCCGCCCTGGCCCGCATCCACTCGTCCGGAGCCTCTGCCCTGACGAGAGCCATTGCTTCGAGGGCCTTGTGCTCGAACGGCGCTCCCGGATCGTCAAGATCGGACTCGGCTAGAGACCTGACGAGCTCGATCGCGGCGCTCAACGCTCTCTCGGCGGGGGTTGGATCGGCTAGCTTAGTAACCGAGACCATTTCGGTAATCAAGGCGTCGACGTCTTCGCCGGTATAGAGCTTTGGGGTCTTGCCGGCATTGAGAAGGTCGTCGATGCCCTTGCCGTCGGCGGCGTCCCAGGTCTCCAGTTCTACGACGTGGCCAGATCGCCGAATGCCGGCGGCGGTCATCTTGACCGCCTGAGCGACGTGCCTGTTGGCCATGCAGTCGGCGTCGAAGGCCAGGACTACCGTCTCAACTCTTAGCCCCTTCAAGACGTCCAATACAGACCGCCAAGCCGAAACGCCTGCCAGGCTGATGGTCGGCAGGTCAGACTTGAGCGTCGCGACGTCGGCTTTCAACTCGCCCTCGGTCAGACGAACACGGGTGCTCGATAGCGTGCTCTGCGGCACATGACAAGGCGCACCAGGCCCAGGTCCATCGTGCCCCTTGCTCGACACGTACCTGTATTTGGGATCACCCTGCTCCCAGTGATCGAGCCGTATCTTGAGAGCGACCGTGCGCCCTTCCACGTCGCGTACGGGAATCGCGAGCCCAACGTCGCCCGCAAGGCTCCAATACTCGCGGTCCCCCTGGCGCTTAACGTAGAGGCCCGGCACCTTCAGGCAGGTGGCCACACCAAATCCTCTCACCAGCTCATCGGCCAGCTTGTCGCGAGAGCCCGCCGGTAGGGACCGATACCTACCTCGCTCTATGGCCTCATCGGTAAGGCCGCGATCAAGAAGCTGCTGCCGATGCTGGACTTCGAGACTCAGCCGATCGAGGAGCTTTCCGTAGATCGTGTCGAGCTCGTCCGGCTCGGCCCGGGGCGGCTCAGTCACCCGATGCAGGGGTGGAGGTGAAGCGGCCTTCGGCCTATCTGTCAGCCTATACACCCAGTAATCCCATCCTTCGGCGTCGGTCTTGTGTGAGCCTGTGTCGGTCTCTAAGCGCCGGCACACAGCCCACACTCCGTCAGCGCTCTTGGAGCACCAGTCGGGCTTGCCGCATATGGGGCAC
Organism: Dehalococcoidia bacterium; assembly: GCA_965248615.1. Classification (GTDB taxonomy): domain Bacteria; phylum Chloroflexota; class Dehalococcoidia; order Lucifugimonadales; family CBDFJT01; genus CBDFJT01. The sequence continues at coordinate 1,421,193 of CBDFJT010000002.1, read as the reverse complement.
GGTTCCTTGCGAGTGACCTTTTGCCACTGACTATCCATAGGAGTCCTCGCCCCGTGGGTTCATCTCAGCACACTCCCTCATAGCGACTTCGGAGCTGTATCCCCGCCCTCGAGCTGCCCGGTGGACCAATGATGCGGTCGAGGAGTGGGTTCATCTGGCTGTGGGGAAGGGCGATATGTTGTCGTCTTCGTCTCTTGCGGGGTCCCCGCGGCCGTTCGCGGCGCGCGCCTTCCGTGTCTCGGCCCCGGCCTTCGATCTGTCGGACTTGGCCTGGGCCATGATCGTGTCCGCGTGGGAGAGCATCCGGTCGACCACCTCATGCGGGAGAGCAATCCGATGACCGACGTTCTGAAGGTCGACCCACTGGAGGACTAAGCCCCAGCGACCTTCGACTCGCTCCAGGTCTCCGACGTAGGTGACCCGCTGAAGTAGGTCTCCGACGATGCTCCATTCGTGGAGCGGCATTCCGTCGTCGGACTTGGCCGTCTGGCCCGACGGCAGTGCCGTGGTGACGGTGAACCGCTTGCTATAATGTCCCGGTATCCGCTTGGTCATGTCGTATCTCCGGTTCTAGTAATCCGCGTGCTCGTTGCCCTGGGGCTGTTGGTCCCGGATACATTTGCATTGGCCGTCGTAGCACTGACAGCAGACCCGGAGAAGCCCTACAGAGCTTGGCTGTAGATGTGGGGCGGCAGCGACGATCCCGTTTTCCCAGCAGTAGAAGCAATGCCTCAAAGAAAAAGCCCCCCGTCCAAGTCCCAGATGAAGAACTGCCGTTCTCACCTTCCAGCTTCTTGCCCTCGTGCCAGCCAATCTTCCACCTCGGACTCCAACCAGCCGACTCTATTCGCGCTGAGACGCATGGGCTTTGGAAACTCGCCGCGAGCAATAAGCGCGTAGAGAGTCGTTTTGCACAGACCGACGCGAGCAAGCACCTCGGCACGGCGAAGTATCTGCGTGTCATACGTCATAGACTCTCGTCGGCCACCACGCGCCGGTACTCGTCGAATGTCGTGAGATAGACTCTCGTCGACTGCCACCCGCCGGTACTCGTCGATGTCGATGGCAAGGTCCTCGCACCAGCGATAGAGCGTGGTATGGGTGATCTCAAGGTCCACGGAGACAAGCATCACCATGTTTCGGAGGCCCCGATGCTGACGTAGGGAGTCGATCACGATGTCCCGAATGTCACCTCCACGCTGGGCTTCGAGCTTCTGTTGTGTGTATGACTTAAGCATCAAGGTTCTCCCGAATTACCAGTTTGTAATAAACCTCTTGCCGTAATCATTACAGCGTGACATAGATTTGTCAAGAGGTGTGATGCACAATGCATATTCCAATGAGACGCAGCCGTCCGCAGCCCATAGGCGACCGTATTCGTCAAGGAAGGCTTCACCTGGGCCTTAGTCAGGGCCAGGTGAGTGAGAGAACAGGCTTGGCGCAGACCTCTCTGTCCCGCTACGAGACCGGGGCTGCGAATCCGTCCGAGCCGGCGCTCAGACTCCTCGCGACGATCTATGGCAAGCCGTACGAGTGGTTCTTCGGCGGGGGAGACCTGTTTCCGGGGCACGCGCGTCCAGACACTCAAGCGCCAGATGTCGCCTCCGCACCCGACCTGTCGGATGTCAGGCCCACCCTGGACGAAATGCAGCAGGATGCACTCGCACGCCTAAACCGGATTGAGGCCGCCATCCAATCAATGGTTAGCGACTACACGCCCACTGCCCAGAGCCGCCCGCCGGTGGCCATCGCGGAAGCTAGGGCGGAGTATGACGACAGCGGCGATCCACTCGCCAGGGACCCGGTAGATGTAATCGAGCTGGCCGCAGCAGCGGGCGGAGGAGCCGAGGTCTTCGACGAAACGATGGTAGGACGCCTATGGTTCCGCCGTGACTGGCTTCAGCGCAACGCCATTGACCCCACGCAATGCAACGTCATCAGCGTAAGCGGCGAGTCGATGGAGCCGATACTTCCTGACGGGTGCTCGATTCTGGTGGACCGCAGCCAGGAACGAAGACGGCGCCGCGATAGGCGCATCTTCGTCATGCGGACGGAAGATGGGCTAGTCGTGAAGCGAATCGAGAAAGACGAGGAAGGGCAGTGGCAGATGGTGAGCGAGCACAAAAACTGGGAGCCCGTGCCGTGGAAAGACGACACGGAGATTATTGGGGAGGTGCGTTGGTCGGCGGTGACATACTAGGGGATTGCTGGAGTTATGTGGTAGAGAATGAGGTAGGTATGATTCGGAGTACGTCCACTTCAGCTATATAACCGACCTAGATTCGAATCCTGCCGGGCGCGCCAACCACACACCGCATCGTGACACCTGTGGGTGCGCGGGCCGGCGTCCAGTCTCGTCAATGATGCCGCGACCCGTCGGCCCAACATACCGGCGTCCACACGATTCCAGGCAGCTCTTACAACGGACTCCGACTTGAGAGGGCAACGATGACGCAGAAGCGACTTCGAGCTGATGCGATACCAGGCAGGACGATCGATGACCGGGTAGTGGAGCCCGGCGAACACTGGGCGAAAGTTGTGCCAAGCGGCGCCGTGCTGCGCCTGGTGGACCTGGAAGGCAAGCAAGCCGTGGACTTCCTCTGTTATAACGCACATGAGCCCTCGGAGCGGTATAACGCCGCCGACACCATGAAGTACGCCGGCACCATCTTTCTAACCAAGGGGCACGGGCTTTACTCCGACATGGGACGGCCCCTGTTTACGATCGTCGAAGACACCTACGGGCGCCACGACACCATCGGCGGATGCTGTAGCGCCGAGAGCAACCTCCTTAGGTATCAGGTCAAGGATACTCCTAACTGTCGGGACAGCTTCCTTGGCGCCCTGATGGAGTTCGGCCTGGGCAAGAAGGACATCGTGGCCAATCTCAACTTCTTTATGAACGTCCCCGTGGAGCCGGATGGCGGAATGGCCATGGCAGAGGGATTCTCCGCCCCGGGGGACTTCGTGGACCTTCGGGCCGAAATGGATGTGCTGGCAGTGGTGTCTAACTGCCCCCAGACCCGCAACCCTGTCAACGCCTACAACCCCACTCCGATACGGCTTATCGTCTGGGAGCCCGACGAATCGGGTTAGACTTCGGCAGTCCCTGGTAGGTAACCGAGGGCTCCAATGGACCGCGCTCCGGGGTCGGCAGGCTGATTGACCGCCCAAATGAGCGGTGCTAGCATCGCCCCCATCGAGGATGATGAAGGCTGTGCGAGAATTCGCCGACCGCGTGCGCCTCGAGGCGCCCTCTCGACCAGCAACACGAATCCCGAGGAGATAGGGCCATGAAATTCGGTCTTCTGTTTGCCTATCAGACGCCGCCCGAAAGCGGCATTGCCTGGAGCGAGCCCTACCAGGACATGCTCACGTGCCTGCCGCGCGCAGAGGCGCTGGGCTACGCGTCGGCCTTTCAGGCGTCGCACCATGCCCAGAGGGACGGGTTCTGTCCGGGGCCGCTCGTCGCCATGGCCGGTGCGGCCGCCGTGACCGAGCACATGCGCATCGGCACCAGCGTGCTCCTCGTCCCCCTCTACGCGCCGCTCAAGCTCGCCGAGGACGTCGCCGTGCTCGACAATCTGTCCAGGGGTCGGTTCGTCTTCGGAGTTGCGCCCGGCTACGTCACGCAGGAGTTCGAAGCCCACGGCGTACCACGCGAGGAGCGGGCCAAGCGTTTCGAGGAGGCACTGGACCTGATCACGCTGGCCTGGACGGAGGAGCGCTTCGCCTTTGAGGGCCGACATTACCAGGTGCCGGAGACGCAGCTGACCCCGAAGCCGGTGCAGAAGCCTCATCCACCGATATGGTACGGAGTCTCCGGCAAGGGATTGCTACGTCGGGCGGTGGAGCGGCGCTCCGTGCAGATCATGTCACCCCGCCACGGCCTGGCGGAGCTCAAGGAGCATTACGCCCCCTACGACACGGCGGCGAAAGAGGCGGGCTGGCAGCCGCCGGACCGCCCCATCATCCGCCAGGTCTTCGTTGCCGAGACCATAGAGAAGGCTCAGGAGAAGGCGGCCCCAGCCGTCAACTACCTCTACCGCGAGCTGTACGGCGCCGCCTCGGCGGCCGGCGACCGCGCGCTGCGCGGCGACGACGGCCGCGTGATCGCCGACCCCACCCAGGTGGCTTTCGAGGGCTTCAAGGACCGCTACATCATCGGCGACCCCGATTTCGCCATCAGGACCATCAAGGAGTATGAGTCGGAGCTGAACCCCTCCGAGATGGTGTGCTGGATGCACATGCCCGGTATTCCTGGCCGCGACGCGCTGGAATCGATGGAGCTTTTCGCCCGCGAAGTGATGCCGCAGTTCGCCTAGGATCGATGCCCCGGCGTGGAGGGGCAGCGCCGGGTCCGTTGGCCGAGAACAAGCCTCGACTTCCGGGAGGAGGGTAGCCATGATCAAAGGTGTGCACGGGGTGTTCTTCACTCCGGAGGCCGAGAAGGCGCGCAGCTTCATCAAGGAGAAGCTCAGCTTCCCTCACGTCGACGCCGGAGACGGATGGTTGATCTTCGACGTCCCCAACGCGGAGCTAGCAATCCACCCGGGGGACGACACGCACCATGAGATATCCTTCTGGTGCGATGACATCGAAAAGACGGTCCAGGAGCTCGAGGCGAAGGGTGTTAGCTTCAGTTCGCCCGTAGAGGACCGCGGATTCGGGCTGGTAACGACCTTCGAGCTACCCGGCGGCGGCGAGGTCATGCTCTACGAGCCCAGGCACCCTCAGCCCTGACCCTCAGGCACCTGAGCCGGCCGCGATCAACCCAGCGACTCCCGCAACCTGTCGAGCCGCGCTCGCTCCTCCCGCCGGGCGGCCAGCGCCGTCTCCATGTCGACCTCGACGAACCTGGTCGGCGTGTGTGGCTGCATCTGAGCGATCAGGTCCATGTCCGCCGAGATAACGGTGGCGATCATGAAATAGCCGCCGCCCGAAACAGCGTCGCGATGAAGGAGAATGGGCTCCGTGCCATCCGGCACCTGTATAGAGCCGTAGGGATAGCAGGCATCGACTATGTTCGACGGGTTGGATCCGGCGCCGAAAGGCTGCTCCCGCTCGACGAACTCAAGAGGGCGACCTCCGCGGAACCGATACCCTATACGATCCGCCTCGGGAGCCACCTTCCAGGTATCGCTCAGGAAGTTTCTGCCCGACTGCTCGGTTATGCGGTGCCAGTAGAGCCCCGTTATGATACGCAGCTCAGCAGGATCGGCAGGGATGCGGCGGAGCGACTCGTCCACTCGACTCCCCGCGATTGAAGAGCTGCCCGCCGTGCCTACTGGAATCTCATCGCCCGCCGCAATCGGTCGACCCTGATACCCTCCAAGCGTGCCCAGCATGTAGGTGGAGCGGCTGCCGAGCACGACCGGGACGTCGATGCCGCCGGACACGGCGATGCAGACTCGAGCGCCGGCCTGCAGGAACTCGAACGACAGCACCTGGCCGGCTTTGACCTCGAAGGACGTCCACGTTTCGCGAGCCTCCCCGTCTACCTTCGGTGGCAGGTCGGCGCCCGTTACGGCCACGACGGCGTTCGCGGTAAACTCGAGCTCCGGCCCCATGAACACGGCCTCGAGGATCGCCGCCCCTTCGTCGTTTCCGACGAGGAGGTTCGCCGCCCGGAGCGCGAGCAGGTCCATGCCGCCGGAAATGGGAATACCCAGGTGATAGTAACCGGGACGCCCAAGGTCCTGGACCGTTGTGGCAAGCCCCGGCGAGATGACTCTAATTGCCAGCGAGAGCCTCCTCGAGCTTTCGGTTGTACCCGTCGATGTCCTTCTGGAACTCACTGAGGGAGAAGGTAACGGGCCGGATGGTAGGCACGAAACGGCCCTCCTCAACGTCGGTTACCGCTCTGTCGTAGGTATCTCGGTCTATCGGTTTGAACCTCACGATATCGCCCGGACGGAAGAACACCAGGAAATCCTTTAGGTAACCTATCTTCTGATTCGGGTCGTAGATCGGCATGGGCGTAATACCGAACATCTGATACCCGCCGGCGCCGCGTACCGAGTAGATGCAGCCGAAACACCCCCCGTAGCCCACCGTCAGTCTCGGCGTGTCGGTCCTGGGCCTAAGGTACTTCGGCACCTCGATCTGCCGCGCACGCTCGACCATCTGGTACAGCCATGGCACTCCCGCAGCAAAGCCGACCATGGTCACGAACCATGGGGAACCCGAATAGGCCTCGATGAAAGACTCGACCGAGTCGTAGCCGTTGATGCGAGCGGCGAACTCGATGTCGGTGCCGTCGGGATCCTGGTGCCGTTCCCGGAAACGCATCAACGTCTCATGCGTCCAAGGGTCCTGAAAATAGACGGGGACTTCGATAATGCGGGTGTCGAGCCGGGAATCCGAGTGCGCTGCCGAGTCCTCGATCCTCTTCAGCTCCGCGAGCATGTCCTGTGGGGAGATCACGTCCGGGTCGAACCTGACCTGGAACGACGCGTTGGCGGGGTAGATTTCGGTTACCCCGTCGATCCGGCTATCGCGAACCGCTTTGGTTATCGACAGGCTCTTGAAGAAGGCCTCGAGCGACATTCCCTCGTCGACCTCGCCGAAGATATGCTCGTCGCCGCCAAAACTGTAGCGCACTGTCATCTGTCAACCACATCCTCTGTCATGCCAGCCGACCTGCGTTTTGCGCGAGCCACCGGTCGAGCCATCCGGTGTCGACCCTGGCCGCACGCACCTCGTCGTCTGCTGCCAGGGCCTGGAACAAGGGCTGGGTGGTCTTGATGCCCTCGATGCAGAGCTCCCCCAACGCCCGCCGTAAGCGACCGATCGCGCTTTCCCTGGTTTCGTCCCAGACTATCAGCTTGCCGAGCAGGGAATCGTAGAACGGCGGGATCTCGTACCCGGGATACAGCATGGTGTCGAATCGAACCCCGGGACCTCCGGGGACTCTCAGGTCGCCGGCGACGCCAAGGAACGGCATGAAGTCCTGAGCGGGATCCTCGGCATTGATTCGGACCTCGATCGCATGTCCTCTGATTCCTATGTCGTCCTGGCTGAACCGAAGGGGCTCACCACCGGCGATTTTGATCATCTCTCGGACGAGATCGATCCCGGTAACCAGCTCGGTCACGGGATGCTCGACCTGGATTCGAGTGTTCATCTCCATGAAGAAGAAGTCCTTAGCTCTATCGTCGTACAGAAACTCGACGGTCCCTGCCCCTCGATAGTTTACGGACTCGGCCAGGGCGACGGCGGCGTCGCACAGTCTCTTCCGAACGTCTTCCGGCAAACCTGCCGCCGGGGACTCCTCCCAGACCTTCTGGCGACGCCGCTGCAGCGAACAGTCACGCTCGTAGCAGTGAACGACGCGATCCCCGTCGCCGAGGACCTGGACCTCGATATGCCTAGCAGCCTCGATGAGTTTCTCGACGTACAGCCCCCCATCTCCGAATGCCGCCTTTGCCTCGGCCCTCGCCTGCGGCGCGAAGCGGTCGAACTCCTCCATGTCCTTTGCGGCGCGGATGCCGCGCCCGCCGCCGCCGGCGGCCGCCTTGATCATCAGCGGAAACCCCGTTTCCTCGGCGACCGCCCGCGCCGTCTCTTTGTCATCGGCCAATCGCCCGTTGCTGCCGGGGACCGTTGGCACACCGGCTCTCGCGGCCGCTTCACGAGCGGCGACCTTGTCGCCCATAAGACGAATCGTGTCGCCGCTCGGCCCGACGAAGGCCATGCCGGCGGCCTCGACGGAATCGGCGAAGTCCGCGTTCTCGGCGAAGAAACCATAGCCGGGATGGACCGCATCGGCCCCGGTCCTGGCGGCGGCGTCCAGAATCGCCTCGGCGTTCAGGTAGGACCTGGAGGCCTGAGGCGGCCCTATGTCGACCGACACGTCCGCCATCCGGGTGGCGAGGGTGTCCGAATCGGCCTCGCTATGGACCTGAATCGTGCGGATGCCGAGCTCGCGGGCCGCCCGGATTATGCGGACGGCGATTTCGCCGCGGTTCGCAATGAGAAGCGTGCCGATGGTCATGTCGCCACACCCCCACTCATTCCTCTACCTCGGCGATGGGCTGGCCCGCCATGATTGCGCCCTCGTTTTCGATCAGGAACGCTACGATAGTGCCGGCGGCATCCGACTTGACCTCATGAAACGACTTCATGACCTCGATGAGCCCGATAACGTCACCGACTGCGACCGCGTCGCCCTCCTCCTTGTAGGAAGGCTCCTCGGGCGCCGGCCTCCGATAGAAGGTGCCAGGGAGTGGGGAGCGGATACGTTTTATCGACATTACTCGCTGGTCATCATTTTTTCGACCACCCGATTATTCGACGGTTTCGAACTAGCCATTGGCTAAGCTAGTCCCCGCTTTGCACAACACAATAGGAGGGCGCCCCGATGTGTCGGGGCCGGGGTCTGGGGTGTCCCCAGGTACAAAATACTTCCGGGGCGGGCGGGTGGGTTCCGAAGGGACTGTCTTAACCTCGCACCAGTCACATGTAAGGCTTGATGGCATCCCGGACGGCCTGCGCGACCTCCACCGCGTTCGGCGTGTCCGAGTGAATGCAGATCGAGTCGGCTCTGACCTCTACGTCGTTCCCTTCCACCGTTGTGGCCTTGCCCTCCTTGATAGCGCGCACCGCTCTCTCTGCCGCTTCGCCGGGATCCACCGCCTCATGCACCATCGTGATGATGACTCCGCCCTCGGGATTATAGGTAAGGTCGGCGTAGTACTCCGAAACGAGCTGGTGGCCGCGCTCCGGATAGACCTTCTCCTGCACTGTGTTCACCATTCCCAGCAGCGGCACGCCAAAGACATCCGCCGCGTCGCAAACGGCGTGTGCCACCTCCTCCGTCCGGGCGGCCATGCCGTACAGTGAGCCGTGCGGCTTGATGTGGTTTAGCTCCATGTCCTCGGCATCGAGGAAGCCCTTTAAAGCGCCGATCTGGTAGATGAGGATATTGGCGAGCTCTTCTCGACCGATCTTCATCTCCCGGCGGCCGAATCCCTGCAGGTCGGGTAGGGACGGGTGTGCCCCAACCTTGACCCCGCGCTCCTTCGCCATCTTCACCGTGTTTCGCATGTGGTTCGGATCCGAGGCATGATAGCCGCAGGCGACATTCGCCAGCGAGATGTAGTCCATCAGCCCCTCGTCGTCACCCAGCTTGTAGAGCCCGTAGCTCTCTCCCATGTCACAGTTGAGCACCACACCCATGGTTCAACCCTCCTCGTTAGGTCTTGGTCCTCCGTTCCCGCGGTTCGATTGTACCCGACATGATACCAGCTATAGATACGGACGCGTGATGTGGACGCTTCGCTCTGGAATCGTGCCCGCGGGCTAATCGGTAAGTCGCTAAGAGATGCCCGGATCGCCGATTTGCGAGAGCCGATGCCGTATGCTATTTTGCCGACGACTACCCGGCCGCAACCCAATGAGCCAGCGACGCTGTGACCGTGCAGCAGAAAATCAAGGAGAGCGCCCAGCCAATGGAAACGAATGCAATCGACGCCGTAGTCAACCTGCGTACGCCCGAGATCGTCGCCAGACGCCGGCACCAGTTCATCCTTTACGAGCAGCAGTTCAAGAAGCACGAGGATGTGATGACGGTGGAGCAGATGATCGCCAAGATGGACGCCTCCCGCATCGACAAGGCGTTCCTCATCGCGGTCAAGATGGGCTCCAGGTACCACGGACTCGACGACCTGGCGGTGACCTACGACGAAGTCGCAGCCGCCGTAGATGACCATCCCGACCGATTCTACGGCCTCGCCGGCATCGACCCCTTCGAGGGGATGGAGGGGGTGAAGGCCCTCGAGTACGCGATAAAGGAGCTGGGATTCATCGGCGCGCACGTCTATCCCCACTGGTTTGGACTCGAGCCCGACCACCGAAAGTACTACCCCTTCTACGCCAAGTGCGCCCAGCTGGGCGTCCCGATCCAGATGCAGGTCGGCCAGTGCCAGATCTACATAAGGGACTATCCCCTGCTGCGCAGCGTGGGGCGCCCCATCCTGCTGGACAATATCGCCTGCGACCTTCCCGAGCTAAAGCTCATCGGCATCCACACAGGCTGGCCGTGGGTCGAGGAGATGCTCTCGGTGGCTATCAAGCATCCGAACGTCTACGTCGGCAGCGACGCCTACGCCCCGCGGTACTGGAAGCCTGAGTTCATCCACTTCATCAACTCGTGGGGCCAGGACAAGGTAATCTTCGGCTCCGACTCGCCCGTTATCGAGATGGACCGGGCGATGAGGGAGATCGACGAGCTCGACCTGAAGCCGGCGGCTAAACGAAAATTCCTGCGGGACAACGTCGTCAGGGTGTACGACCTGAAAGATTAGCCTCCTGAACTAAAAAAGTTGTGAATCCATTATGCTTGATGCCTCCACGAGCCTGCAGCGATCGAGAAAGGCGCTCATGTTCGTGGTTCGACAGGCCTGGCCTGAGCTTGCCGAAGGGCCCACCACGAACCCCGGCATCGGTAGCGTGTTGGCCCCGAATTACAAGACGATGTTACAGACGTAGAAGACCAAGGCCAGTAGCAACTGATGAAGGCTCAGTCTCACGTTGGAGAAGCGCAGGAGACCCTGCCTATTGAGGATCTGCGCCAGCTCCAGCTCAACAGGCTCAGAGAGGGGCTAAAGAGAGTCGAGGCCTCGGTGCCGTTTTACCGCGAGGCGTTGGCTAATGCCGGAGTGAGCGCCGACCGCATTCGCTCGCTCGACGACCTGGCCCTGCTGCCCTTCACCACGAAGCAGGACCTGCGGGACCATTACCCATTCGGTATGCTCGCCGTGCCCATGAGGCAAGTGGTCCGTATCCACGCTTCCAGCGGGACGACCGGCAAGCCGACGGTCGTAGCCTATACACGCAACGACATCGACATGTGGTCGAGTCTCATGGCCCGCGCTTTGACGATGGCGGGCGTCATCGAGGACGACGTAGTCCACAATGCCTACGGCTATGGACTGTTCACCGGTGGGCTCGGGTTCCACTATGGAGCCGAGACCCTCGGGGCAAAGATCATTCCCGTCTCGGGAGGCAACACGAAGCGCCAGCTCACGATCATCCAGGACTTCGGTAGCACGGTGCTCTGCTGCACTCCGTCCTACGCGCTACTCCTCGCAGAGGTGGCCGAGGAGGAGGGCGTAGACCTCAGAGGCTCGGCGCTGAGGCTGGGTATCTTTGGGGCTGAGCCGTGGTCTGAACGGATGCGGCAGGAGATCGAGTCCAGGCTGGACATCGTGGCCCTCGACGTATACGGGCTTTCCGAGGTCATCGGTCCCGGAGTCGCGATGGAGTGCCCGCAACAGAACGGGATGCACATCGCCGAGGACCAGTTCATACCCGAGATAATCGACCCGGACAGCGGAGAGAGGCTTCCCGAAGGTGACCTGGGTGAGCTCGTCTTCACCTGTGTCACCAAGGAGGCGCTGCCGCTCGTGCGCTACCGAACCCGAGACCTGACCAGACTGCTCCGCGAGAGGTGCGAGTGCGGCAGGACCACCGCGCGCATGGAGCGAGTGCTGGGTCGCACCGACGACATGATCGTCGTCCGGGGCGTGAATGTTTTCCCCTCGCAGATCGAGACGGTGCTTCTCCAGGCCGACGGCGTCGAACCTCACTACCAGGTCGTCGTCGACAGGGGACGGGACCACATGGACGAGCTCGACATTCTGGTTGAGGTCCCGTCGGCCATCTTTGAAGACAAGGAGCGTCTCGTCCAGCTCGAGCGCACACTGAGCTACGAGGTGCGAAGCGCACTGGGCGTCACCTGTAAGGTCCAGCTAGTGGGGCCGAAACAGATCGAGCGGAGCGAGGGTAAGGCGGCCAGGGTAGTGGACAAGCGGAACCTGTAACCGACCGCCTGCCACACTCAGAGCGAGGGGATGCCGATGGAACTCGAGACCATGTACATCAAAAAGCAGGGGAGGGTTGCGCGATTGACCCTCAACCGGCCCGACCTTCTCAACGCCATGAGCTACCAGGGTGCCCTGGACCTGAACCGGGCCGCGGAGAGCCTTCGAGACGACTCAGGCGTGTCGATCGTACTGATCTCCGGGGCGGGGCGCGCCTTCTGCACCGGCATCGACCTCAAGGAGCTATCTGCCGGGAACACGCCCCTCGCTTACTACGAACAGTGGGATCGTGCCCTGCGAATCTTCGAGTGCATGGAGAAGTTCGTCCTCTGCGCGATGCACGGTCACTCTCTCGGCGGAGGGCTGCAGCTCGCCCTGGCATCAGACGTTCGCATCGCGACGGCAGACTGCCAGATGGGGCTCCCGGCCCTACGGGAGAGCATCATCCCAGGCCTGGCGACCTTCCGCCTGCCCCGGTACATCGGCCTCGGCAGGGCAAAGTGGATGATCCTGTCGGGCGAGAACGTCGACGGGCAGCGCGGGTACGAGATGGGCCTCGTTGACCACGTAGTGAGCCCGGAGACCTTCGAGGAGCAGACCGACGCTCTGGTCGAAAAGTACCTCCAGACGTGCTCCGAGGGCGCCCGACAGTCCAAAGCCCTTCTGGGTACGAACGGAGATATGGCCTATGGCCAGTTCTTCGAGGAGTACATGCGACGCCAGGCCATATGCGTTGCCTCTCCCGATCACGAGGAGGCGAAGGCAGCCTACCGCGAGAGGCGACAGCCGGTATGGCGGTAGCCTAGGACAGCCTCATCCGCGAGTGGGACAGGACGTCGGTGTTGAACAGGTTGTCGGGTATGCGACCTTGCAGCACGCTGGCCACCTCGCCCGCGGCCCGCTCCTCCAGCTCCAGCAACGCCTCCTGGGAGAAGAAGGCTACGTGGGGAGTGACCAGCACGTTGTCGAGCTGCAGCAACGGGTGGTCCGATGGTGGCTCGGGGTCGACCATCACGTCGAGGCCGGCGCCCGCGATCTCCCCGCTCTTGAGGGCTTCGTAGAGGGCCGCCTCGTCGATAAGCTGACCCCGAGCGCAGTTGATCAGGAACGCCTCGGGCTTCATCAGTGCAAGCTGCTCGCCACCGATCATGTTTCTCGTCCCCGGCGTAAGCGGCGGGTGAAGCGTCACGAAGTCCGACTCGCGAAGCAGCTCCTCCAGGTCCGTGGGCCGGGCGTCGTGCTGAGCCATCTCCTCCCCCGACACGTAGGGGTCGTGAGCCACCACATCGAACCCGAAGGCCTGTGCCCTGGCGCACACCGCGCGGCCTATCCTGCCGAATCCCACCACGCCCAGCTTCTTCCCCCTCAACCGCATTATGCGCATGTTGAGGGCAACACTTCCCCAACCGGTCGTCTTGACCGACCGGTCGAACAGGGCGACCCGCCTGTTCCAGGACAACAGCAGGCCCATGACATGGTCGGAGACCTCGTCGACGCAGTAGTCGGGCACCCACGTCACAGCGATGCCCAGCTCTGTCGCGGTGTCGACGGCGATGTTGTCCACGCCGACGCCGTACCTGCCCACGACAACACACCGTTCGGCTGCGCGCACTACGTTCTCCGTGACCTGTGCGAAGCAGACAAGGATACCGTCCACATCCCTGACGAGCTCGACCAGCGTATCCTCGTCGTCGTTCGGCGCTACGACCAGCTCGGCGTCCGCCTTGACCAGCACTGCCCGCTCGGGCTCCAGCGAGGGCCAGACGTAATCTGTAACCAGCACCTTCTTGGGCACTTTCTCCCCCCTTGAGCTAACTACTGCTTCGCCAGGTAGGTTCCTCTGCGCCTCTGCGCCTCTGCGCCGGTGAGCGCACAAAAAGAGCACATTGCCATCAAGGGGTTCGACGTCCCGACGCGTCAGAGTTGGCGGGTGGGATATCCCTGGATCGCCGCAAACTGGGCACTACCCGAAGTTTGCCTGCATGGGTTTGAACATGCAGCCCTCGACGAATATGTCGAAGAAGTCGGGGGTCGTCTCCAGCTCGACGTGCTCGATCCGCCCGACAAGTCCCTCCGCCCTCCGGCGCATCTCGCCCGACAGCAGCATGATAGTGGCGCCCTCCAGCGAGGCGTTGCCCACCTTTGTTATCTTCTCCGCGGGCAGACTCGCTATGAAGCCGATTTCCGCGGCGTTGGCGACGTTTACGTAGTTGGCGAATCCGCCGGCAAGGCAGAGGCGCTTGATGCCTTCAAGAGGAACGCCGTACTTCCGAAGGACGATGTACTGGCCTGCGTAGTTGGCCGACTTGGCCTGGGCCAGAGCACTTATATCCGACCTGGACAACGACATGCCTCTTTCCGGAGCGAAGAAGAACTCGGCGGCGCCGTTTTCGAGAACCCCCAGCTCGGTCATCACGCCGGTGCGCCTGAGCTCGGCCAGCAGGTCCACCAGTCCCGAGCCACAGACCCCCTGGACCTCGGCACCTCCGATAGTCTTGTACATGACGCCATCGCCGGTTAGCTCTACCGACTCCACCGCTCCATCGTACCCTGGCATGCCGTAGGTGACCTCGCCACCTTCGAAGGCGGGGCCCGCGGGACACGAAGCGGCCATCATCCGATGCCGGTTGCCGACGACCACCTCTGTGTTGGTGCCGACGTCCACCAGCATCACAACGTCCTCCTCCTCGTCCATCCCAACAGCGAGCAGATCGGCTGCCACATCGGCGCCGACGTGGCACCCTATGATAGGCCCGCCGTAGACGTTCGCCCCGGGGAACACACGCAGGTCCAGGTCCCGCGCCCTAAAGTTCAGCGTGGTGTCCGCACGCAGCCCCTGCTCAGTCTCCAGCTCGGTGACCGACTTGTAGGGCTTCTGGCCTATGGATTCGACGTCGACCCCGAAGAAAATGTCGCGCATCGCCGCGTTGCCGACCACGACGACCTCGTAGATGTCGCGGCGATGGAACCCGAGACGCCGGGCCATGTCGCCGATCTCGAAGTTTATGGCCGAGAGCATTACCTGCTGAAGCTCCCCGCGGAAGGGTCCCCCGTCGTAGGAGATGCGATGCATGATGTCGCTACCGCCGAACCGCTGCGGGTTCTCGAAGGAGGCGGTGTAGAGCACCTCCCCGCTCTCCAGGTCCGCGAGGTTCATCACGACGGTGGTGGTGCCCAGGTCGATGG
The DNA here is from genome assembly GCA_965248615.1 of Dehalococcoidia bacterium. Lineage (GTDB taxonomy): Bacteria > Chloroflexota > Dehalococcoidia > Lucifugimonadales > CBDFJT01 > CBDFJT01. The sequence goes on along the minus strand of CBDFJT010000002.1, from coordinate 1,406,182 downwards.
CGAGACCGTAGATGCGACCGTGGTACTTGTCGATTCGCTCCTCGCCGAAGTAGACGTCGTGGCCCAGGCGCACGGTCAGGGGGTCGAGCGGCACCTCGCGCCGCGCCGAGTGGGTCAGGATCCTGGGCTGGCGCCGCAAGACAGCGAACTCCACGTCAGCTTCCGGGTCAGTTATGCGCGCCTGGCATGCGAGCCGGTAGCCGCCACGCAGGAAAGTCTCGGCCCCAGTCAGCGGACTAACAGCTTCCACACCTTTCTTGACCTCGACTATGCACTCGTGGCAATCGCCGCTACGGCCGCAGGAGGTGGGGACTCGTACCTTCAGGGCATCGGCGTAATCGAAGATGGTCTGGCCAGCCACCATCTCGAGCTGGCGGCCCGCGTAGTGCAGGGGAGACATGGCGCTATTCTACCACCGGGCACGGGCCGCCTCGGCGGGGAAACATCCGGCGGCTCTGGACGTAGGATACCAGGCCAGATCAGCTACTGGCTTCGGGTGCATGGGCGAAGCCACGGCCGGGGCTCGGCGTGTCCCCGGGATTACCTGCGGGAGGGTGGGTGGGAAAAGAGCGAGATCCATTCCGGGATTACGCAAAACCAGAGCGCCTTACTTCGCCTCTGCACCTCGCGCCACTTCCCTTTGCCGGCCAGTAGGAGGATCAGGGGGATGACCGAAAGAGGCTCGGTCCCCAGCTAAACCTCCCAGGCGCTGCGATAGTCGAGGTCGTCGCTTCCCGTGCAGAGAGGCAGCTCGTCGCGGGCGCTGGAGCGGAGCTGATTGCGGCACCCAAACGATGCCGTGCACCTGTCCTTGGCGTTCTTGTAGGGACAGCGCCGGGTCGAGACCTCGGCAGCCGTTTCCGAGATTCCCCGAAAGATTTTCTCGAGTCTAGCGATGCTGGCCCTGTAGCGTTTTTTGTCCACCTGTTGGCTCAACTCGACCCCAACCGATGCGAAGGCTATGTGGATGTCGCCGGGACGATGTCCGTTGTCACCTGGATGCCCAGGAGGCTCTTGGCCAGCTCGACACACTCCATGGCATCCTTGCCGTAGCCGTCGGCGCCCATATCGTCGGCGAACTCCTGGGTCAGCGGCGCGCCGCCCACCATCACCTTGACCTGCTCTCGCAGTCCAGCCTCCTCGAAGGCGTCGATCGTCCTGCCCATGTTGGGCATCGTCGTGGTCAGCAGCGCGGACATCCCCAGCAGCTGCGCATCGTGCTCCAGCACCGCCTCGATAAAATCGTCGGGCTTCGTATCGACTCCCAGGTCGTGAACGTTGAACCCGGAGCCCCGGAGCATCATGATGCAGAGGTTCTTGCCGATGTCGTGAAGGTCGCCCTTGACCGTGCCCATGATCACCGTGCCGATCGGCTCGATGCCGGCGGCCGACAGTATGGGCTCGATGTGTGCCATGCCTGCCTTCATGGCCCTGGCCGCAACCAGGACCTCGGGCACGAAGATGATGTTGTCCCTGAACTTGATGCCGACCACCGCCATGCCCGCGATCAGGCCATCGTCCAAGATCGCGTTTGCCGTGAACCCATCATCGAGGGCCTTTTGGGTCAGGCTATCGACGTCGTGGTGTTTGCCCACGATGAGGCTGTAGGCGATCTCGTGCATCAGCGGGTCCGATTCCTCGAACAACCCCCTGATGTGCTTGATCTCGAAGGGCTTGGTTACGTGGCCCAGCTCCTGCTCGAGACCTTCATGCGCGACTGGCATTTCCGACCAACCTCTGCGATCCAGACCTACGGCGCGACACCGCCGACAAAGGATTTTAGCAACTAATCCTGCCCACATCCATCCACAGGGGCACGAGCCGCGTACTAGCCAGAGCGTTCCGCCCACCAATCCTTGACGGCTCGCGGTATCTCGATCAGGTTCTCCAGCTTCGTGGCGAGGGGCACCGCGCACTCGGGGGCGACCATCTGCACGCCGGCATCCAGACAACGGTAGACCTCCTCGCGTACCTCCTCGGGTCCCCGGGCGTAGAGAGTCTCCGGATTGTTGATGTTGCCCACCAGACCAATCCGCCCGTCGACGATCCTCATGGCCTCGGCGGGGTCGTTCTTGGAGTCGAAGTGAAAGCTGGCCATCCCCGTCTGCGCGATGTAGCCCATGCGGTCCAACGTGTTGCCGCAGATGTGCAGTATCAGCGGCACCTTTAGGCGCTCGGCCATCTCCTTGTGGATCTCCAGCAGAAAATTCCTGTAGTACTCGCCACTGACCAGGTCGCCGGTGGCGTGGTCCGGGAAGGTCAGGGCGTCCGCGCCCGCGGCTATCTGGGCGTCGCCAAAAAGAACTGAGATCTCCTTGAGTCTGTCCAGGCAGCGCTTCACCATGTCGGGATCATCGACGGTCATCAGGAGGAAGCTCTCGACGCCGAAGACGTGGTAGGCGAGCGTCCACGGCCCCATGGTCTTGCCGATGATGGCCACGTCTTCGCCCAACTCTCTCCGCAGTATCTCGATGGCCTTGATTATGGTCTGGTTGTCCGGATGCTCGAGGAAATCCGGCGGGATGTGGATGTCGTCGAGCCCCTTCCAGATAGGGTTGTACATGCGGACCGTCGGCCAGTTGTCCTTGTCCTCCCACTGCATGTCGCAGCCCAGGGCCGACGACTCCTGAATGATGGTGAAGTAGGGCATGACAGAATCGAAGCCAAGCTCGGTGTGGCCGGTCGCCGCCAGCCGCGCCGCGAGCTCCGCGTCGCGGCAGGCGTCCGGGAACGGAGCGTCAACCATGTCCATCAGCTCCACCGTCGAGACGTTAGTCGGATTCGCCACCGGGGTGCGGTCGACGGGCTTGCGCGCCAGGGCGTTGAGCACTCGCTCGCGCGGAGTCATCGTTTCTGCCATAGCCGCTCCTCCTGATACGCGGGTTGCTCGCTATAATCCTTTGGCTCGGTCAGAATGAAAAAGGCCCGCATGTCACTCTGAGTTCTGGCTTGCCGGGACGAAGAGTCTAAGACAGCTCAACTCCCTATAACGGTGTGAACCCCAGCGTCCCCGTCGTCATCTGGCCGCGAAGGGCCTCGGCCTCCATCATGCCCTCGACCGCAGAGACGTTGCGCGAGTAGGGCAGCAGCACGCGGATCAGATCGTCGTGGCGCCGTCCGCACGGGAAGGCAACCTCTGTATCGCCAGCCTTCTCCATCTCGCCGTAGCGAACGAAGCCGGCCACTACGAGTCGCAGTCGCGCCGGTATGTTGGCGTGCTCGCCCTCGCCGGTCACCTGATATACCGTCTGGCCGTCCATCTCGCCGGGGACTATCTTCAGCACAAGCTGCGTCTTGGAGTCCTTGATGGAAAGCTCTCCTTCGGGCGAAGAGTAGTCGGGCGATTTGCCCACCGCTTGGGCGAGCAGGAACCTGGCCGGCCGCACATGGAGGTAGCCGCAGGGGAACCGCATCTGGTTCGAGGTTCCCTCGACCGGAGACAGGCCGCCCAGGGCCACCATCTGGTCGCGAATCCTCTCGACACGCTCGTCCACGCCCGGCCTGCGACTGTACGTCCACACCGTACAGGTGCCGTCCTTCGTATAAAGGCCGACGCTGACGTTGTGGAAGTGGGGATCCATCGGCACGAGCTCAAGGCACCTGCCGTACCGCTCGATCACGTCGGCGACGCGGGGCCGCTCGGTTGTCCTGGTCTGCGCCATGGCGCGACTCCTTTCGCCACCGAGTTCTTCCAGTGGAGCGCTGCTATCCCCTCAAGGCCTCGCTTATGGCCGCGACGTGATCGGGACTCGTTCCGCAGCATCCGCCGACGATACCTACGCCCATGTCTACCAGTGCCTTGAAGCCTTCGACCATGTACTCGGGGGTCTCCGGGTACACGATCTCGCCGCCGCGAATCGACGGTATGCCTGCGTTGGAGTGTATCAGCAGATAGCCGTCGGTGGCGCTTCTTAGCTCCCGAGCCAACTCCACCATCACCGCGATGCCGTTGCCGCAATTGGAGCCGACGATGTCGGCGCCCGCGTCGCCCAGCTCGTTGACAGCACGCTCCGGCGTCACGCCCATCATGGTGAAGAAGCCCCGTGGCCCCTTGTCGAACACCATAGTGGACATGACGACCAGGTCCGTGTTCTCCCTGGCGGCCTTTATGGCCAGAGTCGCTTCCTCTATGGCCGTCATGGTCTCAATGACGACGCAGTCGGCGCCACCCTCCTCGAGGGCGACGACTTGCTCGATGAAGGCGTCGAGCATCTCGGCCTCGCCGACCTCTCCCAACGGCTCCAGGAACTCGCCCGTTGGGCCGACGGACCCGATGACGTAGCGCCCCTCCGGCGCCTGGCTCCGGGCGTGCTCGGCGGCGAGGCGGTTGAGCTCGGCCACCCGGCCGCCGTGGCCATACTTCTTGAGCATGAACTTGCTGCCGCCAAAGGAGTTGGTGAGGACCATGTCCGAGCCGGCCTCGAAGTATTCGCGTGCCATCCCCCGCACCACTTCCCCGTGGCTCGCGTTGAACTCCTCGGGACAGCCGCCGGGCTCCAGGCCGTGTTCCTGCAGGTAGGTGCCGGTGGCCCCGTCGGAGATCAGCACCTCACCCCGAGCCAGCCGGTCGAGGATCGTCGGATTCTCGTTCTCGGGTCTTTTTGTGGCCACCTTCGATTACCGCTTCTGCAGGCTCTTCAAGACGTAAGCGTTTAGCATTCGAGTGGATATTCACTCCACGCATAGCGTCGGGAGCCAATGGTCTCTTGGCCTATGCGAACCAGTGGTCCACCGCGCCGGGCCGCGGGTCGCGCGTGCCCGTGGCGTGTAGGTCCCTGATCCTGGCGACGAAGTCCAGCGGGAACCTCTCCTCGATGCGCTGGACGATACGAGCCGCAGCCTCCTCAGCCGTGCCGTCTACCTTCGTCGGGTCGCCCCACTCCCACGCCATGAGATAGTCGTCACTCCCGCTGCTGCCATCGAACATCGAGACGGCGTCGATCCCTTGCTGGAAACGCGGGTCCAACGGGCGCGAGACCTTGCCGGACTCGTCTTCGGCCTGGACCTGCGCCGGGAGCTCCTTCCAGTACATTATTCGGACGGTGGCCACGACGCGGCTCTCCAAGGCTAGCTCATCGGCTGCACGGGCAGAACTACGATACACGATAACGGTTGCCGCGAAAAGACGCGATGGGGTAGTATCATGGCGCGCACCGGCTTGGCGAACCCGTCCAGGCCCGGCTGCAACCCCGGAATTTAGGAGGAGAACATGGCCGGCCAGCAGGTTACCACGCTCAACGGCGCAGCCCTTGCCGAGTCCGCCACGGAAGAGTTCGGGGCTCAGCTGCGGGGCGAGCTGATCCGTCCCGGCCACCCGGAGTACGACGAGGCCCGGCGGGTGTGGAACGGGATGGTCGACAGACGGCCCGCCCTGATAGCCAGGTGCACCGGCGCGGCCGACGTGATCAGCGCCGTCAACTTCGCCCGCGAGAACGACCTGCTGGTGGCGGTGCGAGGCGGCGGGCACAACGTGACGGGAAACGCGGTCTGCGACGGCGGCATCGTCATCGACCAGTCCCGCCGCAAGGGCGTACGGGTCGATCCCGCGAAGCGCACAGCCCGAGCCGAGGCCGGCGCCACCTGGGGCGACTTCGACCACGAGACCGGGGCCTTCGGACTGGCGACCACCGGCGGACTCATCACCACAACCGGCATCGCCGGCCTGACGCTCGGCGGAGGATTCGGCTGGCTCATGCGCAAGTACGGCCTCACCTCCGACAACCTGCTCTCCGTCGACATGGTCACCGCGGACGGCGGCTTCGTCACGGCCAGCGCCGAGGAGAACCCGGACCTGTTCTGGGGCGTCCGCGGCGGAGGCGGGAACTTCGGCGTCGTGACCTCTTTCGAGTACCAGCTCCACGAGCTGGGCCCCAAGCTGCTGGCGGGGGTCACGTTCCACCCCGCATCGAGGGGCCGCGAGGTCCTGCAACACTGGCGCGACTTCATGAGCACGGCGCCCGACGAGGTGTTCTCTCTCGCCTACTGGGTGAACGATGACGACGGCCAGCCGATCGTCGGCTTCATGATCGGCTACGTCGGCCCTATCGAGGAAGGAGAGCGCGTCCTTCGTCCGTTTAGAGAGTTCGGCCAGCCCATCTCGGACGAGATTCGCCCCCAGCGCTACACCGAGTTGCAGAGCATCCTGGATGACGTGAACCCCTGGGACCTGCAGATCTACTACAAGTCCAACTTCCTTCGGGAGCTGACCGACGACGCGATCGACGTGATACTGGAGTATTGCAACGAGCTCCCGGTCGTGCCGTCTCATGGCTTCATAGAGTGCCTCGGGGGCGCCGTCAACCGCGTCGACCGCAACGCCACAGCCTTCAACCACCGCGACGGGCTATACAACTTCACCATGCTCTCGATGTGGCCCGACCCCGCGGACAACGAGCGGATCATCGAGTGGACGCGCAAATTCGTTGGCGAGATGCAGCCCTGGTCCACGGCGGATGTGTACGTGAACTACCTGGGCATTGAGGGGGAGGACCGCGTCAAGGCGGCCTACGGGCCTGAGAAGTACCAGCGGCTGGTCGACCTCAAGAACAGGTACGACCCGACCAACCTATTCCGCCTCAATCAGAACATCAAGCCGACCGTGTAACCCCACAGTGGCGCAGCGCTACCAGTTCCCGTTCAAGGAGAACTACTTCGAGACCGACGGCGTCAGGCTCCACTACGTCGACGAGGGGTCCGGGCCGCCCATACTGCTCGTCCACGGCAACATGGAGTCCAGCTACACCTACCGCAAGATGATCCCGCCCCTGGTCAAGGCGGGGTACCGGTGCGTGGCACCCGACCTGCTTGGGTTCGGTCGGTCGGACAAGCCGTCCGACGAGGAGGCCTACTCCCTATTGAGGCACGTAATACACGTGACCGCGCTCGTCCGCCAGCTGGGACTCGAGGGGGTCATAACTTGCGGCGGAGACTGGGGCGGACCCATCTCGTTGCGCTACGCCATAGAGCACAAGGACAACGTCAGGTCCCTCGTCATCCTCGGCACCCTGGTGAAGACCATGGGTGGCCTCGGGCTGTTCGGACTCCTGTTCACCAGCCCCACATACTCCAGTTTCCTGATTCGGGAGTGGGACCTGTTCCGCAGGATGATGCTCAAGATGGGATTCGCCCGTCCCGTGGACCCTCAGGCCATGGAGGAGATTAAGGCCGCCCACCCCGACGCAGCCTCGCGCGCCGGGATCGCCGCCTTTCCCAAGATGATCCCGATTCGCGGCAGGCACCCCAATGCGTCCTACGTCTCAGAGATCGACGAGGTGCTGCGGACCTGGGACGTCCCTGCGCTGGTAATGTTCGCGGACAAGGACCCGGCCTTTAAGGCCAAAGAGGGCCAGCGGATCGCGAGCATGGTGCCCGACGGCCGCTTCCACCTGGTGGAAAACGCGAAGCACTTCATGCCCGAGGACGCCGGTGGGGAGATCGCGTCGAGGATGATCGCCTTTCTCAGGGACGAGGCCAAGGTCACCTGAGCGCCTAGCGCCCCTGCCCCAAAGGCCGCGCCTGCCGTGTTATCCTCGAAGCGCCTTCGCTTCCGCACGCACCTTATCTGTGGCTTCGTAATCGACGGCAAATAGCTCCGGCTCCAGGTCGAAGACCACCCCGTAGGTCTCGCGGGCTGCCTCGGCCGAGACCCAGCCCCGCCGGACGTCGTGCCTCACTCGTTCGGGGTCGCGGTCCAGAGGGTCCCCGTATCCACCGGCGCCGTTGGTTATAGCCTCCAGGGCCTGGCCGACTCCGAGCTCGAAGATACCAATCAGAGGGAGCTCCGCGATCCTGCGTCCCGTCGCGTCGACAATGAATCCCATGGTCGGCTTCCCCGGGTGGCCACCCAGCACGCCCTTGGGAGGAAAGACCCCGCCGTCACCGAACCCGGCCGCCCAGGTTGGGTTCCCTCGAGCCCTCACCAACACCCGCAAGGCCGGGCTGCCACGGAACTCGCCTGCGCCCCCGGAATCCGGGACCACCTCCGCGCCGGAGTCGATGAGGTGCGGGTAGGCCTTCTCCCACAGCTCAACCGATGTCGTCCACATGGCGCCCATGTCCGCTGCCGTCAGCCAGGTCAGCCAGCCGTCGTATCCCTTCACGGCTGGCCCACCACCTCCCGACACCCCCATAACCAGCAGCTCATCAACGTACGGAGCGTTGTCTCGGCGGTAGTCGTTGCCCGAGAAAACGGCTGCGCCCCAGGGAACGTACCCAGCCTCACCACCGCCGCGGTCGGGGTCGATATCCGCCATTAGCGCGATCGCACAGCTCGCCAGACGGTCGGCGGTGAAGTCGGTGGCCACCGACGTTCCCACGGGGAATCTCGGAATTCCGGCGACGCTCCCCTCCTTCAGCTTGAACCTCACGCAGTCGAACGCACCCTGATTCTGCGGTAGGGTGGAGTCCAGGCACGAGAATATCCCCTCCATCACGCCCGCTTTCGACGTCGCCTCCGTCAGGTTGATGCCCGCTTCGAACTGGTCCGGGTTGTCCGTAAGGTCAACGATCAGGGCCTCTTCCTCGTGGTCGACGGTGAGCCTTACGTTGACGGTTACGCCCTCGGGAGCGAACGGCAGCGGGTCCATAGTCGTCTCGTTCTGCCACGTCCCCTGGGGGAGACTCTTGATCTCCTCGACCATCCTGGCGCGGCCGTATTCGAGCCACTCCTCGACGAACTGCTCGATGGTCCCGGCGCCGTATCTGTCTATCAGTTCCAGCAGCCTCCTTTCGGCCACCCGCGTAGCGCCCACGGCGGCGGCGAAGTCGCCCATGAACTGCTGCGGGACCCTGATATTGGCCGTCGCGATCCGCACCACGTCGGCCACGTCCCTGTAATCCCGCTGCACCCGAACGCAGGGCCAGTGCAGCCCCTCTTCGTAAACATCCTTGGCAAAGGGAAGGTACACGGTGGGCTGAGGAGCACCCGTATCTGCCTGGTGCGCTCTGAGCATCACCCAGAACATCAGCCTGTCGCCGTGAAAGACCGGCCTGCAGAACGAGAAGTCGGCGTGGTGGGAAGCGCCCATAAACGGGTTGTTGTTAAGGAAGCAGTCGCCGGGGGCGATGTCGTCGAATAGCTCCGGGATCGGAACGATAGCCAGGTTGGAGGTCAGGACGTGGACGGGCAGGCCCTGGGCGATGCTTACCAGGCGAATCTTGCTGTCGGAGATGGAAGCGGACAGGTCTCTGGCCTGAATCACCGCCGAGTGGGCGCTCTGGACGCAGACCTGCATAGCCTCTCGGACGATGCTGTCCAGCCTGTTGGCCAGGGTCGCGAAAGCGATGGGGTCCAGCCGGTCGCTCGTCATCATCTGTTACCTCGTGTCCATCGTTTCGGCGAGTAGGGAGCCCTTTCAGTCAGCATCTGGCGACCAGACCACGCCGTCTTTCACGGTCAGGACCGGGGCGATGCGCTCACCCGTCCTGACCGCCGAGCCCTCACTATCGTCGTAGGCGAAATCGCCCTTCTCCATCTCGAACACGGCCGCATCCCCTGCGGCCCCTTGCTTCAATGTTCCCAGCACGCCCTCCTGGCCTATGGCCTTCGCGCCGATCCACGTCGTGGCGGATACGACCTCCTCGAGGGACATCCCCAGCCCCATGAACATGGTCATCAGCTCCGGCAGCATGTAGATCACCCTGTCGAGGCCCGGAATCAGATTGGTCAGGCGCTTCTGAGTCACGTCACTGCTGATCGTGGTGGGGAGGAAGCCCTGCTCGATGGCCGCCCGGGATACGTCTACGCCGTAGTTCGACCTGTCGGCGCCGATGTCCAAGACGATGCCCTTGGACTTGGCCTCCCATACCTCCGACCTGATTCGGCCGTTCTCGTCAAGGACGTTGTTCTTGGCGCTGTGGAAGATATGCGTCACTATGTCACCCGGACGGAGGTGCTCGAAAACCGTGGCCAGGGGCACGGGGACGCGGGCCACATGTACCATGACGAAGGTGCCCGTGGTATCGGCTACCTGGCGCGCGCGCTCCAGCGCAGGTATGACGTTGGCCTCGCCGCTGATGTCGATATCGAGACGGATCTTCACGCCGATGGCCACGTTCGGGTTGTCCTGGATACAGCGGATCGTCTCCTCCACCTGAGCAAAGCGGAGGTCCATCAGCTCCCCGGCGCTCTCCGCGGAGAGAAGGACCTGCGGTCCGCCGCTGACGCCGACCGTAGGGCCGAACCCTCCTTCCCGGTACGTGGACAGCATGCCCAGCGCGGAAAGATTGACCAGCGCCGTCAATCGCGTTTTCTGTCGTTCCAGGATGAATTCCCTCAGTCCGTCGAAATGAGTCCATCCTGAGCTGCCCGCGTCGACGCTGGTCGTGACCCCGTTGGGCAGGCACACGGAGTCGGCCGAGGTCGCGAAGGGGACGACCTTCTCGAAGTAGTGGCCGTGGATGTCCACCAGCCCGGGCGTCACGATCTTGCCGGACACGTCCACGACGTGGCGAGCGTCCTCCGTGAGGATATCCGGCGCAACGGCCGCGACCTTGCCATCCCGAAACGCCACGTCACGCACGCCCCGCAGGTCCTGGCTCGGGTCTACTACCTCGCCGCCCTTCAGGACCAGGTCGTACTTAAGAGCCACCATCTCACACCTCTCATGGGATTCGATTCTCGCTCTGAAGATGAGCTCGCCGCAACAACAAACGGAATGGAGAGCTCCGTGGCAGGGAAGAGAAACTCAGACGGGCGGCACCAGGCTCACGTCCAGCACCTCTTCGCACCAGCGGGCCGCCGCCAACAGGGTCTCCTCCTGGAACGGCGCGGCCGCCAGCTGAATCCCGAGCGGCAGTCCTTCGCCACTAAGCCCCGACGGAATCGTGATGGCCGGCAGCCCACAGGCAGTCCAGGGCACCTGGAAGGTGCGGTCGCCTGTGTTGCTCAGGCCCCTCGGTGCGTGGGACGACGTCGAGGGCGTTAACAGCACGTCGAAACCCTGCAGCGCCTCCAGCGCGTCACGCTGGAACCGCCTCCTGATCCTCTGCGCCTGCATGTAGGCCACAGACGGCGTGATCATACCCTCCTCGATAAGGCCACGCACGTCGGGCGAGTAGTCGTTGGGACGGCTGCTGAAGTTGGCCAGATGCACGGCCGCCGCCTCCACAGCCATGACCAGCCGATGAGCCGACAGAAATGTCTCGAAGCTCGCTGCAACCCGCACCTCCTCCACCCGCGCGCCCGCCTCTTCCAGGCGAGCCACCGCTCTGTCGGTGTGGTCACGGACCTCAGGGAGAGCCCTTTCGTAGAAGAGCTGCCGGACCAGTCCGATCCTGGGCGGAGAGCGTCTCTCCTTCACTGCGGCCACATAGTCTGGTACGGCCTCCGGCGAGGTGGAGAAATCCTCCGAGTCCTGGCCGGCGAGCACGCCGAGCACGAGCGCCGCATCCTCGACTGAGCGGGTTAAGGTGCCCATCGTGTCCAGAGACCACGACACGGGGATGACGCCGTATCTAGATATGCGTCCAAAGGTTGGCTTCAGGCCGACCACGCCGTTGTAGGACGCCGGTCTCAGCACGGACCCAGCCGTCTGAGAGCCAAGGGCCATCGGCACGACACGCGCCGCCACGCCGACCGCCGACCCGCTGCTGGACCCGCCGGGCGTGTGCCCCGCATTCCACGGGTTGCGTGTCGGCGGAGGGTCGCCCAGGGCGAACTCCGTCGTCACCGTCTTCCCCATGATGATTGCGCCGCGGTCCTTTAGCTTGGCAACGGCCGTTGAGTCGTAGTCCGGGACAAAATCCTCGTAGATCACGGAGCAGGCGGTCGTCCTCATTCCCTTCGTGTAGTAGATGTCCTTTATCCCGACGGGCACGCCGTGCAGTGGGCCCCTGGGGCCGCCGCGGGTCAGCTCATGCTCGGCCTTCCGAGCCGCGTCCAGCGCCCCATCGCCGTCAAGCGTCACCCACACCCGCAGGCTGGGCTCCAGAGCCTCCGCGCGGGCGAGCAGCGACTCCATCAGCGTCACGGGCGAGAGGTCGCGCCGGCCTATGAGGTCGGCGGCCTCCGTTGCGGTCAGATCGTAGGGCTCCGCCATCGAACGCTCCTTTCGTGGCCGTGATTATACGGGAGTTCAATACGCGGGGCTATCCTGGTATCATACCGCTGGCATGACGACCGGCCCGCCGACGCGGCTGGCACTCTGCAAAGGGAGGGGAGGCGAAGTGTCCGTTAGTATCGATCCCATCACGCTGGAGGTGGTACGAGGGTCCCTGGTATCCACCGTGCTTCAGATGCGCGCCACCCTGGTGAGGACCGCCTACGCACCGATCCTATACGAAACGAAAGACTTCTCGTGCGGCCTGATGACGGCCGATGGCGAGCTGGGAGCGATGTCCGAGGACTTCTCCGGCCACGTTTTTGCGATGGCCCTGGGGCTGAACGCGGCGAGGGAGAAATTCAAGGACGATTTTTCCCCGGGCGACGTCATCGCCGTCAACGACCCATATACCGGCGGCACCCACATGAACGACATCGCCTTCTACACCCCCTTCTTCGTCGACGGCAAGGTGCTCCTCTACATCGGGGTCCGGGCACACCACCAGGACGTCGGCGGGGCAACGCCCGGCAGCTTCTCCGGACAGGACACCGAGATCTACCAGGAGGGCGTGCGCATCGTCCCCGTCAAGCTCGTCGAGAAGGGCAACATAAACCGGGGCCTGTGGGACGTACTGTTCGCCAATATGCGGCTCCCCGACGAGCGGGTAGGGGACGTGCTGGCCATGCTCGACACGGCCCGGGTGGCTGAGGTCGCCATCGCCGAGCTCTTCGCCAAGTACGGCAACGACGTGGTGGAGGCGTGCATCGAGGCCCTAATGGACAGCGGCGAGGAGACGATGAGGGCCTGCATTCGCGAGCTGCCCAACGGCGAGTACGCCTACGAGCACTACATGGACAACGGCGGCCTGTCGCCTGAGCCCCTTCCTCTCAAGGTGAAGCTGACCATAGAGGACGACTCCATGACGTTCGACTTCACGGGCACGGCCAAGCAGGTGGTCGGGCCCATGAACTGTGGGATACCGGTAACCCGCGGTGGCGCCTTCGTCGTCGTCAAGTCATGGCTGGACCCTAAGACGCCTGTCAACGGCGGCAGCTTCCGTCCGCTGCAGTTCGTCATTCCGGAGGGAAGCTGCCTAGCCGCTCAGCTGCCGGCGCCCGTAGGCGGCTGCTGGGAGCTATACCGCGAGATCCAGTCGGCCGTCGTCGGAGTGTTCGCTCAGTTCCTGCCTAACGACCTAGGCGGCGAGAACATCGGAGCGTGCAACCACATCTACGTCGGGGGCTTCGACCCCGTACGCGGGAGACCCTTTATCCTGTACGAGTACCCTCATGGAGGCGTCCCGGCCAGCCACGACACCGACGGCGCCACCGGAACCAACGGCTCCGACGCCGGAGACCTCGCGTGCGTCCAGCAGGCGGAGAGCATCGAGCAGCGCCTCCCGCTGATGGTCGAAAGCCTGGCAATGAGCACCGACAGAGAAGGCGCCGGCCGGCAGCGGAGCGGCTGGGGCACAAACCGCCGCATCCGCGTACTCGCCGACACCAGCCTGCTGAGCGTGATGACCGACAGAGCCGTGATACCGCCCTTCGGGGCGGGCGGTGCGCCGCCCGGCAGCGTTAACGCGGTGACCGTACTGCGCGACGGACAGGAGCTCCAGCCATCGCCGGTCCCGGGCAAGGTCAAGGGATTCCAGCTGAACCACGGAGACGTGGTGCTGGCGCAGGCGACCGCCGGAGGTGGGGTAGGGGACCCGCTGGAGCGCGACGTCGAGCTCGTACGAGAAGAGGTGTTCGAGGGATACATACGCAACGCACGCGCCCGCGACGTCTACGGCGTCGTTATCGAGGAAGGAGAGGTCGACTGGTCGAGGACTCGGCAGCTACGCGAGCAGATACGAAGCCAGAGGCCCTACCTCCAAGTCGTGGACGGCGCCAGCGACGAGTATGACGGACGCGGATGCCGCGTCGGGCGCTTGAGCAAGGAGGCAGCGTCGCTGATCGGCGTGGCGGACGACGACATGATCGAGTACGTCCGCGACGACACCGCGCCCCTCAGGGCGTGGGTCCGGGTCTCCGAGGGCCTGCCTGGAGACGGCGTCCCCCTTGGCCCCATAGGACGCGCCATGCTGAAGGTAGACGTGGGCGAGAGCTTATGGGTCCGCCATCTGGAGACGACGGAGGTCGGAGTGTAGCCTCCTGGTGGAGGTTCGCGACCGGCCCTACCGGAACCGGGGCGAGCTAGATTGTGAATACCGTGTGTGTAAGAAGGATCAGTTGAAGCGGCTGAGCGTAGCCAATATAATGGCGACGCCCCGCAAACGGGCCAAGCCGGACGTGAGGAGGAGTAGTTGGCGGGCAGACTTCAGGACAAGGTAGCGATAATAACCGGCGGCTCGTCGGGAATCGGGCGCGTCGCCGCCCTGCGCTTCGCGGATGAGGGAGCAAAGATTGTGGTGGCGGACCGCAATCGCCCGGCCGGCGAGGAGACGCAGCGCCTCCTCCAGGAAAAGGGCGCCGAGGCTATGTTCGCGCCCCTCGACGTGTCCAGCTCAGACCAGGTCCAGGCCGCGGTCTCGGCAACAGTCGACCGATTCGGCCGGCTCGACGTGCTGGTCAACGGCGCCGGCGTACTCATCCGCACTCCGCCCGTGGCAGAGGTCGACGAGCGCGACTGGGATCTGACGATGAACACGAACCTCAAGGGGCTCTTTTTCTGCTGCAAGTACGCGATCCCCGCGATGCTGCAGAGCGGCGGCGGGTCCATCGTGAACATAGCCTCTCAGGCCGGCCTGCGGGGCTACGCGATCTCCGTGCCCTACGCGGTGAGCAAGGCCGGCGTCATGCACCTGACCACGGTCACCGCCAGCCAGTACACGTCCCAGGGCATCCGTGCAAACGCGATAGCCCCGGGCCCCGTCGACACGCCGCAGTTCCGCGGCAGCACGGCCAGCTCGGAGGTTGCCGAGTACCGGGCGGAGACTCACCCCATGAAGCGGGTGGGCCAACCCGAGGAGATCTCCAACGTCATCCTGTTTCTCGCGTCCGACGAGGCCTCTTTCATCAGCGGCACCACGTTCCTCGTAGACGGGGGAGCCTGGGCCGACGCGAGACTGTAAGCCTAGGGGGAATGGAGCCATGGAATCACTGGTAGAGATCGCCCACAAGGCCATAGCGGACTACGGGTTTCGTCAGGAAGCCCTATGGAGCCCGGACGGTGTCGCCGACAGATGGAGCCTGTCGTCCAAGGAGTCGGGAGTCCTGAAAGGGGCGCTGAACGCGGCCCTGGCGGCATTGCCCATACCGGTCGAGCCGGCGAACATCCCGGCCGAGCTGGAGCGTTTGACGAAGGTGATCAAGGACGCCCTTTAGACAGGTGGCTTCGGGCCAAGATTCGCAAGCACCCGACACGATATAAGGAGGACTGTGATGTCAGAGAGGACAGCCTACTTCAACGGTGAGTTCGTTCCCGAAAGCAAGGTGCTGTTAAATCCCAACGATCGCGGGTTCCGCCTCGGAGACATGGTCTTCGACGTGGAGAGGACGTTCAACGGCAGTATCTGGCGGCTCCAGCAGCACATCGACCGCCTGTACCGATCTCTGCGATATCTGAGCATAGACGTCGGCATGTCCAAGGAGCAGATGTCGGAGATCACCGACGAGGTGGTGCGCCGCAACGAGCCACTTCGCGAGCCGGGAGGCGACTCCTGGGTTCGCCAGTTCGTGACCCGCGGCGTCATGGAGCGCGGCTACAGGGCGATGGACGCCGGATCGCCGACCGTCTGCGTGATGATGACGCCCATCGGCTTCGGCTCCTACGCGCACCTCTACGACGAGGGAGCGAAGGTACTGTTCCCCAAGGCCCGCGCCTACTCCAGCGACAGTGTCGACCCCAAGATCAAGTCCTACAACCGGCTCAACTTCGTGCTGGCGCAGCTCGAGGTGGAGCACGCCGACCCCGAGGCTTACCCGGTCATCCTGGACCAGCAGGGCAACATAACCGAGAACGTGGGCGCCAATTTCTTCATCGTCACGGACGGAGTGCTGAGAACCTCCAGAGACGCCAGCATCCTGCAGGGCATATCCCGCATGACCACCATCGAGCTCGCAAAGCAGCTGGGCATCCCCGTCGTGGAGGAGGAGCTACAGCCCTACGACGCCTACACGGCCGACGAGGCCTTCCTGACGACCACCAGCTACATGATACTCCCCGTCAAGTCGGTCGACGACCGCCGCGTCGAGGAGGCCATCCCCGGTCCCATCACGCAGAAGCTGACGGCGGCGTGGAGCGAGCGCGTGGGCCTGGACATCGTCGACCAGGCCCAGCAGTGGGCCAAGAACCATCCCGGCGACCACTAGTTGATTAGACTCGGTAAGACAGCCTGTGGTTCCCACCCGCCCACCCGGAAACGCTTCAGGGGGCTTCGCCCCCTGAAGCCCTGAACGACTCGGGGCATTTCCCGCCTACCAGAGCAGCGCCCTGGGGCGAGCTGGGAGGACTAGTACGCCTAGCGCCGACTGTGCGTCGTATCTCCTCACCGTCAAACCGGTCTGCCGACTAAAGCGCGAGGCAGCATGCCATCCGGACCCCAGAGGGCAGGGAAGAGAGGCTGAGACGCCATGAAGAGACTGAGCCGAGACCATCACATATACGTCCTTGACCCCGAAGCGGAGCCCGCCATATCCATCGACTCCGGCGAGGAGCTCATCGTAGAGACCTGGGACGCATTCGAAGGCGTCCGCGACCCCGCGGTCCTGCACGCGACCTCGCTCAAGGGTCCGGCCACGGGTCCGATCTACGTCAGTGGCGCACAGCCCGGCGACGCGCTAAGGGTAGACTTCCACAGCATCACGCCGAAGGGCGGCGCGGCCCACATGGTCCTGCAGGACCGGGGCTTCCTGGAATCGGAGTTCGATCAAGACTATCCCACCATCATGAGCATCGAGGACGGACACCTCGTACTGCCCACGGGCCTGCGGATCCCGCTGGTGCCATCGATGGGGTTTGTTGCCACGACGCCGACCTACCGCCAGAACACGGCCAGCGACAGCGGTCCCTATGGCGGCGATGTCGACATGAAGGAGCTGGTGGGCGGCAGCAGCCTGCACCTGCCGGTCTTCGTAGAAGGCGGAATGCTGGCGATGGGCGACTGCCACGCGGTCGTTGGCGACGGGGCCGTGGCCGGCACGGGCGCCGAGTGCTCGTCCGAGGCCCATGTCCGCGTCACAGTAGAAAAGGGCATGGGAATCACCGGCCCAAGGGCGCTGACGCCCGACTACTTCGTGGTCCTCTCCCACGGCGAGGAGCTGGGCCCCGCGATGAAGCAGGCAGTGCGCGACATGGTCGAATTCCTGGTCACCGAAAAGAGCATGGCGCCCTACGACGCCTACACCCTTCTCAGCCTGGCCGGGGACATCAGGGTATCCCGGACCTTCCGCCCCATCAGCCCGGTCAAGATGATGCTTTCGCGCTCCGCCCTCGAGCAGCTGTAGCGGACGCGCACTCCGCCGGGCGCCGCCCGTGCCTTGGCCACCACTATCCAGACTTCCCATCGACGACGCGATGTGCTACTTTACGCGCGTTCATTTAACAGCAAGCTGAACCAGGAGGTATGCGATGAAAGGGCGCGTCGTGGCGTGTGTGGAGTACGGAAAACCCTTCGAAATCCAGGAGTACGAGGTCCCCGAGCTGGAACCGGGGGCGACGCTGGTCAGGATGACGCAGGCCGGAATCTGCGGCTCCGACCTGCACGTCTGGCGGGGCGACCAGGTCAACGTGCCGCTCCCGCCCAGCGGCCGCACGATGGGCCATGAGGGCACCGGCGTGGTCGAGCAGCTCGGAGAGGGCGTGACCACCGACAGCCTGGGCACACCCATCAGCGAGGGCGATCGGGTGATGCACTCTGCCGTCTTCGTCTGCTACAGGTGCCACATGTGCCTGCGGGGCGAAACCAACTGGTGCGTCAACCGCGACTATCCCGCCGCCGGCACGTATCCCTACTTCACCGGCACCTACGCCGACTACCTGTACCTGCCGCCGAGACACCCCTTCTTCCGCGTTCCCGACGAGCTGCCCGACGAGATCCTGGGGCCGATCAACTGCGCGCTCGGCACGGTAACCGAAGGGCTACTCCAGGCGAAGGCGGGGCAGGGCCAGTCGGTTGTGATTCAGGGCGCCGGGGGCCTCGGCATGAATGCCGTGGCAATGGCCAAAGACATGGGCGCCGACAAGGTCATCGTAATCGACAGGCTGGAGAACCGTCTTCGGTTGGCAGAGGAGTTCGGCGCCGACGAGACCATTAACATTGAGGAGTTCAATACGCCGGAGACGCGAATCTCTCGAGTGAGAGAGCTGACCGATGGCCGTGGAGCCGACATCGTCGTGGAGCTGGTCGGACGAGCCGACCTGCTCAAAGAGGGCATCGAGATGCTCAGCAACGGCGGAACCTTCGTGGAGATCGGCGACATCATCGCCGGCCAGGAGGTGGCCATCGACCCATCGAAGCTGCTGCGGGGCAAGCGCATCATTGGCTCGATGATGTACAAGCCCGCGCTCCTTCCAGTGCTCCTGGACTTCCTCGTGAGAAACTACGCCAAGCTCCCCTTCGACAAGATGGTCTCCCACACGTTCAAGCTGGCAGACATCAACGAAGCGTTCCCGCAATGCGAGTGGTACCAGAAGCAGTCGGCCGAGGTGACACGGGCAATGCTCGTGCCCTAATACGACTAGGACCTTCAACGCGACCCGGCCAAAGAGGCGGCGGCGTGTATACGCCGCCGCCTCTTTGCGTAACCCGCCACGATGGCACTTGACATAGGGCCGCCTGGCCGCGGACCTGTGTCAAGTGCACATATCCTACACGTTGCCTCCCAGCGGCATGAAGTCGACGTTTTTTGCGCGTCGAAGGGCTTGACAATTTCATACTTTTCTTAGAAGATGCCTATCACTGAATCTAGGTTTTACATCTACTCCGGGACGGGACCCCGTCGAGACGGGACCCCAACGCTCTTAGAGCCCAATAGACCGGAGGACTGTTAGAAGGAGGAGCCCAATGGTCACTGTAGCGGCTCGACCAGCCCAAGCCCCCGCCGTCGAGGAGGTACGTAAGGTCCTATCGCCACCGAGGCCCATGACGTGCCCTCGTTGCGACTCTTCTCTCAGGATCACCTATCACGAGCCCGAGTGCATCCTATGCGGGTACGTAGACTACGAGTACAAGCCAAAGATAAATGGCTCCAAGGCTCTCCTCAGTTCGGCCACTCGGTACATTCTGAGGTACGTTGGCGAGTTCCCGGAGCTATCGGAGACCCTGGCCCATGTCCAGGTGCAGCGAGAGCGCAATCGCGTCGTCTTCCGCGTCAACTGCCCCTTCTGCCGCAGTTCCATGACACAGACCTCGCTGTCGGGCAAACGGCGGGAGGCCCGCGAAGAGCGCTATAAGTGCGCCGAAGGCCACCGCGTGTCGCTCACCCCCTGGAAAGGTGGCAGCCTGGGCTGGAAGTAACGTAGTCCTTTCCTCCTCCGCTTCCCCGTTCTGTTAAGAAGGGGGTTGGCAAAAACAGAGATGGGCACCGAGGTCGGTGCCCATCTCTGTTTTTGCCTAGTGGCTAGAGGAGCCGGTGCTGGTTAGCGCTTCCCTGCGGCCTTGCTGAGCTCCGCTCCAGC
Source organism: Dehalococcoidia bacterium (assembly GCA_965248615.1). Taxonomy (GTDB): domain Bacteria; phylum Chloroflexota; class Dehalococcoidia; order Lucifugimonadales; family CBDFJT01; genus CBDFJT01. The sequence continues at coordinate 1,386,518 of CBDFJT010000002.1, read as the reverse complement.
GGTGAAGCCGACTCGCTTATGGGCCGGCACGGTAATCAGGTTCCCGGCCTGGCCTCCTCTTATAGGCCGAACCCTCCTGGCCTTTACCTGTCTGACCTCGAAGGATCCGAACCCTGTAAGCACTACGCGATCTCCCGAGGACAGCGCCTCCTGGATAGAGTCCAGAACGGCCTTCAGGGCCGCCTCGCCTTGAGACTTGGACCCGCCCATCTTCGCAGCCACTCGACCGCTGAGATCGCTTTTCCTCATCGTAGCCATCGATAGCCTCCTCCTGTGGACTTTGAGGACTCGCCGACGTTGGCGCCTCCAGATTTATACGACGGTTTCTATGCCGATGTCAAGCCCTCTATGGGAAACCCGGCCCCATTATCGGTCGCCTGGGCAGGAGCCGCATAGTGCGCGGGCCGAGCCCACCGGTGCTAAGCCATGCTCTGGTTTTATTTCCAAGACTTTTCCGGGAATTCTATAGTATGTGGCGGAAGCTGTGCATTCTCCTTCCACAGCCGAAGCTGCCACAGGTCCCCAGGCCGAGATCCTACAGGAGGCCCGCCTCTTTCACCGCCAGGAAGGACTCCTTCATGGCGGTGATTATGTGGTCGATGTCGTCCGGCGTATGGGCCGAAGAGATGCACGCCATGTGGACCGCCGGTATTATCACGCCTCGGTTCATGAGGTTGAGGTAGAACAGGTCCTCGGCCTCCTGAAGCGGCGGCGTGACGTCGCGATAGCTGTTGATCGGCTCCCGCTGGAACCACAGGTGGAATAGCGACAGCGCCCCAAGCATCTGGGCCGGGAGCTCCTCGGCCGTACAGAATGTATTGATCTCGTTTACCACCCGTTCACCCTGCTCAGCCAGATCCTTATATATCTCAGGGTGGTCACGCAGGTAGCTGATCTGAGCGTGTCCCGCCGCCATAGTCACCGGGTTGCCGCTGAAGGTGCCTGCCGTGAATATGCCGGGCTGCCGCACCTCGCCGCCTTCATTTTGGTAGACGTCAGGGGAACGGGAGAACGCCTCCATCACCTCGTTTGAGCCAGCGATCGCTCCGATGGGCATGCCACCGCCGATGATCTTCCCATAGGTCGCCAGGTCGGGTTTTACGTCGAGGAACTCCTGGGCGCCACCGTAGGCGAGACGGAACCCCGAGATGACCTCGTCCATCAAGAACAGGACGCCAGACTCCCGGCAAACCTGCGCAACCTTCCGCAGGAAGTCCCCATCCAGGATGGGAACCGAGCTCTGAGCGCCCTCCACCATCACCAAGGCCAGCTCGTCCTTCTTCTCGCGGATAAGGTCGAGTGCCGCCTCGTTGCGGTAAGGGAGCATCATTACGTTCTGCTGCGTCTCCGTGGGAATGCCGTCGCCCGACGGAGCGAACTCCGGGCGGTCGCGCGGGCTGTCCTGGTCCACCTTCACAAGGACGTAGTCGTGGGCGCCGTGATACGAGCCGTCGAAGACGCCTACCTTACTCTTGCCGGTGATCGCCCGGGCCGCGCGTATCGCGTACATCGTTGCCTCGGTGCCGGTGTTGACGAACACGACCTTCTCGGCGCACGGTACGGCCTCGACCATCAGGCGGGCCAAGGGCTCCTGATACGGATTGTGCAACGCCCACTGCAGGCCCCGCTCGGCTGCCTCCTTGACCGCTTCAACCACGACGTCGGGGGCATGGCCGAGGATCTGGGGACCGAACCCCATGGTGAGATCGACATACTCGTTGTCATCGACGTCTGTGACCCTAGACCCCTTCGCCTCCTTGATGTAGATCGGGTGGGGGAGGCTCAGGGTGCCGGTCACCACCTGACCCAACACCTCGCTGCTGCGCTCGTGGGCCTCCTTCGAGCCGGGTGTCTTCCTGCGGAGTTCCTCATAGACGTCTACCATAGCTCTTCTCCTTCGCTCAGGTCCGCCAGCCTCGAGGGGCCGATAGGGATCGCGTGAGGCGTCCCGGCCTGAGCACAGCCCCTCAGGATGGGCGTATCATACCAGCGGCAAAGGGCCTGTCAAGTGCCGTTTTCCGCGAGACGATGGGCGTGAAAGGCAGATGAGTCCGGGACTTGTGGCGCACGGCGGGATAGGGTAGCTTGTAGTGCGATACGGGCCAACGCCGCCCAGGAGGAAGCGATGAATCTAGAGAAAAGTCAGGAGCTCTACAAGCGTGCCAGGAACTCGTTGGCCGCAGGGGTCAGCAGCAACATGAGAATGCGGGAGCTGCCGGTGCCCCTGTTCTTTGAGCGAGGCAAGGGCTCCCGGCTCTACGACGTGGACGGAAACGAGTACATAGACTATCTGATGGGGATGGGCCCGTCCGTCTTCGGCCACGCCCCGGACTTCCTGGTGGAAGCCGTGGCCCGAGGCCTGCAGAGCGGTCAGACCTTCGCAGGGCAGACCGAGCTGGAGGTCAGGGTCGCCGAGACCATCCAGAAGGTCGTGCCGTCCGCCGAGCTGGTCCGCTACGCCTCCTCCGGAACAGAGGCGGTGCAGGCGGCCCTCCGCGTCGCCCGAGCCTACACCGGCAGGTCGAAGTTCATCAAGTTCGAGGGTCAGTACCACGGCTGGATGGACAGCGTCCTGTACAGCGGCTCCGGGGCGTCCGCCGAGCAGCTGGGCGCTTACGACGCACCGACTCCGGTCCCGGGCAGCGCCGGCATGAGCCCGGGCACCGCCGAAGAGATCATAATTCTGCCCTGGAACGACGTCGATGCCCTGCGCCGGGCGGTCGACCAACACCACAACCAGATCGCTGCTGTCCTGACTGAACCCATCACCTCCTGCATCATGCCGGAGCCGGGGTACCTGGAGGCGATGCGGGAGATCTGCGACGAGCGCGGCATCGTGCTCATATTCGACGAGGTGATCACAGGATTCAGGATCGCTCTGGGAGGAGCCCAGGAGCTGCTGGGCGTGACGCCCGACCTGTCTACGTTCGCAAAAGCCATGGCTGGCGGATTCCCGATGGCCATGGTGGCCGGCAAGCGCGACCTCCTCGACCTCCTGGACGACGGGACGGCGATGCACGCCGGGACGCTCAATGGGAACATAACGTCGATGTCCGCTGCGGAAGCCTCGCTGGAGCATCTAATGGCCGACGAAGGCGCCGCTTATAAGGCGCTCTACTCGACCGGCGAGGCTCTCATGGAAGGGCTACGCGGCCTGGCCAACAAGCACGAGCTCAATCTCCTCGTCTACGGGCCGGGGCCAATCTTCTCCATGGCCTTCACCGACGCGGACAGAATAACCAGCTATCGCAGCTATCGCGAGAACGTCGATCAGCAGAAGTGGTCCGAGTTCGGACTCGGGATGCTGGAGCGCGGAGTGCGGCTCGGCCTGGGAGGCATGTGGTTCGTGTCGACCGCCCATACCAGGGATGACGTAGAGCAGACCCTGGCGGCGGCCGACGAGACTATGGCCGATCTATGACGGCTCGCTCCAGAAGGCGATTCCCACCACCCCCGGCCCGAGGTGGGCGCCCATGGCAGGCGTGAACTCGCTGACGAACAGCTCCTCGCACTGAAAGTCGGCAGCCACCCGCTCACGTAGCTCGTTGGCTTCGTCCTCGGCGTCGCCGTGCATCACCGTGGCGTGCAGCCGCCCGGGCCCCGCTCGGTCGCTCAGCAGATCCACGAGCCGCGCTGTGGCCCGGCGTCGGGTCCTGGGCCGGGCGAGACCGCGCACCAGGCCGCCCGACATTTCGAAGAGCGGCTTGATTCCCAAGAGGGACGTGCCGGTGTGGGCGATCATCGGCACCCTGCCACTCTTCCATAGGTAGTAGAGCGTGTCGATGAAAGCGATTAGCTGAACGCGGCTCATGACCTCGCGGGCGGACGCCATCACCTCGTTTACATCCAGGCCTCGCTCCGCGGCCCGCGCTGCCTCGAGGGCCACCAAGCCCTCAGCCCCTGCGGCCGTCTCCGTGTCGAGCACGGTGATGTCCACAGCCGGCGCCGTCTCCCGGGCCTCTGCCGCCGCTGTGCCGGCCGAGTCGTAGGACGCGCTGAAGCTGGAGGACACCGTAAGACACAGAACAGCACTGCCGCCTTCGGCCGCAGCGCGAAAGGCCTCCAGAAACCTGGCCGGCGAGGGCGCCGACGTCGACGCTAGGGTCGTCGAGTCCCTCAGCTTCTTGTAGAAGTCCGTCGGCCGAAGGTCACGCCCATCAAGGTACGTCTCTCCGCCGAGGCTCACCTCCAGGGGGACGACGTGCAGACCGTGGCGTCGGGACAGGTCCTCGGGCAGCGAAGCGGCGCTGTCGACCACGATCGCCACGCCGCCGCTACTTGTCACAGTGCACCGGGTCGACGCGATGAGTCATGGCGCACCTATACCATCGCGGTAAGGGAGAGTCAACAACGGGGGGCGCGAGCCGCGCTAAGCGGGGCGTCCGCCAGCCGTCTGTTCCATCGTTTCCGCTGACCCGTCCGATACGGACTCCTCCCTCGTGTCGAAAAGGGCAGGACTCAACAGGACTGCCAGGGATACGGCTGAGATTAGGAAGACCCCCACAAAGCCGGGGCCTCCCTGGTAGCTCAGCCAGGCCAGTATGACCATAGACGGTGCGGTGATGACGAGGAGCGCCACCCTTACGAGCCGGCGGCCTATCCTGTAGAAGATGGCCGTCGTCAACGCCACGAGGAGGAATACGACGGCGGCGCTAGTGTCCACGTGCTGAAGCGACTGTCGAGCGGAGCGGATCTCGCCGCCACCGTTATAGAAGTACAGTAGCCAGAAAGCCAGGAAGGGAATCGGCAGCACGGATAGAGACGCCATGATCCAGTCCGGCCGGGCCACCTTGGAAACGAACCTGATCACCATCCAGAGGGATATCGCGATGTAAATGAAGGAGGCAGCGTAGATGGGTATGCTGAGCGGCAGCGAGCCGTGGGCCACGACGCCCCACGCCCCATACCCGACCGCACTCAGGGCCAGGCCCCATGAGACCACGGGGGCCATCAGACAGTAACCCAGCCAGGGGTAGGTCCACTTTGGCCGGCCCATCTTCCAGCCGAATACACTCATGACGACGGCAAGGATCAGCATGGGTATGACCCAGCCTGGGGACCGCCAGAGATGGAGCGCGAACATCAAGGAGAGCAGGATGTGGGGGAGTACGGCCAGTGCGGTGTGGTACCAGGAGCCTCGGCTGTGGACTTCGTAGAGGTCCTCGGCAACCCCACCGGAGGCGCCGAGGTCGTTTAGGGCGTACTTCAGGGCCTCCTCTCTGGGCGCTCCCGCCTCTACCAGCTCGCGGGTCTTGTCCTCGATGTGGTCCCTGAGCTCGTTGATGATCTCTTCCTGCTCATGGGGAGCCAGGTGCAGGCGTCGGCTCAGCGCACCGAGGTAACCGCGGTCCCGTAGTGTCATGGAGACGCTCGGGGCGAGGAAACGCCGGGGTAAGTGACCAGGTTCACCGCCTTCGTGAACAGATCCCACTCGCCCAGCATCGACTCCAGCTTTTCCCGACCCTTGGCGGTTATGTGATAGTACCGGCGGTTCTGGCCGTTCGGGGAGGCCTCCCAAACCCCTTCCACGAGTCGGTCACGCGCAAGTCGGTGGAGGGCAGGGTAGAGGGTTCCTTCCTTTATACGGAAGTAGCCGCTGCTCCGCTTTTCCATCTCCTTCACCAGCTGATAGCCGTACATCGACTGATCAGCCAGGAGCGAGAGGAGGAGGGTCTCTGTGCTTCCCTTCAGTAGCTCTCGTCGGTACAACTCGTGCGAGTCCTCCATGTAGCCACGGCCTCCCAATTATGGGTTTAACCAGACTACGCAGTCAAGTAGTCGGTTGGATTCACCCTTGGGCCAAAACCTCGCAATGCGGGGTACCTTGCGGACCGATGCATAGCAGCCCGAAGCGCCCCGCGGAATTTCGGTCCTGTCCAAGATCAGCGACGCGCGATCCCCCTCGCGTCGTTGATGGGGGCAGGGCCTTCGTGTAGAATGGCGTCAAAGGAACGGGGTCACAGACTTGGAAAACCGGCAGATCAGGCGAATCCCCGGCATGCGTGACGTGTCCGCTTGTGCCCTAGAGCGACTGTCCCGCTCAGCTGAAACGCTCTTTCGGTTCTTTGGCCGGCACGGCTACCAGATGATCAACACGCCTCTACTGGAGGAGACGGAGCTGTTCGTGCGTAAGTCCGGCGGCGAGCTGACCAGCCGGCTGCACACGTTCGTCGACCCCGGAGGACGGGTGATCAGCCTTCGCCCCGAGTTCACCCCATCGGTGATCCGGCACTACATCGAGCACGACGGTGCGCAGGGCGAAGCCTCTCGCTGGCAGTACTGCGGCCCTGTGCTTCGATACGAGGACGAAGCGCCAACGAGCTACCGACAGTTCACACAGGCCGGCGCAGAGCTGGTCGGCGCCTCCGGCGTCGAGGCCGACGCCGAGGTCCTGTGGCTGGCCTGGTCCGGACTGGCCGAGATCGGCGTCGAGGGCCACAGGCTGCGTGTCGGCCATGTAGGGGTCCTCCACGACTTGATAAGGTCGTACGGGCTGTCCGAGGCCGCCAAGCTCTTCATCATCAGCAATGTACAGGCGCTGAAAGCCCGCGAAACCGACGCGGCGTCTCTCGTCGAGCAAGCCAGGGCCATTGGCCTGCTCCCCGGCGACGACGAGGCCGTGATCGTCACCCCAGCGGCGGTGGAGGGCGACGCAGCCCGAGGGCTTCTTCAACAGGTGCTGCGAGAGGTCACTTCCGCTCCATTTGGCAGGCGGTCACCGGAGCAGGTGGCGGAGCGCTTGCTCCGAAAGGTTGGCGAAGCCGACGAGCCCGAGGAGTTCCGTGCGGCCGTGGACGCCGTGAACGAGCTCGCCAAGCTCGAAGGCCGGGCCGACGCCGTACTGGAGCAGGCTCGGGCCGTAGTCGCGGACGGCCACCGGCCCACCCTACTCGACGACCTGGGTGACGTTGTCGTTGCCCTTGCCGCCCGCGGCGTGCCGGAGACAGAAGTCGTCCTCGACCTGGGCCTGGCTATGGGTATCTCCTATTACACGGGCTTCATCTTCGAGATCACGACAGACGGGACAGCCGCCACCGCGCTGGCCAGCGGTGGCCGTTACGACGATCTGGTCAAAGCCCTCGGCGGCGACGACGAGGTCCCCGCCTCCGGGTTCGCCTATAATCTCGACCACGCAGTTGACGTGATGGCGGCAGAGGCCCCCAATTCGTAACTGCCCGGCGCCACGGGATGGCTCAGGCCCACGAGCGGCCATTATCGGGAGCTCATCTTGACGGACCAAACTGCAGAGCTGCGCTTGGCGGTACCTAGCGACGGCGACCTCCACGAGCCGGCGGTGGAGTTCCTGCGGTCCTGCGGGCTGGGTATCTCCCGGCCTAATCCCCGGCGCTACACGGCCGAGATACCGAGCCTTCCGGGGATTACCGTGTGGTTTCAGCGAAACGCCGATATCACCCACAGAGTCAGCGACTCGAGCGCAGACCTCGGCATCGTCGGCCGCGATCGCCACCAGGAGACGCGCCGCGGGGGCGGTACCACCAACGTGGTCATTGAGGACCTGCAGTTCGGCCACAGCGAGCTTGTGATCGGCGTGCCGGACTTTTGGCTGGACGTGACTTCGTTGGCGGACCTGGCAGCCGTTGCCATCGACTTCAGGCGAGAGGGTAGGGACCTCCGAATCGCCACCAAGTACCCTAGGCTGGTCGAGCCCATGCTCTCCAGCAATGGGATCAAGCACTTCTCGTTCGTCCCCGCGAGTGGGACGCTCGAGGCAGCCCCGAAGATGGGCTATGCAGACATCATCGCCGACATTTCATCGAGCGGCAACACCATGCGGGTGAACAGCCTTAAACCTATCGAGGGCGGCTATATCCCTACGTCCGAGGCCTGCCTGATCTCCAACGGAACGACACTGGGCGCCGATGACCGAAAGCGTCGACTGGCCGAGGCCCTGGTGGAGCGAATCGAGGCCCATCTGCGGTCCCGGACCTTCTACAGCGTCACCGCCAACGTCAGGATGGTGGACAAGTCGGCCGACGACGTCGCCCGCAAGATCTTGCAACACGCCGATATCTCCGGACTCAGAGGTCCCACCATCTCCAAGGTGTACACCCAGGAGGGCGAGGACTGGTACGCCGTAACCGTCGTGGTGGAGAAGGAGAGCCTGCTCTCCGCCGTCGAGCAGCTGCGCAGCATAGGAGACGGCGAAGGCAGCGTAACCGTCTCTCAGCCGAGCTATGTGTTCGACTCCGAGTGCAACGCCCAAACTCGCCTGGTATGATTCCGGCGGAGAAGCCAAGTGCCCAACCCTCCGGCCCATATAGACCTGGCGCACCGCACCGCCCTGGTCCTCAAGCACTCGACGCTGGACGACCACATGGGCCACTTCCTGCTGGGCTCGACCTCGCCCGACATCAGAGTCATCACGAAGCGCACGCGCGAGGAGTACCACTTCGCGGGGCTCGACTTCAAAGATGTCGGTGACGGCGTCCGCCGTTTGCTGGAGTCGAACCCATCGTTGCGGGCCGAAGCTGTGCGCGACGCGCCAACCCAGGCATTCGTAGCCGGCTATATAACCCACCTGATAGCCGACGAGACCTGGATATGCAAGCTGTACAGGCCCTTCTTCGGCAACACCGACGTGTTCGAGGACGAGACGTTGGGCAAGGTCATGGATCGCGCGCTTCAGCTCGAGCTGGACCGCCGGTCGTGGGACACCGTGGACTCGACCATCGGTCTTCTCGAGGCGGTTACGGATGGAGTCGACGTTGGGTTCATACCCTCCGAGACCCTACACGACTGGCGCGCGTGGGTGCTGGCCTCGCTGGCGAGAGGCTTCTCCTGGGAGAGGATCAGGTTCATGGCAGTCCGCATCGCCGCCGGGGACGATTCGCATCCAGCGCACCGGCTGGCCGACGAGTTTTGCCAATCCGTGGACGAGAGCTTCGAGCGCCTCCATCAGCAGGTCCCTCGTCTCGATCTCGATGATTACAGGAGCGAGGCCGTCGAATCCCTCGCAGACGCCCTAGTGGACTACCTCCGGTGAAAACTATCGTAGGACTCGACGCGGCGAGAAAGGCGCTCTGCGATGGCAGAGGGCTCGACCTGGCAAGCGTGCCGCCGGGCGTGGCCGAGAGGACCCGGGAGGCCTTCGGCCAACCCCTGACGCCCGTCGAGGTGGTGGACCTGATCGTCACCCAGGTCCGCCAGCGCGGCGACGAGGCGGTACGCGAGATGTCCGCCAAGCTGGACGGCACGGACCTCGCCGAGATCGAGGTCCCCGCCGAGGCCATCTCCAGCGCCTACGACCAGGTCCCCGGGCCTGTGGTTGAGGCCCTGAGCCTGGCCGCTCAGCGCGTCCGTCAGTTCCACGAAGCCGCCAGGGTGCGAAGCTGGATGGACTTCGATCTCGGCTACGGGGAGATCGTCAACCCGGTGCGACGCGTCGGCGTATACGTGCCGGGCGGAACGGCGCGGTACCCGTCCACGGTGCTCATGGCCGCCATACCGGCGAAGGTGGCCGGTGTCGCCGAGGTCATCGTCTGCACCCCTTCCCGGCGGAACGAGGGCCCACATCCCGTCGTCCTGGCGGCCGCCGACATCGCGGGTGTAGATCGCGTATTCCAGATCGGCGGGGCACAGGCCATAGCCTCCATGGCATACGGCACCGAGACCGTACCCCGAGTCGACATCGTCTGCGGCCCAGGCAACGTCTTCGTCACGCTGGCCAAGAAGATGGTATTCGGCGACGTCGGCGTCGACGGGCTCTATGGTCCCACCGAGACCCTCATCATCGCCGACGAGACCGCCAATCCGACCCTGTGCGCAGCCGACTTGCTGGCACAGGCCGAACACGATATCCTGGCAACGCCGGTGCTCATAACCACGTCGGAGGAGCTGGCCGGGGCCGTCGACCGCGAGGCCAAAACTAGAATGGAGCGCCTGGAGCGCGGCCACATAGCTAGAGAGGCAATGGAGCAACGCGGCTGTATCGCCGTCGTAGAGGACCTCGACGAGGCCCTGGAGCTGGCCAACCAGTTCGCGCCGGAGCACATGTGCCTCATGGTTCGGGAACCCTGGTCCCACCTGGGAAAGGTCCGTAACGCAGGCGCCGTCTTCATGGGCGAGTTCTCCCACGAGGTGCTCGGGGACTACGTCGCCGGACCGAGCCACGTGATGCCCACCAGCGGCACCGCCAGGTTCAGCTCCGGGCTGGGGATCCACTCCTTTGTCAAGACGAGCCCCGTAGTTGCGCTCGACGACTCGGTTTCGAGCGAGCTGGGTAAGGTCGCCTCGATCATCGCCAGGGCAGAGGGTTTCACCGCCCACGCCGAGGCCGCCGAGGTGAGAGACGAGCTCCTGTAGAGCCGGCGACGAACTCGGCTCCTGTGACCATCGAAACGGACTTGTCGAAGGCCGGACACGCGGTTTACCAACCGCTACTCGGTGTAAGCACCGGCTCGTTCGTTCGCGGACAACCAAGCGAGGAGAGCAGATCCATGGCACGAGTCGACATCGATAACCTCATCCGGCCACACCTGGTCGACATCAAGACCTACGCCCCTGTTGACCCCCCGGAGCTGCTGGCCCAGCGCGCCGGCATTCCAGTGGAGGAGATCATCAAGCTCAACGGCAACGAGAACCCCTATGGTGGCTCCGAGAAGGCCAGGGAGGCCGTGGCCAATGTACCGCTGCACATCTACCCCGACCCTGTTCAGCGCAAGATAAGGGAGGCCCTGTCCGAGTACACGGGCATGGCGCCCGAGTACATAGTCGCCGGGGCCGGTAGCGACGAGCTTATCGACCTGCTGTTCCGCCTGTTCATCGCCCAGGGCGACCGGATAATCGACTGCGACCCCACCTTCGCCATGTATGACTTCTGCGCCCGAGTCGCCGGCGGCGAGCTCCAGATGGTCGCCCGAGACGAGCTCTTCGACATCGACACCGAAGCCGTCAAGGACGCCATCGACTCCAAAACGAAGATCATCTTCATAAGCTCGCCGAACAACCCCACGGGCAACCTCGCCACCGAGACCCAGGTGAGGGAACTCCTGGAGACGGGCCTGATCGTCGTGGTGGATGAAGCCTACTACGAGTTCTGCAACCAGACCACCGCCGACATGGTGCCGGACCACGATAACCTGGTGGTTCTCAGAAGCATGAGCAAGTGGGCCGGGCTGGCCGGGCTCCGCGTGGGTTACGGGCTGATGAGCCCGGGGCTGATTCAGCATGTCATCGACATCAAGTCGCCCTACAACGTCAACATCGCCGCCGAGGCCGCGCTGCTCGCCTCGCTGGAGGACGCGCCGGCCCTTTTGGAGAAAACGCAGCTCATCGTCGACGAGCGCGACAGGCTGTTCTCGCTGCTTGAGTCCATCCCCGGCGTGACGCCGTTGCCGTCCCAGGCCAACTTCGTCCTCTGCCAGTTCGCCCCGGGTCGAGCCGTCGAGATCTTCGAAGGGCTGGCCAAACGCGGCATCTTCCTCCGTAACTTCAGGTCGGAACGCCTCCAGGACTGCTTCAGGATCAGCGTCGGAACCCCGGAGCAGACCGACGTCGTCATCGAGGCAATGCGAGAGCTCGTCTGAAGTGGGAGAAGACGCCATTGGCTGAACGCACGAGCAAACTGAGCCGCCAGACGGGCGAGACCCAGGTCTCCGTCGAGTTGGACATCGACGGCACCGGCCGCTACCAGATAGACACCGGCAACGGCATGTTCGATCACATGCTAGCCCAGCTGGCGCGCCACGGCCTGCTGGACCTGACCCTGTCGGCCAAAGGCGACACCCACGTCGGTTGGCACCACCTGGTGGAGGACGTCGGCATCCTGATGGGTCGCGCCCTCAAGGAGGCGGTCGGCGATGCCAGGGGGATCACCCGCATGTCCCACGCCTATGTTCCCCTGGACGAAGCCCTGGCCTTGTCGGTCGTTGATTTCGGGGGCCGAGGCCACGCGGTCGTGGACGTGGGCTCGAGCGACGGCGACCTTGGAGACCTGACCATGGACCTCCTTGGCCACTTCCTCGAGACGCTTGCCCGAGAGGCGAGCTTCAACCTCCACGCCAGGGTTTTGTCAGGCTCCAACGGCCACCACAAAGCCGAAGCGCTCTTCAAGAGCCTGGCACGCGCCCTCCGAGCGGCGCTTGCTCCGGATCCTCGGCTGTCCGGCGAGATCCCGAGCACCAAAGGCACGATAGGGTAGGGCTAGAGCCCCCCGTTCCGTCGGGGGCGGTCGGCTCCGATGTTTGCTACGGGTGATCCTGCCCCGATGCATGATCGTTCGAGGTTCGCGTAGGCGTGGGCTCGGGTGGATGCTCGGCCCCTCTACTGTCGCGCGGAATTCCCCCCTGTCAGGTGGTTGTACTTCCCAATCCTGACAGGCGTCGCCCGGCCGATGCGGAGCACCGCGCCCTTCGGGGGCATGACCTCGATGAGTAGGCTCTTGCCCTGGGTCAACGCTGGGTCAAGGCTGGTCTCCAGATCAAGGAGCGCCAGCTCAAACATCTCTCCCTGCTCCAGCAAGTAGTCCGAGTCCGCATTGCCCACTGGCGTCGCCAAGAGCTTGGCGGGGGTATCGAACATGACCGACTGGGATGCGTCGCTGTACCGTATGATCGTAGCCCCTGGCGTCAGGTCGATAGGCTCTCCGTGCCCGGCGGTTGCTACCAGCAGGAAGATCTTGTCTACCTCCCCATCGCTGTCTGTGTCCTCGGCGGTGACGTCTCCCTGAAGCATGATGGTGCCACTGGCCTCGGACAGCGCGTCCTGGTGGACCTCGTCGGACTTGGCGCTGGTGACGAGGCCGGTGGAGAGCACTGCGAAGGCAAAGACCGAGGCGACCACCACGAAGGCAATCAAGACGATGGCCGTCTCCAGACCGGTTATTCCCTTCTGGTCGTCACTGGCCTTCTTGATTCGGCGCACCAAGGGACTCCTGCTCGCGGCGTGTGGCGGGACGGCCCGTTGGGCGGCAAAGCCCAACAGGCCGTCCCATGGGCAGCTTCCTTCACCGGATTGTACTAGCCCAACAGTACACCGTCGCGTTGTTCTGAAATAGGGTGCCACCCCCGTAGCTGGTGGTGGGCATTCTCCCGCGTCGGCCTGGCTGCGGGGAGAGCGGTATCGAGCCAGCAGAGCTACCTCGGTGATTGCTGGCGAGAGGGTGGCGGGCTCTCGCACCTGCTGCAGAACGTGGTCTCGTACTTGGCAAAAGCATCCTTACGGAGTCGCTGACCCGCCAACTGTAATTCGACGAACCGTGAACCCACGCCTTACGTCGGTTGTGACCGTCCAGGTCCTGCAGCCCAACGAGCCTGGGGTACTGGCACCATCGGTGATGCCCTGAAGTTACTGGATAGAGCGCCACCGTTACGGCTTGTATGCGACCCTCAGGATTGGCCGCTGGCTTTGGGTTCCGTTCTCGGAAGAGTCGAATATCCAGCCGTCTCCGTCGTCAGAAAGGATCGCCCAGCCGTAGTTGGTTGCGCCGTCCGACCAGGCTTGGAGCGTCGTTTCCAGTCCGCTGAAGGTCTTTGATCCGGTGGTTTCTGGATTGGGTAACGTGGCATCGGCGGTCGAGGCAGCTTCGGTGCCATTGGTCTGAATTCCACCGGTCATAGAATCCCACGTCGCGGACTCCGCCCAAGTGACGAGCATCCGGTGCAGCGCGATCTGTGCGCCGGACTGAGTTGAGTCGCCCACATACACCGTCAGCGATGCCGAGGTGATCGTTGAGCCGAGCGGAATCTGGTTCGCTCCACCGCCGAAGATGCTGCCAAAGCGGACCAGCGCCTGCTCAACAACGCCTGCGTCAGCGTCCACCACGATGACGGTATCTTCGGGGACCGGAGTCGACGGTACGCTTTCCCTCAGCCGGGTATCCAGCGTGCTCGCGTAGCTGCTAGACCCTTCCTGGAAGGAGGCCAGCCCGGCCCTGGATGACACCGTTATCCCAGACGGATCGATGTTGGCCGCCGTCAGCGAGAAGCTCGAGATGAAGGTCCCGCTCATATCGTACTTGTATACAAGGTCATCTACTACGTCCACCACCCAGATGTTGCTTCCGTCGGTGGTTATGCCTTCGGCGTCTTCGTTGGCGGCGGTAAGGGCGAAGGTCGAGCCGTAGTTCCCGTACATGTCGTACTTGTACACGGTGTCATTTCCGCCGTTTACCACCCAAATGTTGATCCCATTGGTGGTAATGCCTCGCGGAGTGGTGTTCCCCGCGGTCAGCAGCCATCCATTCTGGTAGCTGCCCGCCATCGTGTAATACCACACATCGTTCCCCACGTTGTCGACCACCCAGATGTAGGTCCCATCCGTAGTAATGCCTTCACTAGTGGCGTTGGAAGCATTAAGAACCCAACTGGTCAGCAATGAGAAGGAAGAGTCGTATTTGTAGGCCTTGTCTTCTACTTTGTCTGTGGTCCAGAAGTCCGTGGCGTCGGTCGTGATGCCCTTCGCTCTTCCATTCTGAGAATCGAGTGTGCTACTGCCCAGGAAGGTGCCATCGCTCACGTACTCGTACACCACGTCATCGACCTGATCAGTGACGTACAGGGTAGGGTCCTCGTTCTTGTTTGTCAGCGACACGTCGGCTGGATCGAGACCGCTGTAGCTGGTATCCGCGCTCACGGCCGCTGCCGTGACTATGGTGTAGGCGATGTCCCCGTCGTTCAGGGAATCGTCCACCCCGGTGACGGTGACCGTCTGGGCCGTGTTCCAGTTGGCCGTCGTGAAGGTCACGGAGGTGGGGGAGACCGTCCCTTCAGTGGTGTCCGAGCTGCTCAGACCAATGGTCACGTCGGCGGTAGGCTCGGTGTCCAGGACCACGGTGAAGGTGGCGGTGCCACCGGACTCTGTGGTTACGAGGCCGGAGGTGGGTGAGATCGTGATGCCCGGCGTCTCATTGTCGTTGTTCGTCACCGACACGTCTGTTGCGTTCAGACCGTTATAGTTCACGTCGGTACTGGTCGCCGCAGCCGTCACTATGGTGTAGGCGATGTTGCCGTCGGCTATAGCGTCGTCCACTCCGGTGACGGTAACCGTCTGGGCCGTGTGCCAGTTGGCCGTCGTGAAGGTCACGGAGGTGGGGGAGACCGTCCCCTCAGTGGTGTCCGAGCTGCTCAGACCAATGGTCACGTCGGCGGTGGGCTCGGTGTCCAGGACCACCGTGAAGCTGGAGGTGCCACCGGCCTCTGTGGTTACAAGGCCGGTGGTGGGATGGATCGTGATGCCCAATGGCCTTCCAACACTCGTGCCCCAGTCGAGATCGTTGTACCTCCCCAAGGAGACGGGTGTCGTCCGCTCGACGACGAAAACCGGTCCCTTCGGCGTCATAACCTCGAACATAAAAGTCGTACTCTTGGCCAGCTGTGCGATGAGGTGGGTCTCCATATTGAGCAGCGCCAGCTCAAAGACCTCGGCCGGCTCCAGCAGGTAGTCGGCGTCGGCGTTGTCCTTGGGCGTCGCCGAAAACTTAGCGGGGGTGTCAAACATCACTGCCTGAGAGGCATCGACGTAGCGAATGGTTGTCCTGCCAGGGGTCAGATCGACGGCCTGGCCGCCCTCAGCTATCGCTACATTGAAGTACACCTTGTCGACATTGCCGTCGACGTCGATGTCCTCGGCCATGACGGGCCCCCGAAGGAGGAGGTTGCTCCTGGGCCCGGCCATACCGGCCAGAATCGCGCCACCGGCACCGTCACGGGAGATAAGGTTGCTGGACAGGATAGTGAACGCAAAGACCGAGGACACCACGACAATGGCGATCAGGAAAATGACGGACCCGGTGGTGATGAAACCGCGCTCGTCCCGAGCAAGCGTCCAAGACCGTGTGCGTATAGTAAGCACCTGCTACCTGGCCATCGGTGTCTGTGTACTCGTCGGCTGAGAGGTCGGCTGAGAGGTCGGCTGACAGGACGGCAAACGAAAACCCGGACGCCACCACGACGAAGGTGGTCGAGACGAAGACCGTCCCATCGGCAGCTTCGTTCAATGGAGTGGTACTAGCTCAACAGTACGCCGTTGTACTGTTCTGAAATAGGGTGCCACCCCCGTGGCCAGGGGTGGGCATTCTCCCGCATCACCCGCTAGTGAGGCGTCTCCGCAACGAGCCGCTGAGGTGGCGAAAATGGATTCAGCCTGCCCCGAGCTTCGTCCCCCACTCGTCGAGAGGGGCTTTGCACCAAAACCACGGGAAGGTGCCGGAGACCGGAGGTTTCCGGCCGGGGTCTGGGGTGTCCCCAGATACAAGAATACCCCCCGGGCGGGTGGGAGGGTAAGCAGACCTTCGCCTTGAAAGGACTTTTGGTGCAAAGCCGTCGAGAGGGGTGAGGGCGCCCCGTTTTAGCCGAGAACCACTGCGAGTCGCCGTGCGCAGAGGTGCGAGGCTACTGGTCTCCTGTGCTAGGAAGGAACGAAGTCGAGCTGCTCGAACTGGCCGTTGACGATCGGGCCCGGGTCCAGGCCCAGCCAGCGGTCCAGCACGGTGGAGTAGGTGCCCCGAAAGTCGTTGTTGAACTGGAGGTCCCCCTCCACCTGGTCCTTTTCCCTCAGGGAGGGATACTCTCCGTAGAGCCCGCCCTGCACCGGTCCGCCGATGACGAAGGCGACACCACCTGTGCCGTGGTCGGTGCCAGAGCCGTTGTCCCCGACGCGGCGGCCGAACTCCGAGAAGACCAGGATGATCGCATCGTCTTCACGATCGTGCTGCCTGAGGTCGTCCATGAAGTCGCCTATCGCCGTGGAGACTTCCTGCCAGAGCTTGGCGAGACTAACCAGTTCCGAGGCGTGCGTATCAAAGCTCCCGTGCTCGGTGTAGTAGACCTTCGTGCCGAGGTCGGCCAGCAGTACCTGGGCAACCCCCTTGAAGCTCTGCGATATCGACGTTGCCGCGTACTCCACACCGGACGAGTACTTGTCCAGGGCAGTCCTCAGGACGTCCGCACCCCTCATCGCGTCGGTCCCGGTCTGGCTCAAGAACTGAGCTACCGCGTCCTTGCCCTCGGTGGCCCCGTACATCAGTCCAAAGGCCTCCAGGGCCTGGGCCCGCGCCGCCTCGTCGCGAAGGTTCGGGAACAGGCCGTACGTCTCCAGGTTGCTTACCGATGCCACCGGAACCCCTTTGCAGGACAGCGCCCTCGGCAGGCCACGGCCGAAGTTCACGCCCGTGAGCACGTTTTCGCCCCGGGGGTCCAGGTCTCTGATGGCACGACCAAGCCAGCCGTCGGGGCCGACCCTGTCGGGCTCCGCGGTATGCCAGATGTCCATCGACCGAAAGTGAGATCGGCTCGGGTTCGGGTATCCGATGCCGTTGATTATCGCCACCTTCCCCTCGTCCCACAGCCGCTTTATCGGGCCCATGCTCGGGTGGAAGCCCAAGTGGTCGTCTATCTTGAGTACGTCGTCCGGCTCAATGCGAACGCTGGGCCGGTAGTCGTAGTACAGCTCGTCGGTGTAAGGAACGACACTGTTGAGCGGATCGTTGCCGCCCGAGAGCTGGAGCACCACCAGCTTCGGCTCAGTCTTCGTCGAGGTCATGGACACCTCCTGCGGCGTTCAACCAACCCTGCGATCTCATTAATAACGAAGGGGTTACTCCCGAAATTACGAAGGGGTGGCTCCCGAGGGTCGCGAGGCGATCTTCGCGCCGGTCATGGCCTGCGATTGTAAATCTGAATCCTGTGCCGGTTTCTCTCGATTACGCAAAGTCTGCCGTCGTCGCAAAGCTTCACCGAAGTCGGCGCCCAGAAGTACTTTTCGATGTGCGCCGACTCCTCGTGGGGATCGTCCTCGAAGAAATCCAGTCGCGGTTCCAGGTTGGCCTTGGCTCGGGCCTCGGCCTCCTCGGTATTGGACTCGAAAAACTCTCTAGCCCAGGCGGACAGCGTCGCTTCGCCACGCAGCTTCATTACGAATCCGCCGTTCGGGTCGAGGACCTGGACTCGCTCGTTCCCCCAGTCGGCCACGTAGAGGTAGCCCGCGTCGTCCACCGCGACGCTGGAAGGCCGGTACAACTCGCCGTCGCCTTTCCCGGGCGCGCCGTATTTCCCAAGGAACGTGCCGTCTGGTGAGAACCGCTGTATGCGATCGTTACGCCAGTCCGCCACGTACACCTCTCCCCTGGGATCGATGGTTATGCCCCAGGGAAGGTTGAACTGGCCGTCGCCCGTGCCCTCGGCGCCGAAGCCAAGCAGGAACCGGCCGTCTCGGGTGAATTTCTGGACGCGGTTGTTCAGATGGTCCACCACGTAGAGGTTGTCTTCACCATCGAATGTCAGACCCGATGGGCCATCGAGCTCTCCATCGCCGGAGCCGTGCATACCCCACTTCGACAAGAAAGCTCCATCGGCGTCGTATTCGGTGATGCGGTGGGTAAACTCGTCGCTGACGTAGACGTGGCCCCGGCTGTCCAGCGCGACCGAGGTCGGGGAGACGAACTGGCCGTCCGCCTCGCCGAAGGAGCCGAAGTCGCCGTAGTAGTCGCTGTCCAGGCTGCACATGGTGCCCCTGACCTGCCTGTAATCCTCGGCGTCGACACCACGATTCACCACGTACACCCTGCCATCTTTGCCCACCGCCGCGTCGGAAGGATACGAGAAACCGCGTCCCTCCATAACCGATAGCCCGACGCTGTAGCTGTACGTTAGGAATGCTACCTCTTCGGTTGTATGGGCCGAAGTCATTTCGGACCTCCCGGCCGTGACGGTCTCCGAGCGATCAGCGTGGCCTAGGCGCGCTGGAACTCAACGCTGGCCCCCGCCAGCGCCAGGATTCCCGCTATTCGCTCTCTGACCTCGTCGTCACCGCCCTCGCCGTTCGCGTCCAGCTCGTCGCCGGTGGAGGCGAACTGGACCAGCGCGGAGCGAGTTTCCTCAGACACCGCGATCGCGCCTATCTGATCAAGGCAACCGTCCACGAGTCGCTCCGCGGAGATCGGGTTCGGCGCGTTTGCGATGATGCCGTCGGTCATGGCTCTAACGCCGGGTTTCGTCCAGTCGCCCAGCTGCTCCGTGGCAAAGTTCAGCCTGTGCACCAGCGTCCCCGTATCGATCCATTCAGTGCCCTGGTGCCACCCCTCCACGGTGGGAGGATTGAGCAGCTCCTGGCCCATGAAGCCTATCTGCATGGTCCTCTCCAGGATGTGACGTCGAGGCCTGTGGAACTCGCCCGTGAGTCGCAGCACGCCCACCACCAGGTCTGCGGGACTCTTGACCTTCGCGTACCAGCAATCCTCGGAGCGGAAGAAGTCGGAGTTGAACAGCGTCCGCAGCACGACCTGGATATCGTACCCGCTCTCGATGTAGGCCTCGGACAGTGCCTCTACCGCATCCGGGTCGCGTGGCGGCTTGTAGGGCCACTGCGGCACCGGAGCCTCGTCGGCCACGAAGAAGTTGTAGAGGTGGCGTGCGAGGAATCGAGCCGTCGCCGGCTGCCCGCAGATGATATCGATGATGTCGTCGCCGTTGAAGCTGCCCCTCTGGCCCAGAAACTCCTTTTCTCCGTCGTCATGGTCATCGGGGTCGTACCTGAAGTGCCACGGCAGGCGACCGTAGGGCCATATCGAGTCCCTGCGCGCCCGGACGGCCATATACTCGGTGTTGCCGATCGTGTAGCCGGTAAATGCCCTGGCGCACTCCTTGATGTCCTGCTCGCTGTAGTTGCCCACCCCCATCGAGAAGAGCTCCAGCAGCTCCCGGCCAAAGTTCTCGTTTATCGATCCCTTGTGGTTGTCGTGATTGTCGAGCCAGTAGATCATCGCCGGATCCTTGGACAACTCGACCAGGAGCGCCTTGAAGCTGCCCAGTCCGTGCCGGCGGAACATCCTGATCTGGTCCATCATCGGTTTGCCCTGGGCGATCTTGTTGTATCCAGTGGCAAACACACCGTGCCAGAAGAGCGCCATCTTCTCCTGCAGAGGTGCGCTGGTCGTTATCATCCGGTAGAGCCAGCTCGATCCCGGGTCGTCCCGAGAGATCATGCCCGACTGGTCGGCATGGTAGCGTCTCATCAGGTCATCGGGCATCGCCACCACGTTCTCGGGAGCCACCAGCTCCTCCACCGTGGCCTCGTAGCCCTTGGCAGCGCGGGTCTCGATTTCGTTTCGGCTCGCGCCGAACCCGGCACGGCGCATAAGATGCGCTATCAGGGCAATGTCTTTGTCACTCATACCTCTTGCCCTCCAAGTCTGGCTGTGCCGGGCTGGACGGAAGGTTTGCTCCCCAAGTCTGGCTATGCCCGGCTGGACAAAACAAGCGAAATCGCCGGATGCCGAAATGGTACCAACGAATAGGTACGCGGTCAAACAGGTTTCGTGTGGAGTCTCGGTGTCCTCGGCGTTGAGTCGACGCCGCGTTGTGCTATATAATCTCCCGAGTCGACGGACCGGTTCGAAGACGGCTTCTTTCGTCCGTCGCCCCCGTGCCGGTTACGCACGATCCTTTGACGTTAAGCGTTCGTGACCGCTCCATCTGCCCATCCCAGGAAAACCTGGCGGGTTGGTGGGGATACAACACGAATCGCTGTAACCCGGTACTCACAGACAGATCGGTGGGGAACCCACAATGCCTGAGACCGCTCCTCGAAGCAACTTCGCCACCGTCAACAACGTGCGGCTCCACTACCTCGAATGGGGCGACCCGGACGCGCCGGACCTGCTGTTGGTCCATGGGTGGGGCGAGTGGGCGGCGCGCCCCTGGACCCACATCGCGGAGCTGCTCGACGGCCGGTATCACCTCGTGGCGCCGGACCTCCGCGGACACGGCGAGTCCGAGAGGCCCGACGCGGGCTACCGCCTACGCGATTTTACCCAGGACCTGAGTGGGCTTATAGCGGAGCTGGGGCTGAGCAATCCACTGTACGCCGGCAACTCGTGGGGCGGCTGCATCGGAACGGTGATGGCCGCCGACTACGCACAAGACATCTCCAGGGCCTTCCTGGGTGACCCGGTCTACTGGAAGATGGTCAACGCCTTCGCGACCTTTTTGCCCGCGGTCCTCAGACGACGCGGCATCCCCCGGGAGGAGCTGGCAGCCGAGATGCGACGCCAGCCCATGGATCCGGAGGCCATCGAGCGGGAGCTCCTCTACGTGGAGCGCTTCCGCGAGGACGTCATGACCAGGCTCATCACCGACAACCGGGGCTTCGCGCTGGAGTGCGAGGAGTTCCTGGGGCGAATCGGCGTGCCGACCCTCATAGTGGTCTCGGACTACGACGCGGGTGGCTACATCTTGAAGGAGGAGGCGGACCACTTCGAGCGCATCGCCTCTCCCATGGTGCGGTTGTCCAGGTGGGCGGGCGTCGGGCATTCGGTAGTCTATGACCAGCCCGAGCGATTCGTCAGCGAGATGACCGACTTCTTCGGGGAGTAGCGCGCAGCACATCGAGTGCAATCGATTGAGGACGAAATGAACATAGGCTTCATCGGATTGGGATCCATGGGCGGGCCAATGGCCAGGAACCTGGTCGTCGCGGGCCACTCCGTGACCGTACACGACCTCCGCCGCGAGCGCGCCGATGAGCTGCTGGAGCTGGGCGCGACCTGGGCGGACTCGCCAAGAGCGGCGGCGGAGCGGAGCGAGGTTACGTTTACCTCGCTCCCGGGTCCGCTGGAGATGGAGCCCACCGCTCTAGGACCGGACGGTGTCCTGGAGGGCGCCGGGCGGGGCACTGTGTACGTCGACCTGACCTCGAACTCCCCCGCAGTCGTGCGTCGCGTGCACGACGCCTTCCGCGAGAAGGGGGTGGCCATGCTCGACGCCCCGGTCTGGGGCGCCGTTGCGAACGCCCGAGCTGGGGACCTCGGAGTAATGGTGGGCGGCGACGAGGCGGTTTTCGAGCTCTGCAAGCCGCTCCTGGACGTCATCGGCGACGACGTCTACCACACCGGCCCCATAGGGTGCGGCTGCATCTGCAAGCTGGTAAACAACTGCGTGTTCGCCTGCCAGCAGGTCGCGGTCATGGAGGGGCTCACGCTGGGGATGAAGGCCGGCGTCAAGCCGAGAGACCTCTGGAGATCGGTGAGCCGCAGCGCTCTGGGCGAGCCACAGACGGGGCTCCTCCCGAGCACCCTGTTTAAAGGTGAGTTCGAGCAGCGAGCCGACGCGCCCGTTTACTTCGCCCTTAGGCTGTCCCGCAAGGATATGGGCCTCGCCACCGAGCTTGCTCGCCAGCACGATGTCCCAATGTCGATCGCGGCGCTGTGCGAGCAGGAGCACGTGACCGCCATGAACAGGGGGTGGGGCGACGACAATTTCACCAAGGTGCTTGCCCTCCAGGAGGAGCGAGCCGGAGTCGAATTCCGCATCCCGGACTCCGAAGAGGACGGAACGCCATGAGGCTCGCAGGGAAGGTCGCGTTCATCAGCGGCGGCGCCCGTGGTATGGGAGAGGTTGAGGCGCGCTTGTTCGCCAAAGAGGGGGCCAAGGTCGCCATCGGCGACGTGCTGGAGGAGGACGGACGGCGCGTCGAGGCAGAGATCAACGAGGCCGGCGGGGAGGCGCTCTTCCTTCGGCTCGACGTGACCTCGGAGCCCGACTGGCAGAGGTCCATCGCCGCCACCGTGAGCCGATTCGGCAGGCTCGACATCCTGGTCAACAACGCCGGCATCACGCCCGCGTTCGCGTCAGTCGACGAGTCGACCCTGAGCGACTGGAGCCACGTGATGGACATTAACGCGGCCGGCGTCTTCCTTGGCATGAGGGCCGCCATCCCCAAGCTCAAGCGAGCGGGAGGTGGCTCAATCGTAAACATCTCGTCTATCTTGGGGCTCGTCGGCCAGGATAACGTCCACCCCGCATACATCGCGTCGAAAGGGGCAGTTCGGCTGCTGACGAAGTCCGCCGCCGTCCAGTATGCGGCCGAAGGCATCCGAGTGAACTCGGTGCATCCGGGTGTCATCGACACCGTCATGATCGCCGCCGCCCGAGCCGATCCGAACTGGGTAGAGCAGACCCTCGCGCGCACCCCCATGGGTAGGTTCGGTCAGTCCGAGGAGGTGGCCTACGGCGTTCTGTACCTGGCCTCTGACGAGGCGTCCTACGTAACCGGCACCGAGCTGGTGATCGACGGCGGCTGGACGGCGCAGTAGCCCCAGTAGCGAAAGAGGAGCGCTCGGTCATGAGACTTGAGGGTAAGGTGGCGCTGATCACGGGCGCCGCGTCCGGCCTTCAGGGCGAGACCATGGGGTTCGGCGGGGCCACCGCGTGGCGGTTCGTCCGCGAGGGCGCCAGTGTGGTGCTGACCGACGTCGTCGAGGAGAAGGGCCAGAGGACAGCGGCTCAGATCAGAGACCAGGGCGGCGGAGCCACCTTTGTTCGCCTCGATGTGACTAGCGAGCAGGACTGGGTGGACGCCGTCGAGGCCACCGTTTCCACCTATGGCAGCCTGGACGTCCTGGTCAACAACGCCGGAAACTACCTGCCGGGCATGGCGGAGGACGCAAGCCTCGAGAGCTGGAACAGCCAGCTTGACGTTCACGCCAAGGGCGCGTTCCTGGGAATGAAGCACGCGATCCCAGAGATGCGAAAGGCCGGCGGCGGCTCCATCATCAATATCTCGTCCATCATGGGGCTGGTGGGCAGTCCGCACTCGGTCGCCTATGCGGCCGCCAAGGGAGCCATTCGCCTCCTCACCAAGGCCGCCGCCATCCAGCACGCGCGTGAAGGCATTCGAGTGAACTCCGTTCACCCTGGATACTGTCGGACGGGGATGCTGGTGGACCCGGTGCCCTGGGTGCTGGAGAGCGTGCCCATGAACAGACTGGGCACCCCCGACGACATCGCCAGCGGGATCCTCTACTTGGCCTCCGACGAGTCGTCCTACGTCACGGGGAGCGAGCTGGTCATCGACGGCGGCTGGACGGCGCAGTGAGTGACTGACATAGCGACCGCTGTATTCAGGAGGGAGCAGGCATGACGAGCGACCCGGTTGTCTACAGGTCTGCCGTGCGGGTCGAGCGAGTCGAGGGCACGCTGCGAAGGGCCTATCTGCCCGCGGAGCCCACGCCGGTCATGTTCGGCGTGCACTCGGAGATAGCCGAGCATTACGGTGTCGACCCTGACGTCCAGGAGCCCCATGCGGCGACTATCGACTACCTTGTGTCCGCCGCCGCAGGTTGACTTACCGGCACGCTAGGCGGCGCGCTGGAAGCGCGCGAGATCCCGGCGAGCCACGGAAGGCTTGTGGCCGAGGCCGTCGGGGAGGTTGAAACCGAGGGCCAGGTGCTGGTCGTCAGGCGAATACACGTGAGCTACCAGCTGCGCTGCGAGCCGGACAAGCACGAGGCGGCCCGAAGGGCGCATGCCGTGCACGCCAACTACTGTCCGATAGCACGTACCATTCGCGACTGCGTGGCGATCACCACGTCCCTGGAGATGAGCGACCCGGACTGATCCACTGACGCTGCCGGCAGGACGCAAAAAGGAAGGCCCGCTATGTAGCGGGCCTTCCTTTTTGCGTCTGCTTCGCGCCTGAGCGACGCTGGGCCAGGCGGTTGCCTAGCTGAGCCCCAGCTCCTTCTCCGCGTGGGTGATGCTGCCCTCCACCATGTCGACCATCTCGTCGATGTCATCCTTCGTGACGGGCAGGGGCGGGGTGATGAATATCTCCCGTCCCACTCTCGTCAGCATCCCTCGGTCCGCGAGGTCGTCCCTGACCATTTTCACGGCGCCGGGGACCTCGGTGAGGGGCTCTTTGGTGGCCTTGTCCTTCACCAGCTCCACCGCGGAGATGAGGCCGAGTCCTCGTACGTCCCCCACCGTGGGGTGCTCCTTCAGAGGAGTGAGTCGGTCCAGCAGATACTTGCCCATGGTCGCCGAGTTCTCAACCAGGCCCTCGCGCTCCATGATGTCTATATTTGCCAGGCCGACCGCGGCCCCAACGGGATGTCCACCGTAGGTGAAGCCATGAGGATAGGTGGCCTCCGGTCCTCCCTTGAAGGCCTCGTGTATGTTCTCTCGGACGGCGCACGCGCCGACGGGGAAGTACCCGCTGGTAATGCCCTTTGCCATCGTTATCATGTCGGGCACCACGTCCCAGTGCTCGATGGCGAACCACTTACCCGTCCGGCCGAAGCCAGAGATCACCTCGTCCGCGATGAGGAGCACGCCGTACTTATCGCAGATCTCGCGCAGCATCGGCCAGTACTCTGGTCCCGGCACGGCTACTCCGACCGACTGCGACACGGGCTCGGCGATCACCGCCGCGAAGGTCTGTGGGCCCTCCTCGATCATGAGCTCCTCGATCGCATTCGCGCTGCGGACGTCGCACTCTGACTGTGTCTCTGAGTTGAACTCGCAGTGGTACAGGAGCGGCTGGGGAGCGAACCGCGCGTTCTGGGCCAGCAGCGGCTCGAACGTATCGCGCCTGCCGTAGCCCGACGTGTTCACATTGAGGGCCCCGAGGCTGACGCCGTGGTAGGAGCCCCGTCGGGCGATGAACTTGGTCCTCTGTCCCTCGCCCCGATTCAGGTGATACTGGTACGCCAGCTTGAGAGCCGTTTCGACCGCCTCGGACCCGCCGCTCGTCAGCACCACGTTGTTCAGGTCGCCCGGCGTGAGCGAGGCTACCTTCTCCGCCAGCTCGATGGCGGGGACGGTGGCATAAGAGAATATGCTGGCGTAGGGCAGAGTGGCCATCTGCTTCTGGGCAGCTTCGACCAGCTCCTGGCGCCCGTGGCCTATGTTGACTAGCGAAGCCCCCGACGACCCGTCGAAGTACCACTTGCCGTTTATGTCCTTGATCTTGACGCCCTTGCCCTCTTCGATGATCGTCGGGCCACCTTCGGCCGCCAGGTCCTCCCACTGCTGTGACTGAATCCACAGGTGGTCCAGTGCCGTCTGGCTCAGCTCGGCGACGGTCTTCCCGGTTGTCCCCTTGCGTTCGTCTGCCATTGATTCCTCCCTTATTCTTTTCCTCTTGTCCTGGCCTCCTAACCTATATGCTCGCGCTTCACCGGTCAAGTCCCCAGTGCTTCGACCGCTGCTCGATTGGGCCTATAGCTTGGGCGGCCCTCGACGTACCCGCGCCAGAGACTCATCGTAGGAGCCTCGCCAGGGACCGATGGACTCCACCCACCAGGTGAGTCCGGCCTCAGCATAGGCTGCAACGGTCTCGGCCGCTCCCCGGGGGTCGGCCGTGGGCGTCATGCCGCCGAACACCACGTCGAAGGGTGCGTCGCTAGTACGGCGCTCCTTGATGTACGCCATCATGGCCTCTATCTCGCTAGGCGGGATCACGCCCGTCATTCCGCCGTCGAACGGAACCGGACCTCTGCCCTCGGAGATGGGAAAGGCGCCGTCCCAGCGCGCGGCGCGTCGGAAGGGGGGCTTATTGGGCCAGAGCCCGGCAACCCAGATCGGGATGCGCGGGGACTGCAACGGGCGGGGAAGGAACTTCGCGTTATCCACCTGGTAGTGCTCACCTCGGTAGCTGAAGGGCTCACCGCTCCAGAGGCCGGTCAGTACGTCCAGGCCCTCGTCCAGCTTCGCAGCCCTCACCCTGGCGTCGCCGTCCTCGCCGAGCTGCTCGTACTCAATCTCGGCGGGAGCGCCGAGGCCGACGCCCAGGATAAGGCGACCGTTGGAGAGCCGGTCCAGCGTGACGGTCTCGCGGGCGAGCTTCCAGGGACGCCGTCGAGGCAACGGCGTGACCATCGGGCCTATCTTGATGTGCTCCGTTCGCAGCGCCACCGCCGCCAATATGATCCACGGATCCGACATTCCATCGCCGCCGGTCTGCCACGGGGGTCCGAGGTAGTTCATATGGTCCCACACGAAAAAGCCGTCCCATCCCGCCTGCTCGGCCTCGTAGGCTAGGTTGGCGTGGGTGCGGGGATCGACGTAGTCGCCGTAGTTCGGGCAGTCGACGGCGTATCTCATCGTCTCCTCCAAGCGCGCGTCTCGACCCCGATGGGGCCTGGTGCTACGGGCCGCCCGACTCCAACTCGAAGCGATAGTCCTCGATCACGGTGTTGGCCAGCAGCTTATCGCACATCTCGGAGACCTTCCGAGACGCCTCGCTTTCGCTCTCGTCGTCCAGGCTGATCTCGAGGTACTTGCCGGCGCGGACGGCCCGAACGGCCTCGAACCCGAGCTGGTGCAGGCCGCCGAGGATCGTTAGTCCCTGGGGGTCGTTCACCGTGGGCTTCAGGGTGACGTATACCCTCGCCAGGTACATGATGTGGACTACCTGGCTAGGTACTCGGGTGCGATCGTGGAGGTTATCCCGTCGTCGATGAATGCCCTGACCCGCTCCTCGTCGAACTCTTCGAACCTATCGATGAAGGTCCAGGCCACCAGCGCGATCCTGGTCTCCATTACGGGGTAGGGGCTCATGATGACTTCTTCGCCAGCATAGGAGTCGACGACGGCAGCAAGCTGGGCCACAAGATCGTCGCATCCCTCGGGACAGTCGTAGTGAACGCGGACCCCGCCGTGCTCCAGGTTGTGAATCAGCACCTCGTCGGGCAGGGGAGTTTCGTGGATCCCCCATTGAGCCGGCGCCAGTGGGATGTTGTAATGCCAGCCGGAGGCCGCCGGCAGGGAGTTGTACTCCGGGTGCTCCTCTCCGAACCCGATGTGCTCCCGGCCCTGGCTTGCCACCGTCTCGCCCTGGGCGTTGCCCCCGCCACCGCCACCACCCCCGATCGAGATAGGCAGGCTGCCCGCGAACAGGGATACGATGAAGAGCACCGCGATCACAGCGACAACCGCGAAGACTCCCAGCCTCCAAACTCGCCGGCGCCGGTGACGGCGCTGGCGGCGAGCAGCTCGCGCCTGTGTCGGTGTCGGTCTGTCCCTTCTTCTGCGTGGTCCTGTCGCCATTACCCCTCGCGGATTCGGTAGGCCACCTGCATCCGGGTCACTCTGATGTTCCGGTTAGTCCATTCTGCTAGGCCAAACTCTGACCTGTCAACCTGCCGTAAGCCTCAACGTATCGCTGCCGCGTCCTCTCCACCACGTCATCGGGGAGCTCCGGCGCCGGCGGCTCGCGGTTCCAGCCGTGCTCGCTCAACCAGTCTCGCACGAACTGCTTGTCGTAGTTTGGCTGCGCCCTGCCGGGTGAGTACCCGTCGGCGTCCCAGAACCGGCTCGAGTCGGGCGTCAGCAGCTCGTCGATCAGGCACAGCTGCCCGTCGATAAAGCCAAACTCCATCTTCGTGTCGGCCAGGACGATACCTCGCTCGCGAGCCAGGTCGTGAGCGAAGCGATATACCTCGACGCTCTTGTCTTGTAGCTGCCTGGTCAGGTCGGCGCCTATCATGCCCGCCATCTGCTGAATCGTCAGGCTCTCGTCATGGCCGACCTCGGCCTTCGTGGTCGGGGTGAACAGGGGCTCCGGAAACGCCTGGCCCTCCTGGAGGCCGGACGGCATCGTGTCGCCGCCCACCGTTCCATCGGAGCGATACTCGGCCCAGGCCGAGCCCGTGATGTAGCCCCGGACCACGCACTCCACGTCGATCCGCTCGGCCTTCCTGACAACCATGGCCCGGCGGGCGACCTCGTCAGGAACCGACAGGCCCGTCTGCTCCACGGCCAGACGGATCATGTGATTTGGCACCAGGTCCCGGGTTTGCCGGAACCAGAAGGCAGACATCTGGCAGAGCACGGCCCCCTTCTCCGGAATCGGCGTCGGCAGCACCACGTCGAAAGCGGAGATGCGGTCGGTGGCCACCATCAGGAGAAGGCCCCCCCCCAGGTCGTGGGTGTCTCGCACCTTGCCTCTGTAGACCAGGTTCGGAAGAGCCGTCTCCCTGAGGATTGTCACAGCGTATCTCCTTATCGGCTTACCAGTGCCGCGGTGAACGAACGACACGGTTCAGGGGATTGAGTCTTGATCACCTAGCTCCGGTCTGACGCCGCCTGCCTAGCCACGTGCAGCACGATGGCCGGCCAGCGGGCATTTGAATTGCTTTAACGGGATGGGTCTGGAGAGCCGCTCCGTCGAAAGCGTAACGGGCATATCTGCTATCACTCCATTATGCTCTTTCGAAAATCAGACCTCAGCCGAAAGATGACCTCGTAAATCGGCTGGTTTACGTCAATCCAACCCGGTCGAAAATCTCGTCCACGTGGCGGACATAGTAACGGTAGTCAAAGAGCTCCGCCAACTCGGCCCGGTCTAGCCTGGCGATGACATCCGGGTCCTCAGCGAGCAGCCGGGTAAAATCCACGTCCTCTTCCCAGGTCCGGGTGGAGTTGCGCTGCACTATCTTGTAGGCGTCCTCTCGGCCGAGCCCCTTCTCGACGAGCGCCAGCATGACCCTCTGAGAGAACAGCAGGCCTCGGGTGATCTCCATGTTCTGCTTCATCCTCTCGGGGAACACGCGAAGGCCTTTCATTACGCCGGCGAACAGGTCGAGGCTGTAGTCCAGTGCCAGGCACGAGTCCGGCAGGATCAGGCGCTCGGTAGACGAGTGGCTGATGTCTCGCTCTCCCCACAGAGCGACATTCTCGAGGGCCGTAACAGCGTGTCCCCGGACGAGGCGGGCCAGTCCGCAGACGCGCTCGCTGAGCTCCGGGTTGCGCTTGTGGGGCATCGAGGAAGAGCCCGTCTGGCCCTCGGCAAAGGGCTCCTCGACCTCGTGTATCTCGGTACGCTGCAACGACCTTATCTCGGTCGCGAACTTCTCCAGCGAGGAGGCCGCCACGGCCAGTGTCGTGACGAACTCGGCGTGCCGGTCGCGCTGGACGATCTGGTTGGAGACCGGAGCGGGCTCAATCCCGAGCCGCCTGCAGACCCGGCTCTCGACGGACGGCGGAACGCTGGCATGGGTGCCGACCGGCCCGGATATCTTGCCTACCGCAATCGATTCCCGTGCCCGTGCCAGCCTGTTGCGGTTCCTCCGCATCTCATCCCACCACAGCGCCAGCTTGAGCCCGAACGTGACCGGCTCAGCATGGACGCCGTGGGTACGCCCCATCATTATCGTGTCCTTGTGCTCCCGGGCCCTCGACCCCAGCACTCCCAACAGCTTGTCCATCTCCTCGTCCAGCAGGTCGGCCGCATCCATGAGCTGAAGGCCCGTCGCGGTGTCCCAGACGTCACTGGAGGTCAGGCCCAGGTGCAGCCACCGGCCCTCGGGTCCCAGTCCCCGCGTGACCGAGCTCATGAACGCGGTCATCTCGTGCTTCGTCTGCTTCAGGATCTCGTCCAGGCGGTCCTTGTCGTAGCCGGCGCGACGCAGCAGCTCCATGTCGTCCTGCGGAATCACCCCGTCGTCCGCCCAGGCCTCGCAGACTGCCAGCTCGACCAGCAGCCACTTGTCGTACCTGTTCTCGTCCGACCAGACCCGCTTCATCCTGGGCCTGGAGTAGCGCTCTATCATCGCCGAAGCCCTCGCCCTTTCATCGCTTCCTGAGGCTTTCGCGATACTCGTCGTAGGCGCGACGTATCGCGTCGTGCTTGATGCCTAACACCTGGGCCGCGAGGAACGCGGCGTTCCTGGCACCCCAGGAGCCTACGGCGACGCACGCCACGGGGACGCCGGGCGGCATCTGGGCGATGGAGTAAAGCGCGTCTACGCCGTCGAGGTCGCTGGTCGGCAGGGGAACGCCGATGACGGGCAGGGTGGTCCAAGAGGCCAGCACGCCGGGGAGCCCGGCGGAGCCGCCGGCGCCCGCTATCAGCACCTCGATCCCACGGTCGCGTGCGCTTTGCGCGTATTCCATGACCTTCTCCGGGGTGCGATGCGCCGACATGACCACCATCTCGTGGTCGACCCCCATCTGTTTCAGCACATCCGCAGTCTCCTGCATCAGCGGCTCGTCCGACCGGCTACCCATCACGACACCAACAAGCGGCATATGAAACCTACCTCATACTCGCGGAAAGCTCCGCCGTTCTCGTCATCCTGCTCAGACCGCCGCAGGCTCCCGTCGCGGCGCGATCGTGCCGTTACTCATTACGACCCCGTCGGCGCACAGGCACTCGATGCGCCCGCCCTCGAACTGCTCCTCGTAGAGTCGGGCGTAGAGACCCCCCTGCCTTAGCAGCTCCGCGTGCGTTCCCCGCTCTACGATTCTCCCTCGGTCGATGCCGAAGATAACGTCCGCCGCCAGTATAGTCGAGAGTCTGTGGGCGATAGCTATCGTCGTGCGCTCCTTCATCAGGGGATCCAGGGCCGCCTGCACCTGGCGCTCGCTCTCGGTGTCGAGGGCGGAGGTCGCCTCGTCCAGAATCAGCACCCGGGGATCGTGAAGAATGACGCGTGCTATCGACAAGCGCTGCCGCTCTCCGCCGGAGAGCCGGTAGCCTCGCTCCCCCACGACGGACTCGTATCCGTCGGGGAACTCCATGATCCTGTCGTGAATGCGGGCGGCCTTCGCGGCGGCCTCGATCTCCTCCTGAGTAGCGTCCGGCTTGCCGTACAGCAGGTTGCTGCGCAAGCTCGCGTGGAACAGGTAGCTCTCCTGCGTAACGTAGCCGATGATCCTGGCGAGAGACTCCAGGCCTATCTGCCGGACGTCGATGCCATCTATCGTCACGGCCCCCTCGGTGGGATCGTACAGTCGCGGGATCAGGTACGAGATCGTCGTCTTGCCCGCGCCGCTCGGCCCGACGAAGGCCGCCAGCTGGCCAGGCTCGACGCTGAAGTCCACGCCATCGAGCGCCCACATTCGGTCCGGGCTTTCAGCGCCGCCGTTGCCTGCCTGGGAGTCGTAGGCCATCCGCACCGAGTCGAAAGCGATCCGCCCACGCACCTTCCTGGAATCGACCGCGACCGCGTCGCGGGAGTCCACGATGTTGGGCTTGATGTCCAGGTAGCCGAAAATGCGCTCGAACAGCGCCAGCGACGACTGAAGCTCGACCGTGATCTGCAGAAGCATCCCGATCGGGAAAAACAGCCTCGCCTGCAGGGTAGTGAAGGCGACGATGGTGCCCGCCGTCACGCCGACAGAGAGGTTGCCGGTGAGCATGTAGCCGGCGATGACGTAGGTGGCAACCGGCGCCACGGAGAAGAAGATCTGTATCAGGGCGAAGAAGGACTGGCCAGTCATCTGGAGGCGCACCGACAGATCGGCCATCCGCTGGTTTTCCTGGTGGAAGCGCTCGATCTCCTGGTTTTGCCTGCCGAACAGCTTGGCCAGCATGATCCCCGAGATCGAAAGCGTTTCCTGGGTGATTGCCGTTACCTCCGCCGCAGCCTTCTGCGACTCCGCCGTTACGGCGCGGCGGCGCTCGCCAACCACCTTCGTGAGCAGGAAGAAGACAGGCACCGTTCCGACCGCCACCAGCGTAAGCTGCCAGGACAGGATGGTCATCGCGACCAGCGTGCTGATGACGATGACCGTGTTCGACAGCACGTTGGAAGCGGTGTTGGTAACGACGTTCTGAACGCCACCGACATCGTTCGCGATGCGCGACTGAATCTCACCGGTGCGGGTATCGACAAAAAAGCCCAGTGACAGGCCCTGCAGGTGGCTGTACAGCCGGTCTCGCAGGTCCCGCATCACCCTCTGGCCCACGTGGTTGGTCAGGTAGGTCTGGAATATGCCGAGACCGCCGGTTACGACCGTGACCCCCGCCATGACCCCGGCGATGATCCAAAGCAGCCTCAGGTCGGAGCCACCCTCCTGAGGGAACAGCGCGGAGTCGAAGACGACGCGGATAAGCAGCGGATTGACGACCCCGAGCCCCGCGGTGACGAGGATAAGCAGTGTGACCGCCACCACCCGGCCTCGGTAGGGACCGAACGACGCGGCAATGCGACGGACCAGGCCCTGGCTGGCGATCCGATGCTCCTGGACGTCGTCCGGCAACTCTCTCACCCTTGCGCTATCCCTGTGTTGCGGTCACCCATTCGCAACCCATCCGTCCAGCTATGGGTGCGGCGCGTCGAGAGCAGAGCTAGGCACCCGTTGGAATGCTCATCCGAACGTCGGAGGCGATATCCTTGCGGTAGTGGGCATCCTGGAAGCGAACGAGGTCGGCGTTGGCGTAGACTCGGCGCCGGGCCTCATCGAGCGATTCGCCGAGGGCCGCCAGGGTCAGCACGCGCCCGCCGCTTGTCACGAGTCCCATCCCGCCGGGACCGGCCTTCGTGCCGGCGTGGAACACCTCCACCCTCGCGTCCAGGTCCGCCAGGCCCTCGATGGGATGGTCCGTCGCGTAATCGTCCGGGTACCCGCCGGACGCCAGCACGACGGCCACGCAGGCCGAAGGTGTCCACTCGATGGACACGGCGCTCAGCGAGCCCGTGGCCGCACTCATCATAACTTCGGCCAGGTCGCTTTTCAATCTGGGCAGGATGGCCTGGGTCTCCGGGTCTCCCAGCCGGCAGTTGAACTCAAGCACCTTCGGGCCGTCGGCTGTAAGCATCAGTCCGGCGTACAGCACGCCGCGGTAAGCACACTCCTCTTTCACCATCGCCAGCGCCACGGGCTCCATGATCTCGTCACGTACACGGCGGTCGAGGTCCGGCGTCCAGAAGGGCGGTGGGCTGAAGCTGCCCATGCCGCCCGTGTTCGGCCCCACGTCGCCGTCGCCCAGCCTCTTGTAGTCGCAGGCGGCCACCATGGGTGAGACGTACTCGCCATCGACGAAGGCGAAGACGCTGACCTCCTGGCCCTCCAGGTGCTCCTCGATCAGGACGCGATCGCCGGCGCGGCCGAACTGCCGCTCCTCCATCTGGCGGTGCAGCGCCTCCAGGGCCTCGTCTCGCGTCTGAGCCACCGTGACCCCTTTGCCGGCGGCCAGGCCGTCGGCTTTGACCACGATGGGACCCTCCAGGCCCTGGATGTACTCCCTGGCTTCGCTATGCGAGCTGAAGACCCTGGCGCCGCCGGTGGGAACCCCGTGACGCTGCATCAGCTCCTTGGAGAAGACCTTGCTGCTCTCGATGCGCGCCGCCGCCATGGTCGGACCGAAGATGGCGAGCCCGCAGTCCTCGAACCGGTCGGCAATGCCTGCCGCCAGCGGGGCCTCGGGGCCCACGACTGTCAGGTCGATCCCCCTGTCCTCCGCCAGCCGCACCAGCCCATCGACGTCCGTCGCGTTGATCGGAACGTTTTCACCCAGAGCGGATGTCCCGGCGTTGCCCGGCACCACCAGCAGCTCGTCGACCGCCCGGCTCTGCGCCAGTTTCCAGGCGATAGCGTGCTCCCGGGCGCCGCTTCCCACGAGTAGGACTTTCATTGTCTCAACGATTGAACAACCTTAGGAGAGATATACGCAAGACCCTTGAGACTGCTGGGGCATCAGCAACTCGAGCACGACGAGGGCAGTAGTTGGACGTTGTCACGCGATCAACCGAGCGCAGAGAGCCCCTCCAATTCAAATCCTCAAAGCAGTTCCGCTCGCGACAAGTGTCTTACGAGCAACGAACCGCGCCAACGCGATATCGTGCGTAAGCATTTGAGCCTCTTTGGAAAAGGGCAGGATGACAGCTATAGCGTGGTCCTGATCTGCTTTGGAGTGGACAATGCGGCACCGGATGTCGTACAGACGCTTGGCAATAGACTGCAATCGGTCACTCGCTGACTCCCCGAGCGGCACACGAATTTTTGAGATAACACCATAGCTGTCTTTGTTAGCATAAAACTCCTTCCGATCGTCACGTTCGGAAAGGAAGGTCAAAAGCTCGCGATCCAGAGCGCAAGTCTCGACTACGGAGATCAACTGCTCGACTTCTGAGCCGTATCCTCCTCCGCGAGAGATCCGGAGGTCTTGGAGCAGTGTTGCGACGTCGATGTCTCGATCGAAGTTGAACCTGGGATCTTTGATGGTCGTGCGGAGAACTTGCTGTGCCTCGCGTGCTGAGTAGACCGGGAAATAGTACTCAATGCACTGATAGAGGGCCAAGAACTGTAGTAACGGCATGTCCTCGGCGACTCGCGAATACCAGTAAAGGGAAAGTGGGTCGGCATCATACTCAATCCGTGGCATGTCCAGTGTTATTTTCTCTTTCGGGGCAAACGCCCACCTGGGCCGCCTAGGGCCGCGCTGCGGCGGCACATGAAACGCTATGTCGGTCATCAATTCGATCTCGAAGAGGAATGCATTGGCAAGACCCTGTATCGCTTTCACCGCGCCATCATGACGTTCGAGTTCCAGTCCCTCTATCTTCAGACTCAAACCTCGCTGGAGTTGCAGGTCCCCGACAGTGAGTTCGCTCAAATCCAGCAATGTCTTGGTGACCTCAGAAATTGCACCTATACGAAGATCGACCTCTCTTTCGGAGTCGGCCACGTTA
This sequence comes from Dehalococcoidia bacterium, assembly GCA_965248615.1. Lineage (GTDB taxonomy): Bacteria > Chloroflexota > Dehalococcoidia > Lucifugimonadales > CBDFJT01 > CBDFJT01. The sequence goes on along the minus strand of CBDFJT010000002.1, from coordinate 1,351,366 downwards.
ATCGGACCGAGGTCGTCGGCCCTTGCAGACGGCCCTCCCCGGGGCAGGCCACCGGTGAGGCGGTGAAGCCGTCGAAAGCCAGACAATGGATGTGGATGGCCAACGCTCTCGACGAGAACCTCGATCCATCCTTCGGCGGGGCAATACACCGCATAGTAACCATCTACGAATCGAAGCTGCTCGAAGGGGATCTGAGCTAGATTGTCAACATCGTCGGCCTCAACACGTAGGTGAACTTGGGTGCGCCCAGCCTGTATCTCTAAATCAAGATATTCCTCCTCCACGCCTTCGTAAGCCTCGTCAGCCTTCACCTCGGCCTTCAAATCGGCATCCACAGCTCGCTTCAGCAGCTGTTGGAACCTCTCCGTCGAAGTTTTAGCCATGTTGCCTCACACCCGTGCCTGGCTTGCGGATGCCAAGATAACTATGCGAAGTCTTACCCGAGTGAGTTGGCCTCATCCGAATTGGTGGACGTGGAGCCGGACTCCATGTCAAAAGTAACCGACACAGATGGCGGGTAGCCAAGGGTCAAGGAACTGGGCTTCGGCGGGCCGGGCAACTCTACGTGCATCTCGGGGATCAAGGGTGGCAGAAACGGCAAAAGTTTCGGGGGGAACTGGGGGATTGTTACCCTCATCAAATCCTCCTGCTATACGTCTGGCTGATCATCGGCCCTTTGACCTTCGCCGACTCGGCGCCGGCAGCGACGCCACGTACGCGTGCGCCGCCTCCAGCCACGGCGCCACCGCCGAGACGTCCTCCTCCATCAAGATGACGAACTGGATCCACCGTCCGAACGGGCGGCCCAGCGGCCCGCGGAACGGCGACACCCCGGCCATCGTGAGCGCCCTGTCCCTTAGCTCGTCCGGCAGTTTCATGCCCACCACGCCCTCCATCAGCGCCGCGAACATCTTGCCGTCAACCATGTAGCAGACGCCACCGAACATGCTCCTCGAGGTGACTCCCCGCCACGGCAGCATGAGTCCATCGAGGCCCTGCTGCACCTCCGCGTCAACTGCCAAGGTCTACTCCCACTCTATGGTGCCCGGAGGCTTGCTCGTCACGTCGTACACGACCCGGTTCACCCCCGGCACCTCGTTGGCGATGCGATTCGATATGCGGGCCAGCACGTCGTAGGGGAGACGCGCCCAGTCGGCCGTCATGGCGTCGTCGCTGGTGACCGCTCGCACGGCGATCACGTTGCCGTAGGTGCGGTAGTCGCCGGTCACGCCGACGGTATGCGTGTCGGTCAACACGGCGAAGCTCTGCCACAGCTCCCGGTACAGGTCGTTGCCCTTGATCTCGTCCATCACGATCCAGTCGGCCTGACGTAGTATCTCCAGCCTCTCGCCGGTCACCTCGCCGATGACGCGGATGGCAAGGCCCGGCCCTGGGAAGGGCTGGCGGTGCACCATCTCCTCGGGAAGGCCCAGCTCCAGGCCTACGTCGCGCACCTCATCCTTGAAGAGGTACCGCAGCGGCTCCACCAGCCTTAGCTTCATGTTCTGCGGCAGGCCGCCGACGTTGTGGTGAGTCTTGATCTTGGCCGAGACCTTGCTCTCCCCGGTCTTGCTCTCGATCACGTCCGGGTAGAGGGTCCCCTGAGTCAGGAAGTCGACCTGGCCGATCCGCTCCGCCTCCTCCTCGAACACGTTGATGAACATCTCGCCGACCGCGCGGCGCTTCTGCTCTGGATCGACCACGCCCTTCAGAGCCCTCAGGAACCGGTCGGACGCCTCGTTGTACACGAGATTGGCCTTGAGGTATTTCTGGAAGGTGTTGCGCACCCGCTCCGGCTCCTCCTTGCGCATCAGGCCATTGTTCACGAAGATGCACGTCAACTGGTCGCCCACCGCCCGGTGAACCAGCGTGGCCGCCACCGCCGAGTCGACGCCGCCGGACAGCGCGCATATCACCTTGCCCGAGCCCACCTGCTCCTTGATGCTCGCAATGGCGCTGGCGACGAAGCTGCCGGAGGTCCAGAGGCCCTGGCATCCGCATATCCGATACAGGAAATTCTCGAGCAGCGCCTTGCCCTGGGGCGTGTGGGCAACCTCGGGATGGAACTGGATGCCCAGCATCCCGTCCTGGTTGCCGACGACGGCTATGGGCGAGTTATCGGTATAGGCCAGAGCCGAGAAGCCCGGCGGAGTCTCCAGGATCTGGTCGCCGTGGCTCATCCACACGGGCATAGACGGCGGCAGCCCCTCGAACAGCGGCTCTTTTGAAACGTTCTGATGCAGCCCGGCGTGGCCGTACTCCCTTTTTGCACCGGGCGCCACCTTGCCGCCAAGCTGGTGGACCATCACCTGCATGCCGTAGCAGATCCCCAGCACGGGCAGGCCACTGTCGTAGACCCAGGGCGGAGCGAGTGGCGCATCCTCCTCGTAGACGCTGGCCGGGCCGCCCGAAAGAATGATCCCCTTGGGGTTCAATGGAGCGACGGAGTCCCACGTCACGTCGTGGGGGACTATCTCGCAGTAGACCTTGCTCTCGCGGATACGACGGGCGATGAGCCTGCTGTACTGCGAGCCAAAATCGACAACGAGTATCGACTCCTGCTGCAGCTTAGGCGCTGCCTCGGGCTGAGGACCCTGGCCGCCTTTCTCCCTGGCGATCTCGAGGTAGGCGGAGACCTCCAGGTCGTCGCTGGTGGCTAGCCTGTGGCTTGCGGTCCGCTGCGGTTCTTGCGACATCTCCAGCATGGTCAGGCTAGCACCTGTGATATACTCTTTTCAAGCTTGGACCCTAACGCCAACGAGCCTTTCAGACTGGTGTGCCGCTGATCGAGCAGATCGCCACCTGCGCCGATATCCTCAGACGAGGAGGCGTGGCCGCCATCCCCACGGACACTCTGTACGGACTGGCGGCGTGCGCCCTCAACGAGGCGGCCGTCGAGCGGGTCTTTGCGCTGAAGGGCAGGGCGCAGGCCGAGCCCCTGCCCTTGCTCCTGGCCGACGCCGAGGACATCGAAAGGTACGCCGTCGATGTCCCGGACCTGGCCCGAGCGCTCGCCGAGCGGTTCTGGCCCGGCGCGCTAACCCTCGTCCTGCAACGGGCCGACGTCATACCGGACATCGTGAGCGGCGGCCTCGACAGCGTGGCGCTGCGTCTGCCGGACCACCACGTCCCTCGGGCTCTGGCCAGAAAACTGGGGACCCCGATCACCGGCACCAGCGCCAACCGCAGCGGCGGCCGGGCTCTGGCGACGGCCCAAGCGATTCGGAAGGAGTTCGGTGACGAGCTCGACCTGGTAGTCGACGCAGGCGACCCCCCTAGAGGCACGTCCTCCACGGTAGTGGAGCTTACCAAAGGCCGCCCCCGCATCCTACGGGAGGGCGTCATAACCCGACAGGAGATCGAAGACCTGTGCGGGTCCGGGGTTCCTGCGACGCCGGCGTGATGCTCGAAAAGACAGCTTAGTGAGTTCGACGGCAGACGCCCCCTCCTCTGTAAATCTCCCCCAAGAGGGGAGAAGACCCTCCTTTCCCCCAACGAGGGAAGGTCAGGAACGGGGGATACACCCGGAGAAACCCAGTTGACCATCTCCACGACGGTCGAAGACCTTTCATCCCGCCTCGAGGCCGAGCTCAGCGACATCGTGACCTCCCGCCAGATGCCGCTATACGACATGATGTACTACCACATGGGATGGTCCGAGGAGGCGTCCTCGACAACCAAGGTCCGGGCCCACGGGATCATATCCCTGCTGGTATGTCAGGCTGCCGGCGGCGACGTCGACGCCGGTCTCCCGGTGGGGGCCGCTGTAGAGCTGGTCTCCAACTTCTGCCAGATCCACGACGACGTTCAGGGAGGTATCCCTCAGCGAGACAGCCGCGACGCCGTCTGGTGGGTATGGGGCCCGGCGCAGGCCATAAATACCGGCGACGGCATGCACGCGATGGCCCGCCTGTCGCTGTTCCGGCTGGCCCAACGCGGCGTCTCGCCGGAAACCACCTTCCGCGCCGTCCAGCTCCTGGATGAGGCCAGCCTCCGGACCTGCGAGGGCCGGTTCCTCGATATCGAGGCCCAGGAGCGCATCGACGTCAGTGTTGAATCGTACCTGAAGATGGCATCCAGCAAGTCGGGCTCCCTTGTTTCGTGCGCCATGAAGCTGGGCGCCCTGGTGGCGTCGGCCGACCAGGCAACCATAGACGCGGTGGGCGACGCCGGGGACAAGCTGGGCATCGCCCTCCAGATGCGGGCCGACGTACGTGAGCTCTGGGGCCCCGAGGGAACGGCCTCCGAGGTCATGAACAAGAAGAAGCTCCTGCCCGTCGTCTACGCAGTGGAGACCGCCTCGATCAAGGAAAAGCGCCGGCTGGGCGATATCTACTTCAAGCGCGTCCTGGAGCCGAAGGACGTCGAGGCCCTCCGCCAGGCCTTGGAAGACCTCGGTGCAAGAGACGCCTCTGAAAAGCTCATCGAACAGCACCGAGCCGACGCCAGCGCGGCCCTCGATGCGTCGGGGCTCCCGGCCGAAAGCCGGGCGCCTATCGAGGGTTTTGCCGACTCGCTGCTGGCGCAATAGGCCGGCCTTCTAGCAGGTACATTGGCGTGCAAAGTCAGTGGAACCGGGTACAACCTACAGTCGACCTTTCGACAAGCTCAGGGCGAACGGAAAGCCCTCTACCCGTTCATGCGGAGCCCGTCGAAGCACGAAGCTTCAGCTGGGCAGCGTGGTGACCAGACGCGACTTTTCCGGCGAGCTTACAGAACGAGACACTAATCCGATGTCGGAAAAACGAGAGGCCATACCTGAAACGACGCCCTGGTTTCACCGCAAATCCGTTCGCGACATAGACCTGGACGAAAAAACGGTCCTCGTCAGGGTAGACTTCAACGTTCCCTTCCGTCCCGGCACAACCGAGCCCTCCCACTACAGCCGCATAAGCGCCGCGATACCCACCATCCGGCACCTCCTGGACCGGCGGTGCAGGGTGGTGCTGTGCTCCCACCTTGGCCGGCCCAAAGGGAGGGTTGTGGACGACCTGCGGATGGCCCCCGTGACCGAGCGCCTGGCGCACCTGCTCGGCATGCCCGTGGCCCAGGCCCCGGACTGCGTGGGCGAGGAGGCGAGGCACGCCGTGAGGTCGCTGCGACCCGACGGCGTCCTCATGCTGGAGAACCTCCGGTTCCACGCCGGGGAGGAGCAGAACGACGAGGCTTTCGCCCGAGAGCTGGCATCCCTGGCCGAAGTCTACGTCAACGACGCCTTTGGCACCGCCCACCGAGCCCACGCCTCTACCGAAGGGGTTACGCGGTTCCTGCCCTCTGTGGCGGGATTCCTTATGCAGCGCGAGCTGGAGATGCTGGGCCAGGCGCTCGAGTCTCCTCAACACCCCTTCGCCGCCATCCTCGGCGGCGCCAAGGTATCGGACAAGATCGGCGTGCTGGAGGAACTGGCGGACCGCGTGGACGTAATCGTGATCGGCGGCGGGATGGCGGCCACCTTCCTCAAGGCCAAGGGCCTGAGCGTAGGCGACTCGCTGGTGCAGGACGAGTGGCTCGACTTCGCCGCCGGGTTCATTGAGGCGGCGCCCAGCAAAGGCATCCACCTCGCACTTCCGACAGACTCGGTCGTCGCCGACGCCTTCGCAGCCGACGCGAGCCATAGTATCGTGGAAGCCGGGCAGGTCCCCGACGGCTGGCGGATAATGGACATCGGCCCCGAGACCATCTGCCGGTTCGAGGAGGCCCTGAGGCCGTCGAGGACCGTCGTCTGGAACGGCCCCCTGGGCGTGTTCGAGTGGAAGCCCTTCGCCCAGGGTACTGTTCGCATCGCCGAGGCGGTCGCCGGCCTGACCGAGGCCACCACGATCGTCGGAGGCGGCTCAACTGCCGAGGCTGTCGAGGCACTGGGCCTGGCAGACCGGATGACCCACGTCTCGACCGGCGGAGGCGCCTCGTTGGAGTTTCTGCAGGGCAAGGTCCTGCCCGGCGTCGCGGCGCTCCTGCCCAGGTAACCCAATGTCGAAGGTAACGGCATGCTACCCGGATCACCGTCGCTGCGAAGTGGCTCTGTCATTGTGAGAGCCCGCCTCAGACGGATGGGGAGGTGGCCAGCGGTAGGTAGCCCTGTCGCGCACTCCACTCGCCTCAGCGGCCCCGGTGTGATAGAAAAGCCCATACACAGGAGCCAGCAACACAAACCATGATCGACCTACCGTACCTCGGCGACATATGCCGCTCGACGCCGTCCAAGATCGTCCTGCTGGTCGTGGACGGCCTCGGCGGCGCGCCGCATCCCGACACTGGTCTCTCAGAGCTGGAGACGGCACGCCTGCCGGCGCTGGACGCCCTGGCGCGGCGCAGCGCCTGCGGGCTCACGACTCCGGTAACCCACGGGGTGACGCCGGGCAGCGGGCCGGGCCACATGGCCCTGTTCGGCTACGACCCAGTCAAGTACCTCATGGGGCGCGGCGTGCTGGAAGCGCTGGGCATAGGGCTCGACCTCGCCGAGGATGAAGTGGCCGTCCGAGGCAACTTCTGCACCGTAGACTCCGACGGCCTGCTGGTCGACCGACGCGCCGGACGCATATCCACGGAGAGGAGCGCGCCGCTCGTCGAACGCCTCAACACCATCGAGGTGCCCGGCGTCGACGTGTCGGTCTATCCGGTCCGCGACTACCGCTTCGTGCTCGTGCTGAAAGGCAACGGCCTGGGCGACCGGGTCACCGAGACCGACCCGCAGGTGGTCGGTGCCGCTCCGCTGGACCCCACCGCCCTGTCCGGCGAGGCGGAGCCCACCGCGCAGGCCGCCAGGGCCTTCGTAGCGGCCGCACGGGGCCTCCTGCAGGGCGAGGAGAGCGCCAACATGGTCCTCCTAAGGGGTTTATCCGGCCTCCCACAGCTACCCGACTTCGGCAAAAGCTACCGCCTGGATCCCGCCGCCATCGCCGCCTATCCGATGTACCGAGGACTGGCCAGGTTGGTCGGCATGAGAGTGATCCCCACGGGCGAGACCTTCGAGCACGAGCTCGACACTCTGTCGGATCGGTTCGAGGAGCACGACTTCTTCTTCCTGCACTACAAGCCGGCCGACGCCGCCGGCGAGGACGGGGACTTCGACGCCAAGGTGGCCCGCCTGGAGGAGCTCGACGCGGCGATCCCTCGACTTCTGGAGCTCGGCCCTGACGTCCTGGTCGTGGCCGGCGACCACTCGACGCCCGCCATTACCGCGGGGCATAGCTGGCATCCGGTGCCTCTCCTGATTCATTCCGAGCTGAGCGTTGGAGAGGGAGTCGAAAAACTCTCGGAGCGGGCCTGCGCCGCCGGCTCGCTGGGCCGGATTCCTGCCACCAGCGTCATGCTGCTGGCGATGGCCCACGCGGGCAAGCTCATCAGGTTCGGCCCCTGATGCTTGCTCCCAGGATCACCTTTTCGCTCCCACCCGCCCACCCGGGAACACCTCAACGGGTAGCGGCCCCCAGGAACCCTCGAGAGCGCGCGGGTTGGATGTAGCACTACTGCTGCAACCCGATACTAGCCAAAGAGTGGATGAAAATGCCCGAGCCACTAATCGTCGGCAACTGGAAGATGAATACCACGGTAGAAGAGGCCGAGGGCCTGGCCACCACCTTGAAGCACCGGCTCGAGGCTATCGGCGGCGTCCAGACGGCCGTGTGCCCTCCCTTCGTATCGCTGGCCACCGTAGCCGGGGCGCTCCGAGGGAGCAGCGTAGCGGTCGGCGCCCAGAACATGCACTTCGAGGCGAAGGGGGCCTACACCGGCGAGGTCGCGCCCGAGATGCTGGCGAACACGTGCCGGTATGTGATCCTCGGCCACTCAGAGCGGCGGCAGCACTTCGGCGAGACCGACGAGCTGATCAACCGCAAGGTGAAGGCGGCGGGCAGGGTAGGGATCTCCCCCATACTGTGCGTTGGGGAGAGGCTGCCCGATCGGGAGCAGGGCCGTGCCGAAGACGTGGTGAAGACGCAGCTCGCCGGATGCCTGGATGGCGTCGACTCAGCCGCCGGCCTTGTCGTGGCATACGAGCCCATCTGGGCCATCGGCACCGGCAAGGCGGCCACGCCCGACGTGGCACAGACGATGATGACCGGCATCCGACGGCTGCTGAGCTCGCGCTACGGCGCTGACGCCGCAGCCAACGTGCCCCTCCTGTACGGCGGAAGCGTCACGCCCGACAACGCGTTCGACTTCATGCGCGAGAAGGACGTCGACGGCGCTCTGGTCGGCGGCGCCAGCCTGGACGCCGACTCCTTTGTCGAGATAGCTCGTCGCGGGGCCGAGGCCAAGGCCTGATAGTGCGAGAATCCCTGCTGGCCATTGTCGGGCCGACCGCCGTCGGCAAGAGCACCCTCGCCATGGAGCTCGCCAGGCGCTTCGACGGCGAGATCGTCAGCGCCGATAGCCGTCAGGTATACAGGCATTTCGACATCGGCACCGCCAAGCCGTCCAATGAGGATCGGGCAGCCATTCCGCACCATCTCATTGATATCGCCGACCTGGAGGGAGACTACAGCCTGGCCCTCTTCATACGTCAGGCAACGGAGGCTATCCGAAACGTAAAGCGTGTCGGGAAGCTCCCAATCCTGACCGGAGGCACTGGTCAGTACGTGTGGGCCCTGCTGGAAGGGTGGCAGGTCCCCAACGTTCCACCCAACGCCGAGCTACGCGAGGCCCTGGAGGAGCGGGGGAGACACGACCCCGAGTCCCTGTACGCCGACCTGGCCCAACTTGACCCGGCCGCAGCCGAACGGATCGATCCTCGCAACGTCCGCCGCGTGATCCGGGCGATCGAGGTCCGGCGCGGAGCCGGCGGCGTCCACCCACGCCGGAAGGATGCCCGGTTCGACGCCAAGGTGATCGGTCTCACCATGGAGCGCAGCACCCTGTACAGACGCATCGACGAGAGGGTTGACCATATGATGGCCGCCGGCTGGCTCGACGAGGTTCGGGACCTCCTCGACAGGGGTTATGACCCGAGCCTGGCACCCTTGTCCAGCCTCGGCTACCAGGAGCTGGTGCTCGCCCTGCGCGGCGACCTGACTCATGACGAGGCCGTGCAGCGCATTAAGTTCAGGACCCACCAGTTCGCCCGACGCCAGTACGCCTGGTTCCGCCTCGGCGACCCCCGCATAAGCTGGTTCGACGCCTCGGCAGGCCTGGAACCGGTTTACGCCCAGGTCGGCGCCTGGCTGACCGCTCGGCAGAGCCAGGGTGCCGCAGCGCGCGAGGCTCTCAAGCAGGGGCTGGAGCGATAGACTCTCCCACGCTTATTCCGCAAGCCGAGCGATGTGGTAAGGAAGCCTGCGCCCCGAGAAGACTTGATGCAGAGCCAGGGAGCCACATTAGCTACGCCGCCTACCTATGGTAGAATGACCGCGACCGATCAGGGGCTCGGAGACGTGGATGAAGTTCACCAAGATGCACGGCGCGGGCAACGACTACGTCTACGTCGACGCCCGGGATATCGAGCGCGACTGGCCGGCCCTCAGCGTTGCCATGAGCGACAGGCACCTGGGCGTTGGCTCCGACGGCCTGATCCTCCTTATGCCCTCCGACACAGCCGACTTTCGGATGCGAATGTTCAACGCCGATGGCTCCGAAGGGGAGATGTGCGGCAACGGTATACGCTGCCTCGTTGGGTTCGCGTTGGACCGGGGCGCCGTTCCATCCGGCGCGGCCAGCGTCCTGGTCGAGACTCTCGACGGAGTCAAGGAGGTAACGCCCATCATGGACGGCCCCAGGATGGCCCGCGCCAGCGTGCAGATGGGCGAGCCCAGGTTCCGCCCCGATGAGATACCGGCCGTCGCCCCGGGCCTGGACCGCGTAGTAGACTACCCGCTGGACGTAGACGGCCACCGGTTCAACATCAGCTGCATCTCCATGGGCAATCCGCACGCCGTCGCATTCGTCGACCAGCCCGTCGACGACGTGCCCCTGCACGAGGTCGGCCCCCTGGTCGAGCGCCACGAGATGTTTCCCCAGCGGGTCAACTTCGAGATCGTGAACCTGGCCGGCTCAGGCCGCCTCAAGGCCAGGGTCTGGGAGCGAGGTTCCGGGCTCACGCTGGCCTGCGGCACCGGCGCCTGCGCCGCCGCCGTGGCCGCTCACCAGCACGGCTACGTCGGCGAAGACGTCGCGGTGGACCTGCCCGGCGGCCGGCTCAACGTACGGTGGCCCGGCGAAGGGCAGGTGGTACTGGAGGGACCGGTCGCATCGGTTTTCGAGGGTGAATGGCCCGACTGAGTCCATAGTTTCCGTTTAAGGTAGCTTTCTAGCCGAAACCCGTTTACCCCAAGGCCAAGCCATGGAGACGTTATGCAGCTAGCCAGCCGCATAGAGAAGGTCCCGCCCTACCTGTTTGTGGAGATCAGCCGCAAGATCGCCGCAAAGCGGGCCCAGGGCGTCGACGTCATCAGCTTCGGCATCGGCGATCCGGACCTGCCGACGCCTCCCAGCGTCATCGAAAAGCTGCGCGAGACAGCGCAGGACGCCCCAAACCACCGCTACCCCGAGACCGACGGACTGCCGGAGTTCCGCAGGGCCGTCGCCGACTGGTACCAGCGGCGCTTCGGCCTATCGGTGGACGCCGATAAGGAGGTGCTTTCGCTGATCGGCGGTAAGGAGGGCATCGCCCACACCGCCCTGGGCTTCCTGGACCCAGGCGACATCGCGCTGGTTCCCGACCCGGCGTATCCCGTTTACTCGGTGGGGACCTGGTTCGCAGGCGGCGAGTGCCACTGGATGCCGCTGAAAGAGGAGAACGGCTGGCTGCCCGATCTCGAGGCTATACCCGCCGACGTGGCGCGTAAGGCCAAACTGATGTGGATCAACTACCCCAATAACCCAACGGGCGCCATTGCCGGCCTGGACTACTTCGAGAAGGTGGTGCAGTTCGCCAAACGGAACGATATCGCGGTTGTCCACGATAACTCGTACTCTGAGGTGGCCTACAATGGCTACCGGCCTCCCAGCTTCCTTCAGGTGCCTGGAGCCGTAGACATCGGCATGGAGATCCACTCCCTGTCCAAAAGCTATAACATGACCGGCTGGCGCATCGGCATGGCCGTCGGTAACTCGGAGATAATCCGCGCCCTGATGGTCATCAAATCGAACCTCGACTCAGGCATACCCCAGGCGATCCAGCACATGGGCATCGAGGCTATGGCCAGCACGCAGGAGTTCATAGACGAGCGCAACGCCGTCTATCAGGCCCGCCGAGATCGGGTCCTCAAGGTGCTGGCTGGCCTCGGCCTGCACGTAGACCCCCCCAAGGCCAGCCTATACGTATGGGTCCGCGTTCCCCGCGGCTACACCTCGGCCCAGTTCGCCACCTTGCTCCTTGAGGAGCGAGATATCGTCGTGACTCCGGGCTCCGGCTACGGACCCAGCGGCGAGGGCTATATCAGGCTTTCCCTCACCACGCCGGACGAGAACATCGACAAGGGCCTGGAGCGCCTGTCCAGCTGGGAGATCCCGCCCGCCAGCTAGCCCAAGAACAGGGGAGGCCGCGATCTCGAAACGCCTGATCAGAACCGACCGCGCCCTGGAGCGCGCCCTACTGGTTGGCGTCAAGGTCAAAGGCGAATCCGCCCTTTGGACGCCCGAGGAGTCCCTCGAGGAGCTGGCAGAGCTGACCAGGAGTGCGAACGCCCTGGTGGTCAGGTCGATAACGCAGCGAGTTGACCGCCCGACCCGCCACTACGTAGGCAAGGGCAAGCTGGAAGAGCTCAAGCAGCTCGTCGTCGGACAACGGGTCGACACGGTCATTTGCGACGACGAGCTGACCCCCACGCAGCAGCGCACCCTCGAGAACGCCCTCGCCGGCGTCAAGGTCATAGACCGTACCGCCCTCATCCTGGACGTTTTCGCCCAGCGAGCCCAGACTCGAGAGGGCCGCCTGCAGGTCGAGCTGGCCCAGCATGAGTACCTGCTGCCTAGACTGGCAGGGCAGTGGTCCCACCTGGAGCGTCTGGGCGGCGGCATAGGGACGCGAGGCCCGGGCGAGACCCAGCTGGAGACCGACCGCCGGCTGGTGCGCGACAGGATTCTGCGGCTCAAGAAAGCCCTGGAGGACGTGCGTCGCCACCGAGGCCTGTACCGTGCGAGGCGCAAAGAGCAGCAGATCCCCGTAGTCTCCCTCGTTGGGTATACGAACGCCGGCAAGAGCACTCTACTGAACAGGCTAACGGACGCCGGTGTCAGAGCGGAGAACAGGCTGTTTTCGACCCTCGACCCGGTCACCCGAAAGACCGTAGCGCCGTCCGGCCGCGAGGTGCTTATGACCGACACGGTAGGCTTCATCCAGAAGCTCCCCCCGTCGGTGGTCGCGGCGTTTCGAGCCACCCTGGAGGAGCTGGAGGAAGCGGCCGTCATCGTCCACGTCGTGGACATCACCCATCCCAACGCCGGGGAGCAGGCTCAGGTAGTCGACGACGTCCTGGAGGATCTCGGCCTGTCTACGAAGCCACGCATCATGGCCCTGAACAAGGCAGACCTTATCGAAGCTGTCGATGGCGCGGACGGCCCTGTGCCGTCGGCCGATCTGCAGCACATCGTCCCGGAGCAGTCCCGCTTCGTCTTCACCTCCGCGCTTCAGGGCACCGGCCTCGACCTTCTCCTGGCCGAGATAGACCGCGTACTGTCCCAGACCGCCACGACTGACCTGTCCGCTACCGTCGCCACGGGATAGGGGTCCACCGGCAGCTTCCAGCTCGAAACGGCGTCCCTCGGGTCCATTATCGAGATGCTATGTTCGCACTATAGATGTTATGTCAAGTAGCTTATGGCTGGAACCAGGGTGGCCTGGGGCCGGGACGCTTATCAGAGCGTCAGCCGTCAGAGCGTCAGTCGCAGGATGCCGGCCTCGCGAAGTGCCCTGAGCAGCGCCAGACCGAACTCTTCGGTGCGATCCGGATCGAAGGCCGCGCTGGCCAGGGTGAGCGTCGCGTCGGCCGGCTCCGAGCCCTCTTCCACCACGACCAGGCGGTCGCCATACAGCACGGACGCCGCGCCCAGCTGGTACTGCATGTCTTGCCACTCACGACCGCTGCCGACCACGAGAACGGCCGCGGTGCAGTCGCGCATCAGCTCCGACGCGCCGGCGGACACCGGGCGCCCGTCGACGTCCGCTCTGGGCTCAGAGTAAGGCAGTCCAAACTCATCCAGGACCCGCCGCACCTGCTCGACCGCCTCTGAGTCTTCGCCGTAGCCCAGAAAAATCTGCGACCCGGTTTCGTTAACCTCGTCGGCCGGAGACTCGACATCGCCCGGCCCTGGGTCGATCGCTTCGATACCTGGACCGGCCTCCTGCTCCGACTCGTACGGGTCCCGCAGCTCGACGCGCAAGGCGCCTTCGACCTGCCTGAGGATGCCGGTGTACAGTCCGTTGGCCTTCAGAATTCCCAGGCACTCGCTCGAGAGCCCCGGATGCACGCCGAGCTCTCGTTGCAGGAGGTTCTCGGCGTAGCGGTCCTCCGGCAGATGCTTCCCGTCCAGCATCGCGTAGAAGCGCTCGAATATCTCGGGGCGCCTGCTTGCGTCGACCAGGGCGCGTAGCCGCTCCTCGTCGTCCTTCGGGGAGACGACGGCCGCTCCCAGGGGGGTAAGACTGACTCGCGGGTCTTTGTGGGCACCCTGAGTGAGCCCGTACTTCGTCGACGAGTTCAGGCGCATGATGAAGCCGCTGCTCCGGATCGTAGTGCCCAGCGTCTTGGTCAGGGCCTCGGTGGCCATGGGCAGGCCTGCGTTGGCCGTCCAGACGGCATGAGCCACCCTCAAGACCTCCTCAAGCGTGTGGGCCGGGTAAGGCCGCACCAGCCGGGTCCGTTTACGACCCCCGCCGCTATCACCGTTGTTGGGCCGATCCACCAATAGGTCTCTCCTCCTCGAGGTTGAAGTCGAATATACGTCACCGCAGGTCAACCCTTCAAGGTGCTTGGTCCGCTTTTTCCAATTCTGGAATTGCGCAGAACGCCGCCGTCGATGCCCAGCTCTATTCCAGAAAAGAGCTGAAAAGCGAGTGGTCTTGGAAAACTATTCCTCGGCTGCCTCACCGCGATGCCGCCGGCCGGCCAGAGGAGCCGCCACGAGCCCATGATAGAATGGAGTCCAAGACCATTCTCCAGGTGACGACTTGCCGAAGAAGACCCTTATCACGTCCTTGATACCCATCGCGCTCGTGCTGGCCGCACTGCTGCTGTCGGCCTGCGGCGGTGCGGCCGCCACCGAGGTTGACGAGGCCGACCGGCCCGGCAACTCGGTCGCCTCGATAGAGGCCAGGCCACCCGACGAGCCCCTGAAGCCGCCCTCTGAGGTTTCCGAGGAGCTCAATATTGTTTGGGAGGTCTGGGCCCTGCTCACCCGGGAGCACGTCGATCGTGCCACCCTCGACCCCGAGGCGTTCGCAGAGGCGGCCATCGGGGGCCTGCTGGTCGCGCTTGACGATCCCCACACCAACTACGTGAGGCCCCAGGCGTTTGCGATCGAAAACGAGGAGCTTGAGGGTCAGTTCGAGGGGATCGGCGCCACGGTCTCCATGCGCCAGGACGGCAAGCTGATAATCGTCGCGCCCGTAGAAGGCAGCCCCGCCAAAGCTGCCGGCATAAGGCCGGGCGACCTAATCCTCGCCGTAAACGGCCAGAGCATCGAGGGGCTCAGCCTTCTCGAGGCCGTCAGTATCATCCGAGGGCCAAAGGGCACCGACGTGACGCTCCTAGTTCAGCACCTGGGCGATATCGACCCCGTCGAGATCGTCATCACCCGCGGCGTCATTCCACTGATCAGCGTACTGGTGCGAAGCCAGCCTGGAGACAGAATCGCTCACATCAGGCTCACCGAATTCCACGCCAACACGGCAAGCAGGCTCGCCGAAGCCGTCGAGCAGGCCGTCGCCGGCGGCGCCGAGGGCCTCATCCTTGACGTCCGCGACAACCCGGGCGGTCTTCTCGAGTCGGTTGTCGACGTCACGAGCCTCTTCTTAGAGGATGGGCTGATCATCTACGAGGTGGACGGCAGCGGAGACCGCCGAGACTTGCACGCCCGGGGCGACGCAGTGGCTCCCGACCTGCCTCTGGTGATCCTGGCCAACCAGTTTAGCGCAAGTGCAAGCGAGATCCTCGTCGGCGCGCTCCAGGATCATCAGCGCGCTACCGTGGTGGGCGTATCCACCTTCGGCAAGGGCAGCGTTAACATCCTCAGAAAGCTGAGCAATGATGGGGGCCTCTTCTTGACGCACGCCCGATGGTTCACTCCGACGGGCCGACTGATCCACCCCGACGGACTCCAGCCCGACGTGGAGGTGACCGACATAGACGCCCAGGAGGCGGACATCCGCCAGCTGCAGAAGGCCATCGAGATTCTCGAAGCCCAGCTCGACGGCCGTCCGCTGGAGGGCACGACCTAGTGACCGCTGGCAGCACCCTCGCGCAGAACCGCAAGGCGAGGTTCGACTACGAGATACTTGAGACCTTGGAGGCGGGGCTCGTCCTGACCGGCACGGAGATTAAAGCCGCCCGCGAGGGCCGAATCAGCCTTCAAGAGGCGTACGCCCGACCGGAGGGTGGCGAGCTGTGGCTGATGGGCGCCCACATCGCCCCCTACTCCGCAGGCACGGTCAACAACCACGACCCTACCCGCCCGAGGAAGCTCCTGTTGCACAAGGACGAGATCGTCCACCTCTCCAAAGCCGTCGAGGCCCGCGGCCTCACGCTGGTTCCGCTTCGACTCTACCTTCGCCGTCACCGGGCCAAGCTAGAGATCGGACTGGCGAGAGGTAGGAAGCGCCACGACAAGCGGCGCGCCATGGTGGACCGCATACGCGAGCGAGAGGCGCAGGAGGCCCTCGTCCGGCGCTGAAGACGGCAGCCCGCCTTTGTCGGCAGACCACTGTCGCTGGGGAAACCAGGGCCTCTCGTCCGTACACAAGAGGCATCTCAAGCGGAAGTACGAAGGCGGACTCTAAGTCCGCCTTCGTACCGGTTTAGGAAAGAGGTCGGCTGCCGCCTCGCTAGCCTACCCTCTTCACCTCCAGGCTCTCACCCGGGGCCAATGCCACCCGCCTGACGTTGATCCCCAGCTTGAGCAGCCAGTATCCTAATGTTGCTTTGCTCACGCCGAGCTGCTCGGCGGTATTGGACAACCCCTGGTCGGTTACCATCTCAGGCAACATCTTCTCCAGGGGTTGGTGGAAGCGCTCCTCCACAGCGATCATCTTCTTGGTCTTCCGAGCCATGTCATCCTCCTCACGGGTCTTTGTAAAGACCATGCTAGCGCCGCCCACGCGCCATGTCAATGTTTTTCCAAGCCTTTTCTAAGACTATTCCAATTAGTTCAGGCCTACTTGTCCGGCCTCATTTTCGGCCGAGCGCCAAGGGGCTCACCAAGGCATATTTGGGCGTTTCGGCACTCGA
Source organism: Dehalococcoidia bacterium (assembly GCA_965248615.1). Lineage (GTDB taxonomy): Bacteria > Chloroflexota > Dehalococcoidia > Lucifugimonadales > CBDFJT01 > CBDFJT01. The sequence continues at coordinate 1,334,987 of CBDFJT010000002.1, read as the reverse complement.
TTCGGCTGTCGATTATTTATAATTAAACGTAAAGTTCACGTGCGGTTACGATTCATCGCGCGTTATTGTCGATACATCGGCGCTGTGGTATACATCTATATATAGGCGTCGACGCCATCTGGGAGGTATGAATGATCGCCAAAGCGGTCAGTCGAGTCCGCAGGAACCACGCCCTGGAGCACGCGACCGTCGCAGTGCTCCTCGAACAGGGCTTCGGTCCTCCGCTGGGCGGCTACTCCACGCCCGGGGGCTTCCTCGTGTTCGGACGTGTTCCCACCGACGCCGTGGTGCAGGCAGCCCACGACGCGCTCCAGCAGCTTCGCGAAGGCCAGCACGAGCGCGCCGTCTCCCCCTACTGCGGCACGAACATCCTGACCGGAGCCCTGCTGGCAAGCCTGGCCTCGCTCCTGATCCTCGGCCGCAAGGGGTCACGCCTCCAACGGCTACCCACCGCGGTCACAGCCATCGTCGGCACCACCATCGTCAGCAGGCCCATCGGCAACGCAATCCAGCGGCGCTACACTACCCTCTCCGATATGACCGGCGTGGAGATACGAAAGATCATCCCGCTGTGGGCGCGACCGGGGGGCCGGTTCACCGTCCACTCGGTCCGGACGGCCTTCACTGCGGAGCAGATATCGCCTTGACCCCTTCTCTGGCGCCTTGCTAAACTTGGCAGCGGCCGGCCGTAAGGTACGTCCCTGTAGCTCAGCTGGACAGAGCAGCTGCCTTCTAAGCAGCGGGTCGCAGGTTCGAATCCTGTCAGGGACGCCAACCCCACTGCATAGCCCTAAACAGCACTCCCCGCAATCCAAGTCTTAGCAACAGCGTTCCACGAGAGGATAGCTGGTCGGTTACGATCACCCCCCCGACCCAACGTGCTGGCGCTAGCGGCCGAAGGAGAACGACATGCCTAAACTTGACCTTTTCTTGTACCAGGACATCCCTCCTGAGGAGGTCGTCAAGGTAGCTCGCCTGGCCGATGAGAACGGCTTTCAGAATCTGTGGCTGATCGACTCGCAGAACGGATACACCGACGTATGGACCAGCGCAGCTTTGTGCGCTGCCAACACCTCCCGAATAAGGATTGGCCCAGGGGTTACCAATCCCCTCACCCGCCACCCGGAGGTAACGGCCAACGCCGCGCTGTCGATCCACGAAATGTCGGGCGGACGAAGCATACTTGGCCTGGGGAGCGGGGACAGCGCCGTCCACAAGCTCGGGTGGAAGCCTGCTACGGTTGACGCGGTCCGCGCCTGTGTTGAGCTGTGCCGCGACAGGTTTGAAAAGAGCGGCGCGGACATCCCGATCTATGTCGCGGCCGACGGCCCAAAGATGACGGCCGCCGCCTCCAAGGTTGCCGACGGGATCATCGCTTATTTTCGGACTCCGAGCCATAGCGGCCCAGTTGACGTGCTCCGCTACCAGGCGGAGCGGGTCCGGGCTGCCGCCGAAGCGGCCAATAGGGATATCAAGACGCTGCCGATCGTGTTGTTCTATATGACTGCTCTCTCAGCAGACCGTCGGGAGGCACTCGAGGATGCACGAGGGTGGGTCAGCCGGGTGGTGATGACCATGGTCGGGGATACGCTGGAATGGCCACCCGAGTCTGCGCACCTGGAGGCCGACGCCCGGATCGTAGCTGAGGCCTACAACTATAAGGAACACTTGAAGTCCCAGGTTCCACACGCTGAGCTGGTGACCGACGCCCTGGTGGAAGCTCTTGCTATGGCGGGGAAGCCTGAGGATGTGATGCCCAAGTTCGAAGCCTGCTGGGAGGAGGCTGTCAGGCTGGAGAAGTCGGGCGTTGACGTCACGCTGATGATTACGCCTCCAGGTGGAAGGGGACTTAAGCGCAGCTCTGAGCTTTTCGTGAAGGAAATCCTGCCCCGACTGCGCTGAAAGCACCAGGCAGGGGCTTTGCACCCCGACGTATCGGGACCGGGGTCTGGGGTGTCCCCAGATACAAAATACCCCTCAGGGCGGGTGGGAGGGTAAGCAGACCTTCACCTTGAAAGGACTTTTGGTGCAAAGCCCCAGGCAGGGGGCGTGGAGAGGACACAGCTCCGACATGCCGGGACCATGCCCCGGCTCTGCACGAAACCCCGAGAGGGTGCGGGAAGTCTGCTGATATAATCATCAGCCGGGCTGTGCGAAAGCCGATGGAGGTTTCTTGCTGTCCCCTCGACCTCGACGCCGCCAGTCGCGAGTGCTCGTTCTCTCTTTGCTGGCCGTCGGCTTGCTCGGCATTGGGATACTGATCGGCTTTGCCCTTGGCATCCTGGTCAGCTCGCCAGGAGGAGACGGCCCGGCCGCGTCGCCGCCGATCGTCGACCAGACGACCCCAGGCGCTACTCCAACTCCAGGCGCTACTCCAACTCCAAGCACTACCCCACCCTCAACACCCCCTCCCTTCTATACTCGCTTCGAGGAAGCGGCGGGGATCGTGATCAAGGCTCCCGAGTCGGTTACCCCGCAGGCCCTTCGGAATGCGCAAGAGATGGTGACGCAGATGCTCAGCGGCAGGCCCGGTATCCGGGAACGGTTGGTTTCCCAGGTTGCGGCGGTCGCGATTATCCCGCGTGATGCCTACGTGACGGTGTTGCCCGAGTTCTCATACCTGTCCGGTCGGCTGGATCCAAACCGCGAACCGTACGACTCGTTTGCCACCCGGGGCTTGGGTGCGGTTACCGGCCAGCCCGTCACCGCAACTTCAGAGGAGAACCTGCTCACGCTGCCCGGCGACCCATTTGCCGGCGAGAGCATCCTGCACCATGAGTTCGCTCATGCCATCATGAACATCGGATTCACCGATGAGGACCGAGAGCGATGGTCCACCATCTACGAAGAAGCGGTGGCAGCTGGAAGATTCCGCGACACGTTTGCCATCACACGTCCCGACGAGTACTTTGCGGAGCTCTCACAGGCCTACTTCTCGTTCAATGATGAAATCGGTGACCCAGCCGACATTCTCGCCGAAGACCCCAACGCCCACGCTTTTCTTCAAGACGTCTACGGCCCAGCCTAGCCCTGTTCGGCCCAGATGTCCTGCACCTCTTGGGCGGAGGCCACGAAGCCGCAGGCGAAGCCCATCGTCTCGATGGCCGTCTTCTGACGCTCGTCCAGCCAATCGGCGCAGCAATCCTCCACCGTCACGACGTAATAGTCGTTGAACGCGGCGTCCCTGGCCGTAGCCTCGACGCAGCCGGACGTGACTGTCCCAGTCATTACCACCGTCTTGATGTCGTTGCTGCGCAGGATGAGGTCCATGTCGGTGCCCCAGAAGGCGCTGAACCTGTGCTTTCTTACAACAACCTCACGAGGCCCCGGCTGCGGCGTTACGTCCTCATGGATCCGGGCTCCGAACGTCCCATCCAGGCATATCAGGCCGTACGTTCCCTGCCGCTCGAGGATGAAGGTCTGCGACGGGGACATGTACTGTGGATCGTAGATTGCCTGCACGAAGGCAACGAAGACGCCGGATCGTCGCGCTGCCTCCAGAAGCGGCTTCAGGTTGTTCAGCATTCGCAGCGCGCCTATCTCGCTGTCCTGCTTGCTGCCGACCTGTGGGATGTCGGCGTACACGTCCTTTCCGTACCATCCCTCGGGGTGTATGAAATCGTTCTGCACATCCACTACGACCAGGGCGGTGTGCTCGGGATGGATCTGCTCCCCCATCGTTCGCAGCACGCCGTCGCGCTGTACCATCATGGCTACACCTCCGAGAGAAATGGGTTTTTAGTGAGGAGCCACCGTCGGATCAAAGCCCACCGCCCGCTGGCCCGCGACGACGCTATAAGCTGACCGGCTAATACGAGAGCTTCTCGACCAGCCCCGCATACTCGTCGAGGATCGGCAAGACTACGTCGGCCGTCCTCGGCGGCGCGATGAAGACCAGGCGGTCGAACCCTATCTCGATCAGCTGGCGGGCCTCGTCTTCAGCCCCCGGCAGCACACCCTCGGTCTCGGGGTTCGATCCACCACCCACCGCGTAGGCGGTCAGGTTGATCTCATCCCAGGAACGGCCGGCGTCCTCGGCCGCCGCCCGTAGCTTTTGGACGCCGTCTCGTATGCGATCCATATGTTTCTGACCGGTCACCACCGCGTCTTCGCCGAAGGATGAGAACACCGCGGGGGCCACCGGGGCCCAGCCATCGCAGAATTCGAGAACCCGGTCGAACTGTCGCGTCCCCTCCACCGCGCCCAGGAGAACCGGTGGCCCGCCGGGCTGGACTGGCTTCGGCCAAGACCAGATGGGGTCGAAGTCAACGAACTCGCCGTGGAACTCCGGCTCGTCTTTCGTCCAGATCTCGCGCATCGCCAGGATGTACTCACGCAACATCTTCCAGCGGGCCTTGAAGACTACCCCGTGATTCTCCATCTCCTCTCGACACCAGCCACCTCCGACGCCCAGGATCACGCGTCCGTTGGACAGGTGGTCCACGGACGCGATCTCTTTCGCCAGGATGATGGGGTCGCGGTAGGGAACCAGGGCTATGCCCGTGGCCACCTTTAGTCTGGTGGTGGTCGCCGCTGCCGCCGTCATCGCTACGTATGGGTCGAGCGTATGCCAGTACTGGTCGGGCATGTCCCCGCCGATCAGGTACGGGGTTTCCCGAGTGACCGGTATGTTGGTGTGCTCCGAGAACCAGAGCGATTCGAAGCCGCGCTCCTCGACCGCCTTCGCCATGTCACCGGGAGGAATCGAGTAGTCGGTGGGAAACATCCCTACGCCGAAGTCCGTCATCTTCGCACCTCTCGTTCAAGCCGGGTGCAATCGCCGGGTCATCGAGTGCGACGTCACACCGGCGAAACGCGGCATTCCCGGGCGTTCGTCTGGCTCTTTGCCCTGGGGGAGCTAAGGGTATCACACACCAGTGCAACGCCCGTCACTCGTCCGGTGTCGATTGCCCTGGCCGAGCTTTGCACAAAAATTTAGGACTGGGGTAGTGGCCGGCTTCCGTCAGATTATGGAGCTTTTGCCACCCGAACACATCAGCACATGCCATGACATCTCATTACTTGCCAGTGTGTAGCTCGTGACAACTTTCGATAATTGCCAACCTAATGCTCGTCTGCTAGGTTGAATTTGAGCTAAGGAACTTAACCCTAGAATAAGACCCTAGAGCCAAGTATCAACAAAGAGAAGCCAGCTATCTGAACGCTAGGCGCGCTGTGGCCATCGCGAGTTCCGGCCGGATGAATGGAGCGCCGGTGCAGGAACACCAGAGAGGCAACCCGAGACCTAAAGGGTTACGGCTAACGAAGAGGGCGGAAACAAAACGTGTGGAAAAAGCGCATACGTGTTTGGGACAAGGCATTGCCTGTAATCGTGCTGATCGCGGGCCTTGCGGCTGTCGCTGTGGGCTCGGGAATAATGGGCGATAACCCAGTCAAGGTCCAAGAGCCGATCACCGTTGAGTCGGTCTTTGCCGATGCGGCGGAGGGGGTGATCTACAACGACGGCCTCAGCTTCGAGGTGACTGCCGGGACGTACCCCGGTGACACCTATGCACTGAAGGTCGTCCTTAAGAACCACACGTCGGTCACTCAGGTGCACCGCATCGTGCTCGACTACCCAGACGGTTTCCGTTTCGCCATACCCGAAGGCTTAGGTAAGCAGGGCACTGCGATAATACCTATCCCTGAGTCGCCGAACGCGCTGGTAATCCTTGCGCTCCCATCGGCCGACGGGAGCGACAGTACATCCAAGGTAGTGATCGACGTTGAGGTGCTGCCTCAGATGGAGCCGGGCTGGTACACCATCAGCGGCGAGACCGAGGCCCTAGAGACCGATCTCTCCAACGTCGGCTAGGGCAGCGGACAGTCCCCTTACGCCAACTGGTCCCATCTCCGCAGTCGGAGTCTGCGGACCACTACCCTGCGCCTTGGCGGTCCGCCGGTGTCATTGCCACTCCGGGTACAGGGGCGGCGGCACCTGCTCACGATCTAGCTGAAGCTCGTGAATACTCAGCGCCGACAGGCAAAAGTCGCTCGGCGGATGCTGAATCGTTGCGGTAGCACCGTCGCGAAACAGCCGCTCAATTGTGGATGGCTTGAAAATGGCATGCCCGCCCCCCATCTCCAGGGCGGATCGCGTCGCGTCAGTCACCGCCTCTCCCACGATGTACTTCGACTTGAAGTAGGAGGCCAGTACCTCTGCTGCCTGCGCTTCAACCGTGGTGGCGTACTGTCTTGCCGGGTCGGTGTCTCGCCCGCGCTCGTAGGCCTCATCCGCAAGCCATGCCGTATAGCGCAGCAGCCAGCGGGCCGCCTCAAGCTGGGCGCTCATCCTGGCGACCCGCCGTCGAATATCAGGATGGTATGCCAGAGGCTGGCGGTAGCCTCTGGGCTGGCGCTGCCTCACATTGTCTTTGATCGCTTGCAGGGCGGCAAAACCGACACCCAGATACACGGCCGTGTACGGGAGGTTGAAACCCGTCTCGTTGGTAGCCAGCCATTCGCCTACATCGGGGATGGGTTCACCCACGACGGCATCATCTGGTACGAAGCAGTCTTCAAGAATGAGATTATCGCTGCGGGTTGCTCGCATCCCAAGGGTGTCCCACACGTGCTCGAAGCGAATACCAGGCGATTTTGTTGGCACCATGACAACCATGGCCGTCCGAGGATCGTCGATCTCCTCGGGATGGGCGAAAAGGCACAGGTAATCTGACGACTCGGCCATCGAGGAGAACCCCTTCTTGCCCGAGAGCACATACCCGCCAGCCACACGGCGGGCTTGAGTTGAACAGGCGTAGCTCATTGGGACAATACTGGTGGTGCTGGGTTCGGAAAGGATTGCGGCGATCAGCTTGTCCTCTTTCGTAGCCAGCTCCGCGACCCATCTCTTGGTTTCATCGGGCAGAGGCGAATGCATCACCAGGGCGGCAAGCGTCGCCGCGTGCATGTTGAACGCGAGGGCCGTAGAGGCGCACCCCTGAGCGAGCTCCTCGGCCGCAATCGCGTAGCCAACGAGCCCGGCTCCCTGCCCACCGAACTCCTCCGGCACGACTAGGCCGAGGAAGCCGGCCTCGCGCAAAGCAGCGTAGTTCTCCTCAGGCGCAGACCCATCGCGATCGTGCTCGGCCGCTCGCGACGCAAAGTCCTTCGCAAGCTCACGGGCAGCAGCCTGTATGCGAGTATGATCCTCTGTTAGCCCGAATTCCATGGTGTCACCTGCCTTGACCCTGAATACACAGGATTCTCAATATATTGCGCACCAGGTCTTTCGTCCAGATCCCAACGAAAGCCACAGGTCGGAACAGCGGAGTCGATGGGAACTCGCCCATCAGGTTAGCCGGCCATCTCCAGCACCTCCAGCTGGACCCCCTCCGGGCCTTCGAAGAAGCAGACCCTGCGATCGTCGCCCGCGGTGGTCTCCTCGAGAAGCCGAGCCCCCGCGTCTGTGAGCTTATCAATCACGCCGGGCATGTCATCGGTGTCTATGGCTATGTGCTCAATGCCGTAGGTCTGCTCGCGGGTCTGGCCTTCGATGATCCTGGTCACGTTCAGGGCGAGGCCATGCAGGTCCAGGCGCAAGCCCCTGCCGTCAATCTCCCCCACAATCTTCGCGCCCAGGTTATCCACGTAAAACTGCGCCGTCTTGTCAGGGTCCGGAGTCTTCAGGTGGACGTGGTTCAGCTTGAATGCCATGGCACATCTTCTCCTTTGGATACTGCTTTGGTCCACTGACGTAGCGTCGAACACCTCGCCTGCATCCGGCAGCCAGTCGACCGACGGCCTCGGGGTGCCGCACACCGCGGCCCACGGTCTATCGGCCCTCTTTGATCCAGTCGGAGACCCGCTCGGCGATCATGATCGTGGTTGCGTTGGTATTGGCTCGAATCACGTCGGGCATTACCGACACGTCAACCACCCGCAGGTTCTCCAGACCGTGCACGTGGCAGTACTGGTCTACTACAGCCATCGAGTCCGAGGCCGGGCCCATCTTGCAGGTCCCCGAGACATGGTGCTGGGTATAGGCGTTGCGGAGAATCCAGGTATCCAACGCATCGTCGGTTGCGAGGTCTTCATCGGTTGGGTTCACCCGCTCGACGACGATGTCGCGGTACGCCGGATGATCTGCGATGCGCACTGTCTCGCGAAGGGCGTCCCGCATCCTTTCGAGGTCGTACTCAGCGGAGAAGAGGTCGTAATTCAACTCCGGCTGCTGGTGGGGGTCTGTGGATGCCAGCCGGAGCCAGCCGGCTGATGTGGCGTTTTGAAGCCCGACGTTGAACCCGAAGTGAAAATCGCTCCCGTCGTACGTGATGCTTGAGGGGCGGTGCTCGCTGGTCATCAGCGTCGGTGTGATTTGAAAGTCGGCCCTCGTCGGAGAGCCTGCAGTGCTCATGCGCAGCCCCACCTGGATGCTGGGAGCGTCCAGCTCCGATGGCGGGCCATTGCCGCGGTACAGCATGTACGCAGCGGGATGGTCGCGGAGGTTCTGGCCTATCCCCGGCATGTCGTGTACCACGCTGATACCCAGGTCTCTGAGGTGTTGGGCTGGCCCCACGCCTGAGAGCATTAGAACCTGCGGCGAGCCGACGGCGCCGCCGCTCAGCACGATATCCTCCCCAAACACCTCGAAGGCTTCCCCACCGCTCTCCACCTCTAGACCCACGGCACGCTTGCCCTCGAACAGGACACGTCGCACCGTCACGCCGCCCCGGATGGTGACGTTCAGCCGGTGTCTGGCCAGGGTCAGGTAGGTCAGGGCGGTGCTCATTCGGACCCCATCGATGTTGTTCAACGGCCGGGCCGCCACGCCGTTCGAGTCGGGGCTGTTCTGGTCTGGGTCCTCAGGAAACCCCATCGCAACGCAGGCGTCGTAAAAGGCCTCGGCAACGGGTAGCCACTCCTCGCGCTTGTAGCGCCGGACGGGAATAGGCCCATCGGACCCATGAAAGTCGTCCTGGATATCAAGGTCCGTCTCAAGCTTCCGAAAATAGGGCAAGACCTTCGTGAACGCCCACTCGTCGTTGCCCCAGGAAGCCCAGTCGTCGTAGTCCTCGGGCACTCCTCTGAACAGCACCTGGCCGTTGATCGCGCTGGAGCCACCCGTGGCCTTGCCCCGAGGTATCACGATGGGCTCCGCCTGAAGCGGCGTCGCCGTCGCCCTGTAGTCCCAGCTGTGGGGTCCGTAGGCCGACCGCCAAACGTTATTTCCTTTCTTGAGGTCGTCAGGCAGATGCTCGAACTCAGGGTAGTCGGGTCCCGCCTCCAGCAGCAGTATGGACTTGTCGGGGTCCTCCGACAGTCGCGTTGCCAAAACACACCCGGCCGAGCCCGCGCCGGCGACGATGTAGTCGTACTTCATGGTGTCTCCTTCCCAGGCCATGGCAGCCAAGGGGTCGCAGCTAATATATAGGAGTGGACCGCGATGGCATACCCCTGACGGTTGCCTCTCAATACCGGGACGTATGTTGCCGGCGCGTGCAGTGATGCGGCGCCGTGCCGGTGCTGAGGATCGGCAACGCACGCCGCCGGAACAGCTGCTTGCTGACTTGCTATAATCGTCGCAACCCGGACCGGAGGCGCAGTCATGGACATAGGGATATTCGCATTCCTGACCGACCGGACGATGGACGTTGTGCCGCTGGCACAAGGTGTCGAAGAGCTGGGCTTCGAGTCTCTATGGGTACCGGAGCACCCCATCATGCCCGTGCACACGACGTCGCGGTACCCGGGATCGGCGGACGGCGTGATCCCCAAATCGGCGTACAGGCTGACCGACCCCTTCGTGACGCTGGCCAGGGCTTCGGCCGTCACCAGCAGGATCAAGCTGGGGACGGGCATCGTCCTTGTGCCCGAGCGGAATCCGTTACTGCTGGCCAAAGAGATCGCGACGCTGGACATGTACTCCGGTGGCAGGTTTCTGTTCGGCATCGGCGCAGGCTGGTGTCGAGAGGAGACCGAGATGATGGGCGGCGACTTCGATCGCCGTTGGGGCCAGACCCGCGAGGCCATCTTGGCCATGAAGGAGCTCTGGACCGTCGATGCGGCCGAGTACCACGGCCGATTCTACGACTTTACGCCGGTCTACTCCTTCCCCAAGCCTGTGCGACAGCCGCACCCGCCGGTGCACCTTGGCGGCAACGCGCCCAAAGTTCTCGAGCGCGTGGTCGCGTGGGGAGACGGCTGGTTGCCCTACGTGATCACGGTGGAGGAGGTGAAACAGGCCCGGGCCACTCTGGACGAGCTGGCTCTCGCGGCGGGGCGAGACCCGGCCTCGATCGAGATCACGCTATTCGCTAACCCTGACCAGGCCGACCTCGTCAAGCGCTATCGGGATGCCGGCGCCAACCGCGTGCTGATCGGGATCGACCCGACGGATGAGCAGGAGACACTGGGCCAACTGGGAGTCGTTGCCGAGACAATGCTGGGGTAGGGCTCACCCTCTTTCCCTGCATCGCTGCTGTCTGGTCGCTGTAGCTTGGCATCAAAACCACGGGAAGGTCCAGGAAACCGGCGGTTTCCTTCCGGGGTCTGGGGTGCCCCCAGATTCAAAACCTCCTTGGGGAGGGGGAAACAAACCTTCGCCTTTGAAAAGACTTTTCGTGCAAGCCCGGTCGCTTTGGCTGCAAGCCATTGGCGGTCTCTCTGAAGCTCCCAGCGCTTTCAACTGGCGCGCCGGGCTGTTACATTAAGCGCTAGCCTACACTGACAAACGCGACAAGGAGAGTGCCATGAGTTCACAGGCAGCCGCCGGCCGGATCGCGGCGCCCGACTTCGCGCCTGGCCTCGAATGGCTGAACACTGAGGCCCCGATCAGCCTCGCCGACCTGCACGGCAAGATCGTCATCTTGGACTTCTGGACCTACTGCTGAATCAACTGCATGCACATATTTCCGCAGTTGCGGAAAATGGAGCAGAAGTACCGGGACGAGCTCGTGGTCATCGGGGTACACTCGGCCAAGTTCACGGCCGAGCAGGACACGGCCAATCTCCGCAATGCCGTACTGCGCTACGAGATCGAACACCCAGTCGTAAACGACCGCGATTTCATCGTCTGGCAGGAGTACTCGGCCAGGGCCTGGCCCACTCTCATGTTCATCGACCCGGAGGGGAAGGTCATCGGCAAGCACGAGGGAGAGCTTCCCCTCGAGTCCCTTGACCAGCTCCTCGACAAACTGGTCAAGGAGTTCGACGCCGATGGGCTGATCGACCGGCGGCCCTTCCCGCTGAAGCTCGAGCGCGAGAGAGAGTGGGAGCGCCCCCTCTCGTTCCCGGGCAAGCTCCTGGCCGACGCAGCGTCCCGCCGGCTCTTCATCGCCGACTCCAACCACAACCGGATCGTCGTAACCTCTCTGGAAGGTGAGATTCAGGACATCATCGGCTCCGGCGAGCGCGGGCTGGCGGACGGCAGCTTCGACCGGGCCGCCTTCAACGACCCCCAGGGCCTCGACGTCAGCGGCTCGTCCCTGTTCGTGGCAGACACCAAGAACCACTCCATACGAAAGGTGGACCTGGAGAAAAAGACCGTCGAGACCGTGGCCGGCACGGGCAGCCAGGCCCGCATGTTCCACGGCGGCGGGCAAGGTCCGGACACCGACCTAAGCTCACCCTGGGACGTGACCGTCCACGGGGACACCGTCTACATAGCCATGGCGGGCTTCCACCAGCTATGGCGGCTCCACGTCCCATCGGGTGAGGTTCGACCCCACGCCGGCAGCGGCCGCGAGCGCATCACCGACGGCGCGCTGGAGATGGCCGAGCTGGCCCAGCCCAGCGGCACTGCCACCGATGGGACCAAGCTCTACTTCACCGACAGCGAGACGAGCGCCATCCGCGCGGCAGACCTCGACCCTAGCGGCGGAGTATCCACCATAGTCGGCCTACACCTGTTCACCTTCGGCGACGTCGACGGCACCGGGGACGACGTCCGGCTCCAGCATCCGCTCGGCATCGATATGCACGACGGCGTCCTTTTCATCACCGACACCTACAACAACAAGATAAAGCGCATCTACCCCGCGACCCGGGGCGCGATAAACTTCGTCGGTACGGGAGATTCCGGCCACGAGGATGGCCCGGGCAACACGGCCCGATTCCACGAGCCCGGCGACCTCAGCGTGGCCGCGGGTACGCTGTACGTTGCCGACACCAACAACCACGCCGTCCGAACCGTGGACCTGGAGACACAAGAGGTAGCGACCCTGGAGCTGAAGGGGCTGTAGTGCTGGTTGGCAAAGCAACCCCGGACTTAAGTCCGGGGTTACCTAGCGCTCAGCAGGCCTGCCCTGTGACATGCTCAGGGCGAACGACGTAGGTCTACTTCCGCTCGTGCACCGTAGCCGAACAGACATCACAACATGCCAAACCGACTGATCGACGAGACCAGCCCATATCTGCTCCAGCACGCCCACAACCCCGTGGACTGGTACCCCTGGGGTCCCGAGGCGCTGGAGCGCGCCGCAGCCGAGGATAAACCCATCCTCCTAAGCGTCGGGTACTCCGCTTGCCACTGGTGCCACGTCATGGAGCGGGAGTCCTTCGAGGACCCGGAGACCGCCGGGCAGATGAACGAGAGCTTCGTCTGCATCAAGGTCGACCGGGAGGAGCGTCCCGACATCGACTCCATCTACATGTCGGCGGTCCAGGCGCTGTCCGGACACGGCGGCTGGCCCATGACTGTGTTCCTGACCCCCGAGGGCAAGCCCTACTACGGCGGCACCTACTTCCCGCCTGAGGACCGGCAGGGCATGCCCGGATTCCCCCGGGTGCTACAGTCCATGGCCGACGCCTACAAGGAGAACCGAGGCGAGGTGGTCCGCGCCACCGACCAGATCCTGGAGCGTATCCGCCAGGTCACAGCCACCGCGCGCAGCCTCGAGCCGCTAACGGCCGACGTCATGCGCACGGCCTTTCGCGGGATCGCGGGCCAGTTCGACGATGTACACGGCGGCGTCGGCCAAGCGCCTAAGTTCCCTCAGCCGATGACCTACGAGTTCCTCCTCCGACAGTATCTCCGCAGCCAGGACCCTGACGCACTCGACATCGTCGAGCTAACGCTGGACCGCATGGCCTACGGCGGCGTCTATGATCAGGCCGGCGGCGGATTCCACCGCTACTCGACCGACCCCGTCTGGCTAGTTCCCCACTTCGAGAAGATGCTCTACGACAACGCCCTGCTCGCCACCCTGTACCTGCACGCCTACCAAGTCACCGGCAAGGAGCTGTACCGGCGCGTCGTGGAGGAGACCCTGGAGTACGTGCAGCGCGAGATGACCGACCCTTCCGGCGGGTTCTACTCGGCGCAGGACGCCGACAGCGAAGGCGTCGAAGGTAAGTTTTTCGTCTGGCGGCCCGAGGAGATCGTCGAGGTCTTAGGCGCCCAAGAAGGCGACATCGTCTGCCGTTACTACGACGTCACCCCCGGGGGCAACTTCGAGGGCGGGAGCATCCTGAACGTCCCGTCGGACCCCGCGGACTTCGCCGCCGAAGCCGACATGGCGCCGACCGAGCTGGACGCCCTGCTGGCGAGGTCCAAGGCGAGGCTGCTGGAGGCGAGAGGACGGCGCGTTCGACCCGAAACCGACGACAAGATCCTCACCGCCTGGAACGCTCTAATGATGCGCGCCTTCGCCGAGGCCGCCGCCGTACTGGGGCGCACGGACTACCGCGACATTGCTAACAAAAACGCTAAATTCGTGCTGGATACCCTCCAGAGAGACGGCCGGCTGCTCCGAACCAGCAAGGACGGCAAAGCTAAACTAAACGGCTACCTGGAGGACTACGCCTACCTCATCGATGCCCTTCTCGCTCTTCACGAGGTCACCTTCGATGCACGATGGCTGCGTGAGGCCATCGCGCTCGGCAAAGCCATGGTCGACCTCTTCTGGGACGAGGCTTCCGGCGGCTTCTACGATACGGGTAGAGACCACGAGGCCTTGATAGTACGACCGAGGGACATCTCCGACAACGCGGTGCCTTCGGGGAGCTCGATGGCCACCGGCGTCCTGCTGCGGCTGGCCATCATCACCGGGGACTCGGCCTACGAGCGGGTCGCCGCCGCCGGGCTCAGGTCGGCTCGCGAGCTGATGACCCGCTTCCCCGCGGGAGCCGGCCAATGGCTCTGCGCCCTCGACTCCTACCTGACGCCCACCCGGGAGATCGCGATCATCGGCGACCCGGATGAGCAGGCGACCCAGGTGCTTCGCGCCGAGGTGTTCCGCCACTACCTGCCGAATCGCGTTCTGCTGGGCGGCGCCCTTCCTGGCTCGGGAGGGCTTGAGGAGCTGCCTCTGATGCAGGGCCGCGAGATGATCGACGACCGCGCGACCGCCTACGTCTGCGAGAACTACGTCTGCAAGCTGCCGGTCACAGAGCCCCAGGCCCTCGCAAGCCAGCTGGCGGAGTAGGGCTTCCGCCCGCCCTTAGCCCGGCCGAAGGGGCGGAGTTTCGTTCCTGTCCACCTGTCGCTTACTGCACGCCCTACCTTTAGACACTTTTCTTGGGGAACTGGAAATAACGGTCAGACGCTTCTCCTGGGGAACCGGACGGGTACTGGGTCTCGTAGTCTTGCTTGGCCCTGTCGACGGCCTTCAGCCGCAGCGCCACCAACTCTTCCCGGTGGTCGCTGGCCCACTTCTGTGAGGTCTCCAGGTTGACAAGGGAGCCCTGGAAGCGCGGCATTACGTGGCGGGCGATCAGCTCGTAGCTGTTCAGCACCTGTTGGCGCGTCGCCCACTCGGTGGCCTGCACCATGAACCCGCCGAACCCGCCGCTCTCCTCGTCCAGCCGGTTTATATAGTCGACCAGGTCGTCGGGGGTGCCCACGCACCAGCTGCCGTTTTCCACCATGACGTCGATTATCTTGTCGGGGTCGTCGGTGACGGGGTCCTGGCCCAGGGTGTTCTGCAGGTACTCCTCAAAGTAGTACCTCGCCCCAGCTCGGGCCTGCTCGAAAGCTTCTTTCCTCGTCTCCGCCAGGTGGACGTGCAGCACAAGGCGCCACTCCGCACGGTCCATGGTGTTGCCGTGCTCCGCCGCCACCTCCTCGGCGATGCTCCAGAACTGCCGCAGGTTGCTTGCGCCCCCGCGAATGAACGTCAGCACCCAGGTGCCGTGTTTGCCGGCCGACACCATCCCCGCCGGCGACGTGAAGGCAGCGCACGCTATCGGGAAATGAGGCTGGGTGTAGGGACGCAGGTGGAGCAGTGCGTCGTTCAGCGTGAACCAGTCGGAGTGATGAGTGATGGGCTCAGTCTCCTTGAGCAGCCGCAGGATTATTCCCAGCGACTCCTCCATACGGGGGCGCTGCACGCCGTGATCTATGCCCAGCATGTGCGCGTCGGAGACTAGCGCTCCCGGGCCCACTCCCATCATCACCCGGCCACGGGTGAGGTGGTCCAGCAGCACCATGCGGTTCGCGACCATCAGTGGATGATGATATGGGAGGCTTATGACGCCCGTCCCCAGCTTGATGTGCTTCGTTCGCTCCGCTGCCGCCGCTAGGAAGACCTCGGGCGAGGCGATGGTCTCCCACCCAGCGCTGTGGTGCTCGCCGGTCCACGATTCGTCGAACCCGATCCAGTCGAGCCACTGGACCAGCTCCAGGTCGCGCTCTAGGGCGAGCGTAGGATTGTCGCCCAGCGGATGGAACGGCGCGTGGAATATGCCGAACTTCATGCGTGCGGGCAGTGCCATGTGCTCACATCCTTTCGTAGCACCGGGAGTCTTGTGGCCGGAGACACGTCCAAGACGGCAACGCTGTCCGGCGTAGCGGGATATGGCCGGAATTCTAGCACCGTGGCGTCGGCGGGAGCAACAACGCAGTGCCGGTCATGCCCCCGACCGCCTTCTGCGCAGGTTGTCGCACCATCCCGTCGCGATAAAACCCGGATGAAAGGGTCTCCGACGATAGGGTGTGCAGAGGAGCTTTGCACCAAAACCACAGGAAGGTGCCCGAAACCGGAGGTTTCCAGTCGGGGTCTGGGGTGTCCCCAGATACAAAATACCCTCAGGGCGGGTGGGAGGGCAGACAAACCCTCGCCTTGAAAGGACTTTTGGTGCAAAGCCGTGCAGAGGGGCTGCACCCCTCTGCGGGGAGTTGAGGGATCCCCTTAAACCAATCTGACCGCTGGGGCGGGCGGGTGGGAAACACACCTGAAGTTCTCCGATGACGCCACCCTCAGGACCGGGGTACTTGCAGCCACCCCTAGCCGTGTCCTCGCCGGATGAAGTCGGCGACGCGTTCGCCGATCATCATCGTGGTAGTGTTGGTATTGGAGCGAACGCAGTCGGGCATGACCGAGGCGTCGGCCACCCTAAGGCCCTCTACCCCGTGTACCCTCCCGTACTGGTCCACCACGGCCATCGGGTCCGATGCCGGCCCCATCTTGCACGTGCTGGTCATGTGCATCGAAGTTGTTACCGTTCGCAACATCCACTCGTCCAGCGCCGCGTCGGAGGCCAGGTCCTCGTCCGTAGGCTCGATGCGCTTTTCGATGATATCTGCGAAGTCCTTGTGAGCCGCAATGTCACAGCAGAGGCGGACCGTTTCTCGGAGCCTTTCTCGATCGTACGGCTCGTCCAGGTAGCGAAAATCCAGGAACGGCTGGACGTTCGCGTCCGTCGACGTGAGACGCAGCTCCCCGGAGCCTACCTCCAGGCTGAGGCCGGCTAGCATCTGTATGAACGGATCGACGTCTGCATCCGGCTCGGGAGCCAGCCCGAAGGCAGTGCTCGGATAGCCCCAGAAGTAGATGATCATATCGTTAACGATGTCCGAGTCCCGGGCCGTGTAGCGGAGAATCACCTGGATCCTGGGATCATTTTCGTCCTGGCTGAAATTCCGGGCCGCTTGCAGGGTCACGGGTACGATGAGGTGGTCCCGCAGGTTCTGCCCGACGCCGGGCAGGTCGGCCACAACCGGGACGTCCAGGCTGGCCAGGTGGTCGGCCGGCCCGACGCCCGACAGCAAAAGCAGATGCGGAGAGCCAATAGCTCCGCCGCTCAGGACAATCTCGTCGCCCTCAACCGTGAACGTTTCGCCACCGCTTTCGACCACTACGCCCGTGGCGCGCTCGCCGTCGAACAGCAAGCGGTGAGTCATACAGTTGGGCTTGATAGTGAGATTGAGCCGGTGCCTGGCCAGGTTCAGGTATCCGAGAGCGGTGCTGAGGCGGATACCCCTCACGTTGTTGAAGGCCAGCGGACCGATACCCGTAGAATCGGGGTGATTGATGTCCGGAGCGTCAGGGAACCCGGCGTCTTTGCATGCGTTGTAAAAGGCCTCCTGGGCGGGAAGCCACTCCTCACGCTTGTAACGGCGTACGAGAATAGGCCCATCGGACCCATGAAAGTCGTCCTGGATATCAAGGTCCGTTTCAAGCTTCCGAAAGTATGGCAGGACCTCGGCATAGCTCCACCGGTCGTTGCCCCACGAGGCCCAGGCGCTGAAGTCCTCGGGCGCGCCGCGCATGAGGACCTGGCCGTTGATAGCGCTGGTGCCGCCGGTGACTTTCCCCCTCGGCACCAGTACCGGCGGAGTCACGTCGTTGCCTTTGCCAACGAAGTTCCAGTCGTGGCCACTGGTGATCAGGCCCGTACCGGTAGCGTAGCCGTACTTCAGCTCGTCTGGCAGATGGTCGAAATCCGGGTAATCCGGCCCTGCCTCAATCAGCAGCACAGACCGGTCTGGGTCTTCAGACAGTCTGGTCGCAACGACTGCGCCCGCTGATCCGGCCCCTATGACGATCGTGTCGTATTTCATATCACTGCCTCAGGTCCCCGCTCGTCTGTCGAACTCCGAGGAGGCTGGTCCCGTTCGCGCTTCGACACAGCCAAGGGCGAACGAACTATCTGCCGTTCGTGTTGAGCCCGTCGAACCACGAGCGAGAATGGGGCACGCTCTGGCTGGCAAAGCAACCCCGGACTTAAGTCCGGGGTTAACCTAGCCCTCACCAAGCCCCGTCAAGCCAACCTCTCGCGCAGCTTCAGCGTCTTCGCCTCATCAAGGTCCCCCGTGTTACCGTCTATCCAGGCGCCGTAGTCTTCCCTGGCCTTCTCAGCGGAGACGTAGCCGTCGCGGACGTCATCGGCAACCTGCTTTGGGTCACGCTTCAGCGAGCTCCCGTACCCGCCGCCACCGCCCTGCTCCGTGGTGAAGATGTCGTCCTTGAGTAGAGGCTCGTCTGTGAACTTCGAGGGTGACGGCGTTCCGAAAATGGTTCTCAGGTCGTACTCGACCCCGTCGCGCGTCACCGAGAAGCGGTTGGGGGTCCCTCGCCCTCCATCCTCTATGCCCCACGACGGCTCCTGGTGGCGGTCGGCGCATCCCGTGATCCGGGTGTCGGCGGTCATGCGAATCCGTCTCGCAATCCCCAGGCCTCCGCGGTGCTCTCCGGCGCCACCGGAGTCGGTCACGAGGCCAAACCCCTCGAACTCCACGGGGTAGCGAGCCTCCCATATCTCCATCGACTCGTTCTTGCAGTTGGCCATCAGGTGCCAGTCGGCGGTGTTGCCGTCCTTGGTCGGGCGCGCTCCGCATCCACCGGACCCAAAGTGGTACCACAGGAACTCCTCGCCGGTCTCCGGGTCCTCGCCCGAGGCCGTGACGTTGTTGCCCGTGCAGTAGGTGCCGGCCGCGACGCGTTCGGGCGCGATCTGCACCATCGCCTTCAGCACCGCTTCGGATGTCTTGGCCGTGGGGTCCGCCCAGGAGAAGACGGGGGCCGGATAGGTCGGCCGGACCATCGACCCAACCTCGGCCCTGACCTCAATGAGGTCCAGAACTCCGGAATTCATGGGCACGTCGGGGTCCACCACTGCCAGCACCGCACTGTACGCCGCTGCCTTGCATCCGGTGAACGACACGTTGACGGGTCCCAGGACCTGAGGGTCCGTTCCGTGGAAGTCGACGATGAAGTTGTGCCCTTTCTTCGTAACTTTTGCCCTGATGGTGTAAGGCCCGCCGCCGTGCCCGTCATCCTCCATGATCTCGGAGCCGTGAAAGTCACCGTCGGGCAGCTCCTCGACCATCCGGGCGAAGCGTCTTCGCGAGTACTCGATGGCCTCGCTCATACCATGCTTCACTGCATCCAGCCCGTATTTCAGAACCAGTGACTGGACTCGACGCTCGGCCACCATGTCCGACGCGATCTGCGCCTGGATGTCGCCCCAGCACTGTTTGGGCAAACGCACGTTTTTGATGATGAAGTCTCTGATCTGGCGGTCCATGACGCCACGCTCGTAGAGCTTCACCGCCGGTATGATCAGGGCCTCCTGGATCACGTGCCTCGCGGTTCCGCACCATCCGCCGGGGGCCATTCCACCGACGTCGGTCCAGTGTCCGCGGTTGATGCTGAAGCCCAGATGCTCTCCGTCGATGAACATCGGCCGGCAGATCACCACGTCGGCCTGGTGGGTGCCCCCGTTGTACGGGTCGTTGTGGACGACGATGTCTCCCTCATTCAGTTCACCGAAGTTCTCGAGGATGTTTTCCATCGCGTCCACCAGAGCCCCCGAGTGGGCGGGCAGACCGTAAGCCTGGGCTATCATCCGGCCCTCGGTGTCGAAGATGGCGCAGGTGAAATCCTCGCCCTCGCTGAAGCACGTGGAGTAAGCCGTTCTGATGGTCGTGTCATACATCTCGCGCACCGTGGAGAGCAGGTAGCTGCGAATGATCTCCGCGGTGAACGGGTCCAGCTTGCTCTCGGCCTCCTCGGTGGCAACCGCTGTCTCTGTCATGTTAGGCGCTCCTGTGGTTAGCTCCGTGCCGGCATGCTGATCATGATGTTGCCGTAACTGTCGATCGTTGCCTCGCACCCCTCTGGCATGAAGACGGTCGAGTCGTCCTCTTGAATGATGCAGGGCTCGCTAATAACCGTCCCTGGTCCCAACTCTAGCCTGTCGAAGACGGCGATCTCACTGTCGTATAGCGCCACCTTGCGGTGCTCCCTGGGTTGCGGCGCGCCGGTAGATGGCGCTCCGTTGCTCAACGAAAGCCCCAGCGGGTGGACTGTGCCGGTTACCGTCACGCGCACGTTGACGACCTCCCCGGGATCCCCGAGCCTCGTTCCATACAGGGCGAAGTGGTTTTCCTCGAACGCTTCGTAGATGGCATCGCGCTCCAGAGGCTTTCCTTCAGTGAGGTGGACCGCTACCTCGTTGGACTGGCCCTCATAGCGGATATCCAGGATGTGCTCGACCTGGACCCCTGTGATGAGCTTCTCTTCACCAGCCAGGAATCGTCTCCCGTCCTCTTCCAGCTCACTGAAGACCTGCTGCAGATCATCCGCGGAGAACCTATCCATGGGCATCAGCACCGTCTTCGTCGCCGTGTCCTTGAGGTCGGCCGTCAGCAGGCCGAAGGCCGAGAAAGTACTGGGGTGTATTGGCACGAGGACCTTGGGGATGCCCACCTCTCGCGCCACCTCGACGGCGTGTACACCACCTGCACCGCCGAAGGACACCAGCGTGAAATCCCGCGGGTCGATCCCCTTCTTGACCGTCGCCTGCTGGATGGCCTGGGCCATGCTGGCATTGACGATGCGGAAGATGCCGACCGCCGTCTCCTCCTCCGACAGGTTGAACTTGTCGGCGATGGGCCGGAGAGTCTCCCACGACCTCTGCGGGTTGACCTTCAGGTTCCCTCCCAGGAAGTTCTCGGGAGCGAGCAGACCGATGACCAGGTTGGCGTCGGTTACCGTGGGCTCTGTGCCCCCCTGGTCATAGCAGGCGGGACCTGGAACTGCACCCGCGCTCTTGGGGCCTGCCCGAAGAGCGCCGCCCTCGTCGACCCAGGCGATGCTTCCGCCGCCCGCGCCTATGGAGTTGACGTCGATGCTCTGAGTTCGGGCCGGGATCCCCCACTCAACCTCCACCTCGTCCTTCACGTCGGGCTGGCCGTTCTTTATTACGCAGACGTCAAAACTGGTGCCGCCGACGTCCGCCGTGATCAGGTCCTTGATCCCCAGGGTGTCGCCCATGAACTTACAGGCTAGCACGCCTGCGGCAGGACCCGACGCGACCAGCGTGACCGGGAACCGCCTGGCCTCGGCCGAAGGTACGATGCCGCCTCCGGAGTGCATGTACTTCACGTCGATCCCCACCGCATCGTCCAGCCTCTCTATGTAACCTCGCGTCCTGGGCATGGCGTAGGCGTTCAGAACCGTCGTGCTGATCCGCTGGTACTCGCGTATTCGAGGGTCTACCTCGGCGGACAGGGACACATACATCTTGGGAGCGATCTCCTTGATGACCTCTGCCACCTCCCACTCGTGACCCGCGTTCGCGTAGGAGTTGAACAGCGAAACGGCTATGGCCTCGACCCCTTCCGCCTGAAGAGCGCCGACCACCTCCGCGACCTCCGCCCGGTCCAGCGCCACATTCACCTTGCCCTTGTGGTCGACACGCTCCGTTACCTCCCTCACGAGATATCTTGGGACAAAGCTCTTGGGGCGGTCGTACTGCAGGTTGTACAGGTCCCACCGGTAGCTCCGGCCGATCTCCAGCACGTCCCGGAACCCCTTGGTGGTGATGACCCCTACCTTAGCTCCGGTACGCGTCAGGATCATGTTGGTGACCAGCGTGGTCCCATGCATGAAGTAGGAGACGGCGCCGAAGTCGATGTCTAGCTGCCGGCAGGCCTGCAGCAGCCCCTCCTCTGGGGCACTCGGCGTCGTCGGGGCCTTAGTCGTCGCCAAACGGCCCGTCTCCTCGTCGTAGACGACGAGGTCGGTGAAGGTTCCTCCTATGTCAACCCCTATCCTTTGCATCGACCCTCCCGATCATCGTGATTTTCGCTTCGTTTTCGAAGTCTGTGTCGCCACGGGGAGCTGCGGATGCGATCCAGGCGGGAGGGCGAGTAAACCCCTGGGTGGGAACGCTGCTTCAGGCTACAGGCCCCTACGCTCGCAGGTAGCCCTACCGGGGACTGCAACTCGTTCCGTCCTCCCCTACCGGGGGAGGACTCAGAAGGGGCAACCCCTACCTTAAATCCTCCTGGTGCTCCTTCAGGAACTCCTGCGTCACGTCTATGGTCCTGTCGATATCCTCGTCGGAGTGGGCAGCGGATATGAAGGCTCTGTTGGTGTAGTTGGGCTGCACGAAGATCCCTGCGTTGAGCAGCGCGTTCCTGTAGGCTACGTCCGGAGGGTGCCCTTTGCCCTCTTTCGTCATGTGGATTATGTCCCTGAAGTTATTGATCTCCCTTGTGAAGTAGAGGTTCCAGATAGAACCGAAACTGTTGCACCGGGCGTTCAGCTCCAGGCCGTCGATGGTCTTGTTGATCTCCTCGGCCATGCGGTTGCCCTTGCGCCACAGCTCCTTGTGAATCTCGCCGTCCCTGAGTATGTCGATGGTCTCCAGCGCCGCGGTCACGCCCAGAAGGTGGCCCATGAACGTGCCCGACATGAACACGTCGCCCTCCGGCGAGAACCTGGACATCACCTCATTTTTTCCGGTCAGCGCGCTGATCGCGTAGCCGTTGGCCATAGCCTTGCCGAAGGCCCCGAGGTCGGGAGTGACGCCATAGATAGCCTGGACACCGCCGATGTGGTGGCGGAACCCGGTGATGATCTCGTCGAAGATCAGAACTATGCCGTACCGGTCGCAGATCTCCCGCAGGAACCTGAGGAAGCTCTCCTGAACGATGAGGCAGCCGGCGCTGTGGCTGACCGGCTCGATGACGACCGCCGCCAGGTTGTCCTTCTCCCGCTCGATGATGGCCTCTGTCGCCGCCTGGTCGTTGAAGGGAGCCACCACGATCTTATCCATCGTCTCCTTCAGCGAGCCGGCGGACTCGGGGACCGTATTCGGCGCGTCGGCCGAGCCGACGTGGGCCGGGTCGGGCCGCACGCTGGCCGTGAAGTAGTCGTGCCAGCCGTGGTAGCCTCCCTCGAACTTCAGGAGCTTGGTCCTGCCCGTGTAGGCCCGAGCAACGCGCAACGCATGGTACAGCGGGTCCGACCCACCGCCGCCGCAGATCACCGTCTTCTCCCCGCAGGGGATCAGCTCAGCGAACTGCTTGGTAAGCTCCACCTCCTTGGGGTGAGGCCCCGCGAACAGGACGCCCTCGTCTTCCAGCGTTCGGTTGATGGCGTTCTTTATCCGCTCGTCGTTATAACCCAGGACCGCCGGACCGAATGAGGCGTGGTAGTCGATGTACTCGTTCTCGTCCACGTCCCAGATTCGCGCGCCTTTGCTCTTCTTGAAGTACAAGGGGAAGGGCTCGTACCAGCGGCCCGACCCCTGCACGCCGTTGGGCGCATACTTCCGGGCCTCCTGATGGAGCTTCTCGGAGTTCTCTGTCTTAACCCTTATCGGGACCTCGATCATAGCTGGTACTCCTTTTTCGTCTTTCGTCGGTCCGCATAAACCAGAAGGCGACCCGAAAGCATAGGGCCGCCGGTGGGGCACAAAGCGCCTCAGGAATGCTCGTACATGGCGCTAATGACAGCAGAACCCACGTCCGCTTGTCAACCCTGACGCCGGGGCGGACCTGGGACCAGCGCAATCGACGCACGTGACTACGCAGCCCTGCTTGAACTCTCTTTGGTCATCTCGTATCGTATCTCCGCGCAGACAGTGAACTTGACTCGGTGTCCGCCTCTGCTTCCTTGGCGTAAGTAACTTGATAACCTGTACGCATCCCTCACCACCCGCTCGCACGGCAAAGAACCCGAGAAAAGACTCAAGAATCATGGGCACGAGCTTTGAATTCTGTCGCGATGCCTCGCTGCCCAGGCTCTCGTGGCTAGCGGTGTTGAGGAAGGGTGACCCGACCATCCGTGTGATTCACGGTGACTGGGTAGAGACAGGTGAAGGGTTTTTTATGGAAGGCGCTTGGGACGGCCATTTTCCCGATGGCGCTATTCACAAGGCGCTTGCACTGGCGGGATCAGGCGGAAAGCTTACAAATCAGGGTGCCCTATTCTGCGCGCCGTTCCACACCCTTGGTAGAGTCCATGTCCTGAAGGATCCAGCCGTGGGCCTGACGTTCGTGTCAAACTCATTTGCCGTTTGTTTGGTAGCATCTGGCCACTCTCTAAGACTCGATTACCCCCTTTATTGGCGAGATCTGTATTCGATCGTGCTCGGCACCGGAGCCGCGCGACGGCACGTCCCTTTGACGGACGGCCGCATATACCTCGTATATGCTCGCAACATAGAGGTGGGGACCGACGGCACCATGAAATTCGAGGACAAGGCGCTTCCCCCAGCGTTCTCAAGCTTCCGAGACTACTATGCCTTCCTGGTCGATACGCTAAAGGCTATCGCAATCAACGCCGCCTCCGAAGATCTGCAGGTCCGTTATCGCCTGCTAGCGACCGTCTCCAGCGGATACGACTCACCCGCCTGCGCGGCGATAGGCCTGCATGTCGGGTGTCGAGAGGCCGTCACGCTGGAGGAACCGGAGCAACGGCACGGGGGAGGAGACTCGGGGCGCGAGATCGCCTCATATCTTGGTCCATCGGTGACGTCGGCCAACGGCTCACAGTACAGGGATCGCTCGGATTTAGTAGAGGCTGAATTCTTTGCATCTGACGTTACCGGCGAGGATGTTCGTTTCGCAGCATTTGAGGAAGTCTTCCAAGGGAGGATCTTGCTCACCGGCTTCCACGGAGACACGATTTGGGCTCCGCACAAGCAGCCTAGCATCGACATTAAGAGAGGCGATGTTAGCGGCACGTCGTTGGAAGAGTTCCGCCTTCGCACAGGCTTCGTTAACCTCCCAGTCCCGTTCTTAGGCGCTCTCCGCCACCCCGACATCCACGGCATCTCCAACTCACCGGAGATGCGGCCCTGGCGCCTGGGGAGGAGCTATGACCGGCCCATACCACGTCGGATTGTCGAGGAAGCGGGGGTCCCACGTGGCCTGTTTGGCCAGAGGAAGAGGGTCCAGTCCGTCTTATTCATTAGCTCCGTCAAAGACGACCCGGACTCGATGAGCAGGATGATGTCGGACGCTTCGCGTGAAGACTACGCATCGTTCTTCGAGTCCCACTACCGGAGAACTCGATTGGAGGTCTGGTATCACGCCTTACACCTGCTCCGTAGTGGTGTTCATCACTTTCTGATGAGAATTAACGGAACACTACTTTGGCTTAACCTTCCGCTGGTTCGTTTTCATCCACTAGAGAGCTACAAGACTCCCATGGGTAAGAACTGGCTCGTCTTCCACTGGGGAGTGGAGCACACGCGTTCCCGATATAGCACCAGTGTCATCGATTCTATGACACATTGATCATGATTCGGTCGTATCACAACCGAGGTCGGTGAACGGGGATGATAGTCATCGGAACTCGAGTGAAACCGCCGACTTTACGACTCATTAGGACGATCTGATGGCAGATTACCTCCTGACAGGAGCGGCGGGATTCATCGGGGCGGAGGTCGCACGGTCTCTGCTGGCCGGGGGCCACAGCGTAACGGCGGTCGATAATATCGAAGCCTCTTACGACGTCCGGCTCAAGCGCTGGCGACTCGATCAGCTATCGGGCAGGCAAGGCTTCACCTTCCATGAAGTGGACATACTTGACGTGTCCCCGCTGAGGGAGCTGTTCGACCAACCCTTCGACGCGGTCATCAATCTCGCCGCAAAGGCAGGCGTCCGCGCCTCGATCGAGGATCCCCGAGGCTACTTCGAGACCAACGTGTTCGGCACCCTCAACCTCATGGACCTGTGCAACGAGTTCTCCATCAAAAAGTTCGTGCTGGCGTCAACTTCCAGCGTCTACGGCGAGGACACGAGGAGACCCTTCGAGGAGTTCAGCCCGGCCAACAAGCCTCTCTCGCCCTACGCCGCCTCGAAGAAGTCGGCCGAGATGCTTGCCCACACCTACCATCACCTGCACGGGCTGGACGTTAGTGTCGTTCGCTACTTCACCGTGTACGGGCCCGCCGGCCGCCCGGACATGGTCGTGTTCCGCTTCATAAGGGGCATAGCCGAAGGAAAGACGATCACCGTGTACGGCGACGGTAGCCAGGAGAGAGACTTCACACACGTGGAGGACGCAGCGCGGGGCACGGTGGCCGCCCTGCGACCCCTGGGCTTCGCAGTCGTCAACCTGGGCGGCGAGCGACCGGTCGCCCTGACCAAGATCACGTCCTATATAGAGGGCGCTCTCGGTAGGCAGGCGAACATCGAGTATGCGGAGCGGCACGCGGCTGATCCCAAGGCTACGGCCGCGGACATACGGCGCGCCGGCCAACTCCTCGGCTGGCGCCCCCGCGTTTCGCTCGAAGACGGGATCAAGGGCGCAGTCGACTGGTATTTGGAAAACAGGGACTGGGCCAGCGACATCAGTTGACGCGGTCGTGTGTGCTCCGCCTATGTGATACCTCCCGAGCTTTGCCCCACGCCCCTGCCGAAGCACTCTTCCCAGGCTGTTCCAAGAGGTCTCTTACCGGTGCTCTCGGCCGCACGGTAGCCTGCTCCCGGTGCGAGCCGCGCTAGCCTCGCGCGTTCGAAAGCCAATCAAGGGGTCCATCCCTCTTGACAAGGTGCGTTCATCCGGTGAACAATACTCTTAATGTCCGTTCACCGAGCGAACGCGCTGGCGGACGAACTGTAATGGACGAGAAGAAGGACCACAATCCCGGACTCGAAGGCGGCTCCTACAGGGAGTTGAGGCTCCTGGAGGAGATCGAAGCCACGCCCGACTCCAGCCAGCGCCGCCTGGCCTCGCAAATTGGCGTCGCCCTCGGGGTTGCCAACCTTCTGGTGCGCAGTCTGGCAAAAAAGGGGTACGTGCGCGCCACCAAGGTGGGATGGCGCCGCTGGGTCTACATCCTGACCCCCGCAGGCTTCGCCCGTAAAGTCCACCTTACCCTGGACTACGTCGACAGGTTCATGACCCACTACCAGCGGGTCCGGCAGCTATTGCACGAAGAGATAGGAGGCTTGGCCCTTAATGCGGAGTCTCGCATCGCCATCTACGGCACCAAGGAGCTTACCGAGCTGATCTACCTCGCGCTAAGAGATATCGGGATCACCGAGATAGATGTCTTCGACGGGAAAGACTCGGGACGAAAATTTATCGGGATGCCGGTGAGTGGCCTTGGATCGATGATTCCAACAGACTATTCCAAGGTGATAGTCGCGTTCCCAACGGCGATGAAGGAGCGGTGTCGGGAGGTCGAGGCCAGTGGAGCGTCAAGCTACCAGATCGTCCCCCTGCTCCAGCAACAC
Organism: Dehalococcoidia bacterium; assembly: GCA_965248615.1. Lineage (GTDB taxonomy): Bacteria > Chloroflexota > Dehalococcoidia > Lucifugimonadales > CBDFJT01 > CBDFJT01. The sequence continues at coordinate 1,307,842 of CBDFJT010000002.1, read as the reverse complement.
AGACTCGCAACCAGGTCCGAGGCCGCAAACTAGCCGGGAGTGGCGAGGCATAGTATGGCCCAACGCTGGTATGTAGCAAGGACCAAACCTAATTCGGAGAGCGCCGCAGCCCGGACGCTGGAGCGTGAGGGGCTTGAATTCTTCCTGCCCAGGGTCGAGACACCGCGACCCAGTGTCCGTCGGGTTACGATTCCGCTTTTCCCGGGCTATATTTTCGTCAGGTACGATCTCGACGAGACCGACGGGGCGAGGGTCAGGGGACTGCCCGGAATCATCGGACTGCTGCACTTCGACGGGCTCGTGCCCGCGGTTCCGGATGCGGTCGTTGACGAGCTGGCAGCCAGGGTCAACCGTACGAACGAGACCGGAGGGCTTTGGACCAGGTTCCGGGAGGGCGATACCGTCCGCGTCGTCACGGCCAAGATGGACACCCTGGGGCGGGTTCTCGAAGAGCCCAAGTCCCCGGAGGCCCGCGTCCGCGTGCTGCTGGAGTTCATGGGCGACCTAGTTCAGGCAAAGGTCCCGTGGAATAGCCTTCAGCGGGCCAAGGCGCTCGAAGAGTTCGGCAAGCCGCGCCGCACGCGTCGCACCAGAGGTGGCGGCCGATGGGTCCGCGGCTTCGGCCCCGAAGCCGCGCTTAATCTCGCGAGCGCGTAAGGGCAACCAACACCGGCGTCCTTCGTCGTAGCCAACGCTCCGAGGGCGCCCCTTAAGCGATAGATTCGCTCTGCTGTCGTCAGCAGGGTAGCGAAGCGTTTCCTCCTTAATCTCAACAGCACCCGTTTGCCACACGACGTGTGCTTCCACCTACCCGGCCCCTGTATCTAAAGAGAGGCATGGACAGTCCGATCAATCACCTGATGCAGCACCCGCGCCGGCGGGGCCCAACTCAGGAATGGCGCTGATAGACCGGCTTCGGTCGCGGCAGGCAGACGTCTGCGTGGTCGGCCTCGGGTACGTGGGCCTGCCACTTGCCGTCGTCTTCGCAGAGGCGGGCTTCCGGGTGATTGGCGTCGACCTGGACGGCACCAGGGTTCAGTCAATCAACAGGGGCGAGTCCTATATAGACGATGTTCCCTCTGAAGCTCTGGTGCGCCTCACCGTCGACTCCCCCACCCTATCGGCCACCACCGACTACGACGCACTCCTGGAGGCCGACGCAGCGGTCGTATGCGTACCCACACCCCTCAGCAAGACCAAGGACCCCGACCTTTCTTACATCGTCGGTGCCGTGGACGAGATCGCGAAGCGTCTGCACCGCGATATGTTGGTGGTACTGGAGAGCACGACTTACCCTGGCACGACCGAAGAGGTCGTGCTTCCCGCCTTGCAGGAGAATAACGGCCAGGGGCTCGACATAGGTGCCGACTTCTTCCTGGCCTTTTCGCCGGAACGGGTCGATCCTGGACAGACCCATTGGACTATCGTCAACACCCCAAAGGTGATCGGCGGCGTGACGGCCCGGTGCACGGAGACGGCCGTGGCGCTGTACCGGTGCGCCGTGGACGAGGTTGTGACCGTCTCATCGCCCAAGACTGCTGAGATGGTGAAGCTGCTGGAGAACACCTTCAGGGCGACGAACATAGGGCTGGCCAACGAGGTCGCGATAATGTGCGATCGATTGGGCGTCAACGTGTGGGAGGTCATCGACGCGGCGAAGACCAAGCCCTTTGGCTACATGCCCTTCTATCCGGGCCCTGGGCTTGGCGGCCACTGCATCCCCGTCGACCCTCAATACCTGGCCTGGAAGATGCAGACGCTGAACTACTCGGCTCGCTTCATCAAGGTGGCCGACGAGGTCAACCTGGGCATGCCCTTCTACTGGGTCACCAAGGTACAGGACGCGCTCAACGAGGCTGGCAGCCCGGTCAAAGGCGCCAGTGTGTTGATCCTGGGCGTGACCTACAAGCGCGACGTAGCCGACATCAGGGAATCTCCTGCCCTAGACATCATCGAGGCGCTCCTGAGCAAGGGAGCCAGAGTCAGCTACCACGACCCCTACGTCGGTCACCTCGAGACCGACACCTACGAGCTGAGCTCGGTGCCGGACTGCGACCTCGACGAGGCGGTGGCCAGAGCCGATTGCGTGGTCATCGTAACCGATCACTCCAGCTACGACTGGGCTCGCATTGAGCAGAAAGCCAGGCTCACCGTCGACACCCGAAACGCATTATCCCAGGCGAGGGTCGAATCACCGGCTTCGAGCCTGCTTGCAGAACGGCCGGATGTCGTCCGGGAACCATGATACCCAGCAGGAACATTCCTTGGGAAAAACCTACATAGGGGCTGATGTTCAACCCCTTCAAACGCGCTCTTCAGCCGATGCGCATGCTGTTGGCGTGAAGGCGGACGCAAGGACTTGAGACCAAGCAGGCACCTTGTCACCTCGGTCGCGGCTGGTGGCGTGGCATGGGCAGCAACCGGCGAGCCCTGGGCCATGGCGGTGACCGTCGGCGCAGGCACGCTCGTGGACCTCGACCACGGCCCGGACCTGTGGTGGAGGTTCGCACTCCGGCGCGAGCCAGTCATGGTTTTAGCGCTGCACAGCTGGGAGTGGCTAGCGGCCCTTGTGGCCCTGGGCATCTGGGCCGCTTTTCCATGGTGGCTCGTGGCCGTGTTGATCGGATATGGCGTCCATCTCACCACTGACCATCTATTCAACGGCCTGGGGATCCGCTGCTACCTGCTTGCCTACCGGGGATTCCACGGTTTCAAGGCATCTAGGCTAGCCCACGGCGACCAGTGGGACTTCGCCAAGTCCTATCGAGTTCTCGAGGAAGAGCTACCCTTTGCAATCAAGTTGATCGAGTGGTGGCATCGAAGGTCCGATGCCCACGACACCGGCGGGAGCAGGCGATCCGTCAACCATCACCGGAGACGAGACGAGCCCTCGCCAGCAGACCATCCGTCGGCCAAGTGGGAGAGATAGTGGCAGATAGCAGAGCTTACCAGCCGCTTGCTGTCGGAACGAGGTCCACCTCTCCATGAAACTCAGCGTACTCGGGCTTGGGTACGTTGGGTCCGTAGCCGCCGCAGGACTCGCGACATCAGGCCATGACGTGCTGGGAATCGACGTCGATTGGGATAGAGTAACCTCGTACCGTAGCGGGAGGTCTCCACTGTACGAGCCCGGCCTTCCCCAGCTCATCGACGAAGCCGTACATGCGGGCAAGCTACGTGTACTGCACACCGGTGAAGTACAAGAGCCCCTCGGCGACGTTATCCTCGTCACCACCGGCACGCCCACCACCAGCGGCGGAGCCGCCGACCTCGGTCAGGTACGATCGGCCATATGCTGGATAAGGGACATGCAGCCACGAGAGGGTCTCATCGTCATGAAGAGCACTGTGCCTCCCGGGACCGGCGCTAGGCTCGGGCAGACCATGCTCGCCGACACGGCCCTCGAGTACGCCTCCAACCCGGAGTTCCTGCGAGAAGGCCAGGCGGTGCAGGACTGGTTCCACCCCGACCGTATCGTCATCGGCAGCTCTGACGATACGGTTGTCAAGAAGGTTAAGAGCCTCTATGAGAGCATCGACGCTCCGTGTGTCGTGACCGACGTCACCAGCGCCGAGATGATCAAGTACGCAAGCAACGCCTTTCTCGGAACCAAGATCTCCTTCATCAACGAGATCGCAGCCCTCTGTGAAAAGGTCGGCGCAACCATCGACGATGTCAGCGAAGGAATCGCGTTCGACCCGAGGATAGGCGCAGGCTTTCTCAAGGCCGGCGTCGGGTACGGCGGATCCTGCTTCCCCAAAGATGTAAGGGCATTGGACCACGTCGCCCTGAGCAACGACCACAACTTCGAGCTGCTCAGGGCGGTAATCACCGTGAACAACCGCCAGCGCCTTCTTCCCCTCTATACGCTACGGGAACGTTTCGGCAGCCTCGCCGGGATCAGGGTCGCCGTTTTGGGACTGGCGTTCAAGCCCGGGACCGACGACGTCCGTGAGGCACCCTCCCTGGACCTGATCCTCGGCCTCCTCGAAGACGCTGCAGAGGTCCGCGCCTACGACCCCCAGGCCTTGGGCGCGGCGTCCAAGGTACTACCCGCTCAAGTGAAGCTGGAGAATGATCTGTACACCTGTGTCGACGACGCGCAGGCACTGGTGCTGATGACAGAGTGGCCCGAGATAATCGAGGCGGACTGGAGGGAGATCGGCCTGCGCGCAAGGCCGCCCCGCTTCGTGTTCGACGGGCGCAATGCCCTGGACCCGGCCAGCATCCAGCAAATTGGATTCGAGTATCGAGGCGTGGGACGCGGCGGCATCCGTTTCTGATATGGTTCGGGCTCTTATAACAGGCATCGCGGGTCAGGACGGGTCGTACCTTGCCGAGCTTCTTTTGGACAAGGGCTATGAGGTTTATGGCATTGTCCGCAGACCCAGTACTGAGAAGTCCCATCACATACAAGACGTCAGTGACCGAGTTACGCTCTTGCGAGGTGACCTGACCGATCAATCTTCGCTGGATGAGGCCGTCAGCAAGACGCAGCCGGATGAAGTCTACAACCTGGCGGCTCAATCGTTCGATCCGAATACCTGGGACCAGCCTATTCTTACTGCCGATGTGATTGGGGTGGGCGTGACACGGCTTCTCGAAGCAATCCGCAAACACAAGCCTGACGCCCGGTTCTATCAAGCCTCCAGCAGTGAAATGTTCGGCAGGACCAGCGAGTCGCCGCAGACGGAGAGGACCCCGTTCCATCCTCGAAGTCCATACGGGGTCGCCAAGGTATATGCACACCACCTCACCGTGTACTACCGCGAGAGGTACGGCATGTTTGCCTGTTCGGGTATCTGCTTTAACCACGAGTCGCCGAGGCGGAGACCGGAGTTCGTCACGCGTAAGATCAGTCACGGGGTCGCGCACATCAAGCTGGACCTGAGCAGCGAGTTGAGGATGGGAAACCTTGACGCTCGTCGCGACTGGGGATATGCGCCGGAATACGTGGAGGCGATGTGGCTCATGCTACAACAGGCTGAGCCCGATGACTACGTGATTGCGACCGGCAAGGCTCACTCCGTAAGGGAGTTTGTCGAAGCGGCGTTCGGCTGTGTCGGCCTCAATTGGCAGGATTATGTAACCATCGACGAGGCGAATATCAGGCCAGCAGAAGTACATCCGCTGGTTGGAGATGCAAGCAAGGCCCGCGAGCACATGGGGTGGGTACCTAGCACGTCGTTCCACTCCCTCGTGGAGCTCATGGTGAAGTCAGACATCGAACGTCTGAGTGACGCCCGGAGCCGGCTTAGCCGTCTGGCCCAGTACTGAGCGGCTGTGAGAGCGCGCGACTGAGGAGATGACGGACAACGGGTTCTGGACTGGACGGCGGGTCCTTGTCACCGGGGCCTCTGGCTTCCTCGGAGCATGGCTGGTAAAGCTTTTGATCGAGTCAGGAGCCGACCCAGTCGGATTCGACCTCGGCACATCGTCGCCCTGCCTGCGCGCCCACGGGGTGGACGGCCGCCTGCCGATGGTCGCGGGCAGCGTCACGGACCTGGATGCCGTAATGCAGACCCTAGGGGAATACAACGTGGAAACCTGCTTCCACCTCGCAGGACAGTCGAAAATCGAGGACAGCGCCGCGGGGCCGACCCAGGCCTTCGACGTGAATGTGCGCGGCACCTGGACCGTACTGGAGGCCTGCCGTCGCACTTCATCGGTCGTCGGGGTGATCTGCGCCTCCAGCAACCACACGTATGGCCCCCAGCATGCTGCCCCTTTCGACGAAGGCGCCCCTCTCAACCAGCTCGACACATATGGCGCCTCGAAGACCTGCGCCGACGTGATCGTTCGGACCTACGCCAACCAGTACGACGTGCCCGCCGTTGCCGTTCGCAATACGAATACCTTCGGCCCGGCCGATCCTCACCTGAGCCACATCATAACCGGGAGTATCACGGCGCTCCTCCGAGACGAAGCGCCTGTGATACGCAGCGACGGCAGCCCCATCAAAGCCTACCTCCACGCCCAGGACACCATGACGGCCTACATGCTCCTGGCTGAGCACGCAGGCGAGCCCAACGTGCGTGGGCAAGCTTTCAACGTCACAGCTCCGGAGCCCATCAGCGTGCTGGAGCTGGTCAAGGTCCTAGTCGAGGCCTCAGGGAAGACTCATTTAGAGCCCGTAGTCAAGGGTCTCGACCTAAGCCAGAAAGATACATACGAGCATCTCTCGTCCGAGAAGATCAAGAGTACCCTGGGCTGGACCCCGAGCATCTCTTTGGGGGAAGGACTATCAAGGACTTATCGATGGTACGAAAGCCATGGGGATTCCTGGCTCCGTCAGTAGCATGAGTAACGATTTCTCGGGCGGGAGGCTGAACTCAGAAGGACCGGTGCTGGGAATCATTCCGGCCCGGGGCGGCTCTAAAAGCGTGCCCCGGAAGAACCTTTATCCCCTAGCCGGCAGACCGCTCATAGCCTATTCCATTATCACTGCCAGAGAGGCCCACAGCCTGGACCGGCTGATCGTATCTACAGACGACCCGGAGATAGCGGGCGTTGCCAGGGAGTACGGCGCGGAGGTACCGTTCATAAGACCCGCCGAGCTGGGCCAAGACGATACACCCGACCTGCCGGTTTTCCAGCATGCACTCAGTTGGCTCGGAGAGAATCAGCAGTATGGCCCGGCGATCATAGTCCATCCCCGGCCAACACAACCCCTGCGCGAAGCAGGTGACATCGACAGAGTCGTGACCCTGCTGCGAGAGACCGGAGCCGACAGCGTAAAGTCGGTACGTCCCGCCAAAGAGCATCCTCACAAGATGTGGCGTAACGAAGATAGGCGGCTGTTGCCTTACGTTGATACGGAGTTCCGTCGCCGCGTAGGCCCCGACTACCCGAGGCAGAAACTCGAGGCTGTATACATTTCAACTGGCGTAGTCGACGCCGTTTGGAGTCGTGTCGTAATCGAAGGCTCGACTACCGGTGATCACGTGATACCTTACCCGACGGACCCGATGAAGTCCGTTGATCTGGACACCGCTGAAGACTTCGTTTTCGCGGAGTTCCTCATCGGCAAGCATAACCTGATAGCGCAAGGACAACAGCATGGCTAGGACCGTATATATAGGTGACAGGCCCGTCGGCGAGGAACACCCCTGCTACATAGTGGCCGAGGCTGGGGTTAACCACAACGGCCAGTTGGATCTTGCGAAACGGCTGGTCGAGGTGGCCGCCGACGCCAAAGCTGACGCAGTCAAGTTTCAGAAGAGGACCGTGACGGATATTCTGATCAGCGAAGCGCTGGCCAGGCCCTACGACAGCCCAACCGCTCTCGCTGCGACGTACGGGGAACACCGTAACCGGCTCGAACTCGATGATGAAGCCTACGGAGAGATTGCCGACCTGTGCAAACAGATCGGTATCACGTTCCTCGCCAGCGCATGGGACATGAAAAGCGCGGACTTTCTGGACGAGCTGGGGGTCCCAGCCTTCAAGACCGCCTCTGCAGACCTGACGAACCTCCCCCTCCTAGACCACATAGCCAGCAAGGGCAAACCCATACTCATGTCCACCGGCATGTCTACGATGGAAGAGATCACAGATGCGGTATCAACGGTGCGCAGTCATCACGACAAGCTCATAGTCCTCCACTGCACCTCCACCTACCCTTGCAATAACGAGGACGTGAACCTGCGCGTAATGGAAACCCTGCGCAAGGCCTTTGACGTGCCCGTGGGCTACTCAGGACACGAGCGTGGACTGGCTCCATCCGAGGCGGCTGTCGCTCTCGGAGCAGCTGCCATCGAGCGACACTTCACTCTAGATCGCTCTATGCTGGGCCCCGACCATGCCGCCTCTCTAGAGCCCCAAGGTCTAAATCTACTCGTCCGGAACGTGCGCAACATCGAGGCCGCGCTGGGCTCATCTGACAAACAGATGGTCGAAGGAGAGTGGTCCGTCAGGCACCGCCTCGCCAAAAGCGTGGTATCCGTATGCGACATCCCTGAAGGGACCACCATCACCAGGGAGATGCTGACAGCAAAGGGGCCAGGCACGGGTATCTCGCCCAGGTTTATAGACGACCTGGTAGGCGTCGTTGCATCGGTTGACATACCCAGGGACAACCTCATTCCCAGCGAGGCCCTCGAGTGGACCAGGGGCTAAGGCAACGGGTGGCCAAGGTCAGAATGCTCGCCATGGACGTGGACGGCGTCCTGACGGACGGGGCCATGTACTACACGGAGGCCGGCGACGAGATCAAGAGATTCAACACGAGGGACGGCCTGGGCATCCGGCTTCTCCATGAGGCCGGGATAAACACCGCGCTGATCACCGGGGAGAGCACGTCGATAGTCGAGCGGAGAGCTCTGAAGCTTCGAATTGGAGAAGTCCATCAAGGGGTCGACGACAAACTCGCGAGGCTCAAGGAAATCGCGGGACGCCATCATCTCAGCATGGACGAGGTAGCCTACATAGGTGACGACGTCGTGGATCTGGAAGCCCTCCGTTTCGTTGGACTGGCCATAGGGGTGGCCGACGCCACCCCCGAGGTCCAGGCGGTCGCACACTACGTGACGCAGCAGCGAGGCGGGTATGGGGCCGTGAGGGAGGTCTGTGACCTTATCCTGTCCACAATTCCGGTGAGGGATGGCGTCAGTGGACAATAGACAGCTGAAGGATCTGTACGAAAAAGTGTACAGGGAGGGCAAGGAAAAGTTCTTCACGTTCCCTACCGCCGATGTCTCCGAGCAGGTCCTCAGTGAGCTCTACCGGACTGACGCCCTTGGGCAGCACGAAGCCACAGCCGGCCGATACTACCGTGAGCCTGAACAGTTGGGCCGCGAGCTGTTGCAGCCCATCAAATGAGGATGCGTGGAGGCGAGGCAGCATGACACATCCTCCTAGACTCCCGATCGCCAGAGTAGCCGGATACTGCCGCGAGCGTTGGCACTCGCAAGAGAAGAGCAGGATCAATGACACCGGACGTTAATTACGATATCCCAATCGTTGAATTCGTAGGCGCAACCGCGCCCGATTCCTTGGCCCAACTTTCCCATACCGTGGTCGAGCTGATAGACGTTGAACTCTCGACAAACAGGGCCGAGTTGTCGAGCGAGAACATGGAGGTGCTCAGCGATCTCCGTCGGGAGATGAGCGAGGTCAAGTTCGACTCCATCATCGACCGGGAGTCCCCTACGGTGGTAACCCCTCAGGAGCTCAACTGGCTGGGCCGTCATGCGCAAGATAAGTGGCTGGACTATCTTGTCCATAGGTACAAGTTCAAGCTCTACCCCGTGCAGAAGAAGCTGTCCACTTTCCCACGCCACCTGCTGATAGAGCCTACATCGGTTTGTAATTTACGGTGCGTCATGTGTTTCCAGGTGGACAAGAGTTTCACCTCGGACCATCAAATGATGGGTATGATGCCCTGGGAGCTTTTTACTTCGGTGGTGGACCAGGCAGTAGACCATGGCTGCCATGCCATCACCCTCGCCTCCCGTGGAGAGCCGACGCTGCATAAGAAGTTCGGGGACATGTTGGCATACACAGCCGACAGGGGGATTTTCGACACTAAGATCAACACCAATGCCACCCGTCTCACCGAGAAGATGGTCCACGACATCCTGGCCGCCGATGTATCCACTATGACGTTCTCCATTGACTCGACCACCAAGGAAGCTTACGAACGCATCCGCGTAGGCGGGAGCTTCGATCAGGTGCTTGGCAACATCGAGAGGTTCAACGAGATCCGTGAAACGAAGTACCCGGGGAGCGGGACAACCACACGGATATCGGGGGTTGCCGTTGGCGGAACCGAGGACCCGGAGGAGATGGAGCGGTTTTGGTCCAACTACGTAGACGAGGTAACTATCGTGCGAATGCTCCCTAGATGGGACTCGTATAGCAACACGACTCTTGGAAGGCAAACGGTCTGTAGCCTCCTATATGAGCGAATGTACGTATGGTTCGACGGGATCTGCAACCCATGCGACTTCGATTACAAGTCGCTCCTCTCGGTCGGCAACGCGAGAGAGGAGTCGATCTCCGACATCTGGTTGGGGGAGAAGTACCGGAGGCTGCGTGAACTCCATGAGGCCCGGCAGCGGGCCTCATTGGTTCCATGCGATCGATGTCCGAAGTAGCGCTTGAAACGGATAAGCCCCGCGTCAGCGTCATTGGACTAAGGGGCCACGCCGGCCGACATATCCGCATGCTGCGACAGAATCCGGATGTGATCTTGGACCGTGTCTACTATCACCGCACACCCCCGTCCGAGTACAGCAGCTTGCCGGTCACCCAGGACCTCACGGATTGCCTGGACTCGAACGTCGTGATTATTTCCAGCCCAACTCCCGTGCACGCCGAACAGATACAAGCTCTACGAAACTATGGCGGCTACATCTTCCTAGAGAAGCCCGCAGCCAGCAACAAAGACGAGATCGACTCTCTACTCCATTTGCCCTCGGACCTAAAGAGTCGCATCCGAGTAAATTTCAACTTCCTATGGCATGACCTCGCAGCCCGTATGAGGGAGCTAGCAAGCAGCCCGATGCTGGGGAAGGTCTTTGCACTCGACGTGCATCTGAGCCACGGGGGTGCGTTTCGAGACGACTGGGATGACTCCTGGAGACTGAATAATTCGAGCTTCGGCCCGCTGGAGACGGTGGGTATTCATTTCATCCATTTCGCTATAACCCAGTTCAGCCAGTGTCGAAAAGCGGTCGTCCGCACGAGCTCGGTCTCTTCGAGGTCCCAAGCCGTCGATACGGGGATGATCAGCATGCAGATGGATAATGGGGTCTGGGTGAACATTCTTAACAGCTACGCAGCACCTTACACGGTCCGTGTGGAGCTATGGGGAACCAATGGCTACGCCATTTATGACGGCACGGGTATTACTCTACGCTCCCCGCGAGATACCTTCGACGAGAGGGGCCGCTACACGACCCCGCCAAGTGCCGGATACTGGCCTATAGACTATGCCACTGCCTGGGAGGAGTCTCTCAATCGATCGCTACGCAACTTCCTAGACGTGTCGCGACAAGGCATCAGATTGGACCCTGCGGCCTTTGACCGGGATGTATCGACGATGAATGTACTGCTAGACGCTGAGCGCCTGAGCTAACGCAACATATTATGAACTCGGTTAGCTACAAGACGTGATCCTCGGCCGGAGGCAACAGACTACTGAGTACGTAAAGCAGCCTGCTATCCGCAGCTGCGATGTGCTGCTCGTCCTAGGTCACCGCTCTCATGCCAAAAGCTACGTTGCAAGCGGCCTGCTCGCTAGGCTGGTTGACCGGGGTATGTCTGTAACCGTCGTAGGGCATAAAGCCGACCTGCGCGAGATCGAGGCACGGGGCCATGATGTGCAGACGTTCTCGATCGACGATCTTCGACCGGACGCACGTCGTCTGGCACTCCTGAACCACCTGCGAACGGCGTCGATAGTCCATCGAAGATCACAAGCGGAATACCGATACAAGTTCGCGCGGCGGACAGGGGCGTCAGTCACGTCCCTAATTGCAACGGCCCTGTGGTATGCGGCCGACGTGGTGTCCGACTCTGAGAGGCTGGCTGCGCGATGGCATGGCAAGCTGCGCCCCAGCAAGGTGGCGTCGGACCTCGTGTATTCTCTAAGGCCGCGTCTCCTAGTCTGGCCAACCACGATTAGCGATCCGATTGACTTCGAATTAGTGCAAGCGGCGCATAAACAGGGCGTTCCGATACTGATGTGTGAGGGGAGCTGGGATAATCTAACGTCCAAGGGGGCCATCTGGCCTCCTCCGGATCGCATCCTCGTCTGGGGAGAGCACTCTCGGCAGCAGGCGTTAAAGCACCACGGATCCTCCGACGCTCAAATCGCCGTGACAGGTCCGCCGCACTTCGACGTGTACGCTGCACCGGAGACCCTGATACCTCGAGAACAGTGGTTCGCACAGCAGGGGCTCGATCCCTCGAGGCGTCTTATATTCTTCGCAAGCGGAACGCTCGCCAAGTTCTCGGATGAAGCGTTTATCGTTCGCCGTGTTTCGGAATGGATAGAGTCTGGAGCTTTGCCCGCATCTTACATATGGTATCGCCGGCACCCTAAAGCCAGGGCCAGAGCCGAGAGAGAGGGTATCCCCTCCCTGCCTCACGTAGTGATGGACCCGGGAGTCCCTCTGGATGAGCCTCAGGACGATGCCACAGCGACAGCCACATACGAGGATATCCGCCAGCTCGCGGAAGCACTGAACGCATGTGACACGACCTTGTCCGCTTACTCGACCATTGTTCTGGAGGGGATGCTGCTTGGTAAGCCGTCTGTTCTACTTGGATTCACAGGCGTGGATGGTAAGCGGCCCCCGACGATTCATCCATCCCTGGAGTGGGAGCACGTCAAGTGCCTACTGCGCTCCCCCTGGATAAAGAGCGCATACACCAGCGAAGACCTCCTTTCATATCTCCGCGAGTTTCTCCAGCCCCAGCCTGACGATGTCGCGAATGAGCTTCGCCGGTCCGCCTCGTATGTGGCCAACTCCGCGGACGGCCTGACTCACGAGCGCATAGTCAAGGAAATCGAGCACATGCTGAGACAAAATGAAGATCGTCTATTACCCCCAAAGTAGGCGACACTATCCCATGGAAGAAGCTTCGCTGCCAGCAAAGGCCGAATAATGCCTCGATCGGTACAGCAGGTTCTCGAGCAAACCTTCGAAGGCCAGAGTTTTTCCGGCATACTGAGACTCCTGGTGGAGGTTGCCCGTCCGTTCCGCCGAGCCTCACTCATAGTGCTTTCGATTTCCCTGGGAGGCGCCGTGGTCGACGCCTTGGGAGCGGCCTTATTCGTTCCGTTGATGCAGCTGCTGAGTCAGGCTCCGCCATCGTCCTTCGACGGGTTCGGGCCCCTGGCGCGGGTGTCAGCGCGAGTATTGGATAGCCTCTCCGGGCAAAACCAGTTTCTTTTACTTGGCCTTGCATTCCTGGGAACGGCCTTGTTGAGGGCGGGCTTTCGATACTGGTCCAATCTCTCGCTGGCACGGTTCACAGTAAAAGCCGCTGAGGGATTACGTGGGAAGATGCTAGCCGCCTACCTGGGCGCGGATTACAAGTTCTTCCTAGACCGCCGCCAGGGGCGGCTGCTCGACGACCTGGTCCAACAGCCGCAGGCGGGCGCCCGGTCCTTGGGGCTTGCGCTTGAGATGGCTCGAGACTTGCTAACTCTTCTTATGGTTTTGCTAGTCTTGTTTGCTCTATCATGGCAGGCTACGTTGGTTGTCATGGGAGGGGGGGCCGTACTTGTGCTCTTGATGGAGCAGCTACGCTTGCGGTCGCTGGTGGTCGGTAAAGATGAGATGGTCAACCAGCGCGGCATCAGCTCGCTTACATCTGAGACCATTAGCGGCATACGTCAGGTCAAGCTGTTCGGCGCGGAACAGCGTATTTCCGACCAGCTCTCGGACCTCTCTCAGGAACGAATACGTGTGGGGATCATGTCAGCAAGAATCAGAGAGATACCCCCTTCAGTTGCAATGGTCGCAGTCGGTGTCGTCCTGGGAGCTGCACTGGCCGGCCTCTCCCTCACCAGCGAAGGATTCGCTGCGCGTACGCTACCGTTGTTAGCAGCCTTTGCCCTTGTGGCGATGCGTCTTCTTCCAGTTCTGGCCACCATGTCTACACGCAGGCTTCAACTGTTCCGGCAAGCTATCTCGCTCCGCTACGTTGTCTCCGTGTTGAACTTCCTCTCACCAGACGAACGGCAAGCTACGGGCCAAGGAACTCTCTTTACCAAGCTCAACAGAGAGGTGCGATTCGAAAACGTCGATTTCGCGTACAGTCCCTCACCCTATTCGTCTTCGGTCCCATCTCGCCCCAAATGGGGTGATCCGGAAATACAGCTCACCCAAGACGGCCAGGGCGAAAACGGCCCCAGTGCCTCGCAAACAGTCGAGGTTCTGGAGAGCTTGAACGTCGTTTTCGGAAGGGGCTCCAGGACCGGGATCGTCGGGCCTTCGGGCGCGGGGAAGTCTACCATAGCGGATCTGATAGTCAGATTGTTCGAGCCGCAGAGCGGCCGTATCCTGGCCGACGGAGTGGACTTACGAGATCTCAACCTCCGCTCCTGGCGTGCGCGCGTCGGCTTCGTAAGCCAGGACACGTTCCTATTCGGCGGAACCGTTCGAGAGAACATAGCGTTCGCCGAGCCGGAAGCAACCCAGGAGCGGATCGAGCACGCTGCCCGGATCGCCAACGCCCACGACTTCATAACTGGATTACCAGCAGGCTATGACACTGTAGTTGGCGACCGGGGCATGAAGCTCTCGGGAGGGCAGCGTCAACGCATAGCCATCGCCCGGGCTGTTCTACCCGATCCGCCTATCCTCGTATTCGACGAGGCAACGAGCTCACTAGACGTCTTCGCTGAGCAGGTTGTCCAGGCTGGTATCGGAAGCGCAAGTGAAGGCCGCACGGTAATTATCATCGCCCATCGACTGTCCACAGTGGCGAACTGCGACTGGATCTACGTAATCGACCGCGGACAGGCCGTGGAGCAAGGGACACACGCCGACCTAATGGAGGCCGATGGGTATTACGCGAGGTCCTTCCGGGCTTCCGGCTACGACGGCCGAAACGCCCCCGACGGCGAACCTGTCCTCGACCCAGCCCTGGGTAGCGATGCGGTCGCCGGGTAGAGCTACGCGTCGGGAGCCTTTGGCGAAAACTCCGGCGATTCTCTGATGGACTGGTCAACGCTAGCCGTACTTGTCACCGGTGGCACAGGGTCCTTCGGCAGGAAGTTCACCGAAATCCTCCTGGAGCACCACAGGCCCCGAAAGCTGATTATCTTCAGCCGAGACGAATTGAAGCAGCATGAGATGCGCCAGGTATATCCCGACAGCCCTGGATCGCCCATGCGCTACTTCATAGGTGACGTACGCGACCAGGACCGGCTCAAGAGAGCCTTCACCGACGTCGATATCGTTGTCCATACAGCAGCCCTCAAGCAGGTGCCGGCCTGCGAATATAACCCGTTCGAGGCCGTCCAGACCAACATCATTGGAGCAAAAAACGTAATAGATGCCGCCATCGACGAAGGTGTGAAGAAGGTCATAGGCATAAGCACCGACAAGGCCGTAAACCCAAC
Organism: Dehalococcoidia bacterium; assembly: GCA_965248615.1. GTDB lineage: Bacteria > Chloroflexota > Dehalococcoidia > Lucifugimonadales > CBDFJT01 > CBDFJT01. The sequence goes on along the minus strand of CBDFJT010000002.1, from coordinate 1,292,760 downwards.
CAATCTTTACGGCGCGACAAAGCTGTGCGCGGAGAAGCTCCTGGTACAAGGTAACTCGTACTCCGGCACCGGCGGGACGCTCTTAAGCTGCGCTCGGTACGGCAACGTCGTTGGGAGCAGGGGCAGCGTCGTGCCGGTGTTCCTCGAGCAAATGAAAAACGGCAAGGTCCCTCTAACCGACGAGAGGATGACTCGGTTCTGGATAGAGCTGGAACACGGGGTCCGTTTCGTCATCAGATGTGTCGAGCAGATGCGTGGGGGCGAGATATTCGTACCTAAGATCCCGAGCATCAGGATCATAGACCTAGCGAAGGCGCTAGCTCCGAACTGTGAGCTTGAGCATATCGGAATCCGTCCTGGGGAAAAGCTCCACGAGGTTCTGATCTCGGAAGACGAGTCTCGAAACACGGTGGAGCTAGAGGACATGTATATCGTTCAGCCGGCGAATCCGCGCTGGGAAGTCAAGCGGTGGCACGGCTCCAAGTCCGTTCCGGCGGACTTCCGGTTCGCTAGCGACTCCAACCCTCAGTGGCTCTCTGTAGAAGACCTCAAAGCACTGACGCCTTGAGAACAGCACGCCACACCGATGACCTACTTGCCATCGCAGGTGGGCAGCCGGTCCGCCAGGTTCCCCTGCCCTATGGACGCCAGTCGATCGACGAGGATGACATCAGCGCGGTGGTAGAGGTCCTGCGGACCGACTGGATCACTACAGGACCCAGGGTCATCGAGTTCGAGGAGGCCTTTGCCAGCTATGTGGGCGCCCGCCACGCAGTGGCCTTCAGCTCAGGCACCGCAGGGCTGCACGGGGCTGCCTTCGCGGCAGGCCTGGAGCCGGGCGACGAGGCTGTCACTACGCCGATGACCTTTGCCGCCACCGCGAACAGCGTGCTCTATCTGGGCGCGAAGCCGGTTTTCGCCGACGTGCACGACGATACCCTGAACATCGACCCCGATGAGGTAGCTAGGAGGATCACGACCCGCACTAAGGCCATCCTGCCTGTGGACTACGCTGGCCACCCCGCAGATCTGCAACAGCTACTCGATCTGGCCGATCGTCACGGGCTTGCGGTGATCGAAGACGGCTGCCACGCCCTAGGAGCGGAATACAAGGGTCGCCCGGTCGGCTCTATTAGCCACATGACCGTGTTCAGCTTCCATCCTGTCAAGCACATCACTACCGGAGAAGGGGGCATGGTGACCACGGACGACGTCGGCCTGGCCGATAGACTCCGCATGTTCCGCAATCATGGCATCACGGATGACTACGTGCAGCGAGAGCGTCGCGACTCGTGGTTCTACGAGATGCGGTTCCTGGGAGGCAACTTCCGCATCACAGACATCCAGTGCGCCCTTGGCCTGAGCCAGCTCGGCAAGCTGCCCAAATTCCTGAACAGGCGCCGGCAAATCGCGGCGGCCTACGACGAGGCTTTGTCTGAAATGGCCTTCGTGCGGCCGCTTGATGTCCGACACGACGTCTCTCACGCTTACCATCTGTATGTAGTGCGACTGGACGTGGACGCGCTTGGCGCAAGCAGGGAGACGATATTCCGCGCCCTCAGGGCGGAGAACATTGGCGTGAATGTCCATTACATCCCGGTGCACCTTCACCCTTACTATCGCGAGAAGCTGGGCACTGGTCCCGGCTTATGCCCCGTGGCCGAAGCTGCATACGACTGCATGATCTCGCTGCCTATCTTCCCACTCATGAGCGATTGCGACGTCGCGGATGTCGTGAAGGCGATCGGCAAGATTGGCGCGATCGGATCGGTGTGTAAATGACGGCCAAAGGTCACTGTAAGCAGCCTTCGAGCTGACACAAGGGGGTGCAATGACAATAGATCTGATCTCTCCGTACGGCGGTAGTCTAGTCGATCTGACCACGCCAAAAGAGGCCCTGGACGACCTCAAGGCGTACGCCGGCAGGCTTCCCTCAATCCAGCTCTCGCAGCGGTCGGTATGCGACCTGGAGCTGTTGGCAACCGGGGCCTTCTCGCCTCTTGATCGCTTCATCGGCCAGGAGGATCACCGGAGGGTGCTCGAGGATATGCGGTTGTCCAGCGGGCACGTCTTCCCGATCCCGGTGACCCTGCCCATCCCAGCCGACGCCGCCGTCTCCCTCGACCAGGATGTCGCATTGCGAGATACGAAGAACGACCTACTCGCTGTAATGACCGTCGAAGAGATCTACGAGTGGGACCGGCACCGGGTAGCGCTCGCAGCATTCGGCACCACGGACGGGCGGCATCCAATGGTCGCAGAGATGCAGAGGTGGGGAGACAGGAACGTCTCAGGCAGAGTCCGTGTCCTGCAGCTTCCGCGCCGGTACGACTTCCAGGACCTCCGCCTCACCCCGGCTCTTACGAGGTCGAAATTGAGCGAGATGGGCTTCCACAACGTTGTTGCGTTCCAGACGCGCAATCCCCTGCATCGCGTTCACGAGGAGCTTACCAAGAGAGCAGCCAATGAAGTCGGCGGGGTCCTGATGATCCACCCCGTCGTTGGGCTGACAAAGCCGGATGATGTCGACCACTACACCCGCGTGAGAACGTACAGGACGCTCACGGAGCGCTACTATGACCAGAGGCGTGTCCTCCTAGCGCTTCTCCCGCTGGCCATGAGACTGGCAGGCCCCCGGGAGGCGCTATGGCACGCTCTGATTCGACGCAACTATGGTGCCAACCACTTGATAGTAGGCCGGGACCATGCCAGCCCAGGTGTCGACTCCACTGGCAAACCCTTCTACGGGCCATACGACGCCCAGGAGCTGGTTCACCAGTTCCAAGACGAGCTGGGTGTCGCTCCAGTCCCCTTCCACGAGCTGGTGTATCTGCCTCAAGAGCAGCGCTACGAGGAGATATCGAAGGTTCCTCGAGGGGCGCAGGTGCTGTCCATCTCAGGGACCCAGGTGAGAGAGGAGTATCTCGCCAACGGCAAGGCGCTCCCGGAGTGGTTCACACGGCCGGAGGTTGCAGAGATCTTGGCAGAGACTCACCCGCCGCGCCATCGGCAGGGCGTCTGCGTGTGGTTCACCGGCCTTAGCTGCTCCGGCAAGTCGACGACGGCCGAGATACTCACGGCCCTATTGATGGAAAAGGGCCGGCGGGTGACGCTGTTGGACGGAGACGTCGTCCGCACTAACCTGTCCCAGGGGCTGGGATTCAGCAAGGAAGACAGAGACACCAACATCCGCCGTATCGGATACGTAGCGTCGGAGATCGTGCGCCACGGGGGAGTCGTTGTGTGCGCCGCAGTTAGCCCGTATCGAGCGACCAGGGACGAGGTCAGGGACGTCATTGGTGGCGACCAGTTCGTCGAGGTCTTCGTCGACACCCCTCTGACCGTATGTGAGCAGCGCGATACCAAGGAGCTATACTCCAAAGCCCGTCGCGGGGAGATAAAGGGCTTCACAGGTATCGACGACCCGTACGAGCCTCCAGAGCATCCTGAGATAGTCCTGGACACCGTTCGCCGCTCGGCTCTGGAGAACGCGCGAAGCGTCATCGAACACTTGATGCGAGCCGGGTTTCTCCGCGACGAAGGACGCCGGGACGATGAGCCTGCTGAGGAGACCACAGCCGCAGACGGCGGACAGGCCGACGCGGCCGGTCGACCCGAACGGCATCTCCAGTGAGCAAGACCTGAAGCGTGCATCCAAAGGGAACCATCCTGGCGCTGATCCCGGCCAAACAGTAGGGTTGCATGACATCCACCTGTCCGGCGCGCTCTCGCCTGCACCGGACGGCAGCTTTGCGATACGGCAGGAATTTGAGGAAAGTAGCAATCATTCAGGCCCGCATGAACTCGAGCCGGCTACCAGGGAAGATCATGCTTCCGATTTTGGGCCGGCCGATGCTTGAGTTGCTCATCGAGAGGCTGCAGCGCACACAGCACCTTGATGAAATCCTCGTCGCTACTACAACAAACGAGACGGATGATGAGGTCGAGGACCTGACCTGCCGGGTGGGTGTCGGCTGTTTTCGCGGAAGCGAGCACGATGTGTTGGACCGCGTATTGAAGGCTGCCCGGGCAGCTAGTGCTGACGTAATAGTCGAGATTACTGGCGATTGCCCCCTCATCGATCCCGAGGTAGTTGAACGGGTACTCGAAGCTTACATGTCGTTTGAATTCGATTATGTGAGTAACGTTCTCACACGTACATTCCCGAGAGGTTTAGACACGCAAGTGTTCTCGACCGCTGTTCTGGAGCAGGTAGCTCGCTTGACACAAGATCCAAACGATCGCGAGCACGTTTCCCTCTTCATATACGAGCATCCTGAGAAATTCTCGCTTCACAACGTTGAAAGCGGCATCCCGGAGAAATTTTGGGACCTTCGCCTCACAGTTGACACGTGCGAAGATTACGAACTTATTCGGGCTATTTACGAGGAGCTCTACCCTAAGGACCCCGAATTTGCCTTGAAAGACGTGCTGGAATTGATCGAGCGCAGGCCCGAGCTAATCGAACTCAACGCACACGTTGAACAGAAGCCTATTCGGTGATGGCATATCGGGCTGCGTTGATTGGATGTGGCAGGATTGGCAGCGAATTCGCCGACGACCCGCGCGTGGGTGGTGTCTACTCCCACGCTGAGGCGTATGTTGTTTGTCCCGATACTACGTTGGTCGCTGTGTGCGATACAGACCCGGGGAAAGTCGAACGATGCGGGGACCGCTGGCACGTAGAGCCGAGGTATCGTAATCTCGAGGAAATGCTTGCTGAACAGGAGCCGGAGATTATTAGCGTTTGCACCCCCGACTCCAGCCATGCCGACCTGATCCGCACAGTCATCACCGCTCCTAGCGTCCGGGCCATCCTGGCGGAAAAGCCGCTGGCAGTAGTATTAGAGGATGCTCAGGAGCTCGTGCATCTTGCTGAAGAGCGCGGTATCGTCCTTGCAGTGAATTATTCCCGCCGATATGCGGATAGCCATCGTCTTCTGCAAGAATTTCTGCAAGCGGGTGGGATTGGCACAGTTACAACCGTCAACGGATATTACTCAAAAGGGTTGTTACACAACGGCACACATTGGTTCGACCTGGCTCGTTACTTAGTTGGTGAAGTGATTAGGGTGCAGGGTCTAGATACGCGAGGGAATCTGGATAACGATCCGATGATCGATGCTCTCTTGGAGTTTGACTGTGGAGCGAGAGGGTACCTACGGAACTGCTACGGAGTAGGTTTCACCCTGTTCGAGATGGATTTGATCGGCACCCGTGGACGCGTGCGCATCATTTCGTCTGGTAACGAAATTGAGGTGTACCGTGTTGCCGATAGTCCCTACTACTCAGGGTACAAGTCTCTGGCTCCAGACGCACGTCACCGCATGGAAGGCGGACTTGGCGATGTCTCGCTACGCGCAGTCGAAGACATAGTCAGGTGTTTGAGGTACAGAGGCCAGCCCCGCTGCTCAGGAGCCGATGCTGTCGCCGCTCTGGAGATCGCTTTCACGGCATGTAAGTCGGCACGCCTTGGTTGTGTAGTCACGTTGCAGAATGGCTGACGGGAACGTGTCACTGGTTCCAGAAGTGATAACGGTATGTGGCGACGCCGGTGGCGCGAAAGCTGTTGCACCGGTCATAGAGAGGCTACGCGCAGATGGCCGTGTAGATGTGCGGGCTCTTGCCTACGTTCAGGCTTGTCAGATGTGGGCCGAACGCAATCTAGAGTTCGAAGAACTCAGGCTACCGATGCCGTCCTCCAACGTAGCCCAGATCTTGTCTACGCGGGAGGCGGCATTACTGTTAACTGGCACCTCCGTAAATCCATTCGGATTGGAAAAGCAATTTATCGGGGAGGCTAGACGTATTGGATTGGCGTCTTTGACCGTGTTGGATTTTTGGTCGAATTATGCACTGCGATTTAGCGATGACACTGGTCGCCTGGCCTTTGTACCAGATTTGATCGCGGTAATGGATGACCGGGCCTTGAATGAAATGGTGACCGAAGGGTTCAGCCCGTCACGCCTAGTCATAACCGGTCAGCCAGCATTTGACGAACTTGCAAGTTATCGGTCGCGGATGAGCCCAGCTAGGCGCAGTACGGTACGTCACTCCCTGGGGGTTGGGTCGGAAGAGTTGTTGGTGGTATTTGCCTCGCAACCCTTGTCCGAGCTATACGGAACAGATCCGGCGAATCCAAAATACCCCGGATACGATGAAACCGCGGTCCTGGAATTGCTAGTGGATGCACTAGATAGGGTCGCAGAGAAATATGGCCAAGCGATTGTACTGGCGATACGGCTACACCCACGGGAGCGGACCGACCGGTTTCAGACGGTATACAGTCGTCGAATACGCCTACTCGTGCCAACCAACGGGGCATCATCATGTGACGTAGCAACGGCCGCGGACCTTGTGACTGGGATGACCTCAGCATTCTTGGTTGAAGCCTCCTACCTGGGCTGCACGACGATCAGTCTGCAACCTGGTTTGCGGCTGCCCGATGTCCTGCAGCTGGATCGCCGGGGACTCGGTAGCACCGTGTATCGAGAAGAGGAGATCGAGCCCGCGCTGGAGCGGATGCTGCTGGATGAGGACGCTCGGCCAACCGCGCAGGTCCGACTCGCCAGTATCAAGCTCGAGGACGGGGCAACGCGGCGTGTTGCCGAACTCGCGTATCGGATGATGACGTAACTCTAGAACTCTCGCAATTGAACCCTGAAAGAAGATATCGTGGCGAAACTTGCAATAAAAGGGGGCCGCCCTGTACGAGAAACTCCATTTCCTGCCTACATTACCATTGGGCAAGAGGAGAAGAATGCCGTGATGGCCGTCATGGATTCTGCGGTCCTCTCCAGATTTCTCGGCGTGTGGTCGCCGGATTTCTACGGTGGTTCGCAAGTCCAGAAACTCGAACAGGATTGGGGAGAGTATTTCGGGGTCAAACACGCCGTCAGTGTAAACTCGGCCACGTCGGGTCTTTACGTCGCGGTGGGCGCCGCTGGCGTGGGTCCGGGAGACGAGGTCATCGTCTCGCCTTATACCATGACCGCGTCTGCCACCGCAGCGCTCGTCTACGGTGGAATTCCAGTGTTCGCCGACATCGACCCGGACATCTTCTGCATTACCCCCGAATCGGTGCTTCGGTGCATAACGCCGCATACCAAGGCGATCATTGCCGTGGACCTATTCGGCCACCCGGCGGATATGGCTGGCATTATGCAGGTTGCAAAGGAACACAACCTCACGGTAATCGAAGATGCAGCCCAGGCTCCAGGTGCCAGGCAGCGTGATCGATATGCGGGCACCCTGGGCGACATCGGGGTCTTCAGTCTGAACTACCATAAGACAATTCACTCCGGCGAAGGCGGAGTAGTGGTCACCGACAGGGATGACCTCGCGGAGCGCGTACAACTGATCCGAAATCACGGCGAGGCCGTCGTAAAAGGCAAGGGCGTCGAGAATATCGTCAATCTCGTAGGATTCAACTACCGAATGACCGAGATAGAGGCAGCGATCGCTCGCGAGCAACTCAAGAAGCTAGAGCGGCTACTAGTCCCTCGAATCGAGGCAGCAAGCTATTTGACCGAGCGGCTTTCAGAGCTGCCATGGATTACCCCGCCCGCATTGAGAGACGGGGTGCGTCACGGGTACTATGTATACGCGATGCGTTACGACGCCTCGAAAAGCGGTATATCCCGAGACCGATTCGCCGCCGCTCTCAGAGAAGAAGGCATCCCGGTAGTTACTGGATATACCGAGCCGCTGTACCTACAGCCGCTTTACCAACGGCGCATTGCATTCGGCGAGGACGGGTTTCCGTTCACCTACCCGAGATACAAGGGACGGGTGAGCTACGAACGTGGAATCTGCCCGGTAGCCGAGCAAATGCACTACGATGAACTCATCTATACGGACGTTTGCCATGCAAATGTCACCGAGCGAGACTTAGCGGACGTAGTAACAGCTTTCAACAAAATTGCCGACAACATCGAACAGTTATCCTAAGGGCGGACGGGAACTTCTGCCTCTGTATCGGGGCGATCTGGATTGGAATGATTCACGTAGCTAGGCGTAATAAGCAGGTCGAACGAAGTGGTGAAATTCATTTGGTCGTCAGGGCGGACGCCTCGGCACGTACAGGCGTGGGGCACGTCGTTCGATGCCTGGCCCTCGCCCAGGCATGGGTGGCCTCGGGAGGACAGGCCACACTGCTAAGCTCATCGAACGTGGTGGAGCTTCGACGGCGCGCCGAATCCGTCGGGGTCGAATTCGCCGAAGTTCAGCACCCTCACCCCGACCCCGCCGACCTGGAGCGGACGTTGCGGACAGTGCGGCAGCTTGAGAAAGCATGGGTAGTGCTGGACGGCTACCAGTTCGACTCCCGGTACCAGAAGTCTCTCCGGGACGCAGGCTTCTCATTGCTGGTCATAGACGACACGTCCCACCTACCGCATTACCATGCAAACGTCCTCCTCAACCAGAACATCAACGCTGAGTGGCAATGCTACAGCTCCGACTCGGACACCGTGTTTTTGCTCGGCACCGGCTATTCTCTTTTGCGCCACGAGTTTCTCGACTGGAGGGACCGCTCGCTCCCAGCACGGAATGATGGATGTAGAGTCCTCGTCACGATTGGAGGGAGTGACCCCGAAAACCTTACAGCCAAGGTGGTCAAGGGCCTAAACCTGGCCCGCACAGACGGGATTGAAGCAAAGGTCGTGCTTGGACCGGCAAACCCTCACGTGGCATCGGTCGAAAAGCTCGTAGGTCAGTCAGAACGGACCGTGCATGTGCTCAGAGACGTTAGCGACATGCCCTGGCTGATGGCATGGGCCGACTTGGCGATAAGCGGTGCAGGCACCACCTGCTGGGAGCTAATGTTCATGGGCGTGCCCAGCATCTTGATCGAAGCGGCCGACAACCAGCGCGAAAACGCGGCCGGACTCGACGCGATCGGGGCGGCGGTGAGCCTTGGGCAAGCGGACGAAGCGACCCCGGAGCAGATCGCCGACTGCATCGACGATCTTTGCCAGGACCATGCCCGGCGGTCCGCGATGAGCGACCGCGGGCGGAGCCTGGTCGATGGCCGAGGTGCGGAAAGGGTTGTTTCGCTGATCGAGGCCCTGACAGATGAGCCTTCGACACGAGAGCTCGAGCTTCGTCGTGCCGACAGGCGCGACGCGCTCCAGCTGTGGCGCCTGGCCAACGAGCCTACGGTCCGCATCAACTCCTTTACGCCGGAGCCGATATCGCTAGAGGCCCACATGGAGTGGTACGACCGTAAGCTTGGCTCGCCCGAGACGCGCGTGTGGGTCCTCGATCTGGCCGGCCTGATCGTGGCTCAGGCGCGATACGAGCGTGTTGCGTCGGATGCCGCGGAGATAGACTACTCGGTCGCTCCAGCCTTCAGGGGAAAGGGCATGGGCACCCAGATCCTGCAGCGCACCTGGAGGCAGGCATCCGAGGAGCTAAACGTGGAGTGCGTGCGCGGCGTGGTGCTCGAATCCAACCAGCCTTCGGTAAAAGCATTCCTCAAGAGTGGGTTCGGCAAGACCAGCGAAGAGGTCATATCGGGGCGGCGTTGCCACATATACGAGATAGCCTCCTCCTAGCAGGAAACTCATCACCATGACCAGACAGATCGAAATCAACGGCAGTGCCATAGGCGTCGGGTGCCCCGTATACATCATCGCCGAGGTGTCGGCAAACCACAATCAAGACTTCGATCAGGCTGTCGCCATCATCCGGGCCGCCAAGGAGGCGGGAGCCGACGCGATCAAGCTCCAGACGTACACCCCAGACACTATGACGATTGACTGCGACAACGAGCACTTCCGGATCGGCAAGGGAACCATATGGGAGGGACGCACCCTCCACGACCTCTACGGCGAAGCCTATACGCCATGGGATTGGCAGCCCAAGCTCCAGGGGGTGGTTGCAGAGCTGGGCATGGACTTCTTGTCCACGGCCTACGACGGCACAGCCGTTGACTTTCTGCAGGAAATGGACGTCCCTGTCTTCAAGGTGGCTTCTTTCGAGAACACAGACCTGCCACTGCTGCGGAAGATCGCCCGGACGGGCAAACCGATCATTATGTCGACCGGCATGGCGACACTCGCCGAGATCGATGAGGGGGTTCGCACGATTTTCGAGGCTGGGGGCAGCCAACTGGCGCTCCTAAAGTGCACCAGCGCCTATCCCTCGCCTCCTGAGGAGATGAATCTGCGCACAATCCCTCACCTGGCCGAGAGCTTCGGCCTGCCTGTCGGCCTGTCGGACCATACGCTGTCGACCAGTGTGCCCGTCGCTGCCGCCGCGCTTGGCGCCTGCATCCTCGAAAAGCACATTACCTTGTCACGGGAGATACCCGGCCCCGACAGCCGGTTCTCCCTCGAGCCACACGAGTTCAGCGCGATGGTGCAGGGCGTCCGCGCCGCGGAGAAGGCCCTGGGAAACGTCCGCTACGGTGCCAGCGAGCAGGAGTCCCATAGTCTGGCCTTCCGACGCTCCCTCTTTGTCGTAGAGGACGTCGGCAAGGGAGAGCCTTTCACCCAGCGAAACGTCCGCGCGATCCGCCCAAGCTATGGCCTACACACGCGATACCTGGATGAGGTAATAGCACGCACAGCGGCCCGGGACGTAAATCGGGGCACGCCGTTGTCGTGGGACCTTGTGGGAGGTGCGCAATAGCAGCGACCTCCCATTACATCGTAGTCGGGTCTAGGCCGTGGAGCCGTCGCGCATTCGACGAGCTGTACCCCATCTTAAGCGGTACATGGAGGTTCATAGCTTCACCCGAGGAGCTTACGCTCGAGTCTCTCGCTAAGCTCGCCCCGCGCTACGTCTTCTTCCTGCACTGGTCGTGGAAGGTGCCACCGCAGATCACCTCTGCCTACGAATGCATAGGCTTCCACATGACCGACGTGCCATACGGGCGAGGGGGCAGTCCCTTGCAGAACCTGATTGTCCGCGGCCACAGAAACACCAAGCTCACGGCCCTGCGAATGGTCGACGAGATGGATGCGGGACCGGTCTACCTGAAGGAGGACCTCTCTCTGGAAGGCCGGGCGGAGGATATCTACCTCCGGGCCTCCCACCTGTCCATGAACATGGCCCTACGCATCGTACAGGAGGCAATAGAGCCAACTCCACAAACGGACAAGCCCACGATCTTCAACCGCAGGCGCCCGTCCGAGAGCGACGTTACCACTGTGGGGACGTTGCCTCAGCTATACGATTTCATTCGGATGCTCGACGCAGATGGCTACCCCCACGCCTTCCTCGACAGCGGGGCCTTTCGGTACGAGTTCAGGTACGCCGACCTCCGTGAGGACAAGATCGTAGCCCAGGTTACCATCACTCCAGGGAGCAGCCGGGGCCGGTGAGCGTCCTCGTCTTGGCCGCTCATCCCGACGACGAGGTACTCGGCTGTGGAGGCACGATCGCCAAGCTTGCCGAGCAGGGTCAGAGCATCTACATCGCCATCCTGGGTGAAGGGATCACCTCACGATACGACCGGCGCAAGGACGCCGAGGAGGCCGCCGTAGAGCAGCTGCGGGCATGCAGCCGAGCGGCGGCGGAGCTTCTTGGAGCCAAGGACCTCTTTACCCATGACCTGCCGGACAACCGTTTCGATACGGTTCCCCTTCTGGACATCGTGAAGCTGGTTGAGAGTCTGATCGAAAGGGTCAGGCCCGATGTTGTCTTTGCGCACCACGCCGGCGACCTCAACGTTGACCACTCGCTTCTGGGACGCGCCGTCGCGACCGCTACCCGGCCCGTCCCCGGGAGCGAGGTGAAGGAGGTTTACGCGTTCGAGACCCCGTCTTCGACCGAGTGGACCTTCCATCAGATCGAGCCCATGTTCAGAGCCAACACCTTCCACGATATCAGCCGTCAAATCGACAAGAAGGTCACGGCTCTATCCGCGTACGAGGGCGAGGTCCGTCCCTACCCTCACCCCCGTTCACCTGAGGTCATCAGGGCCATAGCTCGCAGATGGGGAAGCGTTGTCGGCTGTGAAGCGGCTGAGGCCTTCGAACTGATACGCGCTGTCCGATAAGCTGGGAGTCTCATACATATATATGGAACACAAGTATGTCCCGAATCAAAACGACTTTGATTTGCCAGGAAGATTGTCTTGACGCATGCCTGAATCGGAAGTGATTGAAAGTAAGCGGTTGCGGATCATTACGTTCTCTGAAGAGTACCTAACCCCACGATATGTCAGTTGGCTCAACGATCCCGATGTTGTGCTCTACTTGCGCCAGCGACATGAACGCCACAGTCTCCAGTCGTGTAGAGAGTACTGGCAATCTTTCGTCGGGACGGTCAACTATTTCTGGGCCATCGTGGCACGCGATCCGCAGCTTGGGCACATCGGCAACATCAATGCCTACGTGGACACTCCTAATCTGGTCGCAGACGTGGGCATTCTAATAGGGGAGAAGAGAGCCTTGGGACATGGTTATGGCTCCGAAGCCTGGATCGCTGTTTGTAACTATCTCTTTCGCGTTGCTGGCATGCGCAAAGTCACCGCCGGGACTCTCTCTGTCAATGCTCCCATGCTGGGGGTGATGCGCCATAGTGGGATGCTAGAGGATGGCCGGCGTGTTCGACAGTGTCTCTTCCAAGGTGAAGAGGTGGACGTTGTCCACGCCGCGTTGTTTCGAGACGACTGGGGAAAGCGAATACTCGAAGAGGACATCTGACCGCGGGAAAGAATGGTTAGAGCAGTGGGTTCTACTCGTTATGCCGATTACGATTCCATCAAAGTTAGGCTTTATAACCGTTTCATCCGGGAGAATCCTATCGCAAGACGCCGCCTATGGAGACGTTATAGCGGTTATAGATGGATGAAGTATTTTCTCGAGAATATGGTGCCCTACTGCACGGTAAGCGAAGGGGATACGGTCATTCAGGTGGGCGCCGCCGCGGAGCTCATCAGTGTTGGGCTGTCCCAGCCCCTCATCTACTCGGCGCTGGTAGGACCGACGGGCCACGTCTACGTCATCGAGCCCGACCCCATAAACCTGAATGGGCTTGTCAATTATCTGGCTGTCAACAAGGTGGAAAACATCACATTGATCCCGAAGGCGGCCTGGGACAAGACCGGCCAGCAGCGATTCACCTTTTACATAGGCCGCGGGAAGAGCGGTGCTAACGTTGCGACCGAGTTCGCCAAGCCTCATCCAAACCCAAAATACCAGAGTGTGATCGTCCAGGAGCGTGAAACGGAAGTGGACTCCCTGGATAATCTGATCAAAGAGCACAGAGTTAGCAAGGTCAACCATGTGAATGTTACTGTCAACGGCACCGAATATCGAGTTCTACGGGGAATGGCTGACTCCATAGACTCGATCGATTCTGTTTCTTTCGTCTATCAGGGTGAAAAGAGGGTCAACTCTCCGATATTGGAGTACCTCGAAGGTATGGGTTTTGACATACTCATAAGACATGCCCCGGTCAGCCTATCGGACGCTCAATTTCTCGTGGGGCTGGCGACGAGGAACATGGAAGGGTTTGTGAGCGAGCTATTCGACAATGGTTACGAGGCGAAATTCGCTTGGTCACCACAAGACCGTAGGATTCAGGTGATCCGTGCCCCGAAGAAGTAAATAGTACGTAACGAATATTGACCGTTGCTTCGCTCTGGTGACCCCGTGGAGGGTAGATTCGTTTTTGTAACCGGGATGTTCCGTTCTGGGACCACCCTTGTGGCACGGATGTTGGCCGCTCACCCAGGGATCGCGATGGCGTCGGACCCTTATGCACGACTGTTTAAGGCATTCCGAAATTCCGTTGCCGGTCAGATCTTTGATCCGGCCGATTTGGACCCCGAAGCGCCGTTGGATGACTACTACTTCTATCCGCAAAAACAGGATCTGATGACTCGGATTCAAGAGACACCGCTGGACCTTCCTTCAGACGATGTCGATCTGACCGCGCTCAGGGCGCAGATTGCGAACGCGTCGCGGCCCTACTCACCGCGAATCGCGCCTTTCTTGGGCAATTTGCAGGGCGACACCTTCGCTAACCTGCTTGCCAGCGGCCTGGAGATTGTTAGACGTGCTTACGGCTCAGAAGAAACGCGACTCGTTGGCTTCAAGGAAGTTTGGGCGGGTGAGTTCGCAGGTCACGTGCTCAATCGATTCCACGGCGCCAGGGTTATCCACGTGATACGCGACCCGCGCGCCGTGTGTGCTTCGAAGAACGCGACTAACGCTAAGTATCAGTGGATCTTCCTGGCAAGGCAGTGGCGCAAGCTGGCGACATTCGCCTGGCTGAACCGGGACGCTTATCGTGAGGATCGCGTGCTGCTGGTTCAATTCGAGGAGCTGGTCTCGAATCCTCTGACAGAATCAAAAAGGATCTGCGAGTTCCTCGAGATTGAGTTCGATGAGGCATTGACAGACCCTGTAGGTTTCGTGAGCGGCGATGGGACGCCGTGGTTCCAGAATTCCTCTCATTTCATCGGGAAGCAAGAATTCAATGCGAGCTCGGTAGATAAGTGGCACGAGGTGTTGACCGACATGCAGGTCGAATTCATCGAAGGCATCTGCTTCGCCGAGATGTGTATGTTCGGCTACCAATGCGTTGCGGCAGATGGCGTCGGAATGTCTTCACAGCTCGTATTTGAGCCACTTGAGGTTGCCATGGACGAGTTGGCGGAGTGGATACGACCCCACAGTTTCAGTAACACAGAGGCGTTGATGCGGGAGATAGCGCTAGAGTACGTGCGAGGCAGCGTGTTAACCAATGGCCAGCCGGTATCTGATGACGTGAAGCGGCGGCTTTGTCTAAACCCCGAGTTTTTTGATGCCGCCCGGCGTACATGCCAAGGCGTGGCCGCTGGCTCATGATTAGCGGCGATGTTCAGGCACGGATGAGGGAGCTTATCGAGAGGTATTACCTCCTCAATCGCGTGCCCGTGAGCGATGACACTAGTAGCTTTGTGCGTGAGCTAGCAGGTGACCTAGGCGCAGGCCTGCTGTCCGTCCCCTCGGGAGAGGAATGCCTGACGTGGATTATCCCCCCTAAGTGGGTAGTACATGAAGCTTACCTGGAGACACTGGGCGGTGAGCGCGTTGTGGACTTCTCCTGGAACCCCCTCAACCTCAAATCCTACTCCGCTCCCTTTTCGGGAGAGATTTCCCGCGCCGAACTGCTCAAGCATGTCGTGACCGATAACTCACGGCCCGAGTCCACAGTTTATGACTACCGCTCACAGTATCAATATGGAGACCGGACCGAGTGGGGCTTCAGTATGCCCTACGCCGCGGTGCAAAGCCTGAGCGACTCCCACTATCGAGTGCGAATCGATACCGAGTTTCAGTCTGGTGTGATGGAAGTGATCGACTGGATCCTGCCAGGTGAATCAACAGACACGATCTTCTTCGCGGCGCATACCTGCCATCCTGCACAAGTAAATGACGGGATTGCAGGTATAGCCGTCTTGGTTGAGCTGTTCCGGTGGCTGCAGGATAGGGATAGTAGACGCTACACCTACAGGATGATATTGGGTCCAGAATATTTCGCGGCCGCAGCGCTGCTTCAGCACGCCAACGGTGTTGAGAAGCTGAAGTACGGGTTCTTCCTGGATATGCTCGCTAGCGGCGGGCCGCTCGGCTTTTCGCGCTCGTACTGCGGGGATAGCTATGCCGATACGATCACCCCCAATGTCCTAAAGCGCAACATCGAGGATCATGTCGAGGCGCCATACCGGGGCTTGTGGGGCAACGACGAGATGTTTTACGACGGTCCGGATTTTCAGATTCCGACTATCTGCATCGGCCGTGCCAATTTCGAGAATTACCACACGGATAAAGACAACTTGGATAACTGTGACTTTGGCCAGTTGGCGGAGTCTTTGACGATCCTGCGGATGATCGTCGAGGTGTTCGAGACCGATTGCGTCCCGGTTCGGCTATACCGGGGTCCGCTCTACCAGAGCCGCTACGGCCTGTACATTGACCCTCAGAAGGACCGCGAGGGGGCCGGGGATCTGCAGATGGCCCAGATTCTCATGGATGGCACGCGAAGCTGTGTTGAAATAGCCGAGCAACTCGGCATCGATTACTGGTTTGTTCGAGATTTTGTCCGACAGCTACAGCAGCGGGACCTGGTAGACCTTCGGAATTCTACAGCGCCGGCCGTTATCAAAGCCCACAGTGCCTACAGGTAACGACGTGAGGATGTCTCTCTCCGCTGAGGAGTTGTCCGATTACCTGGCCAGACAGATAAATTACTCTTTCCCGGACAAACAGCCAGTAAGCACCGGACAACTGGAGCCAGCGTTCGCCAGAGCCCTGGAACGCGTTGATTATTGCTTCAATAGGATTCGTCGCAAGTATTTTTCTGATGGAGCTTCTGCGACGTTGAACCATCTGAACTCAGACCAGTACTCAATGTTTCTATATTTCATGTCCAATACGGTCTACAAGAGCGAAGGCGATCCGCGTCTGGCAACCAAAGTTTACTACCTGAACAAGGCCCTCCACGGAATTGACGTCTACTATGAGGTCGAGCTGCCCGACGTTTTCCTGTTCCGGCATTGCGTGGGCACCGTGCTGGGAAGGGCGGAGTACGCCGACTACTTCAGCGTGGGCCAAAACTGCACGGTCGGTAACAACAAGAACATCTATCCCAGGTTTGAAGAAGAGGTGGCGATGTATAACGGCTCAATGGTCGTCGGCAAATGCATCGTCGGCCGCAACAGCCACATATCCGCCCATACCTTCGTGCGGGACCAGGATGTCCCCGGCGACTCGATCGTGTTTGGGCGCTCGCCGGACCTGGAAGTAAGGCCGTCTCGCACACGCGTCTACGACAAGTTCTTCGACAGCCTCGAGGCTGGGAACAAGCCAGGGCCTGCCACGGGACGGAGAAGCGCCGTTTGAGTGAGCCTCCGACCGGTCGCCAGCTAGCCGCATGAGCACACCCTACCGAGTCGTCTTCTACATACCCCGCGCTAACCATCTGAAGATCCTTGGGCCGGTTGTTGCTCACATCCTGGAGCATGAGCGTCACACCGTCGAGCCAATCGTTGTCTATCCAAAGCATTCGATCTCGAAGGAGTGGTTACAGGTTGATCCAGGCAAAATCGAAGGCGTCTGGGGAGATGGAATACGGTGCGTCGGCATAGACGATGTAAATGGCTTCAAGAGGCTGATCCACGGGGATAAGATCGCCGCTGTCGTATCCTTGTCCTCGGAAGTCGCTGAGCTATCGAGACAAGAGGTTTACGCTCTCGTCGATTCTTCGCGAGAGGTCGGTTGTAGGTGGATTGCTCTCCCATATACTTTCCATAATGCCTACCATATCGAGATTGATCCTGAATACGTGGCGCACATCTGGGACCTAATATGTGTCTCGGGGCAACGGAGCGTGGAATACATCCGCGCCACCCTCCAGGGCCTTTCCGGGGCAGTCGCCGCGAAAATCGAGAAGGCCGTCGCTATTTCCGGCTATCCCGAGCTGGACGGCCTGGGGACGCTTGATGACCCTCAAGGTATTCGCGAGAAGTATCACTTGCCAAAGGAGCAGAAAATCCTCTTCCTGGCGAGCGCCGTCAACCTCCCGAGAACTGCATCACCCCTTGAGCGACGCCTGATGGCTCGATTCCTGGGTACCGATCAGGTATCTTTTCGCGGAATGCTTGTTAGCGCCTTACGATATCCTATCCTGGTTCCGTACAGGCGCTACCTGGAATCCGTGCGAAGGTTTGCCGATCGGAACGGGCTCTACGTTGTCGCCAAGAATCGAGAAAAGCATATAGATCCGCTTTACCTCCATGACTACGTTGACCAGGTGGTTGGAGACGTTAGCTACTATCCCTTCACCACGTTAGAGCTGCTGCGGGTTAGCAGTCTGTACGTTGGCTTCGAGAGCGCCACCGCCTTCGAGGCGATAGCAGCCGGGCTGCATGCGGTCACCATCACGAACATGCCTCCCGGGGTCCTGAAGTATACCCCGGCAAAACGTAGACATAAGGACGAGTTTCTTATGAACCATAACGGGGTCTGGAACACACCCGGTGTCAGCACGCTGGTCCGTGGTGAGTCGTTACGCGGGCTACGTTGGGTGGACAGGTTCGCCAAGGCCAACCTTTCGGACTTTGCCGTGGACGAGGAGAAACGGTCGACACTCCTTGACAGCCACTTCAGCTTCATGGGGTGCAGCTCTAGACGATTCAGCGAGCTGTTGATGAGCCAGCTCAATCAGTAACGAGCAATGGCCGCATTCGAATCGACGACGTCATCGAGTCCTCCGAGGCAACCGGCCTCAGTCCTGTCGGTCTGTGCCTACTCATACCGTCCGAGCAGGCCCTATAGCACTCAGCTGGTGAGCCAGGAGTGAAGAGGCGATTGGTCAGGCTATTAGTGGCGTTCGCACGAGAGCTAACGCCACCATTGCTGTGGAGGGCATTGAAGCAGGTTCAATACCTGCTTGTAGGAGACCGACCGGAAGGGGTCAAAACCGGGTTGTTTGGCTCAAGGGCCGGTTCATCAGGGACAACCGGCGAAACGCTGGTGCGAGTCCTCAGCACCGGACGCTGTGGGACCAACTTTCTCGCCAACCTGTTTTCCGAGGCAGGCTACCTGTCGTTCCATGAGAGCCTATACGTTGGAGAGCCCGAAGGCGCCATCCAACACTATCTTAAGTCCTTAGGCGACATGTGGTTTTATGAACGAGATAAGTACTACTCGTACGAATCAAATTTTGTCCAGCCGTATCTGAGAGCGGTTACTGAGCATCTGCGACCTGTTCGGGAAAGGGGACGGGAATGCGTTGAGACGACTGCACCAGGCGTCGCAGATAGCATGACGCCACGGCGAGTCATTTTCGATTGTCAAAACCGGCTAACGTCGGCCACTCCCCTGATCGAGAAGGCATTCACCGGCTCGCCAATCAACGTCAAGTACCTGATCCTTTTCCGAAACCCCATAAAGACTATCCATGCCATCTACGAGATCGAGCATAAAGGTTCCTACTCCACTCGGCCGAGATCGTTCTCGAACGGTGACAGCTCGGTCATAGGGGCAGCCCGTGCCTGGAAGAATACCTACGCCATGATTCACGACCAGATGATGAGCATCGGAGAGTCGAGTTTCAAGTTTGTGGAGCTAGAGCAGTTTACGGCGAGCAGAGAATACGTCCGGGACGTCTTCGAATTCTTAGAGGTAAACTTGGACGCTGATGCAACAGTAGAGTTCGCCAGGCAGGTTCAAAGCATGCCGCTTCGCTCGTCTAAGTATGACTCGGTCAGGAATTCTGATCTCTATAAAGACCCAGACTACGTTTTGAGCAACGAGGAGATCTCAAGGATATTGGAGGTGATCAGGGATGTCTCGGAGCTTTACGAAATAGATGGCGACCTCTCCGCCCAAGACTATCTTGCATTTCACCGGACGGAAAAAGCTGAGATTGGGTTCAGGTGATTGAAAGATCGCTGGACGTCGATCCACACATCGGTAACCAGCCCTTGGCCATGGATGAGATCAGGCACACGTCCGAGACAAGATTCGCCGATTTAGCAGTGGGTAAACGAGTGGAGTTCTCCAAAGTCTGGAGTGAAGAAGACTTGGAGACCTTCAGTCGGCTCACAGGGGACTCCTCAAGGCTTCATTCCTCAGACGAACATGCCCGGAGACTCGGATTTCCCGCGAGAGTGGTATTCGGACTGCTAACTGCCAGCCTTATGTCTCGCCTTGTAGGAGAGGAATTAGTGGGTGATAACGGCGTCATCCTGACGTGCTCGTTTCGATTCCTCAAGCCAGTAGCCGTCGGCGATATGCTGGAGGTCGCAGGTGACATCAGGGAAAAGTTCGCCGGCACGTCGACGGTTCGCGTGGAGCTACAGGTTAGAGCTCGCGAGGAGCTGGTGCTGAGAGGCGAAGCCCTGGTGCAGGTCCGCGATGAACGGTAGGCGGGGAGCCCTGCTTGTCGTCGGTGCTACCGGCGGGATCGGCTCTTCGGTGGTCGCTCGAGAGACACCTAACTACCAGACTATTGTGCTGTTGCATCGGTGCGAGTCTACCCGCGCCGTCGAGCTGGCCCAGCTCGTGGAAAAGGGCGGCGCGACACCTTTCGAGTTGATCTGTGACGTAGCCGAGCCTGCTAGCGTCGACGACGCAGTAACGAAAATTGAGGCCCGGCTCGATCGGCTTGACGGCATCGTATTTGCAGCGGCAAAGCGGATCGCCCGGAAACCAACGCTTAGGATCCCATGGGAAGAGTTCGAGACGGAGTTTCAGTTACAGGTCGGTGGCGTTCACCACACCCTCTCGAGGGGCACTGCCCTACTCCACACCGGGACCAAGATCGTCCTGATCTTGACGTCGGCATTGCATCGAACTCCGCCCAGCAGGATGACGGCATATTACGCGGCAAAGGCCGCCCTCTGGGCGTACGGCCGTGCTCTGGCCGTCGAGCTGCTGCGGAGGAGTATCGTCGTTCACCTTATCTCACCTGGAATGACCAGAACCGAGCTCATATCTGACCTCCCCGACGCCTACATCGCGGAGCATGAAAAGAATCTCCCCGGCGGTCGAATATTGACTCCGGAACAGATCGCCGGAGCCGTATCCTTCTTGCTCAGTGACGATAGCACCGCACTGGCTGGCGCGCCGATTGTAGCCTCTGGCGGAGAGGTGATATGAGGGTACCAGCCATTGCAGAGATCGACGACATTCTGGAGGCTGCTCGACGCGACCGTCTGCAGAAGGAATCGCCTGAGCAGCTCGCGGTGTGGTCCCGGCAGCTGGAAAGGGTGTCCAAGGAGGAACGGTTCCCCGGAGCACCCTTTGTCAAGAAGCGGCTCGCCATCCTCAGCTCGTTTTCGGCGCAACACTTGGCGCGCTTTCTCCGACTATTCCTCCTGCAAGAGCGCATCTGGGCCGAGGTGTATGAAGCTGACTTCATGGCTATCGAGTCTGACATTCTGCGTGAAGACAGTAAGCTTCCTGAGCTCGATCCCGATTTCTCCCTGATAGCACTTGATCACGAGTTCCTCAGAGACTCTCCAGTCGCGTTTGCGAGCCGAGAAACGGCGGAATCACAGGCCCGAGATGAGAGCAAGAAGTGGGAGACGCTGTGGCGAAAGCTCCACGACCGGTCTGGTTGCCACATCATTCACCACCTGTACGACCTTCCGTCAGTGAGTGCCGTCGGAAACCTTGACCTGAGGATGCCGTTCACAAAGCGCAGCTTTATTCCGATCGTGAACAACCTTTTGTTGGAATCTGCGCCATCCTACGTCACGCTCCTGGACTATGACTACCTCAAGTCTCTGCATGGAAGACGAGCATGGAGCCGGCCCCGATACCGGCACTTGTATCGGGAGGGCATATCCCTCGAGGCCCTGGGGCGCTATTCACGTTATGTTAGCCGCATAATCGGCTCTCTGACCGGCCGCATTCGGAAGTGCCTCGTTCTCGACCTTGACGGCACACTATGGGGAGGCATAGTCGGGGAAGAGGGAGTGGGTGGCATTCGCGTCGATGCGGATGACCCGGTCGGTGAGGCATACCTCGACTTTCAAAGACATGTGAAAAGGCTCAAAGACTACGGCGTGCTACTGGCTGTCGTAAGCAAGAACAACCTGGACACTGCCACGCTACCGTTCGAACGCTTTCGTGATATGCCCCTCAAACGTGAGGACTTCGCCTGTTTCATCGCAAACTGGGACGACAAGGCGACAAACCTGCGTCGAGTGGCCCGACAGCTTAACATCGGGTTGGATGCCGTCGTATTCTTCGATGACAGCCCGGTGGAACGAGCCTGGATCGAACAGGAACTTCCTGAGGTTGCGGTCGTCGATGTGCCTGAGGACCCTTCAGCATATGGGGAGGCCCTGGCGGACTCGCAGTACTTCGAGGTGTCTGCGCTCACCGCGGAAGATGCCAAGAGGAGCGAGTTCTATTCACAGGAAGAGGCTCGTAAATTCTCGGAAGCTAGCCTCAGTAGCTATGGAGACTTCCTCCAATCCCTGGAAATGAAGGTGACCTGCGAGGGAGTTACTGCCGGCAACATAGACCGAATCGCCCAGCTGATCTCTAGGACAAACCAGTTCAACCTGAGGACGGAACGACGCACAAGAGGGGAGATAGAGCAGATTCTCCTGCGTAACGGGGTCGTGTCCTTGGCCGCGAAGCTCGACGACAGGTTCGGGGGGTATGGCGTAGTGAGCGCCGTCATTGCCGTTCCCGCCGAGGGATCGGCGGTTTTCATCGATACCTGGGTTACCAGCTGCCGGGCGTTCAACCGAGGCTTGGAGGATGTCGTCTTTGCGGTGCTTGTCGGAAGGGTCCGGGAGAAAGGATACGAGTACATTATTGGTGAATACCGCCGGACCGATCGGAACGACGTCGTAGCCGATTTGTATCAAAACCTTGGATTCACCAAATGTGAGGAGACCGATAGTGGGTCGGTGTGGCGTTATAGTTTGGAGCACCAGTCACCCAAGCCGTCAAGCTATCACACCATAGAGATGCGGTGACGACGATGCGCAGCGAGGTCGTCGAAAGGCTGGAGCGGATTATGCGACTGGTGCTCGAAGATGGCAGCCTCCTAGCCACAGACACAATGACAGCTCGTGAGGTCGAAGGATGGGATTCGCTGGCCAACATCGAAATGCTGGTAGCAATCGAGCGGGAGTTCGGCGTAGAGCTACCTCTTGTGGTGGCAGTCGACTTCGAGAATGTGGGGCAGCTCGTCGACTGGCTGGACGAAAGGACCTAGCCTATCACCGCACCGACAACACCCGACGGTGTACCTCATCTAACCGCGGGCCACGGCAAGCGTGCTTGTTGAAGAAATAAATATGCACGAGGGCGGGCAACTGGAGAAGGTGCTGGTCTTCGTACGCACTGCCTCTAAGACCTTATCTAAGTCGCCGGATTTTTGGCTCAGAAAGTACTCGAGCGCCCAGCGCCTCCTACCCCACGGCTTCGCTGCATGGAAAGACAGCCAAGTCGTCGCATTCGTTGGGACTCTCGAAGATACACTGTCTTTGAACGGGCAATCCCACCCAGTCGCATGGTGTGTCGACTGGGAAGCCACCCGAAGCAGTCCGGGTGCCGGCGCCGCGGTGCTGGATTTCGCCGTTCGGCGGTACCGCGATGTGGCTTTCATGACTCTTGGCGGCCGCCGAGCCGGGCGACAAGTTCTTGAGGCTATGGGCTGGAAGCCCATGTGTCATCTATCTCGATTCGAGATAGACCTGTCATGGTCAAAAGCCGCTAAGCGGACCGTTGGCGAGCTAGGCGCCCGGAGCGCCCGCAACTGGGCCCGCTGGCTGACGTCGCCCAGGACTGTCGGACGGCGGGCGAACTCCGGAGCGGCAACGGCCACACTGCAAACCGGCAGCTCGGGGCTGGCCGATCTTACGTATGCGGATGCGCGCAAACTGTTCACAAAGTTAGATTGCAGTTTCGACCGCGATCGGGAGCGTTACCAGCGACAGTATTTTCTTGGAGGAGAAGGGCTGTTCAAAGTATCCGTCGCCAAGGTCGGAGGAAGGCCTGTAGGGTTGCTGCATTGGCTGGTGAGTGAAAAGGGCCAGCAGCGCATTTGTCATCTGGCCGACTGGATGGGAACTCTCGACCCAGCGCTGCTTGGAAGTGTCGTTTCCTCGATCGTAGGTATCTCCAGAAGGCTCGGCTGTGACTCTGTCGAGGCGGCTTTCTCCGATGGAGGCTGGCATCACGCGCTGCTGGGAAACGGCTTCCGCCAATTGACGGATCTCCATCTGTATGTGGAGCCTGCAGCCTCCAGACGGCTGCAGCGACTGGACGACGTCTACCTCACACCGCACGACTGCGATCTCTCGTACACCTACCTGAAGGCCTCATACTAGGAGGATACGTCTGTGGGGGCAGCATCGCGCGCAAAAGGTCTGGTTCGCAGCAAGCTCAGCTCGACCGCACTGCAGTATGCGATGAGGGCCTTGCTGCATTTGGAGCAGGACGTAGCAACGGCGTTAGTCTTCCACGGTGTGCTACATGATGTGGAATACGAAGCGCTGCCAATCGACTTGAGGCGGAACTTCCTCAAGGCATCAGAATTCGATAAGACGATTCGAGCTTTTACGAACGTCGGCTACGAATTTGTCGGGATCAGTGATTTCCTGAAGCTTCTAGAGCACGGAAGCGATGCTCGGTCACCACGTCGGCTCGCGCTGATTACTTTCGATGATGGCTATGAGTCGGTCGCACGCGTAGCGTTCCCAATTCTACGCTCGAGGCGTTTGCCCTTTGTCATATGTCCCGTTTCCTCGTTCATCGAGGGAGTGGAGTTGCTTTGGACCGACCGCGCACGATTAGCTAGGCACAACGCTCCCGACGCCTTTGCAGCCGTTATCGGCAGCCGTGACCTGAAACGAATTCCGGATTCAGAAAGAAGGCGTCTCTTGGAACAGTGCGAGCAGCGAACGATTGAGAAGGGCGTAAGTATGGAGGTGCCCCCGCACTATCGCCCGTTAGAGCCAAACCACCTCCGAGAGCTAACCGGCTCGGGTTTGGCCGAGGTTGTGTTCCACACGAAAACGCATCCTATCCTTGCGGCAATTGAAAGCTTGTCGGAAATAGAAGAAGAGTGCTCGCCCTCAGGTGCCGACTGGGTAACCTGCCAGGACATATTCTGTATACCAAACGGTCAGCGCCAAGATTTCGACACTAGCGTAGAAGAGGTACTCAGGGGCCTCAAGTATCGCCATTGGTTTACAACTGAGCCAGGCTACGTAGCTGCCGGATCCGATGCGGAGGAGATCCCCCGCATTGTTGCCAGGCAACAGAGCTCCAGGACGATATTCGAGGCAGCAGTCGCTTTGAGGCAACACGTTGTGTCACTCGGCCGACAACCCCCGCTCCAGGCCAGGTGGGCTCTGGACGTAGGAAGTCGTCTGTGACATATACATGACTCTACGTCAAGTTCCAAAACCCATTGTGGGCTACATCGCCAACCGCGGACGAACCATTGAATTGAAGGATCGTCTGTAGCCAGTGAGAGTCGCAGCTTCACTCCGTCGAGGCGCCGCCCTGCGTGCAATCCTCGGGGCCAGACGGCTGACGAAGCCGTTCAAGACGACAGGTCGATCGCGCGTCTACCTCATACACGGCGGAGGGGCTGTGGAGGAGATCGCGAAATCGGTCCACGGTACTCTGGAGCCCGACTACCAGACACATGTGCTGCGAACGGTTTCGGAGAAGCGTTTCCTGGTCGACTGCAATCTCCATTTCCTGTCGCGGGTCCCCTACTTTGGAGCCGATGGGATTCCCGATCTGCACTCATCCAACCGGATAATAGTCAATTGGCTGCACGGCGGTCTCAACAGTGCCAACCCTGGTCTGGTAACGCCTGCGAGGACGCTACAGAAACATTGGCACACGATCGACCGGCTGGTCGTGCCGAACTCGGTCACAAGGTCACAGGTGCTGGAGTGTGGGGTTGACGAGCGGATGGTCCGCGTCATTCCCAATGGCGTCGATACAGAGCACTTCAAGCCGCCACCTAACCAAGACGTCAGATTGCAAGTGCGACTATCAATAGGCATACCTGAAGACGCTTTCGTCATCGGCTCGTTCCAGCGGGATGGCAACGACGAAGGCGAGCCCAAGCTGGAGAAAGGACCTGATACGCTAGTCGACACCATAGCGGCGATCCATGGGAGGCGACCGGTCTTTCTTCTGTTGACTGGCTCCGGGCGACGCTACGTCACGGAGCGGTTGAACGGGATGGGTGTGCCTTTCGCCCACCAGTGGGTCGAGCCGTATGCTGACATGGTGAAAATGTATCATGCCCTCGACCTGTATCTGGTTACATCGCGCGAGGAAGGAGGTCCAACAGGGCTTCGGGAAAGCATGGCATCGGGTGTTCCAGTAGTGAGCACCCGAATGGGACTCGCGGCAGACATCGTACAGCACGGCGTCAACGGGTTGCTCGCAGAGGTCGAGGACAGCGAGGGTCTGGCTGCCGCAGTACTACAGCTGATGAGCAACACAGCACTATGCGGTGAGATCATCGAGAATGCTCACGAGACGATCCAACAGCTCGACTACAAACATATCGTCGAGCGGTACCGGCAGGTATACGCGGAGGTTTTCAATTGAACCTTCAGTCGGCCGACTCACGACACGTCCAAGAACTGGTGGATACCTTCTACTGGTACCACACAATAGACCTTGGAAACGGCGTCGTTACAAAAGGGACGGTCGACCACGCCAGCGCGCTCGATCTTTACGGCTTCCCATCCGTGTCAGGAAAGTCTGTCCTCGATATAGGGGCAGAGGCTGGGTTTTTTTCCTTCCAGTTCGAGAAATGGGGAGCTCGTAGTGTTATTGCGACCGACATAGACCGCTGGCGCGAGAACCCTCCGGGCTTTGACTACTCACCCCGACTTCAAGACCTGGCACTCGAGAAATATCGGCCGAGACCAGGCGAGGAAGAGCTGTGGGAACGGCGGTGGAGCATTGCAAAAGAGCTCGGATACGACCACCCAAATCCTTTCTTTATCGCAAAGACAATCCTGGGCTCTTCGGCCGAACTGAAATATTGCTCTATCTACGACCTAGATAGCCTCGAGGGGCCTTTTGACGTTGTATTTTGCGGGACTGTCAACGAGAACCTGAAGAACATACTCGTCGCTTTTGAGAGTCTCAGGAAGGCGACCCGGGAGATTTGCATCGTTGCGGCTTCCGGCGTCATCGAGCCGATCTCCACGTCATATGGCAAACGGTTACTGGTTCGAGCAATGCAGTCGGCCATTCACCGGCTGGGATTGCGGCAACATTTCTTGTTTGTCGACAAGGAACCCGTCAGCAAATACACCGGAAATCGGGAGCGCCACACCTTCTGGAAACCTAACATCATGTGTCTCAAAGAGATGCTCGAGGCAGCAGGTTTTCGCCAGGTATCCCTCCACTCGAGGTTCGCACTCCCGAATCTCAGGCACGGTTCCCTGATGAAACACGCTGTCTTTCACTGCTACCCGTAGATCTCGTGTCGCTTCCGAAATCGCGCCGCTTCCATCAGTCTCAAACGGTGTCATAGTCCAATGACAGATGGACGCCTGCACATCGCATATATCCTCTTGGATTTCGACATGGGTGGCATGGTCACTTGGGTCTATAACCTCGCCACGCGCTTTCATCGGGACCACGAGCTCCATTTCCTCAGCACCCACGTTGATCGAATCGCCGAAAAATTCTACGCCGTTGGTACGCCGGCATACGTCGGGCAGGATTGGCTGGCGCTCGTCCGATACCTGAAACGACACCACATAGATGTGGTCCAGTTCGGCCAGAGACGTGAGTACGCCAACTGTGCCTTGGCCGCGAGCGTACCGGTGGTTATAGAACGTACGGATGGCCCCAATCGCCCATCGGTGATGCCAAAGGCGGACCTGGGTGCCGTTATCGCGTCTACTAAGGGGACGCTTCCTGATATCGTCAAAACGCTCGACTCGAGGAAGGTCTCCCTAATCTACAACGGTGTTGATACACAACGCTTCTCAACTGTGAAAGTAGACCGCCTGGGGCTGGCCGACTCGGATATTCTCATCGGACACGTCAGCCGCCTAAGCAGTGGCAAGAACCTCAATCTTCTTATTGAGGCGGTTGGGGTATTGAAGGGAAAGCATTCGAATATAAGGCTTGTCATTGTCGGGTCTAACTCTAGGATGCCTGGGGCCGGGGACCACGAGTCGGCTCTCAGAACCTCCGCCGCCGGCCTGGACAGCCACGTGCTTTTCCTCGGTCAGGTAGATAGTCCAGAGGCGATTATCGCGGGGTTTGATATCGGGGTGTGCGTATCGAGGAGTGAGGGTATCCCCAACGCACTGCTGGAGTGCATGGCTGCGGGTAAGCCAGTGGTGGCAACCTCGGTCGGCGAAATCGACGAGCTCGTCACCCATGGCCGAGATGGACTGATGATTGAAGACAACAACCTGGACCAGCTGGTAGCAGCTCTCGAGCGCCTGATCGAGGATGAGTCACTCAGAAAGAGAATGGGCAATGCTGCGCAGCAGCGGATTCGAGAAGACTTCGACCTCGACAAACAGGCAGCCAAGTACATGACGCTGTACCAGACGTTGCTTGGTCAGAAGAAAGCAACCGGTGTGGGACCCCGGATGGCCCGTGCCGCCTATTCGCGGCGTCTTCTCCTATCCCTCGTAGCTCGAGACTATCAGAGGAGGGTATACGAGGTTGTCGGGAAGCGGCTACGTCGGATGCCGGCTGCACATCGACTCGCCCGCGCGGCCTATCGTCAATGGCTGGCGCTGGGCTAGCGGTCGGCCTTACCGAACGCGAACAACATCAGGAGGGACCCAATGGCCACGGATGTGACCAAGCCCAGGATTCGATACAGGTGCACAGAGCCACTGATCTCCCCTCGGGCCTACGAGAACATCAAGCAGGTCCTTGACGAGGCGTACCTTAGCCCGGGCCGATGGGTCAAAGAGTTCGAACGGCGCTGGGCCGAGGTGTGTGGGGTACGGTACGCCATCGCGGCATCGAGTGGCACGGCTTCGCTCCATGTCGCGATGGTCGCCGCCGGCATAGGGTCTGGCGATGAAGTCATTGTGCCGGCGATAACCTGTCCTGACACCCTCCACGCAGTCGCATTCGCTGGGGCAAAGCCCGTCATCGTGGACATCGAGGCGGAGCGGCGTGGCATAGACCCGCAGCGGATCAGCGATGTCGTCACGCCCCGCACCAAAGCCGTAATCCCAGTACACCTATACGGATGTCCGGTCAGACCCGAGGTGTTCGACCTGTGTCGCGAGATGGGACTGCTCGCTATCGAGGACGCAGCAGAGGCCCACGGCGCCGAGGTAGCCGGGCGTAAGGTCGGATCCATCGGAGACGTGGGGTGTTTTAGCTTCAGAGGCGACAAGGTCATCGGCGCTGGTAAAGGCGGAATGATCACGACGAACAACGAGCGCATAGCCCACAGAGCCGACTATCTGATCGGGCTGGCCAGTCCAGGCGGGTTCGATCGTTACTTCAGCACAGAGACAGGCTTCAGCTACGACCTCTCGAACGTTCACGCGGCCATCGGCACAGCCCAGATCGATGTCTTGGAGGACACATTAGCGGCTAAACGTAGGATTGCCGCGTGGTACAACGAGCTGCTTCCAGACACATATTTCGACAAACCGCGGGACATTCCTGGCCACGTCTGGTGGAAATACTCTCCCCTGCTGAAAGATGCAAGCCCTCGAGAGGTCCATGCCAAACTCTTGGATCAGGGGATAGAGACGATGCCACCCTTCGTGCCAATGTACCGGCTGCCGATGTACTCCGAGGGCTATCAACCGTCCGATTTCCCGATAGCGGAGGATGTCTACCGGCGTCTCCTGTCCCTACCCTCCAGCCCGTACTTGCGCAGGGAAAACGTAGAGGAGATCGTCGAGGCGCTTCAACAATCGGTGGAGACGGGTACTTAGACTGCCTTAGCTTCTCAAAGCAATCGTCAGGGTTCACAACGTTTACACGGGTGCATGGATGTTCCCTCTCTCGGCAGATACATCGAAAAGATCTTCGATCCACAGTGTCAACGCGGATAAGGGGCTCAGAGGATACCAGAAGCCCTTATGGTGGCTGCTCAACCGGGCCAACAACTTGTTCCCTTACGCCGCAGTCGACGACAGCCTAGTCATGCAGGATTTCAAGTTTGCGGACTTGAAGGAACATTGGGATGCTTTAGACGAGAAATGCTCGCCTAGTCGAAAAATGTCCGACCTTTTCTGGATGCAGTTGCCGTGGGAACAGATCCTTGAAGAACTGGGCGAGATCCATATTGTCGATGTCGGTTGCGGCTCAGGCAACTACGGAGTCCTGTTGAAGGACTGGACCAACGGCAAAATGACCAGCTACACGGGCATCGACGCCGTTGAGCACAGCGGCTGGCCGGCGTTGGGGTCGAAGCACATAAACTTCAGCTTCCGTACTGCCGACAGCCGAGATTTCAGCGGTGTACTTCCGGACAGCACCAACTTCTTCATATCCCAGTCTGCCGCCGAGCACTTCGAGGAGGATCTGACGTTTTTCCGGCAAATCAGAGACTTCATCGTTACCGATAGCAAACGAGCCATCCAGATTCATATGATTCCCTCCAGAGCGTGCCTAAGACTTTACCGTTTTCATGGCGTGAGGCAGTATACGCCCAGGACGATTTCAAAGATAACTGATCTGTTCCGAGACTTTTCCACCGCCGTGCTCGTTGGGCTTGGCGGACAAAGATCGAATCGGCTGCACTATGAGTTCATTACAAAGCCACGCAAAAAACACCAAGGTTTGGATCTTCGTGACACGAAAACTCGAGAGTATGACGAAAGTCTATATAGTGCGATCAAGCAAGACATGGAGCGCCACCAGACAAATCCGGCGTTTTACGCTCTGGTGATTCATTCGAATCCGAAGAATGCGTTGACGCTGCCTGTACGTTAACGGGCTAAGGTTTGATCGGTTCCCGGCGGCTCCGACTAGCCCTGTTCTTTACAGCCGGCGTGTCGCTGGATACCTGGGCCCAGATCGGAATGCTGGAGCGCGAGCTTGCTCTCTATCAGCGGCTGCAACAGAGAGGCGTCCGGGTCACCTTCCTCACCTACGGTAGGGGAAAGGGGCAGCCGCATGACGAATTATTAGCTGGGATCGACGTCATAGCCTTGGGCAACCATACCTCCCCCCGGCGGGGCTTTGTGCGACTCATGCTGAAACACTGGCCTACCCTGATCCAAGGCGACATCCTCAAAACTAACCAGATACCGGGGTCTCAGCTCGCGATATGGGTCCAACGGTTGCTCCGCAAAAAACTCATCGTTCGCTGTGGCTATCTTCCAAGCGTGTTCATAAGTCAGCAAGACCATACTTCGGCAGAGCTCGAGGAGACCCTAGAGATCGAGGGCAGGGCGTTCCATGCAGCCGATGCAGCCATCGTAGCGTCGGAAAGCGACCGATTCTACGTCGTTGAGAAGCATGGGGTTGCGGCGGACAGAGTCCACGTGATACCGAACTATGTGGTAACCGACGTCTTTCGACCCATGCCGGACGTGCCGAAGGAGTACGACGTCGCTTGTGTTGCAAAGAGTACCCCGCAGAAGAACATTAAGGGTTTATTGACTGCCCTAGCGCTCCTCAAAGCCCGGGGCCATGACGTGAGTCTGATTCTCCTCGGCAGCTGCTCAGTAGACCCAGCTGTGGAAGCATTCATAGCGGCCAAACGCTTGAACGTGACCCTGGCAGGAAATGTGCCCAACTTCGAGCTTCCCCGCTACCTCGCGTCTGCTCGGTTGTTCATGCTCCCTTCTTTCTACGAGGGGACCCCTAAGGCGTTACTTGAGGCAATGAGCTGCGGAGTCCCATGCATTGGCACAGAGGTGATCGGCATTCGAGAGCTAATGAGCCACGGTGAGACCGGGTGGCTCTGCGGCACCGATCAAACCAGCATTGCCGATGCGATCCTCCATGTACTTTCAGATCGCGAACTGCAAACGAGCCTAGGCTACAACGGCCGAGAGTTCGTCGTGCGAAATTTTTCCCTAGACCGAGTGGTGGACCTCGAGCTTGAGCTTTACGCCTCCCTTACGAGTCGATGAGGACATGCTCTAGTGCGCCAAATGGATGTGAAGGATAAGGTCATCGAACTTGGTGTGGAGCTACCAGCAATCGAGTCCTTCTGGAAGATAGGTGACCTTACCGCGCTACGTCACGAGGAAACCCATGGATTCTACCGGTCCAACTACGAGCGTGGGTTGCTGCTCTACAGTCTTGTTTCAAAGTATCGCCCCCGGGTCATCCTGGAGTACGGAACGGGCCGTGGCTACGGGGCACTCTGCATGGCTCGCGCCCTTGCCGATAACGGCATAGATGGGCGCGTCTATACCATTGATCTACGTCACTACGACGAGAAACAGGCATGGGCGATCGACTACGGGTATGGCCCAAGAGTGGAGGAGCTATCTCTATCTGACATCTGGCCTCAGCACGCTCCCGTGGAGTGGCTTGATAGGATCCAGCGTCTCAACGGCCGCTCTGTAGAAGTGATGAAGAGGTGGAAGTCTGAAGGGCTGCCGAAGGTGGAGTTCGCCTTCATCGACGGCGGACACGACTACCTGGGCGTCAAGCACGACTTCTACAGCATGCTAAACGTAGCGGCTCAGTCATTCCGAATTCTGTTCGATGATTACGTCGATAAGCCGGGCTTCGGTGTCTGTAAGCTGATAGACGAGGAAGTAGCGCCAGTCGTTCAAGCAGAGCTCATCTGGTCCGACGGGAGATGGTGCGCAGGTGCGCGCGAACAGATAGAAAGACCCGCATCCGGCATGGTGTTCGTGGACGGCGCCGCTGCGGACTCGTCCTTCCCCATCGCCACCGCGCGAGCATACCTTGTCCGGTACCGGCGGCGGCTGATGGTCGAACGGTGGATGCGACACGTAAGAGGCGTCGTTGGTCCGGTGGCAAAGCATCTGGGGCTTCGACGCAGACATTTTGACCGATGACTTACGGTAATCGGTATTGAGCATGGAGAAGCTTCCCAAGGTCAGCGTTGTAATGAGCGTCTACAATGACGCAACCTATCTTGGCCAGGCGATTGAAAGTATCCTCGATCAGACCCTCACCAACTTCGAGTTCCTAATCATCAACGACGGCTGCACCGATGGTTCTCGGGCCATCATTTCGTCCTTCGATGACCCACGCATCAGGCTCATAGTTAACGAGACGAATCTAGGGTTGCCTACCTCGCTAAACAAGGGAATCGAGTTTGCAAGAGGAGAGTACATCGCCCGCCAGGATGCCGACGATGTCTCGCTACCAGACCGGCTGGCGGAGCAGCAGACGTTCCTGGATACTCACCGCGACGTCGCCGTTGTAGGATGCTGGTGGACCCGTATCGACCTCGACGGCGACGAGTTCACGAGATGCGAGATCCCCGACGACGACGCGATCATCAAGGCCAAGCTTATTCGGGACAACGTCAAGTTTCCCCACGGCTCGTCGATGTTTCGAAAGGAGCCGTTCGAGTATGTCGGAGGCTATCACCCCGACTTCCATTTCACGCAGGACCTTGACCTGTGGCTGAGGCTTGCGAAAGCGTCGTGCCGATTCGGCGCCGTGGAGTCGCACTTGTACAAGCTAAGGGACAGGCTCGAGCCCGACGGTTTCAAGGCTAAGTGGCAAGCGCGGTATCGCGTCCTGGCGTACCAGCGTTACCACTCTGACGAGGAGTTGGAAGTCCCGAACATCGCGTGCGAAGCTCAGCGGGTTCGCCTGACGAATGCCAAGACCAGCCGAAGGGCCCATTCCAACTACTGGTACTCGGTTGGTATGAGAGCTTACCAGAGTCGCAGGTACGGGCAGGCCTTGAAGTGCCTCGGCAGGTTACTGCTAACGGCGGACGTCATGAGCTTGCTGAGGTTCGCTTCCCGCTTGGCCCTGAAAACGGGCGATCTGCTGCCACCCCGGCAGCCAGCCCCATGATGCCAGCGTTGTATGACAGGGGCCTCCGCGGGCTGGCCATGGGTCGGGTGCACCTCTGGTATGGCTCGCTGCTGCGCGCTTGCCTGAGGCTAGACAGGTTAGTTCTTTTCATGGAAGCGGGGTACTTCGCCATAGCGCAGAAATCAGCGCATGCGGAAGGTATTTCCGGCTTAGAGCGGTAGCTCAGTGTCCGACTCCCTGGTTTCGATCATCATCCCAACGTTCAATGCTCGGCAGTGGCTCGGCGTAGCCATAGACAGCGCCCTGGCTCAGACCCATCGCAACTGTGAGGTGCTTGTCATTGATGACGGTTCGACTGACGGGACGCGGGAATGGCTGGCGGACAAGTACGGTGACCAAATAAAGTACTTCTACAAGTCCAACGGAGGCCTGGGAAACGCTCGAAATGTCGGACTCAGAAATGCTCACGGCGAGTACGTCCAGTTCCTCGATTCCGATGATCTCATGCTCCCAGAGAAGGTGGCCACTCATGCGGAGTACCTATTGAGGCACCCTGGAACGGACATAGTGTACGGTCACATCGTTTGCTTCGACGACGCTGAGCCCGAGCGGCTGTTCGACTGGGACCGTAAAGACCGCTACTGTAGCGGTAATGTCTTTCAGACCATGTTATACGATGGTTTTCTATTGATACATGCTCCGCTGAGTCGCAAGCAATGCATCGAGCGAGTCGGCGGCTTTGACGGGTCAGCGCCATCCAGATGCGTGGACTGGGACTTCTGGTTGCGGCTTGCTTGGTCTGGCGCTAGTTTTTCTTATCTTCCAGGCCCGGCGATGGCATACTATCGTATTAGGGCCGGCCACATGTCCAGCAGTACGCCTGATGTCGCGTACAGCGGTCTAAGGGTTTTGGCGAAGGTACCCGCCTATGTGCAGGACCCTCAGCAGCAAAAACTGCTGGGGCTTCCCAGAGCAAGGGGGCTCTGGCGTTTTCGCTACGGCAAGGCCTTGGTTGAAGACGGACAACTACGCCGTGGACTGTATGAGATGGCGCGTGGCATCCTGGCCGACCGCAAGGACCTGGACTACAAGCTCAGTTTCATGGCCCTGGTCCTGCTCGCCGGTCCCGAGAGGGCGACCCGTGCGCTACAGAAGCTCAAGAAGGCAAAACAGTGGGTAACGAGTCCGCTTGGGCGCGTGGGGCGACGCTAGACGGATGAGACGCCCCGATGGCCGGCCATTACATTACATCAGACCGCGCTGGGGCGGTTGATATGGCTGATGCTGCTGCAGTGCGCACTAGGACCACCTGCCGCTCATGCGACTCCAGAGGATTATTGCCCGTACTGTCCTTGGGAAGCCAGTACGTCTCGAACTTCGTCGATGGTCCGGGGCCGAGTGACGAGGTTAAGGTCCCGCTGGAACTGGTGCTTTGCGACGTCAGCCAGGGCGGCTGTGGTCTGCTGCAGCTCAGGCACACGGTATCACCGGATTTGCTGTACAGGTACTACTGGTACCGGTCGGTAGTCAACAACACGATGAGAGATGCCCTTGCGAACGTATGCTGTAGCGTCGAGAAGACCATTCCGCTTCGCTCGGGGGACCTTGTGCTTGATATCGGGTGCAACGACGGCACAATGCTCAGATCCTATAGAACCAAGGGCCTGAAGCTCGTTGGCTTTGAGCCTGCCACTAACCTGATAGCGGAAGCACAGGCTGGAACGACCAGGATAATCAACGATTTCTTCAGCTTCCAGGCGTTCCAAAGTGCCTTCGGCGGGGCCAAAGCGAAGGTCGTAACCAGCATCGCCATGTTCTACGATCTGGAGGAGCCGAATAGCTTCGTATCAGACGTGGCGAGGTGCTTGGATGTCGATGGGATCTGGGTAGTCCAGATGAGCTACCTGCCCTCGATGCTCATGCATAACGCCTTCGACAACATTTGCCATGAGCACCTCGAATACTACTCATTGATGTCGGTCCGGAACCTGTTAGACGGACATGGGCTCGAGGTATTCGACGTGGAGCTGAACGACGTCAACGGCGGAAGCTTTCGGCTTTACATACGCCACAGGAAGCCGGAGACACCGCCGCCAGCCTCTGCAACAGAGAGAATCAAGGAGATGGAGCAGAAGGAGAATGCCCTCGGATTGCAGAACCGGACGATCTACGATGAGTTCGCGGTGAGGTTAAAGGCTCTGAAGACAAGACTCGTCGAGTTCATTACCCAGGAAACGGCCAAGGGCAAAACGGTGTACGCCTATGGCGCTTCCACGAAGGGAAACACCCTCCTTCAGTATTTCGGCCTGGACTCGACTTTGATCCGGGGTGCGGCCGAACGGAACCCTGATAAATGGGGCAAAAAGACGGTGGGCACGATGATACCGATCATCTCGGAGGAACAGGCACGCGCCGATAACCCGGACTATTTCTTGATACTACCTTGGCACTTCCTCGAAGGGTTCAAGACAAGGGAGGAGCAGTTCCTCAATCAAGGCGGGAAGTTCATCGTGCCTCTACCGGAGTTCCAGGTCATCGGTAGTGGAGACGCGTAGAATCGACACGCTCGCGGCTCCCGCTGCGAATGCCAGCTGGCCGCAGCACGTTTGCCTGTGTAGGAACAAACTCGAGGGGTGGGGGGGCGCCGAGCGTGTGTTCATCGAGCAGGCGACGGCACTGGTCTCGAGCGGCATACGCTGCACCATCGTGCTCTTCAAGCTGGACGAGGCCCTGCGCAAGCGGTTGCCCAGCGAAGCCGACTTATTCGTCCTCGGCGATTGTCGCTACTGTGACCTGGCATTCTTTCCAAAGCTGCTGAAGCTTTTTCGGCTGCTTCGTAAGGTGAAACCGGACTGCGTTGTCGCGCACCAGTCCATGGGCGACTATCTCCGCTGGGCGCTGTTCGGCACGGGCATTCCTTACTTTCTACTCAGATACACGTCGAACTTCTACTTGGCCTACGACACAACCAAGTACTCCTTCCTTTTTCGGGCATGTCTCCAGAGTGTGCGCAACTCCCTACCGGCCTACGTCGAGGGAGTGCCCGCCCGCTGGAAGGCCGGTCCCGTCAAGCGGTTGGTCAACGAAATCTACGCGTTACGGGACTGGCTGGGAGTCCGCGGCGCGCGAGAGGTGTTCACGCTGACCTCCCAAAGCCAATGGGAGTTGCAGCAGCTCTTTGGTGTAGAACCCTTCATCTGGACACCCGGCTCCAGCCAGGCGAGCGGTGTCCCGCCCCGAGACGAGGATGCCATAAGAGTCCTACGCGATAGTTACGGCATCCGGGAGTGCGAACCTGTCATACTGTCTGTCAACCGGCTCGAATACCGAAAACGCGTCGCGACGCTAATCGAAGCGCTGCCTATCCTGCTGTCGCGAGGTGTGGAGGCAAAGCTGGTCATCGTAGGGGAAGGCGAGCAGCTTGACACGCTGGAGCAACAGGCGCGCGATGAGGGCGTATCCGAAGCGGTCCGGTTTGTAGGCCTCGTGAGCGAGGACTGGCTGCCGCATCATTACCACCTGTGCGACGTGGCTGTGTCGATTATCTGGGGATCGTGGGCGCTGTCCGTCGTCGAGCCCCTCTTGTACAACAAGCGACTTGTGATCTCCGACGAGATTCCAGACCTTCTGGAAGACGTGCCCAATCTGTTTCGGGTTAAACCTGAGCCTGAAGCCGTCGCCGCCGGCCTTGAGAAAGCGCTCGCCGCGACTCCACAAGACTCCTCCCGCCTACTCGTGAAACAACTGGACTGGGACGACCAGATGGACAAGCTGTTGGAGCGTATGCGCTCAAGCCGGGCAGAGGAGTAGTAGCAGCAGTGCAGAGCTCCCAGATAGTGCACCGAACCATAATCGCGCCCCACCGGCAGAACCGACCAGCTGCTGCTGACATTCGAGCGCCTGGGCCGGGAGTTCTCGGCTGACACGCTGTTGATATGTCCCCTTGTGGAGAATATTCCTCGTAACCAATCTCGGTATCGGAGCATTATCGAGCTGACTAGCGGGCTCCCCGTGCTTATCCCAAGACCCTACTTCATGCTGAACTCGGTGGAGTTGATCCTCAAGATCGAACAAGACCCTCTGGCCGCCTACACCTCCAGGCTGGAGGGACTGGAGGGAATAGAGCTACGGTCGTGGTTCAGTGGTCTTATGGGAATGTGGAGGTAGACGTAAAGGATGCCTGCTCTGCCAGAACGGCTGGAATGGAAAACGAGCAAGAAGTAAAAACCGCCGGGGCCTCCCTAAGCCAACGTGGCAACGAGATCGCGATCTCCGTCGTAGTGCCGGCATATAACGAGGGTGATGGCGTTGGCAGCGTCGTAAGAGAAATGGCCGACCATCTGGGGGCCACCGGCTGGCCGTTTGAGATTATCGTCGTGGACGACGGTTCGAGCGATGCGACGGGGGCACAAGCAATGGCCGCGGATGCCCGAGTGGTCCGGCATTCAGCCAACCGCGGTTATGGAGCGGCGCTCAAGACGGGGATCCGTCATGCTCATAACCAGTTGATCTGCATCGCCGACGCAGACGGCACCTACCCTGCCGGAGAGGTCCCGCGCCTCGTGCGCCATTTCTTGGCGAAGGAATGCGACATGGTGGTCGGGGCTCGCACTGGCAAGGGTGCGGCAATCCCGGTTATCCGGCGGCCGGCCAAGTGGATCATCGGCTGGCTGGCCGAGCTGGTGGCCGGAGAGCGGATACCTGACGTGAACTCGGGAATGCGCGTGTTTCGCCGTGAGACGGCAATGCGATTCTTCAGCCTTCTGCCGAACGGTTTCTCCCTTACGACTACGATCACACTGGCCATGCTCAGCAGCGGCTATCTGGTCGAATACGTGCCTATCGATTACCGTCGCCGTGTCGGAAGGTCAAAGATCCACCCAGTCCGAGACACATTCAGTTTCTTGACGCTCGTACTTGGCATTGCGCTGCACTTTGCTCCACTGAAGATATTCCTGTCCCTGAGCGGAATCCTTGTGCTCCTGGCCGTCGCCTGGGCGCTGGTCAGCAAGCTTGTGCTGGGCCAGCTCGCCGACGTGAGCACCGTCGTCATCGTCATGGCTGCGGTCCAGGTGGGCGTAGTGGGACTGCTGGCCGAGGTTGTGAATCGGCGGATGCCGAACACCTACAAAGAGGACGATTGACTCATGGATTTCGCGCAGAGGTCCACCTACAGCCGCCTGGCACTCAACCAGATTCCACGCCTGTTGAGCAACCAGGACCGGGACCCATATTCACCAACGTACGGGTGTTTCCACCGCGACTTCTGGCTCGACAAGACATCGGACTTCCCCGACGCCGTGCGACAGTTCGCCGCACACGCCCTAGCCTTGGTCTACAAACACGATTTCCCCGGCAATATCTACAAGGGTGAGCCCAAGGTAAGAGATTGGACCATCGCCGCGCTCGACTTCTGGGCGTCTATACAGCACCGAGACGGCTCCTTCGATGAGTTCTACCCTTATGAGCGCGGATGGGTGGGCCCAACGGGATTTACCACGTTTGCCGCGATCGAGGCGTTCAGTTTGGTGCAGGATGAGATGACTGCGGAGGTTGCCGAACGGGTCCTGGCAGCGATTCGGCGTGCCGCGTGGTTCATCGCCAAAGGGGAGTCGGAGGAGGACCACCTGGCTAACCATCATGCCATGGCATACCTGGCCGTTTGGAAGGCCTGTCAGCTGTTGGACGACACAGGTCTCGAGGCTGGTTTCGAGCGGCTGTGGCGAGGGTTTCTCGGCTACCACAATGCCGACGAGGGGTGGTCCAGGGAATACGACGGCGTCGACCCCGGATACCTCTCCGCCGTGGTCTCGTTCCTGGCTAAGGTCTATCAGACCAACCCGGACCCGCAGATACGGGAGCTGCTTAGCAAGTCCGTGGAGTTTTGCAGCTACTATGTCTATCCCAATGGCTATTACGCTGGAAGCTTGGGGAGCCGAAACACGCTCCACTTTTACCCCCACGGGTTCGAGATTCTGGCGGGGGAGATTCCCATGGCGGCCGCAGTCGCCGAGAAGATGCTGCAGTCGTATGCGGAAGGAAAACTGGTGCCGCCGGAGATCATGTCCGACCGTTACTTGGTCTATCGGGTCCCGGAGTTGCTACAGGCCTATCTGGACTACACCCCCCGGCCCGTACCGCTGCCATTGTTGCCACACGAGCGGAAGCCCTTCCAAAAGTACTTCCAGAGCGCGTGCCTGTATGCCGCTGTGCAGGACAACTGTTACTTGGTAGCCAACCTGGCCAAAGGCGGGGTGGTAAAGGTATTTGACCGGAGCAGAGGCCAGACCCTGCTCAACGACTGCGGCCTAATCGGCCGCCTGGAAGACGGCCGATTAGTGACCACCCAGTGGGTGGACGCCAGTTACGTATGCGAAGTAGACGAAAACGGTTGGACGGTCTCAGGTTGGATGCATACGGTGCCCACCAACAGGGTGTTCACGCCCTTGAAGGCTATCCTGTTCCGGGCCGTGCTGATAGCGTTGGGCTGGCATCCAACTCTCGCCCACTTCCTCAAAGGACGCATTCGCGGTCTTTTGATACTGGGGACACGCCGCGGGCCAGCGCGATTCGTCCGCCGCCTGCGACTGGACGACCATCAGCTACGGCTAACCGATGAGGTCATTTTGGAGAAGAAAGCCCGATTTGCGTCTCTGTCCATCGGCGACGAGTTCTCCGTGCGCTACGTGCCTCAAAGCCGTTATTTCCAGAGCTACGAGCTAGCGTCCGGGAGGCGTAACGTCTCGCTGGACGGCCTTGAAATCCTAAATCACGGGCGCAGGTTAGTGCTCGAACACGAGGTCGAACTATGAGCGACCAGCACGCACACGGCGTTTATGGCGCCGAATACTACGATGGGCGAACAAGAGGCCGTGCCCTCCGATACCGCCTGCAGCGTCGAACCGAAGAGGTCGAGAGAGCCATTCGGTCATACGCGGAAGGCCCCTTTCAGACGATCGTGGACGTTGGAACCGCAGACGGCCTGATGCTTGAGGGGCTTGCAGAGCGTCTCGGGCCACGAAATCTCGTAGGCGTGGAAATGAGCCGGCCGTTGTTGCGTGCGCACGAATCCGTGAGTTTGGCGAAGGTACAAGGTGATGCTCTTCGGCTACCCATCAAGTCGGAGGTCGCCGATGTGGTCGTAGCGACCGCGATCATTGAGCACGTGTCCGACGCTCCAGGCATGCTATCGGAGTGCCGCAGGATACTGCGTCCGTCGGGTCTCCTCGTGCTCTCCACCCCCGACCCGTTCTTTGAGCAATTGGCATCGTTTTTGGGGATCCTCAAAGAGGCGGGCCACGACACGACGTTCACGCTCTCGCAGCTGGGATCAATGGCTACGGGGGCCGGCTTTCGCATTGCCGAGGCCCGAAGGTTCATGTTCTCTCCGATTGGGTTTCCAGCTGAGCATCTGATCGAGCGCGTCTTGAGGCTGTCAGGCCTCAGCCGTGTACTGGCCAACCAACTACTGGTGGCACATAGAGTCTAGCCGACAGAGACTCCAGAGCGAGTATTGACCAGTAAGTTAACCGTCGCCAGGTATAACTGATGATCTTGCTTCGACACAACTGGGTGCGCGATGTGTTGGTGCCGTTGGCCGGTGCTGTTGGTCGGACCAGGGACGTTCATATGCACCAGCGTGCAAAAGCGCAACCAGGCAGACAGAAGTTCATTCGATATGGCCCATGGGTCCTGCGTATCGCGGGCCTCGCGCTGCTGGCCGTGGTGCTCGTCCGCGCGGATCTGGGACAGGTCTCAAAGACCCTACAGGGCGCTAACCTACCGCTGATCCTTGCATCTGTGGCCCTAACCCTTCCGCTCATTTTCATAAAGACGGTGCGGTGGCAGGGCATACTCCGATCGCAGCTTGTGCAGTTCCGTATCTGGCCGGCGTATGTCGCCTATTTGGGCAGCCTCTTCATAGGGTTGGTGACGCCAGGCCGATTGGGGGAGTTTGTTAAAGCAGTACACGTTAGCAGAGAGTGTGGGACCTCACACGCTAAGGCCTTCTCCAGCGTCCTAGCAGACCGGCTGTTCGATCTGTATCTGCTTCTGATCGTCGGTGCCGTGGCACTGCTCGCGTCGTCCGCGCAAGCCGCCGCGGTCCTTGCGGTAATACTTGTGGCGCTGATTGTTATCCTTCCGCTGATGTTCGTATTAGACGAAAGGCCCTTCGGTTGGGTGATGAGGCTCAAGCCTCGCGAACCGCGCGTTTTTCGACGGGGGCTCTCGGCCCTTACCGCGTGGGCGGCTGAGGTACGCAACGAGCTGCGAACATTGACCGGTCGACGGTTGCTGGTCGCGGGGGCGCTTACCGTCGTGGCGTATCTTGTCTTCTTCAGCCAGTGCTACCTGCTCGCGCGGGCTCTGGACCTGGAGGTGGGGTTCATACAGGTTTGCTACGTGATAGCGCTGGCCAGCCTCGTGACCCTGCTGCCGATCTCCATATCGGGGTTGGGCACGCGAGAAGCGGTGATCGTCGCTTACCTCGGCACATCAGGGGTCTCGTCCGAGGCCGCCCTTGGCTTCTCTCTCCTGGTCTTCCTGACGTTTTACGTCGGCGGAGGATTGATGGGGGCGGTTGCCTGGTGGTTGAAGCCGGTCCCGCTCCGGGTGGCCAGATGATGCCGGAGTTAAGCCGGTTCCAAGGGTATCCGGGCCTGCTGATGTTGTTGGCGGCCTCTTTATGGGTCGGAGTGGTGTTCGGTAGCTACGCTTTCCTCAACTTCCGGCAGATCTGGCCCAAGCTGATGAGCCTGGTCGGCGGCTAATGCTGGACTCGGTCATCAATCTGTTGCTGGCCACGGTAGTAGGCGTAGCTTGTTTCGGCGCCGGGCGCGCCGTGCTACGGGGTGTGGGACTCAGCTTCCAGTCCCTGTCTGAGGAGGTAGTTCTCGACACGGGCGTTGGCTTTGGTATCCTTATCTACGTCATGGCATTGCTCGGCGTGGGGGGCGCCTACAGACCGGCGTCCGCGTGGTCGCTACTGGCAGTGCTGGGAGTGCTGAGCGTTTGGGGCTTATGGACCTGGCCCTGGCGTTCGACCGGAGCTGCCCTGGTCCGAGGCGTTACGTTTGTAACCGGGGCATGGCCGCTGGCGATCCTGCTGGTGGTCCTGCTGGTTTATTGGATCGTCTACTTGCTGGCGGCGCTAGCGCCCACACTGGACGGCGACTCCATCGCAGGCTACCTGCTCACAGCGCGGGAGTACTCTCGCCAGGGGGGCATCGTGGGGGTTGACTATGCTTATACCGATTCCCTCCCTGCTAACGGTCAGATGCTCTCCACGATGGGTTTCTTGCTACGGGGGCAGATCCTGGCCCAGCTGCTGGTTGTCTGGTCGACGGGTCTCCTTACAGTGTTCGCCATATACGCGTTCGGCAGGGTATGGCTGTCGCGGCGTGTGGCTCTCATGGCGATCGTCATCTGGTACGGCACGGCTTCAGTTGGTTTCCTGGCGGCCTCGGGCAAGATCGACCTGACCTGGGCTGTCTTCGACCTTCTCGCCCTGCTGGCGTTCTCTCGATGGTATTTCGTGCCGCCATCCGACCGGAGCTGGCGATGGCTGGCGCTGTCGGGCTTTCTACTCGGCGTGGCCGGGGGTACCAAGCAGGCAACCCTGTTCACTGCAATCGTTCTGGCGGGCGCCATCGTGGTACGCCTCATTCAAGACCACAGAGGTTCTCCCCGCTACTGGCTTGGCGCTTACCTGGCGTTAGGACTACCCGCTGTGGTGGCCGGAGCGTGGGTCGCGCGAAGCTTCGTCATGACCGGGGATCTAGCCGCTACAGGCTCCGCGCTCCGCGGCGAAACCGGAGTCGTCGGCTTCTTCAGCACCCTGTGGCAGATGTCTATGCTGGGTAACGCAGAGTCGACCGATGGGCCACTCGGCAAATCCATCGGCCCTACGATCATCGCTACCATTCCCCTGCTTGTGCTAATCCGTGGAGTAGACCGACGGATATGGCATATCCTGGCGTTCAGCGCAATCATGCTGGTACTCTGGTACCTAGGGGTGCAACGAGCCCGTCACCTTCTGCCGACTCTGGCGTTATTGTCGCTGGCGGCATCTTATGCGGTGACCATGTTACTTGCGCGCCGACCCAGGCTGGGCCAGGCGGTAGTTGGACTAGCTAGTATCGCTCTTCTGCTAAACCTTGGTACTTGGACCTACGTCAACCTCGTGTCGTCGCAGAGAGTGCCGTATGTGCTGGGCATGCAGGACCTAGATGGCTACCTGGCAACTAACCTT
Organism: Dehalococcoidia bacterium; assembly: GCA_965248615.1. GTDB lineage: Bacteria > Chloroflexota > Dehalococcoidia > Lucifugimonadales > CBDFJT01 > CBDFJT01. Next base: position 1,249,122 of record CBDFJT010000002.1, on the reverse strand, counting down.
CCTAAATGGCGGATGTACCCGAACCACACGATGGTGGCCTACTCTCGTGACCATCTGCCGGCCAACGCACGCATTGCAGGGGCTTCCACCAGCAACAGCTACTACCTGGAGCGACCTCTGTACACCAACTGGACCCTCACCCCCAGAGAGGTGCCTGACCCGGAGGACTTCGCTGAACGGATGAGAAGCTCTGGGATCACACACGTGTTCATCAACGACTTCGTAGTGGAGCGTCGTGGCTATCAAGACGCCTGGCTGCTACAGCCGTCCTTTCAGAGCACGTATCTCACGGGGCTAGTCTGCGCCGGCGAACAGTGCCTCTACTCATTGTCGGGTGCGCAGCCCGGCAAGGTGGCTGAGGAAAGCGGCTGATGCAATCCAGGTCTCTCCTCCTTCCCGGTGCCATATTGCTTGTAGGGCTGCCGGTGCTATGGATCACCTTTCGGGAAATCACAGCTCAGACGCCGACGCCCCAAGAATGGGTTTACATCATTTTGACCGGTGGCTCCTGCTTCATAGCCCTCCAGAGACCGATATGGGGCCTCTACCTTTTCCCGTTTGCCCTTTTCGTGATCCCAGAGACTTACCTGGGTGGAATTCGGTTTCTGTCACCGCCTCTTCTCATTCTCGCTGCGACGCTTGCCGCCAGCTTGGTCCACACGATCACGACAGGGCAGCGGTTGCCTATGTCGAAACTGATCGTTCTGGTCGGTCTTCTGATTGGCTGGCACTTGCTGTACTTCCTGGCCGGCTTCGGGCCTCAGGCAGGTTTGAGGATGTACACCTTCGCACAGGGGGCGATCATCGTATTCGTGGCCTCGTGGGTGATCGACTCACCGAAGCAGGCAACCCGTGTGATCTACGCCTGGACACTCGCCTGGACGATACTCAGCGTGGTCTTGATCATCCAATTTATCAGGTGGCTTGACCTTAACTCTTACACACTTGCGACGGCAGCGCGTATTCCCGACTCGTTTGCCACGCTCACGTTCGCCAACCCAAACGTAAACATCTTGGCCATGACCGGAGGTCTATTCGTGCCCGTGGCGCTGGAGCTCAGCATCGCCAAACAGAAGCTATCGACCCGCCTCGTCTGGATCGCGGCGCTGGTGATAATCGTTACTGCAATCCTACTCACTTTTTCCAGAGCAGGAATAGTAGGTCTGTTCATGTCCCTTGGCATATGGTTGGTTCTCCGTGCGCCTATGCGGCGATCTACAGGACCAAAGAGACTCCACTCACTTGCCATCGTCGGCGTATGTGCTTTCGTTATCTGGCTCGTCCTTTCGAGCGTGGTTCCAGCGGCCTCTCGGCTGGGTGAAGCAAGGGGTGAAATCTCCGGCCGCCTCTCCATGGCGAAGGTCGGCTACGCAGTCGTTGAAGAAAATCCCCTTCTGGGAACCGGGGCTGACGACGGAAACCCTGGGACTCACAGCTACATAGTCAAGTCGGCGATGGAGTTCGGCGTATTTTACTTACTGCTATTCAGCAGCCTCTATTTGCTCCTCCTATACAACGGCTGGCGGCTATACCGCGCGAGAGAAGTAGACCCTCTGATTTCTGGTATTTCGCTGGGGATCACCGTGGCAACAATCGTAGCCCTGCCCCAGACATTCTTCGCGATAACTTTTCAGACGTCCATGTTCACTGTAGTCTTCTGGACCTTGCAGGTCATACAGTGGACCTATTGGGAGAGTCTCCGGCGCGCCCGAGTCAGGGAGAGTCGGACTTTGTACCATCGAGACATAAGAAGTGGCGAGATTGGGACCAGTGGACCGACCTGAGCAGCTACCACAGACAGGGCAACACGCCACAACCGTGAGCGTCATTGTCCCCGTATACAACGAGGGACACGTAATACGGGCTCTGGTGGAGCAAATCAGAGACGTCATGGACCCCCGCGGCGACGGCTACGAGATTATCATCGTAGATGATGGATCTACCGACGCGTCAGCACGGGAAGCCGAAGAAGGCGGCGCCACCGTCATCACACACCCATACCGCAAAGGCAACGGCGCAGCACTGAAAACCGGCATGCGCCAGGCGCGGGGAGACTGGTTCATCCTGATGGACGGCGACCGTCAGCACGATCCCAACGACATCCCTACCCTGCTGGACTTTGTACCGGGGTATGACCTAGTTGTAGGCGCAAGGCCTTCTAGATCCCAGCTACCGTGGCGCCGGTTCGCAAACGGCATATACAACCGGTTCGCCTCGTACGTTTCGGGCTTTCGGATCCCCGATCTTACATCCGGCTATCGCATCGTCAGAGCCGATGTTGCTCGGTCGTTCCTCTACCTGATACCGAACACTTTTTCGGGTCCTGCGACGATGACAATTGCATCAATCAAATCAGGGTTTAGCGTCCATTTTGTCCCCATAACCCCGTCACCTCGAGCCGGGGGCAAGAGCAAGATCAACATCGTTTCCGATGGGACCAGGTTCTTCGTAATCCTATTCAAGATCGCGACGCTATTCAGCCCTTTGAAGATATTTCTTCCTCTGAGCTTACTGCTCCTTCTCGGCGGCATCGGCTATACCGTGTATACACTGGTTGCCTACAGCGACTTCCGCAACATGTCCGTTGTCATCTTCGTTTTCGCGGTGGCGGTCTTCGTCCTGGGTTTGATCTCGGAGCAGATTTCCCAGTTGCGGTTTCAAAGAATGGACTGAAATCCGTGCCTGAATCGCGTCTCTCCTGGCGCAGGCTCGGTGCGGGAAATGACCCTGCGGCCAACAACCGCGTCCGCATCCTTCTGGTGGCCTGGTTCACGATTGTAGGGGTTGCGGTGCTGGTAGCGATTTTCCTCTCCAACATCGGAAGCGCCTCACGTTGACTGCGAGTTTCGGGAATCTCGTCTGGCTGCTCCTCATCCTCGTATCCGCCACGGCACTTGGCCTTGCCTTGCTGAAGAGATGGCTTCCGAGCCCAATTCCGTTTTTGGAGCTCGGGTTGCTGGGAATGGGACTGGGCCTGGCCGTGCTGAGCTACGTTGTCCTGGCCCTGGGCAGCCTTGGTCTCATCTACACCCTGACCGGATATCTGGTAATCGCTGGAGCACTGCTCGTCGGCGCCCCCCGCATACCTGAGCTGGGCTGGCGAGGCATCAGAGGCCTTGTCCGACTTCCGGAGCTAGCCAGCTCGATGAGCTGGCCGGAGCGCCTGCTGGTGCTATTCATTATCGGCTCGGCGCTGGTGAATCTCATCGGCTCACTGGCCCCACCTACCGGCAGCGACGAGCTCAATTATAACTTTGCGCTGCCCAAGCTCCACCTGGAGAGCCACGAGGTCGGATACGTCCCGTCGCACCGCCTCTCAGTGGTACCCTTTGGGATGGAGATGCTATGGCTCCTGGGCATGATGGTGCGCTCAGCTGACGTGGCACAGCTGCTGAACTGGTCGCTGGGGCTGGCAGTAGCCTCGATAGCCGGAATGCTGGCAGCCAGGTTCCACTCACGCACGGCCGGGCTGGTGGCTGCGAGCCTGGTCTACAGCATCACAGTAATAGCGGACTTGTCGGGGGGTGGCAAGCCGGAACTGGGTGGAGCCTTGTTCTTGCTGCTGTCAATGCTCGCCCTACTTCACTGGCGGAGCAGCCAAAGCGGACGATGGTTGGTTTTGGCAGGCGTGTTTTTGGGAGCTTTTGCAGGCACCAAGCTGCCCAACCCCCTCATCGTGGCGACACTAGTAGCGGCGGTATCGTTGTACGCATGGCGGGCCTGGGGGTGGGAGAGCGCCCTGCGCGCAGGCGCCACGTTAGGTCTAATCGCAGCTTTGATTTTTGGCGTCTGGATGATCCGCTCTTGGACCTCGACCGGTAATCCCGTATATCCGTATCTGTCCACCGCTCTGGGCGGCCGCGACCTCCCGCAGGAGGAGGTGTGGATCGCCACTCGGACGGGTCCGGGAAGCGTTGTTACGAGCCGCAGCGATCCGCTGCGGACCCCTGGGCAGTTCTTCAACTACCGGCACCCGCTGGCTTTCCTGGCTTCACCGTGGACACTGTCGGTCGACAACGAGCGGTACCGTGGCCTACCTGGGCCAATCTTCCTCGGCATGCTGCCTGCTGTGCTCCTTTGGAGTCGCAGATTGTCACCCGACGTCAAGTTCATGCTCCTGCTAATCCCGTTTCTCTACGTGGGATGGTTCTTCTCATTCTCCCTGCTTCGCAACGCGGTGCCGATACTGGCGCTGCTATCTGTCCCTACAGCGATAGTGTTCGTTGACATGATCCGGGAGATAGGACGAGCCAGGTGGCTGATGATAGGCGTTCTGGGCATCTGGCTTGCCGTGAGCCTGGGAAGCAGCGTGCTCGATGTCAGGCACTCAGCGCCGGTGGTGTTCGGACGTACGAGCGAGGACGAGTGGCTGGAGCAGCGGCTGTCGATGGATGACCGAGGGTTCGACGCGTACCCGGCGTATCGCTTCATGAACAGCCAGCTTCCCGAGGACAGCAAGGTCCTGCTATGGGAATCTCGTGGATTCTACCTGGACCGGCCATACCTGCGGGTATGGGAGTTCATGTACGGGCTGGCGGACGCCACGCAGCTGCAATCGGGCGAAGGAGCGTTGAATGAGCTGCGTAGATGGGGCATCACCCACGTGGCGATGACCGCGGAGAGCAAACGCCTTTGGCTCAGAGAGATCCTGGAAAGCACCGGGAAGCTGGACTGTGTGTACGAGGACGATGCCATGACGGTATGCGCCGTGCCACAGGTGTCCGAGGCCTTGAGCGAGGCCTTCGCGGATCAGGGATTCGACCCGCTCGAACGCCGATGAGGATCCTCGCCGACCTGACCCACCCCGCCCACGTCCACTTCTTCAAGAACGCGATCTGGGAGTGGCAGCATCAGGGCCACCAGGTACTTATAACCAGCCGCGACAAGGATGTGGCCCTGGCACTGCTCGATAACTACGGCTTCGAGCACCGTGTGCTCGGGACTGCTGGCACCAGCCGGCCTGGGCTGCTGTGGGAGCTTGTCGAACGGGGCGTCCGTCTCTCCTGGGTTACGCGCTCGTTCAGGCCAGATGTGATGGTGGCGGTTGCCGGATCATGGATCGCGCCCGTAGGACGGCTTCTGAGGGTACCGGCGGTCGTTTTCTACGGCACCGAGATCGCCAAGCTGAATAACGCGTACGTCTATCCTCTGGCGAACACCGTCTGCACGCCCGCTTCCTATCAGGGCACCGCGGGCCGGCAGCACGTGCGATACAAAGGAAACCACGAGCTGGCCTACCTGCACCCAAGACGGTTCGAGCCCGATTCCACCGTACTCCAGCCGTTGGGATTATCCGAAGACGAGCCGTTCATCCTCGTTCGGACGGTGGCCTGGACGTCGCACCACGATGTGGGCCATAGGGGGTTCAGCGACCTGCCAGGGCTGGTCAGGGCCCTAGAGGAGTATGGGCGGGTCCTGATCACCTCGGAGGGAGCGCTGGACCCAAGCCTGGAGGCTTATAGAGTCCGAGTCGCACCGTATCAGATCCACGACGTCATGGCGTTTGCCCGGCTATACGTCGGCGAGAGCGCCACCATGGCGAGCGAGAGCGCCGTGCTTGGCGTGCCAGCCATCTTTGTGTCCTCGACGCGGCGCGGGTTCACCGACGAGGAGGAGCGGCAAGGCCTGATCTTCACGTACTCCGACATGGCGACAGCCCAGGGCGAGGCGCTTGCCAAAGCCAGGGAGCTGCTGGCCATGCCTGACCTGAAAGAGCAGTGGCATGTCAAGCGTGAGGCCTTTCTTAGAGACCGAGTGGACGTAACAGAGTGGATGGTGAGCTTCCTGGCGGACTACGACCCTGCAAGAAGGAATCACCGTTGACGGCACCGAGGAGTAGCTTGAGGACTGACGGGGTACCGGGTAGTGACGTGGACCCACGAGCGCTGCCGTACCTCGAGGTGTGCCTCAAGGCCCTGGCGTGGGCCAAGGAGCGTGACTACACTGGGTACAGCAAATTCGACGCTTTGAACAGCCCCCTTCTCAAGCGGCTCACCGGAAAGAGGCGCCTCTTGCGCGGTGGAGTCACCTACCTTGTGAGCAGGGCACCCTTTAACGTGCGTCCGCTGCTCGGCGTTCAGAAGCGTCAAAACCCAAACGGCCTGGCGCTCTTTGCTCGCGCCTACTTCAACCTGAGCCACATCACCGGCGAAACCTCATATGCAGACGACGGGCTTGCGCTCCTCGAGCGTCTTCTGGAGCTTTCTCGTGAGTCGCGCTATGGAGATCACTGCTGGGGTTACTGTCATGATTGGGAGATGGGCAAATTCTTCGTTCCTCAGTATGAGCCCAATGCCGTCGTAACGACCTTCGTTGCCCGGGCCTTCCTGGACGCTTACGGCCTAACGGGCCGCCGGGACCTCTTCGACGTGGCCGAGTCGAGCACGCGATTTTGCCGGAAGAGGCTTCACGCCACCCTGGACCAGGGCGACATGAGGAGCTACAGCTACACACCGTTTGATCACTGGACTGCGGTTAACGTAAGTGCCCTGATCGCCGGACTCTTCGCCCTGGTGTATGCGGAGTCGCGGGAGGCTGAGCTAGCCAGCGAGGCAGCTCGGATAACGAACTTCGTTCTGGACCGGCAGACAGACGAAGGCGGGTGGTACCACGCTGACCCCCCTGAAGCCTCCCATCGCAAAATAGATAACTACCAGATGGCCTTCATCCTGGAGTCCCTACTGGCCTTACATAGGGTGTTCGGCGACGACCGTGTGGGTCGGGCTTACGAAAGGGGCCTGGAGTTTTACAGCTCTCGGCTGTTCCTGGAAAACGGTGCCCCAAAGTTCGAGGCGCACCGCACCTTTCCTCACGATATCCTGGCGTCATCCCAGGGGATTCTCGTCTTTGCCCACGATTCTTCCAGGCTGGACAGGGCCGAGCTTTCCGCCCAATGGGCCCTCGATAATATGTGGGACCCGGAGGGGAGATTCTACTTCCAGAAGGGCCGCTTCCTCGTCAAGCGCTACACCCTAATGCGCTGGTGCCAGGCCTGGATGTGCTATGCGTTGTCGGAACTGACACAATCGTGTGATGGGCCTCCTGGCAACGGCTGAGCGTCTCTACCATCTCTACCGGCTCGGGCGGAAGCGATTCCGTACTCACGAAGATTACGTCGAGCTGATGAGGTACCTGGCCGAAGACTTCGCCACTCGTGTGATTCGACCCGCGGAGTATGCCTCGGGCATGGTGCTTGATGTGGGGTGCTCTTACGGTGGATACATGGAAGCCTTTGAGATCAACGGAGCAGCCCGGGTCGTGGGACTTGACCTTTCGCCGGTGAAGTTCAAGCAAGGCAATGTACGCAATGCGGTGGTCGGCGACATGACCCTGTCTCACTTCGCCGACGGCTCTTTCGACCTGGTCTACAGCAGAGCGGTAATCGAGCACGTGCCGGACCAGCTGGCCTTCTGCAAGGAGTGCGACCGGGTCTTGAAGCCTGGCGGGTACGCATGTGTCACGGCGCCACCGTGGTACTCGCCCAACGCAGGGCACCCCAGACTGAAGCCCTTCCATCTGCTGCCGTTCCCGCTCGCCAGGCTCTTGTCCGAAAAGACCAAAGGGATCCGGATAGAGGCTACAGACCTGGCGGGACTTGGCCTCTACCCGATTACGACCCGCAAGCTGAGGCGTCACATGGTGGAGACCGGCTTCGAAGAGGCACGGATCGGAGACGGTCTGCTCGGCACGGACTGGGTTGCGAGAATCCCCATTCTCAACGAGGTCTTAATACAGCACGTTTTCGTTGTTGGACGACGTGTCGATTAACCGGAAAGCCCGGTGCTCTAAGCGAACCCACATTGTCGAGCGCGGATCACAGGATAGCCAGTTGGAAGACACGGGCAATCGGCCTGTCCCAGCGGCGTGGCGTGACGGGCCTGCTTATGCTGGCGCTGCTCAGCGCCGCAGGCGTCTATCTTTTGCTGAATGCTCGGAAGCTGTCCGAGTTCGAATGGCAAGTACGCTGGGGCTGGCTGGCCCTGGCGACCACAGCGGTAATCATCGTAGGGCCGCTGATCCGTACGTGGCTGTGGCAGCTTGTCCTCGCGAGATTGGGGGTTGCTCTTCCCTTTGCAGAGTGCTTCAGAATCGTGCGGCTGTCGCAGCTGGCCAAGTATATTCCCGGCCAAGTCTGGCACTACGTGAGCACCTTCTACCTGACCAACAGGGCGGGTGCCACCAGGGGCACTTCTCTCTCGGCGATGCTCTACGACAATGGGGCGTCTTTCGTAGCCGCCGCTCTTGTCGTGATCATCCTGGCGGCGCTATTCACACCCCTGAGCGGATACGTCGCGATCTGGGTAGTCGCATCGGTGAACCTGGCGATCGGAGTGGTATTCCTGCTTCCGCCCCTGTTTTCGAAGGTCGCGGGCCTAGTATTCCGCATACTGAAAAGGCCTCCTCCACCGTCCCTGCCGACGCTGCGCCCCAGCACCATTGCGATCCTGGTCCTGCTGAACGGTGGTTTCTGGATCATCCTGGGAGGCTCAGTCTTCTTCCTGGTGCGCGGCGTGGCTCATCCTGGGATCCCATTTTCAGAAGTGGTAGTGATCGGATCGATTGGCGTGATGGCCGGTTTCATCGCGCCCTTTGCCCCCAGCGGCATCGGTGTTACCGAAGGCCTCCTGGTATTCCTGCTTCAGCGCTACTTTCCTCTAGAGGTCTCAGTAGCCATTGCATTACTCTTCAGGGTACTGAACATATCGAAGGAGATCGTACTGGGGCTGGTCGCCGTCAAGATCGACCCGCGGACGCCTGCCGGTCGCGAATCCGCGCCGTTGGTAGCTTCGGCAGTCACAAACCCTGACGACAGGTAGCCAGTAGCATACGTTCGGAGCACTACACACCGCCTGAGGCTACGTACGGGGCCTAGTTCACCGGTAGCGAGCGGCTTCTGTTTTAGGTAGAGAGTAACTCAGCCGAGGGAGAGACTAGATTTTGACTATGAAAGCCGTTGTGACAGGAGGCGCCGGATTCATCGGGTCCCACGTCGTGAGACGGCTCCTGTCAGCCGGCTATGACACCTACATCTACGACTCATTTACCGTATACGCGGTGCCGGACCCCACCGCGGAGCAACCCAACTACGCATTCAGGCTCCGCGGAGTCTATCCGGACGTCCACATTATCCGCGGCAACACGCTGAACAAGGACTTCCTCCGCCGGCACCTGCTGGAGATCAAACCCGACGTGATCATCCACATGGCGGCCATGCCCCTTGCCGCCCTCGCCATCGAGCACACCGAGGAAGCCTTCGGGTCTATTCTGAATAGCACCCACAATATCCTCGAGGTGATGAGGGACTTCGACCATCCTTCCAGGCTGGTCTACATCTCCAGCAGCATGGTGTACGGCGACTTCATGTCAGACGAGGTCGACGAGGATCATCCCAAGAATCCGAAGGACGTCTACGGGGCTTTCAAGCTGGCCGGCGAGATCATAACTTCCGCCTACGCCAAGAACTATGGGCTGGACACGGTGATCTGCCGCCCCTCCGCCGTGTACGGGCCGACCGACACCAACAATCGGGTAGTCCAGAAGTTCATAACCAGGGCAATGCACGGCAAGCCGCTAGTCCTCGACGGAGACGGCAGCATGAAGCTGGACTTCACCTACGTCGAGGACTGCGCCCAGGGGATATTCCTCGCAGCCGCCGTAGAAGGCGCCAGGGACAAGTGCTTCAACACCACCAGGGGCGAAGGCCGCTCTCTTGCGGAGCTGGCGGCGATTGTCGAGCGACACTTCCCCGACGTCGAGATTCAGCATCGACAGGCGCCCGCCTACATGCCCCGGAGGGGCACGCTCAGCATCAGTCGGGCTCGCGACGAGCTGGAGTTTGAGCCGCAGGTGTCTCTGGAGGAAGGGGTTCAGCGCTACGTCGAGCATCTGCGTGACAATAGCTACTGAGCTAGGCTGCGCCATGCACCTATCTACGTCGTGGTCTACGCGGGGGTGGTTGGAATGGGCACCGACTGTGTGATTTTCGGTTGTGGCTCGCAGGCCCGATACGTAATAGATAACTTGCGCTCTCATGGACTCGAGTCTCCCCGTGGCATGGTGGATCTCGAAGGGAACTCGCTGGTCTCGAAAGTCATCGACGAAGTGCCTGTGCTCTGGGGCCGTCAACAGGCCCTTGACGAGCTGGACCCTGAGTCATGCGAAGTGATCGTGGCACATGGAGACAATGGCCTCAAGATGGATGTCGCAAAAGTCCTGGAAGCTCGGGGGTTTCGGTTCATGAGCTCCGTGCATCGACAAGCTATTATCTCGCCCACGGCCCACATTGGGGGAGGTTGTATTGTCAACGCAGCGGCGGCGCTGTTGCCAAACGCCGTTCTGGAAAGTCACGTGGTCGTCCACTCGGGCTCGATCATTGAGCATGACTGTGTCGTCGGCGAAGGGGCCAACATCTCGCCGGGCGTCATACTAGCCGGTCGCGTTTGTGTTGGGCGAGAAGCCTACGTATACACGGGCAGTTGTGTCATCCCCAACGTCGAGATCGGGGCGCGAGCCGTGGTAGGCGCCGGAGCCGTCGTGCTTGAGAATGTTCCCGAAGGGGCGTGCGTTGTGGGTAACCCGGCCAGGAGAATACGCTAGTGTCCGGCCCAGAAGGGCGAATGGACATCCCCTTCATGCGGCTCGACCGTCAGTTCGCGTCCATATCCGAGGCAGTCATGCCGGCCATCTTCTCCGTGCTGGAGAGCGGCCGCGTGCTTCAGAGCCCGGAGGTCGAGCGCCTGGAGGAACGCCTGGCCCATATGCACGGGCTGAAGCACTGCGTAGCGGTGAACACCGGGACGGACGCCCTGATTTTCGCCGTGGCGTGCCTTGGCCTGCCGGAAGGTAGCCGGATCGCGGTCCCTGCCATGACCTTCGTGGCCTCGGCCTCAGCCATAGTGCACAACCGTTGCCGCCCCGTGTTCGTGGACGTCGACCCGGACACGATGCTCATGGACGAGGCGATGTTGCTGGACCTGATACGCGGTAGGGAAGTCGAGGCCATTGTGGCGGTGCATCTGTACGGGCAGATCCTTGACCTGGAGGGGGTCGCGCGTGAGGCAAAACAGCAGGGTATCGCGTTAATCGAAGACGCAGCACAGGTGCTTGGCGCCACGCGATTCGGCGCTCCAGCGGGCGCGCACGGCGACATCACCTGCCTCAGCTTCGATCCAACCAAGACGGTCAACGCCTACGGGTCCGGCGGAGCGCTGCTCACGGATAACGACGACTTCGCGGAAAATACCCGCCTGCTCCGCTATCACGGGCACAGCGGCAACGGCATCTATGAACGGCCGGGATTCAACAGCCAGATGCAAAGCCTGCAGGCCGCCATCATCGACGTCAAGCTGAACTTCACCGAGCAGTGGCAGCGCCGGCGCACAGAGATCTCCACTCGCCTCACACAAGGACTGCGCGAGACGCCGGGCGTCCGGCTATTGAGAACACTGCCCGGCAACGTCCACAACTTCCACAAGCTCGTTGTCTCGCTTGAGGACCGGGATACGGTGCAGCAGCACCTGGCGAACAGAGGCGTCCAGACCAGGATCCATTATCCCGTGCCAATGCATTTACAGCCGTGCTTTGCAGACGGCTCAGCGCCCATCTCCCTCCCGAGGGTTGAGCGGGCAGCCGGGTCAATCCTCTCGTTTCCCATGTACGCTGAGCTGACCGACGAGGAAGTGGACTACATTACACAGTGCACGCTTGAAGCTTGCCGAGCCGAGTGAATCCGGCCTCGGCCGGGACGTAGAATCTTTGGCAGCACCGGGGCAGTCGTCTACCGCGTTTCGCAGATTGACCAGGGCTGTGCGTAGTCTCATATATCACCCCTACCGCGCCGGCCGAAGCCTGGCCCGGGAGGCGCTCCACGTATACTACCGGCTGTACTGGGGGCTGCACGGACTGAAGTGGGGCGAGGGCTGGCACTTTGCGGGCCGGCCGTTGATCCGCAAGGCCCCCGGCAGCCATATCAGCGCCGGCCCGCGCCTGGTCCTGACGAGCCGCTCATCGGCCTCGTCCCTGGGGGTCAACCATCCCGTCGTATTCACGACGCACACGCCCCAGAGCTTCATTCGCATCGGCGACGACGTGGGGATGAGCGGGACGACTCTGTGCGCCCGCGTTGGGATTTCCATCGGCAGCCGCGTGCTCTTCGGATCCAACGTCATGGTTATAGACAGCGACGAGCACCCCTTGGAACCTGAGAACCGCCGCTACAGCGAGGACGGGATCGAGGCAGCGCCGGTCGTGATCGAGGACGACACCTTCCTCGGCGCGGGTGCCATCGTTCTCAAAGGCGTCACGATTGGGAAGGGCTCGGTCGTAGGCGCCGGAAGTGTTGTCACCCGCAACGTCCCTCCTTACTCGATCGTCGCCGGAAATCCGGCGCAGGTCGTAAAGACACTAAGGTGAGTGATTTCGGCCGGCGACCCCAGTCCGCCGAGCCCAAGACGGTGCTCTACGTTCATCATGGCAGAGGACTGGGAGGCGCGCCGCTCAGCCTGCTTTACATCATCCAACGCTTGGACCAGAGGCGTTATCGTCCGGTCGTCCTGTGCCTCTACGACAGCGAGGTGGTCCCCCACTTCCGGAAGCACGGCGTGGAGGTGCACGTATGCAAGGGCGTCAGGGAGCTCCAGCATACGACCGCCGGCTGGTTCAGGCTGTATAGCCTGCTCGGGCTGTGGGGATTCGTCCGGAGCGTTGCGAGCTTCCTGCCGTCGGTGTGGAAGACGAAGAGACTCGTGCAATACCATGGCGCCGCCCTCGTGCACCTGAATTCGCTGACGTTAGCGCCATCAGCGTTGGGAGCTCGTCTGGCAGGCGTCCCTGTGGTTTGGCACGTTAGAGAATCGGTGGTTAAAGGTCATCTGGGGATTCGCCGGGCACTACTACGCTGGATGGTGGAGAGGTTCACCAGCGAGTCGATTTTCATCTGCAACAACAGCCTGGTTAGCCTCGGGGCGCACCACAACGGGACGACGATTTACAACTTCGTAGATTTTGAGCGCTGGGACCGCACGCTTTCGGGAGCACCGGCTCGGGCCGAGCTGGGGATTCCGGCCGAGGCCAAGGTCGTCCTGCTCCTCGGGGGAGTCAGCCGCATCAAAGGGACGCTGGAGCTGGTTCAGGCGATGGCCCGGGTCAGGCGCGAGGTGCCCCAGGCACTGGCCCTCATCGCCGGCGGCGTCGGTCCGGCGAGCGGCGGGTTGCGGAGGCTGAGCAGCCTGGCGTCACACCTCGGCCGGTCCAGCTACGGCCAGCAAGTCCGCCGGGCCGTCGCGCAGAGCGGACTGGACGGCGTGGTCCAATTCATACCCTTCCGTACCGACGCGGAGCAGTTGATAGCCGCGGCCGACGTAGTCGCCGTGCCGACCATAGAGCCCCATTTCGCGCGACCCGTGATCGAGGCCGGAGCCATGGCCAAACCGGTGGTGGCCTCTCGTATCGGTGGAGTGGAAGAGGTCGTCCAGGACGGCGAGACGGGGCTACTGGTGCCGCCGGGCGACCCGAATGCCCTGGCTACGGCATTGTCGCGAGTGCTCACCGTTCCCGACCTGGCGAGCCGGCTGGGCGAAGAGGGATACGAGCAGGCACGCCGTATGTTCGATGCGGAGACGAACATCACCCAGGTGGTGGAGGTGTACGAGCGCGTGTTGGCCCGGAAGGACGCGGAGCCCAGCTTGTGTGGGGTAGCCACGAAGTGATGGAACGTCGGCCATTGCGAATTGCGCTGACGGCAAGCTTCTCGCGAGACAGAGGAACGTACTGGCGGGCCTACCACATGGGCCGGGAGCTGGCACGCAGAGGCCATCGAGTGACCCTATTCTGCATATCCAACAGGTCGCGCTGGCTCGCGCGGCGTGAGCGGTTGGACGGACTTGAGCTGGTGGAGTGTCCCAACTTCCTGAACCGACCCCTCGTTTCCTACGGTATGGGACCTCTGGACATCGCAACGAGACTCAAGGCCCTGTGGAGCGAGCCTTTCGATGTGGTGCACGGGTTTGAATACTACGCTGACGTGACCCTGCCGGTAGTGCTGGCCAAGCTTCGGCGCCGGTTCGTCTACGTCTCGGACTGGTGCGACTGGTTCTCTCAGGCGGGAGAGTTCGGGCGTTTGCTCCGCTTCAAGCCGGTTGCCGGTCTGGTCGGCCTGCTGGAGGACTGGGCGCGTATTCCGGCACAAGGGGTCACCGTAATAAGCCGGTCCCTGGAGCAGCATGCGCACGACCTCGGTTTCTCGGAGCCAAACGTGCTCTATCTACCAGGCGGCGCACCTGTGGACACGGTTCGGCCGCTGCCGAAAGGCGAGGCTCGATCGAGGCTTGGCATTGACCCAAGCTGGAGAGTCGTCGGCTACATGGCCAGCACTCACGCCCCCGGCATGGAGCGCTTCGTCGGGCCGCTGGCCGCGCTGAGTCAGCAGATGCCAGGGCTTCGCGTGCTGCTCATGGGGCATATGGATGAGACGTTGCTGTGGCAACTGCGAGAGCGTGGGCTACGGGACCGCCTTATCCTGCCCGGCTTCGTGCCCGAGGCAGACCTGCCCAGGTATCTGGCTGCGAGCGACGTCTTCCTGATAGGTCTGACCCAGAATGCGTACAACGAGGCGCGGTGGCCCTCCAAGCTCGGCGAGTATCTGGCGGCAGGACGTCCCGTGATCGGCAGCGACGTCGGAGACACGCGCCAGGTCATCGCTGACGGCGAGGCCGGATACGTGGTCGGAGAGGATCCGTCGGATATTCGCGACAAGCTGTCGCTTATCCTGAGCGACGCCTCGCTGGCGGAGAGGTTGGGACAGAACGCCCGCAGGGTGGCTGAGGAAAGGCTGGCCTGGCCGATACTGGCGGCCGGCCTCGAGGATTTCTACCACGAACTTCTGTCTTCGCAGCAGGGGCAATCGAGGAACGGCACCAGGTAGACGCGTCGTGTGCGGCATTTCAGCTTTGGTCCGACCAGCAGGTCTCGCGCCGGAGGATGTGACAACGGTCCGGCGTATGACGACCGCCATGTACCATAGAGGGCCCGACGCCGAGGGCTTCCTGACCGCATCCAATGCGGCCCTGGGCGTGCGCCGGCTGAGCATCATAGACCGGGCTTCGGGCGACCAGCCCATCTACAACACGGGCTGCGCCCAGCAGCGGCTAAGCGGCAGGGCCGTGGCGACAGTGTTCAACGGTGAGATCTACAACTACGGCGACCTCACGAGCGAGCTCAAGGACTACGGACATCGCTTCAAGACCTCCAGCGATACGGAGGCGATAATCCACGCCTACGAGCAGTGGGGACCGGACTGTGTACACCGGCTGCGTGGGATGTTCGCGTTCTGCATCGTCGATGGACCGGAGAGCTGGGAAGCCAGGCCTCACGCCAAGGTGGAGCGCGTGTTCCTAGCCCGTGATCGCCTGGGTATCAAGCCGCTCTACTATCACCGGCGGGATGGCTTCTTCGTCGTCGCCTCCGAGGTACGCGCCCTACT
Source organism: Dehalococcoidia bacterium (assembly GCA_965248615.1). Taxonomy (GTDB): domain Bacteria; phylum Chloroflexota; class Dehalococcoidia; order Lucifugimonadales; family CBDFJT01; genus CBDFJT01. The sequence continues at coordinate 1,233,644 of CBDFJT010000002.1, read as the reverse complement.
CGCCAGCGACCTGGTGTCGTGGCGCCCCAGCCTCGAAGGGTTGACCAGCTACCTGGCATACGGATCAGTACAGGAGCCACTGACGCTGGTTGATGACGTGTATTCGCTCCCCCCAGGCCACTGGATGAACATCGACCTGCGACATGGTACGTTCGACCTGCACCAGTACTGGGACCTCCCTACGGTGGCAGCCCAGCCACCGGGCACGGAGGCCATGAACGAACAGGAGATCATCGCTCATCTGCACGACCTTCTCTCCGAATCTGTCCGACTCAGGCTCGTCAGCGAGGTACCCCTCGGCGCCTTTCTGAGCGGCGGCATAGATTCAGGAGCGGTCGTCAGCCTCATGAGCGACGTCGGCGCCGAGCCGCCCAGGACCTTCAATATCACATTCAACGAAAGCGAGTTCAGCGAAGCGGGATTGGCACGCGAAACGGCGAAGCGCTCCCGCGCCGACCATCACGAGATCGTGGTGACCGGAGAAGAGGTATTGGCCGATCTGCCGCAGGCCTTCAAGGCGGTCGATCAGCCCAGCATTGATGGCATTAACACCTACTACGTGTCTCGTGCCGTAAAGCAGACCGGGCTCACCGTGGCGCTGACTGGACTTGGTGGAGACGAGATTTTCGGAGGCTACGAGGGTTTCCGAACAGTTCCTCAGATGCTTCGATTCCAACGTGCGTGGGATCGGGTGCCAGGACCGCTCAGACGATTATCCGCCGGCGCGTGGTCCGTTGTGGGTCCGAGGGGAGACCGGCACCATAAACTGGCGGCGTTCCTGGCAGGAGACGTTTACTTCAGCCATCCATACTACGCCTCCCGCATGCTTTTCACGCCTCGCCAGACGAGTGCCCTGCTCCATCAGGGCCCGGGCGAGCTGACCGGCGACGACCCCTGGTCTCGCCGAGTCGAGGCGGAGATGACCAGCGCCCGACGTCTCGATCCCATCAACGCCGTGTCCTATCTGGAGTGTAAGAACTACCTGGCGAGCACCCTGCTACGCGACACCGACTCCATGAGCATGGCCCACTCCCTCGAAGTACGCGTCCCCCTCATCGACCATACATTGGTCGAGTTCATGATGCGACTACCCGGTCACATAAAGATGAACAACGCGATGCCCAAGCATCTACTGGTGAAGGCTCTCAATGGGGCTTTGGCGCCCGAGGTCGTGAATCGACCGAAGGGTACGTTCACTTTTCCGTGGGATACTTGGCTGCGACACGAGATGCGGAGCCAGGTAGAAGAGACGCTATACAGTCCTCCTCGGGCGGTAGTGGGACTGCTCAATATGAGCGCAGTCACGTCGGTATGGCAGCGGTTTCTGGACAAACAGACCTCATGGTCGCGGCCGTGGAGCCTATACGTGCTGTTCAAGTGGATGGAGCAGGTGACTCGATGAGGATCCTGCAAGTCTCGAACTACTACTACCCTTTCGTGGAAATGGGGGGCCCGGCGGTCAAGGTGCGTGCCATCGCCGAGAACCTCGTGGTCAAGGGACACCAGGTGACCGTCTTGACCGTTGACCACGACGGCAGGGTAAGTTCGCCAGAGCGTGAGATCGGCGGCGTCCGGGTAATCTATCTCCGGAGCGTCCTCCGTTACCGGCGGCTCACCATCAACCCAGGGCTCGTGCCTGTATGCCTCAAGCAGCTCCGGGAGTTTGGCATCGTCCACGTCTACGGTCTCTACGACCTGCTGGGACCAACCGTAGGCTTTTTCTGCAGGCGATGGGGCATCCCTTATGTGGTGGAGCCTCTGGGGATGTTTCGCCCCACGACACGCGGCCTGCTCGGAAAGCGCCTCTATCTGTGGGGAATGGGCAAGGCCTTGGTACAAAAGGCCACGCAGGTCATTGCCACTTCGGAGCAGGAACGCACCTGGCTGCTCGAGGACGGTCTACCCACGGACCGGGTCGTGTTGAGGCGCAACGGAATCGACCTGGCCGAATTCGATAACCTTCCGCGCCGCGGACACTTCCGCCGAGTGTGGGGCATAGCAGCCGATGGTAGAGTTGTGCTGTTCCTGGGACGGCTGGTCGCAATCAAAAGCCTCGATCTGCTGATCGAGGCTTTTGCTGGGCTTCCCCCGGGGAAATCCTGGCTGGTGATCACGGGTCCCGATGAGGGGGACGAGTACCGGAGGCTGCTAGAAGAGATGGTACGGCGGCTTCATATAGGCGACAGGGTGATTTTCACGGGCCCACTTTACGGCAAGGATAAGCTTGAGGCTCTGGCCGACGCAGACTTCCTGGTCCTACCATCTCAGAGTGAGAGCTTCGGCAACGCGGCTGCGGAGGCGATGGCCTGCGGCATCCCTGTCATAGTCACAGAGGGATGCGGCATATCGTCATATGTGAGGGACCGAGCCGGCCTCGTTGTCCGCCACGACGTCAACGCCATACGCGAAGCGCTGCGTCGCCTGGCTGCGGATTCCACTCTCTATCACCGCTTCAAATCCCAGGCCCCAGAAGTAGCCCAGGAGCTATCCTGGGACGCTCCGATAAGGCAGATGGAGACGATGTACGCGAGCCTGGCCTCCAGGTCCTAATGTTTCCCGATCCCGTGTCCACGCATACCGGCCAAAAGGGGATCCCGACCAGCGGATGATCATCCTCGGCATAAACGCCTATCACGGCGACTCGTCGGCAGCTATCTTTCGCGATGGGGAGCTTTTGGCCGCCGTGGAGGAAGAGCGTTTTACCAGGGTGAAACACGCAGCGGGCTTCCCATGTCAGGCAATCCGATACTGTCTGGAAGTGTCAGGGGTGCGTCCGGAAGAGATCGATCACGTCGCCATCGCACGCAAAAGCTCGGCTCACCTTTTCCCAAAGCTGCTGTGGGCGATCCGCCTGCCCCATATGGCGCTGCGGCGCGCCGCGGTATGGCGGCGGTTTGGAGACATACGTGAAGCTATCGCCTACTGCCTGGGCGTGCCTTCGTCTCGCATGACCACGCAGTTTCACTACGTCGAACACCACGTGGCTCACGTTGCCAGCTCCTTCTACGCCTCGGGGTTTAAGGAGGCAGCCGTCATATCCCTGGATGGACTGGGAGACTTCGCAAGCATGCTTTGGGGCACCGGAAAGGACCGGGACCTAAATGTTGAAGGGTTTACTCTCTTCCCCCACTCCCTGGGCTTCTATTACACGGCCGTAACGCAGTATCTGGGCTTCTGGAAGTACGGCGACGAGTATAAGGTCATGGGTCTAGCGGCCTACGGCCAGCCCGAGTACTCCGATGTCTTCGAGCGCATGCTCAGGACGGGGCGCGATCTCGACTATCGCCTGGACCTCAGTTACTTCACCCATCACCGCGACGGCGCGCAGATGGCCTGGATGGAAGGGGAGCCCCAGCAGGGACGGATGTTTTCGGAACGCCTGGAGGCAGCCCTCGGTCCCGCGCGAGAACCCGGCTCTCCAGTAGACAAACGGCACCAGGATATCGCAGCCACCCTCCAGTGGCGACTGGAGGAAGCCATCCTGGACCTGCTAAACGAGCTGCACGCTCGGACCCTCAGCCCCAACCTGTGTTACGCCGGCGGGGTGGCCTTCAACAGCGTGGCCAACGGGAAAATACTGGACCGGACCCCCTTCCGGGACATCTATTTTCAGCCGGCGTCCGGAGATGCCGGCCTCGCGGTGGGCGCGGCGCTTTACGTACACCATCAGGTCCTGGACAACCCGCGAGGGGCTTCAATGGAGCACGCTTACTGGGGACCGGAATACTCCCCAGACCAGGCGAAGGAGACCCTCGACCGGTATGGCCTTTCTTACAGGACCCTGGAACTCCCGAATCTGGCGGAGGCGACGGCAGAGCACGTCGCCGACGGCAAGATCGTGGGCTGGTTCCAGGGGCGAACCGAGTGGGGCCCGAGGGCGCTGGGGAACCGCAGCATAGTCGTCGACCCTCGCCGTCCCGACATGAAAAGTATTCTCAACAAGCGCATCAAGCACCGGGAGAGCTTTCGTCCCTTCGCACCTTCCATCCTCGAGGAGCATACCGGGGAGTGGTTTGAGAGGGACTACCCGTCGCCTTTCATGATGCTGACATATCCGGTTCGCAGAGAAAAGCGTGACCAGCTGCCAGCGCCCACTCACGTGGATGGTACCGGCCGGCTACAGACGGTCAGCCGGAAGGTGAACCCAGCATTCTGGGAGCTGATCCACGCCTTCGGCCAGCGGACAGGCGTGCCGGTTTTACTGAACACCTCTTTCAACGACAACGAGCCCATCGTGAACACTCCCGAGGAGGCGGTGGAGTGTTTCCTTCGCACAGAGATGGATGTGCTGGTGGTAGGGCCGTACTTGAGTGAAAAGCGACGAGAGGGTCCTACAAGGTAACGGGCCTGCGGTGAGAGCCCGGGTATGAAGCTTTCGATTGTCACTCCAGTCTACAACGATCCACGCGTGGGCCGAGCCCTCGACGCGGTCGCATCCCAGCGACACGAAGCAGAGCTGGACCTGGTCGTGGTGGATGGAGGCTCCACCGACAAGACACTGGATGTGCTCGCCGAGCGCCGCGACCAGATAGCCTCGTTGGTGAGCGAGCCGGACGATGGCATCTACGATGCGATGAACAAGGGAATCGAGCGCGCCACCGGCGATATCGTTGGCATCCTAAACGCCGACGATCAGTACTATGACTCCTATGTTTTCAGCGACGTGTTAGGCGCGTTTCAAGACCCGGACATCGATGCATGCTACGGGGACCTTGTGTACGTCGACGCCAACAACCGGATCGTCCGTTACTGGAAGAGCGGCAAGTACCGAGCGCTCAAATTCTACCTCGGATGGATGCCTCCCCACCCCACGTTCTTTGTCCGCAGATGCGCCTACAAACAGTACGGGGCGTTCGACACCCAGTACCGAATCGCTGGTGACTACGAACTGATGCTTCGGTTCCTTCTCAAATACCGGTTGAGGGTTAAGTACCTGGACAGGGTCCTGGTACAAATGAGTATTGGCGGCAGTAGTAATCGCTCCGCCGGCAACATCGTGAGGGCAAATCTCGAGGTCGTTAAGGCTTGGCGTAACAACGACCTCCCATTCGGCTACATGGTGCCGATCATGAAGCTCGCTCAAAAGCCCTTCCAATATGTCAGACGACCGGCGCGACGGGCCGAACGAAGCGCCGGACGAGAGTTTCCGGACCGAAGGCGAAGTACGTCGTAAGATCCAGTGGTATCTGAACGGAGTATCGCTTATGCGGAAGCGGGCCCTAATTACCGGTGTTACCGGGCAGGACGGCTCCTACCTAGCTGAGTTCCTGCTCTACAAGGGTTATGAGGTTCACGGACTGGTCCGCCGGGCCTCTACATTCAACACGCGGCGCATAGACCACATATACCAGGACCCACACGAGACCGGTGTCAGCTTATTTCTTCACCACGGAGACCTTACGAGTGCCGAGCAGGTCTCCAATCTGATCTACAACCTGCGCCCAGACGAGATCTACCATCTGGGAGCCCAGAGCCACGTCCAGGTAAGCTTCGAGATGCCAGATCATACCGGAGAGGTGACGGGACTGGCGACTACCCGCATTCTCGAGGCCATTAGACGCAGCGGCATCCAGACGCGTTTCTATCAAGCCTCGAGCTCGGAGATGTTCGGAGATACGCCGCCCCCTCAGAACGAGTCCAGCCTTTTTTCCCCCAGAAGTCCATATGCGACGGCCAAGCTATACGCCTTCTGGACCACGCGCCTCTACCGCGACGGTCACGGGCTATTCGCCTGCAACGGAATTCTGTTCAACCACGAGGGTCCTCGTCGGGGAGAGACGTTCGTTACGCGGAAGATAACCAGGGGGCTTGCCCACATATTGGCAGGCAAACAGAATAAGCTTTACCTGGGTAATCTAGAAGCGCGAAGGGATTGGGGGTATGCGCCGGAATACGTCGAGGCCATGTGGCTCATGCTGCAGCAAGACGAGCCGGACGACTTCGTCATCGGCACAGGCGAGTCTCATTCCGCAGCAGAGTTTGTGCAGGAAGCCTTCTCGTACGCAGGCCTGGACTGGAACAAGTACGTCGTGATGGACGACCCCCGCTATATTCGTCCCCTCGACGTAGCAGACCTGCGTGCCGATGCATCGAAGGCGCGTAAGGTCCTTTTGTGGCAGCCTAAGGTGACATTCAAGGAACTGGTCAGGATCATGGTAGACGCTGACATGGATGCCGCAGCGCTCGACCCCATTGGAGAAGGGAACGAGGTGTTAAGGAGAAAGTTCGGGGGCTGGCACCAGTGGGACGACGCTGTGTCCCAGCCCCTCCGTACCATCGAGGGAAGAGCGACCCAGTAGCGACGCCCGCTACGACAAAAGGTGAAGAACAATCAGCTTTTGGGATAAGAAACGGGTTACGGTAACCGGTGGCGCCGGCTTCCTAGGAAGCTTCGTCGTTGGGAAGCTCGATAATCTGGGGGCAACGGTATTCGTCCCTCGCAGCCGCGAGTACGACTTGACCCAGGCGGAGCATGCCAGGCGTATGTACCAGGACACTACCCCTGATATCCTGATTCACCTTGCGGCCATCGTGGGCGGTATCGGAGCGAACCAGGCTAATCCGGGCCGATTTTTCTACGAGAACATGGCAATCGGTCTAAACGTCGTAGAGGAAGCCAGGCGCTACGGTGGACTGGAAAAGCTGGTGTTGATGGGTACCACATGCTCCTACCCAAAGTTCTCACAAGTGCCCTTCCGCGAAGAGTCGATATGGGACGGGTACCCGGAGGAGACTAACGCACCCTATGGTGTTGCCAAGCGGGCCCTCCTGGCGATGGCCTGGGGTTATCGGGAGCAGCACTGCATGAACATTATCTATCTGACCCCGACGAACCTTTTCGGGCCAGGGGACAACTTCGATCCTGAGACCAGCCACGTGATTCCAGCCCTCATTCGCAAGTTCGTGGAAGCAAAAGAAAAAGGAGGACCCGAGGTAGTCGCCTGGGGGACAGGCAACGTGAGCCGGGAATTCCTATACGTCGAGGATGCCGCGGATGCGATAATCCTTGCGACGGAGCGGTACGGCAAGCCCGAGCCTGCGAATCTGGGAACGGGGCGCGAGGTACTGATTCGAGACCTCGTGCATCAGATCAAGAGGCAAACGGGCTACGAGGGCAAGATCACCTGGGACAATTCCAGAAAAGACGGTCAGCCGAGGAGGAGCTTGGACACGACGCGGGCCCAGAGAGAATTTGGCTTTGAGGCAAGTACGTCCCTTGAGGAAGGTCTCAAGTGGACCATCGACTGGTATTTGCGGAACAGGGCCAGTGGGTAAGGTGTCAACGACTCCCACCCAAAAGTACCGGACACGGGGCGACAGTATGGTGGCGGGCGCTTTCTGGCTGATCGCCGTAACTTCGTTGCCTATGTCAGAGAAAGCGATTACACTACTGGTCAAGGGGTGACTCTGCTCAGCATACGCCGTTAATGCATGGAGAGGAACATACAAGGGCTGCCGAAGTCAAAGGGGCGCTACAAGCGCCCCTTTGACTTGACTCTGCTAATAGCGGCGCACATCCTGCTGGCACCGGTGTTGCTGCTTCTGTGGGTCCTGATCTCCTTGGTCATTTGGCTTGAAGACCGAGGACCAGTATTCTACCGTCAGGTAAGGGTAGGCCAAGGTAGCCGCCTGTTCACCGTACTGAAGTTCAGAACCATGAGTCCCGACGCTGACCGCCGCGGACCCGCCTGGACGCTGGAGGACGACCCGCGGGTGACGCGCGTCGGGCGCTTTCTCAGGCGAGTCGCCCTGGATGAGCTACCCGAGACTCTAAGCATTCTGAAGGGCGACCTGAGCTTCGTGGGTCCCAGGGCCCTTGATACGGAGGAGCAGTACCTGATGCAGCAGCAGATCGAGCGATTTCAGGAACGCCTGCAGATTCGGCCAGGCCTGACGGGGCTGGCACAGGTTTACGATCACGAAGACGACGCACAGGTGAAACTCAGCTACGACCTCGAGTACATCCAGCGCATGAACCCGATCCTGGACCTGAAGCTGTTACTGCTCTCCGTAAAGAACTCGCTGCTGCGCAGATGGGACAGGCGAGCGGGGAAGGGATGGCAGGCTCATCGGGAAGATCAGTCGGTTTCCCGATGAGGTGAGGTGGGAAATGGCCCAGTCCTAGCATACTCCGGGTGGCACCCCCGCACTGGCTCTTCCAACGTAGAGTGTTCCGTACCGACGCCTTGCTTGAAGGTTGGTCAATTCCATTCCGGCGCTACTGGGTCATTTTGGTACCGGCGGTGACACCACTCACGCTGATGGTCAGTCCCATAAGTAACATTCTCGTTGAGCCGGTCTGGGGTGTAGGTCCACTGAAAAGGCTTGCTTTCGAGGTTGTAATGGTCGATGAACTCCGTGATGGCCTGTGCCACAGACTTGACGGATGGGAGCACTAGCTATCACCGCCCGCAATCCCCACCATTGTTATCAGTACGATCCGGTTCCGCTAATCCTAGTCGGCTTGGTGAGTATTCCAGCCTATTAGCTGTCCTTCACCTCAGCACGTCGCAGTGGTGCTGGAACTCGTTCCGAGACGGCAGAGGCGATAACGGCATCAGCCAGCAAGTCACCCCCAGTCTGCAAAGCCCTTGTTAGAGGTCATACGCGACTCGCTGACATGCATATGGAACAGACAGGCCGGCAGGGGCGGCAGGCTAGACGGGAAGGTCAGTCGGTTTCCCGATCAGGTGTGGTGGCAAGTGGACGGGTACGCCGTCTGAATGCTTTTCTAAGGCTCGCGGGCAGGAGGCCCAATCCGTTTTTGGAAGCCTCATTGGCCCGCTCTCCGTCCCTTGGATAGTAGTCGTACTGGGAGTAGTAGTAATAATAATAGTCGGATCGCCTGCCCCCGACTTTATTCAGAACAGCCCCCAGGACATTAGGATTCGCGTTGCGGAGGCTCTCGACAGCGCTGCGCAAGGCTCGACGTCTGGTGCTTCGGGCGGCCACCACCATAACAACGCCGTCGACCATCGGAGCCAGAACAAGCGCATCGGCTACCGCCAGCAAAGGAGAGCTATCGAGGATCACTACGTCTGAACTGGCTTTGAGCTCCTCAATGATCGCCTTGAAGACCGGCGCTCGAATAACATGGATCGGGTCCGGCGGCAGGGGGCCAGAAGCGAGGAGTTTTAGGTTCTGGCCGGGAAGTGAAATTAGAGCATCCTCGAGGGTGGCCGTGCCCAGGACCACCCGGGTGAGACCCGGTTCCCGACTTTCCCCGAAAATACGATGAACACTAGGACGTCGAAGGTCTGAATCCACGAGGACTACCGACTTGCCTTCTCTAGCCAGTGAAATCGCCAGGTTTACGGACGTCGTAGTCTTGCCCTCGGACGGACCGGCGCTTGTCACTAGTATGGCCTTCATGCCTTGGTATCCAGCTGCCGCGAACTCTAGGTTCGTGCGCAAGTAATTGTACGGCTCGTTCAAGGGATTTCTACCAACGGTTTCAGCCGAGGCAAGGACTGGATGCTCCGCGTCGACACCTTTTTGGATTGGCACTATCCCGAGAGCAGTGAGGCCCGTAATCGCCTGGAGCTCATCGGGGGAGCTGACACTGTCGTCGAGATACTCTAGGACGAAGACTAGCAAACCGGCAGCGACTATGCCGATCATCACTCCAACCAGGATGCTCCGTCTGAGCGTCGATGGAGAAGGAGAGGTTGGCGGCAAGGCTTCCTCGATCATCGTGAGGGTGGTCAGAGTAGCCAGTTGGGCCGCAGCTGTCGCGTTAAGGTCCGCTGCGATCCCGTATTGACTCAAGGACGCCTGAAACTGCGCCATCTGTGTAAGCTGCCGGACGAGGACGTCGTCGATGAACACATTCGCAACGGCATTGGCAATTTCGGCCGCAAGAGTGGAGCTAGGATCCTTAACCTGGATCTCGATAAAGCTCCCACTGGTGATGACATTCGTTTTGCCATCAAGCGTCCCAGCTCCGTAAGGGAGGGACATCTGCTGAGTGACTCTCTCCATGATGGGGCGGGTCTGGACAAGGTCGCTGTAGTGGGTCGCCAGCGTAAGGCTAGCCTGGACATCAGCGGGCGTAAGGGCCCCAGGAGTTGGCCTGCCTTGAACGAATACTTTTGCTGTCGCCTGGTAGATGGGAATCTCCCCTCGTGTGAGAAGGAAGCCGGCCAAGCCGCCGCCTACAGACGCTAGAACGAAGATCCACCACCATTTCAAGAAGACGGGCCAGTAGACCCTGAGGTCCAAGCCCTCTTGCATGCTTTGTTCCGCCTGATGCTCCACTGCGCGTATGGCCTCAGAGTTTGGTGCTGCACCCCGTATCATAACAGACAGCGCTTAGGGTGGCGGGAGAATGGCTTTTTCCTGATCAGGAGGGAGTAGTACTCGTCCTGCTTCGTCTCGTAGCAGCGTCGAGGGGGGGGTGGAACGCACCGCAAGTGAACAGGGGTTGTGGCCACAAGGTCAACGCAGAGGTAGAGGGGAGGTGTTGGGCCTGGACGCACGCACCGGTGAGGATGGGGCCCTTACGTCGTAGGGGCCATCAAGACCTACGTCCACGCGTCCAACTCGGGAGTACCTGCGCTAGTAGCTGTTCCACGGTAATCCGTTCCGCCATTGTCCAGTCGGTTTAGCAAGGACAATGCTAACCTGTGCTTACACGGGTGTCCCCGTCCGTGCCGCACATAATCAGAACAGTTGCAATGACCATTGACCAACTCATAATCTCGCAGCCCATCTTCCGAGCGGACTTTGTAGTGATTTTCACCTAGCTGGACAATAGGTCTCAACAGGACTATGAAGGCAGCTCTCTCCAGCCGCGATGTCAAGTGTGGGTTGTTGCGGCAGGCATCTTTGACCTGGTTTCTTAGGCCGGCTATGGAGACGTCGCCCATCTTTTCTGGGACCTCGAAGAACGACCCTACTCGACCGTCCTTTCTGCATTCTGAGCTGATGCCAACGGCTTCTCAGCGTTAGGGATCAGGAATTGCAACGGGGACTGGTGAGCGATGGATAACAGCGCGACGCGATCCAACAGCGGATCGATCGAAGGATCGGAGCCTTGTTCCAGACCTACGCCGATCGCGTGCGTCTGAGGGAGTGTAGCATCTTTCACGTCGGCCAAGGGGAGCTCCCATGCCTTCCTCACCGACTTCTCTAATGCATCTGAGCGCTCGCGCTTCCGCTTCTCCAGTATGATGCACCCGGCTTCACTCCTACACCATATCTCTTCGTAACGCGCCGCCTCTCCGTACCCGACTGTGTAAACGCGACCGTTATGGGACTGCAAGCAGACCAGAGACCGATAGTCGTCGTCCTCCTTGATCACGAGTATCACCGGAACCAGAAAGGGGTCAATCGAACCGTCCCCTACAAGTGGGCCAGCTGATTGATCCGTAACGTGTTCATGGGAACTACCTTTCTCCTTCACGGCGGGTTGACTGTCTCCTTCCCCCTGCCCGTTCGCGTCCGTGCTGCGACGCAACTTTTCTGCATGATACGCCTCCCGAGCAGACAACGTCGCGAAGCGCCTCATAACGACTCCCCGTCTGATAAGTTCCTTCAGGCATGTGTCCCCAACAAAGAAGTACCGGTCGGCGCCTTCATCTTTCAGGCCGTACAGGATTCGCGGTTTTGTTGAACCGCAAGCGTCGCAGGTCGCATTGGCAATGTCACGGACGGGGCGTTGTAACCGTACCAGCAGCTTACCCTCAGCAAATTGACCGAGCTTCTCTTCGTACGTGGTCATATGGTGCTCTCCTCCGCTAGACTGCCAGTGTTCGCCTCTGCTTGCAAAATGAACTCGCAGCCGCTGCACTCGGCGTAAGGTATTGGTTTCCCAGACCGGACACAGAGCAGCCTGACCCAGGGGCAAGACCGGCTCTCGAGCCGAGGAAAATCAATAGAGGACTCTCGTAGCTCTGTGACATCTCCGATCGCTAGCGTGAGGCGAGCCAGCCTGATGTCTCTTCGAAACGCCGCCACCGAGTATCGGGAGTCCTCCATCTTCCTGTCCTGGGCATAGGCTAGCCATTTCTCGGGCTCCTTGGTTTCCGTGACAGCTACCACGTACCAACTCGGCTCATCGAGCACAATTGCGTCAATATTGACGTATTCTTGTTCCCCACCGCCAGCGAAGAATACTTTCCATACCAGTGCATACTTCTGGGCCTGACGTAGACCAATTTCAAAGCGGCGCGCGATGGCCTCGAGGGTCTGATCCCCGTAGGTGCTCCGCTTCTGCGCCTCGTAAAGGATCGCCGCTTGAATGAGCCATGACTGCTTCCCGAATGAACAGGCATATGAGTAGGCTTCCACAAGCTCGTCATCGGTAAGGTATGGTAATACCTCGTGAAATCGGGAAAGAGAATCCCGCGCCAGATTCAACACTTCGAAAAGGGGCGGGATTTCGATTCCTGGATTCCGAAGGCGACGCATCACGTCTTCGCCAGTTTCTTTGTTGACGATTCTGAAGCCATCGCCCGAGATGATGAGCTCCCAGACTCCCTCATGAAGATTCCTGTGACATCGTCGGCATAAGGTCATGAGGTTAGCCTCATCGTTGATTGAAGGATCTTTGGTACCTCCCATACGACGCGGGCTCACATGGTGGCGATCCAGTCCTCGAATCGTCCCACAGATTTCACAGGAAGCAGTAGTGCCCGATTTGTGAGATGGCATCGTTCGTTATATTGATTATATCGTCGACTCACACGATAGTATAAACTGTCTAGATATTCTTGTCAAGACTCCCCTTGCGCTGGTAAGGTGAAGCGTCCGCTGTACTCTCGAAAACATCCACCGGGACGCCAATGATTCAGTGCCGCCTCCGCGAACTTATCGCGGCCAAAGGACGCCTCGAGCGTCGAAAGATCACCTATGATGACATCCTCCGGGAGACCGGAGTGAATAAGAATACGCTAACAAGGCTCGCCAACGACCGCGCAGATATGGTAGCGATCTCTGTCGTCGACCGCCTTTGCTCCTACTTCGAATGCCAGCCGGGTGACCTATTCGTTCATGGCGATACCAGTAGGTGATCCGGCGCTATCGGTGGAGAGAAGGCCGCCCGCGAGGGCTTGGCGATTGCGCCTCGGATCAATATATCTATCGCGTACCGAAGCAGGAAAATAACCCTCGTGCTCTCAGACGCACCGGTATGCAGACGTAATGTAGGAAAGATAGGCTGCCGAGCAAAGCGTTGACTATCCGTGCAATTGCCGACAACATAGAGAAACCACCGCTTTACATCATCAGAACTGGGACGTTCCTCGTTCTCATGATGCCGCTGCTGGTTCCGGCAGGCACTCTTCAAACCTACTTCCCGTTCATCGTCGGCAAAGCCCTCTACGGCCGTGCGCTGATCGAGGTGATCTTCGGCGTCTGGCTCATCCTCATCTACAAGTACCCTGAGTACCGTCCTCGCCGGTCATACGTCATCCTTGCCTTTGCCATCTACGTATTCGTAGCTGTCCTAGCCGGAGCTGCCGGTGTGAGCTGGCATCGGAGCCTGTGGTCCACCTACGAGCGCATGCAGGGCATCGTCGACCTGGCCCATTGGCTCGCCTTTGTTGTCGTGGTGGGCTCGGTGTTCCGGTCCTGGCTCCACTGGCGTGACCTCCTCAATTTCAGCCTGGCTGTCAGCGGAGTCGTCGCCATCCTTGGTCTTGCCCAGTACTTCGACGCCAGCGTTCCCGTGTACCGGTTCCTCCACGGGACCGCGCGTTTGGACATAACCCTTGGCAACGCCACCTTCGTGGGCGCCTTCATGCTCGTCAACGTCCTGATCGCGCTCGGCTTTCTGGCCCAGTCGTTCGTGGCTGATGCACCTGCGCAGGCTCGATCTACCGGGAGGCGACGCCGGAGAGGGCGATCACGCGAAAGCCAACAGATTTCCGAGGTGGCCTATTTGAGGGCATTCTGGATCGTCGTCGTCGGTCTAGACTTCACCATCCTATGGCTCAGTGGCACCCGCGGCGCCCTGTTGGGCCTGTTCGCCGGGTTGGCGACAGCCGCCGCAGGATACGCGCTGTTCGGCAAACTTCATTTTATGAGACGCACCGCCCTCTCGGTCTTGGGGGTGTTGATCGCCCTGGCGGTACTATATGGGGTAACGGCCGGCACCGGAGTTCTCGAGAAAATCGGCTCGTCGAGTCTGACGCTCCGGCGCATAGCCAGTGTCGGGCCCGAGGACCTGAGCATCAAGGGGCGCCTGACGTCGCTGAATGCTGGGCTTCAAGGATTTGCTGACAGGCCGCTCCTCGGCTGGGGCCCCGAGAACTACGGCATCGCCTGGGCCCGGCACTTCGACGCCGAGTCCGGTGTCAGTGAAACCTTCGACCAGGCCCACAACAAGCCAGTGGAGGAGCTCACTACCAAAGGCATCCTCGGATTCCTGAGTTACGGCGCAGTCTGGGTTGTGATGGCCATAATCGTCATTCGGCGCCTGCGAGAACACGACCCACCCCAACAGGCTCTTACCCTTTTCTTAGGCGCCGCGCTAGTGGCATACTTCGTGCAGAACCTGTTCCTCTTCGACACCCCGGCCACCGGCCTGCAGTTCTACCTGCTGATGGGTTACGTAGTGTATCTCGAGGTCGGCACGGCGGAGTCTGAGCTTGAGCCGTCCGGGCGTCGTCGACGAACGGACAAAGACGAAGGTCCGCCCTTCTGGCAGCGGTCTCTGCCAACGTATGGCTTGGTCGTCGTCTTGGTTTTGGCGATCGCCGGTGCATCCTTCGGCATCTTGGCAAACTATCGGACGTTCAAGGCCGCGCAATCGGCCGCACGGACATTTAGCGGGTCCATCAGCTGGGAGAATAGGTTCGAGTACTTCCGCGAGTCCATAGACGGGTTCCAGCCCCTGGCCAACTACCCTCGCCGCGCCTTTTTCGATCAGCTGGCGGAGAACTGGGACACCCTGACCGAGGAGCAGGCATCTACCGCCCTAGGAATGGTCGAGGTCGAGGCTGGGAACATGTTTCGGGCCGAGCCGCAGACCTGGCTGGGGGCAGTCAAGCTAACCAACGTGTACCTCGCGGTATCCGCGTCTAATCCGGAGTACTTGCCCACGGCGAAATTCTATCTGGACCAGGCACGCCTGGTTGCCCCAAAGACCCTGGAGGTATCTTTGCTAGAGCAGGAGTTTAAGAGGCTGGAGACTTCGCTTGGGGCTGCCGCCGAGGAAGGCGGCTCACCATAGCGAGCAGGCTGTGGTTGGCTATCTGGTTGCCATGGGGTGTTGGAGGATACACTAGCTGGCCCCATGTCCCATCTGGAATCTCAGCTGTTGGCAGCTAGACCGTCGCCGCATCTCTCACCGGAAGTTAACCAGCTCCTGCCCGTCGTGGGCGACGATAAAGAGCAGGCCTGAGTTGCGGTCGCATATGTGCAACTGTACTATACGCCCGGGGCCGCCATGCGGCCCATATTGATGTTGGCAGACTGACCGTTGTTGATGGCCTGGATATCTCGGCTCCTCTCAGTGGCCCTCGTGGTGCTTCTAGGAGCGGCGTGTTCCGGGGGCGGCGACGGCTCGCCTCAGATCGCTCCAGCACCGGCCGGTTTCGCGGTCGCGGCGCTCGAGTCCCACGAAGTGGATAAGCCTGCATCGGGCTCGCTGGTCATCGTCCTGGACTCGCCTGATATCGCGATAAGGTCCGTGTCCATCGAGCTGTCCGCGGGAGGAGGCAGGGCGACGGTCGAGGTCGCGAGCCTGGAGGGCTCGCCATCGGAGGTCAGCGTTCAATCTTCCAGTAGCGTCTTCCAGTACCTGCAGATCGATCACGAGAACCTCGAGGACGACGTCCAGTCGGTCACCATCGCCTTCGACCTGCCACGGCAGTGGCTGGAGTCGAACCGCTTAGTCGAGGACGACGTCGTTCTCGAGCGGTACACGGGCGTGTGGACAGCGCTACCGACGAAACTTGTAGAGGAGGACGCGGGCAGCCTTTACTACGAGGCGCAGTCCCCGGGGCTGTCGCTGTTCGCCATCACCGGCGGCGGGCGCGAGGAGCTTGCTCTACTGGCAACGGCAACGCAGACAGCCACGGCTACGGCGGCGCCTTCGCCGACGTCAACTCAACTCCCGACAGCGACGCCAGTCGCCAGTCCCACGGCCGCTGCGACGCCGCAACTGGGACCCTCACCGACTCGCACGCCGACTTCAGTGACATCGGACGCTGCCACGCCAACCATAGCCCCGACCGCTACGCCGGAGCCCACGGTCGCGCCCACCCCTACACCAACGCCCACGGCTACGCCAGAGCCCACGCCCACGCCAACTCCAACGGCTACCGCTACGCCGGCTCCAACTTCGACGCCGACACCGACGCCAACCCCACGCCGATCCAGCGGTGGGGGTAGCCCGCCACCACCCCCGGCGTACCCAACCTCCACGCCTACCCCCACGTCAACGCCGACTCCCACTACTACGCCAACCGCTACCCTGACGCCCACCACAACCCCAGCGCCATTGGAGGGTGACGAGCGATTCGGCGTGGCGACGCACACCTCGGCCGAGGGCGACACCAGGTACTTCTTGGAGCAGATCGGCGTGAACTGGTACCTGGACTTTGACGTCACCATGTCCCAGGTGCCCGAGGACGCGACCAAGGTCCCCTTCATACGGATGCCCGGACAGAGTGCTTGGGACAGCATAGCGAGCGACACAGAGCTCCTGACTCACGAGGAGATCGAGGGCTTTGGGTTCCTATCGCGAGCCGAGATCCAGCAGATGGCCGAGGACTCGCCGGGGTCCTACTGGTACGTCTTCGGAGAACCCAACAGGTACGGGTACATGGACGGCGAAAGGTTCGCCCCGGTCTTCGAGTACTTCCGCACCTTTCTGCTGGCCGGCGACTCAACGGCCAAATTCATCAGCCCCGGCGTCCTGAACTGGGAGTGGACCTGTTACCAGCTATGCGGCTACCAACAAGGGAAGGTCTGGGTCGAGGAGTTTGTCGGCGAGTATGAATCAAGGTTCGGAGAGAAGCCTCCGGTGGACGTGTGGGCGATCCACACCTATCCGATCGACTGGGTCAACACGCCCAACAACGATCCGGACCCCGATAAGCAACCTACATATAAGGGGAGCAAGACCAAGCACTCGGGCGTTGTGATCGACCAGCTTGAGGGCATGAGGGAGTACCTTAACGGTAACGGCTATGCGGGCACGCCCATATGGATCAACGAGATCGCCATCCACGTCGGCTTCGGTGGCTGGACGGAACTTGTGGGCGGCGGATTCGGCCCAGTCGACAAGGAAGACTACCGCTGGGACAACATGAGCGACTACATCTCCGAAGTACTGGACTGGCTGGAGACGAATGGGGCCAGCAACAAGATCGAGAAGTGGTTCTTCTTCATCACCTGGAAGGACATAGTCAACCCTCCGTCTTTCGATCCGTACATGGGCTACACCTTCTTCGACGGCCCAAACCAGGGGGCGTCGCTCAACTGCCTTGGGGAGTTATACAAGGCACGCTCCCTAGGCGAGGACAAGGTCAAGTGCAACGCCGCAGGAGATACAGTCGACGGGTGACGAGATGAAGATGCTGGTAACGGGCGGCGCCGGCTTCATCGGCTCCCACATAGTCGACGCCCTGATGGACGCGGGCCACGATGTCGCCGTCGTCGATGACTTTTCGACCGGCAGTAGGGGAAACGTGCACAGGGCCGCGCGTCCGTACGAGGCGAGCATCACGGACGTGGAGGCGCTAGCTGACGTTTTCGCGAGGGAGCGGCCCCAGTTCGTGAGCCATCAGGCTGCCCACGCCAGCGTTCCGGAGTCGATGGCCGACCCGGTCTTCGACGCCCGAGCCAACATCATCGGGTCGCTCAACGTGCTGCGCTTGTGCCTCCAGCACGGCGTCGAGAAGCTCGTCTTCGCCTCGACGTCGGCGGTTTACTCAGAGCCACAGTACCTGCCCATGGACGAGGCCCACCCCACCGAGCCACAGTCGGCGTATGGCTTGGCCAAGCTTGCTGCCGAGCGATATATCGGGCTTTTTGGCCGGGCCCACGGATTGCGACACACGACCCTGCGTTACGGCAACGTGTACGGACCCAGGCAGCGGCCCGACGGAGAGTCGGGCGTCGTGGCCATCTTCGCCGGACAACTGCTCGATGGCGCCCAGCCGACTATCTTCGGGGACGGGACCAAGACCCGGGATTACGTCTTCGTGGACGACGTAG
Organism: Dehalococcoidia bacterium; assembly: GCA_965248615.1. Lineage (GTDB taxonomy): Bacteria > Chloroflexota > Dehalococcoidia > Lucifugimonadales > CBDFJT01 > CBDFJT01. The sequence continues at coordinate 1,215,476 of CBDFJT010000002.1, read as the reverse complement.
TGCGGGCTAACATCCTCGCGATGGAGGCCGGCGACGGGGCCGTGCTGAACATAGGGCGGGGAACCGAGGTGTCGGACTTCGAGGTGTTCGAGGCCGCGCGTGCAGTGACCGGAACGGATATCGAGCCCCGGTACGCTGACAAGCGTGCCGGGGAGCTGGACAGGGTCAGCCTGGACTCATCCAGGGCCCGTGAGGTGCTGGGCTGGGCCGCAGCGGTTGACTTTCGGGACGGACTGGGCCGCGTGGTCGAGGGTCATCGCCAGGAGCGCCGCCGTACCGCACACCGGAGCTAGGCCACTTTCCTTGCGGGCTATTCAGCCATCCTCTATGATGTCGCCACACCGCAGCCGGGGTTTGTCGTGGCGAAGATGAAGGCGTTGATACGCCAGCTGAAGGCCATCGTCGGCGACATGTACGTCCTACACGAGCAGGCGGACCTGATCGTGTTCGAGTACGACGGCTCCGTCGACAAGGCCCTGCCGGTGGCGGTGGTGCTACCGACGAGCGCCGAGCAGGTGTCGGAGATCGTGAAGGCGGCGCGGCGCCACGATGTGCCCATCATCGCAAGGGGGGCGGGCACCGGGCTCAGTGGCGGCGCCATAGCGATCCAGGGTGGCATCGTCCTTGCCCTGACGCGGATGACGCGTGTCCTCGACGTGGACGTCGAGAACCGCATTGCCGTCGTGGAGCCCGGCGTCGTAAACCTGGATCTGACCGAGTTCGTCTCCCGGCACGGTCTGTACTACGCGCCCGACCCCTCCAGCCAGAAGGCCTGTACGATCGGCGGCAACGTAGCCGAAAACTCCGGCGGGCCCCACTGCCTGGCCTACGGCGTGACCACGAACCATGTGCTGGGGATGGAGGTGGTCCTGGCCGACGGCTCGATGCAGTGGGTCGGCGGCAGGACGCGCGAGGCGCCGGGCTACGACCTGCGCGGTATCCTCGTCGGCTCCGAGGGGACCCTTGCCATCGTGACGAAGGTCGTAGTGAGACTGCTGAAGCAGCCCGAAGCGGTAAAGACCCTCCTCGCGGTATTCCAGGATCTGGAGGACGCCAGCGCCGCCGTATCGGGCGTGATCGGCGCCGGCATCGTTCCGGCCGCGCTGGAGATGATGGACGACCTCTGCATACGGGCAGCGGAGGCCTCGGTCCACGCCGGGTACCCCGAGGGCGCCGGCGCCGTGCTGCTCGTGGAGGTCGACGGCCTCACCGAGGCGGTCGAAGAGGAGGCGACGGAGGTGGAGCGCGTCTGCCAGCAGTACCGGCCTCTCGAGATACGCACCGCCACCGACGCGGCGGAACGAGAGCGTCTCTGGGCCGGCCGCAAAGGGGTCTTGGGAGCGCTGGGACGCCTCGCGCCCAACTACTATCTGGTGGACGGCACTATCCCCAGGACGAAGCTCGTGGAAGTGCTAACGCGGATTCGCGATATTTCGAAGGAGTCGGGATTCCCGATCGCGAACCTGCTCCACGCGGGCGACGGCAACCTGCACCCGTCGGTGCTGTTCGACGAGCGAAAGCCCGGAGACACCGAGCAGGCGTTCAAGATCGGCGGCGAGATTCTGAAGCTGTGCGTCGACGTGGGGGGTGTGCTTTCGGGCGAGCACGGCATCGGCCTGGAAAAGCAGGAGTACATGTCGCTGATGTTCACCGACGATGACCTGGAGGCGATGGCAAAGCTGAAGCCGGCGTTTGCAACCGAGGACGTATTCAACCCCGGAAAGGTCTTCCCCACCGGCGCATCCTGCGGGGACGTCAAGCAGGCGGCTGCCATAGCCAGAGTCGGCGCCGGCGCCTACATATAGGTCGGTGCGGAAAGCCCTGATCGACCATCCCCCTGACCCCCTTCCTGGCCAGGAAGGGGGAAGAAAACCTTATCTGAGGGACACCCTCAGACTCCCGGCAATCCCGAGCGTCGGGACTGCACTCCCCGTTTTTCACCAGCGCTGGCATGTCAGGAGGCCTAAGCAACCTGGCACAGTCGGGGCCAAGCCGATATGAATGCAGACCATACCAGTATTCTCGAAGCGATGGGCCGTGCCGTAGGGCCGGAGAACGCCAGCCCAGACCCCCCAGGCTACTCCATCGATGGCACTTCGCCTGCGGTCGTGGTGCGTCCCGGGAGCGTGGAGGAATTGAGCGGCACCATGGCCGCCGCCTGGGAGGACGAGATGGCGGTCGCTCCCGTGGGAGGGCGGACCCGGACGGACCTGGGGAATAGGCTCCGACGGCTCGACGCCGTGTTTGAGCTGACACGGCTCGACAGGGTCATCGCGCACAACCCGGCAGACCTCACGCTGACGGTAGAGGCCGGTATCGCACTGACTTCGCTCCAGGGGGAGCTCGCGCGGCACGGCCAGTTCCTCGCCGTGGACCCTCCCCTGCCCGACCACGCCACCATCGGTGGCACGCTGGCCACGGGGACAAGCGGCCCGCTCAAGTGGCAGTACGGCCACCCCCGGGACCTTGTCATCGGCATGAAGGTGGTGCAGGCCGACGGCACGGTGACCAGCAGCGGCGGCCGCGTGGTGAAGAACGTCAGCGGATACGACATGGCCAGGCTTCACATCGGCGGCCTCGGGACCCTCGGCGTCATCGCCGAGGTTTCCTTCAAGCTAACGCCTCTACCCAAGCAGGAGTCCACGCTGCTGGCCGCCTTCGAGGGCAGCGGGCCGTGCCTGCGAGCGGCGGAAGGCGTCTTCCACAGCCACGTTATGCCGCTGGCGCTTTGCTCCTTCGACAGAGGCGTCAGCGAGCGGGCGCAAAGCCTCGATGCCCAAGGAAGCCACTTCCTGGCGGTGAGAGCCAGCGGCAGGCCGATGACGGTACAACGCCAGATCAGCGACTGCACTGAGGTGTGCCAGGACCACGATGCCACGGCGGTCGAGGTTTTAGACGAGGCCGAGGCGGCGGCTCTCTGGCGTCGACTCGCCGATTTCGGCTGGGCGGACGAGCCACGGCCAGAGATGATCGGCCGGGCGACGCTCCTACCCTCTGCGATTCCGAAGCTCGTCGAGGTTATCGACAAGTGGGACGGAGCTCGTCCCGCCATCGTAGCCCAACCGGCGTATGGCGCCGTGCTGATGAGCTGGCCCGGCGGGGGCGGCGGCATGCCGGCAGAAGAGAGTGTACGAGTCCTCAGCCGGGCCAGGAACGCCGTTCACGAGGCCGGTGGATCGATGATAATAGAGCGATGCCCGGTCGAGGTCAAGGACGACTTCGACGTCTGGGACGAGGTTGGCGAGTCGCTGGCCACCATGCGGAGGATGAAGGAGCAGTACGATCCCAGGGGTATACTGAATCCGGGAAGATTTGCGGGACGCATCTGACTAGTCTCGGCCCCTATAGATGCCACATGATAACGACGAATGACCCCTAGTCCAGCATCAGCAGCCCAGTTCTCGGGACCCGACGCGCCAATAGAGTCGGAGTTGTACAAGTGCGTCCACTGTGGGTTCTGCCTCCCGGCCTGCCCGACGTACCTCGAGACGGGGCTGGAAACGGAGTCGCCGCGCGGACGCATCGCCCTGATGAAGGCGGTCAATGAGGGCCGCATCGAGGTCGGGCCCGGTGTCATGCGCCACTGGGACCTGTGCATCCAGTGCCGGGCGTGCGAAGTGGCCTGCCCGTCGGGCGTGCCCTACGGCAGGCTCATCGAGTCAACGATGCGGCAGGTGGAAAGCCGTCGCAAGCCCGGCCTTCTGCGCCGGCTGGGATCGGTCGCAACGCTGAAGTGGACGTTGCCCAACCAGCGCCGGCTGTCCTTCCTGTTCAGCGTCCTGCGCCTCTATCAGCGGTCCGGCCTCCAGAGTCTGATCCGCAGATCGAGGGTTCTCCGGCTGGCCCCATGGGGACTGGCCGGGCTGGAAGGCTCGCTGCCGAGCATACCCTCGACCTATTTCGAGGCGAGGGGCCAGATCATACCCGCCCGGGGAGAGCCACGAGCACGGGTGGCGCTGCTGTCCGGCTGCGTCATGCCGCTAGTGCATGGGCCCCAGATGGACGCGGTAGCCCGTGTGCTGTCACGCAATGGGTGCGAGGTGGTGGTCCCGGAGGCCCAGGTGTGCTGCGGCGCCCTCAACTCCCACGTGGGCGACCTGGAGACGGCGCGAGAGCTGGCCCGACAGAACATCGACGCCTTCCTGGCCGCCGACGTAGATGCCTTGGTCGTGGCCTCGGCGGGGTGCGGCTCGCGCATGAAGGAGTACGCTCACCTGCTGCGAGACGACGCTGCATACGCGGACAAGGCGGAGCAACTCAGCGCCCTGGTCAAGGACGTACACGAGTTCCTCGTCGAGCTGCCCTTCGAGCCGCCGACGGCAGCGCTCGGATATCGGGTAACGTACCAGGACTCGTGCCACCTGGCGAACGCCCAGCGCATCACGGAGGAGCCGAGGCGCATCCTGCGGTCGATTCCCGGTGTCGAGCTGGTGGAACTGCCCAACGCCTCCGTCTGCTGTGGGGCCGGCGGAACGTACACGATCTCGGAGCGGGAGTTCTCGCTGCGGGTGCTGGACACGAAGATGCGCGCGGTGAGGGAGAGCGGCGCGGAGGTGGTCGCGACCGCCAACCCAGGCTGCGTCTTGCAGCTACAGTACGGGGCCGGCCGCGAGGGGCTGCCTATCGACGTACGCTACGTAACCGACCTGCTGGACGAGGCCTATCGGCTGGAGCAGGCGCAGCGGGCGATTTCGTGCCAAGTTGGGGTGCCGCCAGTGACCGCTGAGCGGAGGCCCAGCGAAACGCCGTAGATCAAGCCGGTATCTTCGTGAACACCTCACGCCAGTTCTCGTGGAATATGCGCTGGAAAGCATCCTCGGGGATCGTCGGTAGACCCAGGCTCTCCAATCGACCGTTGACGCCCCAAAAGCTATCCAGGGACTCCTTGAGATTCTGCGCGTCCGAGCCCCAGAGGAGCTTATGGCGTCTCTGGGCGGGTACAGTGAAGTAGAACAGTAAGGGGCGGTCCAGCTGGAAGTAGGGAAATGCGACCACGGGAGGGTTGAGCGAACCCAGGCCCGCGCCCCAGGGCAGCAGCGAGAGGTCCGCATAGAGATTCCGGTGCTTGACCATTAGGTAGGTGGCCTCTTCAAAGTAGGGCTCCCCGAAGTGGCAGAGCACGATTTTCAGCTCGGGGAAGTTGACGCACACGTCGTCCAGTGCCTGTAGGTCGCCGAACCTGAGCCTGCTGTTAGGCGGCGGCGTTGGACCGGCATGCATCAATATGGGCACGTCGAGCGAGCGAGCCGCCTCGTAGACGGGAAAGCACCGGGGATCGTTCGCACTGTAGTGCCCGTAAGCAGGGGCAATCTCACCCAGCGCCACGGCTCCCAGCTCGTTCACGCAGCGCTCGGCCTCCGAGGCTGCCCCATCCGCCGTCATGTCGACAGCGCAAGCCCAGGAAAGCCGCTCCGGGTGGGGCCTGACCTCACTCGCTATGAACTCGTTCGGCACTTCCATGCCAAGAGTCGTTCCGCTCTTGAGCCCTACTACCAGGGCCTTGTCGACTCTGGCCTCGTCCATCTCCCGAAGCAGCCTCTCAGCGCGTCTGTCCTGACCTTGTTTGATCTCTTCCTCGGTGATGTCAGGCAGTAGCCCTCGCATGTACTTCAAGAAGACGTCGTTGGGGAAGTGATCAGGATAGACCCAGGCATGAATGTGACAGTCGAGGATCAATAGGTCTCTCCCGTTGTGGCTTTGAAGTATTGGCTGACTCCGAGACGTTATCCTCCTCCTCCCTCACAGTCAATCCAGCCCGAGCTGCAGCGTCGAGCGGACCAGGCTGCTTTCGGTTGCAGGCGGTCAGGTCGAGATTTGAACTGTCGCCGATTGTGTAGGACAATTCGGCCCAGCTTCTCTGCGAGGATGCAACCATGGACCTGGGCCTGAAGGACAAGGTCGCGCTGGTGACAGGCGGCAGCGAGGGCATCGGCCTAGCGGCGGCGCGAAGCATGGCCGCCGAGGGAGCGAGGGCCGTGATATGTGCTCGACGCTCCGACGTACTGGAGCGGGCGGCCGCCGAGATCAGGTCGGCGACCGGAGGCGAGGTCCTTGCCATCCCGACCGACGTCAGGGAGCCCGAGCAGCTCGATGAGCTATTCGACAGGATCCTCGCCACCTATGGGCGGATCGACGTCCTGGTGAACAACGCGGGCACGTCGGCAGCCGGCCACTTCGAGAGCGTGACGGACGACGCCTGGCAGGCCGACCTGGACCTGAAGCTGTTCGCGGCGATACGCTGCTCGCGGATGGCGATACCGCACATGAAAGCCCAGGGCGGCGGGCGGATAATCAACGTCACTAACCTGGGTGGCAAGGCGCCGCGAGCGATGTCGATGCCGACCTCGGTGAGCCGGGCGGCAGGGATAGCGCTGACGAAGGCTATGTCAAAGGATCTGGCCTCCGACAACATCCTGGTCAACACCGTCTGCATCGGCCTGATCAAGAGCGGCCAGCACGAGCGACGCTGGGAGTCGCAGCGCGGGGACGGCGGCGGCACGTCCCTAGACAACTGGTACGCTGAGATGGGGCAGCGTGTGCCGCTGGGGCGCGTCGGCGAGAGGCACGAGGCCGGCGACGTGATCGCATTCCTGGCATCGGAGTGCGCCAGCTACGTCACCGGCGTCGCGATCAACGTCGACGGCGGCTCGTCAGCGGTCGTTTAGGCGGCTGGCCTCGTTATCGAAATGCGAATCGGCAACTCAGTCGTCTCGGGGAGGCATGTTGAATAACTCCGGCAACACAGCCCTTGTTTGCTCGGCATGCTCGCCCGCCTCCCCGACGTCCCTACTATCGAGATACGTAACCCGCGGGTCTTGATCACGGATCATCGCGACTTGGGGAGTGCCTCCCACAGTTGAATCGATTTCCTCACTTACCCACGAAATGACGAAGGCAGCCCGGTAAGCACTGTCTTCGAGTGGAACATCCGGTGTGAGCAGGTACTTGGCGAGTGAATGTGCATAATCGGCACCGTGCCCCGAGCAACGGTAGGGCACCGCCTCACCATAGCCCTGTGGATGGATATAGTAGAGTTCCGCAAGCCCTGATTGAATGCCGGACAAGCCGCCTAGCAACGCCCCGAAGTAGGCATCCTCGCCTAACCGTTCTACATAACGACTGGAGAAGTCAGCCACAATGTCCTCGATGAGCAGCTTAGCCTGATAAAGGCTTGAGAACCCCCTGGTCGTATCCGCCTCGGATCTGAGAACGAGCAGGAAGTCGTCCTGGAGTCCAGTCAACCCCCTCGAACGCTAGAACGACTCCGCCGATCTCGAATATCTTGTCCCGGTGATCTGTCTCCCCGCCTCGGAGAATTTTCCTATCGGCTGCCAGGACCAACCCGCCCCGGCATTTGGCACCAAGCAGAAGCGTCAACGGATTCCTACTCTTTTGAGAATCGACACGCGTTTCGCGCGGATTTCCGTTTTCTCGTGCCGCTCTCTTAAGACGTCAAGGGGTTTTTGAATTTCCGAGTTGAGCGCACGTCTACGTCGATCCTCGATCCTTGCTTTAAGCACCTCGAGCGGCCGCATCACTATCGACCTCCAGTCGGTAACGTCCCGTCTAATTGCGTGACTACTTCCGTGCAATTGTACACCGATTTACACGCCGCCGGACTGGGCTTGCTGGAGGAGGGCGTGGTCCACGAGGACCAGCGCCATCATGGCCTCGACCATGGGGACGGCGCGGGGCAGCACGCAGGGGTCGTGGCGGCCCCTGCCCTCCATGACGGTGGGCTCACCCTCTTCGTTCACTGTATCCTGCGCCTTCATGATGGTGGCAGTCGGCTTGAAGGCTGCCCGGACCACGATGTTCTCGCCGTTGCTGATTCCCCCCTGGACGCCGCCCGAGTTGTTCGTGCGCGTTCGGATGCGATCGCCATCGGTGTAGAATGGGTCGTTGTGCTGAGACCCCGTCATGGTGACGCCGCGAAACCCCGAGCCGATCTCGAAGCCCTTGCAGGCCGGCAGCGAGAGCATGGCCCTGGCGAGGTCGGCCTCCAGCTTGTCGAACACGGGCTCGCCCCAGCCGGGCGACACGTTGCGCGCCACGGCCTCGACGACGCCGCCCAGCGAGTCGCCGTCCTTGCGGGCCTCCTTGATGCGCTCGATCATCCGCACCGCCACGTCCTGGTCGGGGCAGCGGACGTCGTTGGCCTCGACGTCGGCCGCGGACACGGTGTCCGGGTCGACTCCGGCCTCGATCTCCCACACCCGCTTGACGTAGCCGACGACCTCGACGCCGAACCGCTCCGCCAGCACCTTCTTGGCGACGGCGCCGGAGGCAACGCGGCCCACGGTCTCCCGAGCGCTCGCCCGACCTCCTCCCTTCCAGTCGCGGATGCCATACTTGGCCTGGTAGGTGAAGTCGGCGTGGGAGGGCCGGAAAGCCGTGCGCATGTGCTCATAGTCTCGGCTGCGCGCGTCCTCGTTCCAGACGCCGATCAGGATGGGCGTGCCAAGCGTTTGGCCCTCGAAGACGCCAGACAGTATTTCGGCGCGGTCGCCCTCCCGCCGCTGGCTCGAGATCTCGCTCTGGCCGGGTCGGCGCCGGTCGAGCTCTCGCTGGATGTCCTCGACAGACAGCGAGAGCCTGGGGGGACAGCCGTCCACGACGACGCCAACGGCGTCGCCGTGGGACTCGCCCCAGGTCGTTATCCGAAAGATGTGGCCGAAGGTGTTGCCCATTGGGTCCACGCGCGCTACGGCATATGACAGGTGCACCTATCTCTCTCAATGCTACCACCCTGGAAAGCAATCATGCTATTATCGTAAGCACGCTGATAAGTCTGTAATCCACGGAAGCTCGGGCCCGGGTTGAACACCTGCGAGCACCTTCCGCTTGTCGGATGAGTGTAGCTTGTAGCCCGGGCCCCTTTTTTGCCCGGTTCACCGGCACGCGAAGGCCGCGTCAAAGCGACGGCACCGAATGCCCTACCCATCACACCACCTCCGCGGCGAGCCATCCTCCAACCCTCTCGGCTACACCGGCCCAAAGGGCAGGCCTATCCTCACTGCGATGAACCATAAGGCTGTAGTTCTACTGGGGTGGGCACTGGCTACGATAGTTGTCAGTGCTTGCGGCGGCACCTCTCAGCCATTACCTGACATCGAAGCGACCGTAGAGGCTGGGGCTGGAGAAGCTAAGGCTCCTTCGTCCGCTCCCACGGCTGCACCCTCACCTACCTACACTCCCCTGCCTACCTATACCCCGGTGCCCACACCGGTCCTTGAAGCAGCAGTCGAGGAGATTGCGGAGGTGGTGGCTACGGCAACACCTAGCGCGATTCCGACCGCAACGCCAAGCCCAACCCCGATGCCGACGCCGACCGAGTCTGAGGGGTTTTGGAACAGGGCCAAGGTTGGAGAAGATGGTGAGCCGCTTCCAAGCTGTGGTGACTCCATATTCACTCACCCCGTAGTAGACCCGGAAGATGCTACCCCGTTCTTCTTGGTGAACAAGGGATACCCGCATGACCACATGGTGTACTGGGGTACTCGGAAGCTCTATGAGAGGGAGTCTCCACCGGCCGTCGGTGTACGTGGCACAGAGCAGGTCCAGCTGTATGCCCCGGCAGACATCTATTCCATGCAGGTCTGGCGGGTTGTCAATGAGTCGCACGATGGTGGGACATTCGAAGAGTGGGCTATAAGCGCCGGCATCTGCGAAGGGTACACACTGGGGTGGGGCCACCTCGGAAGACCGGTCGAAGAAATACTCGGTGAGGTCAGGAAAGTCGTTCCGAGAGATTGGTCCGACTGTCCCGTGTCAACGACCGAGGAGGCGTTGGTAACGACAAGAGTCGGATTCTGCGTATGGGGCGTGTTTTTCAATCCTCCATTTAGCGCAGGAACGCCTATCTCGAATTCCAGCGGCTACGCATCGGGATTTGACTTTGGCCTTAGCCTGCTAGGACTCACGGCCGAGGAGCTCCGGCAGCATCCCAGCTACGGATACGCCATTAACCCTTGGGCTTACTCAGGTGGGGTCTCTGTCTGTCCGCTGGAGTACTTCCCAGAGCCTTACAGGACGTCATACCTGGAATTGATGGCGGGAGGGTGCGGCCCATTTAATCAAGACGTACCGGGCACTGCTATGGGGGTGTGGCTGCCGGTGCCACCGCCTGCCGACGGCAGCGTCCCCGACCGTGGGCCTGGGACCGTATGGTATTCATTAGGACGAGAGTCAGAGCTTTACCTTTGGGAAGACTCGGTAGACGAGTCGGTGCACAAACTGCATAGCGGGAGCCAGTTACCCGGAGTCCCAGAGGGCTCTTATGGGATTGAGACGGTTTCAGACGGTCTGGTCAATCGTGAGTGGGACTCGGTGGTCCCAGGCGCGGTGTACTGCGCTGAGCTTGTGCCACGGTTTGGTGCTGCAGTCACAGAGGTGGTGCTGGTTGAGGTGTCTGAAGATGGCCGGACTCTAACCATAGAAGGGATTACCGGCGAAGGGATCGCGGAAACGCGGTGCCCAGGAGGCCCGTATTCGCTCTCGCCTGATGCGCACACAATGTATCGCTGAGCCCCTCTTCGCAGATTCGAGCTGTCAGTAGACCACGGCCCTTGGTCCACATCAGTCTTAAGAGTCTCAGTAGCATCTTCGCTATCGACGTAGTGGCCCGGTAGCCTGGTCCAGAGCGACCAAGGCACCCGGCCCTCCCATCGGCCGCCGTACCACCCCACAGAGGCACATCCGCGTAGGCTCGGATTTTGGGGCATAGGGGGGTGAGAATAGCCCTTCGGCTACGCCCCAAAAGAGCGGCCCCGGATTGGACAAAACGTCGCGTATTATCGGAAGATGGGGCTCCTGAAGAGCACGACGTATCCGGTGAACCAAGGAGGAGGCCATGCGACTAGAGGGGAAGGTCGCCATCATAAGCGGCGCAGCGCAGGGCATGGGGGCCGAGGAGGCGCGGCTGTTCGCCCGCGAGGGGGCTAAGGTGGTGCTCGCCGATGTTACGGAGAAGGAAGGCCGCCAGCTCGAGGCCTCGATTGCCGAGTCGGACGGCGACGCCATGTTCGTGCGGACCGACGTGACGAGCGAGGATGACTGGCAAGCCTGCGTCCAGGCCACGGTCTCCCGGTTCGGCAAGCTCGACATCCTGGTCAACAACGCCGGCATCAGCAGCTACGCGTTCCCTGACCCAACCGATACCGACGGATGGCACCGCATCATGGACGTGAACACCACCGGCGTGTTCCTGGGGACGAAATACGCGGTCCCCGAGATGCAGAAGGTGGGCGGCGGGTCCATCGTGAACATATCGTCGATAATGGGGTTCATCGGCGATGGGACGGGGCACCCTGCCTACCACGCGTCCAAGGGAGCGGTGCGCATCTTCACGAAGGCATGCGCCGTTCGGTACGGTCCCGAGGGCATCCGCGTGAACTCGGTCCATCCCGGCTACATGCCCCCCATGACGACGACCATCCACGGAGACCCCAGCCTGCGCGACGAGCAGGCCAAGGTGACGCCGCTGCGAAGGACGGGCGAACCCATCGAGGTCGCCAACGGGGTGCTGTTCCTGGCGTCGGACGAGGCCTCCTTCATCACCGGCACGGAGCTTGTGATCGACGGTGGATTCATCGCGCGATAGGAGTGCCTTGACGCCCGCCAAGGCCCAGTCTATAATCGGGGCCACGGGCAACATGCGACTCATCGAGGCAAACTGAAAGAGAGGTTGTAATGGCCGAGCTAGTATCTTATTTCAACGGGGAGTGGGTACCCGAGAGCCAGGTAATGATCCACCCAGCCGACAGGGGCTTCACGATGGGAGATGTGGTCTTCGACGTGGAGCGGACGTTCAACGGCAAGATCTTCCGGCTGCACGATCACATCGAGCGTTTGTCGCGGTCGCTCCAGTTCATGCGGATCGACCCAGGGCTCTCCTTGCAGGAGATGGAGGCGGTTTCCGAAGAGGTGGTGCACCGAAACGAGTCGCTCAGGCCCCCCGGCAGCGACTTCCTGGTACGGCAGACTGTCAGCCGAGGCCGCCCCGCCCACGGCTCTCAGGGTACCCCGGCGGACGAGATGACCCCCACAGTCATCGTCTCGGTGAGCCCCATCGACTGGTCCTTTGCCAAACAGTATGAGAAGGGCGCGCCCGTCGTAATCCCGTCCGTGCGCAGCTACTCCAGCAGCTCCCTGGACCCCAAGGTGAAGCACTACAGTCGCGGCAACTTCGCTCTAGCGCAGCTTGAGGTAGGGGACATCGACGGAGATGCATACGCGGTCCTGCTGGATCAGGACGGAAACCTCACCGAGGGGACGACCAACAACTTCTTCGTCGTTACCGACGGGGTTATCCGCACCGCCAAAGACACGAGCATCCTCCAGGGTATCTCGCGGATGGCCGTGTTCGACCTCGCGCATCAGCTCAACATCCCCGTCGTCGAAGAGGACCTGCAGCCCTATGACGCCTACACCGCCGACGAGGCGTTCCTGGCCAACAGCGTGTTCCAGCTCCTGCCCATCAACGCGATCGACAAGCGGGGCGTGAAAGACTCCGTCCCGGGCCCAATCAGCAAGCAGCTGCTTGCTGCGTGGAGCGAGCTCGTGGGCGTAGACATCGTGGGCCAGGCCCTGGAGCAGGCCAAGCGGTAGGCAAGTCTTTTTGAGGGCCTGGGCCGGAGGTCTGAGATGAAAGAGCCCATCGCATACTTCAACGGCGACTTCGTACCGTTGAGCCAGGCAAAGCTCGACCCCTTCGACCGGGGCGTGCTCATGTCCGACTCGGTCTTCGACGCCACCCGAACCTTCGACGGGAGGCTGTTTCGGATGCGAGACCATCTCGAGCGCCTCTTCCGGTCGTTCCAGTTCATGCGTATGGACCCAGGCCTGAATATCGAGGAGTGCGCCGAGATATGGGAGGAGGTCACGCGCCTGAACGAGCCGCTTCGGGGCAGTGGCGACTTCCAGGTCCGGCAGTTCGTGACCAGGGGCAAATCGGCGCTGCTCGGGCAGCAGGGCAACGTGTCAGAGACGATGACCCCCACGGTTATCGTTACAGCGCTCAACATCGACTTCACCCGCTACGCGGCAAACTACGACAGCGGCGCCCACGTCGTGTTTCCGTCGGCCCGCGCGTACCACACAACCTCCGTAGAGCCGAAGGTGAAGACCTACAACCGAATGAACTTCGTCATGGCCCAGCTCGAGGCAGAGGACATCGACCCGAACTCGTGGCCCGTGCTCCTCGACCAGAGCGGCGATATCGCCGAGGGCGTCGGCGGCAACCTCTTTATGGCCACCGACGGGGTGCTCAAGACGCCGAAGTCCAGCACGATCCTGAAGGGCATATCGAGGCAGGTGGTCTTCGAGCTGGCGGCACAGCTGGGTATCCCGGTCGTGGAGGAGGATCTGCAGCCCTACGACGCCTACACGGCCGACGAGGCGTTCCTGACCACCTCGACCTACTGCGTCCTGCCGGTCAACCCCATAGACAAACGGCAGCTGCGAGCTGCCGTCCCCGGCCCTATCTCACAGCGACTGCTGGCGGCGTGGAGCGAGATGGTGGGCGTGGACATCGTGGGCCAGGCCCAACAGTGAACAGCCGTGGTAGCCCCGCGGTCGCGTCGCCCGCGGGCTCTGCCGCTGAGTCGCGAAACACCCGCCCACACTCAAGGGTTTCCGGGGACTCCCCAGGCCTCACCGATCCCGACACGTCGGGACTGGAATCCCTGCTGTGCGAGGAGGCAAGAGGCTTGCGCCTCAACCGGATACCCCTCTACTGGGTATTCTGCAACCGACCCTTGGTATGATAGTAAAGTAAAATCAGCAAGCGAGGGGAACATGCGATTCGGTATCTTCTACATAGCCCAGTGGCACGAGACGATGAGTCAGGAGCAGACGCTCCGTGACGCCGTGGAGCAGATCGAGCTGGCCGACCGGCTAGGCCTCAGCGAGGTCTGGCTGGGCGAGCACCACTTCTCCCGGCATGGGCTGCTGTCCGGGATATTCTCGTTCGCCAGCTACGTAGCCGCCCGCACCGAGCAGATCCGTATCGGGACCGCGGTGGTTGTCCTGCCGTTCCACAACCCGATCCTGGTGGCGACTGAGTCGGCGACCATCGACATCCTCAGCGGCGGCCGCTTCGACCTTGGCCTCGGCTCCGGCTACCAGCGCCAGGAGTTCGACGGCCTCGGCGCCGACCTGGAGGAGGCTCGAGACCGCTTCCGAGAGGGCATCGATGTGATCATCAAGGCGTGGACAGAGGAGAGCCTCACATTTCACGGCAAGTTCACGAACATCGACGACCTGCCGGTGATCCCCAAGCCGGTCCAGAAGCCGCACCCGCCACTGTACATAGCCGTCAGCACCAGTCCGGCCAGCATCGAGTACGCCGCCAGCAAGCAGATACCGGTCATGGTAGGCGGCCCGACGGCGATCATGGGCCAGGCGCCCCAGGTGGTGAAGCTATGGCACGAGAACATGGCGAAGCTCGGCCACGCACACGAGCACATCGACCCGCCGGTGAGCCTCGACATATACGTGGCCCCGACGATGGAGGAGGCCGAGCAGGACCCGATCGGCAAAGACGACTTCTCGCTCAAGATCCTGGCCAAAATAGGCTCCCCGTTAGGCAAAGACGGCACCGTCCCTAAGGGGTATGACGTCTGGGCCAATCGTCAGAAGGACCGGGAGGCCGCCGCCGCGGCCGGGTCGAGCATCCCGAAGCTGCGAGGCACCCCAGACGTCGTTGCCGAGCGCATCGAAGAGATCCGCAAGCTGGGTATCAACCGCATCTTCGGCTCCTTCGGCTTCCCGGGGCTGCCCCACGAGAAGGTGATGAGGTCGATCGAGATGTTCGCCACCGAGGTCATGCCCCGCTTCCAGGACGCCCCAGTCCAGGCCGGCGTCGGGGACGGTGACTAGTGTTAGGTTACGGCGACCGCAATACACCCCGTCCGCCCAGCCCCGAAAGATTCTAAGCGCTCCGCGGCTGAGATAGGCCCCTTGGAAAGAAGGCTGGGATGAGTTTGCTCGGAATGGGCTCCATGGAGGTCCTGGTGATCCTCCTGGTAGGCTTCATATTCCTGGGGCCCGAGCGGCTGGTTAGCGGCGGACGCACGCTGGGCAAGTTCATGAACCAGGTGCGGGGGATGGCCGGCGACATGACCGACATGGTCGTCGAGGCGGGAGGAGAGGAGCTCAGCGCCACCCGACAAGGCGCGCGGAGCCGCCCGCCTGCGAAAGACACAGGGCGCGGGCAGGCCACTGCTCAGGCCCAGAGCACGGCAGAGCCAGGCGAAGAGGATGGTCCTGTCCCGTTCCGCCGCACACAGGCGCCGTCTCCCGAGGAGGGTGCCGAGCCCCGTCGGCGCGTCCGGACTCACTAGCCGACGCTGTCACTGCCGTAGCCTTCTCGCCCCGCCCCCGTGGGCTCCCGAGTAGCGGCAGACCGGTGTGTTACAATCTTGGCCGGTCGCCGCGACTCGCACCCTTCGCCCCCTCTTCGACTCAAGAGGAAACGCCGCCGTCTCCATGGGAACGTCCAGGGAGAGGCAAACGATAATCAGCGAATGGGTGGACACGCGCTAGCCCGCGCCGCGACCCCAAACCCCAGGCGGATCGCCGCCACTCTTGGGCAGCTAGAGAGGACCCCCATGCGGCCGATAGCCGAGATAGCCGAGACGCTGGGGCTGGAACCCCGATCGATCATCCCCTACGGGCTCCACAAGGCCAAGGTTCCGCTGGAGGCCATACGCGCCGGCGGTCCGCACGGCAAGCTGATAGTTGTGACCGGCATGACCCCGACCAGGGCGGGCGAGGGCAAGACCACGACCTCCGTCGGCCTGACCCAGGGCCTCGGCAGGATCGGCAAGCGGGTCGTAGCCACCCTTCGAGAGCCCTCCCTGGGACCCATCTTCGGCATAAAGGGCGGAGGCACCGGCGGGGGCAGGTCTCTCGTGCAGCCGGAGGACGAGGTCAACGTCCACTTCACGGGCGACGCCCACGCCGTCGGGTCGGCCCACAACCTCCTGGCGGCGCTGACGGACAACGCGGCGCAGCGGGGGCAGGTCACGGGCCTCGACCCCACCGGTGTCACGTGGCGTCGCGTCACCGACGTGGAGGATCGGTCGCTCCGCACTATCGTGACGGGCATCGGGGGGACAGCCAACGCGCCGGTGCGCGAGACGGGCTTCGACATCGTCACCGCCTCCGAGATCATGGCGGTGCTGGCGCTGGCGTCGAGCCTGGAGGATCTGCGGGCCCGCCTGACCAGAATGGTGGTGGGCTTCACCGGCGACCGGAAGCCGGTCACGGCCAACGACGTGGGCGCGGTTGGCTCGATGATGTCCCTCCTGCGCTACGCCATCCAGCCCAACCTAGTGCAGACGACCGAGGGCCAGCCGGTGCTCGTCCACACTGGGCCCTTCGGCAACATCGCGCACGGTTGCAGCTCGGTGGTGGCGGACCGGCTGGGCCTCGGCTATGCGGAATACGTGATTACCGAGGCCGGGTTCGGCGCGGACCTGGGATTCGAGAAGTTCATGCACATCAAGGCCCGGTTCAACGACCTGGAGCCGAGCGGGGCTGTGCTGGTGGCATCGGTGCGGGCTCTGAAGTCCCACGGTGGAGTCAAAGCTCGGGAACTCGAAACACCGAACGAAAAGGCCGTAGAGGCGGGCCTGGCGAACCTGGAGCACCTGATAGGAGTGGTACGCGCATTCGGTCTGCCGGTCGTCGTAGCCCTCAACAGGTTCCCCTCTGATACGGAGGGAGAGCTGGCGGCGGTGAAGGCGTCCGCCGAGGCGGCTGGAGCATACGCAGCCGTGGAGAGCCGCGTCTTCGCCGAGGGCGGGGCTGGGGGCGTGGAGCTGGCCGAAGCCGTAGTGGAGGCCACGAACGGCGACCGGCCGGAGGTCTCGTACCTGTACCCGGAGGATGCGTCCATCGAGGATAAGGTCATGGCGTTGGCTCAGAAGGTGTACGGAGCCGACGACGTGCAGTGGAGCGCGGCGTCCCGCACCCGGCTGCGCGGCTTCCACGAGCAGGGATGGGGGACCCTACCCGTCTGCATGGCCAAGACCCACCTGTCTCTGTCAGACAACCCTAGCCTCAGAGGGCGGCCAACCGGCTATACGTTCCATGTGTCGGACGTGCGGCCCTCCATCGGCGCCGGGTTCATCTACCCCATCGCCGGCAGCATCGTCACCCTGCCGGGGCTCCCGTCGGCGCCTCGGGCCCTCGACGTCGACGAGAAGGGCAACATCCTGGGGCTTTAGGCCCGCTGTACCGTTCTACCCTAAACAGGGCTCGCGGAGCTGCACCGGTTGGAGATTTCGGGAATCGTACTGGCCGGAGGCACGAGCCGTCGCCTGGGTCGTGACAAGGCCGTCGAGCCGATAGGCGGGGAACCGCTTATCAGCCGTGTGATAGGCAGGCTGTCCCAGGTCACTGAGCAGACGGTGGTCGTGGTGAACGACGAGCAGCGGAGGTCGGCCCTACCCCTGCCGGCCTCGGCCCAGGTCCCGATCGATGTCTACCCTGGCAAGGGGTCGCTGGGAGGCATCTTCTCCGGGCTGTCGCAGGCCGACGGCCGGTGGGGCCTGGTGGTGGCCTGCGACATGCCGTTCCTGAACCTCGCGCTGCTGGAGCACATTATCTCCCTGAGGGACGGCACCGATGCCGTCGTGCCCGTTCTCGAGGGACTTCCCGAGCCAACTCACGCCCTCTACTCCAAGGCCTGCCTGCCGCACATGGAGCGCAGGCTCCTCGCCGGCGATCTCAAAATAGCCCACGTCCTCGAGGACGTCCGGGTCGCCTTCGTGCCGGAGGAGGTGGTGCTGAGCTTCGACCCGGAAGGCCTCAGCTTCTTCAACGTCAACACTCAGGAGGACCTGGATAAGGCCCTCGCTCTGGTAGGGAAGGGATACTAGCGTCCAGAGTCACATCCCACCCACGCTCGAAGGGGCGTTGCACCCAAAGTCCCTTCAACGCGAAGGTTTGCGTACCCTCCCACCCGCCCTGAGGGTATTTTGTATCTGGGGACACCCAAACCCCAGCCGGAAACCTCCGGTTTCCAGCACTCTCCCGTGGTTTTGGTGCAAGGCCCCTCGAAGGCTCCCGGGGGCCCCCGAGAGCCCCGCAGTCTCGACTCGTTGGATCGAAACCCCTTGGTATGGCCTGCGGGCCTGGGACTCTCCCGTACGTGCGTTGATCGTCATCGGCAAAGCGGAGCCCTGGCCTGCCCTCGATCGAGGACGACCGGGTCGAATTCCTGTCCGCAGCCGAGCTCGAGCTGCAACAGCACGCAAGCTGCCGTGCGCGTGCGCTCATCGAGCCTTTCGCACGCGATTTAAGGCCAGCGCACGCACCCATGTGAACACCACGCGCATCAAATGAGGAGAGTGGCAAAACTTTGGGACCACTACACATCAAAGTAGAGGGAGTATCGAGATGAGCTTGTTCAGCGTGTTTCGGGTAGTAAGGAATCGAGCGGGCATCCTCCACACGGAGTACGAGGCGATGAAGAGGGGCTGCCTCAACCAGTTTGCAGCGCTGTCTACAGAAGGCCAGCGCAGGCGTGATAGAACATGGAGCACGACTAGATGCTAGCCACAAGAGCTCTGTCTGACGAGACCGGCGGGGGCGTACTCCCCACCGAGTGGCTGATCTAAACGCCGGCAGTTTTGTACGAAATGTAAGATCGAAGGCACACCATCCATGCCTTCGGAAGAGTCGCGGAGGTGGCACCTGCTGAAGGGGGGCTGAAGCGCGACCGCCGGAACCCGACCAAGGAAACTGGGTAGTCGTCAAACCTCTACCCAGTTTTCATTTGACCAAGCTACCGGGAGGGGTGCTGCTGGTCCGACCTCCTGGCACACGCAAGACCCTCATGAGAGGTCCAAGCCGTCGTGGTCATTCTCACCGGACCCAGGTCTGCGGCCTACGACGGTCAAGGACAGACCGGTATGACAGGGGCAGGTCGGCTTTGACGTCATACCAAAGGCGGAGTACCCATCGGCCGATGGTACCAGTCCCTGGTCGGCCCTTTTGCCTGGGCGGAATCCATCGCCTTTCCGATGACGCTCCACCCCGGACGGGATAAAGTTGGAGCAAGCAACAACTCAGTCAGCGAGAGTGGAGGTGGCCCATGAAAGTATCAGCTCGAGAGATCCTGCACGAAGCTTTGTTCCAGGTTAGCAAGCTGCGTGTGCTTTTCTACTCGACTTCCAGGTCAAGGAGGCCGCTGGAGGGATTGCCGCTCTGGCTTGGATCGATTCAGTACATGCAGTCACCCGTCGAGCCGACGGTCAGCGGGATTTCGGTACAGATGTCAGGAGAGAGATGAAGCCGCCCGGCGGACCAGGGGAAATATCCTAGGCCTCGTGGAACGGTAGCCCAACTCGTTGGCGGGGGGCCAGTGTCCCTGCCGGTTGCCGAGACCGCGCGTGACACGATCCGGCAGATGTGCGAGAAGGTGTCGACTCGCCCGGCGCACGAGGGCCTGGTCTCCTCGCTGCGCTACTCTGAAACCTTGGACCTGGTCGCGTCTGACTGGGACAATTCTGCTCCTTTAGTGCCGTAACTCTACCGTCATTCCAGGGGCTCAGACCACTCTCCCATCCTCGGGGTTTGTCCGCTCCACGATCTATCCTGTTTTCGCTGACGGTTTGCACTCTTTTCGACCCCATTTTGGCAAACCCGATTGGTTACCGTTACCAACCTATAATCGATACTCGCGATGAGGTAGAATCGGCTACGGCGACCCACAAGGAGTTACTTGACAGTCCGATAGAAATGGCCCTAATGTAGGATTGGAAAACATCCACTTCGGGTCCACAACATACGTATAGGGAGGCTTTGCAGATGCCCACGTTCGAGCTGATGGATCTTCAAGAGGCACAAGCCACGACCGTTACGGCCAAGCAAGCACTTATCCGACAGGAGTACCTCGGATATATAAACCAGCTAAAAGAAGGTCAGGCCGGTAAGTTAGCGCCGAGCGAGGGAGAGAGTGCCGCCGCAATAAGACGGAGACTCGGTGCAGCGGCGAAGGCCGCGGGCAGAGACATCGTGATCAAACGCAAGGAGAACGATGTGTACTTCTGGCTGAAGCCGCGTGGCCGAGGGAGACCTCGTCAGAAGTAAGCGCGTGAGTAGGGGAACGATAGGCGCGTTCCACCTCCCAAACGAAAGTGGGCTGATGCTTGCGGCGGCTTAATTCTACGTCCTATGAGCAGACGGCGTTGTCACAGGGTTCTGTACGGAAGGCCACTGCTTTATGGGAGAAATCGCTGGTCTCAGCTTCTTCTAAAGTCGGAAAGCTCTCCATGATCAGCTCGTCGTCGAACTCGCTTGCCGTATTCGGCAGCACCTCGTATTTCAAATAAACCGTCCTGGGACTATCCCCCCAATCCTCCTCAACGAGTGCCACCCCAGCCACGTCATTTCCAGAAAGAATGAAGAACCTACTTGCTCCGATGGGTGGGCCTTCATACAGCGGTTTTCCCACAACCTCTTCGTCCGTGTCCTCGACAAACAAGCCTGACAGCGTGGGAAACCGTTCAAGGGTATTCCGGTATGTCGCCTGGTGCAAATCCGCCTTCTTCATGAGATTCAGGCTCGACCATGCCGACCCCTCCGACACCTCTAGGATGTCATCTTTGAACCAAACGCCCCACACGGTGTCTTTCTCATTAATATTCTGCCGGCTGTCCTCGAGGTCCGAGTACGGAAAGGTTCCTTTCTCCACCAAAGGGTCTGTGCGCGCTAAGGGTCATATACCGACTGGTAGGCTTCCAGGATAGATTCCCGCAAATCATCAATGAAACAGTCTAGAGGGTTAACTCGCGTATTCAACCAGTGTTCAGAGTCTTGAATCTGTCCACTATCTTTATCCAGATCTTCCACGCCAAAGTCCAATGTATAAACACGACGCTGTGGCGAATACACGTATCCAATGTGGGTACCCGCTTCGAAGATGGCGTAGCCGTTCTTGTATTGCAGCTCTGATTTCATCGCGTAATGCTAGATGCATGTAGAAGACTTTGATTCTAGTAGAAACCCAGAACGAAACTTTGACGTCTATCAACACCTCTTCTCCGTTGTACTGTCCCGCTCTCATCGTCTCTCCAGCACTGGGAGCATCCATTACTCCTTTGGCGGGTAGATAAACCTTCGCTACGTCCCCGGGACATGCCCCGATGTACCACTTCCTTGGTCCTTCGGCATGGTTGGTGTTGTTTGGCCTTCAAGCTCATCCTGCTCGTGGGGCTTCATCGACTCCAGGCCCTGGATGTCGCCTTGCTGGGACAATTCGCGGGGCCTCCGTTCTCGCTGTGCTTTTCCGTGAAACCGGGTGTCAGGCCTCCGGCTCTCTCATCTCCAGGGCCGACTCCGGATCAACGGGCCGCAGGAGGAAGTAGTCGATCTTTGGTTTGTAAATGTCAAAGATTCGGCGCAGCTCCACGATGGGTGTGGTGTGTTCATCCACTCGCAGATCCACTCTGGGGAAGCTCTCGGAGCCGTACGCGAGCAGGGCCGCTGAATGGTATGGTGTCGAGTCCTTTGCCTCGCCGCCGGCCAGCTGTCCGGCTTCGACTGCGCACAGCAGGCGCTCCTCCAGCTCCTCGGCCTCCGACTGCTCGAACGCCGCAGCCATGGCCTGGACAACCTGCTCCCCGGCCAGTCCGTTGCCCATAGCGACGTAGTTCCGCTCGGCGATGTGGCCTGCCCAGGGGCTGTTGAGAGCGCCAGTCCGAGCGGCGGCGTTGCCATCCTGGTCCACCAAGCCCAGCTGGCGCCGCTCGATATGGGGGTCGCTGCCTTCCAGCTCCCGCATGACTGCCTCCGCTGAGTAACCCAGCTCCAGGAGCCTCAGCGCGAACGGCCCGAGGCGGGGGTCGGTAGTCGCCTGCGTAGAGACAGCGCCCACCAGTGGCTTCACGTAGGGACACCTGGAGCCGACTGTAATGTCGCTGGTGGTGATTGCGACCCCCAACGTCCCGGTTCGGGAGCACCTCCCGACTATGGAAAAAGTGTGGAGCTCAATACCTGGGAGAGGCTTCAATGACCACCTTCCTGTAGTCCGCTACGGGTTTCCCAAAACGACGGCCGGCACTACCGCTCCATATTACATACGTCCAGGGCCGTGAGGGCCAACACCTTCGTGCATTGCACCATCTCGCTGATGATAACGTAACTGTCATCCTCGTCCCTGCCGCCGCGGACCACACCGGGTCCGTAGATGAGGCAGGGGATCCCGGCCTTCCAGAGATGGCACGTGTCGTTGGAGGTGTAGGAGTGAGGCAGGACCGCGCCGATGGTCCCGGGTGGCTGGCCGGTCACCTTCTCGTGGCTTCGGGCAACCGCCTGCACGATGCACTCGTCTTGCGGCACGTCCAAGGGGTCCATGACCAGGCGTCGACGGCCTTTGAACGATTCGGGAGGCGGTATCTCGATCCCGTACCTAAAATCCCCGTCTTCGGCCTGCAAAGGGTCGAGGGTACGACGGATATCAGCGACGATGCCATCCACGGTCTGCCCGGGCACGAAGTGTACGTCGACGATGATGGTGCACAGATCGGGGATGTAGGGCGGCTCCACCAGGACATAGTCGCGCCCCAGTCCGCCTATGATACTGCCCACGTTCAACAGAGGCAGGGCGGGCATGTCCTCCCGCGGCTCGTAGGTGAACTCAACGCGCTGGAGAGCTTCGATGGCCTTGGTCATCTTGTGGACCGCGTTAACAGTACCCAATGTCTGGCGGAGGTGCCCCGTGACACCATAGGTATGAATGGCCATGTGGACTATGCCCGCGTGAACGGTCGCCAGGTTGCCCGCGCCAAACGGCTCTGCTACCACCGCCATATCGGTCCTGAAGCCACGCTGCATCAGGAAGTGTGTGCCCTCTCCTCCCTGGGTCTCGCCGACCACGCAGGCGATCACCAGGTCACCCCTGAGTTGCACCCCGGCGTTGCGTATCGCCTCTGCCGCCATGATGATGCTGGCCAGGCCACCCTTCATGTTTTGGACGCCGTGGCCGTAGAGGCGGTCTCCCTCCACGCTGGGACTCCAGGGGTCGCGCCGCCAGCGCAGCGTGAGCGAGTTAATGTCGATGTGCCCGTTGAGCATGAGGCTGGCGCCGCCGCCGGCCCCTTTTAGGATGGCGATGGTCTGAAATCGGTCCGGCTCCACCTCCTGAAGATCTACGTGATAGCCTCGCCGGCTGAAGAAGTCGGCCAGGAATGTGGCGACAGGAGTCTCCTCGGTCTTGAAGCTGGGAATCCTTATCAGTTCGCTGGCCAGGTCAACGATGGCCTTCTCGTCCACCTGGCCTAAAACGCGTTCGATCGTCTGCTCGCTCATGATTTGACCTTCTACCTAGGAAAGCGGATCCCGTACCTGGTGTCACGCCGGATTCTAGGTGAACATCCGGCGTGTGTCCACGGCTGTTCGTTGGTACGGCCCGAAGAGAAAATCCGCCTCGTGCTCGAGGGCACCACTAACGCCAACAACGGATCCCGAAGGGCTCTGGGCCGCCGCTCGCACGCCCTCGGAGCGCTCCGAAACGGTAGCGACAGAGGCTTCACTTGTATTAGGCTAGCTCTGCCAGACGCTTCATCCAGAGGCCCAGTGGGAAAACGCGACGCCGGACGGGAGCAGGTTTCGCAGGTGGCATGCGCCCAGCCCAGCATCAACGACATCCCGTTACCATGTAGGAGCTTCGAATGACGACACCCCTAAGCCAGTTTCCGAAGCCGGAAGCGGAGCAGTATAAGGGCCGGCGCAAGCTTTTCCTGGTGCCCAACTACGTCTTCCCGCCCGAGGTGCCAGCAGAAGGACAGGAGCTGCTGGACCGGTACTGGTCCGAGGTCAGGGACCACGTCAACAACCTGGAAAGGTCGCTGGGCTCGGTGGCCCACGTCTATCACGAGTCACTGTTCAGCGATGGCGACGAGGGGCTGGACCTCCTGCGGGGAATGAATCCGAGGGCGGCCCCTTTTATCCAGGCCATATGCCAGTCCTCGGCGAAGCTCGAGGCTACGGAGGACCGGGACCTGGTGATGGAGAGCTCAGACTGGCAGCGGAGCCTCTCCATTGGACTCACCAGCCAGAAGGTGGTCAACACCGCCATGGAGGGATACCAGGAGGCGACCCGCAAGCGCTTCGAGCACATCGGCGCCTGTATCGACGAGACGCTGAAGGAAGATGAGACTGGAGCGCTGTTCATCTCTGAGGACCACAGGGTCCAGTTCCCGGCCGACGTCCAGGTGTTCTACGTGGCGCCGCCGGCCCTCGACGCGCTGAAGCGATGGATCAACGACCAGATGCAGGCAGCGGCCCGGAGCGTCCAGCAGGCGGCGGAGCCCAGCGAGCCCGAGACGGAGCCCAGTCAGCCCGAGGTAGAAGGCGAGCCCGACCCCGCCGCACAGACCGCCGCCGATGATTCCCAGCCAGCGGCGCCTGATCCGAGCACTTAAGTGCCCTGCTGTGGCATCGGCCACTTGGCCGGCCGGACTTCAGCCTGAGGGCCACCCGTGACCCGTTGCCTCAAGCAATCCAAGGCAGGAGGTTTCGCCGATGTCTGCGAACGGCAAGCCCTACCGTAGCCGTGCCTGGTTCGACACTCCCGAACTGTACGGATGGCTGAGACAGGCCGCCTTCAAGGCCCAGGGCTTCGGGGAGGCGGCCTACGACGGCAAGCCCATCATCGGCATCTGCAACTCGTGGAGCGAGCTGGTCCACTGCAACGCCCACCTGAGACAGCTGGCCGAAGCCGTCAAGCGCGGCGTCTGGCAGGCCGGCGGCTTCCCGCTCGAGTTTCCCGTGATGTCCCTGGGCGAGTACAACATGCGCCCAACGACGATGCTCTATCGAAACCTCATGAGCATGGACGTTGAGGAGTCGATTCGCGCCAATCCGCTGGACGGCGTAGTGCTGCTCGCCGGGTGCGACAAGACGACGCCGGCGATGCTGATGGGCGCGGCCAGCGCCGACCTACCGGCGATAATGGTCAACGGCGGCCCGCAGCTCAAGGGGAACTGGCGTGGCGAGGAGCTGGGCTCGTGCACCGATTGCCGGCGGTACCACCAGGAGCTCAGGGCCGGTCGCATCACCGAGGAGGAGTGGGCGGAGCTCCAGAGCAGCATCGTGCGGAGTCCGGGGCACTGCATGGTCATGGGGACGGCCTCGACCATGGCGGCCACGGTCGAGGCGCTCGGGATGGCGCTACCTGGCAACGCAGCGATTCCGGCGGCGGACTCGCGTCGCGCTCAGCTCGCCGAGGCCGCGGGGCGCCGGATCGTCGGCCTGGTGAAGGAGGACCTCCGGCCCTCGAAGGTCCTCCAGGGGCACGCCTTCCAGAACGCGATACGGGTCCTACACGCCATCGGCGGCTCAACCAACGCCATCGTCCACCTTGTCGCAATCGCCGGCCGCGTTGGCATCGACCTGCCACTGCGGCTCTTCGACGAGATGTCTCGCACGACTCCGTTCTTGCTGAACCTGAAGCCGTCGGGACGGTTCCTCATGGAGGATTTCTTCCACGCCGGCGGACTCTCGGCACTAATGGGAGAGCTGTCGCCCCTTTTGCAGCTGAGCGTCCCCACAGTGACGGGTAGCAGCCTCGGGGAAAACATCGCGGACGCCCAGGTGCACAACACGAACGTTATTCACAGCCTGGACGGGCCGCTGAACGCCGAGGGGGGCCTCGCGGTGCTGTACGGCTCGCTCGCGCCGGACGGAGCGGTGATCAAGCCCACCGCCGCCTCGCCTGGGCTGCTGACCCACCGGGGCCGAGCCGTCGTCTTCCAGGACCATGAGGACATGGAGCGCCGTATCGACGACCCGGAGCTCGACGTGGGACCTGAGGACGTTCTTGTGATGCGCAACGGGGGACCCATCGGTGGACCGGGCATGCCGGAGTGGGGATTCCTGCCCCTGCCCAAAAAGCTGCTGCAGGCAGGCGTGCGCGACATGGTCCGGCTGAGCGACGCCAGGATGAGCGGTACGGCCTTCGGCACGGTGGCCGTTCACTTGGCGCCGGAGTCGGCAGCGGGCGGGCCTCTGGCCGCCGTGCGCGACGGCGACCAGATCGAGCTGGACGTGCCGAACCGCCGCCTGGACCTGCTGGTAGAGCCGCGAGAGATCGAGCGAAGGCTGGCCGAGGCACCGGAGCCGAGGGCCCACTTCTCGCGGGGCTACGGCTGGATCTACACACGGCACATTCTGCAGGCCGACAAGGGCTGCGACTTCGATTTCCTGCGGGCGGAGCGCCTGTTGGAGGGAGCCGCAAGCCCAGGGCGCTGACGTCCTCAGATATGTTGGCTTGGGTACTCGTGGTTCGGTTCCGTTAGCTCTGACCCGTGTCGAAGGGGGGTTGCGGCTTCTGGGACACGGTAGGGGCGGTTCGCGAACCGCCCCTACGATCGTGGCAAGCCCCGTTGGCTTCACGGAAAACCCCGGACTTCAGTCCGGCGGAGAGCAAAGGCCACGGGCACTCAAGTGCCCGGTTAGCGCCTACGTCGAACTGCGCCCCAACCCCGGACTTTCAGTCCGGGGTACCCGACTCACCGCCGGCCAGCTGTGCCTTGATGGCCTCGATCTCCTCCTCGAGTGCCTTCGGGTCGACCCCAAGCGCCGCCGCCGCAGCGACGTCCTGCTGTGAGTCCGCGTCCCGGCCCAGGAGTGCGTAGGCCACGGCTCGCAGGGCGTACGCGGAGGGGTCTTCAGGGTTCAGCAGTAGAGCCCGGCTCAGGTCAACGGCGGCGCGGTCGTAGCGGGCGAGGCCCATGTGGGCAAGGGCGCGACGGCCGTACGCCTGGATATTTCCCGGATTGAGTCGAGCCGCTTCGTCCAGGTCTAGAATCGCTCGCCTGTACCCGCCGCGCTCAAGGTAGGAGTTGCCTCTACCAAAGTAAGCGTCGGCGTCGGCGGGAGCGAGCTCGAGCGCCTCGTTGTAGTCCCGGATTGCCTGCTCGTACTTGCCCTGGCGGGTGTAGGACCTGCCCCGATTCTTGTAGGCGAGGACGAGCAGGGGATCCAGCCGCAGGGCTTCGGTATAGTCCTGAACTGCCTGCTCGTAACGGCCGAGGTTGGTGTAGGCGTTCCCGCGGTTGTTGTATGCCAGCGCGTCAACTGGGTCGAGATCTATGGCCTCGTCTAGGTCTTCGATGGCCCTTTCATGCTGGCCCAGCTCATTGTAGGCGGCCCCACGATTGGTGTAGATCATGGCATCGAGGGGCTGGAGTCGGATAGCGTAGTCGTAGTCCTCGATGGCCCTCTCCAACTGTCCCAGCGCCCCGTAGGCGAGCGCCCTGTTGTAGTAGACCATCGCGTCGCGGGGCGTTTCGTCGATGACGCGGTCGTACTCAGCGATTGCGTCTTCGAATCGCCCCTCGTCCTGCAGTCGCAGGCCGGCCTCGTAGCGGTCCGCCGTAGAACCAGAGCCGCAGCCTGACACTAGGACAGCCGTCAGTACAAGCGCCATCGACGTTGCTAAAAGGCCAGCCCGCCTCACCACCAAGCTCCTGCTACAGAGTACGGGTTCCCGAAGTCCGACCTAGCGCAATTCCTTCGCCCGCGCAAAAAGCAGGTCCATGAGGAATCGGCTGAACCCGAAGCCCGCTGCTAGATCGCCGTCTTCCAGCGCCCGCTCGTCCATGCCAAGGAAGGCGTAGGCGACCGCCCTGCTCGCGTAGGCCATCGCCAGCTGGGGCTGGAGGCGGACGGCCTCATCGTAGTCCTCGAGGGCTCGCTCGTACTGACCCATCTCGAGGTAGCCGAGGCCCCGGTCGATGTAGGCATGGCTGTTGCCAGGCTCCAGGCCGATCGTTGCGTCGAAGCTCTCGATGGCCAGCTCATACTGGTCCAGCCGGTGGTGGGCCAGCCCCCGGTTATGGTATGCGAGGGCCAGCGTCGGGTCGAGCCTGACTGCCTCGTCGTAGTCCTGGATGGCTCTCTCGAACTCGCCGAGTCGGCCGTAGGCGTGCCCTCTGATGTTATACGCCTCCGCCATCTCCGGCGCGACGCGAATCGCACCGTTGTACTCAAGGATCGCGTCGTCGACGTAGCCTCCATCGTTAAGCTCGTCACCTACGAGGATGTAGTCGCGGGCCGAAAGGGATGTTTCGGCGGGAGCCGAAAGGGATGTTTCGGCGGGAGCCGAAAGGGATGTTTCGGCGGGAGCCGAAAGGGATGTTTCGGCGGGAGCCGAAAGGGATGTTTCGGCGGGAGCCGAAAGGGATGTTTCGGCGGGAGCCGAAAGGGATGTTTCGGCGGGAGCGGCATCCGGTGCTTCGTTGGACGTGCCGCAGGCAAACCCAAGAAGCGCCGATAACGCCAGTGCCAGCAAGATGGCGGAGGGTCTCACGGCTAGACGGACCGTAGGCAGGAGACGCTCGGCCTTGATCTCACTCGCCTCCGGGCCGGAGCGGCGACACCACTCCGCGGATCCAGGGCACCAGGTCATCTATTACCGCCTGGCTGATCTCGTGCCCCATTGGGTACTCTCGATATTCCGGGGCATATCCCTCGGCCTCGACGAAGCTACGGGCCTCTCTCGCCTGCGCGACCGAGATGAGCGCGTCGTCTGTGCCATGGGCGATAAAAAGAGGCTGGCCCCGGTCCGCTGGTAGCCGCGGACGGAGGGTGTCCGGGTACGGCACGGTGCCGCTGAGCACCACAAGGCCAGCGAACAGGTCGGGATTCGTCAGCCCCCAGCGATAGGTCATCATGCCGCCCTGCGAGAAGCCGCCGAGAACGATCTGCCCCGCTGCAACGTCGTACTCGCTCATGACCTCTTCCAGGAGGACGTCGAGCATCCCCTCGGCCTGCTCGATGTCCTCGGGGGTGGTGCTCTCTCTCGGCGGAGTCCAGGCGTAGCCCATTGAGCCGAGTCCCGTCTGGACCGGGAGGGGAGCGTTGGGACATACGTAGAGGTAGCCCTCGGCATCTATGGCCTGGGTGAGTCCCGCCAGATCCGCCATGCTGGCGCCGAAGCCGTGGAGCAGCATCACCAGCGGGTACCGCTTGTTCGGATCGTACCCGTTGGGCTCAACGATCAGGTACTGAAGGGTCTTGCCTTGATGGCGCTTCGCTTCCATGTCAGCGGTCTCGATGCGCTGTCGTCTCTCCCAGGTTCCCTGCGGTGAACTCGACGGTGCATCGTCAAGGGTAATATGGCATGGTCGCGCTGGCAAGCCAGCCAGGCGGTCGCGCTGGCAAGCCAGCCAGCTTGAACGGGCTCCGAGATTAAACTAGAATCGAGGATACTGATCAGTGATGCACAGGCCCGTCGGTAGACGGGCGGTGCGGGATAAGAAATCGCACTAGGGGTGGGAATGAGCAAGCTAGTAGAGAGACTTGAGAGGGTGGACCAGATGGAGCCCGCGCCTATGGGCTTCGGCGCCGTCGCCGGGCATGGTCAAAAGAGGACGCCGCTCGTGCTAATTGGGCGAGTCGAGTCCGACAAGCTCACGAAGGATACGAGCCTCGCCGACGCAGACGTGGACGCGGTGCTGGTGTGGTTCGACGACTTGAAGGAGCGCTCCATCAGCAAGGTGGCCCGGACTTTGAAGGGACGCCTGTGGGGTGTGCGGGCAAGCGACATCAAGGGGGCGACGGTCGAGAAGCTAAAGGAAAAGGGCTGCGACTTCATTGTCCTCCACGGTGAGGACACCGACGCTGCGGTGCTTAACGACGGGGACCTGGGTAAGTTTATCTCGATCGGCGCGGACATGACCGAGGACATGGCGCGGGCTGTCCACGACCTGCCTTTCGATGGAGCGATGTTTTCGCCCGACCTGGACCTGCTGCCGCTGACCCTCGGCAAGCTGATCTCCATCCAGCAGGTCCGTGGGATGGTCGCCAAGCCCTTCCTGATGGCGACGCCGACTGACCTCGGAGCCTCCGATCTGGAGGTGATCCTGAACGCAGGCATAGTCGGGCTCGTCATGGAGGCGCCCTCGGCAGAGGAAGTAGCCCTGATCAAGGAGACAGCGTCCAAGCTCCCCCACCGGCGGCCCGGATCGGGGGCCAGCGCGCTCGTGCCTCAAGTTTCCGGGCTGGCGGAGCCCGCAGGTGGTGGCGAGGAGGACGACGGAGACGACGACGACTTCTAGAGGGGTGCCGGGAACCCCTTCGGGGCCCCCTCAGGGCGGGCTCTCATCCGCCTCAGCCGGACCGGCAATCGCCCGACCTGTCGGGGCTGCACCCCTCACTCCTCATCAACCTGCTAGCGCCCCGCGATCGCACCTATGACCCCTCCCTCTGAGCGATTCCTCGGCGTCTACCGAGGCTGGTGGATCGTAGCTATCGCGTTTGTGATCAACGCGATGGCTAACGGGATCTACTTCATGGGGTTTGCAGTTTTTCTGCTACCCATCAGCCGGGACCTTCAGATCAGCCGTGCCGCGGCCTCTCTACCTTACGCCCTGGCCCGTCTCATGGGCGCGATCAGCGGCCCGACATGTGGGTTGATAGTCGAACGCGTCGGGCCCACGAAGCTGCTGTTTGCCAGCGGCCTGCTGGCGGGAACGGGATATATACTCCTCAGCTGGTCCCCGAGCTACCTCGTTTTCATGCTTGTCTTCGTGTTTATCATCGCGACAGGCGTCCAGGGGGGCTTCGATACGCCAGGCATGTTCGCGGTTAGTCAGTGGTTCGTGAGACGCCGAGGAATGGCCTTCGCAGTGGCGTCTATGGGCTATGCCTTTGGCGGAGCCGTCATCGTTCCATTGCTGGCTCTGGGAGTGAATAACCTCGGTTGGCGAACCACCGCTTTTATCGCAGGAATCGTTATCTTTGCCGTAGTTCTTCCGCTGTCCACCCTGGTTCGACGTCCACCTGAGGAGGGGGATCCGAGGCCGGGTGATTTGGCAAGGACGGACACCGAGCGTGGTGGCCCATCAGCCCAGGCATCGCCCTCGGTTGCCCTGTTGGACAGCGACGACTTCACGCTTCGAGAAGCCCTGAGAACTCGAACCTATTGGTTCCTGGCCATAAGCTACGGCCTCCGGGCCATGGCGTGGTCCGCATTCGCTCTGCACCTCGTGGGCATATTGATATGGAAGGGCATGGAGGAGTCCTCGGCCGGCTTGATGTTGGGCCTCTTCCCCTTCTTCTGGATGCCTGCGAGCCTGATGATGGGCTGGATGGCGGATCGCTGGCCCAAGCACCGCGTCGCGGGCGTAGGCGGGATGATCGCTGCCCTGGGGATGGTACTGCTGCTGCTCATCGATAATCTGAGCGTGTGGCAGGTGGTGCTGGTATTCGTGATCCTGGCGCCGAACGAGGGCTCGTGGGCACTGGCCTGGGCGATGATCGGGGACCAGTTCGGGCGCAGACACTTCGGAGTCTTGAGGGGAGGTATCCTGGCGTCCCTGAGCTTGTTCAGCGTCGGGGCACCCTTCTACTCCGGATGGATCTTTGACCGGTACGAGAGCTACCTGTGGGTCGTACTGCCGGTGGCTGGCGTTCTAGTCGTGGCCGGCCTGCTCAACTGGCTAATGCCACCGGCCGCTCGTAGGGGTTCGGCAGAGCACGCGGAAATGCCGCCCGCCTTACAGCCCAGTGGGGCAACTTAGCCTCGACAGGGGTTTGCACCAAAACCACAGGAAGGTGCCGGAAACCGGAGGTTTCCAGCCGGGGTCTGGGTGTCCCCAGATACAAAATACCCCCCAGGGCGGGTGGGAGGGCAAGCAAACCCTCGCCTTGAAAGGACTTTTGGTGCAAGGCGGCCCCGAGCGGGCCCGGGACCCGGGCTACCTACCGTAGGTCAGCCGCTCGATGAGGAACTCCGGAAGCTCGTGCCGCCTCATTTTCTCCTGGGTGGCGGCGATGTCATACTCGACGCGGTGGTGATAGATTGCTCCCTCGTCAGAGTCGTGCACGGCGTAGCTGGCACGGGGGTCACCGTCGCGTGGCTGGCCCACACCTCCGGGATTGATGATCAGCCGGTCGGTCCCCAACGCCACAGGGGTGTCGAGGGGGAAATCGAGGAACACGGCGCCGTCCTCCGCGGGCCTGCACAGGAAGGGTATATGGGAGTGGCCCAACAGGCACCAGTACGTATCGAAGTGCATAAAGCTGGCGACAGCGGCCCCAACCGATACAACGTACTCCCAGACCGGATCGCGGGGGCTCCCGTGCACGACGGTGAACTCGTCCAGCTCGAGCTTCAGGTCCAGCCCGCCGATATAGGCGACGTGCTCCTCACTTAGCTGGGTGGCGGTCCAGCGATTCGCGTCGGCCGCGTGTACGTTGAATGCCTCCAGGCTCAGCTTCCCGATGGAGGCCAGGTCGTGATTACCGGCGACGCTGACGTGATCGTGCTCGCGTAGAAGGTCGATGCAGGCGCCGGGATCCGGCCCATACCCGACCACGTCACCAAGGGACCATATCTGGTCGAAGCCACCGCGCGCCTCGGCGTCCTGGCTGACACTCTGCAAGGCCTCCAGGTTGCCGTGGATGTCGGCGACGATAAGGGTGCGCACGTCTTCCTCGCCTTGAGGTAGCGGTTGTTGCGCACTATAATACTCCGGCCACAGCCCATGAAGTCAATGAGCGACCGGACCAAAGGCGGCCCCCCCTTGAACGACGGCGGGGAAACCTCCACACTCGAGATCGTCAGCCTGAGCCCCGAGGAGACACAGGCCATCGGCCTGGCGCTTGGGCTGCGCGCCGTGGCGGGGGACGTGCTTATGCTGAGCGGCGAGCTGGGGGCCGGCAAGACGTGCCTGACCCAGGGTATCGTGCATGGGCTCGGCGGCGAGGAGTATGCGCGTAGCCCGACGTTCCTGCTGGTGGTCCAGCATCGAGGTCGCCTGACCCTGTATCACATCGACCTTTACAGAACCGATGCGGCCGCCGAAATCGATGGCCTGGGGCTGGAGGAGTACCTTTTCGGAGACGGGGTGTGCGTGGTTGAGTGGGCCGACAAGGCGCCAGACATTGGGCCTGAAGATCACCTCGCGGTGCGTATGGAACGCGTGGACGAGACGACTCGGCGCCTGCGTCTGACGGGCCGTGGGAAGCGGCCCGCCGAGCTCATCGAGGCAGTCAGGACGACGAGGGGGGACCGCCCGGACCCCGTTCGCTCAGAGGCAAGCTAGCGGATTACGTGGATGGAGCTATCGATCGACACCTCGACGAGGTACGCGTCGGTCGCGATTTCGCGGCGTGGCGAGTGCATGGAAGAGCTGACCTGGCGCTCGGAGCGAAACCACTCCGTGGAGCTGGTGCCCGCGATACGGGAGCTTCTCGGCCGCCGGGGGAGCGACGTCGGCGACATCGAGGCGATGTTCGTGGCCGGCGGGCCAGGTGGGTTCAGCGCGCTTCGAGTGGGCATGAGCACGGCCAAGGCCCTGGCCGTGGGGCTAGGGGTGCCGCTCGTGTCGGTGGGGACTCTCGAGGTCGAGGCTCAGCCCTACCTGGGCCTTGGGGCGCCGGTACGGGCGCTCATCGAGGCGGGCAGAGATCGTCTCTACGTTGGCGCGTACGATGGTGAACCGGGGCCTGATTACTCCGTAATGAGCTACGACGAGCTGGTCTCATCGGCACCGGCGGCGGCCGTGTACTGCGGCGAGGGGGCGTCGACCGCACGAGACGCGCTACGCGCTCTGGTAGGCCCATCGGGGACCATAGCCTCCGTTCCCCCACCCACCAGGCGGGCAGGCGTACTTGCCCACCTGGGATTCGAGAGGTGGCAGGCCGGGGCCACCGATGACCCGGCTACCCTGGAGCCGCTCTACCTGCGCAGCACTCAAGTGGACATGGCCCAACGGACGTGGTTGAGGGGCTAGGACAAGGAGTCGAGGACGGAATGCAAAGGACACTGGTACTGCTGAAGCCCGACGCGATCCAGCGAGGGCTTGTTGGCGACATCGTATCGAGGCTGGAGCGACGAGGTATGCGGTTCGTCGCTATGAAGCTGATGAAGGTCACCGAGGAGCTGGCCCGGCGTCACTACGGTGACCACGTCGGCAAGCCTTTCTTCGAGGGGCTGGTGCGCTTCATCACGTCGAGCCCTATCGTAGCCATGGTCGTGGAGGGGGAGAACGCGGTGGAGCTAATCCGGACGACGATGGGGGCCACGAACCCCAGGGACGCGGCACCCGGCACCATCCGAGGCGACCTGGCGGTGTCGATCGGCCCCAACCTGGTTCACGGCTCCGACTCGGAGCAGTCGGCGGCGAAGGAGATCGACCTCTTCTTCTCCGCGGAGGAGATCGTCGACTACACCCGGAGCATCGACGACTGGATCACTGAATCCTGACCACCTCGACCCCCTGGGCCCAGGCACCCTCGATGTTGTAGAACTCCCGCTCCTCGGGGCCGAAGATGTGGACGATCAGGTCGCCGAAGTCGAGGAGCCACCATCCGCCCTGAGGCGAGCCTTCACGATGGTGTATCGTGGCGCCCTCCCGCTCCAGCGCCGTTTCGATGTCCTCGACGAGGGCTCGCATCTGGCGGCGCGACTCCGCCGTCAGGATGACGAAATAGTCCGCGAAGTCGCTTACGCCGCTGATGTCCAGCATGACGACATCGGAGGCCTGCTTCTCCGAGGCTATCTCCACCGCCAGCCGAGCGTACTCGGCAGGCTCAAGGCGAACCCGCTCCACCATGTCGGGATTATAGGGTCGGCCTGAAGCCCGGTCAAATTGGGCCTTATCATATTTTCCTGTCTGATTAGCGTTGACGCCGCCTGGGTGATGGCAAGGCCGACGGGACCTCCCAACGATCGTAGGGGCGGTTCGCGAACCGCCCCTACCGAAGCGGGGCCACAAGAAGGGTGCGCGAAACCCGCCCGCTGCCCGTTGATGGCGCACGCGCCCCTGTGCTACGCTGGCCCCGATGAGCAAGGGACGCGTTATCGTAGCGATGAGCGGCGGGGTAGACTCGTCCGTGGCGGCGCTCCTGCTGAAGCAGCAGGGCTACGAGGTCATCGGCGTGACCATGCGCCTCTGGACCGTCGAGCGCGAGGACGTTCCTGCCGCCAGCAAGCGGTGCTGCTCGGTCGAGGACGTGGAGGACGCCCGCCGGGTGTGCCAGGCAATCGATGCCCCCCACTACTTCCTCAATTTCGAGCGCGACTTCCAGCAGCACGTGGTGGACTACTTCGTGCAGGAGTACGACAGGGGCCGCACCCCCCATCCATGTCTGGCGTGCAACGACAAGATCAAGTTCGATTTCCTGCTGCGCCGGGCGATGTTCGTCGACGCGGATTACATCGCCACGGGGCACTATGCACGGATCCGCGGCAACGGCGAGGGCATGAGACTCTTCAGGGGAGTCGACGACGGCAAGGACCAGTCCTACGTGCTGTTCACGCTGGGACAGGCGGAGCTTCGCCGCCTGCTGCTGCCCATCGGCGAGTACGCGAAGGCGGACATCCGGCGGATCGCCGCCGAGGGCGGTCTACCCGTGGCCGACAAGCCCGACAGCCAGGAGATATGCTTCATTCCCGACGGGGACTATCGCAAGTTCGTGGGTGAGCGGGTAAAGCCGAAGCCCGGCGACTTCGTAGACACCGACGGTGCCATCCTGGGCAGGCATAACGGGATCCAGTTCTTCACCGTCGGCCAGCGTCGTGGCCTGGGCATGAACGGCAGCTCAGGCAAGCCGATGTACGTGGTAAGAATCGACGCCGAGCGCAACCTTGTAGTTCTGGGCCGCGAGGAGGAGCTGCTCCGCACCAGCCTCTGGGCGTCGCGGGTCAGCTTCGTCTCCGGCCGCGCCATCGCGGGTCCCATCGACGTGCAGGCGAAGATACGGTACAGGTCGTCGCTGGCGCCCGCGACGCTGACGGTCGACGGGGACTGGGCGGAGATCAGGTTCCATGAGCCGCAGCGCGCGGTGACGCCCGGGCAGGCGGTGGTGTTCTACGACGGCGACGAGGTGCTGGGAGGCGGGATCATCGAGACCGAGGCCACGGTCACAGCCGGGACAGCAGCAGGAACGGATTGACATGGACTTCAAAGAGATTATCAAAATGGGGCTGGAAGAGTACATGGACGACCTGCGCAAGGCGGTGGACGCCCTGACGGCCGACGAGCGCCGGTTTCAGCCCAGCAACGAGGCCCATCACGTCGACTTTGCCGTGTGGCACATGGCGCGAGTCGAGGACGACTGGGTCCAGCGGTTCGCCCAGGGCACCGCGACGGTGTGGCAGAGGGAGGGATGGTTCGAGAAGCTGGGCCTACCGGAGAAGGGGAATGGGTTCGGGTATGATGCCGAGCAGGTCGCGGGCCTGCCGCAGTTCGATTTCGGCGAGGTCATCGCCTACTACGATGCCGTCCGCCGGGAGACGCTCGCGTATCTCGACGGTCTGACCGAAGAGGAGCTGGATGCCTGTCCACAAGCCGAAAAGCGTCCCGGTTACACGGTCGGAAAGATGTTCAGCCACGTCATCGTCGAAGAGTCGCAGCACGTGGGACAAATAGCGTATCTGAGGGGCCTGCAGCGAGGCCTCGACGGGTAGACGGCAGAACACGTGCCAAAGCGCCGGCTCAGCGCAGCCAAGCCCAGGCCCACCTACAAAGAAGAGGCGTCGCTGCTGGCGCAGGGATGCTACGTCGTGGCCGGACTCGACGAGGTGGGCCGCGGCCCTCTGGCCGGCCCTGTGATGGCGGGCGTGGCCGTGCTGCCGCACAACCCAAGGGGACGCTGGGTGCGGCTGATACGCGATAGCAAGCAGCTGACGAGCAACCAGAGAGAACAGGCCCTTCAGCACCTTCGGGAGGTGGCCCTGGGCCTGGAGGTGGGCAGCAGCTCGGCGCAGGAGATCGACGACCTGGGCATCGTGGCCGCGACCCGGCTGGCCATGAAGCGTGCCCTCGAATGCATGCTCCTCAGGCCCGACTTTCTACTCCTGGACGCCTTTCCCCTTCCGGAGGTACCACTGCCCCAGAAGGCGATCACGCGGGGCGACGCCCTGTGCCTGTCCATAGCGGCAGCGTCGATCGTAGCCAAGGTGACGCGGGACAAGGCAATGGAGGTGGAGGACACGTGCCATCCCGGATATGGGTTTGCCAGCCACAAGGGCTACGCCACCCGAGAGCACCTGCGCAGCCTTGAGCGGCTGGGGCCGAGCCCTATTCACCGCCGGTCCTTCGCTCCGATGAGGAACTTGGCCGGCCGGGGATGACGGATCGGCGCCAACGCCTGGGAAAGCACGGCGAAGAGGTGGCCGGGCGGCGCCTGGTGGCTGAGGGCTACGCGATCCTGGAGACGAACCACCGGACGAAGCACGGCGAGATCGACGTGGTGGCGGAGAAAGACGGGGTGCTAGTGTTCGTCGAGGTGCGGACGCGCAGCGGCGACGGGTTCGGCTCTCCAGAGGAGTCCATAACCGCAGCGAAGCGCTCCCACCTGGTCGCGTCAGCCGAGGAGTATCTGCAGGCGAACGGCGCCGAGGACCGCGACTGGAGAATCGACCTCGTGGCCCTGGAGATGGACCGCCGGGGCCGCATCGCCAGGCTGGACGTGATCGAGAACGCCGTCGAAGGCTAGCGGCAGCCGGCAGGAGGCAGCACGTCGAGGGCGCGGCCCTTCCCTCATGCTGATCGCCCGCGAAGAGTAGGCTGGCCGACTGCCAGCCGAGAGGCGCCGTCCCCGAAACGCTGCTACAATCTACCCTATCCGGGGACGGCGCTGGGGCATCGCGAGGCGCGCCTGCAAGGACGATAAGCTGCCGATATACGAGTATCGCTGCCAGGCGTGCGAGGAGGTGTCCACCTTCTTCGTGAGGTCGGTCAGCACCCCGGTCGAGACGATCTGCAAGCACTGCGGGGGCGGAGACATGCACCGACTGATCTCGAGGGTCGCCTTCAAGGTCTCGTCTGGAGCGTCGTCCGAGGGCGAGTACTACAAGGACCCCTCCAACATCGGCCGGCGGGTCGAAGACAGCTTCGGTAAATTCGGTGTCGACGTGCCGGAGTCGGTCCGCAAGACCATCGACGATGCGAGGCAGGGGAAGATGCCCGAGGGGCTGGACCTGTAACCGCGGGAGAGCATGGTACCCTACGTAGCTTCCCAGATACAGGCCATCATAGAGGGGATCAGGCTGCTGGAGTCCTTCGTGACGGCGCCGCTGGGCCTGCACTCCGACATAAAGATGATGAGGGAGTCGCTCCCCTTCCCCGAGGCGGCCGCGCTACCCCGGGAGAAGCTCCAGGAGATGCGCACCGCCTTTGCGGCCCTGACTGATTCCCCACTCGACCTCGCCCTCGGCAGCATTAGCACCATCTCCACCACGCTGGACACCCTCGAGGCGACGAAAGGCGACGGCGGCTCTCCCCTGTCGGAGTCATGGGTGGCCCAGGCCCGCCGGGTGCTAGCGCGCGCCGAGCAGAGGGTCGGCGCCGACATGCGAGCCAGGGTTGCGTCGAAGATTCGGGGCCTGTACGTGATCCTCGACCCCGATGCCACCAACGGCCGGCCGGTCCTCGAAGTGGCCGAGGCGTCGCTGAAGGGCGGCGCCAGCGTGATTCAGCTTCGGGACAAGTCCAGCGACAAGTCGGAGGTGCTCTCCACGGCACGAGCGCTAAAGGAGATGTGCGACGGGCATAGCTCACTCCTCGTGGTCAACGACGACGCCGACGTGGCGCTGGCCGCCAATGCCCACGGGCTGCACATCGGCCAGACGGACCTGCCCGTAGCAGTGGCCCGCCGCGTGCTCGCGCCACACCAGCTGCTGGGCCGCTCCAACAACACCGTCGACGAGGCGATGGATTCACAGGGCCAGGGTGTGGATTACCTGGCCGTCGGAGCCGTCTACGCGACGTCCACGGTCGGGAAAGGGACGAGGCCCGCGGTTGGCGTCGAAATGGTGAGCGGGATAAAGGGGATGGTCGCGCAGCCGGTCGTGGCGATAGGCGGAATCAACGCGGACAACGTAAGCGAGGTGGTGCGGGCCGGCGCAGACTGCGTGTGCGTCGTCAGTGCTGTAACACTCGCAGGCGACCCGGAGGCCGCGGCGCGCCGGCTGGTAGAGGCGATCGAGGGGGCCAGGTAGGCAAGACATGTCATCACCAAGCGACGAGACGGAAGGAGCGCAGAAGGCCAGGCTCAAGCTCATCGCGGAGTCGGCCCACGACAGTTTTGCCGAGACGCACCGGAGCCGCGAGCAGGGGCTCAGGCTGTCGCGGGAAACGATCCGGAACTCGGCCAACTCGATACGCGCGACACACCGCGGCGAGTTCGACGACGCCCGGCGGCTGGTCGAGACGGTAGAGGGCCTGGTCCAGGAGATGGACCGCGCCCTCGAGGGGCACCCCGGGGTCTACTACGCCGGCTTCGTCGAGGACGCGCAAAAGGAGTACGTCGAGGCCAGGGCCACGCTGGCCTTCGCCGAGGGGGGCCAGGTGCCGACGCCCGAGGAGCTTGGCGTCGGCGCGGCGCCGTATATGAACGGCCTCGCCGAGGCCGTCGGCGAGCTAAGGCGGTTTATCCTCGACTCGCTGCGCCGCGACGACTTCTCGCGCTGCGAGGAGCTCCTCGGCACAATGGACGAGGTATACACGATCCTCGTAACGATGGATTTCCCCGAGGCGATAACGCGAGGGCTGCGCCGCAACACCGACATGGTGCGCGGCGTACTGGAGCGCACGCGGGGCGACCTGACGCTGGCGCTTCGGCAGCGGCGGCTGGAGCAGCGGCTGGAGCGGTTGGACGGCGCGGGCGGGCGCTGAGCACGGTCAGCTTGCAGCACACCTGTTTCTCCATGGGTTTACACCGTATGGCCGTTCTCAATCCTGGGGAGCTGAAGCCGAAGGTACGGGGTGCTAGCAGATCAGCCGTTCGCCCTGGGCGCCGTCGAAGGGCTTCGCACCTAAAGTCCTTATCAAGGCGAAGGTTTGATTTTCCTCCCACCCACCCCAAGGGTGTTTTTATATCTGGGGACACCCCAGACCCCGGTCGGAAACCTCCGGTTTCCGGCACCTTCCTGTAGTTTTTGTGCAAAGCCCCCTCGAAGGGCGAGCCCACGCTACTGCTCCTGATTCGACGGAGCTGCCCTCAAGCCGGCCGAAAGCCTCGCCACGAAGCGACCTATCCTAGCCCGTGCCCGCCTTGACCGGCTCGTTGGGCCTGTGTTAGCTTTTCGTCGTTCAGGCTAAGGCATCGATGACGAAAAGGCCTTCCCGAAGTGCGGGGGCCTTTTTTGTGGGGACGGCTCGTGACGACACTGTACATCGCCATGGCAGCAGGGGCAGTAGCCCTGCTGTTCGCCGTGGCGCTGACCATGAACGTCCTGCGGCAGGACCGCGGCAACGAGACGATCCAGTTCATCGGGCGAGCGATCCAGGATGGCGCGATGGCCTTCCTCGCCCGAGAGTACCGGATGCTGACGCTCTTCGTCCTGTTCATATTCGCGATCCTGGCGCTTTTCATCGACTACGACGTGACGAAGCAGGTCGCGGAAAACACGGCCAGGACGGTCGGCGACCGGTCGATACCAATGACCGCCATAGCGTACCTGGCCGGAGCCGTCGGGTCCGCGCTCGCGGGCCTTATCGGAATGAGCATCGCCGTGCGTGCGAACACCCGCACCACCGTCAAGGCGATGGACGGCCTCAACGGCGCCCTCCGCGTCGCCTTCAACAGTGGCACCGTAATGGGCGTCGCCGTGGTCGGCATCGGTCTTATCGGCGTTACCGCAGTCTACTGGGTGTTCGAGGACATCAGCATCGTCGCAGGGTTCGGATTCGGAGCTTCGTCCATAGCTCTATTCGCCAGGGTTGGCGGCGGGATATACACGAAGGCGGCCGACGTAGGTGCGGACCTGGTGGGCAAGATCGAGCAGGGGATGCCCGAGGACGACCCGCGGAACCCCGCCACCATCGCCGACAACGTCGGCGACAACGTCGGCGACGTTGCCGGTATGGGAGCGGACCTCTTCGAGTCCTACGTAGGCTCTGTCATC
The DNA here is from genome assembly GCA_965248615.1 of Dehalococcoidia bacterium. Taxonomy (GTDB): domain Bacteria; phylum Chloroflexota; class Dehalococcoidia; order Lucifugimonadales; family CBDFJT01; genus CBDFJT01. The sequence continues at coordinate 1,174,597 of CBDFJT010000002.1, read as the reverse complement.
GCGACCATCGCTCTGGCTGCCGTCGGCGCGGCGGCCCTTGGCATGAGCCAGAGCCAGGGATTCGACGCCGACATCCTGGTCCTTCCGATACTCGTGGCCAGCATAGGCATCTTCGCTTCTATCCTGGGCACCTTCCTGGTCAGGACCAGCGAGGGAGCTTCCATGGGACGCCTGCTCTGGGCCCTGCGGGCCGGCATCTTCGCCGCGGGGGCCCTGGTGCTCGTGGGCGTCGGAGTAGCCATTGCACTGATGGACCTGGACTTCAAGCTGTTCTGGGTGGTAGTGGTCGGGCTGGCGGCCGGCCAGCTCATCGGGACGTCGTCGGAGTACTTCACCTCCTACGAGTACGGGCCGACCAAAAACCTCGCGAACCAGACCGAGACGGGCCCGGCCACGGTCATCATCGGCGGCCTGGGACTGGGCATGTTGAGTACTCTGATACCCGGCGTCGTGGTCGTGATCGCCCTATGGCTGGCGAACATGCTGGCCGACACCTACGGCGTCGCCCTGGCAGCCGTAGGCATGCTGTCCACTCTCGGGATCACCCTGGCAACGGATGCCTACGGCCCGGTGGCCGACAACGCGGGCGGCATAGCGGAGCAGGCGGGATTGGATCCCGAGGTACGCGAGAGGACCGACGCCCTGGACTCCCTGGGAAACACGACGGCGGCCACAGGCAAGGGCTTTGCCATCGGCTCGGCCGTGCTGACGTCACTGGCGTTGATGGCCGCCTATTCGGAGACCACGAACATCGACGTCTTCGATCTGCGTGACGTCAACGTGATGATGGGATTGATCGTAGGTTCTATCCTGCCCTTCCTCTTCGCCGCCTTGACGATGCAGGCGGTGGGCCGGACCGCCAATGCCATGGTCACGGAGGTTCGCCGCCAGTTCCGGGAGATCGTGGGCCTGTTGGAGGGCACCGCCCCGGCAGACTACACGCGGGCCGTCGACATCAGCACCCGTGGCGCGATGCGAGAGATGGTGCTCCCGGGAGTCCTAGCGATCATCGCCCCGATCGCTATCGGCGCTATCCTCGGTCCGGAAGCGCTGGCCGGGCTCCTCATCGGCGCCATCGGCACGGGTTTCCTGCTGGCCATAATGATGGCGAACGCCGGGGGGGCCTGGGACAACGCCAAAAAGTACATCGAGGCCGGGCGCCTGGGCGGCAAGGGCTCGGACGCCCATGCCGCTGCGGTTGTGGGGGACACAGTGGGTGATCCGTTCAAGGACACCTCGGGGCCTTCCCTGAACATCCTCATCAAGCTGATGTCCATCGTGGCCCTTGTGTTCGCGCCCCTGTTCTTGTAGGGCCACCTCGCCATCATTCCGAGGAGTCCCATCCCCCGATCCACCCATGCGCCTTAGGCGGATTCCCCGCATAAGGTGGGCCAGAACGACATCCTTCGGCTTCCACCTTTAAATCTCCCACTCGTCTAGCCGGAAGTGCTTGAAGGCCTCGGCGTACCTTATGCCCTGGGACTTGCCGATGGCCTCCCTCCACGCCCGCATCATCCTATCCGCCTCGTCGGGCACAGTCTGGCTTCTGTGCTGTGTCACAGCCTCTACGGCGGTGACGATGGTCCGCGTGACGTCGACCCACTTGTTGGCGTCCAGGCCCATCTCGGACATAATGTATAGCTCTTTGACCTTGTGGGGCTCGAGGCCCTCTTTGAGCAGATCGGGGAAGGTCAGACGATCACGGGCCGCAGGGAATACGGCGGAGAGAGTCGCCTCTCCAGCGGCCGCGTGATCGGGGTGCCCCACGTAGCCCGGTACGGACATGGTGCGACCGGGGTACTCTGTAATGACCACCTCCGGCTTGAACCTGCGGATCTGGCGAGTTATGTCTTTGCGCAGCTCCAGGGTTGGCTGGAGCATCGCGTCCTCGTAACCGAGAAAGACCACCTCCTTCACGCCGAGCACGTCGGCGGCGGCCACCTGCTCATCGTGACGAATCCTGGACAGGCGCTCCGAAGTCATGTCGGGGTCGTCGCTTCCCTTGCCTCCGTCGGTGCATATCACGTAGACGACCTCTGCGCCGTCTCGACACCATATGGCGACGGTGCCGGAGCATCCCCACTCGGCATCGTCGGGGTGTGCGACGACGACCATACCCCGGCGTGGCTTTGCATCATCCGTCACTTATCATCAACCTCCCTTGCCGCCTTTCGTAGCTTTAGTAGTGAATGGCCCGCCCTACCCCACCGCCCGCGACGATGGCATCGCCGTTTATTGCACCCGCCTTGGGCGAAGCCAGGAAGGCGACGACGTAGGCGATCTCCTGAGAATCGATGAGCCGGCGCACGGAGTTCCTCTGCGCCATCTGGCGCTCCGCCTCTTCGGGGGCTACTCCCTGGTCGCCGGCCATCCGGGCGACCACATCCGGCGTCCTCTCCGTGCGGGTCAGGCCGGGGTGGACGACCGTGACGTTGATGCCGTGGGGGCCGAGCTCGTCTGCCAGGTTTTTCGTCATGGCGGCGACCGCGACGTTTCGCATGGAGCCTATGGCGGAACCCGACTGTCGGGCGGCCAGGCCACTGACGTTGATGATGCGGCCCCAGCCCTGCTCGCGCATGATGGGAGCGACCTCCCGGGCACAGCGCAAGTAGCCCATCACCTTCACGTTCATGTCGTCCCAGAAGTGCTCGTTGGTGATCTCGGCGAGGCTGGGGACCGGACCCTGGCCGCCGGGCTTGGCGGCGCAATTCACCAGGACGTCGACTCGCCCGAGAGCGCCGACCGTCTGCTGGACCATCGCCCGCACGGACTCGTCGTCGCCGGTGTCGACTTCGATTGGCACGATGCGGCGACCGGTCTCGTCTGCGAGCTCCTTGGCCGTAGCCTGAAGGACATCGGGCGTTCGGGCCCCGATGGCCACGTCTACGCCCTCGCGGGCCAGCTCGCGAGCTATCGCCTTGCCGATGCCGCGGCTGCCACCGGTAACGATGGCCGTCTTTCCATCAAGCTCCAAATCCAAGGCTGACCTCCCGCCGATGTGGCGCGACCAGTAGTCTAACACGAGGACTACCGCCCAAAGCATCCCGTCTAGTCCGCATCTGCTACGCTTGGGGCCGCCGAGTTGGCTTGCGGCTCCTACCCGTACCGCTCAAACGTCCGTGTTGTACAAGAGGTGAGGCTGTTGGATGGCTTTATTCTGGCACTGGCCCTCGGACTAACAGCCTCCCTGCTGGTGCTCGCATCGCTCTATCGCATGTGGCGCAAGGCTCGGTCCGAGCTACGAGACGTCCTGTCCAGCCGGCAGAGTCTGAGTACGAAGTACGGCAAGATGACCGAGCAGTTCATGCCCTTCCTCTCGATGTTTCCCTGGGACCCCGAGCGTTTCCGCTTCATTGGAGCGCCTATCGACGGGATCCAGTTCGAGGACGACGTCATTGTCCTCGTCGAGTTCAAAACTGGAGGCAGTCGCCTCTCCCGCACGCAGCGTCAGGTCAGGGACCTGGTTCGAGAGGGTCGAGTGGAGTTCAGAGAGGTCCGGCTGGATTAGTCTCATCAGTCGCATCGGCACAGCAACAACACGGACGGATTCCGTAGCCGCCGCGAACAGGCGGACGCGTAACTGAGGGAGAAAAGGATGAAAGCGCTAAGGTTTGGGGTAATCGCCATACTCGGCCTCGCAATTCTAATGGTGTCGAGCGGGAACGCTCTGGCCGAGGGCCTCGGCACGGAGTTTGCCTATCAGGGGCGGCTCACGTAGAGCGGTAACGCCGTCACCGACACCTGCGACCTGCAGTTCGCGCTGTACGACGCGAGCACCGGCGGGTCACAGGTCGGCTCCACTCTGACGAAAAGCAGCGTCAGCGTGACCAACGGCCTGTTCACCGTGTCGCTGGACTTCGGGTCGAGCGCCTTTGCCGGGGACGCCCGCTGGCTCGAGATCAGCGTGCGCTGTCCAGGTGGGAGCGGAAGCTACACGACCCTCTCACCTCGGCAGGATATTACCGGTACCCCTTACGCACTTTACTCCACCGCGTCCCCATGGAGCGGGCTCACGGGCGTTCCGTCGGGATTCTCGGACGACACCGACGACGACACGACCTACTCGGCGGGCACAGGCGTGTCCCTCAGCGGGACCACCTTCAGCGCCGATACCAGCGCGGTCCAGAGCCGTGTGAGTGGCACCTGCGACAGCGGAAACGCCATACGCGTCATCGCCTCCGACGGCACGGTCACCTGCGAGGCCGACGACGACACGACCTACTCGGCGGGCACAGGCGTGTCCCTCAGCGGGACCACCTTCAGCGCCGATACCAGCGCGGTCCAGAGTCGTGTGAGTGGCACCTGCGACGGCGGAAACGCCATACGCGTCATCGCCTCCGACGGCACTGTCATCTGCGAGGCAGACGACGACACGACCTACTCGGCGGGCACAGGCCTGTCCCTCAGCGGGACCACCTTCAGCGCCGATTCCAGCGCGGTCCAGAGCCGTGTGAGTGGCACCTGCGACAGCGGCAACGCCATACGTGTCATCGCCTCCGACGGGACCGTCACATGCGAGGCTATCTCGATTTCCGGCGCCTGGGCCCTGGGCGGCAACTCAGGCACAACCGCAGGCACGGACTTCCTCGGCACGACCGACGCCAAGGACCTCGTCATCAAGACCAACAACTCCGAGGCAGTGCGAATAACCTCTTCCGGCACTCTCACCGCGAGCACCGTGGACATCAACGGCGGAGCGATAGACGGCGCAACCGTCGGGGCCGCCACTGCCTCCACCGGCGCCTTCACCACCCTCTCCTCCACCGGCGCCACCACTCTCGGCGACAACTCGGGCACCGTGCAGGTCAACTCCTCGGACTGGGACATCTCTACCACCGGGGCCATCACAGGAGCAGCCTTCGACGCCAACGGCACTGGCAACAGCCTCTCCAACGTCGACGGCGCCGACCTCACTGCCGACACCCTGGATTTTACCCAGTTGGCAGACTCGTTGAACCTGGACGCGGCCCTCACCCTCACGGGCGCCGCCGGTGAGACTGTAGCGCTGACCCGCTCCCTCACCAACGCCACCACCGAGAACGGTCTACTCCTCACCGTCACACCGTCGGACACCTCCGGCGGCACCGCGGCCCAGTACGGCTTCTACCTCGACAACGCCGCCTCCACCGAGGGCCTCGACGCCTCTCTGGTCCTGGACAACTCAGACTCAGACGACGCCGTAGGGGCGGCCATCAAGATCATCGATGCCGGCGGCGGATTCACCGCCGTGATCGACATCGCCGGCACACTGATCTCGGCCGCCGAGCTGAACCTGCTGGACTCGGGCATCACCATGGCGGAGCTCACCGACTCCGGCACCTTCACCGCGAGCACCGTGGACATCAACGGCGGAGCGATAGACGGCGCCGCCATCGGGGCCGCCACCGCCTCCACCGGCAACACCACCCTCGGCGATGCCTCCGGCGACAGCGTCACCTTCAACGCCAGCACCCTTACAGTGGCCAACGACCTGGCGGTAACGCTGTCCGGCGGTATCGACGGCATCAACTTCGACTCCAACACCCTGTCCATCGACGCAACCAACCACCGGGTGGGCGTGGGCACGACCACCCCATCGGTGCTGCTCGATTTGGAGAGCGCCGGCTCCGCAGACGGTATTAACATCGGCAACTCAGCCACCGACGGCGACCCAATCCTGGCCTTCCAGCTCTCCGGCACCAGCGCCTTCACCATGGGCGTCGACGACGGCGACTCCGACAAATTCAAGATCGGCACCACCGCCATCGGCACCGACACCAGGCTGACCACCGACTCCTCCGGCAGCGTTGGCGTCGGCACGACGACCCCGGCGTCGCTGTTACACCTTGCGCCGTCGACGGCGGCCGCTTTACAGGTCGACCCGTTCGGCACGTCGTCCGGTAACACGGGGGACCTGCGGTTCCTCGAGTTGGCCGCCAACGGCGCGAACTACGCCGGCTTCAAGGCTCCGGACAGCACCACCGAGCTGTTCGTCGACACGAGCAACAACCGGGTCGGCATCGGCGACAGCACCCCGGACGCCGAATTGGACGTCTCCAGCGACGCGTCTTTCACCGGCATCCTCATCGACAACACCGCCACCGACGGCGACCCAATACTCGCCTTCCAGCTCTCCGGCACCAGCACGTTCACCCTGGGCGTGGACGACGGCGACCCGGACAAGTTCAAGATCGGAACCTCGGCCATCACCACCAACACCCGGATGACCATCGACTCGTCCGGCAACGTCGGCATTGGAATCACGTCTCCTGGACATTTACTGGACGTAGACGGCGCGCGCACCGCCACAGTCCCGATCTTCAACGTCAATGACACTGCCTCGGGTGTCTCGGGCGGCACGGTAGCTATGATATCAAGCGACCGAACAGATACAGGTGATTACGGTCTTCTCTTTTTGAGTACTGATGCCGATGGCACCATTGACCAGGAGTTTGTTTTCAGAAGCGACGGCACTCTATTCGCCGAGGTCACGTTTACAGGTGGGGGAGCGGACTACGCAGAGTGGTTCCAGAAAGAGGGGGATATTCCCGACGCCTCGCTGATCGGACTGAACCTCGAGACGGGAAAGGTGCGCGTGCGGAGGCCGGGCGACCCTCTGGTCGGAGTACAGTCCACGAACCCCGGCTTCGTAGGCAACGCCATCGATGGGGCCGAAACGGACCCCGAGAAGATGAAGGAGACGCACGCGCTGGTTGCCCTGATGGGGCAGGTCGATATCAACGGCAATACAGCCATAGAGCAGGGGAGAAGCGTATCGACGGAAGACGGCCAGTTCATCGGCTGGAGATTGGCGAACGGCAAGGTGAGCGTCGGGATCGCTAACTCGCCAAGCACGTCGCAGGGCAGCAGTGCCCTAACGGCTTCCAGCGCCAATAATCTAGAAGTCGACCAACAAACCAAGCCGGTTGAGGCCATCTCCATGCTCAACGTCAGCTCTACGCAGGAGCTCGCCAAGGAGGTACACGAGCAACAAGCACAAATCGAAGACCTCGAAGCGCAAAACGATGCGCTCAAGCAGCTTGTGTGCGCCGATCACCAGGATGCTGCAATCTGTGCGCCCCACAGCGAGGTCGCCGACACCAGCCTCCAGCTCCCGGCGGAAGCCGGGCTCAGGTCTACTCCGGTGGATATTTAGCGCCACCGGCGGCGCGTTTGCGGGTTCGGGGCTTATCCTCCTAGCCGCCTACAGGGTCAGACGAGGTCTCGCCGGTTAGGTAGGCGACGCCTTTGAGCCAGATGGGCAGCATCCTCGCATGAGACGCTTCGCGCGGCCGAAGCTGATCGCGGCCGTGGCTGCGATTGCCGTCGCGGCGACGGTTGCCGTCGTGGTGCTGGCCCAGACCGGCGGGTTCGACGTGACCTGGCAGAGCACGAGTACCGGAGGCGCGACGGCCACCAGCTCGGGCGGCGGCTTCGAGCTGCAAGGGGTCATCGGCCAGCCGGGCGCCGGCACGTCGAGCGGCGGGGGCTTCGAGCTGTCCGGCGGCTTCCTCAGTGCGGCCGCCGTTACGACGCTGACCCTGACCGACGTCGAGCCCGAGTCGCTGGTCGCCGGGGCCGTCGGAGACGTGGACGTCACCTTCACGCTGGCAAGCCCCCTCCCCGCCGACGGCAAGGTGGTCATCACGTTCCCCGAGGGCTTCGCTCTGAGCAGCGGTGCCACGACCTCCATTGGGGCCGACGGCACCTCCTTCGACGGCTCAGTGTCCCTGGAGCTGACCAACGTAAAGAACCCCATCAACTCAGGCTCCACCGGCACCTACGCCATCCAGACCGCCGACTCCTCCGGGGCCGCCATAGACCGGGACACCTCGGTCAGCGCCGACACCATCATCGGAGCACTCACCTCCACAGACGTCGAGCCCGAGTCCCTGGTCGCAGGCGCCCTCGGTGACGTCGACGTATCATTCACTTTGGACAATGCGCTGCCAGTCGATGGCAAGGTCGTCGTCACCTTCCCCGAGGGCTACGCCCTCAGCAGCGGCGCAACCACGTCCATCGGCGACGGCGGCACCTCATTCGACGGCACGGAGTCGGCCTCCATCTCAGGACAGACCGTGACCATCACCAGATCAGGCGACGGCACCGAGGTCGCCGCCGGCACCGCGATCACTATCGAGCTGACCAGCGTAAAGAACCCCACCATCCCAGCCTCCACCGGCACCTATGCCATCGTCACTAAAAGCTCAGCCGACGCCACCATCGACCAGGACACCACCGTGGCCACCGACACCTTGACGCCCGGCACTCTGACCGACACCGACGTCGAGCCCGAGTCCCTCCTAGCCAGCGACGTCGGCGACGGCGACGTCTCCTTCACCCTCGCCAACCCGCTGCCCGCAGACGGCAAGATCGTCCTCACCTTCCCGGATGGCTTCGCCCTCAGCAGCGACGCCACGACATCGATAGGCGACGACGGCACCTCTTTCGATGGCTCTGCATCGATCGCGGTCTCCGGCCAGACCGTCACCATTATCCGCTCAGGTGGGACAGAAGTGGCCGCGGATGCCACGGTAACCATCGAGCTGACCAGCATAAAGAACCCGCCTGTATCAGGTACGACGGGCAACTACGCCATCTCCACCACCGACGCCTCCGACGCCCTCATCAATCAGGACGGCGCCACAGGCCCCGACACCATCACCCCGGCTGACCTCACCGCTACCGACGTCGAGCCAGAGCTCCTCACCGCAGGCGTCGTCGGTGATGTCGACGTAGCCTTTACCCTCGCCAATCCACTCCCCGCAGACGGCACTATCGTCGTCACCTTCCCGGCGGGCTTCACCCTCAGCAGCGGCGCCACAACAGGCATAGGCGACGACGACACCTCCTTCGACGGCTTCGTGACGGTGACGGTGTCTGGCCAGTCGGTGACCATTACGCGGGGTGGAGGCACCGACGTGGACGCAGGCGCCGCCGTGACCCTGGAGCTGACCAACGTAAAGAACCCAACTGAATCCGGGTCGACCGGCACCTACACCGTCACCACAAGCGATGGGGCGGGCGCCGCCATCGACCCGGGACACCGCAGTCAGCGCCGACACCATCTTCGGCGCACTCACCTCGACCGACGTCGAGCCCGAGTCCCTGGTCGCAGGCGCCGTCGGCGACGTCGACGTATCATTCACTTCGGACAATACGCTTCCCGCCGATGGCAAGGTCGTCGTCACCTTCCCCGAGGGCTACGCCCTCAGCAGCGGCGCAACCACGTCAATTGGCGGCGACGGCACCTCGTTCGACGGCTCAGCCTCGGTTTCCATCTCGGGACAGACCGTAACCATCACCCGATCAGGCGACGGCACCGAGGTCGCCGCCGATACGACCGTCACCATCGAGCTCACCAGCGTAAAGAACCCCACCATCCCAGCCTCCACCGGCACCTATGCCATCGTCACTAAAAGCTCAGCCGACGCCACCATCGACCAGGACACCACCGTGGCCGCCGACACCGTCACTCCGGGAACCCTGATCGCCACCGACGTCGAGCCCGAGTCCCTCCTGGCCAGCGCCGCCGGCGAAACCACGGAAGTAGTGATCGTGGTGGCCCCGACGACGGAGGGCGATATAACGAACACGGCCAACGTGACAGCCGCTGAGCCCGACTCGACGAGCGGGAACAACAGCGCCAGCGACACCACGGCTGTGAGCACCAGCGCCGACCTGGCGTTGACCAAAGCCGACTCGTCAGACCCGGTGGCGTTGGGCGACGACCTGACGTACACCCTCGAGGTCACTAACAATGGCCCCTCCGACAGCACAGGCGTGAGGTTGACCGACACGTTGCCCTCCAGCGCCAGTCTAGTTTCGCTCGCCACCAGTCAGGGGACATGCACAGGGAGCAGTACAGTTACCTGTGCCCTGGGCGATCTGGGCAGCGGCGCCAGCGCCACGGTATCCATTGTAGTTGCGCCCACGGCGGCAACGAAGATCACCAACAGCGCCAGCGTTGTCGCCAGCGTGAGCGACCCCGTCGACGCCAACAACAGCGCCACCCAATCCACCGTTGTGACGGGTCCAGCAGAGGCAGACCTGGCCGTAACCGGCGTCGACTCTTCGGATCCGGTGTTCGTCAATGAGCCCTTAACTTATACGTTTACGGTCCGCAACGACGGTCCCGACGAGGCCACGGAAGTCGTCCTGGAGAGCATCTTGCCTGAGCAGGTCACCTTCGACTCAGCAACGGCCAGCCAGGGGAGCTGCGCCCAGTCTTCGGGAGTGGTGACCTGCGACCTAGGGGACCTGGACGCTAACGCCGAGGCGACGGCGGCAATCACGGTTACGCCTCTGGTGGCGTCAGCCGGAACGACGATCACGAACACGGCGAGCGTGGCATCGGAGGCAGCCGACTCTAACACAGGAAACGACAACACAATGAGAGTACGCTGGTCGACGCACTGGCCGACCTCTCGCTGACTCAAACAGACTCGCCGGACCCGGCCCCCGCCGGCGACACACTAACCTACACGCTCGTGGTGACCAACAACGGCCCGTCGGATGCCCCAGACGTGGTTCTGACGGACACGCTCCCGGCCGACGCGAACTTCGGGTTAGCTCTCGCAGACCACGGGGCGTGTAGTCAAACCTCCGGCACGGTGACCTGTAACGTCGGCACCATTAACGACGGCGAGGCGGTGACCGTGGTCGTTACCGTTTCGCCGACGGCCGCGGCGGCGGGGACCACGATCACGAATGCCGCCACCGTCTCGTCTCCCCTCACCGATCCGGACGCCTCAAACAACGACGCCAGCAACGAGACTGAAGTTGTTTCGAGCGCGGACCTTTCGGTCAGCGTCCTGCCCCCCCAAAACGGTGCGATCACGGGTGGGTTGTTGAGATACAAGCTGACTGTTGCCAACGAGGGTCCCTCGCCGGCGGAGGGGGTCACGCTGACGGCAGCGCTGCCCACGGACGTGGCATTTGTCTCCGCTACGCCCGCTCAAGGAAGCTGTACTGAGTCCGACGGCACCGTGACCTGCAACCTTGGCACCCTCAGTAGTGACGCGAGCCTGGAGACCACGATCGTGGCGACAGTCCAGGTCGCAGTCGAAGAAGGGGCTACCGAGACGATAACCGGCACGGCGGCCGTGGTCGGAGACGACAATGACCCTATCACGTCGAACAACATCGATCAGGCGGACACTGTCGTCTACGAAGACGACGATGGAGACGGAGTGGGCGACCAGGTGGAGGACGATGCGCCGAATGGCGGGGACGGCGACAACAACGGCATTCCAGACAGCGAAGAGAGCGAGGTCACGTCGCTGAAGAACGCCGAGAACGAGCAGTACGTCACGTTGAAGTCCACGGGCGGCGCCAGGCTCATAGAGGTAGAGGCCATCCTCAATCCGTCGCCGGATGATGCCCCGGATGAAGTGTTCCCAGCCGGCTTTTTCGGCTTCGAGGTGAGAGATGTCCCCACGGCCACGACGACCGTGGAACTGTTCTTCCCCGAGGGCACCATAATACTCGGCTACTGGAAGTATGGGCCCACGCCCGGCAATCCGGAGCCCTCCTGGTACCTCTTTGACTTCGATGGGACGACGGGCGCGGTCATCGACCTCAACAAGGTCACCCTTAACTTTACAGATGGCGAGCGTGGCGATGACGACTTGACGGCCAACGGCCTGATCGTAGACGAGGGGGCACCCGTCTTCGGGCCCGCCGACCTCCTCGTGAACAAGACCGACTCTCCGGATCCGGTGCTCGTGAACGAACAGATCACGTATACCCTCATTATCAACAACGACGGACCGTCGCTGGCTACGGATGTAGTCGTGCAGGACACCCTGAGCCAAACGCTGCCTCCCGACGTCGTCTTTGTGTCCGCCGCACCCAGTCAAGGCGCCTGTGTGGAGGCTCTGCTGATAGTCGACTGTAGCCTGGGCGACATTGCCGACCAGGGTTTAGCGACCATCGTTATCAACATCACGCCACTCGAAGCCGCAGGCGGGACGACAATAACCAACTCGGCCACCGTTTCGGCGACCGAAGACGACTCGGATGAAACAAACAACGCCACAACCCAGGGGACCGTCGTCAACCGGCATGCGGATACATCGGTGACCGTGACTGCGGCCCCGGAACCGGTGTTGGTGGGAGAGCCGCTGACCTATACCCTGCTGGTCACCAATAACGGACCGTCCCAGGCAACCACGGTTTCACTCACGAACACGCTGCCGAGCAACGTGAGTTTCAGCTCTGTAACGCCCAGCCAGGGAAGCTGCGTCCATGCCGGCGGCGTGGTCACCTGCGATTTGGACGAGCTGGACAACGGAGCGACGGCCACTGTCGTCATCGTCGTTATACCAGCGGTGGCCGCCGGTGATACGACTCTTACCAACGAGGCCGCCGTAACGTCGGGAGTCGATGACTTCCAGCCGGACAACGACACCGCCGTCGAGAACACTTTCGTTGATAAGAGCGCGGATCTTTCCATCACCATGACCCGTGAGCCGGACACGGGGGACGTGGGGAGTCCGGTCGCCTACCTGCTTACCGCCACCAGTGACGGACCGTCGCTGGCCACGGGTGTGGTCGTAACGGATCGACTGCCCTCGAAGATGAATTTTGTTTCCGCGACGCCCAGCCAGGGGAGCTGCGACGAGGCGTCTGGAACCGTAACCTGCACCTTAGGAGCCATTATCAGCGGCGCCAACGCCACGATTACCATCGTCCTGCGCCCGAGGGATGCGGGCTCCATTACCAACACCGTAACCATCGCCGCGACCGAGATCGACCCCAGCACAGCCAACAACTCCGCCGCGGACACCCTCGCCGTCCGCAGTTCGGACGTGGAGGCGAAGAGTGGTCCTTCGCCGACGGAGACCGTGGAAACCGGCGCCGACCTGGCGGTCGCCATGACACACTCTCCCAACCTGGTTCTCCTGGGGGGCGTACTGACTTACGTCGTGACCGTCGCAAATAACGGCCCGGCCGACGCCACCGGCGTCACGTTAGTGGACGCTCTCCCCGAGGACCTGGTCTTCGTATCCGCCTCGGCCGGCTGCGCCCACGTCGACGGCACGATAACCTGCCAGCTTGGAGACCTCGTCAGCGGCAACAGGGTCACGGTGTCCATTTTGGTGAGTCCGACCGCCTCAGGCACGGTCGTCAACGGCGTCAGCGTCGCGGCAAACGAGGCCGACCCGACCCCGGAGAGCAACACGTCGGTTCACTCCGCCACCGTGAGCCCCGCAGCCGATCTGCGTGTCACGGTGGCACATTCGCCGGACAAGGTCTTGCTGGGGGGCCAGGTCACTTACGTCATCACTGTAACCAACGACGGCCCCACGGATGCCACCGTGGTGAGGGTGACCGATACTCTGCCGGAGCACCTCGCTTTCGCCTCCGCCACGGACGGTTGCGTCCACACAGAGGAGACCGTGACCTGCCCGCTTGGCGACCTCGCCGCCGGGCAAAGTGCCAGCGTGGTCATAGTTGCCGACGCGGTCACCACGGGCACCGCTACCAGCATCACCAGGGTGGACGCGGACCAGGCCGACCCCTATGGCGAAAACAACTCCACGGCCACTACCGTTGACGTGAGCCCTGCCGCTGACCTGGCTGTCATCACCGCCCGCTCACCGGACGTCGTCTTGATGGGAGACGCGGTGACCTACGAGATCACCGTCACCAACGACGGGCCATCGGACGCCACCGGCGTGACCCTCACCGACCCCTGCCGGAGAGCGTGGTCTTCGTGTCGGCTACTGAAGAGTGCGCTTACGTCGAGGGTACCGTGACCTGCCTGCTAGGCGACCTCGCCGCCGGGCACAGTGGCAGCGTGGTCATAGTCGTCGACGCGGCAAAGGGCGGCGCGATCGCAAACAGGCCGACCGTCACCGCGGACCAGGCCGACCCCAATCCGGCAAACAACTCCCCCTCCGAGGATACCGCCGACGTGAGCCCCGCCGCCGACCTCATCGTAAGCGCGGTTCGCTCACCCGAAGTGGTCCTGGCGGGAGACCAGGTCACCTACGAGATCACCGTCTCCAACAACGGGCCCGCGGACGCTACCGGCGTGACCATCATCGACACCCTCCCCCGCGACGCGTCCTTCGTGTCCGCCAACGAGGAATGCTCCCACGTCGACGGGGCCGTGACCTGCCTGCTGGGCGACCTCGGCGTCGGGCAAAGTGCTAGCGGCGTCATCGTCGTCAACGCAGCGGAGGCCGGCACGATCACGAACAGGGTAAGCGTCACCGCGGACCAGGCCGACCCGAACAGCGCGAACAACTCCTCGACCGATACGGCGGCGGTGTCGCCCGCCGCGACGGCCCCGACCGCCCCAACCGCCACACCTACGGTCGCGCCCAGCCCTACGCCGGCCGTCATACCCGTGACACCGGCCGCCACGCCTGTTGCCGTGCCTCCGGCACCCGGCGGCGGGCTCTCCATCGGCACCATTATCGGAATCATCGCGGGGGTGGTTATCGCAACGGGGACCGTCGGCTGGGTAATCATCGCCGCGTACCGCCGAAAGCGTCGCACGCGCGATAACGAGAACTCGCTTACCGGGGATGGACCGGAAGCCTAGAGCCGCTTATCTGGGGCCGGACGGGAGCACGTTTGCGGGTTGCGTGCGCCCAGCCCAGGACGAACGAATCAGCGGCCACATCAAAGGCCCCAACGCTCACACGCTTTGTTGACGGAGGGGCCTCATTATGCTATACCTCGCTTCGCGTCCCCAGGCTTACCCGACGACACGCTCAGCCTGAACTTCGCCTCAACATCGCGGTGCATCGGCGGGGAGCCCGTGTCCGCAGACCCCAACCTACACGCACCCCAAACAGGGAAAGGAGCGCCGGCATGCAGGCCATCGGCGTCGACGTTGGCGGGACCTTCACCGACTTCGTGATCTACGATGAGGACACGGGCGAGATGAGGACTACCAAGACGCCCTCGACCTACCCCGACCCTCAGGAGGGGGTGCTCCGCGGACTGCAGGACCTGGGCGTCGACCTGGGACTCCTCGACCGATTAGCGCACGGGACCACGATAGCCACAAATGCGGTCATCGAGCGCCAGGGCGCCAAGACCGCGTTCATCACGACCTACGGGTTTCGGGACATCATCGAGACGGGCGACACACGGCGCTTCACCGGGGGGCAGTTCAACCCCAACTGGGAGCGCCCTCCCCGGCTGGTTGTGCCACAGCTGAGGTTCGGCGTCCACGAGAGGGTCAAGGCCGACGGCGAGGTAATCGAGCCCCTCAACGAGAAGGACGTGCTGGAGGTCATCGAGCAGCTCAAGACGGAGAAGGTCGAGTCCGTGGCCGTCGGCTTTCTCCACTCCTACCAGGACGGCCGACACGAGAGTCGGGTGGCCGAGCTGCTGAGGCAGCACCTCCCCAACGTGCCCTACTCTATCTCGTCGGAGGTGGTGCCCGAGTTCCGCGAGCACCCTCGCTTCAACACCACCGCGCTGAACGCGTATCTGATGCCTCTGCTGAAGGACTACCTGGCAAGCCTCAAGAGCTCCCTGCGTGCCGAGGGTTTCGACGGAGCGCTGGTGTACATGATCTCCAGCGGCGGTGTCGCGTCGGAGGAGACGGCCCTGGCCTACCCGGTGAAGTTCCTGGTCTCGGGCCCGGCGGCCGGCGTCGTCGCCGGCGTCTATTTGGGGCAGCTATCGGGCAGGTCGGACCTGATCACCTACGACATGGGCGGGACCAGCACCGACGTGTGCCTGATCAAGGACCTGACGCCGGAGGTGTCGACGAGGCGGATCGTGGAGGGCTTCCCGCTGCTGACGCCGATGCTCGACGTACACACCATCGGCGCCGGAGGCGGGAGTATCACGTGGGTGGACCGCTCCGGCGCCCTGCGGGTCGGGCCCCAGAGCGCTGGAGCGAACCCCGGCCCGGCCGCCTACGGCCAAGGCGGCACCGACTTCACGATAACCGACGCCAACCTGCTGCTGGGCAGAGTCAGTCCGGGTGGCTTGCTCGGTGGGCGCATGGCGATGCGTCACGACCTGGCCGAGGCTGCGGGCAAGCGGGTAGCCGATCAGGTCGACATCAGCGACGTTAACCGCTTGGCCGAGGGGGTCATACAGATCGCCGTTACAACCATGTCGGGGGCCATTCGGGCCATCTCCATCGAGCGCGGCCACGACCCGAGAGAGCTGACGTTGGTGGCCTTCGGGGGAGCCGGCTCAATGCACGCCATTCCAATTGCGGAGGAGCTGTCGATCCCGTCGATACTCGTGCCCAGGGACCCCGGCAACTTCTGCGCCACGGGACTGCTCGCGTCGGACCTGAAAAACGACTTCGCCAGGAGCTACCAGACTGAGCTGGAGAAGGGCGACGTCACGAGGATGGAGAGCATGTTCAAGGAGATGGAGGAGGAGGGCAGGCATATCTTGCGACGGGACGGCGTCGCAGAAGAGCGGATAGCTCCACAATACGTCATGTCGCTGCGATACCTGGGCCAGTCGTGGGAGATCGACATCCCGGTTCGGACCGGCCGGCCAAACGTCCCAGAGATACTCCAGTCCTTCCACGACGGCCACGTCAAGACCTACGGCTACAACCGGCCAGAGCACCCGGTGGAGCTGGTGAGCCTGCGGGTCAGCGTGATAGGCCAGGTGCCGAGGCCGTCGCTGACGAGGGACAGCGCGGACGGGACCTCGCTCTCGGCAGCGCTCCAGGGGCAGCGCAGGGTCTACTTCGGCGGTGATTTCGTGGAGTGCCCGGTGTACCAGCGCGACCTGCTGCCGACCGGGGGATCTCTTGACGGGCCGGCCATCATCGAGGAGTTCGGCTCGCTCACGGTCGTCTTCCCCGGCTGGAGTGCCACCACGGACGAGAACGGAACGCTAGCCCTGGAGCACGCCGTGTCCTAGCTAAGGAGTCCCGACGAGTCGGGACGACGAGGCATCTGGGTGGGGCAGGCTTTTCCGCCCACGGCAGTAGCTCCTCCCCTTCCCGGATTCCTCGCCTTGCTCGCAATAGTCTCGTTGAACGCCGGTTTGGTATTAAGAGTTCTGCCTGACGGAGAAGTGCGACATGACCCAGGCGAAAGAGACCGACCCCATAACCCTGGAAGTCGTCCAGGCCTACCTGATCAACACGGTCCGGGAGATGCGCTCCATCATCCAGCGCTCCTCCTACACGCCTACCCTTTGCGAGACCGTGGACTTTGCCTGCGGCATCGTGAGCAGCGACGCGGAGCTGGTTGCAATGTCGGAGGACCTCCCGCTCCACATCTTCGCCGTGGCCTGGCATGTCAAGCTGGCCAAAGACCTGTTCGGCGACGACATGCACCCGGGCGACCTGTACCTGTCGAACGACCCCTACACGTCGGGACCGCACCTAAACGACATGCTGCACGTACGGCCCTTCTTCTACGACGGCCGGCTGAGCATGATGATCGCCGCTCGGGTGCATTGGCTGGACGTGGGCGGCAAGAGCCGAGGAAGCCTGACCGGCCAGGCGCGGGAGATCTACGAAGAGGGCATCCGCGTTCCCATGGTAAAGCTCTACAACAAGGGCGTGTTCAACGAAGAGCTGTTCGAGACAATCATGGCCAACGTCCGCAACCCCGAGGAGCGCTACGGCGACTTCGAAGCCACCCTGGGCGCGCTGAACACAGCCGAGCAGCGGTTGACGGAGCTGTACGACAGGTACGGCGCAGACGTCGTCGAGGCCTGCGTCGACGCCATCCTCGACCGCTCCGAGCAGGTGGTTCGAGACGCGGTCGCCGAGCTGCCCGACGGCGAGTACTACTACGAGGAGTACCTGGAGAACGACGGCATGTCGACCAGGCCGCTGGCGTTGCGTTGCAAACTCCAGATCGCCGGCGACAGCATGAAGTTCGATTTCACCGGCAGCTCGCCACAGGTGGAAGGGCCTATGAACGGCGGCCCGTCCATGGCCTTCAGCGGTGTGTTCGTGATCCTAAAGAGCTATGTGGAGCCGGCGACGCCCGTAAACGGCGGCCTGATGCGCGCTGTCGAGCTCATCAGCCCCGAAAGGAGCATCATCAACGCTCAGCGGCCAGCCCCCGTCGCGGGGTACTCCGAGGTGGGCTTCCTGGTGCAGAGCTGCGTGATCGGCCTGCTGGGCCAGATCATGCCGGGGGAAATCGGTGCCCCGCCCGAGTCTGGGGCCAATCACACGTTCCTCGCCGGCTGGGACGAGGTGCAGCGGAAGCACTGGATCTGGTACGAGTACGCGTTTGGCGGCTGGCCGGCGTCTCCCGTAAACGACGGGCACAACTCGTTGACGTCCTACGACCTGGGCGACATCAACACCGTGCTGCCTACCGAGAAGGCCGAGCAGGACAATCCGGTCCACACGCTCCGGAGCGAGCTCAGGATAGACAGCGGCGGCCCGGGCTACAGGCGAGGTGGCCTGGGATTCCTCCAGGACGTCCAGATACTGGACCCGAAGGGATGCCTCCTGTCCATCCTGGGCGAACAGGCGGTGTTGCCCAGGCTCGGCATGTGCGGCGGCTACCCAGGCAGCCTCAACGAGTTCAGGATCGTCCGCGACGGCGACGAGTTCCTGCCGGGAGAGATACCGTCTAAGGTGGCGAACTTCCCCGTCGAGGAGAGCGACGTCCTGGTGCTGCGAGTCCGTGGCGGGGGCGGATTCGGCGATCCGCTGGAGCGGGAGGTGGAGCGAGTCGTCAACGACGTAGCGACCCGCCACGTCACGGAGAATCAGGCCCGCGAGGCCTACGGCGTGGTCCTGCGAAACGGTGGCGCGGACGAGGCGGCGACGGCAGAGCTCAAGGCACAGATGAAGGCAAGCCGGGTATACGTCAAAGTTCGGGCGGCGGAGTCGGACGAGTTCGACGACCTCCAACGCCGCATCTGCCGCCTGAATCCCAAGACCGCCGAGCGCCTGGGCGTGGCGGACGAACAGTTCATGGAATACGTCCCGGCCTTCAGCTCCCACCTGAAGGCGTGGGTCAAGATCGATCCGTCGATCGAAGACGGCGATACGCCCCTCGGCCCTACAGCCCGTCAGATACTGAAGATGGAGGCCGGCGACCAGATCTGGATCAGGCCAATGCTACCGTCGGTATAGCGAAGGTCAGTGGCGGGCGCCGAGGGAGTGCATGATCAGGTTGCCCGTGGAAACCTCCGACATCACCTCGACGATCTCTGCCAGCGTCGCGTCGTCGATCCCGAGATGCTTCACGGCATCCAGGTGGAAGCGCACTCAGGGGCCGCAGTTGTTCACAGCCGATACCACGAAGGCGATGATCTTCTTGGTGCGCAGGTCGACCTTTCCGGGCGTCATGACCCGCTTGTAATGCTCCCAGTAGGAGCGCAGGTGATCCACGTCGTGGGCCATCAGCTGGAAGGTCTCGGGAACAAAGGACCAGTCCATCGTGGCCTTGATGTCATCGTAAACCGCCCTTACGTCGTCGCCGGCTTCCTCCTCGCGAATGAGCTTGATGCTGGCCAATGGGTACCTCCGTGGGTTCTGAGCTGGTGAGTCCCAACCAGTATACGCATCCGCCGGCCTGATGTGCGCCGATCTCTTCCCGGGGGAACGCCTTCGAGCCGGGACCGCCCGACAGCTTCAACCACCCCCACCCGCTTGTATCAAGCGCCAGTATCCCTCCTTCTGCTCGGCGTCGGACACGCCAGTTTCCCTGCCACACGCCGTTGGAGGGGGTTTGCACCAAAACCACAGGAAGGTGCCGAAAACCTCCGGTTTCCGGCCGGGGTCCGGGGTGTCCCCAGATACAAGATACCTCCCAGGGCGGGTGGGAGGGCAAGCAAACCCTCGCCTTGAAAGGACTTTTGGTGCAAAGCCCATTGGAGGTACCTCATCGCTGCCGTTTTCGAGCCCGACGATCTGCCCTACAATACCCAACCTCCTCAGTAGTTGGCCGCCCCATGCGCTTTCGGAAGGGCTTTTGCCTTGATAACATTGGCACACGGCTTCAAGTGGACACCTGATACGGTTCGGCGTGCCCGGACGATGCTTTCCCACGATCTTAGAGGTAACGGGACGACGGCCTGGGTGCTGACGTCAAAACGATAGACTGCAATGCGACCGGCGTTGCCGGGGAGGCGACATGCGAGAGAACAGGATGCTGCGGACGATCAAAGCCGGCAAGCCGGCCTTCGGTCCCAACCTCTGGACCGGAAGCCCTGCCGTCGTCGAAGTGATGGGCCAGTTTCCCTTCCAATGGCTGAACATTGACGTGGAGCACACGCCCTACTCCTCCTACGAGACGGTGGAGCACATCTGCCGCGCCGCCGACCTGGCCGGGCTCACGCCCATCGCCAGCATACCCGAGTGCGACCGTGTTCACATCGCCAAGCTGTCCGAGGTGGGCATAATGGGATTCATCGTCGGGCACACAGTCACCGAGTCCGACGCCCAGCGGTCGGTCGACTCGGCCAAATACCCGCCTGCTGGACGCCGGGGCGCAGCCGCGACGGTGCGGCAGCTCGGGTACCCGCTGAGCGGCGCCAACTGGCCTGACATGGCGGACCGGATAAACGAGGAGATCGCCATTATCGGCAAGATCGAAGACGAGGAGGCGCTGCACAACCTGGACGCGATCCTCGCAACACCGATCGACGCCCTCATGGTGGGAGCCTTCGACCTCTCGATCTCCATCTCCGTCAATCGTGGGATACCAGAGGCGCGGGGCAACGTAGCGCACCCCGAGGTGATGGAGGCACGGGACCTGATCATCGACAAGTGCAAGGAGCACGGCAAGTTCGCCATGGCCGTGCTGGGCCAGCTTCAAGCGGAGGGCAACAAAAAGGCCGGCCAGGTAGTGGAGGAGTGGGCGCCCAGGGGTGTGATGGCCTACTACCTGTCCCAGGAGTTCACGATCCTGGGCGACTGGTACCGGCGGCTCTGTGAGGATGTGGGCCTGCTCTAGCCCTTCTGGAGCCGCGGCAACTCTTATAGAATGGAGGCCATGAAGAAATCCCCTCTGTGGTTGCTCATCGCGTTCATAGGTGGGATGCTGATCGCCTGTTCATCGGCGGCGCCAGGGGCAGAGGAGCAAGATCAGCTCGAAACGAGCGCAGCTCCAGACATCGGTGCCAGCGCACCGCCCGCCACCGACCCGTCTCCCGTCCACTTCTGCGACATGGAATGGCAATTCGACGATTACGTGCAGGCTGCTGGCAGGGAAAACGTGTCCCTGGAAGGCTGGACAGCCTACTATCAGCAGACGCATGGCATCGAGATCGACTCGGGCGGAGTGGTTCAGGAGGTCGTGCATGACATCTTCTCGGCTATCAAGGCCGGTAATGCGGCGCAGGAGTCCGAGGCCCACGAGGAGGCGCAAATTCGCTGCGCTTGGCAGGGCTTCTACCAGAAATAAGGGCGTCCTGCTGCAGCTGGAGACAATTCCGGCAGAAAACTTCGGTAACAGAGTACATTTACAGGCCCGGGTGGCGGAAAGGCAGACGCGGCGGACTTAAAATCCCATGAGCCTCGTGTTGTTCTATGCTGCCACATACAGGATTAGAACACGCCATCCGGCGCTCAGGCCCCGATTCGTAGCTGACATGACGCCACGTATTGGCGTGTTATCGCAAGCGCGTTAGCAAAATGTTAGCAAAATCAGGGGCCGTTATCACGCCAAGGGAGCGCAAATAGGACACCTGGGCAGGAACGCCAGTCAGCCCATCGATGGGATGCTCACGGGCGCCGCCGCAGATTCTAGGTACGCTGAGGCAACGCTCCGTCTTGACCCTACTTTGACTCTCGTTGACCGCCACGCTTGCGGGCTGGGAAGGGGTCGGCCCCAGGTAGAAGCGTCGACAGGTTAGTTCGGGCTTCCGCGACGAGGGCCTCGAGTCCTAGGTCCAACAGAATTTCAGCGGTCCCCAACATAGCTACCACGTACAGATAGCTCTCCCTCAGAGTTGCATCGGCATGGTCCATCTTGTCCGGCTGGCCGACTATCACACTTTGACCTGGGACCGTCGTTACGTAGTCGTGGCAGCGACCTGTCCTTGGACCTATAACCCAAAGCGCGTCGGGCTCATCGACTCTATGGCCGGGGAGGCGCGGTCGCTCGCGATGAGGTCAGCTATAGCCCGGCCTACTCCGGGGCTGAGACAGATGCCGAAGGTGCCCAGCCCCGCTGCCATGTACACGTTGTCCCACCCCGAAAGGCGGCCCAGGACGGGCAGGGAGTCAGGGGTGTAGCCGAGGATCCCCGCTCGGACCTCGACCAGGCGGGCGTCGCCGAGCCTGGGCACAAGATGGACCCCATCGGCGACCATTTTGTTGATGGCCGCCTCCGTTATGCGGTCATCCTCCAGCCCCACTCCTCGGTCCTCCACGTAGCCGACTAACACCGTGCCGTCCACCTTGGGAGAAACACACTTTATCCCGTGGGTCGGCCAGTAAGGTGGGTAGCTCTCGTTCATCTCGACCCTGACGCAAGAGCCACGCACCGACTCCAGGGGCATATCGCTCCCCAACCAGGAGGCACCCTGGGCGCTCCAGGGGCCCATTGCTATGACCACCGCAGCGGCCCCTACTTCCTCTCCACTGGCTAGCTTGACTGAGTTGACTCGCTGTCCCTGTCGGCCGAACCCTACCGCCTCGCCGTACTTGATGCTGGCCCCCCGCCGCTCTGCCGCCTGGGCCAGGGCGAGCACATAGCGATACGCCTCGACCTGGCTGTCGTTCGGCTCCAGAACCGCGCCCCTGACTCCGGGGTTGAGCCCCAGGCCACGAGCATTCAGCTCGTCCGGCTCCGCCCACGTCAGGTCGAACCCCTCGTCCGCCAGCTCGACCATGCGCTGCTTCAGGAACTTTTCCTCCTTCTCGTCGAAGGCGGCAAAGGCGACCGCGATCTCTCCGTACTCAGGGTCCACGCCTCCGACCTCTTTCAGCTCCTCAGCCAGGAGGGGCATGAGTCGCTGGCTCTCCCAACCCAGCTCAAGACAGGGACGTAGGTCACCCGTGGGGTACGCGTCCAGGTCATCGGGGTCGCTTCGCCAGTTACTTAGCGTCGTGAAGGTCAGCAGCCCCGCAGCTCCCACATACCCCATTGCCCTCCCCGAGGCCTTGGCCGCGATCCCGTCCATCTCAATGACCTGGGAGGGGATGCCCTGTTTGGCCAGGTGATAGGCCGTAGAGAAGCCTATAGCGCCGCCGCCGATTACGGCGACCTCTGCCTTGTCTGCCATACTACACCCCTTTTGAAGTCCCGGTCCTGCCCCGTGAGCCTTCCTCTGTTAGCTCTAGGAACGGTCCACGCCCTTCTAGTCCACGACGGCGATGACCTCAACTTCTATCATGAAGTCCGGGTCTGCCAGGCCTGAGACGAATACGAGCGTTGCTGCTGGAGGCTCCTGGGTGTAGTAGCGCCGCCTGATCTCGAGGTTCGTGGCCAGGTCCTGCGGCCGGGTCAGATAGGAGTTCATCCTGACCACGTCGTGCATAGTCGCGCCCGCGGCCGCCAGCACCGACTGCAAGTTCTTGTAGACCTGTTCGGCCTGGGCGGCGAAGTCACCCTTGCCAACCAGGTTCCCGTCCTTGTCCCTCGCCACCTGGCCTGATACGTATATTGTGTTGCCAGACTTGATCGCATGATTCATGATCCCCGGCATCGCCTTCACTTCTGGGGGGTTGATCGGCTGTTTCGGCATAATTTCCCTCCTTGCTCGAAGTTTCGCCTAGCTTAGCAGAAGCCTCCGGGCAATTCAGATTTGCCCCCATGTACCTCTTTGTGCCTGACAGTGTTCCTCCACTCTGTAGGCCGTGGCAATAACCGGCAAAACCATCCTGAGCCGTCAGCGGGTAGGTTAGCCTAGGTCAGCGCTATTCTAGGTGCCGCGACATCCACTGGTTGCATAAGGTCATGCAGCAGGTTCATCCTTGACTTGACCATTGCCGCAGTTAGAATTGTGCTGATTCACTCCTCGCGGACTGGGAGTACAATTGGCCAGCGACAGGACCAAGAGACAAATCGAGCGGTTGCTCGATGAGGCCGAAGAGGCGTTCAGTCGCGGCGACTGGGAACTCCTGCGGGAAAGGGCGGAGCGGGCCCTTCTACTCGACCCCGAGAATGATGATGCCCGCAACTTCCAATCTGCTGCAGAGCGGGCTTTGCCGGTCGGATCAGTGGCGTGACCGACCGGTTCGACATCGCTGAGGAGTCCGCCGCCGAGCTACTCTCGTTGCCGTTTCTGACACCACTGATCGAAGTAATCGCTAATGCCGCTTTGGCCTTGATAGCGGTCGAGCGCGGAGATGCTTCGGCAGCCAGAGACCCTTACGCTGTCCTGAAGCAGTTGAGGGATCGAGCTCCATTTTGTCGTGATCTCCACGGACCGCGTCCTCGGACTGCTTGCTCATACGATGGCTGAGCTCGATGGAGCGATCGGTCACTTCGAGGATGCGCTGGGAAGCTGTCGCAAGCCGGGGCACCGTCCCCAGCTTGCGTGGACGTGCTGCGAGTACGCCGATGTCCTTCGCGAGCGCGATGGCGAGGGCGACCGTGAGAAGGCGGTGTCCCTGCTGGATGAGTCGCTGCGCATCTCCCGTGAGCTGGGAATGCGGCCCCTCTTGGAGCGGGTGCTGTCCCGCCGGGAGATCCTCAATGCATAGAACCAGTGGCCTCGCTCGATGCGAACAGACCACATGAGATGGCATCGGTAGGTATCAGCCTGCCTGCTGCTGAGTCGGCCTTTGGGGGCCAGCCTATCGTTATCAGCCATGCGCTACCGCGCATAAGCCTCTGGGGGCAAGTATGGCCTTAGGGGGCCACTGGGCCAGCAAGTGAATAGTGAAGTGGATGAGAACACTACTGATCCGGAGTGAATGCCATGATAGACCTGACGGGAAAAGTGGCCATAGTGACGGGCGGCGCCAGTGGAATCGGCAGAGGCATATGCCTCGTGCTGGCCGGGCAAGGGGCCGCTGTCACGGTGGCCGACCTGAACGAAGAGGGCGCCCAGTCGGTGGCCGCAGAGGTGTCGGAGAGGGGGGGTGAGGCGATTGCAGTGGTCGTCGACGTGACCGACAAGGCCTCCGTCGCCGAGATGACGAAACAGGTGATGGAGAGGATCGGCAGGGTGGATATAGCCGTGAACGACGCCGGTGTCATAGGCGCACCCGGCTGGTGGCAGCGGGAGAAGCCCAGCGACAACGATTGGGACGCCGTGATGGCAGTGAACCTGCGGGGTGTGGTCAACGTATCCGAGGCCGTGGCAGAGAGCATGAAGGAGCGACGTTACGGCAAAATCGTCAACATCGCCTCAGTCGCGGCGCGAAAGGGGAGCCTCATCATATCGTCCTACAGCGCATCCAAGGCGGCGGTGGTGAGCTGGACCCAGTCCCACGCTCTTCAACTGGCCCCCTTTGACGTCAACGTCAACGCCATTTGCCCAGGACTGCTCTGGACCCCGATGCAGGACCAGCTGGAGCACCACAAGGACCTGATAGGCTTCATGCCCTCCATGAAGGGAGCCACGGCTCGCGAGCGCTTCGAGATGGAGGTCGAGTCCTGGGTCCCGATGAAGAAAGAGCAGACGCCCGAGGATGTCGCCAGGCTTGCCGCCTTCCTGGCCTCCGATGACGCCCACAACATAACAGGGCAGGCCATCAACGTGGATGGCGGCTGGTTCATGAACTAGCAGTCCTTACGGCGATTCGCCGACCCTTGTGTTCGATGGTCACCGCTACTAAATCTTTCTTTTGAACGCTTTGCCCGCGATGCGGTCATCACCCTCTTCACAGGGTGGTTGGCGACGGTCTTGGTGGGGGGCGTTGGGTCAAGGGTGATCATGCGCATCCTCGCCATGATCAACAGTGACCAGGGCGGAGTGATGACGGAGGCCGGGAAAATCACGCTGGGCGGAACCATCGGGTTAATATTCTTCGCGAGCCTGTTTGCAGCGATACCGGGTGGTCTCCTGTACCTCTTTCTGCGACGCTGGCTGCCAGGCTCCGGCGCGTGGAAAGGTTTCGCCTACGGCGTTCTGCTGTTCTGCGTGTTTGGCAGCGTCGTGCTCGAAGGGGACAATCCAGACTTCGCGCTGTTTGGACCGCGGCCCCTGGCCGTGTTCTTATTTGCCATCCTGTTTCCGCTGTACGGGGTGCTCCTCTCTAACATCGTTGAGCGTTTTCTCAGTCCGGTCCAGTACGGAGACTGCCACCAGATCAGTCGTAACCTTTCCCCGGCCGGCATAGCAGCTGGTCCCTGTTAGCAGACCAACCAAAACGGCCCAGTGCGGGCTGGGGCCGTTGGTGGCGCCGCGACTCCGTCGGCCAAGGGTAGGTCTGACCGGGTCACGTCCCGTCAAGTGGTGTAAGAGTACGTCATCCTGTTGATCGCGGTCTATGTCACTGCCTTCGCTAGATCCGCCTCGGGTAGAGCTTCGTCGATGCTGTAGACCGCGGGTGTCGTGTATAGACGGCCGACGGCCCATTCGTCGTGCTGTTCAGCGAGGACGGCGCCAACCAGGCGACGCACGGCTGGTCGGTTAGGGAAGATGCCCACGACATCGGTGCGACGCCGTATCTCCTTGTTGAGGCGCTCCAGGGGGTTGTTGGACCAGATCTTCTTCCAGTGGGGGACAGGGAAGCTGGAGAAGGCCAGGACGTCCGCACCAGCCTCGTCCAGTAGAGAGGCCACCTGAGGGAACGGGTCCTGTAGCTGGGCGATCACCCGCTCGAGCTGTGCGTGGACCTCCTGAGGGGACGGCTGCTGGTAGATGGTGCGGACCATGTTGGCCACCCAGGGCTGAGCGCGCCTGGGGACCCGAGTGAGCAGGTTGGTCATGAAGTGGGTGCGGCACCGTTGCCAGCTGGCCCCACCGAAGACAGTCGCGATGGCATCCCTGAGTCCCTGATGCGCATCCGATACCACCAGATCCACCCCGCTCAGACCCCTGGCGGACAGTGAGCGCAGAAAGGCCAGCCAGAAGGCGCCGTCTTCGCTGGTACCCACGTCCATCCCAATGATCTCCCGCTTGCCCTCGCCATTGACCGCCGTTGCCACCACCACGCTGACGTTGACGATCCTGCCGTCCTCTCTGACCTTCTGGGTTAGTCCGTCCAGCCACAGGTAGGGATATGGTCCGCCGTCCAGCGGACGGCCCAGGAAGCCATCCACCACCACGTCCAGCTCCTGACAGATACGCGACACCTGGCTCTTGGAGATACCCTCGCACCCCAGGGCCTTGACCAGGTCGTCCACCCGCCTTGTCGATACACCTTCCACATAGGCCTGCTGGATCACCGCCAGCAGAGCTCGCTCGCTGCGACGCCGTGGCTCCAGCAGGCTCGGGAAGTAGCTCCCCTCTCGAAGCTTCGGGATGTGCAGCTCCATAGTCCCTACACGGGTATCCCACGCCCGGGACCGATACCCGTTGCGCTGGGTCACCCGCTCAGGGCTGCGTTCTCCATACTCAGCACCGGTCCTCGCAGACACCTCCGCATCCATGATCCCCTCTACCAGCACTCTCAGAGCCTCCCGTAGGAAGTCCACGTCACCGTCCATTCCCCCCTTGCGCAACAACTCCAGCAGGTCCATCCTTTCCTTGACCACCGTTGTCCTCCTTTCTCGAGCTTCTGTTTTGCCCGCTAAGGATGACGCGGTGGTCTCTCTTACTCCAGACCCCCTCCTCTTCTTACACCACTTCCTGGGACTCTACTTCTGACCGCAGTCTATACTGGGATGAACGGCATGTGAGTGTAGGCTGGAATCCCGGAATTACTACACCGATTATTAAGGCAATTCGCACCCATTCGGCCCACACAATAGCTTAACCCTTCATTGATAGGGAAATGCGCTTGCGCCCCAGGTCTACCTCTAGCACGGTGACCATCACCTGCTGTTGAGCTTTGACAATCTCTGAGGGATTTCTCACGAATCTGTCGGCCATCTGGCTGATGTGGACCAATCCGTCTTGGTGTACCCCCACATCGACAAAGGCACCGAAATCGGTCACGTTGGTTACCACTCCCGGCAGCTTCATCCCCTTCGCCAGGTCCTCGATTTTGTTTACACCTTCGGCAAAGTAGAATGGCTCAAACTCCTGACGGGGGTCCCGTCCGGGCCGGGCCAGCTCTTCAATTATGTCATTTAATGTGGGCAACCCCACCTTGTCGCTCACGTAGCGCTGGGGAACGATGTGTCCGGATATACTGGCGTCGCCCATCACTTGATCCAGCGGATGGCCCAGGTCTTTGGCGATGGTCTCCACCACCCAGTAGGACTCGGGATGCACAGCGCTGGCATCAAGTGGATGGATGCCCTCTCTAATTCGCAAAAACCCCGCCGCCTGCTGGAAGGCCTTGGGACCTAGGCGTGGTACTTTCTTCAGGGATTCCCGGGAGGCAAAGGGACCGTAACTGTTCCGATATTCCACAATAGCCTTAGCCAAACGGGGACCCAGGCCTGAAACGTAGGAGAGCAACTCGCCGCTCGCAGTGTTCAACTCCACGCCCACATTGTTGACGCAACTGCCTACCACATCGTCCAGGCGTTCCTTCAGGGCCTTCCGATCGACATCGTGCTGGTACTGACCCACACCGATGGCTTTGGGGTCTATCTTGACCAATTCGGCCAGGGGGTCCATGAGGCGGCGACCGATGGAAACAGCCCCCCGGACGGTAATGTCCTTATCGGGAAACTCAGTCCGCGCCACCTCCGAGGCGGAGTAGACTGAGGCTCCACTCTCGTTGACCATTACCACAGGGATGTTGGGACCCAACTCAAGCCCCCTTAGAAAGGCTTCGGTCTCCCGTCCCCCTGTGCCATTCCCCACGGCGATGGCTTCAACATGATACTGGCCGCACAGTTGGGCTACCTTCTTGGCCGCCTCCCGCTCTCTCCATCCTCCCAGCAGGGGATAGACGGTATCGTGGTGCAGCAGCTGACCCTGCCGATCCAAGCATACCAATTTGCAGCCGGTGCGGAATCCGGGATCTAGGGCCAGGACATTCTTCTGGCCGAGAGCAGGGGCTAAAAGCAGCTCCCGCAGGTTGTTGGCAAATACTCTGATGGCGGTGTCTTCAGCGCGAACTCTAGCTTCTCTCCCGACCTCCGTTGCCATGGAGGCTTCCAGTAGCCGCTGGTAACTGTCCTCAACCGCCAACCGGACCTGTTGCGAGGCCTCGGTTTCCCCGGTGACGAAGATCCCCTCTAGAATCGAAGTAGAGTCCCAGGAAGTGGTGTAAGAAGAGGAGGGGGTCTGGAGTAAGAGAGACCACCGCGTCATCCTTAGCGGGCAAAACAGAAGCTCGAGAAAGGAGGACAACGGTGGTCAAGGAAAGGATGGACCTGCTGGAGTTGTTGCGCAAGGGGGGAATGGACGGTGACGTGGACTTCCTACGGGAGGCTCTGAGAGTGCTGGTAGAGGGGATCATGGATGCGGAGGTGTCTGCGAGGACCGGTGCTGAGTATGGAGAACGCAGCCCTGAGCGGGTGACCCAGCGCAACGGGTATCGGTCCCGGGCGTGGGATACCCGTGTAGGGACTATGGAGCTGCACATCCCGAAGCTTCGAGAGGGGAGCTACTTCCCGAGCCTGCTGGCGGCGTGATCCAGCAGGCCTATGTGGAAGGTGTATCGACAAGGCGGGTGGACGACCTGGTCAAGGCCCTGGGGTGCGAGGGTATCTCCAAGAGCCAGGTGTCGCGTATCTGTCAGGAGCTGGACGTGGTGGTGGATGGCTTCCTGGGCCGTCCGCTGGACGGCGGACCATATCCCTACCTGTGGCTGGACGGACTAACCCAGAAGGTCAGAGAGGACGGCAGGATCGTCAACGTCAGCGTGGTGGTGGCAACGGCGGTCAATGGCGAGGGCAAGCGGGAGATCATTGGGATGGACGTGGGTACCAGCGAAGACGGCGCCTTCTGGCTGGCCTTTCTGCGCTCACTGTCCGCCAGGGGTCTGAGCGGGGTGGATCTGGTGGTATCGGATGCGCATCAGGGACTCAGGGATGCCATCGCGACTGTCTTCGGTGGGGCCAGCTGGCAACGGTGCCGCACCCACTTCATGACCAACCTGCTCACTCGGGTCCCCAGGCGCGCTCAGCCCTGGGTGGCCAACATGGTCCGCACCATCTACCAGCAGCCGTCCCCTCAGGAGGTCCACGCACAGCTCGAGCGGGTGATCGCCCAGCTACAGGACCCGTTCCCTCAGGTGGCCTCTCTACTGGACGAGGCTGGTGCGGACGTCCTGGCCTTCTCCAGCTTCCCTGTCCCCCACTGGAAGAAGATCTGGTCCAACAACCCCCTGGAGCGCCTCAACAAGGAGATACGGCGTCGCACCGATGTCGTGGGCATCTTCCCTAACCGACCAGCCGTGCGTCGCCTGGTTGGCGCCGTCCTCGCTGAACAGCACGACGAATGGGCCGTCGGCCGTCTATACACGACACCCGCGGTCTACAGCATCGACGAAGCTCTACCCGAGGCGGATCTAGCGAAGGCAGTGACATAGACCGCGATCAACAGGATGACGTACTCTTACACCACTTGACGGGACGTGACCAGAATCGCTATGGCCTGCGAGACGGGCGGCGCGATATGCGTCGAAAGTAATGCCTCTCTCTCACCCCGGAGCATGGCCAGTAAACGGTGCGATGGCACGTCAATTACCGGTTCCCCCCACTCGAAGTAATCTCGGTACTTGGCGGCTTCCGAGGTCTTCCCTGAAACAACCCTGGAAGAGAAAGTGCCCTGCGACCAGAACAGCTTTCGCATGCTCTCCCGAGCGGTGGTTTCCTCGTTCACCCACTCGGCGATGATGTCCCTAGCTCCACCCAGGGCATCTTCGGCTGTTCCCACCCCCAATTCCCGATCCACATACTCAACAGCGGCAAGGTTGACTTCAAAATCCTGCTGGTCCCAGAGGCGCAGCGCCAGGGGTTCCAGTCCCCTCTCCCGGGCGATTGTGGCCCGAGTGCGCCGCTTGGGACGGTAGGGCAAATAGATGTCCTCAAGGGCCGCCATCGTTTCGGCAGAGAGAACGGCCTTCCGCAACTCCTCGGTCAACAGACCCCGCTCATCCAGGGAATCCAGGATGGTTCCCTGCCGATCCCGGAGTTCCCGAAGCCGGGACAAGCGATCCCGAATGTTTGTGATCGCCACTTCATCCAGGCTGGCTGTAGCCTCCTTACGATACCGGGCAATAAAGGGCACGGTAGCTCCATCGTCCAGCAAGCCAACTGTGGCCTGCACTTGCCCTTGGGTCAAATGGAGCTCCTGGGCAATCTGGGGAATCGCAACGTCAATCATTGTCACCCATTCAATCGATCCGGCGGGTGCCGCTCGACACGAAAACTACACAGGGTCGCCAGTTATGTTAGGACCGCCTTTGCCCAACCGCTGAAGGCGGGGAGACATTGCAAAAAAAGATGATCTACGACTATTACGCCAGCCTCAATTTTGGCTCCAAGATAACACTTTCTGATCCTATGGAGACAAGTCCTGTTGAAGGATGCCATTGATTCAAGGTCTAGCTCCCACCTCACAACAGCCTTATAAGGCTGAATAGCATCCTCGCTATTCACCGACTACCTCCATTCCGCGTCGCCGCCTCTATCGTCGTCCCCCCTTGGCTATACTGCCCCCATAGGCAGGCTCATGCGGGGTGGTGGGTATGTTTGAGACCAACTCCAGCCTGTCAGGGGGAAGGGGAGGTAGAGATCCCAACAGTCTCACCACTTCCCATCTCATGGTTGGTTCCTCATAGCGAGGGTGGCTATAATTAGATGACTAGGCCTGGGATCATCAGGGAGGGGATACCGGGAATGCGGGAACTACGGGTTAACGGTTAGGAGTCCCATGGGGGATTAGACACGACGGTTGCGTGTAGTAATATAATCCGATTGCCTAACCAGACATCGGATACAATCGACTGTTCACATGAGTGAATGGAACAACTACCGTAGCCGAGTCCTCTATTGGCTCGGCATTTTAGCCGGTAAGATTATAAGAGGTTATGCTAATGCCCTCGGTTGATGTGGTTTCCAGAACAGACCTTATGGAGGTAGATAACGCTATAAATGGAGTAAAGCGACAGATCAAACAACGCTACGACCTCGCGGGGACAAAATGCAGTATCGAACGCACAGACAACACCCTAACTATGATCGCTGACGACGCTATGAAGTTAACCCAGGTAGAAGGCTTGCTTCGAGAGTATCTTGTACGTCGAAAGGTTGACCAAGGAGCATTCGAATTCAAGGCGACACAAAATGCAGCCGGAGAAACCATTAGGCGGACCATATCCATTAGGCAAGGGATTGACGCCGACCTGGGACGCAAAATCACCAAAGCGGTCAAAGGCACCAAGATCAAAGTCCAGGTTTCTATCCAGGGAGGCGAGCTTCGGATGTCCGGCAAGAAACGTGATGATTTGCAAGAGACCATTGCGTTCATAAAAGAGATGAACATTGAACAGCCACTGCAATATGTGAATTTCCGGGATTGAGTTTGAACCACCAAGCCCAAATGCCACTGACGACTATCTCACAACAGCCTTATAACCCCTATAGCATCCTCGCTATTCACCTGCTACCCCCATAGCCCTAGCTAACACCCACGCCACCTAGCCCTAGTCCCCATCACCTTGCCCCCTAGGCCATACTGCCCCCAGAGGCAGGGTTGTGCGTGACACGATGAGCCATGCTTCTGTCCTGGTACTGGGATGGGTCCTAGTTGTGATGGTGAGTGCTCGTGGCGATACTCAGCCATCTACTCCGACAACCGAATCCGCTCTCACTCCAAACATTGAGGCCACTGTTCAAGCTAGACTGGCAGAA
Source organism: Dehalococcoidia bacterium (assembly GCA_965248615.1). Taxonomy (GTDB): domain Bacteria; phylum Chloroflexota; class Dehalococcoidia; order Lucifugimonadales; family CBDFJT01; genus CBDFJT01. The sequence goes on along the minus strand of CBDFJT010000002.1, from coordinate 1,141,871 downwards.
GAGCGGGTCAAGTAGAAAGTTGGAGTTCTCAATGGGCTCACGTCGAACAAACATGGAAGCTTGGCGACAAGATAGTCTTAGGCCCCGAACGTCAGTTGTATCTAATAGAAACAGGTGCGTGGCGCTATCACGACTGTTAAGTCAGCCACAACATAATTTTGTCGTGATGATTCGCCGTTTTTTATGCCTATCAAGAAGACCCAGACCCATGCTGAACGTGGAAGGTGGGATGCTCAATCACCCTAGCCGTTGAACAATACCGCTACGATGTCACCGTCCTGTACCTCGTATTCGCGACTCTCGACACGCTGCCGCCCTGCCTTGGCCACAGCGGTTTCGCTGCCCAACTCCATTAGGTCAGCGTAGCTGATGACCTCCATGCGGATGAAGCCTTTCTCCATATCTGTATGGATCTTTCCCGCCGCCACCGGTGCTTTGTCTCCCTTTCGGCAAGTCCAGGCGCGTACTTCGTCCTCCCCGGTCGTGAAGAAGCTGACCACTCCCAGCATCCGGTATGCGGCACGAAGGAGCCGGTCGCGCGAGGATTCCTCTAGCCCTAGTTCCTGCAGAAACTCACGTTGTTCGCTCGGTTCGAGCTGGCTGATGTCCGCTTCGTCTCTGCCATAGACCGTAATCATTTCCGTGTTCTCGGCATCAGCGAACTGCCTCAGCGCCGTTACATGGCGGTTGGCCACGTCCTCCGTGGACCTGATGTTGGCGATATACATCACTGGTTTTAGCGAGACGAGGTTACATTCGCGGATACTGGCCATTTCATGGGCATTCAGGACCTGCTTGCGCACTGGGATCCCCTGCCCTACATCGGCGTGTACCTTCTCGCAATCAGCAAACTCTTGGATGGCTTCCCTATCTCTCCCGCGCACCCTCTTCCCCAGACGGTCCATCTTATTCACTAGGGTAACCCTATCGGCCACCATCAGCTCCAGGTCAAGGGTCTCGATATCCCGCACTGGGTCAGTCGTCTCATCGCCAAGGGAATCACTTCCATATTCGAAACAGCGCGCTACGTGCACCACCGCCTCAACGTCCTTGATGTGCCCGAGCAGCCGTGAGCCACGCCCGCTCCCCTTAGGGCCAACCTCAATGCCTGGAATATCCACTATCTCAAGAGTTGCCTGAACCTCCTTGCGTGGGCGGTACGTCTCTATCAGCCTATCGAGACGCTGGTCAGGCAACTTGACCACCGCTCGGTTCAGCTCGGAGCCGTCGTAGCTTGAGATGCTGGCAGCAGTGATGGCGTTGAAGATGACCGTCTTCCCGCAGGACGGCAAGCCTACCAGGCCGCAACTTAAACTCATACTGTATCCTTCTGGACCCCGGTACAATCATCGGACTCGGGGACAATCTCGATGACCGCGAAGGGTTGGTTATTCATAGGAAGAGCGAATTGGTATGCTTTAGCACTCTCTGGCTTGTACATGTGCCAGCTGCGAAGAAAAACGGACCATCCTCCAGCGACACGGCAATATCGGCCGGAACGAAAGGCGTCCCTGTGGGAGCGGCAAGAAGTACAAGAAATGCCACCGGCAATAAACAGATGACCATCGATATGCCTGAGAGGCCCACTGGCCGATTCGTGACACTCTGAGATTCTGGTGTTAAAGCATAGGTGTTTCCTCTCATCGCGCCAAGCGTTCAGTATAGCCAAATGAGCACCGACCCGGTTGCGACCTAGGGGTCTATCATGTGGACAAGTGGTTGTCCCAGCAAATATCGATCGAGATTGTCCTCAAACATTTTGATTGCGCGACTGTCATTTCTGATGGATCGGCCTGCTCGGTGTGATGTCATAATCACACTGGGTAAATCCCACAAAGGGTTTTGGTTCTCCAATGGCTCAGTCCAAAACACATCTAGTCCCGCGCCGGCAATCCATCCTTCTCGCAAGGCCTCGATCAAGGCCGGCTCGTCGACCACCTCTCCTCTGGAAACATTGATCAAAAAGGACGTGGACTTCATGGACCGGAGTTCTCCTTTGCCAATCAATCTTTCGGTCTCTGCTGAAAGAGGGCAACTTAATACAACAAAATCACTTTCACCCAACAAATAGGGAAGTTCCGAGGATGGCAAAAGTTCGTTAACGTGTTCAACGTTTGCCTCACGCACCGTGACTGAACGTCTTGTGCCAAGGATACGCATGTCAAATCCTTGGCACATCTTCGCAACAGAACCTCCAATTGCGCCCAAACCTACGATACCTACTGTCTTACCAGTTAGTTCGTCTGAATCAGGAGTGGGACGCCAAATGCGATTATGTGCGTTCTCTATGAAGCCCTTCATATTGCGCGCGAGCATTAACATCAAAGCTATGGTATGTTCAGCGACAGAAATAGCATTCGCCCCAGCTAAAGTAGTTACCGGAACACCGGCCTCTAAGACGCCACTTCCTCGCATGTGATCCACACCTGCACTCCACGCCTGTACCCATTTCAAACGCGGCGCCCATTTTATGGAACCATAGGGTAAACCCATACAGATTATGACGTCAGCTTCCTCAAAATATGTCGCCATTTCCATTGGGCCAGTTTCGATAGCATTGGCACCACTTTCGTAGATTGTTCGAAAACGATCCCATAATTCTCTTGGGAGTTGCTGCGCCTTATGTGTGCGGGAGTCTTGGTTCAACCGCTCAACATACGTGCGATTCATCGGGCTGGTAATCAATACATTTGGCTTTTCCAATTTCACTCCTTAACTTACTCTCCAGACACCAAGCTAGCCAGCCTCTGTTGAACCGAATGATCATTCGGTTCAACAAATCGCAGTCGATGCCCCGCAGCAGCAGCGCCGGTCGTCGGGTGCTCGTTACGAAACTCCGTCGGATACTGCCTAGGATCGAGGTCTCGTAGTTCGCCAACGGGATGATCAACCGAGAGGGCGGCAAATAGCCGCCCTCTTTGTCTCTAGAAGCAGGCTACACAACAACTCGCCTCCTTCACAATAGCGACTGTTCAGGATTCCTCAGTATCAGAGGACGTATAGCTGGCGGAGGAAGCAACGAGAAGATCTCTTTGAAGACATCCGGCGCACTTGGGCCAAGGGGCAGGAGCGCTCTCACTTTATGGCTACCGTAGTGGGCCTTCGCCGCGAAGAACGGATCATCATGACTAAGAAGCACCAAGTCATTGATATTGTGGACGGACAACAACGAATTACAACCCTTATCCTCCTCAAAGCGATCGCCAAATCAATGACCGTTCAGACCCGCTCTTGGGGAGAATCGGGGCAGAGCTTGATGACACTCTAGTGAAAGACGATCAGGCTACTCTATTGCTACTTCAGACAAATCACGACATCAGCAACTATTTCGCCGACTAACTGCGAACTGGAAACCACCCTCCATCAGAGTCCGTTGCTATCTTGGCCGACCGCGAACTTCTATCGGGCATTGACGACTGTGAGAAGCTTGTGGGCGACTGGCAGAGCGACGGCAACTCGCTCGAAGAGTTGGTTAGCCTACTGAAGAATAGGCTAACTTTTGTCTTCCATGAAATAGGTGACGAGGCACTGGTGTATAGCGTCTTTGAGGTCTTCAACAGTCGCGGACTTGACGTGTCGTGGTTCGACCGCCTCAAGAGCATGCTGATGGCTATTGTGTTCGAGGCAGACACCGGGAACAAGAGCGAGATTATCGATGAAGTGCACCAACTTTGGACGAATATCTACAGGTGTGTAGGCCTCCGGTTGGGAATGAGTACCGAATCACTCCGCTTTGCTGCAACCCTGCGGGATCCATCATTCTCCTAGCTGTCCCGAATCCTACCGGGCGACCCAACTCCAGCCGTCTACTTAGCGAGGGCGACGCCGCTGAGCTACTCGTGAACCAGTCCGCGGATGGGCCAGCGGATGTGATTCAGACGACGAAGTGGCTGAAGGCGGTGACTGAGACGGTGGATCAATTGCTAGCTGACCGCAGAAGGAACGCAGTTACGCAGATCGTGCAGGCAAGAATAGTCGCTGTTGCAGTGTACCTTCGATCTGATTTTGCTGAAGATGAACGGGTGGCCCCTAAGCCTCTGGCTCGCATGGAACCAGCCATCGATACGAGTGTCTCGTGTCGCCTACCTTCGGCGACCCTATCGCCATCCCGGCTGGGTCGCTCGGTAGGATTCGGGACAGCTAGGAGGTCGATGATCCACTGGGGGAGCTGGGCCATGCCCACATCGTCGGGGCTACGCTCCTCGGCCCACTCGTAACTCCGACCGCTCGAGTGGACCGATGGCGGAGCGACCACGTAGCCAGCGTCGCCCCGCACATCAAGCCCGTCACCCAGCTTGCCCGCGCTGTTCCGCAGTCCGCCGTCCGGGTAGGCGAAGTAGTAGTGATACCCACCACCCCCGGTGTGAACCACTGGAGTCAACGGAAGATGGCCGAAGCGCCCCACAAGCTCATCCATGGATTGCTTGCCACTGGCCTCGGGATCGATGTCGAGGACAATTAGGCCGGAGACCCCACCCGTCACAACTCCGAAACCAGGTTCGGGGCTGGCACGGAACGCCTCTACGATCTCCGCCCGCGTTGCCCGTGACTGCTGGGCCGACTTCCAGTTGTGGAGGGCCTTCTTGGATCCCGCCACGATGAGTATGACCGACCAGCCTCAGTCGAGGGCGCGCAAAGCCTCACCAAGCATGTTTGGTACCCTCATAGCACGAGCCGAGATTTACTAGTCCGATGTACCGAACCGCTCGCTACTCGACACCGCAGCCATTGGATTAACGCTCCAGAAGCGTGTCGAAGGCATCGGACGGCACGAGGATCTTCTTGCCGATGCGGATCGAGGGTAGAACGCCTTCGCGAATCCTCTCGTATACTGCGCTTCGGCCAATCAGGCCTGGATGTCGCGCCATGAACTCCTGGACCGATAACCACTCGCGACCGTCACTCATTGTATGTTCTCCGCTCACTATGGCTTTTCACGGCCTGGTCGTTGTTGACATTGTAGTGATCATACATATAACAGCGATATAGTCTGGTAGCTAGATCAGATAAACCACCAGACATTACAAGAGGGGATTCACGCGGGATGGTCGAACATCTGGAAGGCATCCAGGGCATGTGGTGGCTTTTCAGTGACTACCACATCTATGAGCCACCATGGACGGCCGAAAAGCCAGCGGTCAAAGAGTACTTCCGGTATGTTCGGCCGACACCCGGTTCAGAACTCGAGACATATGACATCTCATTGAGCTCCACCAAGACAAGTCTAGTTGCCGAAAGTTGCCGATCGTTCTTGGCCCTCGACCTAGAGGACGAGGCGGCAATCCTCGACTGGTGTCGCAGGTATGGATTGTTGGGCATTCTCCCCGAGTCAACGGTACTTGTTCGCCTAAAACCTCGGTGGAAGTTCTTGTCTGATGCTCCTCAGTCAAGACAACTTGTGGCGACACAGCGTGAACACATCCGAACCCACGTAGGCTGGAGTCCGATCGACCGTCGCATCCTTATAAAAGAGGGTGAGTTTCACATCGTGCCAGACGATGAACACAGGCTCGAGGACTACTTGCACCGCCTAGTGGATCCTGGTGATACAACCTTGCCGGAACCACAGGCTCTGACATCCGTGTTGTTTCATACGAGGTATGAGCAACAGACGCTTGCTCAATCAGTGGGGCGATTCTTTCCCGGCGTGCCTACCCCCGATCTTGAGATATATCAGTACCCCACCCCTTTGTCAGACCCTTTCTGGTGTGAATATGCTGAGCCGCTAGAGAATTTCCGGTCCGCTGCTCGCGGATTTCGTGACATGTTGGATGGCCTACGTCTCAACACCCCGCTGAACGAGCTTCCGCTAGAAGCTCAACGAAGGCTTCTCAACAGCAGGTCTCAGCTACACGCTCTTCTGTCCGTGTCTCCGGCCCTAGGGTTCCAAGAGGACGGGACGTTTACGCCAAAGTGGGCTTTCTCATCGCTCCTAGCTATATTCGCATTCGCCATCCGGCAGGATCTGCTCGGAGGCAAGACAATCCGGCACTGCAAGCGGCCAAAATGCAGAACTTTGTTTCTTACCGGACAAGGTAATCGAGAGTACTGCTCGTCCCGATGCAGGCAGGCGGAAGAAAAGGCGCGCCAGCGTCGGTCGAAACGATCGGGCTAACCAAAGACAAAAGGTCGCTGGGGAAGTTGAAGAGTGGCCTAATCGGATCATAAGAACGAAGGAGCAGGAGCATGCGTGGGCACATCCGTAAGCGCAGCAAGGGCAGCTGGACGATAGTGCTGGACCTTGAACGCGATCCCGTGACGGCCGAGCGCCGCCAGAAATGGCTCAGCGTCAAGGGTACCAAGCGCGACGCGGAACGGAAGCTGTCAGAGGTCCTCGACCAACTCAACAACGGTCGGTTCATCGAGCCTACGAAGATAACCATCGGTGCGTTCCTACGGCGGTGGGTCGAAGACTACGTCATGACCAACGTCAGGCCCTCACTGCTCAGTGATACAGGAGCATCGTGGAGAACCACTTAATCCCAGGTCTCGGGAGCCTTCGGCTCGCCAAGCTCCGACCAGCACACATCCAAGAACTCCACGCCACGTCCTTGAAAAGCGGACGCCTTGACGGGAAGCCTGGCGGGCTATCCCCTACAACGGTGGTACAGCACCACCGGGTGCTCTCAGAAGCCCTCTCGCACGCGGCGAAATGGGATTTGGTGCCCCGCAACGCGGCCAAGAGCGTTGACCCCCCGACCAAAGCGAAGCCAGCGATCAGAACACTCGACCATGATGAGATTCGGCGTTTTCTGGACGCGGCGACCGACAGCATCTACTACCCATTGTTCTATCTAGCTCTCCACACAGGCCTCCGGAGGTCCGAGCTATCGGGGCTCCAATGGCGAGAAACGAACTTGGACCTCGCCCAAATATCAGTCACCAGGACCCTTCACAGAACTCGCTACGGCCGAACCTTAATCGAACAGCCCAAGACTGCCAAGGGCCGTCGCCTGGTTGATCTGACCCCGACATCGGCTATCATGCTCAGGGAGCATCAAAGACTCCACGAGGAGAAGGCACGGGTACTCGGTTTAAGCTGGTCGGCCGAATGGCTGGTCTTCTCCTATCCGGACGGGTCGCCGTTCGTTCCGGACAGAGTCTCCAAGGCTTTCCTCACATTGACACGCAAGGCAGGCATAAAAGGGGTTAACCTGAGGATGCTACGCCACACTCACGCGACGCTGTTATTGGAGCAGGGGGGTCCATCAGAAGGTCGTCCAAGAGCGATTAGGCCATGCTAACGTCGGCGTGACGCTGGACATCTACTCGCATGTTTCACCCTCGATGCAGAGGGCGGCGGCGCTGAAGTTTGAGGAGGCCGTGAACCTATGACCAGGAATGTTTGCAAAATGTTTGCAAAACCCGAAATCCAACCGGAAGGCTAAACGCGTTAGCGCACTATAGACTACTTGCCCGGGTGGCGGAAAGGCAGACGCGGCGGACTTAAAATCCGCTTCTCGCAAGAGAGTGGGGGTTCGAGTCCCTTCCCGGGCACCAGTTTATAACGGTGTAAAGCGGTAGATTCTCCGAATAGACCCCAGCCCACGAAGCGACTTTGCCTCCAAATTGCCCCCATTCGCTCAAGCTTATGAACCCCAGGCCTCATCGCTGCTGTTTTCTGAGCCGTCGGTGCACTCCACCCGTGATGGTGTACACGCGACCGTCGCCCTTGCCGTTCTCCTCTTCGTTGCTGCTCACGGAGATGATCTTGCAGGAGACGCCGCTGCACGCGTCTGACACGTCAACCGACACCGTGACGGAGCGCATCTTTGTGGTTTGGCGGCCACAGGATGCTTGTATCTTAAGCGTGGACGTGGCAGATCGTTAGGGTCTTGGTCATTTTAGACCGTACCCCACGTCCCAAGCTCCCAGAGCCCGAACAGTTGTGAGCCCCGATCCTTCCGGGGAAGGAAGGACGAATGTTGCAAGACTGGGCCTGAGTAAGGAGCACATTAGGAACAAAGGGAGGTGCAGTTATTCCAAAGCCATCAGAAGTATACGTAGGTATCGATGTGTCGGCTGAACAGCTGAACTTGGCGATACGTCCGACACAGGACGACAGGCAATACACCAACGACGCTAAAGGCGTAGCCTTGATCGTGGACCACATAGTGCCTCTTGAGCCCTCTGGAGTAGTGCTGGAGGCCACTGGTGGATTCGAGACGCTACTAGCCAGTGAACTGGAGCTGGCGGGGCTGCCAGTGTCATTGGTCAATCCGCGCCAAGTGCGTAGCTTTGCTCGGGCTACCGGTAGGCTGGCCAAGACAGATACGATCGACGCCCAAGTGCTAGCGCAATTCGCTGAGGCGGTCAAACCGCCTGTGCGACGCCTCCCTGATAAGGAGACCCGGGAGTTGCGTGGCCTGGTGGATCGCCGGCGGCAACTCTTGGAGATGCTCACGTCGGAACGAAATCGTCTGCGGCAGGCTTCCAAACGGGTGCGCCCCCTGATACAGGAGCACATCCGGTGGCTCAAGGAACAGATAGAAGACCTGGACAAGGACATTAGTGAACTGATCCGCTCATCTCCCCTATGGCGTGCCCAGGAGGACCTGCTGCGCAGTGTGCCAGGAGTAGGCCCGGTACTCTCTTGGATCCTGCTAACGCATCTGCCAGAGTTGGGTAGTTTGAACCGGGGCCAGGTGGCGGCTCTGGCTGGGGTTGCCCCAATGAACCGAGACAGTGGCGCATTTCGAGGTAAGCGCTCGGTGTGGGGAGGAAGAACGGCCATACGCTGTGCTCTGTACATGTCTGCCCTGACAGCTACCCGATACAATCCGGTGATCAAAGCCTTTTACCACCGCCTACGTGCCGCAGGCAAGCCCGCCAAGGTAGCCCTGACGGCATGCATGCGCAAGCTGCTGCTCATCCTCAACAGCATGGTCAGATGCCGCAGCCGATGGGGTCCACCACACATGCAGAGCACCGCTTTGCTCGTATGAACACTTGACATTCAAGACAGTTGCTGGGGTCGGCAGAAACGCCGACGATGACTGGCGCCGCGGTGTCCTCCACGGTGATCGTTGCCGTGCCCGAGCTGGCATTGCCCGTGGCGTCGGTTGCCGTAAAGGTGAGCACCGTGTCGCCCAGCGGGCACACAGCCGGCGCATCGTTCGTAATACCTGGATTCGCATCGACGATGTCGGTGGCGGAGGCCCCGCTGAGGAACGCCTGGATAGCGGCGTTGCTGGAGGGTGTGCCTCCCGCAGCCTCACACTCCACGTTATGTCGGCCGGGACCGTCAGGTCCGGCGGCGTGGTGTCGACGACGTTTACGGCGAAGCTAGCGCCGCTGCTATTCCCCGCGGCGTCGGTGGCCGTGCACATCACACTGGTGTGCCCCAACGGGAAGGTTGAGCCTGACGCCGGATCGCATGACGGCGTAATCGCTCCGTCCACGTCGTCCTCGGCGGAAGCCGAGAAATTCACCACAGCTCCTGCCGCACTGGTTGCTTCCTCGGTTATGTCTGCAGGTACGGTTATCACCGGCGGGGTGTCGTCGGCGACCTCCGGGGTCGTCGGGTCGGTGCCCGCAGCGACCTCGTCACCATCGTTGACACCATCGTCGTCGGAGTCCTCGTCATTCGGATCCGTGTCGTGAAGGGTTCTTCAGGGTCGTTGGTCACACCGCCTTTAGGTCCGAAGGTGACCCTCCCAGAGGACGAAGGGCTCCCGGGACTTTCTTCTCTGTTCGATCAGGAATGGGTCTGGCAGGCGTTTTGCGCTGAGCTCGGTACGCCCGCAGAGACCCCCAATCATATTCGTCCCCGACACCTCCGCTATCGGCCCGGTGCGAGTGCGCTACTTAGCTACGTAGCGGAGTCGCGAAGGGGACAGTGGGTATTGGAGGATCAGTTCGCCATCGAGATGGTAGCCGGCAAACCCGAGCGGGTTTTTCGATATCCGGACGACCCTTACCTGCCTGGACTTCGGCAGGCAGCCTCCGCGCTGGAAGCACACCAACTGGTGAGTGAGCACGTTTCAATCTCGCCTTACCAGTTAAGAGTCGAGGAGGTACGATACCGTCCCGCCGCACGCGCTGTCTTTCGCCATATCGCCAGTTGGCGCCACGCCCGTCCCGGCAAAGTTACGCTCTTCGCCCGCGTGATGTCTCCAAGGAGGATCGACCGCTTCCTCGCGGCTGCGGAGGTGACACAGCGTTCCGGCGACTCGATCCCCAGGCTGGCTGGATGCTGGGCCGAGGGCGGTGTAGTTTGGCTTAGCAAGATCCCAGGTCGGACGGTGCGCAGACTGATCCAAAAAGGCGCTCCGCCGAGGCCAGATCTGATTCTCGATCATCTGGAAAAACTTTGGTCTTCACCTCTCAAGGAAGACCATGGCCGCTCGCTGAACCTTTCGGAGGGGTTCAGGATGACCCAGGGTTTGTTTGATCTGATACTCGTCGCGGAGCCAGAGCGGCGCCTACTTGAACAGGCGACAAATCTCTTGGGGCCTTTCTCGGAATCTTGGCAACCCTCCGCGCTGGCTCACAATGACTTCTACGACGACCAACTGCTTCTAACGCCAGACGGTCGTCTGGACCTCGTAGACTTCGAGGAGGCTGGCGCAGGGGACCCCCTGCTGGACGTGGGCAACGCCCTCGCGCATCTCCGTTGGATGGCTCGTTTCGGAACCTCACCCGAAGCCTACGATGCGTATCGACGGCGTATTCGATCCATCGCCCTCGAACGCTTCGGTTGGGATCGTCAGGCGCTCGACATCCGCGAGGCGTTTGCCATGTTCCGCCTGTCGAGCAACGCTTTCCGACAGCTCAGACGTAACTGGTCCCAAAGAGTCGCAGATGGCCTGGCATTGACTGCAGAGGTATCAAAGGGTGTGCAGTAACGAATCCCGATTCTGACCCGAATTCTCGTTCCGACTACCCCAGGTCAGATATGACAGGCGAAACGACCCCGACCGATCCGGTCTGTTGAACCCACCCACCGCCACATGAACAACGGAGTGGAATTGGCGCACCCGAAGTAGCTTGCACGATCGTTCTCTAGGCCTACGCGGCAAGCAGTACATCCAGCCCGTGTTCCTGGTGGAGGCGGACACTCCCCAGCGTCTCCCTGTCCAGACTTCGAGGAATCTATCCCTAGGCAATCTTCGCCAGACACTCAGCCCACTCTTCGATCGCGAGGACAGCGATACCCGATGGCAAGGAAAGTTGGGTATTGAGAGATCGAGTAGGGAGCCTGTCTCAAAAAGCCGGCGAGAAGAGCAAGCGGAGTAGAATCAGAGGGAGCCCAATCCGAGGAGCTGCCCGATGCCGCTTCGCCCGCTGAATCGAGACCAGAGCTGGCTATTCCCACCCACCCTCGACGAGCTTCTGCCAGATGACCACCCTGCCCGTTTTGTGGCTGAGTTTGTGGACGGTCTGGACCAGGCCGACTGGGCTGAGATGGGAGTCACGCTAGACGGCGATCCACTGGGAGCACCAGCCTACCACCCTCGTGCCCTCTTGAGCGTGTGGCTCTACGGGTTCATGACCGGAGTGCGCTCCTCCCGCAAGTTGGAGGCTGCCTGCCGAGACCAGATACCCTACCTATGGCTCACGGGCTGGCAACACCCCGATCACAATACCCTGTGGCGGTTTTACCAGGCGCATCGGGGAGCGATGCGGACGCTGATGAAATGCACGGTAGGGACAGCTATGGAGATGGGGTTGGTCGATCTGGCAGTGCAGGCGGTGGATGGCACCAAGATCCAGGGGAATGCATCGAGGGACCGCACCTACGACGCGGTCGGCTTACAAAAGCTGCTGGACCGGACAGAGGCGGCGATCGCTGAGTTGGAGGCCCAGAATGAAGGAGGAGACGATCCTCCACCACCACGACTGCCCGAAAAGCTTAGGCAGGCACAAGGGCTGCGAACTCAGGTCCGCGGAGCTATGGAGAAGATCGCAAATGATGAGGGAACGGTGCGGGTGAACCTGACTGATGGAGATGCCCACCTCGTGAAAGGACGTCATGGGATAGTCGCCGGATACAATGCCCAGACCGTAGTGTCGCCCTTGAACCCAGCGCTGGGAAACGGGATGTTGATCACGGCGGCTGACGTGATCAACAAGGCGAGTGACTCCGCCCATCTCGTGCCCATGCTGGAGATGTCGGAGGAAATGACGGGAGCGCGAGTCTCGATCACTCTGGCGGATGGAGGCTACCATACGGCGGCAAATCTCAGAGCCGGCGAGCAGCGAGGCGACGTGTTGGTAATGGCCGAGCGCTACCACCCAGGTGTACAGGGACCCTACTTCAAGGACCGGTTCGTCTACGATGCGGCGACGGACAGCTACCAGTGCCCTCAGGGTCAGAGGCTGCCGTTTCGAGGGATACGAAAGGTGAACGGCAAGATCCGAGGGCCATTTCGTGTCTACCGGGCCTCAAGAACTGTGTGCCGTGCCTGCCCGGCGTACGGGGTCTGCACCAAAGATGCACACACAGGTCGTGCACTATGGATTGGGCCTGCCGACGCGTTGATCCGCGAGCACCGCCAGTAGATGGCCACGGGTGAGGCTCGGGCCATGTACACTCAGCGCAAGTAGCTGAACGAGCCGGTCTTTGGCATCATCAAAGAGCAGATGGGAGCACGGCGCTTCCTGCTGCGGGGCCTGGCTAACGTCAGGGCCGAGTTCGTGGTGCTGGCGACGGCCTTCAACCTGCGAACACTGTGGCGGGCGTGGGCTTGTAAAAGAACGCCGCGGAGAACTCCAAGCTCACCCTTCACAATGGCCGCGGTGCTTTCTTGATAAGCGTCACCAGGCTGTTGATCTCCTCGCCAATTTGGAATCCGCTGCGCTCCACAACGGTCTAGCCGCCGACCGACACCTCTACAACGCCTTTTTGAGACAGGCTCGAGGGTCGAACTACACCTGGAATAAAGCGGCAGTATTGCTCGCGGCGTGAATCTCTCCACCTGCGCAGCTCCGTCGACTAAGGTGTCCCGCTGCGTAGTTAGCCCACTAGATCGGTGTCCCGGATGCTCGAACTTCCAACTCTCGATGCTTGGTCGTCTGAAAACGGAAGAGGGCGGGGCCAGTCGGCCCCGCCCTGTCATGCTGCAGTGAGGGAACGGCGGTCTACTGAGGCTTAGTCGTCCTCCTCATCATCGTCGCCGTCGTCCTCGTCGCTATCGCCGTCATCCTCGTCATCGCCGCCGTCATCCTGTTCGTGGCCTTTGCCTTTACCTTTGCCGTGGCCCTCACCCTTGCCTTTGCTGTGGCCTTCACCCTCCCCCTCATCGTCGTCGCCGTCGTCCTCGTCCTCATCGCTATCGCCGTCATCCCCATCGTCCTCGTCGTCATCGTCGTCCGGCGGGGGAACCACCTCTGCGGAGGCCGTGCCCACGTTGCCCGACGCGTCCTCGCAGGTGGCTACGAGCAGGACCGACGATCCCTCGATCTTCAACACGCCCCGCTTGTCGAACTTGAACACCGCCTCCTCTTCGTCGTCATCGAACTCGACCTTGATCTCCTGCCCGATTGCGACGGCCAGGCCGCCCAGGCTGATGATCTCGTCCCTGATCGCCTCGGGGTCCGGTCCCTCGATCTTCACCTTGCCATCTTCGAGGTCGAACACGACCTTGACTCTATCCTTCTCCTTGAGCTTGATCTTCAGGCCCGCCAGCGAAGGCATGGCTATCACTGCGGTAAGGTCGGGGTCGCTGTCGCAGGCGTCGGAGCAGCTGTACTCGACCGTGTACCGAGCCTCGTCGTCGTCCTCATCGTCATCGTCGTCGCCGCCCGTCGCTAACGGGACCAGGGCGGCAGTTACGCCGGGCGCCGTGGTGTCCACGACGGTGATCGTTGCCGTGCCCGAGCTGGAGTTGCCCGAGGCGTCGGTTGCCGTGAAGGTGACGACCGTGTCGCCCAGCGAGCAGACGGCCGGCGCGTCGTTCGTTATACCTGGATTCGCATCGACGATGTCGTCGGCGGACGCCCCGCTGAGGAACGCCTGGATCGCGGCGTTGCTGGAGGGTGTGCCTCCCGCAGCCTCACACTCCACGCTTATGTCGGCCGGGACCGTCAGGTCCGGCGGTGTCGTGTCGACAACGGTTACGGTGTAGCTGTCGCCGCTGGAGTTGCCCTCGGCGTCGGTCGCCGTGCAATTCACGGTGGTCTCGCCCAGCGGGAAGAAGCCGGTGCTCTGATCACAGTCGACGGACGGCGCAGAGTCCACGATGTCAGTGGCAGTAGCGTTCGGCAGAGTGACGTTGGCCCCGCCTGTCGTGTCGCCCTCCACGTTTATGTCGGCCGGGACCGTCAGGTCCGGAGGCGTAGTGTCGACAACGGTTACGGTGTAGCTGTCGCCGCTGGAGTTGCCCTCGGCGTCGGTCGCCGTGCAATTCACGGTGGTCTCGCCCAGCGGGAAGAAGCCGGTGCTCTGATCACAGTCGACGGACGGCGCAGAGTCCACGATGTCAGTGGCGGTAGCGTTTGGCAGAGTGACGTTGGCTCCGCCGGTCGTGTCGCCCTCCACGCTTATGTCGGCCGGCACCGTCAGGTCCGGCGCCGTGGTGTCTTCCACAGTTACGGTGAATTCGGCCTCTCCAACGTTGCCTGTCGCATCGCTCGCGCTACAGCTTACCGTCGTGTCGCCGATGGCGAACGTAGAGCCGGTTTCGGACGCGCAGGTGACCGCCACTGGTCCGTCCACATCGTCTTCGGCGCTGGTCACGAAATCCACTACCGCGCCGGACGGACTCGTAGCTTCCTCGGTGATACCGTCAGGAACTGTCACCACAGGAGGTGTGGTGTCGGCCGAGATCACCGTAACCTGAAGCGTGTCGCTGCCCGTGCTCACGCCGTTGCTAATCTCCACCGTGACGGTGTAGATACCAGGAACCGGGTAAGTGTGGCTCAGGGCAAACGTGTTGTCGGCGTTGAGCGTGAGGGTATTAGTGCCCGAGCCGTCGCCGTAGTCAACGGTGCCGCTGAAACTGGTGCCGTCTGGGTCGGTGAAGAAGCCGTTTTTCGTGCCGTTCGCCAATTCCCGGATTTCCGACGGGTTGAGCGCCCGGAAGTAGAGCCGAACGTCGTCCATCTGACCGTCGAAGAACTGGACGGTGTCACCGCCCACTCCTCCTCTGTTCAGTGCCCCGATCCCCAGGGAGACTGGATTGTCGAGGTTCCCAACCGCCGCAGTACTGCTAGCACCCGCGACGCCGTCGACGTAGAGGATCGCTGTGTTGGTCGACCGGTCCAAGACACCGGCCACGTGGTGCCAGGTGTTTACGGACGGCTCGGGAACAGCCGTCGCGAACGCGTCACCAAGGGTGCCCCGCAGGTCCCAGTGGAGTTCCGCAGTATTTCCGATTCCGTGGTCGTGGAGTAGGAGCTCGTATCCTTTATGGACACCAGTGAGCCCTTTGACGATCAAGACCTGGTTCTTCCCGGCGGCGGTCTGCCCGCCCTTGTACCAGAGCGAAACCGTCAAAGATTGGTTGCCGCCGTTGAGTGCGTTTCCGAAATCGACGAAATCATTCGCTCCGTCGAAGTCCAGCGCACTCGGATTCGCGAAATCGATTTCAGGCGTGCCCGCTACCCAATCGGTATTGGGGTCCATATTGACGAGGACGCCATCTACACCGTTCCCCGATTGGTCGGAGACAGTACCACTGCCGGCCCCATCATCCAACGGCCAGTAGTGGGCAAGTCCCACCGTCGCAGGTTGGGAGAAGGTCTCCCCTTCGTCAATGGTGACGTCGCCGCCGGCGTGGACGACCGGGGGAACTGTATACTCAACAACGTATCCACCTATCCTGTTTTCTTTCCCGCGGTCCTCCCATGTGCCGCCAGGTCTCGGCTGGAATCGGATAGCGTCCTGTCTAAATCCAACAAGCGCGTCGCTGCCGCAATTGCTATTGATGCAGTCATCGGGTTCGCCAGTATCCCAGTTGGTGAAAGCAAAGGGTTCACCCGTCACCCATTCCCAATCTGCTGCAGGGTCAGCGTCAAGAACCGTGGTATCTCCAGGTTGATGTCCCCCCAACCAATTACCTTGCAAAATTGCCAAGGGTAAGTTAGCGGCAACAAAATCATTCTCTGCCGCTGAGTTCATTGAGACGAGATGTCCCTGGACTCCCTGGAAAGTTCGAGCTGCCGCCTCTGCCCTAGCATCCTCCCAGGTGATACCTCCATAAATAGTGATGGTCTCGTAGTAGTGGCCATTTGCTGGATTCAAGAACGGTACGTGAGGGTGGGTCTCAAGGTCAGTCGTGCTCAGTCTGTCGACGATGGCTTGGTAGTCGTAAACGACGACTCCGGGGAACAACGTGAGTGGTCTATGCTGTGGCAAGTGGCCGTCTAGATCGGTCTCGAGTTCCACGCGCATATTCTCGCAAAGAGCGAGACTAAGGAAGCACGGAGAAGGATATGCCACAAAAGCATCTATAAGGGCCAGCGCTTCTGCTTCGGCGAGAGCCCTAATCTCAACCTCAGAGTGAGTTGTCGGTATAGACCGCAGCAGTGTACCGTCGTCCGTTGCCCCAGCAGTGCCGACCACGGAAAACGTGATCACCGAACTTACGAGCACGCCGAGAATCAGTACTATTAACCGGGTTCGGCCAATCTTGGCGGCTATAGTTGTCATTGGCACAGCTCTTTCCCCCTTAAGTCTTCCGTTTAGGCTGCCGCGCCCGCAGACGGGAGTATGCCTGAACATGGATAGCCAAACTGTCTAGCGAACTGTATTTCAGAACACAATTCGCGTCAGCCTTTGCTGACTTGATACCCCTAAATTGTAGGTGGCAATAACACATGGCTTTCCGGGATTGGCCATATCTAGCTTGATTCCGACCAAATCTACCACCGGGCAAGCTCTCGTATCGCCTCTTTCAAGTGACTGCCGAAGCTATCCCGCATCAAAACGATGTCGGCCCCCGCAGCCAGGAGCATCGGCCTTTCCCTGAATGAATCAACCAGTACCACACAGTACGTTTGGGGGCGTTCCTCTTTGACTACGCCCAGGAGTAAGCCAACCTCATCCCCCGAAAGGCTGTTGTCAACTATCAGGAGTGCCGGTTGGTGCTCTTTGACCTTGATCAGCGCCGACAGGCCCCCGCTGACCGAGTCGATCAGATCCACCTGGGTCAAAGAAACCAGGGTGGCCCTCAGCGAAGCCTGAATGAACCCGGCTCTGGAGGCTAGAATAGTCCTAATTTTCGTTCGCCTTGATTGTCGTTCACGCCAGTCCTGTCAGCAGTCAGCGCCCAGCCTAACCGACCACTGCCGTGAAAACATCGGATGTGACGATGATTTCCCTTCATATAAAGAGACCCCGACAAATGTCGGGGTCTCTTTCATCCAAAAGGATGAGATACCTCTTGATCTGTGCGTCAGTCCCGCCCCACCAGTCCTGCGTCAATGGCATAGAGCGCCGCCTGGGTTCGGTTTGTCATCCCCAGCTTGTCCAGAATGTTGCTGACGTGGGACCGTACCGTGGCCTCGCTGATAACCAATCCAACCGCGATTTCCTGATTCGTTAACCCCTGAGATATTCCTCTTAACACCTCGGTCTCCCGCTTGGTAAAGGTCACGTTCGGGAGCGGTCCCGGCTTGAGCCGACCCATGTTCTGAATTAGCTTCTGCGCTATTTCCGGTGGCAGGGATAGATTCGCCGCAAACACTTCACGGACAGCATGGAAAAGCTCATCCGTCGAGGAGTCCTTCAGCAGATACCCTAACGCGCCGCCGCTAATGGCAGCCGACACCCGGTCCTCCTCCCCAAAGCTTGTCAGCACCAAAATCCGGGCCTCCGAGTTATCTCGCTTGATCTCCGTTATCGCCTCAAGGCCGCTCTTACCCGGCATGAGTAGGTCCATCAAGATCACGTCAGGCCGCAATTCGCGGGCCTTCTCCACCGCTTCGTGCCCATTGGCTGCTTCGCCCACCACCTCCATCCCATTTCGCGGAGTGATGACGGAACACAGCCCCTGCCTCACCACCGTATGGTCATCCACCACCAACACACGAATGAGCTCTTTCATGTTTGCTCTCTCATGGGCGTCAACCTTCGATGACGTCGTCAATCGTTATTCTAACCAGGGTTCCTTCTCCGACGGAGGAGGATATCTCCAACCGGCCCTTTAAAACCTCGGCTCGCTCCCTCATGCTCTTCAGGCCCATTCCCGGCTGTACCCCGTTGGACTCGAATCCTCGGCCATTGTCCCGCACCTCCAGCCTGATCTCGCCATTGCCGGACAGGATGCCCACATTCACTGTCGTGGCCTCAGCGTGTTTCAAGACGTTGTTCAACGCCTCGATAGCTATTCGATACAACTCTTCGCTTGTCCCCAGCGACAGCTCGATTTCGCTGTCCGCTTGAAGCTCCGGCTCTATTCCCAATCCCCGCTCAACTGAATCTAGTCGATACTCCAGAGCCTTTACCAAACCTTCGTTTTCAATCATCAGCGGTTGCAGCCGGTACAAGGACAGCCGCATCTCTCTCAGGGCGTTGGAGCTGTGTTCCTCCAGCTGGGCCAGGCTCCGTTCCACCCTGCCCATGTCCCCATCCTCAGCGGCCTCTCGTCCGGACCTAGCGAACAGTGTCAAGCCGTAGAGGGACTGGGTTACCGAGTCGTGCATGTCTCGGGCCAACCGCTCCCGTTCCTCCAGGATCGCCACCGTTCTGGTTCCCTGGTATAGCCGGTGGTTTTCCACCACCACTCCCAACTGCTCTCCCAGGGCCACGAGCAGCGACACCTCGTTTATCAGGAACTGCTCATCGGATTCCCTGAAACAGCTCAACAGCCCTTGCGGCGCACCCCTGGCCCGCAACTGTGCTCCCAAGTAACTCCGGTATTTGGCCGCGCGCAGTTCCTGAGGCACAATGGAGGGAGCGTTCAAGTCGGGCATCAGAATTGGGTCGCCGGTGAGCTGGAGCCAAGCGCTGAACTCCGGCTGGACCGCCACCGTTTCAAGTGAGGCAATCTCGTCCGGCGCCAGTCCCTGATGCGCCACCAGAGATAGGTAGGTTTGGTCCCCAGACAGCAGGTGAATACACGAAGCTTGACAGCTTCCGATATCAATGATCCTGGCCAGGGCCGGTCCTATCAAATCGGCCAAGTCCTGCGACTCACTGGTTAACATCGTCACTTCGAAAAGAGCTGCCATCTCTTCGGTGCGGGCCGTGACACGCTGCTCTAAAATCTCGTTGGTTTCGTGTAGTTCGCCCTGAGCCAGCCGCAACTCCGAATTCCGGGTCTGCAAGTCTCCAAAAGAAACCTTTAGCTGCTCACCCATCGTTTGAAGTGATTGCGCCAGCTGCCCCACCTCGTCTTGGCGCTTGGCCGCGGCTCCCGTATCCCCCGTCGGTGAGAGGACCTCATCCCAGCGGCCCTCACCAATCTGCCGGGCTGCCACGGCCAGCTTCTGCAGGGGAGTCACCAAACGGCCTGTCAGCCACAAACCAAAGCCCAGGGCCAAAATAAGGATGACGCCCCCAACGGGCAGGATCCGAGTCAGTACCAACGACAGGGTAGAGTTGTCCAGTTCAGTCTTCAGATCGCCGAGCACTTGAAGCAGGTTGGCGGTTTCCGCCACAAGGGCCAAGCCCCACCCGGTGCTGGCCATCGGCGCATAGGCCACCAGAAGCTCCCTGTCGCCTAGCATGACACTTTGAAAGCCAGTTTCACCCCTTCGTATCATGCTGCTCACCGGAGTGAAGGCTGGGACTAACTCACTTAAATTGGGTCCCACGTCATCGGTTTCACCCCCGCGACCCAACAGATCCGAGTAACCTCTACTCGGCAGCGCGATGACCCGTCCCAGTTCGTCTGTCAGAAACGAATACCCGTCTCGGCTGTCGTGCCATCGGTTCGTGGCCAACCGGGTGCGTCTGTCTCTGTTCGTCTTGGCGTACAACCTTGGGAACTTCCTTCGCCGGTTATGCCTGCCCAAGGCGGTCAAGCACTGGTCGCTGCGGAGCGTGCAGGTCAAGCTGATCAAGATGGGAGGCCGTCTGGTGCGGCACTCCCGGCGATTGATCTTTCAGTTATCCGAGGTGTCGGTTCCTCGACGGTTGTTCCAGGGAGTGTTGGATCGTATCGGTCGGTTATCGCCGGCGCCAAGCTGAGGGAGGGTACAACCACGATCTTGCCAAGAGGGAGAGCGCTCCAGGGAGTCGGCGTCTTCAATGCGATGGGTCTGCTTTCCTCTATCTGGGTGGTCAACTCGGCGACGCCAAGGTCCAAACCAACCACTCCCACGAACTCTCCCTGTTCCGTGTAGACCGGACTCGATACCGTAACAACCAGCCCTAGACCCAGGAGCTCTTCAAACTCTGAGGTCCAAACGGTTGCCCGGTCGGGGTTATTGCCCGGAGTCGCCTCGGCAAAGAAGGGTGCTCCGATTACTGCATCCAGTGAAGGAACTTCGTTGGCTGGAAAGGCGGCCAGGTCTATGAAAGGATAGTTCCGCGCCACGCCATTCCTTGACACCATGTAGATTAGAATTGCGTTTGGGTGGCTCTCGTAAATCGGAACGAATAGAACGTCCAGTCTGGCGAATTGTTCCAGCAGAGATTCGACCTCGCCAGAAAGACCTAAATGGGGGAGTACCAAGGAGGAACCGACATCTCCCTCAGTGCTGAAATGCTCGCCTTCCCTGCCTCTCACCATGTGGTCTTCCGTCCGCCAGTAAGCCGAGGTGTTGAACTGTTCCGGGTGGCTGAACACGTTTGACGCGTAACGAGCCAGCAATTCAATATCCTGCCGCGCGCTCTCAAACTCTAGGTCGTTCTTCTCTGCCATTACCTTGATCAGGGTGACCATGGACTCGCCGGCTTGGTCCCGGAGGGTAGTGTTCCCGGCTTGCTCCGCGTTCCTCCCAGCGGTGAAAATAGTGTTGACTCCCAACACGGATATAAGCACCACCGTCAGCGTGATAAGCCCAAGCATCACAAGGACTAATCTCGTTTTAATGCTTTTTCTGGGACCAGCTAAGCTTCCAATAGCTAACACGGGGGCTATGGCCCAGGTCGCCAACGACCCACGTCTTCGCAACAATTCCATTGGGTACCTACCCCGCTGGGAACGAAGCTTCAGGCGGACCTTCCCGTCTGAAGGTGTTTCCGTTGGGCCGCAAATCCCAGGCTACTGAAACCGCGGATATGGGTGATATTTTCCCGTAAATTCGTTTATCTATTGTAATGAAAGAGGTAATTCGCGGAAGCGGACAGCATCCAGAACGTTGTTCTGGTTCCACCTCCATCACGCAAGCAGATCAAGTCGCAATTCGCCGATGACCATCGTATTGGCTTGCGCCCGTGACGTAAACACAAGGCCGGTGTCTTCCCAGTGGGCCCCAGCAACGAGGCGTTCCTGCAATTGCCTTACTTCATGTTTTCGCAGCGCCGTCACCACTGGTTCTGGCAATCCCACGGTTCGACGACTGGTCGAGGACATGGGCTCCGCGATCTCGAACACCCCATCGATGCACTGAAGCGCAGACCTCACCATGAGTTGTTCAGCCTCCAGATCGATGCCGCGCCACGGTAGCCCGAGCACCTCACCTTGACGGAGACCCACAGCTAAAGCTAGGTAGTAGAGGGCTTCCAGTCGATCGCCTTTTATTGCGTCGACGAACACCCTTGCTTCATCGGGCTCCGGAGACTTCCCATTAAACGAGCGAGAGACCGTCATGTCATTCGTTGAGGCCGACACGCACGGCGACATTACGACGGCGACTTATCAGTGGATGAAACGGATTGAGTCCCTAGGCTGTAGGCCAGAAACCATCATCACGTTCGGGCGTAGCGCTGGCGAGATACGGGTGTATCCTTACGTCCCCAGGCAGTTCTCCCGAATGCCTAGTTGGGACCGTAGCGCCAGCCGAGACTGACCGACCGCTCCTAACACCGCACCCCATCTCTAACGTGGGCTGTTTAAGCGGCTCCCCGGTACAGCGCCAGCGCTATCGACGCTAGTGATCGCGGGAGACCCTTTTTTGTGAGCGGTAACCTCGAAGTGAGGTCGTCGTTGTAGGTTATGCCACTGGCCCTGCGGCGGTAACAGACTCCACTATGATGGGGGCTTGGACCTTGACCAGGTTATCCCCGATAATTCCGACGCCAGCCGCGGCCACACCAATGCCCAAGGCCAGCGCGATTACGGACGCAACCTTTCCCCAGATTGGTACGTGACCCAGCACACTCCGCTTCTCATGTCCCCCTCCGTCGTCCTAGTCGTCCTGATACGAGTCCTTGCCCGGAGTCCAGTCGAGGCCAACTTCCGTGCATGGGCGTAAGCATCTAGACCCACATTTCCCATATCAACCCTGCAGGGCGTGCCGTACTCAGCAACAGAACTACTTGATGTAGCCGAATAGCAGAGCATAGCAGTTATCATGAGTGCTAGACTGGTCGTGTTCGACAGCTTTAGGTCTTGATAGCGTACCCACTCTGGAGGCACCCAATGGGTGAAAGCACGAAACCCCGCGCCACGCTCCGTTTCGACCGACGTGTACGGTTGGAGTTTCGCGGCGCTACCATCACCTCGGACGCCGGACTGCTGGCCTGCCGCGAGTTGGATGATGCGCTGGGACTGACGGAGACGGCGAATGAGTGTCTGCAGGAGAGTCGGGGCGGTCGTAACGTGCAGCACCGATTGGTGGGCCTTCTCAGGCAGTCGGTGTACAGTCGTCTGGCGGGCTACGAGGATACCAACGACGCTGAACGGCTGGCCCAGGACCCGACGATGCGGATCATCGTTGGACGGCGAGACATTGACAGACCGGCCGCCAGCACCAACACCATGAGCCGGTTCGAGACCGAGGTGCTTACCCAGGACGGCAACGTGGAAGGGTTGGATCGACTGAACGCTAAGTGGGTGGATGGAGCTATGTCCCGCACGCCGCACCGGCGGGTGATCTTGGACATGGACAGTTCGGAGAGTCCGGTACATGGAGAACAGGAGGGAGCGTCGTACAACGGTCACTTTGGGAGCACGTGCTATCACCCTTTGTTCGTGTTCAACCAGTTTGGTGACTGCGAGGGAGCGATGCTCCGCGCGGGGAACGTACATAGCGCGCACAGATGGCGTGATGTATTGGATCCGATCCTGTCCCGCTACGGGGCGACAGGAGTGCGCCGGTACTTTCGGGCCGATGCCGCATTCGCCAAGCCGGACATCTATGAGTACATGGAGGAGCGGCGAGTCTTCTACGCAATACGGCTGCCGAGCAACAAAGTGCTGCAATACGAGATCGCTCCCTTGCTGATACGACCTGTGGGGAGGCCCCCGAAACGTCCGGTGATCCGATACGACGACTTTTGGTATCGTGCTGAGAGTTGGGACCGTGATCGGCGTGTGGTGGCCAAGGTGGAGTGGCATAGGGGAGAGCTGTTCCCTCGGGTGGGCTTCATCGTCACGAACATGACGGCTGGCCCCGAAGGAGTGGTTCGATTCTACAATGGTAGAGGGACAGCCGAGCAGTGGATCAAGGAGGGCAAGTACGCGCTGAACTGGACTCGGCTGTCGTGCCATCGGTTCGTGGCCAACCGGGTGCGTCTGTCTCTGTTCGTCTTGGCGTACAACCTTGGGAACTTCCTTCGCCGGTTATGCCTGCCCAAGGCGGTCAAGCACTGGTCGCTGCGGAGCGTGCAGGTCAAGCTGATCAAGATGGGAGGCCGTCTGGTGCGGCACTCCCGGCGATTGATCTTTCAGTTATCCGAGGTGTCGGTTCCTCGACGGTTGTTCCAGGGAGTGTTGGATCGTATCGGTCGGTTATCGCCGGCGCCAAGCTGAGGGAGGGTACAACCACGATCTTGCCAAGAGGGAGAGCGCTCCAGGGAGTCGGCTTGTCTTCAATGCGCTTTCACCCCATTGGCGGGGGCCCGAAGACGACAAAGATGGACAAGAACCATGGTTCGAGGCAAGAATCGTATCCCTTATTGGATAGACTGGAGATTAACTGGCCTTGCAGAACCTGACTATGATGCTACCATCTCGTTTGGGCTGCCCATTGAGCCTGAAGACTCCCAATATGGGAAATACCGGTGAAGAGCTATCCTTTGCTTGAACGGTACCCCGGGGCTGCGGCCATCGGTTGGTATCGAGAGGTCAAGGAGGACGGCTCCTTTGATTGGTGCGAAGAGTTCGCGTCCCCACACTTAGTGAGGTTTCCTCCACGTCCGAGTGACCGGGATGTGGCAACTTGGTGGCAAGCCCTTGAGCATTACGTGACCAGTGCGCGCTCTCTTTTCACGGAGTATCAGCGCGAGGAACTTTCAGAGTGGTGGCCTCAGATGGTAGGCCGTCTTGCGGGAATCTGGCGGGAGACAAATATGCGCCAGAGACAGTGGATGGTATCTAGAAACCTCTTCCTGTGCAATCAGGCCTAGCTGTAGGGTTCTCGTTCGTCACGGGTCAGAAAGCGCTTTCGCGGTCGAAGAGGCTTTGTTAACCGGAGGCGCTGCGACCTTAACCAAATCGCAATCGAACCCTAACCGCATTTTTATTGAACTCAGTTCTAGACGTAAGTACCTTGGGTGCTACCACCTAGACGGATTCGCGAGCGGGCTTGGAAGGAATACCCGTAACGCAGTGGCTAAAAACGACCCGAAGTCAGCAGCGTTTCTCATCTAACTCAAGGAGGGGCATAGCATGGTTACATCAAGGCGTTCGAGCGTAGACATCATGGGCGAAATACTCCGCCTAGGGGAGGCCACAAGACCCGAGTGATGTACGGGGTCAATATGAGCCACTCCCAGATGAAGGCCTATCTCCAGTTTATGAGTGAGAAGGGCCTGCTGGAGCTTCGCAAGAACACGAAGGGACGGCATGTGTATGCTGCAACCAGCGACGGGCTAGGGCTTCTCCACCATATCGACCAGATACAGCGAGCGGTGGGGCCCGATGACGATGCAGTGCCTTACGAGCGTGGGGAAACAGCTGCGAATCGCAGTATGGTCGTCGAAGTCGCAGGCCGCCTCGCCTAGCTCAGCGGCGGCTTGCGTCGGGTCACACTGGGGGCGCGTACGGACATCGAATCGGGCACAGTGTGGGCTAGACCACCTTTTGTAATGTGTGGGAGGTCGTTTGAGCTGTTTCGCTATCCAGCAGCTGTCGACGCTAGTGATCGGGGGCGACCCCTTTTTGCGATTCAGTATTGGCGGGGGTATCTTCCGCCCTAACGACGATTCCCTAAGCCATACCACCTACCATCAGATATCATTGGCCGTTCGTACAGACAGCCTCCGACCGTCGAGATCGTTATGTGACCTTGGGAAACAGTAGCTCCCCCTGACGTTCGGTGTTGGCCTGCAGCAGGTGGCCTTCATTGTTCGTCACGTAGAGCGTGGTTAGCTCGGGCCCACCAAAGGTGCAGTTCGTAGGGCGGTCCGCGGGTAGAGGATGGGTTTCAAGCATCTCCCCTGACGGCGAGAAAACGTAGACCGTAGCGGCGCCGGGCTCACCGCGTTTAACTCCGGCCGGTCCAATGATGTGGCCTTGAGTGTCCAGACACATGCCGTCTATTGAGCGATACGGCGCGAAATCGTGCATCACGACATGGGGTCCGAGACTGCCGTCGCTACGTACCGGATAGCTCCTCAGCTCCCGTGGTTCCTCTGGCTCAACCCCGTGCTCGGCGATGTAAAGGGTCTGGTAGTCCAGCGAAAACAGGATGCCGTTGGGCTTTACGGTATCGAACGTTACTCGCGTTATGCTCCAGTTGCCATCGGGCTGAGGGTCCAGACGGTAGACCGACTCGTGGTCCAGGTCTTTGTGGGAGGCCGGGTCATAGCTCCACTCGCCGGCGGCTCCCTCGTACCACGGGTCGGTAAACCATAGTCGTCCCTGGAGGTCGAAAGCCAGGTCGTTGGGTAGATTGAGGCGATGGCCTTCGAACTGATCCGCCAGCACCGTAGTGGTGCCATCGGCTTCATAACGTACTACGCGCCGAGCGCCCCCCTCACACGCATACAGGCGTCCCTCTTGATCGAACATCAGGCCGTTCGCATGGTTCGTATCGGAGCGGAATACCGCTGAAGCGCGGGTCTTGCGGGTCATACCGCCAGATGCGGCTCGTTGGAATGTGGGTGAACAGCACGCCGGCACCGTCCCAGGCCGGCCCCTCGGTCAACTGCCCATGGGGGCCACTAACGTTCACAAAGTCCCAACTCATGCTCGCTCCCTATCGCTCGCTAACTCGCTACTACAGCAACAGGCCCGATCTAGGCTCCATACGCTCGGGGTTTAGGTGTCAGGCGGTTCAAGGTACCCTGTCCGGTGGACGCTGTCTGTGTGAGGACTTCGGCTAGCCCCTTTGGTCGACTTTTCGCCACTCCCAAGCGAAGCTAATTGACCTACGCGGCGTAGAGATTGCGTGCCGGAGCGATCTCACAGACGCTGGCGCCCTGAAAAACCCACATCCACATTATGCCAGTGAGTGATCGAGGGCTCTCCAGCGAGCCAGCAGAGATAGACCTCGCGGCCGTCCCTCATGGAGGGGAAGTCCACTAACCCCTGCTCCACATCCCTGAGCAAGATTCCGCGCTCTACTATGGCGTAGGCGCGCTCGTCCATACCATCCTGTGCCTCGTGCAGGGAGCGAGTGGCCTCCTCAAGCTCTTCCTTCGCTTTCGCTCCTCCGTTGGACTGCATGCGAGTCATAAGCGACTGGACCTTCTCCTTGGCCTCTGCCAGTTGTTCCTTAAGCGGCTCGATGGCATCGAAGGTCTCCTGGAGCCAGGGGACCATCGCCTGGGCCTCTTCCAAGGTAAAGTAGCGGTTCATCATCGTCATCTAGGGTATCAGAACCTAAGCTGTGCCTCCGCCTCACGCCAGCCATGCTTGGGAGGGTCTTTTGCGATTAAAAGATGTCGAGGCGTAGATATATCCGCATCGCCATTTTACTAAGCGATACGCCTACCGCGCATCCGTTCACCACCTGTCTGTATCTCTTGCTCCTCTCTTTGTGGGTGTGTAAGGTTGTGTACGGTGTGAGGTTGAATTGCCCTTCTAGGTGCCAAGTGAGTAAGCACTTTGGACGTACTGTTTAAGCTCCTCGTCGCGACATTGGTTACGGCCCTCGCAGTATCGGTGCTTGCTGCGGGTTGTGCAAATTCTAGCGACGAGGAGTCGACGAGTCCCGCGGTTACACAGGATGTCGTCACGTCTCAGGCGGCAGCATCGGAGCTGGTGAAAGAAGAGGTGGTCGGAGCTAAAGATCAGGGGGTGTTCTTGCGGGTGATCGCGCCGCTTGACGAAGCGCGAGGCTACTGTTTGGATATTCCTGGCCACATGGCCGGCGTACAAATAGAGAGCCCGCTGCATGTGCATACCTGCAAGCACGGAATATGGAACCAGGACGGACGGTTTGACGGAATCGCTCTCCGGAACGGTGTGTTACGCATGCCTCACTATGAGCTGTGCCTACAGGCTGAAACCCCCTCGATTGGGGCTCTGCTCTTCCTGAGGGAATGTGCTGAGGCACAGGTACAGACCTGGACACAGCAAGACTCAGGCGAAATCGCGTTGGAAGCGTTTCCACAGATGTGCATCACAGTCGAAGATAGCCCGGGTAGAGATGCTAGTGGCCCACGATATCTGATGAAGGGTGTTGGACTCGAGACCTGTGCGCAGCAGGCCAGCGATCGTCAACGATGGACAACGGTGATGCCCAGGTAACTCCCTTCGGACAGGAGCCATCAATCGGGGCTCTGGTGGTACGAGTGCCAGCCAGAGTGGCACAGGCCGGAATGGTCATCAGAACTACATCTGAGCAACTAATAGACCAAGGCCGCCCCTCGATGGTAAGGAAATCCCTCATCGTGAGTCCCGACTGTCGGCGGCTAGCCTATGTGGCTCGTAAGGGCAAGACGCAGGTCGCGGTCGTAGACCGTAAGGAGCAAAGGGGGTACGACAAGATAGAGAACGGCTCTCTGACATTCAGTCCCGACGGCCATCGTCTGGCCTATGTTGCTCGGGAGAGCCAGAAACAGCTCGTGATTGTGGATGGCAAGGAGCAGAAGCACCACGACAAGATAGAGAAGGGCTCTCTGACATTTAGCCCCGACGGCCAACATTTGGCCTATGCGGCTCGGGAGAGCAAGAAACAGCTCGTGATTATGGATGGCAAGGAGCAGACGCAGTACGAAAGGATAGCCGGAGGCTCTCTGACATTCAGCCCCGACGGCCAGCATTTGGCCTATGTGGCTCAGGACAGCAACAAACTGTTCGTAATCGTAGATGGCCAGGAGGAGCCGCAGTACGAGGAGGAGCAAGAGGGATCTTTAGACCTCGTAGGGGTTTTTCTGGTGTTCAGCCCCAACAGCCAACGGCTCGCATATGAGGTACATATGGAGGAACCGAGAGATGAGGGTTCGGGCCCGGCCCACGGGTTTGTTGTTGTAGATGGGAAGCAGGGGCGCCAGTACGATCGGGGGATAAAGATAGGGTCTCTAGCCTTTAGTCCTGATAGCCGGCGGGTGGCCTATGTGGCCGCAGAACGCGGTCAGAGCTTGGGGTCCCAACATCAGGAATTTGTCGTTGTCGATGGCGGGGAGTGGAAACGCTACGAACCTGTAGAGCACTGGAATCTGGTTTTCAGCCCGGACAGCCAGCGATTGGCTTATTTCGCCGATATGGTGGTACACGTCGTAGATATAAGCGGGCAGGAGCTACACGCTCACGGAGCCTACGGACAGAAGCCTCCGGTATTCAGCCCCGACGGTCAGCGCTTGGCTTATATGTACGGATGGGACATACGCGTTGTAGATATGAACAAGCCGTCGGTGGAGCACCAGGCTGCCCACCCCACCATAGAGTGGCCCTTGGTTTTCAGTCCGGACGGCCGGCAGGTGGCCTATGTGGCTCGTGTTGAATGGAGTAGGAAGCAGTTCGTTGTGGTGGACGGGCAGCAGCACAAGCCGTATGACGCGGTATACGAGCGATCTCTCACTTTCGATCCCAACAGCCGGTGGGTGACGTATGTATCCGCGATTTTTCAGAGACGTCTAGCCTTTATTAAGGTTGGCGAAAAGCACATGTTCGTCGTTGATGGGGACGAAGGGCGCCAGTACGACGAGATCGTAGCGCCTCCCGGAGGCGGCAGTGTATTTTTTAGCTCGCCTGACCACCCCCATTACATTGCGCGCAAGGACAGTGCGTTCTATCTAGTGGAAGAGCGGTTGACGTGACCCAGAGTCCTCGCCTGTGTCGATTGCCGAGGCGGCAAAATGTATAACGGATGCACGACTACCAGGATCGTCTGCAGGCTCAACTGTCCACCAGGACGGCGGACGAAGCCGGAGAACCGTGTTCGGTTCCACGAGTTGTCTGACGCCTTTGCTGCAGGCTATCGGGTGTGTAAAGTCTGTCATCCGGATATCGGGCCACCCGGCCCGTGGCGTTCCACCAGAGACAGTCACTGACCTTAGACGTAGGCTATGAGCGAGCCATGTCGCGCTAAGGAGTAGCCATTGAACACGCCAGCCCTCACGTCCACAAGATACCGGTTCCTCGACTGGGAGGAGGCACAGGAGTACTACCACTCCCAGGGGATGACTGACGGACTTCCCGTGATTCCTCCCACCGAGGCCAATGTACGGGTGATGCTGGACTATGTAGGCCTTCAGCCCTCCGACATTGTCGCCAAGGAAGACGTTCGTGGTAAGGTCTTCACCGCTGAAAAGATAGCGGTGAACGCGGTGATGGCGGGATGCAAGCCACAGTACATGCCTGTCGTGGTCGCTGCGGTCCGGGCGATTTCCGAGACACCATTCAACCTGCATGCCAATAGCACCTCTACTAACGGAGTCGGCATGCTGGTACTGGTCAGCGGGCCGATAGCTAAAGAGTTGGGGATAAACTCCAGGACCGTCCTCATGGGGCATGGCTTTCGTGCTAACGCGACCATCGGACGGGCATTGGGGCTTATCAAGATCAACGTTTATGGCTCCGTGCCCCATGATATGGACAACAGCACCTTCGGACACCCCGGCAAATATTCTTTCTGCTTCGCCGAGGACGACGACATCATTCCCTGGGAGTCTTTGCGGGTGGAAAAGGGCTTCTCTCCAGAATCTAGCACAGTGACGGTGCTGGCAGCGGTTGCGCCTCTCCAGGTAAGCACCTACAACCACAGCCAACCCGAGGAGATTTTGACGATTGTGTCTGATGCTATGCTGGCTCTGGGACAAGGCCACGAGGAGGCAGTCGTGACGATTAGCCCAGAGGCTCTGGAATACCTGCGCCGCTCCGGGTTTAGCAAGCAGAAGACAAGGGAATTGATATTCGAGAAGGCCCAGCGAACCGGCAGGGAATGGAACAAATGGCACAGGCAGGAGCACCCATTCACCGGTGACGACCTCGATAGACGATTCTCCGTGTTGAAGAACGTTGACCAGATCATTGTCGTCGGCGGAGGCGGCTCCGCCGGCGCGTTCGTATCAATCATCGGCTCGTGGGGTGGAAGCACATCTATAACCAAAGAGATCCAGACACGGAGGTAACGTGTGTCGAACGAACTGATCACGCTGGATCCGCGCGATGAAGCAACAGCGCAAAATACAGATCTAGCTGCCAGGGCAACCACCCTTCATGGCAGAACGATAGGTCTGCTCTCCAACAACAAGCCCAACTCGGAAATGATGCTTGGCATGATAGCCCACTTGATAGAGGTCACATACTCGGTCAAAGACGTGGTCGAGGCCAACAAAGGGACGCACCGAGTCCCTGCGCCGCCGGAGATGATAGAGAATCTCGCCGCCAGGTGCGACGTGGTGATAACCGCAACCGCTGAGTGAGGGAGTTGCACATCCTGCAGTATGCAGGACGCGGTTGCACTGGAGAAAAAGGGAATACCCTCGGTGGTGCTGGTCACCAAACCCTTCGACTCCCAGGCCAAGGCAATGGCCGACATGATGGGAGCGCCCGGCTACCGGTATGCCCTGATAGGCCACCCAATGGGCAGCCTTACCGAAGAAGAAGTGCTAGGCAGAGCGAAAGAAGCCCTGCCACAGGTGCTGAATCTGCTGATAGCCTGACCCACAGGATTGGGCCTCTCGGTTGATCCTGCAGCAGCTCGCGCACGCAGGCAATACCCTTCAGGAACCAGCATCAAGTCCGGTAAAAGGGTCCGCGACCTTCGTTAGTGGCGTCACCGCGATGGTCTGGGCCGCGTTGGGAAGAGTCCCAGATCGTGGACCCGACTAGGAACTAAGACCTCCACTGAATCTCCTAATCGTTTCACCTGGTCTATCTTAGAGTCCAAGACCTTGGCCCACTTTGTAGCTTCGCCGAGCCCCCCCGTTCTGAGCATATCCTCATACTGAGGCGTATGACCGCTTCGCTCGAATACCCGCACCGTCAAGTCCCGGAACTTCGGCCTGATGGGATCCCACGTCGACGGCTGAGGCACGATGAAGTCGTACCGTCCCAGCGCAAGGAACGCCGGCCGATCCAACGTGTCGAGCCCCTGCGTGATGTCAATATCTCGGAAGACCTGTCCCCATACGTAGTCGAGCATATCCATGTTTATTTCGGCCCCTTCCCACAGCGGCGACGAATCGAACCGCAGGTTATACCAGATGCGTGGGCCGATCCGAATGTAGGTCTTGATGAGCCGCTGCCCCGGAGGTAGCTGAGCCAACTGCTCGTCGGTGAGGCGCTTCACGTCCTCCTCCATGGCTGCTTTGCGTTCGGGAGACGCTAACGTCTGCCAATACTGTTCAGTTGCTTCAGCACTCGCGGCGCTGAGATCCGGAGCGATGCCAATCATGATCACGTGGGACAGGTTTGCCGGGTACTTCTTAGCATACTCGAGCGCCATGAAGGAGTAATCGGAGTGGCCATTGACCGCAATGCGCCCCAGCCCGAGCGACTGCCGGGCGTGCTCAATGTCGTCGACCAGCTTGTCCAGTTTGAACCCCGCAGTGTCCACGCGGCCCGGTGAGGGGGCAGTGCCTCGATGGTCTAAGAAGACCAGGCGCGTGCGTAGTAGGTTGGAAACCCGATCACTATCGTCGGTGTGCCTGTCCCCTCGATACGATACCGCAGGCTGAATCTCCCAGTAGCGATCCTACTGGTGTCAGCCACGGCTTGTTCGCCTGGCGCTGACCGCGGAGTAATTTGACGACCGCTTGGCTGAGACAAGGTTCTGGTCGGCTTCTCTCATCGCTATCGGACCTCCCGTCGGCGCAGCTTGGACCTGGCACACCATGTTGTCATTCGTTCTACCCTAATCGCCACCAGGGGAAGATAGCAACTAGAAGCTCCCCGGGTTGCATCCAAGCAGCCGACGCAACATTCGATTCTGATTCCGGAAGTGCTAGCGGATATCTGATCCGATGGAGACAGCCCAATATCGACGCCCTCGAGACCACTGGCAGTAGGGTTTATCGTGACCTCGACGAGGTTCTTGCACTCTGCCGCCGCGTCAACGACAAGTGGAAGGGCGACGTTGAGCAATGGCCCGTCGAGGTTCAGCTCGGCTCCAGAGGGCAAGTCCTCAGTGAGATCGCCGACCTTCGGCTGCTTATGGGATACTCCCAGACGCGCAGAAAGCGCCGACGAGGCGTTCCGTAGGCCGTGGAAGGCGCACTACGTGTGCGAGATGGCCGATACTCTATCTCAAGTCCGGCAAGCGTGCGTCCAGGGTTAGCGTGTAGGGGGCCTTTTCAACGGCGGATACGCCCTCTTCAGTTGGCAACTAGCCGGAAATAGCGTCGAGGCAATGCGAGGCACCGCCGGAGGGCCTGCTATGATCTTGGTATCAGATGCTGGAACTAGAGACCCCATTCCTTACATAGCGCTACATAGCGCTACGATCTCATTTGGGGCTTCAAGGCTCGCGGCACTGTCTCGCTCTCGGAACCCCTCAAATGCCAGCCTAGCGGCCGCCCTGATGCTCTCATCGGCCTGGACCGTGAGCCCAGTGGTATTATGGTAGTACAACAACCATCCGGCAAACGTTTCTGAGTCAGGGTAAAATTGAACAAAGTCGCTGAAGTCCATCGTCAGCTCATAGAAATGGATCGATTCCGTAGCGGTCCATTCAACCCAGATAACGCCGAGATTAATACACGAGGAGGGGGACAGGGTTTCTATTTCAAAGACCCCAACGGACACCTGCTAAAGGTACTTACTCGAACCTAAGCTGATCGGACCATTAAACCAAGGCACCTTAATGATATTCAATGCAGTACGTTAAAGTCATTACTTCAGTACGTGAGGCCCTAATAACCACTGACCCCACTGGTTGGGGCAGACCCTATCAAGAACTGCATGACCAAACAGATGTAAGCGGCTATGAAAAATGGTTAGCTTACGCTACGAATAGTTTTGAGAATCCATTCCAGAGAGCGGACCAAGCTCGCTTCGAAGATAGAGGTTGGTGGGCTGAAATAGTTCGGGATAAAGTACGAGAAGGCGCCGGAGGTATAGACAGCAAAGGAAGGTTAAGTGTAGTTTACGTTTCTCACGCAGGCACAGAGTGGGAACAAGTACACGGAGGCAATGGGGATTTATGGGCCCCAAAAAACGGTTGGTACGTTCCTACAGACGATGATGTTATGTTCCCAGAACAAGGCATCTGGATACCTTTCCACGAAGGTACGTTGATCCCCCGTGAAACAGTAACAGATAAGCACGAAGCGATTAGAAGACTAGAAGCTAAAGGTATACCACCAGATCAGGTCTCATCCTTCTACAGACTTGATCGCTATCCTGAAGAACAATTCGTTGGCGTCATGTTCTATCCTTGGACCCACGCTTTAGGTCGGTTCACTGCGGATTTGAGCAGGATACCTACCTACTCCGGGGGAACCGGGGTTGGATCTCGTCCAGCCCATAACCCACCAGCTAACGTTATTATGGAAGTTGATTCGCGCCCTTGAATAGTTGTTTTACAAATCACAACTAGGGGGCCTTTTCAACGGTCGCAATCAGCTGGAACGGGAGCGAGCCCGAGCTCTAGATTCGCGAAGTGGAGGCAAAGCCTGGCCTGCTACAAAGCCGGCGACGGATACGCCCTCTTCAGTTGGCAACTAGAAGCTTCCTGGCTGGTATCCAAGCAGCCGACGCAACATTCGATTCTGATTCCGGAAGTGCTAGCGGATATCTGATTCGTTGGAGACAGCCGAATATCGACGCCCTCGAGACCACTGGCAGTAGGGTATATCGTGACCTCGACGAGGTTCTTGATCTCTGCCGCCACGTCAACGACAAGTGGAAGGGCGACGTTGAGCAATGGCCTTTAGAGGTTCAGGTGGGCTCCAGGAGGCACGTCCTCAGTGAGATCGCCGACCTTCGGCAGCTTATGGGATTCTCCCACACCCGCAGAAAGCGCCGACGAGGCGTTTCACAAGCCGTGGAAGCCTCACGACGTGGGTGAGATGACTGGACCACCCTATGCCAAGTCCACCAGGCGTCCATCCAGGGTTTACGTGTAGGGCCCTTTTCCACCCAATCTATGAGACGAAGTCCCGCATGCCTACATAGCGTTCAGGCCCAGACGATCAGACGAGGATGGCGCTACAACGTAGCGCATAGCAATCAGATGGTGATTCCCTGCCATCCCGCCGGTGAAGAGGGACCTCGCACAGGCGGCCGAGTGGTCTAGGTCAGCGGGACATTAAACACACATCCCCTGCTCGTTCAGTTGTGATGAACCCGTCGACGGGCCGTTCCACCTCTCACCGGAGACCATCTTGTTCGCAACGCAGCTTCTCGGTCGCTACATAATCCACGGCAAATAGCTCCGACCGGATATCGACCACGACGCCGTATGTGTCTCGAGCTTTCTCAACAGTGACCCACCCCTTACGAACATCATCCCTGGTCCTCTCAGGGTCGCGGTCCAGGGGGTTCCCGTAACCTCCTTCGCCGGTCGTATGAGCCTCCAGAGCATGCCCAGCTTCGATCTCGAAGAGTCCAATCAAGGGTAGCTCCTGAATCCTCTCCCCTTTCTCGTCGAGGATGAACCCGAGGCAGGGACCTCCACTTTGCCCTCCCAGGACTCCTTTCGGTGGGAATACCTTGCCGTCGCCGAATCCGGCAGCTACCACCGGGTTACTCCGTGCCTTCACCACCACTCGCATACCTGGGCTGCCACAGAACTCGCCCGCTCCTTCCGAATCGGGGACGACGTTCGCCCCACATTCGATCAGGTGAGGATGCGCCTTCTCCCACAGCTCCACGGAGGTAGTCCAGTTGGACCCTGAGGCTGCACCCTCTACCCACGTCAGCCATCCGTCGTATCCCTTCACCCCGGGCCGGATCCACCTTGGCCATCAGAGCGATGGCACAGGAGGCCATGCGGTCAGCAGTAAAGGTGGTGGCCACCGACGTGCCCACAGGGAACTTCGGTATCCCTACTATGCATCCCTCCCGCAGCTCGAACCTCACCCGGTCGAAAGCCCCCTGGTTGTGAGGCAGTGTCGGGTCGAGG
Source organism: Dehalococcoidia bacterium (assembly GCA_965248615.1). GTDB lineage: Bacteria > Chloroflexota > Dehalococcoidia > Lucifugimonadales > CBDFJT01 > CBDFJT01. The sequence goes on along the minus strand of CBDFJT010000002.1, from coordinate 1,106,477 downwards.
CACCAGAAGATGCCCTCCATGACCGAAGCTTTAGACGCGGCCTCCGTCAAGTCGACAATCATTGCTTCCTCGGCGTGGTCAATGGTGAGCTTGATTTGACGGTCACACCCTCGGGAGCAAACGACAGCGGGTCCAGCGTCGCCTCGTTCTCCCAGGTTCCTTGAGGCAAGCTCTTGATCTCCTCCACCATACGCCGGCTGCCGTAGTCGATCCACTCGTCGACGAACTGCTCCACGGTCTCGGGGCTGTACCTCTCGATCAGCGCCCCCAGCCTGCGCTCGGCCACCCGCGTGGCTCCCACCGCCGCGGCGGAGTCGAGATCGAACCATCTCCAATCCCCGGCAAGGTAAAGGCGTTTCCTCTGTGTGCAGGCGACGTAGTCGTGACGCACGCCTCGTCGGGCGGCGGAGTCGGCGACCCGCTGGATCGTGAGGTGGAGCTAGTGAGAAAGGACTTCGCGGAGGAGTACGTGAGCGCACAGCGGGCCAGGGACCTCTACGGTGTGATCATAGAGAACGATGAGGTGGACCTGACCAGGACGCAGGAGCTCCGTCGAGAGCTGAGGGAACAGCGTCGGCATTTCAAGGTGGTCGAGACTGCCAGCGATGAGTTCGACCAGCGTGGCTGCCGCATCTGCCCGATGAGTAGCAATGTGGCGGCGAAGATCGGGGTGATGGACGGCGACATGGTCGAGTATATCAGCGACACTACGGCTCCTTTGAGGGCCTGGGTCAAGGTAGGCGATGATTTGCCGGAGGAGGGCGTGCTGCTGGGGCCGGTCGGGAGGCGCATCCTGAAGTTGACGCCTGGGGATGAGGTCTGGGTGAGGAGGTTAGAGGTGAAGGCCGTGGCACCGGCGTAAGTGAGTCTACTATACGTGACTCCTTCCGGTAGGTTGGCTATCGAATACCCGATCGCGCTAAGACGCGCCGTCGTCCACAGCCGGCCAGCGGATACTCAACGCGCCCTGCCAGAAATACCTACTTGCTGGCATCAAGTTCCTTGAGTTGGATATCGACTCTCTCCGCATCTAACGACAACCGCTCCCACTCCTCCCACAGGCATTGCGACTCGTTTTTCAGGACCTGATACTGCTCTCCCAATGTGACCAGCTGAGTTGTGTCGCCAATCTGGTCTGGGTTGGAGAACAGCGCCTCCATCCGGGCGATCTGAGCCTCCTGGCTAACCAGGGTGGCGTCGATCTTCTCTATACGAATAGCGAGCGCGCGAGCTTCCTTGCCGAGACCGCGCCGTAACTTGTCTTCTACACTCCGCCTCGATTCGCGCCGTTCTTCCGTTGAACGGCTGTCCCCCGCGCCATCGGCGGGCACACGAGAGTTACCCTCGGTGGTTTCTAGCTGTTTTCGATGCAAGTAGCTGTCGTAGTCCCCCGGGAAGACAGTTGCCTTGCCGCTACTGATCTCAATGATTTTATTGGCGACCTGCCGTATGACAGTGCGATCATGGGTTATGAAGCAAATGGTTCCTCGGTAGTCGCTGAGCGCGTCGGTGAGAATCTCCCTCGACGCAATGTCCAGATGGTTAGTTGGTTCATCCATGAAGAGCAGGTTGCTTTGCTGAACCAGGAGCTTTGCCAACGCAACCCTTGCCTTCTCTCCACCTGACAGTACGGATATGGACTTGCGGACGTCCTCGCCGCTGAACAGGAACCCACCAAGGACATGTCGCAGGTTTTGGTCGGGTTCCTCTGGCGCGGCCTGCTGGAGCTCCTCGATCAGGGTATTTTCGGGATTGAGAAGATCGAATAGGTGCTGTGCGTAGTAGGCTGTTATCACATTGTGCCCAGTCTTCCGCTCACCTTCATCAAATGGCATTACCCCTGCGAGTATTTTGAGCATCGTAGATTTTCCCGCACCGTTGGGCCCAATCAGGGCAACTCGGTCACCGCGCTCCAGGGTGAGGTTGAGACCACGGTATACGGTGTGATCGCCGTAGGCCTTACTCACGTTAGTGAGAGAGATTGCCTCTGCGCCGCTTCGGGACGGTTCTGGGAAGGTGAAATGGACCCTCTTGGTCGCCCTGGGTAGTTGAATGCGTTCCACCCGCTCTAGTTGCTTCAAGCGGCTTTGCACCTGGGTGGCCTTCCGAGCTTTCGAGCGAAAACGCTCTACGAAGCGCATCTGCCTCTGGACCTCGCGCTGCTGCCTGGCGGCGGCCGACTGCTTGATGGTCAAGGAGCGCTCACGTGCGACAACGTAGTCATCGTAATTGCCCCTGAAGCGCACGACCTCTCCCGGCTCGATGGCCAGCACCATGGTCGCAACCTGGTTCAGGAAAGCCCGGTCGTGGGATGTGAAGATCACAGCCCCCTTGAAGGATCTTAGGAATCTCTCGAACCATAGATTTGCGTCAAGGTCCAGATGATTGGTGGGTTCGTCCAGAAGCAAAAGGTCTGGTTTGCTGAAAAGCAAGTTTCCTAGCGCAGCACGCATAAGCCAGCCGCCGCTGAACTCGTTGAGAGGTCTCGAGAATTCGCTTTCATCAAAGCCTAGCCCGGAGAGGATTGCTTTAGCCTCGTGTTCTCTAGAACGTCCACGCGCAGCTTCCAGAGCCTCCTCAAGTGGGCGGAGCTGTTGTAGCAACTCATCTTGCTGTCTTGGATCAGGCTTGGACGAAAGAGACTCGTAGATGTTGTCGATCCTGTTTCTAAGAACCTTTACCTCTGAGAGCTCTTCATGCACCTCCTCGAGGGGCGTTTTTCCCGAATTCCGAACAGGGTCCTGTTTGAGATAGCCTATTACCAAGTCCCGAGACCTGGTCACGCTGCCAGAGTTCGGAGAGGTTTCGCCGGCGATAATGTCCAAGAGGGTGGACTTTCCGGACCCGTTGGATCCAATCAAAGCAACACGCTGGCCAGCCGTCACGTTTACGGTTAAATCACCGAACAGAGTCCGGTCTCCGTAGGATTTGCCTATGTTCAATACGCTCAGCATTTCAACATTCGCGAAAGGACTTATTTCTAGGAACGCTTCTCGGCCCTCATCTCCGTCGTATCCTCACTTCGGGCGTTGCGGCCGCAGTCTGCCGTCCTGATATCGGGACACCCGGCCCATGGCGTTCCGTCAGGGACCGTCACTGACCGTACAGGTAGCTGGTACCACACCGATAGCGTCACAGTCGGTTGTACTTCTGGGGCCAGTATAGCGTAGGGGTCGACCCGGTCAGGAGGCGATGTCGCCTTCAGGATCAGGATTCTTTCGTGGGCGGGAGGACCAACGGGTAGCAATCATGAATACACCGCGCCAGCTGACTAGTAACGCCCCTTGAACGGCCATTGCGACAAGAGCAAAAGCCAGTGTCAAGGGCCGGTCGGTCAGTAGGGCTCGGGCCAAAAGCGCGACTACCCCGCACAGAAGCCAGATTAACGGTATCCGCCATGCTGTTGCCCTGGGGTTGTAGAGCGTAGAAGTCCTGTACGCTGCTAACCATGGAGAAATGGCAAACCATGCGATTGCGAATGGCAGTGCCGTACGGACCAACGCTTGCCCTGGGATGATTCCGTGCTCGGCCTTGCCGAGGATTACAAACGCCAAGAAAACAGCCAGGTCTCCAAAGGCAACCACAGCTCGGCTTGCCGACAGTCCAGTCAGATTCCGCACCTCCCGTACCGCGTCATAGTGGGTGCTCCCTGATCGCCACCAGAACAAAAGTTGCACCTAGAAGCTCCCTGGGTTGAATCCAAGCAGCCGACGCATCATTCGATTCTGATTCCGGAGGTACGCCCTGCTATGATCCCTGGCGTTCATAACGGCGATCTCGTGCCGCACTGCTATCTGTGCCATTCTAACGTCGCGAATGAGCGAGTAGACTCCGGGGTGATTCTGCCTAACGCGATTCACGTGAGTCAGCATGGTCCCCTCGGACACCCCTGCTATCCACGCTGCCTCACTATAAGCACGGGCTGACTCGCCACCGCCCATCAGAGCCTCCATAGCCCGTCGCTGGCCTGGGGTAGGTCTACTGATTTCCGGCTCCACCAACAGTCCTCGATGCGTATATGATACCTTCCCCGCGGGAATGGGTCCGCTCGAAGACGATGGGGCCCGCTCGTTACGCACGAATACGAATCGATGGACCTTTACGCTGTCCTTCAGGTTGACCCCAAAGCTCAGGCTGAGGTCATTGAGGTCGCGTACAGACGTCTAGCGCGGATTTACCATCCCGACGTGAACAAAGCGCCAGATGCCGAAGCGGTGATGAAGCGCCTGAACCGGGCGTATGAAGTCCTCAGCGACCCGAAGAAGAGAGCCAAGTATGACCGGGTCCGAGCCATCGAGGCCGGGCGCACCGCTGGTCCACAACCGGTGGTGAAAAGGCGAGCTCGCGAAAAGGCGAGCTCGCGCGTTACCGAGGCTTGCCTACGCTGCGGGGGCCTGAACGAGCCGGGCTCCACTGACTGTTCCAAATGTGGCCTCCCTCTCGAAGAAACCCGTAGCCGATCTGCCGCCCGCACCCGCCGGCGCTTGCCGGGCATCACTCGACGGGTGTTCTTCGCCGTGCTCGTTCCAGCGGTGCTAGTGGGTCTCCTCTGGGTGGGCCTGATTGGGCTTCACTTCAGGAAGGGAGCGAGCTTGGGGAACTCGGTAGCTATGACTGTAGACGATGCACGGGTTGCCGTAACGTGTCCGGCGAAGCCACGGGTGATAATGGACTTCTTAGGACGCTCAGACGCGGTGCTGACGGACAACGTCTGCGCAGGCCAAACACTGGCAGAACCCACTACTGACTAGCTTATCGCCACGCAGCCTCTCCGCCCAGGCGGGTACCCTTGCTCTCACCCAGTCGAGGCGTCAGTCGGCCATTTTGCCCATCGGAAGATGGAGGCATAGCTTCGCCGGCACAGGCGAAAACCCTAAGCCATACCCCCGGCGCGTTAGCCGTCTTAGCCGCTTCAGTCTACCCGAGTCAGTCGTGAGCGATGCAGACGGGAGTCCTCACCACTTGGCCAGCCGATCAGCCACCTACACGCCGGCTACGGGTCGGGGCTCTAGCCCCGTTGCCGCTATCCCCCGTCGGTTGACAGCCAAGCCGACCGATGACAGCCACTGTCCGCGGACGACGGCGGAATGGGAACCGGGTGGTTACCTGCTTCGTGTACAGTGGGGGACCGCCGCGGACGAGCTTCCTCAGACCTAAAATCCGCTTCCCGCAAGGGAGTGGGGACTCGAGTCCCTTCCCGGGCACCAGTTAACACGACCAGCTCTCCGGGATCACAACTCGTTACTTGAGCAGAGCAGGTTAGCAAGTTATAACTTGCTAGTGTGCACAGCGGCGTCAGAACCGCCGTTCCGACTGTCCGAATGCTCGGACTTCCGAGGGCGATGGTATGATAGCCGAGGCCAACTGTTCTGAGCCCGCTTTGATTCATGAATTCGCTAGGAGGTAGCAATGGCTGAGCGCACATCGTATTTCAATGGAGAGTTCCTTCCCGACAGCGAGTGCAGGATACATATGGCCCACCGGGGCATCCTCCGCGGGGACACAGTCTACGATGCCACCCGAACCTTCAATGGGAAGATATTCCGATTGCGGGATCACCTGGACCGGCTCCAGCGGTCGCTCACCTTTGCCCGCATCGACCTGGGTTTGAGCAGCGACGAGCTCGACGATATCATCAACGAGGTGGTGAGCCGTAATGAGTCGCTCCGGGAGCCAGGGGGCGACCATATCGTGTGGCAGTCGGTCACCCGGGGCTATGCGAGCACGCTGGCCAGGATCAATGAGCCGAGCTCGCCCATTCTGTACGTGTCTGTCATGCCCTTGAACTTCGGAGACTACGCCCGGGACTACGAAACGGGCGGGCACGTTGTGTTCCCTCGGACCCGAAGCTATTCGAACCAGTCCCTGGAGCCCAAGCTCAAGCACTTCAGCCGCATGAACTTTTCCCTTGCTGAGCTGGAGACCGTTGACGTCGACCCGGAAGCCTATCCCGTCCTGCTGGATGTCGAGGGCAATATCTCCGAGAACGTGGGAGGCAACTTCTTTATCGTGACCGATGGTGTGCTGAGGACTCCCGGTGACCGGGACATCCTCCAGGGCATCTCGCGCAAAGTTGTGCTTGAGCTTGCCGACCAGCTGGGGATTCCCACGTCCGAAGAGGACCTTCAACCCTACGATGCTTATACGGCCGACGAGGCCTTCCTGAGCAGTTCGGGTTATTGCATTCTTCCAGTAGGCCGCATTGACAACCGCTCGACTAAGGGTGATGTCCCCGGACCTATCACCCAGCGCCTACTCGCGGCCTGGAGCGAGATGGTCGGCGTGGATATAGTCGACCAGGCCCTCCAGTACGCCTGAACAACTCAGTAGGGTCACTCGATAGTGCCGGGAGATGCGGGTTACGTACGAAAGGGCACGTAGCGAAAAGGAGCCTGCATGGAAGGCAGCGAAGAGACAAACAAAATCCAGCTTGAGGCATTCGATTGGGAGTGGGACGAGACCGACCGGGATGCCAATTTCAAGCAGGAGGTGGCATCGTACACCCGCGAGGACCCAACGCCGACGATTGAGAGGATGAGCCGGAACCTAGGAATCCCAGTCGGAGCCATCGTTCGATACATCCTGGTGAAGTGGGCCGCGTCGGGCAGCGCCGGGCTTTTGGAGATCGGCCCGAGGGTGGCAGGCCAGATGGCGGAGATCGTAGCCAACGCGGAGTCGATCGGGACCGACCAGGAGCGGCTGATTGCGTACCGCAAGCTGTCCGGGATAATATCGTGGCTGACCGTGCCACTGGCCGACCCAGAGTGGCGTCCGGGCAGCAGGCGCGGTTAGCTTCCTCGCGCGGCTACGATACCGCGCCATGCCGTACGACGGTGGGGCCCCCACCGGACTGCCGCACCTGCGTGCAAACGGTCTCGGGTGCTCCGCCGATGCCAGGCGCCGACCTGTCGCCATAGCGTGAAGGGAGTCGAGGATCGCATGAGGATTCGGAGGCTTCCCGGTTCCCCTAGGGGAGCCTCGCCGCGTCCTCACATGCTCGCATCTCGGTCTCATCAAGGGTCACGTAGGTCACGGCCAAATCCACGTTCTGGCGAATCCTGGTTGGGTAGCGTGCCCCCGGTATGGCCACGGACACGTCCGGGTTGGAGAGGACGTAACGCAGCAGCATCGTCGGAGTGAGGAACACCTGGTGATCCGGTGATTGCATCTGTGTTCTGGTGCTGCTCATTCGTCCCGAGCCGCCCAATGGCCTCATCGCGACGACTCCCACGTCGTTTTCTTTCGCCAGCGGTATAAGGGCTTCCGCTTCCTGAAAGAAGGCGGAATACTCGAGCATCACCGACTCGAACTCCCCGCAGGTGATGGCCTTTTCCAGGATGTCGAGGCTGTGTGACGACATTCCGATGTGGTCTATCAAGCCCCGTTCTCTCGCGATCTTCAGGCCGGTCAACGCCCCGTCCTCACCCATCACGGCATCCCAGGCCTCGGGCGACGACACATCGTGAAGCTGGTACAGGTCTATCCTGTCGACGCCCAGGACCCCAATGCTGCGGTCCACGTCGTATTGAGCACCACCTCCATCCCGGCGCATCGTCTTCGTCGCTATATGGAACCGCTTCCCTCCCCTTGCCCGGATCACCTGGCCGACCAGGTATTCGCTACCGTAGTACTCCCTCGCGGTATCCACGAAGTTGACACCGAGGTCCAGCGCCAGATGAAGGGTTTCCTCCCCCTCCGGCACCTGGGGCGTGTCCATCGCGCCCAAGCCGAGCTCAGTCACCATTAGATCGGTCCTACCGAGTCGCCGCTTCTTGATCTCCGGCAATGGTCTCCCCTTCGTCCTTCGTCCGGCGAGCCCGGTTCCCTTTGGGGGGCTGAAGGCCTGTGCTTCGAGGGATCTGACAAACCATGGCAGACACCATACTACCAGCCCCATGCTCCGCACATGTCTGGGCCAGGCAACGGCACTCCTATGACAGTCAATAACGCGAGCTAAGGATTGCTGGTCGGGACGTCCCTCGACACAGATTGACAGCGCATGTGGGTGTGGGTAACGTGGGGCCGGAGACGAAGAGACGAAAGACCGCGTGAGGAAGAGTGATGAGCGACAGGCTAGATTCTGTGATATTCGCGACCCTGGCCAACAGGCTGGACAGCATCGTGCGGGAGGCGATGCAGGTGTGCGTCCAGAGCGCCCGCTCCTCGGTGATCCAGGCTCGGGACCTGTCGGCCTCGATCTCCGACAGCAAGATTCGCCTGGTCAGCATCGCCCAGGGTGTCCCCGTACACGTCCTCACCTCCAATATGTCCATCGCCCCTATCCCGGAGCTTTTCGACGACATCGCCCCCGGCGACTGCTTCATCAACAACACTCCCTTCCTCGGCTGCGCACACCATGCGGACTACTCCTTCTGCACCCCGGTCTTTTACGGGGACAAGATCATGTTCTGGGTGATGCTCAGGGCCCACCAGGCCGACACCGGCGCCCCGGTTCCCACGGTGTACTTGCCCTTCGCCAAGGACGTATACGAGGAGGGAATCCACTGGCCCTGCGTCCGGGTGCAGCGCGACTACAAAGATGTTGCCGACGTGGTCAGGATAGCGACGGCCAACATACGGGTCCCGGAGCAGTACTACGGCGACTTCGTTGCCGCCGTCGGTGCCACCAGGATCGCCGAGCGAAGGCTTCTGGCCCTGATAGAGAAATACGGACCCGAGACCGTTGAGCAGTTCGTGGATGAGTGGGTCGACTATGGCAGCCGCCGGATGGTCGAGGAGATCAAGAGTCTGCCCCAGGGCACCTGGGAGAACGAGACAACCCTGGACCCTCTGCCCTTCGCCCCCGAAGGCGTTACCATCAAGATCAAGCTCACCGTCGACCACGAAGCAGAGGCACTGATCGTAGACCTGACCGACAACCCCGACCAGTTCGATGCCGGCATAAACCTGACTGAAGCCACGTCCAAGGCCGGCGTGATGGAGGGAATGTTGGGCTGCCTGGACCCGACGCTGCCGCACAATCAAGGCGTGTTCGACCACGTGAAGTTCAAGCTGAGAGAGGGGTGCGTCGTCGGCATACCGAGGTTCCCGGTAGGCACCTCGGTGGCCACCACCTTCACCGCAGACCGGCTGGCGAGCTGCGCCATCGCGCTGATGGCAAAGGTGGACCCTGACAAGGGAGGCGGAGAGGGTGGCTACGTCAACTGGGGCATCGCGGTCTTCTCCGGCGAGGACCACCGAGACAACAACGCTCCATACGTTGATGAGCTGCTGATATCGGGGGCAATGGCCGGCGGCGGGCCTGGAGTCAAGGGCTACGACGGCTGGCTGACCTGGGTGTGCGGCGCAGGGTCCGGGTCGAACTGGACGACCGCCGTCGAGCTGTGGGAGAAGGCTCACCCGCACGTGATCGAGTGCGGGGCGAAAGTCGTCCGGGACTCGCAGGGAGCGGGTGAGCACTGCGGCAGCCCTGCAATGAGAGTAGTGGTCAGGGCCAGGGGTAACCCAACGGTGGCCGCCGGCTTCGGCGATGGCAAGGTATTCCCCCCAATGGGGGTCCTGGGGGGCGAGAGTGGAGGCCCCAGCCTCGGCTTCATCCTCGACGAGCAGAGTGAGAGGATCCAGGAGCTACCACTGATCGGGCTCTTCGAGATCAGAGCCGGGCATGCCCTGGAGGCCGTCACGACCGGCGGCGGCGGTTACGGCGACCCTCTGGGCCGGGACCCGGAGAGAGTCAGGGATGATGTCCGTAAGGGCTGGGTCTCGAAGGAGAAGGCTCGAGAAACGTATGGGGTGGTCCTGGACCTGGAGGCGGAGCTATTCGCGGTGGATTATGAGGCAACCGGGAAGGCACGCGACGAAGCGAGAGCTATCAGACCAGCGGACTGAGGCGGTAGCTTGCTCGAGCCATTCCAGCGATTCAACCCCCGAGCAATTGGGAGGTCATCACGGTGCAGACGATAGACCCCATTACCCTGGAAGTAGTGCGAGGTTACCTCGTCTCGACGGTACTGCAGATGCGGGCCACGTTGATAAGGACGGCTTACGCACCAATTCTGTACGAGACAAAGGACTTCTCCTGCGGGCTGATGACCGCCGACGGCGAGCTCGCCGCGATGTCGGAGGACTTTTCGGGACACGTATTCGCCATGGCCCTAGGGCTCAACGCTTCCCGGAGGAAGTTCGACGGGGACGTCAATCCAGGGGACGTGCTCGCCGTTAACGACCCTTATACCGGGGGTACCCACCTCAACGACATCGCCTTCTACACGCCGTTCTTCGTCGACGGCCGCATACTCCTTTACATCGCGGTGCGGGCGCACCACGCCGACGTCGGCGGTGCTACACCCGGTAGCTTCTCAGGTCAGGACACGGAGATCTACCAGGAGGGCGTCCGCATCGTTCCCGTGAAGATAATCGAACGGGGCCAGGTGAACCAAGGTTTGTGGGATGTCCTGTTCGCCAACATGCGCCTGAGCGATGAGCGAGAGGGAGACGCCCTCGCCATGCTGGATACGGCGCGGGTGGCCGAGGTTGCGATAGCGGAGCTATGCGAAAAGTATGGTGCGCGAACGGCTGCTGAATGCATAGATGCACTGATAGACAGTGCCGAGGAAACGATGCGGGAGCGTATCTCCGAGCTCGTAGACGGAGAGTTTTACTACGAGCACTATATGGACAACAGCGGCCTGTCCCCCGAACCGCTCCCGATCAAGGTGAAGCTAACGATCAACGGCGACACCATGACCTTCGATTTCACAGGGACAACCCCTCAGGTCGCGGGGCCGATGAACTGTGGCATCCCTGTGACCCAGGGAGGGGTCTTCGTCATAATCAAGAGCTGGCTGGACCCAAAGACGCCGGTCAACGGTGGCACCTTTCGCCCCATCAGGTTCGTCATTCCCGAGGGAAGCTGCCTGGCGGCTCAGTTACCCGCGGCGGTGGGCGGATGCTGGGACGTCTATCGTCAGCTGCAGACCTCGGTGGTAGGCCTCTTTTCTCAGGTCATACCCGGCGACCTGGGAGCTGAGGGCATGGGTGCAGCGAACCACACCTACATCGCAGGCTACGACGAGTTCCGTAGCAGATACTACATACTGTACGAGTATCCCAAAGGAGGAACCCCAGCGACCAGCGATACCGACGGGGCGACCGGTATCTTTCATTACGATGGCGGGGATATGCCCAGCATCTATCCGGCCGAGAGTGCGGAGCAGCGCCAACCCCTGCTGATGGAGAGCCTGAGAGCCAGAGTTGACGGTGAGAGCCCGGGTTACCGGAGAAGTGGCTTCGGCGTGACCAGAGAGGTGCGGATTCTGGCCGACACCAGCCAGCTAAGCGTTATGAGTGACAGGTCGGTGATTCCGCCTTGGGGGTCCGCGGGAGCCTACCCGGGAAGCGTCAATTCCTACACGGTCATCCGCGATGGCCAGGAGATCCAGACCTCGCCCATACCGGGCAAGGTCAAGGCCTTTCCATTGAGGGCCGGTGACGTGGTGCTGAGCAAGACGACGGCAGGCGGGGGGGTCGGCGATCCCCTGGAGCGTGAGGTGGAGAGGATCGCGAAGGACGTGTTCGAGGGCTATGTAACGCCACAGCGGGCACGTGACGTTTACGGAGTCGTGATAGAAAACGGCGAGGCGGACCCGGCAAAGACACAGGCGCTGCGCGAGGAGCTCAGGAGGCGACGGCACTACTTCGGGGTGATAGACGGCGACAGCGATGACTTCGACTCCAGCGGCTGCCGTCTGTGCCGGCTCAGCGCCGAGGCTGCCACCCGGATCGGCGTCAGGGACGGCGAGATGGTGGAGTACGTGAGCAAGACTACCGCGCCTCTGAGGGCCTGGGCCAGGATAGTCGAGGATGGGCCTGAATCCGGTGTCGTCCTGGGGCCGATAGGTAGAGGCATTCTAAGAGTGAAGCCTGGTGATCAGATATGGGTCAGGGGGTTGGAGGTCCAGGCCCTGGACCCGGCCCCCAAGCAGCACTGAGTTGACCGAAGATCACGGGCGCGTCCTGCGGCCGCGTCTCTGCTATACTTGATCCGGATTTCGACTCATCGCTGTCAGAGAGCCCCCTGTACGGGCTCGCAGTCAGGGTCCAGATGCCCTCGGATAACAGGGCTGTCACGCCAAGGACACATCCGATTCGGGGAATGATGCAATGGCGGCAGTATCCGTTGCCGAGGCAGCCGGCCGCCTCGGAGTCTCGGCAGACGAGGTCCGTAAGCGAATCCGCAGCGGCGACCTTCAATCGGCGCCGCTGTCGAGTGCTCAGGGCATCGGGATGGGGGTGCTCCTGCCGGGGGATGAAACGACCGAGCCTTCGGGTTACGATGCCGGCGGCCCCGTAGCCGCTCCCGCGTCGCAGGTTCCTGGAAGTCCCGAGGCCATATCGCGCCCACCAGGTGCGGCCGCCGTCGCGCCCGGCGCGGTGCCCGGCGTATCGACGTGCGGCGCCTGTGGAGGGGTGAGCGACTCCACCGCGACCGCCTGCGTCTGGTGTGGCGCGCCGCTGGCGGCTGCCCCAGGCGCCGTAGGGACCGCCGCAACGCCGGTTCAGATGGGACCCGGGACCACTGGGCAGGCTGAACCGGAGCCGCCACCGGTCCAGCCAGGGGCCCCGTCGGCCGCCGGGGAAGAGCTGCCCGACGTCCACTCGTTGCCCAACTGCCCGGCGTGCGGCCGTGCCAACGGTCCGGGCGCGGAGGTTTGCGCATGGTGTGGCGCCTCGATGAGGGGCGCACCGGCGCAAGCAGCGCAAGAGGCCACCGGTCAACAGCGTGCGGGCCCAGCGGCTGAGCCGCGGCCAGGCGTCGCGAGGCCCCAGGAGCCGGTGGGGCCGCACGCCGACGCCGAACATGAGACGGCGGGCGACCACTCACCCTTAGGAGAGCTGACCTTCGCGCTAAAGGCCCAGCTGACGGCACAGGCTACCGAGCTGAACGCCCGGAGACGGGAGACCCAGGAGCTCCACGTCCTGCTCCAGCAGCTTCAGAGGTTTGCTTTCCCGTCGGAGGCCTATGAGGACCCCGGGGCGTCGTCCCACAGGGAAGACGACGCGGAGCGTTACGGGCCCCGCTGGCCCGAGCCGCAGGAGTGGGGCTCTGGGCAAGTCAACGATCTGAGAGATGAGCTGGAGGCCACTCGGCGAGAGTTCCGGGACCTACAATCTTCCGTTCAGGACCCGCGGTCCAGAAGTCATCCTGCACAAACCCAACCTGCTCAAGCCCAGCCCGCTCAAGCCCAGCCTGCCCAGGACCCGCCGGTAAGGTCGGACCGCTTTGGCCTGCGCGCACCAGGGCGGAGGGGCATTAGGATAGTCGGTGGAATAGCCGCACTGGTGTTGATAATCGCCGCCGCCATAGTTCGGCTTCTGGGCGTCAGCCTCTAGCAGCGGCTTGGCACCAAAAGTCCTCAGAGGCGAAGGTTTGCTTCCCATCCCGATCATACCGGATGTCGTTTCCCATCTGGGGGCACCCCTTCGACTCGCTTCAGGGCAAGTCCACACCCGACCCCGATACATCAGGGCGTCCTCGTATCGTTTTCCTGCAAAGGCGACCGCAACACGCACCTCGTAGCTTGCTGCCTCTTCCTTGCAACTGTTGTGTTTACAACTATACGGCACGCAATCACAGTCCACTGCAGGCCGTAGCAACATACGTCTCTCGCCGAGACTTCCAGCTGCACGCGCGGTCGGTTCCACGCGCCCCGGCGGACCGCTCAAGTTGACGCGTGGCTAGCTGGTATAATCGCCGGGCTCAGAGCGCCATTTCGGAGGAACCATCATGACTCATGAGACTAAGGCGGTGATCTCTCCAGCCAGGGGATCACCGGTGGAGATCCAGCGAGTTCTCATTCCTGACCCGGGACCGGGCGAGGCCCTCATTCGTGTCCAGGCCTGCGGGGTTTGCAGGACCGACCTGCACTACCGGGAGGGGGCGATCAACGACGATTTCCCATTTCTGCTCGGACACGAGGCGGCAGGGGTTATAGAGCAGCTTGGGACAGGGGTTGAAGGCCTGTCGGTTGGCGACTTCGTGATTCTGGCGTGGCGCGCACCATGCGGCACATGCAGGTCCTGCCTGCGAGGACGGCCCTGGTACTGTTTCGCAAGCCGCAACGCCAGACAGCCGATGACCCTGGTGGACGGAACCCCCCTGTCCCCCGCACTGGGGATCGGGGCATTCAGTGAGTTGACGCTGGTAGACGCCGGTCAGGCCGTCAAAGTGGACTCACGAGCCGGCCCCGAAGCGGCAGGGCTGGTAGGGTGCGGGATCATGGCCGGGCTCGGCGCCGCCATGAACACCGGCGGAGTCACTCGCGGCGACTCAGTGGCGGTGATCGGCTGCGGCGGTGTGGGAAACGCGGCGATAGCAGGTGCTCGGCTGGCGGGTGCGGCAGTCATCATCGGGGTAGACATCGACGACCGCAAGCTCGAGTTAGCCCGGGAATTCGGTGCCACGCACACCATCAACTCCACTCGCGCCGACCCTATCGAGGGCATCCGAGATCTCACAGGGGGGAACGGCGTCAACGTCGCCATAGAGGCTATCGGGACGCCTGAGACCTATGAACAGGCCTTCTACTCCCGCGACCTTGCGGGCACAGTGGTGCTGGTTGGAGTGCCCAGCCCTGAAATGAAAATAGAGCTTCCTCTTCTGGAGGTCTTCGGCCGAGGTGGCTCGTTGAAATCCTCGTGGTACGGTGATTGCCTCCCCACCCGTGACTTCCCGATGCTGATCGACCTCTACCTACAGGGGCGTCTCGATCTGGACCGCTTCGTCAGCGAGACGATTTCGATAGACCAGGTCGAGGCGGCTTTCGACAAGATGGAGCGCGGCGAGGTTCTTCGGTCGGTGGTCGTGTTCTGACCAGTGCTAATTTGCAGCCATCGCGATACATCCCACCCGCCCACCCTCGAAGGTTTTCCGGGGGGTCCCCCGGACCCCCGCCAATCCCGACGCGTCGGGACTTGGAACCCCTAAGGGCGATGGGCTGCTGTCCACGGGCTCATCAGCGCTGACCTGTAGAGGAATCTACCTAACGAAGCCCTCGGAGGCTACTCTGGCTCCACGGGCTCTCCCCATATTATGATCAGCTTCAGTGGAGCGTCGCCCGTGTTGCGAAAGCCTCGGTCGCCGTCAGGGGATACGAAGACCGCGTCCCCGGCGCCGACTGGGAACTCCTCTTCACCCACCCACATCGTCCCCCGTCCCTCCAGGAAGTAGTAGGCCTCTTCCAGGGGACGATCGCCATCGTGGGCGTGGGACCCCTCGCTGACGCCGGGGTCAAGCTCCCAGGTCTGGAATCTGACGGGCAGCCGGCTGATCCCTTCGAAGTACGCGCGCGTCCTGATATTGCCGTCCCCGTCATGGATGGTCCGCTCCGCGGGAACCTTCTCGCTGTCCCTCTCGATCCAGTACATGGCCGTCTCCTCCGCAGATAGCTCGTGGGTGACGATACTATGATTCAGGAGCCAGAGGCAATTCCCGGGTTGCTTGGCCTCGAGGGCCACGAATAGTAATATCTCGGGGCAACGCCGACCGCCGCCAGGGTCGAGGGCCACGAAATCGAGGGAGGGAATATGCCTATTCTCCAGAGGAAAGATTCGGACAGAACCGAGATATCTCCGGGCGTCGGGCGATGGCAGCTGGTAGATTCGGAGCGCGGGGCGGAATCGCTGACCGTCGCTGACCTCATCCTGGCGCCGGAATCCATGGTGCCTACCCACATGCACCCGACAGAAGAGGCAATGGTGATCCTGGAGGGAGAGCTGGAGGCGGTCCTCGGCAACGACACCAGCACCGTTCGCGCGGGCCAGACGGTCGTGGCTGCGGCGATGGTCAGACACGGCTTCGTCAATCGATCGAGCGCAGATGCCCGCCTGATGGCGATCTTCCCGACTGCTCGCATGGAGAGGATCGCAGTAGACTAAGCCAAGCCTAGGCGTAACGCGCCCTACTGCGGAAGCAACATGAGCGAGTCTGTACTGGGTAGTACGCTTGCTTGGTCCCGGCGCCTGGCGGGGTAATCAGCAGCGGAAGCGCCGGGGGGAGAGCACGGTCGAGGAGCCTCCCAAGAAGGGCACCGACCCTCGCCGCCGGTAGCCTGGCTGGCTCAGCGGCTAGCTGCGGCAACCCGGTCGAGGAAGCCGCGGACGCCCGAGGCGAGCCACCCGTTCCAGCTCGTCAGCAGGAACCGGGCGCCTTTCTCCATGCAGGCCTCGACGTTGGAGTCGTTGGCCAGCATACCGGCCACCCGGCCGGCCCCGACTATCTGCTCGATGGCGCGGTCCACCTTCGCCTGCACCTCAGGGTGGCCGGGCTGGCCCGGATAGCCCATGGTCTGGGCCAGGTCTCCGGGACCCAGGCAGAAGACGTCGACGTGGTCGACGGCGATGATCTCCTGCAGGTTCTCGATGGCGTCTATCTCCTCGATGAGCGCCACCAGCATTATCTCGTCGTTGGCCTTCGTTATGTAGGAGTCCACGCCGAACCCACGGCGGTTGGACCCGAAAATACCCCTGGAGCCTATGGGACCGAACTTGGCGGCGTCGACCATTGCCCTGGCGTCGTCCGCAGAATTGATGTGAGGGACGATTATCCCCTGGGCCCCGACATCGAGCGTCCGGTAGATCACGCCGGGTGAGTTCAGGTTGACCCTCACCACCGACGTCATGCCCCACAGGTCGCAGGCCCGCGTCATGTCCGGCACGTCGGCGAAGTCGACCGGCCCATGCTCCCCCTCGATCAGGACCCCGTCGAGTCCGAGCGAGCCAAGGAAGTCGAGGATGTCGGGCGTGTTAAGCCCACCGGCGACGACTGCCGGCTCACCACGTTGAACCTTGGCCTTCACCCTGTTCTCTCGTGGTTCCGTCAAGTCGGTCCTCCGGATACTGGGTTTTCGGGGCTAGGCGGGTACCGTATCGCCGACCGCCTGGGGTGTCAAGTTTCCTGGGCCGCTGCCGCTTTGGCGGTCGGACGGTAGTGGGGACGAGCTACGCCACCCCAAGGTTCTTAGGCGTCTTCTTTGGGCGGACTCCTCAGAACGACAAAGCATCAAAGCCGCGGCCGGTGACTCCCGGCGCTGCCCTTAGGGGATAAGCAGCAGCTTGCCGGTGGTGACCCGGCCTTCGAGCTGGCGGTGGGCCTCGGCCGCGTCCTTCAGTGCGAACTTGTCGTGCAGGTGCAGCTTGAGCTTGCCTGAGCGGACCCAGCCCAGAACCTCATCCGAGCGCTGTAGCAGCTCTTCGCGCGTTGCAGTGTAGTCGCCGAGTATCGGCCTGGTCAGGAACAGGGACCTGGCATTCAGGACTGAGACCTGTACGGGCGGCACGGGGCCGCTGGCCTGTCCGTACAGGACCAGGTAGCCGCGTCGGGCGAGGCAGGCAAGGCTCTTGTCAAAGGTAGTACGCCCGACAGAGTCGTATGCGACCTGGATGCCGTCATCCCCGGCGATCCTCCTGACCTCCTTCTCGAAGTCCTGCTCCTGGTAGTTGATGACGTGGTCGGCCCCCGCATCGCGAGCGAGTTCCGCCTTTGCCTCCGTGGAGACCGTGCCGATCACCCGGGCACCGATGAACTTGGCCATCTGCGTCAGCAGCAGGCCGACACCGCCGGCGGCAGCATGGACCAGGGCCGTATCACCGGGCTTGAGGGGATACGTGGTGTAGCAAAGATAGTGGGCGGTCAGCCCCTGGAGCATGACCGTGGCCCCCTGCTCGGCGTCGACGCCGTCGGGCATCTTGACCAGGCGCCACGCCGGCGCCACCACCTTCTCGGCATAGGAGGATGGAACGCCGGTGTAGGCAACGGTATCGCCTGGCGCTACCTCCGACACCGAGTCTCCGACCTGCGTTACGACGCCCGCCGCCTCGACGCCGGGGATCGCGGGTAGCTTGGGAGGGTTGAGGCCCGACCTGGTGTAGACGTCGGTGTAATTCACGCCGACTGCCTTAATCTCGACCAACGCCTGCTCCGGCCCCGGCGCGGGGTCCGGCACGTCCTTATACTGAAGGACCTCGGGCCCGCCGGTTTGGGCTATCTGCATTGCCTTCATACTGCTCACTCCTTAGACCAGCGTGTTCGGGGATCAGGGTTTCGGGTGAGACGCTCCGGGTCGCCGGGTATTCTACTACGAAACGCCGTGCCTCCTCGGGCGTCCTGGTCCCCGTCACGAAGCGGCGGCGTTGGGGATGTGGGATAATGAGCGGCGGCTCCCGGCGAACCTGAGCGGAGGCATCACAATGCAGAAAGTCGGATTCATCGGCCTCGGAAATCTCGGCGGGCCGATGGCCAGGAACGTCCAGAAGCACAGCGGGCTGCCCATGATGGTGCACGACGTTCGGGAAGAGGCGACACGGGTATTTCTGGAGAACGGCGCCGCGCTTGCCAGCTCTCCGGCCGACGTAGCCGCCGATTGCGACATCGTTCTCACGTCGCTGCCCGGTCCCAAGGAAATCGAGGCGGCGGCAACCGGCCGCCACGGCCTGCTGGACGGCATAGGTCAGGGCGACGTATTCATCGACCTCTCGACCAGCCGGCCCGATCTGATCCGGCGGCTCGAGCCGATGTTCCGCGCGAAGGGAGCACATGTGCTGGACGCTCCGGTGCTCAGCACGAAGATCGACGCCGTGGACCGGAACGTGATCGTCATGGTCGGCGGCGAGCGTGAGACCTTCGACCAGGTCCGGCCCATCTTCGATGCCTTCGCCAACAAGGTAATCTACGCAGGCGCCTTGGGCACGGGGTACGTGTGCAAGCTCGTGCACAACATGATGATATTCGGCGTCCGCCAGGTAGTGGCCGAGGGGTTGACCCTGGGCCTCAAGGCCGGGCTCGATCTCGAGACGCTTATGGATGCCGGCAGCCCAGGCCTCCTAGCCACTATGAGCAATCGGCTGCGGCAAACCGTGTTTCGTGGCCAGTTCGACCCGCCGAACTTCGCCCTTGACCTGGCGCGAAAAGACATCGGCTTGGCGATGGAGCTGGCCCAGGAGGTGGACGTGCCCACGCCCGTAGCCCAGCTGATCGAGGGGCTTATCCAGGAGGGCGTGAATCGCGGCTGGGGCGGCCGGGACAGCTCGGTAGCGTTCCTGCTGCAGGAGGAGGCCGCGGGCGTCGAGGTCCGCAGCGCCTAGCGGTGAGCCACGACAGCACCTCATCCTACCCATCCGCCCACCCGACACCACCTCAGGGGGCTCCGCGCCCTTGAACCCCTCCCACCAAGGAACCCGGCAGTGGTGACCCGCCTCGGCTGCGCGACAAAAGTCCTGTCAGGGCGAAGGCTCGCTGTCCCGCCACCCACCCCGAAGGCATTCTTGTATGTGAGGACGCCCCTTCGGCTCGGCTCGGGGCAGGCCCTGACTCGGGCCCGATACATTGGGGCACCGTCTTATGGTTGCCTGTCCAAGGCAGCCCGCTTCCACCTCTCGACCCCTCCCGATTCGATCCCGGGCCATGCGGGGAGCGGGGGTAGGCTATCGCCCAGGACGTGACTGAACAACCCGGGAACGGACGGGGCTTCTCCTACGGCTGGGTGGTCGTGGGAGCGAACTTCATCATCATGGGCGCGGGTTGGGGGATAGGCCAGGGCACATTCGGTGTCTTCGTCAACCCCATAACCGAGGAGTTGGGTTGGTCGCGGGCCGCCATCTCCTTTATGTACTCCATCAGCATGATGGTCAGCTTCAGCTTCGGGGCCTTTTGGGGCTGGCTGTCGGACCGCTGGAGCGCGAAGGGCGTCGTGATCATCGCCGGAGGCCTCGCCGGACTGGGGATCTTCCTCAGCAGCATGGCCGAGACGCTCTGGCAGTTCTACCTGCTCTACGGCCTCGTAGCGGGCGCCGGTCTGGGGGGCACGACGGGCGCACTGACGGGTCTTGCGACTCGCTGGTTCCGCCGCAGACGGGGACTGGCAATCGGCATCGGCTTCGCTGGATCGGCTGCAGGGGGCGCGAGCATTCCGATACTGGCCGAGCATCTCATTGCGGAGGCCGATTGGCGATTCGCGTTCCAGGTGCTTGCCTTCGTCATCTGGGGCGCGTTCCTGCTTGGCACGCTGCTGATCAAGGAGCCCCGGCAGAGAACGCAACCGGCTGCGTCTGCTGCCGACGAGGAACCCGCCGATGGGCAGCCCCCTGACGAGGCTCGCCGGGCACCACCCGAGGGCGGTCCGGCCATACCGCTTTCAGGGGCGGTGCGGATGAGGCAGTTTTGGGTCCTGTTCGGCATGATCACCGCTCCGGAGCTGCTTTTCACGATGCTGGTTGTCCACCTCGTCCCCGCGGCCATTGACTCCGGAATCACGTCGGCTACAGCGGCGACCCTGCTCACGGTTCTCGGCGGTGCGAAGATCGTGGGCATGATGGGAGGAGGCACGCTGGGCGACCGCATTGGCCATCGAAAAGTGTACGTGGGAGCCATGATCGTCCAGGGGCTGACGCTCTTGTGGCTCACGGCGGGCGTCCAGCTCTGGATGTTCTACGTGTTCGCGGTCGCCTACGGGTTGAGCAATGGGAGCTGGTCGCCCCAGTTCCCGGCTATTGCAGCTCAGGTCTTCGGCATTCGGCATATCGGGGCCATCATCGGCGCCGTGCTGCTGGGGGCCGGCGTTGGAGGGCTCATCGGCCCCGTGATGGCAGGCTACATCTTCGATACGAGCGGAAGCTACAACTTGGCCTTCTTCCTGGCGGCTGGGGTCGCCGGCCTGGGGGCCGGCGTGGCCCTATTGATGAGGCCCGGAGGCGCCCCGACACCCCTGGCGAAGGCGCCTTCAGCGCAGAGCGCGTCCGAATCCACCGACGGCGCGTAGCCTACGGATACATGCCGCGGGTCCGCATCGCGTCGACGACCCGATCTATCGCCAGCATCATCGCGGCATCCCGCGTGTTGATCTTTTCTCTGTCGCTTATCTCCATGACCTCGTTAAAGCTTCGAACCAGTATGGACTCCATCCTCTGGTTGACGTCGTCGATATCCCAGAAGTATCGCTGAAGGTCCTGGACCCATTCGAAGTAGGAGACGACGACTCCCCCGGCGTTAGCCAGGATGTCGGGCACGACGACGATACCCTTGTCTTGGAGGATGGCGTCGGCCTCCGGCGTGGTGGGACCATTGGCGGCCTCGGCAACGATGCGCGCGCTGATCCTGTCGGCATTGCGCTCGGTGATCTGGCCCTCGAGCGCGGCGGGAATGAGGATCTCGCAGTCCAGCTCCAGCAACTCTTCGGGCCCGATGGCGTCGGTACTCGCGAAGCCAGCGACGGAGCGTGTTTCGTCCTTGTGAGCCTTGAGCGCCTCGGGGTCGATCCCTGCCTGTGAGTAGACGGCGCCCGCGCTGTCGGAGGCGCCGACCAGCCGGCAACCCATCTCACCAAGGAGGAGCGCCGCGGTATAGCCGGCGTTACCGTAGCCCTGCACCACGACCCGCGCGCCGTCGAGGGACATCTGGAGCCGAGAGGCAGCCTCCCGCGCCGTAATCATCACGCCCCGCCCGGTGGCGTCCACGCGGCCTACGGTCCCGCCGACGCTTATAGGCTTGCCGGTGACGACGCCTTGCACCGTGAATCCGGTGTGCATGCTCACCGTGTCCATGATCCAGGCCATGACGCGGCCGTCGGTGTTCACATCAGGAGCGGGAATGTCGCGGTCTGGGCCGATGATGATCGAGATCTCGGTAGCGTAGCGGCGGGTCATACCCTCCAGCTCGCTGAGGGACAGGGTCTTCGGCTGGCAGGTAACTCCCCCCTTGGCGCCGCCGTAGGGGATCCCGGTGACGGCGCACTTCCACGTCATCCACATCGCCAGAGCCTTCACCTCGTCGAGGGTAACGTCGGGGTGATAGCGAATGCCTCCCTTACCGGGGCCTCTGGCCATGTTGTGCTGGACTCGGTGGCCCGTAAAGACTTGGACTTCGCCGTTGTCCATCCTCACCGGGAAGTTGACGGTGAGCTCGCGCTTAGGGTGGCTAAGGATCCTGCGGAACCCATCCTCGATTCCCATCTTTTCCGCGGCCGACTCGAACTGGCGCACCGCCATTCCATAGACAGGTCCCGTCTCCGATGGGGCCTTCGCGGCCGGGGTCGCAGCGACATCTCCGTTCGCCATAACTGCACCTCACATTCCGCCGACGTATCGGCTGTTCAGGTTCGCGTCGACTGAGCCCGGTCCGACGCTTATATGTTCCCGTTCCGGTAAAGCAGCGCTCCGGCTATGGACACAAGCGATCCACCCTGGGAGTCGGCCGGGCACTGATCGTAGCCCAGGGACTCGCCCTTGGTCCCCTCGAGGTACCTGAGCGTCAGGTAAATGGGTGGGAGGCCACAGATGCGCCTGGAGTCTCCCTCCTGGCGGGACAGCTCGAAAAAGCCCTCGGCGTCGCCATCACATATCGCAGCTAACGAGGCTTCATCGGCCGCGGCGAGCCTGGCCCTGCCGGCGACGTCCACCGGCAAGGCATCTCCGAAGGCCGGTCCGACGTGGGCCAGGTCCCCGGCAGCTATGACCAGCGTCCTACGTCCGGCCGCTGCATTTCGCAAGGATTGCAGCAGTGTGTTCACGGCCTCGTCGTCCGCCGGGTCCCCTTCGCCAGAGACGAAGTGGTGGAATGAGCCGCAAAGGACGGGCACGACGGGACAGGACCGCCCGCCGAGGGCGTGGTGCAGCCATACGGCCGCCAACTCGATGGAGTGCTCTCTCATGTGGTGGGCCTCCTCGGCGAAGGCCTTTTCGGTGCCCAGCGCCTGGGCAATCTGCTCGACGGCATCTCTGTCGGTGGGCAAGACCCCCAGTGGCGTCGCGTAGCTCTGGGCAGTCGGGGTTAGCGTTCCGAGGCCGCCCCTGTGGTCGGTGCCGAAGATTATGATCAGCTCCACGTCGTCCAGCGACGGCCCCACCCTCCGCCAGAGCCGCGCATACGTCTGATGGCCGCGGGCGTAGTCGATGTGAGGACAGACGATTCCCACCAGCTCTCCATCGGGTTCCTGGATGTCTTCGGGCGGGACTTCGCGGTAAAACCCATCAATGGTCGCAGTCACCTCGCCGGACTCCTCGGGATAGACGAGTCCTGCGTGGGAAGGTGGGCGGAACTCAGCCGTTCTGTATTCCATCAGAGCCTGGTCCTTCGCCATCTGCGACGCACGGTTATCCAGCAGTAGAGCGGCGTCCAGCTCCGCGACCAGATCCTGTATTTCAGACAGCGTGAGGTAGGCGCCGGTGTGGAGCATGAAACCAGATTGGAGTGCCGTCATGTCGCGAGTGCCATCGCAAAGGGCAAGCAGCGGCGCCATTGCCTGGGGAACGAGCACGATGCCTTCGGCCAGTGCCAGCGGGTCTTTGAGGTAGACATGAGGCTTGCCCTGGTAGTCGACCCAGCGGGGCTCAACGGGTCGCAGCTTGGGGCCAAGGGTCACACCAGGGGGAGGAGTCTCGTTCAATTCAGCAGGCCTGGCAAGGGGTCCGCGTTCATTATAAACCCGAGGTCGGGGCTATGGTTCATACCCGCAAACATTAGTGGTATGTTATCGCAGTGGCGAGGCCAAGTCAGCGGTAGTATATCAGGAGGAGACGCGATGGCAGACGACCTGACCCCGGAGCAGATGATAGAGCTCTGGGACGAGCATCTGCGACACGAGTTCGATACCCGAAGGACCGAGGACACACTGGATACGATGGTGGAGGACGCCTACGTCAACCACATCCCCACGCTGACCGGCGGCTACGGCAAAGGGCAGCTGCGGGAGTTCTACTCCCGTCACTTCATCCCCAAGATGCCCAAGGATACCGAGGTAAGGTCGGTGTCCCGTACGGCCGGGGGAAACCAGGTGGTGGACGAGGTCATCTTCTCCTTCACTCACGACATCGAGATGGACTGGATGTTGCCGGGGGTCCCGCCGACGGGGAAGCGAGTCGAGGTCCCGCTGGTAGCCATCATCCAGTTCCGGGGCGACAAGCTGGCCCACGAGCACATCTACTGGGACCAGGCCTCCGTGCTGGTGCAGATCGGTCTGCTAGACCCCGACGAGCTGCCAGTGCTGGGCAAGGCCACCGCGGACAAGGTCCTGGACCCGTCGATTACGCCCAACGAGCTGCTTCAGCGCATCGGTGGCGGCGACCAGGCCCGCTGACCTGTGCTGCCGGGCACGAAGCTATGATTGGGGCGATAGGCGGGACGCTCGCTTGCTTCTACCCACCCACCCGAGAGGCCGGACTGACTTGACGGCTGTCTCAAACCCCGGCACAGGAGCTTCGCACAAAAACCACGGGAAGGTGCTGGAAACCGGAGGTTTCCGGCTGGGGTCTGGGGTATCCCCAGATACAAGAATACCCCCTGTGCGGGTGGGCGGGTCGGGTGGGCGGGTAAGGAAACCTTCGCGTTGAAAGGGCTTTTGGCCGGCATAGGGGCTCCGCCCTTCTGCACACCCCATCCACGAAGCCCGCTCGAAACCCCCTCCAGGCTAGGAGGGTATGACCTAGCCACACTCCTCGGCGCGCCCGAGCCTGGACGTCCCGGCGGCGATCCGGACGGCCGAGGCTGTTGTGCACACGGTTCCAGACGGCGACAGGTCGCGGGGAAGGTCAACGAGGCCGCCACCCCTACGCCACTTTAGGGCGAGACAAAACCGCCGAAAAGTGCGGACGACATCAGCGGGCCGCTCAGCGGGCGTATGCTATAATTCGTCGCGCCTCGATGGCAAGAGCCGTACGTGGCTCTACACTGGGACGGAGCAGGAAACGCCATGCCGTTGTTCGAGGACCTCAAGGTTTTCAGCCTGAACGCCCACAGGGCCCTCGCCGAGAACATTTGCGCCTACCTGGGGGTAGCCCTGGGCAAGTCCGAGGCGTTCAAGTTCGCCAACGACAATACCTTCGTGCGCATTCAGGAGAACGTACGTGAACGGGACGTGTTCCTGGTCCAACCCCTGGCGGCACCGGTCAACGATAACCTGATGGAGCTGCTCATCATGATCGACGCCGCCAGGCGAGCGTCGGCCGGCCGCATCACGGCGGTGATCCCCTACTACGCCTACGGGCGCAGCGACAAGAAGGACCAACCCCGAGTGCCTATCACGGCCCGGCTGGTGGCAAATATGATCTCGGTGGCCGGGGCCGACCGAGTGCTTACGATAGACCTCCATGCCGGGCAGATCCAGGGCTTCTTCAACATCCCGGTGGACGAGCTGAGCGCAGTTCCGCTCCTGGCCCACAACTTCCAGGCGCGGCGCTTCCCGAGGGTCGTCGTGGCGGCGACGGATGTGGGCGACGCAAAGCGAGCCAGGGACATCGCGCGAATCCTCGACGCTCCCATCGCCATCGCCGACAAGCAACGCCTTGGCAACGAGGACCGCGTCGAGGCGCTCAACCTGATCGGCGACGTGGAGGGCCGAACGGCCCTGATTGTCGACGACGAGCTCAGCACCGGCGGCACGGTGATAGCCACGGCCAATGCACTGAGAGAGCATGGCGCAACCGATATCTACTGCTCGGTAACCCACGCCGTCCTAGCGGGCGAGGCGCCCAAGCTCCTGGAGGACAGCGTAGTCACCGAGATCACGGTGACGGACACGCTACCGGTGCCCGAAGAGAAGAGGGGCTCCAAGGTGAAGGTCGTGTCGGTGGCCACGTTGTTGGGAGAGGCTATCCATCGCATTCACAGCGGCCTATCGGTCGGCGCGATGTTCGAGCCGTAACTTGAAGGCCAGCTTCACCAACAGTCCCCCCACACGTCGGAGAAGTGTTTTGTCTCGCGAATTTGTCGCAATACTCGGCTGCGTGTAGGAGATCGCTACGTCCGGGCTCCGTTGCTCGCCCAGCTACCCACCAACGGGAAAGCGCCTCACTCTGCTCGCTCGAGCCCGTCGAAGGCCCTATGGCCTATGCAACGAACCTCCGACTCAGGCCACTGCCTGGCATTCTGCGCCGGATTACCCTGGTATAATCTAACCAGCGGCCGCAAACCCTGCGACGTAAGCGGGAACAGATCCCTGCACAAAGACTGCGCGGCCGAGGAGTCTATAGCTTGGCGAACTCGTCTTGCAGGCGCCTCGTGGTCCGGCAAGCTCACTACGAACGGGAGATCAACCTTCGCTTGGGCTTCTGGGCTAAGCCCGCCGCTGGCTTCTCCAATTCAACGAACCTGCTTCTGATTCGAGGCACGTGCTTATGCTAAAGAAACTCACCGGCATCATCGGCGCTACCGAGGAGAAGGCCGTTAACAAGCTGAGGCCTCTGGTCGAGGACGTAAACGACCTGGAGCCAGAGTTCGAACGGTTGTCGGACGAGGACCTGCGAGCCAAGACCGGCGAGCTCAGGGCTCGCATGGAAGACGGCGAGTCGCTTGACGACCTGCTGCCGGAGGCGTTCGCGGCGGTAAGGGAGGCGGCCAAGCGGACACTGGGGCAACGCCATTTCGACGTCCAGCTCATAGGCGGGATCGCGCTACACCAGGGCAGGATCGCCGAGATGAAGACAGGCGAGGGCAAGACCCTGGTGGCCACGCTGCCCGCCTACCTGAACGCCCTGGGAGGTAAAGGCGTTCAGGTGGTTACGGTCAACGACTACCTGGCGCGACGTGACGCCCAGTGGATGGGGGGCGTGTACGACCTGCTCGGAGTCTCTGTCGGGGTGCTGCAGCATGAGACGGCTTACCTGTACGAGGCCTCGGCCGAAGATGAGGAGGGGCGGCTCGAGAAGCTACGGCCCGTAAGCCGAAAGGACGCCTACGAGGCCGACATTACCTACGGCACCAACAACGAGTTCGGATTCGACTACCTTCGTGACAACATGGTGGCTGACCTGTCCCATAGAGTGCAGCGACACCTGAGCTATGCCATCGTCGACGAGGTCGACAACATACTGATCGACGAGGCGAGGACGCCGCTGATCATAAGCGGGCCGGCCGAAAAGTCGCCGAACGAGTACTATCGGTTTGCCCGACTGGCAACCGGCCTCCAGGACGTCGAGGACTACACCATCGATGAAAAGCACCGTACGGCCTCACTGACGGCCGACGGAATGGCCAAGCTCGAGAAGCTGCTCAAGGTCGACAACCTGTACGATCCGTCGAACTCCGACCTGGTCCACTTCGCCGAGAACGCACTGAAGGCACATGCCATCTTCCTGCGGGACCGGGAGTACGTCGTGAAGGACGGACAGGCCGTCATTGTCGACGAGTTTACGGGGCGCCTGATGCACGGGCGACGCTACTCAGACGGCCTACACCAGGCGCTGGAGGCGAAAGAAGAACTGGAGGTGCAACGGGAGACGACAACCTACGCCACCATAACGCTTCAGAACTACTTCCGCCTCTACGACAAGCTGAGCGGCATGACAGGAACCGCCGCCACCGAAGCCGAGGAGTTCTGGAAGATCTACAAGCTCGACGTGGTGGAGATTCCCACCAACCAGCTGATGGTCAGGGCCGACGAGCAGGACCTGGTGTACCGAGATCAGAAGGCCAAGATCAAGGCCATCGTCAACGAGATCGAAGAGAAACATAGGAGGGGGCAGCCCGTCCTGGTCGGCACCACAGATATCGATAAGTCGGAGCAGCTGAGCGAGACGCTGGAGCGGAGGGGCATCCCCCACGAGGTGCTGAACGCCAAGCAGCATGAGCACGAGGCCGTGATCGTGGCTCAGGCCGGACGACCCGGTGCGATCACCGTGGCTACGAACATGGCCGGTCGTGGGACG
This sequence comes from Dehalococcoidia bacterium, assembly GCA_965248615.1. Taxonomy (GTDB): domain Bacteria; phylum Chloroflexota; class Dehalococcoidia; order Lucifugimonadales; family CBDFJT01; genus CBDFJT01. Next base: position 1,078,826 of record CBDFJT010000002.1, on the reverse strand, counting down.
GACATCGTCCTTGGGGGCAATCCGGCGGGGCTCGAGCTATCCCAGGAGGAGTGGCAGGCGGACCACGACAGGGTAGTAGAGGCGGGCGGGCTTCACATCATAGGAACCGAGCGACACGAAGCGAGACGCATAGACAACCAGCTACGAGGTCGCTCAGGGCGTCAGGGCGATCCCGGCAAGTCCCGCTTCTACATTGCCCTCGACGACGATCTGATGCGCCGCTTCGGCGGGGAGCGAATCGGAGCCGTGATGGACCGGCTGGGGTACGACGACGAGACCTATATCGAGAACAGGGTAATCTCCAAGTCCATCGAGAACGCTCAGGTGAAGGTGGAGGCATACCACTTCGACGTCCGCAAGCATCTGGTGGACTACGACGACGTGGTTAACACGCATCGGGACGTTATCTACGGCGAGCGGGACAAGATCCTCGGCGGCGGCGACCTGAAGGGCAACATCGAGGCGATGGTCGAGCGTGAGCTCAGCGACATCGTCGGCTACTACCTGACCGACAAGCTCCCCGATAACTGGGACACCGACTCCATGGTGAAGGAGATATCCGGCATACTGCCGCCGCCCACCGAGTTCTTGAGCGCCGACACGCTGGCACAGATGACCCAGGAAGGGGTCGAAGACCTGCTCCTGAGCCACGCCACAACGGTATACGACGCGCTCGAGGAGCAGCTTACGCCGGAGGTGATGCGTAAGCTCGAGCGTCTGTTGATGCTCCGAGCCCTCGACGCAGACTGGGTGCAGCACCTCACTGCCATGGAGAACCTACGGCAGGGCATCGGGCTGCACGCCTACGGGCAGCGCGACCCACTGGTCATGTACAAGAAGGAGGGCCACGAGCTGTTCGAGGGCCTGCAGGCCCGCATTCAGCACGACATAGTCCACTCGATCTACCACGTGGCCGTGACCCAGGCGGACCAGCAGCAGAAGGGCTCCGCGGCACCTGCCGGCAACAAAGCGAGGAAGCAAGAGGCGACGACCGTCATGTCGAAAGTCGTGGGCAACCGCACGCGGGAGCCGGTCCCCGCCGGAGATCGAAAGGTCGGCCGTAACGAGACCTGCCCCTGCGGCAGCGGCAAGAAGTACAAACGCTGCCACGGCGCGTAGCGGCTGTTACTCGGCCGCAATCCCTTCAGGTCCCACCCCCTCGGATAGGCTTTCGCACCTTAAAGTCCTTTCAAGGCGAAGGTCTCATTTCCCTCCCGCCCACCGTGAGGGGTTTTTGTATCTGGGGACACCCCAGACCCCGGCCATCCCGATGTGTCGGGACTTGGAACCCTCGATGGGTTGAGGGATTCCACCTGTCATAGAGCCCCTGGGTGGCGCCGGCGCCGGATTCAAGAGATACTGTGCAGGCCATGAACAACGCCCAAGTAGCCGACGTCTTCGAGAACATCGCCGGCCTCCTGGAGATCGGGGGAGAGCCGCTGTTCACGGTGCGCGCCTATCAGAGGGCGGCTCGCACGATTCAGCTTCTACCCGCCCAGCTGGAGCGCATGGTAGACGAAGATCAGGACCTTCGAGAGATACCCGGCATCGGGAAGGCTCTCGCCGAAAAGATCAAGGAGCTGGTCAACACGGGTGATCTTGCCTACTACCGCAAGCTGGAGGCCGAGTTCCCCGACGGCATTCTGGACGTCATGCGCATCCCGGGCGTCGGACCGAAGATAACGCGCAGGCTCTGGAAAGAGCTGGGTGCCACGACGGTCGCGGAGCTGGAGCAGGCTGCTGCCGACGGTCGGCTGGAGGAGCTCCCGCGTCTGGGCAAAAAGACGGCGGAAAACATCCTTCGCCAGATACAGTTCGCCCGGACCAAGGACCAGCGCACCCCGATAAGCCGAGCGCTGCCGGCGGCAGAGCGGATAATGGCCGCGTTGCGGGAGCAGTGCCCCGGCGTCACGCAGCTCGTTCCCGCCGGCAGCCTGCGTCGCTTCGAGGAGACCGTGGGAGACATCGACCTGGTGTGCACCGCCAGCCCCGCGAAGGATGTCCTCGACGCGCTGGTCGCGCTGCGCAGCGTCACCGAGACCCTGGGACACGGAGGGACCAAGGCGTCGGTGGTGATCGAAGACGGCATACAGGTGGATCTGCGAGTGGTGGAAGACTCTCACTTCGGCTCGCTGCTCCAGTACTTCACGGGCAGCAAGCAGCACAACATACAGCTCAGGGACTACGCCAACCGGATGGGGCTCTCACTGAACGAGTATGCGATAACCGACCTCTCGACGGACGAGGCAGAGGAGTTCTCCGACGAGGAGGCCTTCTACGCGAGGCTCGGACTGCAATACATCCCGCCCGAGATCAGGACGGGCATGGACGAGATCTCGGCGGCCGCCGACGGAAGAATACCGCCGCTCATTAGCGCCGAGGACGTGAAGGGCGATCTGCACGCGCACACGGATTGGAGCGACGGGCGCGACTCTATGGACGCCATGCTGGTCGCCGCGATGGATCGAGGACTGGAATACGTCGCGATCACCGACCACTCGGTCGGGCGAGGCATCGCCAACGGGCTTACCCCCGAGCGGCTTCGGGACCACACGGCTGCACTTCGGGAGGCCGAGGCACGCGTGGGACGTATCAGGGTCCTATCCGGAACCGAGATGGACATCCGCGCCGACGGCTCGCTCGACTACTCTGATGAGCTGCTCGCCAAGTTAGACTGGGTCGTCGCCTCAGTCCACTCCTCCTTGACACAGGAACCTGCTCTGATGACGAAACGCATCATCGGTGCCATGCGCAACCCCCACGTGGACTCTATCGGCCACCTCAGCGGAAGGCTGATCGGCGAGCGGCAGCCGGTCGAGGCGGACTACGATGAGCTGTTCGGCGTCGCGGCGGAGACTGGCACGGCGCTGGAGATCAATGGGTCCCTAGAGCGGCTCGACCTCAAGGACACCCATGTTTACAGGGCGCGGGAGCTGGGTGTACCCTTGGTAATCACAAGCGACTCCCATACCGCCGAGGCCTTCGACAATCTGAGGCATGGCGTTAGCGTCGCCAAGAGAGGCTGGTGCGAGGCCAGGCACGTCCTGAATACGTGGCCTGCAAGCGAGCTCCTGGCATTTCTGAAGACGCCGAAGGCCGAGCGAGGAAGAGTCTTCGCAAGCCGTGGATAGCATAGAGGAAAAGGAGAACCCGCAGGAGAGTGCCGCCATCGAGCTGCTCCAGCGGTCTCTGGAGCAGGGACGGGACTGGCCGGTCGCCTTGCTCGAGGCGATGGCAAGCTGGACCGTGCCCAGTGAGGTCCACGAGGGCAGGTACTACGACTACTTCATCGGCGGCGAGGCGTTCGACTGGCTCGTGCTGGCCGAGCGTCTGGGCAGCACCGTCGCGGGCGCGATCCCGGACGACGAGTGGGAGGACCTGCTGTTCGAGGGGCGGTTCCCCGACCGGTTCGACGAGACAGAGTTCAAGGACCTGGTGGGCGTAGAGAAGTACCGTGGCTACCTCAACTTCTTCTATGGAGTGGCGGTTGAGGAGGCCCTACAGATGGCGACTGAGCTCGAGGTCCGAAAGCGCCATCTGAGCAACGGCAACCAGTATCAGGGCGACTTCTCTGACGAGGTGTTCAACCGCATCTACCGGAAGTCGCTGGAGGACCTGCTCCAGGTGTTCCGGGAGGCGTTGGAGCCCAGCAACGGGACCTCGATGACGCTGACCGAGTCCAAGGAGTTCACCTACTGGCTTTTCAGGTACCGGCTTCGGGTGTCGGACAAGGCCAAGGTGGCCAGCGATACACGGAAGGGGCTAGAGCAGATGCGGAGCGTGATATCGACGGCCCGCGTCAGCGACGACGGTTTCGTCAGCACCCTGCTGGGTCGTTAGGGGCTGCCTGGGGCGTCCGCAAGACGCTTTGGGCGCGCAGCTACTGACCACACGGAAAGCTATCATCCGCCTCTCATTGCTGCCACGCCCTTAGCCCGGTGGGTTTTCCCTCCCACCGACCCCAGAGAGCAGCACCTCGATCCGCGCAAATGGTTGTGCCGAAAGCAAAGAGGCGACGCGTCATGGCCGGCATCTTCGGCGCTTTTGCGGTATTTGGGTGCAGCGGGCGAAGCCCCGCCGGGGTTCGGGGTGTCCCCGAGAATACTTGCGGGTGGGCGGGCGGGTAAGACAGTCCTCGGAACGGCGACCACCTGCCTATCCCACCCCCAGACTCTTCGTCACTCCGCTCCTCAGAGTGACGGACCAGCATGACCTTAATTCGTTGCCGGGGGTGGCGCTCAGCCACCCCACTAACCCGCAGTTCAGTGAGAGCCGAGCCTAAGCCCGTGGGAAGAACTAGGCGCTGAGCCTCGCCAGGACTTCCTGGACGCGAGCGCGCCGCGCCTCGATGCCATCCAGGCGCTGTCGCTCCCGCTCAACGACCTCCTCTGGGGCCTTGCCCAGGAACTGTGGGTCGTGAAGTCGAACCGACAGCCTCTGATGGCTCGAATCTAGCTCGCCGAGCTCGCCCACAAGCCGCTCTCGTTCCTGCGCCACGTCCACCAGGTCGGTCAGCGGCACCGTGACCGTGCCCGAGGCCAGGACGAGGGTGACTTCGTCGGCTGCGCCAGAGGCCCCGCCGTCGCCCCCGACCTTGAGCTCGGCAACCCGCGCGAGGGTCTTGATGGTCGCCGCCTCTGCCTCGACGATCGAGCTGACCTCCGGGGCGTCGACGATAGCGTCCAGTGGCTGATGCGGCTGGATGCGAAACTCGGCCCGCAGGTTGCGGATGGCCCGCACCATCTCGACGACGGCTCCGATCTCCTCTTCGGCCCGGTCGTCGAACAGCTCCGGCTGAGGCCGGGGATAGGGCGCCACGATCAGCGCTTCGGGGCGTCCGGGCTCTCCCGGGAGATAGTCGACGAGGGCCTGCCAGATCTCCTCGGTGACGAAGGGCATGAAGGGGTGCAGGAGTCGCAGAACCCGTTCGAGGACGTAGCCCAGCGTGGGCAGAGGCGATGGCCCGCCATCCGACTGACGTATCTTGGCCATCTCGATGTACCAGTCGCAGTACTCGCCCCACAGGAAGTCGTGGACGACCCGCTGGGCTTCGCCGAACTGGAACGCCTCCATATGCTCCTGCACCTGGGCCACCACATGGTTGAGACGGCTCAGAATCCACCTGTCGTGACGGTGGCCGGGCGTCGCCGGCGCGTGCCACCCCTCCAGACCATCGGCGCCCTCGAGGTTGGTCATAACGAAGCGGGCCGCGTTCCAGAGCTTGTTGGCGAAGTTGCGGCTCGCCTCGAGCTTCTGCTCGTTGAGGCGCATGTTGTTGCCGGGAGACGTGCCCGTGGTCAGGGCGAAGCGGAGAGCGTCAGCACCGTACATATCGATAAGCTTCAGGGGATCCAGGACGTTGCCCTTGGTCTTGCTCATCTTGACCCCCTCAGGGTCGAGAACGAGACCGTGGAGGTATACCGTGCGAAAGGGTACTTCCCCGCCCATGTTCTCCATGCCCATCATGATCATACGAGCCACCCAGAAGAACAATATGTCGTAGCCCGTCTCCAAGACACTGCCGGGGTAGAAGTAGTCCGCGTCGTCCGTCTGCCCGGGCCAGCCAAGTGTCGAGTGCGTCCAGAGGCCGGAGCTGAACCAGGTGTCGAGCACGTCGGGGTCTTGATAGAGGCTGGCTGATCCGCACTTCGTGCACGATGAGGGGTCGTCGTATTCGACGATGACCTCGCCGCACTCTTCGCAGTACCACACAGGGATGCGGTGGCCCCACCAGATCTGACGGCTGATACACCAGTCTCGGATGTTGTCCATCCACTCGAAGTAGACCTTGGCGAAGCGCTCCGGGACGATCTCTATTCGTCCGTCGGTCACGGCCTCTCTGGCAGGCTTGGCCAGGGGCTCTGTCTTGACATACCACTGCTTGCTGACAATGGGCTCCACCGCCTCGTCGCAGCGTTCGCAGTGGCCTACCGAGTGGCGATAGGGAGTGGTGCTCTCCAGCAGCCCCTCGGTCTCGAGCTCCTGAACGATTCTGGTGCGGCACTCCCGCCTGTCCAGGCCCTCGTAGAGAGCCGCGTTCTCGTTCATCGTCCCATCGAGATTCATCACGTTGACGACCTCGAGGCTGTGTCGCCTGCCGATCTCGAAGTCGGCGGGATCGTGTCCCGGCGTGACCTTCAGGGCACCAGTGCCGAAGTCCGGCTCCACGGCCTCGTCGGCGATGACGTCCACGACGCGCTTGACGATCGGAACGACCACCCTTCTCCCAACCAGGCTGGCGTACCGCTCGTCGTCGGGGTTGACCGCGACGGCGGTGTCACCCAGCAGGGTCTCGGGGCGCGCTGTGGCCACCGTAACGGCGCCGCTGCCATCTTCCAGAATGTATCGAACGTTGTATAAGTTCGCGTCCTCCTCCTGGTACTTCACCTCCAGGTCCGACAGGGCTGTGCGGCAGCGGGTGCACCAGTTGGTGATGCGCTCTCCCCGGAATATGAGTCCCTTCTTGTACAGGTTTACGAAGGTGGTACGAACGGCCCGGCTGGGCCCCTCGTCCAGGGTGAAGCTGCGCCGCGTCCAGTCGCAGGAGGCCCCGAGACGCTTGAGCTGCTCCAAGATCGCGCCTCCCGACCGGTCGACCCACTCCCACACGCGCTCGATGAATTTTTCCCTGCCCAGGTCGTGGCGCGTAAGGCCCTCTTTGGCCAGCAGGCGCTCCACCACCACCTGGGTGGCGATGCCGGCGTGGTCGGTGCCGGGCAGGTAGAGGGCCGGCTCGCCCATCATGCGATGCCAGCGAACCATCAGGTCTTCCACGGCCGTGGTCAGGGCGTGGCCCATGTGGAGCTCACCGGTAACGTTGGGCGGAGGCATTATGACGACGAAGGGCTCTTTGTCGCGGTCGATGGTGGGCGTAAAGTAGCCTCCCTCGACCCAGAAGTCGTAGATCCGTCTCTCCGCGGCCTGGGGGTCGTAGGCCTTCGGTATGTCTCTTTCGGGTGCGGCTCGGGTCATGTGAATCTCTGCTTCCGGCGGTGGTATACGGCCCCACCATTCTAATTGCGGCGGCGAAAAGGCGTCAACGAGGATACGCTGTTGCGGGCTTGAAGTGTGCTGATAGTATGGGCTCATGAATCTAAGCGCCGGGGGAAGATTAAGGTCCCCTGCCCTGCTGGTGGGCTTCGCGGTATGGGCGGTGTCGCTGGCGCTATACATTTCAACGCTCGCGCCGACCATCACCTGGGGCTACAACAATTATGGCGTCGACGGCCCTGAGCTTCTCACGGCAGCCCACAGCCTCGGGGTCCCGCACCCGCCCGGCTACCCCACATACACGGTCCTCCTGAAGGCCTTCGCCACCGTAATTCGAGTCGGCGATTACGCCTATCGCGGCAACCTGATGTCCGCGGTCCTGGGGGCGTTCTCGGCCGGTCTTCTCTACTGGGCCATCCTTCGATTCTCCGAGTCGCTGTGGCCCGGCGAGAGGAGGTCCCATGCCATCGTCGGCGCGGCGCTGGGGGCCACGGTGTTTGCCGCATCCCCCCTGTTCTGGTCCCAGGCCGTCATGACCGAGGTCTATACCCTGAATGCCTTGTTCTCAAGCGCACTGCTGGTCATCGCCACTCACCTGTCGCTGCCGCGCAGCGACGGCGGCCGCGACACCGGGCCGGGCACTGGCCGCAAGCTGGCGCTGTTCGGCCTCCTGTTCGGGCTGGGGCTCGGCAACCATCTGACGCTATTGGCGGTCGCGCTGCCGCTCGTGTACTGGATGTGGACCGCGCTAGGATGGCGAAGGCTCGTGTCCACATGGTCCGTCCTGTTCTTTGCGCTGGGGCTTGCCATCTACGTTTACCTGCCGGTCAGTGCCTCCAAGAGCCCGCCGGTCAACTGGGGGGACGCCAGCACGGCCTCGGGGTTCGGCTGGATGCTGACGGCCCGCGTCTACCAGGACTACGTCTTCGGCGTGCCCGGGCAGTTCATCTCAGCACGGATCGTTCGGTGGGTGGTCCTGGTGTTCACGCAACTGAACCCGCTGGGCATATTCCTGGCACTGGCCGGCGCCGCGACGCTGGCATCGAAGCAGCGGCACTTCCTCACGGCGTCCACCGTCACGGTCGCTGCGCTAAGCATCTACAGCATCACGTACAACGCAATAGACTTCACCGTGCTCATGATACCCGCCTTCATGCTGCTCTCGGCGTGGGTCGGCATCGGGTCGGCGTCGATCATCTCAGCCACTATGTCGTGGGCGGGCCAGGCAAAGCGCCCCACGTCCGGCGTCCTTCGTGCGGCGCTCTCGCATCCGCTGCTGATCCTTGGAATAATCGCCTTCGGTGGCCTCCCCGTGACCTCACTCATCCTGAACTACTCGTCGCAGGACCTGAGCGACGACCGCGCGGCCTACGAGCGAGCCACCGGCATCATGGCCGCCGTCCCGGACGGGTCGGTGGTGCTGAGCAGGGAGGAGGACGCCACCTTCTCGCTGTGGTACGTGAGGTATGTGGCGGACCGGAACAGGGACGTAGCGACGATAGCGGTACCACTGCTGCAGTTCGACTGGTACTGGCGTGACCTCCAGGCCAGGTTCCCGAACCGAATCCCCAGGGAGGCCACGACCGACGTGCTCGAGGCCCTCAAACGCATCGTCGCGCACAACAAAGACTCAGGTGTGTACTTCACATACGGGTCGTCGACTCTGAGGGACCTCTTCGAGCTGAGGAATATGGGAGATGTGTACGAGGCCAGGCCCAAGGGGCAGTAGGTCTGCCTGGAACGACCGTCCGCTGTCATCCCAAGCGGTAGCGAAAGGATCTGGGAGCGGTGGGGACCAAACTGAAGGCGGTTGTGCAATGAAACCCCGGACTTAAGTCCGGGGTTGCCTACGCGGCGACGGACCGAGCGCCCCGCTGGCCGCCTAGCTCTTGTAGACGTACCTCCCGGCGACGTGCTCTCGGTTAAGGCGTCTGTTGAGATGGAGTCCCTCCAACACGAACTCCAGGGCGGAGGCGACCGGGGCGGGCTCGTCGGAGCTCTCGATCTTCTTTAGCCTGGGAGACAGGTCACCCAGGGTTCGCGCGGCTTTGGGGTATGCTTTTGACGGCATGTCGCTACCGGTCTCGAACGCGGTGCCGTTCTCGAAGCTGTCCACGACGTCGTCGAACTCAGACGCGCTGTAGTATCGGCCGAAGACGTTGAGCACCGCCTTCTTGATGAGATCGTCTACGACCTTGACCTCGCGACCCTCCTCGACGCTCTCTAGCTCAATCTTGCCGGTGGTCGAGGCCAGGATGGCTGGGAGATCGCTGACCCTGGGCGACGCCGGCTCCTTCAGGCGGAGGCTGCGCTTCAAGGCCGAGCTCAGAATCGTCTCGTAGTTGGCGATGGAGACGCGCAGGCTCACCCCCGAGCGCTGGTTTACCTCCGCGCTGCGCCGGGCCAGCGAGGTTATCTCAGCGATCACCTCTTTCATGTAGCGCGGGACGCTGACACGTTCCTCGGTATCGGCGAAGCGTACGTGCTCCTGCTCTACGATCTCGATCTCGTGTTCCGCCGTCCTGGGGTAGTGAGTCCTTATCTGAGCCCCGTATCGATCCTTGAGGGGGGTAATGATACGGCCCCTGTTGGTGTAGTCCTCCGGGTTGGCGCTGGCCACCAGGAATACGTCGAGGGGCAGCATTATCCGGTACCCCTTGATCTGGATGTCCCGCTCCTCCATCAAGTTAAAGAGGCCGACCTGGATGCGCTCGGACAGGTCCGGCAGCTCATTGATGCAGAAGATGCCTCGGTTGGTTCGCGGGATGAGGCCGTAGTGAATGGTCAGCTCGTCGGACAGGTAGCGCCCCTCGGCCACCCTGATGGGGTCGATCTCGCCGATGAGATCGGCGACCGTTATGTCCGGAGTCGCCAGCTTCTCCGAGTACCTCGCTTCTCTCGGCAGCCACTCGATCTTGACCCGGTCACCGTCGCTGGCGAGCATGTCCTTGCAGCGCCTGCATATTGGGTCGTAGGGGTTGTCGTTAACCTCGCAGCCGCTGACCACCGGGATCCCGTCATCGAGCAGCGTTGCCAGGTGACGGATGAGGCGCGACTTAGCCTGGCCACGCTCTCCCAACAGGATAAGATCCTGGCCCGCCAGGATGGCGTTTTCAAGCTGCGGGATGACAGTGTCTTCGAAGCCGATAATACCGGAGAAAAGCTCGTCCCGCCCCTCGATCCTCCTAATGAGGTTCGCACGCATCTCCTGCCTAACCGTGCGCACCTCGTAACCGCTCTCACGCAGCTTGCCGACGGTCTTCGGCTTCGCCTTTCTAGCCATCCTGGGGCCCCTCCCTCACGAGCCGCCGGTGGGCGGCCTCCTCAGTGTAAGTGCGTCGTAGGTTCAGTCTTGCATAGCCCTCATCATCGCGCAACGACCGACACGACACTGGCGAACCGGCGAATAGCCTGATACCGTATTGGGCCAGCCAACGAAGGGCCGGAGGAGGCAAACGATGGAGAACTATATCTGCGTAACATGTGGCGTGGAGTTTACCGAAAGCGAGGCCCATCCCGCTAGCTGCTTTGTCTGCGAGGACGAGCGACAGTATGTCGGCTGGGACGGCCAGAAGTGGACGACGATGACGCAGATGAAGGCCGACGAGTACGAGAACGAGGTCAAAGACGAGGAGCCGGGACTGACCGGCGTCGGTATAACGCCCAGCTTCTCGATAGGGCAGCGAGCGCTTCTGCTTCAGACACAACACGGCAACGTGCTCTACGACTGCGTCAGCCTGCTCGATGACAACGCGATCGAGGAGATTCGCGCCCGAGGCGGAATCCAGGCGATCTGCGCCTCCCATCCCCACTTCTACGACGCCATGGTGACGTACAGCCGCACCTTCGACAACGCTCCGATCTATGTCCCCGAGGCGGACAGGGAGTTCGTGATGCGGCCGGACCCCGTCATACGATACTGGGATGGTAAGCCCCTGGAGCTGCTTCCCGGCATCACCCTCATCCAGACTGGCGGCCACTTTCCGGGTAGCGCCGTGCTGCACTGGCCCGGCGGAGCCGACGGCAAAGGGGCGCTGTTCAGCGGTGACACCTTCCAGGTTGTCCAAGACCGGCGCTACCTGAGCTGGATGATCAGCTACCCCAATATCATCCCGATGTCGGCGGCGGAGGTGCGAGGGATAGTGGACTCTGTCGAGGGGTACGCGTTCGACCGGATCTACGGCGGCTGGTGGCGACGCAACGTCATGAGCGACGCGAAGGAGGCGATCCGGCGGTCCGCCGACCGGTACATCAGGCGGATCGAGGGCAGGGCCTGAGCTCGACTCAACCTAGATCAGACCGAGATCTCTGCCGGCGTCCGCGAAGGCCGAGAGCGCCCCGGCAAGCTGCTCCCTGGTGTGAGCAGCCGACACCTGGACCCTGACGCGAGCCGCCCCACGCGGCACGACGGGGTAGCTGAATCCCACCACGAAGACGCCTCGGTCGTTGAGGGCCTCCGCCAGCTCCATCGTCTTCACCTCGTCCCCTATCATGACGGGCACGATGGGGTGGTTGCCCGGAAGGACGTCGAACCCCAGTGCAGTTATCTCCTGCCTGAAGAACGCCGTGTTCTGCCACAGGGCCTGACGCAGCTCAGGGTTCTGGCGAGCCAGCTCCAAAGCCTTGAGGGTTCCCACGACGATGGGAGGGGGCAAAGTGTTGGAGAAAAGGTAGGGCCTGGACCGCTGGCGCAGGTACTCGACTATCTCCCGGCGTCCGGTGGTGAATCCGCCGGATGCACCGCCCAGAGCCTTGCCCAAAGTGCCGGTGATTACGTCGATACGCGACTCCACACCCAGCTCTTCGGCGGTGCCTCTCCCGTTCGGACCCACGAAGCCGGTGGCGTGGGCGTCGTCAACCATCACCAGCGCATCGTATCGATCGGCTAGATCGCAGATCTCGTCTAGGGGCGCCAGGTCTCCTTGCATGCTGAAGACGCCGTCGGTGGCAATGAGCCGAAACCGCGCCGACTCGGTCTCGACCAGCCTCTCCTCCAGGTCGGCCATGTCGCCGTGCTTGTAGACCTTCCGCTGGGCACGGCAGAGCCGGATGCCGTCGATGATACTGGCGTGGTTGAGTGCGTCGCTGATCACGGCGTCCTCCGGGCCCAAGAGGGCTTCGAACAGCCCTGCGTTGGCGTCGAAGCATGAGGAGTACAGGATAGTGTCTTCGGTGCCGAGGAACTCGGATAAGCGCTGCTCAAGCGTCTTGTGTATGTCCTGGGTACCGCAGATAAACCGGACGGAAGCCATCCCGAAGCCGTGCGCCTGAACCCCGTCGACGACGGCCTTGAGCACGTCGGGGTGATCGGCAAGTCCCAGGTAATTGTTTGCGCACAGGTTGACGCGCCAGCCCTCAACGGTATCAACCCGAGACCCCTGGGGAGTAACGATAAGCTGCTCGTGTTTGTACATTCCGTGGTCGCGGATGTCCCGAAGCTCGTCCTCGATCCACGATTTCATCCTGGAATATGACACGTTGCCGTCACCTCCGTTTAGGGGGGTTTCCCCATTTCGACACTACTAAAAAGCCTCCCCGGGTCGAGCTGGGGGAATATAGAAGGCTTCTAGACGGGATTTCGTTAGGCAAGAGCCCCATCGTACTGGCGTGGCACGGTTCTGGGACTGGAGGGCCGAGAGAGGCGGCGCCTCGACAGAGTGGACGGAAACCACGGATAGGACGGTTGACTGGAGGGAGATCAATGAGCGGCTAAAGGAGCCGACATTCTATTACACCCGCCGGGGCTAACAAGCCAGCCCGTGCCTACACGATGCTAGGCTGCTACTACCAAAATTGTCGGACCGTTTTGAAGGCCGAGTTCGACCCGACGCTCCGTTGTTCGCTGTTCAAGGGGCCACTTACTTTGGTGCCCCGACCTACCCGGTCTGACCGACGAAGGTTTCGATCTCGTCTTCCACGTCGACGTGGTTTTTGAGTATTTCAAGGGTCTCGAAATACGTGATCACGTCCTTGTCCTTAATCTGGCCCAGAAAGTCACTGTAGAAGCGAATCGCTATACGTTCCTGTTCCAGCGCATATCCCAAGAATGGCCCCACGTCGTTGGGGTCTGGCAATGTGTAACTTTCGATGGGCGACACGTCCACAAAGTGGGTGGGGTCAGCAGGAATAGCACCTCCCAAGCGGGCGATCCGACTTGCGAGCCGTGCCGCATTTCCCTCAGCGTCTTTGATCTTTTCCGTGAGGGGCGGCTTCAGGAAAATCTCCGCCTGTCCCCCCAGCCGATTAATGGCCGCCTTAGCGAATTCGGCAGTCAGTTCTTCATAGGCGTAAAAGCTTTCAAGCTTGCGGCTCACTTCTTCAGCGGATATCCCTTTTATCAAAGAGTTTCCAACGCTGCCCATAGAAAGGTCCTCCTGTTTTCTGGGTTGCGGCTGAGTTCCTTTATTTTAGCGGATCGTCAGCATTAGTTTCTGAAAGGGTTGGCTACTCGTTGCAGCTTCCAAAGAGTCCAGGTTGTTCCCATCCGCCCGCCCGCAGGTTTTTCTCGGGGACACCCGGCTTTGCACGAAAAGTCCTTTCACCGCGGAGGTTTGCTTACCCCCCCCACCCGCCCTGGGGGTATTTTTGTATCTGGGGATACCCCAGACCCCAGCCGGAAACCTCCGGTTTCCAGCACCTTCCCGTGGTTTTTGTGCAAAGTCGGGGACACCCCGAACCCCGTCGGGAGCTTTGTCCCGCACCGTGGGAAGGTCAGCGCCCCGGGAGAGCTGGGAGGGAATAGTTCGCCTTAGGTCGACCGCGTTGGGCGGGGCACGGTCCAGTGTGAACCTTTATCAGCAGAGCGCGCACGTCAGCCGACATCGGACCCGGCAGGAGCCACGATGTCGAGCCGCCTGACCCATATCTCGTGACCCGGCGCCACTCGCAAAATGCTTCGACCTATCGGGCCTATGGCGACACTATCCTCAGGCGCATCCGCGACGATCCGAGCCCACGCCCTCAAAGGCGCGGTGCTACCGCTCACGTACTCGATCATCCCGCCTTCCCTTACCCCGATGCGCGACGCGACCGCAGGACTCATGGAGGCTATGCGGCATCCGATGTCGTCGAAGTCGTCGCCGGGGCCTTCGAGCACCCGAAAACGGGTTCGCCCGTCCCCGAGTACCCGGCGCAGGTCGCGCGAACGCTCCGCGTCCACCTCGCCGTCCTCGATCACGACCCCATAAACATCGCGAGCCCGCTGCTCGGTCATGTAGCCCTCGAACACCTCTAGTCGCACGCTTTCCAGCTCGCGCTCCAGCGGATCGCCCACGCCCCCACCTCCACTCCCCTCCATGACCAACACGTCGCCGAACTCCAGGGGAAAGGACTTTACCTTGCCGGGCAGAGGCGAAGGCTGTATCTCCGAGCCGTCGCGTATCACCGTGATGGAGTTGCAGCTCCCTGAGGGTGCGCCACCCGATCCCATCGGCGGAATGATGGCGCGGTCGGACATGACGTTTAGCTGGCTGCTCCTGGACAGTATCCTCACCTTGCGTATGACGCCGAGTCCGCTTCGGCGATACCCGGCGCCTTCTCGGTCCGTGCACATCGCCAGGCTCTCGACCAGCAGCGGCTGACGCTGCTCCGTGCTCTCAGCCGAGTAAACCATCGCCAGGTCACCACCGTCATAGTGGAAGCAGCCGGTCGCACCGTCGGTGTCGCTGGTGGCGGGCGTTCCGCCGTTAGGGTACTCGTACAGGATATAGGGACGGTCCCTGACCTCGTCGTATCCGCCTACGTATACGTGGCCCGTTCCGCCTGAGGGCTCGCCGCCCAGATCATGGGGCATGAGCTGGGCGAACACACCGATGGCCGCGGTCTGCAGATGGCGGTAGACCTGCCAGCAGCCCCCCACCGCGGCGGGGAGCTGAGCGGCAAGGCAGCTGTTCTCCGGGACGACGAACCTTACCGGACGAAAGGTGCCGCCGTTGACGGGCGTCTTTGGGTCCAGCCAGCACTTCATCACGACGAACGCACCGCCGAAGGTAACAGGCAAGCCGCAGTTCATCGGCCCGACGACCTGGGGAGCCGACCCGGTGAAGTCGAAGGCCATGGTGTCGCCGTCTACCGTCAGCTTCAGCTTCAAGGGCAGCGGCTCGGGAGAGAGGCCGCTGTTGTCCATGTAGTGCTCATAGCGGTACTCGCCGCCTGGAAGCGTGGCGATGCACGCTCGCATCGTCGCCTCGGCGCTATCCAGGAGGGCATCGACCGACCTCTCCACGGTATCCAATCCATACCTCTGGCAGAGCCCCGTCAGGTTGGCCTCCGCCACGCGTGCCGTGTCCAGCATGGCAAGGGCGTCGCCCGCACGCTCCTCTGGTAGGCGCATATTGGCGAAGAGCACGTCCCACAGAGCCTGGTTCAGCCTACCCTCCTCGATTAACTTGACCGGGACTATACGCATCCCCTCCTGGTAGATCTCGGTATCCTCGCCGGAGAAGCTGCCCGGCGTCGCGCCGCCTACGTCGGAGTGATGCGCTCTGACCGCGATATAGAACAGCAACCTCCCGCCGACGAAGAACGGCGTGTAGAACGCGATGTCGTTGAGATGGGTCCCGCCCGTATACGGGTCGTTGACCGCCAGCACGTCGCCCGGGCGAATGTTGCCCTCAAACTTTCCGCGGGCCGCGTCAAGCCCCAGCGCCATCGCGAAAACGTGACCGGAGAAGTCCTCCGACATTGCGGCAAGCTCGCCGTCAGCCGTCATCAGACCGCAGGAGAAGTCCAGAGTCTCGTAGAGGATCGGGGCGTAGGCTGTCCTGATCAGCGTCGCCCGCATCTGCAGCACGGTCGACACCAGATATCCTCGCACCACCTCGAGGGTAATGGGGTCCACGCCGTTCACCACAATAGCCTCCCGGTCACGCCCGAGCTTTCCTGATCTCGCCGCGGAGCCGCTGGGTGGCCGGAAGGTCCACGGCGAGTAGCTCGGGCTCCGGGTCCAAGACCACGCCATAGGTCTCGCCCGCCTGCTCTATCGACACCCAGCCCTTTCGCACATCCTCCCTGATGCTGTCGGGGTCGCGGTCCAGTGGATCCCCGAACCCGCCACCACCGTTGGCGAAAGACTCCAGTCCAAACCCGGGCTTGACCTCGAAAAGGCCGACGAGGGGCAGGTCCTCGATCCTCTCCAGTTTCTCGTTCACTATGAATCCCAGGCTGGGTCCGCCGCTGCCGCCGCCAAGCACGCCCCTGGGGGGGAAGGCCTTGCCGTCGCCAAACCCCGCAGCCACAGTCGGGTTCCCCTTGGCCCACAGCACCAACCTCATCCCAGGGCTGCCCCGGTACTCTCCTGCTCCACCCGAGTCCGGGACGATCTCGGCGCCGCACTCGATCACGTGCGGGTGCGCCTTCTCCCACAGCTCGACTGCCGTGGTCCAGCCATTGGCCTGGACGGCACCGGTGCACCAGGTCAGCCAGCCGTCGTAGCCCTTTACAGCGGGGCCGCCGCCACAGAGAGCGCCGGAGACTATCAGCTCGTTGACATAGGGTGCGTTGCCGTTCCGGTGGTCTTCACCGGAGAATACGCCGACACCCCAGTTGACGTAGCCACCCTCTCCTCCGCCCCTGTCGGGGTCGACCTTCGCCATCAGCGCTATCGCGCAGCTCGCCATCCGATCGGCGGTGAACGTGGTCGCCACCGAAGTCCCTATCGGAAACTTCGGTATCCCCACCATGCATCCCTCACGAAGCTTGAACTTCACATGGTCGAAGGCGCCCTGGTTGTGGGGCAGTGTCGGGTCCAGGCACCAGAAGATGCCCTCCATAGCCGAGGCCTTGGAGGTAGCCTCAGTCAGGTTTACCCCGGCATCGAACTGGTCGGGGTTGTCCGTCAGGTCGACGATCAGGGCCTCCTCACTATGGTCGACGGTGAGCTTGATCTTGATGGTCACGCCCTCGGGAGCGAAGGGGAGCGGGTCCAGGGTCGTCTCGTTCTCCCAGGTGCCCTCCGGTAAACTCCTGATCTCGTCGACCATTCTGCGGCTGCCGTATTCGATCCACTCGTCGACGAACTGCTCAACGGTATCGGGCCGATACTTTTCGATGAGCGCCGTCAGCCTGCGCTCGGCCACCCTGGTGGCGCCGACGGCCGCGGCGAAGTCGCCGTAGTACTGCTCGGGCACCCGTATGTTCGCCGTCGCGATCCTGACCACGTCGGCAACGTCCTTGTAGTCCCGCTGCACCCGTACGCAGGGCCAGTGGATACCCTCCTCGTAGACGTCCTTGGCGAAGGGCAGGTACACGGTGGGAACCGGGGCTCCTGTGTCGGCCTGGTGGGCCCTGAGCATCACCCAGAACATCAGCTTGTTCCCGTGGAAGACCGGCGTGCAGAAGCAGTAGTCGGCGTGGTGTGCGCAGCCGAGGAAGGGGGTGTTGTTGAGGAAGCAGTCGCCGGGGGCTATGTCGTCGAAGAGCTCGGGGATGGGAGCGATGGACATGTTGGAGGTCAGGACGTGGATAGGCATGCCCTGCGCGATGCTGACAAGGCGCACCTGACCATCGGACACCGAGGCCGAAAGGTCTCTGGCCTGGATAGTCGCGGAGCGCGCGCTCTGAACGCAGACCTGCATCGCCTCTCGAACTATGCTGTCAAGCCTATTGGCAAGCGTTGCGAATATAACCGGGTCTAACCGCTGCTCCATGACATCCTCCAAGA
The DNA here is from genome assembly GCA_965248615.1 of Dehalococcoidia bacterium. GTDB lineage: Bacteria > Chloroflexota > Dehalococcoidia > Lucifugimonadales > CBDFJT01 > CBDFJT01. The sequence goes on along the minus strand of CBDFJT010000002.1, from coordinate 1,061,176 downwards.
CCACCCTGAACCCCGATGGTCGGTTCCCAAAGAGCTTTCCAGGTCGTTCCCACCCACCCGCCCGTTGGTATTCTCGGGGACACCCCGAACCCCGGCGCCCCGACTCGTCGGGACTGCACACCGTCTGAACGGCTTGTGCCGTTTTGCAGGGTAGCGCCTCGCGGGAGGGCCGGCGTTCGCTGACCTGCAAGATAGTTGCGGAGCTAAGCACTCGCGCCTAAACGAAAGCCACCGTTGTGGCCTAGTGAGCGGTGGACCCCCCGTCAATAACCAGCTCGGCGCCGGTGACGTACGACGACTCGTCGGATGCGAGGTACAGCACCCCGTACGCGACCTCCTCCGGCTCGCCGTAACGTCCCAAAGGCACCGTGGACAGGAAGAACTCGTTCTGGGCAGGGTCGGCCCGCCGCCCCTGGGTCATAGACGTGGCGATAGGCCCGGGGTGCACTGAGTTCACCCTGATCCCGTCGCCGGCGTACTGGATCGCAGCGGACTTGGTTAGCAGTCGGACCGCGCCTTTGGAAGCCGAGTAGCCGCCATACACGTTGGGCCTCCCGATCATGCCGGACACCGACGATATGTTGACTATCGATCCACCGCCAGCTTTACGCAGCTCCGGGATGGCGTGCTTGATGCCAAGGAACACTCCTTTCGCGTTGATGTCGAGGACCCGGTTCCAGTCGTCCAGGGTCGAGTCCTCCAGCCTGCGGAAGACACTGTCAACGCCGGCGTTATTGACCAGCACGTCGAGCTTGCCGAACTGCCCGACCGTGGCGGCGATAGCCCTCTGCCACTCCGCCTCGCTCGTAACGTCCAGGCGGACGAACAGCGCCTCACCGCCCGACTCGTTGATCTCCGCCTCCACACGACGCCCCTCTTCCTCGAGAATGTCGCCGAGTCCGACCCTGGCGCCCTCCCCGGCGAACAGCCGCGCAAACGAGGCGCCCATGCCACGTGCGCCGCCGCTGATGAACACTACCTTGCCTTCGAGTCTCACCACGTGCCTCCTTTGGCGGGTAAGGGCGGCGGGCAGCCCGCCGCCCTTTCTACGAGGCGGTTGCTCGGTTTCGGTGACGCAGTATCTCGACGCTGGCGTGGGCCAGAATGCTCCCTTTCATGGGGACCTCTGGCTTCTTCACACGGACCATAACCGACATCACGTCGAAACTCTCCAGGATGCGGCCGGCAATGGTCTCGGCGACGTTCTCCAGCAGATTGCGGCTCGGACCCTCGAGTATCTCTTTGACCACCTTGTACATGCGCGAGTAGTTGACCGTGTCGCTGGGATCGTCGGACAGGCCGGCACTCCGAACGTCGGTCTCGACCTCCAGGTCGACCAGGAACCGCTGGCCGAGCTCGCGCTCCTCCGGGCTGATTCCGTGGTATCCGTAAAAGACCATGCCTTCGAGCTGAATTTTGTCCATCGCTAACCGGCAGACGCCCTCACCGATCCCGATTCACGCTCTCCGCCATCTCCAAGAGGGCCTGCGCCCGGCGCACCACGGGCACGTCTATTACCTTGCCATCGAGGGAAGTGGAGCCACGACCGATACGCTCCGCCTCCTCGAAGGCAGCGAGAACGCGCCGGGCATGCTCAATCTCGGATTCCGACGGAGAGAAGGCCTCGTTGATGACATCGACCTGCGCAGGGTGAATCGCGAACTTGCCACGGAAGCCGTAGCGGCGGGACGAGAGGACGTTTGCACGCAGTCCATCCGGGTCCCGAAAGCTGAAGTAGGGAGTGTCCAGCGCCAACACGTCGGCAGCCCTGGCCGCGATGCAGACGGCCCTCCTCGGGTAGTCGACCTCGGTCTCGTCGTCGGTGCGTTCGATACCCATGTCGTTGGTGAAGTCCTCCGCGCCGAAGGCCACGCCGACTATCCTCGGTGACGCGGCGCAGACCTCGTGTGCGTTGACGATTGCGATCGCCGTTTCGATCCAGGGGACGAGCTTCACGCGGCCTTTCTCCAGGCCGGCGCGCTGCTCCAGGCCATCAAGGATCCCGCAGATGTGTTGGATCTCGCGCGCCGTGCCCACCTTGCCGACCGAGACCCCAAATACATCGGGGCCGACGACCGCCGCGAGGTCCTGCTCCATGAGACCGGATTCGATGGAGTTCACGCGAGGGATGACAAGTGGCCCTGCCTTGGCGAGGCCCGCCAGATGGGATGCAGTGACGTTCCGGGCGTTCTCCTTCTCATCGGCGGGCACTGAGTCCTCCATGTCGGGGACGAAGGCATCGGGAGTGAAACCCATCGCCTTCTCCAGCATGTTGGGCCGGTTGCCCGGGACAAACAGCAGGCTTCTCAGCACGACCACGTCGATGCCTCCGAGCTATGACTCTGCATCGGCCGCATTCTCTGGTCCGCGTCCGAGCCGGCCTTCGACGGTCGCGGCAAGCTGCTCCAGTCCCTCCAATGTTACCGGCGGCTGTAGATCCTCCGGCACAGCAGTATGCATAGATATGAACCTGTCCCCTTTGACGAAGATGACGATGCCTCCGATGCCGCGTTCGCCGACGAGCAGACTGGCGGACGCGTCGCCTATGAGTGAGTCAGTGGCCGGCATCTGGGAACCGCCCGGCCCACGTCCAACCTGTTCGAAATGTGCCAGCGCGGAGTCCGCCGAGTTAAAGTCTATGGCCGCAAAGGCCACGCCAACAAACCGCTCCTCCGGGGTGAAGGCCAGCGCGTAGGCGGTGTCCACGTTGACGACCTGCTCCGGGTCTTCCTCTTCAGCTATCTGTTTTACGTTCCGGAACTCGGTCTTCAGCTCCATTGGGGACGTCAGCACTTGCGCGACGTCGTCAAGAGCGAGCAAGGCCTTGAACTGGTCTTCGGTCAGCGCGCCCGGCGGAGGTGGCGCGGCTGTGGTTGGTCTCTCCTCTGCGGAGCAGGCGGCCGCCAGCAGGATCGCGGCGCCGGCGACGAGCGGCAGCAGCGCCGCCCTGGCAGCACTCACCCAGCTTATCCTCTGTTCGCCATCGACTCGCATCGGCGTCGAGTATACCATGCCGGCCCCGGCCGGTTTGAGGACGTTTGACACCCCCTCGGACCTCTGCTATATCTTCGTCACGGAGCCAAAGGCATGATGAATCAAGAGGCGCCATGAAAGAGCCACCAAGAGTCGAGGTCATCGGGGTCACGGGCCTCCCGGAGGTCAAAGCCGGCGACCGGGTCGGCGACCTGATAGCAGATGCAGCGGCGGCCCAGGCCACCCCGTTGCGCGACAGCGACCTGCTGGTGGTGACGCAAAAGATCGTCTCCAAGGCGGAAGGCAGGATCGTAGACCTGCGCGATGTCGAGCCGTCGACCCTGGCTTTCAGCATGGCGGAGGACACCGACAAGGATCCGAGGCTGGTGGAGGTGGTCTTGCGAGAAAGCCGCGGCATTGTGCGGGTCGACGCCAGCCGCGGCATCATCATCACCGAGACCCGACATGGCTTCGTGTGCGCGAACGCCGGGGTCGACACGTCCAACGTGGCGGGCGAACACCTGGTGAGCCTATTGCCGGAACACCCTGACGAGTCGGCCAGCGCTATCCGCGAGCACGTGCGCGCGGCTCACAACGGCGCACGCGTGGCCGTTGTGATCTCCGATACCTTCGGGAGAGCGTGGCGCGAGGGTCACGTCAACTTTGCCATCGGCGTCTCAGGTCTCGCTCCGATCAAAGACTATCGGGGAACGCCGGATGCCCACGGCTATACGCTCAAGGTCACCAACATAGCGGTGGCCGACGAGCTCGCTGCGGCGGCGGAGCTGGTTACGGCGAAGGCCATCAACGTTCCGGTGGCCATCATTCGCGGTTACGCTTACGATACGGAGCCAGACGGGGCGTCCGCGCTTGTCAGGGAGAGGTCTAACGACCTCTTCAGGTAGCAGGAAAAAACGCCGCGACTGAGCGGGACAAGGCCGTTTGCTCCTTCGACGCGAACCTGATCTCCTACATGCTGGCGCTTGAGCCGGACCGCGAGGCCTGCATCCAGGATGGCGACACGGGGTGCACATACGCTCCCACCCTCAGCTTACGTGAGGCGAGGAGCGTAGCGGCTTCAGTCGAAAGCGTTCCGTAAAGCTCGCAGCGTTGCCTCGGGCATGTCGGGCGACACGGTGCACCCGGGCCCGAGCATCCAGTGGGTCCCATCCATGGTGTCCAGGGTCCACCGAGCCTCTGTTGTCACGTCGTCAGGCGAGAGGTCTGGTATCTGCGACATGCCGCCTATGGCGGCTTTACCGGTGACCTTCTCCCCCTCCTTAAGCCAGACGTTCGTCTCGTCACCGGCGTCCCAGTTGACGGCTGCCACTGGATGGTCGGCCAGTGCCGACAGCATGTTGTTGCTGCCGCACACGTGCAGGACGTTGAACTCCGCTTCTTTCACCCGCTCCAGGATGCGCAGATCGTAGGGGCAGCCGAACTCAGCGTACTGCTCGTCCGTCAGAGCGTCATAGGTGCCCCATCCGGTCGTGGCGAAAAACAGCCCGGCAGCACCGATACTCAAGCACTCGGCTGAGAATTCGCTGAAGGTCTCTGTAATGGCCTCGAGAGCCCCGTGGACCTCGGCGGGATGCTCCAGAAGGTAGCCCAGCATCGCGTCGCGTGACTGCACCATCTGGGCTGCGATGGACAGGGGTGTGAACACGGTCATCACGAAGGGCACCTCCTCGACCAGCGCCCCGGAAATAAGCCGCAGGGCCTCCAGCTGCTGCCCGAGCACGCCCCGCCCAATGTCCAGGGGCTGGACCGACTCCCAGTCGCTCGCCGTGCTGACCGGCCAGTTCACGAACTGCGGCGTCTCTGAGTCGGAGCCGCTAAAGCGGGAGCCGACGCCCCAGTCCTCGGAGTGGTAGGAGGCCCTGGGATTCACCTTCATGAAGTCCCAGTCGAAGCGACGCTGGAACTCCAACATCGCCTCGGCAAGGCCTTCGACCGAGTTCTCGCGCCGGTAGAAATGCCGCCACACGCTGATCGGCGGCCGGTCAACCTCGTCACCCGCGAGGGCCGCCCTGACGCGCTGCCAGTGGCTCATGCGGTCTGTCATCGCTGCGTGGTCGCCTTATACAGGCCACCCCTCCATACCGTAGGCAGCGTCCCAGAACATGTACTCGTACCTGCTGCTAACGAGGAATGCGTCCCTCATGGCCTCGCGCTCAGATTCGCCCGCGGCCAGGGCGGCCCGATCGACGAAGGAGCGGAGCCAGTCCGCCAGCTGGGCGAACTCCGGCGAGCTGTACATCTCAATCCAGCGAGCGTACAGGGGCTGGTCGCCGGGCAGACCCCTGTCGTGGAGCATCTGGCCTACCTCGCCGTAGCCCCACGAGCAGGGCAGGATGGCGGATGCTATCCGGCCGACGCCGCCGGCGTATCCGATCTCCACCAGGTGGCGGGTATAGGCGAGGGTGGTCGGAGAGGCCTCGGTGTCCTTCAGCTCCCGTTCCGTGATGCCGAAGTCCTCGCAAAAACCGACGTGCAGCGACATCTCCGTGTTCAGAGTCTCGTGGAGCAGGCGCGCGAACCAGGCCATATCCTCGACCTCCGTGGCCTTGGCCACGGCCATCGAGATCGCGCGGCAAAAGTCCACGAGGAAGAGGTAGTCCTGCCGCATGTAATAGCGGAAGTTCTCGATCGGCAGCGTGCCATCGCCGACGCCGAGCACGAAGGGGTGCCGCTTTTCCCTGTCCCAGATGGGCGCGGCCTCGCGACGGAGCTCCGCGGAGAAGCTCATGGCCGCAGGTCCGACACCATGCCACCGGGCGGGTCCACCTCCAGCGCCTCGACCATGCGGGCCATCCCGTGGTAGAAGGTGGCGACGATCAGCAGGTCTATGATAGCTGCATCCCCGATCTCGCCGCGCAGAGCCTCAAAGGCGTCGTCGGAGACATTTTGCTCACTGAACAGCTCCTGGACGAAACGGACCACGATGGCGTCGCTGTGGTCCAGTCCATCGGGTGCGCGCCGCTCTCGAATGGCAGAGATCACGTCATCGGTCAGGCCCGCGTCTCGTGCGCCCCGCTGGTTCGCAGTCCAGACGTAGTGACCGTTGGCCGCGCGGGCGGCGGCGAGCATAGTCAGCGCCTGGGTGCGCTGATCGAGCCGTGTCCCGAAGCGCGTGTAGCCGCCCAGCATCGCTAACTTCTGGGCGGCCTCCGGATTGTTCAGCAGCGCCAGGTAGTTCCTGGGCACACCGCCGCGAGCGCCGCCGATCTCATCCCAGATTCCCTGGGCCTCAGGCGGCAGGTCGTCCCGGCTGACGAGAGGAACTCTGGGCATTTCTCTTCCTTCCTCGCCACGGCGAAGTGACCCGGCCAGCGGGCCTTCACGTCGCCGGGCGTAGGCACACGGCGATGGTATGGCCTAGCCGCCGCGGACCACGGCGCGGCCAGCGAGGACCCCTGTGTGCCGGCCCTGGTCTATGACTATCTTGCCGTTGACTATGACGTACTCGACGCCAGTGGAGGGTTGCTTGGGGTCGCGCCGGGTCGAATGCGCCTTGATGGTCGCCGGATCGAAGATCACCACGTCGGCCTTCATGCCGTCCCGCAGCAGCCCGCGGTCCGCAATCCCGAGCCTCTGCGCGGGATAAGACGTCATCTTACGGATGGCCTCTTGGAGGGATAACCGTTTCTCCTCGCGCACGGTCTCGGCCAAGATGAGCGGGTAGGTGCCGTAGGCCATGGGAGGAGGAAAGTCCCCCAGGAGCAGCGCATCGCTGCCCACCATCTGCAGCGGGTGGGTCACGAAGTCCCCTATCGTCGCGGGGTCCACCACCGCGGCGAAGTACGAAACGCGAAGGTCCTCGTCCAGCAGCAGGTCGCACAGGGCGTCAACCGGGTGCTTGCTCATCATCTCCGCCGCCTGGGCAACGGACTTACCCTCGTACTGCAGGTTGTGCGGTTGTTTGAAGTAGGTCATCCACATCTCGTCCCAGCCCAGCCCACGCGGCCCCACCTCACGACGCAGACGCTCGCGCCCCTCCTCGGAGCGCAGGACCTCCTTGAGCTTTTCGGGTCCCCCGTCGTGGGCCCAGGCGGGGAACACGATCAGGATTCGGGTCCCGCCGACGGGGTACGGAAAACAGTCGAAGGTCACGTCCAGGCCCTTGGCACGCTCTTCCTCCACCATGTCCAGCAGCGGCTTGGCACCTCCGGGGCTGGTCGTCCGGCGAAAGAAGTGGGTGATGTGTATGGGGACGCCACTCCGATGCCCTATCTCGAAGGCCTCTTTGAACGGGTCGAAATACCGATCGCCCAACCCGTACCGCACATGGGTGTGGTAGATGCCCCCGAGGCGAGCGGCCTCCTTCGACAGCTCGACCAGCTCGTCCGTATCGGCGTAGCCGCCCGGCGGGTAGTCCAGCCCGGTCGAGATGCCGAAGGCGCCCTCCTCCATGCTCTCTCTGAGAAGCGACCTCATGGTGTCGATCTGCTGGCTCGTGGCCGGTTTGTCTTCCCAGCCAACGGCCCATATCCGCAACGGGGAGTTGCCGACGATGTAGGCTACGTTCACGGCGACCTTGCCGTCGAACATGGCGAGGTATTCCGAAACGCTGGACCAGGTGCCGGGTAGCTCCGGGCTTCCATCGAGTCCGGAGTTGAGCTCGATGAACGCCAGGAGGTCTTCCTCGGACTTGAAGGGAGCGTAGGAGTTGCCGTCGATGCCTACGAGCTCGGTCGTAACGCCCTGGTGGACCTTCGGCTCGTGGCGAGGCTCGGCCAGTATCACAAGCCCTGAGTGGGCGTGGACGTCGATGAAGCCGGGGCAGACAGCTTTGCCGGTGGCGTCAATGGTCCGCCCAGCGTCGAGGCCCGAGACATCTCCCCTGAGGACGGCGACCCGGTCCCCCTCGACGCCTATGGCGCCGTAGAACCCCGGGTTCCCGCTGCCATCGACGATGAGGCCGCCCTTGATGAGTAGGTCCAGCATCTCCTAATTACCTTCCATTCGGTCTCGGCCCGTCCGGGAGAGCCGGTTGTATCACGAGCCACGTATCGCTCGGGGCTTACTCGCGCTCGACTACAATCGAAGCCCCCGACGCCACCGACTTCAGGACGGTCGCATCGCCATCGATCTTCCCGACGACCGTGACGGGGCTGGCGGGCCTGATCTCGTCGCCGCGGCTGGCGGGGGTCAGTCCAAAGAACAGGCACAGGGCGTCGCCGGGCCCCCAGTAGGCCACGTCGGCCATGTCGACGACCTCCTGGGGCCCGTCCTCGCCGGCGTCGAGCCCAACTCGGAAGTAGATCTCGTCTCCCCAGGTGCTGCCGGGGCTTCGCAGCGGCAATGCGGTCCAGATAGCATCGGCGACGCTGGTATCGTTCAGCCTGGCCGCCACCTCGACGTCGCCCGCCGTGATCTTGAGGCGTCGATGATCCATTACCGCTCCTCGAGGGCCATGAGTCGACACCGGTCCCCTGGTAGGCGACATTATGGCGCGAATGCGGTTCTTGACACAACCGGTGCCGCGTGAACTAGTATGGGCGACGGTGTGCCCGGAGACCGGGCTCTTCTCGGGCCGGCGCCACCGCCTATTGGGTAAGGAGGATAGAATGCCGACAGTCGCCGCGGACAAGCTAAGGACCATAGCCGCCGAGCTCCTCAAGGGCGCTGGCGCCAGTGAAGAGGAGGCGACCGTAGTGGCGAGGCACTCGGTCGGCGCAAACCTTGCCGGCCACGACTCCCACGGCGTGATCCAGATACCAATCTACATCGACCGCATCGGGAAGGAGCACATCGTGCCCGGTGCGCCCTTCGAGACGGTCCGGGAGACGCCCACGACCACGGTGATCGACGGCAACTGGGGGTTCGGCTACGTGGTGTCGGAGCGGGCCATGGAGATCACCATTGAGAAAGCACGCCGGAGCAGCGTGGCGGCAGCGACGGTGTTCAGGCAGAGCCATGTGGGCCGGCTGGCCGACTACCCCGTCATGGCCGCGCAGGCGGGCATGATCGGCATCATGACGGCCGACTCGGGCAGGTCGGCCAAGGCGGTGGTGCCCTTCGGGGGCCGCGAGCCCAGGCTGGGGACCAACCCCATCTGCATCGCCATGCCCAGCAACCTGGAGGGCCCACTGTACATCGACATGGCAACCAGCGCGGTGGCAGCGGGCAAGCTGGGGGTCGCCGTGGCGCGCGGCACGCCGGTGCCCGAAGGCTGGATCGTGGACAAGGACGGCAACCCGACCACGGACCCCGAGGACCTGGGCAAAGGAGGATTCGTGCTGCCCCTGGGCGGACCCGAGGGGCACAAAGGGTACGGGCTCTCGGTGATGATCGAGATTTTCTCGGGCATACTGACCGGGCTGGGTTTCGGCCACGACCCGTCGGGCCGACACAACGACGGCTGCTTCATGGCGGCCTTCAGCGTCGAGGCCTTCCGGCCGCTGGAGGAGTTCAAACGAGAGACGACAGAGCTGGCTGCGTACGTCAAGAGCTCGGCGCCGGCCAAGGGCTTCGACGAGGTCTACTACCCAGGCGAGCTAGAGCATCTGCGGACCCAGCGGCTGCTCAACGAGGGCATCACCATCGAGGACGCCACGTGGAACCAGCTAACGGGGCTGGCGAAAGAGTACGGGTTGGCGGCCAAGCTGGGGCTACAGTAGGGTTCAAGTCAGGATAAGGCCACGCTGGCCTGTCTCAGCCGGTCGTCGAAGGTGACCAGTGAGGCGCCGAGGCTTCGAGCCAGGTACAGGTAGCTGGCGTCGTAGGTGGTGAGGTCAGTCTCCAGCGCCAGATTCAGCACCGCAGGATGGTCGACCTCTGTCCAGGCTACGTCCATCTGAAGGGCCATCCCGAGCGCCAGCGTCATAGTCTCACGGCGACCAGGGCTGCTGAGAGCCTTCTTCCTGGCTATGCTGGCGAGCTCGTAGGCCAGCAAGGTCGGCTCGTGGAGCCGAGCCCCGCTGAGGAGAGACATGGCCTCTTCGGCCCGGGGCTCGCCAAAGGCGATGGCAGCGATCACGGAAGCATCGGCCACGCTAGCGGGCATCCCGCTCCTCTCTCACGATCCGAGTGGCCTCGTCGTCCGTCCTGAGCCCAAGGGCCCGCACCCGACGGTGCAGGCTCTGGATGTCGGCGTGAGGCGTACCAAGCACCTGCTCCAGGATGGCAAGCAGCTCACCCTGCAGGGAGCGGTGATTCAGCCTCGCCCTGTCCCTTAGCCGATCGGCCATCTCCTCGGACACGTTCTTTATCGAGAGGTTTACTGGCAAGTTCCGTATCAGCTCCATATTAGCTTCTATTTGGAACCATACCACGTCAAGCGGCTATAGGGCAAGCGGTGGACCATGAAGTTGCGCCGTGACTGAGAGACGCAGTACCAAGACGGGCTAGAACAGCTTGGACTGTGGCTCTATGTCGAGCAGGAGGCGCCCTGCGTCGGACAGCGAGGCCGGGCGCATGAAGGCGTGGGCCGCGGCGGCATGTATGTCCCGAAAGTGGCGCTCCAGCGGACTGCTGACGTAGATGGAGGTCGCGCCGGCCGAGGCGTAGCACAGGTCTACTGCCTGCACAGAGGCGTGGACCGCGTGAGTGCAAGCCGCCCTGAACCGGCCTCGCGTCTCGCGGGACGGGCGTCGCCCATCCTGAACACTCGTCCAGATGTCAGCTAGCAGGTGGTGTAGATAGGTACTGGCCGAGCTGACCAGCGTGTCGGCCCGCGCCAGCTCCGTCTGCTTCTCAGGACCCTCGGCCAGAGGCCGGCCATCACCTCGCCCGAGCTTGGCTCCGAGAATGGTCCTCAACTCGTCGACTGCCCCCCGGGCTATCCCCAGCGACACCGAAGACATGAACGCTACGGAGACGGCCAGGTAGCCGTAGTAGGCTTCTGTCCGCGGCGACGGCCCGTGGCTCGGGTGCCGGAACATCCTGCCCTCGGGCACGAATGCGTCGCCTATGGCGTAGTCGTGGCTCCCCGTCCCTCTCAGGCCGGTCACGTGCCACGTGTCGATGATTTCGCAATCGGCGCGAGGAGTGAGGAAGAGGGCCCAGGCACGGCGACCGTTCTCGTCCTCGACGGGCCGGTCCCCTTCGTACAGCCAGCAGGCATTCGCCATCCAGTTGGCTTGCAGGCAGCCGCTTCCAAACGGCCATCGCCCGCTGACCCGGTACCCGCCATCGACCTTCTCGGCTTTGCCGTGAGGCACCAGTGTGCCCGCCATGAGAACATCTTCGCCCCGGCAAAAGATCTCTTGGGCCGCCTCGTCGCTCATCATCGCCGCCGCCCAGAGCGGAGTGGCGTTGATGATCATGAGCACCCAGCCGGCCGAGCCGTTCGTCCCGGAAACCGTCTCGATGATGCTCGTGACCGTCGGCGGGTCCACCTCGAGTCCACCGAGCCGTCGGGGAACAGCCATCTTGAACAGGCCGGCTTCGGCCATTTCGCCGACCAGCGGTTCCGGCAGCGAGCGTTCGCGGTCTATGTCCTCCGCAAGCGCGCGAAGCCGGGGCAGGATGACGGAGGTCGCCTCCACCAGGTCCTTTGATACGGGGGACTGAGTCGAGGGGTCGGTCAAGTTTGATGCCACTGGAAGGCGGGGCGAATTCTCGGCGACCAGCCGCTAGCGTGGACCAGCACGTCTCGCGGGACCATAGAGGAGTGAGTTGAACAGTATCTTGTAGGTTCCTCGTGTCTGGGCACGGAAGTGAGGGCGAAATCCCATGAGGACTGCTTCGCCCTGCCCCATTGGGACGGTGACCAGCGCTGCCCTCCCCTGTATCTTTTCGGCACCGACAAGCCAGCCGCTCAGCAGTGGGTCTTCGTCCAGGGGGTACCGAGCCACCGCGTCGCCGACGTCGGTCTCGAAGGCCGGGCCACCGACGACCATCGCCGCAGCCCTCGGCGCCATGCCATAGGCGATCGGGTGGTTATCGTCCAAAAGGACCGTGAGCAGGCTGCCCGGGACGAAGTAGTCGGAGTGGGAGAGTCCGTCCAGGACGTTCTTGGCCGGCACCTTGAGGTGGTCGACGGCGTATCGGGCCGCGCCGTCCCAGGCGACGAGGATACCACCCTCGCTCACGAAGTCGGCCAACGCATCGGCGCCGCTGCCGCCCAGCCCGTCGGAGTACCCACGAGGCGCGTTCGGGTTCCCTCGCTGGATCTGCCACGGGCGCTGGTGCGGCAGCACGACCACGTCGAACCGCTGTGCGAGCTTACCTCGACGCACGTCTTCATTGGCCAGTGACTCGTAGTCGAATCCGTACTCCTCCAGGACGAATCTCGTCCAGCCCTCCTCGGGCGAAGGCACAAAGCTCTTGTAGATACCGATCCTTGGGTTGCTGAGGCTGAAGCGTTCGACGCTGGACTCGACATCCACCGCCTCGAAGACGAGGTTTTCGTCCGCAGCGACGGCCTCCACGAGACCGGCGTCCGCTTCGACTAGAAAGGCGCCTGCCGGGTAGTCGGCCGTGTCCGCGGTGAAGGCCGATCGAGCACGCTCGACCCTGGCCCCGACCGCCAGCAATCTGTTGACGGCACGGACGCTGGCGTTGGTCTCCGGCCGCAGCACGTAGCCTTGCGTCGCGCTCGGCTGCCGACGCACTATCCGGCCGGCCGGGGGTGCGGCAACATCAAGGAGACGCACCTCCGCTTCGAACGGGCGGCTAACCGGCACCGTGTCGACTCCCATCATGAGAGGGAGGGTGTGGGCCGTCGCATCGTAGGGCTCTTTTGGCGGCCCGCCGGGGTACTGGCGCAGATCCGGGTAGAGCTGCGTCTCCATCATGGTTTTGACGAAGGCCCCGCTGGGTTGGGCGGTGAATATGACCGTGGTGCCGGCGGGAAAGGTCGTTCCATCCGCGACGAAGGGCCGCTCTGCTCGGTGCACCTCCGTTTCCGCCGTACGCAGTATGCCCAGCATCTCGGCGGTCGCGACAGCATCCCGCTGATCCCGTGGCACCAGGAAAGCATGAGGGTTGCCACCCCCCGACGCCGCCCGCCGGTTGACGGCATAGAAGTTGCGAAGTAGCGTATCCCGGTGGCGGGCAGCGTGACCCAGACACGCCATGACCGCGGCGAAGTCGTACTCCACGATATCCCTGAGCGTCCATCGGCCCCCGGGCCAGGGCATGGGGTGGTTCCATGACGGCTGGGTGGGGTTCTCGCCGCGATCCGATTTCAAGTCGTCTCGGTGCACGTCGACGGGAGACGCGATATCGACCCCGGCGGCCTCGGAGAGCACCCTCACGCCTCCGTGGTAGGGTGCGTAGAACCGACTGGGGCTATAGGCATCGTATACGACGTTCATCGCCACGCCGGCCTTGCCCTGGCTCGTCAGCTCGGCGGCAATGGCCGAGCCTATCTGAACCATCTGGCTCTGAATCACAGGGTCGATGTTGGGGTCAATGGGGTCCAGCAGCGGAGGGAGGATCATCCGCATACCGGTGGAGCGGGTCTGATGAAGGTCCAACACGACGTTGGGATGCCACGCGTGGAGGCAGTGCTCGACCATGAGACGCGTCTCGGCCTGCGTGAACATGAACCAGTCCCGGTTGTTATCGTGCCCCGCGTACTTGTGGTACAGGAACGGCGGATTGACCCCCTCGTGGGGCGTGCCAAGGGTGCCGTCGTACCACTCCTTCACCAGGATCAAGCCATCGGGATTCGCGCTCGGCACGAGCAGCAAGATGACCTCGTCCAGAATGCGGGCGACGTCTTGGCCGTCATCCGAGGCCAGATGCTCGGCCAGACTCATCGACATCTGGGCGGCCCCTACCTCCGTCCCGTGGATGCTGCACAAGACCATGACCACCGCCCGACCCTCCTCAAGCAGGGCGTCCGCCTCCGGCGCGCCGTCGAGGGTGCGCGGGTCGGCGAGCCTACTCTGGATGCGCCTGTAGTCGTCCAGCCGCTGGAGGTTCGCCGGGGAGGAGATGGTCGCCACCAGGAAGGGATTGCCCTCCGTCGACTCTCCCACCACCTCGGACCGCACCCGGTCGGATGCGTCGGACAGCGCCTCGAAGTACTCGCCGATCTGAGACCAGCCGGCCAGCTTGCGGTCCTCGCCGACCTCGAAGCCGAGGATGTCCGCAGGCGCGGGGATCGATTTTTTCCTTCCAGTCTTTCCCGGTGACACGGCCTTACTCTCGCTTGACACCCAACTGCGGCAACACTACAGTGACCGACGGGCACCGCCAACAGGATACACCAGCGCGGCGGAAACAAGCGTCCGGCGACACTGCGGAAAACCCGGGGCGCGATGGACCCTTGAGGAGAGAGTGATGGCTGAGCGCCGGTACTGGCTCGTCAAGTCGGAGCCGAGTGCCTATTCGTTCAGCGACCTGCTGAACGAGCCAGATCAGACGGCAGAGTGGGATGGAGTACGCAACTTCCAGGCGCGGAACCTCCTGCGCGACGAGATGAAGGTAGGCGACGGGGTGCTGTTCTACCACTCGAGTACCAAGCCCATGGCCGTCATCGGCACCGCGTCGGTGGTCCGCGAGGGCTATCCGGACGACACCGCGTGGGACCCGAACTCGGACCATCCCGACCCGAAGAGCACGCCTGAGAAACCCATCTGGTACATGGTGGACATCAAGGCCGAGGCCGAGTTCAGACGCTCGGTGACCCTGGAGGAGATCAAGGCGCACCCCGGCCTGAGGAAGATGGTGCTGGTGAACCGGTCCCGGCTGTCGGTCCAGCCCGCTTCCGCCGATGAGTGGGGGATCATTGTGGAACTGGGTATGAAGGGTGAGTAGCTCTGGCCTGCGAGGACGCCCCATGTCGCACCCACCCGCCCGCATCTGCATGCAGATTGAAGAGCCGGGCGCCGGTGGCCAATCCACCGTAGCCGAGGCGTAAGCAACAAGCCGGATGGAGCATCACGAAGCATCTGCCGAGGCCGAGCAGCCTCGTGGTATCCGGGGCACCGGACGCTTCATCATATCGGGTCTAGCCGGCGGCCACGGCGTCTTTCACTGGTTCCACCAGAGCTTCCTGGTGATGCTCCCCGAGGTCCAGGCCGCGCTGAACCTCAGCGCGCTCAGCGTAGGCGCCATTACCGCTACGAGGGAGTATACGTCGGGCGCGGTGACCCTCCCCGGCGGGCTGATGGCGGACCTGCTGCGCCGCCATTGGGGCCTGATCCTGGCCGCCTGCATGGGCCTCTTTGGGATCGGCTGGCTGCTGATCGGCACGCTACCCAGCTACCCCATGCTTCTGGTGGGAATCGCCATCGTCGCCATGGCGGCATCGATGTGGCACCTGCCGGCGATGGCCTCCCTGTCACAACACTTCACCCAAAGGAGAGGCACCGCGCTGTCGTTCCACGGCATCGGCGGGAACGTGGGGGACGCCGTCGGCCCGATCGTCACCGGTGCGCTCCTTGGAGTCCTGGCCTGGCACCGAATACTCAGCATATACGCGGCGGTGCCCCTCTTTCTCACCTTCCTGGTTTTCTGGGCGTACAAGGACATAGGACGGGCGGGAGCTGGAGAGTCGTCAGGGGAGAGCATGGCCCCAAGGCTCAAGACTCAACTTGGGCTGATGAAGGACCTGCTACGGCACCCGCCTCTGATGGGGATCGCTCTCGTGGAAGGGCTGCGAGGCATGGCATTCCTGGCCTTCATCACCTTCCTGCCGCTCTACTTCAACGACGAGGTGGGGATGAGCAAGCTGGTCCGTGGGCTGCATTTTGGGCTGCTCCAGGGAGCGGGGATCGTGTTCACACCCATCCTCGGCTACGTATCGGACCGCGCCGGACGGAAGCTCGTGCTGGTGCCGGCTCTGGCCATCCTGTGCCTGCTGTCGGTTCTCATGGTGCCCTACGGCGAAGGGATAGCGCTGACGGCCATCGTCGGCGCCCTTGGAATCTTCCTCTACAGTGATCAGCCCATCCTGACGGCGGCAGCGCTGGACATGGCCGGCCCTGACAGCGCTGCCACGACACTGGGCGTGCTATCGCTTGCCAGGTTCGGTCTGAGTGCCGTTTCGCCGCTGATAGCAGGTGCTCTTTACCAGAGTGTCGGATTCGACGCGGTGCTGTACTACGCTGCGGGGCTCTTCGCCGCGTCGGGAGTGATACTGCTACTGATACCGATGGGCAGAGCGGTCCACTCCGCTGGGCACCATCACTGAGGCGCCAGGCTATATCCTGCCAGCGATGACGTCGCCCATGCGCGAGGTGCCCACGACATCGCCGCCGTCTGCCTCGATGTCCCTGGTCCGATAGCCCTCGGCCAGCACACCCTCGACCGCCTGCTCCACGGCGACCGCCTCCTCCTCCAGGCCGAAGGAGTAGCGCAGCATCAGGGCCGTGCTCAATATCGCTCCAACGGGATTGGCGATGCCCTGACCGGCGATGTCCGGCGCGCTGCCGTGGATCGGCTCGTACAGGGCCTGTCGCGGCCGCCCGCGACGGGAGCCGCGGGGCAACGCCGCCAGGCTGGCCGAGGGCAGCATGCCCATCGACCCTGCCAGCACCGAGGCCTCGTCGGTCAGGATGTCGCCGAACATGTTCTCGGCCACGATGACGTCGAAGCGAGCAGGGCTCCTGATGAGCTGCATCGAGGCCGCATCCACGAGGATATGCTCCAGCTCGACGTCGGGGTACTCCAACGACAGCTCACCGGCCATCTCCCTCCACAGCCGGGACGACTCCAGGACGTTGAACTTGTCCACAGAGGTAAGTCGCTTGCGCCGCCCCCTCGCCAACTCGAAGCCAACTCGGAGGATACGATCGATCTCCTGTTCCGAGTAGCGCAGCGTGTCAACCCCACGCCGGCCCCTGGAGGTCTGCCATCGCTTCTTGGGGCGGGCGAAGTAAAGCCCCCCGGTCAGCTCCCGGACGACCAGCATATCGACGCCTTTGAGCAGGCCCGGCTTGACGGGGCTCGAGTTTATGAGCGGATCGTGTACCTTGACTGGACGCAGGTTGGCAAACAGGCCGAGGCTCTTCCGCATGGCGAGGATTCCAGCCTCGGGCCTTACCTTGGCATGGGGATCGTCCCATTTCGGGCCGCCGACGGCACCGAACAGGATGGCGTCGGTCTTCCGGCAGAGGTCTTCGGTCTCGTCGGGCAGCGGCGTGCCGAACTCGTCGATGGCGTTGCCGCCGATCCAGCCGTAGCCGGTCTCGATGCTGTGGCCGAACCGGCGGCCCACTGCCTCCAGCACCTTCACTGCCTCGGACGTGACCTCCGGGCCAACGCCGTCGCCCGGCAGCACCGCAACTGAGAGGTTCATGGACTCTCCTCGTGGACCCAACTGGCCCGTTTTCGCGGGCGCAGAGTATCATATGCGAAACCAGGCGACAATCGCGTCCTTCCAGGGGGATAAGCATGGCACTGGCGACCGAGGCCGTGGTCATCGGCGGCGGCGTAATGGGCACCAGCATACTGTACAACCTGGCCTCGCGAGGGGTCCGGCGCCCCGTGCTGCTGGAGCGCGACACCCTCGGCTCGGGCTCGACGGGACGCTCGTCCGGCGCCATTCGGATGCACTACTCGACCGAGGTCAACGCGCGGCTGGCCTGGGAGAGCCTGAGGATTTTTCAGGGCTTCGACGACCTGGTCGGAGGGGGCGACTGCGGCTGGGTCAAGACCGGCTACATGGTCTTCGTTCCCCAGGAGTCGACCGCCGGCCTAGAGCAGAACATAGCCATGCAGCAGTCTGTCGGCATAGCCACCAGGATAGTCTCTGTGGAAGAGGCCCGTGAGCTGGCGCCGGCCTTTCATTACGGGGAGGAGGAGGCCTTCGCGTGGGAGTCCGAGTCCGGACACGGCGACCCGTCGGGCACCGCCCTCGCCTACTCCACCAGGGCTCGCGAGTTGGGAGCACAGGTAGTCCTCGAGTCGCCGGCCGAGAGCGTGGAGGTGCGCAACGGCCGGGTGACCGCGGTGGTTACCGGGAAGGAACGGTACGAGACACCGCTGGCCATCGTCGCCACGGGACCGTGGTCGTCCCGCTTCCTGGGGAAGCTGGGCGTCGACCTCCCCCTGGAGGCCACGCGCCACGAGGTCTTCCTGATTCGCAGGCCGATGGACCGGCTGCCTTTTCATCCAGGAGGCGGCGACATGGCCAATCTAATCTATTTCCGACCCGAAGGCGCGGACCTGACGCTGGTCGGCAACGGCAACCGTGAGGAGGGAGCCGATCCGGACGCCTACAGCTCCAGAGTCGGGATGGATTTCGTCGAGGACATCTGGTCCCGACTGGCCAAGCGAATACCGGACATCGCGGACGGCGAGTTCTTCACCGGCTACGCCGGGCTGTACACCACGACGCCCGACCTGCATCCCGTGATCGGCAGGGTCGACGGCATCGACGGCCTCTACGTCTGTACGGGGTTCAGCGGCCATGGCTTCAAGCTCGCTCCAGCGGTCGGCATTGTGGTCGCCGAGCTCATCCTGGACGGCCAAGCCCGTACGGTGGACATTTCGTCCCTGCGGATGAGTCGCTTCCGTGAAGGCGACCTGAACACGACGAGGTACGCGTTCAAGGTGATCGCGTAGGAATCGGGTGGCCTCGGACTTGACTGTACAATGAAAGTACGTGATGTATGCAAGATGCTCGGTTGGCGACTTATCGCTACCAGGGGCAGTCACCGGCAGTATAAGCACACCCAACGAAACAAGGTCGGGTCACGATTGCAGGACATTCCGGCCACGATCTGGCGCGGGGAACCCTGAACAGCATATTGAGACAAGCGCAACTCAAACAGGAGACGTAGGCGATTATGCACAGATTTCTCGTCGTCATCGAGAAGGCCAGCGACAACTATGCCGCGTACTCGCCCGATCTACCCGGGTGCGGCGCCACGGGCGAGACGCGAGACGAAGTGGAGCGCAGTATCTACGAAGCTATCCAGATGCACGTGCGAGGACTGAATGAGGACGGTCTGCCCGTGCCAGAGTCGCAGTCATTTGCGGAGTATGTCGCTATTCGATAGCTTGGCGCCAACTGAGTCCCGACCGAAAAGCGATGGGCGGTTAACACGGCATATGCGAATCCTGGGCATAGAGACATCCTGCGACGAGACGGCCGCTGCCGTGGTGGAGGACGGGAGGAATGTCCTGTCAAACGTGGTGGCTTCGCAGGCGGAGCTCCACGCCCGATTCGGAGGCATCGTCCCCGAGGTGGCCTCGCGCCAGCATATGCTGACCATAACGCCTGTCGTGGAGAAGGCCCTCGACGGGGCCGGGGTGGAACTGGCAGAGCTGGACGGCGTGGCGGTGACCCACGGGCCGGGGCTTGCCGGGTCGCTCCTCATCGGTGCCAACACCGCCAAGGGCCTGGCTCTGTCTCACGGGCTTCCGTTTATCGGTGTAAACCACCTGGAGGGCCACGTCTACGCAGCGTGGCTGGAGGGAGCGGACCCCGAGCTGCAACCCGGCCTACCACTGATCTGCCTCATAGCGTCGGGGGGCCACACCGATCTGATTCTGATGGAGGGCCACGGAAGGTTCAGCCTGATCGCTCGGACAAGAGATGACGCCGCGGGAGAGGCTTTCGACAAGGTGGCACGGGTCCTGGGCCTGGGCTTCCCAGGGGGACCAGCCATCCAGGAGGTGTCGGCGTCGGGCAGCGGGGACGAGCCGCGGTTCCCCCGGCCCAGGGTAAAGGACTCGTTGGACTTCAGCTTCAGCGGGCTCAAGACGGCGGTGGTGCGCCGGGCCGAAGAGCACGGCCTGTACCCGGCGTCGGATGGGCGGGAGCTGGACGCTCAGCAGGTGGCGAACGTGGCCGCCGCTTTCCAGGAGGCTATCGTCGATACGCTGGTGACGGGTACGGTTAAGGCGGCCAGTCGCTTCGAGGTTAAGGGCATCTTGCTCGGCGGCGGGGTGGCGGCCAACGCGCTGCTTCGCAGAGAGATGAGCGAGAGGTCGCCGGCACCCGTCATCGTGCCCAGCCCGGGCCTTTGCACCGATAACGCCGCCATGATCGCGGCAGCAGCCTACTTCGTCCTGCGGAACGGTCCGCGCTACGAGTGGGACCTGGACGTGATACCGGACTTGAAGCTCGGCTGACCGATGCCCTCACAGAGAGAGGAAGCGCCTGTAGTGCGCGCTGCGGCCGTTCTGCTCCTTTAGCTGAAACAGCCTGTTGACGAAGCCGTGGATGTCATCCGCGGCTTGCTCAGTCGTCAGTCCGCACCGAACCTGAGAAGACCCTGCGCTGAAGACCACCAGCGGCCGACCCCGGGCCGTCACGTGGTCGATAACCAGGTACAGGCCCATCACCGCCACGGCGATGGGCGCCACGATCCGCCCCAGAGGGTGATCGATGGCGGCGTACAGCGCAATGGCCACCAGGAAGGCCAGCGCGGCCCAGATTAGGCCGCTGTTGCCCCTGGGTTCGACCTTGATCTCGACGGCGTCGATATCCTCGAGAGAGGCGAACGTGGCCAGGCGATCTCGGCTGTTGCCGTTGAGGTGGATGACCCGTTTGTTGGTCAGTAGGACCACCTCGGAGTCCCCGTCGGACGGGCTGAGCGTCGAGTCTACCTGCTCGCCGTCCATTAGAGCGACATCCTGGTAGCGGGGTGTGTCAGGCAACTCCGCCTCCGCCTCCCACACAGAGCGTCTTCGACACTATGATACCAGACGCCAGTCAGCGCCCGGCACGGCGCTTAGACCGAGCCTCGGTGCCTATCGGCGACGACCTCTCCATCCTTCATGACCAGCTTTACGGCTCGGCCCTCCTCGAGTATCGAAACGTCGCGCAGGGGATCGCCATCCACGAGGATGAGGTCGGCTCTTTTGCCGACGGAGACCGTTCCGATCTCATCGTCGAGGCCCAGACACCGGGCGGCGTGGTCCGTCGCCGCCACGATGGCCTGCATAGGCGACATGCCGGCCGCGACGAGCTGTGTGATCTCCTCGGCGTTGTTGCCATGGACCCAGCCGCCGGCGTCGGTACCGGCGACGACCTTCACGCCAAGCTCCATGCACCGTGCCAAGCTGTTGACGTGGTGCCCGCGAGCGGCGGCGGCCCTGGCCCTTCCGTGGGGCGTGCCTCGCTCCGCGTGGTATCGGTACACCGAGAAGGTAGGTATGAAGAAGATGTTCCCCTCGGCCATCATCGGCAGGAGGTCGGGGTCATCGTCCAGGTAGTTACCGTGCTCGATGGAGTCGACGCCGGCCTCTATGGCCATCCTGAGCCCGGGCCCGCCCAGGGCGTGGCACATCACCCGGCGGCCGTGGTCGTGAGCCTCGTCTACCAGGGCCTCGAGCTCGGCCTTGGTCATCAGCGAGTCCTGCGGGCCGAAGCCGGGCCTGGAGCTTGCGCCGCCGGTGGTGGCGCACTTGATGGCGTCTGCCCCAGCCACGACCATCTCGCGCACCTTGGCCCGCATGGCGTCCGCGCCGTTGGCGACGCCCGAGGGCAGGCTGGGGTCCGAGCCCGCCGGGGGGCCGTGCCCGGAGGCGCTCCGCGAGTCGCCGATTCCGCCGGTAGGGGTGATGATGCTCAACACGACCTGAAGCCTGGGCCCGAGGATCAGCCCCTCCTCGACGGCTTGCTTGAACCCGGCGTCCAGTCCGGCGGCGTCCCGCACGGTGGTGTAGCCCGTCTCCAGCGTCTGCTTGAGAACCGAGGCGACCCTCATGTGGCGCAGGCTTCGCGCCTCCGTGAGGCCCCAGCGGCTGGCGAGGTCGTATCCGAACATCGCCAAGTGGTCGTGGCAGTCGATGAGGCCAGGCAGCAGGTGCATGCCCGAGGCGTCGATCACCTCCGCGCCGTCCGGCACCGTGACAGCGGCGGCGGAGCCGACCGCGCTGATTCGGTCCTCATCGACAACGACGGTCGCCTTCTCGATAGGCGGGCCGCCGGTGCCGTCGATAAGGGTCGCCCCGGTGATCGCCTTCATGGGTGCCTCCAACGACTGGTAGCTAACTCGAGTTGGGCCGATGGTACCACGCGACCCGGCTCCCTCCAACCCGATAGCTCCGTGTCCATTTTGAGCTTGCCGGTAGGAGCTCGCAACCGCCCCGTTGACCCTTCCAACGCCCGATGTTAGCCTACGGGCGCCCCGGAACGTGCGGGAGAAGTGGCTATGATCTGTCCGAGCTGTGGCGCCGACAACCCGGAGGGGATGAGGTTTTGCGGAGAGTGCGGGGCTTCCCTATCTAACCGATGCCCGAGCTGTGGATTCGAAAGTCCCCAGGGGCTCAAGTTCTGTGGTCAGTGCGGCGCCGCGCTAGGTACTGCTGCTCCCGCTCCCTCCGTCCCATCCGAGGCCGAGAAAACCGATTCTTCGGAGCTTCCCTCCTCCTTCGCGAACGGTCGCTACCAGGTGAAGCGGTTCCTGGGCGAGGGCGGCAAAAAGAAGGTTTACCTCGCCCATGACACCCTATTGGACCGGGAAGTAGCCTTCTCCCTGATCAAGACTGAAGGCCTGGACGACGAGGGTCGGACCCGCATCACCCGAGAGGCCCAGGCCATGGGCCGTCTGGGCTCCCACCCGCAGATCGTCACCGTCTTCGACCTGGGCGAGCACGCCTCAGCCGGCACAGAGGGAGCCCCAGGCCAGCCCTACATGGTCACCGAGCTGATGGACGGTGGAGATGTCGAAGGCCTCATCGAGAAGGCGCCCGACAACAAGCTGGACCCTGAGCAGGCCCTGAATATAGCCACCGCAGCCTGTCGCGGCCTCGAGTTCGCCCATTCTAAAGGCATCGTCCACCGGGACATCAAGCCGGGCAACGTGTGGCTAACGTCGGACGGGGTCGCCAAGGTCGGAGACTTCGGACTGGCGGTAGCCGTAGACCGCTCTCGCCTGACCCAGGAAGGGATGATGGTGGGCACGGTCTTCTACATGCCTCCGGAGCAGGCGTTGGGTAGCGAGGTTACTCCCCAGTCCGACCTCTACTCAGTGGGGGCCATGCTCTACGAGATGGTAACGGGTAGGCCACCATTCCTGGGAGACGACCCGATTGCCATCATCAGCCAGCACATCAACACTCCACCTGTGGCCCCCACGTGGCACAACGGCCAGTGCCCCAAACCACTGGAGGCCCTGATACTACGCCTGCTGGCCAAAGACCCTTCGCAGAGGCCTGGTTCCGCGGCCGATGTGCTCACCGCTCTGGAGGCCATCGATACCACGGCGGTCGTAGGGGAAGCGGAGGAGGCCCACGTCCTGGATAGCCTGGCCGGCGGCGTCTTTGTGGGGCGCCAGCGGGAGATGGGAGAGCTCAAGGCTGCCCTGGAGGAGGCACTGTCCGGAAAAGGAAGGCTCGTGACCCTGGTGGGGGAGCCGGGAATCGGCAAGACCCGTACGGCCCAGGAGCTGGCCACCTACGTCGGACTGCGCCAGGCCCAGGTGCTGTGGGGTCGGTGCTATGAGGGACTGGGAGTCCCGCCCTACTGGCCCTGGATACAGGCCGTCAGGTCCTACGTGAGAGAGCACGACCCCGACCAGCTAAGGTCGGAGATGGGGGCAGGCGCCGCAGACATCGCCGAGATCGTGTCCGACGTACGGGAGCGGCTGCCGGACCTGGAGCCTGCACCCCAACTGGAGCCGGAGGCGGCCCGCTTCCGACTCTTCGACTCCATTACGTCCTTTTTAAAGGGTGCCTCGCAAACAAAACCTCTCGAGCTTGTCTTGGACGATCTCCACTGGGCCGACGAGTCGTCGCTGCTGCTCCTCGAGTTCCTGGCCCGAGAGCTGGCTGGAAGCCGGCTGCTGGTGATCGGGACGTATAGGGACATGGAGCTCTCCCGGAGGCATCCCCTGGCCGGGGTCCTGGGCGAGCTGATCAGAGAGCGTCTATTCCAGCGGATTCTGCTCAGGGGCTTAACGCAGGAGGACGTTGGCCGCTTCGTAGAGCTCACCTCGGGGATGGGACCACCGTCGGGCCTGGTGGAGGCCGTATACGCCGAGACGGAGGGTAATCCCCTGTTCGTTACCGAGGTAGTAAGGCTGCTGGTGCAGGAGGGTGAGCTTACGCCGGAGCGGGTGAAGGAGAGGGAGTCCCTTCGGCCCGGCTCGGGGCAGGCCTGGACCGTCCGCATCCCAGAGGGGGTGAGGGAGGTAATAGGGCGGCGGCTAAACCGGCTGTCCGAGCGCTGCAACCAGAGCCTCACCATCGCGGCCGTCGTCGGAAGGGAGTTCGAGCTACGGCAGCTGCAGCCGCTGATCGAGGACATATCAGAGGATAGGCTGCTGGAGGTGCTGGAGGAGGCGCTTGAAGCGAAGATCATTGAGGAGCTGCCGCAGGCTGTGGGCCGCTACCAGTTCACCCACGCCCTGATCCAGGAGACCCTCACCGAGGAGCTTTCACTGACCCGCAGGGTGCGCCTCCATGCACGTATTGCCGAGGCCCTGGAGGTGCTCTACGGGGCTGACCCGGACATGTCGGCCCATGCGACAGAGCTTGCTCATCACTTCGCCCAGGCCCAGGACGTCCTCGGCAGTGAGAAGCTGGTGAAGTACTCCCTCATGGCGGGAGAGAGGTCTCTAGCTTCCTACGCCTACGAAGACGCTCTGGGCCAGTTTCAGCGGGTGCTCGAGGCGAAAGGGACGAGCGCCGTAGACGCCGAGGCCGCAGCAGCGCTCTTCGGACTTGGCCGCGCCCAGTCGGCTCTGGTCCAGATTCCCGAGGCGCTGGCCAGCCTTACTCGAGCCTTCGACTACTACGCAGAATCAGACGACGTGGCGCGCGCCGTCGCGATAGCATCCACCCCCCTTCCCGCGTACCCAGGGCATCTGGAGGGTGCAACGAGGCTCAGCGAGAGAGCACTCGAGCTGGTCCCGCGCGACACCCTGGATGAGGCACGCCTTCTGTCCAATCACGGGCGGATTCTGGGTCTCCAGGAAGGGGACTACGAAGGAGCGCACACGGCATTCGACCGTGCCTTGGATATCGCCAGGCTTGAGAAGAATGTCGGACTTGAGATGGCGACACTTGCCAATGCTGCTTTCGTGGACGTATACCACCTCCGCCCGAAAGAAGCACTGGAGAGAAGCTCCTCGGCCATCGCGCTGGCACGCCACCTCGAGCCCTCGGTCGCGGAGGTCGCCGCCCACTATAGCGCGGCGGTCATCTTTTGGTTCACCGGCGAGACCCAGAGGGTAGGTCAACATGCGGAAGCCGCCCTCGCCGTTGCGGAGAAACTGCGCGATCGAAGCTGGCTGGGCCGTGCCTTCTTTACAAATGAGCTCGTGCCTTACACGAGCGGCGATTGGGACACAGCCCGTACCTACAGCGACCGCAGTCAGTCTGTCTTATCTTCGGATGTAAGAGGCCTCATCGCCCGTCCAATACTGGAGTACGAGGTAGGCGACTTCCATCAAGGTGAGGTCTTCCTAGAAAGGCTCCTGGACATAATGCGGAGTACCCCTGCGGGGCCGACCTTGGAACAGGCCGTAGCTGCACTTGCCATATCGAATGCCGGTCGGATCAGTGGCGCAACCGACCGGTTCGACATCGCTGAACAGTCCGCCGCCGGGACACTCTCGTCGCCGTTCCTGACACCGCTGATCGAATATGTCGCCAATGTCGGTCTGGCCCTGATGGCAGTCGAGCGCGGAGACGTTTCGGCAGCCAGAGAGCCTTACACCGCTCTGAAACGATTTAGGGATAGAGCTCCAGGGTTCCTGATCTCCACCGACCGCGTCCTGGGACTGCTTGCTCATGCGATGGCTGAGCTCGATGGAGCGATCGGTCACTTCGAGGATGCGCTGGCGTTCTGTCGCAAGGCGGGGCACCGTCCCCAGCTTGCATGGACCTGTTGCGACTACGCCGATGTCCTTCGTGAGCGCAATGGTGAGGGCGACCGTGAGAAGGCCATATCCCTCCTGGACGAGTCGTTGCAAATCTCCCGCGAGCTGGGAATGCGGCCCCTCATGGAGCGGGTGCTGTCCCGCCGGGAGATCCTCAAGGCGTGAGCCAAGGCCATCCCCACACCGAGACGGCCGAGGTTGGCTTGTGTTATTCTCTCGTCGACAGCGGCCGAGGAGGTTCGCCGGTGCTGGAGATGACCATCGAGCGAGTGTCATTCAGGACACCCAGCTTCCAGAACAACCTCCGCGTCGTGGTGCTGAAACAAAAGGGCGGTACCCGCTGTCTGCCGACCTGGGTCAGCCCCGCGGAGGCAAACGACATCCTGCTCTGCCTTAGAGGAACGCCGGGGCCGGGTCCTTGGCCTCACGACCTGATCGCCAAGATGATGCGAGAGTTGGGCGGAGAGGTGGAGCGCATCGTGATCAGTGACTACATCGACTACATGCTCTTCGCCAGGATAGCCATCCGCTCGCAAAAGGGAGAGGTCCAGCTGGAGGCCCGCCCCAGCGACGCGATAGCCCTGGCGGTAAGGGTAGGAGCGCCGATCTACGCGGAGGAGTGGGTCCTCGAGCGCGCCGGCTTGGATGACCTTACAGAGCCCTTCGTCGAGCTTGTGAAGCACCCCGACTACCAGCTGGCGAACCTCTGGGTCTCGAAATAGCAACAGCCCGCGGTTGAGTTAGACCCGACACGCAGAGATGGAAAGACCAGTCTTCAAGCCCACAGGCGCTCCCGTCGAGGAGCTAGACACCCCGGCCCTGGTCGTGGACCTGGATGTCCTCGAGCGTAACATCGAGACCGTTCACTCCTTCTTCCGGAGCCGCGAGGCCAAGGTGCGACCTCACGTCGAGGCCCACCGGTGCCCGGCCATCGCGCGGAAACAGCTGACCATCGACGGCACCGTGGGCGGCATATCCGTGTCCACGGTCGGCGAGGCGGAGGTATTCGCCCAGCACGGCTTCGACGACATCTTCGTGGCCAGCGAGATCGTGTCGGCCCGGAAGATCGACCGCCTGTGCGCCCTGGCTCGCGACACTACGATAACCGTAGCGGTCGACTGGCCGGACAACGTTCGGGACCTCTCGGACTCGGCCCAGCGACACGGGATAACCCTAAGCGTGGTTGTCGATATCGACACCAACCACGCCCGCGGCGGAGTCGAGCCGGGCCAGCCTGCGGCAGACCTGGCGAAGGCCATCGCCGGCAGCCCGGGCCTGCACTTCGCAGGTCTTATGACTTATCAGGGCGCGACGGCCTCGGACGAGGGTCCCGACGGGTCGCGCGGCGGCGTGCAGCGCGTGCTGGACACGCGGGAGATGCTCGAGCAGCAAGGGCTAGACATCGACCTTGTGAGCGTCGGTGGAACCTTCAACTACGAGGTGGCCGGCGCCATGTCTGGCGTCACCGAGGTCCCCGCCGGCTCTTACGCCCTCATGGATGGCAATCATGCGACGAACCGCCCCAAGCTCGGTCAGGCCGCCAGAGTCATGGCTACTGTCATGAGCCGTCCCGAGCCGGGTATAGCCCTGGCAGACGCGGGACAGAAGGCTATCGGCGTGGACACTGGCCTGCCGCTGGTCGAGGGCATCTCCGGCGCGACGCTGGAGCGGATGAGCGCGGAGCATGGCTGGCTGGAGCTGGAGGGCGAATCCCAAAACCGGGTCGACCTGGGGTCCAAAGTCTGGCTCACCCCGTGGGACGCCGCGAACTGCGTCAACATGTACGACTTCATCAACGCGGTGCGAGGCGGTCGGCTGGAGGCCGTGTGGTCCGTGGCCGCCCGCGGGCGCTACCGCTAGTGTTCGGTTGGAGCCTTTCAGCGCAAAGGTTCTGCTTACCCTCCCACCCGCCCTGGGGTTATGTTTGTGTCTGGGGTTACCCCAGACCCCAGCCGTCCCGATGTGTCGGGACAGCACCTTCTCGTGGTTTTTGTGCAAAGCTCCCCCAAGTGGGTGCCTCCGACAGGCTCAGGCCGACCGATGCGACGGCCGTTTTCCCGTCCGTGGTGAGCTTGTCGAACCACAGAGCCCAGACTAAAGAACTTACGAACACCACAGCCAGTGTCTAGCCACAGAGAGTTGGAGGACTGAATTGGACAGCTACAGGCCCATCGCCGGCACACCAGTCCGGGACCTCGACACGCCCTGCCTGCTCATCGACGTCGACTCCCTCGAGCACAACTATCGGGTGATGGCCGACACCTACCGTGACACCGAGTGCAAGCTGCGTCAGCACGCCAAGAACATCAAGACGCCGATCTTGGCCCAGATGCAGATCCAGGCAGGCGGCACCGTGGGCGGGGTATGCGCCGCCAAGGTGGCCGAGGCCGAGGTGATGGTGGAAGGGGGGATCGATGACATCCTGATCACCAGCGAGGTCGCGACCAGGGATAAGATGGCCCGTATCTGCGCTCTGTCAAGACGAGCCGACGTCAAGGTGGCCATCGACGACCCGCGCAACCTGGCGGAGCTCTCGCAGGTGGCCCAGGAGCACGGGGCAACAGTTGGGGTGGTCATCGAGGTCAATACCTCGATGGGCCGAGCCGGTGCCCGAGACGCCGAGTCCGGCGTTGAGCTCGCCAGGCTGGCCCAGCAGTCGCCCGGCATAGCCTTCAGGGGCGTCATGAGCCACCAGACCCTTCCAGGTGATCCCGACCGCGAGACCCG
Source organism: Dehalococcoidia bacterium (assembly GCA_965248615.1). Taxonomy (GTDB): domain Bacteria; phylum Chloroflexota; class Dehalococcoidia; order Lucifugimonadales; family CBDFJT01; genus CBDFJT01. The sequence continues at coordinate 1,032,794 of CBDFJT010000002.1, read as the reverse complement.
CCTGATCGAGGGCCGGCGCTACATCCAGATGTGCCTGGACGTGAAAGACGCGATCGAGGCTGCCGGTATCCCCGTGGAGATAGTTTCGTCGGGCGAGTCGTGGACCTACGACGTGGCCGTAGACATGCCTGGGGTCACCGAAATCGAGGGCGGTACCTACGCCCTGCTGTCCACCAACTACACCTACATGGAAGCGTTCGAGATCGCGGCGAAGGTCCTGGGGTCCGTGATCAGCACACCCAGGCCGGGTGTGGCCATAGGTGACGTGGGAGTCAGGGCCCTTGCATCGCCTGCCGGCCGGCTGCCCACGGTGGACGACGTCCCAGGCGTCACGGTCGAGGCCCTTCATGAGGAGCATCTCGTGCTGCGCTCCGAAGGTGCGATGCCGCTAAAGGTAGGCGACAGGTTCCTGCTTCAGACGGCTCAGCAGGATGTCATGGTCAATCGGTGGGACCAGGCCATTGCCGTGCGCGACGGGCTCGTCGAAGCGGTGTGGGGGATCCCCGCCCGGGGCTGCCATCACTGATCTTCTGGGAGGCCCCGGACTGAAGTCCGGGGCCTTGCACCCAAAGTCCCTTCAACGCGAAGGTTTGCTTACCCATCCACCAACCCTGGGGGTATTTTGTATCTGGGGATACCCCAGACCCCAGCCGGAAACCTCCGGTTTCCAGCACCTTCCCGCGGTTTTGGTGCAAGGCTGAAGTCCGGGGTCTGAATTTCGGGAGCCGCGAGCCGGGCGCTTCGGTGCCGGACGGCTGGAATGGCCCTCTGGACCGAAGTTCAGGCTCGACGCCTTCACTCCCCTACGCCAGGCTATAGCCCATGGCGTGCTGGTCGCAGGCGTTTCCGTGCTCGCTGACGTACTCGTAGGCAGCCGTTGCAGAGGTAGCCCCCTGGGCCGCCGCAGTAATCGTCTGTTTGAGGTCTCCCGAGGCGTCGGTGACGTCGCCGGCGGCTAACACGCCCTCGACGTTGGTATGGCCGTGCTTGTCCACTATGATCTCGTCCAGGTCGTTTAGCGCCACGCCTAGCTGCCTGGCCAGGTCCACCCTGGGATCGGCGCCAATCTCGACGAAGAGGCCGTCTACCGCCAGCTCCGTGGAGCCGCCGTCGACGCGGTCCACCACTATGCTCGACAGGCCGTCCCTGCCCTTCAGCTCTACCACGTTGGCTCCGAAGATGGGCTCGATGTTAGGCTGCGCCTCCATCTGACGCAGGTTGGCTGCCTCGGGGCGAACGAACCGCTCGCCGCGGTATATGACGTGGACCTTCTCAGCGTACTTGCTGATCAGCGTGGCGCCCTTGACCGCGGCGTCGCCGCCGCCCACCACCGCAACGGTGTTACCGCGGTGAAGGGGCGCGTCGCAGGTGGAGCAAAACGATACGCCCCTGCCGATCCACTCCTGCTCGTGCTCCAGGCCCAGCCGACGCCGCTCCCGGCCCACGGCGATGATGACCGAGGCCCCCTGATAGCGATTGTCCTGGTCGGTCGTCGCCTCGATGCAGTCGTCGAGCCGAGCTATCGACACCACGTCTTCGTCAATGATAGGAACGCCGTTGCTCTCAGCCTGCTCCCGGAACTTCATCATCAGCTCGAACCCGTCGATGGCCGAGTAGCCGGGGTAGTTCTCGATGAGCCCGCCCGTGGCCGTCTCGCCGCCGAAGATGGCGCCGAACACCGCCGGCCTTATCTGGTATCGAGCCGCGTACATAGCGGCAGCGTAGCCGGCCGCTCCCTGGCCGATTATCAGGACGTCATATATGGTACTTTTGTCTGTCATCCTCATCTCTCCGCGTCACTGGCTTCGGGACCCGTCTACAGAGTAGGATGCGAGCAGCCCCTATGCGTTGCGCCGCCCCCACTCCCACCCTAGTGGAAAAAGCGGCCCGAGTCGATTACCAGCGTCTGCCCGGTGATGCTGTCGGTCCGGCAGAACTCAACCACCTGCTCAGCGATGTCGTCCTTGTCCGCAGCCCGTTTGAGCAGCGACGACGTTTTGGCCCGCTCCTGGTAGGCAGGGTCCAGGTTGGAGGTCGCGCGCGTGCCCTCGAGGTAGCCAGGCGCGATGCAGTTCACGAGAACATCAGGCGCAAGACCGACGGCCATGCACTTGGTGAGGTGGATCAGACCCGCCTTCGACACTGCGTAGGGTATCGACGAGCCGGTGGGATTCAGCCCGGCCACCGACGCGATATTGACGATGCGCCCTCCCCCGCTCCGGGCCATGACCGGAGCCACGGCCTTGATGCACAGCATAGGGCCGGTCAGGTTCACGTTCAGGATCTTGCTCCACTCCTCGTAGGTCATGGCGTCGAGGTCACTGAACGGGATCCACTTGTTGTAGGCAGCGTCGTTGATCAGGATGTCGAGGCGGCCGAAGGTCTGGAGCACGTCGGAGGCCAGGGCCTCAACCTGCTGCGGATCGGTCACGTCGCATCGCAAGGCCTCGGACCGCACGCCCTCTTTCGTGAGCTGCCCGGCTACGCCCTGGGCCTCCCCTTCGCTACGAGCATAGACGACTGCCACGTCGCACCCCACCCTGGCAAGTGATTGGCATATGCGCTGTCCCAGGCCGCCGTTGCCTCCAGTCACGATCGCCACCGCTCCCTGCAGCTCCATCGTTAGCCTCCTGTGTACATCCTGGCCCACGCCTCTCGATGCCTACGCCTCTCGATTGCGCGATTATAGCATCGGGGCCTGCGCATGAGGGTGGCGCTCAACATGGAGGTATGGGATGATACGGCTCGCGATTTCGCTGAGACTATAGCGATAGGAGGAGGCTATGTCGGAGGCTAACAAGGAGACCGTGCTGCGCGCCTACGCAGAGCTATGGTCGAAGGGCGACGCGAGTACGATAGAGACGTATTACACGCCGGACTACGTGTGGCACGGCCCAGGCGGCGGCGACGTTCAGGGTCGTGAAGCGCTGGGGCAGATGGTCAGCGCATTCAAGACCGCACTGCCCGACTTCAGCCTAGAGAACAAGCATCTCGTCGCCGAGGGCGACATGGTTGCCTCCCGATGGGCGGCGACGGGCACTCACAAGGGCGACCTGATGGGTATAGCGCCGACGGGCAAATCGGTCAAAATCACCGCGATGATGATCACGCGCTTCGCCGACGGGAAGATCGCCGAGGAGTGGGAGGATTTCGACCAGTATCTCTTGATGCAGCAGCTGGGGGCGATCCCCTCTGGCGCGTAGAGTGAGGTCAGCGGTATCGTCATTCTGAGCCCCCGACCGGTCGGGGCGAAGAAACCCGGGGCGACGGTCATACCATCGCCGAAGAGACCCACGTATCGAGATCTCGCAATCCATGACCCCTCGCCCACCTCAGTCCGCCCCAGGGTGACACTATGAGACGCGAACTGCTCTTGCCAGGTAAAGTCGCCACGTGGGGATAAGCCAGTGGCTCTTCGCCGCGACCTATGACCTCCTTGACCGCACGGTCCAGCGTCGAGTTGGGCCGCACAGGAGGCAGACTGCGGGGCGAGCGACGGGACGAGTGCTGGAGATCGGCGCGGGCACCGGGGCGAACCTGGCATACTACCGGGCCGATACCCGTCTGACGGCAGTCGAGCCGAACCCGCATATGGCCCGACGCCTGAGGCGTCGGGCCATACGGCTAGGGCGCGAGATCGATATCGTGCCAGGCAGGGGCGAGGAGCTGCCCTTCGACGAGGCCAGTTTCGACTGCGTTGTAAGCACCCTGGTCTTGTGAATGGTCGGCGACCTGCACCGGGTGGTGCGGGAGGCCCATCGCGTGCTAAAGCCGGGCGGGGCCTTCCTCTTCTACGAGCATGTAGCGTCTCGCAAGGGGTTCAGGCGACGCCTGGAGCGTCGCTTGAATCCGGCGTGGCGCCTCCTGACCACAGGCTGTAACCTCGACCGGGACATCGGCGCTGCCATCAGAGGTGAGTTCGAGTGGGTCGAGATTAACGAGTTCGACCTATCGGTCGGCCTCCCGGTGACCATTCCAAACATAATGGGAGTAGCACGGACCTAGCATGAACACCCCCCGAATCCTGGGCGCATGACAGTAGACAGGCGTGTGAAGTTCGTCGTGCGCCTCCACCAGGGCGGGTACGGGTACGAGGACCTGCGCGCCATCTGGCGGGAGGCGGACGAGCTCGGCTACTACGGGGCTTCGCTATGGGACCTGCTTAACGTCCCCTCGCTGGAGTGCTGGACGACCCTGTCGGCGCTGGCGGCGGAGACGCGAAGCATCCGGCTCATTCCGCTCGTGCTGGCAAATCTGTACCGGCACCCGGCGATGCTGGCCAAGATGGCGGCGACCCTCGACGCGATAAGCGGGGGCCGCCTGGAGCTGGGCATCGGCGCCGGTGGCGACGGGCCGGACCACAGGGCTTCGGGGCTGCCCTTCCCGTCGACGCCTGAGCGGATCGCCATGCTGGAGGAGGCAGTCCAGGTCATCAAGGCCGTGTGGTCCAGCTCGCCCGCCAGCTTCAGCGGCAGGCACTACAGCGTCGCCGACGCCGTCTGCGACCCGCCGCCGGTACAGCGGCCGCGGCCGCCCATCCTCATCGGCGGCCACGGCGAGACCCACCTGCTGCGGGCCGTCGCCGCCCACGCTGACGTCGCCAACGTCGGCTTCGACATGAGTCTGGAGGATCACGCAAACAAGCGAAGGGTGCTGGAGCGCCACTGTCGCGCGGTCGGGCGGGACCCTTCAGCAATCGAGGTCAGCCACAACGCCAACGTCGTGATCGCCGAGCGCGAGGCCGGGGTGGAGGCAGCGCTGGCCTCGATCGCTGCTCGGAAAGGTATAACCCTCGAAGAGCACAGACATTCGCTGGGCAACGCCATCGTCGGGACTCCAGAGCAGTGCGCCTCCCAGATTCAGCGATACGTCGACGCGGGCATCGCATACTTCTTCCTGCTATTCCAGCACCCGATCGACCTCGAGGCGCTGCGGCTCTTCGCCCGGGAGGTCATGCCCTGGTTTGTGAGCAGGTAAGTCGCCTGTGTCTCGCCACCAACGGTAAATCTCGCCAGATCCTTCACCCGGCTCGCCGGGCGTTGCACCCGAAAGGCCCTTCGACGCAGGGGTTTGCTTACCCTCCCACCCACCCTGGGGGTATTTTTTATCTGGGGATACCCCCAGACCCGAACCGGAAACCTCCGGTTTCCAGCACCTTCCCGTGGCTTTGGTGCAAGGCCCGCTCGCAGGGACTGAGGACGACAGTGCGTAAGCCGCTCGCCGTTGGCGCCGTCGAAGGGCGAAGCCCATCATCTCGGGCGTCCGGCCTGCCGACCCGAGTGCCTGTGGTATCCTTACCAGGCTTCAATCCAAACCCCTGACTCAAGGAGGAGATCGATGGCAGACATTCAGCGGACGACGGTCAAGCCATCCACCATCGCCGCGCCTCTGGGCGCCTACTCCCACGCGGTGCGGGCGAGGCCGGGCGAGGTGATGTTTATCGCCGGCCAGGTGGCGGTGGACGCCAATGGCGACCTGGTGGGGCCGGGCGACGCGGCGGCCCAGACGCGACAGGCGCTGGCGAATATCGGCGCCATCCTGGAGAGCGTCGGCGCCTCGTTCGCCAACGTCGTCGAGCTTACCAGCTACGTCGTGGGCCGGGAGGCGATCCAGGGCTTCATCGACGGGCGCACCGAGTTCTTCCCCAAGGCGTTCCCCACGGGCGAATACGCGACCAACACGCTACTGGTGGTCTCCGGTCTGGTGCGTGAGGAGTTTCTGGTGGAGATCAAGGCCATCGCCGTCCTGCCGTAGCGCGCCGGCGCAGTCCAGCGTCCCATAATCGAAGCGCCAGCGCCCCGGTTCGGGGCGCTGGCGCTTTTCCTCAGTCGCGCTGATGAGGGTGGGATTATGGGGGGGGCGGTCGGTCTGCTAGATGTAGCCCTGGAAGACCAGCCCTTCACAACCCCGGACCCTGAGTCCTTCCGGGAAGGACTCAGGGTGACAATACGAACCTAGCGCAGTTGGTGACTACGGAGCCACCCAGGTCTCGGACCAGGCGAGGCACGCCGTGCTGGAGTCCTTGTCGCCCCGTTTCTGGGCCAGCGGCTTGCCCGCGGCCACCGCGCCGTTCACCGTTAGCTGGGCCCGCAGCGCCGGGATGAAGCAACTGTAGACACCGTGGGCCCTACCCGCAACGCTTCCGGCCGGCGAGTTGATGACGAAGGGCTCCAGGAAGTCGTACCACGTGAGCGTGATGGTGTCCTCGTCGCTCTCGACGGTCTCGGTCCAGGTGGAGATCCCGTCGCCCGAGCGGGTGAAGATGGCATTGATCACCGGGAGGTCCTCGTCCGCGAACCCTGGGAAGAGCATGCTCTCGATCTCCGCTTGGAGGTAGCGTGCGGCGGCGATGTTGTCCGAGTAGATGCGGACCTGATTGTCCGTCACGTCGCTCTTCACGTAGAGGACGTGTCCCTGGCCGCCCGGTGACCAGAGCACGCGCCAGTGGCTGGCCCTTGTGTCCTCGGGCTGGTCGGCGGTCTTGCCTGCACCGAAGAGCCGGATGAAGGAGTTCTCACCGGTCATTCGTACCCGGTTCGGATCCGTCGGATTTACCATTGCCTGCCTCCGTCAGTTTCGAATAGGCCCAAATCTTATCAGCAATCCGGTAGCGAAGCCACCGAGGCCGGCCGCGCGGCTACCAGCCGACGGCACAGCCGTCTGACCGTGGCTCGCTGCCGCCATTCAGCACCCCGGAACCCGCGTCCCGCTCGATGACCTGGCCGCCGCCGAAGAGTACGCCGTGAGGAGGATTCACCATCAGGGGGTGGCCCCGCTCCGAAAGCTCACGGATCGTCGCTTCGGGCACGGTGTCCTCTATTGCAACACCCTGGCCCGGCCTAACGCTGAATCGCGGGGCGTCCAGCGCCTCCTGGGGACCGAGGCCGAAGTCGATCATGTTGGCGAGCACCTGAAGGTGCCCCTGGGCCTGCTGGATAGCCCCCATGACGCCGTAGCTGAGCCAAAGCTCACCATCGATCGTGGCCATGCCCGGCATGAGCGTATGGAACGGTCGCTTGCCAGGCTCCAGCGCGTTGGGGTGCTCCGGATCGAGGGAAAAGGACGAGCCGCGGTTGTGCAGAACAATCCCGGTACCAGGCACCACCAGTCCAGTTCCGAAGCCCGAGTAGAGGCTGTTGATGAACGAGCAGGCGTTACCCCGGCCGTCGACGCACGTGACATACACGGTGTCGCCCCGAGACGCCGCCAGGCCGGTCCCGACGTACCCCGCCGCCCGGTCAGGTCGTATGAGCTTTCGCCTCTGCCCGGCGTAATCCTTGGATAGCAGCTCCGAAGGGTCGATTACCATCTTCCCGGGGTCGGTGATGTGGTGCAGTCCATCGGCGAAGGCGAGCTTGACGCTCTCGATCAGGTGATGGTAGGTGTCGGCCGACTGGAATCCCATTCCCTTGAGGTCGAAGCCCTCCAGGAGGTTGAGCGCCATCAGCACCTGGCTGCCCTGGCTGTTGGGCGGACACTGCCAGCAGAGGACACCCCGGTAGTCGGTGGAGACTGGCTCCTCCCATGCCGGCTCGCAGGCGGCAAGGTCGGCGGCGGACAGCCATCCGCCGAGCTGCTTCGCGAAGCCCTCGATCCTGTCGGCCGGCGGTCCGCGATAGAAGGCCTCGGCGCCGCCCTCTGCGATGGCCTGGAGGGTTCCTGCCAGCTCCGGCATGCGCATGACCTCGCCGGCTCGGGGCGCCCGACCGTCCAGCAGAAGCTCCCCACCCGATGGGTTTGCGAGCAGCTTGCCGACGCCGGCCTCCCAGTGCGAGCTGATGACCTCACTCACAGGGAAGCCATCGGACGCGTACTGAACCGCTGGCTTCAGCACCTCGGACATGGGCATCTCGCCGTAGCGGTCGAGAATGGCCTGCCACCCGGCGACGGCGCCGGGCACCGTGACCGCATACGCGCTCTCCGGAGGAATGGCGGCAAAGCCCCTGGAGCGAAGCTCCGAGATAGACGCCTGCGCCGGAGCCCGTCCGCTGGCGTTGAGCGCTCGCACGACCCGCTCGTCGGCCATCCAGACGAGGGCGAACACGTCCCCGCCAACTCCCGTCGAGGCCGGCTCGACTACGTTAAGGGCCGCAGCCGCTGCTACCGCTGCGTCTACCGCGTTCCCGCCGTCCATCATCATGCGCAGCCCGGCCATGGCCGCCAACGGCTGGCTGGTGGCCACCATGCCATTCCTCGACATGACGCCGGAGCGTCTTGACCTGAACTCCACCGCGCCTACTAGCCCCTCAGTATCCCGTTCCGGGCCGCTTCCCTCATCGTGGCCTCGACCGACACCACGCACGGCCCCTGGTCGGTGACGCGGATGGCCGCGATCTGTTCGACCTTCAGGCTATAGGTGCGCTCTCCATCGAGGGCGACGGTGCACGGGCGAAGGTCTATCTCCACGGACTCGCCGACGGGCAGCGGCCGCCAATCCCGCACCGCCACCGGGACCACCTTTCCGGGAGCAACCGGAGCGAGCACAGTGATGCCCCCGGGACCGAGCAGGACGTAGGTCCCCGAGCCGTCGGCCGGTGACCGAGGGTGGAGTATCGCGCCTATCGATGACAGCCCGATGCTGGCGGGCTCAGCATCCGCCAGGAATATCTCATGGACAGTATCCATATCCCATATGGCCCTGGACCCGACAAACTGCTCAGTGGAAACGGCCACGTCCACAAGCGCGATGTCTTCGAGCTCTTGATCCAGGTGCAGCTCGATACGTCTGTGGACGGTAGTGACGGCCGCGACGTCGACCAGACCCTCGGCAACCACCCCCGCAGCCATTCCCGCCAGCGTGCCCTCCGTCATCTTCGGGAAAACGTTGTTGGTCCCGGTGGAAATGGGCACGATCGGCACGTCGCCGGAGGCCCTAGCCACGGCTCGGTTGGTGCCATCCCCCCCAAGGGTGACGATACAGCCCACACCCAGCCGAGCCATCGCCTCAGCCGCTCGGGTCGAGTCGCGGTCGGTATTGAAAACGGGCAGGTCGAGCACCCTTGCCTCGAGGCCCAGCCTCGTCCCGGTCGTTGCGCCACGTCCCAACACGGCTATGTCGGGCATTATCACTACCTCGCCCACACCAACGGCATCCAGTCCCGCCAGCACCCTTCGCAAGATGTTGACCTTCTCCTGGTTGGGGACGAAGCGTCCCTGAGCGACCAGGCGCCGAATGTCCTTGCCCGAGGCGGGGTTTGCGATGATGCCTACGGTAGCCAACTCATCCCTCCCGGTTCATGGCCGGTGAATTATAGCACCGGCCCCGGGCGGGCCGAAGGCGGCGTCTTGGCACAGCCTCCGCCCAGGGCCTATCATTGCTGAGCACGTCGCACGACAGGAGAGCAGGGTGTGGCAAACGTTCTGACGGCAGATCTCGGCGGCACTCGTACCAGGGTCGCGCTGGTGGACGAGACCGGCCGCATTCTGGCGCGCCAGGCGGCTCCGACGCTCGCCCACCAGGGACGGGACTCGGTGCTGTCCAGGCTGGTCAAGAGCCTGGAGCAGGTCGCGTCCGGTACGGAAACGGCGATGCTGGCGGGCATAGGAATCTCGGTGGCGAGTCCAATCGATCCCGAGACCGGGGTGATGTACGGCCCGCCGAACCTGCTCGGGTGGCACGGCTTCTCGATCAAAGCAGCCCTCGAGGAAAGACTTCCACACAGGGTGACGGTCGCCAACGACGCCAGCCTCGCGGCCCTCGGCGAGCACGTCTACGGGGCCGGCCGGGGCTATCGGCACCTGATCTACCTCACGGTCAGCACTGGGATCGGCGGCGGAATCATCGTGGACGGATCGCTGTATCTGGGTGCGGGCGGCTTCGCGGGTGAGATGGGACATATAACCATCGATCGCGACGGCCCTGTGTGCGCGTGCGGCAATCGAGGCTGCCTCGAAACGCTTGCATCCGGAACGGCCGTTGCCCGCATGGCACGGGAGCGGATCGCCTCCGGACAGGCCGGCACGCTGCTGGAGCGGGCAGCAGGGGATCCCGAGAAGATCGACGCCAGGGCGGTGGCAGAGGCCGCGAGCCTCGGAGACGAGCTCGCACGCTCGATCATGGAGGAGGCGGCCGCCAACCTGGGCATTGGGGTCGTGAGCCTGCTCCACGCCTTCGACCCCGAGGTCATTGTGCTCGGCGGCGGCATGGCTGAAAGCTTTGACCTGCTGGCCGATGGGATACGGCACCAGATCGACGAGCGCGCGATGGCCCAATACCGAGGACGCTTTCCGATTGTGAAGTCTGGGCTTGGAGACGACGCGGGGCTGCTCGGAGCAGCCGCGTTGGCCTTGCAGGCACAGGGCGATTGAGGGGCGGGGGCGAGGGCGAGGCCTAGACCTGGAACCGGAAGCCCAGCGGGTCCTCGTCGAACTCGAGCTCTTTCAGGGCCGTCTGCGCCGCTTCCTCGAGCGCCTCGTCCTCCATCTTCAGGCACTGCAGAAGTGCCCGCTTTGCGAGCGGACCTCCCAGTGTGCCCAGCGCCTCAACGGCGGACACCTGGACCTGAAAGTCGTCGTCTTTGATCAGGCCGATGAGCTGGGGAACAACCGACTCATCTCCCAGCTGGGCGCAGGCACCGGCAGCTTCGTAGCGGATTGACGAATCGTCGTGTCGCATCTCTTCCATTACGATGGAGAGCCAGCGCTGATCCGAGCTGCGTCCCATGGCGTAGATGGCGCTCTGCTTGAGGCGGGCGTCGGAGCTCTCGTAGGCGTCGCGGATGATTTGCTCGATGTCCGGGGTGTTGAAGGTCGCCACAGCCTCGATGGCGCGGCGGCGGACGTCAACGTCCGCTTCGGCGTCGATTACGTCCACGAGCGCCTGTTTCATCCGCTCGCCGTCGCGTTGCAGGAGCTTCCCATCCTGGGCCATGTCGGCGAACTTGGCTATGGAAACGGCCGCGGCGGCTCGGACCTTCGGTGACGGATCGTTGCGGAGCAGGTCGAGCAGCGGGCGGATGATCGACCGGTCGTCGCACTCCCACAGCCCCCTGGTGGCCCTTTCCCTCACGTCGTCACTGACGTCGGCCAGAGAGGCGCGGAATACGGCGTCGAAGTCGAGCTCGAGGTTCTCCTCACTGAGATCCGCCAGCTCGCCGAGGACCTCACACTTGCGGGAGTTGGAGAGCCTTTCCCAGGTCTCCTTGAACATAGACGCTTCCTCGGCGGAGAGCCCCGAGAGCTTCATCAGCGCCGAGTGGCGCGGCGGTTGGCCGTCTTCTTCCAGGTCTTGCAGGTGTCTTTCCAGCGTCACTGGCCGCCACCCTTTGCTGACTGAACCCCGGCAGAGGCGTCCTCGCGATGACGTTAAAGGAGGTCCCGCGAATTTGTCAAGTCGGCTGTCCGCCTGAGCGCCGCCACAATGCGAGGGCTGAACGCCGTTGCGTATCTGCTGCGGTGCGTAGCGCTGTATGGTAACCTGAGGCACCAGAGGTCCACTATGGCGAGAACGAGCTCGGCATCTCGCCGGCGCTCCAGGCGCTCCGTGTCGGCGCGCGACGTGATAGAGCTGCTCGGCGAAGAGCACGGCCCAGCAGAGTGGCATGCCCACCTCGAGGCCGCCCCGGCGGTCGTATCCACGATACTGTCCCAGCACACCTCGGACGTCAACTCCGAGCGGGCTTTCGAAAAGCTGATGGCGACCTTCGACTCGCTGGAGGCGATAGCCGCCGCGCCTGTCGAACGAATCGAGGACGCCATTCGCGTGGGCGGGCTGGCGAAGGTAAAGGCACCCCGGATAAAGGAGGTGCTGAACCGGATACTGGACGAGCTCGGGTCCTTCGATCTGTCGTTCCTCCGAGAGATGCCCCTGGAAGAGGCCAAGGCGTGGCTGAAGAAGCTTCCAGGGATAGGACCGAAGACGGCAGCCATCATTCTGTGCTTCTCGCTCGGCATGCCAGCGATGCCGGTGGACACGCACATCTACCGCGTGTCCAAGCGTCTGGGTCTCATCGGCCCAAAGATTACCGCAGACCAGGCCCACGACATCCTCGAGCCCATGGTGAGCGAGGACGAGGTCTTCGCCTTCCACGTGTACCTGATCCGACATGGGCGCCGCGTATGTAAGGCCCAGCGTCCCCGCTGCGAGCAGTGCGTAATGGCCTGGGGCTGCCCCTCGCGTGAGCTGTTCCAGGCCGCCGACCGGCGATGACCGGGACTGAGCGGGACGGCTCGGATCGCGTCGCTATTGTGCGGCCCGGACAACCGGAACTATACTTGAACAGGCGGTTGCCGGCGCACGAAGGGGGCTAAGGGTGAAAGTCGGGATCATCAACGTCACGGGGTATGCAGGAGCGGAGCTCGCCCGGATCCTCCACCGACACCCCGAGGCCAACATCACCGGAGTAACCGGCCGGAGCGCGGCCGGCAAGCGGCTGGGTGACGTGTTTCCTCACCTTTCGGACCTCGACCTGACCATCGGCGAAGAGCTCACCGAAAGCGTCGACCTAACGTTCTCTGCGCTGCCCCACGGGGCCAGCGCAGCGGTCGTTGGTCCGATCGTCGCACAGGGTGTGCGGACCATCGACCTGAGCGCCGATTTTCGCCTGAAGAGCCTGGACGAGTATCAGGAGTGGTACCAGACGGACCATCCTCACGCCGAGTACGTCGAGGAGGCTGTCTATGGTCTGCCTGAGATCCACCGGCAGGAGATCGTCGACGCGAACCTGGTGGCCGTACCCGGCTGCTACCCCACCGCCGCCATACTGGCCCTGGCTCCGGCCGTCAAGGCGGGGCTCGTGGATCCGGACATAATTGTCGATGCCAAGTCGGGCGTCTCGGGAGCGGGCCGCGGCCAGTCCCTTTCGACCCATTTTTCGGAAGTCAACGAGAACCTGATGGCCTACTCGGTGGACGGGCACCGTCACCTGCCGGAGATCACGCAAGAGCTTCGCCAGGTCGACTCGTCGGCAGACGTAAGAGTGACCTTCCTGACACACCTGATTCCGATGACGCGAGGTATCCTGGCAAGCTGCTACGCTCCCCTCAAGGAAGGGGCTGTTCCGTCTGGGGAAGCGGCCAGAGACGCCGTGAGGCAGGCCTACGTGGACTTCTACGACGGCGAGCCCTTCACCAGGGTGGTCGACTCCCCACCGATGACCAAGCATACCCTGGGCAACAACGACTGCGTAATCTACCCCACCGTGGACCTCCGCACCAATAAGCTGATAGTCATTAGCTGTCTGGACAACCTCGTCAAGGGTGCGGCTGGACAAGCGATCCAGGACATGAATGTCATGCACGGCCTGCCCGAGAGTGAGGGTCTGCAGCAGCTGGCTCTGTACCCCTAACGTGTCCGGCCGGATAGGTGGCACCACGGTGGCGTCGTTTTCACGCTTGCTTCTCACCGCCGCGCTTGGCGTGCTGGCTCTTACGCTGCTTGGCTGTACAGGTGGACCGGGGCGCGGCTCGCCAGCGGCCCCAGACCCACGCATCGACGGTCTCCAGGCAGCTCTGGCCGCCGTCCAGGGGAGGCTGAACGAGATCGACCGCCAACTCGCGGAGCTACAGACGCCGACGCCATCCAGCACGGCCAGCGCGGCGGCGACCGCCACTCCCGATGCCAGGCCCACCCCGGCGACCGCTACACCCCCTCCCAACCCGACACCGGGCCCGCCGCCAGCGGATATCGAGGCCGTGATCGAGTCAGGGCTTGAACAGGCCCTGACGGACGCCGCCGCGGCTGCGGCACCCACGGCGACTTCGCTGCCTGCCACGGCTGCTGTCGCCACACCGACCGCCGTTGCGCTTGCACCTCAGGTGACCGGCCCGGTCAGGGTCAACGTGTATCGTGGCGTTGACCTCATCATCGAGCCCGGTCAGCCTCTGGCCGGCCGCGACATCGCTTTCACCCTCGAGGGGCTCGACTTCTGGCAGCCCGTGACCATCGAGTTCATCGACCCCAATGGGAAACCGGCCGAATGGGTAAGGTGGGATGAAGCTCACTTCACAGGCACGGACGGCCTCCCGGTGACCGAGCTCACTCTCTACGCGGACTCCGAAGGGATGGCGCGTTGGAGTCGCGTGGCGACTCTTGACAGCGAGGGCATCTGGTCGTTACGAATCAACTCATACGACAGGACGGACACAGTCAGCTACCCTCTGACGCAGCTTCAGCAGCCCGCGGCTGAGCTCGTTAGCAACGGCGTCGACTTCAGAAGGGTGCAGGGCCTTGTGTCCGATTCTTACGCTTCCGCGCTGGTGCCTGCGGCGCTGGCTCTGGACCTTCAGTCTCATCTCGCTTGGGTCGCGACCCGGCTAAGCGAGGACTACGGACTGCAAAGCAGCGTGATTCCTGACATATACCTGACAGGCAACCGAGACATCCTCGAACAGGCGAGCAGGGCCATCGGCGTCGGCCTGGGGTTCGAAGACGGATACTTCACCTCCAGAGGCGATCGCCCCGCCATCTACATGCGAACGGACTCCTGGCGGACATCGGTGGAGCGACTACTCACCCACGAGTACGTACACCTCACGCTGAGCAAACTAGAAGGCAATACGCCCCTCCCTACATGGCTCGAAGAGGGCCTGGCTGTCTACATCGAGCACGAGCTTGGGCTGCTTTCAACTAAACCCGACGTCGCGAGGAGAAGCCTTTACTCTAGTGCGATCACAGCGGTGGACGCCGCCCGAGTGCGCTCCCTTACGCCCCTGAAGGCGCTCGAAAGCAGGGATTCGTGGAATGCTCAGGGTAACGAAGACGCCATTCGCTTGCAGTATGCGGAAGCGCACATGGCCGTGCGGTTTATGATCGAGACGTTCGGGACGGATGCACCGGTGGACATCGCAATCAAGATCGAAGGAGGCGTGAGTCCGGAAAGGGCATTGCAGGAGGTTTCGGGCCTCACGTACAGAAACTTCGAAGAGGAGCCTGTCTCAGAAGTCTGAGCTGGTAATGGGTATGTCGTTGGGTGTACCTTCGAAGCGACACTAGTTGGGGAGATGGTGATATGCCGCTTCGAGAGATGGGCCGAGAGCAGATGTGGATGTTGCCGCCGACGCTTGACGAGTTGTTGCCGCTGGACCATCCGGCGCGGTTCGTGGCCGAGTTCGTTGACGCTTTGGACCGGGAGGACTGGGGGAAGCTTGAGGTGAAGATAGACGGGGAGGTGCTGGGAGCGCCAGCCTACCATCCACGTGCGCTGTTGAGCGTGTGGCTGTACGGTTTCATGACCGGGGTACGCTCGTGCCGGAAGCTGGAGGCGGCCTGCCGGGACCAGATACCGTACCTGTGGCTGACCGGGTGGCAGCATCCGGACCACAACACCCTGTGGAGGTTCTACAGAGGGCATCGGCAGGCCATGAGGAAGCTGTTCGAGCGTACGGTTCGTACGGCGGTGACGATGAAGTTGGTGGACCTGGCGGTTCAGGCGGTGGATGGTACGAAGGTGGTCGCCAACGCCTCGCTGAACAGGAGCTACGACGCCGAGGGACTGCGAGGGCTCTTGGAGCGGCTGGAGAGTGCGATAACGGACCTTGAGGCACAGAACGAAGCGGGAGAGGATGCCTCTGCCATCCATCTGCCTCGGGAGTTGGCTGACAAGGAGGTCTTGAGAGAGCAGGTGAGGCAGGCGATGGACGATCTCACGAGTCAAAAGCGCCACAAGCGCATCAACCTGACCGACCCAGACGCCAGGCTGATGAAGGGCAGGCAAGGCATCGTGGCTGGCTACAATGCCCAGGCTATGGTCTCACCCACAGAGACGGATGGGGGAGCGACCGGCATGTTGGTCACCGCCGTGGACGTGGTGGATGCGGCCAATGACAATGCCCTGCTGGTTCCGATGCTGGAGCAGGCCGAGGAGACTACGGGGACGAAGTCGCAGATGACGTTGGCCGATGCCGGATACTTCGCCGCGAGTCACTTGGAAGAATGCGCCCGTCGAGATCAGCAGGTGGTAGTGTCGGAGTCGCGGCAACGGTTCCTCAAAGACCCATATCACAAGGACCAATTCACCTACAACGAGCCGAGCGACAGCTTTACGTGTCCGCAGGGACAGACGCTCAAGTTCATTCGTATCCAACATACGAATGGAGTCCCGTTGCGTCTGTACCGGGCCTCTGAGGCCGTCTGCCAGGTGTGCCCAGCCTTCGGAGTCTGTACGAGGGCCAAAGAGATTGGGCGAAGCCTGGCGATAGGTCCGCATGACGCTGTGCTACGCCGTCATCGTGCCTGGATGTCCACCTCAGCAGCTAGAGAGGCGTACAAGCTGAGAAAGCAACTGGTCGAGCCAGTCTTCGGAATCATCAAGGAACAACAGGGGGCACGGAGGTTCCTACTGCGCGGCCTCGTTAACGTGGCGGCCGAGTGGACTATGCTTGCCACAGCCTTCAACTTGCGCACTCTCTGGCGGGTGTGGCGCTCCAGCCCCTTCATCGGTCTATTTAATGGCCCGGAGCCTTGTCCCGTCTCCTGACCTGCAGTGATGACAGCAGCTGACCCATCGCTCCGTCGCCTGTCCTACCCGCTCAAGCCAAGGCCTTTCAGCGAACCCTCTGACTTCTATCTGCTCCCCCTATCCGCAATTTCCACTTCTGGGACAGGCTCAGAGCAGTTCGTAAGCTGGCTGGAGGACTGGGAGGACACGCAGCGCGAGCAGGTACGTCAATATGGCGAGAGCCTCCAAGACGCGAGGGATCGGCTCCAGGAGCTCCTCGACGAGAGGGAAGACGACGCTCGATACGAAAGGATGGCGAACATCGCTCGCCGCACCCCACGCGTAGCCGGGGCGCAGGACCTGCGAGACGAGCTACAGGAGGCGGCGCCGGGAGGTGCGCTGACGGACCTGCACAACGAAGCAGTCGAGTACTTCGGCAGGGTCATCGCCTGGCTGAACCTCGAGCTGGAGCACAGCCGGACTACACGCGACTCGAGGAGGCGGGCAGCCAATGCGATGATCCCCGAGATCGACGCGCGCGGCGCCGAGCTGGGCCGGCACCTGGCGGACGTAAGATTCAACTACCAGGTGGACGGCGCTCCGAAGTAGAGCAGCGACTACTACGTTGCGAGTAGGGGCCTGCCGGGGCTAGAATTGAGCAGACGCCCCCAACGAGTTGCCCACCTGCGCCCGCAGCTCGACGGTGGCGCGCCTGAGGGGCGGCGACCACCCGACCTCGTGGCCCCATCGTCTAGTGGACTAGGACGGCGGCCTTTCAAGCCGCAAACACGGATTCGAATTCCGTTGGGGCCACCATCAGCCCTTAGCAGCTATCTGAACGGTCATGCGTCTTCCTCCCGGCTGTCAGCCGTCTAGGGTTTCCAACGCCGGAACGCATTCGGCATCCGCCGCAGCCCGACTGCCAAGGAGAGCGACCCAATCCGGAATTTTCCCCCAAGTCTCCTTGAGATGCGTGAGTAACCGCCAAAAGTCTCCCGTAAAGCCATGTCCACTGACCGCATAAAAAAGGCGATTCTGGCCGGCTGGGACGCGATGTCGGACTCGTATCAGGCCGAGACGCGAATCTCCGCCGACGACGTCCACTACGGCCCACTCGCGCCGGGGGAGCGAGAGCTAAGGCTACTCGGGGACGTCCGCGGCCAGCGCGTGCTGGAGCTGGCATGCGGCGCGGCCCAGAACTCGGTCGCTCTGGCCAAGTGGGGCGCGCGTGTAGCCGCGCTGGATTTTTCGCCGCGCCAGCTAGAGAAGGCCAGGAGGCTCGCGGCCCGCGAAAAGGTCGCGGTCGACCTGGTACGGGGCGACATGGAGCGCCTGACCATGTTCCGCGACGCGATCTTCGGCACCGTGCTCTCCTCATTCGGCTGGGAGTTCGTGCTCGATCTGGGCGCGTGTCTCCACGAGTGCCATCGCGTGCTGCGCGACGGCGGCCTGCTGGTCGTGTGCACGGTCCATCCTCTATCGGCCTTCGAGTGGGACGAGGGGCTCGGCGGTGTCATCGTCACGGACTACTTCAATCCCCCGGTAGAGGTCTGGAACGAGACCACAGAGCCGGGCGGTCATGCGGCGGTGACCCTTTTTCACACGGTCGAAGAGACGTTCGGCCTTCTGACGTCGGCTGGCTTCGACGTGGAGCGAATCGTGGAGCCTCGCCCGCACCCCATCCACGAGATGAGCGAGAGCGAAAGGCGTGACCTACCGTTCAGCGGGGCCTTTTGGGAAGACCAGTACGATAGGCTGAGGCGAGTTCCTTTTTCGATCGTCTACGTGGCCCGGAAGAAGGGCTAGGCTCTATGCCTAGGCACACGCTACTTTTTCCACCCGCCGGCCGGGATCTCCTCAGGGGCTTCGCCTCTTTGAAACCCCCGGTGCGGATCGAGATCCATCCGATGTCTTCCGGGACGGCGCGCTTTCTTGGGAAGAACTCGGGGGAGAACAGGCCGACCGCTAGCCGCCCCCGACGGCGCGTACGATCTCGACCTGGTCGCCCGCGGACAGCGTGACGCCGGGCAGCTCTTCTCTCCGGAGGACGGTCCCGTTATACGCCACTGCCACGTGTTTCAGGCCGACGCCCAGCGATTCCAGGTAGGCCAGGAGCGACGTCGGACAATCGAGCTCCCGCTCCTTTCCATTGACGATGAGGGAGATCATGCTGGCCGCGCCGCCGATTCGCCGTGGCGCGACGCCCACTCCGACCCGGCGGCCGCAAGGAGACGGCGAGCCGCCTCCGCCGGATCGGCGTCGAGGGAGATGGCGCTTATCATCGCGGCGCCTGAGGCCCCGGCTCCGATCACCGACACGAAGTTGTGCTCGTCGACTCCCCCGATGGCGAGGTAGGGTATGCCGACGCGCCGTCCCACCTCCTCGAGGAGCCGGACGCCCGTGTGGTGTCCGTCCCTGTGCGAGCGCGTCGGGAAAATGGTCCCGACGATCAGCAGGTCGGCACCCTCGGCCTCGGCGTCTATAGCACCCTCGACGCTATGGACCGATCTACCTATGAGCAGCCGACCGGCACCGGCGGCGCGGGCAGCCGCGGGCGGCAGACCATTCTCGCCCAGCTGAACGCCGTCGGCGCCGCAGGCGAGGGCGACGTCGACGCGGTCGTTGATGAAGAGCAACGCTCGTCCCTGGGTCAGGTCGCGGAGACTCACGGCAAGCCCCAGGAGCTGGCCCGCCGGCACCTGCTTTTCTCGGAGCTGGACCATGTTTACGCCCCCACCGACCGCCTCACGGACTACCTCTTCCAATGGCCTGCCGGCGCAGCGATGCCGGTCGGCTACGAGGCACAGGCACGGGGTCGGCAGCGTCGCCACGGAGAGGTTCTAGCTCCTGGAGGCCGTGGGCTGGGCCACGCCCTCCATTGGACTGCTGGGCGCGGCGTAGTCCTTGGTGCCGATCCGTCCCGCCAGGTACGCCTTGCGGCCGGCCTCGACCCCTTGACGGAAGGCCTCGCCCATGAGGGCTGGGTCTTGCGACTGGGCGATGGCTGTGTTGACCAGGACCGCATCGGCTCCGACCTCAAGGGCCTGCGCGGCCTCCGATGGCACGGCAAGGCCAGCGTCTACGACTACGGGGACATTGGCCTCGGCTATAATGAGCTTTATCTCGTCCAGTGTCAGGATGCCTTTGCCGGAGCCGATCGGCGAGCCGAGGGGCATGACCGTGGCGCATCCGATGTCCTCCAGCTTCCTGGCAAGGACCGGGTCCGCGTGGATGTAGGGCAAGACTACGAAACCCTCCTGTACCAGCTGGGCGGCCGCTTCAAACGTCCCCACGGGGTCCGGCAGAAGGTACTTGGGGTCGGGGATCACTTCGAGCTTGATCCAGTTTGTACCCGTGACCTCCCGTGCCAGCCGACTGGTGAAGACGGCCTCCTCGGGGGTCTTACAGCCTGCGGTGTTAGGCAGGATCGTATAGCTATCCCAGTCGAAGTAGTCGAGAATGTTTTTCTCCTCCAGATTATCCAGGTCCAGCCGGCGGATGGCCACCGTGATGATCTCTGCTCCGGAGGCCTCCACGGACTGGACCATCTGCTCCATCGAGCGGTGCCGGCCCGTCCCGACCATAAGCCTGGAGCCGAATTCCCTGCCCGCGATAACCAGTGGGTCGTTCATCTCGGACGTCTCCTCCGCACCTGCAAGGACTAGAACCCGGCCACCGCTCCCAAATAGCAAAAGAGCCGCTGACACCTACCAGCGGCTCCATCGAATGACCAGGGTATTCGGCGACTCCCTGCGCTGGCATTATCCAGGTCAGGTTCTGGCGGTCGCCCCGATGCGTCGGGGCCTCTCAGCCTGGCTTACCCAAGCTCCCCCACCGATGCTATTAACTTGTGTGCCCCTTCAGCGTATCCCAGGAAAGGCGGAAAAGTCAATAGACGGGCAAAGACGCCCATCGGGCCACATACTCTATCGAGCCGGTTCAATCACGTGGACAAGGTAGTCGAAGAAGCCTTTTCCTCCGCCGTAGGTCGGCTAGAACTCGATTAGCGCGAAGGGAGCACAAGCTCCAAGGGAACAAGACGTCCTGCTAATTCGTCTATTAGCTTGAAGGGCACAACATTGTACGACAGAGGAGCTTACTCTATGATTCGAACCATGCGTTACGCCGTTCTTCCAATGCTGGCCGGGGCCGCGCTACTGCTGGCGGCCTGCGGCGCTGCGGCAGGTACCGGAGGCGCCTCTTTCGCCGAGGTATCGCCCGGCGCACCCGCCCCTGAAGCTGCATTTGCAAAGCGAGTGGCCGGCGCCCCTGAAGCTTCATCGGCGATAATCGTCGAGCGGGCGGTCGAGGTGGAGAGGGAGGTGGTCCGCAGCCAGTCCGGAGCACTGGCCGCCGACGCACTCGCCGTCGAAGAGCGCGCCCGCCAATCGAATGTCGCGTCACAGCAGCGCATCATCGTGCGCAACGTCGACATGGGCTTGGTGGTCGACGACGTGGTGTCCGGCGTGGACGTCATCGGCGAGCTCGCCGTGGAGCTCGGCGGGTGGGTTGTTTCGTCGGATCGCAGTCAGAAGCACCGTGCATTCGTGTCTCTGCGCGTTCCGGCCGATATGCTCGACCTGGCGGTCGCACGACTGCGAGCCCTTTCAGTTGAGGTCGAGTCCGAGGTTACCAACAGCCGCGACGTAACGGACGAGTACGTTGACTTGACCTCGCGGTTGACGAACCTCCAGGCGACTGAGGAGGCGCTTCTCAAGCTACTGGAGCGAGCGGAGAAGGTGGAGGACGCACTCAACGTCCAGACCGAGCTGACCAGAGTCCGAGGGGAGATCGAGAGGTTTCAGGGACGAATCAAGTTCCTGGAAGAGACCTCGGCGTTCTCGCTCATAAACGTGCACCTCAAGCTGGCGCCAGTGGACATGCCGGTCGACGCGGGTGTCGATCAGACCTTCAGCGTCGGCCAGCCCGGTAGGTTCCGCGCGTCGTTCATGCCGCCTGAGGGCATCGAGGAGTTCATCTTCACCTGGGATTTCGGAGACGGCAGTCCGCTGATAACCAGCACGCGCACCGCGCCGGCCATAGAGCCGGGCACGCGCTTCACTGCGACCGTTAACCACGTGTACGGCGACGACAGGGACTCTCCCTACATCGTCGAGGTAGAGATCAATGGAACCGGCGACGCCGGCGTAGCGGAGGGGTCGGATACGATCATCGCTACCGTGACCAAGGTCGCGACTATCGAGGTGTTCGCCGGGGAGAGCCGCATCGTGGACCAGGGCGAAGAGGTCGAGTTTCTCGGCTCGTTCACGCGACCGGAGGGGCTTACCGATCTTAGCTTCCGCTGGGACTTCGGCGATGGCACCCCGCCTGTGAGCGGCAGCCTCGGTGAGAACGCGACTCGCGCCTCGGTCACCCACGTCTATACCGACCATCGCCCATTTGCCTATACCGCGACTCTCACGATCAGCGCCCAGAGCGAGGTCGGGGAGGTCGAGGCCACTAACACCCTGTCCGTCCTGGTGAGGGAGTCTCCCGGCTGGACGATTGCCGGCTGGAGTCCAGGCGACACGGGCAAGACGGCCATACGAGCGCTATCGGGGGTGGGCCAGGTACTGGTCAATATCCTGATATGGCTCGGCCTGTTCAGCCCGGTCTGGGTCGTCATCGCGGTTGCGGCCATATACCTGCGCCGCCGGTCAAGGCGCGGCTCTACGCCGCCCAGGGAGCCGACGCCCGGCGCCGCGCCTCCGGCAGGCCCAGACCCGGCGGAGTAGGCTCGTTGGCGGTCCGTCACTTCACCGCGACCGGGTTGGTGGTAGACGGGGACCGGGTCCTGCTGCACTGGCACCCGAAGGTGGAGGCGTGGCTCCCACCCGGCGGCCACATCGAAGCCAACGAGGACCCGGTCCAAGCCGTGCTTCGCGAGGTCTTGGAGGAGTCGGGTGTAGTTGCGGAGGTCGTCCCGTCAGGGCCGTGTCTGGGTCTCGACTACCCTACCGAGGTCGCGCCGCCCTTCACCATCATGATCGAGGACATCCAGGACCCCGAGACGGGGTTCCATCAGCACATCGACATGATCTACTTCTGCCGGCTCGCCGGCCCAGCAGGGCCGCTGAACGACGGGTGGCTATGGGTAGCTAAGGAGGACCTCGTGGGGGGCCGGCCTATCGATCGCGCGGGTGCGCCTCCGGTGGCGCCGCCCGACGACGTGCGTGCTCTCGCTCTGCAGGCTTTCGATCTTGTGGGTGGTGGTCAGCGCTGAGACGCAATCTCAGACATCGCGCGTACTTTCCCGGCCGCCGACCCCCTGAGGTTCCTGGATTCTGGGGACCCGTCCCTAGACCCGCGGCCGATATGTTGACCGGCCTCATCACCCCTTCTATAATCGTGCCCACTCGGCCGGAGCAGGCCCCCTCCATACTCAAGCCAGGCCACCAGGAGTAAGCAATGAGCCAGGACATAGTCGAGGCCAATCTTGCGGCGGTGGAGGCGCACTTCCACACTGAGGCCGAACAGGACATCGAGGCGGCGCTTGATCTGTACACAGACGACGTCGTGTGGGAAGCGCCGGCCCGAGGCCTGGTCTTCCGGGGCAAAGAGGACGTGGCCGACAACTACCGGAACATATGGGCCTCCATCAAAGACGTCAACATACGGCCGTTGCAGCGGTTCGCCACCGAGGACCGGGTCCTCGACGACTGCGTATTGACCTACGAGCTGGCCCGCGATGATTTCATCCCATTCAAGGCTGGCCAAAAGATCGAGATGCGCCTGGTTCACGTCTTCGAGATGCGCGGCGGCAAGATCTCGAAGGAGATCGCCTACGAGATGTGGAAGCCGGTGTGAGGTGGAGAGTAAGATTCGGTGATCTAACGCTGGGTTCCGACAATCCCGATACGTCCCGCCCACCAGCCCTCAAGGGTTTTCCCTGGGGATTCCCGGACCCCACTTTGGAACCCCCTGAGATCGTGCGTTGCGTTCCTTGCTCCCGTCAGTGCTGAAACGCAGCTGGACCCGAGCAATCAAGCACTAAGAACCTGACTCTGTAGGGGTGCGCCATGCCGATCCGAAACGGCGAGCAGTTCCTGGAGGGGCTCCGCGACGGCCGTGAGGTGTGGCTCGAGGGCGAGCGAGTCGCCGACGTAACCACCCATCCCAAGCTCTCGCGGATGGCGAGGACCCTGGCCGATATCTACGACCTACAGGCCGATCCCGAACTCGGCGACGAGATGACGTTCGAGTCGCCCACGTCCGGCGATCCCGTGCCCCTGTCGCTCATGATCCCCAAGACCCAGGACGACCTGTTGAAGAGGCGTCGCGCGCTAGAGCTGGTTGCCCAGGCCTGTTTCGGAATGCTCGGACGGACCCCCGACTATGTGAATCTCGCGGTGACGGGGACTCGCCAGCGGGCCAGCTTCTACGGGCGTAAGGAAAAGCGATTCGCCGACAACATCGTGGCGTACCACGAGTACGTGCGCGAGAACGACCTGTGCCTCACCCACACCTTCGGCCACGCGCAGGTGAACCGATCGCCCGTGGCACCCGACGGGTCCGACCGCTACGTGCCGCTGAGCATCGTGGACGAGACCAGCGAGGGGGTCGTTGTCCGCGGGGCCAAGCTGCTGGCGACGCTGGCCCCATTCTCCGACGAGATCTTCGCTCCGTTGTTCTTCCCGCTCCGTCCCGAGCCGGACCAGGAGAAGTACTGCATTGGCTTCGCCATACCCTCCGACACGCCCGGCCTGAAGTTCATTTGTCGAGAGTCCTACGACGTCGGGCGCTCGCTCTACGACTACCCGCTCTCTGGCCAGTACGACGAGATGGACGCTATGGCGGTGCTGGACGACGTCCTGATTCCATGGGAGCGCGTCTTTGCATACAGGGATATCGAGCTGGCCAACGCAGCCATTGCACAGGTGCCGATGTGGCGCCAGTTCACACACCAGATCGCCGTCAAGAACGTGGCCAAGCTGGAGTTCATCCTGGGCATCGTCTACAGCATAGTCGAGGCAAGAGGCACCGGCGGGGTGAGCCATGTACAGGAGAAGGTCGCGGAGGTCGTCGACACGCTTGAAATGATGCGCAGCTTACTGCGTGCGGCGGAGGCCGATGCCGGACCCATCGAGGACGCCGAGGGTATTTGGCCCGCCCCCGAGCCGTGGACGGTCATGCGCCACTGGTATCCGGATGCGTACGTCCGCGTAATCTGGATCGTGGAGCAGCTGTCGTCCAGCGCCCTCATGCTGACCCCAACGGAGCGCGACTTCGAGGGGCCGCTGGCCTCGACCATCGAGGAGTACTACAGGGGAGCCACGACCGATGCACCGGACCGAGTCCGGCTGTTTCGGCTGGCCTGGGACCTGGTCGGCACCCAGTTCGGCTCCCGACAGGCGCTGTACGAGCGCTTCTTCAACGGCGACATCACGGTCGCCAAGCAGAGACGTTACGCCACTTACGATTACACCAGGTCGCTCGAGGCCGTGCGTTCATTCTTTGAGCGCTGCGACCGGCAGTGAGCAGACGCAGGGGTGAATACCACAGGCTGACTCCGGCGTCATCTGCCGGCTACGTGACGCGATGTGCCAAGCTCCCTCTCCGTGTTAGCGCCTCGTCACACATCGCGGAGGGGTAAACGCAATGAAGCTTTCTGAGGGGTGAACTGTGAGTGAGTATAAGGTCGCGGTGATCCGCGGCGACGGGGTCGGGGTCGAGGTCATCGAGGAAGGGCTGAAGGTCCTCAACGCCGTGGGACCGGAGTTCGACCTTACCTGGGCATTCACGGAGCTGCCCTGGGGCTCCGACTACTACATGAAGCACGGGAAGATGATGCCTTCCGACGGTCTGGATACGCTGGCAGCCTGCGACGCGATCTACCTCGGGGCCGTGGGGCACCCCGAGATTCAGGACCACATCACTCTCAACGGGCTGCTGTTGCCGATACGTCGCACCTTCGACCAGTACGTGTGCGAGCGGCCCAGCGTGCTCTATCCGGGCATCGCCTCGCCGCTGCGGGACAAGGAGCCGTGGGGTATCGACATGGCGGTCATCCGGGAGAACACCGAGGGGGAGTACGCCAACGTGGGCGGATTCCAGTACCAGGGCTTCCCGGAAGAGGTGGGCATACAGACAGGGGTATTCACCCGCCACGGGTGCGAACGCGTCATTACATACGCCTTCGAGCTGGCCCGCCGGCGCGACAAGAAGCGCCACGTTACGTCCGTCACCAAGTCCAACGCCCAGGGCTACGGCATGATCGTCTGGGACCACGCCTTCGAGCGCATCGCGTCCCGATACCCCGACATACAGACCGACTCTCTTCTCGTCGACGCGGCGTGCATGGACTTCGTGCGGCGCCCCGAGCAGTTCGACGTGGTGGTGGCCAGCAACCTGTTCGGCGACATACTCACGGACATAGGCGCCGTCATCACAGGCAGCATGGGCTTGGCTCCCAGCGCGAACCTGGACCCAGAGCGCCGCTTCCCCTCCATGTTCGAGCCGGTCCACGGCAGCGCGCCCGACATCATGGGTAAAGGCCTAGCCAACCCAGCCGCCGCCATCCTGTCCGGCGCCATGATGCTGAGGCACCTCGGCCACGAGCGAGCGGCCAGCGCCGTCGAGAAGGCCGTGCTGACGGTCGTCGAGCGGGGCGAGGTCCGCACGCCCGACCTGGGCGGGACATCGAGCACGTCCCAGGTGGGCGACGCGGTCTTGGCGGCGCTGGCGTAGCCGCGCCTGAGGATTGAAAGTGCCGACGATTTGTCGATTCTTCGGGATCGTGATCACGATGAATTACAGTGACCACCCTCCTCCCCACTTCCACGTGCGCTACGGAGAGCAAAGAGCCCTGGTGACGATCGACGAACTCGCCGTGCTTAGAGGGCGCCTGACCCCGCGAGTTTTAGGTCTGGTGGTAGAATGGGCGGCACAGCACAAGCATCTCGCGGAACAACAAGACCCATTGAGGCCGATTCCGCCGCTGGAGTAGAACGATGATCAGGGACGTCGTTTCCGTTCAACCCTCGGAGGGCTACCGACTACGGCTGACATTCGACGACGGAGTTAAAGGCGAGGTCGATGTCTCCGAGCTGGTGACGTTCGTCGGCGTTTTCGCTCCGCTCAAGGACCGTCGAGAGTTCGTGAAGGTCTACGTGGACGCCGAGACGGGAACACTTGCCTGGCCGAACGGCGCGGACCTCGACCCGCTTGTGCTGTACGCCCGGGTCACGGGTACAGACGTGTCGGAGCTACTATCGCGCCGGTCCGAAGCTGTACCGTAGCTCACTGGACGATCAGCCGATCCGCCAGCCAACTTGTGGAACCAGGCAGCCCGGTCCCGGTTCCAAAGCGATGTGTTAAAATTCGCCCGACGCGGCGGACCGTGGGTTCGCCGTCAGAGGCTAGCTTTTTCCCGGAGGTCTAGAATGGTCGACTTGTTGATTCGTGGAGGACAGGTCGTAACGCCGTCGGGGGTGGGAAACTGGGAGGTCGCCGTCCAGGACGAGAAGATCGTGGCTGTGGCCGCGCCGGGCACGACGTCGTCGGAGGGTGCGAAGGTAATAGACGCCACGGGCAAGATCGTCGTGCCGGGCGGCGTTGAACCCCACGCCCATATAGGCGGCCCACGCCAGCCGGACCGGATGGGCGCGGACCCCGTCTCCAAGGCCGCCATCTACGGCGGCACGACCACCGTGTGCGACTTCGCCACCCAGATCCCGGACCACGACCTACACCATGCCCTCGGGGAGGCGGCCGAGCGGTGGAAGGGCAATGCCTACACCGACTACGCCTACCATCCCATCTTCACCAAAGGCGCTACGCCCGAGCACATCGGCCAGATCCCTGAGCTGGTCCAGGACGGGTTCGCCACTTTCAAGATCTTCACTACCAGCATCCGCCCACCGAGTCCGCAGCTGCAAAACAACCATACCGACTTCGGGCGCCTGGCCGCCATCATGGAGCAGATCAGTGCCAGCGGCGGTATGCTGCTGGTCCACTCGGAAGACGAGGAGATGGTGCACTACAACTACTCCCGCGCTCAGGAGCGGGGCCAGTGGGACTGGTGGAACATGCACCTCATCCATAGCAACGAGTCCGAGGACGTATCCTTCCGGCGCGTGATACGGCTCGCCGAGCGCCACGAGTCGCCGATCTACTTCGTCCACGTCAGTGCCAAGGAGGGCGTTAACGCGGTGGCGGAAGCCCGTAGCCGAGGCCTGCCGATCTACGGCGAGACCCTTCACAACTACGCCTGCTTCACCGCCGAGAACTATCGCGAGCCCGAGGGCATGAAGTACCACACCTACCCCTCGCTCAAGTTCGAGGACGACCGGAAGAGGCTATGGTCCGGGCTGCACGACGGCACTCTATCCACGGTCGCGACCGACCTGGTGGCCACGACTTTCGAGGAGAAGACCAGGTTCAAGACCGTGGCCGACACGACCGGCGGGCACAACGGCATCGAGACGCGTGTAGGCGTCGCTTATTCGGAGGGCGTGGTCAGACAGGGTATGTCCCTCCAGCGCTTCGTGGACATTACATCGGCCAATGCGGCGAAGCTGATGGGCCTTTATCCAAGGAAGGGCGTCCTAGGCATCGGCAGCGACGCCGACATCACCATCATCGACCCATCCATCAAGAAGAAGCTCAGCCTCGACGACCTGCACCTGGCCGACTACAGCGTTTGGGAGAACTGGGAGATCGCGGGGTGGCCCGTTACCACGATTCTGCGGGGCAAGGTGATGGTGGAGAACGGCAAGCTGCTGGGGAAGGCGGGCGACGGCCAGCTTATGTCCCGCAAGATCGGCGCGGACATCGTGTCCCGTCCGAGCAGCTAGAGCGTTCCAGACCAGTCACCGAAACGGCGAACTACATGTAGCGAGACATCCAGTAGACATTATGGGCACTTTCAAGGTAACGATAGAAATTGGCGACCCGCAGGGCCAGCGCTTCGAGCAGATCGAGGCCCTCGTCGACACAGGGGCAACGCTGACGACTGCCCCGGCCTCGCTTCTGAGGAGGCTCGGTGTGACTCCCTCCCGTCGAGGGACCTCCCAACTGGCCAACGGCGAGCGGGTCGAGATGGACATGGGAGAGACCCGAGTGAGGGTGGAAGGAATTGACACCACTACCTGGGTGTTGTTCGCAGATGAGGCAGCCCCCGTGCTGCTGGGTGCGATGACGCTCGAAGGACTTCTGCTTGGCGTCGACCCCTTCAACAGGCGGCTCGTACCGGTAGAGGGGCTGCTCATGTTTGAAGACCACCGTTACTGACTGCCCTGAGGAGGAATCGGGGCGAGAGCAAACTGATTCAAGGGAGGACACTCGATGGCATCCCTGACACTAGCGGAGGCCGAGCAGATCCTGGCGGCCGCCAAGGCCAAGGTGATGGAGATGGGGGCGAAGATGAGCGTCTCGGTCGTCGACCCCAGGGGCGACCTGCTCACCATGTTTCGGACGGACGGGGCCTCGTGGCGAACGCCGCCCATATCGCGCGGTAAGGCCGTGGCCGCCGCCTGCTTCGGTCGCTCCGGCGAAGAGCTCGCCGAAAACGCTCAAGCGCCGGTCTTCAGGGGACTTATGGCAATGGAGGGCGGCCACATGATTCCCGGCAAGGGCGCGCTGCCCGCCTACCGCGACGGAGAGCTGGTCGGCGCCGTCGGTGGGAGCGGAGGCACGGCCCAGGAGGACGAGGACGCCGCTCGGGCCGGAATCCAGGCCGTCGGGATGTCCGAGCAGCCTTGACGGGCCTTTGGGGCCTATGCTAGCTTGCGGAGTAGAGCGACCCACGCAGTCTACAGAGGCCCGTCCGCTGGAGAGCGCCACACGGCAAGGAATCACAAGTCCCGTCCCGATGGGGGCGGGACTTGTGATTAGGAACGCGAGAGGCTACCCAGCCCGCCGGAGTCGATAGGTGACAAGCGCCAGGACCACAGAGCGACGGTACGGCCACCGGGAGATCGAGGCCAAGTGGCAGGAGCGCTGGGCCAGCGACGGCATCTACCGGGTCCGCGACGACGACCCTCGACCCAAGTGGTACGAGCTCACCATGTACCCCTATCCGTCGGGGGACCTCCACATAGGCCACTGGTACGCCATGGCGCCGTCGGACGCCCACGCGCGCTTCAGACGGATGCAGGGCTATAACGTGCTGCACCCTATGGGCTTCGACGCCTTCGGTCTACCGGCCGAGAACGCGGCCATCAAGAGGGGCGTGCACCCACACACCTGGACGATGGGCAACATCGAGAACATGCGCCTCCAGTTCATGTCCATGGGGCCCGTCTACGACTGGGAACGCGAGATCGTCACCTGCGCCCCCGAGTACTACAGGTGGAACCAGTGGTTCTTCCTCCAGCTCTACAAGGCCGGGCTCGCCTACCGTGCCTACGCCCCGGCCAACTGGTGCCCCTCCTGCAACACTGTCCTGGCTAACGAGCAGGTCCTCGAGGGAGGACAATGCGAACGCTGCGGAACCCCTGTCACGCATCGCGACCTGAACCAGTGGTTCTTTCGCATCACGAGGTACGCCGACGAGCTACTCGACCACTCGAAGCTGGAGTGGCCCGAGAAGATCAACATCATGCAGACCAACTGGATCGGGCGCAGCGACGGCGTTGAGATCGGGTTCGACATCTCTGAAAACGGGCTCGAAGAAAAGGTGCTGAACACCTTCACCACCCGAATCGACACCATATACGGGGTCACCTTCGTGGTCCTCGCACCGGAGCACCCCCTGGTGGGCGGTCTGACCACCCTCGAGCACAGGGCCGAGGTCGAGGCCTACGTCGAGCAGGCGCAGCGCCAGACGGAGGTCGAGCGACTGTCGACTGAGAAGGAGAAGACGGGCGTCTTTACCGGCGCATACTGCGTGAACAGGCTGAGTGGAGAGCGCCTGCCCATCCTGGTGGCGGACTACGTGCTGCTCACCTACGGCACGGGCGTGGTCATGGGCGTCCCGGCTCATGACCAGCGCGACTTCGAGTTCGCGACGAAGTTTGGGTTGCCTATCAAGGTGGTGGTAGCGCCGCCCGACTGGAGCGGCGAGGAGCTGGCAGAGGCCTACGTGCAGGAGGGCACCCAGGTTAACTCGGGCCCCTTCGACGGCCTGCCCAGCGCTACCGGCAAGGAGCGTATCGCCGACCACGTGGAGCCGAAAGGTTGGGGGAAGCGCAGCGTCAACTATCGCATGAGGGACTGGCTCATATCGAGGCAGCGCTACTGGGGCACGCCCATTCCCATGATCTACTGCGACGAATGCGGAACGGTGCCGGTGCCCGAGGAGGACCTGCCGGTGCTGCTGCCCGAGGACGCCGAGTTCCGGCCCACCGGCGAGTCGCCCCTGGCGCTTCACGAGGGGTTCGTCAACGTCGACTGTCCGCAGTGCGGCAGGAGTGCCAGGCGCGAGACCGACACCATGGACACCTTCGTCGACTCGGCCTGGTATTTCGTTCGCTTCGCCAGCCCCAACGTGGACGGCGCCGCCTTCGATCCGGAGGCGGCCAGACTGTGGCTCAAAAACGGCGTCGACCAGTACACGGGCGGCGCCGAGCACGCGGTCATGCACCTGCTCTACGCCCGCTTCTTCATCAAGGCGCTGCGAGACCTGGGCCTGGTGGATTTCGACGAGCCCTTCGTGCGGCTGTTCAACCAGGGCCACATCATCGCCGGGCGCCAGAAGATGAGTAAGTCCAGGGGCAACGTCGTCGCGCCCGACGAGTACGTTGCGGAGGTCGGCGCCGACGCGGTGCGCTGCTACCTGATGTTCCTCGGCCCGTGGGACCAGGGCGGCGAGTGGAGCGACTCAGGACTGAGCGGGATGTCGCGCTGGCTGAACCGCGTATGGGAGCTGGCGCAGCGAGACACCCGCCAGTTGGACGGACAGCCAACCGACGAAGGCAGCTTGCGCGAGCTCCATCGCCTGGTTCACAAGACCATCCGCCGGGCCACCGACGACGTGGAGCGGTTCAAGTTCAACACGGCGCTGGCGGCTCTGATGGAGTACACCAACTCGTTGAACGGCGTCTGGGAGCGTAAGGACGTGGGCCCAGACGACTGGCGCGAAGCCATTGAGAAGCTGCTGTTGCTTCTGGCCCCGATGGCGCCTCACGTGACGGAGGAGCTGTGGGACCGCAACGGCCACGGGTACAGCATTCATCAGCAAACGTGGCCGGGCTGGGACCCCGACCTGGCCGCCGACGAGATCGTCACACTCGTTGTGCAGGTCAACGGGCGCTTGCGGGACCGGATCGAGGTGCCTGTCTCCATCACCGAGGAGGAGGCCAGAGGCCTGGCGCTGGAGAGCCAGCGCGTGAAGCCTCACATCGAGGGCAAACAGGTCGCGAAGGTCGTCTACGTACCGGGCAAACTCGTCAACATCGTCGCCCGGTAAGGGGCGCTAGTCAAAACAGCGCCTGGGAGCCAAAGGTGATTAGACACCCGGCAGGATAATCTCCTTTCCGACGCCTCCTGCCATCAGAATTCCTGACGCCCAAGATGCGTGGCGGTGAAGAATACTCGAGTAGCTTAAGTGCACCCGTCAAGTCGACATCCATCCAGCGGGGATGCCAGACAACGTGGTTTTCGATAATGGTTTCTTTGGGAACCTCTTGTGCGTGGTATTTCGCGAAGAGATGGTCTGCAATGTCCCTTGGGTACTCTTCCTCCGCGCCCATGCCCATCAACCGAAGTTGAGCAGGGTCGGTACGATCTGAGTAGCGGAACAGCCCGTCTCGCGAAACACGTCTCATGGCCCTTTTCATGACTTCCATGCCCTTAGGATGGCCCGTCCCAAAAACCAGATAGTACTGGGTCTGGTTGTTCATGTTTACCATTTCGAAATTTGCGCCCCTCCACCCGACTTCACGGAGAGCGTCTTCGTATTCGGTCACCAAGAAGCTAGCTCGTTCCCTACCCGACATGCAAAGAGCCGGTCTCCACCGACCGCTCCCATACAAACTGTCCGCTACTCCGTGTTTGCTGGAATCTGGCAATATCCAATGTACGAAATCTACATGATTCAAATTGATTAGTACGTCTACGCCCCTAAAAGCGGCGAGTTGGGCCATCAGCTCCATTGAGAATCCCGACGACCCGAAGGGATCGACAAACGCTAACGTCGGGCTCATCTGGCGCCTGCCGGCCTCCACGTCATCAAGCAAAGTTCGGAGAACGGACTCAAAGTCACCATCCTGAGTATCAATGCCAAACGCATCTGGCGATCGGGTTTCGGCAACCTTTCCGCGAAGATGCCGCATATGGGCCGGGTTGTTGTCAACGAACAGAAAATCGATGCGCTTCCGGGCGGAGACAAACCGTGGTAGGTAGGAGTGTGTAGCCACCTCCCTTAGGGCAATTATTGGGGATCCAGGCTCACCGCCTTCGTATTCGCCAGGCCCTGCAAATCCATCGATGTATTGGAGTCTTGAAAACGACCTTCCTAGTATTGGAAACCAAGCCCTCAAGTGATACCGAAGGATGTCGTGTTTGGCCTCCGTATGCGGTAGCAAGGGGCCCAGGCTGCTCTGTTCATACTCAGGACTCATCAGATTGCAGCCTTGATGGGCAAATCATTCCACTCACGTCCCACCAGCTCACGACCCAAAGACTTGCTTGTACGCCCTCCCCATTGCTTGAAGAAGAAAGCCACTCCCGCTGCGGAGCACTGATCCCTAATGTCGACTGCCCAGGCCTCCTGCATTTTCCTTGCTCGGTGACCGCTTTCTCCGCCAACTATCACCCAGCTGATTCCTTGCAGCTCCAGCTCCAAAGGCTTTAGCAACGGCTCGCACGACAGGAAGCGGATGGAGGAAGGCACTTGGCGCAACAGTGGAACTCGCCGGTCTGCCCAGTACTGATTTTCGACTGACACACCTGCCCAGACGTTGTCCGGCCATTTCTTGCTGCCGGCCCACTCCACGTAGTCGACCATGCGTTGTGGTCGCTTGGTCAGTATCTGGTAGGTGTGCTGGTCAAAGGTTTCCATGCTGTCGAACACGTCTTCGACAAACTCGAAGGGCACCTCCTCGTGGAACAGGTCGCTCATGCTGTTGACGAAAACGCGGCGCGGAGCCCGCCATTTGCCGGGCTGACTCAGCCTTTCCGGATGCAGCCGGATCGTAGTCTTGCCGGGGATGAACGGCCCTCCACGCTTGAACCGCAGCGTAATAGTTTCAGCGTAGCAATGAGCGCACCCCGGACTCACCTTAGTGCAGCCGGTCACAGGGTTCCACGTGGCGTCAGTCCACTCGATCGCCGACTTGTCAGACATACCCAACATTCCTTGGAGCCTGGACTTGTTTCAGCCCAAGATAGAACACTTGTGCGTATATGTCAATAAGCACCGGGTTCTGCGCCACGGCAATCAATGTTCTGGGCGCGGCCATTTAAGTGTGGCTGGTGTGCTCCACGGATGCGTCGCGAAGCCCAGTCGCCACGCACCAGGTAGACAGGCTCATAGCGCCCCGGTGGCCGCCCGCCGAATCTCCGCAATCGCCTCGGCGACGCTCACGTCGCGCTCGAAAACGGCGGAGCCGGCCACCAGCACCCGCGCTCCTGCCTCCACGACCGTCCCTGCTGTCGCGACGCTTATGCCCCCGTCGACCTGCAGGTCGGCAGCGAAGCCGCGCTCGTCGAGCAGAGCCCGCATGCGTCTGATCTTGTCCACCATGCTCTCGATGAAGGCCTGCCCCCCGAAGCCCGGGTTGACGGTCATCACCAGCACCTGATCCAGGTCGGGCAGGACCTCCTCGACTGCCGAAACCGGAGTGGCCGGGTTTATCGCCACTCCCGCCCTCGCGCCTGCGTCCTTGATCTGCTGAACCACGCGGTGCAGGTGGACGCAGGCCTCGGCCTGGACCGTTATGATGTCGGAGCCCGCGTCGGCGAACTGGGCTATGAAGCGCTCGGGCTCCGTAATCATCAGGTGCACGTCCAGGGGCAAGGCGGTCCACCGCCGGATGGCCTTCACGACCAGCGGGCCGATGGTGATGTTGGGGACGAAGTGGCCGTCCATGACGTCGACGTGGATGTAGTCGGCGCCGCCCTCCGATGCCTCGGCTACCTGCTCGCCCAACCGGCTGAAGTCGGCCGACAGTATCGAGGGCGCTATCTTCACACCGGCGTCAACCACCCTCCGCCTCCAGCGTGGCCTTGGCCTGAGCGATGGCGCGCTTCACCGCGGCGGGCGAAGTGCCGCCGGGAACGTCGCGGGCCGCCACCGAGGTGTTGACCGTGATCGACCGCACGTCCTCTTCGAAGCGTTCGGAGAACGTCCTGTACTCCGTCAGCGGCAGCTCGTGAAACTGCTTCCCTTTTTCGGCGGCGTGGGCCGTCAGCCGCGCCACGACCCCATAGGCCTCGCGGAAGGGCAGGCCCTTGCCCACCAGGTAGTCGGCGATGTCGGTGGCAAGCACGTAGCCGCCCTGCGCCGCTTCCGTCATGCGGCCTGGGTCGATGGTCATGGACGACACCATGCCCTCGAAGGCCGCCAGCGTGGCCAGCAGGGTGTCCACGGTGTCGAAGAACCCCTCTTTGTCCTCCTGAAGGTCGCGGTTGTAGGTCATAGGCAGGCCCTTCAACACGGTCAGCAGGCCCACCAGATGGCCCACCACCCTGCCCGTCTTCCCCCTGGCCAGCTCGGCGAAGTCGGGGTTGCGCTTCTGAGGCATCATGCTGCTGCCGGTGGTGTACTCGTCGGCCAGCCGGACGAAGGCGAACTCGTCGGACGACCAGAGTATGAGCTCCTCGGCGAAACGGGACAGGTGGACCATGCACACGGTAGCCGCGGACTGGAAGTCGAGGAGGAAGTCCCTGTCGGAGACCACGTCCATGCTGTTGGCGGAGATTCTTGCGAAACCAAGCGCCTTCGCCATGAACTCGCGGTCGATCGGGTAGGTCACGCCGCCGAGGGCGCCGCTGCCCAGGGGCAGCACGTCTGCGCCGTGCCGGGCGACCCGAAATCGCTCGCTATCCCGGCCCAACATCTCAAAGTAGGCCAGCATGTGGTGGGCGAAGAGGACCGGCTGAGCCCGCTGGAGGTGGGTGTATCCGGGCATGACCACTTCGGCGTTGGTTGCCGCCTGCCTCACAAGTGCCGTCCTGAGCCGGCGGACGGCCTCGATCACCTCCGAGGCTGCATCCTTCGTGTACAGGCGCATGTCCACCGCCACCTGATCGTTGCGGGAGCGGGCCGTGTGGAGCTTGCCTGCCACGTCGCCTATCTTGTCGAACAGGCGTCGCTCGACATTCATGTGAATGTCTTCGAGGTCCTCACGCCAGGGAAAGCTTCCCGACTCGATCTCATTCTGTATCTCGCGCAGCCCGCCAACGATAGCATCGCACTCATCTTGCTCCACGATGCCCTGTCTGGCCAGCATGCGGACGTGAGCGATGGAGCCGACGATGTCCTGCTTGTAGAGCCGCCGGTCGTAGTGGATCGAGACGGTGTAGGACGAGGGGGACTCTCTCATGTCCCGCTACGCCTCGCGCTTGGGCACCAGGAAGCGGCGGCGAACGGTGAGGACCTTCTCGCCGCG
Source organism: Dehalococcoidia bacterium (assembly GCA_965248615.1). GTDB lineage: Bacteria > Chloroflexota > Dehalococcoidia > Lucifugimonadales > CBDFJT01 > CBDFJT01. The sequence goes on along the minus strand of CBDFJT010000002.1, from coordinate 996,925 downwards.
CTGGTTGAAGCCGCGGGATTCCATGTAGACGACGCCCCTGTCGGGCCGTGACTTGGACTCGCGTACGTCGATGATCTCGCTCTCGCCGTAGACGGTGTCACCCTGGAACACCGGACCGTCGTGGGTGATGCTCTCGTACTCGAGGTTGGCGATGGCCTTGCCGGACGTTTCCTTGACGCTCATCCCCACGACCAGGCTCAGCACCAGCAGACCGACGACCAGTACCTTGCCGTGCTGGTGGCTTCTCATGTGCTCCTCGTCGATATGGAGAGGGTTGTGGTTCATCGTGAGGAGGCAGAAAAGGTGGTTGTCCATCTCGGTGATGGTCTTGCCCGGCCAATGCTTGATGACGTCACCCGGCTTGAACTCCTCCAGGTAGCGGCCGTAGGTTTCCCTAGCGTCGTGGATCACGTTCTGTATCTCCAGATAGCTAAGAGCTCAGTTACTGGACCGGTCAGGAACGGTCTCGTGTGGAGCGGCAATGTCTCGAAGTGCGCGGACGATGGCCCACTTCTTCCTCTTCCTCAGAGATTCTTGGGTGCCGTCCTCGAACTCGGCCCGGCTAATCTCACAAGCGTTGCCCGTCGTATCCCTTCGTACGATAATGTAGTGGTTTCCAACCTCTTCTACCCAACTCTTCGAACGCCGATCCAGGGTTTTCACGGGTCTACCTTCTGCTTTGCGTTTAAGGAGTTCATGCTTCAATCGATCCCATGCCCCATCCTCGCTCAAGCTACTGGCAGCTACCCCAGTAACTTCCAATGGGAACAAGGAGGGTAATTCGAGACGTTTCGACGCATCCAAGACCTCAATTCCCACTAGGCGATCTGACTCATCGAAGACTACGGCAATGTCGTCATCTACACAGTGTGTCTGAACCTGGTGCCGCCCCGGTATCAGTTTGATGTAGAGCGCGTCAGCTTTCACGTCGTAAGAGATGTTCATTCCGAGACCTCCCACCTACCGTAATACGAGAAGACAGTTACTACGGTAATTCTACCTCCGCCGCTTGGGCGAGCGAAAACGACTCGGACTCGCTTGTGGGGATAGTATCTGCCTTCCAATGGTGCCCTTGGGAGAACACAATCTCCCGGGCTTGCCGAGGTGGTCTGGCCTCCGAGTCCCGTCCACGCCCCACAACCTCCCTTACCTCTGCCTCGGTGACACCGCGCTCGAGCATCTGCTCGAACGCATGGTGCGTAATTTCCAGCATCCCCAGGACTACACGGCGTACTTCTGGAGCAGGCGTCGCGCTATGACGAGCTTCTGGATCTCGTTGGTGCCCTCGCCGATGATCATGAGTGGAGCCTCGCGATAGTATCGCTCAGCGGGAAAGTCTTTGATGTAGCCGTAGCCGCCGTGAATCCGCATGGCCTCCATGGAGACCTCTCCGCACACCTCGCTGGCGAAGAGCTTGGCCATGCCCGCCTCGAGGTCGACGCGCTCACCGGCGTCCTTCTTGGCCGCGGCGTCGTAGGTCAGCAGGCGCGCCGCCTGGATCTTCGTACCCATATCTGCGAGCTTCATCTGGATCGCCTGGTGCTGGGCGATGGGCACGCCGAAGGCCTGGCGCTGCTGCGCATACCTGATCGCCGATTCGAAGGCAGCCGTAGCGACACCGACCGCGCGGGCTGCGATGTTTATACGCCCGGTCTCCAGGCCTCCCATGACCTGACCGAACCCCTTACCCTCCTCGCCACCCACCAGGTTCTCGGCTGGAACGCGGCAGTCCTGGAAGATCAGCTCGCAGGTGTCGAGGCCCCGATACCCGAGCTTGTCGAGGTGCTGGCCAACCGAGAAGCCGGCCGTCGGCTTCTCGACGACGATGCAGCTGATGCCTCGGTGGGGCGGATCCGTGTGGCGGTCCGTCTTGACGATGGCGGCAAAGGCATTGCCGTTCTCGGCATTGGTAATGAACATCTTGCTGCCGTTGAGGACGTACTCCTCGCCGTCCTTCACGGCGCTCGTCTGGATGTTCTGGACGTCGCTTCCCGCGTCGGGCTCCGTTAGCGCCAGTCCGCCCCGCACCTCGCCGCGGGCCATTTTGCCGAGGAAGCGTTGCTTTTGCCCCTCGGTGCCGAAGTTGGCGATGATGTAAGCCATCACGTGATGGGTGCCGATGATGCCGCTGACGCTCATCCAGCCTCGGCTGATCTCCTCGAAGATCATGGCAAAGGTGGTGTAGTCGAGGCCCAGGCCGCCATACTGCTCCGGGATGGTGATGCCGAAGAGACCCATCTCCTTCATGGTCTCGACGAGCTCATGAGGGTAGATGTCCTCGTTGTCGTAACGATTGGCGACGGGCTCCACGTCGCGCTGCACGAACTCTCGCACCAGGCTCACGATCTGGGTGCGGGCCTCTGGAGAGGTCGTCGACGTCACGGCGTCATCCTCCGGCTATGCGGCTAGACCCTGCGGTCCTAGCGGTCGAAGTTGGGGAACTGGCGCTGGCCCACGTTCTTCGCGGACACTCCGAGCACCTTGAGGAAGCCTTCGGCGTCCAGGTGGTCGTAGGAGCCCAGGGCCTCCATGGAGCTGTCGTCTGTGTACAGCGAGTGGGGCATGACCTCGGGCTTGTCCTCGATCGACTCGAAGTAGGCAACGCCCTTGCCCAGGCACACGTCGATGGTGCCGGTAACGAGCTGCGTGATGGGCTCCAGGGCCGCGAGGGCGGAGGTCGTGGCCAGGTCCAGCCAGTACCCCTCATATATCTGCGTGCTGATCACCTTGGAGAGGTAGTCGTAGAGCTCGCGGGCCCGTCTGTCCAGGACGAACTGCAACAGGTACTCGTAGCTCCGTCCCAGCATCTCCATGGCCGGCGCTTCGTAGACTCCGCGGGACTTGATACCGACAAACCGGTTCTCGACGACGTGCGTCCCGAGACCGACGCCGTGCTTTCCCGCAACCTCGTTGGCGGCATTGAACATCGACACGAGGTCGAAGCCCTGGCCGTTAAGCTGCACCGGCACTCCCTGCTCCCAGCGTATCTTGACGACTTCGTACTTCTCAGGGGCTCGCCAAGGGAACACGCCCATGCCCGGCTGGACAAAATCCCAGGCCGGGATCTCGACGTTCTCCAGGTCACCGGCCTCATGTGTAAGGCCGAGGAAGTTCGCGTCGGTGGAATATCGTGCCTCGCTAGGAGGAAGGATGGGCAGCTCGTTGGCCTGGCAGTACTCGATCATCTCGCGGCGGCCGGGAAACTCGGCCACGAACTCGGGGTCGCGCCAGGGCGCATAGACCTCGATCGAGCTGTCCAGCGTGTTTGTCGCCAGCTGAAAACGAACCTGGTCGTTGCCCCTGCCGGTGGCCCCGTGAAACAGCACGCCGATGTCCTTGTCCTTCAGGTGGGGCAGAATGGCACGCACGGTCACCGGTCTGGCTATACCGGTGGTGTTCCAGTATCCGCCCTCGTAGCGGGCCTGGGCCTGAATCACACTCAGCCCAGCGCTGGCTAGGGGGTCCTGGCCCGGCACTGTGTATGCGCTCGCCGCGCCGCAGGCGAGCATTCTGTCTCTAACGGAGTCCAGGCCCTCCTCGTCCGACTGCCCGAGGTCGACAGTGAAGCAGTGGACCTCGAAGCCCTTGGAGCTGAGCCAGTGCGTAACGGTACAGCTGTCGAGGCCACCCGAGACCGCGCCTCCCACGATTTTGACATCATTGTCCTTAAGCTCGCGCCAGTTCACTTTTCGATCATCTCCCTGATCCCCCTTCCCCACCAGGGGCGGGGAAGAAAACGTATCTGAGGGACACCCTCAGACTACCTGCCAATCCCGACATGTCGGGGCTGCACTCCCTGTGCTTTAGAAGCGCGCTAGGACGCCTGCTGCTGGACAGCCGTGGTCAGTCCGGCCTCGAGCCTCTCGATGGCCTGGTCGATCTCCGCCTTGGTCACCGTAAGCGTCGGCATGAGCCTCACCGCGTTGGGCCGAAGTGGGTTCAGCAAAATACCCGCCTCGTTGCACGCCGAGACGACGGCCGGCGACATATCCGAGTTGAACTGCAACGCCCAAAGGAGACCCATACCCCTGACCTCGGAGATGAACTCGTGGTTGTCCTTGAGCGTGTTGAGCCCCTTTTCCAGGTGCTCGCCCATGCGCCTGGCGTTCGCTGGGATATCGTTGTCGACGATGTATTTGGTCGAAGCATGGGCCGCAGCAGAGGTCAGAGCGTTGCCCCCGAAGGTCGAGCCGTGATCGCCGGGCTCGAGGACGGCGGCCTGGTCTTTTGCCATGAAGGCGCCGATGGGAACACCGCCGCCCAGACCCTTGGCCAGCGTCATCACGTCGGGCTCAACGTCGAATGACTGATATCCGAACAGGGTGCCCAGACGGCCCAGCCCCGTCTGAACCTCGTCGAAGATGAGGAGAAGCCCGTTGTCGTCGCACCATTGTCTGACCCGCTTGAGGTAGTCCGGCGACGGCAGGTTGACCCCACCCTCACCCTGCACGGGCTCCAGCATGACTGCGACCGTCTTGTCGGTGGTGGCCAACTTGATCGCCTCCACGTCGTCGAAGTCTACATAGGTGAACCCGACCGGGATGGGCTGGAAAGTCTCTTGATGGTGGGGCTGACCCGTGGCGGCCACCATTGTAAGCGTTCTGCCGTGGAAGGAGTTGAACGCCGTAATGATCTCGTAAGCTCCGTTACGGTGCAGCTTGCCGTACTTGCGAGCCAGCTTGACGGCGCCCTCGTTGGCCTCGGCGCCACTGTTGCATATGAAGATCTTGTCGAGGCAGCTGTTATCGACCAGTATCTGCGCAAGCTTGATCTGGGGCACCGTGTAGAACTGGTTCGAGGTCTGGAGGAGCGTGCGGGCCTGCTCTGCGATGGCGTCGGCAACCTCCTTGTTGGCATGGCCGACGTTGTTCACGGCCCAGCCGGAAGTGAAGTCCAGGTACTCCTTGCCCTGATCGTCCCATACTCGACTTCCCTCTCCTCGCACGATGACGACGGGTTGCCTGCGCGCGCAGTACATGTAGTACTGGCTCTCCAATGCCTTCCAGTCTGTCGTCACTTGCTCACCTCCTCATGGGGACGAGAACTACAGCACTGAGCCTTCGAGGCCGGGCTCAAAATCGCTGCACCCGCGGCGATCCTGCATAGATGATACTACCGCGACGGTGAATTATCAGCTTCAATCGAGTCAGCCTAGCCAACGCGCGTGCCGAGCGACTTGCCGGAAAGGGAGTCCAGCAGCGCGGAGGGCTGGCGGCCGTCGAGTATTTGGGCCATTTCGACGTGGCCCAGAGCCTCGACGCAGGCCTCCAGCTTGGGCAGCATTCCGCCGGCGACGACACTCGAGCGCATCAGACCCCTCGCCTGTCGCTCTGTGAGGCGTGGGATAAGCCTGCGGGAGGAGTCCAGTACGCCCTCCACGTCGGTCAGAATTACCAGCCGCTCGGCCCCGAGCGCGCCCGCGATGTGCCCGGCGGCGGTGTCGGCGTTGACGTTGAGCAACGGGGGGTCGGCAGGCCGTCCATCGCGAAAATGGACGGCTAAGGGAGCTATCACCGGGATCGAGCCCGATTCGAGCACAGTCCTGACTGGGTCCGGGTCTACCGCCACTACCTCTCCGACCAGACCCAGGTCCGAGCCCGCCATCCGCGCCTGGAGCATCGCGCCGTCGGCGCCGCTTATCCCGACCGCCTTGCCGCCCAGCGCCAAGATCGACACCACAAGCGTCTTGTTAATGAGCCCGCCGAGGACGGCTACGACGATCTCCAGGCTCTCCGGATCGGTGACGCGGAGCCCTCTGACGAAGCGAGGCCTGACCCCCCGACGTTCCATCCACTCGGAGATGGCTTTCCCGCCGCCGTGCACAACGACGGGGTTAAGCCCCTGACGCTGGAGGGTCACCAGATCCTCCAATGTCGTATCGTCGCTGCCGAGGGTGCTTCCTCCGATCTTTACGACTATCGTCCCATGCGGGCGGGGCTCCTCTCTCAATGTACGTTCCGAGGCTCCCTTATCGGTGTCGGTAGGACTTGGGGAAGGCTCCCCGGTCTGGCGAGCGCGAGATTGCATCGGCGAGCAGCAGACCTACGTGCTGTACGCCGAGTTGAAGGTTACGTACTCCTCGGTCAGATCGCAGCCCCAGGCGGTGCCACCGGCGTCTCCAAGGTTGAGGTTCACGCGGAACCGCACTTCGTCGCCGGACATCGCGCTCACCACCGCCTCCTTGAGGTAGGGGATCGCCAACCCATCGTGCACGAGGTGTATGTCGTTGATGAAGACGTCGATCCTAGACTCGTCGAGGTCCGCTCCGCTCTTGCCGACGGCCATCATGATACGGCCCCAGTTAGGGTCACGGCCGTGAACCATCGCCTTCACCAGCGATGAGGAGGCGACCTCTCTGGCCGCCCTTCGAGCGTCCTCCGATGTCCGTGCCCCCTCGACCACTGCCTCGATCAGCCGCTCGGCTCCCTCGCCATCGCGCACCAGCTCCTTTGCCATCGCCGTGCAAACATAGGTCAGCGCCTCCTGGAAGACGCGCCCATCGTAAGAGTCGTGGGCTATCGAGGGCCCTCCCGCGGCACCGTTGGCCAGAACCAGCACGGTATCATTGGTGCTCTGGTCACCGTCTATGTCGATCATGTTGAAAGAGACGTCGACCGCCTCGCCAAGTGCCTGCTGAAGGAAGGACTGCTCCACGTTAGCGTCGGTGGCGATGAAGCAAAGCATGGTCGCCATGTTGGGGTGAACCATGCCGACGCCTTTGGCGGCGGCCCCCAGCGCGACTTTCGTCCCGCCTATCTCCACGGAGACGGCCACGTCCTTGAGCCTGGTGTCCGTGGTCATTATGGCCCGGGCAAAGTCGCGGCCTCCGTCACGGGTAAGTTCGATGTTCCCGACGTTCCGTCTTATGAGGGCCATCGGGAGCTCGACGCCGATCATGCCGGTGCTGCACACCAGCATCTCGTCGGCGGCCACCCCGACGTGGGCTGCCGCCAAAGACGCCATCTCCTCGGCGTCGGTCAGCCCCTGGGCGCCCACGCAGCAGTTGGCACAGCCGCTGTTGGCGGCTACGCCTCTCGCGGAACCGGCGGCCGCGCGCCGTCTGCTCAGCGTGACGGACGGCGACTCGACACGGTTGGTGGTGAAGGTAGCGGCCACGGCAGCGGGGCTTTCGGATAGCAGGATGCCGAGGTCCAGTGTGCCCTCTTCCGTTTTTAGACCGGCGTAGGTGCCGCCCGCCAGAAACCCCTTGGCCGAGGTCACACTGCCGTCCTGTATCAGCTCGATCATGGCGTCAAATACTGTCTGCAGGGAAGAAGATATCGTCTCGACCCCGATACGGAGGCGAAACGGACATCGGCAGTATAGCACAGGCCGCTGCGTGCGGAAAGGGACTGGCGGACGGCGTAAGGCGCGGTCTGCCATTGGGCACGCCGGCAAAGCGTAACCTTGGGAAACGCCCGTGACCCATGACCGCGAGACACTACAGGGTTTGCCAGCAACGACGTCCTTCGATTCTCATAATCTGGCCTATGTGATCGCGTGGATTGAAATGGCCTGCAGCGATTAGATAGCCCTCGTTTTCTGCGCGCTCCAGTAAAGCATGCCGGCTACGACGACTGTCGTCTTTGTTGGTGTCAACCATGGCACACCAGTCCGGCACCTGCACTTGCACCTTACTATGCAGAGCATCACCAACAACCATTGCCTTTTCACCCTGGGAGCTTATTAGGATTACCTGGTGTCCAGGAGTATGACCCGGTGTAGCCAGGGTGGTAATCTCGTCGGTTAGGTTGTATCCATCGTCCACAAGGTCTAAGATGCCCATCCTTTCAAGGGGTAAAACACTGTCCCTTACGTGAGGGGCCGTGTCTAGCACGTCGGGCTTCGTAAAATACTCCCAGTCCACCCTGGGGGCAAGATACCGTGCCGTTGGAAAGTAAGGCCTCGGCGTATCTCCAGACAGGTCAATGTTCCATCCCACATGGTCGGGGTGCAGGTGGGTGTGTACCACGATGTCTACGTCTTCTGGATTAACGCCTTGTAGCTTGAGTTGGTTCAGCAGGTCACCGGTCCGATTCCCTCGCTCGGGATGCGGGCCGGGTCCCATACCTGTGTCCACCATTATCGTCTTGCCGCAGGAGCGAACGAAAAAATGTCCGTAGTAAAGCTGTATCTGACCCTCTTCCAGAACGTCCTCGTATGGCACCCAATCCTTAGCTGTGACGCCCTCGAAAAACGCATCCGGTGACCGCGGAGGAGGGACCATATCCAGTGCGAATACTATCTCAGCATTGCCAATGGTGATTCGGTCTGCCATGTCTTACCTCTGCTGATTGGACAGGTTGGTGATGCAGGCCAATGCTATAGCTTAGCAATGATGAAAAGAAGAGGAGCCGACGATGAAGTTCCTGATTGATACTCGGAGTCTGCGGGCTACGGTACAGCTGTTCCGTTTGATACAATACTGACCGCTTCCCGAACCCAAACCCGTGGAGGTCGATCGAATTATGGGCTCCAACATCGTCTTATCCGACCCGAGCACTCAATACAAGGTCGTCGGCACCCGGCCGATCCGCCATGACGGCTACGATAAGGTAACTGGTAAGGCGCTTTACGGAGCCGACATTCGGCTGCCTGGGCTCCTCCACGGGAGCATGCTGCGGAGTCCTCATGCCCACGCCCGGATCATCTCGATCGACACGTCCAAGGCGGAGGCCCATCCGGAGGTCCGAGCGGTCGTGACCTCGAAGGACCTGCCCGAGCAAGAGGGCAAGCCGGTAGTCCTGGGTGCCCCCCCTGAAGTCAATCTGTGGCACATAAGCTGTAACGTGCTGGCCAGGGGCAAAGCTCTATACAGGGGCCACGCGATCGCGGCCGTTGCCGCGACCAGTCCGCATGTGGCAGAGGAGGCGCTGGAGCTCATCGACGTCGAGTACGAGGTACTGCCCCATGTCGGGGACGTGGAGAGCGCCATGGCGCCCGACGCGCCTCAGCTCTACGACAAGTTCGAGGGCAACGTGGCCAGCCTTATTCAGATGGCCCGCGGCGACGTCGAGGAGGGTTTCGCCCGCGCCGACGTCGTCGTCGAGCGGGAATACCGCACCAAGTCGGTGCACCAGGGCTACATCGAGCCCCAGACGGCCACCGCTTCGTGGACCCCAAACGGGCGCATCACCATCTGGTGCAGCAGCCAGGGCCACTTCCCCGTGAGAGAGCGCACGGCCGCTGTCCTCGGCGTCTCGCCATCCCAGATTAAGGTTGTGCCCATGGAGATCGGCGGCGGCTTCGGCGGCAAGACCGTCATCTATCTGGAGCCGGTAACTGCGCTGCTGGCACGAGAGACCGGCGCGCCCGTCAAGATGACAATGAGCCGCTCGGAGGTCATGGAGGCCACCGGCCCAACGGCCGGGGGCTACATGAAGGTGAGGATGGGGGCAACGAAAGACGGCCGCCTGACCGCCGCCCGAGCGGACCTGAGATACGAAGCCGGAGCCTTCCCGGGCTCGCCGGTGAATCACGGAGCCAACTGCATCTTCTCGGCCTATGACATAGAGAACGTGTCCGTGGACGGGTACGACGTGGTCGACAACAAGCCCAAGACGACCGCCTATCGAGCGCCCGGCGCTCCCGCTGCGGCCTTCGCGGCCGAGACGGTGGTCGATGAGCTCTGCGAGAAGCTCTCGATGGACCCGATGAAGTTTCGCTTGTTGAACGCCGCCAGGGAGGGAACCCGCCGAGTGTCGGGCGTCGTCAACCCACGTATCGGGATCCAGGAAACTATGGAGGCCACCGCGGCGCACGAGCACTACTCGGCGCAGCTGGAGGGAGCCAACCGTGGCCGCGGCGTGGCCACCGGCTTCTGGTTCAACGGGACCGGACCCGCCTGCGCAACGGCCAACGTCAACTACGACGGCACGGTGAACCTGGTCATAGGCAGCGTCGACATCGGCGGAGGCCGGCCCGCTGCCGCCCAGCAGTTCGCCGAGGTCGTGGGCATACCCGTCGAGGACGTAATTCCTCAGGTTGGCGATACCGACTCCATCGGCTGGACCTCGATGACCGGCGGCAGCGCCGTCGCGTTCAAGGCCGGCTGGGCCAGCCACGAGGCGGCGCAGGACGTGAAGGAGCAGATGATCGGCCGGGCGGCCCAGCTGTGGGACGTGCCCGCAGAGGAGGTCGAGCTCGCGGACGGCGTATTCAGGCACAGATCGGACCCCGAGCTATCGATGAGCTTCAAGGAGCTGGCATCGGAGCTGCCGTCGACCGGCGGGCCGGTCCTGGGCAAGGGCAACCTGGACCCCAGAGGAGCGGGGGCTACGCTGGCTTCGAACATCGTAGACGTGGAGGTCGACCCAGACACCGGCAAGGTCACGATTCTTCGATACACGGCCCTGCAGGACGCCGGGAAGGCCATCCACCCCAGCTACGTGGAGGGCCAGATACAGGGCGGCGTTGCCCAAGGCATAGGGTGGGCCCTCAACGAGGAGTACTACATGAGCGACGACGGGCAGATGCTGAACTCCAGCTTGCTGGACTACCGCATGCCTACCGCTCTGGACCTGCCTATGATCGACACGGTCATCGTCGAGGTTCCGAACCCAACACACCCGTACGGTGTGAGGGGCGCCGGCGAAGCGCCCATAGTGCCACCCATGGCAGCCATCGCCAACGCCATCTACGACGCCGTCGGAGTGCGCATGGACAGCCTTCCAATGAACCCGGCGGCCCTCCTGAAGGCGCTGCGCGAGAAGAACGGCCAATAGGGGGAGGCTCCGAAGGACGTCGACCGCGTGAGGGAGAGCCCGGCTCCTTGGTGGTCACGTCGACCCGTGGACAGTCGGGGCTCGGCGGGCGGGTAATGGGAAGCGTTGCCGACAAGGTCGTCCTCTCCTCCGGTGCCGCGCAGCCGGTGCTTCGACCCCGTAGCGGCTGAAGGAGGACCGGTTAGTGATGGGGGGCTTCGAGCTCGTCGAGCACACGGCCGACGTCGGAGTCATCGCCACCGGCGCCACGCTGGCAGAGGCGCTGGCCTGGGTCGCAAAGGGCATGTTCAGCGTCATCGTCAACCTCGACAAGGTCGAGCCGCGAGAGCAGATCGAGGTTTCGGTCGAGTCGGCCGACACCCACGCCCTCGTGGTGGACTGGCTCAACGAGCTTGTGTACAGACACGAGGCCGAGGGTTTCGTTCCATGTGAGTTCCGCGTCACGGTCGGCGATGACCGCGCATCGCTGACCGCAACGTGCGAGGGCGAGCCGGTGGACCCCATGCGACACGGCCCGCTGGACGTGGTGAAAGCCGCGACCTACCACAAGCTTGACGTGTCCCACGACGACGAGTGGCGTATCCGCGTCTTCCTCGACGTCTAGCCAGGGTACACCCTGGACCCGCCAGGGCTCGCCCTGGACCCGCTGCACTACCGTCAGAGGAAGTGCATGTTGTTGATATTCGGCGGTTGTTGAGCCGGCTTGGAGTTTGTTGCCAGCGGCTCACCGAAACTCTATGACGGACCCATAGAAGACGAGGCCGACTACAAGCGCCTATACTGAGAAGGCAACTACCAACCGCTCCGGGTTGCAAGGGGCGAAGCCCTTTGCCGGGGGGGTGGGGGTATCCCCCACAAAACATTCCGGGCGGGTGGGTGGGAAAAAACATGGACTGGACCAGTATCCTAAGAGAGGCTGGCGACAACCGCTGGGAGCTACCGCAGAGCCACCAGGAGGGGATGCGCGTCCCGGGAATAATCTTCGCCGATGAGACGCTGTTGCCTCGGCTGGCACAGGACGCCAGCTTAGAGCAGGTGGCCAACGTGGCGGCGCTGCCTGGCATCGTAGGCTGGTCTCTGGCGATGCCTGACATCCACTGGGGCTACGGCTTTCCAATCGGCGGCGTCGCGGCGACGTCGGTGAGGGATGGGGTCGTTTCTCCGGGTGGGGTCGGCTTCGACATAAACTGCGGCGTCCGCATGTTGCGCACCGACCTGACCGAGGCGGAGGTCCGTCCCAGGCTCCATGACCTCGTTGCCACGCTGTACCGGGACATCCACACCGGGGCCGGCCCGGGGAGCCGTCTCAAGCTCAGCCAGAAAGAGGTAGACGAGGTGCTGCAAGAGGGCGGTCGCTGGGCGGTGAACCGCGGCCTGGGTGACGCCGAAGACCTCGAGGTCAGCGAGGAGGAGGGGTGCATCGAGGGAGCCGACGCCGCTGCAGTCGGCCAGCGCCCCAAGGAGCGGGGCGCCAGCCAGCTGGGGACGCTGGGGTCGGGCAACCACTTCCTCGAAGTCCAGGTCGTGGACGAGATCTACGACGTCGACGCTGCGGCCGCCATGGGAGTAGAGCATTCTGGCCAGGTGACAGTGATGCTCCACTGCGGCTCCAGGGGCCTGGGCCATCAGGTCTGCACCGACGCGCTGAAGGAGATAGACGTCGCCTCCCGGAGGTACGGGATCGATCTGCCCGACCGGCAGCTGGCGGCGGTGCCCATCTCGTCGCCCGAGGGCTCGGCCTACCTGGCGGCCATGAGAGCCGCCGCCAACTTCGCCTGGGCCAACCGGCAGTGCATCGCCCATTGGTGCCGCCTGTCCTTCGAGCAGGTCTTCGGCCAGTCGTGGCGCGAGCTGGGCATGACCCAGGTTTACGACGTCTGCCACAATATCGCGAAGGTCGAGGAGCACAAGATCGACAGCAAGCGGATGAGAGTGTGCGTCCACCGCAAGGGCGCCACGCGCTCCTTCCCGCCGGGCCATCCGGACGTCCCGAGCCGATACCGCGACATCGGGCAGCCCGTCCTCATCCCGGGCGATATGGGTCGATACTCCTTTCTGGCGGTAGGCGATGCGCGCGCCATGGAGCTGTCGTTTGGCTCGACCTGCCACGGGGCCGGGCGGGCCGAGAGCAGGACAAGGGCGAAGAAGCTGCTGAAGGACCGCGACATCCGCAAGGAGCTGGGTGACAGGGGCATCGTAGTCATGGCTCCGAGCCGAGGGTCACTGGCGGAAGAGGCCTCGATCGCCTACAAGGACGTGGCCGACGTGGTGCGGGCGGCCGAAGGGGCAGGGCTGTGCCGCCGGGTTGCCCGCATGCGGCCCATGGGCGTCATCAAGGGGTGAGGAGGGACACGTACAAAGCACAGGCCCGTGCCACCAACCGCCGGGAGTAATAGTGATGACCTTCAGGAGTTCGGCTTCATTCGGGAAACGTCAGGAGTTCGTTGCCATAGCGGAGTTGCTGCGGCGCGGATACGACGTGTACCTGACGCTGGTCGACGACCAACAGATAGACTGCGTAGTCCGACAGGAGCGAGATGGACGACCCTTCTACTTGGACTTGCAGATAAAGGCCCGGTCGAAGGACGCAAATCCGAAGAATGCTGGGACTTTTCTCCCGCTAGAGGTGCGGCATCCCAGACCGAACTTTTTCTTCATATTCTATTCAGAGCAGGCGGATGCATACTGGGTGATGCCTTCGCTTGACCTTGTTCGAGAGGCGAATATAGGGAAGACAGGGACAAACAAGGGACGCTACCGAATCATGTTCACAAACTTTAGCCAGAAGACGGGCAAGGTCACACCGCGACCCAGATTCGAGGGGTACCGCGACAACTTCGATATGCTCAAGCAATACGACACATGTTGACGGCAGTAGGCACGTTTTCGTTGGGCGCCCCCACATTCTGAGTAGCGGAGCGACCAAGGCCCTAGGATTTGAGGCTGTGAACGTCTCAAATCGCCTTGGGGCATAATTTTGCTATTCCTGAACCGCTCACAGGTTGAAGGCCTGCTGGACCTGGGTCAGCTGATCGACGCCCTTGCCCCGGCGATGGCCGAGCTAAGCGCTGGCAGCGTCTCCCTGCCACCGCGAACGGCGGCGCGTGTGCCACACGTCGACGGCCTGCTGGCGGCGATGCCCGCTTATATGCCGTCGCCGAAGGCGCTAGCCGCGAAGCTGGTCGGCGTCTTTCCCGAGAACCTGCCGCCGCTTCACACGCACCAGGCGCTGGTCGCAGTCTTCGACCCCGACTCCGGCACGCCGCTTGCGGTAATGGACGGCTCCTTCATCACCGAGGCCCGGACGGCGGCCGCATCGGCCCTGGCCACCAGGCTGCTGGCCCGTCCGGACGCAGAGGTGCTGCTGGTCGTCGGCACCGGCGCCCAGGCCAGGTCCCACGCCAGGACGGTCCCTCTCGTACGCCGCCTGAGCGAGGTCCGCATCGCCGGGCGCGACCGGCGAAAGGCCGACCAGGTCGTGGCCGAAGTTGCTCCCGAGCTGCAGGTCTCGGTGCGCGCTGTTGGCCTGGACGAACACGCCTTCGAGGGAGCGGACATCGTGTGCGCCACCACCCACTCGCCAGAGCCGGTGGTCAGGGGGCGGTGGCTCCAGCCCGGCTGCCACGTCACATCGATCGGTTTCAACCCGGACGGGCGCGAGCTGGACGACGACGCCATCAGAGGGGCTGTCGTTGTGGTCGAGTCCCGCCAGGCGGCCCTGGCACCCTACCCGTCCGGCTCCAACGACCTGATCCAGCCTATTCGCGACGGTGTCATCACCGAGGAGCACATACACGCCGAGGTCGGCGAGCTGGTCCTGGGTCTGCGGCCCGGCCGGACCTCCGCCGACCAGGTCACCGTGTACAAGTCGGTAGGCGTGGCCGTTCAAGACGTGGTTGCAGCGCGGCTGGTGCTGGAGGCAGCGCGCGAGGGGAGCATCGGCGTCGAGGTAGACCTGTGACCGCCGACGCCTCCGTCATGCCGAGAGTGCAGCTCCAGGGTCGGGATGGAGCCTACCTGTGCCGGACGAAAAGCTAGCCGCCGCGAGACAGGGACAGGTCCATGTCATCTGACGTGGGTAGCCGGCTGGAGTGGCGGAGACGGGTCAGGGCCTGGCGCTCGAGCTGACGGACGCGCTCGCGCGTTACGCCAAGCTCCCGGCCAACCTCCTCCAGCGTCCGAGGGCGGTCGTCGAAAAAGCCGAAGCGCAGCGCGAGTAGCAGGCGCAGCCGCGGCGGCAGGTCTTCCAGCGCCTGGACTACATCATCCCGCGTCGCAAGGCGGATCGCCACCTCGTCCGGCGTCCATGAGGAGGTGTCCTGGATGAAGTCCTCCAGCGTGGACTCCGCCTCGCCGACCGGCGTCTCGAGGGACAATGTGTACTGGCGCTGGCGAATCAGGCCCTCGACGGTCTCAGACGTCCAGGCGAGCTCCTCGGCTATCTCGTGCACGGTGGGCTCGCGGTCGAGGCGCCGCAGCAGGGCCCTCTCCGCGGCTCCGAGCTGCCCTATGCGCTCGACAACGTGAACCGGCAGTCGAATCGTCCGGCCCTGATCGGCCAGCGCTCTGGTCACGGCCTGACGAATCCACCAGGTTGCGTATGTGCTGAACTTGAAGCCCCTGTGAGCGTCGAACTTCTCCACCGCACGCATCAGGCCGAGGTTACCCTCCTGTATCAGGTCCAGCAGCGGTAGGCCGCGCGAAAGGTACTTCCGTGCGACGCTTACGACGAGGCGCAGGTTGGAGTTGGTGAGCCGCTCGGAGGCCTCTCGTCCCTGACGCTCGACCTCTTCCCGCCACTTCTCCAGGTCGCCCGTATAGCCGTCCAGAGCGGGCCCTATGTCTCCGGGTTCGCCGGCGAGAACGTCTAGCACCTCGGGGGGCAGCAGTCGCGACAGCCCGGATACGGCCGCGGTTTCCGACGTGACTTCGCTCTCGGGGACGGCTATCGCCTCGGCGACGGCAGCCCGAACCTCCGCGTCCAACACGCCGCCGAGGACCTTCCGCACGCCGGGCAACGCCAGGACGTGGAACGCCGGCTTGCCCTTGGAGTCCTCTCCGAGAGCCTCGGCTAACGCGGCAAGGAACTCCGCTCGGGACGTCAGCTCCCGAGACGCAGCCTCCATCGTTTCAGCCGAAGAGGGCTGCCGGCCAAGCTCTTCTTCGAGCTTTCTCCGCAACTCCTTCAGCTTCATCCAGCCCTGGACGGCCAGGCCGATCTCCAACTCCTCCGGCGCGCTCAGGAGATCGTGTTGTCCTATGGACCGGAGGTACTCCTTGACACTGTCGGTGGCGTCTTCAGACTCAATCAGGGGGGCCTTGGCGCCCCGGGTCGAGACTTCGTCGACCTCCTCTGTGTCTGCGGACCGGCTGCTCCTTACCTCGTCGACGTCTGCCATGCCTTTTCCTCTCTGCAGATCGATAACCTATAGATTAGATGACATATGGGTTGGCGCGGTGCGATCGGCTGAAGACAACGGCCCCCGAAGGTTGCGAACTCCGGGGGCCGCCTATGGTCTTGGTTGCGGGGGAGGGACTCGAACCCTCGACCTTTGGGTTATGAGCCCAACGAGCTGCCGCTGCTCCACCCCGCGATGTTGTGGATATGAGCCCAATCCCGATGAGTCGGGACCGCTGCTCTACCCGTGCCGAGTAGCCTACGACCGTCAGCATTTAGCTATCAGGTTCTGTTTGGGAAGCGTACTGCCGGTGGCCGAAAGCTCATAACTGAACCCTGTCTACCTCTGATAAATGGGTTTTAATGTGGGTCAAGTCGCTCGGTCTATTAGTACCGCTCAGCTGAATCCCTTACGGGACTTACACCTGCGGCCTATCAACCCTGTAGTCTACAGGGGACCTTACCCCTTCCCGAAAGAAGGGCGGGAGATCTAATCTTGGAGTTGGCTTCGCGCTTAGATGCTTTCAGCGCTTATCGCATCCGGACATGGCTACCCGGCGGTGCCCCTGGCGGGACAACCGGTACACCAGAGGTCTGTCCTTCCCGGTCCTCTCGTACTAGGGAAAGCTCTCCTCAAATCTCCTGCGCCCACGACGGATAGAGACCGAACTGTCTCACGACGTTCTGAACCCAGCTCGCGTGCCGCTTTCACCGGCGAACAGACGGACCCTTGGGACCTTCTTCAGCCCCAGGATGCGGCGAGCCGACATCGAGGTGCCAAACCTCGCCGTCGATGTGAACTCTTGGGCGAGATCAGCCTGTTATCCCCGGGGTAGCTTTTATCCGATAAGCCACGGCCCTTCCACTCGGAACCGTAGGATCACTTTGCCCGACTTTCGTCTCTGCTCGACTTGTAGGTCTCACAGTCAAGCTCCCTTATGCCAATGCACTCTAAGGGTGATTTCCATCCACCCTGAGGGAACCTTTGGACGCCTCCGTTACTTTTTAGGAGGCGACCGCCCCAGTCAAACTGCCCACCAGGCAGGGTCCCCCGATTTCACGGGGTTAGGGCCAAGATCATAGAAGAGCGGTATTTCAAGGTTGACTCCACCCCGACTGGCGTCGGGGCTTCTCAGTCTCCCGCCTATCCTACACATCCACAACCCCAGTCCACTGCCAAGCTGCAGTAAAGCTCCACGGGGTCTTTTTGTCCTGTCGCGGGTAGCCCGCATCTTCACGGGCCTTGCAATTTCACCGGGTCCCTCGTTGAGACAACGCCCAGGTCGTGACGCCATTCGTGCGGGTCGGAACTTACCCGACAAGGGATTTCGCTACCTTAGGACCGTTATAGTTACGGCCGCCGTTCACCGGGGCTTCGGTTCTGAGCTTTGTCCCGACGAATCGGGACGAACCCATCCCCTTAACCTTCCGGCACTGGGCAGGCGTCAGCCCCTATACTTCGCCTTTCGGCTTAGCAGAGACCTGTGTTTTTGGTAAACAGTCGCCTGGGCCTCTTCACTGCGACCCGCCGGGGCATCCACCCAGCAAGTGGGTTTCACCCCGCGGGCACCCTTTCTCCCAAAGTTACAGGGCCAAGTTGTCGAATTCCTTAACGAGGGTTCTCCCGTTCACCTCGGGACTTTTACCCCAGCCCACCTGTGTCGGTTTGCGGTACGGACGCCACTACACCTAGCAACGAGGCTTTTCTTGACGGCATAGGTTCAACGGAATTCCCCAGGGCGTTAGCCCTAAAGTTTCTTACCCCCTCAGCTCGTAACGCCAGAACGGATTTGCCTATCCTGGCATGGCCTACAGGGCAGGACGCACCATGTCCGATGGGCGCGCTCCGCCTACCTTTCCGTGTCCCCCCTTTGCCTTAAAACGGAGTAACGGCGGTACGGGAATGTTGACCCGTTGTCCATCGCCTTCGCTTGCTCGCTACGGCTTAGGCCCGACTTACCCTACGTTGATCAGCGTTGCGTAGGAAACCTTGGGCTTTCGGTGTCCTGGATTCTCACCAGGATTGTCGCTACTCATGCCGGCATTCTCACTTCCCAGCGCTCCAACTCGACTCACGTCGGGCCTTCGACGCCCTGGGAACGCTCCCCTACCTTCCGCCTAAAGGCGGAACCGCGGCTTCGGTGGTGGACTTTAGCCCCGTTACATTTTCGGCGCGGGACCCCTCGACTAGTGAGCAGTTACGCACTCTTTAAAGGATGGCTGCTTCTAAGCCAACCTCCTAGCTGTTTTAGGCATCCCACTTCCTTTAACACTTAGTCCACACTTGGGGACCTTAGCCTGCGGTCTGGGCTGTTTCCCTCTCGACAATGGAGCTTATCCCCCACTGTCTCACTCCCAAAGACCATCTTGGGGCATTCGTGGTTTGGTTGGGTTTGGCAAGCTCACGCCCCCTAGCCCATCCAGTGCCCTACCTCCCCAAGACTACTTTGAGGCTGCACCTAAATGCATTTCGGGGAGAACCAGCTATCTCCGGGTTCGATTGGCATTTCACCTCTACCCACAGCTCATCCCAGCCTTTTGCACCAGACACGGGTTCGGTCCTTCATCCCGAGATTATCGGGACTTCAACCTGGCCATGGGTAGCTCACCCGGTTTCGGGTCTAATCCAAACAACATACCAGGCTTTGGTGGAGACTCCGCCGCCGGCCTTGGCCCTTCGTCGTCCTTTGGCCCCGACAAGTCGGGACCGCCGGTAGATTTAGGGGCCGCCGTCGGTGGTTTCGCCTCCGCCCGGTCGCGCCCTATTCGGACTCGCTTTCGCTGCGGCTCCGGAACTTCTATTCCTTAACCAAGCTGCACAGATTAACTCGCCGGCTCATTCTTCAATAGGCACGCGGTCATCCCGACAAGTCGGGACTCCCACGGCTTGTAAGTCTACGGTTTCAGGTCTATTTCACTCCCCTCACGGGGTTCTTTTCACCTTTCCCTCACGGTACTGGTTCACTATCGGTGGCCAAGGGTATTTAGCCTTGGAGGGTGGTCCCCCCAGCTTCCCGCAGGATTTCACGTGTCCCGCGGTACTCAACATCACACCAGAAGCCTTCCCCTTTTCGCCTACGGGACTATCACCCTCTGCGGTCGTCCTTTCCAGGCTCGTTCGGCTAAAAGGAAGGTTTTTTACTTCTTGCCCCTTGCTGAGGTTGAGGCAGGCGTGTGTTACAACCCCCATCGGACATAGGGCCTCAGCCCACTAAGCCCGACAGGTTTGGGCTCTTCCCCGTTCGTTCGCCACTACTAGGGGAATCTCGGTTGATTTATTTTCCTCGGGATACTTAGATGTTTCAGTTCTCCCGCTTACCCTCCCGACGTGTCGGGATATCCCGGTATGACCCGGGATGGATTCCTCCATTCGGGAACCCCCGGCTAAGCTCGCTAGACAACTCACCGGGGCTTATCGCAGTCTTGCCGCGCCCTTCTTCGGCCCTTGGCCCCAAGGCATCCACCGTAGACCCTTAATAACTTGACCCACATTAGGACCCATTTATCTTCGGACAGGATTCAGTTGTTAAGGTACGAAAACGGCGGCCAGGTAACCCTAGCCGCCGCTGGGAAAGCTACCTATGTTCGCTGTCTTATACTTGAGTAAACTGCATAGATGGTCTGATCGCCAAGGGTCATTGTAGCACGCCACCACCTCAAGTCAAGTACATTTGGCCCAGATTAAAGGGGGCTCGTCCAAGGACTCAAGCTCCTTGGACGAGTCGATTGGACAGGGGCCCGGTCAGAGTTTTTACTCTCAGTCCTTCGCCTCTGAGGACCGTAATGGGGTGACTCCCTGCGCCGATCCGTGCGCTTCCTCTTGTGCCGGATCCTCGCGTCCACGCACGACCGATAGCGCGCTGGCCAGCACCAGACAGCTACCGGCGACCAGAAAGGCCTTCCTCATCCCGGCCACGAAGGCAGCCCTCGCGCTATCGCCACCTGCGTCGGCCACCGCCGCCAGGCTGGGCTCTTCGCCGAGCGACGCCATGGTCAGCGCCACTATCGTAGTGGCTATCGCTATGCCTGTTAGGTCGGCCGACGTCCGGGTGACGTTGAGAAAGGCAGAGACGATGCCGTATTTCGCTCTCTGCTGAGAGCTCATGACGCCGCTCGTGTTCGTCGCGGTGAAGCTCCCGGCGCCGGCGCCCAGCAGCATCATACCGACCACCACGTGAACGGGGGACGAGTCGAGGCTCAGTCTCGAGAACGTGAACATCGCCGAGGCCGATAGGGCCGCGGCCACGACCGATGGCCAGCGGGTGCCTACTTTGTCGGATAGCCGGCCGGCTATCGGCGACATTATGGCCATGAAGACCGGAGCCGGAACCATCATCAGACCGGCGATACTGGTCTTGTATCCAAGGCCCTGAACCAGGAAGAAGGGCATCAGGAAGTTGACAGAGGCCGCGCTTATGAATGAGAGGAATCGAGCCCCTACGCCTAGTGAGAATACGCTGCTTTTGAAGAAACTCAGGTCTAGCATCGGGTCCGAGGCCCGCAACTCCCACCAAACAAAGCCAGCAAGCAGAGCGGCGGTGGCGATGAAACCGATGACGATACCGGTCGAGCCCCAGCCGAGCCGGTAGGCGCTGGTCATAGTCAGCAGGAAGGCGGTCAGGGTCCCGGCGGATAGCGCCGCACCGGCCCAGTCGAACCTCGGCACCACCGACCGCGACGGCCTGCCCCCGCTGAACACGGCCATTGCGGCACCCACGGCCACCGCCCCGACGGGAACGCTGGCGAAGAATACCGCCCGCCAGCCAAGGCTGCTGACGAGCGTGCCGCCGACGAGGGGGCCTGCAATAAGGCCGACGCCGATGATCATCATGTACAGCCCAAGAGCCTTTCCGCGCTCCCGCGCGGGGAAGACCTCGGTGACGATAGCCATTCCGTTGGCCTGGATGCAGGCCGAGCCCACCCCCTGGATCACCTTGGCCATGAGCAGCACGGGCAGCGTCGGGGCCGAGCCCGCGAGGGCCGCGCCGCCAACGAAGATGAGCAAACCGGCAACGTACACCGGCTTACGGCCGATCATGTCGGACAGGCGACCGCTGGGCATGAACACGACGCTCGTGGTCAGTACGTAGCTAAGGGTCACCCACTGCACCGTCGGGATGTCAGCCTGGAAGTGGTCCGCTATACGCGGTAGGGCAATGGCTAGCGAGGCCTGATCCATCACGGCGAGGAACATGCCGGTGCCAAGCGCCACATAGGCCCACCACTTGTACCGGGGGCTTTCGACGATGCGCCGGACCGGCCCGAGACCTCCGATCATGTTCCGGCCTGCCGCGTACCTATGGCTTCGAGGCGACCTGGCCGCCGCCTTCCGGAGCAAGCACCTCCGCCGCGCGCCCCGGCTTGATCAGCGACAGCAGCATGGCCGCACCAACCGCGAAAGCCATCACCAGGAAAGCGGTCCTCAGGCCGCGGGTGAACGCCCCGAGCACACCGTCGTCGGTGCCGGCCCCAGTTACGGCGCCGAGGCTCGGCTCGTATCCCGCGGATGCCATCGTAGCGGTGACGATGGCGGTCGCCACGCCTATGCCAGTCACATTGCCCAGGTTGCGCACCATGTTCACGAACGCCGAGGCGATGCCATATCGAGACTGCTCCACGGTACTCAATACCGATGCGGTGTTGGGCGAATAGAAGGCGCCCATGCCGACACCCTGGAGGGCAAGGGCCAGGACCACCAGACCTACGGAGGCGTTCTCGGTGAGCTGCGTCAGTACCGCCAAGGCCGATGCGTAGATGGCGACACCAAGCACGGCGAACCAGCGCGTACCGAAGCGGTCGCTCAGCCCGCCGGCGATAGGGCCTACCAGGGCGAAGCCCAACGGACTCGGAGCCATCAGCAGTCCGGCCTGCGCGGGCGTGTACCCCAGAACCTTCTGAAGATAGAACGGCATCAGGAAGAATACGGAGCTTCC
Source organism: Dehalococcoidia bacterium (assembly GCA_965248615.1). Taxonomy (GTDB): domain Bacteria; phylum Chloroflexota; class Dehalococcoidia; order Lucifugimonadales; family CBDFJT01; genus CBDFJT01. The sequence continues at coordinate 974,870 of CBDFJT010000002.1, read as the reverse complement.
TGAGAAAAAGACTAGGAACGCAGCCAAGCTGCCGGTCGAAAAGAGCCTGCGGCTGAACAGCTCCAGGGCCAGCATCGGCTCGGCGACGCGCTTTTCCCACCAGATGAAAGCGAACACCAGTCCGGCGACTACGACGAAGGCCGCCACGACCAGAGGCGAGCTCCAGCCCAGCCGGTACGCATTTGTCATCGCGAGCAGGAACAGTGCCAGGGCAGCGGAAGACAGACCCGCCCCCGGCCAGTCGAACCCGATTCGTTTCGAAGCCCGGTCGGTTCCTAAGGGGGTATCTCGTTCGAGGAAAGCAAGGGCCGCCAGGATGGAGACGACTCCAAAGGGAGCCCCGAGAAAGAAGACGAACCTCCAACCCAGCCCGCTCACGATGAGACCGCCGACCACAGGCCCAGCGATCGCACCAACGCCTACGACGGTCATGAACAGGCCAAGTACCTTCCCTCGCTCGCTTGTGGGGAACACCGAGGCGAGTATCGCGATTCCGTTGGACTGGATCATGGCCGCCCCTACGCCCTGCAGCAGCTTGAACAAGATGAGCCCGAGGATCGCGTTCGAGGAGCCGGCGAGGATCGCTGCCAGTGTGAATATCGCGAATCCGAGCGTGTAGACTCGCTTCCGGCCGAACATGTCCGACAGGCGCCCCATCGGCAGCAGGAGCGACCCCGTAACCAGGACGTATCCAAGGGACACCCACTGTACCGACGGTATGCTGGCCGCGAACTGATCGGCGATCCGCGGCAGGGCCACGTTGACGCCGCTCTGGTCCATCACTGACACAAAGGTGCCGATGGCGACGGTCCCGAAGACGATCCACTTGGTGCGACCGGGCCGTCTGACCAGACCTGAGCTAAGTCTCAAAACCCCTCGATTCTAGACCTGCCGCCTACGACGGCGCCGACATTAGATGCCTCAGCACTACGCGGCGGTTCTTGGTGTAGGGCCTAATCTCATCGGGCCAGCGGCCCGTGTCCACCGCCTTGCCCCAGGCATCACTCACCAGCACGTCAGGGCTCTCGAGCTCGTACAGGGCTGAGTATTTAGGCTCGGTGTCCACGACGATCCTGCGCCGCTCTCCTCCGACGATCAGCGTCACCTCGTTCTCTGTCTTGAAGCGCGCAGCGGAGAGCACGCCCGGAACCTTCATCAGCAGGGGTACGTGCTCAGCGTCGTACACCTCGTTCAAAGCGTCCTCTTTGTCCGCCTCCACATCCATGCTAACGGTCAACAGGTACCGGCCCTCAAACGACATGGCTCTAGGCCTCCTCTGACTGGTTTCCAAGGTCGCGACGCTGGCCGATTATAGCCCGCGGCCGGTGCCGGTGTCGACGCTCGCGCGGGCTTGACAGCGCTAGGCCCTGGCCTACAATGTGGCTACTCCAAGGGTCGGGGAAGCGGGTGATCACCAAGTTCGGGCATCTCTATGCGGGACACGTCGACATGGAGAACCTGGGGTTCAATGGGACCCCCGCCGACGATCGTCTGTACTCGAACGAGCACCTCGTCTCGGTGTTCGAGAAGGCTGAGACCCTCGCCCAGCTGATGAACAAGACGGGCTACGACACCCTGTGGCTGGCCGAACACCACTTCCAGGTCGAAGGCTACGAGTGTATCCCCAACATCCTGATGCTCAGCGTCGACTTAGCCCACAGGGTCGAGCGCATCAGGTTCGCGTGCGGCTTCAACGTCACGCCCACGTGGCACCCGCTACGTCTCGCCGAGGATTTCGCCACTGCCGACATCCTTACCGGCGGACGCGTGATTTTCGGCGTCGGCCGTGGCTATCACTCCCGTGAGGTCGAGACCTTCGGTGCGCCGCTGATCGACCGCAACGCTAATCGCGACCTATTCGAAGAGCAGGTCGAGATCATCTTCAAGGCTTTTAGCCAGGACTCCTTCTCTCACCACGGCAAACACTACGACATCCCGCCCAGTGTCCCCTATCGCGGCTACGAGCTGGAGGAGATCACCCTGGTGCCGCGCCCTCTGAACCTACCGGTCGAAACATGGCAGCCCATTGTCAGCGGCAACCAGCGCGGGCTCGACTTTATGGCAAAGCACGGAATAAAGGGCATCGTAGGAGGCGGCACTATCGGCGAAGGCACCAGCCACGAGGTGATCCAGACCTGGCAGCGGACACTGGCCCGCCACGGGCGCGAGACCCGGCTCGGCGAGGACCTGATCCTGGAGTTCAATATCTACCTTGCCGACACGGTAGAACAAGCGAAACGAGAGGCCCAGGTCCTCCTCGAGGAGAACATGAAGGTCTACGCCCCTCTCGGCATGGTGCCGGAGCTGACCGAGGAGCAGATCCGCAGCACGGCCGACCCCAGGCAGGCGGTCGCCGCAGGGCTGCCGAATATCGACGATGCAATGGGGCGCGGCGGCTGGCTCTGCGGACCGCCCGAGCTGATCGGCGAGGCGCTCATGGAGGTCCAGGAGAAGTACCCCGGCGTCGAGGAGATCCACGTCCACAACGCCATCCTTGCCACGCCCATGAGCGTCGAGCTGGAGCAGTTGGAGTGGTTTGGCAATGAGGTCATTCCGATGTTTAAGAGGCAAGCTGCGGCCATGAGAGGCTAGGCTTACACTAGAGCGGATACAGCCGGTTCGCCGGCAGGGAGAAGCTATGATCACCCAGTTCGGTAGTCTGTACGCAGGTAACGTCGAGATGGAGGATATCGGGCTCGCCGGGACGCCCGTGAACGACAGACGCTACTCGAACGAGCACCTCGTCACGGCCCTGACCAACACCGAAACCATGGCTAAAGTCATGGACCACGAGGGATACGACGTCCTCTGGCTGGCCGAGCACCACTTCCAGCCTGAGGGCTACGAGGTCATCACCAATATCCCCATGATCAGCGTACACCTGGCCAACATCACGGAGCGCCTGCGGTACGGTGCGGCGTTCAACGTCGCGCCGGCGTGGAACCCGCTGCGGCTGGCAGAAGACTTCGCCACCGCCGACATCCTCACTGGCGGGCGAGTCATCTTCGGCGTCGGGCGCGGCTACCACGTGCGGGAGGTCGAGACATTCGGATCGCCTTTGATCGACGCCGACGCCAACCGCGAGCTGTTCGAGGAACAGGTCGAGATTATCTTAAAGGCCTTCAACGAGGAGTCCTTCTCCCATCACGGCAAGCAGTATGACATCCCGCCCGCAGTGCCCTACCGCGGCTATGAGCTGGAGGAGATCACCCTGGTGCCACGCCCTCTGAACCTACCGGTCGAGACATGGCAGCCCATGGTCAGCGTCAATCCCCGTGGCCTCGACTTCATGGCCAAACACAGGATCAAGGCCCTAGTGGCCGGAGGAGTGAAGGGGAACCACGAGGCCATCGCGGCGTGGCGGGACGCTCAGTCCAGGCAGGGTGTGGAGACGGAGCTGGGCGAGAACGTGAACGCGGGCTTCGGCGTCTTCATCGCGGACACAGAGGAGAAGGCCATAGCGGAGGCCCAGATCTTCTTCGAAGAGAGCATGAAGATGTTCGGGCCTCTCGGCTTCGTGCGCGGCCTGACTCCAGAGCTGATAGAAGAGCTGGGCGATCCGAAAAGAGCGCCTAAAGCCGCGCTGCCGACGCTCAGGGACATGGTCGACATGGAGGGCTATCTGTGCGGCCCCCCGGAGCTGATCGTCGAGAAGCTGATGGAGGTCCAGGACGCGTACCCGGGCCTGAACCAGGTGCACGTCAACAGCCCCATATGCGCCACTCCAATGCATGTCGTCACAGAGCAGCTGGAGTGGTTCGCCCGTGACGTCATGCCAGCGTTCAAAAAGCAGGTCCGAGCGGGTGCTCCTGCTGACGATTAGTAGCGAATCACGGACCGCGTTAGCCGCCCGCGCCACCCACCTGCAACAGGTTCTGGGGCCTTCGCCCTCCCGACCCCGTGGACACGGAGGCATCTGATGTCTTGCGAGACAGCGTCACGGGCCGGGAGGAAACAGACAGCGTCTGGCTGGTTACGGCATCTGACGATCGTCGAAGGGACTCGCACCGTCATTGCCGGCCGTCGCACGAGCGCCGACCCAGGGAGGTAAGCCATGATCACGAGGTTCAGCAGCCTGACCCCAGGGTTCGTGGACATGGAGGACATCGGTTTCGAGGGAGCCTCGGTCAACGGCCGCCTGTACTCTAACGAGAAGCTGGTGACGGTCTTCGACCACGTGACCAGCATGGCCCAGGTCATGGAGCGGGCCGGCTTCGACGCTCTGATGCTGGCGGAGCACCACTTCCAGCGCGAGGGGTACGAGTGCATACCCAACGTACCGATGCTTGCGGTCCACCTGGCCCACGTGACCGAGCGGATCAAGATAGCCTGCGGGTTCAACATCACGCCCATGTGGCACCCGCTCCGCCTGGCCGAGGACTTCGCCACCGCCGACATTCTCACCGGCGGGCGCGTGATTTTCGGCGTGGGCCGCGGCTACCACTCCCGCGAGGTCGAGACCTTCGGCGCGCCGCTGCTGGACCGTGACGCCAATATCGACCTGTTCGAGGAGCAGGTCGATATCATCTTCAAGGCCTTCAACGAGCAGTCGTTCTCCCACCACGGCAAGCACTACGACATACCGCCTAAGGTGCCCTATCGGGGCTACGAGCTGGAGGAGATAACCCTGGTGCCCCGGCCCGTGAATCTGCCGGTCGAGTGCTGGCAGCCCATCGTCAGCGGCGGCCAGCGGGGCCTCGACTTCATGGTAAAGCACGGAATAAAAGGGGTCATGGACGGTGGCGTGGCCCCGGCAGGCGCATCGGGCTCCCAAGGAGCGGGCATCGACACGATGGCAGTGTGGCGAGACACACTGGCGCGGCACGGCAGGGAGACGGAGCTGGGTGGAGACCTGATAATCGGGTTCCACTTCCACATCGCCGACACCGAGAAGAAGGCCATCGAAGAGGCCCGGAAGTTCCACCAGGAGACGCTCAAGATGTTCGGGCCTCTCGGGGTGATCCCGGGGCTGTCAGATGAGCAGGTCGGCGCCCTGGGAGACCCGAGGAGGGCCCCTCTCGCGGGCCTGCCGACCATCGAGGACGCCGTGAAAGCCGGATCGTGGATGTGCGGCCCACCGGAGCTCATCATCGAGAAGCTCATGGGGATACAGGACCAGCTGCCGGGCCTAGAGCAGATGAACCCGTGGCACGTCTTCGGTACGCCCCACAGGGTCATTCTCGAGCAGCTGGAGTGGTTCGGCAAAGAGGTTTTGCCGGTATTCAAGGCCCAGGAGAAGACGCCAACGCCGACGCCGGTCGGTGGCTGAAGGACCCGGAACGAACGTAAGGGACGGTTCGCTCTGAGCTCGTCGAAGGGTGAACGCATCCGGAGGCTCGTAACTCGATCGGCTTACCGCAAACGAAGTAAGGCAGACCGGAGGTCCACAGGTGATAACCAGATTCGGAACCCTATATGCGGGCCACGTCGAGCTGGAGAACATCGGGCTGGAGGGCACGCCGGTCAACGATCGCCGCTACCCTAACGAGCACCTTGTAACCGTATTCGATACCAGCCTCGCCCTGGCCCAGCGTATGGACCGGCTCGGCTACGATACCCTGTGGCTGGCCGAGCACCACTTCCAGCCGGAGGGTTACGAGTGCATCCCGAACATCCTGATGCTCGCCGTCCATCTCGCCCACAAGACGGAGAACATAAGGTTCGGATGCGGCTTCAACATAGCGCCTATGTGGCACCCGCTCCGCCTCGCCGAGGACTTCGCGATGGCCGACATCCTGACCGGCGGCCGCGTCATCTTTGGAGTGGGCCGCGGGTACCACTCGCGCGAGGTCGAGAGCCTCGGCGCCCCGGTGATCGACCGCGAAGCCAACCGAGAGCTCTTCGAAGAGCAGGTCGAGATCGTCCTCAAAGCCTTCAACGAGGAGTCCTTCTCGTACCGTGGCAAATTCTACGATTTTCCCCCTAAGGTTCCCTACCGCGGATATGAGCTCGAGGAGATCACCCTAGTGCCCCGGCCAATCAACCTGCCCGTCGAGACCTGGCAGCCCATCGTCAGTGCCAGCGAGCGGGCCCTCGACTTCATGGTCAGAAACGGCATCAAGGGCGTGATCGGCGGAGGCTCGGCCCAGGGGGGCCCGATTCATAAAGTTATCGTGGCGTGGCGTGACATGCTGGCCAAGTATGGCCGCGAGACCGAGCTCGGCACCGATCTGAACATGGGCATGAACTTCCGCATAGCGGACACACAGGAGAAGGCCATCAAAGAGGCCCAGAAGTCCTACGAAGAGTGGCAGAAGATGTTCGGCCCCCTAGGGTTCGTTCCTGGCCTGACCGACGAGCAGGTCGGTGCCCTCTCCGACCCCAGGAGAGCGCCATTGGCCGGACTCCCGACGCTGAACGACGCCGTGCGCGCCGGGAGCTGGCTGTGCGGACCGCCGGAGCTGATCATCGAGAGGCTCATGGAGATACAGGAGGCCTATCCGGGCATGGAGGACATGCGTGTAGGCTCGGTGGTGGACGGGTCATCGGCCACCACCATGGTGGAGCAGCTGGAGTGGTTCAGCAAGGAGGTCATGCCCGCCTTCAAGGCCCAGGTCGGGGCCGCGGCGCCGGCCGGGGACTGACCGGACTCCAGGCCCGTGGCTCGACAGGACCGTCCTGAGCCAGCCAACGGGCTCACCGCGAACGTGAAGGACCGTTTCGCATGCGAATGTCGAACGGGGTGTTCGCCGCCAGGCCATGCCGAGGGCTCACACCAACGGGACAGGCCACACCAAACAAAGTAGAGGTGCATAAGTGATCACTCGATTCGGCACGCTGTACGCAGGTCACGTTGAGCTCGACAACCTCGGGCTGCAGGGCACGCCGGTCAACGAACGGTTCTTGACCAACGAGCACCTGGCCACGACCTTCGACATCAGCCAGGCTATCGCTCAGCTTCTGGACAGGGAGGGTTACGACACCCTCTGGCTGGCCGAGCACCACTTTCAGCCTGAGGGTTACGAGTGCATCCCCAATATCCTCATGCTTGCCGTACACCTGGCTCAGGAAACGAAGAACATAAGGTTCGGATGCGGGTTCAACATATCGCCCATGTGGCACCCGCTCCGCCTTGCGGAGGATTTTGCGACCGCCGACATCCTCACTAAAGGCCGCGTCGCATTCGGGATCGGCCGGGGCTACCACAGCAGAGAGCTCGAGACCGTGGGCGTGCCCATACTCGACCAGGATGCGAACCGAGAGCTATTCGAGGAGCAGGTCGAGATCATCTTCAAGGCCTTTGAGCAGGACTCCTTCTCCCACCACGGCAAGCACTACGACATCCCGCCCAGAGTGCCCTATCGCGGCTACGAGCTGGAGGAGATCACCCTGGTGCCGCGCCCGGTCAACCGGCCGGTCGAGTGCTGGCAGCCCATCGTCGGGGGCAGCCAGCGAGCCATGGACTTCATGGCCGCGCACGGGATTAAGGGCGTCATCGGCGGCGGCGCGGCCCGCGGCGGCGCTATGCACTCGACGATGGAGGCATGGCGTGACACGCTGGCCAAGTTCGGCCGCGAGGCCGAGCTGGGCACCGATATCAACCCCGGCTACAACTTCCATATCGCCGACACCGAGGAGAAGGCCATCGCCGAGGCGAGCAAGTACTACGAGGAGTACATAAAAATGTTCGCGCCCCTAGGATTCGTGCCTGGCCTGACCGACGACCAGGTCGAGGCTGTGGCCGATCCGAGGAGGGCGCCTCATGCGAATCTGCCGACACTGAAGGACCACGTCCAGGCCGGCGGCTGGCTGTGCGGCCCGCCTGAGTACATCACCGAGCGCCTCATGGAGGTGCAGGACAGGTACCCCGGCGTCGAGGAGATACGAGTTGGGCTGCCCGTCTCCGGACAGCCCCTGAGTGTGATCCTGGAACAGCTAGGGTGGTTCGCCAGAGAGGTCATGCCCGTCTTCAAGGCTCAGGTTGCCTCGCCAACGGCGACGGCCAGCTAGACAGCACTCTCGACGGATGGAAGCAGGCACGGTCGATCTCGAACGGTTCGCGCTTGGGGGCATCCTGGGAGAGGGCGCAGACCTACAGGTCTTCGCGGCCACTGACACGGAGACCGGCCGGCCCGCGGTCGTCAAGCGGCCGCACCCAACTCTGGTCGAGAGACAACATTATCAGGACGTCGAGCATAAGATCGCTCGATCTATGCGGCTGCGCCAGGATCTGGGCGACGGGCTGCCCCACGTTCCCAGGCCTTTAGGCTGCTCGCCGGTGGAGCCTCACGGGACTTACTTCGGCGACACCCTCCCGCAGCCGTACCTGGTGAGCGTGGAGGAGCGTGCGACCGGGCTGCCTCTGGTCGGCAGCGTGGTGGACGGTGTGAAGGGGCTGCCCATTGGCCTGCCCCAGAACCTATTCGCACTCCACCCGCTGAAGCGGCACCCCGACCGCGGCGCCTTTTCGATCCTACGTGACATCCTCGACATAGCGGAGGCACTGTACGCCGCCGGATACCTGCTCCTGGACGTGTCGCCCCACAACGTCTACTTCGATCCGCTTTGGGCCGAGGCCACCCTGATCGACATCGGCAGCGTCACGGTCGAGCAGCCGGCCACGAGGCGCAGGGCACCCGTGGACCTGCACGACTTCTATCTGGAGCTCTTCAAGTGGTACACGACGCCTGCGCAACCTCCGCGGGAGCCGGCCGCGTATGCGGCCCCCCACGGAATGGACTCTGTGGCGGCGTTCGCTCGGGACCTGGCGTGGATGAAGGTCGACTTCTCATCGTCGGCGCCGGAGCAACTGGGCACGACCGCGCTCGCGATACTCGAGCGAGTCAGCGAGCGCTCGTACACGACGCTCGGCGAGTTCCGTGAGGAGTTCGACCTGTACCTGCGCATAGCGTCGGAGACGTACGAGGAGCTGTCGGAGGCGCCGGCACTGCGCGACGCCTGGCGCAAGGCGCTAGTCGGGTTACAGGACCCCTACTGGGGCGAGTTCCTTTTCCAAGCGGATAGGGACCTCGCACCGTACCTGGGAGTCGATTAGCCGCCCATCGCTCCGGTGGGATGGTCGATCACGAAGCGCCAGGTGCCGTCGGCCTGTCGGCGGACGACCTCGGTACCAGCACCGCTGTCGGTCTGCGTCTGGCCGTTCTCATCGGTGCTGGTGGCGGTCCACTTCGAGTAGAGGATGGCGATCTCATCGGCCTGGACCACTTTCGTCACCGTGGCGCTTACCTTCGGCTTCGACGCAATCATCCCCTCGAACATCTGACGCAGGTTATTGGTGCCCGTGACTGCATCCGCGTCAGGATCGGCCACGAAGCAGGCACCCGGCTCGTAGAGCTCCATGATGGCGTCTACGTCGCCGGCGCTGAGGGCGTCGCCGATAAGGATGTCGCAGTCTTCCGGCTTCATTGCGGGCATTTCATCTCTCCTCGACTTGTACTCGGGGCTCTGGCCCCGGCCTCACCAGATACGATCACCACTGGCGCCCCCGGCTAGCGCCGGGGCGACACTGCTGGCGCTATCATAGTTAGGGCTCTCAAGCGTGTCAAACGTCCGGCGGGCGTTGGCTCACTGTGACCGAGCCGTCGACCGTGGGGTCAGACTATGCCTGAAAGATGTCCTCGGGGAGAAAGGCCGACACCGTTACGTTGGGAAGGTCCACCACGTTGCTGATCCTGAGGTCCACCGCTACGCTGCAGATGACGTAGGCCTGCTCGCGGGTCCAGCCCCGCTCCTGCAGCAGGCCGATCATGTTGACGATCGCGTTGCGTGTCGCCAGGGTGAGGTCCTCGCCTTCGTTGGTGCCATCATCACGGATGGGCATGCCCATGGTGGCAATGAAGTTCCTGGGCGCCGCCCACTCCGGCGGGAGAAAATACCCTCGATGGCGGAAGCGCGGGAACCGAATGCCTTTTCGCTCAGCTTCGCCCTCCTGGACAGTGAACCGAACGACGGCCGTCGCGCCCATCTCGATCGCGGTGAGGCAGCACTCCGAGTCGCCCTGGGCGAAGTGGCCGTCGCCCACCGAGTACAGCGCCCCGTCGACCCCGACCGGCACCAGCAGGGTCGATCCGGTGGTAAGCTGCTTCACATCGGCGTTGCCGCCGTTCTCCCGTGGCGGAATGGTGCGAAGCCCTTCGCTCGCGACGGGCTCTGCCGACGGCACCGCGTCCTCGGCATCGGGCGGGAACACGACACCACCCCGATCCAGGAGCTCGGCCTCGCGCTCCGTCCACTCCCTAAGCTGGACACGCGACGGCGCGACGCCGGCGGTGCCCATGAAGCTGCCGTTGGGGATGCGGACACCCGGTAGCTGAGGCGACGTGGCCCAGCCGTCCTGTATCTCCCAGTGAGCCAGGAAGGCCTCGGTGAAGAGGTCCCGGAGGAAGCCCCCGCCCGGCCTGATACGCGTCCACGCGTAGGGCTGCGGAACCACCTCCGTGTACTCGATCTCCAGCAGGTCGCCCGGCCTCGCGCCTTTGACGTACACGGGCCCGGTCAGCGGGTGAGCGACCTTCGTGTCAAGGCCGTCCAGGTCGGCCACCGTCATGCCGGGCTTTATTTGCACGTCGGACGCATCGCGAGTCTCGATGGCGACCTCCTCGCCGGGCTCTACCTCAAGGATCGGAGGGATGTCCGGGTGCCAGCGATTGTGCCCCTTGTCGGGCTCCTCTCTCAGCCGCTTGCTCCTGTCGATCTCGATGGTCTTCATATCGCGCTCCTGGGTTTGAGTTGCCATTATGTGGGGCGGTTCGCGAACCTCCCCTACATACACGGGTGACCTAGCTGTCGGGTTTCTGCGTCTCCTCGAGACCGGCATCTCGCAAGGCGTTGATCGTAAACCCCGTGGCGATGGTGTGTATGTCCAGCACGCGACGCCGGAACGCGCCGAACTCGGCGCGGAACAGCACTGTATACACGACGCCGTCGTGAAGCTGGCTGTAGGCCTGCTCGAATCGGGGCTCCTCCCCCGTATCGTACGTCAGCACCAGGCTCTCCTCGACGCCCTCGGCCGGCGTCTGCGGCGCCACGACGTAGGGCACGAGGTCGAAGTCGGGATCGATCATCGACCAGGCCTCGTCGATGGCGTGCCGCAGATCGTCACCCCTGGCGGCCGTCATATAGACGGCGACGAGCTTTCCGGGGTCGAGCAGCAGCGAGTATCCGTCGAAGGCCCAGGCGGTCCACCTTTCGGGAATGGGTACGCTGAATAGGCCCGCCGGATCCTCGTAGACGGGGAGGGGCTTCGTTCGAGCACGCTCTGCGGTCGCGGTCGGGGTCAGGGCCGGAGCTTGGGCCGGGGCCGGAGACGGGCTGGCAGCTAAAGCAGGCATCGGCGTATCAGCAGGTCTAGCGGCGTTGGGTGCGATGGGCTCTGATGCCGTCTCCCGAGCGCAGGCAGCGAGCAGGAGCGCCATCCCGAAGCCGAGGAGAAGGGCGTTTCGCCACAACCGGCGCAGCGCCCCTAGCCCCGCCCCAGGTAAGGCATGCCGACCGGCAGCACTATGGCGTGGAGCATGTTGACGTCGGGCGGCAGTGCCGCCATGGCCACCACGGTCACTGCCAGCTCGTCGGGTGTCATCATCGGCTCCTCCTGCGTGAAAGAGCCGGGAGCACGCTCGAGGTCGCTGACGACGTTGCCGGGGTGGAGGCAGCTGGCCACGACGCCGAACTCGCGACCCTCTAAAGCGAGAGCCTGGGTCAGGCCGGCCAGCGCGTGCTTGGTCGTGGCGTAGGGAACCGAGTTCATCCGGGGCATCTGCGCGGACACACTGCCGATATTGATGATCCGCCCCTGTCCCTGTCTTTTCATCACCCTCATGGCCTCGCGGCTGCACAGGAAGACGCCCGTCAGGTTGACATCGACGACCTTCTGCCACGTCTCGAGCGACAGCTCCTCGAGAGGGCCACCGTCCATGACCCCGGCGTTGTTCACCAGGATGTCCAATCGCCCGTACTCGTCGGCCGTGCGCTCGAAGAGGGCGCTCACGTCCGACTCCTGGGTCACATCGGTCCTGACCGGCAGCGCCGGGACTCCATGTTGCCGCAGCTCGCTCGAGGCGTGTTCCAGCTTCTCGACGTTCCGCGACGCGATGACCAGCGAAGCGCCCTCTACTGCGAAGGCACGGGCTATGCCCCTGCCGATGCCGGTGGCGCCTCCCGTGATTATGGCGACTTTGCCGTCGAGCTGGCCCACTGGGCAATTCCCCTGTCCGCTTGAAGGTGGTTTCTCGTATACAGCCGTCAGTTAACTAAGCGCAGCCTTCGATGTCAACAATGGTGGTTGCCCAGGCAGCGATACCCAGCCGTAAGTCCCAGCCGTTACGTTGAAGGGCCTCCGTCCCCGATCCTACGGGCGGTTCCACACAACCGTCCCTACCCTTGACAACTTTGAGCCCAAGACGTACTACTTGGCGCTGAGTCGCCCCTTTGTAGAGGAGAGGTAGATGCCGGGGCCACTGGCTGGTGTCAAGGTGCTGGAGTTCAGCGAGATCATCGCAGGGCCATTTGCTGGACTGCTGCTCAGCGACATGGGGGCCGACGTAATCAAGATCGAGCCGCCCTGGGGCGAGCCGTGGCGGCACTCCCAGGAGTTCGTTCCCAACGAGAGCGTCACCTACATCTCGATGAACAGGGGGAAGCGCAGCCTGCCCCTGGACCTGACCAAGCCGGAAGCCCGCGACGTTGTCCGTAAGCTGGTGGTCGCAGCGGACGTCGTCATCGTGAACTTCAGGCCGGATGTGCCGAGGAACCTCGGCATCGACTACCAGACGCTCTCGAAGATCAACCCTCGGCTGATCTACTGCGACAACACGGCCTTCGGACGGCGCGGTCCCGACAGCCACCGCCCGGGATACGATATCGTCACCCAGGCGGTCAGCGGCCTCATGGCCGCAGAGAACAAGGTGGACCGCCAGGTGCCACAGCAGATCGAGTCGACTGCACTCGCCGACTTCGCCGCGGGGCTTTCCATGGCCTGGGGCATCTGCGCCGCCCTGTACGACCGGGAGAGGAGCGGCGAGGGCCAGCGTATCGAGGCCACGCTCCTGGGAGGCGCAATGGCCTTCCAGACTATGCGCCTGACCCAAGTAGCGGCCGCCGATGAAGGCCCCAAGGCCGAGTTGATGCAGTCGCTGGCACAGATGCGCCGCGGCGGCGCGCCTTATATCGAGCTCCTGGAACGGTATCACGAGCTCAACTCGCGGGTGTTGCTGAGTATCTACTACCGGACCTATCAGACGAAAGACGGAGTGCTGGCGGTGGGATGCCTCAGCGATCCTCTCCGCAAGCGCCTTCTCGAGGTGTTGGGCCTCGAGGACACCCGCTTCGAGCCGGACTACGACCCCGCCAGCGAGGAGGCGCGGATAGCCGCAGAACGACTCATGGACGAGGCAGAGGCCATCTTCAAGCAGAAGACGCTCGACGAGTGGATGAGCGAGCTCGACCGGGCCGGCGTACCGGCCGGCCCGGTTCGCTTCGTCGAGGAGCTACTCGACGACGAGCAGGTAGCCGCCAACGACATGCTCGTCGACCTGGAACACTCCCTAGTGGGGAGTATCCGTACGTTCGGCCCCTTGCTACGCATGAGCCGAACGCCTCTCGAGGCCCAGGGCGCGTCCCCGGCTCTGGGTGAGCACGCTTCCGACATCCTGGCCGAGCTAGGCTGTAGCAGCGACGAGATCAAGCGCCTGAGGGACGAAGGGGTGACACTATGACGCCCAGACCAGGCTGCTTGAAAGGGCCAACCGCGCAATATATAATTGGGGCCAGTCAAAACAGCGGCTCACGGCGCCGACTCGTCCGTTTCGGGGCCGCATAGGAAAACGAGCCGACAAGTCAAGGAGGTCGTCACAAGCATGACATACATAGTCACGTCAACCTGCGTGGATGTGCTGGACAAGGCATGCATCGACGTATGTCCGGTCGACTGCATCTACCTGGAGGAGGGCGTCGACCGGATGGTCTTCATCGCTCCCGACGAGTGCATCGACTGCGCCGCCTGCGAGCCGGTGTGTCCAGTCACCGCGATCTTCGCCGAGGATGACGTGCCGGAGAACGAGCGCACCTTCGTCCCGGTCAACTACGACTACTTCGAGAAGGACAAGGACGAGGTCAGGGCCAAGGTCAACGAGCTCATGCCCTCGTAGCCTTCGGCCGGTCCGATCCGGTCCCGGAATCACCTCGGCCCGGGCGGGTTTCTTGAATCGGCCCGGGTCGCTTCTTTTGGAAACGAGGAGAATCGGCCATGGCAACCAGCATCGAGTCCACCCCGGCGTTCGTCTCCGACACCTACGCCAAGATGGAGCGCACTCTCACCGCCGTCAGGCAGCGAACCGGCCGTCCCATGAGCCTGGCGGAGAAGGTACTGCTGTCCCACCTGGACAACCCCTCCGAGCAGGAGATGAACCCGGGCGAGAGCTACCTGCTTCTGCGGCCCGACAGGGTTGCCCTTCAGGACGTGCTGGGTCAGACGGTGATGCTCCAGTTCATGCAGACCCGCAGGGCCAGGGCCACCGTACCGACCACGGTTCACTGCGACCACCTCGTGCAGGCCCGTGTCGAAGGCGAGTCGGACCTGCGGGAGTCGCTGGAGGAGAACCGTGAGGTCTACGACTTCCTGCGAATCGCGTCGGCCAAGTTCGGGGTCGGCTTCTGGGGTCCGGGCGCGGGCATCATTCACCAGGTCAACCTTGAGGAGTACGCCTTCCCCGGCGCCCTGATCATAGGCACCGACTCCCACACACCCAACGCCGGAGGACTCGGGGCATGCGCCGTTGGAGTAGGCGGCGCAGACGCCGTCGAGGTGATGGCCGGCCTCCCATGGGAGGTGCTGCATCCGAAGCGTATCGGCGTGCTGTTGACGGGTGAGATGAGCGGCTGGACCGCGCCGAAGGACGTGATCCTGTACCTGGCGGGCGAGCTAACTGTCGCGGGGGGCACTAACGCAATCATCGAGTACATCGGACCGGGCACCAGGTCTATTAGCTGTACCGGGAAGGCTACCATAACCAACATGGGGGCGGAGCTGGGCGCCACTACGTCGATCTTTCCCTACGACGAGCGCATGGCCAAGTACCTGAAGGCGACCCATCGTGCCGAGCTGGCCGGTCTCGCCGACCAGCACGCCGGTCTGCTAACCGCTGACGAGGACGTGCTGGCTCATCCGGAGTCCTACTTCGACAGGCTCGTGGAGATAGACCTGTCGAAGCTCGAGCCTCACGTCGTCGGGCCCCACTCGCCGGACCGAGCCAGGCCCATATCCCGCCTCGCCGAAGAGGTCCGCGACGAGGAGAATGGGTTCGTGGACGAGATCTCCGCCGCCCTCATCGGGAGCTGCACCAACTCGTCATACGAGGACATGAGCCGAGTCGCCGACGTCGCAGAGCAAGCTCACGCCCACGGCCTCAAAGCCGCGGCGCCGCTGATGGTGACCCCGGGCTCGGAGCAGGTGCGGGCCACCATCGAGCGGGACGGCCAGATCGAGTCACTGAGGAGCGTCGACGCCACTGTGCTTGCCAACGCCTGCGGCCCTTGCATCGGGCAGTGGCGGCGCGCCCAGGCGGGCGTACCCAACACGATCGTAACCTCGTACAACCGCAACTTCCCTCGGCGAAACGACGGGCAGCCCCAGACGATGAACTTCATCGGCAGCCCGGAGATCGTTACCTCATTGGCGCTAGCCGGTCGCCTCTCCTTCAACCCGATGCGTGACACGTTGACCGGCGAAGACGGCAAGGCCTTCAAGCTGGAGCCGCCCAAGCCGGCAGCCGAGGTGCCGGCCAGGGACTTCGACCGTGGCCAATCCTCCTTTGTCGCACCGCCCGAAGACGGCTCGGGCATCGACATATCCGTCGACCCCAACAGTGAGAGGCTCCAGCTCATGGAGCCATGGCCTGCTTGGGACGGCGAGGACTTTCGCGAGGTGCCGGTGCTGGTCAAAGTCAAGGGTAAGTGCACCACGGACCACATCTCCCCCGCCGGCCCGTGGCTGCGCTACCGGGGGCACCTCGACAAGTTCAGCGACAACATGTTCATGGGCGCGACCAACGCCTACACCGACGACGCGGGCAAGGGACTCGATCTCCTCTCAGGCGAGCGGGACCAGGCGATCTCGAAGATCGCAAGGCACTACAAGGCCGAAGGCTCGAAGTGGGTCGTGGTCGGGGACCACAACTACGGCGAGGGGAGCAGCCGCGAGCACGCGGCCCTCTCCCCGCGTCTCCTGGGAGGCGCCGCGGTCATCACTCGGAGCTTTGCCCGCATCCACGAGACCAACCTCAAGAAACAGGGCCTCCTCCCACTGACCTTCAGCGACCCTTCAGACTACGACCTCATCCGCGAGGACGATCGCATCAGCCTGACCGGGCTGAAAGACCTGGCTGCGGGGAAGCCGGTCGCGTGCACCGTCCACCACTCCGACGGCACAGCGGAGCAACTGAGCCTCAACCACTCCCTCGGAGAGCCACAGATAGAGTGGTTCAGAAAGGGCTCGGCGCTGAACCTGTTCCACGACGACGCCTAGTACTGAGTTGTAGCAACCCCGATACACGCCACCCGTCCACCCTCGAAGGTTTTCCAGGCGGTCTCCGGACCCCCTCCAACGGGCCTTGCACCAAAACCACGGGAAGGTGCTGGAAACCGGAGGTTTCCGGCTGGGGTCTGGGGTATCCCCAGATACAAAAATAACCTCAGGGCGGGTGGGAGGGTAAGCAAACCTTCGCGTTGAAGGGACTTTTGGGTGCAACGCCCCTCCAAGGGGGATACGTAGAGACATCCCCTCTCATCAGTAGTGGTTAATCCACTCAGTTACAATCAGGCCGCTGTCCAATAAATCGGGGGCGGTACACGGTGAACCACCCCGCGCAGACCGCATTCGGCCTTTCTAGCAATAATGCCTGTCGATTGCGCCGAGGGCTAGTCAGGTGATTGAGGTTGACGGTCGGAGGCTTTTTGCGATGCTGGATTATTGGATCTGTCGCAAACAATCGGATTTCAGCGCTGAGGAGATTAAAGCTTTCGATAGTTTCCTACACGAGGGTAGTGAGTCTGAAACGACCTGGCGTACGACTTGGCATATCCAAAGCACATGTTCCTGAGCTACATAACGGATTGTACGGAGCTGCTCGTTCACGGTTCGCCGACTCGGGGCATTGACATCTTGAAGCCTATTAGGCGTAGTCGCGATGTTGACCCAACAGGCTATGAAGACCAACTGCTAGCCGCCTCAGATGGATTGCGAGCCATGTGGTTTGCCATTTTGGATAAGAGCAGAATGGGAGGACTGACCTGCAATTACAGCACAACGGCTACGGATGACCGTGGTAATCGTTACACACTCTATTTGTTTTCAGTTGGGACATCCGCGGTCGACGAATTCCCGTTTGCGAAGGGCATGATGTACGTATTGCCGCGCGAATCATTCACCTCGATATCAGGCGTTGAGTGGGCAACGAGGGAATCAGTGAAGCCTCTGATGCGGTTACCTGTCGAACCGGAGGACTTCCCGTATCTGGAATTCGTGAAAGGCGTCGACCCGGAACGAATGATTCAAAGAATCGAGTCCGGGTACGAAGGGTATCCTTGGCCAGATGATCCGGAGATTTTTCCGGTCGCGCCCCAAATACCTGCACATAACCGAGCAGACCAGATCGGGAACCTGGTGATCGAGTAGCCCGATGAGGCGCGTTGCCGCTCGCGGCTCTCTCTTTCGAGTGTGATCCGCGATTGAACGCCTCAACATCCTCCGGATACCGGTCTCGGGCCCTCCACCTCTCAAGTCTGGTTTCACGGCGACTGCTAAAGAAGTGGTTAAGGTCATCAGAGGTGAAGAGAGGTAACCACGCTCAGCGCGGTTAACCTTGACCTGAAATCGCCGCTGTCATGCTGAGCTCCGCCTGAGGCGGACGAAACATCCGGCGTGGCGGTCAAAAGTCCTCATGCCTACCGGCACGCGACTCCCCGGAACACGTCGCTCCACTAAGGGCGGCAGCACAAACGTGTATTGGGTGAGCTAGGTGCCAACCCAGCCGGCCCGAGAGACGTCGAGCTGGACGCCGTCCGGCCCGCGGTACCTGATCTCGGTGTTTCGTCCGCGATGGTCGCCGCTCCGCCCGTTCCGCAATGAGGCAACGTTGATCTCCTCGCTCGGGAGGCAACCGGCCTGGCGTAGCTTCAGGTCCGCAGCCTGGGCATCGTCCACCTGGAACCCGATATGGTGCAGTCCCGCGTAACCCAGGCCCAGCCCGTCTCCAACCGCCGATTCCTTCTTGAACCTGAGCACCGCCAGGTTGACGTTACCGTCGCTCAGGTACAGGCCTTCCACGTCCTCGCTGTCGATTCGGCCAACCACTTCCAGGTCGAAGGCGCGCCTGTAGACGCTCGCAGTTGCTTCAGGCGTCTGCGTCGCGATGGTGATGTGTTTGATCATAGCCATGATTTGCGGCTCTTGGCTGGTCTCCTAGCCTGCGGCGTGAATTGCACCGAGTCCGCTCCGGATAGAGTGTGGGCAAAGAGAGGCTCGTTCAAACCCGTCCGTCGCCCAGTTTGACCCGACCCTCCGCACTGGGTACGATAACCTCCGATCCCCTTCTCGCAATGCAGCAATGCGATGTCCCCAGTGCAACACAGAGCTCCCTGCGGAGGCCGAGTTCTGCCATCAGTGCGGGACACGAGTCCGGGCAACCTGCGAGATATGCGGGGCGCTCACCTCGGCGGAGAGCCGCTTCTGCCACCGGTGCGGTGCCGAGCTGGCGCAGGTCGACACCGAACCGGCCTCGCAAACTCCCAATGAAAGCGCGCGGGGACGAGCGCCGACGCCGCTTGCAAGGGATTGCCCGCGCTGCCAGACGATCAACGAGCCCGATTCTGCCTACTGCTACAAGTGCGGCCTGCCGTTTGAGGGCACGCGGGTGCAAAGAGTACCATCGCCGGCAGGGTCACAGGCGTATGCCGGCGAGCCCGCCGGCTTCTGGATCCGGTTTGCGGCCCACCTGCTAGACTCTCTTGTGCTCCTCGTGGTCATGATCATCATCGGCGTCGTCGTATTTACCGGCGCGGCTACCACGGGCGAGTTCGGCCTGGCCGACTACATTGGGTATGTCATCGTAATAGCTTACTTCACGGTGGCGGTGGCTCTGTGGAGGACCACGGCAGGCAAGCGGTTGTTGAGGCTGTACGTCGTCAGGACCGACGGGTCCAGGCTGGGGCCCGGCCGCTCTCTGGCGCGGTCCTTGGCCTACCTTGTATCTACGGTCCCATTCTTACTGGGATTCGTAAT
Organism: Dehalococcoidia bacterium; assembly: GCA_965248615.1. Taxonomy (GTDB): domain Bacteria; phylum Chloroflexota; class Dehalococcoidia; order Lucifugimonadales; family CBDFJT01; genus CBDFJT01. Next base: position 955,636 of record CBDFJT010000002.1, on the reverse strand, counting down.
GATCGGCGTGCGGGAGGATAAGCGAGGCCTGCACGACCTGATCTGTGACACACAGGTTGTGAGGGTCCCGGCTAGCCAGCCGTGAGTCCCGCCTTACTCGTGGCGGTGGCCATCGCCCCCGGGCTGTTCTGGCTGTGGTTCTTCGCCCGGAGGCACGTGTACCGGCCAGGGCCACGGCGCCTGCTCGCGCTGACCTTCGTCCTCGGAATGGTCTCGACCATCCCAGCCCTCGTGGTGGAGTCGGTTTTCCTTGACGAGACCATCGTATCGGGGGGAGCGACCTTCGCCTCGGTTGCGGCCGCGATGCTGCTGGTGGTGGGACCGGTGGAGGAGGCTGCGAAGTTCGCCGTCGTGCGCCTTGGTCCGTACCGGTCGCTGTACTTCGACGAGCCGATGGACGGTCTGGTGTACGGCGCAGCGGCCAGCCTCGGGTTCGCGTCCCTGGAAAACGTGGGCTACGTCCTGAGCTTCGGCCCGGAGGTGATGCTGGTCAGAGCGCCTCTGACGACGGTCGCCCACGTGGTCTTCGGCAGCATTTGGGGATACGCCCTCGGGCTTCGGACGCAGCCTGGCGGTGGCGGTGTCCGGGTCACCCTCGTCGCGCTCATCCTCGCATCGGTCGCCCACGCGATATTCAACCTGGCCGCGTTCGCAATGCCCTTCTTCGCGCTGGCGCTGGCGGTCCTTGGAGTCGTCTGGGTCTTAGGCAGATTCAACTGGGCACAGCGAGTGTCGCCCTTCCGCTACAGGCGCAACTACCCACAGACCGACTGCGCCAGCTGCAACCAGCGGATACGAGTCACTAGCCGCTACTGCCGCTTCTGCGGGGAGCGGGTTCAGCAACGCCAACAGGCATTGCTCTGCGGCAACTGTGGGGCGCGGGCGCGGCCGGACGCTTCGTTCTGCACGACCTGCGGAGACCGGTTCCTTAAGTAAGGCTTAATCTGGCAATACTTCTGCTTGTCACGAAAGTTCCAGCGCCTTCCAACAGCCGGTGAGCACGTAGACAGCCGTCTATAGCCGTGAGGGGGTTTCCAGGTCCCGACGCGTCGGGATTGGCGGGGGTCCGGGGGACACCCCTGGAAAACCTTCAAGGGTGGGCGCGTGGGATGTAACGGGATTGCTGTTATTTAGTGCTCTATGAACCCAGCGCGTTCGTTCGGTCCAGCGTTGGTTGCGTGGACCTGGACGGCCCACTAGGTATATTGGGTGGGCCCACTGCCGGGTGCATCGGTGTCCTGGTCCCTAGAAAATGGCATGGGGCGCGGTAATCGGCCTGACTTAGGAGTGACGGAGCGGCCCCAGGCGTTGGGACCGCTTGACGAAGTACGGGGCCGGTACCGCAGCAAAACTAGGCGTGACCAATCCATTGAACGAGATGTGGATTGACTCCACTGGCGACGTCTACTTCTGCATGCTCGACCGTGGAGAGCGGCTGCGCAAGTTCGCGCGGGTCTAGCCGGAGCGGACGTGCCCTAGGGGCAGAGCGGCACGTCGAAGGCCCCGCTGGCGGTGACGCTCGGCACACGAGAGCCCTCCTCCTCTTGTTGGTCGAACTCCAGCCAGCCCTCGACGCGTTGCGTCGCGGTGGGACCTGCAAGCGTCGCGGCTCCGCGGACGCTGTCCGTGCCGAGCCCAGACGAGGAGTTCCCCGTTTCGACGGCGAACTCGGTGCCGATGTTGTCCAGCGTCGTGAGCTGGTGGAAGTTGAGTGTGATGGTCGCGCCGGTCGCCGTGGGCAGCACCGGAAAGCGCCCTCGGTCCGGGAACGGGTACAGGTCGCAGCCGAGCTGCTGGTCAGACAGGTAAACCTTCACGCCCTGCCCCTCGGGCACCTCGACCTGTTTGAGCTCTTTCGGGTCCCAGTAGGTGTATCCAACCAGCGGCACGGCGATTCCCGAAAGAACGCTGTAGCTTGCGCCTTCGTATGTCCAGCTGCTTATTGCGGGTCTAGATGTTTCGGATTCACCGCCGCCGCACGCTACGATCAGCGATGCAGCCAGCGCGGCCAGGGCCAGCCGGGACAGTTTGGCCTTTAGACCTGAATCACGCGACGTACCTACAGTTGAAGACATCAACGAAGCCGATACTGAAGCAGTCATCTTGATCGAGAACCTGCAATCCAATTATAAGAACCGGAATTCCCCATATCAAGCTGCCTAGACCCAAGCGACGCACCATCTTCGACGAAGGCCATCGTAGTATTACTCACGAATGCCGTCAACCTTCCCATCAAGCTCACAAAACCATCCGGTGTCGTCGTGAACTGGTGTTCGATGGGGGAGCGGAGGTGGCTGTCACTACGTTTGCACTCTCTTCGAGCTCCCCCAGGCACGCACCTCGCCCTTGGTTGCCTCTGTTCACCTCTGATGGCCTCAAGGTTATTCGCTAGCCTGGTGCTGGATGGAGCCCGGCGATACGCTGCAACACTTGCCAAAATACCTCCCGAGGCACAGCCACCTCAGCGAACTGGAACACCAGCCGCCGGGCGTGGCGCACCAGCCGAGCCCCGATCTTGATGAGCTTGATCTGGACACTGCGCAACGACCAGTGCTTGACCGCCTTGGGCAGGCATAGCCTGCGCAGGAAGTTCCCCAGGTTGTACGCCATGATGAAAAGAGCCGACCGGACCTGGTTGGCCACGAACCGGTGGCAGGACAGCCGGGTCCAGTTCAGGGCGTACTTGCCCTCTTTGATCCACTGCTCGGCAGTACCTCGGCCATTGTAGAAATGGACTACCCCCTCGGGGCCAGCCGACAAGTTGGTGACGATGAAGCCCACTCGAGGGAACAACTCTCCCTGGTGCCACTCCACCTTGGACCATGTAAGCGGCTCATGTGGGCAGTACTCTTACCAGCTTACGACGCACATATGTGGCTGATCTGGGAAATGTGGGTTAGTACTAGCTCATCTCGCCGGCCAGGTCGGCGGCGTAGCGGGCGAAGCGCTCTCCCAGTTTCCGGTTGCACTCCTTCGACATGTCCGGGTCCGAATCCAGGAGCTTCACCGCCTCGCGTCGCGCCAGCGCGAGGATGTCCTGGTCGGTGATGCGCGCTACCCGCAGGCTCGGTACGCCGCTCTGCCGAACACCCAGGTAGTCGCCGGGTCCGCGTATCCGCAGGTCCTCCTCCGCCAGCTCGAACCCGTCGTGGACTCTCTCCACTATGCGGAGACGCTCGCGCGCCTCGCCTCCAGGCTCGTCGGCCAGCAGCAGGCAGTAGCTCTGCTGCCGGCCGCGCCCGACGCGACCCCTGAACTGGTGGAGCTGAGCAAGCCCAAACCTGTCGGCCCCGTCGATGAGCATGACCGTTGCGTTCGGCACGTCGATGCCAACCTCGATCACAGGAGTCGACACCAGGATGTCCAGGTCGCCCTTCTTGAACAGGTCCATGACCCGCTCTTTCTCTCTGAGAGGCATCCGGCCATGCAGCAGTCCCACTCCGAGGTCGGGATACACCTCTGTCGAGAGACGTTGATGCTCGGCGACGGCGGCTCGCGACTGAACCGCCTCCGACTCCTCGATCAGCGGGCACACGATGAATGCCTGGCGCCCTTCTGAGACCTCCTTGGCCACGAAGGCATAGGCGGTCTGCCGCCGATCGGGGCTGACCCAGCGTGTCTTGATCGGCTGGCGTCCCGGAGGCATCTCGTCGATGACGGACATATCCAGGTCGCCGTACACGGTCAGCGCTAGCGAACGGGGTATCGGGGTCGCCGACATTGCCAGCAGATGGGGCCTGAGGCCCTTCTCCCGCAGGGTTGCCCTCTGCATGACGCCGAAGCGGTGCTGCTCGTCGACGACGACCAGGCCCAGCTTGGGTATCTCCACCCCGGACTGGATCAGAGCGTGGGTCCCCACGACCATGTCGACGGCGCCCTCTGCCAGGCGCGCCTGCATGTCGTCCTTGGCTCGCTTTGGCATACTGCCAAGGAGGAGCCCGATGGTGACGGGCGACGGGAGCGCGTCCGACTCGACCGTCACCAAGTGGTCCTCTTGAGCCGCCGCCCCTACAGGCGACATCAGATCGTGGAGAGTCACGAAGTGCTGCTCGGCGAGGATCTCGGTCGGGACCATGAGGGCTCCCTGGTGATTGTTGAAGGCGGCCACGAGCAGCGCCGCGGCCGCCACGACCGTCTTACCGCTGCCCACATCGCCTTGAAGCATCCGAGCCATCGGCTGGCTGGAGCCCAGGTCCTGGAGGACCTCATCAAGAGCCCGAGTCTGGGCGCCTGTCAGGGCAAACGGCAGTGAGCCCAGGAAGGTGTCCAGAGAGGCCCGCTCGGCGGGGAGCGGGATCCCCGCTGCCTCGTGTTGCCACTCGCGTCTACGCTTGAGCAGCGCCAGCTGAAGCAGCAACAGCTCGTCGAAGGCCAGCCGGCGGCGGGCGGCCTGCCAGTCGCCGACCGAATCGGGGTAGTGGGCCTGGGCGACCGCGTTTTGCAGGCTCATGAGGCGCACTCGGTGCCTGACCTCGTCTGGAAGGAAGTCCTCCAGCTGCGGCAGGCACGCGTCGAGAGCTTGCTTGATTATGCGACGGAGGGTTCGCTGGGGCAGTCCGTCCGTGGTCGGGTACACAGGCACCAACCGGCCGGTGTTCACCAGCTCCTCCTGCTCCTGAAGAATGTCGTACTCAGGAGACTCGAAAACGAGCTGGCCCCGAAAGACGTTGAGCCTCCCACTGACGACAAGCCGGGTCCCTGGGCGCAGTGTTCGAGCCATGTAAGGGTTGTTGAACCAGATAGCGCGGACGTTGCCGGTGTCGTCCCCGAGTATGGCGTGGGTCGACGATCGCCTGGGTCCGGTGCGCTTTTCCGAAGCCTCCCATACATTCACCACCACCGTCTGGTCGTCCCCGGTCTCCAGCTCCGCAACCTTGCGCATATCCGCGAAGTCGTTGTGGCGATTGGGAAACAGATACAGCAGATCCTCGACGCTCTCGACGCCCAGCTTCTGCAGCTTGGTCAGGTTCTTGGTAGACACCCCTTTGACGCGAGTGGGGGCGTCCCCGAGGGATATGCTCTGCACCCTCCGTTTGGAAGCGGGACGGCGGACCGGGGGCCGGGGCTTTGGACTGCCGGCCTGTCCGTCCGTTGTCTGGGCCGGCGCCCGGTCCGCAAGGTGGCTCAGGGCCGTCTCGGCCCATGAACGCCGCTGTACCGCCGTCACGGTGGAGTAGGAGATCAGCTCTCCCAAAACCGGCTCGAGCTCGTCGGCCCATCGCTTGAGGAAGCGGTCCATCCCCCCCACCACCACCGTGTCCCGGAAGCCGTCGGCCTGCTCCTGGCGGAGGATCTTTTGCAGAGACTCGAGCGGAGAGCTAGATGCCACCATGCTTGCTATGGAGCCACCGGCCCGCGCTCTTGAGACCCCGTGGCCCTGAGGACGGCCATACCTATCGCATCGGGCCCGACGTAGGTTCCCATCACCGGGCCGAACTGCGCGATAAGGGGCTCCGTATTGTCGGGGAGCAGAGGTCGCATCTCCTCGGCCATTACATGGGCATCGTCGGGCGTCGTGCTATAGATGACGCAGAGCTCGTCCAGCGGCGCCAGCTCCTGGGCGGTCCGACGGAGGCGCGCCAGACCACGGGACCGAGTCCTCTCCTTGCCCAGCTCGTGGACCTCGCCGTCCCGCAGGATGATGAGCGGTTTGACGTTGAGCAGAGTTCCCAGAAGGGCCCGCGCCTTTCCGATCCGTCCGCCCTTCTCCAGGTACTCAAGCGTGTCGAGCATCACAAAGCACTCGCACCGCGCGACGGCGCTCCGGGCGGTCTCTCTGAGCTCGTCGAGGCTCGCGCCCCCCTGGGCCGCGCTAGCGACGGCGGCGGCGATCAGCCCCACACCCATCGAGGCCTGGGAGGTGTCGACCACCTCGATGGGACAGCCCGCGGGCGCTTCTCGGCTTGCCTGGACCGCCGCGTTATGCGTGCCACTCACCTTCGACGAGACGTGGACCGACACGATGCCGTCGGCATCACCGCTCAGCCGCTCATAGGCCTGCGTGAACTCACCGACGGACGGTTGGGAGGTCTTGGGCAGCTCAGTTCCTTCCACCAGGCGCTTGTAGAAGTCATCGGGGAGCAGGTCTACGCTGTCCTTGAAGACTTCAGTGCCGAAGTGGACGTTCAAGGGCACCACTGTGATGCCCAGGCGCTCGACCAGGTCCCGGGGGAGGTCCGAAGCGCTTTCGGTGACGACCTTTACTACCATGTCACTCCTACTCAATAGACACGATGTAATCGTAGTGCGGCTGGTCTCCGCGGACTAGCTCGAGCTCGGCGGCAGGGAAGGCGTCGGCTACACTCTGCCCAGCCTCCCGTGCGTCCTCGATGTCGATCGAGTCGCCCCAATACAGCGTCACGAGGTCCCCTTCGCTGACTCCGGCTCTGGTGAGAACGGCCAGCAGCACCTCGCAGGGATCGTCGCCAGCCGCCACGAGCTGCCGCTCCACGAGCCCGATGAGCTGGCCCTCGTCGACCGGCACTCCGCTAAGAACCGTGGGACGCACGGCACGGGTTACCTCGCCCGTGCGCACCGTGGCCAGCGCCTGCTCCATACTCGACGCGCTGGCCTCCATCTCGTCCTCGGGATTGAAGGCGAGCAGCGCCGCCACGCCCTGTGGGAGGGTCGTCGACGGGACGACCCTGACGGTCTTCTCTGTCAGCCCGGCCGCCTGGACAGCCGCTGGGGCGACGTTCTTGTTGTTGGGCAGGACCAGCACCTCGTTGGACGGCGCGTATTCGATAGCGTCTACGATCTCCTGGACGCTGGGGTTTATCGTGTCACCGGCTCTCAGGACCGATGCGCCGAGCTCCCTGAATACGCCCTCGAGACCGTGACCAAGCACCACGGCCACGACGGCTACCCCCACACTATCGGCACGCCGGCCCTCTGTGCCGGTCACCTCCCGGCGCGTCCTGCTGTACTCGCGGTGCTGCTCGTCCATGCTGACGACGGAGACCTGGCTGACCGTCCCCAGCGACTCGCCGTAGCCGGTGATGGGCGCCGGATCGGCCGCGTGGGCGTGAACCTTGACGAGGGACTCGTCGCCGACGACCACGACGGACTCTGCCATGGAGACGATAGCATTCCGCACGGCATCGGGGTTCAGACCCCGGCCCTCTACCAGGAACTGGGTACAGTAGCCGTAAGCCAGTCGGTCCGCTGCCGCGAGGAACGCTGCGGACACCTCGCCGGTGGCTCCCCTCGAGCCGGCTAGCACGCCAATGGCCTCCGGCACCTCTACGCGGTCGGAACCCGTCTCAGCCCCGGCCAGATACCGCCTCGCTCCTTCCAGCATCAGGTAAAAGCCGTAGCCACCCGCGTCCACGACCCCGGCTTCGCGGAGCACCGACAGCATGGTCGGTGTACGCGCCACGGTGGCCCGCGCCGCCTCGCAGACGGCGTCGAATAGCGAGGCGACCTGACCTCCGGAGCCCGCCGAATCGGCGCCCGCCGCTGCTACGTCACGCATGACCGTGAGCATCGTCCCCTCTACCGGCTCGCCGACGGCAGTCCGGGCCTGCTCGCTGGCTAGCTGCAGGGCCATGGCCAGATGGGAGGCACCGAACTCGGAGATCCCCTCCAACGCCTGGGCCATTCCTTTGAAGAACTGGGAAAGGATTACGCCACTGTTTCCCCTCGCCCCCATCAGCGAGCCCCTGGCCATTGCCGAGGCCATCTCGCCTGCACACGTGACATCGGCTGAGTCCGTCGCCTTCACCACCTCTCGCAGGGTCAGGAGCATGTTAGTCCCGGTGTCGCCGTCGGGCACCGGGAAGACATTCAGTGCGTTCACTTCGTCTACGTGCCCCTCGAAGAGGCGAGCTGATGCTGCGAACATATCCCGCAGGTCGGCGCCGTCGAGGAGCTGCTTGCCACTGTAGGTCATGCGGGTTGCCGTAACGGGCCCATTGTGCTAGTGTGGACGTCTGTAGGAGCCTTCGCATGGGCCGGCATCGCGTGGTGCGAAAGGCCCTCAGAACAGATTCTACCCAACCCGGCAATCGCCAGTAAAGGTGCGTCGATGGCCAGATGCGAGATTTGCAGCAAAGCCGGCCAGTACGGCAACAATGTCAGCCACTCGAAGAGGCGGACGCGGACCAAGTGGTCGGCCAATGTCCAGCGGGCCACGATCTACGTTGGCGGCGAGCCCAAGCGGGTCAAGATCTGCACACGGTGCATTCGCACGCAGAACAAGGTGCTGATGCGAAGCTAGTCGGACTGCGGCGCGCTCCGCCAGGCTCAGCCTGACCTCCCCCCTACCCGATGGGACCCAGTCCGAACCCCGTTCTCCTGCCCCGACGCCAGGGCGCTCGCCCCCTTAATACCTGTCCTGGATAGCGTCCGGTTTTTGTTGACATCGCCGCGGCTGGCTCACTATTATTAGATGGCCGGCCCCGGCTTGCAGCCCGCGCCGACGAAGGGAGTCGCGATGGCCGAATACACCAAGGGCGAGGCGATGGATTGGGCCCGCGAGACGCTGCGAGGCCAGTGGACGACGATCATGACGCCGTTCACCGCTGACGATGAGGTGGACGAGGAGGGGTTGCGCAGCAACGTCCGCCACATTCGCTCGCTGGGCACCCGCGGCGGAGGCTGCACCTGGGGAATGGGCGAGTTCTGGAGCCTCACCCGCGAAGAGCGGATGCGCGTCTACGACATAGTCAGCGACGAGGCGCGAGGCGAGTGGCCCATCGGCGCCCACGTTACCCATACCTCGGCCCGCGAAATGCTATCTCTGGCCGATCACGCCGAAAGCAGCGGCTTCGACCTCCTCATCGTCGCGCCAACCTATATGGTTACGAGGACGGAGCAGCAGGTCATCAACTGGGTGAGGATGCTGGCAGACCACACCTCCCTCGCCATCATGTTCTACAACTCGCCGCAGTTCGGCATCGTGGTGAGCGCCCAGGGCCTTCGACAGATCTGCGATATCGCCAATGTCGTGGGAGTCAAGGAGGCCAGCTTCAACCAGGAGCTCTCCGTCGAGACCCACCAGCTGATGGGTCTCGATGCCATAATCAGCACACCCGACGAGTGGATACTATTCAAGGGCAAGGAGCTAGGCTTCGAGCAGCAGGTCATGTTCGCCAACACGTCGGACTGGCGCTTCGACCGGCCGGGGCATAACTACTACGTGCAGTTCATCGACAAGGCGATGAGCGGTGACCTCGACCGGGACTTCTACGACAAGCACATCCAAGCAATCAAGCAGATCTCGGACAAGTGGTGGATGAAGACCGTTCAGAAACTCAACGGCTCGCTACCCGTGTCCATGTGTAAGTACTGGGGCGAGCTGATGGGGATGGCAGGCGGCCACGTCAGGCCACCGTTGGCGGCGCTGTCGGACGAAGACAAGGCCGAGCTCGAGCGAGACGTGGCATCGGTACAGAGCAAGGCGAGTTGAGGCACGCGAAATGATCTTGATGGTGAGTGTTCAGAACCTGGCAGAGGCCCTGGAGGCGGTGAAGGGCGGCGCAGACATCGTTGATGTCAAGAACCTCCAGGAGGCGCTGGTCGGGTCGGCCCACCCCCGGGTGGTGAAGGAGGTCCGCGAGGCCGTGCCGCCGGAAAACCACGCCAGCGTGACGCTCGGGGTCGTGCCCAACCAGGTCGGCACAGTGGCGATGGCGGTATACACCGCCGGTGTGCTAAAGGCCACCTCGGTCAAAGTGGGGTTCATGCAGACCGAGTACGCGGCGGCCGTGGAGACGCTTCTGGCTTCAAAGGAGGCGCTGGAAGGCACCGAGACAAAGCTCATCGGCTCCCTGTTTGCCGACAATCCCTTGTATGACGGCCTAGACTCTCACTGCATGGTCCGGCTGGCCAAAGAGGGCCAGTGCGACGGCTTCCTGGTCGACACCCTGACGAAAGACGGCCGGAACCTGTTCGACTTCCTCAGTGAGGACGAGCTTCGGGACATGGTGTTCGAGGGCAAAGAGGCCGGCATGAGCACCGCGCTCTCCGGCCACCTGAGGATCGACGACCTCGACGAACTGGCGCGTATCAACCCCGATATCGTCGGGGTACGAGGCGCCGTCTGCCAAAAAGGCGAGCGGACCTCGGGCGTACACTGGGAGGCGGTCTCGGAGTTCAAGCACCAGCTTCAGCTTCGCGAGAGCGGGGAGATCAACGTGTTCGGGGAGAAGCTCCAGGGCGGAGCGCCACTCGACGCCAACAGCGCGAACGGGACCAGCGGCTGGACCGTGATCGATGGCACCGGAAAGACCTGCGCCGGCATCATAGCGGCGCTGAGCCAGCAGATCGAGCGAGACGGGCACTCCTTCATCGAGGTAATTATCCCGGACGCGCTAAACAGCTACGACGTCATCGTTTGGGCCGAGAAGGGGAAGCACAACATCATCACGCAGCGCAAGGACCCCACCGGCTCGGTCCGGATGCTGATACAGCCCTAGCGCTCCGTCCTGCAAGCATACGCCGGCACCACGCGTTCAGCGATCCTGGGTGAGCCGCGTACTCATTCTGAGCGGCGGTCTCAGCAGTCCGCTACCTCACCATCGCGATCGCGGCGCCGGAAAATCCCCGAATTCCCGTTGCCCACCGCGGGGCGCCATGCTACGATGATTTCAAAGATAATGACGCATCGAGAGGGTCTTGAGCTTCGCTGAAACCATAGCAGTCATTCGAGACATCGCCTTCCTGGTCCTCCTCATAGTTGCCACGTTGGCGATCGTGCTTTTGTTCCTCAAGGCATCGGCGGTTTTGGGCTCGGCAAAGCGCACCTTCAGGGATGCCGAGGATGTCGTGTCCACGGTGACGGGCCGGATACTGGGGCCCGCGATGGCGAGCTCTGGAGCCGCCTTCGGAGTGGGCAAAGCCTTGGCCTTCGTACTCGGTCTAAGAAGGAAACGGCAGAGAGGTAAGAACGATGGCGAATAACGGCAATGATGGGAACTTTGCACTGGGACTCGTACTGGGCGGAATCCTTGGCGCCGTAGTCGGCGTGCTCATTGCGCCAAAGCCGGGCGCAGACACGCGCGTCGAGCTGGCCGCGCGCAGCGAGGAGCTCAGGGTCAAGGCAGAGGAGCTGGCGGCCACGGTGCGTGAGCGAATCGGCCCGGCGCTCGATGGCGTCCGCGAGCGCGTCGGCCCCGCCGTCGAGAGCGTTCGCGAGCGCGTCGGCCCGATCGTCGGAGACGTCACCGCCCGCGTTCGCGACGGGAGCCACGAGACCTCGCCCCCGGACGATAGCCAGCAGACCTAGCGATTACAACGCGTGCGGCTGCGGAGCCTAATACGCTCCAGGGCCGCCGGCAAGATCCTGCGGCGCGGCCCTTCTTCCCCACGTCCATGTGTAGGGTGAACTTGGGCGGGTCACTTTGGGCGTCACGCAGCGCCCCAGGTCTATTCCGAAACCGCGGACGAAACGTGCATCGGGTATGAGCCAAACACCTTCAGAGTGGACGCCAGGGACCTGACGGCCTCCAGGGCTTCGTCCATGACGGAGTCCTCGCGATGCCCCTCCAGGTCCACCAGGAAGATGTACCTCCCGAGGCTGCGCCTGTTCGGCCGCGACTCGATCTTCGCTAGGTTGACCCCGCGCTTGGCGAACTCGCCCATTACCTCGTAAAGGATCCCAGGAGCGTCGTGATCGAAGTCGAAGCAGATCGACGTCTTGTCGGATCCAGTGGGCGGGTGGTCTGAGTGGGCCAGGACAACGAAACGCGTCACGTTATTGTGGTTGTCTTCGATGGCCTGGGCCAGCACCTGAGCCCCATACAGCGCCGCAGACCGTCGATTGCCTATGGCGGCAGACGTTGACGCCGACTGCTGCATCTCTTCGACGGCGGCGGCGGTGCTCAGCGATGCCACCTGTTGGGCTTCGGGAAAGCGCCCCTCCAGGAAAGAGCGGCACTGTGCCAGCGCCTGCGGGTGAGAGTATATGACGTCGATCTCGCTGGTCTTGGTTCCAGGCTTGGCCAGCAGACAGTGCTCAATCGACAGCACGAGCTCGTTGCGGATAAGCAGGTTGGACTCGTGTATGAGGAGGTCCAGGGTATAGGTAACCGAGCCCTCGAGACTGTTTTCGATGGGCACGACCCCCTCGTCGGACAGGCCTGAAGCGACGGCCGACGCCACCGCAGGGATCGACGAGAAGGGCAGCAGCGTGGCGTTCGGGTCATGGTTCAGGGCCGCCTGTTCGGAGAAGGTGCCAGCGGGACCCAGGTACGCCAAACGCCTGATCACGCGGCGCCTCCGAGCTCCTCGACGAGCAGCTCTGCCATCTCCTCTTGTACCTTCGTTACAACGAGGTCCGTGGTGCTGACGATGCTGTCGATGCCCAGGTGTCCGAAGAGGCCTTCGTGGCCCGCGACGCTGACCAGTGACACAATCCGCGACGCGCCATACCGATGCTTCGCCAGCTGGCAGGCGAGCAAGTTATCCTCGTCGCTGCGGGTTGTGGCGATGAAGACGTCGGCTCTGTTGGTGCCAGCCTTGGCCAGCACGCTCGGCTCCGTGCCGTCCCCGACGACAGACAGACTTCCCAGCTCATCCTCCAGAGCAGCGCACTGAGACCTGTCCCGGTCGATGACGGCTACCTCATGCTCGGCCGTCACTAGCCATCTGGCGATGGCAAGTCCGACCCTTCCGCCACCCATGATTACGGCGTACAACGCGCTAAACCTCGACGGCTTCGAGGACCAGGTCGCGGACGATGGTGGCCGGACTGATGGCAAGCAGGCCAAGCGCCGTGTACATGTCCTTGGTCGTGGGGTCGCTGATGCGGCAAATCACCCTTGGGACCTGGAAGAGGTGACGTGCCATTTGCGCGGCGAGCGCGTTGCTGGCATCCTTGCCGGCCACCGCGACGAACGCATCCGCCTCTTGTGCGGAAGCCCGTCTCAGATCGTCTTCCAGGGTGCCGTCCCCGGCCACCGGCATGATGAACCCCTCGTCGATGAGGCTTGATGGCAGCGCCTGGTAGGTCGCGGGATCGGTGTCCAGGACGTGGATGAAGTGGCGCCGCTCCGCGAGGATGATGGCTATGGAGGCTCCGGTGCGGCCGCACCCCATGACGACGACGTGTTTGGCACCTGGTTGGTCGAGAGAAGAGAGCATTGGAACCGCCGTTCAGCAGCTACCGGCCCGTGGTGCGCTAGCTCGCCTGTCCGTTGGCGGGAAGGTCGGGCACCGGGTCTCGCCACACGATGACGCGGCAGGGTGCGTTCTTGAGGACATACGGTATGGTGTTACCCAGCGAGAAGGGTCCGTATTGCGCTCTGTAGGGGGCCCCAAGCACAATCGTATCGACGTCCTTGTCCACCGCCTCCTGCACCAACGCGGCACCGGCCTCTCGGGCCTGGACCAGCTCGCCGTCGATCATGCACTTGTAGTGCTTGGCCACCTGCTCCATGTGGGTGAGGACCTCTTCACCCTTTGCGATTGCAGGAGCTATCTCGGCATCCACGGGCAGCCCTCGCTCCATCTCTATCACATAGACGATATATAGCCTGCTCTTGTTGGAGTTCAGCAGCTCGCAGGCGAGACGCACCACCCCGTCATCACACTGCTCGCCCCGCACCGACACCAGCACTGAAGACAGTCCCACTCTAGCGCTCCCGGTCCCGGATTAAACGGCCGACATCGTGGGTGGAATACTAATCGGAGAGTTCGGCTTTTGGCAAGGCAGCCACGAAGCGGGTCGGACGAGGAGACCGGATGGCGGTTGGCCTGGGATCTGGGTCTGCCTTTGTGACGGTCGTTGAGCGGGCGCCTGAGCGTCTTAGGACGTGTCCTTGCCGTCCCGCTCCATCCTGCCGTCCCGGGCTATGTCGAGTCTCTCCAACAGATCGTCCCTGCCGGCCAGAACTAGCCAGTCGCCGACGTGAAGCCTGTCGTCGGTGTCCGGATTCAGCGTGATGTCCTTCCCTCTGCTGACGGCCAGGACGGCCAGGCCATATCTGTCTCTCGGGTTGGAGAATCCCAGCTCCTTGAGACTCATATTGGCGAACCGGTCAGGCACCTTCATCTTGCTGACGCCGAAGTTGGGCGTGATCTCAAGGTATTCGTGGACGTTGGGATTGAAAAGGCTATGGCCCAAACGAATACCCATCTCCGACTCCGCGTGGATCACCTTGTCCACGCCGATTCGCTCAAGCGTATTAGCGTGTAGCTCGTCGTGAGCCCGCGACACCACGTACCCGACTTGCATCGTTTTCAGCAGCACAGACGCCATGATGCTGGCGACCATGTCGGAGCCTATCGCGACCACGGCGGCGTCATACTCCTGGACGCCCAGCTCCCTCAGTACGGCCTCGTTGGTGGCGTCGCCCGTCAGCTCATGAGTGGCTTGCCCCATGATAGCCTGGACCCGGCTCTCTTCCTTGTCGATGGCGAGCACGTCGTGGCCCAGGTTGTACAGGGACCTGGTCACACTGGAGCCGAAGCGGCCAAGACCGACCACCAGGACCTGCTTTTTCATAGCTATTCCCCTGAAGTTACTGTCGCTTGGGCGAGGACACCCTCGCGGTCACCCTATTGTAACGCGCTCCTCCGCGTATCGGTAGACCTCCCTTTCGACCCTCTGGGCCATGGCCAAGCCTATCGCCAGGGGGGCCAGCCTACCAACGAACATGGCGATTATCAGGATCACGTGGCCCGAGCTGGACAGGCTAGACGTGACGCCGGTGCTCAGTCCCACGGTGCCGAACGCAGATATGCTCTCGAAAAACAGGTCTATGAAGGGGAGGCCGCTGTCAGAGAAGGCGAGCATCAATGCCAGGAAAAACACCAGGGCCGTCGAAACGGCCCCGATGACCATTGCGCGCTGCACCTGGACCTGAGGGATCTCCCTGCCGAAGGCGGATGCGTGGCTTCTCTTCCGCATGGTTGAAAACACAGCTACCAGCACCACCGCCAGGGTGTTCACCTTGATGCCGCCGGCTACCGAGGCTGAGGCTCCTCCGATGAACATGAGGCTGGCGAAAAAGAAGTTGGTCTGCTGCTCCGTCTGGCCGAAGTCTACGGTCGCGAACCCCGCCGTCCTGCCCGAGATCGACTGGAAGAATGCCCCCATGACCTTGTCGGGCAGCGACAGGGGGCCGAGTGTCGTCGGGTTCCGGTACTCGAAAGCGAGAAACGCCGCGGTGCCCACGACCACCAGCACGCCGGTCAATATCAGGACGAGCTTCGTGTTCAGCGTAAACGCCGAAACCCGGCGGGTCTTGACCACGTCGACGATCACCCAGTAGCTGACGGCGCCGAGTAGAATCAGCAGGGCCATGATTGCGATGATGAAGGGGTCACTGCGGAAAGAGGCGAACCCTTCTGCCCCGGGCAGCGCGACGAACCCGGCGTTGCTGAAGCCGGACACGGTGAAGAACACCGCCTGCCACACGGCCTCCGCCGGCGGGTAGATAAACGACAGGCGTATGAACAGCGCCACGAATCCGAGTGCCTGTATGACTGAGGTCGCAAGCACGATGGCGATCGTGATCCGCACGAGTCCGCCTACCTGGTTGATCCCCAGGCTCTCCCTGACCTGGAGTCGCTGGACAAGCGTCACCCGTTGACCGATCACCACCAGAAGGAAAGTGGCCATGATCATGAAGCCCAGGCCACCCACGAACATCAGCCCGAGGATGAACACCTGCCCCGCCCGAGTCCAGTAGGTGGCCGTGTTCTCGACCACGAGGCCGGTCACCGTCACGGCCGAAGTGGCAGTGAAGAACGCGTCCATAAAGGGCGTGAAGCCACCGCCATGGTGAGCGAAGGGCAGGAGGAGGAGGACGGTGCCGAGCGCAATCAGACCGACGAATGCGTATACGAGGATGAGCGGTGAGGCGAGGCCTCTGGAGGGGACCCGCCGGGTGGTCACCGTCACCCGTACCGGGCTTATCTCCTCCTGACGCGGGTGGTGTATGACCCTGTCGCCGGGTTTGGGTTTCCAGGTCCGTTCCACTCGGGCCTCGGCTTTCGGTCGCTACCTCGTGCAAGCACCGGCTCGTTGACGAGGCACCGTTCCAGCGATTCTAGGAGTCCTGGGAAATCGTTGTCAATGCGGCCGAAGGTGGCCAACTGGTACGACGGCCCCTGGTCCGACCGCGGATCAACCCGAGCGACGATCCTCGGCCCGGTCGCAGGTTTCGCCCTT
Source organism: Dehalococcoidia bacterium (assembly GCA_965248615.1). Taxonomy (GTDB): domain Bacteria; phylum Chloroflexota; class Dehalococcoidia; order Lucifugimonadales; family CBDFJT01; genus CBDFJT01. The sequence continues at coordinate 939,519 of CBDFJT010000002.1, read as the reverse complement.
CACGTATGGGTCCAACCTTGGAGAACGCAGGGGAGCACGCAAGGGTCCGTTTATTGGCGAACCAATAGCACCTTGACGGCCGTTTGCGGGGAATGAAACACTACAGCGCGTAACGAAGCGGATTTTGTTACTTGGGGACTTGACTTTCGCGCTAGCGGACGTATACTGCACGCCGCCCTACTGTTCGGCGTGCAGACAATAGCGTGGTCGCGTGCTAAGTTCGGATGATACGAGCTTGGCAATCTTGGGTGAGCGAATATGAATAGAAAACTCCTGGCGTACTCCGGCATCCTGCTCCTGGCCCTGGTGGTGACGTCCGTTCTGGTGAACCGTGGCGTCATCCAGGGCGACATACTAGACTCGGAGGTAACCCTGACCCTTTCCACGTTGGGCCAGGTGGACGCCGACGGCGACAGCACGATAGACGGCGTGCCGCTGGGCGGCAAGGCGACGCTCACCGGCAGCATCGTCATCGGGGACACCACAGAGGACATCGAGTCGGTGGAGATCGAAGTTGCCCGCGACGGAAGCAACACGGCAACCGATCCTCCCGCCTTCGCCATACGCGTTCAGCCTCAGGACAGCGGCACCAACTTTGTCAAGACCTTCACCTCTACCAGCACGGATGTGACCGGCGACACGGACGACGGTGTGGTGAGCGGCGAGCTACCCGGCGACACAACCGTCACTGTTACCATAGACATCGACATATTCAGCACCTCACCCGGCACCCTGCCGCCGAGCACGTTGCCTAGCGGCTTCAAAGGCCCCAACTCCACATCGGCTATTACCTACACCATAGAGTGGGTCAACGATGTCTGCTCGTTCCCGGACGACGACCCGTGTGACAGCTCAGACAACATCGCCGGCGACTACGACGTCACGCTCACTGTGACGCAGCCGACCGGCGACCCGGCGTCGGCCACTGAGTCGGTGACGATAGTCGAGGTGGACACGGTGGTTCTCACCGTCGACGACCCTGACGACGACGAGGGCTTCGGCGCCAACGACCTCGCCGACCTGGACGGCGACGGGCTCGTCGACGACATCACGCTCTCCGGATCGGTCAACGACGGTGGCGTGCTGGCGGTCGTGCTCGGCGGCACGGTCAGCAGCGAGATAAAGGTCGGCTCGCCCGTGGCGGCGCCGACCGACGCCTTCGGCCTTGAGATCTCTGGCGACAGGGACGCCGTAGTCACAAGCCGGGCGGACGCCGACGACGACGTGGAGTGGCTCACCACCGGGCTGTGGCACGTGACGGACGAGTCCCCGCCCTTCGGCGTAGACAAGCCCTACGAGGGCGACTTCGGGTTCTACTACGGCCAGGACGCGGACAACACCTCTTCGAACGTATTCAACTACGACACCGGCAGCACCAACTCGGGCGGCCTGGTCAGCCCCAGGTTCACGGCCGCGTCCTCAACGGTCGTGGGGTTTACGACCTGGTACGACACCGAGTTCAGCGGCGGGTTCGGCGGCTTCGATGAGAAGACGCTGGAGTGGTGCCCGTCCGTCTCCAGCTTCGACGCATCGGCCTGCGAGACGATCGCCTTCATCACACCGGAGGACCCGAGCTTCTTCTTCGATGACTTCTTCGGCGGCTTCGATCCCTTCGGAGGCGATCCCTTCGGAGGCGGCGGTGGCGGCACCGAACCGGGGACCGTGTTCTTCGGCAGCGGGTCTTCTGACCCTGCCTCGATCTTCGTACCGGGCTTCTTCCACGATGACGACGGCCCTATAACGGTCGCGGTGGAGCTGGATCTTCTGGAGGTGGCCGCATCCTCGGGCGTCAGTATCAGCCCGGACGATGAGGGCTACATACGCTTCTTCTTCGACACCAAGGACCCCTTCGCGAACTTCTTCCCCGGCTGGTTCGTAGACGACGTCGAGATCTCCGGTCCGGGCACCCTCGAGGGCGTCTCTTTCATCGTCGACGACGACCTCAACTGGGACGGCTCGTACAAGCCGCAAGAGGGCGCGAACGATATCTCGTTCTCCGCTCAGCGGACCGAATACCTCGTCGACGCGGACGGAGGGACGCTCCCCGCCGCCGTGCAAGAAACCCGGACCATCTACAAGGACACAGTCGCGCCGACGGGCCTGGCCATCGAAGACCCGGACCTGGGTAGCATCGAGATCAACCCGACGGTCTTCGTAACGACGGCATCTACCGTAGGCCTGTCCGGCGAGTTCGATGAGGCCCAGCCGTTTACGGTGTCCATCACCAAGCGCACTGGGACGACCACCAAGCCCGTCACAGGCGATATCCTGGACGCCCGATTCGAGGCGTCGGACTCGACCGAGGAGTTCTCCCTGGGGTCGAGCGGCGACTTCGACCCGGACGGTGAGTCGCAGCTCTCCCAAAACGCTAGGCCCGCGACCCTTGCCAGTACCACGCTGGCGGACGCCGCTATAGCAGGAACATCCGATCTCGTCGTGGCTTCGGTGACCGGGCTGGAGGCCGGTAGCTATCTCCAGATTGACACGAAGGGCCTGAAGGAGTTCAAGAAGATCTCCGGCATCTCGGGCACCACGATCACGCTGACAGCCAACCTCGGCGCGTCCCACGCATCGGGCGCGACGGTGGCGGAGCTGCAGACCATAGATGTAGCCGACTCGTCGGACTGGGAGACGGACCAGTTCATCACCGTCGACCCTGGGCCCAGCGAAGAGGTGCGCAAGATCGTACTAATCGAGACCGGCACGGAGGGGCAAAACGAGTCCGCGCGAGACACACTCGCCCTTGACGCTGCCCTTGCGTCGTCCCACACTAGTGGCAAGACGGTGCAGGGAGCCGAGGATCGTACCTGGCGCACGCCCAGCAACAACCCGCTGGACATCTCCGCCGAGTACACCGAGTTCACCGTGACCGTGACGGACAGGGGCGGGGCCACCGCCACGACCTCCGTCATCATCCTGCGGGACAACACGGCCCCGACCGGCGATGCCAGGGTGGTAACCATCACCAGCGACGATGAGGCGGTCGTGGGCGACCAGTTCTTCCTCATAGTAGCCGCCGAGGACGGCGAGTCCGAAGTGGACACGGTGGTAGAGGCGGACAGCGACGACACGCTGGTGGACATAGACGATGTCGAGGATATCCTGGTAGAGATGCACCAGCTGGGCACCGTTAACTCGGATACGACCCACGTCAACCTGAGCACGGTGGCGGACGGCACGCCTGTGGGTAGCAACACGATCTCGGTCGAGATAACCGACGTGGCCGGCAACGGCGCCACGATAACGGCAACCCTCGAGGTGGTGTCGGCGCGCACCCACAGGAACTACTTCCTGTTCCCGGGCGTCAACTACGTCGGCCTAGCCCTGGTGCCGGATGACACCAACGACACGTTCGACGAGCTATACACGCAAGACGTCACCGACCTGGTGAGCGACGAGCTCGAGGCCACGAGCACCACGGTAACGCTGGCCGACATAATCGAGACGACCTTCGCCTTCGACGCCGAGGTCGGCGGAGTCGCCGGGTTCGAGGCGCACACGCCGGGCGTAACCCCGAACGACCTGACGGATCTGGAGCCCTTCCAGGGCATGATCATCACGACACGCACGGAGACGACCAGCTCCGTCGACGTCTTCCGGGAGGCCAGCGTTAGCGGGTTCTCGGCGTTGCAGGCCGTGCCGATCAAGCTGAACATCCTGGGTGAGTTCGCCGAGACCGGTGCGGCGCTGCCGCCTTCGGCCACGCTGTTCCCGGGCTACAACCTCACCGCACCGCACATTCTGGACGACGCGACGTTCGACCTGGTCTTCAGGGGGGCGCTGATCCCCGACGAGCTGGCCGTGTCCGCCATCACCTTCGAAAGAGAGGTCATCGCCTCGGCGGGAGACGGGACCATCGACGCCGAGATCTTCGAAGGCTTCTCGGTCGCCTCTCTGGGCGATCTCCTCAGCCCGGTGCAGTCGTACTGGAACTTCCTCGTCGGCGGCGCATCGGTGACCATAACGCCGTAGAGGTAACTCGGCACAGGGAGGTACGCGCGGGACTGAGAAGCGTTGTGGCAACCGAAACGCACCGGATGCGATGAAAGACCGAACAGACGGCGAGGCCGTGGGCCTCGCCGTCCCTTTGCCCTTCGGGGCCCGGAATACGCACCTGAGCCGCAGCCCGACGGCCGCGGACGAACAACTAAGGCTATGCCGTGTCTGCTAGAGTAACCATCGGACTCGTCGCCCTGCTCCTGCTGGGGCTCGCCCTGTCGACACTGCTGGGCAGGAGCACAGCCACCGTCAGCGCGGTGCCGTCGACGCCTCACATCTTCTTCGGCGTGGTCACGACCACGGGCGGCGCCACTGTGGGCACCGGGCTTGCGATCGAGGCCAGGATCGGCAACATCCACTACGGCTTCACGAAGGACGCCAACGACAACCTGGACCAGGACACCCAAACCCACGCGGTCGACGGCAATGGGTTCAACTATGGGACACAGTCGATCTTCAGGGTCTGCGGCGACGACAACGGCACCGGTGTGATAGAGGGCGGCGCGAGCGGCGATGCGATCACCTTCTACATCGACGATATCGTAACAACGCCGTCCGAGGCCATAACCTTCTCCCAGGGCTTGGAAACACGCATAGACCTCGTATACGACCCGTCGGGCGACACGGTCGCGGCCACCGCTTCGGACGACGCCTGCACGGTGCTCGAGCCCACGCCCACGCCGACGGCGACCGCCACGGCAACCTCCGTAGCTGCGCAACCGCCGCCCCCAGGTCCACCGCCGCCGGGGCCTCCGCCCCCCGAAGAAGACGAGCCATCCCCGCCTCCGCCCCCCGACGAAGACGAGCCGTCCCCGCCACCGCCGTCAGAGCCACCGACTTCCCCCGACGACCTTTCCGACGACCCCGACGTGGCTGCAAAGCAGCTCGAAGATGCGGATCTTGATACAGTCGTCGATATCGTCAGTAAGGCTCCCATTGAAACGATCATCGGCATCTTCGAGGTGCTGACCACCGACACGGCGGCGGCGATCGCCGAGGAGCTGACCGCCGATAAGGCTGCCGAGATATTCGAAGGCCTCAGCACGGAGAAGGCGGCGGAGATATTCGAGGCACTGGGTGCCGACACCGCTGCCGCCATTGTCGCGGAGCTGGGCGCCGACAAGGCGGCCGACGTGCTGGCCGCGGTCGCACCCGAGCAGGCCGGCGCCATCATGGAGCAGACGGACACGGCTGCGCTGACCGGTATCGTCGGTGCGATGGGCCAGGATGCCCTGGTCGACCGCCTGCCCAATATGTCCGCGGCGAAGCTGTTCGAGCTCCCCGCGGCGCTGCTGTTCGAGAAGCTGACAAAGGTGCCGGTCGAGCAGCTGGCCTTCGAGAACCCGCCGGCCGTCGACCCTAACCTGCCTGCGCCTCAAGCGGTGCAGGTAACCGATACACTCGCCGTCTACGCGGTCCAGGCCACTGGCGAGCTCGCCTGGGGAGGACTGGTTGGTAGCCCGTCGCCCATCGAGCTAATCCTGGGTAAGTTCACCCGCGTCCTGACGGACGTGCAGATAACCATCGAGGACGTGGACGCGGCCCCAGCTGGCGCACCGGCCCTGCCCTCGAGCAAGATCGTGAACTCCATGTTCTCCATCGATGTCGAGGGCGCGGAGCCGGGCGACCTTGCCGCAGCTCACGTCACCATCTTCATCGAGCAGGCCTGGATCGACGCAAACGACGTTCACAAGTGGTCCATCGAGTTCAACCGGCTCGACGAGAACCTGAACGCCTGGGTCCCGGCCTCCAGCAAGCGTGTGAGGGAAGAGGGAGGGCGCGTATTCTATACGGTCGTCGTGCCCGGCTTCTCCGTTATCGCCGTCACGGGCAGCGAGGAGTTGCCTGCGCAGATCTTCAGCGTGGGCGACCTGCAGATAAGACCGATCGCGCCCAAGGCGGATGACGAGATAACGATAAGCGCGACGGTGACGAACACTAGCAGCGACGCATCGGTCTACATAGCCAACCTGTGGATCAACGACACCATCGAACAGACGAAGACGGTCCCGGTGGGCGCCGGCGCCACGGAGACTTTCGAGTTCGCCCTGACCCAGCCTGTGGGCGCCTATAGCGTGCGCGTCGAGCGACAGCTCGCGGAGTTCTTCGTAGGGGTCCAGCCCACGGCTACGCCTCCCGCGATCGCGACCCCGTCCCCCGTGCCACCGACTCCGGTGCCGCCTACGGCGACGCCGACGATGGTCGTAGCCCCGCCACCGACGGCGACGCGCACGCCCGAGCCAACGGCCACGGCCGTCCCTACAGCGGTAGTCCCGCCCGAGATACCGCCGACACCGACGCCCGAGCCCGACGAGGGCCTCGGCGGCGGCGCGATCGCTGGCATAGTCATCGGAATCATCGCGGGGATCGCGGTCATAGGCGGCGGCGTGCTGATATTCCTGCGGCGCCGGCCCGAAGGGCCGCCTCCGCCGGGCACATCCTTGCCGCCGGACGTAGGCCCCAGCGCTCCCGCTGAACCCACTGAAGACGCAGCCGCGCCCGAAGCGCCGGCGGAAGAGGGCAGCGACGGAGACGGCGAGGGGCTTACCACGCAAGAGGAGCAGTCCTCAGGGTCTTCCTAGGCACAGCGCAACGCTCGGACCCACACAACAAGGGGGGCTCATGTGAGCCCCCCTTGTTTGCCCGGGCCGGGTAGCTAAGCCACGAGAGCTACGGGCACCGCTTCCGGTACCCCTCCTCTACCCTGAGACAGAACGCCTCGAGGTCTGCCTGCACCGTGTAGATGTCGTGGGCCCTGGTGACGATCTTTCGGTAGCACGCCGCCTTCTCGGCCTCCTCATAGAGCATCTGGCATAAGGCGAGTGCGTTCTCTGCGCCGCCCTCGTCCCAGAAGGAGTCCTGCACTGCCCCTTCGAGGCAGTAGATGCGATAGTCGGGCTTGTCGACGAATGAGCAGAACTCTATAGCGCGTGCCGGGTTGCCGCGGGTCACGCCGCCGACGTCGCGTCCCATGCTCTCGAAGCACTCTCTGTGAGCCGACTCCGGCGCCTCCTCGCAGGCGGCTGCGAGCTGCTCGAAGTCGCCGTTGAAGAGCTGAACCATCCTGGAGGTCTGGTAGAAGTAGCAGGAGGCCACGTACTCCTCGCCAAGTATGTTGCATGGGAAGTGGGGGTCATCTGAAAGGTACTCTGAGAAATGGCCCATGGACCCCGACAGCCCGCCGACCACGTTCTCCATGAACACGCCCGAGTAGCACGAGCGCTGGTCCCTGCCCGTCTCCAGGGCATCGCACAGCTCCAGGGCGTCGAGCATCTCGTAGTTGGTCCACGCCATGAGGCCGTGACCTATGCCGTGGACGCACTGGTGGCGGAAGAAAGCGTTCGGCGACTCGTCGCAGATCACCTCGAGGTCGCCCTGCAGGTTGGCCGTGCCTCTTTCCCTGAACAGAGCCTCGGTGGCGCCGTGGTACCCGCCCGAGTGGCACTCGTGGCCGGAGAGCGAAAAGGCCAGTGCGCCGAACAGCTCGTAGGCCAACCTACCCATATCATGAGCCCTCTGGTGGCAGTCGACGTTCAGCAGGTGCTCGTACTCGGAGAGGAGCCGCACCGTTTCGGCGGGTCCGTACTCCTCTACGAATCTCTCCAGCAGCGCATCGTCACGAAAGAGGTTTATCCCGTCCTCGGGCGACACCGCGCCGAGCATGCTGAAGTTCACGTCCGCAGACCCCATGGGGAGAGGCGGGGGCTTATCCTGATCGAGTCCATCGCCGCTGACCACGACCAGTCCGCCATCGGATGGGGACAGGTGGTTGTGATAGCGCCAGAAGCCTTCCTGATCGAAGGTGAAGACCCAGGTGTCGCCCGGTGGAATCGGCTTTTCAGCGTCGAACCCGGGATAAACCTCATGGGTGGGATGAATGTTGGACGCCGGCCAGAAGTCACTGCCGAACGCGTTCACGAACCCCACCGACTGTCCGACGCTAGCCTCGGCTCGCTTCGGCACGAACTCGTCGCCGGTGTAACGTATCAGCACGTCCGCAGCTCTGGCGTCGGCGCCAGTCTCTTGCGACACGCCAGGTTGAGACGCCAGCGGGCCGGACAACGGCTCGCCTGCTGCCGAGGGAACAGCCGTTCGAGCCGCCGAGCGTGCAGCCGGCGCTTCGCCGGTGCGCGCAGATGCGACCGGCCGGGGCGCCGCCTCCGGTGTCGGCAGAGCGGCGCCGTCGCCGGCCAGCCGGCCTCCACAAGCGGTCCACAGGCTGGCTGCAACGGCCAGGAGCAGGAGAAGACAGACGCGTTCAGACATATGCGGTCCGGAGTGATGCCAATTATACTCCCGCGGCTCGGGCCGTGAACTCGGTTGCGGCACCGATGCTGCGCGGATTATAGTGTTCAGGCGAGCAATGGGATGCATCCCTGTGCAGAGGTCATGGACAAGCAGATATACGCAGCGATAGAGCGGCTCCACGACGCTCCGACCATGGCCGTCTTGGCCGTGGCAGGAGCGGGCGGCCAAGCGTTGGCGTGGCTGCTGTCGGTGCCCGGTGCCTCCAGGACCATATTGGAGGCTCTGGTACCCTACTCGTCCGGGTCCCTGACCGAGTTGATAGGCTCGGAGCCGGGCCAGCACGTCAGCGAGCAGACGGCCGTTGCCATGGCCCGAGCTGCGTATCGGCGCGCCGTCCACCTGCGGGACGGCTCAGCGCCCGTGATCGGTGTAGGGTGCACCGCGACCATAGCAACGGACAGGCCGAAACGCGGCCAGCACCGCTGCCATGTCGCCGTCTGGCAGACGCTGGGTGTCACGACGTACACCCTCGTCCTGGTCAAGGGCCTCCGAGATCGCGCAGGGGAAGAGGAGGTCGTGAGCAGGCTCGTGATTCAGGCACTGTCCGAAGCATCCGGCACCGTCACAAACCCGTCGCTTGGCCGGGACGAAAGGGAGGGCGTAACTCGGCTGGATACCAGATACGAGGACCCCGTCGCGGCCCTATGCGCGGGCCACGTTGGCACAGCCACGATTCGCCCAGATGGAAGCATGCTTGCAGACGAGCCCTTCAGGGGTGGCGTTCTGCCCGGGTCCTTCAACCCGCTCCACGAAGCACACGAGGGACTGGCATCCGTAGCAGCGAAGCTGATCGGGGCGCCGGTCATATTCGAGCTCTCGGTCGCCAACGTCGACAAGCCTCCGCTCGAGGAGGTCGAGGTGCGGCGCAGAGGAGAGCAGTTTGCCGGCAGGCACCCGCTGGCTCTCACCCGGACCCCCACCTTCCACGAAAAGGCCCTGCTGTTCCCGGGCTGCACCTTCGTCATCGGCTGGGACACGGCCGTGCGCCTGTTCGACCCACGCTACTACGACGGTCGCGAGTCGAAGATATTGGTCGCTCTAGAGCAGATCAGCGACGCCGGTTGCCGCTTCCTGGTGGCCGGCCGGGAGGAGCGGGGCCGCTTCCAGACGCTGGCAGACGTCGCCGTACCCCAGGGCTTCGGCGACATGTTTATCCCAATTCCCGAATCGGCCTTCCGGTGCGACGTGTCGTCGTCGCAGCTACGTCTTGCCGGCAGGAGAGTGTAGGAAGCAATGGCTTTCAAGGACCTGCGTGAGTTCGTGTCCTTTCTGGAAGAAAAGGGGGACCTGAGGCGGATAAAGGCGCCCGTGAGCCCGGATCTCGAGATGACCGAGATAGCCGTTAGGTCCGTCAGGTCCGGTGGGCCGGCCCTCCTCTTCGAGAACGTGACCGGCTATGAAACACCCGCGCTGATCAACATATTCGGCACCGACCAGCGGATGGCGTGGGCACTCGGCGTGGACCATATTGATGAGCTGACCGGACGGGTCCGAGAGCTGCTGGGACTCATGCAGGGGCCGCCCACAGGGTTCATGGACAAGCTGCGAACGCTGGGCGACCTGGTGGGCATCGCGCGTACGCAGCCGAAGACCGTGAGCCGGGCGCCGTGCCAGGAGGTAGTGCTCACTGGTGAGGACGCTGACCTCGGCATCCTGCCAGCTCTCAAGTGCTGGCCTCTCGACGGGGGCCGGTTCATCACCCTACCGCTGGTCATCAGTCACGACCCAGAGTCGGGACGCCGCAACGTCGGAACTTACCGCATGCAGATTTACGACGGCAAGACGACGGGAATGCACTGGCAAACGCACAAGGTCGGGGCCCATCACTACAGAGTGGGTGAGGCTCAGAAAAAAGAGCGCCTGGAAGTCGCCGTGGCGCTGGGCGGCGACCCGACCACCGTCTGGAGCGGCTCTCTCCCATTGCCCCCGGACATGGATGAGATCGGCGTATCTGGACTGATCAGGGATGCGGCGGTGGAGATGGTAAAGTGCAAGACGATTGATGTCGAGGCGCCGGCGCACGCGGAGTACATCCTGGAGGGCTATGTGGTCCCAGGAGAGCTACGTCCGGAGGGCCCCTTCGGAGACCACACCGGATACTACTCCCCGGCCGAGGATTACCCCGTCTTTCACCTGACCGCGATAACCCACCGTCGCGACCCCATATACCCGACCATTGTCGTGGGAAGGCCGCCCACGGAGGACTACTTCATGGGCAAGGCGGCCGGCCGGCTGATGCTGCCTGCCCTTCAGCTGACCCTACCCGAAATCGTGGACGTCAACATGCCTGCGGAAGGCGTATTCCACAACCTGCTAATCGTCTCGATGCGCAAAGAGTACCCCGGACACCCCCGCAAGGTGATGTACGCGCTCTGGGGGCTTGGCTTGCTGATGCTGGCCAAGGCCATAATCGTCGTGGACCACCATGTGAACGTGCAAGACGTGTCCGAGGTTGCCTGGCGGGTTACCAACAACATTAACCCGGCCACCGACGTCGTCTTCGCCGAAGGGCCCATCGACGACCTGGACCACGCGACGCCCGTACCGCGATATGGCAGCAAGATGGGCATCGATGCCACTGCCAAGGGGAAGATGGATGGCAGAGCCAGGGAGTGGCCTCCCGATATCGTTATGAGCGAAGAGATCACGCAGATGGTGGACACGAGATGGAGCGAGTACGGCATCTGAAAACGGCCCGAGCCCCGCTCTCCGTAGCTCGTAAGACATCGCTGCTCCTGGACTCTATCAAGTTCCAGGAGAGCATCTTCGCACTGCCCTTCGCCTATTCGGGTATGGTGCTGGCGTCCCGGGGCCTGCCGACGCTCCACCAGTTCGTCTGGATAACGGTAGCGATGGTTGGCGCCCGCACGCTGGGGATGGCAGCAAACCGCATCATAGACAGGCACATCGACGCCAAGAACCCTCGCAGCGCCGACCGGCACCTGCCCAGCGGCAAGCTCTCCAGCGTCGACATGACGGTGATGGCGACGGTTTCGCTGGGCATCTTCCTATTAGCAGCGGCGCGGCTCAATACGCTATCGCTGGTGCTGGCGCCGGTAGCGGCGGCCTACCTGGTGCTATATCCATACACAAAGCGGTTCACATGGGCGGCGAACCTCCTCCTCGGGGTGGCGCTGGCCATGGCTCCCTCAGCGGCGTGGATCGGCGTAAAGGGGAGCCTGGCGTGGGAGCCCGTCCTGCTGTCTCTGGCCGTCGCCCTGTGGGCGGGCAGCTTCGACATCCTGTACCACATCCAGGACCACGAGTTTCACAGGCGAGAGGGGCTCCACTCAGTAGCCGAGAGGTTTGGGGTTGCCGCGGCCTTTAGGTGGGCTCGCGTCATGGACGGACTGGCACTGATCTGCTTGCTGGGCCTCGGCCTGCGTATGGACCTGGCATGGCCCTTCTACGTGGGTCTGGCCCTGGCGGCGGGGTTCTTGCTGCGGAAGCACACAATGATTTCTCCCAAAGACCCATCGCGCCTGGGCATGGCATTCTTCAGGATCAACGCGTACGTGTCGACGGCGATTCTCGCCGCAACCCTCGCCGCCGTCCTTATCGGGAGATAGGAAGGGAGCGGCGAAGCGTATGCCAGAGCAATCATCGAGCCTCCCCGTCATCGTCGGCGTAACGGGCGCCAGCGGCGCGGTCCTGGCCAACGCTACCATCAACGAGCTCCTGGCGCGGGGCGTTCCCGTGATCGCCACGGCGTCTTCGGCGGGCCGAATGGTGTGGCAAGAGGAGATGGACGAGCCCTTTGGCACGGCGCTAGCGCGCTGGGACGACAGCGGCGAGTTCACCTTCCACGCCATCGGCGACCTCAGAGCGCCGATAGCCAGTGGTTCCTTCCCGACCCGCGGTATGGCCGCCGTTCCGTGCAGCATGGCCACGCTGGCCGCCATCGCCCACGGCCTGGCGGACAACCTACTGCGTCGCTCCGCCGATGTCTGCCTCAAGGAACAACGCCCGCTGGTGCTGGTGCCGCGCGAGACTCCACTGAACGCAATCCACCTCGAAAATATGGCCACGCTGGCCCGCATCGGGGTGACGATTCTACCGCCCGCCCCTGCCTTCTACCTGAGACCGCACACCATAGGTGAGGTCGTGGACTTTGTAGTCCAGCGCATCCTGGCGGCACTGGGCATAATCGAGGCGCTGCCGAAGCACCTGCGTTACGAAGGGCCAAGCGAGGATGGCCGAGAAAGGCCGTAGGGAATAATCACTGATGATGTCAGCACTCGACGCCATCAAGGCGATAAACGCGGCGAGAGGAGACGCCATAGTCGTCGGGACGATGACGCCTAACCGCTATTGGGACGCGGTCTCGGAGAAGCCCGATCTGGACCTGCCCGTGTTCGGAGCGATGGGCAAGGCGTCGTCGGTGGGCCTGGGTCTCGCGCTAGCTCGGCCGGACCGGCGGGTGGTCGTCTTAGACGGCGACGGCGCCCTCTTGATGAACCTGGGCACGCTCGTCACCATCGCCGAGCAGGAGCCGGCCAACCTGGTGCACTTCGTGTTCGAGGACGGCGCCTACGTCACCACCGGAGGGCAGCCGGTGCCGGGCGCCGGCAAGTTCACGCTGACCGATATGGCACGGGGTGCCGGGATCCACGAGAGCTACGAGTTGGACAACCTGGAGGACTTAGTCAGCAGGCTGCCGGAAATCCTCACGACACGAGGGCCGGTATTCGTGGCCCTGAAGGTGAGCCACCCGGACGAGCAGCCGGAAATCCGCATCGGCAAGACCGGCGAGGCCATGAGGCGCCTGGCGACTAGGCTTCGCGAGGAGTGACGGAACCTCAGCAGTCACATATCCTCCCCTCGCGCCGCTCTTTACGGTGCGTCCCTACTCAAAGTAACTCCAGAAAGTCGTCTAGCTCCAACTCCGCTTGGCGGAGGATCTGTCGGAGTGTGGAACGCTTCACCTCGCGGTGTGCGGGCACCGTGAGCTTCAGGGTGCGCGTTTCTAAGTTCTTCTGAAGCCTGATATGGCTGCCCCGCTGTCGTACGGCTACCCAGCCGTCTCGACGGAGAGCGCGGACGATCTCCCGATGAGATAGGCTGGGGACACGAGTCACACCACCAGCTCCAGCACCTCAACATGCTCTTGGGGAATATAGTCGTCCTCAGTCGGCTCCAGGTACAGCTCAATCGCCTCCCTGATGTTGGCCAGAGCTTCATCTTTAGAGTCGCCCTCGCTGATGCACCCAGGCAAGGAAGGCGCGTACACCGTGTATCCGCCTTCGTCGCTAGGCTCTAGGACTATTTTCAGCTTCATTTGATCACCTGGGGTACGGCACTCATGCGACGCATGGCGGCCAGACTGCTTGAGAGGTAGTGAGCTACAGGTTACGCGCCAAGAGATTCACCTATGGGAATTATCGATTCGTTCCCGGTGCTTGTAACGGGGTTGAGAGGCCTGTATCGCCTCCAGATCGTCGACAAACTCCTCCCCAACTGGGGCAACCTCTCTCAACAAGGCCACCAACTGGTCTAAAGTCATGCCTCCCGTAGGTCTATCAGGACCTGACTCATCCATTGGTTGTCCAGTGCGCTCGACCACGACTCTTTCCTCCAAGTTGTGTACTCGACAACGATACCACAACCCCATCACTGGCCGGCCGTGCACCCAGACGACACGCCGGTGCCCGAGCGTGGTATTATTTCGGCTGGCGCCTACAAAGCGCGCCTACGAGGCCAAGGAGCCGGCGTGTACGACTTCCACACCCACACCTTCTTGAGCGACGGAGTGCTCTCGCCGATGGAGCTGATCCGTCGCGCCTGTCACGCGGGCTACCGTGCTATGGCGGTTACCGACCACGTTGGACCGGGGAACCTGGAGTTCGTGATCCAGACCCTCGTCAAAGAATGCGGGATGGCCAGTAGTCGATGGGACATCCTCGCACTCCCGGGCGTGGAGATAACCCATGTGCCTACGGAGGACATCGACGAGGTGGCGCGCGAGTCGCGGGCCATGGGCGCGAAGGTGGTCGTCGTGCATGGCGAGACGGTGGTCGAGCCGGTGGTCGCCGGGACCAACCTCGCAGCGGTCAGCTCTGAGAGAGTCGACGTCCTGGCCCATCCCGGACTGATCACCCCGCAGGAGGCGGCGCTGGCCGCGTCCAACGGGATCTTCCTCGAGGTGTCGGCGCGGCCGAAGCACGGCCTGACCAACGGCCATGTCGTTAGCGTCGCCGCCGCGGCCGGGGCCCGGCTAATCCTGGACTCGGACGCCCACGAGCCCGGCGATCTGATGACCCGGGAGTTTGCTATGAGCGTGGCCCTCGGCGCCGGCCTGGACAACGAGGAGGCCTATGCCCTGCTGGACTCGGCGCCAAGGGAGCTGTTGGCCCGCGTCGGCGCCGACGCATAGCCGCGCGACCAGGATCCCCGACACAGAGTGAGCCGTCCAGCAGTGCCCCAGTCAGCCCTCGAAGGTTTGAAGGTCGTCGACCTCACCCACCACATCGCTGGGCCCTACTGTACCAAGCTCCTGGCCGACTTCGGCGCCGACGTCGTCAAAATAGAGAGGGCGCCGTCGGGTGACCCCGCACGGCGCATGGGACCCTTCTTCCACGACCAACCCCATCCGGAGAAGAGCCTCCTCTTCCTATACCTCAACACCAACAAGCGAGGCGTGACGCTCGATTTGAAGGCGGATACCGGCAAGCACATCCTGAAACGCCTGGTCCAGGACGCCCACGTACTGGTCGAGAATTTTCGCCCGCGATTACTCCCCTCGCTGGGGCTGGATTACGAGGAGCTACGGGAGATCAACCCCAACCTCGTGATGGCGTCCATCTCTAACTTCGGCCAGACGGGGCCCTACCGGGACTACGAGGCCACGGACATAGTCGAATACGCCCTCGGGGGGCTGTCGTACGTTCTTGGTTCCAACGAGCGCGAACCGCTCAAGCATGCCCTTCACCAGGCGCAATTCAAAGCCGGGACCAACGCGGCCAGCGCGATACTCATCGCCGCCTTCCATCAGCAGCTCACCGGGGAAGGTCAGCGGATCGACGTCTCGATTCAGGAGTGCGTGGCTACGGGGCTGAGGGACAACACTGCCCTGTACACCTACCAGGGCGCCGTCAGGCAGCGCCAACCGCCGACCATCGGAGACATGCCTCGGGGCCCGGTCCAGACGCGGGGCGGCTACGTGGTGCCTGTCGCCTTCGGGGACGTTGATTGGGGGACGATTGCCGACTTCCTGGACATCCCTCAGCTTAAGGAACCTCGGTTCTCGACACCGCGCGACCGGCTGCAAAACGCCACGGAGCTCGACGCCATCCTCAGCGAGGCGTTCGGTAACAAAGACAAGATGGAGCTTTTCGAGTCGGCTCACAGGCATAAGGGGCTGATCTACGGAGTCGTACAGAGCCCTGAGGAGGTGGTCGCCAGCCCCCAGTACCGGGCCCGCGGATACTTCACCGAGATCGAGCATCCCCACACCGGCAAGGTGACCTATCCCGGCGCCCCATTCCTCATGAGCGGGACTCCATGGGAGGCGAGATCGCCTGCACCTACCCTTGGCCAGCACAACAAGGAGGTCCTATGCGACGAGCTGGGCTACTCTCTCAAAGAGCTAACGCAGCTCAGGGGCTCGGGAGTAATCTAGGATGACCCTCCCTCTGGACGGGGTCCGAGTGGTGGCGCTTGAGCAACTCATCGCCGTGCCTCACGCATCCAAGCTGCTGGCCGACATGGGAGCCGAGGTCATTCACGTTGAGTCCTGCGTGCGTATGGAGGTGTACCGCGAGACTTCGGTCTACCGGAACGATCCGAGCGGAGCCTTCTGGAACCGCGGCGGCAACTTCTATGAGCAGAACCGAAACAAGCTGGGCCTCACCCTCGACCTGAGCAAGCCGGCGGGGCTGGCGGCGATGAAGGAGCTCATCAGCATCAGCGACGTATTCATCGAGAATTTTACTCCGAGGGTGATGAGGAACTTCGGGTTGGAGTACAACGACCTACGTGGCATCCGGCCGGACATCATAGTCGTTTACTCGACGGGATACGGCCACGACGGGCCCTGGTCCAGCTACGGGGCCATCGGCTTCACGACCGAGGCGGCTTCCGGCCTGGCCCACATGACCGGATACAAGGACGGTCCGCCCGTGCTCCCAGAGATCCCTTACGCCGACTATGCAGCCGCCGAGCACACGACCTTCGCGGTCATGGCGGCCCTGGTCCACAGAGCGCGTACCGGCAAGGGACAGTCCATCGACATTTCCCATGCCGAGACCGTTAGCTCGACCATGCCCGAGGCCTTGATGGACTATACGGCGAACGGTCGTACCAGGGAGCGGCTCGGTAACCGGGATCAAGCGATGGCTCCCCACGGCTGCTACCCTTGCCGCGGCGAGGACACTTGGATCGCCATCGCCATCGCAACCGACGCTCAGTGGGCTGCGCTGTGCCGGGTACTGAGCAGGCCCGAATGGGTCTCCGACGCCCGCTTCGCCGATGGCCTCGTTCGATGGCGTCACCAGGACGAGTTGGACTCCATGCTGTCAGAGGTCACTCGCCCTTGGGATCAGTACGACCTGATGCACACGCTCCAGGAGCAGCACGTGCCGGCGGGAGCCGTCCTCAACGGCAGGCAGCTGCTGCTGGACCCTCACCTGAAAGAGCGACGCTTCTACGAGACCGCCGCTCATCATCCAGGCCTGGGCATACCGGTTCTGCCTTACACGAGCCGGCCCTGGAAAATGTCGATGACACAGGGTGGCACGAGATGGGCAGCGCCGCTTCTGGGCGAGCACAACCGCCTCGTACTAACTGAGATGCTGGGCATACCGGCACCGACGGTGAGCGAGATGGAGGCAGAGGGCGTGATCGGCGAGGAGCCTGCCGTGGTGAAACGGCCCCCAGTGATCCCGCTGGAGGACCATAAGCGTCAGGGACGAATCTTCGACTACGACGAGGACTTCCAGGAGCGGATACGAGAAGCGTACGGCGAGTAGCGTCTTCCCTGCGAGCGCATACGTGCACATATCTCCTTGCTCCATCCTGCGCACGCGGCTATAATCGGCTTGCCACGAACAACAGCCTTGTGAGTGCACACCACGACTGCCGCTTTGCCAGGCCAAGCCTCAATAGCGATAGACGGCCCGGCCGCCTCGGGCAAGACCGCCGTTGGCAGGTTTCTGACCAGACGCCTGGGCTACCGCTTCTTGGACACTGGTATGATGTATCGAGCAGTCACCCTCGTAGCAATCGAGCGGGGCACGAACCTGGAGAATGAGGAGTCCCTGACACGCGTGGCCGAGTCGCTCGTCATAAAACTGGGAGGGGACTGCAGCGATAGGCTCATAGTCGACGAAGAAGACGTGACGGACCGGCTCAGAGACGCCGATGTGGAAAGAGGAGTATCCCTCGTAGCGAGGGCTTCGGGGGTTCGGTCGGAGCTGGTTCGGCAGCAGCGTAGCATCGCCAAAGAGGGTCCAATAGTGATGGTCGGAAGGGACATAGGTACCGTAGTCCTGCCCGATGCATCGGCAAAGGTCTATCTGGAGGCCTCTCCTCACGTCCGGGCGCGACGTCGACAAGCGGAGTTGGAGTCCGAAGGCCGGGCGCCGGACTATCAGCAGCTAAAGCAGGACATCCTCCGACGCGACGCCATCGACAGCCAGCGTGCCGACTCCCCGCTGCGGCCCGCCGATGATGCCGTTTGCATCTGCACCGACGACCTCAGCATAAGAGAGGTAGCCGAGGCCATTCTGGAGATCGCGGGGCCCCGATGATCGAGACTCCGGCTCTATACCCCGTATGCAACGTGGCCCAGAGGGCGACACTCAGGCTCTTCGCCGATTGGAAGGTAACCGGCAGTGAAAACATGCCGCCCATGGGGCCCCTGCTGGTGGTGGCGAACCACCTGAGCAACTTCGATCCGCCGCTGCTGGGGGCGAGCCTTCCACGGCGCATCTGCTTCCTCGCCAAGAGCGGGCTATTCAAGGGTCCGGTCACACAGTGGTTCTTCCGGTCTTACGGCGCATTCCCTCTCCGTAGGGACAACGTCGACTCCAGGGCCTTCCGCTGGGTGCTGGACCGGCTCAAGGCGGACAAGGCTGTCGTCATCTTTCCAGAGGGCACACGAAGTAGGATGGCCGGCATGAAGAGGGCAAAGGTTGGAGTCGTCCGGCTGGCCTTGAAGTCCCAGGCGGCGCTGCTGCCGGTCGCCATCACCGGGACCGAAGGGCTCGGCAGCTGGGCGCGGGTGTTCAATCCCACCGGACGCATACGCGTGACGATCGGCACGCCGTTCTCCATTCCCCCCATAGAGGGACGACCCAGCGAGGAGGTTCTCCAATCCATGTCCGACATGATCATGCAAAGGGTGGCGGACCTGCTGCCGGAGAACTATCAGGGCGTATACGCGGCAAACAAGGCCGAAGAGCGCGAAGGGGTAGTGGCATCCTAGCGGAACCACGGTAGTCGAGGCGCTTCGTGTGCGGGATCATAGGATACACGGGGAGTAGCCAGGCGGGCCCCATACTGATGCAAGGCCTGGCCAGGCTGGAGTACCGGGGCTACGACAGCACCGGTATATCCGTGATCAGCCCGGAGGGCGAGCCGCAGGTGTGCAAAGCCTCCGGCAAACTATCGAGGCTCCAGGCCAAGCTCAGCGAGCGTATGCCCGAGGGCACGACCGGTATAGGTCACACGAGATGGGCCACCCACGGTGGTCCGACCGACTTCAACGCCCACCCTCACGTCGACTGCCTCAACCAGATAACCGTTGTCCACAATGGGATAGTCGAGAACTACCTGGACCTGAAGCAAGAGCTGCTGGACCATGGCCACACATTCGCGTCGCAGACCGACGCCGAGTGCATACCGCACCTCATAGAGTTATATCTTCAAGCCGAGTACTCGCTGGAAGACGCGGTGCGGGAGACGGCCGGCCGCATCCATGGCGCCAACGCCGTCGTCGTCGTATCGAGGCTCGAGCCGTCGAAGATCGTGGCCTTCAGGCTGGGCAACGCCGGCGGCCTGGTGATTGGGTACGGCGAGGAGGAGATGCTGCTGGCCAGCGACCTCCCGGCGCTACTACCCCACACCCGCCGCGTCGCCTACCTCGCGGGCGGGGAGCTGGTCGCTCTGACCAGAGACGGAGCCAAGTACAGTCAACTGGACGGCAACGCGATCGAGAAGCCGGTCTCCGTAGTCACATACGACTCTCTATCAGCGGCCAAGGGCGAGTACAAGCACTTCATGCTCAAGGAGATCCACGAACAGCCCGAGGCGGTCATCGACACGCTGAGAGGGCGCGTGTCCTTCGAGCCTCCCAGCGTAGACCTGGAGGAGTACCCGTTCTCGGACCAGGAGACACAGAGTTTCGACCGCGTCATCATGCTCGGGATGGGCACCAGCCTCCATGCGGCCATGGTCGGGCGAATCTGGATGGAATCCCTAGCTCGCATCCCCACCGAGGCTGACAACTCGTCCGAGTTCAGGTACCGGGACCCCGTGATCGACGACCGTACGCTGGTCGTGTCCATCTCTCAGTCCGGTGAGACGGCAGACACACTGGCAGCTATGGAGGAGGCCGCGCGGAAGGGGGCACGGCAGCTCACACTCGTGAACTACGAGGGGACACAGACGACCCGCATCGCCGACGGCTCGATACTCATACGGGCCGGGTTGGAGATCGGAGTCGCCGCGAGCAAGACCTTCGTGTGCTCCCTGGTAGCGCTATACCTGCTGGCGGCCCACATGGGAATGAGGCGTGGCACACTGTCCCGTGAGCGGGTCGGCGAGATCTCGCGAGAGCTGGCGCGCCTGCCTAACCTGGTGGGCATGGTGCTGGAGAACGAGAGGCAGTACGAGGACCTCGCGAAGCGCTACGCCGGGTGTTCCGACTTCCTCTACCTTGGCAGGGGCATAAACTACCCGCTGGCCATGGAGGGGGCGCTGAAGCTCAAGGAGATCAGCTACATACACGCGGAAGGGTACCCGGCTGGCGAGATGAAACACGGCCCTATCTCTCTCATTGACGAGAAGATGCCCGTCGTAGCCCTGACGCCGCGGGACGAGCTGTACGACAAGATGTTGAACAACGTAAACGAAGTGAAAGCCCGCGGCGGCATTGTCATAGCCGTCGCCAGTGAAGGCGAAGACGCCCCGCCCAGGGCGGACCATGTCATATACATACCGCAGGCCTCGCCGTACCTGTCGCCAATGCTGATGGCGCTACCGATGCAGCTCCTCGCCTACCATATAGCCGTGCGACGCGGATGCGACGTCGACCAGCCGAGGAACCTCGCCAAGTCGGTGACCGTCGAGTAGTCGTGGCGTTGGCGCCTGCTCCTGCGTTCCATCTGTAGCCACCCGCGCCGACCATTGATATACTGTTGCACTGCCATCACCGAGTCGCGCCGTCGTGCAGTATACGCAGAGGTCCCCTAGCCCCGTAGCCAGGAGTTGTCGATGTTGCCTCACGCCTCGAAGTTCGGGATATACGTTAGCGCCGCGGAGCAGAAGGTCGTCCGTATAACCTCGCCTTACTGGTTTCCCGAGCCGCCGGATTGGGTGTATGTCACTGACGAGGTGAACGCCACTCTTTTGAAGATACGTGACATGATCCGCGACCAATCACTGGCCGACGACCCCGACTCGATCACGTGGGGCCGCATCCCTCTGAAAGAGGAGGACGCGGAGTAGGGTAGCAAAGGAGACGAACCAATGGCAGAGCCACGCATCACAAGGGAGACACTGAGGGCACTGGCCCGCTTATCCGGTCTGGAGCTCGACGACGACAGGCTGGAGGAGATCTTGCCGCAGGTCCAGGTTAACGCCGACGCCATCGCCCACCTCGACGAGCTCGATCTCGAGAACGTCGAGCCGGCCGTCACGTTCCAGGCCGGCACAGAGTAGCCGATGACGGCCGGCGAACTACACTACCTCTCCATTGCCGAGGCCTCGAGGCTCATCGCCTCGAAGCAGCTCTCCCCCGTGGAGCTTGTAGCCGCCCACATCGAGCGGATAGAAGAAACCGACGCGCGGCTCAACTCCTTCATCACGCTTCTGGCTGACGAGGCAGTGCAAGCCGCCAGGGACGCCGAGCGAGCGATCCAGGCGGGCAACCACGTCGGTCCGCTGCACGGCATCCCGATAGGGCTGAAAGACCTCTTCTACACCAAAGGCGTTCGGACCACGTCCGGGACGAAGGTGATGGGTGACTTCGTTCCCGACTTCGATGCCGCCGTCACCGAGAGCTTCCGCGAAGCCGGGGCGATCCTGATGGGCAAGCTGCAGATGCACGAGCTCGCTTTCGGGCCAAGCAGCGAGAACCCTCACCACGGTCCGGCGCACAACCCCTGGGATCCGGAGCGTGTGACCGGCGGGTCCAGCGGGGGCTCGGGCTCTGCGGTCGCGTCCGGGCAGTGCATGGGTGCCCTCGGCACCGACACCGGGGGCTCCGTCCGCATACCGTCGTCGCTGTGCGGAATCGTAGGCCTGAAGCCTACCTTCGGCCGCGTCAGCCGGCGAGGCGTTTACCCGCTGAGCTCGAGCCTGGACACGGTGGGACCGATGGCCCGCAGCGCGGAGGACGTGGCGCTTATCCTGAACGCCATAGCCGGATACGACCCGCGCGACCCGTCTTCCGCCAACGTGCCTGCCGAAGACTACACGGCGTCGCTTGATCGAGGCGTGAGCGGCCTGCGCATCGGCCTACCTCAGGAGCACTTCTACGACACCATCGACGCCGAGGTGAGCGAGGCGCTGGCGGCCGCCGCCAGTGTCCTCGGAGAGCTGGGGGCCACGGTCGAAGAGGTCTCGATCCCGGTCCTCAACTACTCCCTCCCGATATCGGGGACGATCCTCTTTGCGGAGGCGGCAGAGGTCAATCTAGAGCACTTGCGAGACCGGGCAGGCGACCTTGGCCCCGATGTGCGCACGAGACTCGAGGTTGGCGTAATGACACCGGCCTCTGACTACATAAAGGCCCAGCGGGCCAGGACGGTCTTCGACCGCGAGATCGGTGACGTCATGAGGCGTTACGACCTGCTCCTAGCGCCGGCGACACCGATAACGGCACCCAGAATAGGCCAGACCACCGTCCAGGTTGGGGACCAGACGGAATCAGCCCCGGCGCTGCTATCCCGGCTGACCAGGCCCTTCAACATCTGCGGCCTGCCTGCCGCCTCGGTCCCTTGTGGGTTCTCGACGGCCGGGCTCCCCATGGGGATGCAGCTGGTTGGGCGTGCATTCGAAGAAGCCACGGTCCTGCGGGCGGCGCACGCCTACGAGCAGGCGACCGCCTGGCACAGCCGGCGACCGGCCCTTTAGTGCTTAGTCGCAGCATCCCGTTACATCTCACCCACCCACGCTCGAAGGTTTTCCGTAGGAAGGTGCCCCGATGTATCGGGGTCGGGGTCTGGGGTGTCCCCAGATACGAAATACCCGTCGGGCGGGTGGGAGGGAGAGCAAACCTTCGCCTGGAAGGGGCCCTTAGTGCAAAGCCCCGCCAGCGCACCGACAACCGAGCCAGTTTTCAATGGAGGACTAGATATTGACTTCCGAACTCAGCAGCCGCGGGCTCTCGCTCCATGACGCAGCGCGGGCCATGGGCGTGACTTTCGCCGAGGAGGCGGTGCCCGAGGACGGATTCATCGACGTCAACGACACGCGCTTCCACTACCTCGAGTGGGGCCAGCCAAGCAGTCCGCCGATGCTGCTGCTGCACGGTTTCGCTCAGACGTGCCACTCATGGGACTTCGTGTCCCTCTCCCTCTGCGACAGGTTCCGCGTCATATCTCTGGACCAGAGGGGCCACGGGGATACCGATTGGGCCTCCGACGGCGACTACTCGCCGGAGGCCTATCAGCGGGACCTGGAGGCCGTCGTAGTGGCGCTGGGCCTAAAGGACATCGTCCTGATGGGCCTCTCGATGGGAGGGAGAAACGCCTTCACGTACGCCTCCCTCCACCCCGATAGAGTACGGGCCCTGATCGTTGTAGACGCCGCACCCGAGACGATGAGAGTCGGCAGCGAGAACATCAGGCAATTCATACGGCAGGAGGACGAGCTCGACTCGTTGGATGCCTTCGTTGAGAGAATCCATTCGTTCAATCCACGTCGCTCGGCTGAGCAGATCAGGGGTAGCGTCGTACATAACCTGAAGGAGCTTCCCAACGGTAAGTGGACCTGGAAATACGACAAACGTCTCCGCTCTGCCGACCGCAAGCTCACGACCGATCCGGAGCTGGCCCAACGCCTGTGGGGCTACCTGGAGGCCGTTCAGTGCCCGACGCTCATAGTCCGGGGCGCGGACAGCGACATGATCGCGCTGGATACGGCAGATCGAATGCAGCAGCGAGTCCCCAACAGCCAGGTGGCCACCGTAGAGAGGGCCGGGCACCTGGTCACCGGCGATAACCCGTCCGGCTTCGAGAGAGCCGTCACCACGTTTTTGGGGGAGCTTGGCTAGATCCGCCCATCCGGTTTCCGGGCGTCACGATTGGGGATCGTATCCCCCCCCCGAGACGCAGTCTGTCCGCGAGCGCATCCTCCCTCTAATAGGGCAGTCCAGTCCGCGCGGGCTGCCAATGCTCTTAGGCTACACCAAGGAGGTGCGGTAACCGTCGTCCGCCGTCGATCCGGGGCCGGGAACAAGATCGTGGCGCGGCGTTCCCGATTGCGGGGGGGACCGACGCTGTGCTACAATCCGTACGAGAAAAAGAGAGAAAATTAGGGAACCGGGAGACTGCGTGGACAAGGCTGAAAAGCAAGCCATTATCACCAAGTATCAAACCCACGCGAACGATACGGGATCGACTGAGCTGCAGGTAGCCGTGCTGACGGCCCGGATAGCCGGGCTGACGGACCATCTACGAGCCCACAAGCACGACCAATCCACCCGCCGAGGCCTTCTCAAGCTGGTTGGGCGCCGTCGTAGACTGCTCAGATACCTCAACGGGGAAAACGTGGGGCGTTATAGGTCTCTCATCTCAAGACTTGGACTGAGGAGATAGCACCCGCCGGGGTGCTATCGCTTTTCCCCCGGGTTCCCCACCAGGAGGTATCATTCTTTCATGCAATCTAGCTTTGCGCGTACCGTTGGCTCTGGCACCCTGACGATAGAGACCGGCAAGCTCGCTCAACAGGCCAACGGATCCGTCCTAGTCCACTCCGGTGGCAACGTGATGCTCGTCGCCGCCACGATGAGCAAGCCCAGAGAGGGCATCGACTTCTTCCCGCTCACCATAGACCTTGAGGAGCGACTCTACGCCCGTGGGAAGATCCCAGGAAGCTTCTTCAGGAGGGAGGGCCGGCCGAGCACCCACTCGGTGCTGATCGCGCGGCTAACCGACAGGCCGCTCCGGCCGCTTTTCCCCAAGGGCTTTCGCAACGAAGTGCAGATCGTCATTACACCCCTCTCGCTCGACCAGGAGAGTCCCTTCGACATCCTGGCACTGACCGGCGCCTCGGCGGCGCTGTCGGTGTCCGACATACCTTTCAACGGCCCCGTCGCCGCGAGCCGTATCGGCTACGTCAACAGGGAGTTCGTGGTGAACCCTACGTACGCCCAGCTCGAGGAGGGCCAGCTGGATGTCTTGGTTGCCAGCAACAGAGAGGGCGTCGTCATGATCGAGGCCGGCGCCGACGAGATACCAGATGACATCGCCTTCGAAGCCATCAAAAGGGCCCACGAAGTCAACCTGGGAGTGATCGAGCTTCAGGACGACCTCGCTCGCTCGGCAGGCAAGCCCAAGGTGAGCTACGAGCCGAGCCCCATTCCACCAGAGCTAATGGAACGCGCCCGTGCGCTGATGGACGGCCGAATTGGCGCCGCGCTGAGCGTTCACACGTCGAAAGAGGAGCAGGAGGAGCGCGTCGACGCGCTCAAGGACGAGCTGATCACGGCTCTAGGGGACGATTTCGAGCCGAACAAGATCAAGGGCGCCTTCGAGACGATGCTCGAGGAGGACTTCTGCGCCCGAGTCCTGTCGACGGGCAACCGCCCCGACGGTCGCGGACCCAAGGATATGCGTTCCATCTCCTGTGAGGTGGCCCTGCTGCCCAGGACCCACGGCTCGGGGCTGTTCACGAGGGGCGAGACCCAGGTCCTGGGAGTGGTCACGCTTGGCTCGCCGGGGGACGCGCAGAAGCTCGACAACCTGGGTCCCGCCGATTCCAAGCGGTTCCTCCTCCACTACAACTTCCCACCCTACTCCGTCGGCGAGGTCCGCCGGATGGTCGGACCGGGCCGCCGCGAGATTGGCCACGGGGCCCTGGCGGAAAAAGCTTTGATCTCCTCGATACCCAGCGAGGAGGAGTTCCCTTACACCATACGAGTTGTCTCCGAGGTTCTCAGCTCCAACGGCAGCACCTCCATGGGCACAGTCTGCGCCGCTACGCTTGCCCTGATGGACGCCGGAGTGCCGATCAAGACCCCAATCGCAGGGATCTCGGTCGGCCTCGTGACCGGCGAAAACGGCCGGTATGTCACGCTGACCGACATCCAGGGGTTGGAAGACCACGTGGGAGACATGGACTTCAAGGTCGCCGGGTCGTCGACGGGCGTCACCGCGATGCAGCTCGACATTAAGGTCAACAGCATCGGCTTCGACGTCATCTCCGACGCGCTGCAACAGGCCCGAGAGGCGCGCCTGTTCCTGCTTGATAGGATACGGGAGGCTATCGGCGACGTGCGGCCAGAGCTAAGCGCCTACGCGCCGCGAATGATCAGTATCAACATCCCGGTCAGCAAGATCGGCATGGTGATCGGACCCGGCGGCCGGACCATCCGCGGGATCGTCGAGGAGACCAAGGCCAACATCGATGTGCAGGACGACGGCACCGTCGTGGTCAGCTCGACCGACTCGGAAGCTTCAGAGCGAGCCGTGCAGATGGTCATGGACCTGACGCGCGACATACAGATCGGTGACATCTACACCGGCAAGGTGGTAAAGATAACCACCTTCGGCGCCTTCGTCGCGCTCACTCCGGGCAAGGACGGCATGGTCCACATCAGCGAGCTAGCCGACTACCATGTGCCCGCCGTAGAAGATGTCGTGAATCTCGGTGAAGAGATCACCGTGAAGGTTATCGACGTCGATCCGACGGGTCGCGTGAAGCTATCGCGCCGCGCGCTACTCGAGAGCACAGACGAGCCACAGAACACAGGTGACGGCGATCCCGCCGCCGTCGACCCTGCACCCGCGGACGGACCCGGGCCCGACTCCAGGCCTGCCCCGCCTGGCGGCTCCAGGCCTGGCTATGCAGACCCTAGGGGCCCGCGACCCGGAGGTCCGGGCGGTCCCCAGAGACGTGGGCCCGGCCCGCAAGGGCAGCGTCCGGGCGGTCGCCGGGACGGCGGCGGCCCGCGACCAATGGGGGGCCGCAGACCTCAGCGGTAGTCCCGGCCCACAGATGGGGGGTGTCCCATGGCACGTATCAAGGTTGTGATCAACGGCGCTCTCGGGAAAATGGGGCGCGAGGTCGCCAACACCGCGTCCCGCGAAGCGGACCTGGAGCCCGTCGGTGCCGCGGACCTAACCGCCGAGCCCGGCTCCTACAGCCTCCCAGACGGGTCCGGGACGGTCCCGATCTCGAACTCGCTTGCGGACGTTCTCGATGGCGCAGACGTTGTGGTCGACTTCACCAACGCCGACGGCGCCATGCAGGCGATGCGGACCGCGTCCCCCCGTGGCGTGAACCTCGTCATCGGCTCGACCGGTCTCTCGGACAGCAACGTTCAAGAGGCCGAGACCCTGGCACAGGAGTACGGGGTCGGCATCATAGTCGCACCCAACTTCGCCCTGGGCGCGGTGCTGATGATTCACGTCGCCAAGGTGCTGGCGCCGTTCTTCGACTACGCCGATCTTACCGAGACGCACCACGAGGCGAAGAAGGACGCTCCTTCGGGCACCGCCCTTGCCATAGCGAAGGCAGCGGCCGGCTCCAAGGGGAACGCCTTCCTTGCACCACCCGCCGAGAAGGAGATCCTTTCGGGGACTCGCGGCGGCGTCCACGAAGGTGTGTCCATCCACAGCGCCCGTATGCCGGGCCGGATGGCGCACCATGAGCTAGTGTTCGGCACACTGGGCCAGACTCTGACCCTGCGTCACGACTCCATCAACCGCGAGAGCTTCATGCCGGGCGTCGTTACCGCGATAAGAGAGGTCGTAAAGAAGCCAGGGCTCGTCGTCGGCCTGGAGAACCTCCTGAATCTCTAGTCCGATCCCTTCTGTGGATTTTATCCCGTCGACGCCGCTATGATCTCTGTATTTCCACTCTCTGGAGGGTTCCTTGGACGGCTGTAGGATCGCGGTAATTGGAGCCACCGGAGCCGTCGGCCGTGTGTTCCTGGACATCCTTCAGGAGCGCAAGTTCCCCTACAGCTCGCTGCGTCTATGCGCGTCCAGGCGCTCCGTGGGCAAGAAGCTGATCGTCGGAGGTAACGAGCACCTCATCGAGGAGGCGACGCCGGAGCTACTGGGCGAGGTGGACATCGCATTCATATCGGCCAGTGGAGAGGTGAGTCGCGCGCTCGCGCCCGTCGCAGTCGAGCAGGGAGCCCTTGTAATAGACGATAGCGCCGCATTCCGTATGCAGGCCGAAGTGCCTCTGGTAGTGCCCGAGGTCAACGCCGACGACCTGGAGCAACACCACGGCATTGTCTCCATACCCAACTGCTCCACCACGCCTCTCGTAATGGTGCTCAAGCCACTGATAGAGCACACGCCGGTCAGACGGGTTGTGGCCGATACATACCAGTCCGTATCAGGCACCGGCTCTGCCGCCATGGAGGAGCTGAGGGTCCAGTCGGGCGACGTTCTCGAGGGCCGTGCCACGGAGCCGAGTACATATCCCCACCAGATCGCCTTCAACGCCCTACCCCACATCGAGCCCTTCACACCCAACGGCTATACGCGGGAAGAGATGAAGATGCTGGAGGAGACGCGCAAGATACTCCACGAGCCCGACCTCGCCGTCTCGGCCACCTGCGTCCGCGTCCCCGTCATGGTAAGCCACAGCGAAGCGGTCCACGTCGAGTTCTCGGAGCCGGTCGACGCGAGTGCGGTGCGGGATATTCTGGAGGCTGCACCTGGGATAACAGTGGTGGACGACCCAGAGGCCAGTGTGTATCCTATGCCGATAAACGCGGCGGGCGAAGACGAGGTGTTCGTAGGCCGCATTCGGCAGGACATATCCCATCCCAATGGCATCGCCATGTGGATAGTGTCGGACAATCTCAGGAAAGGGGCAGCTCTAAACGCCCTTCAGATAGCCGAGGAGGTTCTGAGCCGCGAACTGCTGCCGACCCCTGTGAGGAGGGGCTAGTCATGGTAGACATCGGGAGGCTTCTCACGGCAATGGTCACGCCCTTCGACGAAGAGGGCGAAATTGACTACGCGCGGGCGAGGAAGCTCGCGAAAGGCCTCGTAGACTGCGGCAGCGATGGGTTGGTGATAGGCGGCACGACCGGCGAGTCGCCATCTATGTCCGACGACGAGAAGGTCCGCCTCTTCGCCGAGGTCAAGGAAGCGGTGGGCGACAGCGCCGCCGTCATCGCCGGGAGCACAGACAACAACCACCGTAAGTCTGTGGCCCTGTCGAAAGAGGCGGAGAAGGTGGGAGCCGACGGGCTACTGCTGACCGTACCGGCCTACAACAAGCCTCAGCAGGAAGGGCTGTACCACCACTTCAAGGCCATCGCGGAAGCGACCTCTCTGCCCGGGATACTGTACAACGTCCCGTCGCGCACGTCGCTGAACATGACCGCGGAGACGACGCTGCGGTTGGCCGAGATCGACAACATCGTCGGCGTGAAGGAGGCCTCCAGCGACCTGGTACAGATCACCCGGATCGTCGACGGCGCCCCCTCGGGCTTCAGGGTGTGGTCCGGCAACGACGACGAGACCTTCCCCATCATGTGCGTCGGCGGCTACGGCATCGTCAGCGTGGCCTCGCACATCATCGGCAGCCAGATCAAGGGCATGACGGGCATGATCCTGGAGGGCGACATCGAGCGGGCCGCCAAGGAGCACCGCCGCCTCCTGCCTTTCTTCAAAGCCATCTTCTGGGTGACCAACCCGGTGCCCATCAAGCACGCTCTGAACAGGGCAGGCTTCAACGTCGGCAGGCCCAGGCTCCCTATGTGGGGGGCCGACGACGCCTTCAAGGCCAAATTCGACCCGCTGATGGACGAGTACACCGTCGATCTGCCAGTAGACGGCCGGAACGGTAGCTAGCCGGCCGCGTCGTCCGTCGTCACCGGCGATTCCCTAAGGCACCGAGTAGTAGTCCGGGGGCGACGTGCCAGACATCACCGTAGCGCACCGACCCGAGCTGACGCTGGACCGCGCCCTGGGCGCTTTTCGCGACGAGTTCGGCGACAGATACGAGGTCCGCGAGGCCAGGCTGCTCGGGATACGGCGCATCACCGTCAACAAGACGTCGTGGGTAGGAGTCACCGTCGACCTGCGCCACACCCGCGACAGGACCATCTTCTCCTACAGGAGCTACATCCCGTCGACGCTCTATAACCTGCTCTTGGGCGGGTTCATCGCGATGATGATCCTGAGGTCACGCTGGAGGGAGCTGGAGAACGAGGTCAGGGCCTTCATCGAGGCGGCGCCTGCGTTCAACTAGCGGGCCGGTTGGCTACTCCAGCGCGGGCATGATGGGCCGGACCATCGTCGTCTCGTGCCTGTAGGGACCTGTCGAGATGATGTCGATGCGAGAGCCCATAAGTTCCTCGATTCGACTAACGCAGGAGCGCGCCTCGGCGGGCAGGTCTTCTAGCCGGGTGACGCTGGCCGTGGGACTGTCCCACCCCGGAAGCTCCTCGTAGATGGGTTTGCAACGCTCAAGAGCTGCGGTTCCTCCCGGGAAGCTCTCGACGACCTTCCCGTCCAGCTCGTAAGCCGTACAAATCCTCACTGAGTCGAAGCCGTCGAGTACATCCAGCCTCGTGAGCACCGCCGACGTGTATCCGTTGACCCGAACGCTGTAGCGGGCCGCGACGGCGTCAAACCAGCCTACTCGCCTCGGCCGGCCGGTCGTCGCCCCATACTCCTGGGCCACCTCACGGATCGTCTCCCCAGTCTCGCCGAGGAGCTCGGTGGGCAAGGGACCGCTCCCCACCCTGGTGCAGTACGCCTTGAACACACCGACGATCCCCGAAATGTGGTGCGGATTTATCCCGAGGCCCACGCAGGCACCGCCAATCGTAGGGTTCGACGACGTAACGTAGGGATACGTGCCGTGGTCCACGTCCAAGAGCACCCCCTGGGCACCCTCAAGCAGGACGTTCCGGCCATCCGCCAGGGCCTCGTAGACTATCTGCTCCGCGGGGCCTATGAAAGGGGCAAACCGATCGGCCCACTCGCGACACTTGTCGAACACATCCGACGGATCCAGGGGCGCCCCGCCGTACAGCTTGGTGATCAGAGTGTTGGCCTGGTCGAGGACTCCCTCGAGTCTTGGTTTGAGGGCATCGAGGTCGAGCAGATCAGCGGCGCGGATTCCTGTGCGAGCGGCCTTGTCGGTGTAGGCCGGGCCGATGCCCTTGCCGGTAGTCCCGATGGCCTGGCTGCCCCGGGCCGCTTCTGCCAGGCCATCCAGGACGATGTGGTACGGCATGATTATGTGGGCGCGCTCGCTCACGACCAGGCGGCCGGAAATATCGATTCCCCTGCCCCGCAGCCCGTCGACCTCCTCCAGCAGGACATCCGGATCCACGACGACTCCATTCCCGATGACACAGAGGGCCTGGGGCCAGAAGATGCCTGAGGGAACCAGGTGGAGCGAGAACTTCCCGTCTTCGTTCAAGACGGTGTGTCCGGCGTTGTTCCCGCCCGAAAACCTAGCCACTATATGGGCGTCTCGGGAGAGGTAGTCAATGACCTTCCCCTTCCCCTCATCGCCCCACTGGCCTCCGAGGACGGCGTAGGCCGGCATTCCCAATCCTTGTGTAAGATCTCCGACCCTCGAGGCCGCTCCCCATCGCACCGTCAAGGGACTGCGTCCTCTTACTCCACCTCGCCGCCAGGCCGGAATGCGGCGTGTGGGAGTATAGCAAATGGCGTTGGGTTTTGAAAGGTTGTTTCGCCCGACACACAGGGACACATGGTAGAACAGTGTGCAGGTCACTCCTGGGAGGGTAGAGGCGCGCCATAATGTAATCTTGAACCATGCGCCGTCAGACATCGGCGGAGTTGCGCCCCGAAGCCCCCCAACGGGGCTTTGCACCAAAAGTCCTTTCAAGGCGAGGGTTTGCTTGCCCTCCCACCCGCCCTGGGGGGTATTTTGTATCTGGGGACACCCCAGACCCCAGCTGGAAACCTCCGGTTTCCGGCACCTTCCTGTGGTTTTGGTGCAAAGCCCCCCAACGGGCACAATCCAATACACTTTAGACGATGGGGGATCTCGAACCATATAATATGGGACCCATGAGGACCATCCAAATCAGGCGGAGAAGTCAACATGGCAGCTGAAAACGAAGGTGCCCAATACACCGAGCCGAGTGACGAGCGGTGGGCCGCCGTCCGGGCCCATCCGAGGAGCTTCTTCCGGGCGCCGCTCTGCACCGACCTGAGCCAGCTGGACGCCGACGTGGCTTTCCTGGGCGTGCCTTTCGACCAGGGCACCCTGGGCAGACCGGGCGCCCGGTTCGGGCCGGACGCCGTCAGAGACGCGCCCAGGTCCTACTCCTACGCCGACCCGTACGGGGCCCAACGAGACGCCGAGGGAATCTTCGACGTCGACGCAGGCGATGAGCTGCTGCGGGGCGTAACCATGGCCGACTGCGGCGACGTGACCGTCGTGCCCGCCGATGTGGTCGGAAACTTCAAAAAGCTGACCGAAGCGGTCGAGAAGATCGCCGAGCGGGGTGCTTTTCCCGTGGTGATCGGCGGCGATCACTCCATCACGTATCCTGTGGTGAGGGGGCTATCCAGGTTCGACAAGGTCAACATCATCCACTTCGACGCCCACCTCGACTATACCCATGATGTGCAGGGGGCGCTTCTAACGCACGGGAGTCCCATCCGACGCTGCAGAGAGCTGCCCTTCGTGGACCGCATAACGTCGATCGGGATCAGATCGGCCCGTCGGCGCCCATACGAGGAGGCCAACAGGGACGGCAGCCTGATCATCACGGCCAGACGGTTCCGGGAGCTGGGTCCTCAGGGAGTCGCAGACCTCATCCCTCAAGGCGATTGCCACTACCTGACCTTCGATATCGACGTGATGGACCCAGCTCAGGCACCCGGAACGGGGACGCCCGAGGTGGGGGGTCTGCTCTACGGGGAGGTGCGTGAATGCCTCGCATCGCTGGCGCGGACGCACCGCCTGGTGGCGATGGACATGGTCGAGGTCTCCCCGCCCTACGACTCGTCGGCGATGACGGCCCAACTGGCCGCCCGGCTCATCATCGACACGCTGGGGGCGAGGTTCCCGTCGAGGTAGGCCGCTAGCCCGCTGCCGCCGGACCCGCCTCGCCGGGGCGCACCTTCCGCCACCAGCGCCGTCTCGCTTCGCCGCTGCGGGCGGCCGTGGAGTTGGAGCCTCTGCGCCCGCTCCACAGGTCCGTGAAGTACTCTGGGGTGAAGAGCTCGCGGTCGTCCGCCACCTGCGACAACTCCGCTGCCAGGTTCGACTGGAATGCCGCGACCTCAACGTGCTTCCCCATGTCCTTGACGGCCTGCAGGGCGTAGCGGAAGTCGCCGTCGCCGCTTACCAGTATCGCTACGTCGTAGAGGTTATCCCACCCGAAGCGCAGCATATCGGTTGCGACCATAATGTCGACGCCCTTTTCCACGGCCACGTCGCCCCGCATCTTCGACGTGCCCAGTCGCACGTCGAAGTACGGGATGTTGTGAAGGGCGTTTAGGAACTTCTGCTGGTCCTGGTAGGCCTGAGGGTTGCGGTCGTAGTCCCTGAGCACGTTGTAATAGTAGGTTCGGAACAACCGCCGCCCTCTGGACAGCTTCACGGAGAAGGCGCCGAAGTCCAAGTCGAACCTTTTGCAGTTCTCTTCCAGGCTATGGTAGAGGTTACTGCCGTCTATGAATACGGCTACTCTATCGCTACTCTCGCTGTTTATCTCATAGCTGTTTGTAGATGACGACATTTCGAATCCAGTCTCGAGTGCGAGCGTCCTCTAGGACATAGACAGCTCGCGCTCCAGATCACCTATCGCACGGTCGAGGCCGACAACGATTTCGTCCACGTCGGCACGGGTGAGGCAGAGGGGCGGCCCGAAGCTAACCATCGAGTCCAGCGCCAGCACGATGAGCCCTTGCTCGCGGAACTTCTCCGTCAGCCGCTCGCCCACCCGCTCCTCAGGGGCGAAAGGTTCCTTGGTGGCCTTGTCTTTGACCAGCTCGATCGCCAGCAGCAGACCGAGGCCACGAGCATCGCCGACCATCCGATGGTCCTGCTTGAGGGTGTGGAGCTGCTCCAGGAAGTAGGCCCCTACCTCAGCCGAGTTCTGGACCATGCCCTCACCCTCGAGGATCTCGATGTTCCTGAGCGACGCGGCCGCGGTGACGGGATGGCCGCCAAAGGTCAGGGCCCCGGGGAACATGCTCTCCTCGCCTACAAAGGCGTCGGCCACGTCCGTGGTGGTGATGACGCCGGCCATAGGCAGGTAGCTGCTGATCACGCCCTTGGCGAAGGTCAAGATGTCGGGCACGACGTCCCAGTGCTGGACACCGAACATCTTGCCAGTGCGGCCGAAGCCACAGATGAC
Source organism: Dehalococcoidia bacterium (assembly GCA_965248615.1). Classification (GTDB taxonomy): domain Bacteria; phylum Chloroflexota; class Dehalococcoidia; order Lucifugimonadales; family CBDFJT01; genus CBDFJT01. The sequence continues at coordinate 905,501 of CBDFJT010000002.1, read as the reverse complement.
CTCATCGGCGATGAGCAGCACGCCGTACTTATCGCATATATCGCGCAGCATGGGCCAGTACTCGTCGCCAGGCACCGCCGCTCCCGGCGGCTGGGCCACTGGCTCTGCGATGACGGCGGCCACCGACTTGGGACCATGGAACTTGATGAGTTCCTCGATGGCCTCTGCGCACTTCACCGCGCATTCGGACGGCGTCTTACCGCCGAACTCGCAGCGATAGGGGTTCGGCTGGGGGCCGTACACCATCCCGGGGTACGCCGGCTCGTAATCGGTCCGGTCTATATTGCCGCCCAGCCACATCGACACGCCGATCGCGCCATGGTAAGACAGCTTTCGGCTGATGATCTTGTAGCGGCCTCCCTCGCCCCGACGCTTGTGGTAGGCGCGCGCCAGTTTGACCGCGTGCTCGTTAGCCTCCGAGCCACCCGTGGTGGGCATGGTTCTTTCAAGGTTACCGGGGGCGAGCTGGGCAATCTTCTCCACCAGGCGTATCAGCGGCTCGGTGGTCGTGCCGTTGGGGAAGTAGTGCAGCTTGCGCATCTGCTCCCGGGCAGCCTCGGCGATCTCGGTGCGCCCGTAGCCGACATTGATGGAGTGGTAACCCGCGGTCACGTCGATCCAGGACTTGCCCTCGGTGTCGGTCACCCTGACACCATCGGCCTCGGTGATGATGGTCGGCCCACCCTCCTCGGCCATACGAACCCAGTCGCTGTTGCGAATCCATAGGTGCTCCAGCGCCGATCTTCTGAGGTCCTCACGCTCTTGAACGCTTACCATTCGAGTCCTCCTGTGGCTGTCGTATTCGGGCTGGCGTCGTTCCGCCGGCGGGTCTAGCTGACCATGCCCACTTGTCGCTCGAACTCTCCGAGCGAGAGGTCTATCGCGTGCGCTATCTCGTCTGCCTCACCTTTGGTCAGGCAGAGCGGCGGCGCGATGCTTAGGATCTCGTTGTCGGTTCGCATGATGAGGCCATTCTTACGGAACTGCTCGTTCAGCCTGGCGGCGAGCCTGGCTTCCTTGGGGAACTTGGCCTTGGTCTCGCGGTCGCTTACCAGCTCGACCGCGACCATCATGCCCTTGCCCCTGACATCGCCAATGCTCGGGTGGGTCTCCATCAGCGCCTCGAGCTGCTCTTTGAGGTAGGCGCCGACGACCCTGGAATTCTCGACCATGTTTTCGTTTTCCAGGATCTCGATGTTTTTCAGGGCGGCCGCAGCCGGGGCCGGGTGCCCGCCGAAGGTAAGAACATGCTTGAAGTAGTTGTCGCCGCCACCGAAGTAGTCGGCCACCTCCTCGGTAGCGATCGTCGCCGCGATGGGCAGATAGCTGCTGACTATTCCCTTGGCCACAGTCATTATGTCGGGCACGACGCCCCAGTGCTCCATCGCGAACATCTTGCCCGTTCGGCCGAACCCGGTGATCACCTCGTCGGCGATCAGCAGCACACCGTACTTGTCGCAGATCTCCCTGAGCATCGGCCAGTACTCGTCTCCTGGCACGACGACGCCCAGGGGTACGGCGATCGGCTCTGCGATGACCGCCGCAACCGTCTCAGGCTTGTGGAACAGGATCAGGTCCTCGATGGCCTGGGCGCACCGGACCGCGCACTCGGAGGGCGTCTGCCCTCCCCTCTCGCAGCGATATGGGTGAGGCTGAGGCGCGTACACCATGCCGGGGTACATAGGCTCGAAGTCGCTGCGTGACGCCGCCGGATGGCCGCCCAGCCACACCGTGCAGCCGGTGGTGCCGTGGTAGGAGCCGTTGCGGCTTATGATCTTGTACCGTCCCGACTCGCCCCGGCGGTTGTGGTAGGCCCTCACGATCTTGACCGCGGTCTCGTTGGCCTCGGACCCGCCGCTCACCGGGAAGACCCGTGAGAGGCTGCCTGGGGTCAGGTCGGCCAGCTTCTGGGCCAGCTTCACCGTCGGCACGGAGGTCGCCCCGCTGGGGAAGTGAGCCGTCTTGACCATCTGCTCATACGCCGCGTCGGCTATCTCGGTCCGCCCGTAGCCGATGTTGACGCACAGGTAGCCGCCTTTGACGTCAATGTAGGAGTTACCTTCGGAGTCGACGACCCTTACCCCGTGGCCTTCTGTGATTATCTGCGGATCGCCCTCCTCTGCCATCTGGACCCAGTCGCGGTTGTGCATGTAGAGGTACTTGAGCGAGGACTGTCGCAGTGCTTCGGCATCAGAGACGCTGACCATATAAACCTCCTGTCCCTGGGGGGCGTGCTAGAGTTTAAAAGCCGGTTAGTGAGGCGCCCAGGGCATTCGCCGCCGCAAGTGTACCCTCGTAACTCGCCCAAGGCAAGGTCGACGCTTAGCGCAGCGTTGACGAGAGCATCTGCAGGCGCTCCGATTCGAGACGCGATACGTCACCCTCTGCCTCGCTGGCCTCGACCTCTGTGGAGAGCTGGAATATGACGCGGTCGACACCCGCGTCGCGCAGCGTTCCCATCGCGTCCACGTAGTCGGGCGGGCATAGGTAAGAGATCTCTATGGAGGCTGGATCCCTACCCGCCTCCCCGGCCAGCTCAGCCAGCTCGGCGCAGTAGTCCCGCATCTGCTCAGGTGTGGCGAGCTGGTAGGGCATCCAGCCGTCGCCATAGTCGACGACGCGCTTCAGGACCCGCGAAGCGTTGCCGCCCAGCAGGATGGGCGGATGAGGCCGCTGTACCGGTTTGGGAAACATGTATACGGGCGGAAAGTCGTAGTAGTGGCCGTGAAACTCGCTCTCGGTGCTCGTCCACAGCTCCTTCATCGCCATCACGGCCTCGCGGGTCTGGGTCCAGCGATGCTCGAAGTCGGCGCCCATGATCTCCGACGCCTCCTTGAGCCAACCGGCGCCGATGCCGAACAGGAAGCGACCGCCGGAGTACATATCAAGCGTGGCCACCTGCTTGGCAAGGAGAAGAGGGTTGTGCTCCGGAACCAGGCAGACCCCGGTGCCGAGCTTGATTGTGGAGGTCACCGCCGATGCCCTACTCAGCGCCACGAACGGATCGCCTATGTGGGCGTCCACCTTGGGAACGCCTTTGTCAGGTTCGTCGGGCCATGCGCTGCTGATATCAAGAGGCAGAATCGGGTGCTCGCCGACCCATATCGAGTCGTAACCCAGCTCCTCGGCGCGCTTGGCCAGCACCGCGATGTCACCCGCGTAATCCGTGGCGAAGGTCGAAACTCCAACGCGCATCGTTACCATCCTTCAGGCCAAGCGTTACTTGCGATTGCTACGAACGCAGCTCAAGGGCGGCGCTACCCGCCGAAGTCTTTCCTCTCCCTGCCCTCCTTGGGCTTTGCCCGAAACAGGAAAGGCCCTACCCCAACGGTGGCGCCGAGAGAAGATTTTCATGCATCGAGTTTCCCTCGCAGCAGGACATTGACGATTGAGTCCTAGGCCTATCAGGGCGAGTCCGCCTCACATGGATGAGGCGGGGTTCCCAACAGCGAGCATGCTAGCGCAGCAGGTTCTCGGCCGCCGCCTCCAGGTGCTCCAGCATGGCCTCTTCCTCCGCGATCTCCATGTCTATCAGCACCCGGTCGGCACCGGCGTCTTCGAATCGCTTCATCAGGTCCCGATCGTTGGGCTGTCCGAAGACGGAGACCGACAGCTTCGACGAGTCCCTGCCCTTGGCTTCGGCCAGCTCATGTATCACGGCCTTTCCTCTAACCACCTGCTCCGGGGTGACCTTGTAGGGTATCCAGCCGTCCCCCCATTCCGCCACGCGTTTGACGGCGTTGGGGGCCTTATCCGGGTCGTTGCTACCAAGGAGTACCGGCGGATGGGGCCGCTGAACGGGGCTCGGAAAGGAGTAAACCGGCGGGAAGTCGTAGTACTTGCCGTGGAACTCGCTCTCGGCCTGGGTCCACAGCTCCTTCATGGCGAGCACGGCCTCGCGGGTCTGGGCCCACTTGTGCTCGAAGTCGCCGCCCATGATCTCCGTCTCCTCCTTGAGCCAGCCCGCGCCGATACCGAACAGGAAGCGTCCGCCCGAGTACATGTCCAGGGTCGCGACCTCCTTCGCCAGTAGCAAGGGGTTGCGCTCCGGCACGAGGCAGATGCCGGTGCCCAGTTTCAGCTTGGTGGTGACGGCCGAGGCCCGGCCCAGGGCCACGAAGGGGTCGGTGACGTCCTTGTAGTAGTCGGGGATCTTGCCGTGCTCGGCGGTGGGCCAGGGCGTTGTCGTGTGGACCGGGATGATAGGGTGCTCGGGAACCCACAGGGACTCGAAACCCAGCTCTTCGGCTCGTCGCGCCACCACCGCTATGTCGGTCGAGTAGGCTGTCGGAAAGGTCGAGATGCCGATGTCCATGCGTTGCCTCCTGAAGCCTGGCGGGCTGGGAGAAGTCCGCCCATTATATAACCCGGCCACCACTAGAGCCAGACGGTTCCCAGAAGGCGGGACCGGGCGGTACACTTATATCGACCCACCTATGGCGACCGGACGTATTTTGGGGGCAAGAGTTGGAGTTCGTGCCCGGAGTCCACGTCCTGCAGCGCACCATCTTCTCGCGCATCTACCTCATCGAGGACGAGTCGATGACCCTCGTGGACACCGGTATGCCCTGGGACGCCGGACGGGTTCTGAGGTATATGCGGTCCATCGGCAGGCGTCCCGAGGACCTCGGCACCATCCTGATTACCCACGGCCACCCGGACCACGTCAGCGGAGCGCTGAGCCTCAAGCGGCGGACCGGCGCGGAGATCGTGGCCCACTCGGGCGATACTCGAACGCTCCCGGGAGGCCAGGCGACCTTCAGCTACATGGGCGTATTCAGCAGTCTCGGCGTGCCGGTCCCCTTCCTTCAGCGGACCATCGTCGACCGGCTGGCTGCGGACGGCGAGGTCCTGGCGATACTGGGTGGCGTCAGGGTCCTGCACACTCCGGGCCACACGCCGGGCAGCACATGCTACCTGGTGGAGGACAGGAGGCTGCTGTTCTCAGGCGATACCCTTTTCAGCGACGGGAAACGGGTTAGCCGGTCGGTCCCCTTTCCGGGGTACGACGGGGTCGCCTACCGCCGCTCGCTGGAGCGACTGGCGAGCCTGGAGTTCGACGCCCTATGCGGCGGACACGGCATGCCGCTGGTCGCCGGCGCCTCGGAGAGACTCCGTGAGCTCCTGGCAGCGCGGCCTGACCCGCCCTCGTGGCGCGACTACATGACGAGCCTGCCGGGGCGACTCTACCGGCGGGGCCGTATCACCGGCGAGTCCGGCTGAGCCCTCACAAGCGCCGCTCCTCCAGGAGGTCCGCCAGCTGCCTGACGGCGGCGTGAGCATTCGCCACGTAGTCGCCTGGCGCGAGGTCGAGCTGCTTCATCTCCTCGACCTGGTCGACGACGCCGGTGTCCAGCGGACCCGGAATCAGGCGCAGGACCAGCTCGTACAGCTCGCCGTCGGGGCATACGACGACGCACCCGCGATCGCGCTGGTCGACGCCACTAGGCTCGATCTCGACCGCCTGGATGGAGCTAATCCCCATGAAGCTGGGGAAGGGGTCCAGGGCTGACGCCAGCTCCTGGAGCAGCCTTCTCAGCTCCAACGAGGCGCGCTCGACCACGGCATCGGCTACTGCCCGCTTGACCAATGGGTCCATATCGGAATCCGGCACGCGAGCCCTCCTCAGGGGGCGGCTCGGCCCACGGCCGAGGCCCTTGAAGCAGATAACGAAGCCATTGACACCTGATACACCATATTATATTATTCGAGGGAATCGGTGGCGCTGGCAACGTAGCTCAGCGGTAGAGCGGGCGCTTCATAAGCGCTAGGTCACAGGTTCGAGCCCTGTCGTTGCCACATCCGCGAGGGCACGGTCCTTGGCAGCGCAGACCGGGACAGCCCTCTCCCAGCACCTTAATAGAAACTTCGGGGCGGTTAGCTCAGCCGGTTAGAGCGCTTGCTTCACACGCAAGAGGTCCGAGGTTCAAGTCCTCGACCGCCCACCATAGCGAGCGTTCAGCCGTCAGGGATCGGCTCTCCCGCGAGAGCTGCTGCGGCGACGACTGGACGCCCATCGTGCCGAAGTGGCGGAACGGCAGACGCGCTACGTTCAGGGCGTAGTACCCGCAAGGGTGTGTGGGTTCAAATCCCTCCTTCGGCACTCATCCCTATTTCCGTAACTAAACACCTACCCTAATACACCTTTTGTGGCCCTTTTGTGGACAGACCTCTTTCAGGAGAGCCCCCGGCCGGGGGCTGGACCGACCGGGGGCGCCAGCCGTGCCGCTCTCCAGATGGCGGCAGCGTCGGGCCCGAGAACAGTCAGGGAGATACCGGCAACCGTCCCGATTAAGGCTTCCACCTATGCCGCCCTCGCTGTCTTCATCCCCTCGATCACCGCCCACCAGCGAGACATGAGGGCTGACCGCTCCTCGGTAGTCATCTTGCCATCCTCAAGCGCCTCTACGGCCTCCGCAATGAGGCGCAGCGAGGCCACCAGGGCCTTCCTGTATCTAAACCCCAGGATGATGTATTTCATAGGACTCTTAGCGTCTTCAATCGAAGGTGAACTGCTGGACAGCTAGCGCCATTCCTCCAACATAGTAATACGAGCCATCGAGGCCCGTTGTAGAGAGCTGAAAGGTGTGATCACCGATAGACAGGTTCAGTAGCGTGTGGACGTAGATGTCGCCATCAACTCTATCGTTTCCGGGATGCGCCTGGATAGTGCCAAGAGAGGTTGTCCCGTGGTACAGGGTCATCTCGGATGAACTTCGATCCCATGCAATCGCCAAAGCAGATACGACCACCACGTTACGGACACTGGAAACCGTGATAGTCCTGATACGGCTTAGAACCGAGGAGGAACGTGCCATAATTTTCACGCCACCGCTGCCAGTGCCGTGCCAGAAGGATGGTTTTAAGGAGCCATCAAGGGTGTGTGCGATCACGTGGTCGTGGTCCCCCGCCGCGACCTGGTCTGATCCAGTGCCCACGTCGCCGTTGGCGTCGAGTTCCTCGTAGGTGAACCCGCTCGTCGATCCCATCGGACCCCGTACCCCGACCGGACCCTGACGCGCCAAGAGCTTCCAACTCGCATTGGTCACGTCAGATACCGGGTCGACCCCGGCGTTGTCTGCCACCGAGACATAGACCTGGCCATCGCTGCCCATCACGACGGCCGTGTGGACATAGGAAACCAAAGAATCCCACTCCAGGAGGCCGTGCTGGTTGAGCTCCACTCCGAGGGCGGAGGGTTCTCGGAGGAGTTGGTTGAGCACCTCCCGCTTGGGCAGGTCGCCGTCGGGCTGCGAGTAGCTGGCGGGCCATCCAGTCGCTCGGTCCAGGCCCTGGGACTCCGGCGTCGCAACATCGCCCGACTCCGCCCACTTCCTGATCTTCAGTGCGTCTGTGTCTCTTGGCATTGCATTCTCCTAGTGGGAGTGGTCGCCCTGGGCAACCTGAGTCGCACCGGTACCGACGCCACCGTTGCCTTGTAACACCTCGAAGGTCGCCTCTTCTGCCGTCCCTTGGGCACCGGTTGGACCCTGTGGGCCAACCGGGTGAAAGAGCACCCAAGCGACGTTGGCGGTATCCGATACTGGATCGACTCCAGTGCTGCGATAGACGGAGCGATAGAGCCGGCCGTTGCTCCCCATTACCAACGCAGGATGGATGTAGGAAACCAAAGAATCCCACTCCAGGAGGCCGTGCTGGTTGAGCTCCACTCCGAGGGCAGTCAACTCCCGCAAGAGCTCGTTGAACAGGGCTCGGCCCAGCGTGGGGCCGCCGGGCTGCGAGTAGGTAACGTCCCAACCGGTAGCGCGGTCGACCCCTGCGTCCTCTGGGGTCTGCACGTCGCCGGTTGCGGCCCACTTCTCGATCAGCAGCGCGTCTGCGTCTCTAGTCATCCTCTTCGCTCCTGAAGCTGATGTCGTCCCAGTAGACTACGTGCGCGGCCTGTCGGTTAGTGATCCGCAGAGCCAGCCGTATGATGTCGCAATCGCTAATCGGCAACGATACCGATACCTCCAGCTCTTCCCACTGGTCGAAGGCCGACGGAGCACCCGACACGGTATTCTGCCAGGCGACGTCCCCCTGTTCGTCTTCATCCCCACAGCCCAGCTCGAGGTATACGTCGGAAAGCGCCAGATCGTCACTCGTACCTGAATCGACATAGACCCAGGCGGAGAACCTGATCTGGTCGAGCTGGACGAGGTCCTCATAGGCTAGGTCCTCGCAGACCAGGAGGCTCGCGGCGTCGGTCGATGAGATGTCCTGCTCTACGGTGACCTTCCGGCTGTAGTCGCCTAAGCGGGCCTGCTCGTCGCTCTGTTCGTAGGTGTCCACGTTGGCCTGCGTGGAAGTCTGGTCGTACACGACGGGATCATCGTCACCCTCGCAGTCGCCGCCCACCACGTACTCCCAGGACTGCGACAGGGATACGGCTGCTGGGGAGGGCCAGCCTCCACTTGCATTGAGCGCCGCCAGGAGGTTGATGGTGTCGATGCGCTGGAAGGCTGCCCGGACCGTGGCCGTCATGTCACCGTTATCCTCGTAGGCCGTGCCGGGGACGACGCGGCTGGCCGCGCTCTCAAGCCGAGGCACCGAGAAGTCGGCCAATACGACCTCAGAGCGCATCTGCAGCAGACTGCGATAGTAGGCGTCTCCAACGGGCACACGTGGCGACAGGGCCTCGATCACCGTCCCGAAAGGGGCCTGGTCGAAGCCGACTCCGCCGCTGCCGTCGAAGCCAAAGAAGGCGTAGTTGCCCAGGTCCGTTGCCGGCCGTGGCAGCTCGAGACGTTCGCCGATGAAGTCCAGCCACATCCCGTCAGCCGTCTCTATGCGGAGACGCCGCTCCACGTCCGCCAACGGCTGCACCAGTTGGTCGTCGATCACCCCCAGCAGCGCTTCGGCCAGGGCTTTCATACGCGGCGCCGGGCGCCACTGCTGGATCAGCAGCCCAGCGTTGGCGTCGATGTCGATACGGTCGGCCAGGTTACTCATGTCAGGACACCGTAATGGTGATGTCGTCGGCCACGATGGTCAGCCGCTCGGCAAGGTTGATGTCCGACTGACTGGTCACGGAGCCCTGGACGGTATCCACCGTATCCAACCCCAGCTCGTCAGCCGTGTCCCCTGTCAGAGCCCCGGTCACAGTTACCGGATCGCCGTCCGAGTCGAGGGGGATGGTTATCACGAATGCGTCGTCGACGTAGGCCACCTCGACCTCCGCGATGTCCGCCCCGGATGTACCCCGTAGGGCTGCCTGGAGCACGAACGCAACGCCGTCGTAGTCGGTGACGGCGGAGAAGTCCAGGCCGGACGCTGTAGCACCATGCAGCGTTACGGTGCCGGACGTGATGGCGTCAACGCCGTCTACTATGGTTGCAGAGTCTAGGCCCAGCTCGTCGGACTCGGTTCCGGTGAACGCCGCGCTGACGCTGGTCGCTGCCCCGTTGCTGTCTAGGGGGATCACAACGACAAACGCTGAGGTGGCGGCAAAGTACGAGACTTCGACGTCGGTCAAGCCGGAGGCGTTGGTGGCGCGAAGCGCTGCCTGCAGCGTGGAAGCCACCCCGTCGAGATCGGTGTCCGAGGAGAAGTCCAGCCCCGTCACGGTCTGGCCGAGGAACGTCACCGTGCCGCTGGTGATGCCCTGAAGCGTCGCCAGTGAAGCCACTGTCCCAGTTCCAGTGACCACGGTGGCCCTACCGTGGAAGTTGACTAACTCCGCCACTGTGCCTGTCCCTGTGATCACGGTCCCGGCTTTTCGCCCAACTACGAGGCGCACGGTGTGCCCAGGCACCGAGAGCACGGCGGCCAGGAGCCGCTGCGTCTCCAGGTGCTGCCCAAGGCCCAGGCCGTCCACGTGCGCTATGACCTGCTGGATGACGCGCGCCGTCCCGTCCGAGGGGAAGTCAGCGCCGAGGGTGAGCGACAGCTTGGCCTTGAGTGGCACTAGACTGATGCGGGAGAACTGAATGGGAACCGTCCAGCCGCCAGGGTGAGACACGTCGATTGTCGTGTCCCCACTGGTCCCGACGCCGACTGGTTTCGCGCCAGCGATGGCCCCGGACACGTCCGCATCCGTACCGCCGTCCACGACTACGCATATGGAGCGCGCGGCGATACTCTTACCCTGCACCGTCGTCGCTGTTCCTGTGGCGTTTTCGCGTGTAAGCGCGTCGGTCACTCCGTCGACCTCCAGCACAGTAGCCAGAATCGCCTCGGCAGACCCTCTGGCGTTCCTGGCTGTGACCCTGCCGGAGCGGGCCCGGTACGCGTCGTCGCTCTCACCTTCCAGGCGAGCGATCCCGAGCAGCGACCCCAGGTCGTCGAGCTGGATTCCGAGCGCCCGGTTGCGCGACATGCCATTGGCCACCGCAACCAGCGCCTCGTCCGACTCGGCCAGTGTCAGCGCCAGCAGTCCGATAAGCTGGCTCTGCGGCGTCTCCGGTGCAAGGTCAAGGTCAGACCCCAGCGCGGATCGAAACGCCCCCTCCAGCGCGTCGATGTAGCCCTGTAGCGTCGTGGGTTCTATCCCCTGTGATGTCACTCGCGCCATGCCTACAAGTCCTCTGCGATCGTCATCTCGCCGTTCGCCGTCCCCACCCGCAGCTGTAGACGCAGCCGGCGGGTAGCAGGGTCCACCGAGGCGCTCACGACCTCGACTGCGGTCACGTCCTCGATGCGCAGGACCGCCGCCGCGATCAGCTGCGCCGCCAGCTCTACCCCGGCGTTGTCGGCGAACACGCCCTCGAAAAGCGGAACCCCTTCATCTCCCGCCAGGAACCACTCGCCCAACGTGAACCTCAGATGCTGAAGAGTTCTTTGTCTCACAGCCTCCAGACCGTCCACTATGACGAAGCCGTCTGCCAGGTCGTTCACCGCCGAGATGGTCCGCATCACACTATGCTCGTGGGCGTATCGTCGGTCCCGACGGCCTTGAAGGTCACGTCCTCAGCCTCGAACGCGACCGCGCCGGTGGTCCGTATGCGGACGCCTCCCGACTCCACGGCGATCAGGTGGTCGACCTCACCGGCGCTCGCTCCGAATCCCGGTATGGCTATCGCGTCCTTCTCGGAGAAGAATCCGTCCAGGTCGGGCGTGGACACGTCGAGGGTCCGCTTGAACTCCGATAGCCCTCGCTGGGAGTAGACCAGCAGCACAGGGTCGCCCTCGGCCAGCGGGAACGTCAGCGCGAACCCGCCGCCCGAAGGAAACACCACCGGCACGTTCCGTATGGCGACACGCTCGACCTCCTTCCCGTCTGTCGTCACGATGTTGAACGCTCCCTGGACCGCAGCCCTCCGGGTCTCAGCGTCATACGCCATCACGATCCCCGGCGTGCACGTGTACACGTCCTTGAACGACTGGCGGATGGCAAAGCGAATGGACTGGGCCATGTTCGCGTAGTCGGTATCTCGGTTCATGCTGGTCACTACGCCACCACAAGCTCCGCCGACCCGCTGGCTACCGCCTGCATCGGCGGATCGGACTTGGCTGCCTCGATCTCCGTCACGAACTCCCCGCCCCAGTTGTCGCCGCGATGCACAACGCTGTTCACTACGAACCGTCTGTTCAGCGCCACGCTCTGTATCTCCACCACCTGGTCGAGCTCGATGCTGCCGTTCAAGGCCATCTTCGCCCTGACACCGTCGTCCTCCGTCACAGACGGCGATCCGATCAACCCCGTCCGCTCGGTCAGCAGAGACTCCCCGACCGGCACTTCCGCCCCTCTTCGGGCGAACAGCATCATGCCGGCCGCCTCGTATGAAGTGACCCCACGGGGCTCCAGGAGGCTCGTCAGCGCAGTCTTGGCAGAGCCGTTGTGGTAGTAGCCCTCCTCAAACGTCTCGTCGGGTACCACGTCCAGCGTCCCAATCTGTAGACCCATCACCTTGACGATGCGCTTGACCACTTCCCGCAGGCCGACCCGCCCCGGTAGGCTCAGGCTGACGGCTGCCCCGCTCAGAGCCGAGTCCGAGCCGCCCAGCACTACCGTCGTGATACGGTCCAGGCCGCTTCGCTCGTGCAGGACTCGCCGTATCTCACCCTCGAAGAGAGAGTCCGCGTTGCCGATGTCCCCGTAACCCGCCCAGACCCGCACCACCTGGCCCCTCTCGGCTATATGCGATGCAGAGGCCCTCCCCAGGTTGTATATCTTCACCGTCGATGGGGAGGTCGACGATTGCTTCTCCGAGCGCAGGTCGAACACGACCCGCAGCTGTTCCACGATCAGAACGCTGCGGTCCGAGCTTTCGATCTCCACTTTCACCTGCCTCAGGTACTGCGTCATGTCGCCCAATCCACCTGAGCCACCTCGGCCGCATCCAAATAGACCAGCCCGTGAGTCCGGCCCCACGCCTCGCGTCCTATCGAGGTGGCGTCCCGCTCCAACGGCACGACGACGAGCTCGCCGCTGAACGCGGATGGCGCCTCGACCAGCCGACGAGCCGTCGCAACCTGCCGGCCCAGGGTTATCGGTTCTTCACCCCTAGTGTGAAGCGACAGGTACCACGCCTCCGAGAGGGGCTGCCACCACGCGTGTAGGACCACCTGCTGCCCGCCCAACGTGACGCGCATCCGCTGCCGAGCGTCCGTGCTTAGAGGTATCGCCTGCATCAGCGGAGGAACCTGCCTAGACTGACTGCAAGGAAGGCGTTGCCCACTCGTTGCCAAAAAGACGGGGCATCCACCTCACTGGCCCTGCCTAAGACCGGGCCAGTCGTCAACTGAGTTTGGGGCTGCTGGGCCTCGACAACCGTCGGTGGACGGATGTCAGGCGCATCGACTTTGCCCCTGTCCACCTCACCCACTCTACCAAGGGCTGGGCCTGTCGCTACCCGCGACGGCAACCTCCCACGCTCAAGCTCCCGGAACAGCACCTCCTCTAGCTCCATCTCGAATCGCAACGCTCGCCCCGTCGTACGGTCCATCGGAGCCTTTGCAGACGTGATAAGCATGGACTCGTACACCTCCAGGGCCGTCACCACCTGTACCGGCTCCCTGGACTCCATCAGTGCCTTGATCCGCTGCCACGCCTCCCGGCCCCGGATCGCTCCAGGCCAGTCGTCACCCTGCGGGGCAAGCAGGTCGGACACCCACCCCTCCAGCTTCAGCGTACGTGGCTCTACCACAGCATGGTCGGTCAGGGGCAGGCCGGTGCTTTCCAACGGATACGTGGTCTTGCTCAGCCTTAGCGTGTGCTCCTCGGCTAGGTACCCGTCGACGCTGCCCTGGAGGGGCACCACGACCGTTTCGCTTGGCGTATGCCCTCGCGCGTGCAGGACCGCAAAGCCTCTGCCACGAACGAACTGGCCAAAGCCGGAGGTCACCATCAGCGCACCACCGGGCCGTCCTGGTCGTAAGCTATGTTGCGAATGTGGTCCTGAATCTCCTGCCGGAGCTCCTGGGCGATCTCACGGCCATCCGTCGCCTGGGTGTTGATCGTGATAGGACCCACGTTGATGGTGCGGTTGTCCACCATCGAGGACCTGTATATCTGGGCAGCGCCCGGAGGCGCTATAGGCAATGCGTCAGGACCCGCCTTAAAGCCTTCGAACATGTCCAGCATGACCCGCTTCGCCGACGCTGGAATGACCATCTCACCGCCATGCACTGTGGCCAGCAGCGGCCTGCCGAGCGGGCCCGGCACTATGCCGCCATGGGCATAGTCCAGAGTGTCCCGCACTGTGCCCACAGCCCCCGTGATCACGTTGATCGCGCCGCCCAGACCAGGAATGTCCTTGATGGCGTCCGCCACCATGCCGGGGATGTCCTTCAGGATGCCCACCACCCTGCCGGGCAGCTCACGCACAAAGTCGATGATCGCCTGTATCCCGTCTATGACAGGGCCGAAGATGGGCGATTTCTTGAGCCAGTCCCACACTTCCCGGAATGCACCGAGTATCTGACGCCGGAACTTGTAAACCAGAATGCCTATGAGGGCGAACGCTGCGATAGCTAGACCGACGGGGCCGGTGATCGCCGCCCACATGGCCCTAGCCGCGCCGCCGGTGAGGAGCATCCCAATCCTAGACGCCTTTAGGCCGAATATGAACTTACGCACATTGATTGCCGCGAGCCTCAGAGATACGATGAAGTTGCTGTTCCAGATCGTTCCTGTCTTGAGGGCCACTATGAACCGCCCCAGAGACGTCACGAGCCCGCCTACGGATGGACCAAGACCGATAGTTGACGCGATCTGCATCGCCCCCATTCCAAGGACGACCGTTTGTATAGCCGAGGGCAGCTTGCCAAAGAGCTGGAGCAGGGGTGCGAGAACATTGTTGTATAGGGAGGACAGAGCAAGCTTGAGATTATTACTGGCCTCGTCCGCTTGAGCAACGCTCGAATTGGCATAGATTTCAAATGCCTCGTTTACGCTGCCTGTTGATGCGCGAATTTCGGATTGTATTTTGATGTAGTCCTGAAACTTGGGACCGGAGGCGCTGAGGGCGAAACCAACTGCATTCACATCACCAAACAGGCGGCGTAGCTGGGTCGTATCGCCCTCAAGCTCGTCGCTGAGCATCCTGATGGTCTGGATAAAACCCTCTTCACGAATGTGCCGATGCACATCCTCAACAGAAAGCCCTACCCCGTTGAGAATCTTCTCTGCCTCGGTACTCGGTGCCAACAGAGCAGTCAAAGCCATTCTGACGGCATCGGTCGCTTGCGAGGCATTCTGGCCCCCACGAGTATATCCAGCTATGGCCGTACCAGCATCAAGGTTGCCAGCCTTGACAGTTGCCAACTCGACCGCCCGTTTGCCGTCAAGCACTGCTGCCCCATACGTCAGCGACTCCGCACGTTGTCGCCGCAGCATAGTTGCCAGCCTGACAGCCAGCGAATCTCGACCGCCCGTTTGCCGTCAAGGTGCGAGTAGACCGCACCACTAGCCAACAGGGCTATGGGCTTCGTCTCTCCTAGTCCGGATGCGGCAGCTTTGGCCGACTGATCCATCACGACAAGCGCATCTGCGGTCTCCAGGCCTGCGGACTTTACGGAGAACATTGCATCATTCACTTCTTTCAATGACCGGTTCGTCTCTTTGGAGAGGTCTCGGAGCGGAGCCTTCAGCTCTTCGACTGCATCAGCGGTCAGCCCCAACTGAGTACGTAGGTTGAGTAGAGAGCGTTCTTCGGCTGCGCCAACCTTGAAAGCTCCAGCTCCTAGGGCGCCTATAACCACGGTGGCGGCCCTGGTGATCTTGCTGATATTCTGGCCCCAGGATTGGAACCGCTTCTGTGTATTCTTCGTGAAGTCGTTGACCTGCTGTTCCGCGCGGCGCAATTCTCGGTTGCTGGTGTTGTATCTGATGATGGTTACCAGCTCATCTATGACTTGTCCTGCCATAACTAGTAGTCTCCTGTGTTCATTGCCTTGATAGCATCAAGGTTTAGTTGTTCAGCGGCGCGAAAGGCTGCACCGTGGGCTTCCGTGAGGCGTTCAAAAGCGCCGATGTTCCCATAGGGGTATTCCTTCCAATGCCAGTACTCTCTAGTCATGGATCTCAACAGGTTCTTGATGCCCTCAACCCTGCTCTCGAAGCTCGGAACAGGCAATCCCTCAAACGGGGAGTCTTGGGGGTCCACATAAATCGGTTCCAGTACCCTGATCATTCCCTCAAAGAGCGTCATCCATGAGGGGCGCGCTTCGGCAAGAGGGTCTATGGATGCGGCCTCAATTATGGAGATTGGGTCTTGCTCGTAAAGCTCCCGCTCGCCGAGCGTGATTCCGAGGCCATATACCCACTTCTGCACTGACTTAAGGTAGGTTTCTTGGAGTGTAGGGGTCGGGGTTGGCGTAGGTACAGACTCTCCGCAACCTACGGCGGCTGCAAGCCCAAGCGTGATGAGCGCAACGAATGCTAGTGCCGATCTCAAGACCTTACTCCTTCTTTGTGCATTCTTGCCCTGCCGGGCCTGGCCGCGCTTCACG
Source organism: Dehalococcoidia bacterium (assembly GCA_965248615.1). Classification (GTDB taxonomy): domain Bacteria; phylum Chloroflexota; class Dehalococcoidia; order Lucifugimonadales; family CBDFJT01; genus CBDFJT01. The sequence continues at coordinate 889,607 of CBDFJT010000002.1, read as the reverse complement.
ATCTTGCCAGAACTGCAGCGCGGACACCGCGCGATGATGCTCTGGCTGTACATGGCCATTACCCTTGGCACTGAGCTCTCAGAACCGCCAATGCCAAGACTCCCATGATCCCCAAGGCGGCCAAAAGAGCGATGGTTCTTGCCACTTTGTTCATACTCAATCCCCCTTCCCCCTCGGCTCTCCTGCAGACACGCATTCGCCGTCTCCGTCAGTCCCAGGGCATTATCCAAGTCACGGCAGGCCAACAGTCCAGCGCCCCGGAGTAGATCGTCCCGCCGAGGTCGCTGAGCAAGTGGCTAGGGATGCCGACATCGACCTTCTGGCCGTTGAGGTCGAGCTTGGCGGTCTTCTGCTTGGTCATGGGGTGCCTCCTCGTTACTTCCCAATGAGTTTCTCCAGGCCGGCCTGTCGCAGGCAGTCCTCTAGCCGTTCCTTGTTGGCAAGCGCCTTGTGCCATGTATCTAAGTGATCGCGGAGGTCGTTGGAAGAGACAGATGCGCAAGGAACGGCGCTATGTAAGCGGAAACGGAACTCGGCATCTGTTGCTTTAACCTCGGACGGAACCCTTTGCAATTCACGGCCCAATAGCTCGAGGTCTGTACCTATCTTGTATAGCAATGACTTTAGCGTTGCTATGCGCCTCTCGTTCTCTTCATACTCGACGACGAGGGCTCCTATCGCGGCGTTTCGCACTTCCTCAGTCATTTCCAACCTTCCTTCAATACCCGTATGTGCTTGGTCATGGTGTGCTTAGCGTGCTAGATGGTCTCGTAGTACAGCCTCTCGAACTCAAAGCTGAACGTCTTATTAGCCTCGTCGTCCATGAGCGTGCCCATAGGCCCGCTGGTCATGACCCCGTGCATGAGCCTCAGAATGTTTCCATGCTCGGCATCCTTGACGGTGCCTTCCCAGTTCACGATTCCACCACCGGATATCACCTTCATCTGCTGCCCAAGGAAAGACAGCGATGGGGCGCCAGGTTTCAGCACAAGGGAGACCGTACCGTCTTGCTCACTCGCGGCAGAAGCCGACATGTCCCCGGTAGCACCCCTACGAACGGTCGCAAGCTCAACCGTATCAGGAATGTCGAGCGCTTCGAGTCCTAGAACTACATGTCCGTTCAGGGTGACGGTTAGGGATTCTGCCGGGGTTCTCATTTCTGTCCCTCCTTCGCCTTTCGCTCAGCCGCCTCGTGTGCGCGATGCTCGTTCTCGACCCGCGCCGTCAGTTGCTCGTTCAGATCGCAGGCGTCGTCCAGGCTGTGGTGCTCCTGCAAATCTCGGAGAGTGCACAGGTCAGCGTCTATGAGGGCGCCGAAGAAGGGCGCTATTCCGACGGTCCTGACGGGCTCGAATCCAGGCTGGCGTCTCGTAACTTGGAGACGGCGTACTCCCACGACTCGGTAAAATTTACGGCCAAGGCCCTCGCCAGCACCTCGTATATCGCGGCCACGGGAAGCCCGTGGAAGGCCACGTCCTCTGCTCCCGCCAATGGCTGAGGACTGGCTGCGCGCGCGTTGGCGAAGCTCACCTTCTCGAACAGAGTAGTACGCACACGCTTCACGAAGACTGGGTCCAGCGACAGCACGACCTTGAGAATGGACAGCACGCCCGTATCCTCACCGCCCCCCGGGACCGCCAACGACTGCGACTTGCCCAGCTCGTGCCTGACCTGCTCCAGCAGGTCGAACGCAGCCATAGCCGGCAGCTTCCCTACGAAGAACCGCGTCCCTTCGATCTCGAACTCGGTGGCGGTCAGCTCCTCGCCAAGCCCGTTGAGTGACACCATCTCTAGTTACCTCCGTTGGCAGTAGGCACGTAGTCGAAGTTCACGGCCCCGAAGTCTGGGATGATCTCCTCGAACTCCCACGTGAAAGTGAGGTTCGCCGCCTCCCCTTTGCCCATCGTGTACCACAGGGGCCCCGACATGAGAACTCCACGCCGAAGGGTGGCACGGGCTCCGGTCTTGAGGTGGTGTACGCTGCCGTCCCAGACTACCACAGCCTTATTGGTCAGAATCTCGGTCACCTGCTGCATGAAGAACGGCACCGAAGGAGAGTTGGGCAGCAGCTTGAGGGAGACCGGGCCGCCCCTGTCGCCAGTCGAGAACACCGCCATGTCGCCGGTAGCTCCCCGGCGTACGCTCGCGAACTCGAAGGCGTCGGGCAGCGTCAGTGCATCCGTATCTTCGGACCAACCCTGGATGGTATTGGTCTTGCTACCCTGCACGGTGTGACCGTTCAGGATGACCGTCGTGTCTTGTAGTGCCAGCTGCATGTCTGATCTCCTAGTTGGTGAAAGTGAGTTCTATGGTCGCGGAATGAAGCGCGCCGCTTCCCTTTAACCACACCCTGGCCGGAGGGCTCTTGCGGGCGTCGCGGTCCGCCTGGGACTGGTCGGCGATGTTACCGACCGACACCAGGTACCCCAGCCCCAACCTTCCATCGAAGGACGGGTTGTTCGTCGCCAGGCGGATGTCGTTGGCCACGGACTCAGCCACCTGGCCAGGAGCGATTCCGCCGTTCCTGCGTCCGGCCTCGCACACCCGCTCGATGGACGCCGTGATGCTCGCTATCCCCTCGTCGGTCTGCGACACCCGCGAGGGGTGCTGCCTGAGCAGGTTGTATACCTCTGTCTGGACGGCGGACACGATCCAGTCGAGCCAGTACCGCACGTCGATCCAGGTGCCTGGCTTGAGCGTCCAGCCCTCGGCGAATATGGCGTCCCGGCCGAACCGGGTGTAGTAGTTCACCCGCTTGCGGTCGAGCTCCTCTTGCTGCGCGGAATTCAGCACGTCCGGCACCGCTCCCGGCAGCGACTTGAACTTCGCCGTAATCAGCGTGTTCTGCCCGTCGAAGCGCACGCTGGACAGCCGGGCCGCCATGCTGAGCCCCTTGTGGTCGGCGGACCTAGACCACACGACGAAGGTACGGTCCAGGCCGAGCGCCGAGAGCCGCGCCGCCACGCTGCTCGACTCGTCGGGGGTAAGCACGCCCGCCTCTACGGTGTCCAACGCCAGCATACGGGGCTGCGCCTCGACCCACTGAGCCAGCGAGACCGCAGGCTCGGTGTCTGCGATACCTGAGTCAACCGCAACGAAGTACCAGCCGTCGTCCTCCGCCGAGATGGCAGCCATCGCGTCCTCGATGGGTTCTCCGTCGTGGCCGGCCACGATCTCGGGGTTTGATGCGTCGTCCAGGCCGAGCGTGCTGGCCAGCGTCCCGGTCAAAACGTCGACGAAGGCACCGGTGAAGTCGTAGGGCTCCCCGTCGCTGTCGAAGCCCAGCGTTACGCTAAACGCTCCGAGACCGGCGTCATAGATCACCCCGACCGTCGACAGTCCCGAGCCGGACGATGCCCGTAGCGCGGTCTGGACTGCCGCGGCCACGTCGTCATAGGACGTAGCACTCGACAGGTCGGGGTTGGTGATCGTGGCGCCCTGGACCGTCATCGACCCGGACGTGATCGCCTGGAGATCGGAAAGGCTACCTGGCGGTCCACCGGCCAACATGGCCACTCTGGTCTCCCCCTTCCAACGTCCGACGACCAGCGGTTGGGGGTACGGGGACTGCGAGAAGTACACCTGCGCCGCCTCGTACGCCTCGGAGTCCGACGTCAACATGCCGGCGATCTCGCTCATGTTTGCAAACACCTGCGCCCGATCATCGTCGTCGTCCAGGTCCTTGTCGGTTATCACGAGGAGCGTACGCCCGAACTGCCGCGGTGCAGTTCCACCAGGGGCTATCGTGGCTTTGACCTCTACTATGTCCTGTATGTCCAGCGTCATCTCACACCTCTACCGTGATCGTCTCGGTGACTCCTCCCGCCCTGACCTCTATGGGTATGGCCTGCAGGTAGTCCACCGTCTCCGTGATCGCCTGTCTGTATCCAAGGTCTAGGTCCACCCCGGCCCGTTCCTCCCACGCAGCCGACACCACCTCGTCCAGCTGCCGCACGTCGGAGACCCGCCGCACTGTCAGGCCGGCCTCCTGAGCACTCTGAAGCCCCCTTGGCGAGTACACCCACACCGAGAACCGCCTGGCTGCATCCCTGGCCCCTTCCCGGAACCACTGCACCGAGTACCGGCCCCTGATGGTGGCCACCGTCGGAGCGTCTAGGGAGAGTCCGTCTGCGGTCAATCTCATGGCCGTCGAGGGGATTCCCTCTGTCGCCTGGTGGATCAGCACCAGCGACGCAAAGATGCCGTCCGGTGTTGGCCCATCGTCATTGCCCTGGATCACCTGATTAAAATCGAGCCCAGAACCGGTGGCTACAAGACCCCGAACGGTATCCTCCAGGTCGTATGTCGTCGGCGCGATCACTGCGCTTCCTCTCTGATGCCCAACACCTCCACGAAGCCTGGCCAGCTCTCTACGTGGTGTGCCTTGTAGCGAGTACCGTCGTACTCGATTACGTCGCCCTCAGTGGCGTTGGCGCCGACCCGCACCGACTCTATCTCCACTCCCTCGATCCAGAACGTCCTCGACTCCGATAGCCGAGTGCCCTCGGGCAGGACATCCCGCATCTTCGCTGCGTCCGGCGGAGCGCTCACGGCCGTGATGTCGGTCAGGACCTCTTGTCCTGGTACCCAGCGTCCATTGACTCGCTGACCCGGCTCCTGCCTGATTAGTGTTGCTGGCTCCATGAATCGCCTGCTCGTGAAGGGCCTGTTCATCGTTCCACCACGAAGGTCACCGACTGGCGCATATGTTTCGTGTCGATGAGAGGGTTCGAGCTGCCCTTGCGGGCAATCGTTTCAGGTGCGTTCGGCGGCTCCCTGAGAGCCGTGATGCTCTCCTGTATCTCGCCCTGCACGTACGCTCCCACACGGCCCGCGAGCCGGTCGTCCACGACCATCTTCTCGGTGTCGATCCCGGCCTTGAGGACCCTTATGATCCCGTCCTCGGCTTCTGCTAGAGCACGCCTAAAGAAGGGGCGCTCGGGGATGGTCTCGGTCCCGAACTCGTTCCAGGCGGCTACCGCAGCCACAGGCGTGCCGTCCTCATAGCGCGCCGTCGAGAAGAAGCCGACCGCGACACCCGACACGCCGCCCTTGCCGGCCTCTCGAAGAACCCGTTCCAGCTTCTTTCCGCCCCGGCGCTGGACCTTTACACTGACACGCGCCACGTCACGTCCTCACTTCCGTGCGGCCAAGACGCGCCGCTATCGCCAGGCCCACTACAAGGCCGCAGCCGAAGGCGGCAAATAGCCCCCTACGGTCCTCCCACCAGTCCCGGATCATGCCGCACCTCCGATGCCGAACAGGCGTCTCACGACGAGCGCCGTACCCATGCCGCACATGAACTCTCGGGTTTCAGGCCAGCCCTGGTCGCCCTTCCTGTGAGCCTCGATGCCCTGGTAGAACAGGAAGCTGGCCAGGAAGGCCCAGCCACCATGACGAAACTCAGGGTCGTTGATCGCACACCCGGTCCAGAAGCCGACGCCAACGTGCGCACCGGAGTTAAGCACCCGCAGAAGTAACCTCATTAGGCTCCTCTAGCCGAAGAAGTGCATTACGGTGCCAATTGCGCCGGCAACCGCGCCAGACCCGCCGAGACCCATAGCTGTCCTGACGGTGGCCCTGAACTCGGCGAACTGAATCTCTATCACCTCCAGGTCCTTGACACGTGCCTTCAGCGCCTCATGGTCCCGCCTGGTCACCTGGGTCTCGCGTTGCCGTTGCAACTCGCTCTTTACCTCGTCAACAGCCTCACGCAGATGAGCAAGCCCTGCGGATATGGTGCCGAGCTGCACGAGAATCCCCTGTTCGATGTCTCGATCGTCCATCACTGCAACCTAGATAGGAATCCCTGTGCAGAGCTGCTTCAAGATGGCCTCCCGCTCTTGCGTGTAATCAAGGCTCTGGCTGGAGTATGGACCCACCCTCTCTGACCGGACGCCGGAGTATTGGAGTCCCAGTTGCACCAGGCGGATGATGGCCATCCTGCGCTGGGCGTCGGTATCTACCGGCGTATATTCGAGCTCCACACGCTCCCCCCAAGCGGTGCGAGGGTGGGCACCGCTGGACAGCCGCTCCAGCATCCGTCCCCCGTACCAGATGCGATAGTCGTCGTCTGAGAGCACGGTCGCCATGCCCCAGACCGTCTCGGTAACGCTGGTAATCCCTTCCACGGCTTGAATAGGGAACAGCCTCACGCCGCCGCCCCGCAGCAGGTCGGTCAGCGTCCCGTCGATCCTGTGGGGACCACAGCGACTGACCACCGCCTGGTCCGCATCGTCGATTAGGCGCTGTAGATCGTCCGACAGCGCCATGTTGGACTTCAGGTGCTGCTTCACCTGTTCGGCCGTGACCAGGCGTTCCCGTTCAGCCACGGCGGGTTCAAGATTTGACTGCATAGAAGTCCACCCCTTCGCCGTCGGTGTCTGCGTCCACGTAGATGTCCTTCAGATCCATCCAGCCCTCCGCCTCTAGGGCGATCGAGCCCGAGGCGCCGAGGCCTCCATTGGTGGTGGTGGCCACGTCAGACCCGCCCACGTACACCTGCCCCGTATTGGTGGACAGGGCGACGATCTGCACCCGTTTGACTCGCCTGCTGCTCGACACCAGAGACTCGGCCGATCCCGCCGTGGAGACCAGCCGCTGTCCTGAGAGGAGTACCGGCCCCTCGCTGTTTGCCATCCCTATGACTCCTTAGTAGACCGCCGCCTTCCGTCCCGCTGGGCGCGGTCAACGGCCTTCTCAGTAAAGTCTTCCGAGACCTCTTCAGGCACCTCGGCAGGGACTTCTACAGACTCCGGCTCCTGCGTAGGCCGCACCAGCTCCATCTTGGCTGGCTGGGCCTGGCAGACCTGCTGGGCTACGGCGTGGGATACGTCCCTGACCTCCCCAGGAGCCCAGACGACATATGCCTTTCTCCCGTAGTCGTAGTAGCGGTGCGGCACCTCAGACCTGTTTCTGACCTCTGGCATCGTGACCTCCGTCTCCTCTAGCTCACCCCTGTGATGTTGTACTGGAGGGCAACGGCGGTGTCCGAGGCGTTGTCCATCCGGCCCTCGAAGGCCACTCTCATGCTGGCCACAAGGACGGTCTGCCTCTTCTGGATGTCCCGCTCGCTCTCGATCATCAGCTCCCGCTTGAAACCCAGCCGGTACATGTTCCGGTTCACCACAAGCACCCGGCCCGTGTCCGCCCCGTTGCCCCCGGACATGACCTTGCCATCGGTGTCCGCCATAAGCATCTGCTCCGACACGATTATGGGGATTCCCTCGATGTCCCCCAACTGGCCCGTGAGAAGGGTAGCGTTGGGACCCAGCTTCTCCAGCGTGCGGAAGTTCTCGATGGACTGGGCGCGAATGTACGTGTTCACGTCCATGACGTAGGCGCACTCCGAGGGGCGGACGCCGTACTTGCCCAGCTTGGCCCTGGCCTCGTTGAACATGTCGTCGGAGGCGGCCGCGTTGTGGTCGTTCCCCTGGTTGGTGTTGTCCACCAGGGGAACGTGGATCAGCCCGTCGAAGACCAGGTAGTGGTCCAGGCCCGCGCTGCCGGCCAGCGAATCCGCCGTGGCTCCGTCCGCGTTGATGTTGGTGCCGTCGTCGGAGATGTCTCCGTTGAGTACCACGTCGTCTAGGACCTCGCTGGCGTTACGCACCAACGTCGCCCGAAGCTCTGGCAGCACCGCGACCACCGCGTCCTCGTCCAGGTCGTAGGACCAGCCGATCATGGCGGCAAGCTCGGCGGCGGTGAGGGTCTGCCGTCCAGTGCCAGGAGTGGACGATGTGGGCGCCACATTGGGAGTGCCCCGGTACCAGCTCACGTCCCCGAAGTCGTAGGGGATTTGGAACGGGGTAGTGGGCATCATAATGTGGCTGAAGAGGCTGGCGACCGATGTGGCCAGGTGCACGTCCCGCCACATCTCGCTGGTCTCTCCGGTGAAGGTGAGCTCGTCGCCTGCGCCTGGTGTGTTCGAGTCCAGGGCGCGTCCTATGGTCTCGTACACGTCGTCCCTCGCCTGCCGTAGGTTGCTACGCCACTCATCGGCGGCTCTAGGACTGATGCGGTCCTTTCCGTCGGTCCCACCGCTCTTGGCCAGACGCAGGACTTCGTTGGAGATCATCAGGTCGAACTCGTCGAAGCCCCGGTACTTTCCCGACGCGACACGTGCTCCCCTGGTCGTGGACTCGACCTGCCTGAGCAGGGCGGCCCGCTTGGAGGCCCGAACCGACTCCGTGATCTGCGCCGACAGGCGCTCCACCTCCTCCTTGAGGGGCGTGTGTTCCTTCTCTTTGAACGTCTCTGTAAAGGCGTGGACGGCGGCCACGTTCTCCATTAGCTTCTCGGTATCTGTGGTCATGGTTACTTCTCCTCTATGATCTGCCGCATGGCGGCGAATTGGGCCTCAACGACTGCCAGAACAGGGTCCGGCGGGGGAGTCTCCTGGGGTTCCTCCTCAGTCGTGGAGTCTCCGGCAGCCAACTCCCTAAGCTCCTGCTCCAGGGCGTCTACGCGCTCTCTCAGCGCTTCTATGGGGTCATCCTGGTTGGGTTCAGGCTCCGGCTCCTCATTCACCGGATCGGTCGGCGGTTCGGCCTCGTCGGGCTCAGGCTCAGGTTCTGGCTCAATCCCACGGAATATCTCTGAGGGCAGCTTCATGGCACGGGCCGCTGCCCTCACCGAGTCCGGGTCGGCGGGGATCGGCACCAGGCTCCACTCCAGCAGGTCCGACTCCTCGACCCGCAGCCGCTCCAGGCTCCCGTCTTCGTACCGTAATTCGGTCACCTTGGTGGGCAGGTAGCGAATCGAGGCAGCCCGGATGAACCCGCCGTTCCAGGCGTTCTCCACGCGGGCCGCAAACTCGTCTTCCGAGTTGAACTCGAAGTCGGCAACTATCCTTCCGTCGGCGTCGTGGCCTATCTTGAGGGTCTTGGCTATGGGAATGCCTCCCCACGAATCATGGGCCCAAAGCACGACAGGATTCTTGAGGTAGCTCTTGAAGTTGATGCCCCGCAGATTCACCTCGTCCCCGTTGCGGCTTGTCTCGTTGGCAGCGATGACCATCCGATAAGTGTTCCCGTCTTCCATCTGACGGCCTTCGGTCACCACCATCAACCGGCACTGCTCTTTGTAGGCTGTACTCACCATCTACCCTCCTCTCGCTGAACGCAAAAAGCCCCGTGCATCTATCTATGCACGGGGTCTCAAAGGTCCTCGATGTGCGTCAGATGTGCGGGCTCTCTAGGGGCTCGGTGCACATCCCTCTATTGCATATTCAGTTGTCTTGGAGCACCATAGCGTAATGGAACAAATGTACCACGTTTTGTGAAGGTTGTCAAGCGCTCATAGCATGTTGAGGGGTAGCTAGACTACGTCACACACGGCAGAACCGTTACCATGTGGGGTCGCTAGTCACCATCATCATTCACAACTTCGTGGTGTCAACATCCCTCAGAAATTCCCGTAACTGGTGGACCGCGTCTGAGTCCATCATCGGCCCGCTATCCCAGCTGCCAAACTTAGAACGATGCCCCAAGACGTAACGCATCCCGACCCACAGCCGCTTGTACCACGGAAAGGGATTCAGATAGATAGACCAGTAGATTTCATCTATATCGGCTCCCAACTTTGGGTCGCCCTTGAAATGCATCAGTCGCAACGTGTGCTCATCGCTATTGCAGGCACAGACGACGTGATGGTTTCTTGGGTCGTCGTAGTAATCCTGATTCATGTCCTGCCCTAGCCTCTCTTCGTCGCGGCTTCGACCACTTGTTTGATCCAGGTGTTCAGGCTCACCCCAGCCTCCATAGAAGCCACCGTCGCCATCTGGTGGAGCTCGGAACCCAGGCGGAGACGAAGATCACCTGAGAAAGGCTTAACAGGCTCGATACCTAGCTCTTCGCACGAAGCAAGGTACTCGTCAATGGAGATACGAAACTCGCGCTTGATCCCTTCTGCGTCCGTGGCCTCGGCATTGGCAATAGGATACGAGCCGCTGTTAATCACTCTAGCGTGCAGAACCTCTGCCTCATCGTCGTAAACAACTTCCGCAATGTACCCCTTATACTCAAGCATCAGGCAGTCCCTCCTATACGCTCAAGGAAAGCGGCAATGTCGCGCACGGACTCCCGGCTGGTTTCAGGCCGAGGATGTGGCCGGTGGACGACGATGGACTCCGTACCCTTCACCAGATGCACCCTGGAGCCCGCCCGCTCGTGCAATTCCACTCCCAGTGCCCGCAGCAACGACTCGATATCGGCCCACCGGATGCCCGCTGGCGTGGGCTTAGCAAGTATGCGCTCTAGCGTCCGCTGGTGCCGTTTCCTCATACACATATGGTATCATATATGATACCATATGTCAAGCGTTTATAGGTCTACAGGCTGCGAGTTGTTCATCGCATTACACTTGGGACACTTCATACCTTTCCACGGACGGGTAAGTTCGTCGCCAAACTTGTGGTTGCACCGCCAGCACCTGGGCTCGATGTCCGTAACGAGCTGTTGGTATTCCCACTCGCCGTAGCGTACAGTCTGAGCCTCCGTGGTCACGCCGCTGCTCCCAACGCCTCCGGCACCACCGGAATTGCCACGCAACGGCACTGGATATCCTGCCCTGGATGACCCACCGAAGGCGGGCTGTCCCACCTCTGGGGAGTCCCGTCAAGGACCTGGTGGGTGGGCCTCACACGCTCGTCCTGGGCTGTGCGCCACGTGTACTCCTGTATCCCTAGTTGCCCATGCCGGGCCTGTGTAAGCTGCCCTATAGCCTTGCTGGTCTGATCACGGGTCAGCCGCCGCAGGTTGCTGCCCGATACCTTGAACTCCCGGTTCAGCACCTTGGAGAGCGCCTGCCGGTCAAAGGGCCGCTCGGCAAAGGTCTCACCCACACGGCGGGACAACGACTCGTGGAACCGCTCCGGGATGGTCCGTATAAGCGAGACGTTCTCTCGGCGCCACGCCGTCATCAAGGGCTCTATGGCTGAATCTGCCAACACAGGCCCTATGTCCACGCCAAGAGCCGCCCGGAACGTCTGAACGAGGCGCCTCCTGTGATACCCGGACAGCCGCGTAGCCTGGGCCGCAACCTCCGCCTCGGCGAGCCCGGCGGTCTGGCCGAAACCCCGGAAGATTTGGGTTATCGTCTCCAACGCCAGGGAAGTTGTCGCGGCCTCAGACAGCCCGGACCGTAGCTGAGCTAGCAGAGGCGCAAGCACACCGCGTCGTACGGCCTTCTCGTACAACCGCTCGTCCAGGCGGCGCGGGTTGACTGGATTGGGCTCGCGGGCCATAGCTTAGTCTTGCTCCAGTGCGTCCAGGTCCCCGAAGATCGGGTCTCCGCTCAGCATGTCCCGCCCCTCGTTCTCGTCTATAAGGCCAGCCTGGAGCGCCACGTTGACGGCCTCGGCTCGCGTCCTGGCCGCCGTCGCTTGGGTGACCTCCCTGTCCCACCGGTCGGTCATCGACTCCTGCATTTCCGCAATCTCCTCGGTGTCGAACCGCAGCACCACGCCCTGGTAGGCCCTGGGCAGCATGGGGACGAACTGCTCCTGCATCTCTGCGGCCAGTAGGTCCCATTCCTGGGTGACGGTGTTGGCGTAGAAGTCCCTGATGGCGGACTCACGGTTGGAGAAGGTCGGGTGCTGCGCTCCGGCCATCAGCTCCTCCGGCACGCCGTAGATGTCCGCCACGTGCTCCTTGGCCAGTTGGATACCCTGAACGAACTCCATGTCCCTGTTCGATATCCCAAGGTTCTGGACGCTGCCCTGGCCTGTCGTCACAATGGGGCGCTGAGCATTGCCTATCCCGCTGTAGCGGTCGGCCAGACGCTCCTGGAACAGCTCGACGTCTTCCGCCTGGGCCATCTCGCCGAGGAAGAAGGCCAGGTTGCTCGTCAGGATGCCGTGCTTGAAGAACTGCCGGTTGAACTCCAGCATGTCAAGCTGCATCTGCACCGAGCTCAGCCCAGCCAGTAGCGGCGACTGGCCCTTGAAGTGGTCCAGAGGATTGAAGTAGCGATCCCAGATCACCTCGTCGGGCAGCATGGCAAACCTGGAGCCCGTCGGGTCGTGGACGTATCCCGCGATAGCGCCATCCTTGCCCACTACCACCTTCACCTTGTCGGGCCGCAGGGGCCATATCTCCCACGCAGCCGGATCTTGCGAGTCGGCCCTGTTCACCCAGCGAAAGCTCTGTCCCCACAGGCACAGGTATGTCTCCACCGCCCTCCACATGCGGCTCCTGGTCCAGTCCAGGTTGACACGATCAAGGAGCCCCTGTACGGGATCATCCTCACCGACCCACTCCTGCTCCCCGTCTCGGTTGAGCCGGTAGACCTTTAGCCGAGCGCGGGCCGCTGCATCGGACCGCAGCTTCACAGCACGGTAGACCGGCACCGAGGAGCGGTAGTATCCACCGGGGCCAGTGTCGGTAGTCTGTCCCAGCTTGGACAGCCACTCCTTGATCTGCTCGGTCGTCAGACCCGTCCCACCGCCGGCCTGGGCCATCGTAGCGTAGGGCTCGTTGGCCCGTGCAACGCCACCCCTGGGCCTCCTGCGCACCCCTCCCAGGAAGTTGCGGATGGCTGTTGCCTCTCGTTCCAGTATCATCACCTGTCCTCCGGCTATAGATAGATGCCGCCGATGCCTCCGGGCCTCTGTATGAGTTGGGTAAGGCAGCCAACGAAGGCGTCCACCTGGTCGTCGTGTACTCCGTTAGGAAACGCCGCCAGCTCCTCGCGGAAAGCCTGAATCCACGGGGCTGTACTTGGGAGCGTGATCTTCTTGGCCTCCACTGTGCCGGTCACCTTGTTCGCCCTCAGCACCTTGTCGCCGATGGGCTTGACTGGTAGCACCGGCAGCCTGGTCTCCCGCCGGAGGCTCTGGACCACAGACTGGCCGCTGGCCGCGTCCTCGACGAAGATCGCCGAGGGGTTGTGATCTTTGGCCTGGCCCTGCATGGCCCGCAGCAGGTCCGGGTACTCGACGCGGTTTCGCCACACGTCCAGCACCGCGTAGCCGTTGGGAGTCGTCGTCATGGTGCAGCACACGGAGTAATCGTTCTGCTCGCCAGTCTTGAAGGCCGTGTCCCAGAACTGGAACACTCGTTCTCCCGGCTCCACCTTTTTCTCGAAGAACCACCAGTGATCCTTGAAGACGCTCCCGCCTTCATGGGAAGGTCTCTGCTGGAACAACCCCGGCCACTCCTGGGGGCCTACGCTGACCCGCAGCGCCGCCAGGGCGGAGGCGTCGTATCTTTCAGGCCAGAGCGGAGCATCCAGGGGCCTGTCCAGGGGGTCACCGGGCTCGGCCAAGGCAGGCAGGCAGATGTGCTCCCACTGGTCCCCCGCCGTCTGCTCCTCCGTGTACTCGTCTCCCAGCAGCCGTCCCACCAGGTCGTCCTCGTGCCATCTGGTAGTTACCACGATGATTGACCCGCCCGGCTCTAGCCTGGTGCGTGCCGTGGACCTCCACCAGTCCCACAGGCGTTGCCGTTGGGTGGGGCTGTTGGCCTCCTCACGGTTCTTCACCGGGTCGTCGATGATCAACAGGTCAAAGCCGTAGCCGGTGAAGGGGCCTCCCACACCCACAGTCATCATCCCGCCGCCTGTGGTCAACTGCCATCGGCCGACCTTGCTCAGGTCGTCCCTGACGCGGATGCCAAGGCCGCTCTCGTTCTCCACCACCGAGTCCCTGGCCAGGCGTCCCCACTGCTCGGCAGGCTCGGCGGCGTAGCTGGCCAGGCCGACCCTCTTGTGGGGCCAGTTGGCCAGAAACCACACCGGCGTCCAGTGGGAAAGAAGCTCCGACTTCCCGTGCCGTGGAGGAAGGGAGACGATGAGGCGCAGGGGCTTCTCGGCCAGGGAAGCCACCTTGCGGGAGATCAGGTCCAGGTGGAGAGTCCTCACCCACTGGCCCCCGGACCACCTAGCCGCCGTCGCCGCTGGGCTGGCTCTCCAGGCGCCTACTAAGAGCGTCCAGCGCGTCTCTTGCTTCAGGGTCGTTGAGGGCATCCAGTATCACCTTCATGTCCGTCTGTATCGGCCCGCCGTCCTTACCGCTGACCTCCGCCTTGATGTTGCGTCGGTCTGCCCAGGCGTCGGGAAGTCGGTTATAGAGCCACACCTGGCAGGCAGTTACATTGCCGGAAACCGCCGCAGTGTACAGGGCGTTCTCTACTTCTTCGTTCGCCAACATCTCCGCCCGGGAGACCTCCTTAGCAAAGGTCGGATAGCGTTGCATGTGACGCTGGACAGTGGCACGGTCCACCCCCACCTGCTGGGCCGCCTGGCCTCTACGAACACCCTCCCGCAGCAGGCCCAGGTACTCATCCTTCTTGGCCCGGTCGAACTTCTTACCCCTCTCCGGCCCTTTTATAGGTGCCGCATTTGATGCATTAAGGGGATCAGTCATGGGCAACCACCACTCCCCAGTAGAGCATCTGGCCCCGGAGATAGTGGGCCTTGCTCACCACCCGCCAGGGGGAGATGTGGTCCTGGACCCAGGGAAGGGCCTCCCGCACGAAGTAGCTGTTGTAGACCTTCCGTGCCTCGGCCAGGGACAGCCCTTGGATGTGGGTCCCGTCGGGACGGATGTAGCTGCCCCTCCGGGTCATCTCCAGGCGATGCCCATCGGTGAAGAAGAGGACAAGGGGAGACACCCTCTCCGCCTGCCCCCAGAACGCCTCGAAGGCCCTGTAGGGGTCGGCGTAGGCATCGAAGTCCGCAACGGCAAAGGGCTCGGTCACATCTTCGAAGGGCCAGTGGTCACAGTCGGCCACTCGGATGTCCGCACCCCGCAAGCGCTCCCACGCCACATCACAACGGTCCTCGTCTATGTCCGCCCCATAGATGCGTCGGTCTTGATACAGCGCTCCTGCGAGGTCACCGTCTCCTATGAAGGGCACGTATGCCGCCCCCTCGACTGCCTTTCTCAACAACCTGCGCCGGAGCAGCACCTTGCGGTACATGTCCACATGCTGCCGCTGCACGCTGCCAACCATGCTTCTACAGGCCCTCCAGCGCGGGATGCTTCAGCGCCGGGTACTGGTCCCAGGTGCGCCCGTCCAGCTCCCGGTCACGGCCCGGGCGGAGGTGGTTGCCCTGCTTGTGGAGGTAGGGAACTCCGGCCTTCAGACAGTCATCGCGGATCGTCTGGAACCAACCGTACTCCGCTGGCCTCCGCGACCGTCCTGACTCCCCGCCATCCACCACCCACCCTATCCCTCCATCGTTCAGGTATGAGGTTAAGTCCAGGGGCCCCAACAGAGGCTCGCAGGACAGCCAGCGTACCTGAGAAGGAATTTCGAGGAGCGCCGGTATGCGGTTGTCCGCGAAGGTCTGGTCCTCAACCGACGTGCCTATCCAGACATGCTCCGGGATGGGCAGCTCCATGTCCCGTATCATCCTCGCCGCCCGATGGGGCCTCTTGGTCAGAATTTGGTATACGTGCCGGTCCACCTCAAGCATCGTCTCCCACACCTGGGCCAGATACTCACGCGGTATAGCCCGGTGGAACAGGTCTGACATGGAGTTCACGAACACCCTGGCGGGCTCCTTCCACCGCCCAGGCTCCCTCAGCTTGTGGGGCCGCAGCGTCATGTCGAATCCCTGGGGAAACGCTGGCGTCCCCCGCTTCGGCTCCGCTATGGCCAGGGCGTAGCAATGGTCACAGCCGGGCGAAACCTGGCTACAGCCCGTGGTGGGGTTCCAGGTATGCGTGGTCCACTCGATCTTTGAGTAATTCGCCATGTCCCTTCCTTACTACCATATGTTGGGTATCTGTTAGTGTCAACCACAGCTTGTAGTTGCTACAACTTATCTATCGCAACCGCTAATCGTTGCATTTCTGGATCGCTCCAGAATGGAACATCGGCATCACTACGGCTATGCCCCGGTATTCGTCACTGATGATGTCTATACGGGCTGGCTTGGAGGGATGAAGATGTATGATCCGGGCAGCTCCAGAATCGTCGTTGACCGCCTCGCAGAAGCGCCCGACCCACTGGAGATACGAGGCGTTCAAGGCCGCAGGTTCTGTCTCGAACTCCGTCGGGATCAACTGCCGCCAGTCTGGGAAGGTGCCCGGCTGCTCGGAGGCGGTCGCGGTCTGCCCCTTGTCGTTGGCAGCGACCAAAGTACGCTGCTCTCCATCTCGCCTGACCACCACGGATGCGTTGCCCTTGACAAGAGTCCTACGCAGTACCTTGGAAATGGCCAGAACGTCGGTCTTATCGAACAGCACCGGCCTAGCCAGAATATCCGAGACTTTGTTTTCGGCATCCCTAAGACCAGGCCTGTACTCGGCCACCCCGAGCCTGAAACCATCTGCGGCGGCGAACCTCAGCCCTCCTACGGTCTGCATCTGGACACAGTTGAGCACCGGACGGGACTCCTCCGGGGCCGTGGCGTCCACAACCCGCTGGAGCACCGTGCCAAACCTCCGGGCCTGATGACCATCATTGAAAGTAGCGGTTGCCAACGTGGGCTCAGGGTCCGGCATATCGGGTACCTGCGCCCACCACTCCGCAGAATCCAGCCTTGTATCCTCAACCTTCGTTGCCGTTGCCATAGTTTCCTCCTTTCCTTTATGCCTTTGTGTGATCGTCATCCCAGCATTCTTCCCAGAGCTCGCCCCGCCCGCTTGTTCGCCTTAGCCAAGGACGGCGAGACGGTGACCCGCGCCTTGAACCCCATCCACGGCACCGACTTGAGCAAGTGCGTTGTGGACATAAGCCCTCCCTGGCACCTTGGGCACCGGGCCTCATAAAGCCGCCTGGGTAACGGAGCCCTCGCTTCCCACCTATACGCTACCCCGCACCGCAGACAGCGCCCTTGCAGAGTCCTCCCGTACCGGTGAGCTTCCGGCACCTCGTCGGTCTCTTCGTAACTAAGTTCCGTACCCTTGGCCTTCGCCTGATACTTGTCGCTCATCGCTGGCAAGTACACCTTCCGTATGCTCTTCATCGTGTCCTCCTATCAGGCTGGCTCGTCAGCGGCGGGTGGTGCTAGCTGAGGTCGTACAGTGGCTCGTGATGTTCTTCGCACTCATAGCACCAGTACTCGCGAAGCAGACTCCGGCTGTGAGATGATTCATGCTCTTCTTCTGTGGAAACATACTCTTCGCAGTCATAGCACCACAGATCAGCGGTGCTAGCTAGATCGTGGGTCGTAGTCATTGTCGTCTCCTACCAAGCTGGCTCATCAGCGGCGGGAGCCTGTCCCCGCCGGACGGGGCCGGGGCCCCGTTTCGCCTAGACCGCCGTCAGGATGTCCCAGGCCGATTGCTTGATCTTGGCCCCGTTGCCGAACCAGGCCGACTCAAGACGCTTGCTCCCCAACTCCCCGGCGGTGGACCGGGCGGTGTCCAGCCGGACCCCCTGGGGCCGCACATGGTCCACGAACTCGGTCACCGCGTTGTAGGCGGCCCAGGCCGTCCCCTTCACTCCCTTCAGGTCGTTACCGATCCCCGTGTGGAACAGCTCCTTGACCGTCTCTGCCGCGTGTCTAGTCAGGAAGTGTTGCTCACCAATGGCCTTGGTCTCGTCCAGTCCGAAGACTTCGAAGACCATCTCATCGACCTGGGTCTCGTTGATCTTGGTATCGACCAGGCGGTTGATCCCGGCCATCAGGTTCTCAAAGTAGGCTTCAGTCAACCCCAGGAATTCGCGGGCCTCGTTGGCTTTGGAGATCACGTTCGGGGTATGCAAGGCCCGGAACTTCTGGCCCGACGCCAGGGCCACAGACATGGTGTTGGCACAGACCACCCGGACAGCGGTCAACTGCATGGTCACCGCCAGGCTTCCGTCATGGCTGTTGGCCAAGAGGACGTATTTCTCAAGAACGTCATCGCCAGTGACCTTGATGTCGCCGGGCAGCTTGGCCAAGGCCCACACCTTCCGGCCGCCCCGGAGGGACCCGGCGGTGTGGTAGATGGCCTCCCCCGCGCCAACCACCGCGTCGAAGAACGCGAAGGCGTCCACGTTCTGCAAAGGGGTATACCGGTCGGACATCACGTTCGTCACCAGGCCGGTGTCAGCCCGGACCGCCGCCTTCTTGCCGGGAATCTCCACCCCGCCGTCCAGGTAGACCGGCACCATCTCGACGGTCCAGTCCAGGGACGCCGCCGCGATGGCCTCGGCTGCCGTCGCCGGACCCTCCAGCTTCGTCCCCAGGCCGTGCCAAGGGGTCTTACCGGTGTAGAACATCTCGTCGCGCCCGTTGGTGTTGGTGATCTCTGCTGGCATGGTTGACCTCCTCGTTTCCTTCCCTGCGTGCCAGGGGTTGCGACCTGGCCTCCCGCATTGCCGGGGACTAAACCCCGTCGCTCTGCGTCCTAAAACAGGTCCTTTAGCTGATCTTCCAGTGACCGGGTGTCCTCGGGCTGGCTGGGCTCCTCCTGGGCTGGGACTCCTTGTAGAGCTCCACCGCCAGCATGTGCTTGCACCACCCCTTGTGGACCTCCGAGCGGTACTGAGCGTCCCGGCACGTGCACTCACCGTTTACCAGGTAGTAGCCGTCCTTTCCCTCGACGATGTAGTGGTATTCCTTGCCCACTACCGGGGATACCTTCCGTTCTCCAACGATCTCCCTGGCCCTCTCCAGCCTCTTGCTCAGCTCCTCGATCTGGGTCACTGCCGATACGGCTGTCATGGCGGCTGCTCCTTTGTTGGTCTGGTTGGTTTCCATGCATTAATATTATCATCTTTCAGGATATATGTCAAGAGGGCGTTGGCTAAATATACAGAATTGACAACATCCTAAATCATGATATATCATGCATCCATGACAGAACCCAGCGAGATTCAGACCCTCATTGCTCAGCTCAATGCGAAGGGGTGGACCTATTCGGCCATAGCCGATGAGCTTGGATCAGATTACAGAACCCTTTGGCAGTGGAGGACGGGGCGATTTGCTCCTGCCAACTCTAAGGCCATCGCACTGGCCTTGCGTCACCTACTGGGGCGGAAGCGAATCCCGAAAAAGAAGCGGTACTCGAAGAAAGCCGTGGACACCTGGCAGCGGGAGGGGCGATACAGCGAGTCCAGGGTTAAGGGGACTAGGGACGATGGGGAGTGAGCGAGAACAAAGGTTTACCTGATCGCACAATCGTATGCTACGTTGGAAGCTCCTTCCTTATCGCTATTGGCGCCATCGCCGTCGCCTATCTCTGGATAGCCAGTGAAGCGGTCATCCACCCAAGGGACCCATCGCTGCTGGTATCGCTCTCCCTTACTGTTGGAGTCGGATTTGCTATGTTCGCAATAGTAATTGCTGTGATGGCCGTAGCTTCAGGACCACGAAGAATGGACCATTAGGCCAACCGAGTAGCCCAAGATTGATTATGTAGCTGCCAGAAGTCCCACAAACGCCGTCAACAACACCTGCACCGGAGCCCCGGCCCCAAGCCCTATCACGAACCCCTGTACGTCCCGGTACTCCTGGTTAGGTCGAGGGGCCACAGGAACACCAGCCAGCTTATAGCCAGGCCAACGGGGACCTGCCTGTCCAGCATCCAAGGGCCCACCTTGTGCCGTAGCTGGCCTGCACGGCCGATGTACTTCTTGAGCACGTTGGCTTCGGTCAACTTAGAACCTCTTACGGATTTCTAGCTCAAGCGGTGGCGGTGGGGATGGCGGCTTTGGGTCGGCATCCGGCAAGACAAGGAACGGGCCGCGCACCCCAGCGTTGAACCGCTCGGCCGCCCTTAGCGCCGTCAGGACGCGATCACGAGGATTGTCTTGCCCCTGGGTAGCGAAAAGAGCGCCCAGGGCTATGTTCTGCCCAGAGCCGACAGCGGCAAAACTGTCCTCCGGCCTACCTACCTGATAATCGCTATCGACCGTGAACAAATGGCCGGCATACCCCACAAGGAACGTCCCGCCTTCCTCGCTCTCATCCTTCTTCGATGCCCATCCCCCGGACTTGAGGCAGTCCCGGATGGCGTTGATGAAGTCCACCACCATGTACTGGTGGATGTCGTCGTCAGGATGCCTGCGCGGGGGATTCAGGCTGTACCTCAGCAGTTGGCCCATGCGGAACGATGTGGTGAATCCCATCAGAAACTCGCCGTTCTGGAAGACCTTCTTGTCTGCTCTCACCGTCAGGCTGAGACCTGCGACACCCGCACTATCTGCGCCGATATACACCACGCCGTTGTGGACCAAGCCCACGATGCAAGTCATATTTTCCTCCTCCGCATCTGATCTAGCTGCCGGTACGTCGCCCGTTGCACCTCATAGGCTCGGACTTCCATCGGACGATCCCGAGGGCGTCTCCAGTACAACAGCCTCGCAGCCCCTCCGGTAGACGATGAAAGGCCACAGTGTGACGGCGTCGATCCATCCGAGGAGCCAGGGCACGGTTAGGTTTATCGGCTTCACCGCAGCACCTCCACGATCTCCGACCAGTCCGACGGCTTCCAGATATAGACCTCAACCCCTGGGCATTCATCCAAATCGTGAAACCACAGATGCTGCGGGATTGTGACGCGCCCGTTCTGACGCTTCAGTTCGGCGAAGATCACCCGGGGCGGCCTGACCAGCACCAGGTCCGGGAATCCCGCCGTCGACCGCTGAGAGTTGAACGTGTGGTAGGTGAGCCAGCCGAGGGTCTGTGCCACCTCGACGACCTGGGCCATGAACTCCTTCTCGGTGAGCGCGGGGAGGGTCATCTAGCAACCTCGCAGAAACCGCGCAACCACTGCTGGAACGATTCCGTTTCCAAGGGCGCGCAACTCGTCCACCCGATTGGGACACCCATCAACCACTCGACCCACCGAGGGTTCAGCAGCCCACCACGCAGCTCCTCTGGCACTCGGCCATGACTGTCCGGCGGCCCCCACTTGTTCGCTCGGGGCGTCGGTAACCGTTGCGCCGCCGCGGACAACGTCGGATGACTCGGGTCGTAAGTGATGTGCCCGCGTCGTTCCGCCTCCGTCGCCAATGGTGTCGGCCAGCGAGCCGCACCCAGAAGCGTGGGGTTGCCCCTCGCGTAGGTCGCGCTCTGCCGTTCCCCGTCGGCACCCATCGGAGTCGGCCACAGTTTCACTTCCATCGCCAAGGTTGGTGTGTGTCGCTGGTATTCCGATACTGCATTGACCGTCTTCGCGTCGTTCAATGTCGGCGTCGGCCACATCCCAGTCTTGGCCATGCCCACTAGACTTAGTCTGGTCTGCGCACCCGGACTCGGCGACCGATTCTGTGGGTGCCGGTCTGCGGTCGGTGTAGGCAAGACACCACCACCGCCAACGCAAGTGCGGGGCACCAACGGCGGCAGCTGGTACAGACGCCCATTCCGCGTCATACCCGATGGAGGTAAGGTCAGCAAGAACCGAGTAAGCGTATGCTGGCGATGGCCCGTTTCGAAGCTCAATCCCGGCGTTCTCCAGGAGCACATATCGGGGTCGAACCTCAGAAACCACTCGGAGGGTGTCCGGCCAGAGATTGCGGTCGTCATCTGCTCCTTTACGTTGTCCGGCAACGCTGTGCGGCTGGCACGGGAAGCCCGCAGTGACGATATCCACGAGTCCAGCCCAGGGTCGTCCGTCGAAGGTCTTGACGTCGTCCCAGATGGGCGCGTCGTCGAGGTGTCCGTCCCGGATTCGTGCCTGGATGATCCGCTGGCAGTAGTCGTCGATTTCGACGTAGCAGACGGTGCGGCTGCGCACGCCGGCGAGTTGGAGTCCGAGGCTGAAGCCCCCGTAGCCGGAAAAGAGCGACAGCTCGGTATATACACCCATGTCACCGACCTGCCGCCTCGGTGAGCCTATGCGCTAGCACGGGCGCCCCCTCGGGCCATCGACTGCGCCTGGTGCCAGGTGTGGAAGTCATTCAGCTTCAGCCCAGTTGCCTTCAGAAACAGCCGACTGATTTCGGCCGCCTGATGATACGTTGGAAACAGCTTGCGTCCAGTCCAGGCCAGGTCCTCAAACGTCGCGTAGCGCTTCATCATTGCGACGTAGGTGATCACGCCCTTGTCGCCGTCTGCGAGCTCGATGGTGACCGTCTGCGACTGAGGCGTCTTGAGCCTCCCCGGACGCCCCTCTCGGTACGAGTACTTGAACCCGCCCTTGGGGTTGGTGTCCACCATGTTGCCCATGCCCGACGCTATCGGTGACGGCTTCGACGACCAGGCCAGCCGGTGTCCGCACATCAGGCAGTAAGGCTCCTCTGGATCGGTGGTGACCAGGTAGCCGCCGCACCTGGGGCATAAGATACTCACAGCGCCTTCCCCCACGAATCGAAGAATCTGACGGCCTCGTCGCCAGTCCGAGTCCAGCCAGCACAGTTCTCCTTCTCAGCATCCATCATCTGTCTCTCCCCCGGCGGTATCCACGGCCAGCCCAGGAGCCCGAACACCGTGGCCTCGTCGGGACACTCCACGTCATTACCGTTCCGGTCCGTCACCCCGCCGTAGGCATGCCCCCGCATCCCGAGTTCGCGGAACCGGGACATCATGCGCACGTTGAACTCCTTGGACCCCGTCCTCACGACTAGGGCCATTCCCCAGTTCTCAGCGGTCGTGCTGAACACGTCAACTGGTATGCCGGTCTTCACATGTGTCAGGAGCTTGTTCTGCGACCCATAGGTGGGCAGGCCGCGCTTGTTAAGCCGCTTCCGCAACACTGGGCCGTCGGCTACCATCGAGTCGAGAACCGCGTCCAGCGCATAGTGGTTTGTCGTGACTTCCCCAAACATGTCCAGCGAGCTAGCGACCTGCGAGACGCAAAGCAGTTCGATGTCCTTGACCTCGTGTCGCTGGCGGCGGATCGATCCTGCTATCTCGATTCGCTCGCAATAGGGAGCCAGTAGGCGCACCAAGTCCTCTCCGACGGCCCTAGCAGACTCCCGATCGTATTTGTCATTCATGTAAGTCACAGCGCTTTCCCTCCATGCCTGTATTCCTCCTTCATCTGTACCCGTATGGGTACTCGCCCAGCGTGGTAGATCGTCGTATGCACGACCCGTTCGTCGTCTTCGATTATCAGCATTACAGCGTTGTCGCTTAGGGCCTCCAGATGGACGGATGCGTTGGTAGCCACGATTTCGTCAATGTCGTCCTCTGCGAAGTGCTTCGGGTGCGCGTTGAGCATCGGCCCGTTGTACCGTACTTCAATCACAGCGCCTTACCTCCGTGCTCGTATGCGCGAATCGCGGCGGACCAGTCGAAAAGATTGTCGGCCAAGAGGTCGCAGAGCAGCGGTATATTCACGTCTGGGTAACGAGACTCGATGATTGACTCGTAGACGACCTTACCGCGTTGCGGGTAGATCAATCCGTGGTCTTGGATGGCTTCGAGCTGAGCCCTGATTCTCACAGCCCCTTGCCTCCGTGCCGGCAGTGCGATCATGGCCTGCCTCATGCCGCCAGCTCTGGGCGGCCCCTAAGCGTCACGTTCAACGGTCTCTCCGTCGCTGTGATGGGCACCCAACGGCTTGTCCGCGTCATTCACCGCTGAGTAGCGGTTCAGCACCTGCCCAATCGCATCGGGTAACGACTCCACTTGGACGCCGTTGGTCCAGATAGGACAGCATGAGATGTGGCGCAGATGCTTGGTGATCTCGATGGGTGCGACCCCTGCACGCAACAGCACCGACGCGATGCGCGACAGGGCCTGAAGGTTGGCGCGGTTGCAGGAATCGGCCTTGCCCAGGATCGCAAACACCTCGAATGGCCCCTGATCCTCGTCGAAGGTGATGGTCACGTAGAGCTTGCCGTGCATGGTCCGCACGACGTCGGTCACACTGGGGACCGAGGCCGGGCGGGGACTGAGCTGGACGAACGCCCTCACAGCGCCTTCCCTCCGTGCTTGTTGAAAAAACACCAACTACGAGTGCCTGTCGCCCATGTCCGCCCGCAGGTCGCACACTCCTGGTACTTTGACGACGGCCATCCTACGATAGGCCCATATCGCCAATTCCGATGGAATACTGAGCACAATAGCTTTTTCACAGTGCCTTCCCTCCGTGCCTGTGGGGTTCCTGTCCCGCTTGCTCGATCGCCGACTGAATAGGAGTGAAGTGCTCCATGAAGTCGCTATCTGTCGCCAATTCGACCGTCTCGTCCCCTGTTAGCTCGACTAGACGCAGGTCCGCTCCGAACTTCCTGACGTGAGCACACTTCATGCAGATAGACACGTCGCCTGGCTTCGGTACGGCATGGTCATCCTCCAGCATTGTTGCGGCGTCGGTCTTGTATCCACACCGAGGGCAGACTGACTCAGGTAGCAGAGGCTTCACCGCAACCTCCTTTCCGGCAAAAGTCGCATAGCATGATCTGTCCATGCCAGCCATGGGCACGGCAGCCTTGCCCATCATCATGTTCCAGAAAGTCACCGCAGCCTGGGCAGAGGGCAGCGTCCGGCTCGGTACAGCGAGGGCAGTCACAGGCGAAGTCGCTGTGGCTCAAGGGTGGTCTCCTCACAGCGCCTTGCCTCCGTGCCTGTATTCGCGGCCTCGGTTGTACTGCATCTTCACCTCAATAGCAGCGTCCAGGTCGATGCCGTAGTGGGCAGGCCATGTCATTGACGAGACGCAGTGCCGCCTTAAGTGGTTCTATCCACTCGCTGCGCTGAAGCGTCGTACAGATGCCCGCAAAGGCCCAGATAAGACTGGCGTGGATTAGGCAAATCCAGTCCCCAAATGTTGGGTCTACAATCGGCTGAGATACATCAGCGTCTTCCCATCCCGACAAGTCCCAGCCATAATGCTCCGCCATGTCCGCCACCCGGATCACCACGTCGGCCAGCTCGGAAGGGACGCCCTCTAGTTTTCGACCTCCGTCGGTATAGGCCGAGTTACTGACTACGGGAGTGCCACGACTCTAGGCCATTTGTCCGATATGCCTCCAGCGCCTCGCTCAGCTCGCTATGCACCGGCGCGATCAGGTCGCCGAAGGTGCGCTCGGTGTCCCACCAGCCGTGGTCCTTGGCGATGGCGTGGGCCTCGCGTTGTAGGTCACAGATGTTCATGCCCACTCATCTCCCTCCAAGCAATCAGTTTCTCTAGGTCACGTTCGGCCAGGGCTATGAATTCCTTCATGGCCTTGATTGCCGCTCTCGCCTCGGCGATGTCCCGGGTAACGAGGGCCAAGGCTGCCCGATCTTGAAGGTCTGCGAAAGTCTTCATGCACCTACTCCTACAGCACTCCGTCTCTTAGTCGGCGCAGCAGGTTGACGCTGATATCCGCTCGGTCGTCGTCCCCACAGTCCGTCAGCACACAATCAAGGCAGAGAACACAGGGGTGGTCGTGGCTTTCAACCATGCGAACCGCCTGCTCGCCGCTCAGGGCCTTCCCGCAATGGCAGCACCAATTTCGCCCGACCTCGTGGTTAATACCTAGTCTTGCCATCTCACACTTGCACAGCCGACATGGCGAGCGAGACCCGTCGTCGGTGCCTTCTGCGTATCGACCGCAACTCAATAAGAGGGCCCGCTTTCTGGATGCTTTAGCCATTCGCCTCCCTCCCACAATGATCTCCATGTCTTCGTGCCGCTTGTAGCAGCGCTCACAAACGTGGGCATCACGGTAGGACAGGACCCAATAGCTGGCGGAGATCCGCTCACACAGGTCGCAGACGAACCCGTGACAAGTGCCGCACGTGCAGTAGCCTCGTTCCTTTTGTACTCGTCGCAGAAGTTGGGGGTTGCCTTTCACAGCGCCCTCCCTCCGGTGTGGCTGCAACTCGAAGGTGATCTTCGCCTCCAGTTCGTAGCTCACACTTCTCATATCAGTACCTACCCCTCCCCCTCCACCAACCGCTCCAACAGCCCAACAGGGTCGTACCGCCCCCAGGCGGCGTCCCTGGCGGCGTCCCCGGCGGCGGCCCTGGCGGCACAGACTGCGGCCCCGGCGGCCTCCCCGGCGGCGTCCCTGGCGGCCCTGGCGGCCCTGGCGGCGACCCCGGCGGCGGCCCAGACAGCGTCCACGGCGGTGTCGAAGGCGGCGTCCCTGGCGGCAAAGGCAGCCTCGGGGGACTTCTCCACGCACATCGTCCGCCACTCGGCGCCGAAGCCGCCCTGATCCGCCACGCTCTGTAAATCGGCGAGCACCGTCCCCCACATCCAATCCATGACCAGAGCTAGCCGCTCCTCCTCCCTCTCACGGCCCGTGCCAGCAGCCATCGGCAGCAAACGCTTCCACCCCGACGAGTTGCGCATCCCCGAAGGCATCGCGTCTTGGACGACGATCATCCATTGACCGATAACCTTCGACATACACATTGGAATGGTGTCCGTCAACTCCGCAGTGAGCGCGAGGTTGATCGCCGCGACTGAGCAGGCTGACTCCTCTGTCCCGATGCCGTCGGCCAACTCGTGTGAAGCGAGATAGTCCCGCAACCGTGCGTCCGTCTCCTGCGTCCATACAGTCGTCATAACCCGTCCTCCCTCTCGTTCCGGTGGCTCTGGTCGTTCTCTCACAGGCCGCAATGGCCTTCGCACTCGTTAAGAAACTCATCTCCAAACAGCGGAGGGGAGATTTCTTTCAAGTGCTTAAGTTCCGATACGGCCTCCCGGAGCGGCTTGTACTTCCGGTATATGTACGGTGTGCCAGTAGTGATTCCAGAGTGCGCGTCCGACCTCAGAATCTCGTCGACCCGGAAAGCGTCCTCAAGCGCGTCCGGGTCCGACTCGGCAACCCGCAACCATTCCTCGTCCGACCGAAACGGACACCCCACACACGCGGACCGCGACAACTCACGGTCAGGGAAGTGGGCCTTGAACCATTGCAAGCAATCGCGGCGGGACATCCCCAGTTCAACCAGGGGATACCGATTCGCAATCCAGCGGTGGCGGGAGTCCTTCACCCTCAACACTTCATCCGTGCTGATACCAAACCACTGCTCCACACGGGTTGACCGCTTGACAATCTCACCCGGGCCGTAACCCAACATTTCACGGATCGTGCGGTGAATCGGCCTGATCTTATAGTCCATCGTGCATTGCCGTTGGCTGAGTCCACGGGAACCGTTGGGGTTGAGGATGCGGACGGGGATCGTGACAAAGGGGTGACCGTCTGCGCTCACACCCTCGACCACGTCGTCTCGGAGCGACCGGCCGTTGCTCACCACCATGAGAGGAAACGGCAGTTGCACCTTGAGCCATTCAACGTTGGCGTAGACGGATTCCGGTTCCCACCTGGTATCGGCGAAAATGGCGGCGGCGGGCATGGGTTGGACCTCACCCGCCGCCGCCAAGAGCGCAAGCGTCGTAGACTGGACACCCGCGCCGAGGTTCAGAATCGTCAGGTCAATCGCGCCGTCTTGAAGTGTCTTCCAATTCATGCTCACAACACCTTCCCTCCGTGCTGACACCATTCCCACAATCTGGCCGGCCACAGTGTCCGCTGCGTCTCTCACAGCACCAACAACATCTGGAGACCGATGAATTCTGTGTAGATAGGCGGGACGGCCTGCGTGAGTTCGTCGCGCTTCATCCAGTCAATGCCCATGGCCTCGGCTGCTATGTGCCAGCCCTTCGCGTGGCCGATACCGACGCCATTGACCTGAGCACCGTTCTGCCAGTTCGCTTCCTTCTGTAGCTCAGCTAAGTCCATGTCGACACTTCTTCCAGGGAATTCCGTCCCTTACATGACCGATATATTCGTCGGCGAAATCCTCTAAATTCGACGATTCGTCAAGGCATGGCCCGCAATAGCCGACGTAGGCGCCATCACCATAGTCGGCATCGTTTGGGCACCCCCGGCATGCGCACTTGGCGATGGCGTGGGCCTCGCGTTGTAGGTCACAGATGTTCATGCACTTAGGCATGGGTATCCTTTCCCCTCCCCGGCGCACTCCCGCCGTTTTCTCTTTATCCCTCGTTCCCGCAGGTTTCCTCTCGTATCACTGGTCCCTGCCTCCAGCGTCCAGCTCAGCTTGGGTGGTAACCCAGCACCTTCTCTTTAAGCGTCGCTATGTGCGTGCGAGCAGGGGCAGTTGTGGGCCTCCCCCTAGACGCCCTATGTGTCCCGCTACCCCGGCTGTACTGGCTATCGAGGTGGGCGGGATTGTCGACAAACCCAATCGCTCCCCCGTCAGCCGAGGCGAGCACGGCGCGGCGATTCAGCCACTCAGTACCTCCCTCAAAGCATCAGCCAGCGCCTCAATCCCGTGCTGCTGGTGAAAGTCGTTAGCGTCGGTCCCTACACCAGACGGCATCCAGTAGGGCAGGCCCGTCTTGAGTGCGGCGGTTTTACCAGCGTCGCTTACGTCGTTATCAGCGACCACATAGCCGGGAGCGTGCGCCACCTTGGCCATGCTGTCGGCGCTGAAGCACACAACTACCTCGTCACGCCGATATTGATGCTGCAACGCCTTACGGACCGAAAGCCCTGTGGCATACCCTTCGCAGTACCACCTCACGCGGCTGCGGCCGAGACGATGCACCGTGCTCCCAGCACGACCTCCCGGCAGAAACCACTTGCCACCGCCCTCGTCGATCTTCTGCAACGTGCATAGGTCGTCCGTCCTGGCGTCGCGCATCGGTACCAGCAACGCCTCGTTGAGCACCAACCCCAACATGTCCGGGAATCCCTTGGCAGAGAGATACGGGTGGGTCGTGTACTCTGCCTCCTTGATCATCCGATGTGCCTGGGCCATGACCTCCTGCTGCCGCTGTACCGTCTCAGCTTCCTCACGCGCCTGCTCCCCCGCCCGTCGCCGCTTCTCCTCAGGGCTGACCTGTGGTCTGACCGGGGCCTCTCCCGTCCAACCGCGGACCTTCGCCTCGTGGTACAACGTGCCGATGGTGATCCCACCGTTGGCCTTGATCGACCGCCATACGGCCCTGGCGTCGGCGACCTTGTAGCGATCGGACTGGCGAGACCAGCTATCCCACAGGTCGAAGCCACCGTCGCCCAACTCGGACTTGAGCGCCATGCCGACCTCGACCCACATGGTGCGGTCTTCGGGCGGGATGCTGTAGAGGGCGGACGTGAGCGTGTCAGTCACACCGCCATCCTGCTCTGATTCTTCGGCGGCTCATGGCCTGTGCAGTGGTCGCGGCCCCAATCGACGAAGGTAGCGTGCTCTCGACACATCCAGGCGTCGCACGTGTTGCCCCAATGATCGATCCGATAGTCGCACTGAAGCGTCGCTTGACGGCCGCAGCCGGGGCGGTAGCACAGCGGCCCATAGCTGGTGCAGATGATCGTGCCTGTGGTCATGCTGCCCTCCGCGATTTGGCGTACCGTCTCAGGTTGTACTTGACCCGCTTCCGAACCTCGTCATCTACGGGTCCCTCGCATGGATCGAGCGGGCGCCCCCACTGCGGCCACCTGTCGTACAGCCCCTTGTAGTAGCCAGCTGCCTTCCCTTGTGCGGCCTCTAAGTCTCCGTTAGTGCGCTCCAACGCCAGCCGGGAAACCTGGGACCAGACCCACGGCTCGTCCTTCATCCACTCGGTTGACTGGGCTAGAGCCCATTCCTCCATGCGGCCAGGCACCACCTCGGCCCTCGTGCGACGCCTGCGACGCGCAGCGCCACAGGACGGACAGGACTGCATGCCCGCCTGAAGCACGAACCCGCAGTCGCAGACCACGTCTGGGCGGTCCTCTCCCTCGCGGCGCTTGGGCTTCCGCTTCTCAGCGGTATCGAGGCGTTCGACACCGTTGGCCCAGAACTCCATCACGTCGTCGTACCAACCCGCGACGTTGCCGGCGTGGTCAAGGTACAGGCAGAACTCCTTGCCGTCGGCGGTCCGCATGCCACGGCCCATCTGCTGGATCACAGAGGCGAGAGCCGACGAGTAGGGGCGAGCTCCGATCATGCACAGCACGTCCGGTACGTCGAAGCCTTTGACAAACTTTTCCACTGAGACGAGGCCCATGAAATCACCGCGTCGGAATCCCTCTACGAGCACCTCGGTCTCGTCGGTACCGTCGCGGTAGGTCGATTGCCGGAAGTCGTGCCCGGCCGCCTGGAAGGCCCGGCACAGCTCCTCTCCGTGGGCCACGTCAGCCGAGAACAGCAGCGTCTTGACCGGCCCGCCGAAGTGCTGGCGGGTCATGCGCTCCCACGTGCTGACGATATCGCCGACGATCTTGCGGCCACGCATGCGGACCTCGTTGGCTTGCCACTCGCCCGCCGTCTTCTTCGCACCGGTCATGTCTATCTCGGTCGCGGCGTATATCTTGAGCGGTGCCAGATAGCAATCCTCAAGCAACCGGTCGGTCGTGACGGCGTTGACGACCTTGGAGTACCACTGGCCCAGGCCCTCGGTCAGGGGCGTGGCAGTCAGACCGATCACCGGCCCGCCCCAATTCTTGGCGAACTCCAGGACGCCTTTGCGCTGGGTGTGCGCCTCATCGATCACCAGGAGGTCAAGGGCTGGCCAGTAGCCACGCTTCTCAATGGTCTGGGCACTGCATATCTGTATCGGCATCGACCGCCCGAACGTCTTCTCTGCCATCGCGACGCCGTGCGGAATACCGTAGGCGGCGAATCGGTCGCTCGTCTGTTTCACAAGTGTCCGCCGGTCACAGACGAAAGCGACGCGCATGCCCCGCTTGCGGGCTCGGTCAATGAGGTGGATCGAAATCTCGGTCTTGCCCGATCCGGTTGGCGAGCAAAGAATCGTCCACAGATTCCCGTCTCGCTTGGCACGCGCCAGCTCGTCCACCGCCCACGCCTGAAAGGGGTACAGGTCGAGCTCGCCAGCGGGCGCGGGGCGCTCCAGCAGGGGTATCTGGGTGGTCACTCGCTCGACTCCGGGTAGTATTCGAGCGCCGCATGGTGGAGCACGTCTCGCGCCCACGCCGCGATGGTGACCCGATGCCGCTGGGCGATCTTCTCCAAGGAGGACCGCAGAGTCGGACTCATCACTATGGTTAAGTTGGCAGTCTTCTTGTGGCTGCTCTGACGCTCTCGTTCTAGTTCAGCTTCGGTCCAGCCATGATCCCTACACCACTGCTCCATGGACGAGTTGTAAAATCGTAGTGCCTCCGTCTCTTCCTTGAGCCAATGGAGATAGGCTTCCAACTGCTCCTGTTCAAGCCGCTGGTCCTCTATCATGCGATCTCGATCCTTTGGCGACGCTAGCAGGAATCGAACTTCCTCTTGGAGTTGGAGCACCGTCTCCGCATCTGACCCAGGCGGAGTTTCCCTGACCGTTCGCTCAATGGTGTCGATCTCTGCCTGAGATAGTGGTGGAGGCCCAGTCAGAAACTCCTCCTCTCGCACTGGTGGTGGCGTGGCTGGGCACTCGTGCTTAATCATTTGTAAACTCCCACTCTGTACCGCACTTTCGGCACGGCTGCTTGGCTTCCCGCTTCCAGTAGCGCAAGGACTGGCTATCCTCATTCGCCCGGACCATGTACTCATTCAGTTGGGACCGCAGCGTACTGATGATCGCCTCGCGCTCGGCAGCAACCTTCTCCCGTTCATGTGGATACTCGGACATTTGGGCGCGTGCCTCCCTTAGTGCACGCTCTAGCCCTTCCTTCTCCTCGGCTTTCTCCTGCACGTCCATCCGCGCTGCGTCCCGCTCTGCCTCCAGCCGCTGCACCTTCGTTGGCGGCTTCGGCGCTTCGGGTTCGCCCTTCGCCTGGGCCGCCGCCTTGTGGACAGGCAACTCGCCAGACCGCACGACATCTCCGAGCCCGGCCTCCTCTGCGACCTTTGCCTGCTGGATCAGCCGCTCGCTGACACCGGCATCCTCGGCCATCTCTGCCACGGTGGCGGCATCAGAGTTGATACGCCCCGTGTTGTGGGGTGAAATCGTTTCACCCGTTGAGTCGCCCTGTATCAAGTTTGGCGGCGACCCACTGACAGCCCACTCACTGAGTGCCACTTCAATGCTTGCCCGCTGGCCTAAAGTAAGGTGTCGACGACGCAGGTTCTTGGCGCGTACATACGACACCGGATCGTTGCCCGTGTACGGCGTTATAATCAGCCCGTCAGTCTCACCCGCGTCGTGGGCGGCGGAGTAGCGGTGAAAGCCGTCGAGCACGTGCGGCTCGCCCTCGTGCTCCAGCGTCTTGATCACATAGTCGATCACGCCGTCTTGCCGGACAGACTCGACGAGTTTCTGATACTCCTCAGATGGCATGTCCTCACAAAGGACGCTCAGCGGGTGTCGCTCAAGTCGCTCAGCCACTTACCACATCTCCTTGGCGTTCCGATGTGCGAACCAGAGCGCATGTGCAGCCATGAAGGCCCGCCGTGCCATGTTGCGGTCACGCACCTCGCGGCACTCGTAACCCGCGTCCTCGCCGCCCTCCCGTGGTAGCCGGACCACATAGGCGTGGGACACAAGCTCACCCGTAAGCCACTCGATCGCGTCGGCATAGGCCGCAACCTGGTAGCCGTGTTCGGAGTAGATACCGCTGGACCGCTTCCAGTCGGCCACCACGAGCCGCCCGTCTGGGTCTCGACCGATGAAGTCCACAGTGCCCGCGTAGGCGCATTCCGGGTGCCAGACCGGAACCTCGATCGCTACCACACTCAAGCCGAAGTCGGCGACGAACTCGCGTGCGCCCCTCACGGCTGGAGCAAGATCGTCGGGCACCAGCGGATCGCCGCCCTGGAGCATCTCGGCTATCAGCGCGTGGGTCGCCTGGCCCTCGGTGGCCGCCTGGTCCTTTGGGCGGTTCCCCACCGCCGTGATGATGTCGTTAATCCACTGGTGGTAGTCGTGGGCATCTCCAGGCGGGTGTGTGGACTGCAACTCCTCGCCGACCTTCTGAAGCGTGTCCCTTCTGGCCCAGGGGACCAGCGGCCCGCTCTTGTCGATGATGCCGAGGATGGACGTGACAGGCGGGAGCATCTGGTCGCCTACCTTGTACCAGTGCCCACGCCCGCGCTTCACCTGTTCAATGGATACGTCCCGGTACTCAGGCAGCAGTTGGAGTCCGGTAGCTGTCTGTGTCATGCTGCCGCCTCCTGCTTCTCCTGGGCGAGGACCGCGTCGACGATGCGGCGCGCCACGGCAAAGTTAGTGCGCTCCTCAGGGGCCTCGGCCTGCCAGTCGTCAACGGTCTGACCGTCAAGGGTCTGCTGGACACGCTCAGCCGCGAGGCCGATGTGCTCGATCATCTGGTCCAACTTCTGCCGTCCCATCGTCGCGACGGCGGGGTCGTCGCTGTTAGATAGGCGCTTTTGCCAAGCCTTGGCGCGGCTCGCTACCTGTCCCTTAGTCGGCGGTGTCTTGTCGTCGACAATCTCGCCCGTCTCCTCGTTCACGATCACGATAGGGGACCTGTCGGGCAACGCCTCCAGGTCGTCGTGCATGTCCACCACCTGGGCATCAGGTATGGAGCTAGTCTCTGATTCGTCCAGCCACCCCAGACCACTGATGGAGAGCGTCACTCGCCGCTTGGCCTTGGTCTCGGCTTTCATGATCGCGTTCGCCCGCGCTTCTCCCTTCACCTCATTCCCCAACGGCACCGCGCCCGTGGCCGAATCGCTCCGGCCCTCCCTGTCCACGGCAGTGGCTACCACCGTGTACACTCCAGCCTCTTTGTCGAACGTCGCCGCTAGGCCGGTGATGCTGATCCCCCGCTGGGCGCGTAGCTGCTCGGTACAGTCCTTCGCGGCGTACAGGGTCAGCTTGCCGTTGAGCCGGATGTACTGGAACGGTCGGGTAAATGGATTGACCCCCACCGACTCGCACACCCGCTTGTAGTAGGCCACGCGGTCCTGCGCCGACAGCTTGTCTAGGTCCCCGTTTATCACCACCTGTTCCATCACGGCGGCGCTCACAGGGGTCGCCCCCTGGGTCGCCACTGCTGGTGTCTGGCTGGTCATTTGCGATTCCTTCCTAAAGCTCAGTTCGTCGTGATAAGCCTGTAGCCTTCGTAGCGAGTGTTACCAAGAGGCTGGACCATCCTCACGCCGTTCATGGTCGCTCTGCATCAGGACCGCTCCATGTAGACGCCTGGGGTTTCGCGGGTTGTTGTGGCCATATCCCTGAATATCTCCCGGACCACCCTGATGTGCTGGCAATCAAGGCGCATGTTGGCATGGTTGGCCCCGTGGACCTCGCACACCCAGGCGCTATTACGCTCGTAGTGATGGACAGCCACGCCCTCGACAGGCCTCTGGCCGCGCTCATGCACCAGGTATGTGCCAGCAGCCGTGGAGGTCACCAACACGTCACGCCCGATAGTCAGCATTTTGCCTACTCCTTCGCGAGCACCCGGTCCCACTCGTTCACCAGCTCTGCGTTCTCCGGCCTCAGCCGCTCCTCTAGAGACCACCGCGGTATCACCACCCGCGACCCGATCTTGATGTACCTGATGCGCCCTTGGTACATCTCCTCTTTGAGCTTCCACTCGCTGATGCCAATGGCCTTGGCGGCTTCCTTAATCCTGTAGCCCAGCTTGCTGTCGTCCATATCAGTACTCCGCGTGCTCTCGACCGTCCCAGCCGATGTAGTGGGGGAACTCTGGGCCTTCTCGTTCCCTTTCCTCCCGTTCCATGCAGCAATCAATGCACTCAAGAACCCTGTCCCCAAACGCTGGACGACGCCGGTACTCCAACGCATAGGTGTCCGGGAACGCCTTCGTGCACGTGAAGCATCTACGCATAGTCAGCCCCCTCCGCCAGCACCTGCTCCCTAGCCTCCGCAGCCGACTTCGTCCTTGCACAGTCAGTGCAGGCGTAGGCCAGGACGCGATCCCCGTCCACGTGGCGCACCGGGTACCAGGCGGGATGCGCGCAGGTGGGATCGCCGCCGACCGGCCCCACAGGAGCTGTGTTCTCACGGTCCAGCCGCTCGTACATCCTGTCCAGGTCGCGCTGAAGGATGTCTGCGACAGCGCTGCCATCCGTTCGGCGGCTGTGCGCCCTGACCTGGTGGCCGCGCCGTATGTGCGCACTGACGGTCGTCGTGGTCATCGCTACGCCTCCTTCTGCGCTTCCGCTGGCCGCCGGTACTCGTCGATGTCGATGCCGAACTCCCGGCACCAGTTGTAGACGGTGGCGTCGGAGACGCCGAGGTCCACGGCAACGAGGCCCACCATATTTCGTCGGCCCCTATGGACCTTGAGCGCACCGGACACGATGTCCCGTATGTCCTTTTGATGCTGGGCTTCGAGCATCTCTTGGACGGTCGTTCTCATTTGATCCGCCTCTCCATGATAAGTAACTGAGGCTTAGGTAATGAGGGTATGGTAAGTGACTGAGTGTATTTTGTCAATAGGTGTTCTAAACTTGGTAAGTGACTATGCGTAGAGAAAGAAGAGAAGCGATTCCTGAACGAATTCGCCAAGCGCGACGCGATGCTGGGCTGACTCAAGAACAAGCTTCAGAGCGAGCTCGCTTGAGTCGCAATACCATCGCAGCGTATGAGAACAATAGATTCCTTCCATCTGAGTCGAGTCTTACCCTGCTCGCCGTTTTATATGGCAAGCCGTATGAATGGTTCTTTGGCGAGGAAGAGAAACCCCAACGGCTCCCGCCACCCCCGAACGACGAAGCGCCAGAGTCGGCAGCCCAATCCGAGCCCGATGCATTGGGCGCCATCGTCTCCCTGGCTCAAGTTCGACAGGAGTTCGGCGCGCGCTTCGACCGGCTTGAGTCCTACGTCCGGTCAGCCGTCGCCGAAACGAGGGCCGAATATGACGCCAGCGGCGACAGGGACCCGGTAGATGTGAATGAGGTAGCCGCCGCAGCTGGCGGGGGCGCAGAGGTGTTCGATGAGACGGTGGTTGGGCGCCTATGGTTCCGCCGTGACTGGCTTCAGCGCAACGCCATTGACCCCACGCAGTGCAACGTCATGACCGTGCGTGGCGAGTCAATGGAGCCGACGCTCCCCGACGGTTGCTCCATCCTCGTGGATCGCAGTCAGGGACGAAAGCGACGGCGAGTGGGACGCATCTTCGTAATGCGTACCGAGGACGGCCTGGTGGTCAAGCGCGTGGGCAGAGACGAAGAGGGGAACTGGCGGATCGAGAGCGAGCATCCAGCATGGCCGCCGGTGCCTTGGTCGGACACCACCGAGATCGTGGGCGAAGTGCGCTGGTTAGGAAGGACGTTCTGAGGTCCAGATCATGGCGCTGTTCGAAGACTTTTTCATTGAGAAGCAACCGGGGCGTAAGAGGAAGCCTATCTCGAAGCTCATCAACGAAGGCCTCTACAAAAGGCAAAGAGGAAGATGTATGTACTGCGGCAGGAAAGTCGCGCTTGCTGATATGCACGTCGACCACAAGACTCCTGTCAACCGTAACGGCTCTGACAGCGAGAAGAATCTCCAGATGTTGTGTGGCCCCTGTAACACGCGCAAGGGCGCCATGACTGATGGTGAGTTCAGGAAAGCCTACCAGTCTGTAGGTCTCAAGTCAGCTAGGGAAGCCAAAGGACAGCCGCCCGCTAAATCCATCCTCCTTAAGAAGTTCGAGGCTGTTTCCAAAGAACGGAGCGTCAAGCGTGCGAAGCAGAGAGGCCGCCGACGCGACGACGACTGGTCGTGGTAGGTTCTCCCCTCAACTTCAGCTAATTGCATCGGCGAAGTGCGGTAGTCGGCAAGGGCGTTCTAGGGGGACGGAAGAACCCTAATGGCTGACGAGAGGCCTAGATGGATGGATGCTGTCAGATCGGGACTTGATATAGATGACGAGGGAAATCTCAGGATTGCGAATCAGGCGCTCGCTGCCTATCAAGCAGCTCTTGCGTATGCCATTGCAGCCATCGATCCAAGTACGTTCCTTCACCATCTTGAATATGCTCTGGAGGAGCCTGAGCACAACATGCCGCTTCTCCTGTTAGATGAGCAAGAGCAACTTGAAAGGCTTCATGGAACGCTTCAGGTGATGGTCGCTTCGTGGAGAACGAGACTGGAGGAGTTGCCATCTTGATAATCTCCGTCACCCCTGATGTTGGTGACTACAGGATACCATACCACGGGAGCGGTAGATCATCGGCGAGGTGCGGTGGGGTGGGGCGGACGTTCTAGGCGTGGGAGGGCCGAGCGGCGGAGATGGTGCGACTAGAGGAGGAGGCGTGATGGGAGTACCAAGAGCCACAAAGCAAGTCACCATTTACACTGACGGTGCCTGTCTCGACAATCCCGGTCGGGGCGGCTACGGCGTGGTGATCTGGTGTGAGGAGCACCGCCAGGAGGCCTGCGGCGGCTACCAACACACCACGAACAACCGGATGGAACTGATGGGGCCGATAAAGGCGCTGGAGACGCTCAAAGGAAGTTGCCAGGTTACCCTCTATAGTGACTCCACGTACGTGGTGGACTCCATGACCAAGGGTCGGGCCAAGTGCTGGCGTGCCAACGGGTGGAGGCTCAAGAACGGGAAGAAAGCCAAGAACCCCGACTTGTGGGAGCAACTTCTCGACCTTTGCCAAAGGCATGAGATGAAGTTTCGATGGATCAGGGGGCACGCGGATGATCCCGAGAACGAGCGGTGCGATCTCTTAGCAAGGCAGGCTGCAAACGGTACGAACCTCCCTGCCGACCCTGGTTACCCAACCCCCACGCAGTGACGCTAACCTAAGGAGACAGCCTAATGCGGACCGTACTGGTAATGCTAACCACACTGCTCTTCGTCGCAGCTGCCTGTGGTGGCGGGAGAGAACCCACGGCTGTTCCTACGCCACCACCCACTCCTGCTGTGACTCCATTGCCACCTACCCCCACGCTTACGCCACCACCCACTCCTACTGCGACTCCATTGCCCGTGGAAGCCGCCGATGGACTGGCGAGGTTGTGGGTCGACGACAACAAAGACCTGATAATCGCCGAACTCCTGGGAGTCTTCGCAGTTGAAGTGCCTCTGGCCGATCAGCTGGAGGACGCCGTTCTCAGGGGCAAGGCGACCGAGAACCTGGATCTAGTCTTTGATGTGCCCAGCCGTATCGGTGAAGGGTTCTACCGACTACCGGTCAAAGCTGAGACCGATCTTGAGTTTGATCTGCCACTGGTTGGGACCAGGGCGTATGCCGTGGCTCTGCCTTTCAACGTGGATGTCGACATTGAATCCAGGGCCGTGACGGACTGGTCGTTCGATGCTTCCTCTGCAACGGTGGAGGAGATAGAGCCGTCGTCATGAGGAGTGGTTGTGAGCGAGCACCCCGAGTGGGAGCCCGTGCCATGGGCCGACGACACCGAGATCGTGGGCGAGGTGCGCTGGTCGGCGAGGACGTTTTAGGGGAAGCCCAGCCGGGAGAGGAACGGCGGATTAGGTAGACGCTCTAATAGGCAAGGAAGCAGCATGAACGAGAACCCAAACAACCTACCGGTGCCGCTCGATTTCCCGCAGCCTCCGCTTCTCATTGAGCATGCAATAGATGGAGAAGTCATACCCCAGCGCCCGCGCGACGGCTATATCAACGCCACTCGCCTATGCAAACAGGCCACGAGGTCGTTTAGTGACTACCATCGTCTAGGGCAGACTAGAGCCTTCTTGGAAGAGCTTGCCACCGAAACGGGAATTCCCGTTTCGGTCTTGGTGCAGGTCATAAAGGGAAGGAACGACAAACTCAGTCAAGGAACTTGGGTACATCCTCAGGTGGCGATCAATCTAGGGCATAGGTGGTCATAAGTGAAGGGCTCTCTCCAACAGCGCAGCCCCGGCTCCTGGGAACTCCGAGTTGACATCGGCCGCGACGCCTTCGGGAAGCGTCAACGAAAGTCCAAGACGGTTCGTGGCACCAAGACCCATGCCCAGCGGGTACTCCGTGAATTGCTGACCGCGTTGGACAAGGGCATTGGCCTGACCACCGAGAGGATATTGCTACGGGACTGGCTGGATCGCTGGATGGCCGAGCGCATCATCCCCCACCGGCGGCAGAGGACCAAGGAGCGATACCAGGAGATAATTGATCGACACATCGCCCCGTTCATTGGGCACATTGACTTGACAAAGCTTTTGCCAGCGCATGTCCAGGCGTTGGAAACGCAGTTGTCGAAACAGCTGTCACCAACTAGCGTCCAGGCTGTCCATGCAGTTCTATCGGGAGCCATGAAACACGCTCTCAGGATGGAACTTATTCACCGCAATCCTGTGGCACTTGTGTCACCCCCACCAATACGACGGCGGGAGCCTGTCCCACCCAACATATCAGCAGTTCGGGACGCCCTCGCCTTGGCCCAGACTGAAGGTCACTATCTGTTCCCCTGTATCCACCTGATAGCCTATACCGGCTTGCGCCGCGGTGAAGCCCTTGGTCTTACCTGGAACAATGTAGACTGGGAACGTGGCAATATCGCCATTGAGGGATCGTTGGTACGCAGCCGGGAGCGCGGGCTGATCATAGAGCCGCCAAAGACGGCAAGCGGTCGGCGGACCGTTGACCTCGACTCGCGCACTATCCGGGTACTGGCTGAACATTGGGAAAGCCAGCAGCGGGCAAAGGAGACTATGCGCGAGGCGTATGAGGACTGGGGAAGGGTCTTCGCCGGACCCTATGGGGAATGGCTCAATCCAATGTCACTGACCCGAGCGGTCAAGTACCTAGGTGGAAAAGTTGGACATAAGGCGATGACGGTGCGCAGCCTGCGGCACTTTCACGCGTCGGTGACCATACAGAGCGGACAGAACATCGTGGTGGTCAGCAAGCGGCTGGGACATGCCAATGTCTCCATAACCTCGGACATCTATGCTCACTCGCTTCCTGGTTGGCAGAAGCAGGCCGCCGAAGCATTCGCGCAAGCCATGGATGTGGACCAAAATGTGGACAATGTGGACGACCACACACCATCGACTGACAACCGCCCACAAATGAATTAGCTACGAAACACCCCAGTGACAGCCGTCCACAACCGCTCGCCGAGGCCCATTACGTAATCCCTCCTTCGGCACCACTTGACATAACAACCACTGTTTCGTAGCTGACAGGGGCATCCATCTTGGATGCCCCTCTCGTTTTGCCGACATTTATCCGCCACCGCATGTAGATTGGTTATGGAGGTTGTTTGGGATAGGCAACTTCACGCGATTCTTCTAGGGTCGATACTGAGTTGCCCAGGCCCAGTGCACAAACAAATAGAGGCTTCTCGATAGCCTGACACTTACCGTGAATCGGAGGCGGTCCAGGTCGACGACGTCTTTCTGGCGTCGAATGGGTTGAGCCCCGAGGTATGGTTTACAGCGGTCTCCGAGGACGGGAAACGCGCTGTGTTCGCCAACTGGGGTGGCTTCGCCTACTTCTACGCGCGTTGACCCGCGACAACGGGCGTAGGCGGCAGCGCCCGCACCTTCGCCCGCCCCATCGCCGAGCGACAAACTCATATATAATGGTCCTGGAGCACGGGCTCGGCTAGGCAGCAGCAGTAAGACACTTCCGCAACTCCGCTCAGGAGCCAGCCCCGCCCCGGGAAGCCGGTAGTACAAGACCAGGCGCTTGTAGCTCAGTTGGATAGAGCGCAGCCCTGCGGAGGCTGAGGTCGTGGGTTCGAGTCCCGCCAAGCGCGCTTTCGTCTCCGCCACCGCGACACGCGGGCGATTAGCTCAGGTGGTTAGAGCGTCTGTTTTACACACAGAAGGTCTGAGGTTCGAGTCCTCAATCGCCCACCAGTACGCTATCCCATCGTGGACTGGTCCTTTGAACTTCCCCCGCGGCTGCCCGAGGTGCCGGAGCGCCGTGTACGCCAAAGTTGACTGTTGCCGCGCCTGTCCAGGTGCAGGTAAAGTTGCCTTCGCAGGAGGACACCGGAAGTGGCAAGCAAAATGAGCGAGGAGTCCGCTCGGGCATTTGCCACCGAGTGGGTGCGCTCATGGAATGCCCATGACCTAGATGCAATCCTCTCCCACTACTCAGATGACTTCGAAATGAGCAGCCCATTCATTCCATTGGTGGTAGGAGACGCAACCGACACCCTGAGAGGGAAAGAAGCGGTCGGAAAGTACTGGCGAGCAGCGTTGGATCGGTTTCCCGACTTGACGTTCGAGCTCACCGACGTCTTGGTGGCGCAAAATAGCATAGTGATTTACTACAGGTCGGTCCAGGACAAGATGGCCGCAGAGGTAATGATCTTCGGTGAGGATGGCAAGGTCGTCAAAGCCATGGCACACTATTCTGGTTAGTGGTAACGACATGCAATTGGAGGTACGAGAGAATGCCTTACGTCGATAGAGACGGGGTGAAGACCTACTACGAAACCTACGGTGAGGGCGTTCCGATTGTGTTCCTGCATCCGTGGTACACCAACGGATACATCTGGTACTTCCAGATGTTCCCGTTCGCGCAGACGAACCAGTGCGTCGTGATCGACCAGCGGGGCCACGGGCGCTCAGATAAACCACAACAGGGCTATGCGATAAAAGAGATAGCACGGGATGTGGCCGCCGTGATTGACGAGCTGGGGCTCGATAAGATTGTACTCGTGGGTAACTCCATCGGCGGCATGATTGTCATGCAGTTCAACCTGGACTTCCCCGAAAGGGTGCTGGGCAACGTGATCGTTAGTAGTGGCACCGGTCTCGGAAAGGCGTTTCCGCCGGAGTTAGTTGAGGCCCTTGAAGCCGGGCATTACCAGCAGGTCTTCGGCCCACTCACGGAGGACGGCCTGCTTTCGGCCAGGACGATTCGGGAGCGAGGCGAGCTTGTCGACCTAATGAAGGCCCAGTACATGCTTGAGTCCAACTTCCCGCCCCACGTTTTCACCTCCTCCTACCGAGACCCTGAAGGTGTCTTCAGCTGGGACATCACAGAACGGCTCAAGGAAATTGGGAGCCCCACTTTGGTCCTGGCAGGAGAGGAGGACCAAGCGACCACGGTTGAGGTAAACCGGATCCTGGCAGACGGTATCCCAGGCGCGGAGCTACGGGTGATCAAGGACGTTGGTCACCTTTACCAGCTAGAAAAGCCCAAGGAGTTCAATCAGGTATTAAGGGAGTTCGTGGACCGGGTGGCTTAACACGAGATAGGCGTAGTAGTGTCGCCACGTCGACGTACGTAGCTATTCCCGTTCGGCCTGAGCCCGTCGGAGGACCCCTCCTCAGCTGCATTGGCGCATTCCTGTTTACAGGTCTCCGCACGGGGGATGCATGCGACAAGGGCCTAACAACTTGACCACCATCGAGACCGAGCGCGCCCCCCGAACGCTGCAGGAAATCCTGCCGCCCTACTCGGTCATCCTGCACAACGACGACACCCATTCGATGGACTACGTCGTCGCGGCCCTGGTGAAGGCTGTGTCCACCCTCACGGTGGAAGCGGCGACCGCCATCATGTTTGAGGCGCACACCAATGGGCTGGCACTGGTCGTCACATGTCCGCTTGAGCAGGCGGAGTTGTATCGTGACCGACTGCGTAGTTTCGGCTTGGGCGTCACAATCGAAAAGGCGTGACCCGGCGGCCTAGCTGGCCCAGGGCCGCAGCTGAAACCCGATAACAGGCTATTATCATGGAAGCGGATGTCGCAAAGATGGTGTCGCCAGTATTTGGGCCAGATTCCGTGGACGCATCGGCGGCCGCGGCCGCATAGGAGGTCCTATGGCTACTTACAGAGTCACGAATACCAGGAACGTGCCGAAGGGCGCCCGGATCCTCGAGTACGAAGGCAAGGACTACTTTGAGGGGGACATGTTCGTGCCACCCGTTGGTGCGTCGAAGTCTTCGATCAAGGCGCTGGTCGATCTCGGGATCCTGGTGGAAGTCGGCTAGATGGGTCGTCGCCTCCAGGGCAAGAGTGCCGTTCGACATTGGCATGATCACCGGGCGTTACTAGGTCGCCCACATCTACAACTGAGTCGAGCCCCAGGCGCAACCTCAGTCGCGACCCGGGGAGTCGCCCCTCAAGCCCCACACGGTGAAAGAGCCTGCTAAGGGGCTCGGGGTCAGCCGGCGCTGGTCCTGGACCTCATCGCCCGGAAGGAGCTCAGGAAAATAGACATCCCGTCGCATGCTTCTGATCCGAGGCTCCCTCGTTGAGTTCGTGAAAAGGAAAGAGGAGTAACGAACACGACGTCTGGCCGTCGGGTAGCCATCGAAAATTGGCGCCATTTTGCCGTCCAAATTCACGGGACACGCCGTGACAGGGCGATACACCGGAGTAGCGTTTATCACTTTGCACGCCCATAATAAGGCACTAACCAGGATAGTACGGGACAGGGCAAGACAGCCTTTATAGAATTTACACACAGAAGGTCTGAGGTTCGAGTCCTCAATCGCCCATCGTCGGCCCACCACACACTAGACTCGACCACCGATACTCGCTGGGCTTCGGCTTCGCGAGGAACGGGCTC
Organism: Dehalococcoidia bacterium; assembly: GCA_965248615.1. Lineage (GTDB taxonomy): Bacteria > Chloroflexota > Dehalococcoidia > Lucifugimonadales > CBDFJT01 > CBDFJT01. The sequence continues at coordinate 846,516 of CBDFJT010000002.1, read as the reverse complement.
GTCTCCCGAACATCGCGCACTATCCGATCTGCGCCCCGGCTTCAGCACTTAGGGCCCGGGTTAGCCCATGCGGAGTTTTCGATTGACACCAACCCACCATGGACTGGATAGCCTTAGCGCTAGCTAGTGCAGCCACGTTCGGGCTCGTGAGCGTCCTGGAGAGGATCATCCTCGTCCGGTACGTGCCCGGCAGCGCCATCTTCACCGTAGTCGTAGGGATCCTGCAGTTCCCTCCAGCGCTGATCGCGCTGCTCTTCGTCCCTCTGCAAAGCTACTCGACTGGCGTATGGGTCGCAGCCTTCTCCTCTGGCTTCATTTGGGGCATCTCGTTGGTCCTGATGTTCTGGGTCTTGAGCAAGCACGAGGTATCGCGGGTCGTTCCCGTCGTCGCCACTTCCCCGGTCGCGGTTGCCGTCCTGGCGGTCTCCTTCCTGTCCGAGAACCTGACCGTGTACCACTGGCTCGCCATCATTGTCACGGTCGCCGGGGCGGGCCTAATCTCGTCACGTTGGACCGGTGGGGCCCAGCATGCCGTGCTGGGCCTGCCGCTGATTCTCCTGCTCCTGGCCAGCCTGCTGGCAGGCGCGGGCCAGTTCCTGACCAAAGTGGCCGCCGAGGAGATGGGCCTGTGGAACCTGTTCACCGTGCGCAGCATCGGGCTGGGCGCGGCCTGCATTCTGCTGCCGTTGCGGCCTTCTCTGATTCAGGACGCCAGGGCCGTGCTGGCAGACCGGGTAGGCGTCGCGATGCTCGTCATGAACGAAGGCTTCCTCGTATTCGTCGCCTCCTTCTTCACTTTATGGGCCATCGTCCTCGGCCCTGTGTCGCTGGCAGCGACGCTGATGTCTACGCGGCCGTTGTTCGTGTTCGTCTACAGCATTCTGCTCAGCTCCCAGCCGTGGCGGTTGCTAGACGAACCCCTGGACAGGGACACGCTGGTGAAGAAGTTCGCGTTCACCGCGATGATCGTGGCCGGGATCACGGCCATTTCGTTGCTGTAGGCCGTTCACCACTTCCAGGTACCGGGGCGGGCGTGGGGCTGCTGTAGAGCTTCGCTACGTAGACCGGCGCTACGGAGCGTGCCGCAGCCCGCTTCACCGCGGCCTCCTTCGAGGCCGGCGACGGCGGCCTGACATCCTCGCCGGCGGTTTCCTCAGCCCTTGATCTCGATGAGGATATTCGTGTACTGGCTATCGTTGTCGTTAATGACCCGGTGCACCTTGTGGTCTGTGTGGTACTGCCACTGGCCAATCCCCGACGAGCCCGGCTCCTTCGTACCGTCCTCAAGCTCCAGGGTCGTGGGCTCGCCGGCCAGCCTGACGGTGACGTAGTCCCGCTCGTGTTGATGCCAGGGGCATGCCTCCCTCGGCTCTATGATGAGGTTCCAGATCTTGACCCGATCGTTCTCGAACAGCACCTTGGTGGCGATCTCTCCAAGCGGATCGTTCCCTCGCGACATGACGTACCTCCTTCGGCCTCAGACAAAGGCTCCACCATTTCCGGGTGGCACCGGCTGCGCTTATTGGAGCCCGCGACGTTAATGACCGGCGCGACGGCGAGGCTCTGGAACGCCTTCATCCCTCGCACCCAGCTGTCCCGGCCTGCGACTGCTCCGGCTCGCCGGCGTTCGCTGATTATAGCACCGGAGTCTGGAAGCCAAGTCGCCGTGCGGCCGTCGCATGGGGTACGAGGCCGGTTGGGCTGGAGCCGTTGACAGGCCGAAGGCCCCAGGACACAATTACCCCGCCACTCTCCTGGGGCTCGCCACTTCCCTAGAATTGTCCACTGGCCCGAAGGGAGCGCACCGATGCTCGATCTGCTAATCCGCAACGGTCTCGTAATCGATGGCGCCGGCAACCCGGGTTACTTCGGCGCCGTCGGCGTCGAGGCCGATACGCTGCGCATGTTTCGAGGGGACGTTGGCAACGTCCAGGCCGCGCGTGTCATCGACGCCACCGACCACGTCGTATCTCCAGGATTCATCGACGTCCACTCCCACGGCGGTCTGACCATAATCGGCGAGCCACGCCACGAGCCGAAGGTCCGACAGGGCGTGACGACAGAGCTGGTGGGAATCGACGGCAACTCGGCCGCACCTCACAGGACCCGGGAAGAGCTTCATCGCTTCATCGAGCTGGACCGAGGCCTCAACGGCGCTCCCCCCATGCCTGCTACCTGGCTCGGCGTGGGCGAATATCTGTCTACCCTGGACAACAAGGTCTCAGTCAACATCGCCTTCATCCTCGGCAACTCGCAGCCGCGCATCTGGTCTGTGGGCTGGAACGACCGCCCGGCCACGAGGCAGGAGCTGGAGGAGATGAAGGCCGTCGTACGGGAGGCCATGGACGAAGGCGCCTGCGGTCTGTCTACGGGCCTGGATTACCCGCCCGGGGCCTACGCGGACACCGATGAGCTCATCGAGCTATCCAAGGTAGCCGCCGACATGGGCGGCTTCTACCACACCCACACCCGGGCGAGCCTCGCCAAGCAGGGACTCCTGGCTCCCTGGGAGGAGGCCCTGGAGATCGGCCGAAAAAGCGGCATCCCGGTGCACCTGACCCACTACCGGCAGCGTTCCCCTGGCGTAGGCAGCCACCTGGACTTCCTTGGGCTGGTGGAGGACGCCCGGGACGAGGGTATGGACGTGACATTCGACTGCTACCCGTACATGTGGGGCAGCACGAGGGCCATCATAAGCATCCCCAACTGGGCCAAAGACGGAGGCCCTGAAAGGCTCAAGGAGGCCCTCAGCTCTCCCGACGACCGCGCTCGACTTCGTGAGGAGATGAGCGAAGGCGGCGCCGTACTCGGCCGCCTGGCCGAGCAGTGGCTGACCTACTTCCGGAAGCCGAGCAACAAACAGTACGAAGGGCACACCCTCGCCGAGATCGCCCGAACGCGAGGCCAGGACGAGCTGGACGCCTTCTTTGACCTTTTGCTGGACGAGGACCTGGCGGTGTGCGCCGTGGCGGTCGGCACGAATCCGCACACACTTCCGGCCTTCGTGTCGCACCCTTACGGCATGGTCGGCAGCGACGCACTACTCATCGGGGACTTCCCGAGCCCCCGCACCTACGGTTGCTTCCCTGTGATACTGGCGGAGTTCGTACGGGCCGAGAAGCATCTTCGGCTCCCCGAGGCGATTCGAAAGATGACCTCGTTCGCCGCCCAGCGCCTGGGACTGACGGACAGAGGTCTCCTGCGGGACGGCATGAAGGCGGACATCGCGGTGTTCAACCCCAAGACCGTCAAGGCTCCCGCCACCCGAGCGAACCCCAAGCAGTTCCCGCTCGGGATTCCGTACGTAATCGTCAATGGCAAGGTTGTGGTAGACCGCGGTGAGCACACCGGTGCCGTCCCCGGCTTGGGCCTGCGCCACCGCCACTAGGATAGCGGCCGTTAATCCCGGAAATCGAACTCGGCCCGCCAGGCCAGATAGTCTCTCAGGGCCGCGACGAGATCGTACTGGGGACTGAACCGCAGGTCCTCTTGCATCCGGGATACGTCCAGCGCCTGCCTCTCCTCAAAGGACGCATCCTTTTCCGGGATCGGGTCGGCGAACCGCGCTCCGGGCCAGGCCTCCTTCATCGCCTTCACCATTTCGAGCATGGGCACGGGGCGGCCCGTCGATATGTTGTAGACGGCATGTTCCAGGGTAGGATTTTCGAGGATCAGACTCAGGCAGACAGCGGTGTCTCTCACATATGGGTGCTCTAATTTGAACCTACGCCCCTCGGCGAGGCCCGTCCCGAATGGGCCTACCTCTATGGGCTCGCCTCGGATGGCGCTACGCGCCCACATGTATGGCAGGGACATGCGAGTGTGGTAGGGAGTAATCCTCTCCATTGGCCCCCAGTTCTGGGCCAGGCGAACGCCGACCGTCGAGACGTCGAACAGCTCGCCGTACCTTTGAGTGAGACTTTCGCCCGCGTACTTGGTGATCCCGTACAGGCTGGTGGGCCGGAGCGGCAGGTCCTCAGCCAACGGTTGGAGCTTCGGATCAGTGCCCTGGTAAACGCCAGTTGAGCTGACGTAGACGAACCTCTCGGCTCTGACTTCTCGGGCCAGCTCGAGGAGGTTCTTCGTGCCGGTGACGTTGATATCTACGACCCGTCCCCAGTCGGTCTTCTCCAGGCTTCCGTCCCCAGTCGGTCTTCTCCAGGCTTCCGTAAGGTGTATAGGCCGCGGTGTGGATGACGTGCTCGATGTCGTGGCCGGAGCCTATTCGTTGGATCAGCTCTGTGTTGAGCACGTCGCCCTGGAGCCAGGTCACTCGTTCGGCCCACGGCTCGAGGTTCCTCAGCACGAGATCGTTGACGGGCTCGATGTCGAGAGAGACAACCTGATGGCCTCGCCTTGCCAGCTCAAGGACAGTGTTCGCACCGATGAACCCGGTGCCGCCGGTGACCAACGTCGCCATGTCGACCTCCTTACTCCATCACAAATGAGCGATAAGACGGCTCACTGGGACGGTCGTCGGTCCGGCCCGCAAGAGGTCGGTGCCTGACCGAAGGGGTCCGCCGAACAATCCCCAGTGGAGAAGCAGATAGGATACCCAGGACGCAGTAGGACGGCCACTCGGGCTGGCGCGGCCGGACGGCTAGTCTACCAGACCTGGCGCGATACGGCCCGCGCCAGTCCCGAGCCACGTTGAGGTCCGCACGCGACTGAGACCTCCTCTTGACAGCGACGCAAATTGGGCGAAGAATCCGAGAATCTTGGGGAGGAGGAGAGCATGTCCAGCGAAGATCGAAGAGCCTATATCTATGTCGGGCTCGCAGGTGAAGGTGAGAACATCGGCGAGGGCGGGCTGTATCGGGCAGGCGACGGCGATTACGATTGGGAACCCATAGGCGAAGGCTTGCCGCCGAATCCCCAGGTACGGTCGCTGCTGCTCCAGCCGGACAACCCGAATGTAGTCCATGCAGGAACACAGCTGGGGGTTTACAGGAGCGACGACGGCGGCGAGCACTGGGAAGCGCTGGAGCCGCCGCGCGCCGGAATCGACGTCTGGTCGCTGGCGCGCCATCCCCGCGACCCGAACGTGATCTACGCCGGCTACGAGCCGTGCGCGATCCATCGCTCCGAGGACGGCGGCGAGACCTGGGAGGCCATGGACACAAGCGAGGTCAGGTTCCCGCACGTGACCACGTACATGCCTCCCCTCGCGAAGCGTGTCATCGGCATCGCCTCAGACCCGTCCGACCCGAGTGACGTGTACGCCGCCGTAGAGGTAGGGGGCCTCCTCGCCAGCCGCGACGGCGGCGAAACCTGGGCAAGCATCACCGACGGCCTCTACACTCGAAACAACACAGTCGACTTGCACGGGGTGCAGGTCAGCAAGGCGGCGCCCGGCACCGTGTACATCATCACCCAGGTGGCGACGTTCGTGAGCCGCGACCGCGGTCAGAGGTGGGAGCACGTGCAGGTCGAGGAGATGTTCCAGGGAGGGTCATACTGCCGCGACCTGCTCATCGCGCCAGACGACCCAAACACGATCTACCTCGCAGCATCCGCCGGCGGGGGAGGCGCACCGCCGGGCACCGAGGAGGCGGGTGCGCTGTTCAGAAGCCGCGACCTGGGCAAGTCCTGGCAGCAGGTCGACCTAGGCGAGACTCCGGCCAGCCGCACTTTCAAGGTGGCCGTCGACCCGGCGGCACCGTCGCACATCCACTGCGCCACTCGAGATGCCCAGGTGTTCAGCAGCCACGACGGCGGGAGCTCCTGGAGCAGTAGCAGGCTGCCGGGGGAGATGTCGCGCAGCCGCCATGTCTACTCGATGGTCTGCGGCTGAAACGCGATGCGCCGACGACGACGGTAACGTCACTTTGCCGGCGATACACGAGCGGCCCGGGCTCCCACCCGGGCCGCTCGTGTTTTGGGGAGAACTCGCAGGGGTTTGGAGTACGCGCCGGACCCCCCCAAACCTATTAAGGTTGCAGCCACGACATCGACGTGACGAGCTCGCACAACGGGCTGTCCTCTTGATAAATCCTCCCGTACTCTGTTCTGCATTCCTTCCACTGGTTAGCCGTCCGTCAACGACATACGATGCCGACTGATTCCCATCCCGATCTCTGTACGGCAGTCGTGCGAATGCAGCTTCAATCTCCCTGGAGCATCGTGTCGGACGCAGTAGGTTGCGGCAATTGTGTTTCACGAGAGGCCGACTGAGAATGAGTTGGTTAGGAAATTAACTCAACAGCGCACAAGGCAGAGGATGCGGAAAACGCAATCGAATCGCCGGGCTATGACAGAGGCGAAGAAAGGTAACCAGAAGCAATGGCTCTTCGACCCCCAAAATTATCCCTTCGCGTAGCCGCCGCCGGGGTCCTGGCCTCAATGGCGGTCGCTGGGCTGATCCTGGTGGCGTCCGGCATCGTCGGTGATAGCCCTGTCAAGGTGCAGGAACCGGTCACGGTAGAGGGCGGGGACATCACAAAGGTAAACCCGCTTCTGGTCGACCTGAACGGGGATGGCGACGTGGTCGATGAAGCCGTTGAGGTGAAGTTCTACGAGGCTTTCTACGACGCCGACCTCAATGCCGACGGTGACGAGACCGACGGCATAATCATCGCCATCGACGAGACCGTATCCGTCGACCTCAACGGCGACGGCGACGTCGACGACACGTCCGTCATCGTAGCCTTCCACGAAGGCTTCTACGACGCTGACCTCAACGCCGACGGCGATGAGGAAGATGCAATCACCATCGCCATAGTGGAGACGGTCTCCGTGGACCTCGACGCCGACGGCGCAACTACCAGCGTAGCCGTCTTGGCTGGCTTCCACGAGGCCAAGTACAGCACCGACATCAACCGAGATGGCGATTCTACTGACGTGATCGCCGCGGACATCGACGAAACAGTGGAGGTCGACCTCGACGGCGACGGCGCTACCACCGGCACCTCCATAGCCCCTGGATTCCACGAGGCCAAGTACAGCACCGACATCAACCGGGACGGCGACTCTACTGACGTGATCACTGCGGACATCGACGAAACCCTGGAGGTCGACCTCGACGGCGACGGCGCTACCACCGGCACCTCCATATCCGCTGCCTTCTACGAGGCCTTCTACTCCACCGACATAAACCGGGACGGCGACTCCACCGATGCAATCTCCAACGTCCTCGACGAGAGCACCGCTGTAGACCTCGACGGCGACGGCGCTACCACCGGCACCTCCATAGCCGCAGCATTCTACGAGGACTTCTACAACACCGACATCAACCGGGACGGCGACGAAGACGACGCGATCTCCAACGTCCTCGACGAGAGCACCGCTGTAGACCTCGACGGCGACGGCGCCACCACCGGCACCTCCATAGCCGCAGCATTCTACGAGGACTTCTACAACACCGACATCAACCGGGACGGCGACGAAGACGACGCGATCTCCAACGTCCTCGACGAGAGCACCGCTGTAGACCTCGACGGCGACGGCGCCACCACCGGCACCTCCATAGCCGCAGCATTCTACGAGGACTTCTACAACACCGACATCAACCGGGACGGCGACGAAGACGACGCGATCTCCAACGTCCTCGACGAGAGCACCGCCGTAGACCTCGACGGCGATGGCGCCATCACCGGCACCTCCATAGCCGCAGCATTCTACGAGGACTTCTACAACACCGACATCAATCGAGACGGCGACGAAGACGACGCGATCTCCAACGTCCTCGACGAGAGCACCGCCGTAGACCTCGACGGCGACGGCGCTACCACCGGCACCTCCATATCCGCAGCATTCTACGAGGACTTCTACAACACCGACATCAACCGGGACGGCGACGAAGACGACGCGATCTCCAACGTCCTCGACGAGAGCACCGCTGTAGACCTCGACGGCGACGGCGCCACCACCGGCACCTCCATAGCCGCAGCATTCTACGAGGACTTCTACAACACCGACATCAACCGGGACGGCGACGAAGACGACGCGATCTCCAACGTCCTCGACGAGAGCACCGCCGTAGACCTCGACGGCGATGGCGCCACCACCGGCACCTCCATAGCCGCAGCATTCTACGAGGACTTCTACAACACCGACATCAACCGGGACGGCGACGAAGACGACGCGATCTCTAACGTCCTCGACGAGAGCACCGCTGTCGACCTCGACGGCGACGGCGCCACCACCGGCACCTCCATACCCGCTGCCTTCTACGAGGCCTTCTACGGTGTGGACCTCAACGGAAGCGGCGGTCCCCTCACCGACGCCGTGGCGGGCCCCCTGGACGAGACCGCCCTGAACGTGGACCTGGACGGTGACGGCGCCACTACGACCTCCTCCGTCACCACAGCCTTCTACGAGGCCAAGTACGACTTCGACATCAACAACGACGGTGACAAGACCGACGTCATCAACACCACCGTCAGCGCCGAAGAAGTAACCGTCGACCTCGACGGCGATGGCGCCACCACCGGTACCTCCGTCGCAGTCGCCTTCTACGAGGTCAAGTACGACTTCGACATCAACAACGATACCGACAAGACCGACGTCATCACCACCACCGTCAGCGCCGAAGAAGTAACCGTCGACCTGGACGGCGATGCCGCCACCACCGGCACCTCTGTCGCAGTCGCCTTCTACGAGGTCAAGTACGACTTCGACATCAACAACGATACCGACAAGACCGACGTTATCACCACCACCGTCAGCGCCGAGGAAGTAACCGTCGACCTGGACGGCGATGCCGCCACCACCGGCACCTCTATCGCAGTCGCCTTCTACGAGGTCAAGTACGACTTCGACATCAACAACGATACCGACAAGACCGACGTCATCACCACCACCGTCAGCGCCGAGGAAGTAACCGTCGACCTGGACGGCGATGCCGCCACCACCGGCACCTCCGTTGCAGTGGCCTTCTACGAAGTCAAGTACGACTTCGACATCAACAACGATACCGACAAGACCGACGTCATCACCACCACCGTCAGCGCCGAAGAAGTAACCGTCGACCTGGACGGCGATGCCGCTACCACCGGCACCTCTGTCGCAGTCGCCTTCTACGAGGTCAAGTACGACTTCGACATCAACAACGATACCGACAAGACCGACGTCATCACCACCACCGTCAGCGCCGAAGAAGTAACTGTTGACCTGGACGGCGATGCCGCCACCACCGGCACCTCTGTCGCAGTCGCTTTCTACGAGGTCAAGTACGACTTCGACATCAACAACGATACCGACAAGACCGACGTCATCACCACCACTGTCAGCGCCGAAGAAGTAACCGTCGACCTGGACGGCGATGGCGCCACCACCGGCACCTCTGTCGCAGTCGCCTTCTACGAGGTCAAGTACGACTTCGACATCAACAACGATACCGACAAGACCGACGTCATCACCACCACCGTCAGCGCCGAAGAAGTAACCGTTGACCTGGACGGCGACGGTTTCACCACCGCTTCCTCGGTCGCAGTGGCCTTCTACGAGGCCAAGTACGGAGCCGACCTGGACGCCGACAGCGACCAGACGAGCGTAATCACGACCACCATCAGCGCCGAAAGTGTCTCCGTCGACCTGGACGGCGACGGCAATACCACCGATACATCCGTCACGGCCGGCTTCCATGAGACCTTCTACCTGGCCGACCTGGACGCCGACGGCGACGAGACCAGCATCATCACGACCACCATAAGCGCCGAGACGGTCTCCGTGGACCTGAACGCCAATGGCGACGCCGACGACCTCAGTGTGACGGCTGGCTTCCACGAGGCCGAGTACGCTACCGATCTTAACCGTGACGGCGACACCGATGACGTTATCACCGCGGACATCGACGAGACGGTTGATCCCGACCTGAACGGCGACGGCGACAGCGACGACTCGGGCGTCAGCGTGGCCTTCTACGAAGCCGCCTACGCCACGGACCTCAACCGCGACGGAGACACCGACGACGCGATCACGGCGGCGATCGACGAGACGGTCGACCCCGACCTGAACGGCGACGGCGACAGCGACGACACCTCCGTGGCGGTGGCCTTCTACGAGCCGGCCTACGGTGCGGACCTGAACCAGGACACCGACGAGGACGACGCGGTAACCGACCCGACCGACGAGCGCATCGGTGTGAAGCTGGTCCCCGCGGGCGATCTCATAACCTACAACGACAGCCTGTCGTTCATCACAACAGGCCAGGTCGGCCCCGGAGAGTCATACATGATCAGGCCAAACCTGAAGAACCACAGCGACGTCGACCAGAAGATGCGGATCACGATGGAGGCGCCAGACGGCTTCCGATTCGCGGCCGGCGAGGCGAGTACCCGGGACGATGTCACGGAAGCGTTCCAGACAAGCCCGTTCTCGGCGGTGTTCGTCCTAGACAAGGATGCGGAGGGCGACCGCTTCGACCTGCAACTCGAGGTTGAGGTGCTGCCGCAGGTGATGCCAGGCTGGTACGAGCTCAAGTTCATCACCGAGCCGCTGCCCACGAGCCTCGGCAACCCATAAGCCCTCGCGGCGGGCGGTCCATACCTCACCCGCCGCGACGACCCCTGACCGCCGGCACCTTGTGCCGGCGGTTCTTCGTTACTTCATTAGCAGGTTCCCCTACGCGAAATGCGAGCTTGTGCCCGGGCGTCGGCGAGACCCGACGTTGATCGACGGGGCGCAGCCGGCGGTACCGTCCGCGACGCCATGCCCGAAATGCGATGGGCTCAGGCGGCCGAGGACGGGCGATATTGCGGCCGCGACATAGATGCGCGAGGCTGGCGGAATACTCGCTCCTGCCGATGACCGAGGATCAGCATGTCAGAGACAGTAGGTTGTGGCAATTGCGTTCTGCCATAGGCCCACTGACAATGAGATAGGTTAAGAAATTAACCTTTGAGTCCAAAACAGAAGACGCGAGAGTGTGATCGAAGTGTTAGACCGGGTAAAAGCGGAAATAGGCAACTAGAAGCAATGGCATTCGGGCGTCGAAATAAGCCGATGCGAGCGTGGTCCTTCGGGGTCCTGGGGTCACTCGCGCTTGCCGGGATCGTGCTGGCCGCCGGCATCGTCGGTGATAACCCCGTAAAGGTGCAGGACCCGGTTCAGATCGAGGAGGTCGGAGCCACCTCCGGTGGCGGAACCGAGGCCAGCGGGGTCATATACAATGACAAGCTGAGCTTCAACATCACCTCGGAGACCTATCCAGCCGGCTCCTACGAGATCAGGCTGAGGCTCAACAATCGTTCTGAGGTCGAGCAGGTCCACCGGCTAACCTTCGATGTGCCGGACGGCTTCAGGCTGTCTCGGAATAGCGGCGACCAGGGGCTCAACGTCACGATCGCGCAGTCCTCCCCGAGCAGCTTCCTTTACTCCCTCAGCCCCGCTGCGGACGGAACGACGTCGGACGACGACCTGGTAATCAACATCCAGGTGCTGCCGCAGGTCTTCCCGGGCTGGTACACAATCTCCGCAAGCACAGCCCCATTGTCGACAAGCCTGTGGAATCCAGGATAGGCTATTCGACGCAGCGGACCCCGTAGCTGCTACGCGATAGCGCCCGTGGGCGCGATCACGTTTACCTTCCTGAGCCAGACCTGTTGGCCCGGCTGCACGCCGAGGATGCTCCGGCCTATGGGCCCGAGGCCAACAACCGCCCCGCCGGGCAGGTCGGCCTGGACCCGGACCCAGCCCCGCAGCGGCGCGGACGACTCTCCCGTGTGCTCGATCATGTCTCCATCACCCACCCCCAGCTCGGTGGCCACGTCGCTCCCCAGCGGACTGATGCGGCAGCCCCGGTGGTCGAACTCGTCGCTGTCCAGCTCAAGCACCTCGAAGTAGAGGCGCTCGGCCTTTGCCCGCCGTCGCTGCTCCCGGGTCTCGTCGACGTCGACCCGGCCGTCCCTGATGACGACGCCGTATGCTTCGCGGGCGTGCTCCGACGTTATCAGCTCCTCGAAGACCTCCTTTTGTACCCGCTCGATCTCACGATCTAGGGGGTCGCCGACACCGCCTCCGGCGCTGGCTTTCATCACTACGACATCGCCGTACATCAGGGGGAAGGACTTAACTTTGCCTGGGATCGGCGAAGGCTGAATCTCTTCCCCGTCGCGTATGACGGTGAAGGAGTTGACGTTGCCCGGAGAGGCCCCCGAAGCGCCCCAGGGCGGCAGGACGGCTCGCTCGGTCATTACGTTCAGCTGGCTCGTGTCCGAAAGCATCCTGATGCGACGGGTCACGCCAAAACCGCTTCGGCGGTATCCCGAGCCTTCGCCGTTGGTACGGACCGCCAGGCTCTCGATCAGCAGGGGTTGGCGCTGCTCAGCGCTCTCGGCCGGGTAGACGCACGGTATGTCTCCCCCGTCGTAGTTGAAGCAGCCCGTGTTGCCGTCGGTATCGCCTGTAGCGGCTGTCCCACCCTGCGGATACTCGTACATGATGTATGGTCTGTTGCGGACCGGGTCGTAGCCTGCGATGTAGCAGTGGTTGATGCCGACCTGGCTCTCGCCGGCCGGCTGGTCGGGGATGACCTGCGACAGCAACCCTATCATCGACGACTCCAGGTTGCGGAACACGTCCCAGCAGCCGCCGACGGCGGCCGGCAGCTCGGCCGCCAGGCAGCTACCCGCTGGAACGATGAACTTCAGGGGCCTAAAGGTGCCGCCGTTTACGGGCGTCTTGGGGTCCAGCCACGATTTGACGATCACGAACATGCCGCCATGAGTGACGGGTAATCCGACGTTCATCGGGCCGACAACCTGGGGCGTCGTCCCGGTGAAGTCGATGGTCATCGTATCGTGGTCTATCGTCAGCTTCACCCTAATCGGAAGCGGGTCCGGGCTTAGGCCGCTACTGTCCATGTACTGCTCGTAGTAGTAGTCGCCGTCGGCCAGCTCAGTGATACGGCCGCGCATTGTCTCCTCAGCCCTGTCCATCAGCTCGTCCACACACTGTTCGACCACGTCTGGGCCGTACTTTTCGCTTAGCTGCTTGAGGCTCATCTCCGCCACCCGAGCGGTGTCGAGCATGGCAAGCGCGTCACCCTCTCGCTCGTCGCTCAGTCGCATATTGGCGAAGATGACATCCCATAGGGCCTGGTTCAGGACGCCCTTTTCGATCAGCTTCACCGGGACGATGCGAACGCCCTCCTGGTAGATCTCCGTGTCCTGGCCCGAGAAGCTCCCGGGAGTGGCGCCGCCCACGTCAGCGTGGTGCGCCCGAACGGCGATGTATATCAGCGGCTTGCCCTGGACGAAGTAGGGCAGGTAGAAGGCGATGTCGTTAAGGTGCGTCCCCCCGGTGTAGGGGTCGTTGACCGCGAGCACGTCGCCCGGGTGGATGTCGTCCTTGAACTTCTCGAGCACCTCGCCCAGGCCCAGGCTCATAGCGAACACGTGGCCGGAGAAGTCCTCGGACATAGCCGCCAGCTCGCCCTTGCTATTGAGGAGGCCGCACGAGAAGTCGTGGGTCTCGTAGAGAACCGGGGCATATGCCGTCCTGATCAGGGTGGCCCGCATCTGAAATACCGTGGAGACCAGGAAGCCACGGACGACCTCCAGGGTGATCGGGTCTACGTCTGCCATTTGCCAGCCTCCTGCAGCCGGGGCTATTCGGGCCAACTAGGGGTTAAGGATAACCTTGATGTACCCGTCTTCGCGCCTGTCGAACCGACGATAAGCATCCGGGGCCTCGTCGAGGGGCACCTGGTGCGAGACGACGAAGTCCGGCTTGGCTCTGCCCGCGATGATCAGATCCCTGAGGTAGGCGTTGTAACGTTTCACGTTGCACTGGCCTGTGCCGAGCCGCAGCCCCTTCTCGAAGAGTTTGCCGAAGCGTATCGACAGCATCCCCTGCTTGGCCCCATCGTCGACTCCTCCCGGGTCTGACGGGACATAGAGCCCTGGAATGCCGAGCGCCCCCGTCGGGTTGACTACGTCTATCAGCTGGTTCAACACCACGTTGGGCAGCTCGTCCTGCTCGCCGCCGGCGGCGGACGAGCCGGCCCTGGTGGCCTGGTAGCCGACGGCGTCTATCCCCTTGTCGACGCCGTCCCCATTGCGCATGTCCTTGATCTGTTGGACGGAGTCCGCCTCGTCGTAGTTGATGGGGATGGCGCCGATCTCAGCGGCCTTGTCCAGCCTCTCCTGCACGTGGTCAACGGAGTACACCTCGCTGGCCCCCCGGATCAAGCTACTGTAGGCGGCCATCAGGCCGACGGGGCCCGCCCCATAGACGGCGACGCTCTCCCCTGGCTTGACTCCGGCCAGCTCGGCGCCGTGGTAGCCCGTGGGAAAGATGTCGGCCAGCAAGGCAAAGTCGTCCTCGTGCTCGTTGCCCGGGGGCAGGGGCAGGCAGTTGAAGTCGGCGAAGGGGACCTGTAGATACTCCGCCTGTCCTCCGGTCCAGGGACCCATCGCAACGTAGCCATAGGCCCCGCCGGCGAACCCGGGGTTAACCGTTAGACAGTACCCGGTGTATCCATTCACACAGTTCTTGCAGAATCCGCAGGCGACGTTGAAGGGCATTACGACCCTGTCTCCAACCTTGCGCTCCCGCACACCCGGCCCGGCCTCCTCGATGATCCCCATATTCTCGTGGCCGAAGACGATCCCGGCCTCCGCGGCAGTGCGGCCCTCGTACATGTGCAGATCCGATCCGCAAATGCAAGACGAGGTTATCCTCACGATCACGTCATTGGGATGCTGTATCTTCGGGTCGGGGACGGTCTCGACGGCGACGCTGAACGGCTCGTTGTAGACGACGGCCCTCATTCCTGCTCCTCCCGGCCTGCTCCTCTCTAGGCCCACCGGCGCCCACCCACCCGAATGGACGCCCGCGAGGAGCAGATGGTGCCGAGGAGTCTATCCCTCGCGGACCGATGAGTCAAATGGGGGACGCCGCCCCAAGGCGACTTCGTGAATAGCGGGAGGTGCGGCCTGTCCGGAGAGGCCAGGCCAGTGTTGTCGCAAAGGCGATAGAGCGGCTCGTAACCCTTCGTGGAAGCGGTGCAGCCAGAGTCGAGCCGCCATAGTATAATTCGCCGACCATCCCCTCGTGTATACACCTTGATCCGAGCCCACAAGAGGACGCCATGGCCAAGCTACCCAGTCGATTCGGCTTGATGCTACCGGGTACCGACATCAGAGGAAGTCTCGAGCTCGCTCGCCACGCGGACCGAATAGGGGTCGACTCCCTATGGGTGTACGAGACACGATTAGCCACCGACGCGATAGTCCCGCTGGGGATATACGCCTCGGTTACAGAGCGGGCGAGGCTTGGCACCGGGATCATCCCGATGTGGACCCGACATCCGGCACTCATCGCTCAGACCTTCGCCACGCTGGACCTGATAGCACCGGGCCGCGTCATTTTGGGCCTCGGCGCATGGTGGGAGCCGCTGGCGACTCGCGTTGGCGTGAAGCGGGAGAGTCCAGTTAAAGCCATGCAGGAGGTCGTCGAGGCGGTGCGGCTGCTCCTGTCCCTTAAAGAGCACGTGACATACCACGGGGAGTACGTCCACCTAGACGATGTGTATCTCGATCACGGCGGAACGACCCCTCACGACGTGAAGATCTACATCGCGGCGGTCGGTCCGCAGATGCTCAGGCTGGCCGGCAGGATCGCGGACGGCGTCGTGCTGAACTTTCAACACACGGTAGGAGCGATACGGCAGGCTGTAGAGGTGGTGAAGGCGGGAGCGGAGTCGGCCGGTCGGTCGCTCGAGGACGTAGACCGTGCGCAGCTCCAGACCGTGAGAGTGAGCCGTGACAAGAAGCGGGCACTGGAGGAGGGCAAACCCTTCCTGGCGCAGTACATCGCCCAGCAGCCGCACATCGAGGGAGGGACCGGGATGGACCCGGAGCTGGCCCGGCGAATCAAGGAAACCATCCCATGGCCCGCCACGCCTCAGCAGGTGATGGAGGGGGCCAAGCTGATAACCGACGAGCTGATAGAGAGCGTCGGCTGCTACGGGGATGCCAACGAAGTCAGGTCGAGGCTCAAGGAGTACAAGGATGCCGGTGTCACTATGCCAATCGTATCGATCGGGTCGAGGGGAGACGTAGACGCTCTCGCCGCCGGGTTCTAAGGGCACAGAGTTTGGCCACTATGAGGAGACGATAATGAGCATCCTGATCAAGAACGGGAACATAGTCACCGCCAGCGACAGCTACACGGCCGATATCTTCATTGACGGCGAAACGATCCGGACCATCGGCATAGACCTGGACGCCCAGGCGGACAAAACCATCGACGCCACGGGCAAGTACGTAATCCCGGGCGGCGTGGACCCGCACACCCACCTGGACACGGCCTTCGGACCCACAGTGACCGCAGACGACTTTCGTACCGGCACCATAGCCGCCGCTCACGGCGGCACGACGACCATCATCAACTTCGCCGTGCAGGAACGGGGCGAGCCGCTCTCCAGCGCGCTGGATGTCTGGCTTGCCAAGGCGGAAGGCAGGGCCGCAGTCGACTACGGCCTCCACATGATCATCATCGACATGCCCGACGACCGTCTGCCCGAGCTTGACGACATGGTGCGCCAGGGGGTGAGCAGCTTCAAGCTTTTCATGGCCTATCCAGGCGTCATGATGGTGGATGACGCCACGATCTTTAAGACCCTGCGGCGATCCGCCGAAAACGGCGCCCTGGTCTGCCTCCACGCTGAGCACGGCCACATGATCGACGTTCTCGTCAAGCAGGCTCTGGCCGAGGGGCACACCGAGCCCAAGTACCACGGGTTGACCAGGCCGCCCGTCACCGAGGGAGAGGCGACGCATCGTACCATACGCATGGCGGACGTAGCGGGGGCTCCGGTGTACTTCGTCCACCTGAGCTGCTCCGAGGCCCTGGAGGAGGTCCGAGCAGCCAGGGCAACGCGAGATTACGTCTACGCCGAGACCTGCACCCACTACCTGACGCTGGACAGCAGCATGTACGACCAGGGGGGCTTCGAAGCCGCCAAATACGTCCTCACACCACCGCTCAGGGACAAGGGCCACCAGGAGGACCTGTGGGGCGGCCTGCGGCGCGGCGACCTTCAGATCGTGTCAACCGACCACTCCCCGTGGCGGTTCGCTGACCAGAAGTCCCTGGGCCGCGACGACTTCTCCAAGATCCCCAACGGCGGCCCCAGTATCGAAGACCGCTTCCGCGTCCTCTACACGGCGGGCGTCACGTCAGGGCTACTGAGCATGAACCGGTTCGTAGATGTGTTCTCAACCGCCGCCGCCAAGAGGTTCGGGCTGTACCCACGCAAGGGGACCATCGCCGCCGGTAGCGACGCCGACCTGGTTATCTTCGACCCGGACGAGGAGACCACCATCAGCGCGCAGACCCACCATATGAACGTCGACTACAGCATGTTCGAAGGGATGCGCGTAAAGGGGGTGCCTCAGGCGGTGATCTCCCGGGGCAGGGTGATCGTCGAGAACGACGAGTACCGGGGCAGCCCCGGCGATGGCAGGTTCCTGGAGCGGGGCACCCAGCGGTAGGATGTCCGGTCTCAGGCTGCCGCTCGGCAGCGGGGAAGAGGACTATCCCCGGGGCCGCTGCCCGTTCTCGTGGCACAGCGCTTCGCCGAACGGGGTCACGAAGCTCACCTCGTACATCGCATCAGCAACGTCCAAGCTCGCCGTGCTTCCCGCGTCATCAATGGCCTTGGTCATCCACCTCACTAGGCGGCTATCGGAGGATGGCAGTTATGACTATCAGGTACTACGGGCACTGCGCGTTTCTGTGGACGTCCGCGACGGGAGTCCGGGTGCTCATAGACCCGTTCCGTAACGAGCCTGACTACTACTGGTTCTTGAAGCGGTTTCCGCCGATCGAGGCTGACTTGGTGCTGGTCACCCACGACCACTTCGACCACAACGCTGTGGATGCGCTTCCCGGTCACCCCTCGGTATTGAAGGGCTGTGGCGAGTTCCGCCTTGGCGACGCGCGGGTGCGCGGAGTAAGAGACCTGCACTCCGGGTACTCGGGGAGCCGGGGTATGGTCAACACGATGTTCGTGCTCGAGCTCGACGGCGTCCGGTACTGTCACATCGGCGATAATCGACACGACGTCCCCGACTCAGCGCGCACAGAAATCGGGCACGTCGACGTGCTCATGGTCACCGTCGACGACTCCTGCCACCTTTTGAGCTACGAGCAGGTAGATAGTCTGGTGTCGTTGCTGGAACCCCGTGTTGTCGTTCCGATGCACTACTACATCCGGGGCCTGACGACGGAGACGTCTACGCTGAAGACAGCCGATGGCTGGCTGGGTACGCAGGGCAACGTGCGGAGGCTTGACGACAGTCCAGTCCGCATCGGCCACGGAGACCTACCCGACCGGCAAGAGGTTTGGGTTCTCCAACCGCTTAGGGCTGAGGGTCCTTGACCTGACTCCGCGTTCCGAAAGGGTACACCAGGAGCTTCGGCCTGGAGAGCAGGTTACTTGTGCTTCACGCCGGCTATGAGCACCAAGGAAATCGCCACGCACACGACAAGGCTGAGCAGCGCAGCCGGCTGGCCGAAGCCCAGAGTAACCGAAATGTACCCCCACGCGAAGGGGCCGACGATCGCCGCCAGCCTGCTGGTCACGCTCCGGAGTCCGAAAACCTCTCCTACGTAGCTCGACGACGCAAGCCGGAGCAAGTAGGGGCGATCGGCGGTCCAGATACCCGAGACGAGTATCCCAGACAGCACTCCGACGAGCCACCACAGGTGAGCGGAAAACCCCAGCATGGGGATCGCGAAGGCCAGAAGCAGCGTGAGCATCCACATCAGCAGCAAAGCCTTCATCGTTGGGCCGGGACCGAGCCGGTCCACGACCATACCCCAGGTGAGTCCGCCGGGTATTGCGACCAGGAGCCCCACCAGCAACACCAGCTGAACCTGCCGTGTACTGAGGCCAACCGTGTCGGTGGCAAACAGGACTGCGAAGACCGAAGCGGTGTAGAGCGACCATGAATACCAGAAGCGAGCGGCAAGGAAGCGAAGCAGACCCGGCGATCTGGGCAGGTCCGCCAAGGACGTCCTCAGCTGGACCAAGGTCATGCGTACTCTTTCCCCGGTCGAGCGCTCGCTTTCAGACCTTGGACGCTCCCTAAGGAACACGACCACTGGAACTGAGGCAACCACAATGATGATGCTCACCGTGCGGAAGGCATACGCGTATCCGACAGACTCGACCAAGGTCAATCCGATGACGACGGCCACCATGGCTCCGATGTAGCCCGTGCCCACTCCCAGGCCCGCGACACGGCCGGCGGTTTCTTCGGTGCTGACCTCACTGAGCAAAGTGTTGTAGATGATATCCGCAACGTAGATCGCGATCATGGCCAAGCCAAAGAGAACAAGCGCCACGGCGAGGTCGCCCATTCCCAAGAACGCGGTTGCGCCGGCGCATACGAGGGTGCTCAGCGCCAACAAGGGCACCCGGCGCTTGAGCTGGTCGGAAAGGGCTCCAACTACCGGAGCCAGCAGCAGGTTGACCGCCATAGCCCCGGCCAAGGTGTAGCCGACGGTGGCATCGTTTCCGCCCAGCTCTTCGGTCACCCAAAGCGGGAAGTAAAGCCCGACGACTCCCACGAAGAACAGGGTGTTGCCAATGTCGTAGATCACCCAGGAGACGATGGCCAAGCGTCGTCTCCGACGCCCTTGGGCTGACAAAGGCAAAGCTCCTTACCAGGCGACCACTGTATAGGGCCTCGATCGGCAGCGACTCTCTGGTTCGAGCCCGCGGAGCACCATACCACATCCGGAGCCGGCGCCGGAGGGAAGCCGCCTAGCAACCCCCTGCGAGCCGCTCAGCCAATGACGTCGATGACGTTCTCGCCGAACCCCTCCAGGTATTCGAGCACTTCCGTGACGCTGTCGGCAAGCGGAATGTAGTTAACGGTGAGCCGGGTCAGGCGTGCTTCATCCCGACACCACCCGATCCGCTCGACGCAATCCTGGCGGCCCCGGGCCGTGCGTGTCTTTTTGTTGACAGGCCCTGCAGCCGAGAATACACTGGCGCAGCCGGAAGACATGGCACCTCGCACCAGGATACCGACATGAGCACGAGCACCATCAAGCGTGCGTACGCCGATACCCCCCGCGGTCAGATGCACTATCGATACTCCGGGGACGGGCCTCCCCTACTCCTGCTTCACCAGACGGCCAACAGCTCGGGGTCCTACGAGCCGCTGATGCCCTTCCTGGCCCCAAAGCATCGTGTGCTTGCGGTGGACACGCCCGGGTTCGGAATGTCCGACCGGCCAGCACGGACCGACTACACCATAGCCGACTACGCCGAGTGCTTCGTCGCCTTCATGCGAAGCGTGGGCATCGAGCGAGCCTCTATTTTCGCCCATCACACGGGCGCCAGCTTCGGCTGCGAGATTGCGGCGGCCCATCCAGAGATGGTAGACAGGCTGATCCTCAATGGCACGCCGTACTGGGAGAACGCGGTGGAGGAGTTCCTCAACCACGTCCAGCGTCTCCCAACGAAGGAGGATGGCAGCCACCTCATGGAGGTTTGGGACCTCATATCAGAGCGTCTCGAGCCCTCTTTCCACAAGCCGTTGAGCGAGGACATGCTCGAGGCCCTGAACAACGAAGTGATCTACAAGCTGATGTCCGGCGAGCGCTTCATAGAGGCTTACACAGCCATCAGCTACTACGACGTGATGAGCCGGCTTCCACTTATACAGGCGCCGACGCTGGTAATGAGCGGCGAGCAGGACATCCTCAGATACACGGTCGAGCCGGTCGCGGCGAAAATCGCGGGGGCTCGACAGCACGTCGGTCCGGGTGGCTCCTACTTCATGACCTACGAGGACCCTGAAGGTCTGGCGCGGGTGATCCTGGACTTCCTCGATGAAGCTGACGACTGAGGACACGCCTCGATCGACAAAGGGCAACTGGCACCGCATAATCTGAGTGCGGACCTACCATTCGGGTAAGGAGGGCGGCAAGAAATGCGTGACGTAGCTATCGTAAGTCCCGTTCGAACGCCGGTGGGCAGATTCGGAGGCACCCTCCGAGACATACCCGCCGAAGAGCTCGGCAGCCTCGTCATAAAGGAAGCGTTGAGCCGCGCCGGCCTGGAGGGGGAGCAGGTAGACGAGGTCATCCTGGGTCACTCCTACCCGAGCGGGGAGAACCCGGCAATAGGGCGGCTCTGCGCGATGAAGGCGGACCTGCCGTTGGAGGTCACCGGCTACCAGCTGGACCGACGCTGCTCGTCTGGGCTACAGGCGATCCTCAACGCCGCCATGCTGGTGCAGACGGAGAACGCCGACGTGGTCGTGGCCGGCGGGGTCGAGAGCATGAGCAGCGCGGAGTACTACACCACCAAGAGCAGGTGGGGCGGCCGCTTCGGCTCCATGACGTTCTACGACAGGCTGGAGAGAGCCCGCGAGACCATCTCTCCCGAAGAGAGGTTCGGCTACATCTCGGGAATGCTGGAGACGGCCGAGAACCTAGCGAAGAAGCACGAGATATCTCGCGAAGAGCAGGACGAGTACGCCCTACGAAGTCACCAACGAGCCGTTGCCGCAACAGAGGCGGGCAGGTTCAAAGATGAGATCGTGCCGGTGCCCATTCCACAGCGTAAGGGCGATCCCGTGATGTTCGACACAGACGAGGGCCCGCGCGCGGACACATCGCTGGAGAGCCTGGCCAAGCTGCGAGCGGTGATCAAGGACGGGACTGTGACGGCAGGCAACGCCAGCAGCCAGAACGACGCGGCGTCCGTATGTGTCGTAGTAGCAGCGGACAGGCTGGACGATCTCGGCCTGAAGCCGATGGCCTACCTGCGAGGCTGGGCGTCTGCCGGAGTCCACCCCGCCTACATGGGCATAGGACCCGTGCCCGCTGTGCAGAAGCTCGAGCAGAAGACGGGTGTAGCTCTCGGAGACGTCGACCTCATCGAGCTGAACGAGGCCTTCGCATCCCAGGTGCTGTCCGTCTTGCGCGAGTGGGGCCTGCCCGGCGACGACCACATCAACGTCAACGGATCGGGCATTTCGCTGGGGCACCCTATTGCGGCCACCGGCGCCCGCATCCTGGCTACGATGCTGCACGAGATGAAGGCGCGCAAAGCCCGCTACGGCCTGGAGACTATGTGCGTGGGTGGCGGCCAAGGTGTGGCCGCCCTCTTCGAGCTGGCCGACTAGTGCCCAGCTCACAACGAGCTTTCCAGTTCGGTCCCGCCCGCCCACCCGCAGGTTTTCTCGGGGACACCCCTTCGGCTGAACTCAGGGCAGGCCCGAACCCCGGCAGCCCGCAGTGTCGGGCCTGCACCTCAGGGCAGGCCGGGACGGGAGAATCTACCTCAGGCCGACCGTCGTGGAAGAGACCGGCGTCCGCTGATCTGCAAGATGGCCGTGGAACCAGGCACTAATCCTAAGTTGCAGCGGTCCTAATTACATCCCACCGGCCCTTCAGGGGTTTCCTGGGGTTGCCCATCCGCCTCGGGCGGACGCCAGGGGCGTGCTAACCCCAGAGGAGCCAGGCCGTCCGAAGGACGACCCGTGAAGAAGTTAGGGCTGATAGTCAACCCGATAGCCGGCATGGGTGGCCGCGTCGGGCTCAAGGGCACCGACGGCGCGGACGTGCTCAGCCGGGCCAGGGAACTTGGGGCCCAACCCGAGGCCACTCGTCGCGCCGTGGAGGCACTGGCGGTGATCGCCGGAGCCGGCGAACCGCCGGAGGTCGTCGCCTACCCCCACGAGATGGGTGAGGACGAAGCCCGCGAGGCGGGATTCGCTCCAACCGTCGTCGGCTCGATAAGCAGCGGCGAGACGACGGCGGCGGATACCCGCAGAGCCGCACGCGAGATGGAGTCGCTGGGCGTAGACCTCATCCTCTTCGCCGGCGGCGACGGAACGGCGCGGGACGTCTACGACGCAGTCGCCCTCAGGGTGCCAACCCTTGGCGTGCCGGCCGGCGTGAAGATCCACTCAGCGGTCTTCGCCATAACACCTCGGGACGCCGGTAACGCAGCTACGGTCTTTCTCAGCGAAGACTCCGACCTCCGAGAGGCGGAGGTCATGGACACG
This sequence comes from Dehalococcoidia bacterium, assembly GCA_965248615.1. GTDB lineage: Bacteria > Chloroflexota > Dehalococcoidia > Lucifugimonadales > CBDFJT01 > CBDFJT01. The sequence goes on along the minus strand of CBDFJT010000002.1, from coordinate 823,534 downwards.
GACGAGGAGGCCTTCCGCGGGGGCGAGGTCCAGGCAAGGCTCTACGGCTACCTGCGGGTGCCGCAACAAGCTGGCCTGATGCAGGACACGAAGCTAGGTGGCCTGTCAGAGGAGGAGTCGCTGGCGGGGATGGCCGCAGCCGTCGCCGGCAAGATGCACCCGGCGCGACTCTACGTGTTCGGCCCGGGAACCACGACCGGTGCGATCATGAGGGAGCTCGGGCTGGATCATACCCTGCTCGGCGTCGACGTTGTGGAGAACGGACACGTGTCGGCCCGGGACGCGAACGAGGCCCAGCTTCTCGAAATGGTGCGGGACAGAGAGGCAACGGTCGTCGTGAGCCCCATCGGGGGGCAGGGCTACATCCTGGGTCGGGGCAACCAGCAGATAAGCCCGGCCGTGATCAGGGCGGTCGGCGTCGAGAACGTGATGGTCGTGGCCACGCGGGAGAAGCTGGCGTCGCTGGGACAGCATCCCCTCCTGGTAGACACGGGCGACGCCCAGCTAGACCAGGCCTTCAGCGGCTATATCAAGGTCGTCACGGGCGTCAACGAGTCCTTCGTGCGAAGGGTGGGCATGCGCCTGGTGGGGACTTAGGCGGCGCCGCCGCCTTCTGACGACAAGCGCAGGGCTGACCCGCCATCAGGTACAATGTGATCTGGAGGTCGTGCCATGCCGCGGACTTACGAAGCCGTAATTGACGAGCAGGGAAACGTAAGCTTGCTTGAATCGGTCCGCCTATCAGCAGCGCGGCGAGCGCTAGTAGTCATACTGGAAGATGAGCCGGAGGTAAGCATTCCGGAGGCTGCGCTGCTAAGTGAGCACGCTCTTGCCGAGGATTGGAGTCGGCCCGAGGAGGACGCGGCGTGGTCGCACCTGAAGCGGGCAGAGTCGTCCTAGTTCCATTCCCATTTTCCGACTTATCGCAGGCCAAGCTGCGACCTGCTGTCGTGCTCGCGGACGTCGGCAGAGGCGATTGGGTCCTGTGTCAGATAACCAGCAACCCCTACGGGGACGTCCGAGCTATCCAACTGGATGAGTCCTGTTTCACAAGCGGGTCGCTGCGCGTAACGAGCTTTGCGCGACCGGGAAAGCTATTTACGGCCAATCGAGCCCTGATGGTCGGCGATGTGGGCGCTTTGAAAGAAGGTCACTTTCGGCGGATCATCGAAGCGGTCTTGGACATCCTTCGCGGAGGTCGCCGGGTCGCCGGGGACCGTCCCGAGTCGGGCTAGATTTCGGTGGTGGCGACGCGAGAGAATGTGGCCTCCCTGGGACCCCTTCTGGTGGACACGGGCGACGCCCAGCTGGACCAGGCCTTCAGCGGCTATATCAGGGTCGTCACGGGCGTCAACGAGTCATTCGTGCGGAGGGTGGGGGCCTAAAGGCACCGCCGACTGGTGGCCGCTACGCCTCGTGTCCGATTTCCTTCCGACGAGCTGGAGCGGGCTCCGTTCATCGGCCCATTGGACACCACATACCCAGCTCTTACGGAATCTCTATGCCCAGCAACCCTTAGACTCGAAGATCGAAAGGTTCGCAAAACAGGTTGATCCCAGAGCAACCGCACCTACAGCGATCCCCGCCCAGATGCCCGAGGCCGAGAGTCGACGGTCGGATGCAGCGGTGAACGTATAGACCAGTGCGAGTATCACAGCTAGGATCACCACTACCACCCAGATGGCGGCGGCCAGATACCATAGCCAGTAAAACCCCTCGGAAGCTGCGCCCCCGATGCTCACGAGGCTGAGCACAACAATGGGGACTGCGATAGCCGCGAACGCCCTTTTGAATTTGGTAGTCATGCCTGACCAAACCGTGCCAGAAGATCGCGCGCGCAGGCAACCCCCTTCCTCACGCTCAGCAGGCTCAATGATGGGACTAGCGGTCCAGGCGAAGGCCTTACGGAACTGCTGCCGTCCGGCTGCCCACCTTGATGACCCGGCGGGACGCTCATTTCGCCCTACGCGTTTCTTCCATATGCGCTAGAAGTAGGGAGAGCCTATGGCGAAACAGTTGAGGGAGCCGGCTGTAAGCCCGATGGCCATGCCGAGCACGACACCCACCCGTTTGTAGCTATCCTTTATGTGGACGGGGCCCTTGACAGAGCTAACAGCGGCTATATCAAGGTCACCACAGGCGTAGGCGAGTCCTTCGTGCGAAGGGTGGGCCTCTAACCGACGAGCTACTCCATCAGAGGCGGCAGCTAGAATCCCTTGACGACATTGGCGAAACAGGTTAAGCCGAGCGCCACCGCCGACACCCCGACCCCAGACAGGATCCCGGCCGCCACGCTGCGGCGGCCCCTCAAGAAGAAAACGTTCGCCGCGATCAGCCCCCCAATCCAAGCGATCGCCGCCAGAAACCAGAAGGGGTAAAGACCGAGCACGCTCACCAGGCTCAGAACAATGATGGGACCGGCGGTCCAGGTAAAGGCCTTACGGAACTGCCGCTGCCCCGCAGATTGGCGTTGCTGACCTGACCCCTGGGTCATGCGGTCGCGCCTCCTCGTCGGAACCGGGGCAGCAGGTCGCACACGCAGGACACCCCCTTGCGCTGTAGGTAGAGCTGGTAGCCGAACCCCAGCACGGCGGCAATGCAAAGCCACTGGACGAGCGTAAGGTCGAGGAAGGCCCGAGGCGTCGGCTGATAGCGCAGGAACTCCAGCGGGAATCGGATCAGCGCGTAGCCGACGACGTACATGCGAAACAGCTCGCCATCGCGGAAGGAGCGAAAGCGCCACCGCCACAGGATCGCAAACAGCAACAGGTCCAGCACCAGCTCATAGAGCTGTGCCGGGTGCCGAAACGCGCCACCCTGGTACACGGCCCACGGCAGAGACGTCGTAGTGCCGTAGGCGTCGCCCGCGAGGAAGTTGCCGAGCCGGCCGATAGCCTGGCTCAGCGGTATGAAGGGCGCAACGAGGTCGCCGGTGCAGCGGTCCGCCTTCAAGACCCGCTCTGCGATGACGACCGCGACGTATCCGCCGATGAGCGCGCCCGTGAGCGCCGAGCCGTGGCTCGGGATCGTCGGCAGGAGCCTGAAGAACTCGAACGGCCCGAGAAACACCAGCATGCTGAGCTTCGCCCCGATCACACCGCCCAACAGCCCCATCGACCCGATCATGAGGGTGGATTCGGTGAGTCGATTGCGACGCCTGGCTTCGCGGTAGGTGAGCCAGCCGCCCAGTAGGACAGCAGCGAGCATGCAGACGGTGTATGAGTGGACCTCGACCGGGCCTATGTCGACCAGGATGGGCCGCACGACGGCGCTCCGCTATTCCATCTTGCCGGAGATCAGCGCCGCTCGCACCTTCTCGCGATAGCCGACGCTGTTGTAGGCGCAGAAGGGGATGATCCGCCCGTCCGGTATCAGCTCGCCCACACAACACTTCATCAGCGCTTTTAGGTCCATGGTGTAGGGGTCGGCGAAGCTCTGGACCACGATCATGAACACATGCTCCTTGAGGAGGCTTGTCTCGTTGGAGAAGGAGAGGTCGCAGGCCGCGCAGTGGAACCGCGCCGCCGTGGTCTCGGTGCCGGGCACCGACGATGCGGACCACAGCCCTTCCAGAGCCTCGAGGATCTCGGGCCTGATGTCGGGCAGCGTGCGATTGGCGATGTAGTCCAGGTACTTGTCCACGTCAACCACCCGCGGCAAGGGGATGACCTTGCCATTTTCGACGTAGGCGTAGGTCACGGACCGGCATGTCGGATGACAGCACGGCACCGGTATGAAGTCGCTCTCGACAAACAGGCCGTCGGTCTGCTCGGCGATGCCGTGGATGACGTCGGCGAGGGTCTCCCGGTCGAGCGGGTCGAAGGCGAAGAACCTCCCGGAGTGGGTAACCGGCTGGAACGCGATGCCGTGTACCGCGGGGTGCTCCAGGCCGAACTTGACGATGTCGCCGATCTCGTCGTGGTTCACGCCCTTCTCAATGGCCGGCACGAGCACGACATCCAGCTTAGCCTGGGCGAGCCGGTCCAGCGCCTTTAGCTTTATATCGGACAGGTCTCGGCCGCGGAGGGCCTGATGCGTCTCGGCCGAGAAGCCATCGAACTGGAGGTAGATAGTAGGCTTGAGGTCAGCGAGCCCGGCCAGGAATCGGTCGTCCCGGGCGATTCGAAGGCCGTTCGTGTTGAGCATGACCAGCTTGACGCCCTTGTCTTCCGCCATCTCGATCATGGGCAGTATCTCGGGGTGAATGGTCGGCTCGCCGCCGCTGAACTGGACGACCTCGGGGTCGCCCTCCAGCTCAACGAAGCGGTCGAGCATCCGCTCCACCTGGCCCATCGAGAGGCTGAAGCCAGGCTGGGCGTCGGCGAAGCAGATCGGGCACTCCAGGTTGCAGTAGCTGTTTACCTCGATCAGACCCAGGCACGTATGCTGCTTGTGCTCCGGGCAGAGTCCGCAATCGCGGGGGCACCCGTCTACCACTTCGGTGCTGTACCCGAGGGGCATAGTGCCCGGCTTGTTGTAGCGCAGGGAGTCAAGGTACATCTGGGCGTCGGAGCTGATGAGCACCTCGAACCAGCCGTGCGTTGGACACCTCTTGCGCATTATGACGCGTCCGTCCTTCAGCAGGATCTGGGCGTCGATGGTGACGAGACACTTTGGGCATATGCTCCGCGTCAGCTCGTAGAATATGTAGTCCGCGTCACGCTTGACGGTCTGCGTCATAGGTTGTCCATTCTGCCGGATAACCGGCTCCTAACCCATCTGCGATACGTCTTTGAAGTCGTCCGCGCAGTCTATCGCATGGGGCGGCGGCCTGCTAGCTGTGCAGAAGCGGCGTTGCTCCATTCAAGTCGCACATCGACGGCCGCGCTGGTGGGACTCTCGAGCGACCTTGTTGACAAAAGGCAGATATCTTCCTATAATCCGCACATGAGACGAAAAGTGGGCGCTCTCGTACCCCTGGAGCTTTCCATCCTCGAGGCCGCAATCGTCTTGCGGACCCGTGGCACCGCGGAGTTTCACGGCTTCCTGATAGCCAAGGAAATCAGAGAGCAAGGGGATGCCCGCCGGCTGACGGCCTATGGGACGTTATACAAGGCGCTGGCCAGAATGGAGAGGGCAGGATTGCTATCCAGCCAGTGGGAGGACCCTCAGATTGCCGCGACGGAGAACCGGCCTCGGAGGCGTCTCTACGAGGTGACGGCTTCCGGTCAGACGGCGCTGGCAGAGGCACGGCCCTTTGCCGCGGGGTCCAAGGTGAGGCTGGAGCCGGGAGAGGCAGTGTCATGAAGGCCGCCGCGGACGGACGGGCGCAGCGTGCTGTTAGACAGTGGGTGTCCTTCTACACCTGGGGGCTCCCCATTGAGCTCCGAGACAGACGCCGCTCCGAGATCGAGTCTGATCAGTGGGAACACGAACATGATGCAAGACTCACTGGGTGTGGCCCGGAGCACCTCGCCTGGCAAGTACTTGGGCGCTGGCTCTTCGGCATGCCCGCTGACCTGGCGTGGCGCTTCGAAACAGGCGGCCCAGAGCGGCGAGGCGGCGGTCTGCTGTTCGCGGCGCTGGCGGTGATCGGGATGTGGATGGCGTTTCTCGGGCCAGGCAAACCTGACTTCGGCGCTTCATCCCCAGAGGTCACCGCGTTCTACTCGGGGAAGGTCCCCCTCCTTGTCGCAGGCCACTGCCTCCTCTGGACCAGTGCCGCGCTGTTCATCGGGTTCGTCGTCCGCTTGCACGGCGTCTTGGCACGCGCTCACGGCGATCGACTGCTTCCAGCCATCATCCTGGTCAGCGGTGTCGCCGCTGGAGTCATGTTGTGTCTCGCGTTCGCATTCACCGCCGCTGGGGCTTTCTACGGGAGCACGGGCCTCAACCTGGAGGCAATGAGGACCCTCTATCCGATGGGCGGCTTCGCGTTCCACATCTTGATGTCCGGCGCTCTAGCCCTGTTCCTGGCGGCTACCGCGGCCGCGGCGGTACGAACCAAGGTGCTGCCACATTGGACCGCCTGGGCCGGGGGCATTCTGGCTCTGTTGTTCATGCTGGAGTTCGTCGGCGCTGGCACCATGTTTCTTTTGCCACAAACCCTGTTTCTCGGTTGGACCGTCATCATGAGCTTCGAGCTTGGAAAGCCGTCTCCAGATATCCGCCCGTCAGGTTTGTCAGGCGATGGGGAGCCAAGGCACCGCAGTCCACAGTGGGAGGAGGGGGCATGAACGGTGCGACGGCCCGGAGAGGCCTCATGGGGGCAGCGGTGATCCTGGCGATTGTCGGCCTGGCCGGCGGCACGATGTACCTGTTTGGGCAATTCGGCGTAGATGTCGGTGGGACGGCGATGCGCACCACGGTTGGGGTAGCGCTAATCGTTTCCGGCCTCGCGCTGTTGGCAGGGATATGGGTGAACAGGCACTCGGACAGACGGGGCTGGAGTTTGATCGCTGCGGGAGCCGTGCCAGTCGCGATCTGTTTCTGGTGGACAGGTGTGGTCCCCGCCGCTGCCCTGACGGTGGCGTTCCTCGGAGTTCGACGCGGGCGCAGTCAAGCGCGGGCGCCGAAGGCAGTGTTGCAATGAAGACCGCGGTTTTCCTGCTTGCCGTTGGTGCCCTAGTGTCGATCGCCGCAGTCGCGTGCTCGCAGAGCAACACGGCCAGCTCGGAGCTGAAAGACGCCAGCGACGCCGCGGTCGGCGAGGCAACGTTGACCGCGGCAGACGAAACCGGTGTCGTCGGCGTGACTATCGATGTACGCGGCCTCCCAGCGGGGACCCACGGCGTCCACATTCACGACGTCGGAAGGTGCGACCCGCCCGATTTCACCACCGCCGGCGGCCACTACAACCCGAGTCGGAAGCGGCATGGCCTGGAGGACCCAGACGGCCCGCACAACGGCGACCTACCCAATCTGGTGGTGGAGCCGGATGGCACCGGCACGCTTCAAACGGTAAATCGCCTTTTAGCGGACCTGCCAGGGGACGAGAACCTGTTCGATGGGGATGGCGTGGCACTCGTGATTCATGCAGGTCCCGACGATCACGTGACCGATCCGTCGGGCGGAAGCGGGGACCGCATAGCCTGCGGAGTCATCCGCCACGACTGACAGCTTGGTCAGGTCTGCGGCTGCTCGGCGGTCACGAGCAGGACCGGCCTGATCCAAACCTCGTCCCCCTCGGAGAGCTTCAGCATCGACCTGCCGATCGGGCCCAGCGGCGCAGCGTCGTCGCCCGCTGTATCGGTCACCCTTGCCCAGGCCCGCACCGGCGCCGTCGTCCTGGACACATACTCGACCATGTCGCCGTCTTCGACGCCGAGCTTGCCCGCGGCCCCTCCCCCCAATCTGCAGAGGCGGCAGCCCCGCTCGTCGTAGTCGTCGCTCTGGCTTTCGGCGACGCGGAAGTAGCAGCGTCGGCTTCCGATCTCGTCACGGAGCTCGCGGGTCCGCTTCTCGTCGACCTGACCATCCTCGATCACCACGCCGTAGGCCTCTCCGGCGTGCCTCGCCGTGATGTATCCGTCGAAGACATCCTTGCGGACCAGCTCAACCTCGCGCTGCAACGGGTCCCCTACCCCTCCGCCGGCCGTAGCCTTAATCAGAACGACGTCTCCGTCATGCAATGGGAAGGACTTGACCTTGCCGGGCAGCGGCGTCGGCACGATCTCCAGCCCGTCGCGGACTACGTTGACGGCGTTACAGGTGCCTGAGCTGGCGCCGGCCGAGCCCCACGGCGGGATGATGGCCCGCTCGGTCATGACGTTGAGCTGGCCAGTCTCGGACAGAACCCGCACCCTGCGGGTCACTCCGAAGCCACTTCTACGGTAGCCCGGTCCCTCGGCGTCGGTGCTGGCGGCAAGGCTCTCGATGAACAGGGGCTGGCGCTGCTCGATGCTCTCGGTCGGCTGCACGGCGATTATGTCGCCGTTGTCGTAGAAGAAGCTGCCGGTGGCGCCATCGGTGTCGCTTGTCGCCGGGGTGCCGCCCTGAGGGTAGTCGTAGAGGATGTACGGCTGGCTGCGCTGCGAGTCGTATCCGGCCACGTATATGTGGTGCACCCCACCCATGTTCTCCGCGCCCAGGTCGCCCGGGATGATCTGCGAGAAAAGGCCGACCACGACCGTCTGTAGCTGCCGGAACACGTCCCAGCAACCGCCGACGGCCGCCGGCAGCTCTGCGGCGAGGCAGCTTCCCTTGGGAATGACGAAGTCCAGGGAGCGGAAGGTGCCGCCGTTCACCGGCGTCTTCGGATCCAGCCAGGCTTTCACCACGACGAAGATGGCGCCACGAGTAACGGGGATGCCGGCGTTCATCGGCCCATGCACCTGGGGCGTCGTACCGGTGAAGTCGAAGGTCATCCGATCGCCTGCGATGGTCAGCTTCACCTTGATCGGCAACGGCTCCGGCGACAGTCCTCCGTTGTCCATGTAGTGCTCGTAGTGGTAGTCGCCGTCTGGCAGCTCCGCGATCCGACGCCCAATGGATTCGTGGGCCGAGTCCATCTGGACCTTCATACACTCTGTAACGGTTTCCGTCCCGTACTTGTCGCACAGGTTGCGTAAGGACACTTCTGCGACGCGGGCCGTGTCGAGCATGGCCAGCGCATCGCCCTGGCGCTCCTCGCTGAGTCGCATGTTGGCAAAGAGCACGTCCCACAGTGCCTGATTGACGACGCCTCGATCCACCAGCTTCACCGGGACGATGCGCATGCCCTCCTGATAGATCTCAGTGTCCTGGCCCGAGAAGCTGCCCGGCGTAGCCCCGCCCACGTCCGCGTGGTGGGCCCTGACGCCGATATACAGGAGTATGCGGCCATCGACGAAGAACGGAGTGTAGAAGGCTATGTCGTTGAGATGCGTGCCGCCGGTGTAGGGATCGTTGACGGCGAGCACGTCACCGGGGTGAATGTCGTCGCCGAACTTGTCCCGTGCGGCGTTCAGCCCGAGCGCCATCGCAAAGACGTGGCCCGAGAAGTCCTCGGCCATTGCCGCGAGCTCTCCGTTGGGCGTAAGCAGGCCACACGAAAAGTCGCGGCTTTCGTACAAAATAGGTGCATAGGCCGTCCTGACGAGCGTCACCCGCATCTGGAGCACGGTCGAAACAAGCCAGCCTCGCACTACCTCCAGCGTTATAGGGTCTACGTTTCTCACGCAACCGACCTCCCTTATCCGGGCCACGGACCCCACTTACGTGGTTGTGCCAGTGGCCATTGCTATGAAAACAGCTTCTTGCGGCTCTGGATGACCTTCACCACGTTTTACGTGCGGGGCTCGGCGAGGGTGAGTACGTCCCTGGGGTTGCCGATCAGGATCCTGTCGACGTCCCGACGGGTGTAGCCCCTCTCGAGCATGCGCGGCGCTACACTGTCGACGATGTAGGAGTAGCCGTGTCCGCCGTACTTTTCGAGGCGGCTTTTGACGGACACGTCATGCGACACAACGATCTTGTGGCCGTAGCCCTGTGAGATAACCCAGGCGATGTCGTCCATTCGCTTGGCGTCGCTGGGCATGTCGATTTTCGGGTTCAGGCGGTAGTAGGACTCTTCGATTCCAAACAGGTCCCACTCAAGGTAGCAGCCTGCCTGGGCCAGCTGTCTCAGCGTGTCGTGGGTGAAGACGGTTCGGTCCAGATGTCCCATAACGGTGCGCCCAATGTCTCCCCCTGCGGAGCCCAGTATCTCGATGATCTCCATGGGCGCCTTCTCGTCCCGACCTGGATGGATGGACACCGCGGCGCCGGTTGCCCTCTGTGCTCTGGCCGACGCCCCAAGCACCTTGCGCTCTTGGTCCGTCAGGGGCCAGGTGCAGCCGACCTCGCCGATGATCCCGGATTTGATTCCGGTGCCTCCGACGCCTTCGGTAATATCGGTGATGATCTCCCGGGCAATCTGCTCTTCGCTTCGCTCCTCCATGTCAGCGGGATGGGTTACGGCAATGTAGTACGAGGCACCCATGACGACGTGACACCGGTGGCACGCGCGACCTGGGCTAAACCCTTCGGGTCGCGAGCAATACCGAGGCTGGTCAGCTCCACGATAGTGCCGCCGCCGTTGCGTCGATACAGGCCGACCTCCTCGATGGCCGTCTCCACGTCATACAGTCGAGCGTTATCTGCATTTGGCGCTGCGTAGTGTCGAATTCGCCCGAGAATGCTCATGGAAACAGGGCTCTCGAAAAAGCCTCGGACGCTGGCCTTATCCTGGGTCCCGTACTGCATCGACAGGTCCGACAGGATGTGCTCGTGGGTCAGTGTCACTCCCAGGTCGTCGGGGTTTACAGGGCCAAGGACTGTCTGCACCCGGCCTGCTGCGCTAACGCTGGTCAAAGGCAACTCCTCACTCGAACGGTTCTAGCGGATGCGATGGCTGGTCTAAAGCATGGAGGCGGGCGGTGAGTCCCAACAGGCTCGGGGATTCAATCCCCCGTCGCCTGCCCGACCAGGTCGCCGGTCTCTGTACATCCGACAACGCCACGCTGCTGCATGTCGTCGATCTGGTCCGCCGAATAGCCCAGCTCCGACATGACCTCTCGTGTGTGCTCGCCCAGCAACGGGGCTGGACCCTGGCTGACGCCCGGTGTCTCAGACAGCCGGACGCCTACTCCGGGGGCCCGCATGTTCACCCAGTGCGGGTGAGGATACTCGGCAACGAGTCCCGACTCCAGGTACTCGGGACTCGTCAGAGCGAGCCCTTCGCCGTCCATTACAGGTACCTCGAACGGTACGCCCTGCTCCTCAAGCCTTGCGGCCCACTCGTCGGTGGACCTGGCGACGAACGCGTCGGCCAGCTCCGTCCGGCCGTCGCCGACCTGTGTCGGGTCCATCTCCAGCGCGCGGGAAAGCGACAGGCGCTCCTCCTCGGTCCAGCAGCAGATGCAGACCCATCCATCGCCGGTGCGGTAAAGCCGATTCAGCGATCCGTAGCCTGTCTGCTCGGCGTTCAGGGTCGGGTCCCAACCCAACGCGCCATCGGGCTTGAAGAAGACCTCAGAGGTGTAGTACATGACCTGAGCCAGCTGCGTAACCTCGATGTGCTGGCCCTCACCGGTGGCGTCGCGATGGCGCAGGCCCATCAGGATAGCGTTAGCGGCAAGCAGTCCGCAGTACTGGTCGAGGGAGGTGGTCTGGCTGGGGGGGTTCCCGGCGCCTCCGCAGTTACGCTGGACGCCGCAGAAGGCTGCGTAGAGCGGCTCGAACCCCGGCTTGTCGCGGCGCGGTCCAACCGACCCGAAGCCGGGACAGGAGCAGTATATGACGTCGGGCTTCAGCTGGCGGGCCGTCTCATAGTCTATGTTGAGCCGCTCCACCACTCCGGGACGGAAGTTGTGGACCACGATGTCCGCCTTAGCCATCAGCTTGTGCGCGACGGCCAGGGCCTCCGGGTCTTTGAGGTTGAGCGCCACGCCGCGCTTGCCGGCGTTGGCCTGTTGGAAGGTCTTGGCCAGCGTATCGATGCGGTCGTGGCGTGGTCGCATCGTCTCGCCGTCGACGGGCTCGACTCTGATCACCCTTGCCCCGAGGTCGGCGGAGAGGCGGGCGGCCATGGGTGCAGCGATGAACTGGCCGAAGTCAACGATCAGCAGATCCTCAAGGGCGTGGTTCAGCGACCGGGCCGGCCCTACGCCGTTTCCTGTCGAGCGCGCAGCCCCGGCGTTCGTAGGCTTACTCAGCTCCGCCATCACGTGGGCGGTGTGCTCACCCGGCCGAGGCGCAGGACCCGGATGCCCGCTGGGGGTGCGTTGGAACCTGTACGGAGGCGCGACCTCTCGCAGGGGGCCCAGCTCGGGGTCGTCAACCGTTATGACCGCGCCGATGGCGTTAACCTGCTCGTCGGCGAAAGACTCGCCTGGATACAACACCTGTCGGTTGGGAATATCGGCCTCGTCCAGGATCTCCATCCACTCCGCACGCGGCCTGGATGCGAAGACCCCCTCCACCTTATGCGCCAGCCGGTCGGCCTCCTCCTGTGACGTCGTGCTGTCGGGGCGAACGCCGCTGCCGTCAGGCAGGAACTCCGCGAGGTCTAGGACCCTCATCAGCCGCTCGAACGATCCGCGGGCCCCTGTATGCACCCACAGATACTCGCCGTCCTGGCACTGGAGCATTCGCACGATGCTAAGGCGTACCGGCTCGGGCGCATCGGCCACAACGTCGCTCCAGAGCCAGCGCTGCATCAGCATCGTAGACCCCAGCAGTGAGGCGTCGACGTGCTGTCCGCGGCCGCTTACCGCCCTGGCGTGGAGCGCCGCCAGTATTCCATAGGAGGCCGTGAACCCGCCCGAGTAGGAGGGGGCGGCGAACCCCATGAAGATGGGCGCCTCCCTGTGACCCTGCTGAATCCACTGTAGACCGGTTCGAGCCTGGACGAGCCCGTCGTAGCCGAATCTGTCTCGCTCCGGGACGGTCTGGCCGTAGCCCGTGAGGGAGCAGTACACGAGCCGGGGATATTCGTCCTTTATGCTCGGGTAGTCTATGCCCAGCCTTGCAGTCTTGCCCGGCCGAAAGCTCTCGAGTAGGACGTCGGCTCTGTCCAACAGCCGGAGCAGGTCGCGTCGTCCTTCAGCCTCCGCCAGGTCGAGAGTGACGCTCTGTTTCCCCCTACTCCAGACGGCCGTGGGCGGGAAGGACCGGAAAGGATCGCCTCCCCGCGGCTCAACCTTGATCACACGGGCGCCGTTGTCGGCCAGGAGCATCGTGGCCAACGCGCCGGGCATGCCAGAGGAGAGATCCACGACGGTCAGGCCGTCAAGCGGTCCCCTCATTTGGCGGTGTCTCCGCCGTCGATCACCAGCTCGCTCCCGGTGACGAAAGAAGACTCGTCGGAGGCGAGGTAAACGGCGCCGTAGGCTATGTCGTCGGGAGCGCCGATCCGGCCGACAACAGTGTTGCCTATGGCCCTCGCGCGGCTCTCGGGATCGGGCCACACCTGATCGCCCATGTCGGTGTCGATGGCTCCCGGGTGTATCGAGTTGACTCTGATCCCGTCCTTGCCGTGCTGGACCGCCGCCGACTTGGCGAATAGGCGGACGGCACCCTTGGATGCGCTATATGCGGCGTTGTCCGGATAGCCGACGAGGCCGCCTGTCGATGAGATTATGATTATGGAGCCGCCACCGACCCTGCGCATCTCGGGAATGGCCAGCTTGGTTCCGAGGAACACCCCGGTCGCGTTGACGGCCATCACCTGGTCGTAGAGCCCTACAGACGTGTCCTCGAACGCGCCCCGCCTCCAGATGCCGGCGTTGTGGACGAGAACGTCGAGCTTCCCGTAGCCGGTGACCGCGGCGTCGATAGCTTCTCGCCAATCGTTCTCGCTGGTCACGTCCAGGTGAACGTACGTAGCGTTGCCGCCAGCCTCGGCGATTTCCGCGGCGGCGGCACTGCCCGCGTCATCCAGCACGTCGCCGAGGACCACACTGGCACCCTCGCGAGCGAACATCCTGGCCTCGGCGGCTCCCTGGCCGCGAGCGGCTCCGGAGATGAGAGCTACTTTTCCTGCTAGTCTCATTTCTAGCCTCATTTAGGGATCAGCACCCAGTCGGGCTCATCTTGGGGTCCCAAGTGTCATCAAAGCGGGCTGAGCACTAGACTTCTCGGCATTGGTTTCGACAAGGACCTCCCCTGCCAACGCAACGGCCACCGATGCCAGACGAGTGAGGAGGCTCCTAAAGCGTCGCCTGCTGAGCCGATGGTATGTCGCTGATGAACATGTGAGCGGGGTAGTGGGTGATCATGAGGTCGGGCTTGCTTTCTAGCGCCACTGTCTGCGGAGTAACGCCGCAGGCCCAGAAAACCGGTACCTCTCCCGGCTCCGGCAGGGTGCCGCCTATGTCCCACTCAGAGTGCGCCAAATCCTCGATTCCGATCGCCGCCGGGTCACCGATGTGGATGGGTGCTCCGTGATGCTGAGGGAACCGAGTGGTCACCTGGACGGCTCGCGAAACCTGGTGAGCCGGTATCGGACGCATGGACACCACCATAGGACCGTGGAGCCGCCCGGCGGGCACCGTCTCTATGCTCGTGGGGTAGACGCCGCACACCGACCCTTCTTCCTCTCGCCATTTCGGACGTATGCCTGCTTCCTCCAGTGCGCCCTCGAACGTCCCGCTGCATCCGAACAGGAAGGTCACGAGGTCGTCTCTCCAGTACTCCATGATGTCCGTGGGCTCGTCGATGCACTCGCCGCGCACGAATACGCGGTATCGAGGGAGGTCGGTGCGGATGTCGGCGCCGTCGGCCAGCATCATGACGGTTGGGTCGCCGGGCTCCAGCACCTCCAGCAGTGGACACGGCTTGGGATTGCGCTGGCAGAAGAGGAGGAAGTCGAAGGCCATCTCCTTGGGCACGATGCACAGATTAGCGTTCGTATAGCCGATGCACAGGCCGCTCGTATTCTGCGTCCACTCGCCCCGCCGGAACATCGTGCGGACATCGGCGGGGATGGTGGGCATGTCCTGGCGCGTTAGTACCATGTCACTCTCCTTGATGCACAATTCCGGGGGATGTAACGAAGGATAACCCAGCCACCCGGCCCTATAGGGAAGGTGCGACCTTTCCCCTCAGTGAGACCCCTATCCTGTCGCGGCCAATCCCGCAGGCAGACCATGATTATTGACTAGACCCCACACCAAGCTGTTGCAGCAAGCCCAACTGATCATAGAATACTCGGTGTTCCTGTATCTTGCCACCCACCATGTGGTCAATCATGGTCCCTTCAATTGTCACCTGCTTCCCAGTGGGGGCAATGCCCTGGAGGTCTCCATTGTGGGTGCCACGGATAGTGAACCGGGTCACTACTTTATCTCCCTCAGCTATCTGTTCGTTAATGGTGTGCTGGTGGTCCGGAAAAGCCGAGGAGAATGTTTTGAAGAAGCCTTGCTGAGTCTCGCGATTCCAGGGTTCGTTACCTGGATAGTAGAAGATGGCGCTGGGCGTGGCCATCTCATCTACGATGGCGAAGTTCTTCTTGTCAAACTCTTCAATCCAACGGCGGATAGGGCCCTTGTTTTCTTCCGACACGTCTTCTTCCTCGTATATTAAGTAAGAGTCCTGTGTCTACCGTGGACGGAGCCCAGCGGCCACCTGCTAGCCGCAGACTACGGCCCGGGTCGAACGGACTCCCTCTGGCAGCGGGTGATCGCTCCAGGTAGCACCGCCATCCCGACTTCCGAAGACCTCGCCTCTCAGCGTGGCGCAGTATATCTGCGCGGGGTCGGCCCGGTTCACCGCGACGCCGAACATCGTGCTCTTCGGAGTGCGTCCGAGGTCGATGCGCTGCCACGTGTCTCCCGTGTCCCGGCTGCGATAGAGGGCGCCGGTGTCGCCCATGAAGGCGGGGCCGCCGGCCAGGTACAGGGTAGAGGGATCGTCGGGCGCCTCGCGCAGGGAGCGGCAGTATGTGCCCTTCTCTCCGAGCTTTTCGATGTCGACGTAGTCCCAGTGCTTGCCGCTGTCGGAGCTGCGGAACATGCCGATACGCGTGATGGCATGGACGGTGTTGGCTCTGGCACCGCTGGCAACGACGCCGTGGGCGTCGACGGGGTCGTCGTTGACGTAGAATCCTTCGCTGATGCTCTCCCAGCTCTCGCCCCCGTCCGCGCTGCGAACGAGCCCGCCCACCTCTATCGCCGCGTATATCTCGTCGGGCTGGCTCGACGCGGCCGACATGCCGATGACCCGCTTTGGGAGCTCCCGTGGCTTCATCGTCACGCTGGGAAACTGGACCTCGATGCGGAGGGGCCGCCACCTCTCGCCGCCATCGTCACTGCGGAATACCTCCGGGCTTCCATACCCCGCGTAGACCGTTTTGGCGTCGGCCGGGTTGAACATCAGCGACCAGACGGGGTCCTCTCTCCGGGGCAGATCCAGCCGCTCCCAGTGATCCCCGCTGTCGTCGCTCCGATAGACTCCGTCGTTGGTGCCGGCGAAGACGACGCTCGAGTCGCCTGGCTGAAGGGCCAGCGCTCTCACCTCCGGGTCGGCGGGGAGACCGTTGGTCAACTCCGTCCAATCGCCGCCGTCGGCGTCCATACGTTGGATTCCATGTCCATCGAGGCCGGCCTCGCCCGCCATGCCGATGTAGACGTAGCTGTTAGCCATCGCTCACCCTCCTCAACAAGGAACGCGCGAACAGCCACATTCCACCAGGAAACGCCTCCTTTGTCAACGGTGAGCCGCCCGTCCCTACGGGCGCGCCGATGGTTTTCGTAGGCAACCGAGGCCGATCTCACGCAGGTGCTGGACCGGCCTGGTAGCGCCCACACCAGAACCGTCGCGGCGTCGGTCAGCGCGGCATGGGAAGACCGCGAACCGTACACCGGGCCGAGCGTTGACACTCAAGTTTGCGGCGCGCTACACTTTCGCCTCGACGGAGCGCCTACGAAACACCCACGGAGCGCCTACGAAACACCCGAGGATCGCGTGATACAGACGAAATCGGCTAGTCTCGACATCATCTGGCCCAGGCTTATCAGCATCGCGGACGAGGTCGCCACGGCCCTCATTCGCACAGCCTTCTCTCACGACGTTATCGAAGTGCACGACATGAGCGTCGGCATTTTCGACGCACAGGGCCTGATGCTGGCGCAGACGCCCAAGGGCACCACCGGCCACACCGTGCCCATGTCTCCGCTGATGAAGAAGTTCGTCCGCGACACCGCTCCGGACGACATACGGCCCGGCGACGTCTTCGTCACCAACGACCCGTGGATACAGTCGGGACACACCGCCGACGTCTACGTCATCACCCCCGTCTTCGACGGAAGCCGGCTTGTAGGGTACGTCCTCAACACAGTCCACCACCTGGACATCGGGGGTCGCGCGGGTTCAGCGCTCAGCGAGGAGGTCTATGAGGAGGGACTGGTGATGCCCCTCCTCAAGCTACAGGAGGAAGGGCGCCCCAACCAGACGCTCTTCAAGCTGTTCGAGCGCAACTTCCGCTTCTCCGAGAAGGTGATCGGCGACTTTCGCGCTCAGATCGCGGCAGGCCATGTGGGGGGCGAGCGTCTTCTCGCGCTGATGAAGGAGAAGGGGCTTCGCTCTCTGGACGACGTTTCCGATGAGATAATCGGGCGTAGCGAGGCCAGCATGCGGGCCGGCATCCGCGGGCTGGGCGAGGGAACACGACGCATGGACCTGTCCCTGGGCATCTCCACCGAGCAGGGCGAGCCGCTGAAGGTGTCGCTGGCGCTCACGGTCAAGGGCGACGTGATGTACGCCGACTTCACGGGCACGTCGCCCCAGGTGCGCAGCCCGATCAACTGCCCGTACAACTTCACGTCGACCTACGTCATAGTGCCTGCCAAGATGGTCTGCGCCCCGGATACGCCCAACAACGAGGGGACCTTCCGCCCGTTCGAATTCAACATCCCGGAGGGCTGCATCCTGAATCCTAGGTTCCCGGCGGCCGTCTACTGGCGGTTCACGTCGGGGCATATCGTGGCCGACCTCGCATACATGCTCCTTGCGGAGGTGGCTCCCGATCGGTCCCTAGCGGGCTCCGGAACGCTGCCGACGTGGTACTTCCATACCTCGGGATTACGTAAGGATGGGTCCACCTTCATGCTGCACTCCCACGGCTTCGGTGGCATGGGGGGACGGCCGGGCAGAGACGGGCTGTCCGCAGTCGGCTTCCCTTACACGGTGCGCAACGTCCCGACCGAAGAGGTGGAGACCGAGACCCCACTACTATGCCTTGGCCGGCGTTTCATCCCTGACTCCGGCGGGCCCGGGAAGTGGCGCGGCGGAATGGGTGAGGAGATCTTGATGACGACCGCCCCTGACGCGGACGTGGATGCCACGAGGCCTCTCCTCGTGTCCGGCGCGGGAGGAAGGCTGCGGTATCCGCCCGATGGCCTATCCGGCGGCAAGTCCGGCAGCCGCGCCAGGATCCTCGTGAATGGCGAGCCTATGGCGGAGCAGGCGTGGAGCGGCACCGGCGCAGTAGAGTTCCGGCCCAGGTCCTCAGACGTCGTGTCCTTCCAGTTTCCCGGCGGCGGGGGCCTGGGCGATCCGCTGGAGCGGGACCGGGCGCTTGTACAGCGGGACCTGGATCACGGATACGTCACGCCGGAAGCAGCGGAGCGTGAGTACGGTTACGCGAGGGACGACAATGGCTAACTTCTCCCGAGAATCTGTCAAGGCCCAGCTGGAAGCACTGGGCATCCCAGAGCAGGGTGAGCTCGACGAGATCACGGAGCGGCTCAACGGATACGTATCCCATCTAGAAGAGCTGCGCGATCTGCCTTTGACCGGTGTCTACCCCATGGACAGCCCTCCCATCCCCGGCGCGCCCGATGGCTGACGATGACCTTCTGGGTCTGTCGATAGCAGGGCTTGCCTCCGTCCTGGAGGGGCGCCAGGCTTCTCCCGTCGACGTCACGTCGGCCTACCTCAAGCGGATCGAGGCACTCAACGAGCGCCTTCGCGCCTACGTCACGGTCAATGCCGACGGCGCTATGTCGGCGGCTGCGGAGGCCGAGAGGGAGATCGGAGCAGGCAGATACCGAGGCCCGCTCCACGGCGTGCCCCTCTCGCTCAAGGACCTGATCGACGTCGAGGGCCTTCCCACGACCAACGGCTCCCTGGCCTACGAGAACAACATCGCAGACGCAGACGCCACGGTCACGTCCCGGCTGCGACAGGCCGGGGCGACGATTCTGGGCAAGGACAATATGTACGAGTTCGCCATGGGCGTGACGGTCGATCCGCCTTACGGCACGTTTCGCAACCCATGGAACGAGGATCACAGCCCGGGCGGCTCCAGCAGCGGGACCGGGGTTGCCGTGTCGGCCCGGCTCTCAGCGGGAGGCCTGGGTAGCGACACCGGAGGCTCGGTCCGCATTCCTTCGTCGTACTGCGGCATCGTCGGGCTAAAGCCAACCTGGGGCCTGGTCAGCGACCACGGCGTCATGCCTATGTGCTACTCGATGGACGCGGTCGGTCCGATGGCCCGCACCGCCGAGGACGCGGCGCTGCTCCTGCAGGCCATAGCAGGCCACGACCCACGAGCAACGCGTCCGGTGCACGCGCCCGAGCGAAACTACGCTGCGGAGCTGTCCGAGCCGGTCAACGGCCTGAGGCTGGGGATCATCAAGGAGCTCTTTCCCCACCCCGACCTCGACGGTGAAGTGGAGCAGGGCGTCCGGCGGGCGATGGCGATGTTCGAGGAGCTCGGCTGCTCCCTCACGCAGGTGACGATACCGCACTCGCCGATGGCACCGGCGGTTTTCACGGGCGCCGAGGAGCCGGAGGTCGTGGGCCACCGATGGAAGCCACTCGTAGAGCACAACGCCCGGCTCGACTCCAACACGCGCCTGCGGCTGACCGCTTCGGCACTCATCCCGGCCGCCTTCACCTTCAGAGCCAGGCAGGCCAGGCGGCTCATCTGCGACGAGGTACGCGACGCGCTTGCAGGGGTCGACGCGCTGATCATCCCCACCTCCCCGACGGCGGCGCCCCTGCTCCAGAGCACGGCCACGAGGAACACGCGAGAGAAGGTGGTCGGAATTCGAAGGACCTACACCTGCCTGTTCAACCTGTCGGGCCATCCCGCGCTGACCGTACCCTGCGGCTTCACCGAGGAAGGCCTGCCCATGGGACTCCAGCTTGTCGGTGACTATTTCGCGGACGGCCTGCTACTCAGGCTCGCGCACCACTTCCAGCAGGTCACCGACTGGCACCAGCGCCGGCCTCCAGTCTGATCCCAGGAGCACCCCTTGGCCGAATACATACTGGGCTGCGACATCGGCGGCACCTTCACCGACTTCGTGGTGTTCGACGCTGAGACCGGTGAGACCCTGGCCGACAAGTGCCTGACCACCCCGGCGGACCCCTCTCAGGGAGTGATGACCGGCGTAAGGCGCCTGAAAGACCGGCTGCCCACGGTGGAGCGCGACACGTCGGTCGTCGTCCACGCCTCGACCCTCACGACCAATGCCGTGATCGAGCGCAAGGGCGCGAGGACGGCACTCCTGTGCACGCGCGGATTCCCCAACCTGCTGGCGGCTAGGCGCCACCAACGAGTCAGCACCTACGAGCTGTTCTCGGACCCGCCCGAGCCGCTGGTCCCCCAATACGATGTGTTCGAGGTCACGGAAAGGACATACAGCGACGGCAGAGTGCTAACGGAGCTTGACGAGGCCGAGGTTCGCGAGATCGCCGGCGTGCTGCGAGCCCGGGGCATAGAGTCGGTGGCGATCGCCTTCCTCCACTCCTACGCTAACCCGCTGAACGAGCAGGAGGTCGAGCGGATCCTGCTCGAAGAGTGGCCCGACGCCGCAGTGTCGCGCTCCAGCCGCGTCCTGCCCGAGATGCGGGAGTACGAGCGCACCAGCACGACGGTCATCAACGCCTACGTCAAGCCTCTGATCAAGCGTTACCTGACTCGCCTGCGAGACCGGCTCGCCGGTGAGGGCATAGAGGCGCCGCTGTACATCATGCTGTCCAACGGGGGCCTCGCCTCAGTCGACACGGCATCCGACTTCCCTGTGCGGATGAGCGAATCGGGGCCCGTCGCCGGTGCGATCATCGGAAGGACCTACGCAGAGGTCGCCGAGCTGGACGAGGTGCTCACCTTCGACATGGGTGGCACCACGGCAAAGGCCTGCCTGATACGCAACGGCGAGCTGCCGTTGGCATCCGAGCAGGAGGTAGCCCGCTCGGAGCGTTTCGTAGCCGGCAGCGGCTTTCCCATCGCCATGTCGGCGGTCGACCTGATCGAGATCGGGGCCGGCGGCGGGAGCATCGCCAGGGTCAATAACCTGGGGATCGTACAGGTCGGCCCCTCAAGCGCAGGTGCGGACCCCGGCCCGATCTGCTACGGGCTCGGCGGGGAAGAGCCTACCGTTACCGACGCCGACCTGCTTCTAGGATACCTGAACCCAGACTACTTCCTCGGCGGCGAGATGGTGCTGGACTCCAACGCCGCTGCCATAGGCCTGGAGGCGCTGGCGGCGGAACTGGGGCGCGACCTGTTAGAGACCGCATGGACGGTGCACGAAGTCGTTAACGAGAACATGGCCGCCGCAGTCCGCATGCACATCGTGGAGAAGGGGGGCGACCCCGGCCGCGCGGCCGCCGTGGCCCTGGGGGGCGCCGGACCCGTCCACGTTTACAACATGGCCCGTCGGGTGGGCATGAGCCGAGTACTGGTGCCCGTCAGGGCGGGCGTGCTCGCGGCCCTCGGGCTGCTGGTCACACCCCCAGCCTTCGACGCCGTCCGGACCCACCGAGTCCCCTTCGAGAAGCTGGACCTGGACGCCGTGCGCGGAACCTTCGTGGAAATGGAGACGGAGGTTGCCGAGCTGCTTCGCACTGTGGACAGCGACCGTCCGATCTCGTTCGTCCGGCGCGCCGACTGCAAGTATATCGGTCAGGGGTATGCCGTCCCCGTCACCCTGGGCGACGGTGCATCTGGCCTGTCTTTGGACGCGCTACGAGAGGGGTTCGCCGCCGTGTATCGGGAGAAGTACGGCTACTTCTACGACGACGTGGCGCCGGAGATCGTCAACCTGCGGGTTTCGGGCGTCGTGGCCGGACGTACGGTCCAACTGCAGCCGACTTCTATCGAACGCGACAGGTCCGGCGATTCGGTGAAGGGCGCACGGCCGGCCTACTCGGGACAGCTACGGAAGATGGTCGACCACACGGTCTACGATCGATACCTCCTGGGGCCGGGCAGCAGGCTGGACGGACCCGCCATCATCGAGGAGAAGGAGTCGACCACGGTTGTCGACGTCGGCGGGTCAGTGGAGGTCGACAAGTACAGCAGCCTAATTATCGACATCGCTCAGTGAGGCGCGGCGCGATGCGGGATACGCGTCGGGTAGTGTAATTCGGCCGTACCTTTGCTAGGCTCCTGGCATGCGAACGAGGGGTCGTCCTCCCCATCCCGATGTTCTTACCCCACGCGAGTGGGAGGTGCGGGAACTTCTGCGCCAGGGTCTGACCAATAGGCAGATCGGTGAACGACTGGGTATCAGCCTCGACGGCGCCAAGTACCACGTCTCTGAGATTGTTGGCAAGCTAGGGGTCGGGGATAGGCACGAGGCGGCGGCGTGGCAGCCGACTCCCGTGCCTTGGTGGAGGACCGCGACCCCCGCGTTTCTTGCGTGGCCGTTTAAGAACCTGGGGTTGGTTTCCTCACCCGGTGGCGCCAAGTTGGCAGCGGTGCCTTGCGCTGGTGTGTGTGCCGTCCCTGTTGTCGCTGGCCCCTTGACGGCCGCCGTACCGGCTGCAGGGTTAGCTGTCGGGGTGTTACACGGGCTTCTGTGGGTGATTGCGCCCTTGAATATACTGTTTCTCTGGTTCAACTACCGCCGGCACCACGATGCGAGGCCACTGGTGCTGGGTGCTCTAGGCGTTATCTTCATTATCGTAGTCATGTCATTGCACGCTGCACACAACATCACAGACTTTGAGAGCTGGCCACACGATCCCCTGATTTGGAGCGGCCTCTCTCTACTTGCGTTGGGTATCCTGCTGGACTGGCGGGCTGCGCGCCGCGGAGTAGCCGGGACGGTTCGCGTGTCCGTCGATTGACCGGCACAGGTGGCCTGTGTCGGTTGTTAGCTGTAAGACGAGGCTCGGACGACTTCGACCGGGGAGGGCATTACTCGCCGGCCCACCTTCGGGGCAGCCGCAACAGATCCTCAAGTCCAAGCTCGCCACATAGTGCGCGAAACTCTCGGCCGGGTACACCCCGCCATTCCAGGTCTTCGAGGGTCTCTGCCAGGGGAACGTCGGTCCTCAGAGTCGCCAGCTCCTTGTACAGTGTCGCGTCGCCACGGTGCTCGGCCAAGGTTTTGCCCAGGGCGGCGGCGCCCCGAACGTTGGCATGCCATGAGGCCGGGTCGTCCGGTATGTTCTCGATGTGACGATACCGGTGCAGCACCACCGCGGTTGCCTTAGCTCCCCACCTCGGAACCCCGGGTATGCCGTCGGCCGAGTCCCCGACCAGCGCCAGGTAGTCGGGAATCGACTCCGGCGAGACGCCGAACTTCGCCTCGACACCGGCCTCGTCTAGAGTGCGCTTCCTGCGTCTGTCGAGACACACGACCCTGTCGCCTCGAACCATCTGGGCCAGGTCCTTGTCCGGCGAGCAGATCACGACCTGGTCGATACCGGGCGACTGCCACCACCTGTGCGCGGCGGTCGCGATTGCGTCGTCGGCCTCGAACTCCACGATGGGCCAAACCACGAGCCCCAGGGCGGACGCGGCCCGCTCCGCCAGGTCGAACTGGCCCAGCAGGTCGCCGGGAACGCCCTCGCCGGTCTTGTAGCCGGAGAATAGCTCGTTTCTGAATGACTCGATCACGTGGTCGAAGGCGACCGCCACGTGGGTTACGTCCTCCTGGCGGAGAAGGGCAAGCAGCGTCTGGATCAGGCCCCTGACGGCGCCGACCGGCCGTCCATCCGGGGTCAGAGAGGCCGGCATGGCGAAATAGGCCCTGAAAAGCTCATACGTGCCGTCTACGAGGTGCAGCTTCACCGTGGTTTCGCCCCCGTTGACCTCTGAGAGAGTTGTGGTTCGACAAGGCGTGTCCTGAGCCAGCCGAAGGGCTCACCACGAACGTAACACAATATGTCAGCATCATGTCCAGCCCGAAAGGTTGCACGGCTTGTTAGCCATTCCATCCTCAGATAACGGGGCTGACCTACGCTCACGGCGAGGTTATCCTAAAGCAGCAGGAAGAGAGACGTAAGGGAGGGTTTCACGTTGCGGAACGAATTCACCGCCATCATCGAAAGGGATGGCGATTGGCACATCGCGTACTGTCCAGAGATTCCGGGAGCTAACGGCCGAGGTAGAACAAAGGACGAGGCTCGTGAAAGTCTTGTGGAGGCCATCGCGCTCGTCCTCGAGGATCGCCGCGAGGACGGACTCCGCGGCGTGCCGCCAGACGCGATACGGGAGACGGTTACGGTCACGTGAAGCGGAGTACCCTGCTTCGTCGGCAAGGCTGTTACCTGAAGCGTGAAGGGCGCGCCCATTCGCTGTGGTGGAACCCCGCGACCGGTGCGGTGGAGGCCGTCCCTCGCCACAGCGAAGTCCCGAATCGAATTGTCCTCAAAATCTGTCGCAACCTCTCGGTGCCGGAGATCGGCAGTCCGTAGACTGTTCCGCCCCAGCCTGTCAAGGCTTAGCGAGGCGAGGTACTACCTCGTGCCGTTGGCCAGGGACATCATGGCCGCTTGAAGGTCATCGCAACGGATTACAGGCCTTGCCCGGTGCCGCCTCGCATGCTACATTCTCGGCGAGTGGACTCAGGTGCGGCTGCCGCGTGTCAGCCGCGACGGGATTGAGGAGGATCTCATGGCTTCCGCCCGGCGGGAAAAGGCACTGGTCGTGCTGCAGCTCTCGGGAGGCAACGACTCCCTGAACACCGTAGTGCCTTATGCGGATGGCACCTACTACGATATGCGCCCAACCGTTCGCATAGAGTCCGAGGGAACGCTGCCGCTAAACGACCGCCTCGCCTTCAATCCCCAGATGGCTCCTTTGAAGCGGCTGTGGGATGAAGGCAAGGTCGCGGTCATCAACGGCATCGGCTACGAAAACCCTAATCGCTCCCACTTTCGGTCAATGGACATCTGGCACACCGCCGAGCCGGACGCGATAGGAACCGAGGGCTGGCTGGGCCGCGCCATTCGGGACCTCGATCCGAGGGGCGAAAATGTTCTGACCGGCGTGAACTTCGGACGCGGGCTCCCGCGGGCCTTGGGCTGTAAAGGCGTGTCCGTGGCCTCCGTCGGCAACCTCGAGACGTACGGCCTGTTCCCTGACGTCGACGATGCGTGGCTCAGGAAGTATGCCCTCGAGGCGTTCTCGCGGATGTACGGGGGCGAGAAGGGACGCGACGCCGTGATGGACTTCCTCGGCCAGACCGGCAACGACGCATTGAAGGGCGCGGACATCCTTCGAACCGCCCTCGAGAAGTACTCATCGACGGTGGAGTACGCGGCCAACCCCATCGCGCGGAACATGAAAAGCATCGCTCAGGTGATGCTGGCCGACCTGGGAACGAGGATCTACTACACTCAGCACGGCAGCTTCGACACCCACGCCGGCGAGCTGGCCGACCACTCGAAGCTGTGGGATGAGGTCTCCGGCGCCGTCGGGGACTTCATGGACGACCTGAAGGAGCACGGCAGCGAGGATGACGCCGTCGTTTTGATATACTCTGAATTCGGACGGCGCATCAAGGACAACGGATCGGGCACCGATCACGGCGCGGCTGGAGTGGCCTTCGTAATCGGCGGCGCTGTCGACGGGGGACTCTACGGCGAGTTCCCCTCGCTGGAAGAAAAGGACCGGCTGGACGGCGACCAGCGCCCCAACAACGACTTCCGCTCGACCTACGCCACGATCCTGGAGCGCTGGCTGGGGCTCGAGTCCGCCCCTATCGTCAACGGCAACTTCGAGCAGCTCGACTTCGTGGGCAAGAGCTAGCGGTTTCCACCCCACCCGCTAAGCATCCAGCGCTCGTCCAAGGAGGCGCCATGAGCAACTCAGACATGGCCTTGATGGCCCACCTGCTGAGGCGAGCGGGCTTCGGCGCAACTCGCACGGAGCTTGAGGAGCATGTTGCCCTGGGCTACGAGGCGGCGGTGGAGCGCCTGCTACACCCGGCCGATCCCCAGAGCATGCCCGACGACCTAATCCAGCGCTTCCACGTCGACCACTACGAGCTGCGGATGGTCGAGTCCGCCGGAGCCTACTGGCTCTATCGCATGATCACTACGCGCTGCCCGCTGGAGGAGAAGATCGCCCTCTTCTGGCACGGGCTATTCGCCACCGGGTACACCAAGCTGAACCAGGCCAGGTCGCAGCTTAACCAGATCGACATGTTCCGGCGCCATGGCCTCGGGAGCCTCAGCAACCTGCTCGTCGAGCTGTCCAAGGACCCGGCCATGATCTTCTGGCTGGACAACAACGAAAACCACAGAGACGCCATCAACGAGAACTATGGGCGGGAGCTCCTGGAGCTCTTCTCCATGGGCATCGGCAACTACTCTGAGCAGGACATCAAGGAGTGCGCCCGTGCCTTTACCGGCTGGACTCTAGGGAACGCCGAATACATGGCGATAAGGTCCAAAAAGGACTCTATCTGGCCATACGGCCGCATCGCCTGGCACTTCGAATATCGCGAGGAAGACCACGACGACGGGACAAAAACCTTCTTGGGCGAGACGGGCCGATTCAGCGGCGAAGACATCATCGACATCATCGCCCGGCAGGAGGTTACGGCCCGCTTCATCAGCACACGCCTGTTCCAGTTCTTCGCCGCCGACGAGGTCGACGACGAAGGGAAGGGGATCATCGAGAAGATGATGCGGTCCTATTTCGACTCGGGCTACGACATCAGATCGACCCTGCGAACCCTCTTCAACTCCGACTACTTCAAGTCGGAGCGGGCGCGGCTTGCCCGCGTGAAGGCCCCCGTCGAGCTGATAGTCGGGGCCATAAGGCTGGCCGGGACGCGTCGGCAACCGGTCCTGGGCATGGAGCAGGTCGCCAACCAGGCCCTGTTCATGGGACAGGGCCTGTTGCAGCCGCCCACCGTCGAAGGCTGGCACGAGGGAACCGAGTGGGTCGACAGCGGCGCCCTGGTCGAGCGGGTCAACTTCGCCGCCAGGGAGCTCGGCGACGTCAAAGCGCCGGGCGTTCAGGACATCATCACGAGAATAGCGTCGAGCAACGGGGACAGGCTGACCGCCGAGGAGATCGTGGACGGGTGCCTGGACCTGGTCGGGCCGTTTCCCGTCTCCGAGGAGACACGGGCGACCCTGGTGAGCTACGCGTCGGTGGCAGGCGATGTCTCGTTGACAGAAGGCGGCGACGAGGCGAAGCAACGCGTCGCCAACGTGCTCCGTCTGATCGCTTCGAGCCGCGAGTTCCAGCTGGCCTAGGTCGCCACAGGCCACGATTCCATCTCGGAGCCAAGACGCCCGGCTATCCCTCTGACTTGCAGGATGCGCGCAACAATGAGCAGGGAAACAGACACCGAACGGTCGGTCCTGGAGTACGTAAAGACCATCGGCATCACCAACGCCGCTTTCAACGGCCGTGGCTTCAACAATCCCTGTGACACGGCCGTCAGCAGCGACGGCCGGATATTCGTCCTGAACCGGTGCGACCCGCAGCGGGCCGCGGCGGTCCGCATCGGCATCTGCACCCTTGAGGAAGAGTACCTGGGCGAGTTCGGCAACGGCTACGGCTCAAAGGACGGCCAGCTCATGCTTCCAGTGGCGCTGGCCTTCGACAGCAAGGACCGCCTCCACATAACCGACGAGTACAACCACCGTGTCACGGTCTACGACTCCTCGGGTAAATTCCTCCACCAGTGGGGGCAGTTCGGAGGCGATGACGGCCAACTCAACGGTCCCGCAGGTATCGCCATAGACGCCGATGACAACGTGTATCTGGCGGATCAGCACAACCATCGGGTCCAGAAGTTCGACTCAAGGGGGGGCCACCTGCTCGGTTGGGGCGAGTTCGGCAGCGGCGAGGGCCAGCTCAACATGCCCTGGGGAGTGACCACCGATACCACCGGCGACGTCTACGTAGCCGACTGGCGCAACGACCGCATACAGAAATTTGCGCCCGACGGGCGGTTCCTGGCAAAGTTCGGGGCGTCCGGCGACGGCGACGGGCAGTTCAACCGGCCCTCCAGCGTGGCCGTCGATTCCAAAGGCTACGTCTACGTAGCGGACTGGGCCAACCAGCGCGTGCAGGTGCTCGGACCCGACGGCAGCTTCCAGCTCAAGCTGAGGGGTCAGGCGACGCCGTCAAAATGGGCCCAGGAGTATCTCGACGTCAACCCCGAGGAGAAACAGGAGCGGGAAAGGTCGAACCTGATACCCGAGCTGCCTCCGCATCTGGACACCCCGTACCTCGTCTCCTCTCAGACCGAGCCCTACTTCTGGGGGCCGATTTCGGTGAAGCTGGATCGCGGAGGGCGGCTATACGTGACCGAGCCCCCGCGCCACCGGTTCCAGGTGTATCGACAGCTTTAGCGGTTGGTTACGGCAATCCCACCCGCTCGCCCGCGAAGGTTTTCCGAGGGATTCTCATCCGCCCGGTATCTTAAATGGGCGAGACAGATCGGGTGCGGAGGCTTGAGGGTAGAGGATGGCTAGCAGCAGTGACGTCGTAGTCGTTGGCGGAGGCATCGCCGGCATAGCGACGGCCTACTTCCTCGGCAAGGCCGGTATCAGGTCCGTGGTCGTGGAGAAGGACTCTGTGGGGAGCCACGCCTCCGGTTTTGCGTACGGCGGCCTGAACCCCCTTGCAGGCTCCGGCATTCCGGGTCCCCTCTTTGCCGTCGCTTCAGAAGGTATGCGGCTCCACCAGGAGTTTTCGACAAGCCTTCTCGAGCTGACGGGGGTGAACACCGAGCACCGGACCCGGCCCACGCTGAGCCTCTGTTTCGACGAATCCGAGGTCGCCGCGGCCAAGACCGGGTTATCGTGGCAGCAAGCCCAGGGCTACGCGGTCGGGTGGCTTGAGCCCGACGACATTAGGACGCTCGACGGCCGCATATCCGGCGACGTGCTCGGGGCAGTGCATTTCGCGGACACGACCGAGGTCGAGCCCTACCGATTCGTCCTCGCGTTGGCTCAGGCCGCCGAGCAGCTGGGAGCCGAGATACGGCACGGTACCGTGACGGGCTTGAAACGGCAAGGCGACAGGGTAACGAGCGTGGTCCTGGACAGTGGCGAGATCCCCTGCGGCCACGTGGTCCTGGCCATGGGGCCCTGGAGCGGAGGGGCCTCGTCGTGGCTCGATGTGCGTATCCCGGTCTCGCCTTTGAAGGGCCAGATCATCAGGCTCAGGGCGCCCGGAGCACCCCTCGGGTACTCGGTGGCCTGGTCCGGCAGCTACGTGACGACGAAAACCGACGGCCTGCTGTGGGCCGGCACGACCGAGGAGGAGGTCGGGTTCAACGAGGCCCCGACCGCCGACGCTCGCGACAAGATCATGGCAGCGCTGCTGAAGATGATCCCGTCGCTGGTCGACGCGCAGCTCGTGCAGCAGACGGCGTGCCTGCGTCCGCTGTCGGCCGACGGGGAGCTGTTGCTGGGGCCCCTGCCCCACTGGGACGGCGTTTACATTGCCACTGGGGCCGGCCGCAAGGGGATTCTGCTAGGCCCGGCCATGGGGCGCATAGTAGCGAGCCTCGTCGCTGGGGGAACGCCAGGCGTTGACCTCGACGCCTTCGACCCGGCGCGTTTTTCGCCCGGCTAGGCAATGCTGGTTTGAGGGACGTCTTTGCTTTCGCACCCGCCCGCAGGTATTCTCGGGGCCTCCCGAGCCCCGGCGTCCCGACGCATCGGGACCGCACCCCAAGGGGCACTGAGTGGGCATCGCAACCAGGCAGTAATACGCTCGTCTACGGTATAAGGGAATGAGAGATGCGAACCGCGGCACAGAGCCGGTAGGCCGGTTCCTAGAGGTGGTGATCGACGTTAGCGACCTCGAGCGAGGCGGGGCTTTCTGGATGGCCGTGCTCGGCGTCGAGTCCGTTGGCGGGGACCACCGGTACCTCTGGCTCAAGGAGCAGCCGGGGGCCCTGAGCATTATTCTCCAGAGGGTGACCGAGCCGAAGGCCGGAAAGAACCGAGTCCACGTCGACCTGAGAGTCGATGACCTGGACGCTGCGCTCGCGCGGGTGGAGGCGCTCGGCGGCCGCAAGGTCCGCTACGTCGAGGAGCCCGGGGAGCGGTTCATCGTCGTGGCCGATCCGGACGGCAACGAGTTCTGCCTGGTCCCGGAGAGCTTCGGCCTGGAAAACCTCCTGGCACACCAGTAGCTGTGCGAGGTTCCAACTCTCAGGCGTTCAACGCCGGGCAGCCGGGACGAAAAAGTAAAACACCGACCGCCGCAGGGGAGCAGTCACCCATACTCCGACCGCTCAAGAGGCAGCAATCAGTGTTTTACGCAAGCGATTATAGCTCAAGAATGCCCACTTGAACAAGGGCCGACCCTCGCACGGCAAGCATCCATGCACGCCCTCCCCGGCGAAGCGCGAATTGCCCGCCTGCCCGGCTCTTGCTAGAATGCTGGAGCCCCTTCACCTTCGGCTGAATCGGGGACGCACCCCTCGGAGAAAGGAACGTGCCAGATGGCGCTTCCCGAAAGACTGAAGTTCGGCATCTTTCACGCGCCGTTCCATCAGCTAGGCGACAACCCAACCCTGGCCCTGGAGCGAGACCTCGAGCTGATCGAGTGGTTGGACTACCTCGGCTTCGATGAGGCCTGGACCGGCGAGCACCACAGTGCCGGATGGGAGACCATCGCTTCGCCAGAGATCTTCATAGCCACCGCGGCCGAGCGCACCAAGCACATCAAGCTGGGCACCGGTGTAGTTAGCATCCCCTACCACCATCCTCTTATGGTGGCCAACCGGATGGTGCTGCTGGATCACCTGACCAAGGGCAGAGTCATGATGGGCGTGGGTCCGGGCGCGCTGGTATCGGACGCACACATGCTGGGCATCGACCCACCGGAGCTGCGCCGGCGACTGGACGAAGGCCTTGGAGTCATCATCCGGCTGCTGACGGAGACCGAACCGATTACCTACGAGTCGAGCTGGTTCACGCTCCGGGACGCCCTGCTGCATCTGCGGCCCTACACCCAGCCTCACTTCCCAATCTCTGTGGCGGCGGCTCAGTCGCCCGCAGGCATGGTGATGGCTGGAAAGCATGGTGCCGGGGTGCTGTCGGTGAGCGTGGTTCGAGGCGGGGCCTACGTATCCAATCTGAGGGACTTCTGGGCCACGGCGGAGGAGGTGGCGGCCGAGCACGGCAATACGATGAACCGGGATGACTGGCGGCTGGTCATGCACGTGCACCTGGCCGAGAGCAGGAAGGAAGCGATAGAGCAGGTCAGGGTGGCTGCAGGACGCTACCAGCGGGAGTACTTCGAAGGAACCGTAGGCCTGGACGCGGCCATTGACGGCCCGGCGGACAAGATCATCGACACCATGGTCGAGAGAGGAGCCTGGTGCGTCGGCACGCCCGACGACCTCATCGAGGCCATAAACAGCCTGGACGAGCAGAGCGGGGGCTTCGGTGGCTTCATGGTCCAGGCCACCGAGTGGGGAACGCGAGAGCAGGTCCTGCACAGCTACGAGCTGATCGCCCGGTACGTGATGCCTCGCTTCCAGGGCTCCTTGGTGAACCTAGAGACCTCGCAGCGATGGTCCGCGGACAACAAGCGCAACCTGATCGCTATGCGCGAAAAGGCTGTGGAGAAGGCGAAGCTCGACTACGAGCAAAGCTACAGGGCGCGGTGACGCCCAGGCTACGCGGTCTGGGCTAGGTCCCGGACACTTGTGCCGGCCGCGAGCAACAGCCTAGCTGGGAACCGGCTTGTCCCCGGTCAGCGTGTACGGGATCGATAGCTCCCCGCAGATGTCGGCGAACCACTCGACCACCTCGGAGTGGAGCGGAATCCCATTAGCCCTGCGGTCCTCTGTTGCCTCTGCCTCGGGCAGGCCGGGGTAAAGGACCCGCTCGTGCCCCGGCGCGGGCTTGGTGGTCCGCAGCATCCGGAGCCACTCGTCCATCGTGCGCTTGAACTCGGCAACGTCCATGAAGGCTTCGACGCTATAGGCGGCGACGTAGTGGCCGAAGTTGGGTCGTCCCGGGTTGAGCCCGTAACCACCACCGCTCAGGATACCGCCCAGAACGTCGACGATAGCCATGAGCCCGTAGCCCTTGTGGGAGCCCATCTCGCGATTGCTGCCCAGCGGCAGCAGCGGAGTCAGCACCCGACCATACCCCTGCTCGGGGGGTGGCCCCTCTTCCATGAGGGGACTTCCGTCCTCGGCTGCGATCCAACCGGGAGCGAGGTTGCTCTCCATACGCGCGGCCAGGGTCAGCTTGTTGCCGGCTATAGTGCTCATCGCGGCGTCGAAGACGAATGGCGGCTCCTTGTCGGCGGGGGCGGCGAAGGCGATGGGATTGGTGCCTAGTCTGGGCTCGGCGCCGAAGGTCGGCACCACTCCGGGCGGGCAAGAGGTCATGCACACGCCTATCATGTCATGCTTAAGCGCCAACATCGCGTGGTACGAGGCCATGCCCAGGTGTCGGGCGTTCCTGATGGTGACCATGCCGACCCCTACCTTCTTCGCCTTTTCGATAGCAACCTCCATCGCCTTGGGCACCACGATGATCCCCAGACCGGCGTCGGAGTCTATGTTAGCGGTGGCGGGCGTCTCACGAAGTATGCGCCACTTCGGGCGAGGGTTGATGACGCCTTCGCCGTAGTCACGGACGTAGGCCCTGAGCATGTTGGATACGCCATGGGTCTCGACGCCTCGCAGGTCCGTAGTAACCAGGACGTCCGCTGCCAACTCGGAGTCGTCGCCGGGCACGCCCATCTTGGCAAAGATCTGGGCGGTCGTCTCCCTTAGTGGCGCCTCGTCGACCCGAACGGCTTCATGCTCCGGGACTTGGAACCTCTCTAGCAAAGCAACCTCCTGTGCGGGCCAATAGCACCGCAGTCGGCGGCTATTGTATGCTCGTCTGCCTGACCAGGCAACAGGGCGAGACTTTGGATGCACATACTCCGCCACATTCTACTGGCTTACCGGAGAATATCGGGTGCGGGAAGTCGTGAGGTTAGTATTGACACATAAAACAGGTTCGTATAGGCTAAGTGCCGAAGTGTCGGTATAGTTCCCCATCAACCGTGTGCGCACTAAGTGGATGAGTCGGGTGGTAGCATCCGGAACTCGAACCCTGATCGTGGCGTTGGCCGTCGCAGCTGCCGTGGCTGTGACGGCCTGTGGACAGCGGTCCAGTGTAGATGAAGAAGGGCAAGCCGCCGGATCACTCGTAATCTACTCTGGAAGGAGCGAGTCGCTGGTAGGTCCGATCATAGAGCAGTTCGGGGTCGCCAGCGGCATCGACGTAGCCGTGAAGTACGGCAGCACTTCCGAGATCGCGGCCACCCTGCTAGAAGAAGGGGATAGGAGCCCGGCCGACGTCTTCTTCGCCCAGGACCCGAGCGGCCTGGGAGCGGTGACCGGCATGCTGGCGCCTTTGCCCGACGACGTCGCTCAGGCGGTCCCCAGCTGGGCCCGATCTCCAGACCGGAATTGGGTCGGCGTCTCGGGCCGCGTCAGGACGATCGTCTACAATACAGACAACCTCTCACGGGCCGAGCTGCCCTCATCGATGTCCGACTTCACCGACGAGAAGTGGCGCGGCCGCATCGGATGGGCCCCGAGCAACGCCTCTTTTCAAACCATGCTGACCTCGATGCGGCTGCTTTGGGGAGAGGAGCGAACGCGCCGCTGGCTGAAGGGTATACAGGCCAACGAGCCGAGAGTATACGCGAAGAACACGCCCATCGTCGCCGCCGCAGCGGCGGGAGAGATCGACGTGGGCTTCGTTAACCACTACTACCTGTACCGCTTCATTCAGGAAGACGGCGAAGACTTCACCGCCCGCAATCACTATCTATCGGATCGCGGACCCGGAGGCCTGATCATGGTCGCGGGGGCGGGGATACTCGACTCGGCGAAGAACGCCGGCAACGCGGAGAAGTTCCTGCGTTTTCTCCTGTCGACGCCGGCGCAGCAGTATTTCGCCGGCCAGACCTTCGAATACCCGGTCGCGGACGGGGTGAAGACCCATCGCCTGCTGGTCCCCCTGAGCGACATCGGCAGCCCGGACATAGACATGGCGGCCCTAGGAGACTCGATAGGGACCCAGGCGCTGCTCAGAGACGTCGGCATCACCCCGTGAGCGAGGTTCTGGTCAAGGCGGTCGCTCCATGACACTCGGAGCCCTGAGGATCAGGTCCGTACCGGCATGGCCGCACGCTCGCCCACCGTCCGCGCCGGCAACGGTTTGGGTGCTCGCCTTGCTGGTCGGGCTTGCCATGCTGCTGCCGCTGGCGTACCTGCTTACCAGAAGCGTCGGGGCGAACAGCGAGGCCTGGGACCTTCTATTCAGGCCTCGAACGGTGCAAATCCTCGGACGCTCCTTGCTGCTCGTGGCCACGGTGACTATCGCTACCGTGGCTCTGGCACTGCCCTTGGCCTGGCTCACGACCAGAACGGACCTTCCGCTCCGGCGCCTGTGGGCGGTCGTTACGGTGTTGCCCCTGGTGATACCCAGCTACGTAGGCGGCTTTCTGGTAGTGTCTGCGCTGGGTCCAAGGGGTCTGCTCCAGCAAGTCCTCGCAGGCCCGTTCGGGGTAGATCGCTTGCCTGACATCCACGGGCTACCGGGCGCTATCCTCACGTTGAGCCTGCTCAGCTATCCATACGTGCTGCTGACCGTGAGGAGCTCCCTGGCCAATGCTGACCCCGCGCTGGAGGAATCGGCGCGAAGCCTCGGACACGGCTCCTGGAGTACGTTCCGACACGTGACGCTGCCTCAGCTCCGTCCCGGAATCGCCGCCGGGGCCCTGCTGGTTGCGTTGTACGTCCTGAGCGACTTCGGGGCCGTATCTCTCCTCGGCTACGAGACCTTCACTTGGGCCATCTTCCAGCAGTACCAGGCGTCCTTCGATCGCAGCGTTGCCAGTCTGCTGTCGCTCGTCCTGGTAGTTGTGGCGCTGGGTCTCGTTCTGGCGGAGGCCCGGGCTCGGGGTAGGCGTCGCCACGCCCGCACAGGGCCCGGAGCGCCCAGAGCAGCTCATCGAGTTGCCCTGGGTGGGTGGAAGTGGCCTGCGGTGAGCTTCATGTCTCTGGTGGCAGCGGCGGCCCTGGTGCTGCCGATGGGGGTACTGGTCTACTGGGTCGGCAGGGGCACTGCGGCCGGCGAAACCATGCCGTCAATGTGGGGCGCAGCCCTCAACTCAGTCTACGTGTCGGGACTGGCGGCGATAACCGCGGTAGCCTGCTCAATCCCAGTCGCCTGGATGATAGTCCGGCATCCGGGGGTCTTCAGCCGGGTGGTCGAGCGTGCCAGCTTCGTGGGCTATGCGCTGCCGGGGGTCGTCGTGGCGCTAGCCCTGGTGTTCTTCGGCGTAACTTTCCTCAGGCCCGCGTACCAGACCGTCTGGCTCCTCGTCTTTGCTTACGTCGTGCTCTTCCTCCCGGCTGCCCTGGGAGCGACTCGATCCTCCCTGTTACAGGTGAGCCCAAAGCTGGAAGAGGCCGCCCGCGGCCTGGGTCGCAGACCAGCGCAGGTGCTCGCGAACGTGACCGTCCCGCTTATGAGCTCAGGCATGCTGATGGGCGGAGTGCTGGTGTTCCTCATCGCAATGAAGGAGCTGCCGGCCACGCTCATCCTCGGGCCGTTGGGATTCAAGACATTGTCTACGGCGGTATGGTCGGCGTCCTCCGAGGCGTTCTTCGCCCAGGCAGCGGCACCGGCCCTCCTTCTGATCCTCCTATCGTCGGTTCCCATTGCGATCCTCTTCGCCAAGGACGGTCGTCTTCGCTCCGCCGGGACCGGGGTGACTCGAGTATGAGCGACATCGCCATACAGTGTGTCGGCGTAGGCAAGCGTTTCTGCGAGGTCCGCGCCCTCGCGGATGTCTCTTTTGAGCTCAGGCCGGGCGAGATCTTGTCTATACTTGGCCCGAGCGGCAGTGGCAAGACCACCCTACTGCGCCTCATCGCAGGACTGGACAGGCTCGACGCCGGCGAGATCAACATCCAAGGCAGGTTAGCCTCGAACGCATCGGTTCACCTGCCGCCGGAGCGAAGGCACGTCGGGCTGGTGTTCCAGGACTACGCCCTGTTCCCGCACCTGACGGCGGCCGAGAACGTAGCCTTCGGACTGAAGGGACTGGGCAGGTCGGACAGACTGCGGCGCATGAACGAGGTCCTCGAGCTGGTCAGACTCGCCGGTCTCGAAACCCGCTATCCTCACGAGCTCTCGGGCGGGCAGCAGCAGCGCGTCGCCCTCGCGCGCACCCTCGCCGCGCGACCGGTCGCGGTCCTGCTGGACGAGCCTTTCAGCAACCTGGACGCGAGCATGCGCTCG
This sequence comes from Dehalococcoidia bacterium, assembly GCA_965248615.1. GTDB lineage: Bacteria > Chloroflexota > Dehalococcoidia > Lucifugimonadales > CBDFJT01 > CBDFJT01. Next base: position 787,633 of record CBDFJT010000002.1, on the reverse strand, counting down.
GACATGCGCCAGGAGGTCGGCAGCATCCTGCGAGCGAACGGCACCGCGACCGTCTTCGTAACCCACGACCGTGAAGAAGCATTCGCCATGGCGCACCGAGTCGGCGTCCTGGTGAGAGGACGGCTGGAGCAGCTCGACGCGCCGGACGCCGTGTACAACACACCGGCCACGGCCACAGTCGCCAGAATGGCCGGGACCTGCGACCTGCTGCGGGGCGCGACGCACAATGGTCGGGTGATCACCGAGATTGGCGACCTTCCATACGCTACCAGGAACGGCCCCCGGCCGGAGAATGCCCAGGTAGACCTGATGGTCCGCGCCGACGACTTCGTACTGGTGCCTGACCCTCAGGGTACGTCGATCATCGAATCTCGAGAGTTCCGGGGCGACTCCACGATGCTAGTCGTCGCTACACCCGGTGGAGCGCGGTTTCGTTGCCGGCAGCGAGCGGGTTCGACTCTCGACATCGGAACTCGTGTGAGGCCGGTCCTGGACAGGACCGAGCCCTTCCTGGCGTTCGACAGCTCGGGCGTGCGGGTGTAGACTCCACAACCGAGCTACCATGCCTAGATTGCGACATCTAACCAGTACCGCCCAGCTGGACCGGGAATGGATCGAGTCGGAGATCTTTCCCCTCTGCGACGACCTGAGAAGCAGCAAGCATCTGGACTCGATGCTAACCGGTCGCTCGCTGTACTGCCTGTTCTACGAGCCCAGCTTCATCACCCGCACTTCCTTCGAGAGAGCCATGGGGTTGCTCGGAGGACAGGCCTACCACACCGAAGATGCTTCGCAGTTCTTCCCTATTAAAACGCCTAGCTACGTCGACAACATCATCAACATGCTCGCCAGCCTACACATCGACCTGGTGGTTCTCAGGAGCAGCGACCCCGGCGTCGTTGGACGGGCCGAGTTCGCCGACGCCCTGCCGGTCGTCAACGGGGGCAGCCTCGACGATCATCCCACCCAAGCGCTGGCGGACATCTATACGCTTCGGCGGGAGTTAGGCCAGGTAGACGGCGTCACAATGGCCGTGGTCGGGCGGCTGGAGCACCGCAACGTCAGCGCCCTCCTCAAAGGCCTCTCCCTCTTCGAAGGCGTAAGGGTCAAACTGATACCGTTCAGCGGGCATGTTGACCCCGAGGTGGCCGCCTACTGCGAAGGCAGAGGCATGCAGCTCGAGACGGACAGAGAGATGGATAGCCTCGGGGACGTGGACGCCATCTACCTGAACGGCCCACGCACGGTAGCCCACGCCCAGCTGCTAAAGTCCCGCGGCGGCCTCAGCCTCCGGATCGACGAGACGTTGATGTCGAGGCTCAGGACCCATTGCGTCGTCATGGACCCGATGCAACGAAGCGGAGATTTCTCGGTAGAAGTCCAGGACGAGCGCCTGGCCTTCTACCGCCAGGCCGAGAACGCCCTTTTCCTCAGGATGGCGATCGTTCACCAGATACTTGGAGGCGACGGCTGAGCGGGCTTCAAATGAGCCTGGCGCCCGCGAGCCGGGCCAGGTGGGGAGCCACCGATGGGCCGAAAGACCTGATCAGGGGACCTAGGTCTCGGTGGCGAATCGCCTTGAGGATCACCCCGGCGTGCCAATCGAACGAGAACTCGCTCGGACTCACCAGGTCTCCCTCGATTTCGCAGCAGACCCTGAGAAGACGCTCCCTCTGGTTGTCGTCGAGGGCTTCGTAGAGCTTGCGAGCGTAGTAGCCGATGCGCAGCTCCTTGCCGAAGCTGGCTTTCCAGCGCTTTTCGTACCTCTTGAGGAACCGTTCTGAGAAGTCGCCGGCCTCGAGCGCCTCGCCCGTTACCTCCGCTGCAAGCTCACCCGAGAGCAGGCCATAGTAGATGCCCCCTCCGGTAGTGGGTTTCACCAGGCCGGCGGCGTCGCCGGCCAGCAGTGCCCTCGCCGCGTAGGTCCTCTGCCTTGGACGCGCCGGGATCCCCCATCGCTGCGGTGGAGTCAGCACGCGCCCCACGCTGCCACCGTCTCTCAGGGCCGACAGAAACGCGTCCATGTGTCCACTCAGGCGCTTAGTGGATACGATACCCGCGAGGGCCCTGCCCCGGCCTACCGGAACGAGCCACCCGAAGGACCCGGGAGCCACCCTATCGCCGAGGTGCATTTCTGTTTCATCCAGGCGGCCGGTCTCGACCTGGGCTTGGCATCCGATCAGATACTCGTCCGCGCGGCTGTCACCCAGTCCGACGCCGTCCGTCAGGGGCGAGGTGAAGCCGGACGCCAGAATAACGATGCGGGCCTGGTAGCGTCGGGAGCTTGCCTCGTCCTCGGCCGTTACGACAACGCCACCGCTCGTCACCTCGGCGGCAGTCGCGCGGGTACCGAGGCGGTATTCCGCACCGGCCTGGATAGCCCGATCGGCAAAAGAGGCCACATACCGGGCGCGGTCCAGGACATGGGCCTGGGGATGCTGCCTGACGATACGATATCTGGTCCCCATGGGCGAGACGACGGTCGCGGTGGTTGCGTCGCTCAAAATGTGCTCCCGGCTGGGGGGAAACCGAGACACGCATTCGGGACCGACGATACCGGTGCAGAGCTTGTCCCCGATGTTCCGGCGCCAGTCGAGCACCACCACCCGGTGTCCACTTTCCGCGAGCCTCCAGGCTGCCATGTTTCCGGCCGGACCCGCCCCGACCACGACCGCGTCATACACGGTCGTGCCTCGCGAAGATGGCCGCAAAGCGGCTATTCGGGTCTGTCAGGCGCACTGACGTTGAGCTCGTCGGTCTTCGCGGACATTACAAAGTCGTTATGATGCAAACCTTTTATCTTGTGGGTCCACCACTCGACGCCAACGCGGCCCCACTCCACAGTAATTCGAGGATGATGACCCTCATCCTCGGCAATCGCCCCCACGCGGTCTGCGAAGCCCATGGCCCCGGCGAAGTTTCGGAACGGGAAAGTCCGCTGCAGGCGGTTGATTCCATCCAGGTCCGTGATCCGCCACTCGGGAACCTGTGGGTGTAGCTCAGTCACGTCTTCCGGTGTGACCCTCGGCGAGTCGCGCCGGCAGGCCACGCACTTTTCTTTGGCCAGCATGTCGGCCCCCCTTGATTCGTAAGTTCGTCACGACGAAATTATCCCACTCCAGATGCCGGTTGTCCAAGAAGCGGACGATCGGCTTCGATATACAAAGGAAGACCCCTGCCCACCCTTTCCCAGGGGCCGAGCGAGAGGATGGACAGGGGCAGAGGAGAAGACTGCGATTGGGCAACCGGGTTACGTAGACTAGTACATGTCGCTATCGACGGCAGCGTAGGTCGTCGCGTTGACCTCCCATCCCTTTGTGCGCTGGAGGACTGCCGCCACTATGCTGTATAGCTCCAGGAAGTACAGATACAAGGCGCGCGCCTTCGCCGGCTGCATGTGAACCTCGTTATCGTCCTGGTAGACCAGTACATCCGCCTCGTTCAGTTTGTCGATGGCGGAGATGCCTTCGATGGTACGGGGAAGGAACAGGCTTAGCCTGCCAATCTCCGCAGCGGTATACCTGATCTGACGGATGTCCCAGTCCGGCTCTCGCCGGTCACCATAGATCCGCAAGAAAAGACGCAGGGAGTTGGGGCCCAGGGAGGCGGCGTAGATGGCGTCCGCCTCCTCCTTTCCGATCCGCCTGCCAAGGGCACGGAGCCCGTTGACTGCCCGCTCACCAAGCTCGCTGCGCAGATAGTGCTTGTTGCCATCGATCTCCTGCACGCAGACGAGGTCGAACTTCAGCAGCATATTAAGGTGGCGATGGTACTCGTTGATACCGGCATCGATCCGGAGACGCTCAATGGCGCCTGACTCCAGAGGCACCTCCAGCGCCTGGAGCAGTCGCAGCCTGAAGTTCGAGCCCCTAGACGACGTCAGGCACGCGTGGAGATCCGCGACGGGCTCCGCGTTCTTGAAGACGTCCTTGATGGTCTCGCCGGCCAGCTCACCGGCAACTCCGTCGCCCTTCATGACCCACCGTCACCACTGGCGGTGGGCACTACCCTCTCCGACACAAGCTCTTCCTCTTTTTGCCGGGCAGCATACCTTTTTTCGTAGATCGAGTTCATCAGCACGGACCCGATGTAATCGTCTGTGCTGTTGTTGCCGGTCCTGAAGGAGTCGGGGAGGCCCAGCTGAATCCCAAGGTAGACCGCGAGGAACACGGGCAGCATGGCCTCGGGAATGTTCAGCATTGTCGCCATAGGACCCGCGAACAGGACCAGCTCCCCGGGTATGCCCGGCACACCGTAGCTGATCAAGAATACAACGGGCACGATGAACAGCAGCTCGACAACCGACAGGTTCAGGCCGAGGATCAACAGCACAATGGCGCCGAGGATGAACACGTTGATGATCGTTCCGCTGATATTCATGTAGCTGCCGACGCCGATGACAAAACGGCGTATGTCGCTGCGTATCCACGGAGCGTGCTTCTTGGTCAGGTATAGATTGAGAGGCGTCGCCAGCGCCTCCGAGCTTGTGGCCCACAGCAGCGGATAGACCTTCACCCAGTAGTTCCTGAAATACCCGCTGATGGAGAAGCGGGGTTCCTGGCTCCTCGTAAACAAGAGGAACGCAAACTGCCAGATGCCGCACGCAATGGCCGTCAGCACAGCCCCCAGGACATAGATCGTGATCATGCCGATGGAGCTCTGAGGGTTTGTGGACCATCCCCAGATGTTGAGGTGCACGAGAACGCTTCTGCCCTCGGCGTCGAGCCCAACCTGCTCCTGCACGTTGCTCGGCAGGCCGTAAATGTATGCTCCGATGGCAAACATGAACACGGGAATGATCGGCATGAGATAGCTTCCCGCCAGCTCCACTCCGTCCATCATCTTCTCGAGGGCACGAGTTACCACTCTTACGCGGATCGAAACCAGGGAGAGCCCAATGGCCGCGTACATGGCCCAGAAGTAGGTGCTGGTCGCCGCCATCCGGCCAAGGGACTGAAGCGTCTGGAGGATGCCGTCGGAGAGCGACAGCGAGCCCTGCGGAAGGAAGGGTATCCGAAACACGATCAGGATGAAGAGTATGGCCCACAGACAGGCGAGGACCTTGCGAACCGCGTACCACTTGATCACGAAGACGCCGAAACGTCCCATCGTGCGGGTGGAAAAGACACGGGCCAGCGCCGGAGTAAGAATCAGGAATATAGCGGCGGGCGCCACCAGGTCGTAGAGGTTCATGAATACGTTGATGGCCGAATCTACCCGATCAACCACCGGCTGGGATACGCTGGCGACGCCGATGCCGGCTATGAGGCCCCCAAGTACAAGTAGCAGGAGGTACTTCTCAATCCAGCCTATGATCCTCGAATAAGTCTCCCGAGCCGCACGCCGCGGTCCTGCGCCATGAACCTCGTAGGGAGGCGACCCGGAGCCGTGTTGGGGAATCTCCAGCATTTGAGCCTTATCTTGAGTCTGATCGGGATTCACTGATCAATCCTTGCCATTCACTCCAACTCCTGCGACCCGCGGCGACAGCGACGGCGGGACCCTACCTACATGTGTATCGTGCCAACGGCGGGTGCGTCGGCTGCGGCCAGCTCTGGCGGTAGGGGGCCAGTCAAGAAGCTGGCCCCCTACCGTGCAGCGGCGTTCGACCGGGGGTAACCAGTCGGACGGCTACGATCCTCTGACCTCGAAACGCGGCCGTTTGAGAGCACGCAAGGCTCACCCGGCCTCTCATTCATCAGTGGGCCGAATCCGACCGATTCGTCGGCGCTACCGCGCTTGATGTTGCAAGTCCCCTCGCCTGACGGCGCCCTAGATGCTCGTCCCCGGCTAAGCTCGCGCTAGCTCAGGTCGTCGGCCAGCTTGGCGACGATCTTCTTCTTGAAGTCCGGGCTGGACAGCGCCGCATCGACGATTTGCTTCCTCAGCTCCACGTTATCCTCGAGCTCGTCTTCGAGCTTGTCGGCGATGTCATCGGCCAGATCGTCTATGGCCTCGGGATCTTCCAGGATCGCCTGCGCGACGTCCGACATTAGCTGTTTGTCCTCCATCAGCCGCTGGACGTCCGCTTCCTTGATTAATCCCATGGGATTCACCTCCTTGCTTGGTTGATTGACCCTGTTGATTGCCGTTGGATGGCGCCCCGCTTTGGCTGGCGCCGTCGCGTTGTCCGGTGCCCATTAGCTCATCGGCATCACCTCCCCGTAGACCTCCTGGTGCAGCCAACGCTGAGCGGGAGCGCCCACTGTGCCAACCGCTAGCCCAGCTTCTTGGCGAGTCTCGAGACGACCCTGGCCCGAAACGATGGGACTGTCATGAGCGCCTCCAGGGGCGTCTGGAGGCCGACGCCTGACGATGACCGGCTGTCGTCCGCCACCTCGGTTGCCGGAGAGCCAGCCGGCTGACCGGCTCGGCCTGCTGCCACCGTGACATCGGCGTCTTCGGTCGAAGCCGCCTCATCCGGCGGCGCCTCGACGGCGGGAGGATTCTCGTCCATCAAATCGAGCGTACCGGTGGCCCCGGGCTTTTCTGCCCCACCGGCATCGGCCTCCCGGGCCCGACTTCCTCCGGAACGGGTACCGCTTTTGCCCTTTGCTGCCTTCCTGGTTGTAGCCATCTCGCTCCTCCTTTATGCGCACTCGGTTCCTGTTGCAGGATCAGACATCCCATGTCGGCCATAGTGACTATGACCTCGACGACGCTCTGGTCAAAAACCCACCTCCACAGGGCCACGTCGGCGGCCCAGGCTCCAGAAGCCACCTCGTCGCGGTACAGCATCTCCACGAAGTGGGAGACGGGTCTGCCGTCGGCGACCTCCAGGATCCTGCGCTGCCAACTCCCGGCGGCGGCAGGGACGGCCCTCGATCTGAACACCAGCGTCCGCCCGGTCACCTCAGCGACATTGCCGCGACGCGACCGCGTCGGCGCGTCAAGCGTCGTTTGGGTTACCACCCGATCGCTAGTCATTGAAGTTCATGATGACCAGCTTCAGGCCACCCCTGTCCTGGTCCCCCTCGATATACTTGAGGACCGACTCGACGTTCCTGTACTTGGACTTGGCGTACTTCAGGTTGGGAAGCTTGACCGTTAGTGGGTCATCGTCCTCCGCATCCTGCTCGTCCTCGCCGTTGTCCGAGTCATCTATGCTCAGGGGCTTCGCGCTCCCCTCGGCCCTCGCCAGCGTCGTCTCCGTCGCCGTATCCGCCGAGGGTTCGCCCGGATCCCTGTCCGCCTGCTCATCTTTCATGAGTGCCACGACCTTAGCGGCCAGATGGTTGAGAAGAAGGTCGACTATGGTGTCGTAGCCGGCGGGCTGGTCCCGTTGAACCCCCCGCAGCTCCATCGATAGAGCTTCAGCAATCTCTTGTGCCAGAACCGGCAACAGGTTTTTATCCAATGTCCAGCTCCCAACGCTTCAGGGTTACTTACTTCTTAAGCCTCTTTGACCGATCCTAAACCCGCCCCATTTCGCGGAAAGACCTGGCACGCCTCGACGGTGAGCGTCACCTCCATCCCAGTGCTTAGGCCGCTCATCAGCGCCTCGTGCTTCGGGACCGCGACTGTGACCGACCTGCCTCCCCTCAGCTCCACCTCGAGCCGCACGGTGCGTCCCAGGAAGGTGGAGCCGGCGACTCTACCGGGTATGTGGCCGTTGCCCGTCTCGCGGTGTCCGTTCACCGGATGGATTCCGAAGTCCTCCGGGCGGACCATGATCTGTAGCTGCGTACCCGTGATGATTCGTCCGCAGCCCGGACCCAGCTCTGTGGCGAAGACATTCACCCGGCCGATGAACCTGGCAACGAGCTCGGTCGCCGGGCAGTCGTATACGCGCGCCGGGGTGTCGATCTGCTCGATGAGGCCGTTGCTCATGACTGCCACGCGATCCCCCAGCTCGAGCGCCTCTCGCTGGTCGTGCGTCACGAGGATCGTCGGAACCTTCAGCTCCCGCTGCAGTTTCTTGGTGTCGGCCCTGAGTTTCTGGCGAACTTTGGCGTCTACGGCGCCGAAGGGCTCGTCCAAAAGCAGCAGACTCGGGCGCGGAGCCAGCGCCCTCGCGAGGGCGACTCTCTGCTGCTGGCCGCCTGACAGCTGTCCGGGCTTTCGGCTCTCGAGGCCACTGAGTCCCATCAGCGACACCAGCTCGGCGGTGCGCTCCGTGCGCTCCTTCCTGGACGCCTTCTTTATCTTCAGACCGAAGGCGATGTTGTCCGCAACCGTCATGTGCTTGAACAGGGCGTAGCCCTGAAACATGAAACCGACGTTACGCGACCTGATCGGTAGGTCGTTGACCCGCTCGCCTTTGATGTAGATATCCCCGGAGGTTGGGCCCTCCAAACCCGCGATCAGCCGCATTAGCGTGGACTTCCCGCACCCACTTGGCCCCACCATCGTCAGAAACTCCGTATCGCCCACCTCGAGGGACACGCCGGCTACGGCGAGGCACGCCTCCGCCGGGTCCCCCGGACTGCCGAAACGCTTGGTCACCTCTTTAAGAGTGATCGCGCTTTGCACTCGACTTCCCTCCTTTCTCGGTCAGCCTGACCACCAGCTTTAATCCGAGGAAGAGGGCGAGAGAGATGACCACCAGCACAACCGACATGGATGATGCCGCCTCTATTTCGCCCCGGTTGAACTCCGAGAAGATGAACATGGGTGCCGTCTGAGTGCGCAGGGCCAGGTTCCCCGAGACCATGATGGTGGCCCCGAACTCGCCCAGGGACCGCGCGAATGTGAAGATGCAGCCCGATATGAGGCCCCCTTTTATGGATGGCAGAATGACGTTGGTGAACACCTGCACGCCGTTCGCGCCCATGATTTTGGCCGCCTCCTCCTGGCTGCGGTCGACCTCCGACAGCACCGGCCCTACCGCCCGAACCACGTAGGGCAGGGTCATGAACACGTGGGCGATGAGGATGCCCGGGAAAGCGAACATGATGTTGATGCCTGCCCCATGAAACATTCCGCCTATCAGCCCGAAGGGTCCGTACAGTAGCAGCAAGGTGAAACCGGTGACCGCAGCTGGAATGGCGATGGGTAGGTCTACCAGGGAGTCGAAAATACCCTTGAGGGGAAAGTCGTACCTGACCAGCATGAACGCGACCACAGTCCCCATTACTGCGTTGATCAGCGTCGTGACCACAGCCAGAACTATGGTGAATTTCAGGGAGAAGATCGCCTCGGGCGACGAGATGCTGGACCAGAAGACCCCTAGCCCGTTGCCCGACGCATACTGAAACATCGAGGCCAAGGGCAGCACCACGAGCACGACCAGGAAAGCCATTCCGATGGCAACGAAGGCGAGCCGGCCCGGGTTGGGCCGCACGGAGACCAGCCGATAGCCGACGAGGCCGGGTAGACGATCTGCCCTTAGCATTCTCTAGTCAATCTCTCGCTGAATATCTCGCCAGAGGCCGTCGATAATCTCCAGAGTGGCCGCGTCCCACCCGCCGAGGTCATCGACGGTGAAGGGGGCGTCGACGCTGCTGAAGGCGTCCCCATACTCGGCCATCAGCCGCTCGTTCGGGACTCGGAAGTGGTTCCTGACCAGGGCCCGCTGTGCCTTCTCGGTCCACAGGAAGTCGACAAAGGCCTCCACCACGGCCCTGTCGTCTTCGCCGACGTTCGCGTCGATGATGACGACGTGGGGCTGGATGTAGATGGTGCTATTCGGCACGACGATCTCGTAGTTCTTGCCCTTGGAGATGTCCAGCAGCGCCTCGTTTTCATAAGTGAGCAGCGCATCACCGAAGCCGAGGCCAAACTGGGTCAGCGCGCGTCGTGCTGACTCAGGGAGACTGCCCGTATTCATGCTGACCCGCCTCAGCAGGTCTCCCGCCGCGGCACGATCCTCGCCTCCCGCGGCCGCTGTCGCGCGGAGAGCCGAGCCATACAGCGCCAGCACTGCCCACTGAGCGCCCCCCGACGTCGTCGGATCCGGGTACATGACGTCTACGCCTGGTCGAGCCAGATCCTCGAACGATCGTATGCCCTTCGGGTTGCCGCCTCTCGTCACGATCGCCGTAACGGAGTAAGCGAATACGCCGTTATTGTTGAAAGACCTCCAGTCGGTAGTGGCCAGGCCGGTCTCCCTGATACTCAGGGCGTCGAGCTCCGTGGCGACCATAGCCACCTGAGCCGGGGCCCCGAACACGATCTGGTTGACTACCGTGCCGGAGCCGGCAAAGGAGGTGACGACGCGAACTTCGTCGCCGGTTGCCTGCTTCCAAGAGTCACGGAAGGCCGGGATGATCTCCGTCTCCAAGACGTTGTCCAGGATGCTGAAGCCGTAAAGCACGATCGTCCTCGTCCGCGCGTCAGTCGCTCCGCAAGCGCCACCGAGCAGCGCGACCAGTAGTGCGACCGCAGCTGACATCTTCAACAGTTTGACGATCATGTCGCTCCTCGGTGAGATACGGGAGGCCTAACCAATCGGCCACACATGGACGGCTCACATTCGGTAGGCCGGACTCATGGGGCGGCTCGTTTGGGCACGCCACTGTGCCGACCCATTTGGCGCTGGGATATTTTTCAACTCGCCTGGATTGATCTAAACCCGAGCCGCGGGATGCCAAAAACAGGCGGCCGGGCACTGCCACTTCGCGAAAAACTCGATGTGTTTGACCATGCAGCCCAGGGGTTATCTAAAGTACCGTCAGCGGCACGAATCCAAGACCCTACGCGTGCAGGCCAAGGACATGGAAGTTCTCATCGTCGAAGATGCCCCAGAGGTAACGGAAGCTATCCGCATGTGCTTCACGATGCGATGGCCCAACGCGACAGTGCTCGCCAGCGAAAACGGGCACAACGCCCTGACCTTGATGGAGTCGGGCGGGCCCGACATCGTTGTTCTGGACCTGGGGCTGCCCGACATGAATGGGCTGGACCTGCTCAAGGAGATACGTCAGTTCTCTGACACACCTGTGATTATCGTAACGGGCGACGGCCAGGAGACGGCGAAGGTCGCCGGCCTCGAGCTGGGGGCCGACGACTACGTGGTCAAACCCTTTTCGCAGACTGAGCTGATGGCGCGCGCGAAGGCCGTCCTTCGGCGTAGCTCGATGCCGGAGCTGCGGCAGGATCAGGGCCTGGTCAACACGCGGGACCTCGCCATAGACGTTGCGGGGCGCTACCTGAGCCGCCACGGCGAGGAGGTTAAGCTGACTGCAACGGAGTGGCGGTTCCTGTCCTACCTCGTTAGAAACGAGCGAAAGGTCATATCGCACCAGGTGCTGGCAGAAAAGGTTTGGGGGACCGAGTTCCTAAATGGATCGGCAATCAAGATGTGCGTTCGCAGGCTGCGGATGAAGCTTGGCGACTCCGAGCGGACCTCTCCGGTCTTACGCACGCATCGGGGCATGGGATACAGCTTCGCCAGGCCGCTGTAGCCGGGGGCCGTTGGCCCACCGCATCCCGGTTTTGCACCAAAAGTCCTTTCAAGGCGAGGGTTTGCTTGCCCTCCCACCCGCCCTGGGGGGCATTTCGTATCTGGGGACACCCCAGACCCCGGCTGGAAACCTGCGGTTTCCGGCACCTTCCTGTGGTTTTGGTGCAAACCCCCCCATCCCAACGCCGCTGTGGCTTGTAGGCCGCCGGGGGGTGACCAAAGCGCTACCGAACCGTTACCCCACGGTTACTTTGGTCACACGCTCCGTGACCACCACGGCGCTATGCTACTCCCCACTCATAGATGCTGGCAGGAGGAGCGGCGCCAATCGAATACCAGCGGCCTTCATCGGCTGAGATATAATCTGCAACGATCCCTGTGCATGAGGACCTAAACGGGGTTAGCCGGGGCCCGAAGCCCCAATGTTGAGGCCCGGCCAGGGAAGCACCGATGGGGCGATCGATGGCAGAATGCCTGGAAGGCGACACGATAAAGCTCGAGCTTCCGCTAAAGCGTGAATACCTGCCCGTGCTGCGCTCGACGGTGGGTGTCGTTGCCGGAAGTCTCAGTTTCAACTACGACGAGATCGTGCAGCTACGAATCGCAGCATCAGAGGTTTTCGACACGGCAGTCAGGGTCGCGCAAGAAGGGGCGGGATCACTGGGGGACACCCTGACCATTCGGCTGGTTCGGCGCGAGGCGGGGCTGGACCTACATATCGAGCCCGCCATCGGCTACCGCCTCGACGAGGAGAGCAGGGCGTTACTCCAAAGCCTTCTCGACGAGGTTGAGTTCGAGCCCCGACTGCGAATGTACAAGGAACGAAAGCACGACTAGACCGAGCGAAGTATCTCGAGGGTTGGAGGGCAGCAGGTGTCCGAAGTTGTGAGAGTCGCCTCTCAGGTGGGCGCCGTCGACAGCCCTGGAGCCAATGGGGCGACGGCGGACGGCCACGGCCGTAGGGACTTGAGCCATGATGAGCTCAGGGACGTGCGGGAACGTACCGTAGCCAAGCACATGCCTCTGGTCTACCGACTGAGCAGGAGATTCGACAACTGCGGCGAGCCCATCGAGGACCTCGTACAGGTGGGTGCAATCGGCCTGCTTAAGGCTATCGCAAAGTTCGACGAGAGCCGCGGCTTTAAGTTCGCGACATATGCGGTGCCCGTTATCGTCGGCGAGATCAAGAACTACCTCCGAGATCATGGCTGGGCTGTGAAGGTCCCGAGGAAACTGCAGCGCAACAAGCTGATGGTGCACCGCGCCACCGACGCTCTGAGTCACACCCTCGGCCATTCGCCTAAAGTACCAGAGATCGCCAGTGCCACGGGCTTGAGCGAGCAGGAGGTGTACGACACCTTCGAGGTGGCCAACTTCGGCCACCCGTTGTCGCTAGAGGCCGAGTATCCTGGAGATGGAGGCAGAGACGCCTCCCGCTTGCTCGACTACGTCGGCGCCGAAGACCCACGATTCGAGGCGCTGAGCGACAAGCTGGACCTCGCCGACACCATGCGGAGCCTGGACAGGAGGGAGATGACCATCATCTACCTCAAGTTCTACGCTGGCCTATCTCAGTCGCAGATCGCCAAGCGCATGGGCATCTCTCAGATGCACGTATCTCGACTGCAGCGACACGCTCTAGGCAAGCTGAGGGCGGAGCTCAACGCCTAACCCGCGGCATCGAGCCGCATTGGTCGCCGGCCTGCTATAATCTGACTCGCGCCACTTCTCGGGCGTGGGCTTTTCAGCGCTTCCATCCCAGGTACGCGGTCAGCACCCGCATGTCCACCACTCTACGCAAAGCTGTAATCCCGGTCGCAGGTTTCGGCACGCGGTTCCTGCCCGCCACTCGGACTGTGCCCAAGGTCATGCTGCCGATCTTCGACACGCCGGCGATCCATTTTGCCGTCGAGGAGGCAGCGCGGTCAGGAGCCGAGCACATCGTACTCGTAGTCTCCCGCGGTCAGGAGGCCGTGGGAGACTATTTCGGACGCCTGCCCGAGCTCGAACAGGCTCTGGAGCGCCGCGGGCAAACGACGCTGCTTCAGCGGATGGTCGAGGTATCGCACATGGCCGAGATAAGCTGCGTATACCAGGAACAGCAGCTCGGCCTCGGCCACGCCGTGCTCATGGCCCGATCGGCGGTGGGCAACGAGCCCTTCGCCGTGCTCCTCCCCGACGACATCATCCGGAGCGATACCCCTACGATCGCCGAGATGACCAAGGTTTTCGATGAGCATGGGGGTAGCGTTGTCGCCGTAAAGCAGGTGCCCGACGAGGCGGTCTCCAGCCTAGGCATCGTGGACGAGCGACCAATCGATGATCGCGTGTCGCGGATCGTGGGCATGGTCGAAAAGCCCAGTGTCGGTGAGGCACCATCAAATCTGGCCATCGTGGGTCGGTACGTGTTGACGCCAGAGGTGTTCGAGCTACTCGCTGCGGGCAGGCCCGGCGCCCTGGGCGAAATCCAACTTACCGACGCTATCGTCGGGCTGTTGTCGACTCAAGGTGTCTACGCCTACCGCTTCCCAGGCCGTCACTTCGACGTCGGCACGCCGTTGGGCGCAATCCAGGCCTCGGTCTACGCCGCGCTGGAACGCGACGGCGTCTCCGACGACTTCAGGACCTGGCTAGCCGGTGTTCTATAGCCGCCAGGCCTGCGTCGATTCCGAGAAACCGCCGTCCAACGGCCAACCTCCGGCCAACCATGGAGCGGTCACCGCCCTTTACGGCGGGCGCGGACCTTGGACCACAAACGTGGCAGCCATCTTGTCATGAAGGGTCTGGCGGTCTTCATCCCACAGGGCCCAAAGGAAGTCCAGAAGCCAGGCGACGCCGATCGTGAGGACGCCGAGGAAACCAAAAACCAGTTCTTTGACCACAAACTCCCTCAAGAAGGTGCGCCCCCAGCGCGCCGGCTCGCCGTTTTCCGACACGGCCCGAATACCCACCAACTGCTTCCCAGGAGTCTGCCCCTTGTCGAGCACTATCAGCCACCAGATGATGTAGCCGATCACTAGCGTCAGCACGAACAGGATACGGTCCAAGACGTATGCACCCAGGCGCTGTCCCAAGCCAGCCAGCCTCACGCCCCAGGCGCCGATGAGAAACTGACCACACCACCTGCAAAAACGGCCTTCGCCTACGTCGGTTCGCACGCATGCTGGACAGCCCGGGCCCGTTGCCCCGGCTTCACTTTGCACTCAGCACCTCCCCTTGTCGGCAGTCGGCGTGGACCTCGCCCGCCCCCATTTAGCGCAGTTTTGAGATCACAGGTCGAGGAGCTCTCCGGGGTCACACGCTCTCCCCGAGGCTCTCGGCCAGCACCTCCAGCAGGTCCCTAGTCTCCTTCGTGTCCTGGAGATCCTTGGAGCCGATGCCTTCGACAAACATCTGAAGGCAGAAGGGGCACGACACGCCCACGGTGTCGGCCTCTGTCTCGAGAAACTGGTCAGTCCTCACGTGGTTGACGCGCGGTCCCTTGCTCTCCTCCATCCACATGTGGCCACCCCCGGCCCCACAGCAAAACCCCTTCTCCCGGCAGCGCTTCATCTCCACCAGCCGGACACCCGGTATCGCCTGCGCTATCCGGCGCGGAGCGTCATAGATGCCGTTATGGCGTCCCAGATAGCAGGAGTCGTGGTACGCGATGGTCGTGTCTATGGTCACCGCCGGCTTGATCCGGCCCTGGTCTATGAGCTGAGCGACGTACTCACTGTAATGCAGCACCTCGTAGTGGCCGCCCAGGTGAGGGTACTCGTTCTTCATGGTGTTGAAGCAGTGCGGGCAGATGGTCACGACCTTTTTGACATCGTACCTCTTGAAGGTCTCGATGTTTTGTTGGGCCAGCGTCTGGTACAGGTACTCGTTGCCCATGCGGCGCGCCGGGTCCCCCGTGCACGTCTCCTCTGCGCCCAAGATAGCGAAGTCCACTCCGGCGCGCTTCAGCACCGACGCCATGGCGCGGGCGACGCTCTGGCTTCGCTGCTCCAGCGCCGGGGTGCAGCCGACCCAGAAGAGCACCTCGGCAGCCGGATGCTCGGCAAGGGTCGGTATGTCGAGGCCCTCGGCCCAGTCTGTCCTGGTGTAGGTCGTGCCACGCCAGGGGTGACCCCGCTGCTCCATGCTCATGAGCGCATTCATCGCCGTCTCGGGCATGCTGGCCTTCTCCATGACCAGGTAGCGGCGCATGTCCACGATGCTGTCGATATGCTCAACTCCGACCGGGCACTCCTGGACACACGCACCGCACGTCAGACAGTCCCACAGGGCCTCTTCCTGGATCCAGCGCCCGATCAGGGGCTTCGCCTCCTGCTGGTCCTGGCCCGAAATGACGCCCGGCCCGGCCTCCATGAGGTGCTCCTTCAGGTTCTCGACAATGTGCATCGGCGAGAGCACCTTCTCGCTGATGTGGGCCGGGCAGACGTCTGTGCAGCGACCACACACCGAGCAGGCATAGCCATCGAGCAGCTCCCGCCAGGTAAAGTCCTGGACACGCGATGCACCGAAGCGCTCCGCCGTCTCAAGGTCATCGGGGGTGGAAAGGGTGCCTCGGGGCTCCAGTGATCGGGACAGGAAGTTGATTGGGGCGGTAATGATGTGCATGTGCTTCGAGAGCGGTATGTAGAGGCCGAAGCCGAGGATGAGGCCGAGATGCAACCACCAGAAGAACCCGTGGAGACCGTTAGCGACGGCGAAGCTGACCGGTCCTTCTATCAGCCGGCCGATCGCTGAACCAATCGGCGCGTAGGCGTGGGCCCCCTCGCCCCCTCTCGCCACGTTGAAGGCTTCGGTCATCAGCGTCAGCGCCATCAAGCCGGCGATGAGCACTAGAATGACGGCCGCCTCCTTCTTCTGTGTAAGGTCGAAAGTAAGCCTGTGGGGCTTCACCACCCAGCGGCGAATCGCGGCCCAGGCGAGCACGAAGAAGAAGATTGCCGCAAGCACGTCAAGGTAGTAGACGAAGACCTTCACGCCCGCCTCGGTTAGCAGCTTCGACGAGAAGGGGCGCCACGCGGAGTCGCCGTAGATGAAGATGAGATAGCTCAGGAGGAACGAGAGGAAGCCCCAGAAGATGAAGAAGTGAGCAAGGCCGGCGATGTCTCTTCCCGGCGTAACGCTCTGAAGCACCTTGCGCTGCCCAAATATCGGAGCGATAGCTCCCACCAGCCGCTTGAGAGGCCGGTCCGAGCGTCGCGCGGACTTTCCCAAAAGAATGAGGCGAACTACGCGCCGATATATGATGAGCCCGGAAAGGCCAAGGACGGCTGCCGTCAGGACGTAAACGCCGACCCAGGTGGGGATGATTACGAACAGGCTGTCTGGGGGGACCATCCAAGTCTCCTGATCACGGGGTGGCCCTGGGCTCTCACGCGAGGCGGTGAACAGCCACGGACCGGCGCGTCGCCGATGGCGAGTTTAGCATAGGGGGAATCAAATGGGCCAACGCGGGCCCGGAGCACTCCCACCTAGCCTCGGAACACGGCAAGTATGGCGGCCGCACTGGCTACCCATAGGGCCACGGCTGCGATGAGTGGCACGTCAGAGATCAGGATGTCCTCGGGGGTCTCGCCGAGGTCTCGCATGTGCACCAGGTAGAAGTACCTGAAGAGGCCGTATAGAACGAATGGGATCGTGAGCATCATTATGTGGTTGTCGGGCAGGTTGGACGCCGTAAACGTGTAGAGGATATAAGCCACGACTACGCTGGCCGCCACCACCGCTATCAGCTGGTCGAGGAAGCCACGCGTGTACCATTCCAGCGTGCGGCGCTGGAATGGTGCGTTCTCACCAGCGGCGGCAAGCTCGCTGCGACGCTTCGACAGTGCTATAAACAGCGCACCCAGGCCTGTGCAGATATAGAGCCAGGGTGAAATGGGCACCTGCAAGATGGCTGCGCCCGCGACAGCCCGTAGCACAAACCCGGCGCTGATTGCGAAGACGTCCAGCAGCACCAGGCGCTTCAGTATCAGAGTGTATCCCACCATGGTCGCCACGTAGCCGACCGCCACGGCGCCGAACCAGGGCTCCGTCGCGAAGCCCACCCCGAGGGCCGCCCCGATCAAGACGCCAGCGCTCACCCACGCGACCGGCGGAGATAGTTGACCCGCTGCGACCGGACGAAAGCGCTTTCTCGGGTGGCGGCGGTCCTCCTCGGCGTCGAAGATGTCGTTGATCAGATATATTGCGCCGCTGAGGGCAGAGAATACGGCCAAGGCCAGCGTGGCTTTGAGAAAAGGAGTCAGGCTCGGTGCATCGACGTGAGGGCCCCAGGCTTCGTTAATGCTGAAGAACAGCGCCAGGTACACGAGGAGGTTCTTGGTCCACTGCTTCGGACGCATTGCGCGCAGCAGAGCGGCGACCGTGCTCACCACCGCCGTTCCATAGGACGCCTTGCCAGGGTACTCCATAAGTCGATAATAGGGGCTGCCACAATCACGGTCAACTTGCCCGTACCCATACACCCGTCTATTCCCGCAGGGACCGGGCCATCTGACGCGTTGGAATGGTCACGTCACCAGCACCCGGCTGTGCAAGAAAACCAGGGAATGTACCCTGGTGTATCGGGAGACCGGGTCCGGGTCCGGGCCTCCCCTGAGCCGAGTCGAAGGGGCGTCGCAGATACAAATACGTCCGCGTTGCGAGGGAGAAACCTTCCCTCTGAAATGACTTGGTGCAAACGCCGCGCCCGGCCAGCGGACAAGGGTTGACAGGGCCACGATTCCCGGTCATAAATAGAATGTTATGCCCTCAACGCGGCCACACCGGGCATGAACGACCCTGTAGAATCCGAACGAGTAAACGACGCGTACCTGGTGAGAGGCCATTCACAGGAGCGCCAAAGACGGAGTAGCGGACCGCTCCAGCGCATGACCGACGCAGCACCTGGGACGCCGCAGATCGATCCCTCAGCTGCCGGCCAAGGGACGCGGTGACAACTGTGAGACGGATGGGGCATTTTCTAGCCAGACGCAAGACCGAGGCATGGCTCCTTGTCGCCGCTGCTATCCTGATCCTGATCGCCGGCGGCGCGTGGCGCCTTGCCTCAGTCGCCGCGCCCGCCCTGAGCGCCTCCGAGGACAGACTGGCAAAGCTGCACGAGATATCTGCTGGAGAGCTCCTTGCTGAGGACTCCACAGCCCTCGCGGATATCCGCCACCAGCTGGCCGAGGTCCGCTCCCAAATCGAGGCAACTGGGGGACTGATGCGATGGGTGGGCGGCTTCGCAGCGGCCACGTCCTGGTTGCCTCCGGCCGATCAGGAGCTCGCTGCCTGGTCTGATCAGGTGGCACGTGTCCAGAAGGACCTGGAGGCCGCTTCTATTCTGTTGGAGTCGTCAACCCTGCTTCTGGATACGTACCCCGACGCCGAGGCCGCGGTTCTTTCGCCGGGGGCGTCGGCCGGGCTTCTGCGCGCCCAAATGGAGGAGTTGGAGCGCACGTTCGAGTCCAGCCTGGCGATGGCCTCCGAAGCCCGCCGGACTGGCCGTGCATTCAGTGTCGGTCTTCAGGCCCCTCGCATACGCGACGTGACCGGCCCTCTTGCGGATATCGAGGAACGAGTGATGACGGGGTCCGAGGTCGGCCGAGAGGCTTCTGGGCTGCTGGCCGGCCTGCTAGGCCTGGCCGAAGGTGCTCGTCCCCTGTTCAGCCAGTTCGCTATAGACGGTGCTGGGGCCCAGCCCATTTCAACCGACGACGTAAGGGCCATCCTGGCCAAGATGAGCACCGATGTCACCTCGGCTAACGACAAGGCTGAATCGGTAGTCAGTCTGGTGTCGCGTGCCGACGAGGGGGAATGGCTGCTGGAGAAGCTATCACGACTACAGCAGGTGCTCGGGGTGCTCGGAACGATCGCCAGAGCCGCGACGACCGCCCTGGACGCGGTGGCGCCCACAGCCAAGCTCCTGGAGACAGCGGAGGGAGGGATTCTGAACAATGGCGGACGCCTCGGCGAGCTGCTTGGCTCATTCGCCGGGATGGCAGCAGAGACAGAGGACGTCATTGGAGACCTTGAGGATGCGGAGCGAGTTCTCGCCGAGCTCAGATCGAGCGACCCGGCTTTCGGTGGCAGGCTCGACGACATGTCGGACGTGGTGCGCGACCTTAGGGCCGGGCTCAACCTAGCGGCAAGCATGGCCCCGCTTGGGGACCGGCTGCTTGGAAGCGAAGGCACACGCAGGTATCTGTTGATGGGGCAGTCTGCCGATGAGCTACGGGGCACCGGGGGCTTCGTATCTTCGATTTGGCTCATCACTTTCGAGGACGGCGAGCTCATCAACGTCAAGTACAACGACGCCGTCAGGGTGGACGATTGGGGGCGAATTGCTCTGTACCCCAAGGCGCCGCCGGGCCTGGACGAGCACATGAACGCATGGGTGTGGCTCCTACGAGACGTCTCGTGGGACCCGGACTTCCCAACGACGGCCCGCACGGCGGAGGACATGTTCAACCTTGGCCAGCGCCAGCAGGTCGATGGAGTCATCGCATTCAATCAGTGGACGCTGCTCAGGTTGCTGGAGGCTCTCGGGAGCATACCTGCCCCGGCCGGTGAGCCCGTAACTCAAAGGAACCTGCTGTCGGTGCTGGAGGAAGGTACGGACCAGCACGGTCGGGCCTACATGGACCTTGTGCTACAGGGGTTGCTCGATAGGCTTGGCGCGCCTATGTCTCTACCGCAGCTTACCAGGCTGGCATCGGGCATCTCCGATACGCTCCGCGAGCGGGACACGCTCGTGTTCCTCAACGATCCCGACCTGCACCGCGTCATCAGCGAGACCGGCTGGGACGGGAGCATCGTAGACGGCACGGCCGATTACCTCTACGTGGTCGACTCCAACGTCGGCTGGAGCAAGGCCGACCGAAATATCGAACGAGACGCCCATTATCTGGTTGACCTCAGCCGAGGCCGACAGCCTAGAATTAGTCTGACCCTGGGGTACAATAACCACAGCGGCCCCGCATCGTCTGCCTGCGAGCCTCAGTGGCTCTTTCGGGGTACCAACTACAGCCAGCAAAAGAACGCCTGCTACTGGAACTTCGTGAGGGTCTACATCCCAGAAGGCACTCGTCTTCTGAGTAGCACCAGGCTACCGCTGCCCGAGTACAGCGTCTCCGTGGAGATCGGGCGCGGGGTACCCGGGCAGGACACGGGCAGGGTTTCGTCGGGTCACGGCAAGATGGTATTCTCGGGACTGAGCGCACTGGAAGCGGGCGCCAGGACGGAGATAGACCTGGTCTACGACCTGCCCGAATCTGTCGTAAAATGGGACGAGCACAGTATCGTATATGAGCTACAGCTACAGAAACAGCCTGGGGTGCGGGAGAGGAGCGTATCAATAGACATTCTGTTCCCAGAAGGATTCGAGCTGGCCTCCAGCTCCCTGGCACCCACGCGCGGGTACGACGGCGGCGCCAACTTCTCTCTAGCTCTAACCGAGGATACTCTGCTGACGGTCGAGCTCGTCCGTGAAGGGGGTACGTCTGGCTAGTACACGAGACTCGAGAGACCATGGTGTCAGCTAGCCGATTCCCCTGGCTACTCGTTCTCCTGGTGGCGCTTAGCGTAGCCGCACCGGCGGCCTGCTCCTCTGGCAGTGCGCCGGGCGATGGCGTGCGCCCGCCCGCCAGGCCGAGCCCGGACACCCCTACGGTAACCAAGGTGGTGACGGCGTCCGTTCTCATCACTGAGGAGATCGGCGAGGCGCCAATCTCCATCGAGCGGATCGACGCAGCCCCGGCGTCGGTCGTAGTCGACATCGGCGAGGACGTGGCGATGACGGCGCGCGCCTTCGGGCCCGGAAGCAGGCTCATGGACGACGTGGATTTCGTCTGGTCGCTCAGGGACCCACGGGCCGGCAGAGTGACCAGGGACGGCAGCTTTCGGGCAGGCTCCACCCCTGGCACCTACGAAGCCGCGCTTACCGTAACCGGCGTCCTCAACACGCCATCCGGGATTCGACACGCTACCGCCGGTGTAACCGTGACAGTGATCGGGGAAACAGTAATCCCGCGTCTCGCCACTGTGGCGGTCTTCCCCGACAGCCCGGTGGTCCTATCAGGCCAGATATTCCGTATGTGGGCCGTTGGATTCGACGAATCCGGGCTGGTCATACCGGGCGTCAGCGTCGCGTGGCGGGTGAACGATTCCGCTCTCGGGCGGATTAACGACATCGGCTACCTGACGGTCGAAGGCGACCCCGGCCTCGTCGAAGGTGCGGTGACGGTGACCGTCATCTGGGAGGGCATTCGGGTCTCCGAAACGATGGACGTCCAGGTGATCGAGTCGCTGGAGGCCGACGATTTCCTGACGGTTCAGATACTCCCCCAGCGGTTCCACATGGACAAGGGAGACCGGCTCCAGCTCCGAGCCATAGCGCTGAACGGCCTGGGCGAACTGGTCACGGGCACGGAGCTCCGCTGGAACATTGCCACCGGCCAGGCCGGGGTTATCAGCGGGACGGGTCTGTTTGTGGCAGGAGAGGAGCCCGGGGTCTATACGGAAGCCATAACGGTGGAGGCGATCGTCCCGGGAGAGCGGGGGTTCATTCGAGCAGCCGACTACGCCTCGGTCGTCATCCGCGAGGAACGGTCGTCGCGCCGGCTGGAGGCAGCGAGGGTGTCGCCCGAGTCGGTGACTGTGCGTCCCGGCTCCCGGGTCTTGCTCACTGCCTTCGGCATCGATGAGCTGGGACAACCGGCGGAAAACATCATCGCAGTATGGGAGACGCAAAGCGACGACGTCGGGACGATAGACGAGCTGGGATCCTTCGTTGCCAGCGATAAGCCAGGCAGATACAACGGCGGATTAAGGGCAGTTATCCACCAACGGCTGGGCGACGAGTTCTTAACCCGGTCGGCCACCGTGGACGTCACCATAACTGGTACCCTTACCCAAGCGGAGATACGCCCGGCGCTGGCCACGATCTCGCCCGGGAAGGCGGTGCATTTCAGCGTCAGCGCCGTCGACGAAAACCGTGTTGCGCTGCCCGGTCTGGTAGTGTTCTGGAGCGTGACCGACGAGAGCATCGGCAGCATAGACGCCTTCGGCAACTTCATCGCATCCGACGCCCCCGGAATCTACTCGGATGTCGTCCAGGCCGAGGTCGTCCAAGTGCTGCCGGAATCAAACTGACGCCAGCGCCAACCCCACGCCTCGCATCCCGCACTCTCAACGACCTGGAATGGAGAGCCTTTGCTGAGGTTCCTTCTCATCGCGGCCGCCCTAGCTTGTGCCCCGGCGTTGGCTCTAGCCTGCGGAAGCGCGGCGCCGCCTCCCGGGTCACCCGCTCCATCGTCGACTGTCCAGCTCCCCCAGACACTGGAGGAGGCCACGGTTCTCAGGGTGATAGACGGAGCTACGATCGAAGCCGAGATCGAAGGCCGGGTGGCGCGTGTCAGCTACATGGGCGTGCGGCTTCCGGACCAGGCACTTGTCGACGAAGAGGGCCAATCCGTCAGGGTGAAGGCCCTGCAGTTCAACCGCTTCCTTGTGGAAGGGCGCACCATTGAACTCGAACGGGATTCGACGGAGGCAGACGTGTCCGGGACCGTGGTCCGATACGTGTACGTCGGCGGAGAGATGGTGAACAAGGCGCTCATCACGAATGGGTACGCCACGGTAGCCGACTTTCCCAAGGTGTTTCGATACCAGATCGAGTTCCTGCGGGCAGAAGAGAACGCCAAGAACGATCAACGGGGAATCTGGCATCCGGGCTCATCGGGCCACACCGGGGCCTCTGACGACTCACCGGTGCCCGAGTTTTCGGGCGGCACGCTGCCAGGAAACTCCGGCGGCCGGACTTGTGACTACTCCGGCACCTCGGAGTCAGTGATCAAGGGAAACGTGAACACGCGCTCCGGTGAGCGAATCTACCACGTGCCGGGCGGATTCTTCTACTCCACGACCGTAATCGACGAGGCACGTGGAGACCGATGGCTCTGTACTGAAGAGGAGGCCGTTTCTCAGGGTTGGCGCAAGTCCAAGCGCTGACCGGCCGAGGCTCGACGCGCCGGGAACTCGTCTCGGATTGCCGGCGCTCCGCTTGAATCAGGCACATATGGCCGGTGTTATAATCGGCCGAACCCCATGCTGGCCCATCCTCGTTAGATCGCATTAGGGCTTGAGCATGGGGTGCGTTGGGATTCTCTGGCGGTAGGGACAGTTTGTTCACCCATCTACACGTTCATACCGAATATAGCATGCTCGACGGCCTGAGCCGCCTGGAGCCCCTTGTCCACAGAGCCACAGAGCTCGGCATGCACAGCCTCGCAATCACCGACCACGGGGGTATGTACGGGGCGATCGATTTTTATCGGCTATCGAGATCGGCCGGCCTGAGGCCCATCATCGGCTGTGAGATGTACGTGGCGCCGGGAAGCCGCCACTCCAAGACCCCGGCGGACAAGAGCCCCTACCACATGACGGTTCTGGCCAAGAACGATCGCGGGTACCGGAACCTCGTCAAGCTGGTGAGCAAGGCCCACCTCGAAGGGTTCTACTACAAGCCTCGGGTGGACAGGGAGCTCCTGCAGGAATATCACGAGGGACTGGTGGTGCTGTCGGGGTGTCCCAGCGGCGAAGTGCCGACGCTGGTGACCCAGGGTCGCATGGACGAGGCGAAGGACGCCGCGCTCTGGTACAAGGAGCTCTTCGGAGACTACTACCTGGAGATCATGCAGCACGGCGACGTCCCCGAGCTGCCGGCCATCAACAAGGGCCTGCTGGAGCTACACAGCAGCCTCGGCATCCCCACGGTCGCTACCAACGATTCTCACTACACCATCCAGCAAGACGCATGGCTCCAAGACGTGCTCATCTGCATCCACACCAACACCAACGTCCTCGATGAGAAGCGCCTCCGGATGCAGGAGGACTCCTACTACCTGAAGAGCCCAGATGAGATGGAGGCGCTATTCGCCGATCTCCCCGAGGCTGTGGCCAACACTGAACGCATCGCGGAGATGTGTGAGCTGGATATCGACTTCTCGCAGCTCCGCCTTCCGGAGTTCGCCCTACCGGACGGCGTGTCGGCCGACGAGTACCTGGCGGACCTGTGCTGGGAAGGACTTCGGCGGCGGTTGGAAGGGGCGACTCCCGAGGCCGAGCAGCGGCTAGCCTATGAGCTAGACGTAGTAAGGCAGACCCAGTTCGCCAACTACTTCCTCGTAGTGTGGGACGTCGCCCGATTCGCTAGGGCCAGCGACATCCTCTTCGCCGTCCGCGGCAGCGCCGCCGCCAGTCTGACCCTCTACTGCCTCGGTGTGACCGATATCAATCCCCTGCTCTACCGTCTGGTGTTCGAGCGGTTCCTAAACGTCGAACGCAAAGAGATGCCGGACATCGACATGGACTTCGAGGACGACCGGCGCGAGCAGGTTATCAACTACGTCGTATCCAAGTACGGACGGGAGCATGTAGCCCAGATAATCACCTTCGGGACCCTTGGCGCCCGAGCATCGATACGGGACGTGGGCCGCGCTCTGGCCATGCCGTACGCCGATGTCGATCGAGTGGCGCGGCTGGTTCCCTTCCGGCTGCACATTACCCTCGACGAGGCCCTCGAGCAGAACCAGGAGCTTGCCGAGAGCTATGGCGCGGATGAGTCGATACACAAGCTGGTGGACACCGCCCGTGCCCTCGAAGGGTTGACCCGTCATTCCAGTACCCACGCCGCGGGTGTCGTCATCTCTAAGGAGCCGCTCGACGAGGTCGTACCCCTCCAGCGACCGACCAAGGGAGGTGACGAGAGCGTTTCGATGACTCAGTACGCCATGGCGCCCATAGCAGCCCTTGGCCTGCTGAAGATGGACCTGTTGGGACTGGCGAACCTCTCGATCCTTGCCAAGAGCCGAGATCTCGTCGCGAAGACCAGGGGCGACGAGATCACGATTCGCGACATCCCTCTGGACGACGCCCGGACCTTCGACCTGCTGTCGCGGGGAGAGACGGTAGGGGTTTTCCAGCTCGAGGGGTCAGGTATGACCCGCTACATCAAAGACCTCAAGCCCTCATCCCTCAGCCACGTGGCCGCCATGATCGCGCTCTACCGCCCAGGGCCCATGGACCACATCGGCACTTTCATCGACGCGAAGCACGGTCGCCGAGAGCCGCAGTACCCTCACCCGGCCCTCAAGGACATCCTGGAAGAGACCTACGGCGTCATCGTCTACCAGGACCAGGTGCTGCTCATAGCCCAGACCTTCGCCGGCTATACCCTGGGCGAGGCCGACATCGTGCGCAAGGCCATGGGTAAGAAGATTCCGGAGATAATGGCTCAGGAGCGCGAGAAGTTCATACAGGGGGCGCTCAGCCAGGGCTTCACCGAGGAGCTGGCCAACGAGGTCTTCGCACTGGTGGAGCCCTTTGCGGGTTACGCCTTTAACAAGGCCCACAGCGTAAGCTACGGCCTCATCTCCTACTGGACCGCATACTTCAAGGCCAACTTCCCCGCGGAGTACATGGTCTCGCTCCTCAATTCGTATATGGGCAACACGGAGAAGGCCGTCGGGGCGGTGGCCGAGTGCCGTCGGCTGAAGATTCCCGTGCAACCGCCGAGCATCAACCTCAGCGAGGCGGAGTTCTCGCTGGAGGAGGCCGACGAGAGCAAGCAGGCCATTCGCTTCGGCTTGGCTGCGGTGAAGAATGTAGGCGCAGGTGCGATTCAGCCCATCTTGGAGACCAGGCAGCAGGAGGGCCCCTTCACCTCCATCGAGCACATGTGCCGCGTCGTCGACATGAGCAGCCTCAACCGCAAGACTCTGGAGAGCCTCGTCAAGGCGGGGGCCTTGGACGAGTTCGGAGATAGGGGAGCGCTGCTGACGGTGATCGACCGGATCCTGACCCTGGCCCAGAGCGAGGTAAAACTGAGGGACTCGGGCCAGACCTCGATGTTCGACCTGTTCGGCGACTCCGTGCCCGTCCCGTTGACCAGCATTCCGCTCCCCGAAGGCAAGACCCCTGCGAGCGAAAAGCAGGCCTGGGAAGTAGAGCTGCTTGGGATGGGACTATCGGACAGCAATCCGCTGAACAGGCTGGCGAGCAACGGCGACTCCGAGACGATCTTGTTCAGAAGCGAGATCGACTCCGAGATGTCGGGGCAGAGGGTGGTGCTCGCGGGCCAGGTATCGTCGGCGACGGAGCGCCTGACCCGGGACCAGAAGCCCTACGCCATTGCGACCCTCGAGATGATGGACGGCGCCATCGAGGTCTTCGTATGGGAGGACACGCTGGAGACAACACGAGAGCTGTGGCACACGGGGAAGCTCGTGGTGGTCCAGGGCACCGTACGTCTGAGAGACGACGGGCCCAGCGTAAGCTGCGCGAGCGCTCACGAGCACGTGATACTCGAGGAGGCCGAGACCAACGGCCACGCAGACACATCAGAGGCCGTCGCCGCTGCTGCCGGCCCGCGGAGCGAGCCGCCGGTCTCGTCGGCGGTCAACGGCGCGTCGGGATCGGCGATGCCTCGCGCCGAGCAGCCGGTCGAGCAGCCGCCGCTTCGGCTGAAGCTGCGGCTCAACGAGACCGACGAGCCCAGCAGCGACCACATGCTCCTGGAGGATGTAAGCAAGCTGCTGCTCGATTACAAGGGCGACGACGAGGTCAGCCTGGAGATCGCCAGCGGAGGGCGCGTAGTGACGATGGAGTGGTCTCTCGTCCGCGTGAACGCGTGCCCCGAGCTGGAGGCGCGGCTCCGGGAGCTGATGGGGAGCGCGGGCCAGGCGTCCGTCGAGCCGGTTTAGCCCTGAGGGGCCGCAGCGCGAGCCTCCATCTCCAACAATCGCCTCTTCAGGTCCAGCCTCGTTTTCCCCTTGCCGAAGCCGCCGAGTCCGCCGTCGCTGGCCACGACCCGATGGCAGGGCACAATGATGGGCAGGCGGTTTCGGGCCATCGACTGGCCCGCGGCGCGAGGGGCCCGAGGCTGGCCCGCCTGGGCAGCCAGCCACTGGTAGCTCCGTGTCTCGCCGGCCGGGATGGACCGACAGTTGTCCCAGGCACGACGCAGGAAGGGCGTCGCGTCGTCCACGTCGATAGCCTCGTCCTCGAATGACACCGCCTCACCGTCGTAGAAGTGCGCCAGCTTCTCCTTGAGTGCTACGAACCGCTCAGGGGCCAGTGTGGCCCGCTGGACGTCGCTGCCCAGCCTATCCACACACTCGTCCGGGGAGTTTTCGGGCAGTGTGCTCCGTCTCAGGCCCTTCGGGGACGCCAGTACACCCATCCACCCGAAGGGCGTCTCGAACACGTCGTAGTACAGGTCTGCGTTTCCGTTTTGCATTGGCGCACCTCCCTCGGTTCGCTCACACTTCGCCCATTTCAATCGACGACCTGTCGTTAGTCCGACCAAGCCACTCGCCTACAGGCGTCGTCAGGTCCACAGTCCGGCCCTCAGGGCGACGCTTTATGAAGCCGCCGCGGAGCAGGGCGTCCAGAATGGCGGCTCCCAGCGCACCTCCCAGGTGGTCCCTACGCTCCGTCCAGTCAAGGCAGCCGCGGGAAAAGAGCCGGCGCGCTTGCCGCGCCCAAACGAGGTCGACCTCTCGTGACTCCAGCTCGCGGGCGCCCCAGGCGGTCACAACGTAGACCTTGCGTCGACCCTGAGCGTCGGGGCGCAGCCAGGACCGCTCCACCAGCGCGTCCAAGAGCCCGACCCCTGCAACTCCCGCGAGATGGTCATAGCAGGTCCGGCACTTCCGCAGCGCCGAGTCGCGCCGAAACTCGCGTTCGGCTGCCTGGCTCCGAGGGTCCTCGGCAACCCGGTCGCGCGTCCGCGTTTTCGGCGCATCATCGACGATAGCTGGACGAACTGTCACTGCTCCTTGCCGCTCCACATCTCGGCGACGTCGACGGCCCGCATGAACTCGACGCCGCTGAACCCCTTTATGTAGCGTATCAGCCGGTCCAGCATGCGCAGCCGGCCCGGCCGGCCGATCACAAACGGATGCATGGTCAGCACGAAGGAGCGGCCGTAGTGGTACATCCCCTCGAAGGCCGCCGACCACACCTGGTAAACATGCTCGGGGCTGGCCATGAGCATCCTCGACCCCAGTGAGGGGGCGAAGCTGAAGTAGGGGGCGTCGTCCAGCTCCCAGTTCACCGGTATCTCGACCATCTCCCGTCCGTCGGCGTCGACCAGATACGGCGCGTCGTCGCCCATCAAGCTGGTGTCATAGAGGAAGTCGCGCTCCGCCAGGAGGGAGAGGGAATCCTCGCTCAGCTCCCAGCTCGGCGAGCGATAGCCCACGGGCCTCTCGCCGGTCACCCGCTCGATGATGTTGATGCCCTTGTCCAGTACCTCGGCCTCTTCCTCCCTGGAAAGGGTGGCCGGCGGCTCGTGCATATAGCCGTGATGAGCGATCTCGTGGCCCCGCTCCTTGATCTTCAACACGAGCTCTTCGTGGGTCTCGACGATGTAGCCGGGGATGTAGAAGCTGGCCTTGATGCCGTGGTCGTCCAGCAGATCGAGGATGCGTGGGGTCGCCACGCTGGGCCCATACTCCCTCATCGACATGACGCTGGGCATCCGCGCCGAGTCGGGGTTCCGGTTAATGGCGCCGCTGACTCCGTCCACGTCGAAGCCCAGCATCGCCACGCAGCGGGTGTCGCCAGGCCAGATACCGCTCATTGGTCTCTCCTATGTCCTCGTTGGATCCGATCCCATGATACTCCGCTCACGGTCGCCAGGAAAAGGGATGGTACAATCGACATGGCGCGTTTTTCGAACGGAGGCTCATTCTGGGACGAGCCAAAAAGATCGGAATAGCTTTGGCAGTGTTCGGACTGGTTGTAGCCGGGGCATTCGCCGGCGCTGGGTGGTACCTCTCCGACGTCTTGAAGGACGGCGCCCTCGTGCCCAACCGCGACGACCCCGAGCTGGACTTGGAAGTCATCGCCCTGGGCGACGGGCATGTGACATTGCGACCAAAGGGCGACGCCGACCCGGCCGACGACTGGCAGGCGAACGGCATCTGGGGCCTGCAGGCCGGGTCCGCCTATGGACAGCTCGGCTCGGTGGTCGAAGCTGCCGACGGGCAGGTCGTCCGCGAGTACACACAGCTGAACGGTGGAATAGGTCCCGGCGCCGAGGTGCGCATCGACAGCTACGCCTTTCCGGGCAACCCTCACGACGCCTTCGGCCTGGCCTTCGAGGAGGTGTGGTTCGCTTCACCCGTGGGCGACTTCGCCGCCTGGTACGTCCAGGGTCACCGCGACACCTGGGTGCTCTTCGTCCACGGCCGGGGCGCCGACCGACGGGAGGCCCTGCGCATGCTGCCGACAATCGCGGAGCTGGGGTTCCCGTCGTTGACGATTACCTATCGCAACGACGCGGGCGCCCTGCCGAGCTCGGACGGGTTCTATCGCTACGGCCAAACAGAGTGGGAAGAGCTGCATGGCGCAGCAGCGTACGCCATCGACCAGGGCGCGGATCGGCTGATACTCGTCGGATACAGTATGGGCGGCGGGATCGTGATGAGCTTCCTGTACCAGTCCGCTCTGGCCGATCGGGTCGACGCCGCCATACTGGACGCGCCGATGCTCAGCTTCAGCTCCGCCGTGGAGCAGGGCGCCCGACAGCGCGGCTACCCTGGTCTGTTCACGTCGCTCGCGAAGCTCTTCGCTACGGCGCGCTTCGGCATAGACTGGCAGCGGGTCGACTACCTGCGGCGCGCCGACGAGCTCTCGGTGCCCCTTCTACTGTTCCACGGCGACAGCGACCCTGTCGTGCCGGTGGAAGACAGCGACTTCCTGGCGGAGGCGCGTCCGGACCTTACCCAATACGTGCGAACCGAAAACGTAGGCCACGTCCGGTCCTGGAACACGAACCGCGAGGCGTACGAAGCGGCGGTAAGGGACTTCCTCGGAAGCTTCGGCCGCTAGGGTCGGCTGCCTATCAGCCCGCCAGCAGCTCCTTCACCTTGCTCAGCACGTCGTCTCTCGACACGGCTAGTGCCTCGACCGACGACCGCAGCTTGACCTCCACCCCTCCGTCGCGAAGGTTCCGTCTGCTGACGACTGCGCGCACCGGGAGCCCCAGAAGGTCGGCGTCGTTGAACTTCACTCCGGGCGACTCGGTCCGGTCGTCGTAGAGCACCTGAATCCCGTCGCTGGTCAACTCTTCGTGAAGCGCCTCTGCAGCCTCCATCACCGCTTCGTCCTCCATGTTTAGCACCACAAGCGAGACGTCGTACGGGGCGATGCGCGGACTGAAAACGATCCCTTTGTCATCGTTGTTCTGCTCGATAGCCGCGGCGAGCAGGCGTCCCACGCCGATTCCATAGCAGCCCATGATGATGGGCCGCTGGTCGCCGTCCTGGTCGGGGAAGTAGGCCCCCAGCACCTCGCTATAGCGAGTTCCCAGCTTGAATACATGCCCGACCTCGACCCCGCGCCGGGCGACCAGGGTGGATTCACAGCGGGGGCACTGGAAGCCCTCCGCTGCGAGCGCGATGTCCGCTATGAGGTCGGGCTTGAAGTCGCGAGGATAGTTGGCGTTCCGGAGGTGGTAATCCTCCCTGTTGGCCCCGGCCACGAAGTTCGAGCCCAGATGGATCGAGTCGTCCGCGATCGTTCGTATCCCGCTCAGGCCGACCGCAGACGCGGAGCCGGCGACCAGTCCCGCCTCTGCGACCTCTCCCGGCGTGGCAAGCCGTAGCTCGCCGGCACGCAGAGTGTTCCGGAGCTTGACCTCGTTTACCTCCAGGTCGCCCCGGATAGTCAAGACTACGACCTCGCCGTCGGAGGCGTAGAACACAGCCTTCAGCGTCTTGCTGGAGGGGATTCCGAGGAATCGGGCCAGCTCCTCGATGGTCTTGACGCCAGGGGTGTGGACCTCTTCCAACGGTAACGGACCCTCTACCTCCACCGGGGGCTTGACGAACTCGGCCTTCTCGGCATTGGCGGCGTAGCTGCAACTCTTGCAGAGCATCACCGTGTCTTCACCCGCGTCCGTGAGCGAGACAAACTCGTGAGAGTCCTTGCCGCCGATGGCGCCGCTATCCGCCTCGGCCATGACCACCGAGAGGCCGCAGCGCTCGTAAATGTTCTCGTAGGCACGCACCATCGCCTTATAGTTGAGGTCCAGGCCCTCCTCGTCGATGTCGAAGCTATAGGCGTCCTTCATGTCGAACTCGCGGACGCGGATCAGGCCGCCCCTGGGCCTGGGCTCGTCTCTGAACTTCGTCTGGATCTGGTAGAGGATGACGGGCAGATCGCGGTAGCTGAAGACGTTGGCCTTGACCATCTTGGTCAGCAGCTCTTCGTGGGTCGGCGCCATCACCAGGCGCCGCTCGCGTCGGTCCTCGAGGGTGAACAGGTCGGGGCCGTAAGCTTCGTAGCGGCCCGACTCGTCCCACAGCTCCTTGGGCTGCAGGACCGGCATGCGGAGCTCCTGAGCCCCGGCCGCGTCCATCTCCTCGCGAATGATCTGCTCGATCCTGCGGAGCGAGCGCCACGCCAGCGGCATGTAGCTGTAGACTCCGGAGGAGACCTGGTAGATCATGCCCGCCTTCAGCATAAGGCGATGGCTGACCAGGTCGGCGTCGGCCGGCTCCTCACGGAGGGTCTTCCCGAACATCCGCGACCAGCGCATTCAGCTCACTACGTGGGTGTCGAACATGATTGCCTTCGCTCCGCCGCACGCTGCCAAGCCAGGCTGTGCCGCCTGGTCCGGAGTGGCGGGTGACGATCCAGTGCGTCCAGGACGACGCCGGTCTAAGGGGCTACCGTCTCCGCTTCGGCCTTATGCACCTCTTCCATCAGGGCTGAGAGCATGTCGGCCTCTTCGACGATACGCGCCTTCTGCCCTTTGCGGAATATTATTGCCCTGCCGGCCCCTGCAGCAATCCCAACGTCGGCGTCCTTGGCCTCGCCCGGTCCGTTTACCTCGCACCCCATCACGGCGACCTTGATGGGGCTCTTGATCTGCTTGAGCATGCCGTCGACGGTGTTCGCGAGCTTTATCACGTCGACATCGGCGCGCCCACAGCTGGGGCAAGCTATCAGAACGGCCCCTTCCTTCCTGAGCTCCAGGGACTTGAGGATCTCCAGTCCCGTGTAGATCTCTTCGCGCGGGTCGTCGCTCAGGGAAACGCGTATCGTGTCGCCGATGCCCTCATACAGGAGCATCCCGAGGCCGATGGCGCTCCGGACGCTCCCCGACTTGGCCGTCCCCGCCTCGGTTATGCCCAGGTGGAACGGGTACGGCACCATCTGAGCCAGGCGTCTGTAGGCCTCGACGGCCGTATCGATGTCGAAGGCCTTGAGGGATATCTTGATAAGATCGAAGTCCAAGTCCTCAAGGATCCCGATCTCCCACAGTCCAGTCTCGACCATATGGTCCACGACGGTGTACTGCCCCGCCTCCGCCTCGGCCGCCTTGGGAAGCTCGTTCACTCCATCGGTGTGTCTGGACAGGCCACGAGTTGCACCGATACCTCCCACCGGCGGTAGGCTGCCGAAGTTGACCCCGATGCGTATAGGGACCTGTCGCGCCTTCGCCTCCCGGACCACAGTCTCCACCTTCTCGCGGTCGCGGATGTTGCCGGGGTTCAGCCTGAGGCAGTCGACACCGCTCTCGAGCGCCTCGAGAGCAAGCTGGTAGTGGAAGTGTATGTCGGCGACGACGGGGATACTAACCTGGCGCTTTATTTCGGCGAGGGCCTTGGCCGCCTCCATATCGGGCACGGCGCAGCGGATGATATCGCACCCGGCCTCCTCCACCTCCTTGATCTGCCTCACCGTCGCGGCCACGTCCCGTGTGTCGGTTTTGGTCATGGACTGAACGCTGACCCGAGCCTCGCCCCCGACCTGGACCCGACCTACGTTAATGGCCTTCGTTATACGGCGTGTTCTCATGAGAGGTTACCTGATCCCCCCGCTAGCGCATCGCGCAGATCGCTTTCGGCTGCCACACGAGAGCTCATCATCGACTCCCGGGCCGGCTATACACTACGGGATTAAACTCTCCCCGCTCGCGATGCGGACGATGTCCTGATAGCTCATGAATACGACGAAGCTTATCACGATGGCGAAACCCACGAGGTGCACCAACCCCTCTCGCTTCGGCGATATACGCTTCCCCCTGCGTGCCCACTCGATGAGGACGAACACGAGGCGGCCTCCGTCCAGCGCGGGGATGGGGAGGACGTTCACGACGGCCAGGCTGACGCTGATGAAGGCCGTGAGCTGAAATATCCAGGAGATGCCCAGCCGGTCCACAACCTCGCCGGTGACCTGGGCGATGCCGATAGGGCCTGCAAGGCCCGGATTGGAGCCGGTCGCTATTCCGTCCACGATACCGTTTTTGGTGGAGACCAGGATGTCCCAGATGGTCTTGAAGGAGTTGGGGAAGGCCGTCCAGATCGGCTCGGTGGTCTGGCCGATCTTCGGATTGGTGAGGTCCATCATAATGCCGATGAACTTCTGCCTCAGGTTGTCGCCCACCTCCAGGCTGCTGTCGTAGCGCCGGGCCTCGGTAAGGGTAACCTGGGTCGACGGATCGGTAACCTGTTCCACGACCCGGAGCTTCGGCGGGTCCTTCCGCGGGATGACCTTGACGGTCTCGAAAACCGCGAATTCAGGAGACGAGCCGCCCCCACTCACGATGGACCCTCGTCTAACGGTCAGCTCGACCGACTGGCCGACCCTCGCCCGGACCGTATCGACCAGATCGTCGGCCCCGACGATCCGGGTGCCGTCCACCTGGACGATGGTATCGCCTCTTCTGAGTCCAGCCTCCTGGGCCGGCGAGCCCGGGGCCACCCCGGTGATGACGACGGAGCCGCCCACCAGCGTATCGTGGGGTAGCATGAGGAGGATCGTGAATATCACCACGGGGGCGACCAGGTTCATAAACGACCCGGCCACGAGCACGATGGCCCGTTTGGCGACGGTCTGTCTGGCGAAGCTCCTGGGCTCCGTCGGGTCCTCCTCGCCGACCATTTTGACGAAGCCGCCCAGGGGGATCAGGTTGATCGAGTAGGTCGTCTCGCCCCGGCGCACGCCAAAGATACGCGGCCCAAACCCGAAACCGAACTCGGTGACCTTGATGCCGAACCGCTTCGCAGTTACAAAGTGGCCCAGCTCATGGATGAATATGAGGAAGGCTAGGACTGGTATGACCAGCAGCCAGGCGGGGAGCCCAAACAACCGCTATCCCTCGACGATACTGCTTACGCGGTCCCTGGCCCAGTCGGCCGCTGCGATCAAGTCCTCGACGGAAGGCTTGTCTACGCTGGAGTGATCGGCCATAGCTCCTTCGATAACCGAGCCGATCTCAAGGAATCCTATCTTGCCGGCTAGGAAGGACTCGACAGCCCTCTCATCAGCGCCGCATAGTGCAGCGGGCCAGGTACCACCTCTCTTGGCTATGCCGAGCGCCAGCTCGAAGCACGGATACCGCTCTGGGTCCCAGGACTCGAAGGTCAACGCCCTGGTGGCCGCCGCGTCGAACTGGCGTATGTTCTCATTATAGACCCTTTCGGGGTAGAAGAGGGCGTACTGAATGGGCAGGTGCATGTCTGGCGGGCTTATCTGGGCCTTCACGGAGCCGTCGACGAACTCGACCATCGAATGAATGATGCTCTGGTGGTGAATGACCACCTCGATCTTTTCCCACGGCACACCGAACATCCAGTGGGCCTCAATGACCTCGAACGCCTTGTTCATCAGAGTTGCAGCGTCGATCGTGACCTTCGGGCCCATAGTCCAGGTCGGGTGCCGAAGGGCCTGCTCGGGGGTGACGTCGGAGAGCTCGCTAATGTTCGCGTTGCGGAAAGCCCCGCCAGACGCGGTGATGATGAGTTTCGATACCTCCTTGTCCTCCCCGCGCATGCACTGCCAGATAGCATTGGGCTCGCTGTCCACGGGCATCACCGAGACGCCGTGCTTACGGGCGTGTTCGTTCACGATCTCGCCCGCCATCACGACCGTCTCCTTATTGCCCAGGGCTATGTCCTTCCCAGCCTCCATTGCCGCCAGTGTCGGTAGCAGGGCGACGTCGCCAACGGTCGCCGTGACCACCAGGTCGGCCCGCGAGTCTACGACCATATCCTCCATGGAGCAGTCCACACAGCCGTTGGAGAGCAGCTGCGCCTTCTGCTCCGCCGTACCCTCGCAGGATACCAGTGCGGGACCGAACTCCTTGACCTGCTCTTGCAGAAGGTCGAGGTTGCGCCGCGCCGCCAGACCCACGACACGAAAACGGTCGGGGAAGGTCCGGACCACATCCAGCGTCTGAGTGCCGATGGAGCCGGTCGAGCCCAGGATAACCAGACCCTTACGCGTACTCATGAGACGAAATAATACACTACGACCAGGGTCAGGACAATTGAATCCAGCCGGTCAAGAACACCGCCATGGCCGGGCAGGACCCTCCCCGAGTCTTTCAGCCCGGCCGCCCGCTTCACTCGCGACTCGGCCAGGTCGCCGATCTGTCCAACGATGGCTATGAGGGCGCCCAGACCCAGGACGACACCTACCGCCTGCGAGAGGTCAAGGATATAGAGCAGAGCCACGGCGGCCCCCATCGCGCAGACCAGTCCGCCAAGCGCACCCTCCAACGTCTTCGACGGGCTAATGGAGGGAGCCAGGGGGTGCCGCCCCAGGGTCCGGCCCGTGATGAAGGCGCCTGTGTCCGTCGCGAAGGTAGTAAGGAGCAGGAACAGCACCCACTCCCTGCCCTCGTCAAGGCCCCGCATCAGAGGCCCGTGTAGGAGCAGCCCACCCAGCAAAAGGCCCACACCAACACTGGTGACCCACACGGGGGCTCCGGTGACACCACGAGGCCGCGTCAGCATCCAAATCAGGCAAAGGCCGGCCGCGGCGGCAAACACGGGTGGCACGATCGCCCAAGAAGAAGGGGCGTCTGTGAGGAAGTGTCCGGCGACGACCAGGCCGGCTGCCAGGGCTCCACCGACCGGCGCATAAGCCCGGTCGCCCCAGTGGCGCGCCATTCCGGCGAGCTCTAAGGCCCCGATTGCCGCCACCACCGCCACCAGCGCAGTGAACCAGGGGGGGCCAGCCCACACGGCAACTATCAACAGAGGCAGAGCTACTGCGGCACTGGCTACGCGCAGTGCGACAATGGCAACGCGTGAAGAGTTCCCAGATCCAGTGCCGGACGAGCCTTGCTGCTTGGTTGCGCCGGCGCTCCTGTCCACCTTAGCCAGCCGTCGGGATTACATATGCGAGCCGTGTGCGGGGCTGTGATGAAGAGGGGACGTCCACCTTGCGGCAATGGGCAGAAAGCTGCTCGACCACAACTCGGCTAGCCGCCGTCCCCGGAAGTCACCTTCCCGAATCGGCGCTGGCGCTGCCTATAGGCGGCCAGCGCCTTCTCTACTTCGTCCTCGTCAAAGTCCGGCCAAAACACGGGCGTCGAGTAATACTCGGCGTAGGCGGACTGCCATAGCAGGAAGTTGCTCAGGCGCATTTCGCCGGCGGTCCGTATGATGAGGTCGGGATCTGGAATCCCATCGGTGTACAGGCTCCGGCAGAAGAGGTCCTCAGTTACGTCTGCGGCCGAAACGCCCGACTCTACGATCCTACGCACCGCAGCGAGGATCTCGGCCCGGCCACCGTAGTCGAAGGCCACGCTCAGGGTAAGGCCGGCGTTGTTCCGGGTAAGCTCGACGCTGTCCAGTATCGCCTCCCGAAGCTCCGGTGACAGCCTATCCATTCTCCCAAGGTGTTGTATTCTGACGCCCTGCTCGTGGAGGGCTCGAGTCTCGCGACCGATAACCTCCTGCAGGATAGCTATCAGTCCGCGGACCTCGTCGTCAGGGCGAAGCCAGTTCTCTGTGGAGAAGGCAAAGAGGGTGAGGTAGTCGACGCCGTTTCCAGCGAAGGCCTGTACAATGCGCCGTACGTTATCGGTGCCCGCCCGATGTCCCTCCGTCCGCGAGTTGCCACGGCTCATCGCCCACCGGCCGTTTCCGTCCAGGATTATCGCCACGTGGACTGGCGGCGGTGACGCGGAAGAAGACGAGTCCAGTGCGTAGGGCTGGGACACCTCGGTGGGCTATACCTCCATTACCTCGGCGTCTTTTTCTCGCCGCAGGTCATCCGTTTTGGCTATGGATGCGTCAGTGATACGCTGCAACTCTTCTTGGGCGCGCCTATTGTCGTCCTGTGACAACTCCTTGTTTTTTTCCATCTCTCGGAGGCGGCTGAGGCTGTCGCGACGCACGTTGCGCACTGCGACGTGGCCCTCTTCGACCTTCTTACCAACCAGGCGCACCAGCTCCTTGCGGCGCTCCTCCGTTAGCGTAGGGATGTTTATTCGAATCACAGTGCCGTCGCTGTTCGGCACCAGGTTCAGGTCCGACTTCATGATGCCCTTTTCCACGTCGCCCAGGGACTGCTTGTCCCAGGGTTGGATCATGAGCATTCTCGGCTCGGGCACCGATATCGATGCGACCTGGTTGAGCGGGGTGGGCACACCGTAGTAGTCGACCTTGATGTTCTCGACCAGGGCCGGTGTAGCCCGGCCCGTGCGAATCGAGTTCAGCTCCCGTTGCAGAGCCTCGACGGACTTCTGCATGCGAGAGTCGGCGTCTTCCATGACATCTTCGTGGCCTGGCACCGCGATACTCCCGTTATCTTTTAGCCCTCGGGCGCAGCTGCTACCAGAGAACCGAGTCTTTCCCCGGAGATGATACGCTCGAGGTTACCCGAGTCGAAGAGGTCGAAGACGATAATCGGCAGATCGTGTTCCATACAAAGGGAGAGTGCAGTGCTATCCATTACGGCGAGCCGCATCTCCAGGGCCTTGAAGTAGTCTAGGAATTCGAGTCGCGCCGCTTCTGGGTGCTCGTGTGGGTCTGCCTCGTACACGCCGTCGACATTGTGCTTTGCCATCAGCAAGACGTTCGCGTCGATCTCTATCGCGCGCAGCGCCGCCGTCGTATCGGTAGTCATGAAGGGATTGCCCGTCCCGGCCGCGAACAGCACGACCCGGCCCTTTTCCAGGTGGCGTATAGCCCGGCGACGTATGTAGGGCTCTGCTACCTGCTGAACGTTGATGGCGCTCTGGACCCTTGTATCAGCGTTGTGGTGCCGCTCCAAGGCGTCCTGCAGGGCCAGGGCGTTGATTATGGTAGCAAGCATACCGCCGTAGTCGGCAGTTGCCCGGTCCATTCCCTCGGCCTCGGCCTCGACACCACGCCATATATTACCGCCGCCCACCACCACCCCCATCTGGACCCCCATGTCCATAATTTTCTTGATCTGGCCCGCCATGTAGGCTGTGGCCTCCGGGTCCACGCCGTATCCGCGTTCGCCTTTGAACGACTCGCCGCTAAGCTTGAGCAGGATGCGGTGGTACTTGAGCTCTTTAATCGCCAAGGCGGGCTACTCCCCCAGTGAGAACTTGGCGAACCTGCGAACGCGAACGTTCTCCCCGAGCTTGCCCACTGCCTCGTTCACCAGGTCCTGGACTGTCTTGGTAGGGTCCTTGATGAAGGGCTGTTGCATCAGACAGGACTCCTGCGGACTCGACTCGTCGTCAGGGGCATCGGAGGCGTCCACGTACTGTGGCGACATCGCAGCCACCTGCATTGCTATGTCGTGGGCCAGCTGCTTGAAGTCGTCGGTGCGAGCGACAAAGTCGGTCTCGCAGTTGACCTCCACCAGCGCACCGATTCGAGCGCCGCTATGGATGTAGGACTCGACCACCCCGTCACTCGTAACCCTGGAGGCCTTTTTCGCCGCTGAGGCGATGCCTTTCTCTCTGAGTATTTCCTCGGCCTTGACCAGATCCCCACCCGCCTCTTGAAGCGCCCGCTTGCAGTCCATGATGCCGGCGCCCATCTGCTCGCGCAGCGCCTTTATGCTTTCAATACTGATTTCCAACGTATCTCAGTACTACTCTTCGTCGGACGTGGGTATAGAGACGGGGTTCTGGACCACCGGCTCGGGTGTCTCGGGCTCCTCTGACGGAGTTTCAGGCTCTACGGAAACCTCGCCCGTAGACGCGGCCACCGGCTCAGGCGCCTCGGACTCTTCTGGCGGAGATTCGGACTCTTCGGGAACCTGGTCAGTCGACGCGGCCGCCTGCTCCGGCTCCTCGACAGCGGTCAGTCCGGCAGGATCGTACGCCGGAGCCTCGTCGGCTCCCATGTCAACCATCGCACCCTCGACCTCCATCGCGTCACGCTGATTGGTCCCTTCCATGACGGCATCCGCTATGCGAGCCGTCACCAGCCTTATGGACCGGATGGCGTCGTCGTTGCCGGGGATCGGATAGTCTATCAGGTCAGGGTCGCAATCCGAGTCTACCAGCGCCACCACTGGCACCCCGACTCGCTTGGCTTCGGCCACCGCGATGGCCTCCTTGCCGACATCGACGACAAAGAGGGCACCCGGCATCTCGGTCATCTCCTTTATGCCACTCAGATACCGATTGAGTCGCACAATAGACTTATCCAGCTTAAGCGACTCTTTCTTCGGCAAGAGCTCGAACTCCCCTCGCTCCCTCCTGGTCTCCAGCCGGACGAGGTAGTCGATGCGACCCTGTATCGTCTTGAAGTTAGTGAGGGTGCCGCCCAGCCAGCGCGTTACGACGTAGAATGCACCGCTGCGCTCAGCCTCCGCCTTGATAGTGTCCTGTGCCTGCTTCTTGGTGCCAACCATAAAGACCTTCTGACCCCGGGCGGCCACCTCGGCGACGAACTCCTCCGCCACCTCCAGCATCCGCAAGGTCTTTTGCAGGTCGATTATGTGAATGCCATTCCTATGAGAGAAGATGTACGTCCTCATCTTCGGGTTCCAGCGACGACGTTGATGCCCGAAGTGAACTCCCGCTTCAAGCAAGGCCTTCATGGTTATAGGCCCAGCCCCGGGCTCCTGAGGCTCTCGCTCTGTTACTTGTTGCTCCATGTACCCTGCCTTCCGAACTTTGCGGCCCCCCGTGGCTGTCACGAGCGCACCCGTCGGAGTATAACATAGGCCCCCATACCGAGCAACCAGCGCCCGCCTTACACCGGGCCGTATGGGGAGCGACCGACAGAGCTTCCATGATGCTCACCTGTGGTATAATCCTAGTGGCTCCGCGTGGGGATATAGCTCAATTGGGAGAGCGCGGCGTTCGCAATGCCGAGGTTGGGGGTTCGACTCCCCCTATCTCCACCACCCAACTCCGCCATTTCAGCTTTGCAACGGCTGTTTGTTGGCAATTTCATAGCTGCATCAGATGGGAATGTGGTCTGATTAGTGTCCGTTACCGTCCTTTACAGTCCCGTATAATCCGCTCTACAATGTGGGGTAAAAGGGAGGGGGCAAGGATGACACGGAGACCGTTGACCGCGGCTCGCGTGAGGACTGAGAAGCGGCCTGGCCGTTACCACGACGGGCATGGATTGTATCTTCAGGTCGATCGGTCGGGAGCGCGGCGGTGGGGTCAGCGCATCGTGATACATGGCAAGCGGGTGGACCTGGGCTTGGGCGGCTATCCCGTGGTGTCGCTAACCGAGGCGCGGGAGAAGGCTCTTGAGAACCGGAGGATCGCTCGCTCAGGCGGTGATCCTCGGACAGAGAAGCGGGATGTGCCAACCTTCGTTGAGGCCGCCCAAAGAGTGCATGAGCTCAATCGGCCAACCTGGCGCAACGCCAGACATACATCTGCGTGGATGTCAACACTCAGGATCTATGCCTTCCCACACATCGGCGACATGCCTATTGATGCCATATCAGGGGCGGACATTCTGGACGTGCTGACCCCCATGTGGACAGAGAAACCAGAGACGGCGCGAAGGGTGAGACAGCGGACCAGCACGGTGATGAAGTGGGCCATTGCCAATGAGTACCGACTTGACAACCCGGCTGGTGATGCGCTGGCCACGGTTCTGCCCAAGACCTCGCGGCTAAAGAAGCATCTGAAAGCGCTCCACTACTCCGCTGTCCCCAACGCTCTGAGGGCTGTACGGGCCTCGAAGGCGTCAAAGTCCTCGAAGCTCTCTTTGGAATACCAGGTGTTGACAGCCACCCGCCCAGGCGAGACCAGAAACGCTCGGTGGGCAGAGGTGGATGTAGACGCCAGGGTATGGACCATTCCCGCGGAGCGGATGAAGGCGGAGCGGGAGCACCGGGTACCGCTATCTGGCATCGCCCTGGGAGTCCTGGCCCAGGCTGAGGCCTTACAAGACGATTCCGGCTTGGTCTTCCCCTCGCGGTCAGGCAGGCCTCTGTCGGACATGACTCATCGCAAACTGCTGAGGACTCTCGGCATCGACGCTGTTCCGCACGGTTTCCGGTCATCGTTTCGCGACTGGGCAGCTGAGCAGACAGACGCGTCTCACGCGGTCATGGAGGCGGCCCTGGCCCATGTAGTAGGCAACTCGACCGAGGCCGCCTACTTCCGTTCAGACCTGTTCGAGAGGCGCCGGACTCTGATGGCTCAGTGGGCGGAGTATCTGATTGAGAGGGGCTAAAGGGAGTAGGGGCAGGGGGCGGGACAGGACGCACGAAAGTTCCACAAGAGGACCTTC
The DNA here is from genome assembly GCA_965248615.1 of Dehalococcoidia bacterium. Taxonomy (GTDB): domain Bacteria; phylum Chloroflexota; class Dehalococcoidia; order Lucifugimonadales; family CBDFJT01; genus CBDFJT01. Next base: position 745,804 of record CBDFJT010000002.1, on the reverse strand, counting down.
CCAATCGGACAGAAATCAAGTTTGGTGATTGCCGCAGATGAACCCCAAGAAGGTTGAAACACCGACCTTGGAATCCCGGTACATGGCAATGCTCATTGACGGTGACAATGCCCAACCGTCGCTATTGGAGCAAGTACTAACGGAGACCGTGAGGTATGGAATAGTTACAACTCGCCGTATTTACGGCGATTGGACAGCACCTCAGATGTCTGGATGGAAAGAGTCTCTGCAAGGCTACGCGATTCAGCCAGTACAACAGTTCCGCTATACGGTGGGAAAGAACGCTACGGATAGCGCGTTGATAATCGACGCAATGGACCTGTTACACACTGGTAACATCGGTGGCTTCTGCATCGTATCCAGTGACAGTGACTATACCCGGCTGGCGACTAGGATTCGCGAGCAAGGGCTATTTGTCATGGGTATCGGACGGTCTGATACACCCAAGTCATTTGTCAATGCGTGTGAAGTGTTCGTTTACACGGAGAACCTAATCCCGTCGACTGACGGAAAGACACAGGCAGAGAGGGCAGAAGCGAAGGACTGGACAAAGATTGTCATGCAAGCTATAGAGTCGTCCACCCAAGACAATGGTTGGGCTTACCTCGGAACTGTCGGGAGCCGCGTACGCCAGTTAGACCCTAGTTTTGATGTTCGCACTTACGGAGAAAAGCAATTGGCACCACTGCTCAAGTCCAATTCCGAACTATTCGAGATCCGCGAAACGGAAACGAAGGGTGAGGGTGGGGCAACACTTGTCTATGTCAGGCTGAAAGCCCAGTAGTTGCTATACTGCTATAGACATCTAGTCGATCTTACACTGTGCGAGACGCTGCCCATCTATGTGAACAGAGGCAGCCCACCTCCGCAATCGAAATGGCCCTGGTCCAGCAGAGACCCTGTAGACCGAGCTTCAAGCCCTTTGGGGGACCAGGATGACACCCCGCAGGCCCCACTGGATCGACCCTCACCCTCCGGCGTGTACGTGTGTTCGTTGTGAGCGTCGGCGCCTAGCTGCTAACCAGCGTCAGGTAGTTACTGAACGCCCGCGCACGTATGCTAGAAGGGCTACAGGGAAGCCACCGCCTCCTAACTACCGTCCCCCCCGCGAGCCTGCCCGTAGGTGGATACTGCCTATCATCGTCTTATTACTACTGGGTGCTGGAGGCGCTGCACTGAACTGGTACCTTCCCCCCGGCCTCTTGGGGCAGCCGACAGAAATCGCCGGTGTTTTGCCGCCGACCGAGACCCCTACGCCTACATCAACTGTGCTGTCTGCGTCGACGCCGGTCGCTATCCCTAGCCTAGTTGGCACGGCGACCGCCATACCGATATTCACTCCGACAGCGACTCCTGAGTCGACGGTCTCACCCACGCCGACCAACACATCGATCCCCACTCCGACAGCGACTCCTGAGCCGACGGTCTCACCCACGCCGACTAACACACCGATCTCCACTCCGACAGCGACTCCTGAGTCGACGGCCTCACCCACGCCGACTAACACACCGATCCCCACTCCGACAGCGACCCCTGAGCCAACGGTCTCACCCACGCCGACCAACACACCTATCCCGGCGACTCCAAGCCTCCGTCACATCGACGAAAAGCACTACATGCTCGAACTCATCAACGCCGAGCGCACCAAAGCTGCGCGGAATCCTGTCGTTCTCGGCAACAATATCGCCGCTCAGCTACACGCCGAGTCTGCGCTGGAGAACTGCTTTATATCCCACTGGGGCATTGACGGCCTGAAGCCACACATGCGGTACACCCTTGCCGGGGGCCACCAGTCCAATGCGGAAAATGGCATTGGTCGGAAATCCTGTATTAAGTCGGCCAGTGGGTACGGTGCCATCACCAGTATTAAGCAGAGGATTCGCGGGGCGGTCCAGGATTTGATGGCTAGCCCAGGTCACCGTCGCAATATCCTTCAGGAGTGGCACAAGAAGGTCAACATCGGTCTTGCATGGGACCGCTACAACTTTGTGGCTTTTCAGCACTTTGAGGGTGACTATATTGAATACGATCGCCTGCCCGCCATCGTAAACGGCGTTCTCACCTTATCAGGGAGAGTACGGAACGGGGTGCTCACCGACGAGGACCAGGACATGGATGTTCAGATCTTCTATGACCCTCCACCACAAACGCTCACCAGGGACCAACTTTTTTGGACCTCCTGCTACGATTATGGTCTTCCCATAGCCTCACTTAGACCACCGCCCGGACGTAACCGGTTCTACAAGGACCATGAATACAAGACGCTATCCATGCGATGCCTCAACCCTTATCACGTAGATACTCCTGGGGTACAGGCTACTTCTGGGCCGCAAGAGTACACCGTGCTTTGGATCACAGCACAGTCGTGGGATATTGACATCGAGACCTTTTCAGTGCGGGCAGACATCAGCCATCTCCTGAAAGATCATGGCGAAGGAGTCTACTCACTGCTCATATGGAGCAGAGTAGAGCGTGAAGATGTGGTGGAGAGGGATGTGGTGATCTCAGTCTACCCCATCTTCCACGGCATAACCCCGCCTGACACCTACTCGGCAGGCGAGTGAAGTGGCAAAGGCTAAAGCACGCCCCTGGAGGATAGAGGGCCGGGGCGTCGCTGGGTTCGTATGGGCTTGCGCTTGAAGGCGGGGTCGAGCTGGAAGCGGATGCCATGCTCTCCCACAAAGGCGTCTATCATTCCCAGGTCAACTAGCCGCTCTGGGGGTGGCGTGTCGGCATGTGATGCGACGGTAAAGCTCTCATGGGGTAGGCGGTTGAAGGGATTTGGGTGATAGGTGCGGCTCTCCTGCCCTGTGTGGAGGTCGAGTGTAAACTGCGCCGGTCCGTGCAGCCACGTGACCGTCCTTGGATATCTGCGGCGCTTCACTGGCGTGGGTGACGCGGACTCTTCCCCCGGCAGTCGGGGAAACCACCTCCTCCTCCGAGACTCCTCGATGCGCTTTGGCTTCAACGCGGGGGAATCCACGTGTATGCGCTCAAGCCCCCGCACGGTTGTGATTCCCGGTACGGGTACGGTCGCCGGTTCGGGCATGGCCGTCGGCACGGTTGTGATTCCCGGTACGGGTACGGTCGCCGGTTCGGGCATGGCCGTCAGCACGGTTGTGATTTTCGGTACGGGTACGGTCGCCGGTGCGGGCATGGCTGTCGGTACGGGTACGGTCGCCGGTTCGGGCATGGTTGTCGGCACGGTTATGATTTCCGGTACAGGTACGGTCGCCGGTACGGTTGTGATTTCCGGTACGGGCACGACTGTGATCTTCGGTACGGGGATAGCTTTTCGTATGACCTCCGGTGCGGACACGGTCTCCGGTGCGGGCATAGGTGTTGCAAACGGCGACATCGGCGCAGGGGTAGCCGCGCCCACAGCAGCCGCACGGCCAACGGCACGGCCAACGGCCAGGATAGGCGCGATGTTAGTCATACGCCTTGAAAGAGGCCCCGCCGGCGTTGTGTAAATATGTGACGGTACTAGAGTGCGTGGCGGCGTAAGCGTGGGCGTTGACACTCCCTCGCTCTTGAGAAAGGTTGACGCCGGATCCAGTGGAAGTGCGGGTTCTTGCAAGAGACCTCGAGAAATTCCCTTTTTGGGATCAAAAACGATATGGAGTGACCCATCTGGCAGTATCTTTATGGAGCCTTGTTGCAGCAGCTTGGTTTCGATAGGAATCCCCCTCCACCAGGTGTATGTGCCCGGCCAGGCCCATCTTTCGGCGTCAAGAATATTGCGAGGGAGCTCCTGCAAATAGCGCTTTCCGAACCTTCTAAGTTTATCGGTCGGAAAATAAGGGAGCCTCGAATCTGGCCAGAGAGCCCCTCGCAGCATCCTGGGTTCGATAGGCTTCCAGCGCTTCCACGAGGTGTATGTACCCGGCAGGGGAGCCTTTTCGGCGTGGAGACTGCTAATTTCCTCCAGATAGCGCTTTCCGATCCTTTCGTACCCCTCGAACGGAAGACGACGGCCGGTGCTGGAGAGGGCGGGGGCGATGGGACCTGCGGGCATTAGGTACGTTGACTGTTGCATTTGACGCGCAGCTTGGAGCCAGGGCTTAGCCGCTGACCGTGCTATCACCTGGGCACCCTTAGCAGCCCCCAGTGCGCCCTTAGCAGCCCCCAGTGCGCCCTTGAAAGCCAATCCCGGGCCCCCGGGTATGAGCAAGGCATCTCCAGCGACGCTCAGGGCCTTCCAGCGTGTCGACATATCGTTCCAGTGCATGGCGGTCGAGAGGATTGGTATGAAGCTGATGGCAGCCCGCTGCAACCCTTCCTTGGCCTCCTGTTCCGCTTCGGGGACCAGTAGGGCGCGTGTCTTGCGTTCCCTCTCCGTTGCATCATCCGGGAGAGGCTCCAACGCCCCAGCCAGGGCGGCGCCCGGGGGGCCTGTAGGCAATACGTATGCGTTGTCGGGAAGCTCCGAGACGTCCATGCCCGGGTACGTGACTGCCAGCCGCTTATTGAGCTCCTCGTCTGTGAGGTCCTCCACTGGCTTTAGCATGAAGTACCCGTGCTCACGCGCCTGTTGCTGGAGGTCGTCCGGCAGCGCTTCGAGGTCGCTTTGAAGAATGCCAAAGCCGTCGGGGAGCCAGACCAACTCGTCGCCTGAAAGCGCTGCGAGCCTGGCCTGGGTGGCCAGCTGCTCCTGCTGCTCCTTAATTGGGACCAGCTCATCGCCTGAAAGCGCAGCGAGTCTGGCCAAGTCGCCTAGCTGCTGCTGGGCCTCGACGGCAGAGCGTGGCAGGTAGCCCTGGTCCGTGAGGACCAGATCGTCGCCTCCCTTCGCCATGAGTCTGGCCAGGTCGCCGAGCTGCCGCTGGTCCTGCGCCATCTGCTCGATGACCGAGCGCGGCAGATAGCCCTGGTCCGTGAAGACCAGCTCGTCGTCTACCTGCGCTGCCAACCTGCTAAGTGTGGCTCTACGCTCCATGTCAGAGCGGAATTTAGGGCCGTGAGGAGTGGATACCAGCTCATCACCTGCCTGCGCTACAAGTCTGGAAAAGTCGCCTAGCTGCTGCTGGGCCTCGACGGCAGAGCGCGGCATGTAGCCCTGGTCCGTTTTGACCAGCTCATCGCCTGAAAGCGCTGCAAGTCTAGCCAAGCCGCCTAGCTGCTGCTGGGCCTCGACGGCAGAGCGCGGCATGTAGCCCTGGTCCGTTTTGACCAGCTCGTCGCCTCCCTGGGCCATGAGTCTGGTCAGGTCTTCGAACGCCGCCAGCTCGCGTTCGTATCGCTCCCGGGCGTCGAGCTCCGATTGCAGCACGTAGCCTTTGCCACCGTCCTCGGTCTCCACCTCCACTATCTTGTCGCCGGCCATCGCCACCCGCCAGTTCAGGCCCTCTCTGAGCTTGTCGTGCTCTGCCTGGGCCAGGTGGTAGTCTCTGTTAAATCCCATTGGGGAGAGGACAGACCAGATGTACCGCCCCCACTCCTCTACCTGCTTGTGGGCCTCGTCGGGGTCGCTGGAGAGAAGCCCCACACCTTGCAAGACATCCCTTGCAAGAGTCTTATGCCCGCGCTCCGCCCGGCTCGCGTTATATGCTCTGAGGGCCTCTACATCCTGGGCATCGCGCAGTCCAGCCTCTTCATAGAGCCGCCTGGCCTCCGTCAACACCTGACCGGTCTTGTATTTCTGGTAGCCATCCGGGTCGCGTTCATAGAACAGCCACTCAGACAAGTCCCGAATTTCATTGTCGGTTGCATCTGGATTACCCGACAGCTTCCGGCGGGCCATGTCCAGATAGTCGCTGCGGGTCAGCCGCATGGTCTGGAGCTTTGCCGACTCCTCCGGGGTCAGCTTGCCTTGAGATTCGAGGAGCTCGAATGCGTCTAGGGTTTCGAGATAAAAGATGCGCTGCTTGTCCCGCGGAGTATCCTGAGCGGCGGCCTCCGTCGTTACAGGGGCTGCGAGGCTCCTGGGCCCGCTCCTGGCGGCGCGTCTGCTCCCTCGAGTGGGCCTGCTCCTGAGCGGCCGCGATGCTCTGCGGGCTTCGGCGGCAGCCCTCCTGGCGGCGCGTCTGCTCCCTCGAGTGGGCCTGCTCCTGAGCGGCCGCGTGCTTGCGGGCTTCGGCGGCAGCCCGCTCTTGGCGGCGCGTCCGTTCCCTCGAGTGGGCCTGATCCTGAGCGGCCGCGTGCTTGCGGGCTTCGGCGGCAGCCTGCTCCTGGCGGCGCGTCCGTTCCCTCGAGTGGGCCTGCTCCTGAGCGGCCGCGTGCTTGCGGGCTTCGGCGGCAGCCCGCTCCTGGCGGCGCGTCCGTTCCCTCGAGTGGGCCTGCTCCTGGGCGGCCGCGTGCCGGCGGGCTTCGGCGGCAGCCCGCTCTTGGCGGCGCGTCTGCTCGGCGGCCTCCGCGGTGCTGCTGGCCTCGTCGGCAGCCTGCTGGCGGTCTGAGCTTTGGGACTCGAGCTCCTTGAGGGTGCGGAAATGGTGCATGGTTGCTTCGCTCCCTGGGCTATATCGAGATTCGCTTGCCGATGACTACCACTACCCCGGACATCAGAGAGTAGACGAGCAGTGCCCATATGCTTGCGATCCCGACGGTCGGGCTTGCGACCGCCATCAGGACGATTCCTCCGACAATGCTCGATATGGCGATGTTGTCCAGAAAGCGCTGTGTGAAGACCAACGCCGCTATGGCTAGTCCGAAACCGAAGACGATCCACAGGGCTTGTGCCGGTATGCGCGCCTGGTTCGCCAGGACATTCACCAGGCTGGACCCCGGCAGGTCTGAGGCCGGCCCGGTGCTGGAGAAGTCGGGCAGGTCCGAGTAGTCCTTGGGGTTGCGAACGGCGGCGTCTTCGCTTGCGGCCGTTGGAGGGTCGAATGTCAGCGCCCGGGTGGTCAACTCGGCGTGTCCGCTGCCGGCATCGGTGGTCAGCGTCCAACCCCCCGGTATATTGCTCGCCGTGCGCGTGGTGGTCCAAGATTGGGTCGTGGTCGCCGCGCCATCGTTGACTTGCAACGTAGAGCTGTTTAGGGAACCGGAGGTAGAGACTTCAGGTCTTAGCGTGAATGCTATGGCTTCGTCGATCGGCAGCGTGCACTTGACGGTCCCCATGCCCACATTTGAAGGACCCCTCTGTAGTAAGAACGATATGTTGTCATCCTGCCCCTGAGCCGCAGTCACGACCAGCCTGTAATGCGAGTTGTAACCCATAAAAGGGCTACTGGAGGGCAGCTGGAGCGACGTGCTCTCCCACAGGCCGTCCTGCCGCCTCTTGCACACTATGTCTAGTTTCCCATTGCTGCCCGTAAAGGAGGGCCTCTCAACGCTTATCTCTGACCGATTGCCACGAGCCGAGAAGATGAAACTTCCAAGCCCTTGAGGTGGTCTCACCATCCACCTTGAAAAGCTCCAGCTATTCAGAGTCGAGCTGGTGGTGCTGGCGTGATAGGTGTCGGTGCGGACCAGGGACGGAAGGGTGAGCGAGACGTTAGCCTCGATGTGGGCATCGGAGCGAGGTCGCAGGGAGCCTCCCGCTATGATGTCAATGTCGTCGTCGTCGTCGTCATGCCAGATGCTCCCATAGCCCTTCTCCCACTGAGCCTGCCGGATCTGCGTGCTCTGAAGGTGGGTGGTCGTGGTCGCGGCGGAGGTAAGCCGGGCCCGGATGCTGTTTTCGTTGCTGAACTTCCGCGGCAGGTCGAAGGTGACCGTGCTCTTTCCGACCTTGGTGAAGCCCTCCGATCCGTCCACCACGTTCTGTAAGGACACCCACGTGTTGGACGGATTTTGATACTCCCAGACCCAAGTGCCATAGCTGTTTCCGGCGGGATGTTCCGTCGACGCTATGTCCAGGCGGATGATGCGAAAGTAGCTTGAGGTCGGAGACTGAAACTGGACGCTAAAGTCGTTTGCCGGCCTCGTCTCGGACAGCGTCGTCAGCTGATAGGCATCGTTGATGCTTGCCGTTATGTCCACGGGTGTAGAGGTGGCGCCCTGGGCCGTCTCCACCAGGGTGAAGTCGTGCAGCTGCGGGTCGAGGGCGCTGTGTGGGAGTGGGCGGCAGTCTCCGTCTGGGCAGAAGATGAGGTTGGTGTGCGTCTCGTTGGCCATGGCGCCCCGTTGGGCCAGGTCGTACCCGGACACCTGCCAGGAGGCCGGCAGGGCGTCGGTCAGCGTGCCGGTGTAGCTGACCGTGCCCGCGGTCCACGTCTTCCCTTGCGCCCCCGCCTCGTCACGGACGATCGCGTTGACGATGGCCCCGAGCACGGCAGCCGCGAGGACTGCCAGTACGATCCTGCTCAGCCTTCTCACCGGCCGAATATCCTTCCCGCAGTGCTCAGCCCCAGCGAGATCATGGCCAGGCTGGCCATCGCCGAGAGCGGCCAGAGGACGATCATCTTGAAGTAGCGCATGTTGCCCTCAAGGTATGAGTAGTCCCAGGAGATCATGCGGACCAGGCCGGTGGCGAGCATTCCCGGGAGGGCGGCTGCGAATCTGAATCCTCCCCAGATGTTGGTCACGTCGCCGACGTTGAAGTTGGTGACCCTCTCGATCACCCCCACCACCTCTGTCTGCACAGGCGTGGAGATTGCATAATTGGACGGTTCCGTGTCGTTGATGGCGCGCTGCACCTGGAGAACGTTTCCGGTCACGCTCTTGACCCTCATCTGCTCGTCTCGGACGAAGATCACGGCGTCCGGGTAGAAGCCGTGGGAGTTTTCAAGCGTGAGCCCGGTCTGCGACTTCAAAACGATAGACGCGAGGAAGTTGGAAGCTATGCCGGTCTGACCCAGCACCGTGACCGACAGGATCTGGCCGGTCACATACAGCATCGTCAGCGAGACCCAGAGCCAGGTCATAGCCACTGCCCCACGCGACGCAGGACGATTAGAGGGACGCCGACGACCCCCATCAGGAAAATCAGCGGCGCCGCGCGCCGGGAGGCCCGCTCATAAGGCCAGGACAGCGCCAGGGCGCACCAGAGCGCCGCCAGGCTCACCGGAAAGCCGAGCAACCCTCCGAAGACGGGGATGACCTTCACGTCCGCACCTCCGATCCGACTGCCGAGCACCAATCGCAATCCCAACATGAGGGCCGCCAGAGAGAGGATTCCACTCAGGGCGGTCCGGCCATCAAAGCCGCCTGCAACGAACAGGACCAAGAACGTAGACCAGAGAGCCAGAGCAGCGCCGTTCTCGACCTTGCGGCGCGTGAAGTCGCGCCACCCGCACGCCACAAGCAGCCCCAGCATTGCTCCAAGCATTACGTGTTGAGTTAGGGTCCAGGGCGGCTCCGCCAGAGTCATTCGAAACATTGCCCGGCGAGAATGATCAATGAGCCGCCTGCTTGATGTAGGCGGCTCATTGATGTCTACCCCCTGGCTCGCAATCGATGTCTACCCCCTGGCTCGCAGCGGGCTCTTGGACCTCGGCGCCTTCCCCCTCCTGGTATCGGTGCCGCTCATGTCGAGCTTGGTGGGGTCCGCCTTCCACTTTGTCTGAAGGCTCTTTTCCCGCAGTGTCCGGGCTTTCTTCGGCGCAACGCGCTCTGCGGTCCTTGCGATGTCGGCCCGGATGCTGCGCATGGACCGGTCCAGGTGTATTCGCTTGATTTCCCGGGCCGATAGCGATCGGAGCTTCGATGGCATTGTCTTTAACCTCCCTATGGACTAGTCGTAAGAAGCCAGGGGGCCGCGCCTTGCATAGCCAGCCACCGACAAACCGATGAGCCCTATGCCGATCACAAGGACAGACGCGTAGTAGATGGTGGGGATCAGCGACCCAATGGATCGAGCTCCCGCAAAGACGTCGATCTCGTAGATCATCTCGCCCCCGTCCTTGTAGAGCGTGTCGTCCGTGGGGGTGGAGTCGGGAAGGTTTGTGGCGGGAACGGTTCCGCCCTTGGCGTAGTAGGTCAATTGCGCCTCAAGCGACGGGCGCCCCGTCCCAGTGTTGCCCGCGCAGAGGTCCGCGGCCTGTGTTGGAGTTGTAGGCTCGCCGAAGCACACCAGGGCAACCCGTTCGCCGGTCTTGAACACGCTTTGAGTTGCATCGACTATCACACCGCCCAGGATTGTGCCCAGGACGATAGTGAGGACGCCTATGACAATGAGTGAGACTTTCTTGCTACTCATTAGCAATAACCCTTTCTACGCCTCGCCCCTGCGATAGTAGGATTTCGCCCCTATCCCGATGAGACCCACGCCCATGACCAAAACCGCGGCGAAGTAGATCGTGGGGATCAGCGTGGCGATGGAGCGAGCGCCCGGGAACGCCGAGTCCGCTGCGGAGCCGGCTGCGAGGTCTCCGGTCCCGGTCACGATGTTGCTGACCGTATCGACCACGACACCTGAGAGGATGATCCCCACCACGATGGTGATCACGCCCATGATGATCTGGCTGATGCCTCCTCCTCCTCCTAGCATTCCCCTCTCGTCGCGATAGAGCAGTCCCGCCTGAACGGCAACGCTGGTGATGCCATTTTTCAAAAGAGCTGACATTTTTCACACCTTCCTGTTCGGGGCTTTGTTCCTGCCTTGATACGGTTGACCTGGGAAAGCCGTTATAGGGCCTGCATTGTTATCACACCTCCCACTTCTCAAAACCTTCGCGCGACCCCCCAGAGCCCGAGGGCCAGTATCAGCACAACGACGACCCACAGGAGATAGGGGACGTTGGTCACCAAAGCCGTTAGCGGCTGATCGCCAACGTTCAGTCCGGACAGCACCTTGGTTTGTTGAAGGACGATCAGCATGGAGCATATGGCGAACACCAGTCCCAGTCCCGGAAAGACGAACCGCATTTGAGGCACCCTAGCGCAGAATTTACAGATATGCAACGTTTGTTTATAGGTAACATATTGCAGTAGTAACAATCTTGTTGCCATCAAAGAGGAAGGTTTATACTTATATAACGTGTCCTAGAGAAAGCAGCAATCCCCCAAAGGCACTCAGGAGGAGTCTCTATGGCGACCACAACAGAGAGGCCCAAGATAGAGTTCTTCCCGGCGCCATCCGTGAAGAGCATCTCGCTTTTTACGGAGTCCGTTCAGCGCACGACGGATCTCGTGTTCAGGTACATGAAGCGGTCCGAGATCAAATCTCAATACCACATGGCGCAACTGCTCGGGCTCAATCCATATTCCGGGGTGTGCTGGAGATGGTTCAACGCCGACTCTCGCCCGTCGCCCAAGTACCTCGTGCGGATGTTCTACCTGTACTTCCTCAAGGAAGACGGATTTGACCTGAGCGAGATCAAGTCCGTCGCCTGGGAGTCCGACATGAGCATCACTTACAAGAATGCGGAGGTGGTCTCATTCCCAAGCAAATAGTAGACATATTCCGATTGGGCGAGGGGGGAGTCTACGACATACGCAAGGTATCGCTCGACGACGATTGGCCCGGCTTCTTACGCGACTTCGGGCTGGGTGAGGGCGCTGCGTACATATTGAGGCCGGGGGTGATATTCAGCCAGGCGAAGCCCCAGCGAGTGGCGTCGGTCGAGCAGCTGCGGACCTTCACACCGCCGCCGCCACAGAAGGCTCCTCGCAAGTGGATGATGGTTGTGACGGGCAACAACGGCGTGCCCCTCGGCCCTGACACTCCGCTACCCGAGCCTGCGATGTACGAGATGATGAAGTCCACCAGGCTATTTGCCATCGAGCAGGCGCACAGCGATTTTTCGAAGAAGACCCAGATGGCACGGTGGTCGGGCCCGAGTCTGCTGCTGATCCTGGGCGGCGCCCTGGTACTGGTCCTTGCCATAGCCATCATTGCGGTTCACAGCGCCCTGTCCAAGCCGGACCAGGCGGGGCAGCCGGACCAGGCGGCACAGCAACCCGTCGAGGAGCTGCAAGTCGAGGAGCTGCAAGGTGGCAATTGAGCAGATCTTAGGCCCCAGTGCGCCGTCATGGCCCGCCAGGGTAATCGAGCGGCTCCTGCGGGCCAGGCCATCAAGGCCCCCTGGGGCTATCGAGTGGATCTTGCGTGGCCGTGGGCTGTCATGGCCCACCGCGGCGATCGGGCGGCTCTTGCGGGCCAGACCGGCACGCGCCGCAAGGCAGTCGAGGGTCGACTGCGAGGAGGCCATCGTGTTGGACGCCGAGACCCAACAGGTGTTTCGGGTCCTCATGCCGCTCACGGAGCTGCTCGGCCTCGGAGACGACGCGGCGCGCTATGTGGCCAACGGGTCTCGCGCCCAGACGGTGGGCGCGGGGCTTGGCGCAATTGGCACGTGGCTGGCCGTCTCGCTGCTGTTGGCTTTGGTGTTGCCGCTCGTGAGCGCCCTTATCTTCGGCGCCTTTTTTCTCCCCTTCGGCCTGATCCCAGGCTACTTCATGGGGAGGAGACTGGGTCCGAAGGTGCAGTGGCTGCTGTGGCGGGGCATCCCCAAGGCCACGGTCAAGGACATCCTTGAGCGGGTGCTGGAGTACGACTGCGTGGTCTCCATCGACGACCTGATGCCGCTGGCGAAGCACGATCTCGCGGGGATCAAGACCCGCACGGACTTGCGGGAGCGCCTAGAGGCCGCGGGGCTCCACGTCGCCAAGGATGAGATCTCACGGAGCCCCCAGGCGGACACGACCGCTCGCCGCCGCATCTGGATGAGGGGCAACACCTGGTATACCGACGACGAAGAGGCAAGCGGTGGCTCATCCGAGCTGTATCCGTCAGAGCTCGTCGTCAAGGCGATTCCGACCCATAAGGCCATCACAGCATTGGACCCACGGGCGACGATCGTCCACGAGTACCTCGAGCAGCGCAACTTCCGGTCGCTCTGGATGCGCCAGCATCAACGCAAGCAGCAGCTCATAGCTCTGGCCGGCGGACTCGTGCTCTGTGGGGGCCTGGTGTTTGCCCTGTATCTGTTCATGACCAACGTCACGGGAGGGTGAGGAGAGTTCGATGAATAATCCATTGCAGAACGACGTGCAGGACGACGAATACGTCGATGCGCCAGCCCCGTCGCAGAACGGGTACCAGCCGCCGGGCAAGGCCCCGTCCGTCGGGGACATGTTCTTTCTGCCGGAGCGCACCCGCAGAGACATCGTTCACGAGCTCATCACGACGTCAGCCGAGGCGGAGGAGTTCATAAGCCGCTCCTGGTTGTCCAAGGAAGAATCGGCCGACATACAGGCGATGTACCTCCTGGACGACCTGTGGCAGAACCGCCAGTTCAACCTGGAGGACGTGATCTGGCGCAAGCTGGCCTTTTCGCTGGCCGAGGATGGCAGGGCGCGCCGCCAGGCGGTCCAGGCAATCACCCACCAGCCGATGGCCGAGCGAGAGGGCGGCCTAGCGGGGCGACGTAGAGGCAGGAAGAAGGACGAGGAGCTGCTGTAGGCCGTGGACGCAACCCTATCGCTTAGCCCGCCAAAACGGGGCGGCAGGGGGCTGCTGAGGCCCCGGTCCCTGGGGCGACCCGATAATGCGCTCCTGCTGGCGCCGCGCCGGGCGGACGGGGGCGGCATCAGTCTCAAGCCCGAATCCGGGTCGCAGGCGCTCCAAAACGCCGTCGAGGTATACACCCACTCCTACTCCCCGAAGTGTCTCTTCTTCTTCGGCAGACGAGGCCAGTGCAAGACCGCCACCATGACGGCGTTCCTTGCGATCATGCAGAAGCGCAACCGTCTCGCCGGCAGGCGCAACCACAAGATCATGTCGAACTACTGGGTACAGTTCGCCGACAAGTCGCACCCCTACCTGCTGGACCAGCTTCAGCGCTTCCCGGAGGACGCCCAGGACGCCACGGTCGCCCTAGACGAGGTCGTCGAGCTGCTGCCGTCCTCAAAGGGCTCGTCCAACTACAACCTTCTTTCTGTGAGCTTCCTCAAACAGCTAAGGAAGCGCAGGATCGAGGTGCTAGCGGCCACCCAGTTCGCAAACGAGGCCAGCCACGGATTCCTGCGGCAGATAGACCTTTTCGTGGAGACGGAGAAGATCGGCGACGGCAGGGCCGCGAGGCTGTACTGGTACGACTTCTTCGGCCACATCACCGGAAGGAGGCGACGCGCCTCCGCCTGGCCGCCGCCCCACGAGGAGGCCGACTGCACCTATGTCCTCTACGGTCTCGATCAGATCTGGGGAAAGTACAAGACGGAGGAGATCGTAGCCGCCTCATACTCGCCCAACCGCGAGGACGTCATAGCCCGGCAGTGGGAGATGATGGAGGCCGAGGGGCAAGAAACCAGCCCGGCCGCCGAGGCGCCCACCTTCCACGAGATACTCGCCCTCATGGACAGGGGCGATTCGGTCGTGGCCGTGAGGGACCTGCTGATGCTCGCCAGGACGGCCCTGGACGGCGTGGACACCCAGGCCAAGCTAAGGCATTGGCTGGAGGCCAAAGGCTACGACGTCTACAACGAAGACGGCCAGTGGATGACAGGCCGCGGCGTCCTCGAGGCGCCGGACGAACCCCTCCCTGCGCCCATCGACTCCCTTCCCCTGCAAGCCTTCTTCGACATGGACGCCCCCGGACCGTATTACATGTCGGACCTCGTCGAGAGGGCCATGGAGAAGTTCCCCGTGTTGAGGTCGCAGGCCCAGGTGAGGAGCCGTCTAAAAGAGCTGGGTTATCGAGTCTATAAGCAGGACGGCCGGTGGATGGCGGGCGACCCGCAGTGAACACCGTAGCCCATGCCATCGTGTTGCTGGGGACCTTCTACCTCGTGGAAATGGCCTTCAAGGCCCAGGCCGACGGAGGCCTCGGGTCGCCGCTGCTGGGCTGGATGCTGGTGGTGGTGATGCTCTTTGTGATCTTCCGGATCATCGTCACGGTGAGAGATGATTTCTAAGCTCGCCAGGTGGGTGGCGCCCCTCGGTGGCATGGCCGCTCTGTTGTCGGTGGGCATGGTCTTCGCCCAGACAGCTCCCGAAAGCTTCCAGATCGACGAGTGGAGCGCACATTCAGGAGTGATAATAGCGGGCGACCTGCTGGTCCTCGCACACTACGACGTAAACTTCGCGGACGACGATCTACCCGACGCCCCCCTTTCGGACCTGGCGGCCATCTTCGTATCCGATGAAGCCGACGCGGTCGTCGGCGCCATGTCCCCCTCGGCTTATACGCGCCTGGGCTATGGTCACGGACTTGCATCTCTCTACATACCGGCCGCGGACGCGAGCTCAGCCCTCTCCCAGCGTCTGACCTTGCGCTTGGCCGTCCTGCCCCCGCCCACGGACCTATCGGCAGACGACTTCGTCACGTCGGGGAAAAGGGCAGTTGCCGTGACGAACGACAGCCTCGAACAGGAGGTCAAACAGAGACTCCTCGACATCGGCCTCAACCCCGAGTGGCAAGACCTGCCACTGGTGAACACGACCACTGGGACGCTGACCCAGGCCGGCCAAGAGTACCTCAGTATGGTCATGCCGGGCTTTCACACATATCTGCCAAATCTGCTGGGGTCCGGGGTAGCCGTTCCCCGCCACGCCGAGGCCGACTACGACAACGAGGCGTGGGACACCGGCACGCTGTGGCAAGATACCCAGCTCGGCGAGGCCATATCTTCGCTTCAGGACTCCACGAAGGTCCCGGGAGTGATGATAGCTGGACTCATCGTGATGGCGATATGTCTGGCCGTATCGGTATGGGCGGTGCGGGCGACGGGGAGCACCCTCGTGACCTTGCCCATCATGGGGCTGGTCGTGTCGGCCACCGCCCTGTCCGGGTTGATACCCATCGGCATGCCCCTCTTCCTGGGCTTCGCCTCCATGCTGGTCATCGTGTTTATCCTGTTCCTGCGGAGGCACCCTGGATGAAGAAAGGCACCTGGATACTTCTGACAATCCCTCTGCTGGCTCTAGCCGTGGCCGTCATGGGAGCCTACGTCGACAGGATCACCGCGGCCATGAACGAGTTGGAGCCCGGGACCCAGCTTGGACAGAGGCTGACCTGGCATGGCGACCGATGGGCTCCCACCCTGATCGTCTGGGCGGGCATCTCCAGCGCCTCTGGTACAGACCCTCAAGACAGCGACTACTTTTCGTATGAAGCTTCGCCCGGCGTGAGATTGACCATAGAGGCTAACCGGGCTGCGACCTCCGGCGAATACTTCGTATTCGACATACCGTCCGGCTACGAGGTTAGCGATGCGGACCAGGGCGGCACCGCGGTGACGCTGACAAAGAGCGGGCAGCGCTGGTATATCGCGCTTACGAGCGGCACCACCCCGGAGTTCTCATTGCTCATCGAACTGGACACTTAAGGCAGATGGTCCGCTTGTTCCTGCTCCTGGCCGTTCTAGCCGGGGCCTGGTGGCCCTTCTGCCGTTCCGTGCAGTCCGCTTACGTGGAGGTGTGGTTCGACTGCCCGGACGCTATTGCAATCGTGCGGTGGGCTGAGGCCGGTTACCCGCCCTCAGCCTCCGACGAACAAGGGTTTTGTGCAAACATCGCCCGTATGCACCCCGGCGTTTTCGTTGCTCGTTGAGCGTGAAACATAATGTGCACATCTGTTGCGTTGGCGGCCACACCTCGACGTCACCCAGGTAGGCCCACGAGCGCCGAAATTGCCCGCCGCCGCTCCGCGGTGAAACAGCGCGCAAGCGGAAATGTTGCACGACGCTCCACGGTCCCTGACTTCCTCACTCCCTCGCAGGTCCAGGCGCTTATCGGCGCAGCCCCCTGCGTGGACGCCGAGCTCCTGATGCTGGTCCAGTTCCGTGCCGGCCTGCGGATCTCGGAGGCGCTCTCACTGAGAGTCTCCGACCTTCGCACGGAGGATACCCCGCCTGTCCTGATCGTTCGCCAGGGCAAGGGCGGCAAGGATAGGGTCGTGCCTATACACCCTGAGCTGGGGGCCGCACTGTCCTCCCATATGCGCTATCGGGGCAGCGGACGGCTCGTCTCGGCAGCTCGCACCACCGCATGGAGGTGGTACAAGGAGGCTCAGTCCAACGCGGGCATCGACGGTCGCGTCTCGACCCACACGCTTCGACACTCGGCCGCGCGCCACTGGCTGCAATCGGGGGTGCCGATCAACGTCGTATCCCTGTGGCTGGGGCATGCGTCGATCCAGCCGACGCTGATCTATCTCCAGATACTGGCCGACCCTGGCAACTACATGGCGCATGTTCCCTAGGAGAAGACCGAAATGTCCAAAGTTGGAGCGCCCAACATCCGTCTACGTCGTCTGCTCCAGGAGCCTGTCGACCAGTTCACATTAGGCAAGTACCGTGTCGAGCTCTGGCCGTCGCCGCAGGGCCACTATGCCTTCGTCCACGACAAGAACGACCCCGGCGACGATAATCCCCTCGCTACCATCCCGACTGATAAGAGCGGGAGGATTCCCAAGGACGCCGCTATTCTGCGATTGATGGAGGTATCCGAAGGTAATTATCCCCTCACATCAAGTGAGGCTCAGACAGAATCGTCAGGGTAGTCTAGGGGCAATTCTAGATTGCCTTCCCAAGTCGGCTCCCTAATCTCGATAGGGACTTCCCCGACCAAAGGGGCAAAGTCATTCGTGTTCCAAGTCTCGAATACATCGGCGTTGGCCATCAGAGCTGTCGCTAAATGAACAGCACAGGAGTTGAGGAGTTCTTCTAAGGCGTCATCCAGCAAGGACGACGAGGAGGTAACGGTAACATCCTTGAGGCACACCACAGACCGCTCTCCGGCGCTCCACTCTTCTGGGTTAGGCTTAATGATATCTGTACAATGTGCTCCCTCGGCCGCAAAGTCAGCCAACACCCGTGTTTGGATGGGCACCGACACAGCGTCCGGATACTGGAGTATGGACTCGACCTGATACCTCTCAGTGCCGTCGCAGACCATCCCACGTCTCTGCTGGTCGAAACAGTCATGGCCTTCTATACTGCTTGCCGGCGCTTCTACCCCATCTGTCCCCACGCAGGCCGCTGACACTATGAGCAGGGCCAGTGCAGCTATTCGTAGTACCGAGCGGAGCGTCATAAACAATTCCCCTTTGCGAAGATGATAAGCTCCAGTTTAACTCTCCGTACGCGCTGTGAAAACCTTGTAACTGTAGGCCCCGGCCAAGACGTTCACCAGGAAGCGGCTACGAACAGCCCAGTCCTTCGGATAACGGCCGGTTCTCAGGACGGATAGGCATAATATTCCTGGACGGCGCGCTCAATCACGGAGGTCATTGGCGTCGCTCCATAGCAGCTTCCGCTTGGACCCTATTCGGCGTCCCCATGAACGACATCCAGTGCCCATCTTTCTCGCAATCTGGGCAATCGCAACGTCTCCATTCCTCGACTGTGTAATATGGCCCAGTCCTCTGAAGACTCCCAAGAGGAACGTTTGGCTCTGGAGGATGAGCAACGACCCTCACATCATATTTCCGTGGTTTTTCATTCATCACTTCCTCCTCCGGCTCGCTCAACTCCGCCATGCTCATGACCCATGTCACCTACTTCCTCGCGAAGCGAATGGCTTGCCACAAACCATATCCACTGAGAGACGCAATAATGGCGCCAACATACATCTGTATAGCCAGACCCATGACTTGCATTACGCCTGCAGTGGGTAGCAAATACAGGGCTTGGGCAATCAGCATGACTCCCACACCCAGCCAGACCTGCACGGCCGCCAGGGCGAGGATCACCACCACCAACTTGCTGTACTTGGACTTCGCTTGATGGTCTTCGTTAGACATCGGCAGCGACTCCTCCTGGGGAACTGTCTCAGACAAAACAGGCTCCCGTACGACACCCTGCTTCAGCGCTCGTGCTCCAGCAGCCGGACGTCACCTCCTCTGCCTAACATCCTCGACCCTTTCATCCTGCCTCGCCCCCTTCGCCCTAAAGCCAGGGTCGGGCTTTCCGACGCCGAAGGGGCTCTCGGGACTATAGACTCGCTCGTTCCGCCTCTAGCTGGGGCCGCTTGTAGCAGACGACCTGGTCGGTGCGTAGCCGCCTTGCACACCCGTAGCACCAGATGGCCTGCACCTGGGCACGCCGTGTGGTCCGCTTTATCGCCAGCGTGCCGTCGGACAGGCGCCATACCGCCCGTTGCTTCTGCTTCGTAGCCTCGTATGGCTCGTACCAATGGGTCCGCTGCACCGACCACGAGTGATCGTCAAAGCCGCAGCCGCACCACAGGCACGCGTCCTCGTCTCCGTAGACGGCCTTGACCAGCGGCCAGTAGGTCTTCGCAGAGATGACTTTGCGCTGGGTAGATCGGCTTGTCGGTACGTTCACATCCGTCATTGACCGTTTCTCTCTAATTCTAGGCGTGGGTGTATCATCGTTAGGTCCGGGAAGCCATGCACAGACCGGCGGGAGTCATACGGATGGAATACAATCCAGCCCAATGCCCGGGCCAGCTCGACGACCTGGGCCATGAACTCCTTCTCGGTGAGCGCCGGGAGGGTCATCTAGCAACCTCGCAGAAACCGCGCAACCACTGCTGGAACGATTCCGTTTCCAAGGGCGCGCAACTCGTCCACCCGATTGGGACACCCATCAACCACTCGACCCACCGAGGGTTCAGCAGCCCACCAACGGCTGTTTGCAGGTTCGGACCCCCGTTCCCGTGTGCCCCCGGACCCGTCGAGGCATTGGCATGTGGTGTCGGCCAGAGGTCCATTTCCACTGCGTTTACCTGGTCGGGCAGGAAATAGTCGGCAGGGTCGCGCTTCGACCCCTTCGCCCCCGTTACACCACCCTTGCCGTCGTTCGCCCTTGGCGTCCGCCAGCGAGCCGCACCCAGAAGCGTGGGGTTGCCTCTCACGAACATCTCGCTCTGCCTTTCCCCGTCGGCGGCCACCGGCGTCGGCCACAGACCAGTCTTGGCCATTCCCGCCAAGGACTTGAACCCTACGGTCGAGATCGAATCGTGGCCGCCGTTCTTTGAGTCGTGGGCGGTCGGTGTAGGCAAGACACCACCAGCGCCAACGCAAGTGCGGGGCACCAACGGCGGCAGCTGGTGCAGACGCCCACTCCGCGTCATACCCGATGGAGGTAAGGTCAGCAAGAACCGAGTAAGCGTATGCTGGCGATGGCCCGTTTCGAAGCTCAATCCCGGCGTTCTCCAGGAGCACATATCGGGGTCGAACCTCAGAAACCACTCGGAGGGTGTCCGGCCAGAGATTGCGGTCGTCAGCTGCTCCTTTACGTTGTCCGGCAACGCTGTGCGGCTGGCACGGGAAGCCCGCAGTGACGATATCCACGAGTCCAGCCCAGGGTCGTCCGTCGAAGGTCTTGACGTCGTCCCAGATGGGCGCGTCGTCGAGGTGTCCGTCCCGGATTCGTGCCTGGATGACCCGCTGGCAGTAATCGTCGATTTCGACGTAGCAGACGATGCGGCTGCGCACGCCGGCGAGTTGGAGTCCGAGGCTGAAGCCCCCGTAGCCGGAAAAGAGCGACAGCTCGGTATATACACCCATGTCACCGGCCGGCCGCCTCGATGAGCCTATGCGCTAGCACGGGCGCCCCCTCGGGCCATCGACTGCGCCTGGTGCCAGGTGCGGAAGTCAGTCAGCTTTAGCCCCGTTGCCTTCAGAAACAGTCGACTGATTTCGGCCGCCTGATGATACGTTGGGAACAGCTTGCGTCCAGTCCAGGCCAGGTCCTCAAACGTCGCGTAGCGCTTCATCAGTGCTACGTAGGTAATCACGCCCTTGTCGCCGTCTGCGAGCTCGATGGTGACCGTCTGAGACTGCGGCGTCTTGAGCCTCCCCGGACGCCCCCCTCGGTACGAGTAGTTGAACCCGCCCTTGGGGTTGGTGTCCACCATGTTGCCCATGCCCGACGCTATCGGTGACGGCTTCGACGACCAGGCCAGCCGGTGTCCGCACATCAGGCAGTAAGGCTCCTCTGGATCGGTGGTGACCAGGTAGCCGCCGCACCTGGGGCATAAGATACTCACAGCGCCTTCCCCCACGAATCGAAGAATCTGACGGCCTCGTCGCCTGTCCGAGTCCAGCCAGCACAGTTCTCCTTCTCAGCATCCATCATCTATCTCTCCCCCGGCGGTATCCACGGCCAGCCCAGGAGCCCGAACACCGTGGCCTCGTCGGGACACTCCACGTCATTGCCGTTCCGGTCCGTCACCCCGCCGTAGGCATGCCCCCGCATCCCGAGTTCGCGGAACCGGGACATCATGCGCACGTTGAACTCCTTCGGCCCGGTGCGGACCACGAGGCTCATGCCCCAGTTCTTTGTGGACGAGCTGAATACGTCTACCGGAATGCCGCTGGGCACGTGGACCAGGAGCTTGTTGTGCTCACCGTAGCTGTATCTCCCCGACTTGTTCGCCCTTTTCTTGAGAACCGACCCGTCCGCGACCAGCGCGTCGAGCTTCTTGTTTAGGAAGTACCAGTTCGTGACCGCTCTGCCGAACAGATCAGCGGTGCTCGTGACCTTCGAGGCACAAAGTAACTCGATGTCTTTGACCTGGGGCCGCTTGCGACGGATGGACCCTGCTACCGCGATCCGCTCACAGTGGGGAGCCAGTAGGCGCACCAAGTCCTCTCCGACGGCCCTAGCAGACTCCCGATCGTATTTGCCATTCATGTAAGTCACAGCGCCTTCCCTCCGTGCCTGTGCTCCCGCGTGCGGTTGTACTCCTCCTCTGCTGGAGTCGGCCCATAGTCCGACTCCGCAGTATCAAGGCCGACGCTGCATGACAGCACGCCGTCTCTTAGTCGGCGCAGCAGGTTGACGCTGATATCCGCTCGGTCGTCGTCCCCACAGTCCGTCAGCACACAATCAAGGCAGAGAACACAGGGGTGGTCGTGGCTTTCAACCATGCGAACCGCCTGCTCGCCGCTCAGGGCCTTCCCGCAATGGCAGCACCAATTTCGCCCGACCTCGTGGTTAATACCTAGTCTTGCCATCTCACACTTGCACAGCCGACATGGCGAGCGAGACCCGTCGTCGGTGCCTTCTGCGTATCGACCGCAACTCAATAAGAGGGCCCGCTTTCTGGATGCTTTAGCCATTCGCCTCCCTCCCACAATGATCTCCATGTCTTCGTGCCGCTTGTAGCAGCGCTCACAAACGTGGGCATCACGGTAGGACAGGACCCAATAGCTGGCGGAGATCCGCTTACACAGGTCGCAGACGAACCCGTGACAAGTGCCGCACGTGCAGTAGCCTCGTTCCTTGTAGTCGTCGCAGAAGTTGGGGTTGCCTTTCACAGCGCCTTCCCTCCGGTGTGGCTGCAACTCGAAGGTGATCTTCGCCTCCGGTTCATAAGCTCACACTTCTCATATCAGTACCTACTCCTCCCCCTCCACCAACCGCTCCAACAGCCCAACAGGGTCGTACCGCTCCCAGGCGGCGTCCCTGGCGGCGTCCCCGGCGGCGGCCCTGGCGGCACAGACTGCGGCCCCGGCGGCCTCCCCGGCGGCGTCCCTGGCGGCCCTGGCGGCCCTGGCGGCGACCCCGGCGGCGGCCCAGACAGCGTCCACGGCGGTGTCGAAGGCGGCGTCCCTGGCGGCAAAGGCAGCCTCGGGGGACTTCTCCACGCACATCGTCCGCCACTCGGCGCCGAAGCCGCCCTGATCCGCCACGCTCTGTAAATCGGCGAGCACCGTCCCCCACATCCAATCCATGACCAGAGCTAGCCGCTCCTCCTCCCTCTCACGGCCCGTGCCAGCAGCCATCGGCAGCAAACGCTTCCACCCCGACGAGTTGCGCATCTCCGAAGGCATCGCATCTTGGACGACGATCATCCATTGACCGAGAACCTTCGACATACACATTGGAATGGTGTCCGTCAACTCCGCAGTGAGCGCGAGGTTGATCGCCGCGACTGAGCAGGCTGACTCCTCTGTCCCGATGCCGTCGGCCAACTCGTGTGAAGCGAGATAGTCCCGCAACCGTGCGTCCGTCTCCTGCGTCCATACAGTCGTCATAACCCGTCCTCCCTCTCGTTCCGGTGGCTCTGGTCGTTCTCTCACAGGCCGCAATGGCCTTCGCACTCGTTAAGAAACTCATCTCCAAACAGCGGAGGGGAGATTTCTTTCAAGTGCTTAAGTTCCGATACGGCCTCCCGGAGCGGCTTGTACTTCCGGTATATGTACGGTGTGCCAGTAGTGATTCCAGAGTGCGCGTCCGACCTCAGAATCTCGTCGACCCGGAAAGCGTCCTCAAGCGCGTCCGGGAGGCCGTATCGGCAACCCGCAACCATTCCTCGTCCGACCGAAACGGACACCCCACACACGCGGACCGCGACAACTCACGGTCAGGGAAGTGGGCCTTGAACCATTGCAAGCAATCGCGGCGGGACATCCCCAGTTCAACCAGGGGATACCGATTCGCAATCCAGCGGTGGCGGGAGTCCTTCACCCTCAACACTTCATCCGTGCTGATACCAAACCACTGCTCCACACGGGTTGACCGCTTGACAATCTCACCCGGGCCGTAACCCAACATTTCACGGATCGTGCGGTGAATCGGCCTGATCTTATAGTCCATCGTGCATTGCCGTTGGCTGAGTCCACGGGAACCGTTGGGGTTGAGGATGCGGACGGGGATCGTGACAAAGGGGTGACCGTCTGCGCTCACACCCTCGACCACGTCGTCTCGGAGCGACCGGCCGTTGCTCACCACCATGAGAGGAAACGGCAGTTGCACCTTGAGCCATTCAACGTTGGCGTAGACGGATTCCGGTTCCCACCTGGTATCGGCGAAAATGGCGGCGGCGGGCATGGGTTGGACCTCACCCGCCGCCGCCAAGAGCGCAAGCGTCGTAGACTGGACACCCGCGCCGAGGTTCAGAATCGTCAGGTCAATCGCGCCGTCTTGAAGTGTCTTCCAATTCATGCTCACAACACCTTCCCTCCGTGCCTGTATTCCTCCTTCATCTGTACCCGTATGGGTACTCGCCCAGCGTGGTAGATCGTCGTATGCACGACCCGTTCGTCGTCTTCGATTATCAGCATTACAGCGTTGTCGCTTAGGGCCTCCAGATGGACGGATGCGTTGGTAGCCACGATTTCGTCAATGTCGTCCTCTGCGAAGTGCTTCGGGTGCGCGTTGAGCATCGGCCCGTTGTACCGTACAAAAATCACAGCGCCTTCCCTCCGTGCCTGTAGCTTCTCGTGCGGTTAAATTCCATCTTGGCCTCTATGGCGGCGTCCAGGTCAATGCCGTAGTGGGCGGCCATGCAATAGACGGCCTCAACAGCGCGGGAACAATAGAACGCCCCACTGTCCACCTCCATGTAGGCCAGTGATAGCTCGGAGTGCACCTTGGCGATCCAGTCGCCGAACCCGCCTGGGTCGGATACCCCCTTCTGGGCATAACCCGCATCACGATTTCCCGGTACGCCTCGGTCGTGCCCACATACCGCGCCAGGGAGGTCGCCCCCACGGGCTCCTCCTCGCGCCACCGGCGAAGGCGTGATCTGTCTGGAGGAACCGAGTAGTCGGCCCAGCCGCACTGCACGCAGGTCGGCTCTTCGAGAATGCAGACGTTACCCTTGCAGCGCGGACAGGCTTGCCCAGGACCAGGCCCTAGGGGCTCCGGCTGGGTGGTCATTGTTCTGGCTTGCATAAGTCCTTCCTTCCAGGCAGGCTCCGGCAATTCGTTAACCATCGTCTCCCTCCTACCTAGCTGACCTTTCGGCCTCTAGCTGGGGCCGCCGGTAGCAGACGACCTGGTCGGTGCGTAGCCGTTCTGCGCATCCGTAGCACCAGATGGTCTGCACCTGGGCGCGCTTTGTGGTCCGCGCGATTGCCAGCGTGCCGTCAGACAAGCGCCAGATCGCCCGCCGCTTGTGCTTCGCAGAGTCGTAGGACTCGTACCAATTCGTAGCTCACACTTCTCATATCAGTACCTACTCCTCCTCCCACATGATCTCCATGTCTTCGTGCCTCCTGGTCCGGTGTCCACATCAATGCTTCATGTGGCCCAACGGGAAGAGTTTGGTTTGGCCTTGGCCCTCATTTTGTGTCGGTCTTTCCGCGTTTCCACAGTGCCGGCACTTCGCCGGCGTCTCGTCGGGACACCCTCGCGGGCCGATGGGGCATCCCTCGAAGCCCAGACGTCGGACCTCCTCGTCCATGCCGTCCCACTGGTCCAGGACCTCCAGGAACCGTTCCGCCACTTCGTCGGGGCCGTCCAGGTCGACCTGATGACGGATTAGCCAAGCCTGGCCGGACCTGAGTCGCTTGACGAGCTCGTCTCTAGGTGGGCCGCCATCGAAGCCAAGAGCGTCTAAGACCATGCCACTAACTCCTCCGGAAATATTTCCGTCCAGGTTCCCGGCGGGCTCAGATAAAACCCCCCAAACCCCCCAAACCCCCCGCATTAGCTATAAGCTTGGGGGGTTTGGGGGGTTTGGGGGGTTTTGTTCCGGGTCGTCCGGGCCAGCGGCGATATCTTTTCCCTCAGTCGCCAGGCGTTGCTGTGCGTGTACGCCTCCGTCCCAGCATGCCGGATCGCCCATTCACCGTATACTCGGTCTCGGTGAATCCGCAGCGCGTGGCCGAACCGCTGCTGCCCGGCGACCTCGCTCCTGCCCGCCCACAAGTCCAGCAGCAGGTCGTGCTCTTTGGCGAGCTTCAGGAGGTCCTTGGCGGTCACGGCGTTGCCGCCGTGGGCCTCCCGCCAGCGGTTCACGATCGCCGCCCACTCCTGCGATTCTCGGTCCGAAGCTGACATGAGCTGGTCACGGTTCTCCAGCAGCCCGGAGACACCCGCTACCTCGAGCACGCCCCCCATGACGGATACCCAGTCCTCGAAGCTACCCAGGGTGCTGTCCGACTTCGGCATCCCAGAGTCCACCCAGGCCTTGATAAGCGACATGCACGCTCCGACCAGCTGCCGTCTCTGACCAGAGGCCCATTTCCTCAGAAACGGGTGCTTGAACCCCCTTCGGTTCTCAGGGCGCTCGACACCAGGGTCGAGACGAATCAAGACCGTGCGGCGTGTGATCTCGTCACTCAGATCGACATTGTTGCCAGTGGCTATCCAGGTGGCGTTGTTCCTGACGTGGGCGATCTTGTTGCCCCCGAGCAGACGGTCTTCCGTCTCGCGAGTCGTCAGCAGAGACGACAGGACGCCCGACTTGATGTTGTAGACGTTGTCGAGCAACACCATCGTCGCGCCTTCCAAAAACAGGCTCGTGGCCTTTTTTCGCATCTCCTCTTCGTCCCTGGGCAGAGCCGTCACTGCGATCTCGCGACCCTGGGAGACCCGGACGATGACGTCGATCAGGAGACCTTTGCCAGCTCCCGGCGTGGAGCCGTCGACGAGATAGAGGGGCAGAGGGCCATGTATGAGCGGCACTAGGAACGGCTGGAGTAGAAGGGCCACCGCATGGGTCCGGCTCGCATCGTCTACGAAAGGAAAGTCGACCAAGAGATCGTCGGTGATAAGGCTGAGGGCCTTCGACGGGGACATATCTGTCGACACCCCGGTGAGCCCGTTGAGAGATAGAAGATACCCGCTCTCAGAGTCGTACCCCGACTCCGTGACGAAGCGGCCGGACTCGAGCACAAGAGGAGACTGCGCCAGACCGGTCAGACGCGGGAAGGGGGTCGTTTGTAGGTGGAGTATGTCGGCTACGACATCGTCTGGGGCCCGCGCCGGAGTCTCAGCGCCCTTGGTGTAGGTTACGTAGTCGGCAGAACGTTCGAGAAGGCCCTTCATGTCCGGCGGAGTCAGCGGCTTGGGCGATATATCCCCCTGCTCGTTTTCCGCTACGTAGACGATGGCGCCTCCCGAAGAAAAGACTTTCGGCCCTCGCTCGTTGAGAGCCAACAGAGCCCTGATCGAGTCCTCAGTGATCTCGCGCATGTAGCGGCCGTCGGTTCGGATGGCTGGCAGGCCATGCTCCAAGGCCTTCGGCGCTCCCTCACCGGACGATCCGCCCCTGAGCGCCCGGTCAAGCTCTCTCGAGCTGGTGCCAGCAGAGATCAGGGCCGCCCTGGCCCGCATCCACTCGTCCGGAGCCTCTGCCCTGACGAGAGCCATTGCTTCGAGGGCCTTGTGCTCGAACGGCGCTCCCGGATCGTCAAGATCGGACTCGGCTAGAGACCTGACGAGCTCGATCGCGGCGCTCAACGCTCTCTCGGCGGGGGTTGGGTCGGCTAGCTTAGTGACCGAGACCATTTCGGTAATCAAGGCGTCGACGTCTTCGCCGGTATAGAGCTTTGGAGTCTTGCCGGCATTGAGAAGGTCGTCGATGCCCTTGCCGTCGGCGGCGTCCCAGGTCTCCAGTTCTACGACGCGGCCAGATCGCCGAATGCCGGCGGCGGCCATCTTGACCGCCTGAGCGACGTGCCTGTTGGCCATGCAGTCGGCGTCAAAGGCCAGGACTACCGTCTCAACTCTTAGCCCCTTCAAGACGTCCAATACAGACCGCCAAGCCGAAACGCCTGCCAGGCTGATGGTCGGCAGGTCAGACTTGAGCGTCGCGACGTCGGCTTTCAACTCGCCCTCGGTCAGACGAACACGGGTGCTCGATAGCGTGCTCTGCGGCACATGACAAGGCGCACCAGGCCCAGGTCCATCGTGCCCCTTGCTCGACACGTACCTGTATTTGGGAGCACCCTGCTCCCAGTGATCGAGCCGTATCTTGAGAGCGACCGTGCGCCCTTCCACGTCGCGTACGGGAATCGCGAGCCCAACGTCGCCCGCAAGGCTCCAATACTCGCGGTCCCCCTGGCGCTTAACGTAGAGACCCGGCACCTTCAGGCAGGTGGCCACACCAAATACTCTCACCAGCTCATCGGCCAGCTTGTCGCGAGAGCCCGCCGGTAGGGACCGATACCTACCTCGCTCTATGGCCTCATCGGTAAGGCCGCGATCAAGAAGCTGCTGCCGATGCTGGACTTCGAGACTCAGCCGATCGAGGAGCTTTCCGTAGACCGTGTCGAGCTCGTCCGGCTCGGCCCGGGGCGGCTCGATCACCCGATGCAGGGGTGGAGGTGAAGCGGCCTTCGGCCTATCTGTCAGCCTATACACCCAGTAATCCCATCCTTCGGCGTCGGTCTTGTGTGAGCCTGTGTCGGTCTCTAAGCGCCGGCACACAGCCCACACTCCGTCAGCGCTCTTGGAGCACCAGTCGGGCTTGCCGCATATGGGGCACGGTTCCTTGCGAGTGACCTTTTGCCACTGACTATCCATAGGAGTCCTCGCCCCGTGGGTTCATATCAGCACACTCCCTCATAGCGACTTCGGAGCTGTATTGCTGCCCTCGAGCTGCCCGACGACGTCGGGGTTGGCAATGATGCGGCCGAGGAGAGGGTTCATCTGGCTGTGGGGAAGGGCGATATGTTGTCGTCTTCGTCTCTTGCGGGGTCCCCGTGGCCGTTCGCCGCGCGCGCCTTCCGTGTCTCGGCCCCGGCCTTCGATCTGTCGGACTTGGACTGGTCCATGATCGTGTCCGCGTGGGAGAGCATCCGGTCGACCACCTCATGCGGGAGAGCGATCCGATGACCGGCGTTTTGAAGGTCGACCCACTGGAGGACCAAGCCCCAGCGACCTTCGACTCGCTCCAGGTCTCCGACGTAGGTGACCCGCTGAAGTAGGTCTCCGACGATGCTCCACTCGTGGAGCGGCATTCCGTCGTCGGACTTGGCCGTCTGGCCCGACGGCAGTGCCGTGGTGACGGTGAACCGCTTGCTGTAATGTCCCGGTATCCGCTTGGTCATGTCGTATCTCCGGTTCGGCGTTGCAGGCGTCTGTCGTCAAGTGACGTGAGATCCTTGGCTATCGCCAGCGACCTCCACAGCCCCCAAGTTGCACTGATTACTCCCGCGCCGCCTATCGCGCTTGCGATGATGATCCAGGTGTTGCCCTCTTCTATACATTGAGATAGCGGAGTGAACGAGACAGCGATTGTAGCCACGCTGACGCCTAGCAAACCCCCTATCCCCAAGGCGAACGCAAACCAAAACTCAATGAATCGCCTCAGCACTGGATGAAACTGCGCCGTTCGGTCGGGCTCCGCTTTCAGGCTTATCACTTCTCCTCCGCTCTCCAACTCCCCGCGCGTTCACGCGGGCCATGTTCGGTACGGCTCCTGTAATATGGGTTCCCGCCTCCGGTTCTAGTAACTCCGCGTGCTCGTTCAAGCAGGGTCATTTATCACCTAAGAGCTGTGGGTCGATCTGGCGCGGTCGAAGAACTCGACGGCTTCGTCGCCAGCCCGCGTCCAGCCAGCGGCGATCGCCAGACACCCACACGGCGTGTTGTCGCAGGGACGCGCCCTGTCATCGGTCAGCCGCTTAGACCTAGCCGTGAGTATCTCGCCAAATAGCTTCTCGACTGACTCATCGAGGGTCGCCGCTAACTCGGCCGCCGCTATGACGACCGCGAGGACAAAGGAGGCCATCTCGCCATGGCCTCTAGGAGTGTCGAGCATCGCCCGGCTCAATGCCGAACGCACCCGCTCCTTGGCATCTATCTCCCCCATCGGGCGTTCTCCTTGTCGCCGACGTAGGTGACCCGCTGAAGCAGGTCTCCGACGATGCTCCACTCGTGGAGCGGCATTCCGTCGTCGGACTCGGCCGCGTGCTCGTTGACCTGGGGCTGTTGGTCCGTATACATTCGCATTGGCCGTCGTAGCACTGACAGCAGACCCGGAGGAGCCCTACCGAGCTTGGCTGTAGATGTGGGGCGGCAGCGACGATCCCGTTTTCCCAGCAGTAGAAGCAGTGACTCAAAGAAAAGCCCCCCGTCCTTGGAGATGGGAATTCTTAGCTTCCCGGCCACCGTCCCGATCTCCGCTTGGACCTGGATCACGCTTCGCGTAGATCTCGCCGTCACGGCCGTTGTCCAGGTGCCAGACCGCACTGCCAGGGTCGCCATTGCACTCACCCTCCGCCAGCGCCCGCTCCCTGGCCTCCTGCGCCGCAAGCTCCGCTCGTTCCAGACGGTCCAGCGTCGCGTTCATGGCCGGCGAGTCCTGTTCCGCTCTCGCTGCTTCCATGCCTCGACAGACTCGGGAATGATGAAGACCCGCCCTCCGCCGTTGGGACCAGACTTCACTCCCGTCATCTCCAACTCCCCGCTCTCCTCCGGCTGTCCAGCCACGCCTCCACCTCGTCCGCTTTCCATCCGACGGCGCGGGGGCCAAGCTGAACCGGCTTCGGGAAGCCCTCGCGCTCAATCCAGACATAGAGCGTGGTCTTGCCGACTCCGACGCGCTCAAGCACCTCGGCCCGGCGCAGAATGCGCTTGTCTGACAGGGTCGTCATTCAGAACCCCTCCTCCAGCACTCGCTCACGCGCCTCCTGAGCCGCTCGCTCCGCTCGTAGCTTCTCGACCGCTTCCGCCGCCACCCGCTTTTCCTCTTCCAGTCCATCCAGGGTGGCGTGGATGCGGGCCTCCATCCCCTCCGGCATGGGGCGAACGCCAGTGAGATACCTGGTGATAGCCGAACGCTCGTAGCCCATTGAAAGGGCGAGTTCCTGCTGCGTGACGCCTATCTGAGCCATGCGGCCCCTGATTCCCGAGATTTCTTCTTTAATCATCTATGCTTGGCACCAAGTCACCTGGTTTACATATATACCATTCTGTTTGGTATGTCAACACAGAGCGGGGAGTACCGTGGAAACCACTATGATTGGTAAGCGTTTAGCAGAATCTAGGAGACGGGCAGGACTCGCGCAGGTCGAGCTTGCGGTGGCCCTCGGTGACCGCTATAACCAACAGATGATCTCCAACGTTGAGACCAACCGCTCGGGGCTTTTGATGGATGGCGCAGCCAGGGCAGCCCAGGAGTTACAGGTCTCCTTAGATTACCTAACCGGCCTCACCGACGACCCGACTCCTTCAGCCCAGCTCTCAGAAGCAGTTAAGGCGGCAGACCGGAGCGGCAGACCCGGCCGCGCCATCGCCGAGACCAAGGCGGCCTACGGCGCCGACGGCCATGAGACCGATGTGGACATGGCCCTCATCCGGCGTATAGACGAGGTTGCGCCCGCGGCGGGCAGTGGAGCAGAGATTTACAGCGAGAGAGTTACAGGATGGGTTCCGTTCCGGCTTGACTGGCTGAAGGCCCACTCCATTGACCCAGAACACAGCAACATCGTCCCCGTCAGTGGCGACTCTATGGAACCCGCTCTACTCGACGGCTGCTCGATCCTGGTGGACCGCAAACGTAGAGAGCCGTATGAGGGCCGAATCTACGTCCTGCGAACGGAGGAAGGCGTGGTGGTGAAGCGCCTGGGTTTGGACGAGGAAGGGCGCTGGGAGGCCCGAAGCGATAATCCAGACCGGGAGCCGAAGCTGCTGACCTATGGCTCCGATATCGTGGGTGAGGTGCGCTGGTCGGCGGTAACACACGAGGGGTAAAAAGTGGGGTGATACAGGCTGTTATTCAGCAATATAGCTATGATTATCCCTACCATTCGAGTCCCCCTATCTCCACCAACAGGCTTTCGACCTTTCCTCTGGACTCTCAGCCATCACGGAGTGCGCCCTGATGTTCATTGGCACCTTCACCGAGAGACCCTACCAGGACCCCAAGTCGGGCTACTTCGGTTCGACCGGCCTGGCCATCAAGGACCTAGACCTCAGCAACGAGATCTACGACGCCAAGCTGGGCTCCAGCCTCTACAACCGCTACATCGACGAGCGCGTCTACGCGGAGGAGATGGGCTTCGACGGCCTCATGCTCAACGAGCACCACAGCACCCCCTTCTGCATGGGCGGCGCCATGAACGTCGAGGCCGCTGTACTCGCCCGAGTCACCAGCAGATCCAGGATCGTCCTCCTGGGGAATGTGTTGCCCATCTGGGACGACCCCCTGTGGCTGGTCGAGCAGCTTGCCATGATCGACATGATCTCCCGCGGCCGTCTGATCTCCGGATGGGTCCGCGGCACCGGCCGGGAGAGCGTGGCCCACAACTCGCCACCGACCCACAACTGGGAGCGGTTCCAGGAGGCCCACGAGTTCATCATCAAGGCCTGGACCGAGCCTGGCCCCTTCCGCTGGGAGGGCAAGCATTACAACTACCGCTACGTGAACCCCTGGGTTAAGCCCTATCAGAAACCTCATCCGCCGATCTGGCTGCCCGGCGTCGTCAGCCGCGACTCACTGATGTGGGCGGTTAAACAGCGAATTCCCTACATCATGCTGGCAACGGAGCTGGAGGCGACCCGGCAGGCCTTCCAGGTGTATAAGGACGGAGCTGCGGAGCAGGGCTACGAGGCCGGCCCGCAGAACTTAGGCTACCTGTGGCGCGTCCACGTGGATGAGACAGAGGAGCTCGCAGACGAGGTGGGCCGTAAGTTCGTACAGGGACCAAGCAATCCCTTCCTTGCTGGTAACGAAGGCATCGACAACCCGGCGGTCACCGGGCTACCGGGCTTGACGTCGAGAAAGCGAGTGCTACCCACCCAGCACGTGGCCACAGTAGCTCGCGGCGGTACCTTGTCGAGCCGGCCCTATGAGGAGCAGGTCAAGGACTACGGCATCATCTCGGGCACGCCCAAGACGGTGCTGCCCAGGATTCGACACGTGCTCGAGTATCTGCGGCCGGGGACCATATTCTTCTGGGATGGCGATGGCGCCATGACCCACGAGGACCAGATGCGGAGCCTGAGGCTGATGGGCGAGGAGGTCATACCCGCCGTCCGCGAGATGGCGAAGGAGCTCGAGCTTCCAGGTCCCTTCGAGGTCGACCCGGCCTCCGGCCAGCCAATACTAGCCGAGTCTACCGTTTAGTCAACTGCGACCCCAGTCCGGCGTCTCATGACGAAGACGTGAGCAACGCTGTACAATGGTGCCCCCCGTTCAAACCCCCGAGAGGTGGAAAAATATGAGCGACGCCAGCGAGGCGCTCCTTGGCGAGTTGAAGCAGATGGTCGGCAAGGAGATGGTAGTAACCGCCCCCGAGCCGGTAGGCCGGGCCTTCATCAGGCAGTTCGCCCTGGCCATCGAGGATGACAACCCAATCTATTACGACCAGGAGTACGCGGAAACGACCCGCCACGCGGGCATAATCGCGCCACCAACCTATCTCTGCGAGACGATGCAGTACCTGGTGGGTGAGGTGGACGAGTCGGGCGGTCCGGCGCGACGTTTCCGCCTGCCCGTGGGCACCGAGATTCGCGGCGGAAACGAGTACGAGTTCTTTCAGCCGTTCCGACCCGACGACATACAGACCGCCCACTGGAAGGTCGCAGAGGTCTACGAGAAGGAGGGCAAATCAGGGCGCCTCTTCTTCCTCGTCTACGAGATCCGATACACGAACCAGCGAGACGAGCTACTGGCGGTCAATCACGAGTGGCTGGTTTTCGCCCCTCCCCACGATCGCTAACGTCGACTGCCGGATGCTGAAGTCGCGACCCGTGCGGCCGCTCGCTGAGCTCACTCTGGTAGAGCACGCCGGCTCCATCGGCGCCGCCTACTGTGCCAGGCTGTTGGGCGATGCCGGCATCAACGTTATCAAGGTCGAGCCGCCCCAAGGCGACCCTTCGAGGCACAGGGGCCCTTACCCCAACGACATGCCGCA
The DNA here is from genome assembly GCA_965248615.1 of Dehalococcoidia bacterium. Classification (GTDB taxonomy): domain Bacteria; phylum Chloroflexota; class Dehalococcoidia; order Lucifugimonadales; family CBDFJT01; genus CBDFJT01. The sequence continues at coordinate 712,466 of CBDFJT010000002.1, read as the reverse complement.
CCCTGAAAAGAGCGGCCTTTTTCACTACCTCAACGCGGGCAAGCGGAGCGTGACCCTCGACCTGGAACAGGCTGCCGACCTGGACAAGCTGATGAACGTCGTCCGCAGCGCAGACGTTCTGGTGGAGAGCAACCGTCCGTTAACCGCTCGTAAGCTGGGACTGGATTGGGGAACAGTCCAAAAGCTAAATCCCAGTACGGTCGTGACTTCGGTAACGCCCTTCGGACAGGACGGACCCTATCGAGACTACGCCGCCGATGACCTGGTCATCGCCTGCATGGGGGGCCTGGCGTACGCGACTCCGGGCTTTCCCGACGAGACCGTCGGAGGGATGGAGGAGCCGCCCCTCCGGCCAGCGACCCCGGTGGCGGAGCTCGCGTCCGGCGTTGCTGCGGCCACCGCCACCCTGATGGCACTGATGGCCCGTGGCCGCACCGGTAGAGGCCACCACGTAGACGTCTCTCAGCTCGCCACGATGGCGGCGCTCATGGCGTGGGACGTGGGGACCGCATCGTACCTGGGCGTCGCCAAAGGCCGCCCGCCGGAGCTGGGCTCCGGCCCCATGCCCAACGTCTACCTGCCCTGCAAGGACGGGTACGTCGCGATGGTCGCCTTCACCGACACCCACTGGCGCCGGCTGGTAAATCTAATGGGAGACCCGGACTGGGCGCAGTCGGAGCTATTCGCGACGTCGGAGTCCCGCGCCGAGTACATGGACGCCATCCTTCCGGGCCTCGCAGGGTGGGCGCTCGACCACACGCGCGACGAGATTTTCGCACTGATGCCTCCGCAGGGGGTGCCGTGCTTTCCCGCCTTCGAGATAGGCGACACCGTGGAGTCGGACCAGGTCCGGGAGCGTCGCTCCGTGCTTGAGGTCGACCTGGGCTGCGGCAGGCGCGCCGGGGTGCCCAGGTCCCCGCTCAGGTTCTCCAGAGCGGGCGACGCAGGACCACGCCGCGCCCCCAAGCTGGGAGAGCACACGAGGAGCGTACTGAGCGGCGTACTGAGCGACCTATCCCGGGGCGAGCCCGTCGACGAATGCCCGACTCGGGCCACCGACGATGACTCGACAGGCGACACGGACAAGAGCCGGCTCCCACTAGACGGCGTACGCGTGATCGATCTCGGCCACTCGGCCGCTGTGCCCTTCGGGACTCAGTGGCTGGCCTACATGGGCGCCGAGGTGATACGCGTCGAGAGCAGGGACCACGGCGTATCGATGAGGCACTGGCCACCCTACGCTGACGGGGTCCCCGGGGAAAACCGCAGCGGGCTGTTCAACCTCTTTACGAACAACAACCTGAGCTGCACCTTGAACCTGGCCAGAGAATCGGCTCAAGAGCTCGTCAAGGATCTGGTGAGAATATCCGATGTGGTGGTGGAAAACCTGTCAACCGGTACCGTAGAGCGCATGGGACTGGGATACGATGACCTGGCTCAAGTCCGCCCCGACCTGATCATGGTGTCGCTCTCGGCCTTCGGCAGCACCGGACCGATGAAGAGTTTCGTCGGCTTCCACAGCGCCGTGGCCATGTACAGCGGGCTGGCCGCCGTCACCGGATATCCGGGAGGCCACCCACGCATAGTGGGCTCGGTCCTCCCCGACGTCTTGAGCGGAGCATACGTCGCGCTGGCGGTCGTACAGGCGCTGTACGACCGCGCTGCCACGGGGCGAGGCGACCATGTCGAGATCGCCATGTCAGAAGCCGTGATGAGCGTCATCCCTGAAGCGATCATCGACTACACGCTGAATGGACGCCAGTCGGAGCGCATCGGGAACGGTGATCCGAAGAAGGCGCCCCACGGAGTCTACCCCTGCGCCGGCGACGACGCCTGGATTGCTATCTCCGTCGGCACCGACGTCGAGTGGGGCGGCCTGTGCCGCGTCGCCGGGCCTGTCGAATGGACACGCGACGAGCGGTTCGCGAATGGGTCGGTTCGGTTGGAGCATGCGGAGGAGCTAGACTGCATGCTGGCCGGCTGGACATGCCAGCACCGGTCTTATGCTCTCATGCACGCGCTACAGGAGGCAGGCGTACCCGCCGGGCCTGTGCTCAGCACCAAGGGGCTGCTCGAGGACCCGCATCTTAAAGCGCGTGGCAACGTCGTTACCACCGACCACCCGGAGGTCGGGGCGCGGCAGATGCTGGGCCTGCCCTGGGAGATTGGCGACCTTCCGCCTGTGGAGTACAGACCCTCCCCACTACTCGGCGAGCACGTCGACCAGGTGCTCGGGCAGATGCTGGGCCTTTCGAAAGAAAGGATCAACGGGCTGGTCCGAGAGGACATAGTCGTCTGAAGGAGGACGCGATGGCAGGCAAGACACTCTATTTCGAGGACGTAAGCCCAGGTGACTCGATTCCCCCCATTACCAAGGACATCCGGCTGGTGAACCTGGTGATGTACCAGGGCTCCACGTGGGACTTCCATCGTTACCACTACGACCTCGAGTTTGTACAGGAGAAGGGCTTCAAGAAACCATTCCTCGACGGCCAGATGCTGGGCGCCTACCTGGGCCACATGCTCAGCGACTGGATCGGCGTCGACGGCACCGTCAAGAAGCTCGGGTTCCGCTTCACCAATTTCGTCTTTCCAGGCGACGTGCTCACCTGCAAAGGCGAGGTAACGGACACGTCTCAAGACGACGATCACGGAACGGTCGAGTGTCGCCTCTGGATCGAGAACCAGGAAGGCGCCAGGGTGCTGGACGGCGGCACCGCCCTGGTGTTGTTGCCCAAAAGGGCGTAGCCAACTACCCTCGCAACGACAAACCGCTTCCCCCTATTCGCACGGGACAGTCTCCGGCGCCACGCCCCGGGGCGGGTTGCGAGGGTGAGACGACCCGACGGTTCGTCACACGAGCCGGGGAAGCACCTCGCTTGCGATCAGCTCGACCTGCTCCTGCTGGTAGCGGTAGGGGATCAGCACCAGCCGGTGCACGCCTGTCTCCAGGTGGGGCCTGAGCTGGTCCGCGCACTCCGCCGGGGTGCCGTAGATAGCGTGGTCGATGGTCGAATCGCTCCACGACGCTACGTCCCACTCCGTCGTTAGCCACTTGTGCATGGCCTCGCCGATTTCGCTTCTGGAGCGGCCGACGTAGATGGCAAGCTGGTTGGTAGCGGTCAGCGTCGAGGGATCGCGACCGTACTCGCGTGCGTAGCCGAGCACCTTGGACCACGATTTAGTGAATCCCTCGGGCGTGTAGAAGTAGGTCAGCCAGCCGTCGCCCATCCTAGCGGCTCGACGCAGGACCGCGTCGACGTAGCCCCCGATCAGCACCGGCGGCCGGGGCGTCTGATACGGCTTGGGCATAAGCACCGCCTGGCGGAGGTTATGCTCACCGGCCTCGACGGTGACCGAGTCCTCGGTCCAGAGCCTCAGCAACACGTCCAGGTTCCGCTCGAAGATTTTCCCCCGCTGTTTATAAGAGACCCCGACGGCGTCGAACTCGCGCGCGTACCAGCCCGCCGCCACGCCCAGCAGGAGGCGGCCCTTCGAGATCTGGTCGAGGCTTGCCAGAACCTTGGCGGCAACGACCGGATTCCGCAGCGTCAGGACCAGCACGCCGGTGCCCAGCTTGATGCGGCTTGTCCGCGCGGCGATGGTGGTGAGGGTCGAGATGGAGTCGAGGATGGGGAAGGAGGGCTCGACGCCCAACAGGATGTGGTCCCAGGCCCACAGCGACTCGAAGCCGAGGGCTTCGGCCCGTTCCGCGTAAGCCAGCATGCCGTCGACGTCGGGCGTCTCTCCGGGGCCTACGAAGTTCCTGATGGCAAGACCGAACTCAACGGTCATGGGTCTGCCTCCTTACAAAGTAGTGCACGCGGGTTACCGCAATCCCATCTACATCCCACCCACCCGCCCTCGAAGGTTTTCTGGGGATTCCCCAGACCCCCGCCAAAAGGGGCCGGCCCCCTTTGGAAACCCCCGTGGGCGGTACCGACACCTTCCGGGGCAGCACGCCGGGGCGAGCTGGGTGGGAGTAGCAATGTCGCGCTAGCTGATGGCAGCGTCCGCTGCCGTGTCGAAAGATGTTGCGGGACTAACGCCACTCACACGTAGCGGCGATCGGTGTCCAGGCTGCGCAGGACCGCCAGCTCCTCGGCGGTGGGAGGCTCGGTGACCGACAGGTCGTCGCGCGCAAGCAGCTCGAACCCGGTGTTATCGATCACGTCCTGCGCCGACACTCCAGGGTGCGTGCTCTCCAGCCGCATGGCCTTCGTCTCGTCGTCGAAATCCAGGACGCCGAGGTCGGTGATGACCCTACTCACGCGGCCGAAAAGGAGCCCCTGCCTGCGGCGTGAGTCGCCTCCCTCCAGGAAGCCGGGGCTGGTGATGAAGTCAACGCGCGGTACGAAGCGGCGGCGCTCGTGACGCGTGATGACCATCACCCTCCGGCAGAGGGATATGATGTCGTTGGCTCCTCCGCTGCCCGGTAGCCGGACCTTCGGCGAGTCGTAGGGCCCCACGACGCTCGAGTTGAGGTTGCCATACCGGTCCACCTGCGCCCCGCCAACAAACCCAACATCCAGGTAGCCTCGCTGGGCGAAGAGCAACACGTCGGTAATGCCGGGGAGCATCCTCGCGCGGTGGGCGACGCGCATCTCATTGGTGGAGATGGGCAGGCGGCCGGGAACCAGCTCAGGGCCGACTGACCCGCCCTCCACGACGATAGTGAGACCCGGAGAGTGGGTCTTCTGGGCCAGTGCCGCCGCCAGGAGGGGACTCCCGACGCCGGCGAACACCGAGCCGACCCCGGCCAGCTGCCGGGCGGCCATCACCGTCATCAGCTCGGCCGGCGAGTAGCTCAGGGCCCCACCAGCTCTCGGGCGTAGCGAGCGTGCCGGTCCAGGGTTTCCTGACCGAAGAGGTCCAGGTATTGCCGGTGGGTACTCACTCCATGCAGGTAGCGATCGGCGTACTCCCGGACGGCGTCGGCGCCCTTGGCACTACGCTGGGTCGCGTACTCCTCTAGGTGGTCGAAGTCGGCCTCGTACAGCCCATAGCACTCATGAGGATAGGAGCCAAAGGGCACCTCGACGACCGCGCTTACGGCGAAGCCGGGGATCGACGTGCGGTCGGCCGTTTGCCTGATCTCGTCCTCGGATACGATCTCCTCGGCGGATACGAGGACGTTGGACGCCGCCAGGGCGATGTCCACGTCCATGTGAGGGTAACCCCCGATCTGGCAGTTGCCCAGGCGGTCCGCCCGCTGCACGTGGATTACGGCCACCTCGGGGAAGAGCGCCGGCGCCAGGCAAACCGTCTCGCCGGTGAAGGGGCAGGTCATGGTCTTGGCGTCGCCGACGTCCATCAGGTCGGACCCCAGCATCGTCAGAGTCGGGAGGAAGGGGACACCCATGGCAGCGGCCCGATACCGAAGGCCGAGGCCCAGGTGGCTCCACTCTTCGTAACGGACCCGGCCTCCCTCGACGGCGTCTCGCAGCACCCGCGACAGGCCCCACGGCAGGCCGATGCCCATCCAGCTCGTCACGATCGTGTCCACTGCTCCGGCCGCGATGAACCACTCGCCCTCGTAGCACATCAGGCTGCGGGAGAGGGAGAGCCCGCGCCGTCCCTGGCGCACGATCTCCATCAGCAGGGCCAGCGGAGTCCGGGAGTACAGGCAGCCGCCTATGGCGATATGGTCGCCGTCCGCAACCAGGGACGCCGCGTCGGAAAGCGACACCAGCTTGTCGCCGGATGCCGGCGGCTTGGCCTCCAGGCGTCGGCGCGCCTCGACGAAGTCGCCCGGCTTCACCCTCTACCGACCTCCCATGGTCAGTCCAGGAAGCGCCAATCGAAGGGGGCCTGGGACAGTATCTCGGGGCCGTTTGCGGTGATCAGCAGCTGCTCTTCCAGCTTGACGCTCTCTCGCGCCCCAGGCTTGCTGGCCAGGCCCTCCAGGCTAATGATCATGTTCTCCTGAAGCACGTCCGGGTCGTTGCCGAAGCCACCCCAGCTCCTATCGGGCCAGTGGATGGTGGGCCACTCGTCGGACATCCCGACGCCGTGGGCGATCATCACGTAGCGGCCGGGCTTGTACTCGTCGGGGAAGGGCGGCGCCTTCTCGGCGATCTCGACGAAGCTCGCGCCGGGCTGGAACAGGTGCATGGACTCGTAGATGAAGTTGTAGGAGAGCCTGTATGCTTCCAGCTGCTCGGCGTTGGGCTTGCCGTCGCCGCAGAGGTACGTCCGGGATACGTCGGCGAAGTAGCCCATGGGCCCCGCCATGTCGGTATCGTAGGCGACCAGGTCGCCGGGGCGCACAATCCGGTCCGTCGGGCTGCGGAACCACGGGTTCGTGCCCCCGCCCGCGCTGAGCAGGTGATCGTCGGTATGCTCCCCGCCGTAGCGGAGATTGGTCGCGACCAGGATCGAGTAAAGCTCGTTCTCCGTGATGCCAGGCTTGATGGCGTCGCGCACGTTGCAGATGGCTACGTCCGCGATGGCGCAGGCGAGCCGTATCAGCGACACCTCGTCCTGGGTCTTGATGGCGCGCGCCTTCTCCGTCGGCACCCGGCCGTCGGCCAGACGCACACCCTCGCCCAGAAGCGCCTCCATCGAGTTGTACTCCAGCTTGTCGACTCCCAGGCGCTCGTCGGCGATGCCCAGCTCCCTCATCGCCTCCTTGATGTCGGCAGCCCAGGCCCGGGCTGCGGGCTCGACGCTCCGCCCCACGGGGAAGTAGTCGAAGACACGGCCGGGCTTCTCCCGAAAGAAGCTCTCGTCCTCTGCCTGTCCTGCATGGAGAGGAAAAAGAACCGGCTTGCCCTCTCTCGGAATCAGGCCGTAGTGCACGAAGAACCGCATGCTGAAGGCGCCCGGGGAGCGAACACCGGTGGCATACCGGATATTGACCGGGTCGAAGAACAGGATGCCGCCGAGGTCGGCGTTGGCCATCTCCTGCTGGAGCCTGGCAAGCCGCTCTCGCTTCAGCCGGGCCATGTCAACCCGGTCCTCGTAGTCGACGATATCTTGCCCGACCAGGTCCCGCTCGTGAGTAGGCTTGGCCATCGCGCCCCCCCGTTTTGAGGATACGAAAGTATATCACAGGCCCTACCCGGGACCGGTGATATAATGGCGCCTACCCGCCAGCCGGCCGGGAGCGCCGGTGCACTGGCACGGCTGTCGACCCCGGGCACGCTGGGACGCGTCCTGACGGGGCTGGACGATATACGGATGAACAAGGTCTACGTGGGCTTCCGGCCGGGCGGCCCAGACTCAAACGAGGTCAACGTCAGCGTGGTGGAGGATGGGGACGCTCGCGCGCTGGACGTACGCCTGGATCTCAAGAGCCACTCGCCGAGCGGCTTCCGCTGGGGCTCCAGCGGAAACGGCGCCGCCCAACTCGCCCTGGCGATCCTGGCCGACGCGACGGGCAGCGACGACTACGCGGCCCGACATCACCACTGGTTCAAGCTCGAGGTCGTGTCGGTGCTTCCTAGAGAGGCCTGGAAGCTGACTGAAGGCGAGGTCATAGCCTGGACCGAGCGGCACCATCCCCTTCCAGGCGGCCAGGGAGGTGCCGGGAGCACCCAATGACAGCCGGGTGGCTTCATCAGGAGGGACGCGCTGCCAGAGCCTACGTGGAGAGCGAAGCGGGGCGTAGACGCCGAGTTCGTGCGAGGCGCCGCTTACGAGATCAAGCCGGCCTCCGCTGAGCGTTTCTCAGCGGAGGCCGGCTTGCGCCCGCGTTACGACTCCATAGGCGAGCCCATCAGCACATGGCCCAGCGGGGCCTCGCTAATACGCCGCTCGTCTAAGCCCCTTTGCATCCGCCTTCCTCACCTCATCCCCGACTGTCCCCGAGGGGCCCGATCCCTCGACTCACTGGGAGTTCGGAGGGGCGTCCCTCAGACGGTCCCTATGGCGCGGGTGAGAGGGAAGAGCGACGTCACGGTTGGGTTGACGGGAGCTAGTCCTTCTTGCCGCAGCCGCAGCTATCGCACATCATGGCGCATCTCCTTTCACTAGGGGTGCTGCCAGCCAATATATACCAGGCCGGAGCAGCGCTCAAGTTTTTGCAAAGCGGCCGCAAATCCTCTAGTATGAAAATTGCCATCCAACCGATTGAACAGGGCGAATTGCCCGAACATCCAAACGATGGAGGAACCCGAGTGGCTGAAGCCGTGCTCTTATACACACACCCCGACTGCACCTACTCGTTAGCTCTGAAGGATGAGCTAGACGAGGCGGGCACCGCTTACGAGGAGATCGACCTTTCGCTGCGACCCGAGGCCTGGGAAGAGGTAGAAAAGCTCGCGGATGGCGAGCGTATAACGCCGGTCCTGGTCGAAAACGGCATCGTGAGCGTAGGCTTCCACGGCGTCGGCTGAAGCTTCTAGCCGGAGCCGTGTGCTCCAGCCGCAGCAGGCAAGGGCTCGCCCCACGGAGACCCAGAGGGGGCGAGCCCTTTTCATTGAGGTGAATCCTGCATTTCGCGCCTTCGTCGCCGTTGCGCCGATATTCGCGCCTGGGCTAAAGTGATCCCGCCATGATATGGGTCAGGCGAGGTCTAACCGTTCCCCTGGGGGTCATCCTCTTCGTACTGATGCTGGGTGCGTTGATTATTCTCCAGGTCAGCCAAACCTTTCTGAATCCCGGCTTCTACATAGAGCGACTGAGCAAGGAAAACATCTACGAGTTCATCCTGGTCGACCTTGCCACGGTGGCCCTCGACGACGCCCGTGAGCTAGACCCCAAGCGTATCGCGAAAGATCTCGACGAGAACCCGCTGGTTACCTCTGGCCTGTCCACCGAGGAGATCGTGTCGTCGGTGAATCGAGCCATACCTCCCGCCTGGGTGCAGGCACAGGTCGAGCAGGTCTTGAACCAAGCGGGAAGGTACGTCACTGGGGAGAGCGACGGGTTCTTGATCACCATTCAGGCTGGTGATCAGGTCACTGCCGTAGTATCCGAGGCCAAAACGCTCGCCCGCAAGGCAGACGCGTACAACATTGTTTTCGAGGAGATCGTCGCCCCGGCGGTCCGGGACGCCACCTCCGAAGACCTGCCGCTGGGGCTGGAGATTAGCGGCGAACGGCTGGTGGACTCGGTACGCAAAGTGGCCAGCCCCGATTGGATGCGGGCGCAGGTGGAGGCCGCCATCGACGAGGTGACGCCTTACATCATCGGCGAGGAAGACTCGTTTGCGATAAACATCGAGCTCGCCGATCGGGTCAACGTGGCCCTCGACGAGACCAAGGCGCTGCTCAGAGAGAGCAACGCGTACGACCTGCTCTACGACGAGGTAATCGAGCCCGCCATCACGGACAATATCGGCGAAGCCGTAGAGCTTCCCTTCGGTATCAGCGTCACCTCGCGGGAGCTGGTCGACGCTCTCCGCCGGGTCGCGCCGCCCGAGTGGGTACAGGAGCAGGCCGAGACTTTGATCGACGAGGCGGGGCCCTACCTGGCCGGTAGGGAGGACAGCCTCCGGGTCAGCATCTCCATAGCCGATAACAAACGAGAAGCCCGCAACGAGATTCTGAGGATCATCGCAAACGAGCTGGGGCCAGCCGCCGACAACCCGGTCGTCGAAGCGCAGATCGAGCAGCTCGTGGACTCTCGGATCCTCGACGCGGTGCCGGACAGGATCAGCTTCAGCGACGCAGACCTGCGTGAGGCCCTGTCGGCCGCCGGCGCGGAGGGGAATCTGGACCTCCTAGACGACGTGCGGGAGATAGTCGGCGAAGGCTGGCGCTACACTGACGCCGACCTGCGGCGGGACCTCGAAAGCCGCTTCGGTCCGGAGGCGGTCGACAGGCTGGACGACGCCCGCGCGTTCCTGGCCGATGGGTGGGTCTACACGCACGAGGACCTCCGCGCGGACCTGGCCGCTATCAGTGACCGCGGGGCCGTCGACAGCCTGGACCGGAGCAGGTCGTTCTTCGGCTGGGCCAGGACGCTCAAGTATCTTATCTATCTGCCCGTGGCCGCCCTGGTGATCGGCATAGGCTTCCTCGGGGGTCGACGCTGGTCCAGCCGCGTCGCCTGGGCAGCAGCAGCCCTGGCCGTGGTCTCGGCGATAATCCTCGGGGCGTCTCTTGCCACGAACAACGCCGTCACGGAGCCCCGCGTGCAGGAGATCAAGCAGAGGATAATCGACGACATACAATTCGACAGCGTGTTCCAGGACACGCAGAGGACCATCATCGAGAAGGCCACTGAGGCCTGGGAGTCGGTGGCTAAGGACTTTGCCTGGGGCCTCGCGATCAAGAGCATACCGCCGTTGGCCATAGGGGTCGTGACGCTAGCGCTTGCGCTCGCCTGGAGCACCATCAGAAGAGTCGTGCCAATCCCCTTCCTGGAGCGCCTGTAGCCCCTCTGCTTCCTGGTCACACAACTTCGCCTGTGGTACATTGTCGCCCTGCAACGCGGACCGTTAAGTCGAAATTATGGAGGAGACGATGTCCCGGGTACCGGAGATAACGTCCAGGGACGAGGTTCAAGCCGACAAGAAGCACATCTTCGACGAGATCGTAAAGAGCAGAGGTAAGGTGTCGGGACCCTTTGCGGTGCTGATCAACAGCCCGGAGGTGGCCGGACGCGCCGCTCACCTGGGCTCTTACATCCGATTCGAGTCGATTCTTTCTTCCCCACAGATAGAGCTGGCCACAATCACGGCCTCACGGGAATTCGACTCCAACTACGAGTGGGCGGCGCACGTCAAGCTGGGACGCGCGGCCGGCGTCAGCGAGGACGCCATCGACGCCGTTGCGAACAACGGCCCCCTCGACTCGCTGGACGAGGACGACGCGTTGATCGTGCAGTACGGACGAGAGCTGCTCCGCGAGCACAAGGTGTCCGACGCCACGTTCGCGGCGGCCAGGTCCAGGTTCGAGGTCCAGGGCGTGACGGACCTAACGGTCACCATGGGCTACTATGGCATGCTGGCGCTGGCCATGAACGCCTTCGAGGTGGAGCCGCCACCCGGTTCTCCCAGGCTCCCCGACCTGTAGAGGCCGGTCGCGCGCGGCCTATGCGGCGACGCGCGGCATGACGCTCGAAGCGAAGGCTTCCATGACGCTCAGGATTCGTTTCGGGTCCGGTGTGCCGACCGAGAAGACCAGCTCTCTGACGCCGATCTCCGCGTAGGCTTCGATCGCCTCCACAAGCTCGTCCGGTGCGCCCTCCATCGGGCCCGCCTTATCTCCGAGAGGCGAATCCCGGACGTCAAGCTCGACGCGCGCGGACAGCGAAATGTCCTCCATGGCCCGCCCCACCGATTCGACCTGGGCTTTCAGGTAGACCAGCCCTTTCGCCATCTCGTCCGGCGTGAGGCCGGTGGGATGCCAGCCGTCGGCCCTCAGAGCCGTCCGTCGCATCGCTGCCCGGCTCTGCCCCCCGATCCATATCGGCGGATGGGGCCGCTGGGCCGGCTTGGGCGAAAACCTGACCTCCGAGAAATGAAAGAACCGACCGTCGAAAGCAGGCTCCTCGTCGGTCCACAGCGTCTTCATCACGTCGATGCTTTCGTCGGAGTATGCGCCTCTCTCGCTGAAGTCGCAGCCTAGAGCGTCAAACTCGGGGCGTAGGCCACCGACTCCGACACCCGCGATGGTCCTCCCTCCCGACATGACGTCGAGGGTAGCCAGTGTCTTCGCCAGCACCATCGGCTGGAGATACGGCAGTACCAGGACCGACGTTCCGAGGCGCACCCTCTTCGTAAGCGATGCGACATAGGTCAGGACGGTTAGCGGGTCATAGTAGGGCCTCGTCCCAAGGCGCTCGAACACGAAACCGACGTTGAAGACGTGCTGGTTGACCCAAACCGAGTCGAAGCCCAGGTCCTCGGCATGGGTCGCGACGCCAAGGACATCCTGTGGGTCTTCGAGGCCCCAGTTATTGGGCAGGATGATGCCAAATTTCACGAAACGTCAGCCTTTCCGATAAACTCGAGCCGGGAGCTTCCGGCTCAGGCGCCATATTAGCATACCGACCAGAGCCAGAAAGAGGCCGAGCAACGCCGACAACCCAGTCGTCGGGATGGAGGGCGTTGGTGTTGCGGCTGGCGTTGGTGTTGCGGCTGGCGTTGCGGTTGGTGCTGGCGTTGCGGTTGGTGCTGGTGTTGCGGTTGCGGTTGGTGTTGCCGTTGGCGTTGGCATTGGTGTTGCGGTGGCCGCCAGCCCGTCGACCAAGATAGTGTGCGAGTCTATGATCGTAGCGCCGTCGGCCTCGTAGTAGGCCACGGTGAGAGCATCGCCGCCCTGGACCCAGACCGCGCCGTCCCCCTGTGCGAGCGCCGACTGGCTCGCGCTCAGCAGCACGTCTCCGCTGAGAATGCCGGACGTGGGGCTGGGAGCGTCGTTGGTTTCGCCGACCACCTCGCTGATTTTGACGCTCTCTCCTGCCGGGTCCGACGTACTGGTGACCGTCAGTCGACTGGCAGACGGCTCGTATGAGTCGACTACGTCGAAGCTGAACTGGACCTCGACTGTGCTCCCCGCGTTGGCGTCTGTGAAAAGCTCGATTTCGTCAGGCGAGCCCTCGCAGCACGTTACCAGCACCGTCACCTCGTCGACGCTAGCGGTCGGGATGGGGTCCAGTTTCAGCGGCGTGTTGTTCGACACGTCTCCATCATAGGCACATCCTTCGTTCAGGGAGTAGCTGGCGGAATCTGGGGCCCCGGTGGCGAGATTTAGACGGGTCCCGGCGTCTATTGGTATGCCGACGTTCGTCCAGGTGCCGGTGCACGTGCCGGATGTGGCCAGGTCGCCGTCTCTCACGTAGAAGAGCGCCGCGTCCCCAGGCGACAACAGCTGGATCGTGTTACCGGCGCCGTCCTGGAACTCCACCGAGCCCTCAGTCAGAGCTGACGCCACGTTGGGCAAAACTCCCAACACGGTCGCCGCCGCGAGGATGGCAGAGCCGGTCCAGCGGTGTGAGATTCGGAACACCTGGAAGTCCCATCGGCGAGCGGGAGCCTGATGCGTCCACTCGGGGTCAAGCTAATGGGGAGATGATAAGGGATGGACGGTACGAGGCGGAGTCCGCTACTCGCTCAGGAGGCCGTTCAAATCAGCGGCGTCGTCGGATGAAAGCCGCCATTCGCCCGCCTTTACGTTCGACTCTAGCTGCTCGGGCTTCATTGCTCCGGAAATCACCGAGCTTACGATGGGCCTGGACAGGAGCCATGCGAAAGCGAGGTCCAGAACGGTGCGTCCTCGCTCGGAAGCGAACGCCTGAACCTTCTCCAGCACGTCGAAGTTGTCGGCCGTGAGCAGGCCCCGATCGCCGGCCGCCAGGCGGGACCCGGCAGGCGGCGGTGTGTCACGGCGGTACTTGCCGGTGAGAAAGCCGCTCGCCAAGGGATAGTAGGGCAGGACGCCGAGTCCGTACTCCTGGCAGAAGGGAAGAAGCTCCGCCTCGATCTCTCGCTGCACCAGGTTGTACCTTGGCTGGACGCTAGCGAAAGTAGCGATCCCCAGGCTCCGCGAGGTCCACACGGCCTCGCACACCTGCCATGCCATGAAATTGGAGCAGCCCGCGTAACGCACCTTGCCCTGGTGAATCAGGTCATCCAACGTCCGCAGTGTCTCCTCTATCGGGGTCGAGGGATCGATCCAATGAATTTGATAGAGATCGATGTAGTCGGTGCCGAGGCGACGCAGGCTGTTTTCGACCTCCGATAGGATGTGCTGCCGAGAGTTCCCCGCTCGATTCGGTCCCTCTTCGACGCGGCTAGAGACCTTGGTGGCTATGACGGCCAGGTGACGTTTGCCCTTCAGTGCTCTGCCGAGATACTCCTCGGATAGCCCCTGGCCGTAGCTGTTGGAGGTGTCGATCATGTTGACGCCCAGGTCTAGGGCCCGCTCGACCACGCGCACCGAGTCGAATGCGTCGGCCCTCGTGCCGAAGTTGTTCGTGCCGAGTCCGACGGCGGAAACCTCCAGCCCGGACCTGCCCAATCTTCGATACTCCAACGCTCTATCTCCCCGTTGTGGTTCAGACGTACTCCCGACGAGCCACCATCAGCTCATCCTCTCGCGACACCCGGATGGCAAACGGCAGGGAATCAATCTGCAGAGCCATCTCCACGTCTCTGGGGTCGAATTGAGGGAGAGCCGGATCGTCGTACTTCTGGGATTCGGCGCCGACCAGCACCAGCTTGCGAACCGCGTGATGGTCTGGCATGCGTCCCTGCAGAAGGTTTCGCATGTACAGGGCACACTGCTCGTCCTCGTCGGTCTTCTCTCTCCCCTCATGGCCCATCGCAACCAGCGTAAGGACATCCGGTGAGTCCTTGAGTATGGCGCTGACCGTCGCCCCAGCTACGACGAGTGACCCGGCGTAAACTTTGTCTGCCTTGCGGACCGAGGTGACCCCTACAGCGCCCGCCCTGGTGGACTGGGCGATGGTCTTGCCCGCGACGTCAGCCAGGGAAAGCTCATACGGCGAGTTGCCATGATCGAAGCCTTTGGGACGCACGCCACCGACCTCGCCCATGCAGAGATCAGCTAGTCCCCGGTCTCTCAGCTCGATGGCCTCTTCGACCTCAGCCACCATTATGATCTTCTCGGCTCCTCGCGAGAACGCTATCCCGGCAGTGGTGAAGGCCCTATACACGTCGATGACGACGACGGTTCCCTCCGCCTCCTCGGCATCCCGTATCAGGCTGCCCATCCTAATCTCCACCGGGCTACTCCAATGTGGCGGACTCAACGACTTTGCTCCCGGCGGCGCGGCGAACAGCGGCGGCGCGAGGACACTACTCGACCCGGTCGATCACCGAAATGCCGGGGACCTTGATGCGCTGCATGAACGCGCCGGGTGCTGCGGTGATGAACAGCATCCCGGAGTCGAAGCCGTAGAAGGCCAGATTCGACGGCGGCACCGGGATCCGGATGATGCCGAGGGGTGTACCGTCGCTACTCGCCACCCACACACCCCCGGGCCCCGTAACGTAGGCGTTGCCCTCGACATCCACCTTCATGCCGTCACCCAGGCCGAAGACCTCATACTCCATCCTGAGCCACAGCCGCGGGTTGCCGACCGACCCATCCGCATCCACGTCGAAGGCGTAGACAGAGTTATCCGCCGAGTTCACGACGTAAAGGACGCGCTCGTCAGGCGAGAAGGCCAGCCCATTGCAACGGACGAGGTCCTTGGTCAGGACCGAGAGCTCGCCGGACGGCGACACCTTGAATACGCCGCAGAAGTCCAGGTCCATATAAGACCGGGCCATCACCTGCTCGTCGGGGCTCAGCATCCCCTCGTCGGAGCTAAGGAAGATCGGGTCGGTGAAGTAGATGGTGCCATCGGTGCGCACCACCACGTCGTTGGGCGAGTTGAGGCGCTTCCCTTGATAGCTGTCGGCCAGAACGGTTATGGAGCCGTCATGCTCGGTCCGGGTCAGCCGCCTGACGCCGCCCTCGCACGTGACCAGGCGTCCCTGGGGATCGAGGGTGTTGCCGTTAGCTCCGCCCGACGGCTGCCTGAATATCCCAGTCCTTCCGGGTCGCGAGTAGCGCAGGATGGCATCGTTGTCGATGTCGGCGAAGAGCAGGTACCCCTGAGGCAGCATTACCGGACCCTCTGGGAAACCCAGGCCGTCCAGGACCTGCCGGGGGCCCCAGTCGTCCACGAGGTCGTGGAACCTGCCGTCGAAGACTACGTTCTCCACCGCGAGGCGGCCCTACGCTAGCGGAGCTCCCTGGGGAGGGTGAAGCTCACGTCTTCCTCGGCGCCCTCGATGGCGACTACCTCGTCTGGCCCTAGGGCGTCGATTACCTCTTCGACCAGTAGCTCGGGAGTCGATGCACCGGAGGTGATGCCTATCCTTTCGACGCCCTTGAGCCAGCTTGTTTCAAGCTCGCTCGGCCCGTTGATGAGGTAGGCTGTTACGCCGTTGGCCTCGGCGACGTCCCGAAGGCGATTGCAGTTGGAGCTGTTGGGCGCGCCGATTACCAGGACCAGCTCCACGAACTTGCACAGCTCTTTGACGGCGATCTGGCGATTCGTCGTCGCGTAGCACAGGTCATTTCGGACGATGACGTTGGGGAACCGTTCCTTTATCTGCTCGATGGAGCGTTCCGTATCATCCACCGAGAGGGTCGTCTGGGTAAGCACCGTCACGGGGGTGTCGGGGCTCCATTCGGGGAGCTCGACCCCCTCCCGGTCGTCTACGAGCGCCATGGCGCGCTGGCCCATCGTTCCCTTCACCTCCTGGTGGCCTTTATGACCGACGAGAATCAACTGCCGCCCATCCCCCGCGTACTTACGCGCTTCGTTGTGGACCTTGGTCACCAGCGGACAGGTCGCGTCGATCACGTCGAGGTTGCGCTTGGACGCCTTCTCGAAGTCCTCGGGAGGCGAGCCGTGGGCGGAAAAGACGACCGTGGAGCCCTCCGGCACCTCCTCCACGTCCTCGACGGTGATGGCTCCTTTGTCCTCCAGCGACTGCACCACGTAAGGGTTGTGAACGATCTGGTGCTTGACGTATACCGGCGGCCCGAACCTTTCCAACGCCAACTCCACCACGTCGATGGCCCTGACCACACCGGCGCAGAAGCCCCGCGGAACCCCAAGGTACACCTTCACTGAGCCATCCTCCCAACTATGCTGGCCGGATTGCCGGATGAGATTTTACCACATCCCTCTCCGTCCCGACCGACACTGCTAGGATGCTATTCACGGCAGAATCGTGTCCGATGCGAAACGGAGTGTATACTAGCCTGGTACCAACGGCTGGAGGGCGCTGCGTGCGGCTTGCCGAGAGGATGACCCGCCTGGGTACCGAAACGGCGTTCGAGGTCCTCGCCAGGGCTCGTCGCCTGGAAGCAGAGGGCGCGGACGTCATTCACCTCGAGATCGGCGAGCCGGACTTCGACACGCCGGGTAACATCACACGGGCGGCGACACAGGCCCTGGACGACGGACACACGCACTACGGTCCATCGGCCGGGGCCACAGAGCTGCGGGACAGGATCGCCGAGGAGATCTCCCACACCCGCGGCATATCCGTGGCGGGCGACAACGTTGTCGTGACCCCCGGCGGCAAGCCCATCATGTTCTTCGTCATACTGGCGTTGGTGGACGAGGGCGACGAGGTGCTCTACCCAGACCCCGGCTTCCCAATATACGAGTCCATGATCAGATTCGCCGGTGGCGTACCGGTGCCCATGAGGCTCTACGAGTCGAGGGACTTCAATATCGACGTCGACGAGGTGGCGAGCCAGGTTGGCGACAAGACGAAGCTGATGATCGTCAACTCGCCGAACAATCCCTGCGGCAGCGTGATCGCGACGAGCGACCTTGAGACTCTCGCTGACCTGGCCAGGGAACACGACGTCACTGTGCTCTCCGACGAGATCTACAACCGCTTCCTCTACGAGGGCGAGCACGATAGCATCGCCAGCCTGCCGGGCATGCCGGAGCGGACCATAATCCTTGACGGCTTCTCCAAGACCTACGCCATGACGGGTTGGCGCATAGGGTACGGCGTCATGCCGCGGGAGCTGGTGGAGCCGATATCGCGCCTGGTGACCAACAGCGTTTCGTGCACCGCCAGCTTCACGCAGATGGCGGCAATGGAGGCGCTGGGCGGCCCCCAGGACGACGCGTACTCGATGGTGGCCGAGTTCAAGGCGAGACGCGACCTGATCGTGCATGGCCTCAACGGGATCCCGGGATTGCGATGCGCCATGCCTAAGGGAGCCTTCTATGTCTTCCCCAGCGTCGAGGGGACCGGCATGAGTAGCCGTCGGTTCGCCGATGGCCTCCTGGAGGACGCCGGCGTAGCCTGTCTTGCGGGGGAATCGTTCGGCCAGTTCGGCAAGGGCTGCGTCCGATTCTCCTTCGCCAACTCCCGGGAGAACATCGAGCGCGCCCTGGAGAGGATCCGTGGGTTCGTTGCCAGGCAGGCTTGATCCCGCTCCGCCTGACTGGAGAATCGGTTTCAGTGGAGCAAGGCTCCGTCCCTGCCGCACCAAAGTCCGCAGTTAGCAGCCTATGCGCACGCTTCGGCTAGCCCTCGCCCAGATCAACGTCACGGTCGGCGACCTGGACGGCAACACCGAGAAGATCATCGACTATATGGATCGGGCCCGTTCACTTCAGGCCGACCTGGTCGCCTTCCCAGAGCTCGCCGTGGTCGGCTATCCCCCGGAGGACCTGGTTTTCAAGCCACAGTTCGTCAATGACAACCTGGAGCGAGTGCACCAGATCACGAGCGCTTCGAAAGACATCACGGCCGTCTTCGGTTTCGTGGACCGCGACGACGGCCGGCTACGCAACGCCGCGGCCGTGATCAGCGACGGCCGGCTGGTGGACGTCTACCACAAGATGCGTCTGCCGAACTACGGCGTCTTCGACGAGGAGCGCTACTTCGAGCCCGGAACCCGCTGTCCGGTCTACATCGTCAACGGCACGGCCATTAGCGTCAACATCTGCCAGGACGTCTGGGATCCGGAGGGTCCCACCAAAGTCCAGGCGGCCGCCGGTGCAGAGGTCATCGTGAACATAAACGGCTCGCCCTTCCACGCAGGCAAGCGCAAGGACCGGGAAGCCGTGCTGGTACCGCTGGCCACCGACAACCGCGTGTTCGTCGCCTACCTGAACCTCGTTGGAGGACAAGACGAGCTGGTTTTCGACGGGGCCAGCGTCGTCCTCGATCCCTCAGGCGAGGTCACCCTCCAGGGCAGCCAGTTCCAGGAGGAGCTGATAGTCGTGGACCTCGACCTGGAGGCGGAGTTCGGGCCGAAGCCCCGGGAGCCGGAGCCGGCAACCGAGCAGGACATAGGCGCATCGAAGGTCATCACCGTGTCGGGTCAACAGACCAAGTCGCGCAGGCCCACAGCACCCGACCATCATCCCACGACCTACGACGACGTCGGAGAGGTATACGCGGCGCTGGTGCTGGGCACACAGGACTACGTCAGGAAGTGCGGCTTTCAGCGAGTCGTCATCGCCCTCTCGGGCGGCATCGACTCGAGCCTCGTCGCCGCCGTCGCCGTCGATGCCCTCGGCAGCGACAACGTGGTAGGCGTCGCCATGCCCTCCAGGTTCTCGTCCGAGGGCAGTGTCCTCGACGCCAGAGCCCTGGCCGAGAACCTTGGCATCGAGCTCAGAGAGTTGCCCATTGAGGAACCCTTCGCCGCCTATCTGAGCGAGCTGGAGCCGCACTTCCGGGGCACCGAGTGGGGAATTGCGGAGGAGAACCTTCAATCAAGGATACGAGGCAACCTGGTGATGGGCCTGTCCAATAAGTTCGGCTGGCTGGTGCTCACTACGGGCAACAAGAGCGAGATAGCCACCGGGTATACCACGATATATGGCGATATGGCCGGGGGATTCGCAGTCATCAAGGACGTACCCAAGACGCTGGTGTACAAGCTCTCACGGTACCGCAACGAGCTCGGCGCTACGCCGGTCATTCCCGAGAACGTGCTCACGAAGCCACCCAGCGCGGAGCTGCGTCCGAACCAGAAGGACCAGGATAGCCTGCCGCCTTACGACGTGCTCGACGCTATCCTCAAGGCCTACGTCGAAGAGGACAAGACCTTCGGGGAGATCCTCGACCTCGGGTTTGATGAAGCCACGCTCAAACGTACCATCAGCCTGGTGGACCAGAGCGAGTACAAGAGACGGCAGTCCCCGCCCGGGATCAAGATAACGCCCCGCAACTTCGGCCGAGACCGCCGCATGCCCATCGCCAACCGCTACCGGCCGTTCTAGCAGCGTTGCGTCGCGCCGCGAGTGAGGTTGCTAGATCGGCGAGCGATACCGCGGCGCAGGGGCCACCGATGTAGTACACTGGCGCCTGTCCATCGCTGCAGACGCGAGTTCCCAACCTTCCGAAAGGGCACTGGAAAAGAAGATGCGAAAAGGGGTTGTTTTCCCGCAGACGGAGATAGGCACCGACCCGGCCGCCGTACGCGACTACGCCCAGGCGGCGGAGTCGCTGGGCTTCGACCACCTGGTGGCCTACGACCACGTGCTCGGCGCCAACGCGGCCAGCCGGCCCGGCTGGAGCGGCTACTACCAGCACACCGACATGTTCCATGAGATCTTCGTACTCTTCGGCTTTCTGGCCGCGGCCACCCAGACCCTCGAGCTGGTTTCGGGCATCGTGATCCTTCCTCAGCGGCAGACGGCTCTGGTGGCAAAGCAGGCCGCCGCGATCGATGTCCTGAGCGGGGGCCGCCTGCGACTGGGCATCGGCACCGGATGGAACGACGTCGAATACGAGGCCCTGGGCGAGAATTTTCACGACCGAGGCCGCCGCAGCGAGGAGCAGATCGAGGTTATGAGAGCCCTGTGGACCAACGAGCTCGTTACCTACGAGGGCCGCTGGCACAAGATAACCGACGCCGGCCTCAACCCGCTGCCCGTTCAACGTCCGATCCCCGTGTGGTTCGGCGGCATGGCCGACCAGGTCCTAAAGCGCACGGCCAGGATCGGCGACGGCTGGATGCCGCTGGTAAGCATGAAGCCGGATGCCAAGGGCCGGGCCAGGCTGGAGGAGCTACGAGGCTTCGCCCTGGAGGCGGGCCGAGACCCAAGCTCCCTCGGCATCGAGAATATCATCACGGCCGCCAACGGCTCGCCGGAGGACTGGCTCGACGAGGTCAAGGCGTGGAAGGAGCTGGGTACGACCCACACCTCTGTGAACACGATGGGCGCCGGGCACAGGACACCCAACGATCACATCAAGGCCATCGAACTCTTCCGGGACACCATAGCTGAGGTCTGACCGACCTCGGCCCCACCGGAGACGACCCCTGGACACCTCTCAAGGTCTCAGCAGGACGCCCCTATTCGACACCCACGTCGCGTCGGGCGGTCGCATGGTGCCCTTCGCCGGATGGGAGATGCCCATCCAGTACGCGAGCATCCTGCAAGAGGCACGGGCCGTCCGCTCGAACGCCGGCGTCTTCGACGTCTCGCACATGGGCCGCGTCGAGATCGAGGGACCTGGCGCCGCCGCGCTTCTCGACCGGGTCCTCAGCGTAGACGCGCCAGGGCTCAGAATTGGGCGTGCCAAGTACAACGTCGTCTGCAACGAGAGCGGCGGAATCATCGACGACTGCATTGTGTACCGCAGGAGCGAGGACCGCTTCCTCCTGGTGCCCAACGCCGGCAACAGAGGCGCCGTGCTGGAGTGGATACGACGCTGGGCCGATGGGGAGCAGGTAA
Organism: Dehalococcoidia bacterium; assembly: GCA_965248615.1. Lineage (GTDB taxonomy): Bacteria > Chloroflexota > Dehalococcoidia > Lucifugimonadales > CBDFJT01 > CBDFJT01. The sequence goes on along the minus strand of CBDFJT010000002.1, from coordinate 691,325 downwards.
AGATAGACGACGTGACCGACCGCTACGCCATGATCGCACTTCAGGGGCCCAGGGCGATTGAGATACTCTCCGGTATCACGGGCGAGGAGATCACCACAAGGCCCTTCGCGGCCGCGGTGATCCGGATCGCCGGCGTCGAGACCTTCATTGGACGCACAGGGTACACGGGCGAAGACGGAGTAGAGCTCCTCCCACCCCAGGAATCGGCGCCCGCCATCTGGCAGCGTCTTACGGACGCTGGGGCATCACCGTGCGGCTTGGGCGCGAGGGACGTTCTCCGCCTCGAGGCCGGACTGCTCCTACACGGCAACGACATGGACATTGCGGTAAACCCCTACGAGGCGGGGCTCGACAGGTTCGTAGACCCTGACAGGGAGCGCTACGTCGCCGGCGACGCGCTACGGCGCGTCCGCGACGAGGGCGCCGCCCGGCGACTGGTCGGCTTCACCGTCCTCGGGCGGGGCATCGCAAGACACGGATACCCTATCCTCGACGGGGAGCAGGAAATCGGTCGGGTGACTAGTGGAGGGCCATCCCCAACCCTTGACACCAATATAGGATTGGGCTATGTTCCTATCGACCATTCAGCCCCTGGCACGCGGCTCCATATCGACGTCCGGGGCCGGTTGGTCGAGGCCGAGGTCACCACGCTCCCTTTCTACTCCCGGAGACGCGCCGCATGAATCCTCCAGACCTCAGGTACTCGAAAGAACACGAGTGGCTGCGCATCGAGTCGGAGGGCATCGGCACCGTCGGCATCACCGATTTCGCCGCCGCGAGCCTGGGGGACGTCGTCTTCGTCGAGCTGCCCGAGGTTGACACAGAGGTCTCGCAGTTCGCCAAGATGGGCGAGATCGAGTCAGTGAAGGCGGTCTCCGACCTGTACACCCCCATCAGTGGTCGGGTCTTGGAAAGGAACGAGCCTCTCATCGAAAAGCCGGAGCTCGTCAACGATGGACCCTACGACCAGGGGTGGATGATAAAGGTCACCTTCAGCGACTCCTCAGAGCTTGGCAATCTAATGACGGCCGAGCAGTACGCGGAACTCCTCGCCTCCCAGCAGTGAAGGTCCCCGGGAGCCTGCTACAGCCCCATGGACCTGCCAGACTTCATCTCTCCCTATAGCCCCAACACCGAAGACGACCGACGGAAGATGCTTGACGCCATCGGCGTCAAGTCGGTGGGCGAACTCTTCCAGGATATACCAGAGCAGTTCCGCGACCCGTCGCTCGACCTTCCGCGTCCTCTCTCCGAGTTTGAACTGCGGCGGGAGATCGAGGCGATGGCGGGAGAGAACGTGGTACCCGGCGACTACTCCTGTTTTCTCGGAGCCGGATCCTACCGACATTTTGTCCCGGCGGTGGTGCGGCAGCTCACCAGCCGAAGCGAGTTCATGACGGCGTACACGCCCTACCAGCCCGAGGTGGCCCAGGGAACGCTCCAGGCCCACTACGAGTTCCAGTCCATGGTCTGTCAGCTTACCGGGATGGAGGTCGCCAACGCCGGCATGTACGATGGCTCGACGGCTATGGCTGAGGCGGCGCTCATGGCGTCTCGGGTCAGCAAGAAAAGGCGCGTCGCCGTACTGGACACGGTCTCCCCGGCTTACCGGGCGGTCCTAGAGACCTACCTCGAGGCCCCCGGCATCGCCATAGACGTGATCTCCGACCGCGCCGCGAAGCTTCAGGACGACACGGCGTGCTTGGTGGTCCAACAGCCCAACTTCTTTGGATACTTGGAGGACGTGGCCGGGCTGTCCGAAAAGGCCCATGAGCAAGACGCGCTGCTGGTGGTCTACGCTGATCCGATCTCTCTGGGCATGCTCCGACCACCGGGCGACTACGACGCGGACATCGTGGTCGCCGAGGGGCAGTCACTTGGCGTTGCCCCGACCTACGGCGGCCCTTACGTTGGCATCTTTGCCTGTAAGCAGAGGTACGTACGCCAGATGCCGGGCCGCATCGTCGGCAAGACGGTGGACACACGTGGCAAAACGGGCTACGTGCTGACGCTTCAGACCCGGGAGCAGCACATCAGGCGTGAGAACGCCACCTCCAATATATGTACCTCGGTGGGCCTCATCGCGCTTATGGCCACCGTTTTCATGGCGGCTCAGGGCAAGAGAGGCTTGAGCCACATCGCGAAGCTCTGCTACCACAAGGCCCATTACGCCGCCTCGCTGATCGAGAAGATCCCGGGCTACTCGCTGCCCTTGGACGGGGTTTTCTTCCGGGAGTTCGTGGTCCAGTGCCCGCTCCCGCCCTCGGTGACGAACGAGGGTCTGCTGGAAAGGCGAATCATCGGCGGCCTCGACGTCAGCGACCAGATCCCCAACGGCATGCTCGTATGCTGCACCGAGATCAACTCGCGGGAGGAGATCGAGGCCTTCGTCGACGCCCTGGCAGAAATCGGCGGTGCGGCATGAGCAACGAGATGGAGAGGTTCGACGGCCTCCGACGCCAGCTTCTGATGGACCGGAGCGTGCGCGGCAGAATGGGCACGAGCCTGCCGCCGCTGGATGTGCCTGAGCAAGACATGCCGCCGCAGGACCTCCTGCGCGACGAGCTGGAGATGCCGGAGGTCAGCGAGAACGAGCTGGTCCGATACTTCTCACAGATCAGTCAGTTCAACTTCTCCATAGACCACAACTTCTACCCCCTTGGGAGCTGTACCATGAAGTACAACCCCAAGGTGAACGATGAGATGGCGTCGCTTCCGGGCATGGCGGCGATCCATCCGTTGCAGCCGGAGCAGACGGTGCAGGGAGCGCTGAGGCTCGTCTACGAGCTCCAGCGCTCCCTGGCCGAGATGACTGGCATGGCGGCAACGGGCCTGGCGCCCAAGGCAGGTGCCGAAGGGGAGCTGGCCGGCATGCTCATGACGCGTGCCTACCACCTGGCCAACGACGGCGCCCGCAGGAACAAGGTCCTGGTCCCCGACAGCGCCCACGGCACAAACCCGGCCTCGGCGGCAATGGCCGGCTTCGAAGTCGTGACGCTCCCAACCGACCGGAACGGCAACACAGACCTGGAGGCTCTCAAGTTCTCCGTCGGGGATGATCTCGCAGGCTTCATGCTGACCCAGCCCAGTACCCTGGGCCTGTTCGACACCAACATCCTGGACGTCATAAGCATCGTCCGCGACGCGGGCGGAATAGTGTACGGCGACGGAGCAAACCTTAACGCGCTGCTGGGCCGTGTGAAGCCCGGTGAGCTGGGCTTCGACGTGGTGCACTCTAACCTGCACAAGACCTTCACGCAGCCCCATGGCGGAGGCGGGCCCGGAGCCGGCGCCGTGATGGTAGGCGAAAGGCTCGCGCCTTATCTGCCGGCTCCGGTGGTAGAGCGCCTGCAGGAGCCAGATGGCTCCGAGCGGTACTCGCTCGTCGACCCTCCTCAGACCATCGGGAGGATGGGCGCATTCCACGGCAACTTCGGCGCGCTGGTCCGAGCCTACTCGTACATCCGCACGCTGGGAGACGCCGGCGTCTCGCGGATCAGCGAGGACGCCGTAATCAACGCCAACTACGTCAGGAGCCAGCTCCAGGGCGAATACGATCTCCCCTACGACCGCATCTGCATGCACGAGGTCGTGCTCTCGGCCAAGACGCTCCGCCGAGACCATGGCGTGAGCGCCCTCGACGTGGCCAAGCGGCTTATCGATTACGGCATCCACCCTCCGACGATGTACTTCCCGCTGATCGTCGAAGAGGCGCTGATGATCGAACCTACCGAGACCGAGAGCAGGGAGACACTTGACTACTTCGTGGCCGCGATGAAGGCTATCGCAGGCGAGGCCAGAGAAAACCCAGACCTGCTGCACGAAGCGCCGCATGATACTCCGAACACTCGCCTGGACGAGGCCAGGGCGGCCCGGCAGCCCGACCTGCGGTGGCGCCCGCAGCGATCCGGCGACGAAACATGACGGGACAAGCACGGAAGGCATCAACCCCCCTTTGGAAAGGGCTCATAGCAGAAGGAGGAATCGATGGTAGAAGTTGGACAGCCCGCCCCGGACTTTAGACTACCCTCCCACACCATGGAGGAGGTAAGCCTCAGCCAGTTTCGGAACGAGAAGAACGTTCTCCTCTCGTTCCACATCTACTCCTTTACAGGCGGCTGAACGCACCAGGTCTCCTCGGTCCGGATGGTCAACTCGGAGATCGAGGAGAAGAGTACCCAGGTACTGGGTATAAGCACGGACCCGCGACCGACTCAGACTGCTTTCGCGACCTCTGTCGGCGGCGTACCGTATCCGCTGCTGGCCGACTTTCACCCTAAAGCCAGCGTCGCGGAGCTCTATGGCGTGTACAACGAGGAGCGCGGAACCGCAAACCGTTCCGTTTTCCTTGTCGACAAGGAGGGCGTGGTCCGGTTCAAGCGCGTCTACGCCAACATGTCGGAGTTCGACATGTCCGAGATCCTAGACGAGGTGGGCAAGCTGTAGGCGTCCGCAAGGCCGTCCAGCCAAAGCCTCTATGCCGGATACAGACCCAGACAGCACCCCTAGATACGTCTTTCGAGACAACGATCATGCCATGATGGTCGACCGTCGAGGGCGCCGCTACCTAGTGCGATTGCGCTCGTCGGCCACCTTCGAGACGCACATAGGCAGCGTTCCCCACAGCGAGCTAATCGGCAGCGAGGAGGGGACCTGGTTCACCACCTCCCGCGGGCACAACCTGCTGGCCATGAAGCCCACCATGGCCGAGTTCAGCCGGGAGATGCCCCGTATCGCCACGGTCATCTACCCCAAAGACTCGGGCGCGATCCTCGTATACGGCGACATTTTCCCGGGCGCCCGGGTCCTGGAGGCCGGGTCCGGATCCGGCGCCTTGACTATAGCGCTGCTGCGCGCCGTGGGCGAAAACGGCCGCGTATCCTCATACGACGTAAGGCAGGACATGCTCGACCGGACTCTGGCCAACGTCGGTGCGATGGTGCCCAGCCACGCCAATCTATCTCTGAAGCTCGGCGACGTGTACCAGGGTTTCGACGAGGATGGCCTCGACAGAATCATACTCGACCTTCCCGAGCCCTGGCAGGTGGTGCCCCATGCCTCGGAGAAGCTCGTCCCGGGTGGGCTGCTCCTTAGCTTCCTGCCCACCGTACCGCAGATCGACCAGCTGACCCAGCACCTGAGGGCGCAGAGGACCTTCCAGATGATCGAGACGATCGAGATCCTGATGAGGCCGTGGTCCGTCAGCGGACGAAGTGTCAGGCCGTCGCACCGGATGATCGGCCATACGGGCTTCATTACTACGGCGCGGAAGTGCTCGCCTCGGCCATCGGCCGACGGGGACGACTCTACACCGGAGGACGAAGAGGAGTGAGCATGGACCGAGAGACGGCTTACGGCGTGGTCCACGAGTACGCCAAGAGCGAGAGCCTTCGCAGGCACCTCACGGCGGTGGAGGCGTGCATGAGAGCCTACGCCCGCAAGGTCGGCGAGGACGAAGAGCAGTGGGGTGTCGCTGGTCTGGTCCACGACTTCGACTGGGAGGTATGCCCGGCGCCCGACGACCATCCCACCTACGGCGCAGAGATTCTCAGATCGCGAGGTTTCCCAGAGGAGATAGTCAGGGCCGTGCTGTCTCACGGCGACCACACCGGCATCGAAAGGGAAACCCTGATGGAAAAGGCCCTTTTCGCCTGCGACGAGCTTTCAGGGTTCGTAACCGCCGTGGCCCTGGTGCGCCCCAACAAGAGCCTCTCAGAGACCAAGGTCAGCTCGGTGAAGCGCAAGATGAAGGATAAGGGCTTCGCCAAGTCCGTGAGCCGCGACGACATCGTAAAGGGCGCGGAGGAGCTGGGCGCAGACCTGGACGAGCACATCGAGTTCGTAATCGGCGCCTTGGCTCCGGTTGCGTCCGAGCTGGGCCTAGGCGAGTAGCTGTCGTCAATTCTCACTCCGAGGAGTCCCGACTCATCGGGACGAAGGCCTAGCGACCCGGGCTACGTCAGATCCTTCGCTGGGCTCGGCATGACATCGCATAACCAGGTTACCGAGTCCTAGCTACGTTCCTTCCAGAGGCCACTCCTCGGGTTGCCACGCCAGGTGGGGATACCGGCCCTCCAGTAGCGGCATGTGATCGGCGCTGAGAAGAGGCGGCTCCAGCGTCTCCATCACGTCCTGTGCGGGCGCCAGCATGCTCACATCGTCGACACCCGTGCCCTTCTCCTGGATAAGCACCTTGAAACCGCCAAGTCCCTCGGGCTTGACAAGTTCCAGCATCGCCATCAGGTTGGCGTCGAGCTCCCGCTGCTGAAGCGACTTCGACCGCAGCCTCCTGAGCATAGGCTGAAACCCCAGGCCGGCCAGGTACTGCGCTTGTGTCAAAAGGGCCAGCGGCGACAGGCCAGCGGACCGGCCGGCGTCCACCAGATGCGAGAAATCCACCTGAGCCGAGATGTCTTGCCTGCCGATGCGCTGGTATGGACTCGCGCCCTGGGTATGGCGATAGTGGGTCTGGACAGTGCCTCTCGACCTCGCCGGTGAATACAGCTGCGCGGCCTCGTGCCCGTAGTCGATGGTCACCACGAACCCGCTCTCCAGAGCCGCCGACACACGTCCCATCCACGCCGCGGCCTGGAGGCCCACCTCCCCGCGGAACCCATCCTCCAGCGATACTCCGACCTCGGACAGGCGTTGGGCCAGGAGCCGGGTGGAGGGATCGTCCAGTACCTCCACAATACGTCCATCGTCGTCGAGCGTGACATACACCTCCATCAGCTCGCCGCGATCGAGTTGAAACCGGTGCACTGGGAAGGAGTCGACCAGCTCGTTGGAGAGCAGGCAGCCAACCACTCCCCGCACTGGTATCTCCTCGGTCACGAGTCTCTGCAGCCGTGGGGTCCCGGTCGATACTGGGTACCGGTCGAGGGCCACGTAACGCAGAGAGTCCGCGAAGGCCGGCGGCAGTTCCGCGGTATAGCCCAACAGGTCCCTTGCGAGCAGGCCGTTGCCGGCTCCCATCTCGACGACGAAGAAGGGGCTTGGCTGTCCGAGCACCTCCCACATACGGTTCATCTGCACCGCGAGCAGTGCGCCGAACGCGGGGTGGGCGGCGGGGCTGGTGTAGTAGTCGCCGGAGGCGCCGAAGGGGCTCGGGTTGCTGTAATAGCCGCCTTCGGGGTGGAACAGCGCGAGCTCCATGAGCTCGGCGAAGGTTATCTTGCCGAGGCTGGCGATGCGTGTTCGAATGGCCGCTTCGGCGGGCGTTGGATCGGGTATCCGGGTGTGCTCCAGGTCCGGGTGGCTTGTCGCAGTGGCGAGCGATGCGATAGCACTGCGGGAGGCCCGCGGACGTATCGAAACCATTGGCTCCGGCCAGGCTCGGCCGCAGACGTTAGGTTTTCGCCTGCTTCGTTCGCCTGGCTTGAGCGTTCCCGCGGTCCCAACCGGAGCCGGGCATTGAGTTTTTGAACTCGGCGCGCTCATCACACAGCTTACACACACCAATGCTGGTGGGCCCGTTGGGACTTTCGATCAGCCAGTGGTGATTGCAATCCGATATGGTTTCTTCTACCACGATTGGCCCCTTCCGTATCGGTTGTCGTAAAAGTTCATCCTCGCTGCTCGAGCGACACGTACTCCCGGTCCATCTCGCCGACGTACAGTAGTCTAGGCCTGAGCAGGATGTTGTTTGCGAACTGCTCCATGACCTGGACTGTCCATCCCGGTATGCGTCCCATTGCGAAGATGGAGATAAACAGGTCGTCGGGGATTCCAAGCAGGTAGTAGATGGCCCCCGAGAAGAAGTCGACGTTCTGACAGATGCCGCGCCGCGAGTACGGCTCCATGACGTCGGTGACCGCCTGGAGGATAGAGAACCACTCCGGCTGGCCCTTGCGCTCGCCGAGCTCCTTGGCTTCATCCTTCAGATGAATCGACCGTGGATCGACGGCCCTGTAAACACGGTGGCCGAACCCCATGACCCGGCCTCCGCTCTTCAACAGGTCTTTCACGTAGCCTTCAGCCTGGTCTCCGCTGCCGATGTCCAGGGCCATCTTCATGACCTCTTCGGCGGCCCCGCCATGAGCCGGGCCCTTGAGGACCGCGATGCCGGTAACGATGGCGCAGTGAAGGTCGGCCACGGTCGAAGCCGCTACGCGGGCCCCAAAGGACGAGGCGTTCACGCCGTGCTCGGCGTGCAAAACGAAGTCCTTGTCTATAAGCCGGGCGTCTTGCGGGTCCGGCTTCTCGTCGAACAGCATGTAGAGGAAGTTGGCCGCGCTGCTGAGGCTGCTGTCCGGGGGGACCGGGTCCTTGCCCTCCCGTATCCTAGAATGGGCCGCGACGATCGTCTGCGCCTGAGCGGTCAGCCGTATGCCCTTGCGAAGCGTCGCCTCCGGTGAGTTATCGGTCACCTCCGAGTCGAAAGCCGAAAGCGCCGACACCGCCGTACGCAGGACATCCATGGGATGGGCGTCTTTGCTGAGCCGGATGACTTCGACGACAGCCTCGGGGAGCTCTCTTTGGGCCCTGAGATCGGTCTCGAACGTCGAAAGCTGGCTGGCGGTTGGGAGGTCACCGTAGAGGAGTAGATATATGATCTCCTCGAAGGTGGACTGCTCTGCCAGGTCGTGGATGTTATAGCCGCGGTAGAGAAGCTTCCCCGCTTTGCCGTCTATGAAGCTCGACTCGGTACGGTCGATGTATACATCACGGAGGCCTCTCTTGATCTCCACCTTCTCTTCCGTCATCGATTACCTCCAGGGACGCTGTTCAGTCGCCGGCCATGAAGAAGGCGTTCAAGCGAGGGCAAAAGGAGCCCAATGATGGGTCAATTGCTTGTCAGGTGGTCTTGCCAGCGCCGTCCGCGTCGAGGACGCCTAATTCTAGCATTCCGCCTATATGGTGTCAAGAAATCGCCCATCGTGGCCCGCTTCGTGGCCGCGTTCCGAGGTAGTGCTAAGGTTCACAAGTCGTTGACGATTGATCTATGTATCGTTACAATGGCCGCGCCATCGAAGAACTCAGCCGACGCGCCCTGCGCCGCGCCAGCCCCTACCGGCTACGGACAAAACAAGCGCTCGCGATGGGAGACCGATGAAGGCCCGAGAGGTTCCCGAGGTGGTGGTCGTTCGACTGCCGCTTTACGTTAGGGCGCTGAGCGAGTTCCTCGGCCAGGGGTCGAGCGTAGTCAGCTCGCAGCAGCTCGGCGACCGCCTCCAGATGACGCCTGCCCAGATCAGAAAGGACCTGAGCTACTTCGGCAGGTTCGGTAAACAGGGCAGGGGCTACGACGTCGAGTTCTTGCTTAGAGAAATCAGGCATATCCTGGGCCTGGACCGCCCTTGGCGAGCCTGCCTCGTGGGTCTTGGGCGCCTGGGGATGGCGATCATCAACTATCCCGGATTCACTCCCGAGGGATTCGAGATAGTGGCGGCCTTCGACAGCAGCCCTCAGCAGGTGGGCATGCGCGTGGGTAGCCTTAGCGTGCAGCCGATGTCGGAGCTCAGCCGGACGGTTCACGAGAGGTCCATCGACATCGGCATCGTTGCTGTGCCAGCCGCTCAGGCCCAGGCAGTCATCGACCAGCTCGTCGACAGCGGCTTGCAAGGCATCCTCAACTACGCGCCTATCGCTCCACAGGTGCCCGCCACCACCATAGTGCGCAACGTCGACCCGGTGCTCTCCCTTCAGTCGATGACCTTCTATCTCCAGCAGGACGAATGACCCTTCGGAGCTAACGCCACAAAATCGAGGGGCCAGTCTGACGACTGGCCCCTTGTGACTTGGTAGCTGCGGTTCGGCTACCCGGGCGAAGCAGGACCGGGCAGGACGCGCCTTCTGCGTCGGGCAACCTTCAACCTCGCCGCCGACCTCCTGAGAGACGCCATCGCCCGCTCCAGGTCTTGGTCAGCAGGCCGCGACGCAACGCGCTCCTCGGCTCGCTTCAACGCCTCCCCAGCGCGCTCGGCGTCTATCTCCTCGCCGTGCTCCGCCGTGTCGGCGAGAATCGCGATCTTGTCCCCCATGACCTCCAGGAAGCCCCCGCTGATGGCTATGAAGCTCTCCTCGCCGTCCTTCACGACCCGGATCTCGCCGGGCTGCAGCACGGTGAGCAACGGGGCATGTCTCGGCAGCACGCCGAGCTCGCCATCGATGCCAGGGGCCACGACGACGTTGACGTCCTCTGAATAGACGACCCTCTCCACGGTGACGATCTCGAGTCTAATGGTAGCCATGAGTCTATTCGCCGCTACTCCTCGGCACTCATCCGCTCGGCTTTCTCCATCGCCTCCTCGATCGGGCCCACCATGTAGAAGGCCTGCTCGGGCAGCTCGTCGTGCGTACCCTCGAGGATCTCGGCGAACCCTCGGACCGTGTCCCGGACGGGCACGTACCGGCCCTCCTGGCCCGTAAAGGTCTCGGCCACGAACAACGGTTGAGAGAGGAATCGCTGAATCCTGCGCGCTCGACCCACGGTCTGGCGGTCCTCCTCGGAAAGCTCCTCGACCCCCAGGATCGCGATGATATCCTGCAGATCGCGGTAACGCTGCAGCACCTGTTGCACTCGGCGAGCCACGTCGTAGTGCTCCTGGCCGACAACCGCAGGCTCCAGGATGCGCGAGGAGGACGCGAGGGGGTCTACTGCCGGGTACAGCCCCTGCTCTGCAATAGAGCGTTCCAGCGCCACCACCGCGTCCAGGTGGCCAAAGGTTGTCGCGATGCCGGGGTCCGTGTAGTCGTCGGCAGGCACGTAGATCGCCTGGAACGACGTGATCGACCCGCTCTTACTGGAGGTGATCCTCTCCTGCAGCTCGCCCATCTCCGTCGAGAGCGTCGGCTGGTAGCCGACGGCCGACGGCATTCTGCCCAGCAACGCCGACACCTCCATCCCTGCGAGGATGTAGCGGTATATGTTGTCGATGAACAGCAGAACGTCCTGGCCCCGCTGCTCCTTGAAGTACTCGGCCATCGTCAGGCCTGTAAAGCCAACTCTCGCTCGAATCCCCGGCGGCTCGTTCATCTGCCCGAAGACGAGTACGGTGTTCTTCAACACCCCCGACTCCTGCATCTCGTGCCAGAGGTCGTTTCCCTCACGAGAGCGCTCGCCCACACCGGCGAAGACCGAGACGCCCTGATGGACCGTTCCGATGTTGCGGATTAGCTCCTGGATTATGACCGTCTTGCCCACGCCGGCGCCCCCGTAAGCGCCGACCTTGCCGCCCTTGGTGAAGGGCGTTATAAGGTCCATGACCTTCAGGCCGGTCTCGAGGACCTCCACCGTTGTGGCCTGCTCCTCGAAGCTGGGTGGCGGGCGATGTATCGGCCAGCTTTCCTCGGACTCCACCTCCTCCAGGCCGTCCAGCGTCTCTCCGAGACAGTTGAACAGGCGACCGAGAGTGGGGTCTCCGACGGGCACGGTGATGGCGCCACCTGTGTCTACGGCGTCGATGCCTCGAACAAGGCCTTCGGTGGGCCCCAGCGCCAGACACCTCACCCAGTTGTTGCCCACGTGCTGCTCCACTTCGAGCACCAGCTTCTCGCCGCCTATTTCCGCCTCCAGCGCGTTGTAGATCGCCGGCATCTCCTCGGGCGGAAATTCGACGTCCACGACCGTTCCGATCACCTGGGTTATCTTTCCTGCGGCCATCGGTCCTCCCTGAACCTGGGCTGGGATTCCATGCCTACGCCTGCACGGCCGCCGCACCACCGACGATGTCGAGCAGCTCCGTGGTTACCGACTCCTGGCGAGCTTTGTTCATCTCCAGCGTCAGCTCGTCGGCCATCTCATTGGCGTTGTCGGTCGCATTGCGCATCGCCACCATGCGGGCGGACTGCTCGCTGGCGATTCCCTCGAGGACTGTGTGGTAGAGCTGCATCTCGACGAATCGCGGAAGGAGCTCCGAGAGCACAGTGAGGCTGTCGGGCTCGTATATGTAGCCCACGGCCCGCTGCGTCTCCAGCTCAGCAGGCACGACCGGCAGCAGCGGCTCCACGACGGGGCGCTGCATCGTTGTGCTCACGAACTGACCATAGACGACGTACACAGCGTCGACATCCTCCTGCGCGTAGGCCTCGATCACGAGACGTGCCGCGGGCGTCACATCGGTCAGAGCTGGGCGATCCCCGATATCGGTGAAAACAGCGCGCACGTTCTGCCCGTATCGCACCATGAAATCGCGCCCTTTCTTGCCCATGGCGATGACACTCACATTTCGTTCCAGGCCCAGGATGAACTGGGAGGCCGCCCGGTTGATGTTGGCGTTGAGTCCGCCGGTCAGGCCCCGGTCGGGGGTGATGTGCACGATCTCGACGTTCCTCGGCTCTCTCCGGCGGAGCAGCGGGTGTAGCGTCTCCTCTTCATGCGGCTGGGCCGACAGGTCGGCCAGCAGGCTTCGCATCTGGTCTGAGTATGGGCGACCTTGTAGAGCCGCCTCCTGAGCGCGCCGCATCTTCGACGCGGCTATCATCGACATGGCCTTGGTTATCTTGGCCGTGTTCTCGACGCTGCGAATACGCCTTCGTATCTGCCTTACGCTGGCCACGGTTTCTTCCTCGATACCTTAGGCTAGGAAGCCTTGGCAGGTGATGTCACTCTGAGTCCCGGCTTGTCCGGACGAGATTCCGGAGCGGGTGCCATCGACAGGCATCTCCGTAGCGAGTCCTCTCTCCAGATCCTTCGTTCGCCAGGGGCGAATTCGCAATGACAGGGTCGTGTAGAGGCCCAAGTCAACTCCTAGTAAGGCACGCTGGCCTTGAACTCCTCAATGGCCGCCTTCAGCTTGGGCTCGACTTCGTCGTTAATGTCCTTCGCGTCGCCGATGCCACGCAGGATCTCCGGGTGGTTAGAGTCCATAAACCGATGGAAGGCGTCTTCGAAGCTCGCCACCTTGGAAATCTCCACATCGTCTAGGTAGCCGTTGACGAGGACGTAGAGCACACAGGCCTGGTGCTCCATCGAAAGTGGCACGTTCTGGTCCTGCTTGAGCACCTCAGTAGCGCGCTGACCTCGCTCGAGCTGAGCCCTGGTGGCCCTGTCGAGGTCGGCCGTGCCGAACTGAGCGAAGGTAACCAGCTCACGATACTGGGCCAGGTCGAGCCGCAGCCGGCCCGCGACCCGGCGGATGGCCCGAGTCTGCGCGGCGCCGCCCACCCGTGAAACAGAGAGTCCAGCGTTCACCGCGGGCCTGATGCCGGAGTTGAACAGTTCTGTCTCCAGGTATATCTGGCCGTCGGTGATGGATATGACGTTAGTCGGGATGTAGGCGGATACGTCTCCCGCCTGGGTCTCGATGACCGGGAGGGCCGTAAGCGACCCTCCGCCATGTTCGTCGGCCATTTTGGCCGCTCTCTCGAGCAGCCGGCTGTGCAGGTAGAAGACGTCGCCCGGGTAAGCCTCACGTCCGGGCGGACGTCGCAGGAGCAGCGACATCTGACGATAGGCCCAGGCGTGCTTGGACAGGTCGTCGTAGACGATCAGCGCATCCTTGCCCTGGGCCATGAACTCTTCAGCCATGGCGCAGCCGGCGTACGGCGCCAGGTACTGCAGCGGTGCGGGGTCCGACGAGTTGCCGGCGACGACTATGGTGTGCTCCATTGCGCCGTGCTGTTCCAGCAGCGCCACGGTCTGAGCTACCTTGCCGACCTTCTGCCCGATGGCGACATAGATGCACAGCAGGTCGCCGCCCTTCTGGTTGATGATGGCGTCCATCGCAATGGCCGTCTTGCCGGTGGAGCGGTCGCCGATGATCAGCTCACGCTGGCCGCGTCCGATGGGGATCATGGCGTCGATGGCCTTGATTCCAGTCTGAACGGGCGTGTCGACTGACTTGCGGGTCGCGACACCCGGGGCAACGATCTCGGCAGGCCTAGTCTTGTCCGATCTGAGCGGTCCTTTTCCGTCGAGGGGTCTGCCGAGGGGGTCGACGACGCGGCCTATGAGCCCTTCGCCCACTGGCACCTCGACGATGCGGCCGGTGCTCCTGACCTCGGTGCCCTCCTTAACGGCCCTGGCGTCCCCGATGATGACGGCGCCGACACTGTCTTCTTCAAGATTGAGCGCCATCCCAATCACGCCGCCGGCAAACTCCAGCAGCTCGCTGTAGGCAACACCCGACAGTCCGTGTACCCGCGCGATCCCGTCGCCCACCTCGACCACGACGCCTACATCCACCATGGTGAGCTGGCTGCCAAACTCTTCGATCTGGCGCTTGATTACGGATGCTATGTCCTGTCCTCTTACAGCCATGTCAGCCTCCCGTTGACGGGATGGAGGGCTTCCCAGCTGGGCACGCCCCTGTAGTAGTGTCTTACCTTTGCTCGACCAGATCCCTTCGCAAGTCGCGGAGCCTGGTCACGGTGCTGCCGTCTATAACCCTGTCGCCCACCCGAGCGACCAGGCCGCCCAGGATCCCGGGGTCCACCCTAGACGTCAGCCGTATCTCCCTACCCACCATCTCCCGGAGGAGGGCTTCGACCTTGCCCCGCTCCTCATCTGCCAGGGGAACGGCCGACACCACCTCGGCTCGCTCGATACCACGGTGAGCATCGAGCAGGAGCTGATACTGGTCGACCACGTCGGGCACGAGGCTCGAGAGGTTCCGAGACGCGAGCAGGGACATCAGATTGATGGCAAGTGGCCCCACAGCGTCGGCGAGAGCGTTGTTGATTACGTCTTGCTTGCTGGCCATGGGTACCTGTGGAGCGTCAAGCAACTCGGCGAGCTCGCGGTTCTCGAGTGCCTGGGCGAGCACGGCGAGGTCGTCCAGCCAGCCATCCAGCTCGTCCTTCTCTAGGGCGATCAGGAATACCGCCTGGGCGTATCTTCTGGCCGACGCGCCTGCCATTGGTCAGTCTAGCCTCGGGTTGACTGGCCGCGGCCGACCTCGGCCCCCTCTTCCAACGTCTTCTCGATGAGATCGCGGTGGGCGGGTTCATCCACCGAGCGCTGTATCACGCGCTCGGCCGCCGTAATGGCCAGGCCAGCGAACTCACGGCGCAGCTCCTCGATGGCGGCATCGCGCTCTCGCTCGATGTTGGCCTGGGCCCTCTCCCTCTCTGCCTGTATCTCCTGCCGGGCCTTGGCCAGCTCCTCCTCGCGGAACCGGTCGGCCACCTCTCGCGCCTGGCTTATCAGCTGCTGTCCCTCTGTGCGAGCTTCCTCGAGCTGCTTTTGCATGTCCTGCTGGGACTGCGCCGCCTCCGCGCGGACGCGCTCTGCCGTCTCGAGGCTCTCCTTTATCCGATTGGCCCGCTGATCCAGCATGCCCACAATCGGCTTGTACAGCAGCCGCGACAGCACTGCGAACAGGATGACGAAACTTACTACCTGGGTGATTAGACCAGGTAGATTAATGCCTAAGCCCTCCATGCCCTTCCGGCTCCCTTTCTAGATTATGTGAGCAGGATGCTCAAACCGGGCCTTGGTCTGCGGTCCGAGCTACACGAACTTGATTATGACCGCCACCACGAGAGCATAGATCGCGATGGCTTCTGCGAAGGCAATGGCCAAAATCATGTTCTGCTGGATCGGGCCGGCCGCCTCGGGATTCCGTCCCAGCGCCTCCATGGCCTTGGCCGCCAGGATGCCAATGCCCAACCCTGGGCCAAGGGCCCCGAGCCCGATCGCGAGTCCGGCGGCTATGTCGCCTATGTTACCTTCGATCATCCTCAACTCCTTGAGTCAACTTTTCTCGCCGTCGAGAGGAGGGGCTGCTAGTGGCCCTCCTCGGCGCCGTGTCTCACAGTCGCCATCGTGGCGAAGACGAGTGTGAGCATGGCGAAGATGAAGGCTTGAATCATACCCACGAACAGCTCCAGTCCCAGGAAGGGGATTATGCCGATGATGGGGATGAGGAAGGCCATCGCCACCAGTAACACTTCTCCGGCGAAGATGTTGCCGAAAAGACGAAATGTGAAGCTGATGATGCGGGCGATCTCACTTATGCCTTCGAGAATACCTACGAACGCCCCGATGGGACCACTCTTGAAGTTGATGAACTTGCCCAGGTGGCCGAAGAACCCAAGGGTCCTCAGCCCCCAGAGGTGGACCACGAACATCGCCACAAGCGCGATGGCCAGTGTCGTGTTTATGTCTGTGTTGGCACTCCGCAAGAAGGGCACCAGCAGACCGGCCTGCTTACCGTCTTCCACTCCCTCGTGTTCCGCGTCGGCGGCTGTGATTTCGCCATCATCACCGACGGAGCCAAAGGGCAGCACGCCCACGAATCCGTCGCCGTCGAAGACCTGAAGGTTGATCTCCTCCAGGTTGGCGTGCTCGCCGTCGTCGGCCTTCTCTTCAGCGTGGTGGATGACCTCCTCGGCGGTCTCGAGGCGGCCGATAGTGCCGAAACCGGGCAGGATTCCCATCCAGTTTGCGGTAACGATAAACAGGAAGATAGTCATCACCAGAGGGAAGAAGCGCCTCGCCCTGTCCTTGTCTGATACACGCTCCGCCATCCCTAGGAAGAACTCGATTACCACCTCGAACAGGTTCTGAAGGCCTCGCGGCACCTCCGTCATACGACGCTGGGCGAAGAAGGCGAGCACAACGAGCACGACGATCGTCAGCCAGGTGGCTATCATGGTGTTGGTAATTTCCCAGCCGAGGAACATCTCGTTGGACATGACGGACTCGGCTGGAAGCTGGATGTGGGCGATCGGCGCGCCCAGGAAGCCCAGGCCAAAGGAGTCTCCGAGGGCCC
This sequence comes from Dehalococcoidia bacterium, assembly GCA_965248615.1. GTDB lineage: Bacteria > Chloroflexota > Dehalococcoidia > Lucifugimonadales > CBDFJT01 > CBDFJT01. Next base: position 674,667 of record CBDFJT010000002.1, on the reverse strand, counting down.
CTCCAGCCAAGGCTATTATGAAGGCCGCCGCCACTATGATCAGGACGGCGAGCTTTTTCGGCCTCTTGAGTAGCCCCGACAACTACTTATCTTCCTCGCCGGTCTGGCCCGAGTTGCTTGCGAGAACGGCCATAACCATCCGGTACATTCCTACCCCAGCGACGACTATCCCGACGATTATCCCTACCAGGGTAAGTATCGGGGTCAGGTCCAGCCGACGGTCCAGCAGCAGGCCCACCGTGGCGCCACCGCCGATGCATATGCCAACGTACCAGCCGATGCCGACCAGCCGGAGCACGGTGCCCATCGCACGGCTGTTCATAGGGGCCCCCCTGGAGGTTGTGTAGTGTATCACAATCAAAATTCCGAGGTCAATTTACCGGCGGGCGTTCCTCGCATGGTCGGACAAACGAAAAAAACAGCCCCGCCGGAACCGGCGGGGCCGTTGGCTTCGGTCGGGGCCAAGGAGGTCCGAACTACTTCTTCTCGTCTTCGGTCGGGGGTGGGGACTCTCCTTCCTCCCCCTTGCCGAGGTCCTCCAGGTTCAGTGTGTCGATGAAGTCCTGGAAAGCCGACAGGCTCTTCAGCTCCTCCTCACCGAGGGGCCGCGCCTCTCCATCCTCACCCTCGGGCACGATGGGCTTGCCGGTCTCCATGTCCATCTGGACGCCAGCTTTGTCGAGCACGGCATCGTCGGCGTAGATGGGAGCCTGGGTGCGCACGGCCAGGGCTATGGCGTCACTTGGACGCGCGTCCACCTCGAGGGTGGTCCCATTCTGCGAAAGCACTATCTTGGCATAGAAGGTGTCGTTGTTCAGATCGGACACCACGATGTGGTTCACGGTCGCCCCCAGAGAGGTGATGACGGCACGCAACAGGTCATGCGTCAAGGGCCGGGGCACGGACACGTCCTGGAGCTTAAGGGCTATCGAGTCCGCTTCCGACGGGCCGATCCAGATGGGGAGGTACCGGTCCGAGTCTTTGACACGCAGGATCACTACGCGCTGATAGTTCATAAGGCTCACGCGTATGCTGTCTATGACCAGTTGCAACATTAGCCTAATACCTCCCGCGAGGGCTCGAACCCATTCTAATTGTCAGCTATATACGTGTCAACGTAACTATTGTTGCTCCATCCGCTTAGAACCACCCGCACACAGATCGCTCCTCGCCGGCTACACGAACCTATGGCTCGGGTGAAACGACCCTCTTCATGCGTTTCTCCAGGGACGACCGAGGCATCAGCACACGCCTCCCACACACGAGACATCGCAACCCGAGGTCTGCCCCTAGCCTGACGATTTCCCAGTCGAACCCGCCGCACGGGTGCACCTTCTTCAGTCGTACTACATCGCCCAGCCTCAGGTCTAGGACCACCCCCTCCCCTCCTCACGAAGAATACGATTGATTCTGTCCCGAAGGTTTTCGGCGGCTCGGCGCGCTGCATCTGCGTAGTCGGCTCTGTTGGGGGATGCGTATAAGACGCCCCGAGATGAGCTGATGATGACGTTGGGCTTATCGTCGTCGAGCCCGTGCCTCACGCTCTGCTCGAGGCTCCCCCCCTGGGCCCCCACCCCCGGCACGAGGATCGGCATTCCCGGGCACCGAGCGCGGACCGCGGCCAGCTCGTCAGGATACGTGGATCCCACAACTAGACCGACGTTGCCATGATTGTTCCAGAGCGTCGCTTGATGAGCCATCCACGCGTAGAGCGGCATCGCATCGCCCTCGGAGGATAAGAGGAGGCTCTGGAACTCGCCCGCCCCCGGGTTGGACGAGCGACACCACACGAACACGCCCCTATCCGCATAGTCTAGAAACGGCGCAATCGACTCGCCACCAGCGTAGCCGTTTACCGTTGCGGCGTCGAATCCCCACGTCTCGAAGATGGCCTGCGCGTACTTCGCGCTGGACGAGGAGATGTCGCCTCGCTTGCCGTCGCCGATGACAATCGCCGCCGGCACCGCGGAGCGAATGTAGGACACCGTCCCCTCAAGCGCGTCGAAGCCGGGCCGTCCCAGCGCCTCGTAAAACGAGAGGTTAGGCTTGTAGGCGCACACAAGGTCTCCAGTGGCGTCCACGATACCCTTGTTGAACTCCAGCACGTCCGATATAGGCATCAGCTCGGGGTCGGGGTCGAGGCCAATGCATAGAAGGCTCCGCGCCCTCACGCACGCGTCCTGGAGCCGGTCGACGAATCCCTGCAAGTAGAGCCTCCTAAAGGCAGCAGCCACCAGTGTATTGTCGGGGAGCAAAGGGTCGCAAGTTGTCCTGGGCCCTTCGGGGAGGCGGACCTGTGCCCCGCTCGGTGTGTCGACCGGCTCACCACGAACGGTATACTGAATGGATTCCCTCGCGAGGCGGCCGGAGGGCTAGCCATAAGAGGACAACCCTGGGCGCTACCATGGAGCTAGGACAACAGCTGCTCGACGTCTACGACCGGCTCCTTGCCGAGTACGGGCCGCAGCACTGGTGGCCGGCCGAAACCCGGTTCGAGGTCATGGTAGGCGCAGTCCTGACCCAGGCCGCCGCCTGGGGAAACGTGGAGCAAGCAATCGATAGCCTCAAGGCCGCGGGGGCGCTGTCTGCCGGTGCCATCAGGGACATCGACGAGCGCGACCTGGCGCGGCTCGTGTATTCAAGCGGATACTACAACGCCAAGGCTCGAAAGCTGAAGGCGCTGGCTCGGTACCTCGGCGAGCGCTTCGGCGACGACCTAGACGCCATGTCCAGGGAGGACTCCGGCACGCTCCGAGTCGAGCTACTGGCGATACACGGCGTCGGCGAGGAGACGGCCGACGATATCCTGCTGTACGCAGCCGGCAAGCAGGCCTTCGTGATCGACGCCTACACCAGGCGGATCTTCCATCGGTTGGGCCTGGCCCCGGAGAAGGGGCCCTACTCGGACTACCGCTCCCTGTTCACCGAGCACCTGCCGCCGGATACGAACCTGTTCAACGAGTACCACGCCCTGATCGTGCGCCACGGCAAAGAGGTCTGCCGCAAAGAACCCCGGTGTGCCGGCTGCTGCCTGGCCGAGGTGTGCCCCACGGGACAGGCGCAGAATGCAGAACGGTTGTCATGCTAGTGTCGCGACGAGTTGGGGCTGGACATGTCATCTGCACCTCACGCCCTTCGGTCACCTTTAGGCCCCACGGCCCCGCAGGCATGATAGCGCTAGTTGCAGCAATTCCGTTACATCCCACCCGCCCACCCTAGAAGGTTTTCCGGGAATGCCCCCCGGAGCCCCGCAAAGGAGCTTTGCACTAAAACGACGGGAAGGTGCTGTCCCGACACATCGGGACGGCTGGAGTCTCGGGTATCCCCGCGCTCACCAGTGCTGAAACGTGGAGGAGCCTACCTAGGAAGCACCTGCGGCGTGCGCCAGCTCTCCGATGCCTCACAGGGCCGACGGGATCGGGCAAACGCGGGGCGGCTGGCCCCTTCGAGCTAGGCGATCGGCAGAGGTCAGACGGCCATAGGCTCCTTCGCCCAGCCCGACTCGTAGGGCGTCACGTACCTCATCTTCATCTTCATTACGTCGAAGTACCAGCGGCCGTCGACCTTTTTGTAGGTTTCGTTGTAGATCAGCGACAGGAACATCGCCCGGCCGTTGATGGTGTGGGTGCCGAAGAAGTAGACTTGGCCCGTGGCCTCGGTGCCCGACGCCGCAACGTCGACCTCGTGGTTCGTGTTGTAGTGCATGGCAAAGCTGATGCTCTCGGGGATCTTAGCGAACCCGTCACGGATACCTTGGCGCCCCTTGAATACTCCGAAGGCTCCGCCATCCCACAGGCCGTCCTCGACGAAGAGCCCCGAGATCTTGTCGGTGGGATAGCCCTCGTCGCAGTACGAGGAGTACCTCATCTTCATGCTGCGAATGGCCTCGATGTCTTCGATCCTTTGAACGCGCTCCTCCAGTGTAGGCATTTCCTCCTCCTTCTGACTTTGTTAGACCGCGTCGTTTATGAGCAACCCAATCCACGCGTCAAACGCAAACTCTAGTGGCGGGGGATGTACGACCGCCCCAATGGCAGACCGCTATATCACTCGAGCGTGCCGCCATATGGTCTCGTACAGGCTAAAGTAGTGTTGAAATACCTTAGAGTGCGATTGTTTGGATATCCATACACAAGGTTTTGCTGTTGGAAGGGTAGTCCAAACGGTAGGAGTGATCAGCATCCTTCCACCGGGACGGCGGGGATCGACAAAGGTAACGGAGATGTTGCCAACCCTGTCAGAGCCCGCCAATTCCAGTCTTCCCTTTACCCGCCCACCCATTTCCTCAAGTTCGGTTTTCCACGCGGAAAACGTTTGGACCGATGTAAACAGGTCGCGCGCGAAGCTCGACGACCCGGTAAAATCTCCGGTGACTTTGACAACATCGTCACGTTGCGTATCACAGACCAGAAGTTGAATGGCAATTGCTTTCGACTCCAGGGTCTCAAAGAGCTTTAGCTTGTGCCGCTTGTCACTCGCCAGTGAGTAGAGGTTTTGTCCGACGATGAGGACAGATTCTTGTGCGCTATCCAACGCATCTTCGAAGGTTAACGGGGAGTCTACTACTGACGAAGAAATCTGCGCAATTTGGATAGAACTGGAGTCAAGATGACTGATGACGGGACTGTCAACACGCTCGCGTGAGCCTATGCTTTGAACAAACTGAGATAGCTCGTCCTGAAAATCCTGCCGTCTCCGACGGTTATAACGGACGCAGCCATAATGGGCGACGTCGAAGGGTATCTTCTGTCCCTTTTCAATAACCATAATCGTTCCCAATCGGAGCGAGTGACGAACTCCCAACTCGTACCAAACGTTTGGGTTGTTATCGGTCAACACCGCAAGCACTACGTCAGCCGTGAATAGATCGTCGATTATTCCGCTGATGATGCTTCCGGGCCTTGCTGTCGATCGATAGCACTGATAACCGAGGGCCTCCACCGATGGCTTAATGAACTTCTCAAACATTCTTGTCCAATAAGTACCATCGTGATTCGCCGTTCGGGAGAACGGCATGATGACAAAGCATCGCCCTTTGGCCGAGGCTACCGATAGATCGTCCATAGTTCCACTGTCTTGTGATCGTTCTAGCGTCTTCGCCGATTTAGAGCATGTCTTCTTTGTTTACAGTCATGGGTCAGCCTGCTCCAGCGGCGGCCTCTGTTGGGTCCATGGGACGGCCTCTTCGAAGGCGGCGGAGGCCCGGAGCACCGTCGTATCCTCGCCGAAACGGCCAGTCATCAGCAGGCCGACTGGTAGTCCATCCGAGGTAAAGCCACACGGTACCGACGCTGATGGCCCGCCTGTCAGATTGGCGAGGGGGCAGAAGGTCACCAGTGCATCCAGGTACCTTCCCGGTTTCTCGTACTCCTGCAGCACCTCCCGTATGTTGAAGGGGCTCGTGCCCACTGCCGGAGTCAAGAGTAGGTCGTAACCTTCGAAGAAGTCTTCCATCTGGGCCCGGATGCGATTCATTCCCCAGACCGCCTTCGCATACTCCGGCCCGGTCGTGTCCCTGCCGCTCTCGATCATGGCCCGCAGGACCGAAGTGAACTGGTCCGGGTGCCTTTCCAGGTCCTCACCATGGCCCGCGTACAGATCGGCCTGACCGATGGGTCCCCACACGGCGATCATATCGTCGATGGCTGGCGTCACCTCCTCTACCCGGCAGCCGAAGTCCTCGAACCTGCGAGCCGCCTGCTCGGCCAGCGTTCGTATCTCCGGGTCGACCTCGGCGCGACCAAGGTCGGGGCTCCACGCTATGCGCAGGGAGTCCGGCGGTCGGCCGAGGGCGGCGACAAAGTCCGCCGGCTCGCCTCGGAGGGTAAAGGGGTCCCGCTGATCGTGCCCCGCCATTGCCTGAAGCATGAGGGCGGCGTCACGTACGGTGCGGGTCAGCGGACCGATCGCGGTGAAGAGGGGCAGCGACTCGTTGGACCGAAAGCCGCCGTAGCCCGAGACCAGTCCGGTTGTCTGTTTCAGCCCATAGATGCCGCACCAGGCCGCGGGGATCCGAATGGAGCCGCCGGCGTCGCTTCCGATGGCCATCGGGGCCAGACCCGCCGCCACGGCCACCGCCGAGCCACCGCTGGATGCACCCGCCGTGCGCTCTGGGTTCCATGGGTTGTGGGAGTCATCGCCGATGATCCGGTTGTAGCTAAGCCCTGCACCCATGGCGAACTCGGGCGTGTTGGTTTTGCCTATGACGATGGCCCCGGCCTGCACCAGCTTCTCCACCGGCGCCGAGTCGTAGTCCGGGACGAAGTCCTTGTAAACGAGGGAAGCGGCCGTCGTGCGAATGCCCTTCGTGAAGAGCGTGTCCTTAACGGCCAGTGGCACGCCGTGGAGGGGCGGCAGCTCATCCCCGCGGGAGACGGCCTCCTCGGCCTTGCGGGCGGCTGCGCGAGACTCGTCGGCGGCGACGGTGATGAATGCGTTCAGCCTCCCGTTGACCCGGTCAATCCGCTCCAGGAAGTGATCGACCAGCTCAACGGGGGAGACCTCTTTACTTCGAACCAGTCGAGCCAACTCCCAGGCCGAGCTGAAGCTATGGGAATCTGAAGCCATGGGCACGTCTCGTTCGGGAGGGATGGGCGATTTTACCACTTCCGTAAGATGGCAACAACGCCGGGGTTGGCCGGGCAACAGCTGAGGCCCTTTCGATGGCTACAGCGGCTTGGAACCGGAGGTCAAGGTTACCTTCCCCACCACCCATCCCAGAGGCATCCTGCACGCCAGGGTGCCCCTTCGGCTCAGCCAGACCCCAGCCAATAGTCGAAGGAGCCCGAATCGTTCGGACCGAACTGGGAGCAGAACGATCAGGCCGGGACGTCGAGGGGAATAACGCTGTTGGTCTTGATGATGAGGTAGACCCGCTGACCCTCGCGCAGGTCCAGGTCGCGGAGTGCGCCGGGGGTGATCTCCACGATCAGTCTCGCCCCCATGTCGGTATACACCAGCACTCGCGATCCCACGTCATGTATCTGCTCGATCCCCGCCTCGATGACATTGCGCGCGCTGATCCGCCCCGGCACGTCGAGCGTGAGGATCACGTCGCCGGCTCGGATGGAGACAGTAATAACCTCCCCGGGCCGCCGATGAACCTCAGGGGCCAGTATTCGTGCCTCGCCGATCCGCAGCTCCGCGAGACCGTCCCCATTGCGGCTTGTCAGCACTTCGGCCTCCATCAGGTTCTCAAGTGTGGCGTAGTCGGCCAAGCCATAAACCTGGGGATGGACCAGGACCTGAGACGTCCTCCCGTACACCACCTGCCTTCCCTCTGCAAGAACCAGTGTTTCATCGGCCAGCGCCGTGACCTCGGACATCGAGTGGGAGACGTAGATCATCGGCGTGTCGAGCTCTCTCCGGACGCGCCTAAGGTGCTCGATAATGACACCGCGAAACCCGCCGTCCAGCGACGCCAAAGGCTCGTCCAGCAACAACAGGCGCGGTGACGTCGCCAGCGCACGGGCCAGAGCGACCCTCTGGAGCTCTCCGCCCGACAGGGTTGTGACGCTTCTGTCTAACAGGCGTCCAAGCCCGAACAGGTCGATAAGGTGGTCCACATCGACGCTTCGGTCGGTGGACGGAGTCAGCTTGAACCCGTACCTCACGTTGTCGGCCACGCTCATGTGCGGGAACAGCGCCCCATCCTGGAACACGTAACCAAACCGCCTTCTCTCCGGCGGCATGTTGACGCGACTGGCGGTCGAGAATACGGTTCGACCCGCGACCTCTATCTCGGCACTGTCTGGAGAGACGAGCCCCGCTATACAGTTGAGCAAGGTCGTCTTGCCGCTCCCCGAAGGGCCGAAGATCGCCGTGACGCCGGGCTCGAAAGCTCCCTCACACTCGAGGGAGAACCCGGGGAAGTGCTTGACTACCTTGAATCTCAGTAGAGGTGCAGTCATGCAAAGACATCAACGGCGATTTTCGCTCGAGCGCCCCACTTCACCACAGGGCACGCTGCGCCCTGCCGCGCGACAGCAACCAATTATGCGCGAGCAGCGTTACTACGGCCAGACCGATAGACACCCCTATCAGCCGTAGAGCCATATCGTCCCTTCCCAACTGTACGCTGGAGTATATGCCCAGCGGAAGGGTCTGCGTATGACCGGGGATATTGCCCGCCACCACGATAGTGGCCCCGAACTCGCTGAGGGCGCGCACGAAACCGAGCAAAACCCCGGCGAGGATGCCTCGATACGCCAGCGGAACGGTTACGGTCAGAGCCACCCGCAGCGGTCCCGCACCCAGGCTTCGAGCAGAGGACTCGAGCCGTTCGTCCACACCTCCCATAGCCACCATGATGGTCCTGGTGATCAGCGGAAACGACACGATCGCCGAGGCTAGCGCTGCGGCGACCCAGGTAAACACGATATCGATACCTAGAACGTTGTGTACGGCCGACCCAAGCGGTCCTTCGCGCCCCATCACGACAAGCAAGAAGAACCCAACTGCCACAGGTGGAACCGCCAGCGGCAGCGAGATCAAGACGTCGATGATGAACCGACCTGGGACTCTGCGCTTGACGACGAGCCAGCTCACGGCCAGCGCCACGGGGAAGTTGATTGCCGTGGCGACAACGGCCACCCGGAGGGTCAGCCCTAGCGTCGACAGCTCCAACTTCTCACTCCGATACTAGTCCGAGGGAGCAACGGCCGACCCCCACCCTACAGGCACTCTCCCGGATGCGGCGATGAAGCGGACGGAGACCACGCCGCAGGCTCCAGGGGCCAGCCTTAGCGTCCCAGGTGATCGAAACCGTGGCTCCGGAATATCGCGCCGGCGTCATCGCCACGCAAATAGGCGAGGAGCTCCGCCGCTCCCGACTTCCCGTTCGGCCTATCAATCACAACCGCCGGGTAGACGATCGGACCGTAGCTGTCGGGCGGCACTACGCCGAGCACGACGAGGCCTTCGACAATTCGGACGTCGGTCTCATAGACGATGGCAACATCGACGTTGCCGGTGGCCACGTAGGTCAGAACGGCACGCACGTCGGGTCCCATCACCAGCTTGTCCTGGAGCTCGCCCCAAAGCCCGGCGGCCTCCAGGGCTTGTCGAGCGTATCGACCGGCCGGCGCCAGCTCGGGGTCGGCAATCGCCATTCTCTTGACCGCTTCGGTTCCAAGACCATCGACCGAGTCTATGCGAGCGCCACCGGCTCGTGACGTCAGGACGAGCCGGTTGCGCAGAAGTGCGACGGGGCCGACTCCCACCAGCTTTTCGGACTCCAAGAACGTCACAGGGAACTCGCCAGCGGCGATGAAGAGATCGGCCGGCGCACCGGAGGCGATCTGCCGGGCCATCATCTGCGAGCCCCCATAGCTAACCAGAACCTCGACACCCGTCTCCTTTTCGAAGGCGACGGCAACGCTGGACAGGACATCGGCCAGGCTGGCTGCCGCAAACACGAGCAGACCGGGGCGTTCTCCCTGTGCCGAGCCGCAGCCGACCGAGGAAACGGCCAACATGCCCAGCGCGACCGCCATGAGCAGCATCGATGCGATCGCTGGGCGGCCGGGGTTCGCGGCGGTCTGGAGCTTCATGGCAGGTTCAGCGCTCTCCACTGAGTATTATCTTCCCAACTCCCCCGGGGTGACAACGTCGCTACGCCCGCGCGCGTGTTAGTGACACCCGCGCTTGTACAACGACGTCAGGAATGGTATACTTTGCCTGCAATTTATGGCGCTCGTTGAAAGTGGGGTGGCCCCACTTTCTTTGTTAAAGAGGGGTCACGCATTTCAGCAGGAGGAAGGGGCTAACAGCTATGAAGAGCGATTTCCTGATCGCCGTAACGCAGCTAGCCGCCGAGCGCAACCTGCCTAGGGAGATCGTACTATCGGCTATCGAGGCCGCGCTAGCGTCTGCCTACCGCAAGGATGGCGTCACAGAGGGCCATAACGTTTCGGTCAAGTTGGACCCTGGCAGCGGGGAAGTTACGGTCTACATCATCAAGTCGGTGGTGGAAGAGGTAACGGAACCGGCTCAGGAGATAACGCTCGCCGACGCCCGCAAGATCAAACCGGATGCCGAGCTGGGCGACGACGTCGCCACCGACAGCATGCCCCACAGTGCGGGACGCATCGCCGCCCAAACGGCCAAGCAAGTGGTGATGCAGAGACTCAGAGAGGCCGAGCGGGAGCTCGTCTACCAGGAGTACGCCGACAAGGAGGGCGAGGTATTCCCTGTCACGGTCCAGCGAGTAGAGCCGCGCCAGGTTATCGTGGGTCTGGGCTACGCAGAAGCCGTGCTGCCCGTATCGGAGCAGGCCATGTCGGAGAGGTACCGGCCGGGCCAGAAGCTGAAGATGCTGCTCCAGCGTGTGGACAAGTCAAGCAAGGGCCCAGAGCTCATAGTTTCCCGTGCCGACCAGCTCCTCGTCAGGCGCCTCTTCGAGATGGAGGTGCCGGAGATCTATAACGGCATCGTAGAGATCGTAGCCATCGCGCGAGAGCCCGGCGCCCGCAGCAAGGTGGCGGTGAGAGCCAAACAGGACAGGGTCGACCCCGTCGGCTCCTGCGTCGGCCTGAGGGGCGTGCGAATTCAAAACATCGTCAACGAGCTCCAGGGCGAGAAGATCGACGTGGTCGAGTGGAACAGAGACCCGGTCCGGTTCATCGCCAACGCGTTGAACCCTTCCCAGGTAATGCGAGTCGACCTTGACCCTGATTCCCTCTCGGCCGTGGCCGTGGTTCCGGACAGACACCTGTCCCTCGCAATAGGCAGGGAGGGCCAGAACGCACGGCTCGCAGCCAAGCTGACGGGATGGAATATCGACATAAGGAGCACGGTGGACGCCGAGACTGCCGCACCGGCGGCCGTGGACCCCGAGGAGGCAGACCTAGAGGTACTGGGCCTGTCTACCAGGACGTTGAATGTACTCAAGGCCGCGGGGTTAGAGAAGGTAGCGCAAATCCTCAGCACGTCGAAGGACGACCTGCTAAAGATAAAGAGCTTCGGCCAAGCCTCGTACACAGAGGTTCAGGCGAGGCTCGGAGTGCTCAAACTCCTGCCCGCACCGCCTCCGGCCAAGCCCGCGGAAGCCGTGGCGGAGCCGGTCACTGAGGCACCGGTTGAGCAGGTTCCGGTCGAGGTCGTTGAGCCGGTAGCCGAGCTCCCGGCAGCAGTCGAGGTCCCAGCAGAAGTCGAAGCCCCGGCGGAGGTCGAGCAGCCTGTAGTCGCAGAGGCCGAAGCCGGACAAGCCCCAGTCGAGGCCGAGGTCCCGGTGGCCGCGGAGACGGCCGTCGTCGCTCCTGCAGTCCAGCCAGCACAGATCACGCCTCTTGTCCCGCAGCTCGAGCCCATTGAGGAGCCGGCCATGGCGACGGCGGAGCGCGCCGCGGCGTCTCTCAGAGACGTCCCGGCTGACGTCTGGTCGCTCCGGCGAGGGGACGCCGGCCCCCAGCCCGGCGTGATCAGGTTCGCCGAAGACATAGTAGGTCTGAAAGGCGGTGTCACCGCGAGGCAGGATAGGCGCCGGGACGATAGCGGCCAGCGAGGCCGCAAACGGCGAAAGGCTCGCAGATAGCACGTGAGCACGACACAACGTCCGATGCAACCAACGAGGCACACACCCGTGAGGACCTGCGTGATCTGCAACACCAGGTCGCCCAAGGTGGAGCTTACGCGCATCGTGGCGACCCCCTCTGGGCAAGTGGCACTGGACCTCACCGGCAAAATGGCCGGCAGAGGAGCTTACGTCTGCAAAGACCAGAGCCAACACAAAACGGGAATCGAGCGCAGGCGAGTCGAGCACGCGCTCCGAGCCGAGGCGACCGAGGCGGGATGGGCCAAGCTCCTTTCCCAACTCGATCCTGCCGGCCCAGCGGACGGCAAGAGCACGGCAAGCGTCGATGTCGGACAGAGGTTAATAGGGTGATCCATGGTTAGTGACAGAGCGGCCACGGAGGAGCAGGGGCAACAGCAGGCCACTGCCGACAGGGAACCACGTCTCGTGCCTCTTGAGCTCCCGGCGGCACTGACGGTCCACGACTTCGCAACGATGATGGGCGTTGGCGCTATCGAGGTGATCAAGGCCCTGATGCGCACTGGCAACATGGTCACCATCAACGAAGTCATCGAGCACGAAACTGCGGCCGTCGTCGCGCAGATGTTCGGATATGGCGTGCTGCCGCTGACAAAGGACGAGGTGCCGTCGGGCTCCCTCGTCGTATCCGCCGAAGAGGAAGAGGACCAAAGCCTGTTGGAGGAGCGGTCTCCGGTGGTTACGATCCTCGGCCACGTGGACCACGGCAAGACCACGCTGCTGGATAAGATCCGCAGCAGCAACGTAGTCGAGGGCGAAGCCGGAAGCATCACCCAACACATCGGCGCCTATCAGATCGAGTACAACGATCACCCGATAACCTTCCTCGACACGCCCGGCCACGAAGCTTTCACTGCTATGAGGGCCCGAGGCGCTCAGATTACCGACATCGCAGTCCTAGTCGTAGCTGCCGACGACGGGATCATGCCCCAGACGATCGAAGCCATGGACCACGCCCGTGCCGCCAACGTACCCATCGTGGTGGCTGTCAACAAGGTTGATAGGCCCGACGCCGACTCGGAGAGGGTGAAGCGGCAGCTTGCCGAGCACAACCTTCTCGTCGAGGAGTGGGGCGGCGAGGTGATAGCCGTCCCAGTCTCCGGCCTCACGGGCGACGGGATCCCAGACCTCCTGGAAAACATCCTGGCGGTGGCCGAGGTAAGCGAGCTAAAGGCCAATCCGCAACGAGAAGCGCGAGGAGTAGTCATAGAGGCCCAGATCGACAAGAGCAGGGGGCCCGTGGCTACGATCCTTGTTCAGACAGGCACCCTAGATCTCGGCGACAACGTAGTGGCAGGAGAGGTCCGGGGCCGCGTCAAAGCCATGGTGAACGACCGTGGACAAAGGATCCAGCGGGCAGAGCCGTCCCGGCCGGTCGAAATCCTGGGGCTCAGCGGCATGCCTGAAGCCGGCGAGATCTTTATGGTAGCCGCCGACGACAAGGCCGCCCGCCGCATGGTAGAGGATAACCTCAGAGAGAAGGAGGCCCAGCGCGGCACCCTTGTCAGCCTCGAGGACGTGCACACACGGCTGGAGTCCGGCGAGATCAAGACGCTGAACCTGATAATCAAGACTGACGTGCAAGGGACGATAGACGCGGTGCGGCGCTCTCTGGACGGCCTCACCACGGACCGCTCCAGGGTGAACACAATCCGCTCGGCAAGCGGCAGCATCACCGAGAGCGACGTACTCCTGGCCGTGGCCTCCGAAGCCATCATCGTGGGGTTCAACAGCAGGCCCGAGCCCGGGGCTCGGGCGCTGGCAAGCCAGTCTGGCATCGAGATACGTTTCTACGACATCATCTACAACCTAATCGATGACGTCGAAAAAGCCCTCACGGGCCTACTGGAGCCGGTTTACAGGGACGTCGTCGAGGGCGAAGCCACCGTCAGGGCGGTCTTCTCTGTGGGGAGACGCCTGAAGGCTGCCGGCATCTACGTCAACGACGGTCGCATAGCCAGGGACGCCACCATACACGTGAAGCGTGACGGCGAGCGTCTGTTCGTCGGATCGGTCTCCAGCCTCAAACACTTCAAGGATGATGTCCGCGAGGTGACCGTGGGCTTCGAAGGCGGCGTCAGCATTGAGGGCTTCTCCGACTACCAGGAAGGGGACATCCTCGAGGCCCACCGGTCCGAAAGGGCAAGTTAAGCCCAGGCGGCCGGCCCCACCGCTACAGCGTCCCTGGATCCGGGGCCCCAGATCATATATCCTCCCTCGTTAGTTGTTCGCCATGACCCGACGAATGGACCGCATCAACGTGCAGCTGCGCCAGCAGATCAGTCAGGTGCTGGCTACGGAGCTGAACGATCCCAGGCTGTCGCCGCTGGTTAGCGTGACTCGCGTCGAGGCCTCAGCAGACCTGCGTCTTGCCAAGGTGTTCGTGAGTGTGCTCGGCGAGGCTTCACAAAAGGAGGCGGCTTTGGCGGCGCTCGGGTCGGCAGCCGGCTTTGTCCACCGGAGCCTTCGCAAGAGCCTCGCGCTCAAGACCGTGCCGACGCTCCAATTCCAGCTGGACGAGTCCATAGCTCAGGGTGCCGAGATGTTCGAGATGATCAGGCAAGCGGTGGAAGACCTGCCGGATACACCCGCGGCGCCGGAGAACGGCTAGCCTGGGCCCGACCATGAACGGCATCCTGAACATAGACAAACCGTACGGCATGACGTCGATGGAGGTCGTGCGCAGGTTAAAGCGGGCTGGCAAGCTGAAGCGCGTAGGACACGGCGGGACCCTAGACCCGGTGGCCACGGGCGTGGTGCCCATATGTATCGGCCAGGCCACAAGGGTCATGGAGTACCTGGTGGACGATACGAAGGAGTATAGAGCGACGATCGAGTTGGGAGTGAGCACCGACACCTACGATTCCATGGGCAAGGAGACGAGCCGTGGCGACTGGTCACGGGTGACTCAAAACGACGTCGGGCGGGCCCTGGAGTCCTTCCGTGGGGTAACTGACCAGGTCCCACCCATGTACAGCGCCCTCAAGAAGCAGGGCAAACGTCTCTATGAGCTGGCTCGTTCGGGGATAGAGGTGGAACGCGATCCACGGCGCGTCGAGGTCCACGCCATAGACCTCGTGGATTGGTCATCCCCAACGGCAACCGTCGAGGTGGGCTGCGGTCGCGGCTTCTACATGCGGTCGCTGGCTCATGACTTGGGCGCCATCCTCGGCTGCGGGGCCCACCTCAAGGGCCTCATCCGGCTGCGAAGTGGCCCGTTTGCAATTTCCGAAGCCCTGTCCCTTGAGGAGGGAGAGCAGGCATTGTCGGAGGGCACATGGCGCGACTCGCTCCACGCGCCAGACGTGGTGCTGCAACATCTACGGGCCGCGATCGTTGGAAAGCGAAGCGAGGAGCTACTCAGGCACGGCCGCCCGCTCCTCTTGCGGCAACAAACGGCTCAAACGCCGCCGGGTGAGCTTTGCCGCGCCTACGGTGTCGACGGGGAATTCGTCGCCGTTCTCTCCTTCGACGCGCCCTCCCGTCAGTGGCGACCAGACAAGGTATTTGCTCCGATGGCGGACGACAGCTAGACGTTGCCTCCTCACGGCTTCCCGACGATTCTTAGAGCTGCCTGTATTGACACGACACAAGCGAGAATATATGGTCTAGCCACCAACCGCGAAGGGGGCTTCCATGGAGGCGTATTGCTTCAAGTGCAGGACCAAGAGGGAGATCAGCAATCCGGAGGCCACTACTCTGAAGAACGGCCGGCCGGCGACCCAGGGAACCTGCTCTACCTGCGGCACCAAGGTATTCAGGATAGGCAAGGGATAGCCGTAGCGGGCGCCTCAAACTCGGAACCCGCGACCGCCCTCCCAATAACTAAGGTGCCCGCGCCCAGCCGCGGCACGAGCTGCGTACGCGCTTTTCGCCTTGACGAAGCCGCCGACGCCTCCTACAATGAGTTCGAGGCACGCTGGTGAGCAACTACGCAATAGTTCGATCGGGCGGTAAGCAACACCGCGTTCGGGAAGGCGACACGATTCGCGTCGAGTCGCTGCCCGCCACGGAGGGTGACGCCGTTCAGCTAGACGATGTCCTGCTGGTGTCGCGCGACGGCGTCGTGACGCTCGGGAACCCTACGGTCCCGGGGGCGAAGGTAACCGCCGAGATCGTCAGCAATGGCCGGGGTAAGAAGGTTGTGGTCTTCAAGTACAAGGCCAAGACGCGCAGTCGCAAAAAGAACGGACATCGCCAACCGTACACCGAAATAAAGGTCACGGGCATCTCACTGGAGTAGCGCTGGAACCCGGGAGTTTGAGCTATGGCCCATAAGAAGGGCGGCGGCAGCACCAGGAACGGACGGGACAGCAACTCCAAACGCCTGGGCGTGAAACGCTACGACACCGAGCTGGTGAGCGCAGGCTCCATCATCGTGCGGCAGCGCGGAAGCAGGATTCACCCCGGCAACAACGTGGGCATGGGGAAGGACCACACGCTGTTTGCCCTGATCGATGGAACCGTAAAGTTCGAGCCGGCGACCCGCGGACGCAAACGCGCGAGCGTTTACGCCATAGGCTAGGCCGGGCCTCAGCTTTCCGCCACTCGATCTCGCTCGGACGGGTCCAGCCGACATCGGTCCGCCACGCTCACCGAGCTACACATACAAGGGACCAGGAAAATAGATGAAGACAGACATACACCCCCAGTATTTTGACGAGGCGCAGGTTACGTGCTCCTGCGGAAACATTTACACGACAGGCTCCACCAAGCCGGCTCTGAGGGTGGAGATATGCAGCCAGTGCCATCCCTTCTTCACGGGCGAGCAGCGCATCGTGGACACGGAGGGGAGGGTCGAGCGGCTCAGGAGGCGGTTCAACCTGGAGTGAGCCGGCGCCGTCACGGCGGCGAACGAACGGGGGTGAGGATTCTCACCCCTTTTTCATTTCCACCCGCGCCCTCGTGCTATCATAGGGCCTCAGCGACAAGCTTATGAGCATCGAACCTACCATATACGGCGGTCAGGCCGTCCTCGAAGGGGTGATGATCCGTGGCCATCGCCATCTCTCCATCGCCGTGCGCCGTCCTGACGGGGACATCGCCCTACACTGCCAGCACCTCAGCTCGTTCTTCGCCGGTCCCCTGCGACGCATCCCACTCACCCGCGGAATCGTTGTCCTCGTCGAGACGCTGATTCTGGGTATGCGGGCACTCACCTATTCGGCTAACGTCGGCCTTGAGACCGAGGACGAAGAGGTCAGCAAAGGCGCCGTCGCCGCTATGATCGGAGTCTCGTTCGTCCTGGGCATTGGCCTCTTTTTCCTGGCGCCGGTCCTAGCCAGCAGGGCCCTCGAAGGCGTGCTGGGCTCGGACATCGTTAGTAACGTCGTCGAGGGCCTGATCCGGTTGGCCATCTTCCTGGCCTACCTGGGCCTGATCAGCAGGTCAGCCGAGATCAGGCGCGTGTTTATGTACCACGGGGCCGAGCACATGACGATCCACGCCCAAGAGCGCGGCGACCCCTTAGATGTCGAGCACGTCCGGCAATACCGGACGGCTCATCCGCGATGCGGCACAGCCTTCCTGCTGGTGGTGATGGTCGTATCGATCATCGTCTTCGCGTTCATATCAAGAGAGCCGCTTTGGTGGCTCATCGTGTCGCGCATAGTCCTGATTCCAGTCATAACATCGCTGAGCTACGAGGTCATTCGATTTAGCGGGCGGCACCCGGACAACCCGGCGCTCCGTTTCGTGACCGAGCCCAGCCTCGCATTGCAAAGACTGACCACACGCCAGCCCGACGACGACCAGATTGAGATCGCCATCGCGGCCATGGAGCAGGCCATTAACGCCGACGAGGGAAAGCTCGCCCACTCCGACCGGTCTTAGCGCGCTATTTGCGGCGGCGCCTCAGCTCTTCCCACACGTCCTCTGGCCTTGAGCCGGTGGCCGCAAGCAATACAAGGACGTGGTAGAAGAGATCCGCGGCCTCCCGAACCACCTCGTCCTTGTTCTCTTTCACCCCGGCGATAGCCACCTCGCCCGCCTCTTCGACGACCTTCTGGCTGATCCGATCGGCGCCCCGCTGGAACAGGCTCGCCGTGTAGCTACCCTCGGGCATCTCCTCCTTGCGGTCCCGGATCACGGCGAACAGATCCTCGAGGACTCCGGGGCCCTTTTCGACGTGAACGAAGTCGGGCAGCTCCGCAAACGATGTGAAGAAGCAGGTGGCGTTGCCCGTATGACAGATCGGACCATCCGGCTCCACCTCTAGCAAGATCGTATCGCCATCGCAGTCTGTCGAGGCCGACTTGATCCGCATGTAGTTGCCCGACACCTCTCCTTTGTGCCACAGGTCCGAGCGGCTGCGGCTGTAGAACCACACCTCGCCACCCTCGAGTGTGCGCTTCAGCGAGCCGGGATTCATGTATCCCAGCATGATCACCTCTTTAGTGGTGGCGTTTTGGGCTATAGCGGGAACCAGACCTGTCTCGTCTAGCTGAATGGGATCCATATACTCACCTTGCCGGAGGCGAAATTGGGTCTAACACACGTCACGACTGAAGGACCGGGCGCATGGGAACGCCCCTCTTATCAAGGTAGGCCTTAACGTCACCGATCAGGTAGGTTCCGTAATGGAACACGCTGGCTGCCAGCACGGCGTCGGCCTTGCCCACGACCAGCGCCTCGTAGAAGTGCTCCAGGCTACCGGCGCCTCCACTGGCGATCAGCGGCACCGACGTAGCCTCCGAGATGGCCTTGACCAGCCCCAGGTCGTAGCCCGACTGCTGGCCATCGGTGTCCATGCTCGTGAGCAGCAGCTCACCGGCGCCCAGCTCGACGACGTGGCGGGCCCACCTGACCACGTCAATGCCCGTAGGGCGTCGGCCCCCGTGGGTGTATACCTCCCATCGAGAGTCAGCGTCAAGGCCGAGGCCTGCCTGCACCGAGGTGGCGGGCTCGCCGGCCACCTCGCGGCCATGTGTGGATTTCGCGTCTACTGCGACGACTATGCATTGGGAGCCGAAGAAGTCCGACGCCTCGGCCACCAGCGAGGGCTCCTGAACGGCCGCAGTGTTGATTGAGACCTTGTCGGCCCCGGCCTCCAGCATGCGCCGCACGTCCCGCACGCTGCGGATGCCGCCGCCAACCGTAAGCGGGATGAATACCTGCTCCGAAACCTGCTCTACGACGCCTATCATGGTGTCTCTTCCGTCGGAGCTGGCCGTTATGTCGAGGAAGACCAGCTCGTCGGCCCCTTCACGATCGTAGACCGACGCCATCTCCGCGGGGTCGCCGGCGTCCCTTAGATCAACGAAGCTGACGCCCTTCACTACCCTGCCCTGGTCGACATCCAGGCACGGGATGATCCTCTTCGTCAGCAACTCCCGCCGTCCCTCCTCACGAGGTCACCACCGCGGCTATAGCCTCCCGGAGATCGACGTCTCGCGTGTAGAGTGCCCTGCCCACGATGGCGGCCTCGGCGCCCGTCTCCGCTATGCTGGCCAG
The DNA here is from genome assembly GCA_965248615.1 of Dehalococcoidia bacterium. Classification (GTDB taxonomy): domain Bacteria; phylum Chloroflexota; class Dehalococcoidia; order Lucifugimonadales; family CBDFJT01; genus CBDFJT01. The sequence continues at coordinate 655,664 of CBDFJT010000002.1, read as the reverse complement.
GTGAGCCACCGAGGCTATTCCTCCCGCCGCCATCAGCTTCACGCCGGATCGAGCGACGAGCTCCCGGATGCCCTCAAGGTTCGGCCCTGCCAGGGTGCCGTCCCTACCTATGTCGGTGTAGAGGAAGCGCTGCACGCCGATCTGCTTCATTCTGTCAACGAGATCGACGGCGGCGATGCTACTGGCCTTGGTCCAGCCCTCCGTGGCCACATAGCCGTCTCTTGCGTCGACGCTGACGACGACGGCGTCGGAGTGCAGGTCCCTCAGGATCGCCGGGATCAGCTCAGGGCTTGCCGCGGCGGCACTACCCAGGATGATCCTGTCGACGCCTAGACCCACGACCGCCTTCGCCGTCTCCAGCGTCCGCACGCCGCCGCCGAACTGCAGCGGCGTGGCGACCGACGACACGATCCCGGCAACAACGTCGAGATTGGCCGGAGCGCCGCTCCTGGCGCCGTCCAGATCGACTATATGGAGTCGCTTTGCACCAAGCTCGCTCCAGGCGGCTGCGACTTCGAGTGCATCGTTCGAGTACACCGTCTCACGCTCGTAGTCGCCCTGGTAAAGCCGGACGCACTTACCGCCTCTGAGATCTATCGCCGGGATAACCTCCATGGCTAGCGGTCCGCCCTGGACGCCTCTACCAGGCGCACGAAGTTCTGGTAAATTTTGAGGCCCACGGCGCCGCTCTTTTCGGGATGGAACTGAACGGCTGCTGCGTTTCCCCACGCCACGGCGCTGCAGAACTCGACGCCGTAGTAAGTGGTGCCCGCCACCATGTCGGGTTCCGGGTCGGCGTAGTAGCTGTGGACGAAATAGAAGTGGGAGCCACTGGCCACGCCCTCCAGCACCGGGTGCTCAGTGCGAAACTCTACCTGGTTCCAGCCCATGTGCGGGATCTTCGACCCCGGGGGCAGCTTTCTCACCCGGCCGGGCAGTACCCCCAGGCATGCTTCGGACCCTTCTTCCGAGTAGTCCAGAAGTAGTTGCAGGCCAAGGCAGATACCCAGGAAGGGCCTATCGGCGGCTATATAGCCTTTAATCGCCTCTACCAGTCCCCGGGCCCTCAGGTGGCGCATTGACGAGTCGCAAGCGCCCTGTCCCGGGAAAACAAGGCCGTCGGCCCTCTCGATCTCTGCCGAGTCGCTCGTTATCCTCGGCGAAGCCCCGTGCCTTTCGAGGGCCTTCTGGACACTGCGGAGATTCCCAGCCTGGTAGTCTACGATGGCAATCGTCGGGCTGCTCATTGGTCTTGTCGCGACGACCTCTGTCCGGTCAAGACCTCGAAAGGCAGAGCCCTGTCTTCGTACCTGGCCAGCATGAAAAGCAGGTCGGCCAGGCGGTTCAGGTAGCGCAGCACCTCGGGATTGACCAGCAGGCCCTGCTCATGGAGGTCAACGGTGCGCCGCTCGCCCTCCCGAAGGAGACTGCGGGCCATGTCGAGGGCGCTGGAGGCTGGAGAGGCGCCGGGGATGATGAAGGCGTTAGGCAGGTCGATTCCAGCGTCTAGCTCGTCGATGAGGGTCTCGATCCGGTCCACCATGTCCCCCGTGATCACGGAGAAGTTGGTCTGTAGCCCCGCATAATGTTCCGAGTCAGTGGCAAGCTCCGCTCCCACGGTGAACATCTCATGCTGTACTTCGAGCAGGATGTCCTTGACTCTGGCATCCTGGGATAACGCCCGTGCAAGCCCCATTGCCGAGACCGCCGCGTCGGTGGTGCCATAGGCTTCGCAACGTGGGTCGGTCTTGGAGACGCGCGTGCCAAACAGAAGCCTCGTCTCGCCTGCATCGCCCTTCTTCGTGTAAATAGGCATCCGTTGTGACCTCCAGCAATCCAGATTATACCAGCCGATGCTCGCCCCCGACGGGACGGCTTCGAGGTGCGATCGGCGCACAACGAAAAAGGGCCCGACGGGCGATCCGTCGGGCCCTTTTGCCTGGACTTCGCGGCTTACGCCGCCTTCACCTCGATGTGCTTGGCCTTCTCCGCTTCCACCTTAGGAAGGGTGATGGTCAACACCCCGTCCTTGTAACGGGATTCGACCTTGTCCGCGTCGACGGTCTGCGGCAGCCTCAGCGTGCGATCTAACTTGCCGGTCCTGCGCTCTTGGATCAGGTAGTTACCGTCCTGACCCTCGCGCTCGGTATCCGGCTCGGCCCTGATGGTCAGCAGGCCGTCCTCGATGGTGACGTTGATGTCCTCAGGTTTGACGCCGGGAAGCGAAGCATGAATCAGCATGTTGTCGCCGTCCCGCACGACGTCCAGCGGAACGGACCAACCATCGAGCCTACGGGCTCGATAGCCTCTCCATGGGCGATTCATGGACTCGTCCATTCTGCGAAGCTCCCTGAAGGGATCCCACCTTGTCAGTACCACGTGTACACCTCCTACGGTTTCTGGTATATTCCAACGGAGTCAACTCCGTTTGGTCTAATCACATTATATATATGCATGCGTTATGAGTCAAGAGTCTTATAGTGATTACTATAAGATAGATGAGGCTCCCATTGGGTATCTGCTATAATAGCAACGAGGCTAGACACTAGAATAGGCACCGGCATGGCAAACTACTACGAAGCCCTCGGCGTCTCGAAGGGCGCAAGTGACAAAGAGATACGGCAGGCCTACCGGAAGCTGGCCCGTCAGTACCATCCCGACCTAAATCCCGGCGACAAGGAAGCCGAGGAGAAGTTCAAGAGAATAAACGAGGCGCACGAGATCCTGTCGGATCCCGAGAGCCGCAAGAAGTACGACAGGCACGGCGACAGCTGGAAGCACGCGGACCAGTTCGGAGCTCGCCGCGGTGGCGGCCCCTCCCAGTGGACCTATCGGAGCGGCGACCTGGGCTTCGGCACATCGGGAACGTTGGACGACATTATCGGCCAGTTCGGCAACTTCGGCGGTCCCTCGGGGGGGCGCCGCCGATCTGCGAGAGCACGTGCCGAGGTCCAGGTCACCGTATCCCTCGAAGAGGCCTTCGCCGGCACCAAGAGACACGTGACCGTCACTAGCATGGACCAGGAGCGCCGCATAGAGGTGACCATCCCCCCGGGCGTCGACACCGGCTCGGTCGTCAACGTATCTCTGGACGATGACACGAGGCTGGCCTTGAAGGTGACGGTCACGCCGCACGCTCGGTTCGAGCGAAGGGGCGGCGACCTGTACACCGAGGCCGAAGTGGCTCTGGAGGACGCCATCCTTGGCGCCGAAACGGAGGTGCAGACCCTCAAGGGCAGGGTGCGGCTCAAAGTCCCTGCCCGCAGCCAGAACGGCCAGAGGATTCGGCTTGCCGCTCAGGGCATGCCGAAACTGGGAGACCCATCGGTGACGGGTGACCTCTACGTAACCGTGCGCCCGATGCTGCCTAAAGACCTGAGCGAGGACGAGGAGGAGGTGTTCCGGCAGTACAAAGAGCTCCGTTCCAAGCGGGAGTAACGAGCCAATGACCAGTTCAGACGAGATGTTCGGGTATGAAGAGCCCGTATTCATCATCAGCGTGGCCGCCCGGATGCTGGGCGTGCGCACCCAGACACTCCGCTACTACGAGCGGCTGGGGCTTATCGAGCCGTCGCGCACGAGGGGCAACCAGCGTGTGTTCTCACGCAGCGACGTCGAGCGGGTGCAGCGTATCCGCAGCCTGATGGACAGCCTGGGCGTGAACCTCGCAGGTGTCGAGGTCGTGCTGAAGCTCCTGGACAGGATCCGGGAGATCGAGGCCGAGAGCGCGCGTTTGGCGGCCGAGAACGAGGAGCTCCGCGAGATACTGGAACGCGGCACGCGCTAACCAGGCCCTGTGCGACTAACAGAGGACGCCCGGACTATGAGCCCGGGCGTCCTCTCTGTTTGCTGATGTATACTCTCTGGACACTCAGGGCCGTAAGCACGAAAAGGAGAGGCGCATGGCCACTCAGGAAGGGACCTTCAAACTGCTGAAGGCAGGCCGCCTCCTCGACGGGCTCGGGGGACAGCCCATCGAAAACGGCGCCCTGCTAATCGACGGCTCCACGATTCGGGCCGTGGGGCCGGCCGCCGAGGTCAAGCCGCCTGAGGGTGCCCAGGTCGAGGTTCACGAATACCCGGGCAAGACTCTGATGCCGGGGATGGTGGACTGCCACACCCACCACAACGGTTTTGGCGACGGTCGCCCCGGCGAGGACCTCGCCACGCTGCCCGACGAGGTCCTCGCCCTCCAGTCGGCCAAGAACGCCAGGGCCAGCCTGTTTTCCGGCGTCACCACGATCCGGGAGAACGGTCCCAAGAACATGACCATGTTCAGGCTGAGGGACGCCATCAACCAGGGTATTACGGTGGGCCCGCGAATGGTGCTTTGCGGCAGGCCGGTAGCCATCATAGGCGGGCACATGGGCTACTTTGGAGCCGAGGTCACCGGCCCCACCGAGGCACGGGCCATGGTCCGCCAGCTAATCAAGGAGGGCGCCGACTACATCAAGATCACAGCCACGGGCGGCACCACGCGCACCTCGTTTCCGCTCCGTCCCTCCTTCAACCTCGATGAGCTAACGGCCATTACCGAGGAGGCCCACAAGCTCGGCAAGCTTACGGCCACCCATTGCGTATCGGCCCAGGGGATCGTCAACTCGCTCGACGCCGGCGTAGACATGATCATCCACTGCTTCCACAGGGAGCCCGACGGCACCTTCAACTTCAGGCAGGACGTAGCGGAGCGCATCGGGGAGCAGGGCGCCTACGTCAACCCGACGCTGCACGTCAGCAGGGCGAGGGTGTGGAGGCTTCAGCACAAGAAGCAGAGCGAGCCCCTTACGGCAGAAGAGCAGAGCAGGCTCGACGACGGACGACGGACCTTCGACACGCACCTGGAACACTGCGGCCGAATGATGGAGATGGGCCTGAAGGTCATCACCGGGTCGGACTCCGCGTGGGGCGACTACCAGCTCGGTAACTGCGTCTACGAGACCGAGAGCTTAGTGCTGGCGGGATACTCGCCCATGCAGGGCTTCGTCTCGGTAACCAGCGAGGCAGCCAAGGCCCTCGGCGTGGCCGGCACTGTGGGGTCGCTGGAGGCCGGCAAGCTGGCCGACGTCATCGTGGTTGACGGCAATCCGGCTGAGGACGTAAACGCCCTCTGGAACGTCGAGGAGGTGTTCCTTGGCGGCAGACGCGTCGATCGAGGCTCGCCTGAATCCCTCGCAGCCGTCCGGCAGCACCCACCCGACGCATAGTGACTTCAGTTAGCCGCTCCCGCGTTCAATAACGAACCGAAGACAAAGGTTGAGGCCGCGTAATGCCGCAAACCGGAAACGACTTCAAGCTCATCCGAGCGCGCCGGCTTATCGATGGAACGGGATCGGCGCCCATTGAACGCGGCGCGATCCTGCTCGAGGGCTCCACCATCAGGGCCTCGGGGCCCGAGGAGAGCGTCGTGCCTCCCGAAGGCGCGCCAGTCGAGGAGTTCAGCTACGGCGAGGGCACGATCCTCCCAGGCCTCGTGGACTGCCATGTCCATCTCGTCGGCATCGGCGACGGCCGCGCTGGCGACGACCTCGCGACCCTGCCCGACGAGGTCCTGACCGTGCAAGCGGCGCGCAACGCCGAGACACACCTCTATTCGGGCGTGACCACACTGCGAGACTGCGGCGCCAAGAATCAGACGACATTCCGGCTGCGCCAGGCCGCCGAGATGGGCATTACCCCGGCGCCCGAGCTACTCCTGTCGGGCAGGCCGGTCGCCATCATAGGGGGCCACCTGAGCTACTTCGGTGTCCAGGCCACGGGGGAGAACGAGTGTCGCGCGGCAGTGCGCCAGCTGATCAAAGAGGGCGCCGACTTCATAAAGGTCACCGCCACCGGCGGCAGCACGCGCACCTCCTTCCCCCTGCTGCCTTCGTTCAATGTCGACGAGCTCAGGGCCATAGCGGACGAGGCACACAACTTCGGAAGGCATGCTGTGGCGCACTGCGCGTCGTCCCAGGGAATGGCCAACGCGTTGGAGGCAGGCGTCGACACGATCGTGCATGCCCAGTTCAGAGAGCCCGACGGCGGAAACAGGTTCCGCCCCGAGATCGCCGAACAGATGGCGAGGCAGGGCGTATTCGTCAACCCAACGCTGCACGTCATGAGGTCACGGATACGCGCCTTGGAGGCGAAGCTCGAGTCCGAGGCCCTCGACCACGAGGAGGCCGCCGAGCTCGAGCAAGCCAGAATACAGGACGAACACTACGTCGAGTGCTTCGGCAGGCTGAGGGAGGCGGGAGTTACCCTCGTGTCGGGGTCCGATTCGGCGTGGGGAGACTACAGGATGGGCGGGTTCCAGCACGAGATTGAGGCCGCCGTCGACGCCGGCATGTCCCCTATGGAGGCCATTGTCTCCGCTACCGGCGACTCCGCCAGGTCGTGCTGGGCGGAGGAGCGCCTGGGGACCCTGCAGCCCGGCAAGCAGGCCGACGTGCTGGTCGTACGGGGCGACCCCTCACAGGACATTGCCGCACTGCGGGACGTAGCTGCCGTATTCCAGCGGGGCCGCAAGGTGGAGTGGGGCCGCGCTCACTAGGAGTTAGTGCAGCGGGTGCAGGGTCTATAATCGACCCACGAAGGCTCCGTGGACAAAATAGAAGCCCCGGCCGCTCGGCCGGGGCTTCTCGTTGCTCAACCGGTGCAGACTACCTCTCGATAGGGGCACCCACGATGCTTCCGTACTCGGTCCACGAGCCATCGTAGTTGCGCACCTTGTTGTAGCCCAGAATCTGGGTTAGCACAAACCAGGTGTGAGAGGAACGCTCGCCGATCCGGCAGTACGTGATGATCTCCTTGTCGCGGGTTATCCCCTTCCCGCCGTAGATCTCCCGCAGCTCCTCGACGGACTTGAAGGTGCCGTCGGACTCGTTGACGGCCGATGCCCAGGTGATATTCGCCGCGCCGGGAATGTGCCCACCTCGCTGGGAGCCCTCCTGGGGCAGATTGGCCGGGGCCAGCAGCTCGCCGCTGTATTCGGCCGGCGCGCGGACGTCCACCAGGCCAATGTTGTTGGGCGTCGAGGCCACTTCGAGGACGTAGTCGCGGGTCGCTCTGACGCTCGTGTCGGGGTCCCCGGCCCGGTAGACGCGCTTGGGATGGCTCGCCGCGTCCTTCGTCATGGGCCGGCCTTCATTGATCCATTTCTGTCGGCCCCCGTTCATGACCTTTAGCCGGCGGTGTCCGAACATCTTCATCTGCCAGAAGGCGTAGGTGGCAAACCAGTTGTTGTTATCACCGTACACGACCACGGTCGTATTCCGGCCGATGCCCGAATCGCCCAGCAGAGCCCGCAGCTGGCTACGATCGAGGATATCGCGACGGACGGTATCGTTGAGCTGTGTGGTCCAGTTCCAACCCACGGCTCCAGGGATGTGACCCTCGTCGTAGGCGCTCGTATCAACGTCGACCTCGACGAGGCGGACGTTCGAATCCTTGTGGTGTTCTTCTACCCAATCGGTCTCTACGATGGACTCTGGATGAGCTACACGCACTGGCATCCTGTTCCCCCTTCTCTACGATTGCTTCTGCTTGCTACCACCAAACCTTGCCTTCGACATCTTCCCTGAGCTCGCCCCACTCCTTGGTCCATAGCTTCGTGCTCAGGTACTTCCAGCCGCCATCAGCGAGCAGACACACGATCTTGCCGCTGTCCATGCGCGCGGCGAGCTGCATAGCGCAGGCGACGACCGACCCGCAGGAAATGCCGGCAAAGATGCCTTCCTGGTTCAGCAGTGCCTTCGTGACTGCGAAGGCGTCGTCGCTGTCGATTAGAATTCTCGCGTCGAGGATCGACAGGTCGATGATGGGAGGCACGAAGCCCTGCTCCAGACTCCGCAGGCCCTGGATGATATCGTCGGGATTGGGAGCAACGGCTACGATCTTGGTTTCCGGGTTGTGCTCATGCAGCCGCCTGCCGACACCCATCAGACTGCCACCCGTGCCGAGACCCGCTACGAACACGTCGATATCTGGGAGGTCGCGAATGATCTCCTCACCGGTCGTTTCGTAATGCGCCCTTGGGTTCGCCTCGTTGCCATACTGGTACAGTAGGTGGTAACGGTCGTCCTTCTCGGCCATCTCCTGGGCGACTATGGCGGCTGTGTTGCTACCGCCTTCGGCTGGAGAGTAGTGTATCTCGGCGCCGTAAGCCTCCAGGAGCTGAGTGCGCTCGGGGCTTACGTTTTCCGGCATCACTACCTTTACCTTGTAGCCCTTCAGCCCACCGACGAGTGCAAGCGAGATGCCGGTGTTGCCGCTGGTAGGCTCCAGGATCGTCTTGTCGTGGGTGAGTGCGCCCGAGCTTTCAGCCTCCTCGATCATATACTTGGCGATGCGATCTTTGACGCTACCGCTCGGGTTCTGGCCCTCGAGCTTGGCGTAGATCTTCACCTCCGGCTTGGGGTTGAGGCGCTTCAACTCCACCATCGGCGTATTGCCGATAGTCTCGAGGATGCCGCCGAAAAGCATCTTGTAGCCGTTTTCCACCACTCGGGACCTAGACGGCTACGGCGGGGACTCCGCAGAAGGCCTCGTAGTCTATGAGCTCGGTGACCGTCGGATTGTCTCCGCATAGCGGGCAATCGGCGTTGCGGCGCAGCCGGACGGTGCGAAACTCCATGCTCAAGGCGTCGACCAGCAGCAGGCGGCCCGCCAGCGAATCGCCGGCACCGAGGATCAGCTTCACCGTCTCGGTTGCCTGTATGCTGCCAATCAGACCTGGGAGCATGCCGAGTACCCCGGCCTCGGCGCAGCTCGGCACCTCGCCGGGAGGGGGAGGCTCCGGGAACAGGCAGCGATAGCAACCCGTTCCAGGTATGTAGACAGTGGCCTGCCCATCAAAAAGCAGGATACTGCCGTCCACCAGAGGCTTGCCCGAGAGATACGCCGCGTCGTTGACCAGGTAGCGGGCCGGGAAGTTGTCGGCTCCGTTTACCACCACGTCGTATGCCGAGACGATCTCGAGCGCATTCGCCGACGTCAGCGGCTCCTCGTGGATCACCACGTCGACATCGGGATTGTAGGCCTTAAGAGTGTCGAGAGCCGACTCTACCTTCGGGCGTCCCACGTCGTCGTTATGGTGCAGGATCTGGCGCTGTAGGTTGGTCAGGTCCACCACGTCGAAGTCGACTATCCCGATCCTCCCTACTCCCGCCAGTGTCAGGTAGATGGAGATCGGCGACCCCAGGCCGCCGGCGCCGATGATGAGCACCTTGGCGTCTAGGAGGGCACGCTGCCCTTTGCTACCCACTTGCGCCATAATGATATGCCGGCTGTAGCGCTTCACCTGGTAGGGTGTCAGAACCTGTGTTTCGATCGCCAAATGATGTCCTCCGTGTCCGTTTCGTCCGTCGGCGTATTGAATTAGATGCGACCGGTCAAAGTAAGAGTTTCGCCGAGCGCAAAAAGCCCCGCTGCCAAACGCAAGGTGGTCGCAGTGGAGCCTTACGAGCTACCCGGTTCCGCGGAACCGGCGTCGGTCAGACGCTTGCTTCCACTGGCCAAGGGCCCTCGCGCTGGTCTACGGGGCCACACACGGTACAGGCCGCTCGATTGCGTAGACGCTGCGCTGACATCCTCAAGTCCTAACCTAGGACTTAGTCTCGCAAAGTATATCACGGACGATTCTCAGCTTCAACAAGTGCCAGCGAAGGGGCTATCGGCGCGCCTACGGGTCGGACGCCACGGACGACGCGGGGTCCCGTCTGTCGTTTGACATCGAACTGCACGGAATCTATGATAACCTCGCGGGGTCGACGGAGCCCCGCACGCTGGCAAACCCCGCACGTCCCCACCTCGCCGCGGCACCGGCGGCAGCAACCCGGTCCCCTGCGCCGCGCGGAGACATCCATTGACCACGACGCTCCCCCGACAGGAATCGCGACCTGGAGTAGCCCGAACGGCGGGCGAGCGTAGGCTCGTGGTGGTGTCCAACAGGGTCCCGCCCCCCTCGGCGTTAGCGGGCGTGGGCGACGGCCGCACCGGGACCTCTGGAGGCCTCGTAAGCGCGCTTAAGCCGGCGATGGAAAAGCAAGGTGGCCTGTGGCTGGGCTGGAGCGGCAAGAGCACGCGACGGCAGCCCAATCCAACTCCGACCAGCATCCGCCTTGGGCCCCTTGAGCTCGCGACGGTCGATCTTTCTGAAGACGACGTCAGCCTCTACTATACGGGGTTCGCCAACAGAACCCTGTGGCCTCTCCTCCATAGCTTCCCCGAACGTGTAACGATACGCCGCGACACCTATAGAGCCTACCGGCGCGTCAATCAGCGCTTCGCTGCAGCCCTCCTCCCCTCGCTCGGCCACGACGACCTCGTCTGGGTGCATGACTACCACCTCTTCCACGTCGGGCAGGAGCTCCGGCAGCTGGGCTGGGAAGGCAAGGTGGGCTTCTTCCTTCACGTGCCCTTCCCTTCACTGGACATCTTCTCCATCCTGCCGTGGTCGGCAGAGATACTCGACGCAATGCTGAGCTACGACCTGGTTGGGGTCCACACGAACCGCTACCTCCTGAACCTCAAAGACACGTTGCGCACTCAGCTCGGAGGGCACGTAGCAGACGGGGCCGTCGCCGTGGAAGGAAGATCGACTCGTCTCGGCGTCTACCACATTGGCATAGACGTTAGCATTTTCGAGCGGCCTGCCGATCCATCGTCCGTCAGCTGGGCGAAGCGCCTTCTGACGCCGGCATCTCCCGATCACAGGCTGATCCTCGGCGTGGACCGGCTCGACTACACCAAGGGCATCCCGGAGCGATTGCGGGCCTTTGAGCGCATGCTGGAGCAACACCCTTCGCTCCGGGGCAGGGTGAGCTTCGTCCAGATATCGTCGCCCTCCCGCACCCGCGTGCCTGAATACATCCGGGAGAAGGAGCGGGTGGACCAGCTCGTAGGCCAGATCAACGGCCGCTTCTCCGAGGGCGGCTGGGTGCCCATCCGGTACGTCTACCGGTCGGTGCCCCAGGACGAGCTGGCTCGGTTCTACCGCGACGCTCACGTGGCTCTCGTGACCCCGCTGCGCGATGGCCTCAATCTAGTGGCTAAGGAGTTCGTCGCGTCCCAGGGCGACGACCCGGGCGTACTGGTCCTCTCTCAGTTCTCGGGGGCGGCGAGCACGATGCACGAAGCCCTGATCGTTAATCCTCACGACATCGACCGCACCGCCGACGCCATCTACGCGGCCCTTACCATGCCGGCCGACGAGCGCCAACGCCGCTGGCGCTCGATGATGCGGGTGGTGCGTAAGAACGACGCCAGGTCGTGGAGCGAGTCGTTCCAGTCAGACCTCGCCGGCGCATAGCACGCGTTACACGGTGCCCAGCGCATCCGCGCTCCGGCACGCCCGACCTCGATCCGTCCCATCCTCACTCCCGCCTTGACCTGGGCTATTAGGGAAGCGTAGCCTGAGTGTGAAGCTGTGAGGCTGCCTGGTCTTCTACCCCGATCGCTCGGGGCATTCGGTCGCGTCCCGCCCAGCAGTACGGGCGACGAGTCAGCTCAGTGGCACCACTCTTTTAGACAGGGAACCAGAAGTTAAGTCGAGGGACCAGCATGGAGTTCGGAGCCTTCATGGAGTTTCACCGCCGGGCCGACTCCGGCGACGCCGAGGCCTTCGACGAGTCCTTCGAGCTCGTACGAATGGCTGAGGACCTGGGATTGGATGCGGTGTGGCTGGCCGAATCTCACTTCAATCCGGACCGTTCGGTTCTTGCTTCGCCCCTTGTTATCGCATCGGCGATTGCTGCGGGTACGGAACGCATAAAGGTAGGCACGGCCGTACAGGTCCTGCCCCTCAACAACCCGCTTCGCACGGCGGAAGAGGCGGCCACGGTCGATCAACTGAGCCAGGGTCGCTTCGAGTTCGGCGTCGGACGGAGCGGACTACCGGGCGCCTACGAGGGGTACAACATCCCCTACGGCGAAAGCCAGGGGCGCTTCGTCGAGTACCTCGAGATCATCCTGCAGGCCTGGACCAACGAGCGCTTCTCGTACCAGGGCAACTACTTCAGCGTCGACGATGTGTGCGTGGTGCCCAAGCCCTTCCAGCAGCCCCATCCGCCGATACGAGTCGCTGCCAACACACCCGAAACGTTCCCCTGGGTGGGGGATATGGGATTCCCAATCTTCATAGGCCTGAGGCTCCGCGGCATCCCGGAAGTCGCCGAGTACGTCGGTGCCTACCAGCAGGCGTGGACCGAGGCAGGGCACGAAGAAAACAGCGATGTCTCTCTCCGCGTACCCGTCTATGTCGCAGACACTGACGCGGAGGCCTTCGAGCAGTCCGAGGAAAGCTTCATGCGCCAGTTCCGAAAGCTGAGCGGGCAGATCACCCAGTCGGCCGTGTTCGTTGGCGCCGACAACGTTGAGGACAGGCTGAAGCGCGGCGAGCAGCTAGCGACGATCTCGTGGCAGCAAGCGCTGCGCGAGAAGGTGGCCGTAGGCTCGCCAGAGAGGGTTATCGATCGCTTGCACGAAATCAAGGAAGCACTCCACCTCAGCGGGATCGCGGCAGAATTCAACGCGGGCGAGCGGATCCCCAAGGACAACATTGTCCGGTCGCTGCGCCTCTTCTGCGAGAAGGTGGTGCCGGCCTTCAAGTAGCGCTCGCGGGGAGTATAGCCTCGCCAATGCTATAATAGGCGTACACACCCCAGACGCCATCCGTCGAGCCGCCCGGGAGGCCGATTGAACGAAGCTAACGTCGCAGTCCTCATCGACTACGAGAACGTAGGCCTGGACTCTATCCAGGACCTACTGGACCAGCTATCGGACGTGGGCCGGATCGTCATCAAGAGGGCCTACGCCGACTGGTCGGCCCAGCGCAGCAAGCGCGACCAGCTGCTCGAGCTTGGGATCGAGGCCATTCATCACTTTCGGTCCACCAAGTCCGGCAAGAACTCCAGCGACATCCGGCTCGCCATAGACGCCGTCGACCTGCTCTACAGTGCTCCAGTCGACACCTTCGTAATAGTCTCGTCCGACAGCGACTTTGTGCCCCTCGTCAGTAAGCTACGCGCCGCCGGGAAGGGCGTGATCGCAGCGGGTAGGCGCGACGCCGCCTCTCAGACGCTGGTGAAGTCGTGTGACCGGTATATATACCTTGATGACGGCAAGGCCCCCAAACGAGCAAGGCCGGCCAGATCGCAGGCCAGCAGCCCCGAACCCCCGGTCGTGGCCGTCTCGCTGGTCGAGCGGGCAGTCGAAGCTTCCATGGACGACCAGGGCCAGGTGCTGGGAACGAAGCTCTATCAGACCATTATGCGCATCGATCCCAGCTTCAGCTTCAAGGCCCAGGGGCACCGCACCTTCGGGCAGTTCCTGGCCTCCGCCAAAGAGGTGAAGGTTACCCGACCCGAGGGCGCCAGCGACGTGATCGTAAGGCTGGCCCAAGAACGTGCGCCGGAGCCCGAGGCCGCGACCCCGCCAACCAACGACGGCCCTCTGGACCCGCAATGGGATCATGAAATCGACATAGCCTGGTCACAGAGACAGGGTGAGAAGCTTTCCGGCAGGTCCGCAGCCGTCGACGCCGCCAAGGTACTTGGCTCCTCCAAGCTGCGGGGCTCGTTGTTCCCCTCCCTGGATAAGCTCCTTGCCGCAAGCTCGCTCTTAAGGGGCCGGTGGAGGCGAGAAGGTAACTCCATCATAAAGCAGTAGACCCTCACTTCGCCGGCCGCCGGGCCGGAGGGTTGGTTCGGTCCCTATGCTCCTGGCTCTGGACATTGGCAACACCAACATCACAATGGGCCTTTTCGACGGCGAGGCGCTCAAGGCGACGGGGCGCATCGCCACTGACCCTGCGCGCCTGGTCGACGAGTACGGCCTCACGCTCAATCAGATCCTGACCTTCAGGGGCGAATCCCCGAGCAATGTCAAATCCGTCGCTCTGTGCAGCGTCGTGCCTCCCTTGACACCGATCTTTGTCGAGCTATGCCGGACCTATTTCGACGTCTCGCCACTCGTGGTGGGCTCGGGCACCAAGACGGGGATCCGCATACTTTATGACAATCCGCGCGACGTAGGTGCCGATCGCATTGTGGACGCCACCGCAGCGCTGACGCTCTATGGAGGCCCGGTAGTCGTCGTGGACTTTGGCACCGCCACCGTGTTCGACGCCATCTCGGCAGACGGCGACTACCTCGGCGGTGCGATCGCTCCGGGCATGTCGGTGTCGGCCGACGCTCTCTACCACAGCACCTCCCAACTGAGGCGCGTGGAGCTCGAAAGCCCGCCATCCGCCATCGGAAAGAACACGGTTCATTCGCTCCAGTCCGGATTGGTCCTCGGCTACGCCGAGATGGTCAAGGGTATGGTAGCCAGGTTTGAGAGGGAGATGGATGGGAGCCCCAGGGTCGTGGCCACCGGAGGCCTTGCCAGCGTTATCGAAAGCGAGGCCGGTATATTCGACGTGGTCGATCCCAACCTGACGCTGACAGGACTAAGGCTGGTATACGACCTGAACACCCGGTGAGAGATATGGCCGACCCCCTACACGGAAGGCACGTCGCCCTTGGCGTAACCGGAAGCATCGCCTGCTACAAGGCGGTCGACCTCGCCAGCAAGCTGACCCAGGCGGGCGCCCTCGTGGACGTTGTAATGACCGAGGGGGCCACGAGGTTCGTGACACCGCTCACTTTTGGCGCCGTCACGCACAGGCAGGTGCACACCGACCTGTTCGACCCCCGGTCCGACCTCGGCATGGACCACGTGGCCGTCGCCCTCCGAGCCGACGTCGTCGTGGTGGCACCCGCCACGGCCCACACCATCGCCGCCATGGCCGTGGGCCTCGCCGACGACGCCCTGACGGCGACGGTGCTCGCGACGACCGCACCGATCATCGTTGCCCCGGCAATGGACGCCAACATGTACCGAAACCCCGCGACCCAGGAGAACGTGGAGAGGCTTGGGGCCCGCGGACACACAATCGTAGGCCCTGTCGAGGGACGGCTGGCATCGGGCCTGACCGGGCTGGGACGGCTGGTCGATACCGCGGAGCTGATGGGCTACGTCAGACTCGTGCTGGCGCGCAACGGCGATCTCGCCGGCCGCAAGATCGTCGTCAGCGCCGGAGGCACCCAGGAGCCTGTTGATCCGGTCCGCGTGATCACCAACCGCTCCTCGGGGAAGATGGGATACGCCGTCGCCGAGGCCGCCCGGGACCGCGGAGCCAACGCCGTCCTCGTATCCGCTCCGACCACCCTGCCCGACCCCGTCGGCGTCGACTTGGTAAGGGTCACGACCGCTCTCGAGATGAGGGACGCCGTGGCCGGCCGGTGCGAGGACGCCGACGCCCTGGTCATGGCGGCAGCCGTCGCCGACTGGCGCCCCGCTTCGGCGGCAAGTCACAAGCTCAAGAAGGGCACGTCCGACTCCTGGGAGATCAAGCTGACCAAAAACCCGGACATCATCGCTCAGCTGGAGTCCGAACGCCTGATAAAGGTGGGCTTCGCGGCGGAGAGCGAGGACCTCGTCGTCAATGCTCGGGCGAAGCTGCGGGAAAAGGGGCTGCATCTCATCGCGGCGAACGACGTTGGAGAGGGGAGCGTCTTCGGGGCCGACACCAACAGGGTCGTGCTGGTCGACCGCGAGGGCGTCGCGGAGGAGCTGCCTGTCATGTCCAAGTACGAGGTCGGCCACCGCATCCTGGACAGGGTGGCGGCCCTGCTGCCCTGAGCCTTCGTACCCGAAACGCACCGGCTCCTGGGGCAGCGATCATCATCTAGAAGTCTTCGGTAGCACCTTCGGCGATGGTGTCTTCCGCGGCTCGCTCGGGGCACTCCTCGCGTGCGATGTTACAGAACCCGCATTCCATCGCGCTTGGGACCTTCCTCGCGGGTGTGGCCGAGCTCAGACGGCGAATCAGCCCGCTGAGACTGTCGATGAAGGTTTGATCGATTGCCGAGGATGGGATGTGCTCCTCGTGGTCCTGGTACACGACCTTGCCATCGAATGTCAGCCCCTCATACTGAGGAAGCGATTTGGGAACCGCGTACATATATATCATCGCCTGTGCATGATGCGCCGGGCTGGGCGCTCCGGTCTTTGCTTCGATGATTGTGCCCGCACCCTCATACACGGTTATCAGGTCCGGCTTGCCGCCGAGCGCAGCGGTTCTCCCCTGCAGAGTGAAGCTATTCTGGTTTTCGATGGAAACAGCCTTTCCCTCTGCTTCCAGCTCGTCGGTTACACGACCCATTAACGCCGTATGCTCCAGATGCCATGTAGCGTGGTCGAAGTCGCTGGGGGCCTTCTGCCAGCTCCAGCCCTCGTGCTGAGCTTTGAACCACCCGGCCCACTCGCACGAGTTCTCCCCGACAAGCAGTTTGGTAAGCCATGTAACCCAGATGTAAGGGCCGCTGCTCCGCCGCTCGGCCAACGCCTTACCCCCTAAGATGGTCCGGCCAGTATATCAGCAGGGCTAAAGCCACCCGATGTCTGTGTTATCTCAGCACGATGAGTGCAGAGGCCACGCTCGACTTCCGGGTTTGAATCCCCGGTGGACCCGCTGCTAGAATGCGCACCAGCCTGAGTTGGAGGGAGACATGCCTATAGTGAGGATCGAGATGTGGCCGGGCCGGACCCACGCCCAGAAGTCGGAGCTGGCGCGGGCCATTACCGAGGCGATGGTGACGATCGCGCACACGACCCCCGAGGCGACCATAGTCGTGTTCGACGACGTGGAGAAGGACAACTGGGCCGAGGCTGGGGTCCTGGCGTCGGACGATTCCTAGCCCGGCCTCTGCTCAGTCGCGGCACGGGCGGCGTGGAGTGGAAATCCTTGACATGCGGGGCTCGGCGGCCCTATACTGGGCCTAGTAGCATATGACCAAAGGCTGCGAACAGGATTAGTAGGTCTCCAGCGAGGCCCAGAGAGCCGGGTTAGGTGGGAGCCGGCGCCCGCGCAGAGGCTGAATGGACCTGGGAGCCTCCACCCGAAATCCCCCGTTGAGGGGACGTAGGCCTGGACGGAGGGGCACCGTTACCACAGCCCAGGCCCCAGAGGGTCACCCCTCCACGGGCCGCAGAGGCGCCGCAGCGGTGAGACCGGGCGGCGTGAAACCAGGGTGGCACCACGGAACAAACCCGTCCCTAGCGGACGGGTTTTTCGTTTCCGCGCCAGAAAACGGAGCTCGGCACATGCAACGCGAACAGCCGGTCGAGACAGCCACGGGAGCGCCCGCCTCGCGCACGAAGAAGCGCGTTTTGAGCGGCATCCAGCCCTCGGGCGACGTGCACCTCGGCAACTACCTCGGAGCCATCAAGGGATGGGTCGACAGGCAGGCGGACAAGGAGAACTTCTTTTGCATCGTCGACCTTCACGCGCTGACGGTCCCACAGGATCCCAACGAGCTGCGCTCCCAGACTCGCTCGTTGGCGGCGATGCTGTTTGCCGCCGGCCTCGACCCATCGAAGTGCACCGTCTTCATTCAGAGCCACGTCAAGGCCCACGCGGAGTGCTGCTGGGTCCTCAACTGCATAACGCCACTGGGCTGGCTGGAGCGGATGACGCAGTACAAGGACAAGGCCGCAACCCAGGAGAGCGTATCGACCGGCCTGCTGGACTACCCGGTCCTGATGGCGGGCGACATCCTGCTGTACGACGCCGACGAGGTCCCCGTCGGCGACGACCAGCGACAGCACGTCGAGCTGGCCCGTGACATAGCGCAGCGATTCAATCACATCTATGGTGAGACCTTCGTGGTGCCCGAAGCGGTCATCCCGGACGCCGGGGCGCGAGTGATGGGCTTGGACAATCCTGATGTGAAGATGGCCAAGACCTACGCCCACGTCAGGGGACACACGGTGCGGTTACTTGACGAGCCCAAGGAGGTGGAGCGGTCCATAAAACGCTCCGTGACCGACTCCGGCAACGAGATACGCTTCTCGGACCTTCCGGAGAAGGCCGGGGTCAACAACCTGCTTGGCATTTACAAGGTCATTACCGGCAGATCGGGAACGGAGGTCGAGGCCGACTTCGCGACCGCGAGAGGATACGGAGACCTCAAGGCGCGGGTCGCCGAGGTGCTGATCGAGGAGCTGACGCCGATCCGAGAGCGCTATCACGACCTGATGAAGGACGTCGGCGAGCTGGACCGCCTGCTGGCTACCGGTGCCGAGCACGCCAGGGCGGTGTCGGGCCCCAAGATAGACGAGGTAATGACGAAGGTCGGCCTTGTCTTGCCGCAGGACGCCGAAGGACGCTAGGGCATGTACACGCCGACGCTCGAGCAGGTCGAGAAGCTGGCCGGCCAGGGCAACCTGGTCCCGGTGTACCGCCAGATCAACGCCGACCTGGAAACCCCGGTGTCGGCATATCTGAAGATCGCCCGGCCCCCCTACTCGTTCCTCCTGGAGAGCGTAGAGGGAGGCGAGCGCATCGCCCGGTACAGCTTCATCGGAACGGAGCCGCGCGACGTCCTCAAAACAGGGCCGGGGCAGCAGCTCGGCGCGATCGATCCCCTGATATCGGTCGAGCGGGAGCTGGCGCGCTACAAGGTCGCGCCGGTGGCCGACCTTGGGCGCTTCAACGGCGGCGCCGTGGGCTACGTGTCCTACGACGCGGCCCGGTACTTCGAGCCCCGACTACCGGTGCCGGACCCCGATCCGCTCGGCCTGCCCGAGTCCATATTCATGCTGACGACCACGTTCCTGATCTTCGACCATCTCCGGCACAGCATCCGCGTGGTAAGCCACGCGCACATCGACGGCGACGTCGAGCGGGCCTACTCCGAGGCCGTGGAGCGCATCGAGGAGATCGTCGCCAGGCTGGAGGCCCCCCTGGCTCGACCTGCTTCCGCCGCGCCTGCCACCGACGTACCGAGAACAGCAGTGGCCTCCAACGTCACTCGAGAGCGCTATGAGGAGATGGTCCGGCAGGCACGGCGGTACATATCCGAGGGAGAGAACATCCAGACCGTCATCTCACAGCGCCTCTTCAAGCCCACTTCGGCCCATCCTTTCCAGATATACAGAGCGCTGCGCGCCATAAACCCTTCGCCCTACATGTACTTCTTCGAGATGGACGACTTTCACGTGGTCGGTGCGTCGCCCGAGCTGCTGGTGAGAGTCGAGGACGGCAGCGTGGCGACACACCCGATCGCCGGAACTCGCCCCAGGGGCGCAGATCCCGAGGAGGACGCGGCGCTGGAGGACGACCTACGGAGCGACGAGAAGGAGCGCGCCGAGCACATAATGCTCGTCGACCTCGGCCGCAACGACATCGGCCGTGTGAGCGAGCCGGGAACGGTCCAGGTCACGCAGCTAATGGACGTAGAGCGCTACTCCCACGTGATGCACCTGGTCTCTCACGTCACCGGCAAGCTGCGAGCCGGCCAAACGAGCTACGACGCGCTAAGGGCCTGCTTTCCCGCTGGGACCGTGTCGGGCGCGCCAAAGGTCCGAGCGATGGAAATCATCGCCGAGCTGGAGCCCGACAGGAGAGGCCCCTACACCGGCGCCGTCGGCTATTTCGACCTGGCGGGCAACATGGACACCGCCATCGCCATCAGGACGCTGATCGTCAAGAACGGTGTCGCCTACGCCCAGGCCGGCGGGGGCGTGGTGTTCGACAGCAAGCCCGACGCCGAGTATCAGGAGACGCTGCACAAGGCGTCGGCACTGCTCCGGGCCATCGACGAGGCCGAGCGTAATGGGTAGAGCGGTACGCAATCCCGACCAGTTTGCAGCGGACGGGCTCCAGGGCGGGCCGGGTGGGAGTAACGACTCGCGAGGCGGGGCGACGGCAGCGAGGGGCGCAACGTCCTCTGCCTTCGAGGCGAGAGGTAGAGAGGGACGGGCTTGATCCTGCTTATCGACAACTACGACAGCTTCACTTACAACCTCTACCAGTATCTCAGCGAGCTGGGCGCCGAGGTCGCCGTCGTGCGCAACGACCAGACCACCATCGAGGACATCGCCGGCATGGCCCCGGAGAAGATCGTCGTTTCACCGGGCCCCTCCTCGCCGGACAAGGCCGGAATCTCCAACGATGTGATCCGCCACTTCGGCGAGACTACTCCGGTTCTCGGCGTGTGCCTCGGCCATCAGTGCATCGGGCACGCCTTCGGCGCCACCGTGGGCGGGGCGGGCGAGATCATGCACGGCAAAACGTCGCTTATCTACCACGACGGCAAAGGCCTGTTCAACGGGTTGCCCAACCCCTTCGAGGCGATGCGCTACCACTCCCTCGCTATCTTCGAGGACAGCCTGCCCGACGATTTGAAGATGAGTGCCTGGACAGACAACGGTATCATTATGGGGGTGCGGCATAGCCGCTACCCTATCGAGGGGATCCAGTTCCACCCCGAGTCGATTATGACCAAGGTCGGCCACGATATCTTGCGGAATTTCCTGGAGCGGTAGCATGGCACTGACGCCTGAGCAGCTAGAGGGTATAACCAGGCCACCGCTGCTGGCCATCCTGTCGACGGTGAACCCCGATGGCTCGCCTCAGGCGACGCCCGTCTGGTACGAGTTCGACGGTGAGGCCTTCCTGATGACCAGCTTCGCCAACCGGGTGAAGGTGCGCAACCTTCGACGCATCCCGCGCGCGTCGCTGGTGATCGTGGACACCGTGACCTACGGTGAGCCCCTTATCGTCAGCGGCGCCGCCGAGGTCATCGACGAGGGCGCGCAGGAGGCAACCCTGCGGTGCGCCATCAGGTACCAGGGCGAGGAGCATGGCAGGGTCAGCGCCGCTCGCATGGGAGGCCAGCCACGGGTCATCATCCGCATAACGCCCGAGAGGGTACTGTACGAGGGCGAGCGCATCACGCTGGGGGGAATGACGGCTACCCGCGAGGACATCACAGGGTAGGAGTTCAGGGCGAACCATGATTCGTGAAGCGATAGAAGCTCTGGTGAACCGCCGATCCCTTACCTGGGACGAGGCGACCCAGGTCATGAACGAGATCATGAGCGGCGAGGCCACGCCTGCCCAGTTCGCGGCCTTCGTCACCGCCCTGCGCCTGAAGGGTGAGACCGTCGACGAGATCGGAGGCATGGCCCAGGTGATGCGAGAGAAGGCGCTTCGGGTCCATGTCGACGGCGCCTTGCTGGACACGTGCGGAACGGGCGGTGACGGGTCTCATACCTTCAACATCTCAACGGCGGCGAGCTTCGTCGTGGCCGGCGCCGGCGTCAAGGTGGCCAAGCACGGGAACCGGGCCATGTCCGGGGCCTGTGGGAGCGCCGATGTTCTCGAAGCGCTCGGTGTCGGCATCGACCTCGGCCCTGAGAGCGTTCAACGCTGTATCGACGAGGTCGGCTTCGGCTTCATGTTCGCCCAGAGATACCACCCCTCGATGCGGTTCGCCGCTGCCCCCCGAAAGGAGATCGGCATCAGAAACGTGTTCAACGTGCTGGGCCCGCTGACGAATCCCGCCGGCGCGAAGTTCCATCTGATGGGCGTAGCCGATCCGAACGTGGGAGAGAAGATGGCCCAGGTACTAAGCCGGCTCGGCAGCACCCACGCCTTCGTCGTGCATGGGCTAGATGGGCTGGACGAGATCAGCCTCAGCGACGGCACCCGCGTATGGGAAATGAAGGATGCCTCGGTTTCGTCCTACGTCATCTCTCCGAAGGATGTCGGACTCGACACCGCGCCGCGAGAAGAGCTGGCCGTCGACAGCGTGGAGAGCAGCACTGCCATGCTGCGCCGCGTACTGAAAGGCGAGGGGGGACCGTCCAGGGACGTAGTGCTGCTCAACGCGGCGGCGGCCCTGGTGGCAGCCGACAGAGCGACGAGCCTTGAAGACGGGACACGAATAGCCGCCGAGTCTGTCGACTCGGGCAAGGCTATGCAAACGCTCGAGGCGGTGGTCGAGCTGACCCAGACGCTAGAGTAGGAACGGTCCCGCTTTGGACACGCCCGACATTCTGAAAGAAATCATCGAGGTCAAGCGCCGAGAGCTGGAGCGCCTCAAGGTCGAGGCGCCCATCGACCACCTCGAGCGGCGCATCGAGTCGCAGACGCCGGCCCTCAACCTGGCTGGCGCCCTGTTGGGAGACACGGTACGGATAATCGCCGAGCTGAAGAAGGCATCTCCGGTCAAGGGACTCCTGAGGCCCAACTTCGATGCCGTCGCGCTGGCGTCGGCTTACGCTGACAACGGCGCGGCGGCGATCTCGGTCCTCACCAACGTAGACCACTTCGAGGGCAGCCTCGAGGACATGGAGGCAGCCCACGGCGTGGTGAACGAGCGGGGCCTGCCCGTAATACGCAAGGACTTTATCTTCGACCCGTACCAGGTCTACGAGGCCCGCGCCTATGGGGCCGACGCCATCCTGCTTATCGTCGCCGCGCTCACGCCGGACTGCCTCGTCGAGCTGACCGAAACGGCGCGTCGCTTCTGGATGCAGTGCCTCGTGGAGGTCCACGAGGAGGCGGAGCTGAAGGTCGCGCTCGACGCCGGGGCCGAGATCATCGGCATCAACAACCGCGACCTGCGCACCTTTCGAACAGACCTCGCGGTTACCGAGAGGCTGGTTCCGCTTATCCCGAGCGACAGAATTATCGTAAGCGAGAGCGGCATCAAGGGCCGAGACGACATCCTGCGCCTGAAGAGCGCCGGCGCGCACGCAGCACTGATCGGCGAGAGCCTGATAACCGCGCCTGACCCGGGCGCCAGGCTGCGAGAGCTGACGTGACGAAACTCAAGATATGCGGGCTGGGCAACACGGCCCAGGCGCTGGCGGCCGCCGAGGCGGGGGCCGATTTCCTCGGGTTCGTGCTGGTCCCGGGCCTGCGTCGCACACTCTCCGAGGAGAGGACTCGCGAGATAGTGCAGGAGTACCGCCGAAAGCGCGGAACCGACACGCCGCGGCTGGTGGGCCTCTTCGCTGACCAGCCGCTGCCAGAGGTCCACCGCATGCTCCAGCGATGCGGCCTCGACATGGCGCAGCTTTGCGGCGACGAGCCCCCCGAATACTGGGCCGCCGTCGACGCCCCGATCATCCGGCAGATCAGGGTACCCGACGACGGGCCTCGCGAGGAGAGGGTCTCGGGGCTGCTGCGCCGCCTCGAGGAGGTGGCCTCGATGGGCTACCTCCCCCTGCTGGACCGGCTGGAGAAGGGTTCGCTCGGCGGGACGGGCCGCTCGTTCGACTGGGCGGTCGCCACGGAGGTAGCCCGCAGCCACGACTTCTTGATGGCCGGCGGGCTTACGGCGGAGAACGTGGGCCAGGCCATCGGCACAGCCAACCCCTGGGGTGTCGACGTCTCGAGCGGCGTGGAGACCGACGGCGTCAAAGACCTCAGCAAAATAGCCGACTTCGCACTGGCGGTCGAACGAGCTAGCTGACCTCGAACGCTGCACCTCTTCACCACAAGATCTCATCTCATCTTACGAAGGCCAGATGAGGAGATGGGATGATGGCAAGACCGATTCGGCTGCGCTCGCACAAGGTGATCATCAACGCGCCTCGCGAGATGATCTACCAGAAGATGACCTCGTTCGGAAGCGGACGCCTCTCCGGCGACAACAGCGAGTCATCCCGGGTGATCGAGCGGGACGGGAACGAGATCATCGCCGAGTTCACGACGCGAGCGGGCCGCTCCACCTACACCACCCTCGAAAGGGTGACTCTGTATCCTCCTGAGCGCATCACCTTCGTGCACCTGGGGGGGCCGCTCCAATACGCCTGGGAGGAGTTCGTTTTCGATGAGGTGGACGGGGCCACTGAGCTTGTACACAGCGGCGAGTTCGTCTGGAACCGCATTCCCCTGATCGGGTGGCTAAGCGGCGTGTTATATATACGACCCAGGTTCGAGAGGGTCTTAGCCAAGCACATGGATCAGATCAAGGTGGCCTGCGAGGCGAGGGCGGCCCGCAGCCGCGTGTTTCCGCGCAAGGCCAGGGTCGAATCCGGGTAGCGACGCCAAGCGACTTAAGTGACGGCCGTTTACGTCGCAGCAGGGCCTGATGTGGTTTGACAGGTAGGGGAGGTTCGCGAACCTCCCCTACGAGGGCCGACATCGCCAGCCCAAACCCTACGGCGTCTCGATCGCACGGGTCACAGGCGTCGAGGACACCCTGGGGCCCCAGCTGGGTAGGATCGCGCACATGGTGTTCTCCTCGCCCCCGGCGAACACCAGCAAGAGATCTTCGGGGTCGGCGATCAACGGGAGCATTCGTGTCTCGTCACCGGGCTCAATGGGGTCCTTGACTTGACCGGCACGCTTGAGATCGGCCAGGGACCTCTTCATCCTGGGCTGAATGGCCGCCCGGACATCGTCTTTGCTCCAGCCGTCCCAGACATCCGCCTTACCGGACACCACGACGACGACCTGGCCCTGCCGGACGATGGCGCTGGTGTCGCCGGTAGACCCGACGGTCGAGAGGGAGGTGCCCAGGGTCGAGGCCACATCGGCGATGGCCATGATGATGGCCTCGGGATCCTCAGCGACGCGGGCCTGACGCGGCGCCTCGCAGGCGAAAACCGTCACGGCGCTCTGGTCCGAGGAGAATCCGCGCTCGACGTGGAGCGGCGTCCAGTGGGTGTCCCACTCGGCCTCGGCGATACAGTAGGTGTACTTGCCGGGATGGCCCAGGATCGACCGGTCGAACAGTCCTGGTATCGCTCCACAGGCGTTCATAAGCGTAAGGCGGATGGAGCGGCCTATCGTTGCATTGGCCCGGTTGCCGGGACCAAACAGGTTGTTGCGGGCGTTGATCCCCAGCTCGCGGACAACAGGCCCGTTCACGATCGTCAGTATCGCCGAGCCGCCCAGGCTGGATGAAGGGCCCACCAGGTTGAACGGAGGATCGAGCATCGCCTCGGTAGCCGCCAGGACCACGGGAAAGTACTCGGGCAGACACCCGGCCATGACGGCGTTCGCCGCCACCTTGACCACCGTGACGTCGCGGCGACGCTCGGGCAAGGACCCGACCACCTCGTCGGCGGGCCGTCCAGCGTAGTCGAGGAACTCCTGCACCCGCTCCATGGTCGGTGGCACCACCGGCAAGCCGTCGGTCCACCCTAGCTCGTAGCACTTCTCGATGGCGTCGATCGGACCCTCCCAATCGACGCTCCGAAGATCGGTGATCTCGCTGCTCAACCTAACCCTCCTCGACGGCCCGCCCCGCGCCGGCCCGCCGTCTGACGAGGGTCACGCTAGCATACGACCACTGGCGGGTCAAACATGCCTTCGACGCGTCAGGGAACCCCGTCCGTCGCTTGACAGACGGGTTCCACTTACCATAGGCTTTCGTCCGGCGCGCGACGCGTTACAAGCCGCGAATCCCGTGGCTAACGCCCGTTTCGTCGCGCAAGGGAGGTGCGCAATGGCCTACGAGTTAAACCACGTCCACATCAAGGCGTCAGACCCCAAAGAGGCGGCCGACTGGTACGTCAAAGCATTCGGCTTCAAGATCCTGGGCGATTCCACTCTTGCGTCCGGGGCCAGCATGGTTCGATGCACGACGGTCGACGGGGTTCCCGTGAACATATCGGGGGCAGGCGGCAGCGAGCGCCTGAGTCCCGGCAACGCCGACCTGCACTGGGGCCTGGAGCACTTCGGCGTAACAGTAGACGACATCCGGACCGAGATCGACAGGCTCTCGGGCATGGGAGCGGAGCTGGCGGACGGACCTACGGACGTGCCGGACGGCCCCATCATCGCCTTCATCAAGACGCCTGGCGACGTGAGGGTGGAGCTGGTCCAGCCGCGGTGATCTAAGACTTACGGGCTGGCCCCTTTCGAGAAGCCTATGTACTGTCCGAACTGTGGACGAGAGATCAGCGTAAGCTCTAGGTTCTGTCCCTACTGCGGCGCTGCCGTATCGGAGGAGCAGCCACGGGCGTGGGCACCGGATGCGGATAGGCCACTCGACTCGCTACCCGCCCGAGACCTCAGTCAGCTACTGAACGAGACCTTCGGCACCTATCGGCGCTACTTTCGGCAGTTCCTCATCCTGGCGTTCCTGCCTCAAATCTTTTTCCTCGTCGCGATTCCAGCCCCTTTTCGGCTATCAGTCATTCTTGTGATAGCGGGCGTAGTGGTGTACGTCGTGGCCAGCGCTGCCACCGCATATGCTGTGGCGCAGCAATGCACCGGTCGTGACGTGCGCGTCGGCCCCTGTCTGGCCCAGGCGTGGAACCGCGTCGTCGTTTTGATCGTGACCGCCGTTTTGTTCCTGCTGGCACTCGCTGGCTCCGCCGTCCTTATGGTCATCATCGTCGGAATCCCGCTGTTCTTCTACCTGCTTGTGAGCTGGTTCTTCATCGAGCAGGCGATCATGATCGAAGGCAAGGGGATTACCGAAGCGTTCAGACGTAGTCGGCGCCTCGTGAAGGGAACCTGGTGGCGCGTGTTTGGAATAGGCGTGGTCTTCGCTGTGATCCTTGTTGTCTTGGGAGTGCTCGGTGGGTTGGTGTCCACAGGAATTGGTCTGAACGCTCCAACGGCGGGGGCCATTATCGGCGCCGTGGTCAACGCGCTCATCTTCCCCATCGCTCCGATCGGCGCGACGCTCGTGTACTTCGACCTGCGAGTCAGGAAGGAAGGCTACACGCTGAGTGAGATGGCCTCCGAGCTAGCTTGAGCATGGAGCCGCCAACCATCGGCCCGCGGGAGACTCTGGTCGGGCGCATGATCAGGGCGGCCAAGCTCGACGTCGAGCTGTACGAGGAGGTCGAGGCGGACACGAGCGCGACTCCCCAGGCATTGATGGCCGTTTTCCTCGTGTCCGTCGCCGGCGGCATAGGGTCACTCGGTGCCGGAGCAGGCCCTGGCGGCTTGGGGTTCGGCTTAGTAATAGGAGTCGCGTCCTGGGCTATCTGGGCGCTGCTAACATACGTGATCGGGACGACCATTTTCCGTACACCTGAGACCCACGCCAACTGGGGGCAGCTGGCGAGGACAACGGGCTTCGCCCAGTCGCCGGGCGTTCTCCGCATACTTTTGCCCTTGCCCATCTCATACTTAGGAGTCATCATCCTCTTCGGGGTACTGGTGTGGCAGCTTGTGACAATGGTGATTGCTGTCAGGCAAGCCCTGGACTACACTTCCACACCTCGGGCGATTGCCGTCGTAGTTGTGGGATTCGTCATCCTGTTGGTGGCACAGGGAGTGCTCGGGCTGATTCTGTTTTCGAACGGGACGGCGTAGGACCGATTCTTCAAAGGCACCAAGAAACTAGGAGGTTTCAAGATGGCAAGACAGACGTTTTTCCCTTTCCCGAAGAACAAGCCAAAGGGCTATTCGCCTGCTACCAAGGTGGGCAACATGGTCTTCGTGTCGGGCCAGGTGTCGGTCGACGAGGAGGGCAAGCTGGTCGGCGAAGGAGACGTGCGCGCTCAGACGGAGCGGGTCTTTGAGGCCATCGGGGCCGCGCTGAAGTCCGCGGGCGCCAGCTGGGACGACGTGACGAAGATCCT
This sequence comes from Dehalococcoidia bacterium, assembly GCA_965248615.1. Classification (GTDB taxonomy): domain Bacteria; phylum Chloroflexota; class Dehalococcoidia; order Lucifugimonadales; family CBDFJT01; genus CBDFJT01. The sequence goes on along the minus strand of CBDFJT010000002.1, from coordinate 628,295 downwards.
TGGATTTCTGGTCAACGCAGAGGACTTCGCCACCTACTCCGCCGTACGGCTAGAGCGGTTCCCGGAGAACGGGCCCGCCAGCAGCACCGTGATCGTAAAGGCGCTGGCCCGCCCCGAGCTGCTGGTCGAGATTGAGGCCGTAGCCGTGCTGCAGTAGCCGGCGCAGCCGCATCCAAGGGGGCACGCCATGGCTGAGGAGTGCATCTTCTGCAGGATACGCAGCGGCGAGATTCCTGGCGACATCCTGCACAGCGACGATAGCTGCTTTGTCGTTCGAGACATCGCGCCCAAGGCTGCGGTGCACCTGCTGATAATCCCCAACCAGCACTTCACGCACCTGACCGGGATCACGCCCGACTTCTATGGGGTACTCGGGGATATGTTCACGGCCGCCAAGGACATGGCCAAGCGGGAAGGCGTAATCGGCTCGGGGTACCGTCTGATCGTCAACCAGGGCGTCGACGCCGACCAATCAGTCGCCCACCTCCATCTGCATCTGCTGGGCGGCGAACCTCTGGGCGGCATGGGTTAGGCGCCGGGTGGCAGGCCTTCCAGCATCTATCGAGGCCCGCATCGGAAGGCTCCCGAGCGGTCTGCGGCAGCACCTCGCCCAAACGCGACGCATGGCGAGGGAGCTGGCGCGGCACCACGGCATCGACGAGGACAAGGCGGACCTGGGCGCAGCCTGCCACGACCTGGCCCGGCTGCTGAAGGCCGGCGACCTGATCGGGCAGGCGCAACGGTACGGCCTGGGTATCCACCCGGTCGAGCTCGCCAACCCGGTGCTCCTGCACGGACCAGTGGCGGCGCTGTGGCTCGAGCACGAAGATGGAGTCGATGACCCCGAGGTTCTGGAAGCGGTCCGCTGGCACTCGACCGGCAGGGAGGGCATGGGCTCCGTCGCCAAAGTGGTGTTCCTCGCGGACAAGCTCGACCCGGCGAAGTTGAAGAGGTACCCGCAGCTGGAGCGGGTTGCGGCCCTCGTGGACGAGAGTCTGGACAGGGCGGTCCTGGAGTTCGTGGATCTGGAGCTCGGCTACTTCCTGAAGAAGGCTATCGCCATACACCCGGCCACGATCGAGCTCCGCAACGAGCTTCTAGCCGCGTCTGCCGGATAGATCACCTGCCCGCCTCGATCTCCCGTATCTCGACCGACATGGCCCCGTCCTCCACGGTCAGCACTGCGATTGTGGCCGGGACCATGAACGACGAGTACCCCTGGCCCGGGTTCACGAACCGGACGCCCTCGTGCACGCAGTCCATCGGCTCGTGAACGTGCCCGAACACGATGGCGTCCACGGGCTCGGGGAAGTCGCCGAGCAGCTCGCCCAGCTCAAAGGGCGGGCCGCCCCAGGCCGGATGGGTGACGCCGATGCGCATCCCCTCCAGCTGAAGCACTTCGACGTAGGATATGGCCTGCCTGATCTCCGGGGGGTCCGAGTTCCCGTGGACGACGACAGACTCTTTGGCGTCGCGGCTGAATCCGTCCACGACGTCCGCCCCGGTAAAGTCGCCGCAGTGGATGGCGATGTCGGCACCCGAGACTGCACGCCTGATATCGGAGTGGACCTCTGCCCAGTCGCGGACGTGGGTATCGGAGAGGACCACGATCGTCGTCGTCATCGAGGTCTCAACCGCCCGGAGCACACGCCTACCAAAGGCTCCGTTTGGCGGAGGGAGCCACTGGCTCCCTGAGCGGGGACGATCAGATCACCGCCTCCCTCTTCAGCTCCATCAGGTCGCTCTCGGTCAGGCCCAACAGCTCGGCAAAGACCTCGGCGTTGTGCTCACCCAGCAGCGGCGCCGGCTTCATCTCCACCGGCGAGTCCTTTAGCTGAACCGGGAAGCCGGGGAGGTCGAAGCTGCCCTGCGAGGGATGGTGCATCGTCATGATCATCCCTCGCTCGCGCAGGTGGGGGTCGCTGTGGATGTCCTCGGCGTTGAACACCGCACCGCAGGGGATACCGCCCTCACCCAGGATTCGCATCACCTCGTGTTTCGTGCGCTGCGACGTCCACTCCTCGACCAGCCTGTCCACGACGGCCTTGTTCTGGCCACGCCACACCGGGTCCGACCAGTCGGCATGATCGATCAGGTCCTCCCGGCCGAGCGCCGCCAACAGGGCGTCCCACATGTGCCCCCTGATCGGCTGGCAGTAGATGAATGCGTAGTCGTCGGGTCCGCCGGGAGCACACTTATATATGTCGCCCGGAGCGGTCCTCGGGACGGCGCTGCCGATCCGCTCCGGGGCCCGCCCGGTCTCGTAGTACTCGCGCATCTTGATGCGGCTGAAGTTGACCACCGCATCCTGCATCGACACCTCGAGGACCTGCCCACGGCCGGTTTTCTCGCGCTGCCACAGGGCGGCCATTACGCCGAAGGCCGCATGGATACCGGTGCCGGTGTCGCCGATGGTGACACCCGGCATGAGGGGCGGCCCGCCGGCAACGCCTGTGGTGGCCATCGAGCCGCCAACCGCCTGAGCGATCATGTCGAAGCTCTTGTAGTCGGCGTACGGCCCGTACGTCCCGAACCCCTTCATCCTGGCCAGGATTATCCTGGGGTTGACGGCGCTCAAGACCTCATACCCGAGGCCCAGCCTCTCCAGGGTCCCCGGGGCCATGTTCTCCGTCACGATGTCGCCCTGGCGCACCATCGCCAGGAACATCTCCTTGCCTTTCTCCTTCTTCAGGTCCAGTGTGACGCTGCGCTTGTTGGCGTTGAGGAGGATGAAGTAGAAGCTGTCCACTTCATCGTCGGATAGGTCGGCGCGAGTTTGCCTGCCGGGATCGCCGCTGCCGGGCTGCTCGACCTTGATCACATCCGCCCCCATCCAGGCCAGCGACTCCGTACACGATGTGCCGGCCTCGAACTGGGTCAGGTCGACCACACGTATGCCTTCTAGAGCCTTGGACACGTTCCCCTCCTGGTTCAGCTAGGTCGAAAGAGGGAATCTTACCACACGTATGGAACACCTCGTGTGCTACAATCGGCGCTGTCTCGCTCCTGTCACGCACCACGCCCCACGCACCGCACCTTTTCCGACGCAAGGAGGTGGCCTTGAGCTCGAACGGACCCGACGGAGCCACCGGGCCACTAACCGGGGTGAAGGTACTGGACTGGACCGTGTGGCAGTTCGGCCCCGTCTCCACGTCGATGATGGGAGACATGGGCGCCGACGTCCTCAAGATCGAGGCCCTGGACGGCGACCCCGGCCGTGCCCTGCAACGGGCGAGCACCCTGAATCTGGACCTGCCCGACGACATCAACGTCTACTTCGAGGCCTGCAATCGCAACAAGCGAAGCCTTGCCGTCAACCTGAAGACTCCCGAAGGTACGGAGATCGTCCATAAACTGGTGGAGAGCGCCGACGTCTTCGTCCAGAACTTCCGCAAGGGCGTCGCGGAGCGCCTGGGCCTCGGATACGAGACGCTTCGGGAGATCAACCCGATGCTCGTATACGGGTCCGCGTCCGGCTACGGCCCCGAGGGGCCTGACGCCTACCTCCCGTCATTCGACGGCAACGGCCAGGCCCGCAGCGGCCTTATGATGTCGGCCAAGCCCATCGGAGCCAGGGAGCCGACCAGGATCACCCAGGGTGTGTCCGATCAGATCGGCGCCATCATGCTGTGTCTCGGCGTGCTGGCGGCGATCGTGGCGCGGGAGCAGCGGGGAGCGGGGCAGAAGGTAGAGGCCTCGCACCTCAGCGCCAACATGTGGCTCCAGGGACTCGGCATCAGCATGAGCCTCCTTGCGGGCGGCGATGGGCGGTTCGGCGGCTACGACCGAACGCGCCCATCCAATCCACTGGCCAACATGTACGAGTGCAAGGACGGGCGCTGGATACAGTTTATGCACCTTCAGCCCGACCGCTACTGGAAGGACTTTGCCACGGTGCTCGGCATTGCCGAGCTCGTGGACGACGCGAGGTTCGCGACCATGCATGGTCGGGCCGAGAACAGCGCCGAGCTTGTGGAGATCCTCGACCGACGCTTCGCCGCCAGAACCTGCGAAGAGTGGGAGAACGCCTTGCGCGAGGCGGGTGACTTCATCTACTCGAAGGTGCAGACCATCGAAGAGCTGGAGGACGACCCGCAGGTGATTGCCAACGAGTACATCACCGCGATCGACCACCCGACTGCGGGCGCCGTGAAGATGTGCAACCACCCCAACACCTACAGCGACACGCCGGCCCGTATACAGAGCGCCGCGCCTCGGCTAGGTCAGCATACCGAGGATGTCCTTATCGATGAGCTGGGCTGCTCCTGGGACGACATCCAGCGCCTTCGAGACGCGGGTGCTATCCTCTGAAGGCGGCTTCGCCTGCCGTTGCAATCCGTACTAACAAAACCAACCGGGTGTAAGCGAGGAGGAGACTATGAAAGCCGCTGTTCTCTACGGAACCCACCAGCCATTCAAGGTAGAGGAGCTAGACCTCGACGGGCCCAAAGCCGGAGAGGTGAAGGTGAAACTCGTCAGCGGAGGCGTGTGCCACAGCGACTACCACCGCATCGACGGTCACCTGCCGATACGTACGCTCCCATTCGTGATGGGTCACGAAGGCGCCGGGATCATCACAGAGGTCGGCCCCGGCGTGACCAGCCTTGCGTTGGGAGACCACGTCGTCTTCTCGCTGACGCCCCAGTGCGGCAAGTGCCGCAACTGCTCCGCAGGCCGACCCCACATTTGCGAGGGCTTCGACAGGAACGCCGGCACGATGCGCGACGGCACGACCCGCTTCAGCAAGGACGGTATCCCCTACTACCACAGCCTGGCGACCTTCTCCGAGGAGACGGTAGTGCTCGACGACCTGGTGGTGAAGGTGCGCGACGACGCTCCCCTGGAGAAGGCCTGCCTGATCGGTTGCGGCGTGATGACCGGGGTTGGCGCCGTGGTGAAGAAGGCCAAGGTCGAGGCCGGAGCCAGTGTCGTCGTGATCGGCTGTGGCGGCGTCGGACTGAACGTCATACAGGGCGCCGTCCTGGCGTCCGCGGGCAAAATCATCGCCGTGGATAAGCTGGACTTCAAGCTGGAGAAGGCCGGAGAGATGGGTGCCACGCACTTCGTCAACGCCGACAAGGAGGACGCCGTCAAGCGAGTCATGGAGATCACCGACGGCGGCTCCGACTACGCCTTCGAGGTCATCGGGTTCCCCGCCACGATTCGCCAGGCCTTCGACTGTACGCGCCGCGGGGGCACCACCGTGATGGTTGGAGTGCCGCCCGAGGACTCGGAGCTTACCTTCCCGGGCCTCCCCCTGTGGCTGGACCGGACGGTTACCGGCACCTTCTACGGCGACGCACAGCCGAGAGTTGACTTCCCCTGGCTCATCGATCTCTACATGGACGGTCGCCTGAAGCTGGACGAGATGATCACCAGATACAGGCCGCTAGACGAGATAAACGAGGCCTTCGAGGACATGAACAAGGGCATAACCGCCCGGACGATCCTGACCTTCGAATAGTGTACTGATCAGGGGGGTTGTCCGATCGAAGGGGCTTTGCACAAAAACCACGGGAAGGTGCCGGAAACCTCCGGTTTTCCGGCCGGGGCCTGGGGTGTCCCCAGATACGAAAATACCCCAGGGCGGGTGGGAGGATAAGCAGACCTTCACCTTGAAAGGACTTTTGGTGCAAAGCCGATCGAAGGGGCCTCGACTAGCTCAGGCCGAACCACGAGCGGAAGGCGCCGAGTGGCCTAAACAGGAGGCTGCGCTTTGACCACACAAGAGTTCGACCCAGCACGCTACAAGGCTGCTCAACGACGCGAGTGGGACGCAGTCGCTGCGGGCTGGAGCAAATGGTGGGAGACAATCGAGAGCGGGGCCCAGCCCGTCAGCGACCGGCTCGTGGAGTTGGCCGGAGTCCAACCGGGACACACGGTGCTGGACGTAGCGACCGGCATCGGCGAGCCCTGTCTCACCGCCGCCCGCCGGGTCGGCGCCACGGGTAGAGTCGTGGGCACAGACCAGTCGCCGCAGATGCTGGGCATCGCGGGAGAGCGGGCAAACGACCTGGGCCTGACGAACGTAGAGCTCCGAGAAATGGACGCCGAGGCCCTGGATCTGCCGGAGGCCGCCTTCGACGCCGTGCTTTGCCGTTGGGGTCTGATGTTCCTGCCCAACCTGGCGGGCGCGCTGACGGGTATCCACCGGCTGTTGGCTCCCGGCGGCCGGTTCGCGGCAGCCGTGTGGGGCGAGCCTCAGGCCGTTCCGATGATCAGCCTGCCAATGGGCGTAATGCGGCAGATGATGGACCTGCCCCCTTCGCCACAGGGCGCGCCGGGGCCATTCAGCCTTGCCGATGCCAGCGAGCTGGAACAGGAGTTGAGACGGGCGGGGTTCGCCGACGTGGGCAGTGAGCGGCTGGCGGTAACCATGGAGTTCGCCTCAGGCGAAGCCTACATAGCTCTCCTGCAAGACATCGCCACCGTGCCGTCCGCCATGCTGGCCGACAAGCCGGCCGAACTGAGAGACGGAGTGTGGCAGGCGATCGCCGACGCGGCAGGCCAGTACGCCACGGCGGACGGCACGGTGGCGATGGAGAACCAGACTGTCCTGGTAGCCGGCCGCGCCTAGCGGGAGCTAGAGGACACGCGGCGGAGAGGCCCGGTTGGCCTCTATCTGGCCCTCGTCCCAGATGTCCGAGAAGGCCAGCGCCCGTGGGCAGTGGCCGTAGCCCTCCTCGACTTCTACGAGTAGCCCTTGCAGCACCTTCGAGTTGTCGTCGGGGTTGTTGACCTCCAGCTCCACCTGCAGCCGGTCCATCTCCTCCTTGTCCACGATCCGGACCCTGCCGTTCACCCTTACCGTCTCTCTGACGCCGGGGATAAAGAACACGAGGCCCACGTTCGGGTTGTCCAATATGTTTAGGTAGGACTGGAACAGCTTATTGCCCGCAACGTCGGGCACCAGTATGCGGGAGTCGTCGAGAACCTTCACGAAGCCGGGCTTCCCGCCCTTGGGCGAGGCGTCACAGCTCCCGTCGGCGGCGCTGGTGGCCATGACCACCATGGGTGACTGGCGGATGAACTCCTTGACGTTCTCCTCCAGGTGGCCTTTGACCTTGGTGCCGGCCCGTTCCTTGGGAAATCCGAACTGCCGCGTAAACGGGTTTTCGAACCTGGTCTCGATGTCGACCATCGGCCGCCTCCCACTGCCTTTCAGGGCACAAAGGCTGTTGATTGACACATTCTAACCGGAGTTTTGGCCCGACCTCAAACCCGTTACATGTCGCTGAAACTGAAAACGGTTCTCCAGCAGGCCGATCCCCAGGTGGAAGGAGGGCGGTCCTACGGGCTCGACCTTGGCAACGATGACCGAGGTTGCCTCGGCCTCGAGGGCCTGTGAGAAGGCCTCTTGGAGCTCGCCGAGGGCCGTGACGAAGGTGACCCGCTCGATGCCGGCGGCCGAAGCGACTCCAGCGAGGTCGGTCCCCGTCGAGGTCGCCGTCGGGAAACCGCCCACTGACAGGTGACTCTCATTATCGAAAATCAGGTGCACGAGGTTTGGCGGGTGGTATCTTGCCATGGTGCTCAGGGTCCCCAGGTTCATCAGCACCGAGCCGTCGCCGTCAAGGACGACTATCTTCTGGTCGGTTGCGCAAAGTGCCAGCCCCAGGCCGATGGAGGAGGCAAGCCCCATCGCGTGCTCCAGATAGAAGAAGTTGGGCCGATGACCCAGCGCGAACAGCTCCGCGGCCGCCGCTCCCATGTTGGTGACCACGATACGCTCCTCCAGCTCTGAGTAGATGGACCGCAGAGCGTCCTCTCGTAGCATCACTCCTCCCACATGAGGTCTCGCATCAGGAGCAGGGCCACGGGCCGCAGCGAGCTTTCGGCCAGGGTCTGAGCCTCGACTATCTCCTTGGCTACCGATGCGGGGTCAGACAGCTTACGGTAGATTATGCCGAGGCTTTGGAGCACCGGCTCGGTTACCAGGCCGCCCTCCGTCTGCCAGGGGTCCCGCTCCCCCATCTCACCCCTGTAGGTGATCAGCATCAGCAGAGGAATGCGATAGAGGTGGGCCAGAGACACTATGGCGTTTATGGAAGCCAGGAACCCGTGGTTCTGTGTGAGCATCGCCGACTTTACGCCGGCGAAGTGGGCGCCCGTCGAGATACCGACGCCCTCCTCCTCCTTGCCGAGCCGAACCAGTGTCACGTCGGGGTCCTCGTCGGCCATGCGAACCAGGTGTAGCAGCCAGGTCTCGGGCAACGCCGAGATGAGGCGGACGCCGGAGGCCTTCAGCGCGTCGTAGATGATCTGAGAGTTTCGAACCGATACCGGCATGGTCTGGGGATTGTATGGGTCGCCCCCCGACGCGTCAATAATCGCGCAGTTGACTCTGAGCGGGCGGTTGCCAACGGCCTTCCGCGGGTAGGACAATGTTTGGACGGAGAGCAAGAGCCGATGTCGACCCTCTACGTCGTAGCCACTCCTATAGGCAACCTGGAGGACATAACTCTACGCGCGCTCAGGGTGCTCGCCACGGTCGGACGGATCGCGGCCGAGGATACCAGAGTCACCCGCAAGCTGCTGAACCGGCATGGCATAAAAACGCCGCTGACCAGCTACGGGGAGCACAACAAGGCTTCGAAGCTACCCTCGCTGCTGAAGGCGCTTGCGGAGACAGACCTGGCCCTGGTCTCCGACGCCGGCACGCCGGGCATAAATGATCCCGGCCAGGAGCTGGTCAGCGCCGCACAGGAGATGGGATTCGACGTCGTGCCGATCCCGGGCCCATCCGCGGTGACAACCGCCATCGCCGCATCCGGCCTGCCCGTCGACCAGTTCATCTACCTCGGCTTTCCGCCCCGCAAGCCTTCGGGCCGCAGGCTCCTGCTCCAGAGCCTGTCGGCAGAGCCACGCGCCCTGGTGGTCCTGGAGGCGCCTCACCGGCTGAAGGCCTTCCTCGACGATGCCGTCGCCGCCCTCGGGGACCGACGCGTGGCCGTATGTCGCGAGCTCACCAAGCTTCACGAGGAGGTCTACACGGGAACTCTTTCCGAGGCCCTGGCCTACTTCGAGCAGCCCCGGGGCGAGTTCACCATCGTCATCGAGGGCGCCGGCGACTCCCCTGAACCCGCCAGCTGGGACGAAGCGCGCTTGCTGGCCTCCGAGCTACGGCTGGAGGGGATCGGTGCTCGAGAGGCGGTTCCGCAGATTATGGCGGCCGGCGGTCTCTCTCGCAGAGAAGCCTATGCCGTATGGCTGGAGGCCGGAGCCTTTCCCATGCCCTGAGGCTCATTGCCCCTGCGGCGGGCTTTGCACAAAAACCACGGGAAGGTGCCGGAAACCTCCGGTTTCCGGCCGGGGTCTGGGGTGTCGCCAGATACGAAAATACCCCCAGGGCGGGTGGGAGGGTAAGCAGACCTTCACCTTGAAAGAACTTTTGGTGCAAAGCCCCTGCGGCGGGGCTCGGCGGCCCGGCCGGCGGGGCTCGGCGGCCCGGCCGGCAATTGTGATATCATTAACGAACCCCACTCCTCGGTCGGTAGACTCATCGAGATGCCCGAGCGGATTCTGGTCTGCGTCGCGTGGCCCTACGCCAACGGGTCGATCCACATCGGCCAGGTTGCGGGGGCCTATCTGCCAGCCGACATCTTTGCCCGATACCACCGCATGAAGGGCAACGACGTCCTCATGGTGTCCGGCAGCGACGCCCACGGCACTCCGGTCACGCTCACAGCCGAGCAGCGCGGTGTCTCACCCGACCAGGTCTATAGCGGGTACCAGGCCGAGTTCCTCGACAACTGGGAGCGCCTGGGGATCAGCTTCGACCTGTTCACGACGACCCATACCCAAAACCACGCCGAGGTCGCCCAGGACATCTTTTTGAAGCTGTACGACCAGGGATACATCCGCAAGGACACGATGTCCCAGCCATACTGCGAGACGGACCAGCGCTTCCTGGCCGACCGCTACGTCGAGGGGACCTGCCCGCACTGCGGCTCCACCGGGGCCCGGGGCGACCAGTGCGACCACTGCGGCAGGACTCTCGACCCTGAGGACCTGATCGAGATGACCTGCCGGATCTGCGGCAACGCGCCGGTGATCCGCGACACGGAGCACTTCTTCTTGAGGCTCGGCGCCTTCCAGGACAGGCTCCTCGAATGGGTCCGCCCACAGTCCCACTGGCGGCCCAACGTGGGTAACTTCACCACCTCATTCATCGAAGGCGGCCTGCGGGACCGAGCCATAACCCGCGACATCGAGTGGGGCGTTCCGGTGCCTCTGGACGGGTATGACGGCAAACGCATATACGTCTGGTTCGAGGCCGTGATCGGCTACCTGTCGGCCTCAAAGGAGTGGGCCGAGAGGCAGGGGACCCCCGACAGGTGGCGCGACTTCTGGGAAGGAGAGTGTCGCTCATACTACTTCATGGGGAAAGACAACATCCCCTTCCACACGGTCATCTGGCCGGCGATGCTGATGGGCTACGGTGGCCTCAACCTGCCCTACGACGTTCCGGCCAACGAGTACCTGAACCTGGAGGGGCTGAAGCTCTCGACGAGCCGGAACTGGGCCATCTGGCTACCTCGGTACCTGGACAGCTACGAGCCCGACCCTCTGCGGTATGTGATCGCGGCCAGCATGCCTGAGACCAGCGACTCTGACTTTACCTGGCGCGAGTTCGTGCGCCGTAACAACGACGAGTTGGTAGCCACCTACGGGAACCTTGTCCACAGGGTTCTCACAATGGTCCACCGCAATTTCGAGGCGAAGGTGCCTCAGCCGGGAGAGCTCGACGACGCAAGCCTGGCGCTGCTCGATGAGGCTCGGCGGGGCTTCGAGCAGACGGGGGCCAGCCTCGAGGCATGCCGGTTTCGCCAGGGCATACAGTCGGCGGTGGCCCTGGCGCAGGCCGGCAACCGATACCTGGAGCAGCGCGCGCCTTGGCACGCGATCAAGAGCGATCGAGAGCACGCGGCCATCACTTTGTGGACTGGGCTAGCGATAATAAACTGCCTCAAGACCATCTTCTACCCCTTCCTGCCCTTCAGCTCAGAGCGCCTGCATCGCATGCTCAGGCTGCGGGGCAGCGTGCAGGACTCCGGATGGAGCTGGCAGCCCGAGGATCTCGTGCCGGGCCACGCTATAGAGACGCCCAAGGCCCTGTTCGCCAAGCTGGACGAGTCGGTCGTCGAGCAAGAGGCCCAGAGGGTCGGCAGCTAGCACATGCGGCAACCGAAGGACCTGCAGGTCATCTCGATATACGAGCCGATCCGCGAGCAGCTAGCGCGCGTCGAGAAGAGCATCAAGGACGTGGCCAAGCTGCAGTTCCCCTTCCTGGCACAGCTTCTCGATCAGGTCTTCGAAACGACAGGCAAGAGGACGAGACCCGCCATAACGCTGCTGTCGGCGAGCTTCCATCCCCACGACCCAGCCGAAATCGAGACGCTGGCCGCCGCCGTGGAGCTGCTCCACATCGCAACACTGATTCACGACGACACCGTTGACAACTCCACTGTCAGGAGAGGCAAGGCAACGGTGGGCAGCCTATGGGGACAGAACGTCGCGGTTTTACTCGGAGACTACATCTTCGCGACGTCGGCCACCTTTGTCTGTGACACGGGGAACACAAGGGTCATTCGCCGTTTCTCCGAGACGATCATGGAGCTCTCGAGCGGCGAGCTCCAGGAGCTGGCCGATGCCTACACCGAAGGCCAGACGATGGACAGCTACCTCCACCGCATACATATGAAGACGGCGTCGCTGTTCATGACCGCCAGCGAGTCGGGTGCCGTCCTGAGCGGGGCGCCCGAAGAGACCGTACAGGCGCTCAGAGCCTACGGATACAACCTGGGCATGGCCTTCCAGATCGTCGACGACATCCTTGACTTCGAGGGCACCCAGGAGGAGGTCGGCAAGCCCGTAGGGGCCGATCTGGCCCACGGGATCGTGACGCTGCCGACCCTGGTGGCAATGAGACGCCACCCGCATGACAACCCCATCCCCGCCCTGTTCCAGCAGCCCCACGATTCAGCTCGCCTGGCTCGAGCCTTGGACATGATCCAGGACCCTGAGATCATCGACGAGTCGTACGCCATCGCGGAAACCTACTGTCGAACCGCCCTCGAAGCCCTGGAGCCTCTGGAGAGCAACGCCGGCCGCCGCTCTCTCGAGGAACTGGTGCGCTACGTCCTGAAACGGCGCCACTAGGCTGCGGATCGGTCTGGCAATCCTCAGCCAGGTCTCAGTCCTCTCCTCGGGAGCCTCCCCGCAGAACCATCCATGCGCCAACGGCCGAGATGACGGACGCCCCTATTATCCCTATCTTGGCTTCGGAGACGTGCGACGGCTCTGAGAGCGCGAGGCCGGTTATGAATAGCGACATGGTGAAACCGATCCCGGCCAGCAACCCAACCCCAATGATATGCCGCCAGGTGAGTCCGGCGGGCAAGACGGCAATGCCGGTCCGAACAGATAACCATGTGACGAGTGCAATTCCAACTGGTTTGCCCACTACCAGGCCCACTATGATGCCGAGGGTTACCGGTTCTAGTACGAACCCGCTCTGGATACCGGTGAGGGAAACCCCGGCATTGGCGAGAGCGAAGAGAGGCATTATCGCAAACGCGACCCAGCGGTTCAGCTCGTGTTCCATCCGCTGGAGAGGCGACTCCACGTCCTGACAGGCAAGCTCCAGCTCGTGAATCGCTGCTCTCTGCTCGGTCGTAGATTGTGCCTTCGAGGCGGATTCCCGCTCGAACACTTCAAGCAACGACCGGCTCTTCGCCAGGAACCCGGCACTGTCAACCTGGACGCGGGTGGGAACGGTGGCCGCTATGAGCACCCCGGCAACCGCGGCGTGGATACCGGACTGGACGAAGGCAAGCCATACGATCGCCCCTATCAGCGCGAAGAACAGAGTGTGAACAACCCCGATCCGGTTGGCGACAGCCAGTACACCCAAAAGGCCCCCACCTATGGCCAGGTTCATCCACGAAATATCGCCGGTGTAGAAGAGAGCGATCACCACGACCGCTCCGATGTCGTCCACGATCGCCAGTCCGGTTAGAAAGATCTTGAGCGGGAGAGGCGCTCGAGTGCCGAGCAGGGCGAGCACTCCGAGCGAAAAGGCGATGTCGGTCGCCATCGGGATTCCCCAGCCCCGCGAACCTGCTCCGCCGGCATTCAAGGCGATGTACAGGAGCGCCGGGACGATCATTCCACCCAGGGCGGCCATAATGGGAAGGGCTGCCTGTTTCCTGGAAGACAGCTCCCCGCCGAGGAGCTCCCGCTTGATCTCCAGGCCGACCACGAAGAAGAAGATCGCCATGAGCGCGTCGTTGATCCAGAAGTGGAGCGGCTCGTCGAGGGAAAACGACCCAACGCCTATCCTCAGATGCGTTTCCCACAAGCTCTCGTAGCTGCCGGACCAGTGAGAGTTTGCCCATACCAGTGCTGCGGCGGCACACAGGATCAGGACGATGCCACCGGCGGCCTCCTCACGGGCGAACCGCTGGAAGGGGCCAAGAACGTTCTGGGCCCAACGCTCCTCTGGCGGGCGAATCATCCTTGCAAACGCGTTCATATGCTTATGCCGCTACTGGCGCATCGCGTGCGGCTTCCCTCATCCACCCTTTCCCTTCGGCGCTCTCTTTTCCCGTCACCCTCTCGGGAACCCCGGCACCCATCGAGGCCGCTTGCAACCTGTAGGCTAGGCAGGCGAGACGATGCGCCCGGGTTTCGATTGTCATCCCGCTTGGCCGGCTGCTGCTAGGCGCTCCCACACGACGCGGCCGCCGATCATGGTCAGAACCGGCCGCATCCCGAGAATCCGCTCGACGTCTTCCGTAGTCGGGTCGCCATCGAGCAGCACGAGGTCGGCCAGCTTGCCGGCGGCGATGGACCCCTTGTCCGCTTCCTGGAACGCGGCATATGCTGCGCTAGCCGTGTACATCCGTAGCGCTTCGTGAGCGGGTATCGCCTCCGTCGGCCCGACCTCCTGTCCGCTCGCCGACCGGCGCGTCGTCGCAGCGTACATTCCGGTCACCGGACTGGGCTCGGCAACGGGAGCGTCCGAGCCTGCGGCGGGTCTCAGGCCTGCCTGTAGGAAAGACCCGATACGGTACAGCCAGGGCTGGATGTCCTCCGGCACCTCGGACAGATACCGGTACCCGCTGTGGTAGACGAAGCCCGGCTGAGTCACCACGATGATTCCCGAGTGGGCGAGCATCCGCAGCACCGACGGCGGGCACTCGGAGCAGTGCTCGATGCGGTCTCGCCCTGGGCCTGCGGCCTCCGACCGGGTCCGCAGAAGCGCCTCCGCGGCCGCTTCCACGGCCTCGCTCTCCACTGCGTGCACCGCGACCTGGAAGCCGTCGCGGTGGGCCTTGAGCACGAAGTCGCCTAGCTCCTCCCGCGACGGCTGTAGGGCCCCCGTGGTAGCGGTCAGCATGACCTTGACGGCGCCGAGGTTCAGGCAGTCGTCGCCGTGGCGAAACCTCATGCCCTCGTCCAAAAACTCGTCGAGGTGGCGAGCGCCCGCCATCATTGTGACACGAGGAGCAATAGCCCCGCCAGCCTGAAGCCGCTGAAGTGCCTCCCACCGCTCCGGCGAGTTAGCCGACGTTGCATCCTGGACAGACGTCACGCCCAGAGCAACGAGGCGTTTGCTGGCCATCTCGACGCCGATGCTCAACTCGCCGGGGCTCAGCGGAGGGACTGCGCCATCGACGTAGTCGTTCATCTCGAGCAAAAGCCCCGTCGGCTCTCCCGTGTCCCAATCCCGGTCGATCACGCCGTCTATCGGATCCGGGGTCTCGTTCGAGACACCCGCGAGGCAGAGGGCTTTCGAGCTCAAGACACAGGCATGGCCGGAGCGGTGGTCGAGCTTGACCGGATGGGACGGCGCAGCCTCATCTAGCTCCTGTCGTGTGGGGAAACGCTTCTCCGCTACGGCAAACTCGTCGTACCCGCTGCCTTTAATCCAGCGGTCTGCTGGCTTACCGTGCGTCGCCTCCCTTAGGACGTCCTGAAGATCGGCTATCGACCTTACCGACCGGGGGCTACAGTCGACCGCAAGCAGGCTGGCGGCGTAGGCCATCAGGTGGCAGTGGGCATCGATGAAGCCGGGAACCAGCGTCATGCCGCGGCAGTCGATGAGATTGGAGTCTCGTGTGGCGAAGGGTCCAAGGTCAGCATTGGACCCGACCCACGTGATCCTATCGCCTTTGACTGCGACCGCCTCGGCGGTGGGCCGGTCCGGCTCCAGGGTGATGGCCCTTGCGTTGAACAGGATAAGGTCCGGCTCGACCGTCGATGCTTTCATCTTGCCGAGACGCGAGCTCGACCAAACGGGTCTAGCGGAGCAACGACTTGGGCGTAGCCTCGAGCCGCGTTACCTTGGTCCGCGATCGATCCAACATCTGCGGGATGCGGGGTGCGATCTCCGTCTTCCAGTAGTCCGTCCCGTAGGCTTCGCTCCGCAGCCGGAGCCGCTCCTCCTCGCTCTCGAAGCGGCGTATCCACACGTAGAGGTCGTCTTCCTCCTCGGCCACGAAGCTCCCAAGGATGGCCATGCCTTTCGACATCTGGTACGGGATGACCAGGTCCTCCATGAACCGGACCCAGTCGTCTCGCTTGCCAGGCAGTGTGCGGTATTCCCGAAGCTCGAAGAACACGTCTATTGGATCACTGACTTGGGAGTGGCCTCCATGCGGGTCACCTTGATCAGCTCCCGGTCGATCAGCTCGGGAATAGACGGCGAGATCTCATTCTTCCAGTGGTCGCTCTCGTAGACATCCTTGTAGAGGCGCTCGCGATGCGCCTCGCTCTCGAAGCGGCGTATCCACACGTAGAGGTCGTCCTCCTCCTCCCCCGTGAAGCTCCCGACAATCACCATACCTTTCGACACCTGGAAAGGGATGATTACCTCCTCCATGAACTTCACCCACGCCTCGCGCTGTCCGGCCCTCGTTCGGTACTGTCGCAGCTCGAATAACATTGTCCCTCCCCTGGGGTCAGCCTGTAATACGGGGCTACTTTAGTGGCGCCGTGACCCGGCGTCAAGCGAAGAGCTAAGCGCCTAGAGGTAATACCTCAGCCACACGTATCCGGAGGACACGATAAGCGACGCGACGCTGATCACGAGTCCGTACTTGAAGAACCGCATAAAGCTGATGGGATAGCCTCGGGCCCTCGCAAGCGTGACTACGACGACGTTGGCCGAGGCGCCCACGACCGTTGCGTTGCCGCCGAGGTCTGCTCCGAGGGCCAGGGCCCACCACAGTGGCGACGACCCACCGGACGGGTCGGGACCCGCCAGGTCCTTCACCACCTGCACCATGGTCGCGGTGAACGGGATGTTGTCCACGACGGCCGAGGCCGCGCCGCTGAACCACACCAGCAGCACGGCCAGGTTGCGCTCGTCACCACCCGCCACGTCGACCAGCCACTCCTGGATTTCCAGCGTGACTCCAGTCTCCACCAGGCCGCCGACCAGAATGAACAGACCGATGAAGAAGGCCAGAGTCGTCCACTCGATTTTGTTGAGCACATCACGCGGATCGATGCCGCTGACCAGGACCAGGAGTCCCGCCCCGGCGACGGCCACGAAGGCGGGGGACACGCCCATGAGACCGTGCGTGAGGAATCCAGCCAGGATCAGGGCAAAGACGACCATACTCTTGGTCAGCAGTCGAGAGTCTTTGATCGCATCCCCGGGGCTGTGCGCCATGACCGACCGGCGGCTGGCCTCAGACGTAACGATGTCGTTTCGGAACCAGAGCCAGAGCAGGCCAAGCAGGACCATCATGCTGAGTGCACTGGCCGGGGCCACGTTGAGGAAGAATTCCACGAAGCCGATGTCCCCAGCGCTGGCGATGATGATATTCGGCGGGTCACCCACTATCGTGGAGGTGCCGCCAATGTTGGACGCGAAAACCTGGGCCAGCAGGAACGGCGTCGGGTTCAGCCCCAGCCTGCTGCACAGCGAGATGGTGATGGGCACGGCGAGGATCACCACCGTCACGTTGTCCAGGAAGGCGGAGGCAATGGCCGTCATAACCGACATGAGGCAGAGGACACCGAAGCCGTTGCCCCGGACGAGCTGGGCGCTCCTGAGCGCCGCCCAGTCGAAGGCGCCGGTCCTGCGCACCACTTCGGCCAAGGTCATCATGCCGCCTAGCAGCAGGATGACCTCCAGGTCGATGTGAGCGAGGGCCTCGTCGCCGCCAATGACTCCAAGGAAAACCAGGAGCATCGCACTGAGAAGAACAATAAGAACATTGGGTATCCGTCCCAGCACGAACAGGAGGTAGGCGACCACGAAAATAACGATGGCCGCAATCATCGATCCGCTTAGCGCTTCCATGCTTCCTGGCACGCAACGGGAGCCGCTTACAGGGCTCCCGCTCTCCGCGATAGTGACTCGAGGCTCTGCGCCGTCAATGAGAATTCCTGCCGCTTATTGTCAGCCCCCTCCGCCGGGACCAACAAGAGCGCCGCAGGACTCCTTCCGAGGGGCTTTGCACGAAAAGTCTTTTCAAGTCGAGGGTCTGCTTGCCCTCCCACCCACCCTGGGGGGTATTTTGTATCTGGGGACACCCCAGCCCCCGGCTGGAAACCTCCGGTTTCCGGCACCTTCCTGTGGTTTTGGTGCAAAGCCCTTCCGAGGAGCTTGGTCTGGCTGGTGGCGTATGCAGTGCACGATAAAGGGTGCGCAGGAGCGCACCCTTTGTCGTCGAGTCGACCGACTGTAGCGCCTAGCGGGGAGGTTGGTTGCACATAAGAAGCTCGTTGCGGGAGCCCCATTTGTCGAGAAATCGTCCGAAGTTCTTCTTGCTCATAGCTTCGCGCTCATCCTCAGACGTCTCGCTCCACACCCGGTGGACGTGGCGTTGCACCGCAAGGCTGGGCACAGCGACGATCCGCCATCCCTTGTCTTTGAACTGGAAGCTGTAATCGATGTCGAGGTTGCGATAGAAGCGGAAGCTTTCACGCATCAGACCCACCTCCTGCAGGCGCCTCCGCCTGAACGCAAAGCAGTAGGCCTGCATGGCGTCGACGTCCCCGGCTTCGCCTTCGCCCTCGTGGAAGTGTTGTAGGTCGGCGGACCGCACGCCGAAGGGCCCGACCACGCCGACCTCCGTGTCGTTCAGCACCTCATCGATAGGCCCGTAGATATCGCCGATGACCTCGACACTCGTGTCCATGAGCACCACGGTCTTACCGCGACTCTGCTTGAGCACGATGTTCTGGGCAGCTGCGGCGCCGATTACGTGGTCGGTGTGGATGACGCGGACCCTCTCGTCCGAGGTAGCGGCATCGCCAAGCCACTGACCGGTGCCATCGGTGGAGCCGTTGTCCACCACAAGTACCTCGATGTCCCGTCCCTCGGCCCAGCGCAGGGCGCTCTTAACGCATCGCTGAGCGTCGTCCACGTAGTTGGAGGCGACTATGCCCACGGTGAGCTCTGGGCCATCGGGCTCACCCACCAGCGACGCAGCCTCGGCCGACGAGGAAAGCGTAGGCCACTCCTCCTCATGCACCTCCCACGACATCTTGGGGCGCACGCGGGTGCCGGCCGGACCGTCTTGTACCACGTACCCCTTGGACTCTATCGCGCTGCGTAGCCTGTCCGCCTCCGCGTAGCTGCTCTGGACCCTGAGGGCAGTCCGGCGCTCAACCTCGTCTCTGATCTCTTCGGGGACCCGGTAGGCCGCGTCTAGCTCATCGAGCTTGAGCCCGAGTACGCCATCGAAGGAGAGGATCAGATGCAGCTTGACCTGGTCCGGCACATCTGCACGCACGAGCTCCCACACCAGCGCCAGCGCAGCGGGCATGTCCATGTCGTCCTCGACCCGCTGTGTGAAGCGGCGCTGCCACTCCTCGACCAGTCGCTCGTCCATACCGTCGAGCCGGGGCAGCGTCGACCACTCCCACAACCTGTTCGTGAGCCGCAGCAGACCCCGTTGCG
This sequence comes from Dehalococcoidia bacterium, assembly GCA_965248615.1. GTDB lineage: Bacteria > Chloroflexota > Dehalococcoidia > Lucifugimonadales > CBDFJT01 > CBDFJT01. Next base: position 609,370 of record CBDFJT010000002.1, on the reverse strand, counting down.
CCGCCTTGACAGAGGCAAAGGTAAAGTTCAAACGGGTCCGGTACCTGGCTGTCATACAGAGATAGCGGAACGCGAGCGGATCGATGCCCTGATCCTCGATGTCGGCCAGTATGAAGGAGTTGCCGGCTGACTTTGCCATCTTGACACCGTCGGCCAGAAGATGCTGACCATGCACCCATAGGCTGACGACCGGCTCGCTTGTGTAACCCTCGCTCTGAGCTATCTCACCTTCATGGTGGGGAAATATGTTGTCAACGCCCCCAGTGTGGATATCGAAGCGGGTCCCCAGGTATTTCATAGACATGGCCGAGCATTCGATGTGCCATCCCGGGAACCCGGGTCCCCAGGGGCTGGGCCACTGTAGCAACCGTCCCGGCTCTGCCTGCTTCCACAGAGTGAAGTCGCGCGGGTCTTGCTTCAAGGGATCGGCCTCGACCCGGACGGCCTCCAGTAGCTGCTCCTGCTGAATGTTGCCCGACAGCTTCCCGTAATCGGGGAACGCGGAGACGTCGAAATATACGTTTCCCTCCACCTCGTAGGCATAGCTCTTTTCGACCAGGCGCTCGACGATTTGCAGCATCTCTTCGACATGGTCAGTCGCACGTGGGAACTGGTGGGCCGGCTCGATGTTCAGCTTCTTCTCGTCGGAGAGGAACCGCTCGGTGTAGAACTCGGCTATCTGGGCCGGACTTTTGCCTTCCGCGATGGCGGCCGCTATCACCTTGTCCTCGCCCCGCTCCAGCACCTCCTGGCGCATGTGGCCGACGTCGGTGATGTTCTTGATGTGGGTGACCTTCAGGCCTCGGGCCTCGATAATGCGCCGCATCCAGTCGGCCATCAGATAGGAACGAAGGTTACCGATGTGAGCATCCCTGTAGACGGTAGGCCCGCAGGTATATACCTTGACCACGCCGGGCTCCAGCGGCTCCACCTGCTCGGTACGTCTAATCAGGGTGTTGTACAGGGTCAGCAACGCCAGACCTTCCTCGCCGCCATTCTTGAGCCTCAATTCTAACGCGGGCCGAGCAGGCTGTCTAACGACGCGCCGAGCGTCCGGCTGGCAGCTACAAAGCCGGTGACGTTAACCTACTCATCCGCCGGAATCGTCATCACCCGCAGTAGATTGGTTCCGCCGGGCACGCCGATTGGAACCCCGGCGACCAGCACCAACAGGTCGCCCGGAGCGGCGCACCCATTGCTCAACGCCTGCTTCACCCCTTGCGAGAAGATATCTTCTAAGCTATGGGGGCTCCGCACCGTTACCGGAGACACGCCCCAGCGCAGGGTCAGTCGACGCTGCACCGCCTCGTGAGGGGTCAGTGCTAGAATCGGCGGCTTCGGGCGATTGCCCGACACTCTGCCGGCAGTGCTTCCGGACTCCGTGAACGCCACAATAAGCCTGGCATCCAGCTGGTACGCCGTGCGGCAGGCGTCATAGCTGATCGCGTCGTCGGTCTGAGACTCCAGCTGCAGCGCCTTCTCCCTGATTATGGTCCCGTACGGCAGAGCGGACTCGGCCTCCAGGGCCACCTGGGCCATAACGTGCACCGCCTGCACCGGATTCTGGCCAACCGAGGTCTCGCCCGACAGCATGACAGCGTCGGTTCCGTCGAATATGGCGTTGGCGACGTCGGTCACTTCGGCACGAGTCGGAACCTGAGACCGAACCATGGACTCCAGCATCTGGGTCGCGGTAATTACCGGCTTGCCACCCGCGTTAGAGCGTCTGATAAGGTCCTTCTGGATGACAGGCACCTTGGCCAGAGGCACCTCTACACCCATGTCGCCGCGGGCAACCATGATCGCGTCGCTGGCCGCCAGGATACGGTCGAACTCGTCCAGGGCCTCCGCCCGCTCTATTTTCGAGATGATGCGGGCGTCCAGACCCTTCGCCTCGAGGATCTGTCTCGCCCTGTGCACGTCGCTGTCCGAGGTCACCGTAGAGAGCGCCACGAAGTCGGCCTCGTGCTGAGCCGCGAAGCGGAGGCCGGCCTCGGTGCGCTCATCGGGGAATGGCTGAGAAGGCGACCTGCCCGGCGTAACGACGCCCCGTCGCTCCGTCACCCTGCCCCCGACCACCACCACGCACGCCACGTCGGAGTCCCGGACCTCGGTCACACGGAGCTCGATCAGTCCGTCGTCAAGGAGGATCGAGCGTCCCACTTCAGCGTCGCGATGGATGCCGGGGGGCGAGACGCCGATAAGCTCCTGGGTGCCGACCACGTCCCGGCTGGTCAGCGTAACCCCGTCGCCCCCCGTGAGCTCGATCACACCCGGTGCGAGCGGGCCTGTCCTATACTTCGAGCCGGGCACGTCAACCATTACGCTGACAGGGATGCCCAGGCGCGTCGAGGCACGCCTCACCCCGTCGATGTCTGCAGCGTGGCCGTCGAGCGTTCCGTGAGACAGGTTGAGCCTCGCAACGCTCATTCCGTTAAGAATGAGGTCCTCGACCACCTCCTGGGACTGGGTCGAGGGGCCAAGGGTGCAGACTATCTTCGTCTTCGGGCGGGCTGGCGGCGATGAATTCGAGCTCATGTTCCGGGCTGTATACAGGTGAAAAAGCCGAACGGTCCGAACCATACTACATGAAAAAAGGTTTACCCACCAAGGCGAGGCCGTCGCCGACGGCCACTATGCGCCGCAACCTGTACCGCCGGCGGGCGTTGGTTTACAATACGTCTCCTATCGGATTTTTCTGATTCGAGTGACACCGGCGCCTAGATGATCTAGATGAAGCAGCTATACGATCTCCAGGAGTTGGACTGGAACATCTCCGCCGAGGAGCAGTCCCTCGCAGACGTTCGTGCCAGGCTCGCCGACGACTCGGCGGTGGTCGCCGCTCGCGCGGTCATCCAGCGGCTGGAGACGGAGCTGAGCACGAGAGTACCGGTGCGCCAGCAGGTAGAGTCGGTTGTCCAGGATCTGGCAGAGAAGATACAGACTATCGAGGGAAAGCTCTACAGCGGGGCGATCACCAATCCTCGCGAGCTTTCGGCATATGAGACGGAGAGAAATCTCTTCGGGGGCCGGCGTGACACGGAAGAGAACGGTTTGCTGGAGCTGATGGTGGAGATGGACGACCTGGAGTCGGCGCGGCAGCGAACCCAGGCGCAGCTTACGCAGCTCGAAGCTGACCGTGAGATTGAGCGCGCCGAGCTCCTCAAGCAGGAGGAACGGCTAACGCGCAGCCTCGAAGAGCTGCGGCACGAGCGCGCGGATGCTGCGTCTCAGGCCCCACCGCCTGCCCTGGCAATGTACGAGACCCTGCGAGGCAGTCTTGGCGGGTACGCCGTAGCCAAGGTGGAGAGAAGGATGTGCCTGGGTTGCAGACTGGTCTTGCCTACCATGGAGCTCCAGCGAGCCAGGACCTCCCCCGGGATCATTCAGTGCAGTAGCTGTCACCGGATCCTTTACATCGAGTAAGCTCTGATGCGCGCAATATGGTACTTCCGTTCGGACGGTGACGCCGGCTCCCGCGCGAAGTTTGAGGCCGCCTTTCAAGAATACTGCGACCTCAACCTGCATCAGGCCTTCAAGTCCTTTGAAGATTTTGGGGACTCTGAAGATTCGGGACGCCTCGGCTACCAGCGCATGCTGGAGTTCATGCGGGAGTCGGGGAGCAGCTTTCTCGTGGTCGTTCCCGACGCCAGACACCTGGGCGCGGACCTCGAAGCCGTCGCCCGCGCGATGGTCGAGCTGGAGGGGACCGGCGCCAAGGTCGCGTGCGCTGAGAAGGAGCTGCCGGACCCGCTGCAGAACGCCCTGCACAACCTCGGCATCAAGGGCGTCTCGAGAACCCGCAGCGAGCGCATAAAAGAGTCGATGCGAGCAAAAGCCCTCAAAGGGCAGGGTCTCGGCAGGCCTCCATACGGCTATCGAAACGGCTCAGCCGGCACCCTTGAGATCGTGTCCAACGAGGCTCCAGTGGCAGAGCTGATCTACCGCCTCTACACCAGGGACGGCCTGGGCCTCCGCTTGATCGCGGGGCACCTCAACGAGCGGAGCATACCGACGCGAAGGGGCGGCAGGTGGAACATCGTGACCATTCGGGACATCCTGAGAAACCCGACGTACATGGGCACATATACAAGGTTCGGCTTCCGGCTGCCCAAGACCCACGAGCCCATCATTCCCGGCGAGGTGTTCCGGGCGGCCCAGGACAGGATGAGGACGCGCAGGCCCGTCGGCCGCGTTGTCAGCGCCGAGCCCTTCCTTTTGTCGGGCCTGGTGACATGCGGCCATTGCGGAAACAAGATGATGGGGGTGACCAGGAGGCAGAGCTGGAGGCGAAAGGACCACCGCCGACTCAGCGGCGTATATCGCTACTACCAGTGCCAGTCCAGGAACAACCAGAGCGTTTGTGGGTACCACACGTGGAGAGCGTCGCTGCTCGAAGGCAGTGTGCTGGGCCAACTGAGGCATGCGCTGCGGGCCAACGGTGGAGTACCCGCCGGGTCGGGAGCGCCCTCCTCGGAGTCTCGCGTCAAGAACGCAGAACGCCGCTTCCTCCAGGCCATGAAACGCGCCGCCAGGGGCAAGCTCAGCGTCGCAAGGCTCCAGCCCTACCTTCACGAGCTCGATAGATTACGCGCGATATCCAACAGGGGCCAGCAGCCTGTCGACGTGGAAGCGACGCTGGGGGGCTGGGAGTCCCTGGACATTTCCCAGCAACAGACCTTCCTCGCCGACCACGTCGCCGGCATCGTTGTCACCGACGACACCGTAGAGGTCCAGGTCTAGTCTCCGGCTAGGGCCGTCCTTAAGTGCTAGAATCTCTGTGAGCCAAGGTGGCTGGGCGACCGCTGCCTTATCCGCTGACGCGGACGAGGGAGAGGAAAGTCCGAGCTCCTCCGGGAAGGATGCCCGCTAACGGCGGGGCGGGGCGACCCGACGGAAAGTGCCACAGAAACATACCGTCCCGACTAGTCGGGATAAGGGTGAAAAGGCGAGGTAAGAGCTCACCGCTCCGGTGGTGACACCGGAGGCCAGGCAAACCCCATCCGGAGCAAGGCCTAATAGGGGGATACCGGGACCCGGCCCATCCCCGGGTTGGCCGCTCGATCCTTCCAGCAATGGAAGGGCTAGATAGATGGTCGCCGTCTGCTCAGCCATCGGGAGGAAGTCCCGACATGTCGGGATGTAAACCGCTCGCCGGGCAGTACAAAACTCGGCTTACAGGCCACCTTGGCTCGAATCGGCGGTGGCGTCCACCGTTTCGGTGTCTACCACCGCCGATTCTCTTTATGCGCCAATTGTGGGAGAACCCCAGCCGCGACGGCCGTACGCCCTCGGCACGGTCGGCCCCTTCCGGGCATATGAGGTCGAGCTAAGGATACGAGACTTAGACTCGAATACTCGACACTGCGGCTCGGTGTCCCCAGGTTTCGAGTCCCTGCTGATCTTCTGCGGGACTCCTGATTTCGTTACCATACTAAAGCCCTGCGCCGAGTTACGTCGTCGTGTGGTGGCCTCGCTCCCTTCTGTTGACAATTTCCCTCCATTGTTCTACGGTACGGCACGGAGAGCTTTTTGGTCTTGGCTCATCCTTGGCGGCTTCGTGTGTCCGGGCCCGCCGGGGCCTGGTGGGGGCGCGGAAGGGTGGCTTCGGTATACTGATGGGAGCCCGCAATTAGACGGCCAACCAAGAAGAGGAGGCAGTGATGGCCCAGCGTGAAGACATTGCCCTCATGGCGCACCTTATGCGGCGAGCGGGTTTCGGCGCGACGCGTGACGAGCTGGAGCAGCGCGTGGAGCTGGGATATGAAGAAACGGTAGAGGAGCTCCTTCACCCCGAGGAGCAGCCGGCGGTGGATGAGGACCTGCTCTATCGATACCATCCCAACACCGAGCTCCCGCAGCAGCATTTCACGGGAGGGCAAGCCAACTGGCTCTTCCACATGATGAATACCAAACGTCCTCTGCAGGAGAAGATGGCGGTTTTCTGGCACCAGGTTTTTGCCACCGGGAACTCAAAGATCGACAACTGTGACAACCTACTCAGCCAGATCCAGATGTTCCGCGACTACGGCATGGGGAACTACAGGGAGCTGCTCGTCGAGCTGGCCAAGAACCCGGCCATGATCTTCTGGTTGGACAATAATGAGAGCCATAAGAAAGCTCCCAACGAAAACTGGGGCCGGGAGCTCCTGGAGCTCTTCTCAATGGGCGTCGGGAACTACACCGAGAAGGACGTCTTTGAATGCTCCCGAGCATTCACAGGCTGGACCATCGCCGCGAAGTTCCCCCGATATCCCTATGGCACCCGCCCATGGCAATTCGAGTACCGGCCTGAGGACCACGACTATACCGACAAGACTTTCTTGGGGCATGAGGGCCCCTTCAACGGCGAGGACATCATCGACATCATCGTCCAGCAGCCCGCCTGCCCCAGGTTCGTGGCGCGGCACCTCTACAACTTCTTCGTGGCCGACGAGCCCCAGGTTCCCGCGTGGTCGATTGAGCCGCCACGGGACCCAGAGGCCATCAGAGTCCTCTCGGAGACCTTTGTGGACTCTGGACACGAAATCACGCCGGTTCTTCGCATCCTCTTCAACTCCGACTTCTTCAAGGAGTCGATGTACCAGAAGATCAAGAGCCCGGTCGAGGTGGCCGTCGGAACCCTGCTGCTCACGGAGGACCTGCTGGGCCCTGACCTCCGGCTGGACGCTACGGCGAAGGAGCCGGGGTACATGGGTCAGGAGATCCTCGATCCACCGAGCGTTGAAGGCTGGCACACCGGCAAGGAGTGGATCAACAGCGGCTTCCTGGTCAAGCGGGTGAACTTCATAGCCGACCGAATAAGCAATGTTGAGCTGCCGGGCGTCCAAAAGATCGTCAAGCGGGTGGCGGCCAGCGACACGACCATGACCGCTGAGGCGTTGGTGGACCGCTGCCTGGATCAGATGGGGCCCATCGAGGTAGCCGAGCGTACTCGGCAAGAGCTGGTATCTCAGGCTGAGAGCGAAGGGTCCGTTTCGTTCGATACAGAGGAACAGTATGCCGACTTCTCCCGCCGCGTCGTGAGCACGCTGGCACTGATTGCCGCAACCAGGGAGTACCAGTTCGGGTAGACCATCCTAGCGAGACCCTGCGAATGGGAAATCTCGTGGAGGCGCAACTATGCTGACGACTACGGTGGGCCAGCGGACGTGGCATTTCAGCCACGCCATCGGCCGAAACGCGGTGGCGGGAAACGGTTTCATCCAGCCTACGGCAATTGCCGTCGCGCCGGGCGGCATCCTGTACGTTGTGAGCAGGGGATTCGGCGGCGCGGGCGGCGTGATCTCTGAGAACAAGCGGATCGGCAAGCTCACTATCGATGAGGAGTTCCTTGGCGACTTCGGCTGGGGCGAGCTGGCTTGGCCGGCCGGCCTGGCCGTGTCCGCGGATGGGACCCTCTACTGTAGCGATGAACACGACAACCTCGTCGCGGTGTATGACCCGGACGGCGCGCGCCTGGGCCAGTGGGGAGAAACCGGCTCCGAAGAAGGGCAGCTTGACAGCCCATCGGGCATCGCTTTCGACAGCGAGGATAACCTCTACGTCGTAGACACCGGGAACGACCGCGTGCAGAAGTTCGCCAGCGACGGCCGGTTCCTGACGAGCTGGGGAAGCTCCGGCGGCGGCGAAGGGCAGTTTAACTGTCCCTGGGGTATCACCGTAGGCGATGATGGCGACGTCTACGTGGCCGACTGGAGGAACGATCGAGTACAGAAATTCTCCGCAGACGGCGCTTTCCTGTTGAGCTTCGGCGCGTCAGATGGCGAGGGACAGCAGCTCAGCCGCCCGTCGGACGTGGCCGTTGACAGCGATGGTGACGTATACGTAAGCGATTGGGGCAATAAGCGCTTACAGATATATGATCCCGAAGGCGGCGTCATCACCGCGCTGTGGGGCGACGCCCTGGAGTTCTCCAAGTGGGGAAGGGAGACCGTAGAGTCGAACCCGGACGCGGTCAAGGCGTACCGCAGGGTCAAGGATCTCACGCCGCTGGGCCGGTTCGAACGGCCCGTCGGCATCGCGGTCGACGAGCAGGACCGTATCATAGTGACCGAAACCTCTCGCGGCAGGCTTCAGGTGTACGCCAAAGAGAAGGACTACATGGACCCGCAGTTCAACCTGTAACGAGCATACCGCCCTCGGGAAGAGGCCTGCGAGGCCGATGGTACCGGGGGCGGACTGGCAGGGAAGCGCAGCCTCTACTACAAGGCCTCACACAGCCCCCATCAGGTTCAGCTGTGTGAGGCCGGATTCGGTCCGCGAGTTCGGGTGGCGCTGGCCCGGACGGCCTCTTGGGCCATAGCGGCCTCCGGTCGTTCGCTCTCGTATCAGTCGTCCGAGGATGCGGGGGCCGGGTCGCCCGCCGGCACCTCCACGCGGAGGTCGGGCAGCCAGCTAAGGAACGGGGGAAGATACCAGTTCCACTTGCCCAGAAGCTTCATGCTGGCCGGAACCAGCACCATCCTGACGATGGTGGCGTCCAGAAGCACGGCGACACCCAGTCCGAATCCCATCTGCTGCAGCCCGATTGTGTCCCCTGCGGCAAAGGCCCAGAACACCGCTACCATAATGAGGGCCGCGCCCGTGATGAGGCGACCGGTCGTGTGTATTCCAAAGGCCACCGAGTTGGTGTTGTCCTGGGACTGGTCGAATCGCTCTCGGATGCGGCTCAACAAAAAGACGTGATAGTCCATGGAGAGGCCGAAAAGGATAGAGAACAGGAACAGGGGTATCCACGCCTCGATGATGTCGTGCTGCCGGAGCAGGCCCAGGGACTCGCCCCAGCCCTCCTGAAACGCCAGCACCAAGATTCCGTAGGTAGCTGCAACGGACAGCAGGTTTAGCAGGACCGCTTTGATCGGAACGATGATGGACCGGAAGACGAGCATCAGCAACACGAAGCTCAACGCGAGGACGAAGGGAAACACGTAAAACGTGGCCTTTTTGGCCATGCTGAAGAAGTCCATGTTGTAGGCAGTTTCGCCCGTCACATGTGCTTTGGTGGCCGGAAGACCCCCAATCGCGTCGGGAACGTACTCGCCGCGGAGCCGCTTGATAGCGTCCTGCGCAACATCTTCGGTCGGGTCCCCGACGACCGGGACCGATAGCAGCGCGATTCGACCGTCGTTGCTTATCTTGAGAGGATCGGGCGTGCCGAACGCGTTGGCCGGGTCCGCCGCTATCGCGGCCTTCAGACGCCCGAGCCCTTCCTGGACCGGCTGAGAGTTGATGTCGCCCTCGACTACTATCTGCGCCGGTGTAACGTTGCCCGCCGAGAACTTCGCGTCGAGCACCACGAAGCCCTGCTTGGAACGAATATCGTCCGGCATCGTGCTGATCCCGGCGAAGCCTGTCCGCATGCTCAAGACCGGCACGGCTGCCGCTATCAATAACCCTCCGGCCAGCACGAGGCTGATCACGGGTCGTCGCATGACGCCATGGGAGACCCAGGTCCAAAAGCCCGCGGCTGCCGTCGCGTCTGCACTGACTGCGCCCCTGCCTATCCAGGGAATCGTAAGCCAGTTGATCCGGTCGCCCAGCAGGCCGAGGAACGCCGGGAGCAAGGTAGTGGCGGCACAGACGGAGGCGATGACCACCAGGATGGCGCCGATGCCGACCCCGATGTAGATGTTGAAGGGGATTAATACCATTCCGATAAGTGCCAGGACCACCGTCATGCCACTGAAGAACACGGCACGGCTGGCTGTGGCACCGGCTCGTGCGATGGCCGCGTGCTTGTCGAGGCCGCGCGCCCGCTCCTCGCGATATCGCGCAATGATGAACAGCGAGTAATCGATCCCGACGGCCAGTCCGATCATGAAGATGATGTTGGTCACGAAAAACGAGAGCGCGAAGGCCTGGCCGACCAGGGCCGCAACGCCCATGGCGATGAGGATAGCGACGAAGGCCAGGACAACCGGCACCAGGGCCGCCACCACGGCGCCCAACACAACCACGAGGATGACGAGAGCGATCGGCACGCCATAGGCCTCTCCCTTCTCGAGGTCCGACTGGCCCACCTCCTGGAAGTCCTTCCCGGCTGTTGCCTGGCCGGTAATCAGCACCTCCAACCCGGCCGGCTTCTCGGCTGAGTCGACCAGCTCGACGACCTTTTCGATGTTGTCGGTGGCGTCGTCGAAGTTTCCCGCCATGGTGAATGGGATGATCGTGGCGCTCCGGTCCTCTGATACAAGGAACGGCGCCTGGAACTGGTAGTAGTGGATCAGCGTATCCTGCCTGATGACGTCGGGCCCTAGCTCCCTGAGCTCTGTGTAAAGGCTCTCGACAAGCTGTCTGAACTCGGCGTCGTCCACGCTGAAGTTGTCCGATTGGACGATAACGACTTCGTTGGTGCTCCTGGGCAGTCCTCGCAGCTCCTCGATCAGGTCCACGCCACGCTGGGACTCGGGTGTGTTGGTAAACGTGAACTGAGTAGTGAGGGCGTCGCCCAACAAACCGAATATGAGCACGATCGCGGCCACGAGGACCACGACCCAAATGCCGATGGTGACCCACGGCCTGTTGGCGCTACCGCGGGCGAGAGACTCAGTCGACAGGCTTCGAAGCATTCTTTGCTCCCTAATCGAGATTTCCCATTTCAAGGGAGATGTTTAACAGTGCCCTAAAGCCGCTGCAGAGCTCGGTGTGGTCGGCTTCAGACACATCAACGATTGCAAGAAGAGGCTGTTTGACTACCGCATCGCTGCCGGGTTCCGTAGGGAGGAGTTGGTAGTTCGACAAGCCCACGTTGGTAACGATGTGCATCACCCGGCGTCAGAGACGTTGCCACACGTCGTGCAGCCACCCTGCCGTGCCCAATATGGTGCACATCTCGGATTCGCGATAGTGTCTGCGTAGCGAGACCTGGCTTCGGCCGGGATTGAGCGCCGCCATCGCCCGGGCAATATAAAGGCTTTGATGAGGCCTCTACTCGACACTTACGACCGACGGGTCCTCGTCCATCACCTTCTTTACCTGCGAGGCGAAGCCTACCAGCTCCTGCCCGGACGGCACGCCGTCCTTCTCGAGCCTCTCTTTGAACTGCTCGAAGAGCCAGTCCTCTCGCGTACCGCGGGGGATCTGAAAGAACTCGTGATCGAACTGGGGAAGCTCGCCGGGACCGAAGTATCCCTTGTCTCGAATTTCGAAGCCCTCCAGGTTGTGGGTGCCCTTGCCCAGCACCTCGCCCGTCTCGATGTAGTGCTCCATCACCGGCTTCATGCCGTACCGCTGTACCGGGCAGGCCTTCATGCAGACGCCGCACCCCTCGTAGCGTGTCATGACCGGCCGGCAGCGGTCGTAGATCAGCTTGTTCTTCTCGACGCCGCGATACCAGACCTTCTCCTTCGTCAGGGCCCGGCCGGGGCAGCGGTTTACACATACCTGACAGGTCTGACAGAACTTGTGGATGCCGTAGTCCACCGGCTCGTCGTAGGTAACCGGAGCGTCCGTGGTGATCAGGGCTAGCCGCGCCCTCGATCCGAAGTGGGGCGAGAGGAGCTGGCCGTTCGCTCCAAGCTGGCCCAACCCCGCGTTGACGAACATGGAGATCGACGCCGCGCTGTTGTCGTTGGGGCTATGGACCTGGGCGTGGTAGCCCAGGGAGCGGATGTAGTCGGACAGTTGCAGGAGCAGCTCTCCCTGTACCTCGTAGGTGTTAGTGAGCGTGTTCGGCCTCCAGGCTGGGGATCTGCTGCGTCTCCGCGTAGTCCTGCTCTAGGGCGACGCAGACGGCGTGCTCGAACTTGACCCACTGTTTTTTGCTGGCGTAGGTATAGCGTCGATCGTACTTCGTGAACCCCACCTCGCCGAAACCCATCTCACGCGCTTTCGCGCGGATGACCTCGGTGAGGTCCTGTTCCCCATTGCCGGTCTGCGTGGGCTCGAGGTCCCCGGTGGTAGCTGCCGCCTTCTTCAACGGCTCGGTCGCCTCGTAATGCTTCTTGAGGTACTCATATATGTCGGGGGTGAAGACGGTCCACATCCACTCCCGGTCTGCCGCCTTGTCTATCTCCTGGGTCTCCAGAGGGTACTCCCTGCTGTAAAAGGAGACGTCACCCTCCTTGGTTGGTATGCCTGGCACCGTGGCAAGCTCCTCGGCAACCGGGATTTCTACGTCGGGGTCGCCGTGCTTCCTTCCAGGCCGCTTTACTACGTGGTGTATCCCTTTAGACACGGCAAAAACCCTCCCCTTGGAATTAGCACAGAAAGTGGGTTGTCACTTCTGGCCCTGACACGCACGTCAAATCTAGTCCGATCCGAGCATGCTGTCAACAGATGGTGGTGGATAGTTAATATCAATGTTCAGGATAACCGCTCGCCGCTGATCGACATCTGCCTCCCTGATGGCGATGGTGCCATCTCTTACAACGCCTGGTAGCTGCCTAACTCCGGTGCGGGTGTCTATCCCCCACTGCGGTCGACCACAACCGTGCCGTTCATTTGCGGGTGGAGCAAGCACGTGAAGGGGAAGCTCCCCTCCTGGTCGAAGTGCTGTGTGAATGCCTGCCCTGGTCCCAACAGGTCGGAGTCGAAGCTCCCGTCACTGACTCCACTCGAGCCGGCCGTCACAGTGTGCGGTACCCCGTCGGCGTTTACCCAGCTGATCGCCTCGCCTACCTCGATCTCAACTGTCGAATGTTCAAAATTCTCGATCGTGACGACGCGCGACCGAGACTCGTGTCCCTCCGCCGGACCCTCACCGAAGGGAATACTGGCCGCCTCGCGGAAACCGCGAATACTCTCCTTGGGGACCAGCGGGGGGATTTTAGCATTCCACATAGAGAATACGCCGAGAGGATTATCATCGTGGACCCAAGCGTGGATCATCCAGCCGTACGACGGCGTGAAACTGCCGCCGGCGTCTTCGCACTCGTCTTTAGGCAAAGTCCGGAATCCCTGCTCCGGGATCGTGCAAAGCTCGTAGTGGACATGCCAGTTGTCAAGAGGCCCGGCGAAGCCCTCCGGGTGCTCATCTCCAACGATCTCTCGCGGAAACACGAATGATGTGCCGCGGAGCTGCCAATCGCCCGCTTCGTCGCGGTCGTAGAGTATGATCTCCGGCTCCTCCACGTTGAACACGCCGTCGTCGACACGCCCCTCATGAACAAAGTGTGCCCCCATATTCGGTACCACGTCGCCCACCTGCTCGTACCCGTCGGCGAGCGCTACGTTCATGTCCCGATACCTCTCGGTCGCGGATCTAATCGTGTCGAGTTGCTCAACGAGAAGTTCAAGATGTTCGCGGCTCATCTGCAGTTCCTCAGGCACGGGGTCACCCGAGGCGAGCAGCTCCTGCAGCGCTGGGAAGGAGTAAGGAACCCGTACCTGAGGCCCTCGCGGTCCTTCGACAAGTGATGTGATCACCTGGTCCCCGACCTGCTCGAAGACAAAGTGGGAGAAGCCGAAGGCGCCGCCCGGGCGCTCTGGTGCCTCGTTCGGCGGCGCGGCGTCGGTCAGCGCCCGTGGAACCATGCTAGCAGCGGCCTCATCGGGGGTAGCGGAGGGCTCTAGCGTGGGTGTCAGCGTTGGGGTAGCCGTCGGCTCTTGGGCGGGCGTCATCGTTGGGGTAGCGGAGGGCTCTAGCGTGCGTGTCAGCGTTGGGATAGCCGTCGGCTCTTGGGTAGGCGTGGCCATAGCAGTGGGCAAAGGTTCGCTCGGCACGTCCCTCCCACAAGCCGCGAAAACGACCAGGCCAGTCGATACGATCATCAATGGGAGGAGTGGTTTCACCAAATACTCCCGATCTGGACTGAGTTCGGCGGGTCGTCTCCACTTAGCTCAGGCACTGCTGTGCACCTCCCACTTCCCAGATACTCGTCCTTACCTTGCCGCCCGCGCCGCTACTGGATCCTCACCGAGCCGTTCGAGGTTCGGATGACCAGCGTAGCTTCTCCCTCGCCGATGGCACCGACGAGGCGACCTTCATCTCCCGTCGACGTCGTAAGGATGGGCAGTGTGGTGATGACGGCGCCGTTGCTGGTCGACGCATCGACCTTCAGACTGGGCGTCCCCTCGAGTCTGATCGACACGCTCCCGTTGGAGGTCTCCATCTTGTTACTACCACCTGGCGTCATCTGACCGGTGAAGTCAATGCTGCCGTTGCTTGTCTCAATGTCAAAAGCCCCCGCGGCCTCCCGCACCGTCACACGCCCGTTGGAGGTATGCAGCGTTGCGCTACCCTCCAGTGCCCGTACGTCGATCGATCCGTTGCTAGTGCTTACGTCAAATTCGCCCTTCGCGTCCTCCAGGACAATCTCGCCGTTGGATGTTCGTAAGGTGCCGGACCCCTGCATGCCATGTAGCTCAATTCTGCCATTGCTGGTTCTAAGCTCCAATCTTGTCGTAGGAGGGGCCGTTATCTCGAGGTCGGCTCCTGGGCTCCGGCCGATCCAAGAAAGGAAGCCGCCCTTCTTTTTGGCCTCGACGCTCACCGTTCCGCCATCCTGGCTGACCTGATAGTCGACTCTGTCGGCCTTCTTCAACATCGCCCTGATCTGCACAGTGTTGTCTGGGGCGACGTTGACGACCACACGGCCGTTAACGCTGTTCACGACCAGTCGCGGCGACGGCCCAACGGTGAATGTGTCGGTCCTGGCCTCGGTTGGGCCGCCATCGCAGGCAGCCGCCGCGAGGAGCAGGGTAGAGAGCAACAGTAGACCGGTGACCCAAACCGCGCCTGACATCCTGCGGCTCGCTCCGTACGCGTGTCCCTTGATCTCGGCCGCTGACTTTTGCCTCATCGGTCTCTCCCCAAATCGCTTGTTGAGGATTCCTACTGGCTGGAATCAGTGGGGGGTCGCGATATTGAGCGCAACCATTAGCCGCCCCCAGGGCTTCTATCCACCTGCCAGGGTAATGATTGCCTGGATCAGCTCCCGGCGTCCTGAGTCCTTCATCAGATAGGCGTCCGCACCGGCCTCAACAGCTGCATCTACGTGCGTAGCGTGAACCGCGAGGAACAGGATCTTGATGTCAGGGCGGCGTTCCTTGATCAGACGGGTCGCTTCTGCCCCGTCCATGCCGGGCATCTGCGCGTCCATCAGGATCACCTCGGGCCGCATCTCCTCCGCCCTGGCAATGCCCTCGGGTCCGTTCACGGCCTCCCCCACGACCTCGATATCGGGGTGCGCCTGGAGGATAGTCCGGAGGCCATCGGTTGCCGCCGGACTGTCATCAACTATTAGCACACGGATCGTCTTCAACCATGCCTCCATGGCTACGGGCACTATGATGCTACGAATCATGGTAAACGCAGCTCCCCTCGGTCGTCGCAGGCCAAAAGGACGACCGGCAGATCAGCCTTTATGTCGAGGGAACGCTAGTACTTTAGTACGACAGGGCCCCGGTGTTCCCTGACGCCTGCGGCCTGATGGTGGGGCCGGTCACATTGCCGCCTCTCGGGCGATCCTGACTGGAAGCTCAGACCGACCGTCGCCGTCCAGAAGGCCCGCTGGCTTAGAGGAGGTGGGCCCACGCCGAATATACCCACACTGCAGGCAGTGCCCGCAGTTGTCCTCATCCAGGTACAGGTCTCCGGTTGTGCATCGAGGGCATACTTTGAACCAGATCATCGGATTCCTCCAGGCGGCTGTGTATTGGATACGGGTTATACCACCATGCTAGCCCGCGGGTTCAGTGGGGTAATCAGGAGGACGGATGATTTCACAAAGACAAGAGGCTGACCCTGGAGTCAGCCTCTTTTATGATGAAGCGGTCTAGGCGCGGTGGACTACAGCTTGATGATTCCCTTCTGGAGGGCCGCGGTGACGGCTTCGGTTCGATGGTTCACATCCAGCTTTTGGAAGATCTTGGCCACGTGGGTCTTCACGGTGCTTTCGCTGATAGAGAGAGACGCGGCGATCTCCTTGTTCGCCGCGCCGGAGGCCATCAGCTGGAGCACCTCGATCTCCCTTTGAGAAAGCCCTTCTGAGGAAGGCGACTCGCCCTGCCGGGAGAGTTGAGCCAGCCGGTCCAGCAGCCTGGACGCTACGCCTGGCTGAATCAAGGACTCTCCGCGTTGGACCGAGCGCACCGCCTGGAACAGCTCCTCGCGGGAGGCGTCCTTCAGGAGGTACCCCTTGGCCCCGGCTTCGATGGCGTCAAAGATATACTCATCGCCGTCGAAAGTGGTGAGGACGATGAACTTGGTCTCCGGCTCTTCGGCCCTAATGCGGCGCATGGCCTCCACGCCGTCCATCTCCGGCATGCGGAGGTCCATGAGCACGACGTCCGGCCTCAGGTCCCGGGCCTTCTCCACCGCCACCAGACCGTTCTCGGCCTCACCGACTACTACGAAGTCGTCCTGCCTCTCGAGTATGGTGGACAGACCGTCTCTAACAACCGTGTGGTCGTCCACGATCAAGATCTTTGTGATTTCCACAGGCGTCCTCCCGATCGTATGCTCCTGTGTGGGCGATCTCCTAAGTCGGTATCCTTACCCCGACCTCTGTGCCCTGACCTATCACGCTGGTCACCGTCACGGACCCTCGAAGGAGACCTGCACGCTGCTCCATCCCTGTCAAGCCAAAGCCACTCTGCGGTCCATGGTTCTTCGTGGCTCCGACGTCGAATCCGACGCCGTTGTCTCGAATCCCGAGGTGTACGGCGTCACTGTGGAAAGTGAGTTCCACGGTAACCTCCGTGGCCCTGGCGTGTCTCGCGATGTTAGCCAGGGACTCCTGGCAAACGCGAAGAAGAGCCGTCTGGATATCGGAGGGCAGCTGCCGTTCGAGCCCCGAAACGCTGAAGCGTGCCATTCCAGGGTCCGACTCGTCGAACTTGCGCCGGACTTCCTCCTGCAGGGCTTCGCGTAGCGGGAGCTGCTCCAGCGCCTTGGGGAGCAGATCCCAGACCGACCTTCTCGCCTCCTGAAGACTGTCTCTCGCAAGGCTCTTGGCCCTGCCAAGATGGTTGCGTAACTCACTTGGGGACTCGTCCAGCACCTGCTCTCCCGCCTCCAGCTGAAGGACTATGCCCGTAAACCCTTGCGCCAGCGTATCGTGGATCTCCCGAGCCATGCGGTTTCGCTCCTCCAGCACGGCCACCTCCCGCGTCTGCTCGAGAAGCGTCGCATCGGCCTTCTTGCGCTCGGTGAGATCCCGAATCACGCCCTGCACCCCCAGGTTGCGTCCGCTCTGGTCCACTCTCCTGGTCGCGGTCATCAGACAGTCTATCTCGCGATCTCTTTTGCAGCTTCACCTCGAACTCCCTGACGGACCCCGTCTGCCAGATTAGCTCGCGGAATCGGTCGCGGTCGCCCGGATCGACATACCTGTCACCGACGTCCGAGCCAATGGCCTCCTCCATGGTAAAGCCGAAAAGGTCCAGTGCGGCCCGGTTTACGGCAACGATTTTGCCATCCGCGTCACTAACGAAGATTGCGTCGCGGGACCTCGAACTCCCTGACGGACCCCGTCTGCCAGATTAGCTCGCGGAATCGGTCGCGGTCGCCCGGATCGACATACCTGTCACCGACGTCCGAGCCAATGGCCTCCTCCATGGTAAAGCCGAAAAGGTCCAGTGCGGCCCGGTTTACGGCAACGATTTTGCCATCCGCGTCACTAACGAAGATTGCGTCGCGGGACTCTTCGAATAGTGCGCGGTACCTCTCCTCGCTCTGGCCCAGCTCGGCGGTCCGGTCGGAAACCTTTTGCTCAAGGCCACCGTAGGACTCCTTCAGTGCGCCGGCCATCATATTGAACTGCTGGGCCAAGTCCTGTATCTCATCACTGGACCTCGCCTCTATCGTGTGGTCGAAGTCACCGCCAGCGACGCGCTGTACTCCCCTCGTAAGCTCCCTTACGGGTTTCAGGCAGCGACCGATCGTGAGGAATATCACTCCACCCGTGAGAACTCCCCCGGACACCAACAGCCCCAGGAGAAGGATGGTACGGTCTCGAATGGGTCCGGCAACGTCCCTCCATTTCTCCTGAGTGATGACAGCCCAGTCGATGCTAACGTCAGTGTCCGGAAGCGGCGCAAATCCTGAGATGATATCTTCCCCTGTTGGGTCCCCGGAGAGCACAGCGCCGGTCTCTCCCGCCGTTGCTCGCACCACCGGCTCGGTGGCCGCCAGGCTCGTGCCCAACTGGGAGATGTCCTGGTGGTAGATAACCCTCCCCTGACCATCGACCAGATAGGCGAAGCCCTCACTGCCAGCGGTAATTTCGAGCACCTCGGAATACGTGCCGACTGACACCAAGGATTCGAGGGTAGACATTCCGGCCAGCACGCCTTTGAGCTCTCCGCCACTCGCCACAATAGGCACCGCCAATAGAACGGCGTCCTCGTCGGTGTGGATGTCCCTGAACACGTCCGAGAAACGCGGACGCCGGGTGCTCAGCACCTCTTCCAATTCGGATGGGACGGGGAAATCCTCCTGCCGCCGCTCGAAGGAAAAGGGGTCCGACCAGACGGCAGTGCCCTCGTTGTCGTAGATCACTACCCCACCATCAAAAACGAATAGCTGGTTTTGGACCTCTTCGAGCGCGCTACCCAGTCGGGTTGGTTCCATAGAATGAACATCTTCCTGGGCGGCGATGTTCTGGAGAATCCGCCTGTGCACAGTCAAGCCCTCGGAAAGCCGAGCGGCAGTTATCTTCGCAAGTTCAGTGTCCCGCTGCTCGATGTCTTGGCGTGCCGTCCGTTGGTATCCAAAGACGGCTATTACCGCCACCGCCACCAGCACTATGGCCCCCGGAATCAACGCGGACAGGAGGACCTTCGCCCTGAGGCTTTTAGTGAATAACACTCAGCCTACCTCCTTAGGCCGGCGGTCTCTTGATTGATCTACTGAGCCGTCACCTAAGTCTTCGGCCCTCAACCCGGAAGTTTGTCGCCGATATGACGAGAGTTTTTGAGCATAGTCCTAATCGTCGAGCCAGCACCTGAAGGCGAGAAGTTCGGCGGCCTTCTGATTCGCCTCGCAGCCCCGAACATTATGGCGCAGGCCTTGGAATATCGGCCGGAACACGGGGATAATACGCGGTACCTCATCTATCAGGATGCGCTGGATCTCCCCATAGGACTCCCTGCGGTCCGCCAGGTCGGCTTGGCTCCGGGCATTAACGATCAGCTCGTCGACACGCGGATTGCTGTAACGCGACTCGTTCCAAATTGCGTCGGACTTGTACACGACGCTGAGGGCCTCATCAGGGGTCCGGCCATCCCACCAGACGGTGTTGAACGGCTTTACCATCCACACATCGGACCAGAACGCGTCCTCTGGCTCCCGTCGAATTTTGACCCGGATGCCAGCGGGGGCGGCCGACTCCTTGAATGCCACCCCCATCTCGACCATCGTCCCGCCACTCGTGCTTGTGTGGAGGGTCAGGTCGAGCCCGTCCGGGTACCCGGCTTCCTCCAGTAACGCTTTCGCCAGCTCGACGTCGTAGCTCGGGACCGCCTCCTTCGAGCCCTCCCAGAAATGGTCGTCGCCCGGTGGGATGGGATGGTCGTAGGCGATCCTACCTTTCCCGAACTGGGCCGCCTGGAGGATCGCCTCCCGATTAGTCGCGGCCTGCAGCGCCTTACGGACCAGTATGTTGTCGAACGGCTCCACCCTCATGTCCATCGCCAGGTTGAGGTAGGACGCGCTGGCAGACACCGACACACGGGTCTGGGGATGGGCCTCAAGGGTAGTGACGCTGGAGGCATCCAAATCAAATATGACGTCGACCGCGCCGGACTTGAGCGCCTCAGCACGGGTTTCTGGGGTAGGTATATAGAAGAAGATCACCCGATCGAGGTAGGGATACCCCTCCCACCAGTAGTCGGGGTTGCGCACCATCACAATGCGTTCCCCCACCACGTGCTCCTTCAGGATGAAAGGGCCTGTTCCGAACTCCTCGTTGGCCAGCCGCTCCGGATCGATGTCCGACGGGATGATGCGTGCGTGGTACAAGGCCAATAAATCCGGCAGATATGAGTTGGGGCTGTCAAGCTCGAAGCGGACAGTCCGCCGGTCAACGGCGACGACATTCGAGACGAAATCGAGGGTGGCCGCAACCGGAGACCCCACGTCAGGATCAAGCAGCCTCTTGAAGCTATAGACTACGTCCTCCGCTGTGAGCTCCTTACCATGATGGAACTTCACGCCCGTGCGCAGCTGGAACGTGAATTGGGTAAGATCGTCGTTCGCTTCCCACGACGTTGCCAGCATCGGTATAAGGGAAAAGTCGTCGGGGTCGCGCAAGATGAGGTTGTCGTAGGCGTGGCGTGTGAGTTGGATGTCCGGATTATCGTTAACAATGTGCGGATCAAAACTGGTGTGGGCCTTTACCACTGCCACCCGCAGCGTACCGCCGCGTTTCGGCTCCACCGAGTCATCAGATGGCGCTCCTGCCGGCGCTAAGGCCTGACCTGGTTCGGACGCAGCCTCTTCGCCCCCGCAGCCCCCTGACAGCACAGCCAACAAGAAGGTAAGTCCGACGGCTGCAAACGCTCTGGCTGCTGTTGCGCCCATGATGTCTCTCCCACGAGGTCCAGGCGGTCGTCGCGATTCTCGCTGGACCAAGTTTAGGTCTGCGGCCCACGACGGTCAAGGACAGGCTTGTCTGACAGCGGCAGGCTCGGCTTTGACGTCATACCAATGAGTGAGTGCCCATCGGCCGACGGTACCAGCCACTCATCGGCCCTTTTGCCGTGGCGAAATCAGCTGCGTTGCCGATGACCCCTCAAACGTGACCGGGTATCGTTTGTTGCAGATGACAACTCGGCAACGAGAGCGGAGGTGCCCCATGAACATATCGCCCCGAGAGATCCTGGACAAAGCATTGTTCCGGGTCGCCAAGCTGCCAGGGTTCCTTTCTGTAGGGAGCGAGCGACGGGTGGCGCCCGCGCCTCTACCATCCCGCTACCCTACGGCGAAAGACCTGGGACAGTACTACTATCACGCGGTGCTCGGGCGCTAGGCTAGGAGGAGCGCCATGACTCAGAGGAGCGAAATCAAGATCCAGGAGCGAAGAGATGAATAATCAGTCGACCCTAGACACATCCACACTTTCCTTCACCGGGCGAATAGCGAGGTGGAGCGCCCTGCACCGCTGGTGGGTTGCAGCCGCAACGGTCTTGCTGGTCGTCCTGGCTATGTTCGTCTCCACGACTGTGGAAACGAAGGAGCTTGACTACCAGGGTGAAGGCGAAGCGGCCGAAGGAGCCGCCCTGATCGAAGAGCGATTTGACTTCGATACGGCACCCACCGAGCACCTGGTATTCAGCAACTCGTCGCTGGATGTCAGCGATCCGGCGTACGAGCAGACGGTTACAGAGCTGGTTGCTGAGCTAAGGGCTCTCCCAGAGGTCGCATCGGTCGTCACCTTCTATGAGACCCAGGATCAGAGCCTCGTCTCGGAAGATGGCCACGTCCTACTGGCGAGGGTCGAGATAGACACGACTAGCGGCCCCGCCGACGAGAAGATCGGCGCGATTGTTGACAAGGTCCGTGCCGCCGGCGCGAGCGCCTCCGGCTTCGAGATAGTCATGGCCGGCGATACGTCCTTGCAAGAGGAGATGGAGAGGATCGACAAAGAGGACTTCGCCATCATGATCATCGCAACGATGGTGCTGGCCCTCGTATTCATGCTCATTGCCTTCCGCACGGTCGTGGCGGCCGCGACGCCGATAATCCTGGCGGTCATCGCCATCTTCACCGCGATCGGGATTGCGACCCTTGTGAGCCAGGTGTATCCCATGGTCGACTTCATTGCTCAGGTAATACTTTTGATGGGTATGGCCGTGGGCGTCGACTACTCGCTTTTCATCGTGAGCCGATACCGCAGCGAGCGTAAAGCCGGAGGGTCCAAGCTCGACGCCATAACCTACGCCAGCAACACCACGGGCAGGGCTGTGTTCTACGCCGGTGTTACGGTGGTGCTGTCCATGATCGGACTGTTCTTCACCGATAGCGCCATCTTCATCTCCATGTCGTTGGGGATCATCATAGTCGTCCTGCTGGCCCTGGTGGGCTCGCTGACATTGATACCGGCGCTCCTCGCAATCCTGGGCGACAACATCAACAGGCTGCGTCTTCCCATCATAGGCCGCGAAAGCACGGACTCCGGCAGCGGCGGAATATGGGGCGCCATCACCGACAAGGTCCTGGCGAGGCCTGGGATCTTGGCCACGGTTACCGTGGGCGCGCTCATCGCCCTGGCCGTGCCGGTCGTGTCGCTGGACCTGGCCTTCCCCAGTGGCTCCAAGTCGCTGCACGACGCGGTCGAGGGCAAGCGAGCGCTTCAGCTCCTGGAGGAGCACTTCCCCGCGGGCCTGACCCAACCCATCATCGTCGTGGTCGATCCTTCCGATGGAAACGTCGAGACCGTCGAGGCGTCTGTGGCGAGACTGACCGCTGCCCTCGAACAGGACAAAGCCTTCGTCGAGCCGTTCGAGGTCGTCGTCAACCCCACGGGAGACCTGCTGTTCGTGCGTGCACCGACGGTGGCGGGCGCCAACGCCGAGGCTGCGGAAAAGGCCCTAAATCATCTCCGCGACGACATTGTCCCGGCCAGCTTCGGGGACGTGAATGCCGAGATCTTCGTCACAGGTTGGACCGCGGGCAGCGTGGACTTCACCGACCAGATGAACAGGAACATCCCATACGTGTTCGGGTTCGTTCTGGGGCTGGCGCTGTTGCTGCTGCTGGTGATGTTCCGCTCGGTAGTTATCCCGTTCAAAGCCATCGCCCTGAACCTCCTCTCGGTGGGTGCAGCGTACGGCGTGATAGTCCTCGTGTTCCAGCAGGGCTGGGGCATTGGCCTCTTGGGTATGGAAACCACCGGCGTGATTACCCCCTGGCTGCCGGTGTTCCTCTTCGCCATCCTGTTCGGCCTCTCGATGGACTATCACATGCTGCTGCTGAGCCGCATCAAGGAGTTGCATGACCAGGGGCTCACCAACGACGAGTCGGTGTCCGAGGGGATCAAAGTGACGGCAGCACAGATCACCAGTGCCGCTGCGGTCATGGTGGGAGTCTTCGGCGCCTTCGCTCTGGGGCGGCAAATCGAGCTCAAGCAGATGGGACTCGGACTGGCGGTTGCGGTGCTGATAGACGCAACCCTCATAAGGTCGGTGCTGCTGCCGGCCTCCATGAAGCTCCTCGGCGACAGGAACTGGTATCTGCCCAGCTGGCTGGAGTGGCTGCCCAAGCTCAGCCCTGAAGAGGGCAAGCCTTCGGCGGCACAGCCGGCCGTGGGTCCCGGGTACGGGCTCCCTGCTTACGTAGAGACAGTCCCGGTTGGTGGCGACGACTAGAAACGGTAGCATCCCGGTGCACACGGGGGCCCTCCTGCGGAGGGCCCCCGTGGCTTGCAGCCAGTTTGTGGCTCCGCGTTGGAACAAAGTGCCGGGCTAGACCGGACCGGAGGGGATACCTATGACGAATGTACAGGTCCGTTTGCTTGCTGCCGCGATCGCTCTACTCGCTGGCGCGCTCGCCGCCAGCACGGACAACCTCAGCGTCAACGTTGGCATCTCCATAATCCTCGTTAGCGGCGCGATGTTCGTCGCCGAGTACATTCGTTCCCAGAGGCAGCCATAGGTTTCGGGCTCTTCTCCAAATCAGCGCGAGTCCGAGATGAGGAACTGCATAACCCAACAGAATCGTCGAGCCGCCAGTGCTCCACGTGTGTATCTAGAAATCGGGAAGAACACGAAATGATCAGGATGAAAGGTCTCGCAGCAATCCTTGGCGTTACGGTGCTGATGGTCGTCGTAGCCGCATGCGGCAGCGGTGATTCATCGACCATTCGGGACACAAGCTCGTCCACCATTTCAGTCGAGAACGCGAGTGGTAACACCGTCGCACCACAAGCCCCCAATGAGCCTGACACTGAGCCAGATGTGGTGCGCCGAGACGAGACACTGGCACCCGACATGGCCCTTACTGCGAAGCAGACAGGGCTTACGGTGGAGAGTGTTGAGCGCGCCATGGCGTTCCAACAAGCCTTCGGGAAGTATGTGGACGAACTTATCGTCCGTTTTCCGGATCAGATTTCGGCTGTTTGGACGGAGCCGATCCCTAACACGAGAGGCCACGTCCAATTCACCGGGGAAGTACCTCCAGATGTCACCTCAAAAATCGAGCGGCAAGGTCTGCTAGATCCAAGCAACGTCGTCCTCACTGGACAGGGCATGATCTCGATGGCAGATCATTCACGCCGTGCCGAGTTGGCAGCCGAGGCGCTGGTAGACCTGGGATACCGGAACTCCATTACGTTTTTCGACCCCATCGACAAGGTGATCCATATCGAGCTTCAGCTTCCTGAGGGAGTACCGCGGCCGAGTAAGTTAGACGTCGTCAGCGCGGTGCAGAACCGTGTACGGGCTGAACGGAATCAGAGCGGAGAGGCTCGGTTTCAAGGCAGAGCAGCTATGGTAGATGCGCTCGACCTTGAACTGACCGTGATGACGGGCTCTGGCCCGATCGTCACGCCGGAGCATAGCCGCGGCGGAGTATAAGGGCAACTGGTGGGCACCTGGTTTACGTCCCGTTTCACACTCTGGTGATGACGCTCCAGCTCCCCACTGGTCTGGGGGTGGAGAAGGGTTGCCAGAAGGTATAGGGTGATAGATGAGTTGGTCAGGGTCCGAAGGGCGAGCATACAATGACGCTGCGGAGCGATATGACGCGTCAAGCCTCATCATCCTTGCTAGTAGTGGGTGTCCTCGTCGCTGTATTGGCAGGCTGTGGAAGCACTGAGCTAGATGAGGCCGGCGGTCTCGGGACTTACGAGGTTGCCGTGGACGGGACTCGATACCAGGTTGAAATACCCGCCTCTGATAATAATCAGCTTATCGCAGCTGTCGAGGCCATCCTGCTCCCATCAGCTGACCTCGTCTATATCCTCGTTGCAGTGGACAACACCGGAGGCAACGTCGAGCGAAGAGTCTTCGGGGTGTCGGTCGTAACTAAGGATGGCAAGACGGTGGAGGCTAGCTTCATAAGCAACAGGGTGGCGGACGCTTTGAACGAACTCGACGGGTTCCCAGTGCGCTATTACCACGTAGATGCAGTGCCCCGAGAGGTTGAAACGGCGTACGCGGAAGGCCTCGCCGTATTCGATGCTACCAGCCAGCATCGTGCTCCCCCTGGTGCGAAATTCACCACGTTGATGACCGTGAAAGCATTCACGTCCCTAAAGAGCGTCTTCGTTGATACCGGTCATCTGTTCGAGCCCGCGTTTCAGCTCAGGAAAGCAGATTGACTAGGCAGACATGAGAGGCCACATCCTCAGAGGTAAGGCACCGACGTCGAGTACATCCAGAACTTGAGATGATTCGATAGCGCGGACCGCACAAGCGGCGGGACGGGTCGCCACCTCCATCGTTGCCTCGGGAGAGCCCTCGTCTTCATGCTGTCCACCTCTCCACCCTCCGGTCCGATGCTGTCATCGAGCAGGCGAGGACACGACGGGTTTCAGCCCCGGCGAGGGGTTTTGCACAAAAACCACGGGAAGGTGCCCCGACGTATCGGGGCCGGGGTCTGGGGTGTCCCCAGATACGAAAATACCCCAGGGCGGGTGGGAGGGTAAGCAGACCTTCACCTTGAAAGGACTTTGGTGCAAAAGCCCCGGCGAGGGGTTTCGGAGCGGTCTCTTTCCCGAAGCCACTGGCTTGAAAGAGTCGGCCCCGGCTCAACGCCGGGGCCGACTTAGGAGGGCATGGACTCCAACCACTGTGCCGACGGACGGAGTCGGTGTCGTGTGCTAGAGTGATTACAGCTTAGCGGACCGTCTACGTTTCCCTCAAGGGTGCAGTCCCTTTCATACCGAAGGGTGCTAGCACCCTTCGTTTATCGAGGCTCAGGCCTGGGCGGGACGCGTACGGCGGGCGCGACCCCGTAGACGCTCGGTACAGGGTATGGTATAACCAGCTTCGAAGGGCTCCGCCAGGTATCCTCATGGCAGCCACTCGCCGCGAGCTGCTGTATGAGCCCGCAGGAACGTAGCTCAGCTGGTTAGAGCAGCGGTCTCCAAAACCATCCAATCCCAACCGCCCCACGTCGGCCCACGGCGTCCGGCGTCTTTAGACTAACCCACCACTTGGGCGAGGTCGCGAGTGGAGGGGCCAAGGCGGTCCAAGTCGCTGAGTTGGTTTGACCGGCGCTTGACTGGCGAGGGCCGGGAGCTTAAAGATAGGCCTCCGAGAACACAGTGAATCATTGAAACGCCCCAGCTGGGCCCCAGGGCGGCATTAGCGAATGTGCCAGCCTCTGGTCTGAGACTCGGAGCACATCACCCTACACATTCTTGGCTAGCGCAAGGCTAGCAAAGAACACTATCACCAGACGGTCAGCTTGGTGGACTTCCCTTTACCCTTCTCCACGTGCACCTCGAAGCTTGTAGTCTGCGCCTCAAGCTGGTCGAAGAACTCATTGCGCCCGTTTTCCGAGCGAAGTCGCTTTCGCTGCTCGTCACTATGGACGATGGAAATCCGGGCGTTCGGTGGCACCAAAACTCCCCGCCGCTCGAAGAACAGGCGCGGGCGCTGCAGCAGTTGCTCCGTCGCCTCGTCGTCTTCGGCCGCTTCTTGCACGAGGGCGTCGACCTCGGCAATGCTACAGTCCGTACATATGTTTCTTGTGGGACGCTGTTCGTCAATCTGACGCATTTCGGCCTCCTTTCTTCGGTTATTCGCCGCAGGCATCGGAGCTATGCAACCTATTCAGTGAATTCGGACGGGGGCCGGCTCACGGCCGGGCTATTTCTTCTTCGGTCACTCGAACTCCACGCTCACGCATTTTGCGAGGCCGGTTGCGACGTGTATTTTGATCTTCGCCACTGGCGGATCTGGCCAGTCGACGAACTCATCCACGCCGGCGGGGAACTGAAGACGAGCCTGAGTCTCTTCGGCGGATCTGACCACCACCCGAGCCTCAAGCGGTACGAGATACCCGCGTTCGAGGAAGAACGAACGTGGCTTGGCGATCATTCGCACCACGCCATCCTGGGAACGCTCCGCGTGACGAGCAACGTCTGCTATCTCTGCGAGGCTGGCCTGCGTGCAAATGTTCCTCGTCGCGCTGTTACTCTCACATTCCTTCGTTGAACTCATCTCGTAGAATCTCCTTCGCGCGAGAAGCGCGCAGATTGCTGCGAAAGCCGCCACGGTTCGCGTGACCATGGCGCAACACGTCGACAACGGCATCCGTGTGATGAAAAGGGTCTGTTATTAGTTGTGCCACCGCGGATTCTACCCCGTCCGGCCACGGGCTATGGAACAGTGATTATACAGCCTACATAATACTACAAACGCAGACTGCCTCTTTCTGCATAATACCAATGTCAGCAATCTGGCCTATGCCCTCGCCGCCGCTGCTGTTTGCTCGGGTCGACGACTCGATCGTCATGCCGGACAGCTTCAGCCACGCTTTCAAGCGGATCGCCAGGAGGGCGGGCTTCCCAGGCCTGGCCCTCCACGACCTCCGGCACACCCACGCGTCGCTGCTGCTCCAGGTCGGGATTCACGCCAAGATCGTGTCCGAGCGCCTAGGCCATGCTAGTATAGGAATTACGCTTGACCTCTACTCCCACGTAGTTCCGGGGCTGCAAGAGAACGCCGCTGCGAGGTTCGAGGAGGAGTTTACCGGAGGGTCGGGGCAAGCGGGCGAAATGAAGGATGTTGTGACGAGGTTTGAGGAGGATTTGCTCGCCGATGTTTGACAACCGTTTGACCGGCGCCATCAACGGCAAATAGGGGGAGCCCGGCGCCGCACTGTAGACCCGCAGGAGCGTAGCTCAGCTGGTTAGAGCAGCGGTCTCCAAAACCGCAGGTCGCGGGTTCGAATCCTGCCGCTCCTGCCAACTCCCCACCGCATCACAAAGGGGCTGTTGGGTTTTCCAGCAGCCCCTTGTGTTGTCCCGACGAGATAATGGACTGCCCCCAGGGCGTCAACGTACACGCGCTGGCGCCTAGCGCCTCCGTCCCACGAGGACGAAGTAGTGTCCGCCGCGCTTGTCGCGCCCTCTGACGGGGTACGTAAAAGCGGTGAAACCGGCTGCGCGGAGCCTGCGCTCGAAGGTCCCCTCCGTGCCTGCCGACCATATGGCAAGCGCGCCGCGTGGACGCAGCGAGCGGTGTGCGGCAGTAAGCCCCTCCGGCGTGTAGAGCCATGAGTTGCGTGCCAGCGTGAACGAATCGACGCTGTGGTCCACGTCCAGCAAGACCGCGTCGAAACGTGACTTGCTGTCCCGGATGACATCGGCGACGTCGCCGACTACGAGGTCAGTGCGGGGATCGTCGAGCGGGTGCCCGGC
Organism: Dehalococcoidia bacterium; assembly: GCA_965248615.1. Classification (GTDB taxonomy): domain Bacteria; phylum Chloroflexota; class Dehalococcoidia; order Lucifugimonadales; family CBDFJT01; genus CBDFJT01. Next base: position 581,114 of record CBDFJT010000002.1, on the reverse strand, counting down.
CAGTGGCCCCAGCGGGCCGCGGTTCCACTCGACAACCTCTGGGACTAGCTCGCTGACGACGACGGAGCCCCCAGGCGGCATGAGATCGAGTGTCGCAGCAAGGCTGTAGCCCATCCCGAGGCCCCCGATCAGGATGCAGGCATCCGCAGGTGGCCTGGGGCAGGCGAGCGACATCATCGCATCCTCTGAGCCGTGCGAATAGCTGGTCATCAGGTCATAGCCATCGGCGCTAATGACGTAGTTGCCGTCGTGGCGCTGCAGCTCGAAGCGGCTGCCGTCAGGCGTCGTGGCGGTCGCCAGCGTCTCCCACGGCTTCATTGGGCGCCCCCTCTGTCCGTCATGCTATCCTGCGTATAGATATGGCATCACCCGGTAAGTCAGCACGCGAAATCCAGGAAGAGATTCAGCGGGCTCTACGCAAACGGCAGGCCGGTGGGCGCCGATACCGAAGCCTCCTCATAGGTGGGGTCGGTGCTGCGCTCATAGCGATTATCGTCGGGATAGTCATCCTGTTACTGACAGGATACATTCAATTCCCGAACGATGGAGAATCTGATACTACCTCTCCCCCAACGGACACGGCGCCGGCCCTAGGAACACCCGCTCTCCAGGCCACTGCCGAGGCGGCCGCCACGGCTACTGCGGAAGCTCGACCAACGCCGGGACAGGCCGCCACCCCGACGCTTACGCCTACCACTATCCCGACGCCTACGGCTACCACTGCCCCGACGCTTACGGCTACCACTACCCCGACGCTTGCGCCTACCACTACCGCGACATCAACTCCATCAACCCGGACCGTAACTCCTGAGCGCACGGCGGAGCCAACCGAGGCAGCCCCAACAGTGCTGCCTGCCTCAGCACCGGATACGTCGCGTGCACCGACGCCCGATTCTATCGCCGGACTGCGTATCTACGCTCTGGAGCTCATAAACGCCGACAGGCAAAAGCACGGCGTGCCGGCCGTCATCCTCGGGAACAACGAGGCAGCTCAGGTCCACGCGGACGACGCGGTCCGGCACGGCTATTACCTGGGGCATTGGACCTCCGATGGCCTGAAGCCATACATGCTCTACCAAAAGCACGGGGGAGTTGGAGTTGTAGCCGAGAACGCCGCAGCGACCTTTTTCCCACCTGAAACAATCGCCCAGTGCGGGGACCCGCTGGTCATCTGCACCCTAACCCCTCCTGAAGAAGCGATAGCAGATTTACAGTGGTCGATGATGTATGACGATGCCGAATCAGATTGGGGTCACAGAGACACCATCATTAATCCCGCGTATGACACAGTGAACATTGGGATAGCTCAGAACGAGTTCGGGACCTCCTTCTACCAGCATTTCGAGTACGTTGGCGTCGAGTACCCAAGCCCACCGACAATTAGAGACGGGGTCCTTAGCGTCTCAGTAAGGCCGCTATCCAACGACCGGATGGTGGCTTTCCAGGTGTACTACGATCCACTCCCAGAGCCGAAAACAGCTGAGCAAATCTCTTCGTTACGCGCGTATTGCACCGGAGGAGGATTCACGGACCAGTGTGACTCGGTCACGCCGGTGTCTCGTGTACTGAAGCCCCCGGGGGCTTTTTCTTTCTATGTCGGACTGGACGATTCGGATGTTATCGCCGACAGGTGGGTAGATTCAGATGGGACCATTCACATTGAGGCTGACGTTAAGGACTTTGCAGCCCTTCCCGGAGTCTACACATTGATGTTCTGGTCGGACGAGGACGAGCCTAGAGTTCTGAGCGAGTACTCGATTTTTCAATAGTAATGGGGGCGGTCATCTCCCAGCTGGAGCACCTCTAACACCAGAGCGGGCGGGCTAGGGACCTCCGATACCCTCAGTGGCGCACGTCCGTCTACTAGTCGCAGCGCGGGGGAATCCCGATACGCTCGCTCTCTCAGTACTCGCTCCCGGGAACGACGCCCCCGGGCAGTCCCTCGATGAAGGCGCATATGTCTCCCGGCCGCGTTAGCCAGATGTCGTCCGCACGGCTCATGACGTGCTCGAGGGCTCTGCGAAGCTGCCTCATCCGGTATGGCCTGCCAACGACGAATGGGTGAATGGCTATGGGGCAGATCAGCGGCTGCTTCTCCGACTGCGCCAGCATCTCGTCGAAGTTGTCTATCACCATGTCGGCAAACTCTTGCGCCGTGTACCGATTCCAGACGATACCCCTGGTATCGTTGGCCTCTATAGGATAGGGAATGGAGAGAATCTTCCCGCTCCGCGTGCGCATCCAGATCGCCTGGTCGTCGCAGGCCCAGTCCATGAAGTAGCGGTATCCCGCTTCCACAAGCAGGTCGGGCGTCACCTCGGTGCATCCGAGCCAGGGGGTCATATAGCCCATGGGGGGCTTGCCCTCACGAGCCTCGATGGTGCTGGTTATCTCTTCTATGAGCTGCCTCTCATCATTCTCCGCCAGGTCGGCGTGCACGAAGGAGTTGGTGATGCCGTGGCCAAGGATCTCGTCACCACGCTCCCTTAGCCTTTCCGGGATATCAGGACACTCATCGTAGATAGCCGTATTCATCTGAGCCTCGATCGGGATTTCGAGCTCGTCGAACAGGTCCATCAGCCTCCAGAACCCGACCCGGTTGCCGTAGTCCCTCCAGGAGTAGATGCTGTGGGTGTTGGACTGGTCCGGCGGGGCTATCGCGGCGCCCTTGCCTTCGCCGTAGCTGAACTGCTCGATGTTCAGCGCGACATACACCGCGAGACGCTTCCCGTTAGGCCAGGTGTAGTCCGGCCTCCTGGTAATGTTCGAGTACTCGTACCTGCCATGTCTCTTTACCATGTCTTCCTCCATGATGGGTTTGTCGGGGCCGCCTCGGTGACATGCTTGAGCCGCCGCGCGGCGCGATCATAGCCAACCGCTCTGCCTGTGAGATGCCGTCGCCTACTAAGGGTCTGCCATCGCAAGCCGGGTGCTCATCCGCCTCGCTAACGCCGAACGTCCTCAAGGTACCATGTTTCCATTTCGCCTTTGCCCTTTACGCTGACCGAGCCGCGGGGCGCGCAAATGAAATCATCCCTGATCCGCTCGTATGTTGCCCTGGTGATCTGAATCTTACCTGGCACACCATGGGACTCCATGCGGCTGGCGATATTGACGGAATCTCCCCAGATGTCGTACTGGAACTTCTTGTGGCCGACGACGCCGGCTATCATCGGGCCGGAGTTTATACCGATGCGGAACTTCAATGGCAAATCGGCCAGCGAGGTCGCCTCAGGTGCATATTCGTTCATAGCCAACGCCATTCTCGCCAGCGCCTGGGCATGATCCGTGCGCGGACGCGGCACGCCGGAGGCGACCATGTAGTTGTCCCCGATCGTGCGGATCTTCTCAAGACCAAGCTCTTCAACGAGGGAATCGAAGTGCGAGAATATCTCGTTCAGCAAGTCAATCATAGATGCCGGAGACAATCTTTCGGTCAGGGACGTAAATCCCACTATGTCCGCGAACAGAACGCTAGCCTCCTCGTGATAGTCCGCAATAGTCTGAGCCCCGCTCTTGAGAACCTCTGCTACCTCCTGAGGCAGAACGTTCAACAGAAGGGCCTCCGATCTTTCCTGCTCACGTTGAAGCAGCCGCATTGCCCTTTCTCTCTGTGCCACGAAGTAGTGCAGCAGGACGAAGACGATCACCGAGACTGCCACTATATTGAGCACAAAGAAGGTGGTGACCATCAGCGGCGGCAGATTGGTGTCGCGGGGCAAGAACGGGTCTAGACCCCCGCCTATGGCGATCAAACCGATGTAGACCGCGAACCAGCGGATCGCCTCGCGCCGCCCGGCAAAGACTAGCGCTCCAAGCGGAAAAGTCAGCGACCAGAGCACGACGCCGCTTGAGTTCACGAACCCGCCAAGGGCGAGCATTACCAGAAAAGGAAGAAGCAGGCTCAGGCACATCTGCGTGAAACGGAAGTACCGATATTGGCCGGTCAACGCGAAGCCCGTAATGCTCACGAAGGAGAGCCCGGAGTAGGCGAATGGGATCGATGCCGCCAATGGCTCGGAGAAAAAGATATATATGAGGCCCCATCCGATGCCGGCAGTCGACATCATCAGCGTGGAAGCCGCCACCAGTGTCTTCTGGAGCCTGATGTCGTGTGTGTCGGAGGGCCTGGTGCCTATTCTCTCGACCCACCCGAGTAGAATTCGCCAGGGCCTGTTGCTCATGATCCACCTCGACAACAATGTAGCTCCTCAGGCACGCCGAGCCAACTCCCCGCAGGGGGAACAGGAGTCAAGGGCGCCAACATCACGTATCATGGGCGGCGTGCCGCGGCGCGAAACTCCACGGCGCAGAGTAAGGGAGGTTAGCCATGGATCTGGAGTCCGTCGACCACGTCCTGACCACCACGCGGTCGGTCCGCAAGCGCCTGGACCTGACTCGCGCCGTGGACCCCGAACTGATCGAGGAGTGCATTGAGATAGCCATCCAGGCCCCCACCGGCTCGAACCTGCAGGGCTGGTACTTCATGGTCGTAACCGATGCGGATAAGCGGTCGAAGCTGGCCGACCTGTACCGCAGGGGCTACGAGGCCTACTACGAAATGCAGGCTCGACAGCCGCCGGAGTTCGACGAGAGCGATCTGCGGGGCAGGCAGCGGCCAGGGGTCAGCGAGTCCAGCGGCTACCTATCCGAGCACATGCAGGACGTGCCGGTGCTCGTCATTCCCTGCATCGAGCGGGTGATGAGGGAGGCTCCCCATCTTTCCGAGCTGGCGTCCAACCACCCATCGGCCGCTCAGGCTTCCATGTATGGCTCGATCCTGCCGGCGACCTGGTCGCTGATGCTGGCAATGAGATCGCGCGGCCTCGGCTCCGCCTGGACGACGCTGCACCTGATCTACGAAAGTGAGGCCGCTGAGGTCCTGGGGATACCCGACCACGTCACCCAGGCCGCCATGCTGCCCGTGGCCTACTTCACAGGCTCCGACTTCAAACCCGCGAGGCGTCGCCCTGCAGGGGAGATGACGTACTGGAACTCCTGGCGCAGCCCGAGATGAAGGCGCCCGCCGTCCCGATCGCTCCAGCGTGGTAACATAGCGCGGCCAGCGGCGATTGATCGCCGACACGTACATCCCGAGGACAGGCATGAAAGCGATAACCGGAGCGACGCTGATAGACGGAACCGGGAGCCCTCCCGTGACCGAGGCTACGGTCGTCGTGGACGGGGACAGCATCGTTGCGGCGGGCCCAGACGGCAGTGTCCGGTTGCCGCCCGAGGCGGACGTAATCGAAGGCTCCGGCCTTACGCTGCTTCCCGGACTGATAGACTGCCACGACCACCTCGCCAACTTCACCTACGATCCGGCCAGCCGATGGGGGCTGACCGAGGCGCGCAGCACGCGACATGCTCGCATTGCGTCGGTGCTAAAGCAGACGCTGGAGACCGGCTATACGGCCGTGCGGGACGCCGCCGAGCTCGACGCCGGCTTCAAGCAGGCAGTCGACGAGGGCCTTATCCCGGGCCCCAGGCTCCAGGTGGCAGTAAACTTCATCACACCGACGGGAGGACTGGCCGACCGTACCACTCCATCGGGCCTCACCCCTCCCCTCGGACCGCTGTATGGCATACCCGTCGGTGTGGCGGATGGACCCGTAGCCATGCGTGCCAAGGTCCGCGAGATGATCCGGGCCGGAGCCGGCGTCATCAAGACGGCTACCAACGGCTGGGGCAAGCCGCAACCGGGGCTTGGACACAAGGACCAGATCATGACCCGCGAAGAGCTGGAGGCTCTAGTCGACGAGTCTCATACCCTGGGGAAGCTGGTGATGTGCCACACGTTCGCAGGCCCCGCGCTGCGCATGGCCGTCGAGGCGGGCGTCAACTCCATCGAGCATGGGTCGTATCTGGACGGAGAGCCAGACCTGTTGCCCATGATGGCCGACAAGAACATCTTCTTCGTGCCGACCTTCAGCGTGTTCGTCCACCACAGCGAAAAGGGTAGACCGCATGACAAGGCGGCTGCATCCGACATGCGAGACCACCACGTCAAAAGCCTTCACATGGCGCTGGAGGCCGGCGTCAAGGTCGTGGCGGGGACAGACGAGGGTGGCTGGGTCCACGGCAACAACGCACACGAGCTGACCTGCCTGGTAAACGCCGGAATGACCCCGATGCAGGCGCTGGTCGCCGCCACGGGCCATGCCGCCGAATGCCTCGGGATGGACGACGAAATCGGCACCGTTGCAGCGGGAAAGAAGGCCGACCTCGTGCTCGTCGACGGGGACCCTCTGACAGACATCAGCATCCTCGAAGAGGGCCGCAGCGTCGTGTGGGTGATGAAGGACGGCGAGGTCTGCCTGGACCGCACCTCCGCTCGATCGAGATAACCGACGTCGGGACGTACCGGCCCGCGATACCGCTCAAGGAGCTCAACTTGAAAAGCATCGAGCTGGACCTTTCCAAGCGCTGCGCGGACGAGCCCGACAAGGGCCACAACCGCTGGCACCCGGCCATACCCCCAGCCCTGGAGGTCGAGCAGGGCGAGGAGGTCGTCCTTCAGACCCGCAACGCGATCGACGGGGGCGTGACCCCCACCTCGACCCCGGAAGACCTGCGCAACGTGGACCTCAATCTTGTTCACGCTCTGACGGGACCTGTGTACGTGAAGGGCGCCGCGCCAGGCGACCTGCTGCAGGTCGACATCGAGCACATCGAGCCCGCGAAGTGGGGGTTCACGACAATCATTCCCGGCTTCGGCTTCCTGCGTGACACCTTTCACGACCCCTTTGTAGTGCACTGGAACATTCAGGACGGCTACGCGGAGTCGCCAGGCCTTCCCGGGGTGCGGGTCCCGGGCGCCCCATTCATGGGCACGATCGGCGTGGCCCCATCCGAAGAGATGCGGCGCGAGATCGTGGCTCGAGAGGCGGACCTCAGCCGGCGAGGCGGAGTTGCCCTCCCGCCGGAGCCAACCGGGGCGGTCCCAGCCACGGAGCCCATCGCATCCGAGGCCCTGAGGACCGTACCGCCACGGGAGAACGGCGGCAACATGGACATCAAGCAGCTCACCGCCGGGACCCGTCTCATGCTGCCGGTCTTCACCGATGGGGCGCTGTTCTCCGTTGGGGACGCCCACTTCGCACAGGGAGATGCGGAGTGCTGTGGGACCGCCATTGAGATGGACGGCACACTGCATGCCCGATTCCGGGTTCTGAAGGGCGAAGCTGACCGCAGGAACATAAGGTTCCCGATCTTCGAGCGTGACGACTACTTCACCACTCCGGAGATGGCGGCGCCGCGCCGCTTCCTGGCGGCGACCGGGATGTGCATAGAGGACGGCGTGAACGAGTCGGAGAACGCCACCCTGGCGGCTAAGCAGGCCCTGCTTAACATGATCCGACTGCTGATGGAGAGGGGCTGGTCACGGGAGGAGGCCTACTGCATCTGCAGCGTGGCCGTGGACCTCAAGCTGAGCCAGATCGTGGACGTCCCCAACTTTTTGGTGTCAGCCTTCCTGCCGCTCGACATATTCCAGGGATAGCAGTACCCGCCCCGGGCAATCGCCATTACATCCCACCCGACCGCACTCAAGGGTTCTCTGAAGACACCCGGCTTTGCACCAGGGCTTTCAATGGGAAGAGCCGAGCTCCCCGGTGGCTCACCCCCGTAGTACAATCGACACTTGGGCTAACTGGAGGAGAAGGTAATGGCGCAAGATAACGAGCGTTTCGTTCGGATGGCCCTCGACGAGGCTCGGAAAGCACAGGCTGCCGGGGACGAGCCCTTCGGCTGCGTCATCTTGCTCGACGGAGAGGTGGTCGCACAGGGGCGGAACCAGATCAACACAAGCAAGGACGCCACCGCCCACTCCGAGACCATGACGATCCGGGCAGCCACGGCGGCCCTCGGGCGCAGAGACCTGTCGGGCTGTGTGCTGTACACCAACTGGGAGCCGTGCCAGATGTGCGCCGGCACCATCCTGGAGATGAAGGTCGACACCGTGATTATGGGCGGACGCGAGGGATTCCCGGGAGACTATCGAATCGAGAAGATTTTGGAAGCTGCGGCTGAGTGGGGGTCTCGGCCCAACCTGGTGACTGGGGTGCTCCAGAAGGAGTGCGAGGAGGTAGTGATGGGCTGGTGGAAAAGGGCCTCGTAGGCGGGCGATGGTGGCAAAGCAGGCATTTCCGAGGGTCCTTCAGGACCTGCCCGCGATCATAGCGTCGCACGAGAAGGACCGGGTGTTCACCTGGAAGGAGGGCGACTCCTGGCGCTCGCTCTCGTCCGCGGAGGTGGTAGACAAGGTCCGCGGACTCGCCGCCCACCTCGCTGATCCAGACAAGTGCGGCCTCACGAGAGACGACCGCGCCGCCTTCATCATCTACAACGGCCCCGAGTGGCACATCGTCCGCATGGCCGGCGCGGCGGTCGGCGCCGTGACCATTCCCATCCTCACCGAGGCAAGCGATACCGACCTGGAGGTGATCCTCGGCACCGCGCGACCAAAGGTGGTCGTGACCAAGGACGACGCTCAGGCAGACAGGGCGCGGAACGCGATCGACAAGCTCAAGCTCGACGCCACTGTCCTCACCTACACCGTCGACGACGAGCTCACCCCTCCCGAGAGCGTCGCCGAAGGTCCCCGTCCGTCGGAAGACGACGTGGCGATGATCTTTTTCACCTCGGGCACGACATCCGACCCCAAGGGCGTCATGCACACACACCGCAGCCTTCTGGCCAACTCCGCCTCGTGCCAGCGGCTATTCTCCCTTAGCCCAACCGATACGAATCTTTCCTTTCTGCCCGTGAGCCACGTCTTTCAGCACACGGTGGACACTCTCGCACTGATCGTTGGGATCACCACCGCCTACATCGAGAGGGCGGACCAGGTCGCTGCCGCGCTGCAGGAGGTGGAGCCCACCGTCATGGTGGCCGTGCCGCGGGTATTCGAGGTGATGCGTAACGTGCTGCCCAGGCGCATCGAGGCCAACCTCAAGCAAAAGAGCGTGGTTCTGCAGAAGCTGGTTCCGGCGGCGATGAGCATCGGTGTCAAGAACTACTCCTCCTCGCCGTTGCAACGGCTCCAGGCCAGCATCACGAATCCCATTTTGCGGCCTATCCGCAGGAAGGTCCGGGACGAGGTGTTCGGCTCGCGGATGCGATTCCTGATCAGCGGAGGAGCGTCCTTGCCGGTTCACGTCGCCTCGTACGTGCAGGGGGCGCTCGAGGTTCCGCTCTACCAGGGCTGGGGCATGACCGAGATAGCGGGCGCCGGGTCCTGCAACCCGCCGTGGAACAACGTCCTCGGCAGCTGTGGCGCGGCCCTACCGGGAGTCTCCTTCAAGCTGGGACCGCTGCCGTCGGAGCTAACTGAAGACCTGCCCGAGGGTAGCGGAGAGGTCATGGTCCAGGGCCCGATGGTCACCAAAGGCTACCTCGACGACCCAGAGGCCACCGCGGTTCTCATCCAGGACGGCTGGATGAGAACCGGCGACGTGGGCCGCTTGGACCCCGATGGCACGATGTGGGTCGTCGATCGCATCAGGGGGTTCATCGCGCTCGAAAGCGGTCTGAAGATCATGCCGCAGGCGCTGGAGGACCGAGTCCGCTCCCTGTGCCCGCTTATCGAGCAGGTCGTGGCGTTCGGCGACGCTAGACCCCATCTCGTGGCGCTGATCTATCCGGGTGAAGCCATCCTTAAACATCGGGTGCCGGAGCCTCATCGCGACGCCCAGGGGCAGTGGGCCGACACCGTGCACCGGGCCGTGAGGGATGAGCTCAGGAACGCCGGCCTCGCAGCCCACGAGCGTATTCGCAACTTCCACCTCCTGGATAAGCCGCTGGCGCCGCAAGACAACACCCTGACCCCGACCATGAAGCCCCGGCGTCGGGTCATCCTGGAGCAGTACGGCGACGCGATAGAAAAGCTCTACGTATGAGCCATCGCCTGTTGAGACAGTGGCTGGTCAACAGGTCGTTCTCACCCACCCGCACGCAGGTTTTCTCGGGGGCACCCCGGCTCTAGCTTGGCCCCGGCTGCAAGAGCTCGCCAGGAACGGTGGGTCCCTCGGTTGGCCCGGGCTATTGTCCGGCCAGCAGCGGAATGGAGTGGCGGAGGCTCATGTCCCGCCATCGACTATCGAAGCGCCACAGCCCGGCGTCGGTTGCACTGGCGTAGGCCTCGTGGGCACCCGTGATCACCGCATTGCGCCGCCGCGCTGTGCGGTGTCACCTCGATCCAGCGTCGGATCGTAGGAACATCCTCTCGGCCAGGCGCATCTTCCCATCTGCGCCAGCCTCGGTGAGCACGGTGTAGGCCTTGAGCCGCTGACCATTTGAGGCGAGGGCCAGGCGGCTTCCATCCGGGGTAACGAAGCTCACCCGGTGCATGGCATCTCCGACCGCCTGGGGGTCCGTGCTACCCGCCTCTTGTATCGCAGCTATCAGTAGCTTCGCCCCGACATAATAATTCTCCGTAAGCCACGTAGGCTCGAAGTCGCCCGAGTAGTGGGCCTTGATGGCGTCGACGAACCTGACGCTCTCTGGCTCGTCCACATCGACGAACCAGTCGGCTGAGCCGTACACACTGCTGCTGAACTCCGGCCCCAACTCGAGTACCTCGTCCTCGGTGAAGGTCGTGACGATAATCGGGCCATCGAAGCCCTGGGTCCTGGCCGTCCTGACCGCGCGGACCACCTGCTCGCGGCCCCAGAGACACAGGTAGATGAGGTCCGGCGAACGGCCTACCGCCTTTGTGACCTCGACCGTATACTCCAAGGCGAACTGAGGCAGGTGGGTCACGTCAATGAGCTCGAAATCCGAAGGGGCTTCCTCGGCTATGACGCGCCTGAACTCTCTCTCCACGGTCGAGCAGTAAGGCAGATCGAGGCCCAGCACTGCGAGCCGCTTACCGTGGCTCAGCATCCAGCGCGCCTCTGCTGCCAGCATGTTGTTGGGGCTCTGTGCCGAGCTGATGGGGCTGCGCGTGTGAGCCACGCCACGATAGCCTTGCAGTGTGACCTCCTCGGCGGCGCAGTTGGTGATAGCGACCGGCACACGACCCTTATCCCTCAGCATGTTTTTGAGGGGCACGCAGATCGGGTCGGCGCCTCCGCCTACTATGGCTACCGCGCCCTGGTCCAAGGCTCGCTTCGCTGCGCCGACGACGGTCGACGCATAGTAACCCTGGCTGTACGTTACACCCACCACTTCCCTACCACCCAGGACCCCACCGGCGTCGTTGGCTTCGCGAATCGCAAGTTCGAAGCCCCAGGATGGGTCTTCCCGCAGTGATGAGGCGAAGGCGGGGAACCGGGTAGCGACGCTGGCCAGCTTGACCGGAGGCAAGGGCTCGGCCAGGGGCCCATCGTCCGCGGCGCTCCGCTCGGGCTCCTGCGCGGGGCCGCCGCAGGCCAGGGCCAGCAGCACCATTACGATCAGGACGCTGAGGCTGAGCATTTCCCTTGGCGTCACCGTGGATCCTATGCTAAAGGGCGCCGCTTGTTTAGAAATGGAGTGGGAGCCCGAGCAACGATGGGACGAGCGAAGCGAAGCTGACCCGGTTAAGCCGCAACGGGCCTCCAGAATAAGAGCCGCCTATCCCGTGTCCTCAGTCACTGGGAAAGGCCAGTATCTCCTCGTTGTTGCGCTCGTCGGACTCTACGACCACCTGCTCAGTGTCCAACACGACGGTAAAGATGTGCTGGCCCGGTTCCGCGACCCAGGTGAATGTCTGAACGGATGTCTTACCAGCAGATATCCCCTGGACCAGGTCGCTGCCGAAGCTTTCGTCGGACGTGCCGAGATAGTACTCCACCGTAAAGGGCCTGGCCCTTCCAGGTCCGCGGTTGTGGATCGTCACGCTGAAGGTGACCGTGTCACCCTCTGGAGGCACCTCAGGCAGCCCCCTCAAGCGGATCACCGCGAGGTCGGCCAGAGCGGCGCCCGGGAAGATGATGTTGGTCCCGTTATTGAGCTCATTACTCTCGGTCACCACAAGCTCGGGATCGATCACGACAATGATCGTGGTCGACTCGGGCTCTGCCTCCAACTGGAACGTAGCTGTCGCGGCTGCGCCGGGCTGTAGCTCGTCTATCGATTCCGTCTTGAAGGGCTGCTGACTCCCAAACAGGTAGTAGTCTATCGTGAAGCTCTTGGCGATGCCGACGCCTTCGTTCACGATCGTTACGATGTAGGTAACGATGTCGCCCGCCGCGGGCTTCTCGGGCCGCCACGTGAAGTCGTCCAGTACGAGGTCTGGCAGCAGCGTCCCCTCGTAGCTGACGGCCTTCTCGTTGAGCGGCTCGTCGGCATCGACATCAATGTTGCGCGCGTCAGCGACCGCGGTGAGGATATGGGTTCCCTTCTCGGCAACCCAGGTGAATGTCTTTTCTATCGTGTCGTCGGCGTCCAGCGTCCCTATGTCGTCCGAGGCGAAGGGAGATGATGTGTTGCCCAGGTACAGCTCGATCCCCGCCTCAAACGCTGCCCCAGGCCCATCGTTCCGCACGGTCACGGTGAAGGTAACGTCGTCGCCGACTGAGGGGCTCTCCGGGGTCCACGTGATGGACTGTATGATCAGCTCGGCCGGTTCCGACAGCTCCAGGAACAAAACCTCCTCATTGTTGGTCTCGTCGCTTTCCGAAACAGCGTCGGTGGTGTCCACCAGTATCCTTATGCTGTGCGCCCCCTCTTCGGCTACCCATTCGAAGGTCCCGATACCGACGCCACCACCGGAGATGGCCCTAAGGTTGTTCATTCCGAACCGAGAGGTTTCGTCACCGATGTAGTACTCGACCGTGGAGGCTCCGGCCTGTCCGATGCCCTGGTTCCTCACGGTTACCGAAAACGTAACCTTGTCGCCTACTTCATAGTCGACTGGGCTCAGCGTCACGCTATCGACGACTAGATCGGCCGAGCCGGTCAGGTCGTAGACGACCGTCGTCTCGTTGTTCGTTTCGTCGGACTCCGTTACGGTACGCAGACCGTCGACAACGACCCTGATCTCGTGTGCTCCACCCTTCGCGACCCAGCCGAAGGTCCCTTTGGCCGTAGCCCCAGGCTCGATAGCCTTCAGGTTGGTTACGTCGAAGCGATCGGCCTGGCCGTCCATGAAGAACTCAGCGATCGTGGGCAGCGACGTCCCGGTTCCCTTATTCTTGATGGTGGCGATGAAGGCGACCCTGTCACCGGCTGTGAACTGGTCAGGCTCGGATGTCACGCTCTCCACCACGAGGTCCGCCAGGGCCGTGGCGTCGTAGTCAACGGTGAGCTCATTGTTGGTCTCGTCGCTCTCGTCGATCAGGTTGCCGGCATCGACGACGACCGTGAACGTGTGAGGACCGGGATCGGCCCGCCACTGCGTAAAGATCTTCTCGGTCCCTCCGGGTTCTATTTCTGGGCGGGCCCCCGTGGAAAACGGAGATCGTATGCCATCCACGTAAAGCACAATCGAGGCCACGACGGCGGTGATCTCCCCCTTGTTCCCAATGGTTAAACTCAACGTCGCCAGCTCGCCCTCCGATGGCTTGCTGGGCTCCCAGGTTATGCTCTCGACGCTCAGGTCGGGCAGGGGTCCGGACGAAAGTGTGACCTTCATCCGGTTGTTTGTCTCGACGCTCTCCTCTACCAACCCTGTCGCGTCGGCGACGGCCTCCAGCGTGTGCGTCCCTGCCTCCACTGTCCACGTAAACGTTGTGGTAACGACCTCCCCTGCTGGTACCGCGCCTATCTCATCGGACTCAAGTCGGATATCGTCGTCGACGTAGTAGTGGGCCATTGAGCTCGGCGATCTGCCCTCGCCCTGGTTCTCTATGGTTACGGTGAAAGTAACCTTGTCTCCCACGTCCGGGTCTTCCGGTTCCCAAACGATATTCCGGATGGCCAGATCGGCCGCTGTGACGCCGCCGAAGTTGATGTTGACGCGATTATTCGTCTCATTGCTCTCTTCGACTACGTTCTCGGGGTCAACGAAGGCTCCGATCGTGTCAACGCCGCTCGCGGCTTCCCAGACGAACTTCTGGGTGACCGTGTCCCCTGGATCGAGCCGGGCGAGCGCTGCCTCTGCAGTCGTCCTCTCCTGGACGCGGAACTGAAGCAGGGTCTTATCAGCAGCCAGTGTACCCTTGTTTTCGACCGTAACGATGACCTGGACATCCTCTCCCATCGTCGGGACTGTCGGCTCCCACACGACGGCCGTCACCAGGAGATCGGGTAGCTTTGGCCCATCGTCGGACGGTTTCTCCGCGATGGGCGTGGGCACCGGAGTCGCGGGCCCGACTGTCGAGGTCACGGTAGGGACGAACACGAACTCCGGCTCCGAATCCGTTCCGGACTCAGCGCAAGCCATGATGGTCAGCACGGCCAGACCCACAAAGAGGGGAAGAGGCCTCAGAGACTTCAACATGGCACAAATGTAGCAAGCGCCCGGCACGGATAGCAAGGCAAAGGTGGGTTCAGTGCGCATCTTTGCGACGCCGGACCGGCCAGTCGGTGGCTCTCGATCATCTTCGTCCGCCGGTGGCAGTGACCTCATCGGCCGGTGAGCCTGGGACGGGAAGCCGCCTTCACACGTGAAACGCGGGTTGGACTGCGAGTCTTCCCCAATAGCGACTCGAGCTTAAACCAATCTACGCATTCCAACACGACGCGGATGTGCTGGCTAGGGTCAGGTGATACGCAGGCTCCCAAGAGGTTGACGGCGATCAGAACGGAATCGACCCTCTCTCTTACAGGTACCAGGCCGAATGGCGGCGCTGCCTGCGCTAACCGATCCCCCCAGCGCGATGGAAGCGTCTACGGTGGTGTTGCTGGCTGATCGTGAACCCCGTCTCCCCTCCGAGTCATGCCTGCCTTGTCGCCCTACGGGTCTGGCTCCGTGCGCCATGCTGTAGGCATTGTATATTTCCGGTGATTGCTTTCTCGCCTGGGTTGCCGTAATTTGGTTATCGAAGGTTAATAATTTTACCGATCTAGGTTAGGTGCAACCCGCCTGGGTTAGTTCAGACCAAGAGTGAGAGAAATGCTAGCCAGCGAATGCCACATCGAGCTGAACAACATCATCGACTACTTCCTGGGCACCGATGTAACCGATGAGCCCACGGTCAGGCAACACCTGGAGGAAGAGTGCAGCACCTGTCTGGGTAAACTTCAGATAGTTAAGCTGCTGTTGAGCAACGGGCTCCTGGTTATAGACGTTCACCTGAATTAACCTGCCTCACCAGCAGGCCAAAGCAAGCAAGCTGGCCGCTCCGTCCGCGCCGTGGGGACAGGTACCCAGAGGTCTATCATGACTACGGTGAGTCTGGGAAAGCCAAATGAGCTGATGGGCGATCACTATCGGGCCCTCAGAGCCTACGCCGAGCGGGCGGCGCTCCGCGGCGAGGTGTTCGCGGCCGCGGAGGAGGACGACAAGGCACACCGGCTCGAACAGTACTTCGCGATCGGTGCCGAGGTCGGGTGCACGAAGAAAGAGCTCACCGCTCTCCTCTACACGGGCCTTTTCAGAGCCAAGAAGAAGTGCGGATGCTTTAACTGCAGGATGCGCAGCAACGTGAGCTAACGCACCTGCGCCTTTGTTTACGATCAGGGAACGCTAGTGCGGTCTACTGACCCAACCGCTCGCTAGCGTGCCCCCACTCTTTCACAGGGCATGGCTCTTTAGCCGCCTGTCTCCCCATCAGGGTAATCCCAAGGGCCGTCGGGTCAATCCCTCGAAACCCAACCTCCATTTGCCTTTCAGGGGCAGAGCCCGCTGAGTACACTCAACCTCACTGCACCTCCGCAAACGCTTCACAATCCTGTCGCCAGGACCGTGGAAGCGGTAAACTAGGATCATCTGATAGCCAGCTTTAGCATGTGGGCTCCCTATGGGCTGTTGAGAGGGAGGAACAGGTCGGAGGCCAGCGGGTACGATGGGCGATAACCCATTCGAGCGCCTAGCGTTCGAGGTCCAGCGATGGCTAGAGCGAATGGGCTTGTACGTAACGGTGAGCCCGGGGATGGTCCTGTTGAGCGGCATCCTCATGTTGGGCCTGGTCTCCGGAATCGCCGTGGCCCTGTGGGGCACGGTTCGGGGTAGTGGCCCTAGTCGCGCCGGTGGCGAGGTACACGTGGCACTGGCCCAGCGTCCCCAGACGCTGGATCCTCAGCTGATCGCCTCTCCCCTCGACGACACGTCTCGCGCCGTCGTCAACTTCCTCTACGAGGGACTTCTCAGGTACGACGCCAAGGGGGGCCTGACGTCTGCGGTAGCGGTGTCCGTGCCGAGGGGACTGGACGACGGAGCGGTTTACACCTTCCAGCTGAGGGAGGAGGCTGCCTGGTCCGACGGCTCACCGGTCTTGGCTCAAGACTTCGTGATGGCGGCAAAGAGATCGCTGATGAGCGGTCAACAGGCGTCGCGCCTGTTGGTCGGGCTCGAGGGCGCCGAAGACTTTATCGCCAATGGGGATACAACGGCCGATCTACCCGGCGTTCAGGCCGTTTCCGCGAAGACGCTCATGCTGCGGCTTACCCGCCCCAGCCAGAGCTTTTTGCATGTGCTGACGCTACCGACCTTCTTCCCGGTGCCAACGTCGGCGCCAAAGAATCAGTCGGAACAGGGAGCAGCGAGGCGGTACAACGGCCCGTACATCCTCGAGGACGCCTCCGGAGACCTCATCACGTTGGCATCCAACCTGTACTACTGGAGCGACGCAGAGCGTCCCAAGCGTCTGGTCTTCCACGTGCTCGAGAGCCCTCAAGAGCGTTTCGACGGCTTCAGGCAGGAAGATGTGGACATCGCCGAGGTAACGATAATCCCGGGTACGTTGAGCGAAGGCCTGCGAAACCAGTATCGCACCGGCGAACGAGACGGCACTATCGGGCTGGTGTTTCGAACCGACCTGCCTCCCTTCGACCGGCTACCGTTGCGACAGGCCATCGCTACCGCTTTGGATCGCCGGAGCTTTGCGGCGAAGGTCCTGGAGTCACGGGCTCGGGCGGCTCAAGGCTGGATTCCCCCCGCGACACCGGGATACGAGCCAGACGTCGAGGTGTACACGTTCGACGTGAAGGCCTCCAAGAAGCTGCTGGAACAGGCAGTGAGCGATGAGCCATTACCCGGGCCGTCGATTCGGTTTCAAGTGGAAGATACGGAGCTGGGACGAAGCATAGGCGGGTTCATAGTCGGCCAGATCAGCGCCCACCTGGGGCTGGAGGTGGATCTGGAAACCCTGCCACCCGAAGTCTACCGGCAGTACCTCCGGGAGGATAGGCTGACGTTCACCTACCTATACTGGAAGAACCTGTACCTGGACCCCGCAAGCTGGCTTTACGATGTCTTCCATACCCAGGGCGCGTTCAACGATCTGGGCTACAGCAATCCCGAGCTGGACTCCATGCTCGAGTCGGCCGCCAGCACCAACGATCTGCTTGAGAAGCAGAGGCTGTGGAAGGAGTCTCACGCGGTGGTGCTACGGGATGTGGCTGTGATACCTATGAGCTACCCGGATCGGCTGGCCTTCATACGCTCCAGCCTGGGCCCCCTAACGATGGGACCGGTAGACGGGGCATTCCCGGGCAGTCTGAGTCTACGATAGCACCATGTGCGAACATGCCTGGTTCGTCAAAACGGGGTCAGTCAATCGACCACGCTATCCGAATGAGTTGTACACGGCGGCGTAGCCATATTCGCCGCTGCGTGACGGCAGGGGACCACGAGATATGAATAACAGGGTGAAAACGCTACTCATACTGGTCGCCTTGGCGACAGCGGCGCCGGCGGCGGTCATGCTCAGCCGGGCACTCCTGTCCGAGGGAGGCCCGGCGATCAGCGGGCCCAGCGCCGAAGTCACTGCCCCAGGCGAGCTCGAAGCGCCACCGGAGCTCTTCTGCCGGGGCCGTGAATTTTTCCAGGTCAGGAACACGTCCACTGTCGTAGCCGACGACTGCTGCACCGCCTCAATCGTGGGCGAAGTACGCAACACCTGCAACCAGGCGCTGGTTGCCACGATTTCAGCCGCCCTCACCAGCGTTCGAGGCAGGATCGTAGCCGTTGGGGACTCGGAGCTGGTCGTGGGGCCAATCGGGCCCGGCCAGTCCACTTTCTTCCGCATCCCCTTCAGCGGAGAGACGGCCTGGGAGGCAGCTCAGCGTCGGGATGTCACCCGACAAATAAATGCGAACGTCTTGCGATGACCGTAGCCGCGCCAGTCATACCTATGCCCGCAACTAGCTCGTAAACCACGACGCCTTTTACGCAAAAAGGTGTCAGATGCTAGAATAGGCTCGTGTCTAGTATAAGTTATGCGCTAATCGCCATAGCAGTCGTACTGGCGGCCGTAGCCACGACGCCGCTTTGGGTGTACGTGATGAGCAGACCCAGGGTGGGGTTTGGGAGAGAGCCGATGGCGTGGTGGTCTCACCTCGAACCCGAGGAGGGGCAGAGGCGGACGATGTTCATTGGGATCGCCGTGGACTTCCTGAACGAGGGTAATGAGGAATCGAACGTCTCAGAGGTTGAGCTGGAGATAGGGCCCGATCCCTACGTTCTCTACAAGGACAACGTGACCAAAGTCAAAGGGGTCGAGATGACGACCTATAATCCCGAGCTCATGAGGAGGCCGGCCGAGGGCGACTACATTTCAAGGAACGGGGGACGCCTCCAGCAAAAGCTAGTGTTCAGCATGCCGGAGCCCGAGCCGTTCCAGCGGCAGCCTCACAGTCAAGGCCTGGCTCGCCGCTTCTATGAGGACGACGACGTTTACGGCGTGCTCACCGTTCGCCCCGGCCAGAACACGAGACTCTTGTGGGGACAGACGGAGATCAAGGCGCAGCTGGCGATCCGCTGGATCGAATGGGGCGAGACCAGCGGCTGGCTGCGGGATTCCGACGCGGCGGACGCCCAGTCCGCCCCGTCCGGGCCGGAACCTCTGGTAGACGCCGCAGTAGTAGCGGACGCCGCTTCCGCAGCCACGACCGAGTCGCAGCTTACCCCTAGCGGAGCGCCGCCAGCATAAGTCGGCCGTCTCCACGGTCCACGAAGGCGCGGCTCCGCACCGGACCGCCAAACGGTCCATCGCTGCTAAAGAATAGCCCAAGTGTGGCGCGACCCACCCGAAATCTGTCCCTCCCCTCCCCGACTTCCCTTGAGGAACGCCCCACCGCCGGTGGGTACTGAGCACACCTTTGCTCATCAAGGTGTGATGTAGAACGCGGCACGGACGGTCCCGAAGCCGACGCCGCTACGGGACACCAACAGGGTCACTCGTTCCCGTGAGGCGGAACGACGACCTCCCAGTCGCCGTCGGCGGTAACGTCCAGGTAATAGGTACCGCTCTCCTCGACGACGACTGCCGCGGAGCCGTCGAAGGCCCCGATCGTGTCGACAAGAACACGTGTGGTCCCTTCGCCGTTGCGAAGCTCGACGACGAAGGCTCCGGACCCGGTGTGGCTGATCCTGAAAACAGCGACGCCCCCGGACAGCCTTAGCACTGTGGACATGACCGTCCCCGTACCCTCCAGCGCGATCGTCCCGTCCTCGCCGACCTGTCCATCTGGCTCAGGCTCGGGAGTCGGGGAAGGCTCGGGCATGAGAGTGGGAGTCGGTGTCGGTGTGGCGGTCGCGAAGCCAGGGTCCCGGAAGAGATCGTCTGCCGGATCCGACACCTGAGGTGACAGCTGTCCGTCGTCCGCCAGAACCACCACGGTAACGATCAGCGCGATGACTACCGGCACCGCTATGGTGTTGAATATTGAAAGTGGTCTCATGATTGGCACTTGCGGCTAGTTCGGCTAGGCCGCCCCGACCCCCGCCCCCCTCACGTCGCGAAGCTCCACCAACGAGTGTACCACAGCCCCTGCCGTCACCTCAGTACCGCCGCCAAGGCATGCCAACGGGCTCGACCGCACCTGGACCGATCCACTTCACCTGTCCGCTCCCTGCTCATTGAAGGGCGCCCCACGTCCACTTCTTTAGCCTATTTCAGATAGCAAGATACGTACCTTGAAGGCGCGTCCTGTTCGTTTCGCCGCACTGCTTTCAAGTGGCGAGGCCTGTCCTATATTAGTGTCGGTTTTCGTTAACATATGGAGGTATATACAACTCAACCTTTCATTCAGACACGTTAGGCGTGGGTATAGTCATTATGTAACTCCAGATAGCTCTCGATAATTGTAAATCGCCATGTCGGCTGCTACGGTAGGTGCAAGGTTAGTTATTTAACCCGATCCAACCACTAGCCAGGGAAGGAGACAGACATAACTGCATAGTGAAGTAGTCAGGGGACGTAGCTCACGCGGGAGCCCCGCCGCCGGTCTGGGGCACCGGTGCAGGAACACCGGCAAAGCTCTTAAGCAACAACTAAACCAAAGTACCTAAAGGAGGAAAGAAGGACAATGAGAAAAGGAATGTTTGGACGCATACCCCTGTGGGGCAAGGTCGTACCGATAATCGCGCTGGCAGCGGGTATCACTGCCGCAGTAGCCGGCTCCGGAGTAATGGGTGACAACCTGGTCAAGGTCCAGGACCCCATCACCGTCGAGGCGGTGGATGCAGGCTCTGCGGGCGTGACCTACAACGACAACTTGAGCTTCGAGGTCACCGCCGAGACATATCCCGGGGAAACCTACGATCTCGAGATCGATGTAAAGAACCACACCTCGGTCGACCAGACTCACCGCATCGTGCTCGAGTACCCGGACGGATTCCGCTTCGACCGCACTGTCGGCTCCCAGGGCAGCGCGATCACGCTGACGCAGGAGGACCCGAACAGCTTTGTGTTCACGGCGACTTCCTCGGCTGATGGCACTTCGGGCACGTCCAAGGTCGTCATAGAGGTAGAGGTCCTGCCTCAGGTGCTCCCAGGCTGGTACACCATCAGCGGCGCGACCGAGGCCCTGGAGACCGATCTCTCCAACGTCGGCTAGTTCACAAAGTAGACAACTCCCCGACCCAAAGAGAAGGGGGGCGGCCATGTGGCCGCCCCCCTTCTCTTTGGGTCTCGGGTTTCCCGGAGTCCGGGTTATGAGGCTGCCGGCTCGAGACCGCCGAGGTCCTCGAGGAGCTCCGACAGGTGTCTCAGCGTGCCCTGTCCTTTGGGTGTGGTCGTAAAGCGCCCCTCCTGGGCCCTGTGCAGCAGCTCCTGGGAGGATAGCAGTCCGAGGTAGCGCTGCAACTGGTCGTAGCTAAGGTTTCCCTTGTACATGATGGAGGTCTTGTTGACTCCACCCTTGTCGCATATCTTCAGTATCTGCTGGATGATCTCCATGGAGGAGCGTCGGCTGCCTCTTACGGTTGTCGTCATCGGTGTGTCTCCTGAGTCAGAGGTTTGGTTCGTTTGAAGTTGCGGCAGAATCTCTGCGTGATCCCGGATCGTCCCGCCTACCTATCGCCTACGAGGAGGCCAGCGGATTCGTGACCATCTCGATAGTGTAGAATCCGGGGGCCGTCTGCGGCAGCACCTTGACATCTATAGTCAGGGTGTTGTTCGACGTGCTGAACTCCGCGGTGTCGGCCGAAGTTCCGCCGGTAGTCGTATCGTCGTCATCGCTATCGACGGTGTAGACAAAGGTCCTCGACGACTCCTGATTCACCGAAACATTGGGCCCCTGGTCGGCCTCGACAGCCGTGAACTTGAATCCATCGGGCGCCTCGATGTTGAGTCGCTCACTCCGGTTCACCGTCGACAGGTTCTGCAACACCAGCTCGATCTCGTACGAGTCTCCAGGGTACGCCTGCGCGCTTACGGTGAAGTCCTGATCGTCGTTGAATATCACGGCCTCGTTTGTGCCTACTGCACCGCTCACGACCGTTAACGGGTTGTTCACCAGGACCGGGTTGTCACCTACGATTCCCGAGCCGGCCATAGCAGTCGCGATCCCAGCCGGCACTATCAACAGGGCCACTACCTTGCTCCAGATCGGCATTCGCCTGATTGTGCCTATGTACTTCATTTCGCCTCTCCTCTTCTTGCTGACCGTGCTTGGATTTGGAAGGGTACTCTTCGAGGTCGCCTTCCCCTCGGCCATGTGTTGGTGGGTTCATCAACCCTTGCAGTAACAATAGTACGGGTTGGCGGATAGAACAATTATCGGGAGTTAAGTTCTCCTACATTGTTCTATCGGATTCTTCTAGAACATTACTCTAGGCCTCTTTTCCTGGTGGATGCGTAAGTAAACCACTGCCACCTAACCGATCCCATGCCCGCATACTTCCTCTTGGTGGATCACCTTCATGATTATCAGTCTATAAACTGCCTCACGAGTAGAGCGCGCGCGAAAGCACATGTCTTCGAGAGCAGAGTTACAGAGGCGCACTCTAGAAGTGGAGGAGCAGTGAGGTTATTGGAAGTTACTTTGTAGGGAATCCTTGATAGACTTCGTGTATGCAGCAGGAAGTGAGGGTAAGTAGCAGGAACCTTCATCCACTAGAAAGAGGTGATTGGAACACTCAGCACGAACGACCGGAAAGCCACAACATTTTGGTCGATCTGTAGACTCCATCACCGGCGGACAGCAAAGCTAGGCAGAGGTTTTCAAAGCGTCCCCAGGGGCGCGAGAAGAAGGGAAAGGATAGAGAATCATGCAGGATGACTTCATAAGATCTGACGAGGCCTGCGCACTCCTTGGAGTAAAGCAGACTACCTTCTACAAGTACGTGCACCGGGGTCTCATCACCAGCTACCGGACAAAGGTCGGCGGGCGCCGCCTGTACTCTCGCCTCCAGATACTGGACCTCCTGAGGGTCCGGCCAGCCAAGGAGACCAGTGAGGCTTCCGTAGCACCCGTCGAGGCCGTAGCGGTACCCTCCTACTCGCCTGCTCTCTCCGTGGGCGTGGGGGCCTAGTCCCGACGGAGTGGAGGCCCAGTTCCGGTGCGCTACCCCTGCGATGAGCGACGTTAAGCCAAGGAGCGTAAGAATAGGTAAGTCCTGAGGCGAGACGACATATTAAGATAACTCCCTTCTTTCCTCCTCCTTGCAAATGGGGCCGGGTTCCTGACCGGCCCTATTTGTTTTGTATCTATCGCCGTAGCTAGACGGCCTCCACAGCGATTCCGAAACTCACACCAGGAACATGGTTCTAGAGTTCTCTCACTTCCATTCCAACGGTGATCATTTAGAGTAAGAGCCAACCCCCTACGAAGCCATCGAAAGCCATTCAGCCTATTACAGAGCAGCCAGGAGGAGCCGTGCCCGGTTGGAAGATAAAGGTGCTCGGCAAGTCGATCCCGGTTTGGGTCCTGGGTGCGGCCCTCACTATCATTAGTGGAGGTGCCGCCGCAGGCCCGGTGTTGAGCGGCAACGTCCAGGGCACCGTTCCAACCGCAGTCAGCCAGGCCCTAACGGTGGAGTCTGTGGGAGGCGACGTGGGCTTCGGCGGCGTAAGCGACGACGGGACCCAGTTCACCGCCGCGGCGGAGATAGTAACTGGAGAGCAGTACCGAATAGATCTACACCTCGCCAACAACAGCAGCGAGGACATATTCGCGGAGCTGGCGCTCGACATCCCCATCGGATTGACGATCGACGTCGACGATCCCGGCTCCGACGTGACAGGCCTGACGCGCACGGGTCTGGCGACCTGGAAGATGAAGCTCGCCAGCGGAGCGACCGGCGCCAGCGGCCTCGTTATCGTCACGGTCGCTCACGCCGATGATGCGCCGCCCGGCTTTTATGAGATGTACGGGATCCTGACCCAGACGGCATACTGATCTTGGCTATGCTTTTCCACAACCGTAAGTTGATCGCAAGCGGAACCGTCTGCTGGACACTGCTCTCGCTTGGAGGAACACGACAGGTCGATGGATGGAATCATACAATACTGAAGTAGGAGCCGAGCGCGACGCTGCCACAGCTCGCGAGCCCCGCCAGGGCATCCTGGCGGGGCTGGTGCGAGCTGTGCGCACCGTGCCAACGTGGCTTTTGGTGCTGGCTATAGCGGCCATGGGCGCCGGAGCCGCTACCGGCACCGTGCTGTCCAGCGAGGTCCAGGGCGAAATCTCAATTTCTGTCAGCCAGGCCCTAATCGTGGGCAAGCCACAGATCAGCCTCCTACCGGCCAGCCAGGCTACCTTCGTCTCGGTCTCCGACGACGGCACGCAGTTCTCCTCAGCCGCGGAGGTCTTCGCGGGGAACACGTACAAGATCACGCTGCCAATAACCAACAACAGCAACAACGACATCGTTGCAGAGCTCATCCTGGTCGCGCCGATCACTGGGGTAGGAGCGTCGGAGAGCATAACGTTCGATACTAACGGGCTGGGCGTGATTACGGACGCGGTGCAGATAGCACCGACCGTGTGGAAGTTCACCGTGAAGTCGAGCGCCAACGGGGCCACGGGAGACGGGGTCCTACTGGACGTCTCGGTGGGCAATCTGGTAGAGCCGGGCTTCTACACCTTCACCGGAACGATAAAGGCGGTACCGTTCTAGCTCCTGGCGACGAGACGGCACAGGGCTAGGATCAAGGGGATGGTCAGGACAAGAGGAGCATGGGCAAGTACAGGGTCATAATCGTTCCAGACGACCTCTTCGAGCGGATCGACCACTTGAGGGGCTCGGACACACGGCAGAAGTTTCTCGACGGCGTCATCAGGGAGCTGGAAGGTGCCGGCGTAGGGAAAACTGTCGAGGCCGGCGGTGCCCCCAATCCCGACGCCGCCTCCGAGCCGCCAACGGGGCGTGATGTGGCCATCACCGCCACCGACGAGACGGCGGGCGCGACCATCAACCTGCTGCCGTCAGGGAAAACGCCCACCGCCGTAATCATGTCTGACCGCAGACCCGATACCAACGGCAGTGTGAACGCCGAAGTCCCCCCACGACCGCCACCTGTGTCCGTTGTCATTCCGGATCGCAGCCAGGACGCCAACGGCGACGCGGGACCAGCGCTACCCACTCTGTCGGATGAGACCCTGGGCGCAGACACTCAGCCTTCCAGACTCGCGACGGGCGACGCTCCCAACCCCCAGCGGCGAGAGGCGGCTCATTTCAAACGACCTGAGACGGCACGGGACAGGTGGTCTCCGACACGGAGCCGGATCCACAGACCACCCGCCCTCGACTCGTTGATCGACGGGAGGGCCTCCCGGCAGACCCCACACCCGGTGGACGGCACCGACCAGGACGACGGGGCAGCGAACGGGACTCCCGAGCGCGTTCAAAATGGCTTGCAGAGGGCAGAGCAAAGCGACAGGGAGGACTCTAGGACATCATCGCTGGCCCCCAGCAACGGTACACACGAGTGGATTGACGAAAGCCCACCCGCTTTCGGTGCCGTGCTCGCAAGCAGCGCGGGACCGATCCGTCTTCCGGCGTTCCAGCTTCGAGACCTCTCGAAATACATGACCCACCTCTGGATTCCTGCGGTCCTTCTATTCGGACTCGGAGACACGCTGACATCTGTCCTGGTATTCAGCGGCGGCGGGTACGAAGCCAATCCGATCCTTGCGACCCTCGTGCGTATCTTAGGCGGAAGTGTGCTGGCCTTCGTAGCCGTGAAGACCATCGCGCTTCTGGGCCTAATGGTTACCTCTTACAGGTCTAGCGGTCCTGCGCGCTGGCTGATCCCTCTCGTGGTCGCGGTCCTTGGGCTGTACCTTGTCTCCCACAATACGGCCTCTCTCCTCTGACCGCCGACGGTCGTGTACACTTATTGTTGGCGCGGGCGCTCGCGGCGGGTCGCGACTTGCGGCGGTGTGACGCCTGAGAAGCGGGCTCGGGGCTCCAGAGAGAGCAGCAGCTGCCCAGGGAATGTCCCGAAGAGGCCGAATACGCGCCTCACAGGTTGACTGACTCCGAGATCGAACCCTCGCAGACTCAAGACCGGCGGGCCGAGCTTTCGACTAGGTTTTTAGCTCGGCGCTTGACCAGAGGTCTGGCTGCTGCCGTTGTCGCGCCGGCTCTAGCGGCACTAATCGCATGCGGCGGCACACAACCGCCAGCGGTGCCAGAACCGATACCTGACGAGCTCGGCTCGGCGACGGCCAGCGCGGTCGGAGGTGCCGACGACCCGTTCCTTACCGGAAATGCTTTGTCGCCAGAGGCAGGCGACACGCCCACGACCGAGGAGCCTCCATCCGAGCCCCGAAGCCGAACTACCTCCGTCCGCGTGCTGCCGGGACGGACGACGGTTGTCATTCTTCGACGGGAGCGAGGAGTCTCCGAGCCTCTGACACTCCAGCTCGTCAGGAATACGACAGCCGACCTGTCCATCTCACTCCTCGGTCCCGACGGGAGGAAGGTGTTGGAGAGGACCTGGCCAGCGGCGATATCGGAGCAGGAGATCGTGCTCGAGGACGCCGCCGCAGGGCGCTACCTCGTAACACTACAGGTCCTCCGCGTCGAGGCGATCGTGAGCATCAGGGCCAACGGGAGCCTCGAGCCCGGCAATCCGGGCCTGGAGGCGACCGTTGCCGGTGGTGGGGTGCGCTTCATGGCGATAGACGTGCCGCGAACGGGCGAGGCGAAGAGCGCCGTCGGCTGCCATGTTTCATGGGACCCGGAGCTGGGCAGTAGCGGGTTTCTGGACGCTTACGCGCTGACATCATCCCCACCTTACCTTGTACAGGGTGAGCCGGTGGCGAAGGCTTCCGTATCCGTCAAAGGTACCTTCCCGGCGCCCGGAATCGGACTCATCGTGGCAAAGGCTCCGCCGGGGATGTCTCAGAAGTTTAGCCTTCGTTGCGCGGACCACGCTCCATATCTGGTCGAGCATCAGGAGCTCCACACCGTTCTGCCGAGTGGCTATCGACCACATACCGCGGCATTTGCGGTCCGCGGAGGCTCGCATCTGGTCGTCATGGCGTTCAAGGAGCCTTCTGTTGGAGAGATCCAAATGTCGCTGGTGCGCAGCGGCGGCGCCCTCGACCATCAGTCTCAATGGCCGTCCGCTAGCGGGTCAACGGCATTTCGTGCTGATCTGTTGGGAGACGCCAACCCCTATCGCTTGGTGTTTCTCAGCCGAAACGCCCAGAGTGTAGAGGTCTATCTGCTCGCCCTTGGCGGCAGTGTCAGCAAGGTAACCGAGGCTGCCCCTGGCAGCTAGGCCTCCCTTATCCGAGGTGTGGATCGGGGTCAGCTGCACGATGCGCGATGGCGCAGGCACAGCTCGCCGGGGGTACGCAGGGGGTAGGCAGCGAGCCTGGCAGTAAGCGCCGGGGTGACCGCGAGTGAGTGTCTTGCCGAGATTAGGGCGCGGCACCCCGGACTAGGAGGGCGGTTGGACGGCTACGCCCCTGGTGGGGCTAGGCGTGCCGGAAACCGTTACGTCGGGCAGGGGCAGGGACGGGAGCCGGAGGCTCCTCCGTGGGCTGCGTCTCCTGCTTTGGCTGCTGGTGGTACCGCGCGTTTATCGACTCGAGCCGTTTGTCGATGTATTCTCGAAACTGGCCGGGGTCGGGGGTGCCCATCGGCTGCTGAGCAAAGCCCCAGCGAGCGCTGCGAGCTCCAGGGTAGCCATCACCTGAGGCGGACTGCCGCTCGACTGTCTTTTTCGCCTGGTTGAGCATCGCCTCGGCCACCTTGGACACTCGATGTGCATCCGCCAGCACCGCCTTCGCCTGCTCCACGGTCCTGTTCAACCCGTTCTGGGCCTCGCTACGAATCCCAGCAGCCTCTTGAAGCACGGTGTTTGCATCTAACTTGGCCTGGGCGACGATCTCTATTGCTTTGGCTTTCGCCGGGCCGACGGCTAGCTCCTCGGCCGTCTTGAGTGAGGCCTCGGTCATGGCTACCGCATCTTGCTGAATGGCCTGAGCCTTTTCGATGATCGCTTTGGCACGTTGATCGGCATTCTCGATGATCCCGTCGCTGGTCGCCTGGGCGTCGTCTACTAGACGAGCGTAGGCTTCTTGGGCCTTCGCCCGGGCCCCTGCTTCCATCTCAGCGCACCGCTGCCTGACGGCGATCTCTTCTTCACGGGCCTCGTCTATCAGGCTACCGGCGTCAGCTGTAATCTGGTTTCTGAGCAGCTTCGCCTCCGCCCTGGCCTCTTTCCTCACCAGGTCAGCTTGCTCTTCGGCTCTCAACCTCAGCTGATCAGCCTCTTCTTCGGCCCGTAGCCCGATCCCTTCGGCTTCCATGCGCATCTGAAGGGCCTTGTCCCGGTCGTTGCGGGCCCGCTGTATCAGGGCCTCGCACTCTTTGGTGCGCTCGAACAGCTGGGCTTCCCGGGCCTCCGCCGACTCCCACGCTGAATTCGCCTGCTGGCGCACGCGACCGGCGTCGGCCCACGCTCGGCCTCTCAGGTCTTGAATCTCGCCTTGAACATCGCTGTAGAGGCGATTGAGCTGGTCCTCCGTCTCGACGACGGCTCGCTCCTCCTCCAGGCGGCGATGGTCTTCCAGCCTTGAGCGCTGGCCCTCCGCATCCCCCAAAAGGCGCTCCGCCTCCTGGACCATCGTCTCGATCGAGCTAACCATGTCGTCTGTGCCGTGCGGCTCTTCAGGTACCGGCGCGACTTCATCGCTGACGAAGTCGCTGAAAGACGCGGTGGGGAGCTGTTCACCATGCACGTCGGCGCCGTCAGGCTGCACGCCGTTACCTACCGATGGGGTCACCCGATCGCTCGTGTCCATCGACGCGCCATCGGTCGTGTCATCATCGAACTGGATAAGCTGACCGTCCACGATGCCATTTTCTATGTCGATCAGCTCACCGTCCGTGATGGGATGGTGCATCCCGTTCAACTCTCCATCTGCTGTCTGGCGCTCGTCCATGTTGGTCACCTCAGGATGGTACTCGGCTTCTCGTAGTTCGTTCGAAGCTGCTGGCTTCTCAGGACCCTATGGGTACACGGCTGAACGGGCCCCTGGAGCGTAACGTCAGGCCGCAGGGTAGGCATTCGGGATCCCGACGACGTCCTGCCGCCCGACTTGCAGTAGGGATCGCCGTTCTTGAGGCTCTGCGAGATCCTTCATAAACCCGCACTGAAGGCATTGCACATAAGACCCGTAGGTGTCACGGTCTACCTGGAAATCTCCGCGGCATCGTGGGCAGCGCTTGAACAAGATCATTTCATCCTACCTCCATGCCTCACACCTGGGACGACGCCCGGAGTGGGGCTTATGGGTTGGACTCGGTCCCCCTCGGGACCGAGCGTATGGTGGCAGTGCCCCTGGATGGCTTTGCTACTTTCCTCCCACCTGCCCCAGAGGCTATCCCCCCTGCGAGGCGAATGCCAGAGCAACGAGTCTGGTTCTGGCTTCTAGAGACAGGTTCTCGATCGGCGCCGGGAGTTGACGCGGCGGCTAGCGGAGGTGTAACGGCTTCCAAGCCGGTGTCCAGGTGGCGACGACGAAGCGGACTCGGGGGCCGCGCCGGTCCAGCAGTTCGACACAGAAGAAGAGCCTTTCGCCCGATAGGCATCGGGCTGAAGAGTGTCGGTGCTACTGGCGGCCTACAGTTCACAGCAGTAGAGGCAGGTGGCGGAACCCACCTGCCTCTACCTGCCACGTTGTTGCGTGCTTACGCGTCTTTGTGGCTTCGACTGTCTGCTACGCTAGAGTCTTTGATCACTGAATCTGTTCGTAGAGTAGCTGGGTACCACTCGAGGTCTTGACCACGGCGTTGAGCCGGATTATCTTGACCGACCTCGAGTCGTCGTCGCCGGAGCCGCTGGCGGTGGTCTCTTTCTTGAACAGCCACAGGTAGTTATGGAAGCCCTCGCTGGTATCGTCGACGGACCCGGGCTTCTCTGCCACGTAGCCGCCGCCTGCAAGTACGTCGAAGTCTACCGCAGTGTAGCCTGTGAGGAGCGTTTCTCCATCGATATTGACGCCGGCAGAGTCGATGACCGTCACGTCTATGACTTCGCTGTCGGGACTCAGTTCTACGGTCGCGAACTCGGCGAAATAGGCCGCCGCGGCGGCGCCGTCGGTGATGGACAGCTCGGGCCACCGGCTGCTGGTGACCTGCTCTATACTGGCCGTAATAGCCTCGGCGTTTATCGAGGGCAGTAGCGTGACCACTTCAGGCGTCAGTACCTCTGCGCCCGTCTGATCGGCGAAGTATTCACCGGCTGCGGTCTCAACCGTGCCGCCGTCGTTCTTAGCCTGGGCGTCTCGACCTTTCTGCCCGGTGCCTGACATGGCGGGCACCATGACCGCGGCCAGGACGCCTATGATGACCATTACGGTCAGCAGCTCAATGAGGGTAAACCCCCGCTCGTTCTTCCAGATTCGTTTACTCATCTTGTTCCTCCAGCTCTTATGGGTTGCGACACTTTCGACTGACAGTACGTTATACGGTGCGGGCTTCCTCGCACAGCGGCAAGGTTCCAGAACGCTGTTCCTCTAACTCGGCACGCCCGCTCATTCCTCCAATTACTCGAGATAGACGCTTGACTCCGCCGCCTCCCGTTGCTCTCTTTTCGCATGTGAGTTGCCGGAACCCTCGGCCTACTGAGTGATTGGCGTAGCTGGAGAGATCGGCTAGCGTCAGCTAGCAATAAGCAGGTCGAGAAGCACACGCGGAGCCAGACTCGAAACGGCTATCGCGGTGCTGGTCGAAGCTTCAGCCACACGCACTAAGGAGGGAGGTGATGGGCGACAAGAAAGAAAAGGGAGAAAGAAAAGGGGCGACCGTAGCGGTCGCCCCGTTTCTACATCGAGGGCACTGTGCTGTGTCCGCTTGTGCTACCCGACGTTAGAGAGGTTGGTGGCTAGAGCCTCCGTCACGCCGGTGATCGTGTACCACCCCGGAAACACTTGGGGCAACACCTCGACGTCGATCTCCATCGTGGTGGTGGTCCCGAAATCGACCGTGAACAAGAACGAGTTCGGCGACTCCTGGGTCAACACCATTCCCGCCCCCTGGTCAGCTACGACCCGGGAGAGGCGAAAGCCATCCGCGAAGTCGAAGACCATGCGATGGCTCTGGTCTACATCTGTGTTGTTCGTTACCTCGATCGTGAGGTCGTAGGTCTCACCGGGGTAGGTCTCGGCGGTAACCTCGAAGGTGAGGTCATCGTTGTAGGTTATTCCAGTGGCGCCTGCGGCGGTTACAGACTCCACGATGATGGGGTCCTTGACCTTGACTAGGTTATCGCCCATGATTCCGGCGCCAGCTGCGGCCGCACCAATGCCCATGGCCAGTGCGATTACAGACGCAGCCTTTCCCCAGAGAGGTACGCGGCCCAGCACACTGCGCTTTGTCATGTCTTCTTTCCTCCGTCGTCCCTCGTCCTGACGAGTCCTTCGTCCTAGCGAGTCCTTGGGCGGAGTCTAGTCGGGACCGACTACCTTGCACAGGCGTAAGAGTCTAGAACAATCCTCCTCTGCCGTCAGACCTCCCGGAAGGCGTGGTGTTGTAAGCGTGCCCGTTCGTCGTGGGCCGGAAAGCAGCTTTTCGCGTTCGAGGAGGCTTTGTCAACCGTGGAAGCCACGATTCTAACCGAATTGCAACCGAACCCTAACCGCATTTTCATTGAATCGAGTACTAGACATAAGTACGTTAGGTGCTATCCCTAATACTTTAGGTGCTAACCCCTAGACGGCTTGGGGAGCGGGCTTGGACGGAGCATCCATAATGCAGTGGCTAAAAACGACCCTAGGTCATCAGCGTTTCTCATCGTGGCCGTACCTGCTCGGCGCTTTGGCGCTGATTGCCTCGGTCGCGGGAGCAGCAGCCGGGACGGTCCTATCTGGGGGCGTGGGCGGGGTAGTACCCGTATCCGTTAGCCAAGCACTTTTAGTGGAGACAGTTCAGGTCATCGGCGGAGACCTGGCACAGGGCTTCCGCAGCGACGATGGCACCGAGTTCACCGCCGCGGTGGAGCTCAACACCGGCGACAGCTTCGAAACTCACCTCGCACTCGTTAACGAAAGCGACGAAGACCTCGTAGGGGAGTTGCTTCTGGATTTCCCGCTGGGCATCTCGCTATCCGTCGAAGCTCTCGACGGGGCGGACCAGGTCCTCAGGACGGGCCTTGGCAGCTGGCTTTTCGACCTGGAGAGCAACCACACCAACGACGTCATCGACCTGATCATTACCGTGGCCCTGGCCGACGACATCCCTCCCGGGTTCTTCGAGATAACCGGAGAGCTCCGGCAGATCAATCTTAAGGCCGAGCCCACCCCGACGCCAACGCCGGTACCGATCGCCGACATCTCAATCACCAAGACCGCTACTCCCGACCCGGTCACAGTAGGCGGGAACCTCACCTACACAGTAGTCGTTTCTAATAGCGGCCCGGCGAGTGCTTCGAATATCGTAATGACCGACGCCCTCCCCTCAGGCGTCACCCTGGTTGCCGTCTCTACCACCCAGGGCTCCTGTAACGGCACATCGGTCATCACATGTAACCTCGGGACCCTCAACAGTGGCGCTACCGCCACGGTTACGATCATCGTCAGCCCCAGCTCGACAGGCTCGCTCACTAACACTGCCATCGTCGGTGGCGGCATCGACGACCCCGACGGCACGAATAACACCACAACCTCTACGACGACCGTCGACCCGGCCACCGCCGACCTGTCTATATCCAAGTCCGACTCGCCTGACCCGGTCACGGTCGGCAACAGCCTCTCCTACACCCTCGCGGTCATCAACTCCGGTCCCAACGCCGCGCCCGGCGTGGTCGTTACCGATACGCTACCGGCTGGTGTTACGTTCCTCTCCTCATCAACGACACAAGGGACTTGTAGCGGAACGTCGCCTGTCACATGTAACCTCGGCACCCTCAACAGCGGTGGCTCCGCCACGATCACGATCGTCGTCATCCCGACGACCGCCGGCTCCATATCCAATTCGACCGTCGTCGCCAGCGCGGCCAACGACCCGGACAGCAGCAATGACTCCGCCGCGACCACCACTACCGTGAATCCACCCACGGCCGACCTCTCTATATCGAAGTCCGACTCGCCTGACCCGGTCACAGTGGGCGGTAGCCTTACCTATTCTCTTACTGTCAGCAACTCAGGACCCAATGCCGCCGCCAACGTGGTAGTTACCGACACCCTGCCGGCAAGCGCGACCCTCTTGCTTACCTCGCCGACCCAGGGATCGTGCACCGGCACGTCTACCGTCACCTGTAACCTCGGCACCCTTAACAATGGCGCTACGGCTACTATCGTCATCGTGGTCACGCCGACCTCCGCGGGCTCCATCTCTAACGCGGCCACGGTCACGAGCACCACCAACGACCCGAATAACAGCAACGATTCCACCACGACCACAACCACCGTGAACCCACCCACGGCCGACCTCTCTATATCGAAGTCGGACTCTCCGGACCCGGTCACGGTCGGGAATAGCCTCTCTTACACCCTTGCCGTTACCAACTATGGACCCAACGCAGCAGATAGCGTGGTCGTAACTGACATCCTGCCGGCAGGTGTAACCTTCGTCTCCTCCACGACGACCCAGGGCTCGTGTAGCGGCACCTCGACCATCACATGCAACCTGGGCACCATCAACAGCGTCGCCGGCGCCACCATCACCATCGTGGTCACGCCGACCTCGGGAGGCTCCATCGCGAACTCGGCCACGGTCGCCAGCACCACCAACGACCCCAATAGCGCCAACGACTCCACCACGACCACAACGACCGTGAACCCGCCCGTGGCCAAGCTCTATGTCGTGGATAAGAGCGACGACATGGTTTACGTCTACGCCGATGGCGGCACGTTCCTGGGCACCGAGTCGCTAGCCGGTCCCAACTCCGACCCCCGCGGCATCACGACCGACGCAAGCACCGACTTCTGGGTCGTGGACCACAACGACGAGAAGGTCTACAAGTACGACTCTGACTTCGCCACCCTGACCAACTTCTCGTTGGCAAGCGGGAACGAGGAGCCTGAGGGGATTACCACGGGCGGGAACAAGATCTACGTGGTGGACGAGGACGACGAGTCCGACGGCGACGATGACGACGACAACGACGACGACGATGGTGACGATGACGATGACGACGGCAGGGTGTTCGTCTACAACATGGACGGCACCTACACCGGCACGAGTTTTGGCCTGAGCCACGACGACCCCACCGGGATAACCACCGACGGCCAGAACCTGTACATCCTGGACCACGATTCGAAAAAGGTACGGAAGTACACGACGACCGGAAGCTTCGTGTCCAGCTTCAGCCTGGCGACCAATAGCGGCAACCCTCAGGGGATCACTACCGATGGCACCCACATATGGGTGCTGTCCAAGAGCGTCCATCAGATTAAGAAGTACACACTTTCCGGCACGTTGGTGTCCACCTTCAGCATCGATCTGCCGGATAACAATAACGGCTTCGGTCTAACGGTCGCGCCGCGATAGCGGTACGCAAGGAAAAGCTAGGAGGGCATGGAATGGTTACATCTAGGCGTTCGAGCGTCGACATCATCGGCGAGATACTGCGGCTGGGAGAGGCCAATAAGACCCGTGTGATGTATCGGGTCAACATGAGCCACACCCAGCTACAGGCCTATCTCAAGTTTCTAACCGGAAAAGGTCTGCTGGAGCTTCGCAAGAACGGGAAGGGACGGCCCGTGTATGCTCCAACCAGCGAGGGGCTTGGGCTTCTCCAACATATCGACCAGATCCAGCGTGTCGTGGGGGATGATGAAGATACAGCGCCTTACGAGCGTCCCGAAGTAGCCGCGGCGGCCTCGCCGGCGTAGGGCACTTCGCCTGGCACGGAAGGGGCTTCCGGGCAATCACTACCGGTGCAGGACGGCATAGACTCCGGTCATTGAAGCGCGGCAGCTCCTTCACCGCAGCGCCTAGCGGCCACACACTCTCAAGGGATCGGGTCGCTAGGCTTCCGCCCGCGGG
Organism: Dehalococcoidia bacterium; assembly: GCA_965248615.1. Classification (GTDB taxonomy): domain Bacteria; phylum Chloroflexota; class Dehalococcoidia; order Lucifugimonadales; family CBDFJT01; genus CBDFJT01. The sequence continues at coordinate 546,409 of CBDFJT010000002.1, read as the reverse complement.
CAAGCCATAGCTCGGGGCGGACAGGCAGGCCCAGGGTGGCGACGGCGCGCCGGCTCGGTGGCGTCTCCCACCGCCCCCTCAACGCGGGGGACCTCGAAGGCCATCGCGGCAAGCAAACAGTTTAGCCTGGTCGATGGTTTTCCGGGAGCTCCCCCGACCAGTACCCACTTACGAGATGCCTTCAGAGGACGGCGCACTGGGTACTCAGCCACGGAAGTCCGGCTACGGTCCCACCCAGCGGCTCCAGCTCATGGCAAACCCCGCAAGGCCAACCCATGCCGGAGCCGCAGCCTCGTGCCTCAGGGATCGATGGCCCAATCGTGTCCGGTCAGGCCATCGTGGGAAACGATGATCGATTCGGCGTGTAAGGGTTCGCGGTTGTTGCGTCTCAGCCTGATTTCATGCGAGGCCCTGGGATAGGTCTCTGCGGTAACATTGAAACTCAGCTTGTCGTTGCATATGACGCCGCCAGCCTCGCTACCGCCACTGGGCCTGGGTTCGCACGCAAGGGATACGACTCTCTCTTAAACGGGCTAATGGGCTCGCTACGATTCCACCGTATCTCCGGACCCGCTGGCTGGCAATTCCAGTTAACCAGGTCGTCCGCTGGAACGCCCGCTCAAAGCCAGGGCAACGAAAAAGGCGTCCGCTCCCTTTTCTCCCGGCGGACGCCTGGCTCTGGCCTGCGATTCAATCGCGGACGCTAAGCCGGGCCCTCCGCTTGCCCCTCTGGCGGGCCTTCCGCTGGACCGTCACCGGGCACGGCCGAGGCATCGGGCCCGGCGGTCGGAGTCGTCTCCAGCTCCTCCTGAGGCGCTTGCATGCGAACGCGCTCCCTCATGGAGTCTATTCGCTCGGCCAACTCCGAATACGCCCTCCCGGTCGCACTGGACAGATCGTCGACCGAGCGCTCTATCTCCTGAAACGCGCCCTCGATCTGCTGGCGCCTGTTGAGGTGTTTCTGGAACAGGTCGTTGAGGGCCGTTATCTCCCGTATGCGCTGCTCAAGGCTCTTCTTGTCCTTCTCGAGCTGACGGCGAAGCTTCCGCTCGCCCTTGTACAGCTCCTGCACCTCCTCAGCGTAAATCTCCAGCTGCTCAGGCAGGTGGCGGTCGAATTGACCCGGTGATCCTTCGGACTCAGCCATCTTGCATCCGTGGTGGTATGTCTAGCACGCGTTGGCCTTGTACACGGTGCTTGGAGACGCTTGATGGGTTCACAACGGCCCTCGGTTTATGGTCCGGGGCCACGTTCAGGAGACGCCGGCGTGGCTTGCACAGGGCTCTGGCTTCGCTAAGAGAGCCGCACGAACGCGAAGATGTTGTTCCAGACTAGGTAGCTGCCCACGGCGGTTGTGAGTAGTGGGATTACCCACTTTAGGGTAGGCCCAGCCTTGGAGCCGATCAACATCAGGGCGGCGAGGAAGATGGTTTTGGCCAGTGCGAAAGTCCACAGGCCACCGGGCATCTCGAGGGCGAAGCGCATGACGGGGTTGAGCTCGACTCCTCCGCTGCTCAGGACAAGGGCCGAGGTAAGGGTATCGCCGAACCCGAAGAGCAGGGCGGCTGGAATCCACCAGGCCAGAGGAAGGGGCTCCTGGCCTGTGCCTGCCTGCTCGGCCTCAGTGGCAGCTGCCGCTGAAGCCGGCGCCCTGCGAGGGCCGGGACGCTGGGCCGCCGCCGGCAGCCCAGGCGTGACCGCCGCACCAACACCGGCCCCACCAGGGATAAGGCATACGACCAGGTCTTCGTCCGCTTCGTCTTCCACCGCCCCATCCTGGTCCAGAGCCATGTCTATACACAGGTTTATGAACTCGTCCCTCTCCAGATCGGCCCGTTGCTCGTCGATCTTCCTCATGAGCTCTTCGGGGATGGGGACTGCTCTTCTGGTAGTCACTGTGCTCTATTCCTGTCCACGTTCGCTCTTTCCGGAATAGCCAGCCTCGGGCCGCTACTCCGGCTCTCCCAATACGTCATAGACCTTCTCTAGCAGCTGTCTGGGGCTGAAGGGCTTGACGAAGTAGTCGTCGGCCCCAACATCCCGGCCCTTCCGCCTGTCTTCCGGCTCAGTCAGGCCGGTCAGCATGACAACCGGGATGTGCTGAAGAGAGGGCTCGGCCTTGAGGGCCAGGCACGCCGAGAAGCCGTCCATGCCAGGCATCTGGATATCGAGAAATATGAGATCGGGCATTTCCGTCTTCGCTACTTCTATAGCCTCCGGTCCGCTTCTAGCCTCGACAACCTCGAACTCGTCGCCCAAAGTCGCCCGCACCAGCCTTATGAGCCGGAACTCGTCGTCTGCTAATAGGATCTTCTTCACTGCAAGTGTGTGATCGCTCGCCACGTCGTATTATCGCTCAACGCTTGTCGCAAGAGGGATCGTGAAGAAGAACGTTGACCCTTTACCCTCTTCGCTCTCGACCCAGATAGTTCCGCCGTGGGCCTCGACTATGCCCTTCACGAGGTTGAGTCCGAGGCCCGTTCCACGGATCGTGTCGGCCATGGGGCCGTCCACTCTGTAGAACTTGTTGAACAGCTTGTCTAGAGCGTCCGCCGGTATGCCTATACCCTGGTCCGATACGCTGATCTGGTAGTGCTCCTGGGCATGACCCAACACCACCTCGATCAGCCCACCGTTCGGGGAGTATTTCATTGCATTATCAAGGAGGTTGTCAATCGCCTCGACCAACCTCACGTCGTCGCCCCTGACCATGGCCGGCTCGCCGGTGCTCTTGTACAGGATCTCGAAATTCTCGGAGAACTTGGACAGGCGCTTAACGACGCGACCGAGGAGCGCGTCAAGGTCCAAGTCGTCCTGGGCGATCCGGCTGCCGCCCTCCAGGCGGGAGATCTCGAGGAGCTGCTCAAGCAGCCTGGACATGTGGACGGCCTCGTCGCGAAGCTCCTGGGCTCGCTCGGCTGCGTCCTTCGGGAGGTCCCTTTGCTGGGCCAGCAGCTCGCTGTAGCCGAGCAGGTAGGTGAGAGGGGAGCGCAGCTCATGGGATATGGTGGAGATCACCTGGTTTTCGGCCGACTGCTCAGGGCGCTCCTGATCCAGAATTTCCAGGAAGGCTCCTACAATCTTTGGATCGAAGGCTCGACCCGTTTCCCTGATAAGGAAGTCGCGTGCCTGCGCGGCGTCTCCGGGGTCAAGCTCACGGCCTCCCGTGCCGAGGTATCCGTCCAGCACTCGAAGGATACGCGACCCTATCGGAATCGCCTCCTCGGTGAGCCCGTCGGGCTGGCCGCTACCATCGAAGTTCTCATGGTGGTGCCGCACCGCGGCCACGATGGCTTGAGGAAAGTCGAGCTGAGACAAGAGCTCTGCGCCCAAGGCGGCATGCCGGCCCGACTCAGCAGCCTCTCCCCCACCGTGGAGCTCGTGACTCTCAGCTTCGGGGACGAGCGTGCCGATATCATGCAGGTAGGCTAGCTCGCCGATGCTCGGGTCTTCCAGCTCAAGAGACTCCGCTACCGCCATCAGCCAGGCCCTGACCCTTTCGGGGGGGACGCCCGACTCGGTGCGACGTCCAACCAGGGTGCCGATGGTGCGCATCAGCCTCTCCTGGGCGGCACTCAGACCGTTCAGCTTCTCCTCAGCCTCCTCGACGGAGGCCAGGTGGCTCTGGAGCATGCGGTTAAGGCTCTGGACCTCCCTCCGGCGCAGCTCGGCCTCTTCCTGATACTGCGCTGCAGCGCCCTCGAGGGAGATGTTGGTGTCCTTGAGCTGATCCGCCCTAACCACAACCGCCAGATAGTGCCCCAGGTCCTCGACCTGCTCAAGCCCCTGAGGGTCCTCGTCTTCAGACTCGAAGAACAGCGTGAGTACCCCTACGGCCTGGTTCTGGTAAACGAGGGGCAGGGCCACGGCACGGCTCGCCTCTCTGGTGTTCAGCTCGTGATCTACCTCGAGGTTGACGCCGCCCAGGGTAGCGGTGAAGGGTCCACCAGCATCGAGCGACGCGGCCGCTATGGCTCCGGAGGCCTGCTGGGCCTCGTCGGACCCGTTGGGTTCCGGCGGAAAGGCCGCCGCCACCCTCAGGCCATCGGCGTCTGGCGGCCGAACGTAGAGCACTACCCTCGATGCCTCGCCGATTCGTGCGATCACCGGTAGCATCGTGTCGGTCAGGGCCGAAAGCTCGACGTTCTCCACGGCCATGCGGGCTGCATCGAGAAGGGAGTAGAGGGCATCGTATTGAACCCGGCTGAGCAGGCCCTCGCTCGAGCCGAGCGCCTGCTCGATGGCTTTGTCCACCCTCGCTCCGGTGAGGGGGAAGAACCGCGGGAGGCCTACTTGTGTCAGACCCTTACGGACCTGCCGGCGGCTACCCACCAGGACGATGGGCTGCTTGGGTTGGAGCATCCTCGCGGTGCGGATGAAATCGGCGACCGGCCGATCCCAGGTCCGCATGTACACCACAATGACGTCGTAGGTGCGCTCGGATAGGCGCTCCAGGCCCAGGGTGAAGGACTGCGAAACCTGGGCTCGGTAGCCCAGGCGACGCAGCGCGTAGTCCAGCTCAGTCGCTGAGTCGTTGTCGGTAGTGACTACCAGGGCGACCCCATGCGTACCAGCACCCTTTTCCGCCGTGGATACGGGGCGGGGCTCGCTTATCGCCATATAACCCCCCATGAGGTCGCCCGCAATTGATGCTTTTCCTAGAAAAGTTTAACACGCGACGTGCTGGGCTATCAACGGGTTGTGGACACTGTTGCCGATATTCCCAGACCGCTGCCGTTACGGGAAATGAACTCCTCGAGGTCGCGGCCGGTGAACCGACGATCTCCCCTGCTGCCCAGGCGATATGCCCTGAGCAGGCCGCGGTTGGTCCACATCCGAACCGTGTTCGGGTGTACGTGGAGCAGATCGGCGACGTCTCGAACCGTGAGTACCTTGTCCTCTAGAAGCTGCAGTACCATTTCGTCCTCCTTGCAGTCTGGCTATGGAAGCCAGCTGTAAAACTATGATTTGAAGTTAACTGCTGCTAAGATGCGCCGGAAGAGGTTGCATTCTGGTATTTAGCTACCGTTCGAGACGAGGAGCGTGAGCAAACGGGCACAAACGGTCGATTTGGCGCTCGGGGAATTCGTGGGCGTTCTGCCGCTGCCGGCCGTCGTCGTTTCGGGAGACGACGAGCCCCTGTCCTGGAACGAGGCGTTCGCGAGACTCATGGGTCACTCGCCCGGCGGACGGGCCATGGGCAGGCTGGCTGGTTTCAAGCATCTCGCGCGAGCGGTTGCGGACCTTGAGCCCTCGGAGGAGCCCCGCCAGATAGAGGTGCCCAGGCGGCGCCGGCGTCTAAATCTGTGGGCGTGGGTTAAGGAGCTGGATCCAGGTGCGCCCGGCGAAGCACGAATCCTCGTATTCGCCGACAGTACCCATGTGACATCGGAGTATGACCAGCTCCTCATCTACGCTGAAGAGCTTGGTGGGCTCTACCACACGGTCAGGAAGCAGTACAGGCAGCTCGCCAGACTCCATCAGGCCAGCGAGATGCTACAGCGAACCATACGCCTGGACGAGGTCGCGGCCACGGCCCTTCAGCAGATGTCCGGCCTCTACCGATGCCGCGCGGCAATTGTCCTGCTGCTGCCGGAGCTCGAAGAGCTTCGAGCCTTCGTGATCAATGAGCCTGATGGCCCCATCGAGCGTATCGTGGGAGGCATCACACCCGCCTACACCTCGCGGCTCAAACGCGCACTGGGCAAAGACCGCAAGGCCAAGGACTTATCCAAGGTTTGGCCGCCCGCAGTCGGCAGCCAGGTGACTGCTGCGCAGCTGGACGGCCTGCGGGCGGCCGCCACGTTCCACCTGGGACGAAACCGGCTTGGCTTCCTCTGCCTGTCCGATGGCGATGCTCTGATAGATGCGGAGTACGTCCGAGCCTTCGCGGACCAGGTGTCCCTCGCAGTGCAGAACGCGCTTCTGTACGATGACCTGCAGCGTAAGGCCATGGAGACTGAGATACTCCTGGAAAGCGCGCGTCACCTTGGCGAGTCGCTAAGCATCAACAATATCCTGCAGAGCCTTAGCGAGCTCACGGCGAGGTATATCCTCTCGCGCGAGGGAGCTGTCGCCATTGCGCTGCCCTCTCCTTCGCGGGAGGTTGTGTTGGCCGGTACGATACGCCATAAAGACGGCACGATGACCCCTCTTTCGCTCTCCCTGCTGAAGAACGGAGGTCCGGACGGAGCGTCGAACCCAACGAAGACGGCCCGAGACCTGGAGCGCGTTCAGGAGTTGCTGGACGACAGGCTTTTCGGCGTCCAGGGCTCCCAGATCTGGCGCGAGCCCGTTGCGGCCGGCGACCAGCAGGGTGAGCTCATGGTACTCGCGCCGGAGGGAGAACCGCTGAACCCCACAGAGCAACGGCTAATGAAGGCGATCGCCAGCCACGCCGAGGTAGCACTGAGCCATGCCGTGCTCTACTCACGGGAGCGCTCTCATGCTGCATACCTGGCCCAACAGCAGGACAAGCGCGTCGAGTACCTGCAGCAGATGGCGCACGAGCTGAAGACCCCGCTGACCGCCATACGTCCCCTGCTGGAAGTCGCCGCCAGTCTACCTTCGGGGCATGACCCCATGACCCGGAGCGCATGGCCGAGATCCTCAAGATCATGACCAGAGGGGTGACCAGGCTCGAAGGCCTGACCAACCGATATCTCCAGGGATTCGACGCTCCAGGGATGCCGGAACGCCTTCTGGCATTCGAGGTCACCGACCTGGCTGCCCTGATCTCTGAGGTGGTGGAGCTCGAGCAGGCCAGCTTCCGCGGCAGCAGTCAGCGCGTTCACTTCGACTCGAAGGTGGGAGAGGCCGTGGCGCTGGTGGACCCGCTGGCGGTGGAGGAGGTAGTAACCAACCTGTTGTCCAACTGCAGGAAGTACGCCGGGCCAGGAGCAGACGTGGAGGTGACCCTATCGGAGGAGCGCGGCAAGGGTTTCGTCGTTACCGTTTCCGACAGCGGAGCCGGCATTCCTGGGACGCATCTGCGGCGCATTCGCCGTGCGATCGACGACCCGGGCGCCGAGCACATGAGCCCACCCTGCAGGGGGCTTCGTATCTCCGCGCGCCTCGTGGAGCTGCACGGCGGCAAGATGTGGGTCCGGTCGCGCGAGGGTAAGGGAACGACGGTGGGATTCTCGTTGGCAGTGGAGTAGCCCTGGATGAAAACCCTGATCATAGATGACGACACCGATATTCGAGACACCCTCAAGGTGACACTGTCGCTGCAGTGGCCCGAAGCGACGATCATTGAAGCTGGGGACGGGGCCACGGGCGTCGAGATGGCTCAGCGACATCTGCCCGACATCATCCTGCTGGATGTGATGCTGCCCGATATGGATGGCTTCGAGGTGTGCGAGCGTCTGCGCGGCACCGTGCAGGCGCCGATTCTGATGCTCACGGTCATGGAGAGGGAGGTCGACAAGGTCCGGGGGCTCGAGGCAGGGGCCGACGATTACCTGGTCAAGCCCTTTAGCTACCTGGAGCTGGTGGCGCGGATGCGTGCGCTCTTGCGACGGGGCTCATTGTCGCCATCGATGCAGGTTGAAAGGGTCCAGGAGGTCGGGCGCTTGAAGCTGGACAACGATACTCGCACGGCCAGCTCGGGCGAGGAGTCCGTAAAGCTCACCAACAAGGAGTCCGCCATACTAAGCATTCTGGTGCAGAACGCCGGTAGGACGGTATCCCATCAAACGCTAATGACCAGCGTCTGGGGACTGGAGCTCGTGGACGAGACCAGCTATTTGAAACTGTACGTCCACAACCTGAGACAGAAGCTCGGGCAGATAGGCTTCCAGCCAAGCGTCATCGTGTCGGAGAGGTCGGTGGGATACAGGTTCTCGGACGAGGCTGAGAGCATCGGTGGCTCTCAGTAGCTCCTATTTGCCGCTAGCGGCCGGCCGGACCGTGCCGTCAAGCGAAACGCGCGGCCGGGCATCCGTAGCTCTGCGCTAGCCCCGCAACCCACCCACTCGAACGGCTGCTAGCGGCAGCTGGCCGAATCCAACACTGGATCGCCGAAATCGAGGATCGTCGTCCGGAGCTCGTCCAGGTCTTCTTCCAGCGTCTGCAACCTGGTGAACACCGGCAGCCGCTCTTTCAGTCCCGTCAGGGAGCTGCCTTGCAACGGGTCTATTAAGAGCAGGCTCGCGGACTGTCCCAGGCGCAGGCCCAGCTCCGCGTCCAGTTGCCGAACGTTGTTCGAAAGCTTTCTGTGCTCGCTGAGGAAGCCCTGCCTAACCATGCATAGGTGACGCTGGACCCACCTGGATGAAGGGGACCACGGCCCCAGCAGCGCCTGGTCGCGCTGGCGCCGGACTCGATCGCTGAGACGGTCCAGCTCCAGCTCGAGCTGGCGTAGCGAGTTAATCGACAAAAGCTCCAGCCTGCTGTTCAGGTAAAGGGCGGCGGGAGACAGCGGAACCTCTCGGTCCCTCGAGATTCTGATCTCCTGGCCATCCTCGAGGGTTAGCAGTTCAATCCGCAGAGTGTCCCCCGACTCCAGGCTGCCGGTATCCGATACGACCTGATGGACGACGCTCAGCTGGCTGGCGGTATCCTCTGCGGCCGAGAAGAGGTTCCAGAAGCCCGTGTGGCCGGCGCCTGCCGCCAGAAGAACTCCCGACAACAAGACGACCATGGCCACCGCTGTCCGGCGCATCTTTTTCTTTCTGTCGCTCACTCTGAACATCTTAAATACCTGCGAGGAGGGTGCTACCTTCCTTCGCCGAGTACATCATCCAGTCTGTGGACCGATTAGGCAAGGGTTCCCGACCTAACAGAAGTTAGTTCTAGTTCCAGAGTTCGCTAACTCAGTACTAGAACATTGTTCCACCTGCCGGCGAACCGTTCGGTCTCTCCCGCCGTCGCATCCCCTCTCCGCTTTCGACGGGAGATTTCGACAGATTATCGACCGCATCGAGCCCTTACGAGGCCCGTTCTTGGCGCGATAATCCGTCAGCCTTGACGCCCCTTATTCCGGCCCATCCAGAGCCGGTTAGCGCTTATACAGGCGCGCAGGGCCATCGATGCCCGTGAATCACCAGGAGATCGACTCCAGAACAATGTAGGTTGAGTTAACTTCAGTAAATTGTTCTGGTATTGAGTTCTGGTTAGCATGTGGGCAGAAATGTTAAGTTACATAACTTTTCATGGATTTAAGGCTGCTGGGCACAACTTTCCACAAGAGTGAGGGAGAGCCCTTAACTGCAAGAAAAAGCCGTTGACAACAGGCAGCTTTTGTTCACATCGACGACGTTCGTGTAACAGGCTCCACCATAAGCCAACTACAGTGGGGAGGTAGCAATGAGGTTCATACCTAAGGTTCGACGCACGCAGCTATGGGGACTGGCGGTACCGCTGGTCATGTTGGCCTCCGCGTTGGGCGCCCTGGCAACCGGCTCCGGTATCGGCGGTGACAACCCGGCAGTCGTTCAGGAAGCACTCACCCTGGTTTCAGGTGCAGCCAACGCGAAGCTGGTTCTATCGTCGGGTGATTCCACCGAGCTGGTGGTGTTCAACCAGGACACCTCCTTTGCGGGCGCGGCCAATACCTACCCGGGCGACGGCTACGCCATCAAGCTGCTGTTGGTCAACGCGTCCAACGCAGACGTCGTTCAGCGCATAACCATCGACGCCCCCGACGGTTTCGGTTTCAAAGTGGAGGGGGGCTCCCGCGTCTCGGTGTCCCAGGAGACGGCGTCCACCTTCCTCGTGCGAGTGTCGACCGACGCCGACGGCGACGGTGAGCTGAGCAACGTCCTCAGCGACTCCCCCGAAACCGATGAGCTGAGGATAAACGTCAGGGTCGGCGACCAGGTGGTGCCCGGCTTCTACAGGATCAAGGTCGATCTGGCCCAGTTCGCCGCGAGCGCCGTCGAACAGTAGAGCACGACGACAGCAGGTGCGGGGGTCCGTCGGCGTCCGGTCCCATAAGGCGGCCCGCCGCGGACCAGCAAAAACCTATCCAGCTTCGATCTTCCTGGACCGAAACCGTGAGACAAAGGCTTGCAGAGGTGATAAGTCATGCCGAGTCCGATAACAGGCGGCCGTCGCTCATCGATAGAGATAGTTCGCGAGATATTGGCGGTGTGCGACAGCGACGGCGTCAACAAGACCACGATCATGTATCGCAGCAACCTGAGCTACGATCAGCTCCGTCGCTACCTCTCGGTGCTCTCCGATCAGGACCTGATCTTCAAGAACGATAACGGCCAGTTTGGCATAACGCCGAGGGGCCAGCGGATGTTGAAACAGGTCTCGAGTGTGCTGAAGGCCCTGGGCAGCGCCGACGAAGGGGGCAGGCGGAAGCGGCAGCTTCGGCCCCAGGTGGCCGGCGCCAGGGCAGGCGGCGACGCCTAGGTCGGGGCCGGGCAGGGAGTTTGACACACGACCGACCTGTTCACCGTCGAGATGTTTGAAGCAGGTAACGCAGATCAGGACAAGTGGGGAGACGAAAATGAGATCTATATCGAGAGTTAGGCGCGTGGGCCTTTGGGGACTGGCGGTACCGCTGGTCATGCTGGCCTCCGCGTTGGGCGCCCTGGCAACCGGCTCCGGTATCGGCGGTGACAACCCGGCAGTCGTTCAGGAATCACTCACCCTGGTTTCAGGTGCAGCCAACGCGAAGCTGGTTCTATCGTCGGGTGATGCCACCGAGCTGGTGGTGTTCAACCAGGACACCTCCTTTGCGGGCGCGGCCAATACCTATCCGGGCGACGGCTACGCCATCAAGCTGCTGGTAGTCAACGCGTCCAACGCAGACGTCGTTCAGCGCATGACCATCGACGCCCCCGACGGTTTCGATTTCAGAGTGGAGGGGGGCTCCCGCGTCTCGGTGTCCCAGGAGACGGCGTCCACCTTCCTCGTGCGAGTGTCGACCGACGCCGACGGCGACGGTGAGCTGAGCAACGTCCTCAGCGACTCCCCTGAAACCGATGAGCTGAGGATAAACGTTAGGGTCGGCGACCAGGTGGTGCCCGGCTTCTACAGGATCAAGGTCGATCTGGCCCAGTTCGCCGCGAGCGCCGTCGAACAGTAGAGCACGGCCCGGTAGCCGCCACCTGATGGGCTGACGAGGATGGTTGTCTTGAAGTGGGTAGCTCGTTGATCGTCGGACGTGACCGCAAAAGGGGGTAGGTGATGCAGAAACCGATTACAGGCAGCCGTCGCTCATCGATAGAGATAGTTCGCGAGATACTGGCCGTTTGCGACGGCGACGAGGTGAACAAGACCACCATAATGTATCGCAGCAATCTGAGCTACGATCAGCTCCGTCGCTACCTATCCGTCCTCACGGAGCAGGATCTGATCAGCACCCATGAGGACGGCCGGTTCGGGACAACACCCAGAGGCCACAAGATGCTAAAGCAAGCATCGAGCTTGCTCAAGGCGCTGGGCCAACCCCGTGGGAACCGCGGGAAGCCGCAGCTTCGGGCGCAACCGGCCGCGGTTCAGGGTGCCGTAGACGTCTGAAGGCGCTACCATAGCCCGTCGCCCAACAACGCGCGGCCCTGCCACGAAAGGTGGCAGGGCCGCGCGTTGTTGGGCGACGGCATCTAGTTCCAGCCGGATAGGTCGTCGTCCTCGGTGCCCAGCGTCCTTATCACCTCGCCTATGTGCTCAAGCAGCACCCGACCGACGTCGGTAGCGACGTAGTGGGGCACGCGATAGCCGTCAGTCACCCGTTCTAAGAGTCCCCTCTCGGTAAGAAAGCTTAGGTAACTCTTGAGCTGCTTGTGACTCAAGTTTGCCGAGTACATGATCTCGGTCTTGCCTGCGGGGCCCAGACTCAGGATTTCGCCGATTATCCCTGTCGTTGTTCGCCGCGTCAGCATCGCTTCCCTCCTTGGTACGGTCGTGATTGCCGCGATCACTGGGCTGGATTGTGTCCGGTCCATCGCACCAGCCTATTTCTTTGAGGAGCCGGTTCGATGTTGATACAAAATGTCAGAAACGTGGAGTGAAAGGAAGACGTAAGGTTTCAGAACAGTGCTGTAGAACGGTAGTGGCGATTCTTACTAGGGTGCCAACACCCAGAACAAACATCCAGAACAGAGGCCTTTCCGGTCGCCGGAAGGGTGCCAACACCCACGACGAACGTCCAGAGCAGACGCCTCTCCGGTCGCCGGAACGGATCCTGGAGCGGAGGACTCGACGATACAGGCGACGCAGTGCGAGTCAACGGATTAGACGTTGACCGGAGTGTTCCGGGACGAGGACGAGGTCCGAGAGAGGCCCAGCGCCTACATAAAGGCTGGCGCCACTACGCCCATCGTGTTCGATGGGCGTAGGGAGACACTCACCCCTCAGTCCAGGGATTATTAGGACAGGAGCCAACACGCCGCGCCGAAGCCAGGTCTAAGACATGCTCCCTTTGCAGCCGTGACTCTGGCCTCTCGGTCGTGCGCCGGTGTCCGGGACCGAACCCACTGGTCCCTGGCCCGCCAACTGCTGCCGGCCGAAAAGGCTATAATCTGAGGCACCTAAGACCGGGAGCTAGTCGGGGACCCGAAGAGGGGGAGATTTCATGGCCATTAAGCAGACGACTCGGATTGATCCCGTTGCCTTCTCCATCATAGCCAGTGGATTCGTAAATCTGGTGGACGAGATCGTCAGTTCGGTGCGGCGTTCCTGTATGTCGCTGGCACTATGGGTTGGCGACTTCAGCGGCAGCATAATGAACGCTGACGGCGACCTGGTGTCCCAGGGCACCAGAGACCTCTCAGCCCACGTCGGGGTCTTGCAGCCGTGTACCAAGGCGGTGATCGAAGACTTTGGGAAGGAGAACCTTAGGCCTGGCGACGTTTACGTCTATAACGACCCCTACCGAGGCGGTACCCACTTGCCCGATATGACGTTTATCAGGCCGGTCTTCTGGGACGGCCGGCTAATAGCGTTCGCCGTTACCAAGGGCCACTGGTCCGACGTCGGCGGTTCGACGCCCGGTTCCATGGACGCCATGGCTGATGAAATCTACAAGGAGGGGTTGTTCATGCCCCCGGTCAAGCTCATCGATCAGGGGGTGCTACGAAAGGACGTAGAGAAGCTTATTCTGTCGAACTTGAGGCTGGAAGAAGAGTGTGCCGGCGATATGCGCGCCCAGATCCAGGGGACCGGCACCGGGGAGCAGCGCCTGCACCAGATGATTGAAAAGTACGGCCTTGATACGATACTGGCTGCTTTCGATGAGTGTATCGATACCAGCGAGCAGCAGCTAGCGGATGAGGTCCTCAACTGTCCCGAAGGTACCTGGGAGGCCGAAGACTTCCTGGACTATGATCCCAAGTACCCTGAGAGGGGACCTGTGCGGGTCCATGTGAAAATGACGCTGACCCACAGTCCGCCCGGCATCCTCTATGATGTGCGAGGCTCCGGCCCACCTACCCATGCTGCGATGAACGCTACCGAGTCCTCCTCCTTCGGCGCCCTGGTGGCCGCGACCAAGTACATCTTCCCGAAGCCCTTTCTCAACGTCGGCTGGCACAGGGTCATCTCGGCGATATTCCCGGACAGCAGCGTCCTCAACGTCAGGCGACCCCAGGCCTGTTGCGGTGAGACCTCAGGTGCTTATGAAAAAGTCATTCGCGCCGTGATCGAATGCTGGTCGCAGATTAAACCTGAGAGGTCGTTTGCCGGCAACTTCAACGTGAACTACTTCCTCGGCGGGGGACGGGAGAGCAGGCCCGGTTTCGGAGACAAGTACTTCATGTTCTACCACTGGCACAACGGGGGCTGGGGAGGTAGGTTCGAGAAGGACGGACGCGACGGCGGATCTCCCATATTCGGCGCCGGGCTGGTTGCCCAGTCCATCGAGCATATGGAGAAGGTCTGGCCGATATTCATCGAGAAGCATACCTCGCTGAGGGACTCCATGGGAGCAGGCAAGTGGCGCGGAGGCGTCGGGACGGAGGCTATACTGCGGATCGAAACCGAAGGCGGGGCCACAATGTCCTACGTCTGCGACCGCGGCAAGTATGGCCCAGGCGGTCCCCCCGGGCTTTTCGGCGGGGAACGGGCGATACATGAGGGGGTGACCAAGAATATCGGCAAGCCCAACGAGAAGTACCTGGACGTGTACTTCTCCAACGTACAAGTTGACGAAGGCGAGACCATGCACCACTACTCCTCCGGCGGAGGGGGCTACGGCGACCCTCTGGAGCGTGACCCCAAGGCGGTACTGGAGGACGTGCTCGACGACTTTGTCTCTGTAGAGCGGGCAAGGACAAGCTATGGCGTAGTAATTAACGCGTTGGACCCGGACATCCTCCACTACGAGGTCGACCAGGCGGCTACGGCTAAGCTCCGCAGCGAGATGCGCAAGAACCACCTGCCCTGAAGGTTGCACCCGCCCTCGCCGAAAATGCGCCTACTCGAAGGCGCGCCGCGGAGGCAGGGTCCCCATCCCAGGCCGGCAGAAAAAAGCAGGGGGCAGGGCGTCTGATCGCGGCCCTGCCCCCTGCTTTCAGACCTGTTAGAGGATTGTGCCCGGTCTTATGTCGCGGGCTTCACCCCGGTCCTCAGTAAAGGTTACTACTCCGCGACAAACCGCCCATCGACCCATGTGCCGAAGGGTACCTTATGCTTGACGTCTATGTTGCCGATCTCATTGGCGGAGGTCAGCACCATGTAGGGCGTGCGGCGCATCCCCTTATCGTCGAAGGTCAGCCACTCGCCGCGCGGGGTTTTGAAGGTGATGTCATACATCTCGTCGATGATCGCTGCTTTCTCCGTGCTGCCCGCCTTTTTGATAGCCTCGATCATGAGCTTCGTCCCAGTGTGGTAGGCCTCCATGATGTCGTTGGCCACTCTCTCGCCGTTGGAGATTTCCACGATGGCTTCGTTAAACGCTAGAGCTTCGGGCGAAGCCGTCGCCGGGTCAAAGTACCAGCCGTTGGCGCCGAAGGTGTTAATCGTCAGCTCGGGCCCCAACTCCTTGGCCTCCGGTGCGTCGTATACGGTGACGACGATGGGATTTTCGAAACCCAGATCTCGAGCTGTCTTCAGGTTGGATACCACCTGCTGCTTCCCCCACTGGCAAAAGTAGGCGCCGTCAGGATCCTTGGCAAGTGCCTTCGTGACCTCCACCCTGGCCTCGGCCGCCCCATAGGGGAAGTAGCTTATGTCCACGATCTCAATATCAGGCATTGATGGCTTCAGCCTCGCGAACACCGTGTGGAGCTCGGTCTCGACGTTGCGGCAGTACTGGGAGTCGGTGCTAACCAGAGCAATCTTATTGCCAGCGTTTTCAAACAGCCACTGGATGACAGCTCCAGCCAGGTTGTTTTTCTGCTGGAGCGAGTTGTGGGCGTGGGTCACGTGGACCAAGCCGCGGTAGCCCTCAGTCGTTACCTTCTCAGACCCGCAGGGTCCGATCGCCACGGGGAACAGTTGCTCCTTAAGTATGTCCTTCATAGGAACGCAGGTCGTAGCGTCCCAGGCGCCGATCATAGCCACGATGCCGTCGGCTAAGGCCTTCTTGGTCGAAGCTACGACCGTCTCAGCCCCGTACCCCTCGTCGTACTTACGACCGACGAACTTTCTGCCGTTGAATCCACCGGCGTCGTTGGCCTCGTTGATCGCAACTTCGCCGCCCCAGAGCGACTCCTCGCCGGTGCTTGCCGCGACCCCGCTGAGCGTGATGAGCTGGCCCAGCTTTACGTCGGGCAGCGACTCATCAATCACCGGCTCCGGCTCCGCCTCAACTACAGGCGCGGTCGTGGCCACCGGCGCTACCACTGGCGCTGGCTCTTCGTCGTCTCCACACGCCAGGCCCAGTACCATTGTCATGGACAGGGCTATTACGCCGACCAGTATTTTCCAGCTCATTGTTCACCTCCGCCTGTCAGGCCATATATTCCAGCTTGTCGAGGGCGATAGTACGAATGCCGCACGGTGTTGTCAACATTGCGCCTAGTTTCACAAGGAGTTTTTCCTGTGCTGCGAGACGACTGCGCCAGAGGACTTCGAGCCAGCCGCACAAGTTAGGCGCACTCCTAGCGTCGGGCGGACCTGTGTGTCGAGTGAACCCCTTGAGCGGGAACTGTTTGTTTCGAGGCGAGACTCTCAGCCAGCCTAGAGCGGACGAGAAAGACTCCACCTAAGGCAACAAGGAAGAGCGCGCCTACAAGAATGAGCAGCGCCAGTCTGGGCACGGCCCAATCACCGGTAGCAGGAGGTTGTACACCGGCATCTGCCCCGCCAGATGGCGTTTGGTCTGCTACGCGCATGATGCCTGTACCCACAGCAGAGAGTACCCACCATACGTCGTTGGACGCTTGCCCGTTCGCGTCGCCGGGCTTCTCGTCGAACGCGAAGTAGTACAGCGGCCAACCGTTGTAGGTCACTTGAGTGAAGCCGTCGTTACGCGTAGTGGTGCCTAAGAGGCCGACCCACGCGCCCTCTCCGGCTTGCGGCTGGTTGATCGTGAGCAGCGGAGGCCAGAAAAGGGCGCACACGTCCTCGCAGTTAGATACGTTCGGCTCGTCTGGCACGAAGAGGTACAGGGAGCGACCCGTCGGGTCCGTCAGAATGTTACCGAGCTCCGTATGCTCCGTCACGTTCACGACACCCGTTGTCCGGATTGGTCCTCCGTGGGCCGATAGCACATACCAAACGTCCCCCGAGTCCTGGCCGTTGGCCTCACCCGGTTTACCATCGAAAGCAAAGTAATACAGTGGCCACCCGTTGTAGGTGACCTGAGTGCTACCGTCGTCTCGTACCGTAGTGGCGAGAGCGTCTGCGCTAACTCCATCTCCCGCCTGAGGCGCTTCGATCGTCAACAGCGGCGGCCAGAACTCGGCACAAACTCCTGCGCAGTTGGAAGCACCTCTCGTATCCGGAGTGAACAGGTACTGACTGCGACCGCTGGTATCGACGAGAATATTACCGAGTTCGTCGTGCTCGGCGAGGTTCACCGAGGCATTGGTCTGGATAGGCCCGCCGAAAATCGAAACCACGAACCACACCCCGCCCACGTCCTGACCCAGAACGTCTCCCGGCTGCGTATCTGGGCCGTAGTAGTAGAGGGGCCAACCGTTGTAGGTAACCTACAACGATGTGTCCCTGGCAATCGTTTCTAGCAGGCCAGCTGACACGCCATCACCGGCAATAGGCTCAGAATCGGTCAGAAGAGGGGGCCAGAAATCCGCACACTGGCCTGAACAGTTGGAAACCCCTCGCTCGTCAGCGGTGAACAGATAAAGCGCGTTCCCGTCTCCATCTGTAAGGACGGTCCCGAGCGAAGGGTGCTGAGAAGCAACGACCGAAGCGGACTGCTGAGCCTGCGCTGTGCCGACCACCATACCCAGCAGCACCGCCACGACGAGCAGTGATCCGAGGCTTACCCGGAAACCAAACTTAGACATATCCCCCTCCTGAGGTCCTGACTGTATCGCGCACTCCATCAGCTAGCGATACGCAATCGAAGCTCACACGGATTCCTCTCGCTGTAGCCCCGGGAAACGTCGAACCCCCGGCGGGGTCGCCAGTGGCGTGGGAACATGTGGTGGGTGCTGAATAGCAGGGCCGAGAGCCCTACGATGACGACAGTGGCCCGGACGGCGACGCCGATGTCTCTGAGGATGTCACGGAGAGCGAGATCGGCGGACTCTCAAAGAAAAGTACCTAGCGCAACCCCGAGGGTCACCGACTGTGGCGAAGCACCGTCGGTCCGCGCCATAAACTGTAGGTGCTCGCCTCCAGCTCCGTCCAGGTGGCCGCAGCTGGTGGACCAGCTGCCACCGCGGCTTACTAGAATCTCGTAGACGGATCTTTAGAAAGCTCGCTAAGACACCCGGTCTAGGAATATAATCCTTGGCCAGGGCGAATTTAACGGACGGACCCGGGAGGGTTGGAATTCGGAGGCCGACCAGTGACTACCGCTAGCTTTACGGACGTAATTACCGAAGAATCAGAGTTGCGAGAAATATTCGGCTGGCCGACAGAGCGCGCGTTGAACAAGCAGTTGGACCGGCTCGATCAGCATTGCCGAGCTATCATTGCCAAAAGCCCGTTCCTACTCCTTGGTACTTCAGATGTATCTGGCCGCTGTGATGTGTCGCCAAAGGGAGACTACCCTGGCTTCGTACGGGTGTTAGACAACAAAACGGTAGCCATTCCTGATCTACCCGGCAATAATCGACTGGACACCTTAACCAACATGATGGTAAACCCACAGGTGGGCCTGATCTTCATGATACCTGGAATGAATGAGACTCTGAGAATCAACGGTACCGTGCGGCTGGTCAGGGACGCCGATTTGCTGGAGAGCATGGCATACCAAGGTAAATTGCCTAAGCTGGCAATCGTCGTAGATGTCGAAGAAGTGTTTACCCACTGCCCTAAGGCGTTCCTACGTTCCAAGTTGTGGTCGGAAGATTACCGAATCGATCGAAGTGAATTGCCTTCCTTCGCGGAGATCTTGAGAGATCACGTCGGTATCGTCGAATGCGATGTGGACCAGTTGCAGCGGGAGCTCGACCACAAAGCGGAGACGACGCTCCATTAGGTTTCAGCAACTCGCTTGTAGGCGGGAGAACTATCGTTAACCTCGTGCGGTCGTCGAGGTCTGGGCTCAAGAGAGTTGGAAAACGCTGAATCTAATCCGCTCGATGGGGCTTTGCACCAAAAGTCCTTTGAAGGCGAGGGTTTGCTTGCCCTCCCACCCGCCCGGGGGGTATTTTGTATCTGGGGACACCCCAAACCCCGGCTGGAAACCTCCGGTTTCCGGCACCTTCCTGTGGTTTGGTGCAAACCCGCTCCATGGCGATCGGTAGCCAGCCATAGAGATCGCCCAGCAACACTCCTCTCCCTCGGCCGTAATTCCGAGACTGCTTAAGGGAAGCAGCGAGGGCGGTTCGACCTTACGATTGCAGCAGCTGAGCCAATTCCTCGGGGTGACTCAGCATGGGGTAATGGCCAGCGTCCAATTCATGCCAGTCAGCGTTGAGTTTTTCCGCCGTCCGGCGCTGGTGCGCCTCGGGAGGGTTGGTGCTGAGGCGGCACCTAATTACCTTCGTCGGCCAAGATTGCGCCCAGAACCCGTCCAGTTCGCCCGGTGCGTCCGACGCTTCGATGGGATGCAGCGTGTAGCGCTCGATTGCCCACGCCCTGATGTCCGGCTCCAGGTCAGCGAACATCCGGTTTTCCGCATCATCCCGTGATGGGCCCCTGGTCAGCTCGGTCGTCACCATCGGCGAGTCGGGATTGCGCACGACGATGTCGGACACCCTTTCGCCCGGTTGCGGCGCTAAGGCGTCAACGAACACCAGACGGTTGATGCGCTCACGAGCCAATTCCGCGGTCTTGCAGACTACCAGGCCGCCGGTGCTCGTTGCGACAAGGACGACCTCTCGCAAGTCCTCGTAGTACAGGAGGTCGGCGATCTCCTGCGCCTGCGCAGCGATGGTAATGCCAGGGCGTATCTGATGACGGCGCTCCCCGCACCCATCTAACGTTGGTGCGTAAACAGTATGGCCTTCGTCACGTAGACGCTTGGCTGTGGGTTTCCATATCCAACCACCCTGAAATGACCCATGAACCAAAACAAAGATTGACATCACTTCCCCTTAATCCAACGTTCGGTAGTGTCCGGGCCTGAACATCCACTGACATCATATCTGACGCCAACAGGATCTGGCACGACGGCGTGTTGACCGACCAACCTGGCCGGTTGACGGACGACTCACAGCCGTTAGGCACCCATCACCCGGCATGAGTGTGCCTCTCTAAGCTTCCCCTGGCGTGGGAGGGATAGAACGGCGCTCCGTGTCCCTATCCCGACTTCACCAGCTTCTGGAAGCTCCGCACGCTCTCCGGCGGCTCCTCGTTGTGGCTCATAACGGTCCAGGCCACCTCGCCCACGTAGATGTCTCCCCGAGAGTCGAGACATATGCCGTGTGGGGCAATGAACTGCCCCACGCCCAGCCCGTAACCCTGATGGCCGATGCGGGCCAGGCGCCGTCCGCTAGTGTCCAGCACCGTGATACGTGGTCCGATGTTGGGCACGTCTTTCGTCACTGACATCCCCGAGCCCAACTCCCCGATGTAAATGTGCTGCTCCTCCGAAACGTAGATGCCGCAAGGCCTATGGAGGTTGTTGAACTGGGTCTCATACTTGCCCTGGGAGTCGAAGACCTGAACCCGGTGGTTTTCCCGGTCGGCCACATAGACGTAGCCGTCTTTGTCGGTGGCGATGTTGTGGGGGATATTGAACTCCCCCTCGTCGGTACCGGGACCGCCCCACGAGAAGAGAAGGTTCCCGTCGGGGGAGTACTTGTGGACCCGGGCGTTAGCGTAGCCGTCTGACACGTACAAGTCGCCCGTCTTGGGGTCCAGTGCGACGTGGGTGCAGCGATTGAAGGGTTCGCCGCTGTAGGCCTCGGCGTGCCGTCCCGGTACGCCTATGGTCATCAGCACCTTGCCGTCCAGAGTGCACTGTCGCACCGTGTGGTCTCCGTCGTCGGTGCAGTAGAGGGTGTCGTCGGGGCCCAGCGTTATCCCGTGGGCCCTGGTGAAGACGCCCTGGCCCCAAGAGTCGAGGAAGTTGCCGTCTCTGTCGAAGACGATCATTGGGTAGTCGCCCCGAGCGAAGGCGTACACCCTGTCCTTCGAGTCCACCGCCACTGCGGCTACCTCCCGCCATCCATGCCCCGGCGGCAGGGTCTCCCAGTCGACCGCCACCTCGTACGTGAATCTTCCCGTACCCAGCTGCACCGTGCTTCCCATCTGCTCACCTCTCCAAGCCATGATTGCATTCAACCACTCAGACGACGACTCGCTGCACTTCAGTCCCTTGGCATTTTCGACAGGTTGCGCAACGCCGGCACAAATCGTTCCCGGCTGAATTCTACTTTGTCCCTGAGCATCGCGTTCATTTCGTCTACGACAACCACTGGGCAGTATAGCCAGGGGCAAGAGGGACGAGGGTCGTTACGGCTCTGGATGAGGCTACTGGGCTATTAGTTGACAGCGCGGGGAGGAGGTACAACTCCATACGGTCAAGCGGTGAAGAGCTTACAAGAAACCCGACCCGTCGGGGCGTATCGGAGGAGAGTGGGTGTAACAGGCGGCAATTCGGGAGCGGACCTTTAGGCAAGCCCAACCCCGCCGGAGGCGCCTGCTAAGACCTCCCGAATGTCCTCGGGGTACATGACAACGTGTCAAGTGGAGCGGGAGACCGGATTCGAACCGGCGACACCCTGCTTGGAAGGCAGGCACTCTACCGCTGAGTTACTCCCGCTCGCTCCCAGGATACGAACCCAGGGTTCAGGCGTCAACACTCGGGTCGCTCACTCCATATCGCCCCATCTGTCGCCCGTCTTGAGCTCGACTTCGAACGGAGCCGCCAGGACCATCGCCGAGGGCATCAGCTCCATCACGATAGCCTTCATCTGCTCTAGCTCCTGCAGGGGCACTTCGAATATGAGCTCGTCATGCACCTGCAGGATCATCATGGAGCGCAACGCCATCTGGTCCAGCCGCTCCTGGATTCGTACCATCGCTATCTTGATGATGTCTGCCGCTGTGCCCTGGATAGGCATGTTTATCGCCATACGCTCGCCGGCGGCTCTGACGTTGTGGTTGCTGGACTGTATCTCGTGAATGTAGCGTCTGCGGCCCTGAATCGTCTGCACGTACCCGTCCTCCCTGACCTGGGCCTTGATGGACTCTATGTAGGAGCGGATACCTGGGTACTTGCCGAAGTAGGTCTCGATGAACGCAGCGCCCTCGTCGGGAGCCAGGCCGGTCTGTTGGCTGATGCCATAAGCGCTTAGTCCGTAAACCACGCCAAAGTTCATGATCTTGGCGATGCGCCTCATCTCCGGGGTCACCTGCCCTATCGGAACGCCGTACACCGACGACGCGGTAGCCGCGTGTATGTCCTCCTTGCCGTGGAAGGCCTTAAGCAGCCCTGAGTCCTGGGACAGGTGAGCCAGGATACGGAGCTCGATCTGGGAGTAGTCCGCGGCGAGCAGAGTCCATTCCGGGGCGTCCTGGGCCACGAAGGCCGACCGCACCTTTCGCCCGAGCTCCGTCCTGACGGGGATGTTCTGGACGTTGGGGTCATTGCTGGAGACCCTGCCCGTGGCCGAGCCGGTCTGGTTGTACCTGGTGTGGACCCGTCCCGTCTCGGGATTGACGAGAGCCGGCAGCGCATCGACGTAGGTGGACTTGATCTTCGAGAGCTGCCGATACTCCAGGATCTGCTCCAGGACCTGATAGGCCCTGGGGTCCACTCCTTCAGACTCGCCCCGGTCAAGGGTCTGTTTCAAGCCGTCGAGCGACGAGGCGTCGGTCGAGTAACCCGTCTGGGTTCGCTTCGTGTGCGGGAGTTTCAGCTCGTTGAAGAGCACTTCGCCCAACTGCCGAGAGGAGTTCAGGTTGAACTCGTGTCCAATGAGCCGGTGCATTTCCTCCTCGATGTGCGCGAGCTTGTCGCCCAACTCGACCGACATCTCTCCCAGCATGCCGGCGTCCAGGCCGACGCCGTTGCGCTCCATCCGAACCAGGACCGGCACCAGCGGGATCTCCATCTGGTCAAAGAGTCCGCGAATCCCCTTCTTCTCGAGCTCTTCTGCGAGCACAACCTCCAGCCTGTGGGTTGTCTCGGCGTGAGCCACCGCGTGGTCCGCCGCCTTGTCTATAGGGACCTGGGCCATCGTGATCTGCTTGCGTCCGGTGCCGATGAGGTCGGTTATGGGAGGGAGCTCTTCGTGGTAACAGTCGAGTGCCAGCGCGGCGAGGCCGATGGATTTTCGCCCGGCCAGGTGAGCCGCCAGGATCGTATCGAAGTCCAGGTTGCGGACTTCGACTCCGGCGCCGGCCAGGACCGTGACGTCGAAGTTGGCGTTGTGGGCAGTTTTGCGGACGGCCTCACCTTCAAAGGCCGGGCGCAGCCGCTCAAGCACCTGGTCAGTCGGTACCTGGTTGCCCTCGTCGTGCCCGAGCGGTATGTACCAGCCTCGGCCAGCCTGAGTAGCGAAAGCAAGACCGACCAGGCCCGCAGTCATGGGGTCCTGAGAGGTGGTCGAGACGTTGAAGGCGAATCTTTCAGCCTGCGCCAACTCCTGCGCAAGGACGTCGAGCCCGTCCGTCGAGTCCACGATCACAACCTGCCTGTCAGGCGTCTGAGCCGTCGGCGCGGGCTCGCCTTCAGGCTGGCCGGGGTCTCCAACGCCATCCGGCAGGTTAGACACGATGCTGAAGAACTCAAGCTCTCCAAGCAACGCCACAACCTCGGCGCGCGAGTAGGTGCCAAAGCGGCTGGCCTCCAGGTCTAGCTGCACCGGAGCATCACGGACGATCGTGGTCAGCACCTTGGCCTGCAGCGCCTCGTCTTGATGGTCACGAAGGGCCTGTTGCACCCGTGGCGGAGTTATTCCATCCAGGTCCCCGTAGATGCCCTCGATGCTGCCGAACTCGGAAATAAGGCGGATAGCCGTCTTACTCCCGACTCCGGGGACACCGGGGATGTTGTCCGAGGGATCGCCTTGCAGGGCTTTGACATCAGGCAGAGACTCGGGACCGAGCCCGCCGTAACGCTCACGCACGCCCACCACGTCGTACACTGCCCGCTTTTGGATGCTGTAGGTAAGGAGTACTCGCACCCAGGGCGACACCAGCTGCAAGGTGTCGGTGTCACCGGTCAGGATGAGCGCCTCGATGCCCTGCTCTTCGGCCTGGCGACTCAGGGTGCCGAGCAGGTCGTCGGCCTCGTAGCCCTCGACCTCGAAGACGGGGATTCGGAAAACATCCATCACCTGGTGGATTCTTGCGAACTGGGCCTTCAGCTCCGGCGGGGTGGGTGGCCGGTGAGCTTTATACTCCTTGTACTGCAAGTGCCGGAACGTGGGCGCGGGTAGATCGAAGGTGATGGCGCAGTGGGTGGGACGCCAATCGGACACCGCCTTCAGGAAGGTGTTGAGGAAGCCATAGACGGCGCGGACCTCCTCGCCCGTGGCGCTGACGTTGAGAGGCTGCTGGATCGCGTGCCACGCGCGATGCACCAGCGCGTGACCGTCGATGAGGAAGAGCAGCGGCTTTTCCTCGAGCATCGACATCGTGCCTTGGGCCGTCATGTCTCCTCGCAGCGGAAGGGGTGGGCCGATTATAACGGTTGCGGCAGCCGTTTAGCCAAGGACCTGGCCTCATCGCGGGGCTTTGCGCCAAGAGTACTTTCGAGGCGAGGGTTTGCATGCCCTCCCACCCGCCCTAGGGGGTATTTTGTATCTGGGGACACCCCAGACCCCGGCTGGAAACCTCCGGTTTCCGGCACCTTCTTCTGGTTTTGGTGCAAAGCCTCATCGCGGCATCGTGTCACAAGTGACCTCAACGGTATATTCCTGGCAATATAGCGCGTATGTCTCCATCTAGGGGTTGGCCCCGAGGTGAGGTTGCTGCGCTGACGCGCACGGGGCGCAAGAGAAGAAGCCTTCGGTCGCTACACGCCGGCAATGTCGCGAGTTGCGTTCAACAGGCCTTCCACCTCGTCAGGCGAAGCGCCTTCCGCATATATGCGCAGCAGGGGCTCGGTGCCCGAAAAGCGAACGAGGGCCCAGTAGCCTCCTTCGAGCACGAACTTCTGGCCGTCTTTGGAGTCGATCGCTTCGACCCTCCTACCCGCCAGCGTCCGCGGCTGAGCCTCTGTCACCCGTTTTTGTATCGCGGCTCGCCGGGCCGGATCGAACTCGAGGTCCCACCGGTCGTAGTGGTGCGGGCCGACCGTGGCTGTCAGGTCGTCCAGCAGCTCGGACAGGGGCTTTTCGGTTCGCACCATCAAGTCCAAGAGCATGACGCCGCTCAAAATGCCGTCCCTCTCCGGTATGCTGCCGCGAACAGCGTAGCCGCCGCTCTCCTCGCCCGCCATGAGCGCGTCCTGGGCCATCATGACGGGGCCGAGATGCTTGAAACCCACCGGCGTTTCGGTCACGGGAACGTCGTAAATCTCGCCGAGGCGGTCAACCATACTCGTCATGGTGACCGACCGTACGAGCGGTCCGCTTCGCTTCAGGACTTCAAGCTGGTAGAAGCAGAGGAGGGCAAAGATGTGGAGTGTGCTGACGAAGTGCCCCGTCTCGTCGACGACGCCCAACCGGTCGGCGTCGCCGTCGGTGGCGAGGCCGACGCTGGCCTCCTGTTCGATCACAGTGGCCGCGAGAGGCCCCAGGTTCTGGGCGATGGGCTCGGGCTGGGCCATGCCGGGAAACGAGGGGTCGCGCTCGGCGCGGATTTCGTCGACGACGGTGGCACCGCTCGACAGGAGTTTGGCGAGGTAGCCCGCGCCCGCTCCAAACATCGAGTCGACAACCACCCTCAGGCCGGACCGCCTGATCGCCGCGAGGTCCACAAGTGTAGCAATGTGCCCCAGGTAGCGGGGCTCCGGATCGACATACTCGAGCAGACACTTAGCCTCGGCCTCGGCGAGGCCGAGGCGTTCCACCTGTCCCGAGGCTTCGACCTCGGCGATGTGGGCCTCCAGAGCCTCGACCACCTCCGGTGAGGCACTGCCCCCGTAATCGGGCTTGTATTTGAAGCCGTTCCATTGCGCAGGGTTGTGGCTGGCGGTGATTATGACGCCCCCACCGGCGTCGAGGGCAACCACGTCGTATGCGATAGCCGGGGTCGGTGCGGGCCTGTCGCCGAGCATGGTTGTGATGCCGTTGGCGGCGCTCACCTCCGCGACGGCCGCAGCGAACTCCTCTGACCGAAGCCTGGTGTCGTAGCCGACGACAAGGCCACGGGGCGCCAGTCCTCTATCCCTCAGGTAGTTGGCCGCGCCCTGAGCGCAGAAGCGGACGTTATCGAGGTTGTAGTCCTCACCGATGACGCCTCGCCAGCCGTCAGTCCCGAACTTAATGGCCATGTGGTTACCGATCTGGCTGGGCGCGTTACGAAGACGCGGCCTCCTTTTCGGCCGGGCCGACGAAGGCCTCTCGTCTCAGGGTAGCGGCCTTGTCGGTGCGCTCCCACGGTAGGGATACGTCGAGCCGCCCGAAGTGTCCATAGGCGGCCGTTTGCTTGTATATGGGCCTGCGCAGATCGAGCTCCCGGATGATGGCTCCCGGTCTCAGGTCGAAGTGCTTATTGGTCAGCTCGACGATCTTTTCGTCGGAGACCTTATTGGTTCCGAAGGTCTCGATCGATATTGACAGGGGATGGGCGACGCCGATGGCGTACGAGATCTGAATCTCCAGGCGGTCGGCGAGGCCGGCGGCCACGAGGTTCTTCGCCACGTATCTAGCTGCATAGGCCGCGGACCGGTCGACCTTTGTCGGGTCCTTGCCCGAGAAGGCGCCCCCGCCGTGCCTCGCAAAGCCACCGTAGGTGTCTACGAGGATCTTTCGGCCGGTGAGACCGGTGTCGCCGACGGGCCCGCCGATTACGAAACGTCCGGACGGATTGACCTCGTAGCGGGTGTGGCGGTCCAATAGCTCCGCGGGGATCACCTCTTTGGCCACGTCCTCGATCAGATCGCGCCGGATCACGTCGGCGCTGACCTCGGGATCGTGCTGAGAGCTCATGATGACGGTGTGGACCCTCTTGGGCACGCCGTAAGAGTACTCTACGGTCACCTGCGACTTGCCGTCGGGGCGGAGGTAGGGCAGATGGCCCTCTTTCCTGACCTCGGCCATCCTGAGGCAGATGCGATGAGACAGAGCGATTGCCAGGGGCATGAACTCAGGCGTTTCGTTGCAGGCAAAGCCGACCATCATGCCCTGGTCCCCTGCACCGAGGGTCTCCGCCTCGTCCACGTTATTGTCGTCTGCGTCCCGTACCTCGAGGGACTTGGACACGCCTCGTGATATGTCATGGGACTGGGCGTGTACCGACACCGCGATGCCACACGACTGGTGGTCGAAGCCGAAGCTGGAATCGACGTATCCGGCGTCACGAATCGTACGGCGAACGATGTTCGGTATGTCGACATAGGTCTCCGTGGTGATCTCGCCCATCACGACAACGAGACCCCTGGTTACGCACACCTCGCAGGCAACGCGGCCCATAGGGTCTTCGGCGAGTATGGAATCGAGTACGGCGTCTGAGATCTGGTCGCAGAGCTTGTCCGGATGCCCCTCCGTCACAGATTCAGAGGTGAAGAGGTATTTCGGGGAGTCGCTGAAGCTGAAGGCCATTACTTATACATCCTCCTTGTTTCGGTAGGTAGGCGTCGTCGCCCACCTCTCTGGATTGCCGTCACCACAACCGAGACGGTTCGGATATCGTTTGATCTCTTTAGTCCCATAGCCCCCTCTTACGTCCCTACTTCCCAGCTCTCCATATAGTTGCGCTGCTCATCTGTCAGCGCGTCTATCTTGATGCCCATTGCCATCAGCTTGAGCCGACCGACCTCCTGGTCCAGCTCCCTGGGCACCATGTGGACGCCAGGCCCCAGAGTAGCCGCCGCTTCGGTCAAATACTCGGCCGAGAGCGCCTGATTGGCAAAGCTCATGTCCATGACGGCCGATGGGTGTCCTTCGGCGGCAGCCAGATTGATCAGGCGTCCGTCGGCCAGCAGGTAGACGCGACGCCCGTTGCTCAGACGATACTCGTCCACGAAGGGTCGCACCCGGTGCTTGGACTGGGCCATCTCCTCCAAGCCGGCAACGTCGATCTCGACGTTGAAGTGGCCGCTGTTGGCGATGATGGCGCCGTCTTTCATGGCCTCGATATGGTGAGAGTCGATGGCCTTGAGGCCCCCGGTGAGGGTAATGAAGATGTCACCTACCGCGACCGCCTCCTCCATGGGCATAACCTGGTGGCCATCCATGGCGGCCTCGAGCGCTCGGATAGGATCGACCTCGGTGACGACGGTGTGGGAGCCCATGCCCTTGGCCCTCGTCGCCACGCCTCGACCGCACCATCCGTAGCCGCATATGACCACGGTCTTGCCCGCCCAGAGGACGTTGGTAGCCCTTGTTATGCCATCCAGTGTGCTCTGGCCGGTGCCGTACCGGTTATCGAAGAAGTGCTTGGTGTCGGCGTCGTTAACGTCGATGACCGGATATCGCAGCTTGCCAGCCTCGGCGAGGCTCCGCAGCCGGACCACTCCGGTGGTGGTCTCCTCGCACCCACCGATGACGTCGTCTATAAGCTCCGTCCGGGTGGTGTGTACCGTTGCCACGAGGTCCGCGCCGTCATCGAGGGTGATCGTCGGGCCAAGGTCCAGCGCCGAGTTAATGTGCCGATAGTAGGTCTCGTTGTCCTCGCCCTTGATGGCGTAGGTCGGGATACCGTACTCGGAAACCAGCGCCGCCGCGACCTCGTCCTGGGTGCTGAGGGGATTGCTGGCGCAAAGGGTTAGGTCGGCGCCACCGTCCCTCAGCGCCAAAATGAGGTTCGCAGTCTCGGTGGTAACGTGCAGGCACGCCGCAATGCGCATTCCAGCCAGTGGCTTTTCGCTGCTGAAACGCTCGCGGATCTGCCGGAGCACCGGCATTTCCCTCGCGGCCCACTCGATTCGCAAAACCCCCTCGTCGGAGAGGGACAGGTCCCGCACATCTCCCTTACCCGTAGTAGTCGCCAAGATCTCCTCCTGTCGTTTTGTTCCGATTTTGATTCAGAGCAGCAACCAGCCCTCTCAACGCCTCCAGGGTAGCGATTCGCCCTGTTCCAGCGGCGTGAAGCACAGAAGGTCGGTGAAGGCCTGAAAGCGGCCGAGCACGTCCTGTTCAGTCAAGCTGCTCAGGCGATCGGCGCTGAAGCTCTCCACGGCGAAGGAGCCCATCACCGAGCCCAGTACCGTGGCCCTTCGCAAGCCCGTCGGGGATAGGTCTCCGGTGGCGGCCAGATAGCTGATGAAGCCGCCTGCGAAGGAGTCGCCCGCACCGGTGGGGTCGATCACCGTATCCAGGGGAAACGCAGGGGCCGCGAAGACCGAGTGCCCGTTGAACAGCAAGACCCCGTGCGCACCACGCTTTACGACCACCGTGCCCGGACCCATTTCTTGGATGCGCCGGGCTGCTTTGACCAGATTTGCTTCGCCCGCGAACTGTCGCGCCTCGCCTTCGTCCATGAGGATCACGTCGACGGTCTCAACCACCTGCTGCAACGGAGCCTTCTTGCCGTCTATCCAGAAGTTCATGGTGTCGAGGGCTACGAGCTTTGGGCGGCCGTCCATGTTGCGGAGGACTTCGAGCTGCAGCTCCGGATCGATATTGGCAAGGAACAGGAACGGCAAGCGCCGGTGCTCAGGGCTGAGTCTGGGAGTGAAGTCGGCGAAGACGTTTAGCTGTGTGTCGAGGGTGTCGCGGGTGTTCACATCCTCGGCCCCGTACACCCCTGTCCAACGGAAGGTCCGTCCCGCGGCTCGCTCCAGCCCGGACGTGTCGACCATGTGGGACGTTAGCAGCTGTATGTGCTCTGCGGCGAAGTCTTCGCCCACGACGGCGACCAGGCTGACGGGCGCGAAGTAGCTTCCCGCTATGGAGAAGTACGTCGCCGAGCCCCCGAGGGCGTCCTCGCGGGTGCCCTCGGGCGTGGTTACGGAATCGTAGGCCACCGAGCCTACCACCAGTATGGACATTCGTTATGGTCCTCTTTATGACCTATGGGTCGGCGCCGTGGCTGGTGGGATGCCCCTGCTCTATCCACGCCCCGGTGCCGTCCTCGATGTTGTAGAGCTTCTCGGAGTCATATCCCATGGCGGCGGCCATCTCACACGCGAGGCCGCTTCTGACCCCGAGAGCGCAGATGAAGAGCAGCTTTTTGTCCTGAGGCAGCTCGTCGATCCGCGCTAGAACGTCGTCCACGGGAATGAAAAGGGCATCTCTTATGTGGCCCTCCGCGTACTCGTCAGGGCGGCGCACGTCGACGAAAACCACGTCGTCCTCGCCGTACATCCCAGCCGCCTCGTCCAAAGTGAGCCTGTAGTAAGGCTCGCCAGCGTCTTTTCTCGGCACTACCTCACCTCACTCGTTACACCAAGATACTTGTCTATAAGCAGCGAAAGGCGGGCCCGCGTCGTTTCGGGTATGGACTCGGGAGTGGTGATGATAGCCTTCCCGAGAGCGGAGCCACATTCGCACTCTCTGTTCGCGGGCAGCCTCGATACCAGTCCACGTATTATCCGCTTTGCCGCCGACGCGTTCTTGTGCAGGTTGGCGACAACGACCTCGACCGAGACATCCTCCTCGGTCTCGTGCCAGCAGTCGTAGTCGGTGACGAAGGCCATGGTCGCGTAGCAGATCTCGGCCTCGCGGGCCAGCCTGGCCTCGGGTAGCGCGGTCATGCCTATGATGTCGGCGCCCCACGAGCGAAACAGCTCTGACTCGGCCCTCGTCGAGAACTGAGGCCCCTCGATGACCACACACGTGCCTTGTGAGTGCGTCGATATCGCTTCCCCGGTGGCTGCCTGTAGTGCAACATCCCGCAGCACCGGACAGTAGGGATCGGCAAAGGCAACGTGTGCCACGAGCCCGTCGCCGAAGAACGTGCCGGGGCGATCTGTGGTGCGGTCAATGAGCTGGTCGGGGACCACCAGGTCCAGCGGCCGCACCCCCTCCTTGAGGCTACCCACGGCGCTGATTGAAACGATGCGCTCGACGCCCAGAGACTTCAGAGCGTAGATGTTGGCCCTGACCGGGATCTCCGTAGGCGAGATCTGGTGGCCGCTCCCGTGGCGCGGGAGGAACGCCACCCTCGTGCTGCCCAGCAGGCCGACCGTCACAGCGTCGCTGGGCGGGCCGAAGGGGGTGTCCACCTCGACCTGCGCAGCGCCGGCGAGATCGTCCATCCGGTATAGCCCCGACCCCCCGATGAAAGCCACCGTCGCCTCAGCCACCCGAGCCCTCCACAATGCGCCTCAGCCCCTCCCCGTAGGGTGGATACGCCACTCCGGCTTCTGTGATGATCGCCGTCACGTATCGCGCCGGCGTCACGTCGAACGCGAGGTTAGAGGCGTCGATCCCCTCGGGCGCGACTCTGACAGTGCCGACGTGGGTGACTTCGTCTGGGCTACGCTCCTCGATGGGGATGTCCTCCCCAGAGGAGAGGTCCATGTCCAGGGTGCTAGTGGGAGCAGCGACGTAGAAGCTGACACCGTTCTCCCTGGCCAGCACCGCCAGGCTGTACGTGCCGATCTTGTTGGCCACGTCGCCGTTGGCCGCTATGCGGTCGGCGCCGACCACAACGGCCTGGACCTCCCCCCGATGCATAAGCTGGCCGGCGGCCGAGTCAGCAATGAGCGTCGTCGGTATGCCCTCCTTGAGGAGCTCCCAAGCAGTGAGACGAGCACCCTGCAGCACAGGGCGAGTCTCGGTAGCAAATACCCTGGTTATGGTGCCGCGGGCCCAAGCCGCACGGACAATCCCCAGGGCAGTGCCATAGCCTCCGGTAGCCAGCGCGCCAGCGTTGCAGTGAGTGAGCACCGCGCTACCGGCCTCTAAGAGCTCCGCGCCCAGGCTCCCGATCGACAGGTTGGCCCTCTCATCCTCGTCGTGTATGCGGATCGCTTCCTCGACCAGCTCGGTCACGGCCTCCGTAGGAGAAGCAGCGGACCGAGCCACTCCGAGCATACGGCGTACCGCCCACTGCAGGTTGGCCCCGGTGGGACGCGCCGCCCCGATCTGCTCGGCCGCGAGCTCCAGGCGACGGCCGAAGTCGGACTGCTTGCCCTGAGAAGCCTCGGCGGCGGCGAGAGCGACAGCGTAGGCCCCGGCCACCCCAATGGCCGGGGCACCGCGGATGCGCAGCTCTTTGATGGCCGAGACCACACCGCGGTAGTCGGACAGCTCCAGCCACACCTCATCCGCCGGCAAGCGCGTCTGGTCGAGCAACCTGACGCGGCCGTCAAGCCAATGTATGGGCCTGAAGCTGATTGCCTGAACGGAAGTCAAGGGCTGTGCTCCGTAGGGGTCCGGGTCGCGGGCAACAAAAAACTCCTCTGGATGAGAGAAGTTTTGGACGACGATCCACTCTCATCTCCCGAGCGCTTGGCGCTCGCCGGAGTTGGCACCGTATCGGCTGCCCTAGGACGCCGACCGGTTGCCGGGCTTCACGGGGCCGGTCCCTCTGCCACTCTGGATAAGAGCTGCTGATTATTCAGTTGTACTGGGTCCCCGCCGGGATCGCGCGGAGCTCTCCCCGCAGGCCATGACGGCCACCCAATCCTACTATGGGCCGCCAAATAGTGTCAAGGCGAGACGCCTCGTTGACCCGGGGCCGGAGGGATGGTGGACTGAAGCAGTGTTTGGGGAAGGTAGCTTAAAAGGCGGGGAGGTTACGCCCGCAGCCGCGGGAAGGAGCCCTTCGTTGCCCTCAGACGATCCAAGGCTTGGAGCTTGCGTAAGAAGCTCATACGCCTCCGGGTTTCACGCAGCTTCTCCTTCCCGCAGAACGCGAGTTCAGTGTACATCCTTGAGTCTGGTGGCAAGTGTGCCTTTTTCATCGAACTTCTTCAGTAGCGAATGTAGCTTCCGCTTATCGATCGAGGACATTAACTCCTGCACACGGAAGCGATCCTTAGCTCGCCACGCTTCCAAGTATAGTAGCGCGAGGTGCTCTGGGGAAGCAACCTTCACGCGCAAATTACCGACTCTAGCCTTTTGGGCCTTGTCCAAAGCGTCCTTGTATAGTGGTTTGGTTGCCGTGGGGAACATCTGGACGGGCACGTCACCTAGTACAACGTGCATCCCCTGATGGTCTTCGGCCGCCTCACTTACGCCTTGAAACGTCTCGACGTATTCCTCATCGGTATCTGCTAAGACGATGATGTCTAGGTCCTCGGTGAATATCGGCTCCATATAAGCGGTGGCAGCTACCGCGCCGATCAAGACGTAGTCCCTTATCACTCTTTGGCGCTTGAGCGAGTTAAGGGCTCGAATGCTTTCTGGCAGACCCAATATTGTCTCTCCTCCTCATTGTAGCAAGGAGAAAGGAAGAGGTTGAGTTTTGCACTTGCCTCGCTCGCACCGCGGCGTCACTGCAGCGGGGCGACGCTGAAGATGACGTGGAAGGGCTTGCAGTATATGACGACGGCGTTGAAGGAGGTCGGGTCGACCTCGGGGGGAACCGGGTAGTTCTGGTCGCCTATGTTACCCTTCAGCTTCCCCAGC
Source organism: Dehalococcoidia bacterium (assembly GCA_965248615.1). Classification (GTDB taxonomy): domain Bacteria; phylum Chloroflexota; class Dehalococcoidia; order Lucifugimonadales; family CBDFJT01; genus CBDFJT01. The sequence goes on along the minus strand of CBDFJT010000002.1, from coordinate 513,353 downwards.
TCCACGTATCCGGTCTGGTGCACATCATCACGACCCTCAGGGTTTGGATGGGTCGTCAGAATGACACGCAGGTCGGGACCGTTGCTCACCCTCAAGGACTCGACCCGCAGGACGTGGGAGCCGTCGGGCAGACGGTAGATGGTCGCGGCACCCTCACCTTTGTGGAACGAGTCCGCATCGGCGAAGTCGCCACGCTTCAGCGCGGTCGCCTCGGCCATGGTCTTTGGCATCGCCTCTTCCATGGGGGCGTCGACCTTGGCGATGGTCTCCATGACCTGGTTTACCTCTTTCACGGTCATGTTCGAGGGGATCGTAGCGGCGTGAGCGAAGGGGAATTCCTCGATGACAGTCTTGTCTATGACAAGAGGCAGGCCCAGCCACAGGCCGATCGCCAGGGCCGGAGCTGCGACCACGACACCCCCCGCCACCCAGAAGCGCTTCCTCTTAAGCCACGACATGGTGACCTCCTTCGCGCATACAACGCCACGTATATAACACTGCCTATATTACGGGCTCCAGCCGCTCGGCGGTTCCTAGGCCAACCTTCCGAAGCGTGGCAACGGCCCAACCAGGGGTCTGGCGTAATCGATGAAGGCTGGCGTCACGAAACCGGCCTCGGGGTCCAGGAACTCGGGCGGCATTTGCCTGGCCCGTCCCGCGACGTCCTCAAGAGGCGCCAGGCCGACCGTGCAGGTGTGCCTGGTACCGTCCTCCCGCGTGAGCGTGACGATCCGGTCCGTGTGGCCTTCGGCCGCATACGCCACGGCGGCGCGGCCGACCATCTCGGCCTCCAGGGCGTCCACCCGCGATACGCAGGAGACGAGGGACCTCTGAATGGTGCCTGGCTTCTCGTAACGGGCTCTGACGTTGAGGCGCCGAGCGATGACCGAGGCCAGGTAGCGTCCCGGGCCGTCGTAGTAGGGATGGCCGAAGTCGTCCACATACCACGGCTCTTCCTGTCCCCCTAGGGGGCCATCAGTCCCTCGCACGTTCTCGCCCACCACAGCGACGGCAAATCCGTGGCTGCGGTAGGCGTCTTCCACCCGAGCCAGGAAGCGGTCCTCGTCCACGAGCGACTCAGGAACGCAGATGACGTGGGGCGCGTCGCGGCGGTCCCGCTTCGCCAGGGCGGCCGCGGCGGGAAGCCACCCCGCATCCCGGCCCATCACCTCGATGACGGTGATCGGGGCCGCGTTGCCCATGGCCTCTGCATCGCGGCCGGCGCCCATCGTGGCCAGGGCGACGAAGCGAGCCGCACTGCCGTAACCCGGTGTGTGGTCGGTGAGGACGAGGTCGTTGTCGATGGTCTTGGGGACGTTGATCGCCGACAGGTCGTGGCCGGCGGCGCGGGACTCGACGTAGATGGTGTGCCCGGTCTCGGCAGAGTCGTTGCCCCCGATGATGACGAAGCAGCCGACGGCGTGCTTGACCAGCACGTCGAGGAGCACGGCTATATCCTCGGTCCGTAGCTTGCGCCGGGTCGAGCCTAGGGCCGCGCCCGGCGTCCGCGCGATCCTTTTCAAAGAGGCCTCCGACTGGCTCCCGAGGTCGACCAGGCCGCCTGCCAGGAGGCCTTCGAGGCCGTTGGGAGCGCCATAGACTTGGTCGAAGGCCCGGAGCCGGAGCGCCTCGTCCACCACTCCGAACAGGCTCCGGTTCATCACCGCGGTGCAGCCGCCGGACTGCATCACGATTAGGTTGGTCGGCTTTCGATGGGTCACGTCTTGCCTGTCCGCACCGCGTTTCGCTCCAGAGCTCGCCACGGGCTCCTCATCATAATGAGTGCGACGCTTGACATCCTCGCCTGCGATGCAAGAATACGCGCACCGTGGCCGGAGATTCCAGGAGCGACAGGTGCAAGGAGGGCGAAGAAATGTCAGATGAGAACAAGGCCAGATTCCGACAGTTCATCGACGAGATTATCAAGAAAAAGAATACTGGGGCGATAGACGATTTCGTAGCGGAGGACTATACGGAGCACAACCCACCGCCGGCGGAGTTCGGGGTCCCTTCTGGGCGCGAAGGGTTGAAAATCATGATGGGCATGTTTTTCACCGCATTTCCAGACCTTGACGTTCACATAGACGAGCTTATAGCCGAGGGGGACACGGTCGTCGGGCGGATGACCACGTCCGGCACCCACAAAGGGGACTTCATGGGTATCCCCGCGACCGGTAAGAAGGCGACGTTCACGGAGATGCACATGATCAGGTTAGCCAACGGCAAGATGGTGGACCACTGGGGTAACAGCGACGACCTCGGCATGATGCAGCAGCTGGGCGTCATCCCGTCGCAGCCCGGGTAGCTGGCCCAACGGCAAACGGCATCCCACTTTGCGCACCTATGCCTCAGTGGTCCGAGTCGGGCACTCGGCCCGATGCCATCAGCCACATACGGGCGATCTCCGGCCCCATGAATTTGAAGGTCTTGCGCAGCGCCTTCTGAAGCGGTGCTAGCTCGTCACCCTCGAGAACCTCGTAAAACCAGCGGCAGAACGATCCGTGTTCGGCCTGGATCGACTGTACCGCCTGGGCATTGGAGATACTGGCTTCGATTTTCTTGCGGTTGCGTATGATCGACGGGTCCTTAACCAGCCGGTCGACGTCGTCCGGGCTCATCGCCGCGACGTCGTCGATTCGCCAGGCGTGGAAGGCCTCGCGAAAGGCGTCGCGTCGCGCCAGGATCATGCGCCAGCTTAGACCGGCCTGGAAGACCTGGAGAGCCATGACCTCGAACAGGGCGTCGTCGTCCGCGACTCGCTTGCCCCAGACCGTGGTGGCGTACCACTCCATGAGGGGATCGCCACGCGCCCAGTCGGGGACCTGCTCACCTGGGTCTGTCTGCGGCATCTTGACCTCTCTCGCTCAGGGCTGGCGAATCATATTTCGGCGCCGAGGCGCCTGTCAACGGAGCCGCTACCCGAGCGGCGTGGCGCTCCGGTGTCTGTGCTAGATTGCTCCCCAATTGGCGCTGGGATGTTGAAGGGTGATACGCAGCTCTATCTAGCCAACGCGCGTGCCACAGAGTCGCCTAAGCGTCCTCCAACGAATATGCCAGGGGGAAAGCCGGCGTTGGTGGCCGCCACCCACAGGAGCCAAAATCGCCAGCCGGCTTGGGGACGTTCAATTTCCACCAAAAGACTTTCGATGTTAGCGGTGATTACTGTTTAACCATCTTGGCGACACCCTTGGAGGGATCGGCTATGTAGATGTCGCCTCTCGAGTCCATCCACATGCCGTGGGCGAAGAAGGGTGTGCGACAGCGGCTGACCAGCCTCCCGTCGGCGTCGAAAATGGTTATCCGGGGAATCTGATCGGAGACGTGAAAGTTTCCCTGCGCGTCGGCGAGTATGTCCATCGGATGAAACAGGTCTCCCCACTCCGTCACGTACTCGCCGTCCAGGCTGAACACCTGGACACGGTTGTTCTCGCGGTCGCACACGTACACGCGGCTATCGCCGTCTACCCAGACTCCGTGGGGAGTGGTAAGCGCACCCCGGCCATCTCCCGGCTCTCCCCACGACCTGATCAGCGAGCCGTCGGCGCTGAACCGGTGCACCCTGGAATTGCCGTAGCCGTCGGCGACGAGGATGTCATCGTTGGGAGCGACGGCAACGTCGGCGGGATGGTTGAACGGGCCACCCAGCGAGGGCTTCTCTCGCTTCCCGAGCCTTAGCTTTACATTTCCGTCGACATCGAGCTTCAGCACCTCGTGGGCGTCACGGTCGATGAGATATATGTCGTCGGAGGGAGAGATGTAGATGCCGTGGGCATCCAGGAATTCGCCCTCGCCCCAGCTTCGCAGCAGGTTGCCCTCGGGGTCGAGGACGACCACCGGCGGGTCTCCTCGTTTGAAGACATACACGCGGTCCGCGGAGTCGGTTGCGACGTGGGACGGCCCGCTCAGGTCCGCACCCCGGGGCAGTCCTCCGAAGGGATTGATCAGCTCGTATACGTAGTCACCCGTACCGAGAATAGCTCTGGTCATCGTTAACCTCTCACCGGGCTGCCCCCCGCTCTCGGAGGGCCCGCCAGACCCGGTCGGGAGTCAGTGGGGTGTCGACGTGGCGTATGCCAAGCCCCGACAGTGCGTCCATCACGGCGTTGGCTACTGCAACGGGAGATGCGACTGTGGGTAGCTCACCGATGCCGCGGACCCCGAGCGGATTGGTCGGCGTCGGGGTCTCAAAGGTGTCCAGGACTATTTCCGGCACCTGCTCCGCTACGGGGAGCGCGTAGTCAGCCAGGCTGCCGGTCAGCGGCTGGCCGTCGGCCGAGTAGACAAAGTCCTCAGTAAGGGCCTGGCCTATGCCCTGAACGATGCCACCGTGCATCTGACCGTCGACGATAGCCGGGTTGATGATCCGTCCGCAGTCGTGAACGGCGGCGTAGCGAACCACGGCCACGTCGCCCGTCTCGCGGCTGACCTCGACAACGACAACGTGGGCCGCGAAGGCGAACGGGTTGCCGGGGAGTGTGAAGGAGCCTGAGAAGTCCAGTCCAGCCTCGACTTCCGGCGGGAGCTTTTCCTCGTCGTACGCCGACGCGGCCAGCTCGGCGAAGCTCACCGACCGAGCAGGCTCGCCACGAGAGGCCGCACGCCCGCCGGCAAGCACGATATCTTCAGGAGAGCATCCGAGCTGGTGGGCGGCGATGACCGAGAGTTTATCGGCCGCCTCCTTCAGTGCCAGGTATAGGGCTGAACCGCCAACTGCGAGGTTTCGACTCCCGGCCGTGCCGCCGCCCGACGGCACCTGCGCCGTGTCGCCGTGCACGACGTGGACGGCCGACAGCTCAACGCCCAGCTCGTGGCCCACGAGCTGGGCGAACGCGGTGTCCGACCCCTGCCCGTGGGGCGACACGCCTGTGTAGACTGTGATGTGACCTACAGCGTCGATCACGACGCGAACGTCTTCGCTCATCATCGGCCCGCCACCGCCGGCAGCTTTTATCACCGAAGCCAGGCCCACGCCTATCAGAGGCCCCTCGCTGCCTTCCTGCGACCCAGCCTTCTCTCGCCACTTCGAGTACTCAGCCAGCTCAAGCGCCTTGTCGAAGGCCTGGCGGTAGTTACCGGAGTCGTAGGTCAGCCCGGTAGGGGTGTCGTAGGGGAACGCCTCGGGCGAAATGAAGTTCCTGCGCCGAACCTCCGCCGGGTCTAGATCGAGGTCCCGGGCGATGATGTCGATGGTCCGCTCGGTGCAGAAGGCGGCTTCCGGCCCACCGGCACCCCGATACGCCCCGGTCGGCGTCTTGTTGGTCACGACGCCAACGACCTCAACGCGAACCGCCGGTATGCTGTACGGGCCGATGACGCGATGGGCCGCCAGGTCGGGAATCTCGGCCGTCGGCGGCAGGAAGTAAGCGCCGAGGTCGGCGACGATGCGCGCCCGGACTCCGCGGACGGTGCCGTCCCTGTTGACGGCAGCCTCAAGGTCCACGCTGTGGCCTCTTCCGTGGAAGGTCAGCATGTTCTCCTGGCGGTCGGCGACCCATTTGACCGGCCGGCCTAGGCTCAGGGCCGCAAAGGCGATGAAGATGTCCTCAGAGAAGGTGCCCTCCTTCTCACCGAAACCGCCCCCAACGTCCGGCGCGATTACCCTTACGGCGTCTTCCGACCTGTTCAGGAGGGAGGCGAGAATGCTCCTGAGATTGTGCGGGGCCTGGGTCGAGCTCCAGACGGTGAGCAGGTCTGCCTGGGCGTCGTACTGGGCTAGCATTCCCCGAGGCTCGAGGGGCGACGGGGCCAGCCTCTGCACGTCGTAACGCTGGGTCACGACGTGGTCCGGTCGAGAGAATGCCGCATCGACGTCGCCACCCTCATACAGCAGCCTCATGGGGGCGTTGGTACCCAGGCTCTCGTGGATCGCCGGCGAGCCGTCGGCCGCCGCGTCATACGGATCAACGACGGGGTCGAGGGGTTCGTAATCCACGTCGACGAGCTCGAGGGCGTCCTGGGCGACGTATCGCTCTGTGGCTATTACCAGAGCTACGGCCTGGCCGACGTAGCAGACGCTGTCTATAGCCAGCGTAGGGTGCCTGGGCGCCTGCACCTCGTGTCCCCGTTTGTCACGGACGGTGGCGCTGTTGGGTACGTAGCGAGCAGGCTCGGGCAGGTCCTCCCAAGTCAGCACCGCTACGACGCCGTGCACGTTGCCGGCCCCCGAGGCGTCTATAGACTTTATCAGAGCGTGAGCATGGGGGCTGCGCAGCACCCGCGCGTGAAGCGTATCTCGTAGCCTTACGTCGTCAACGAAGGATCCATGCCCCGTAATCAGCCTTGGGTCTTCGAGACGCCGTATGCGCTGGCCAAAATAGCCCACGTCGCTCTCCCCAGGTGGTGTTGCCGCCTGCCAGGCGGCAGTCTAGCAACGTCTCCTCGGCCTGTCAACGCGGGACGGGCTAAGACTTCATCCAGCTGCGCTCAGGCGCCCAGCCGAGGACCCTGCGGGCTTTCTCGGTGCTGATCACACTTGCGTTGTCCCTGAGCTCGCGCCGGATCTCGACGCCGGAGCCGAGGTTTCGCCTGATCAGGTCCACCGTCGGCTCGCTGAAGCGAGTTACGGGCTGCGCAATCAGAAACGCTTCGTGTCCCTCGATGGGGGCGTCGAGCGATAGGACGTGGGCGTCGGCGACGTCGCGGGGGTCGGCGTAGGCCCACATCACGAGGGTAGTCGGGTTCTCCGGCGTGGGTGCCGGCCAGGGGAAGGTCTGCTCCTCAGGCGGAACCATGTTGGTGAACCGAATGCTCACTACGGACATGTCGGAGGTGCGGGTGAACATCCGGGCCACGTACTCGCCAAGCTGCTTCGACAGGCCGTAGGGCTCGAAGGGCGTCATGGGGTGCTCCTCGTCCAGGGGCAGATACTCGGGCACGAAGGCGTCGGGGTCATGGGCCCAGCCCATGGCGAAGGCGCTGGAGGAAAAGACTACCCGGCGTATGCCCCGCTCGGCTGCGGCCATGAACAGATTGAAGGTGCTGACCATGTTGTTTTCGAAGATCACCCGGGGCTCGGCTCTCAGTGGGCCTGGGATGGCGCCCATGTGGATGATCGCCTCGACGCCGTCAACCAGGGCGGCCGCCTGCTCCCAGTCACAAAGGTCGGCCTGCACGACCGGGACCGGGGACTCGTCGAAGGGGACTCGGTCGGTGGCCCGCACCTCGCGCCCGGCGTCCAGCAGCTGCCGGACGACCCGTTTCCCCAGACGGCCTGCCGCACCGGTTACCAGGATCATGGAACAACCTCCATCTTCTATCTAGGACGCTCCATCGAGGACCCGGTACACCGAAACCGGCTCGCTGTGGAACACCCTCTCGAGGCGGCCGTCAAGGGCTTCGTCGAATTTGCGCAGGCCCTCCTCAGGGTAGTAGACCCTCTCCAGCTCGCCGACGTAGACGTATACAACACCGTACTTCTCCATGAGGGCCAGGGCTTCCGAGGGGTCCTCCGTTCGATATATGGTGTTGACGTCCTCAATACGACGGACCACGCTTTCCCGGTAGTCCCAGCGCTGCTGCTCCTGGTGCCACTGCCAGCCGACCACGCTTGGCAGCCCGGTGTATGAGGATATCCTGCCGCCCCAACGGTACGAAGGAGTCATGCCCTCCAGCACTATGGGCGACCCCTCGACGTTGCTTCTGAGCCAGCGTATGCCCTTCAGATCCTCCCCCAGCTTGATGTTAGCATCTATGTCCCGAAACACTGCCCCTTCGAGGAAGGCGGTCCCGTTCAGCGTCAGCGGGGTCTCCTGTCCGTCGAACCGGTCTCGAAGGCGGTCCTGGGTTCCCAGCACCGGGTAGACTGCGGCGCTCGCGATGAGTAGTGCGAGCGCACCCAGCCAGACCTTGGCGCCCAGGCCTGAACCCGCCCAGCGCCAGCGCTGGGCCATGCGCCAGAGAATGTAGGCTGAGGCCAGGCCCAACAGGACCCACGCTTGAAGATAGAATTTGAAAACACTGTTCATGCGGTCGACGTCTCCCTCCAGACGGAAGACGTCCAGTCCGATCACCAGGGCCAGGGCAACTCCCACCAGAGCAGCCACGTACCCGAGCTGAGGTGCATCGGCGCGGTTGGAGGCCAGCCACCCGACAGCTGCTACGGCAACCAGCGCCATCAGAGCGGCTACGAAGGGGATGGTGCTTCCCAGATGGCCGGTGGTGATAGCGGCAAGGATAGCGGCCGCGGCCAGGACGCCGAGCACCGCGATCGCCACCGACACGATCGACACATGCACCCGGACCTCGCTTGGGGCACCGCGCCGGCCAGAGTCGACGCTCACCAGCCCGATCCGCCAGCGGCCACCGCCCCGCAGCACGCCGGCGATGAGGTCTCTGGACTCGCGAATCGCGAAGGAGCCGATGATGAACACGAACAGGCCGCCTATGGCCAGGAACTGCCACAACGCCGTGTCATTGGTGGTGCGCTCGAGGCTGTTGAAAAAGGCTTCGTTGCTGAGATGGAAGGGCAGAAAGGCGACGAAACCGACGCCGAACACAAACAGGCCTTTCAGCGCGGTCCTGGCGAACACGGTCAGGCCCACCCCACCGTGGGCGAAGAACTCCGCCAGGAACACGGCCGCTACCGCGATGACGAGGTAGGTCGGGAAATCCCAGGAGTTCAGCACCCAAAGCGACCCAACCGCCAGACCAAGCACGGCAAGTCGGGCCACCTCGCGGGGGACCAGGCCCCAGCGATGCCCTCGGCCCTGTCCGAACCCCATGACGACGGCCAGCGCCACCCCGAGGACCAGCAACGTGAAGGGCAGCGCCATCAGGTGCGCGTGGAGGTCCGCAAACAGAAAGGTGAAGAAGGGAAACTCGGTGATCTCGAATCCCGGAGGGTCCGGCTGCATCATGTCTCTGCTGGCCCAGAAGTTGAACTGTCCATAGGGGGCGTTCAGCGCAACCGCACGCCAGACGCCATGGCCGATCTGTATTGCGCCGTTGAGGTTGCCCAGCACCGTCACGAAGAGGGCTCCGCCGAGCCCGGCAAGGATCGGCGACCAGCGCAGCCGTCCCAGGGCCGGCGGCCATGACCAGCGCCCTCGCGCACGCGTATCGTCGAGCTCCGAATCGCCGCCCTCGGCCAGGTCGGTGCCGCGCCCGGCGGGCCATCGAGTTGCCTCCGCCAGGTTGTAGACGATGGAGTAGGAGGCGGCCACCGTCAGCGCGAAGAACAGCGGAACCGCGATGTTGAAGGCGACCTCCGGTACGACGCCGGTAGCCCTCACCAGCATGGCCACGATGAACTGGCCCCAGTAGTAGTAGTTGAGGTAGCCGCCTGCGAACCACGGATCGTAGGGCGGCATGTACGTAGACCTCAGCACCGCGTTCAGGTAGGCGAAGTCCATGGGCTTCTCGCCGCCACGGTAGGGGTGCCACAGGTCGGGGTTGGCCATGCGCAACATGACGAAGGAGAGGAAAGCAACGAGGAACACCAGCTCGGCTACAAGCAACAGGGACCACCGGGCTTTGACGAACTCGATCATCTCGCGTCGGTTCCGGGCGACCACGAGAGCGGATACGAGGAAAAGGATCACGGCGGCGATAACTATCGACGTGTGGGAGAACGAGAGCCAGTGGAAGCTCGCCAGAAGCCAGACTATGAGGGAGACCAGAAGTAGCCCCAGCGCCTTGGAGAAGAGGTAGCCGCGATCGCCCAGCGGTCGGAAAACGTAGAAGGCGATCGGCAGTGCCAAAAAGGCGAAGCCCTCGACGACGATCAACCACGACAGGACCGGCAGACGGCTCATCCAGCTGGCCGGCGTCACGATCTCTGTCCACGTACCACCGGCCTGCTGGATGGCTGCGTCTTCCCGGGAGAGCATCAGCCCCTGCGCGTCATCGACCTCGGGCGATCCGATGGCTCTATAGCTCGCCGCGCCCTCGATGATCTCGGCGATGCCGTCGGCGTCGTAGCCGCGGACGTTCTCCAGGATGAGTACCTTCGGGTGGTCATAGACCGAGAAGCTTTCGTCCGCGAAGCCAAGGTTCAGACTGAGAGACGCCGGCCGGACGCCTCGGAGGGGCTCGGGCTCAAGGACCCCGGGCCGGCGAAAGGTTTCGTCGACGAAGCCGACACCCAGCAGGTCGGGATAGCTGGTCTCCGACCTCACCAGCTCGTAGCCCAGCTCGCCGGAGAAGAGCAGGCGGTAGTACTCAGTGCTGACGGGATAGCGCTCCGGCAGGCGCGGTATCGTGCCGTACAGGCGGTTGCTGAAGAGCACCAGATAGTCGGCCTGGGCCAGGCTCTCGGCCACCTCCCGGAACTTCTGCGGCCTGTCGTCGTTGTACATCTCGAGCTCTCGAATCTGGTAGCCGTCGAGGTGCGGGAGCCCTTCCTCCCAGTGCTCCTTGAGGATGATCGAGCCCTCGGGCGCGTTCTGGCGAAGCCAGTCGGCGGCCCGAACGGCGGTATGGGGCTCCTGATAAACCGAGAGGTAGGAGACGGCATAAAAGGCCGTGGCACCCAGCAGCAAGACCAGACCCACCAGCAGCCAGGGCCGGAGAGCGAATCGGAGCGTCGTGAGCTGTGCCCTATCCCAGATTGCCAAGAGCATCCGGCTGCCGAACAGCAGCAAAAACGGGGTGATGGGGATGAGATATCGAAGGAACTTGACCTGCAAAGAGCCTGTTATGAGGAGGACAGGCATCACCCAGGACAGGAGCAGGACGTCGCCCCGAGTCTCCTCGGAGCGGAAAGGCAAGGTGGCGAGCAAGGCCAGCAGCGCGACCACGGAGGCGGCGGCAGTGGCGGCAATGCCGTTAGAGGCGAGGAGGATCGCCATGGGCAGCCCAATGCCGAGGACCAGGTAGGCAAGCCCGTGGGACAGCCGCATCCCTCGCAGGGAAGCATAGACGACGCCGGCCCATGCGATGACGCCCAGGGGCCACCCCAACCCCCACGTAGCAAGCTGTCGCACCTGGTACCAGTAGGGTGTGGTGTCGATGTACTGCCGGGTGTAGGGATAGTCCCTGATCCGGCGCACCATCTCCGACTGCTCGACGACATCGCGGTAGAAGCGGTCCCAGTCGAGGAAAGTGTAGGGCTGGTCTATGAACAGGACCAGGAGGGACACGCCGGCACCGGCTGCAAGGCCCTTAAGCGCCCACGACCGGCGGATCGCAAAGGATGGGCCGGCGCCGTCGCTCCCAAGGGCTGAGAAGGCATACATCAGGTGGGCGACGACGAAGGCCCCGTATATGGGCACGAAGGACACCTTGGTCGCGATGCCAAGTCCGACAACAGCGCCCGCCAAGACCGAGTCGCGCATGCGCCCATGCCTGGCCACTCGGTAAAGGAAGTACAGCGTGGCCACCGCGAAGAGCGCTAAGAAGGTGTCTACGGCAAAGTAATGGCTTAGCTGGATGTGCAGCACAGCCAAGGCAGTAAACGCCGCCGCCAGCAGCCCTACCCTCCGCCCGTAAAGACTGCTTCCGAGGGCGAAGACCATGAACACCGTGACCACGTCTGCCAGGGCCGAGAGCGTCCGGCCCGCGATCCTCAGGTCGTCGAGCTCGCCGGGTCCGATTGAGTAGACGAGCTGGACGCCTTTGAGGAGGTACAGTGGGAAGCTGCCGTAAGGGAACCAGCGCGGATTCCATGAGCTTTCGTCGGCGTCGAAGAGCGAGCCGAGGTTGCCGGGCGCAGGTGGAGAAATCTCGGCCACCTTCATGAGGATGGCCCGTTCGTCGGGATGGGGAGTGTATGGGAAGCCGCTATCCCAGTTGAGCCCGTAGAGGCGGAGCGCCAGCGCGAGGGCGATTATGGCTACGAGCGCAACTCGGACCAGGACGTCGCCTCGTAGCGCCGAAAGGACCCACCTCCCACCGGAGGCTACGGGTGCACTCAGAGTAAAGTCCATCTCCCGTTCATCTTAATACGGTGACAGGGCGGGCCCTGGTTCTGGGCACCGGGAGGCCTCCCTGCGGCGGGCGGTCCCGCCACGAGGGACGGGCGGTCCCGCCACGAGCCTACTTGGCGAAGCGAAGGGCCTGGTCAACTATGTCCACGCCGACGCGCTCGCTCCAGGCGGCCAGCAGCTGCCGGGTCATGGGCCCCGGTTTGCCGTCGCCTAGCTGGCGGTTGTCGACACTGGTGACCGGCAACGCACAGAAGGTGGATGTGGCGAAGAACGCCTCGTCGGCCGTGTACATATCGTAGGGCTGGATGTCCTCCTCGACCACTGGGATGTTCAGCTGTCGGGCCAGCTCGAAGATCATCTCCCTGGACTCGCCCTGGAGTATGCTGCGATCGGTAGATGTGCGGATGACGCCGTTGGTGATTATAGCGACGTTGTACTCACTGCCCTCGGTGATGTTGCCGTCCTCGTCGGTCAGGATCGCCCAGCCGTCGGAGTCGACGTCGGCAGCCTCGAGGTCGGCGATGTTGAAGTTCATGCGACTCTGGTGCTTGAGCTTCGGCTCGAGGGCCTCCGGCGAGTAGCTGCGGGTGCGCACGATAACGCCGTGGGCGCCGTCGGTAAAGCACCTGGAGTAGTAGCCAAAGTCGATAGGCCACACCTTGACGATGACGGTAGCGGGACCAGAATTGATCGTGGAGCGTCCCGGACCCCGGGTCACGTACTGGCGAATGAGGTGGTCTCCGACCTCGGCGCGCAGGTGCTCGTTGCGCTCGACCGCCTCCTCGCTAATCTGAAGCATCTCTTCGGGACTCAGGCCTGGATCGATGCGCACATACTGGAGGGAGCGGTACAGCCTGTCGACGTGCTCCTTCAGCCTGTAGGGCTTGCCATCGAACGTACGTGCAACGTCGTAGATGACATCGCCCTTGTAAAACCCCCGGTCGTTGTGATCGATGAGCAACCGGCTCATGGGTACCCACTCGCCGTTGAAGTACGCCGTGTACTCAGACATCTTTTCCTCCTGGTGTTGCCGTCGTTTGTGACGCCTTTCGGCGAATTATACTGAGCCGCGGAGCGGCGCGCTAGAATGGACATGGCAACCTCACCTTGACGAGGCCAGGGGCCGCCGGTAGACTGCGCTGCGCAGCGGCCATCAGGGGCAAGGCGCCATTCGCCAGAGGAGTGACGAAATTCCGCGTTGGAGGTCAATGTATGGGGTATCGATATTGAAGCGGCACCAACTTGAAATGGGCAATGTACGCGCAAGACTCTGGCGGCTGAACCTTGCCGTGACCGCAATGTTCCTACTGGCTTTCGCCGTCGCCTGCGTCACTCCCACGCCAACGCCTATTTCCACTGCAACGCCCACGCCGACTCTTACCCCCACCGCAACCCCCACGCCGACTCCTACTCCCACTGCAACGCCCACGCCGACTCCAGCTCTCATCACTGTGGGCCCGGGAGACAGCACGCAGGCATTCCTCCAGGCTATACCGTCCAGCGAGCGAGACTGCCTGGAACAGGCCTTTGCGCCCGAGAACCTCGTCGAGGTTGTCGGCACTGGGCCTCCCTCTTCGGAGGACATGGGGAAGCTCACGGGTTGCCTCACTGAGGAGACGGCGCGCCGGATGATGCTGGGCACGTTGATGATGGAGCTGGGTGTCAGCGAGCAGGGCATCACCTGCATCGGTGCTGAGCTCGAGGACGTGCGCTTCCTCGATCTCTATCTCACCGGTGGACCTGGGGAGCAGGGCGGGCAGGCGCAGACCTTCCCGTTCCAGGTCTTTCGCGCAGCCTTCGACTGCCTCTCAGAAGAAGAGGCTGCGGAGATGTTTGATGGCGTGGGAGAGGGGGGTGGGCCCAGCATGGAGCAATTCAAATGCCTATTTGAGAGCGCCGATGATGAGACCATTGCGAGGCTATGGTCGATGAGTACGGGCGCCGAAGAAGGCGCTCCACTACCTCCGGAGCTCCTCGATATCATCACCAGGTGTGGCCCTATACCGGGCCGGGGTGAGGAAGGCGGCCCGCCCGAGCTGACACCGGAGCAGCAGAGCTGCGTCATCGAAGCCATCGGCGAGACGGCGTTCAGGGAACTCTGGACCGGACAGAGGCCGCCCACCTTGGAGCAGATCCAGAAGATCGAGGCATGTGGGGTGCCCGTCGGGCCGGGTTCGGGCAAGTCGTAGAACCTGATCGAGTAGGGCTCCGTTTCAGCCAGTGATAGGCCACCTTTTCTTATGGGCTCCCAAAACTACAAGGCATTTCTCATCGACCTGGACGGCACGCTGGCTCGGGCCGACCTATATGTGGCGCCCAGGGTAGCCGAGGCTGTCAAGCGAGTGTCGCGAGAGCTCATGGTGAGCATCGTGTCGAGTCGCAGCCACAACACCACGGTCAAGTTCGCCGACATGCTGGGGCTCGAGTCGCTGCAGATCTCGGACGGGGGCGCGCGGATATTCGACCCGAAGACGCGAGAGGCGGCCTGGCTGCGCAGCCTCGAAGCCGAGGACGCCCGGCGGATCATGACCTTCCTCGAGTCCGAGGGGCTGCCCTTCTCCGCAGTGGACGGTGACGCAGACGTGGAGGCCATGAGCGAGGTCAGAGGGTGGCGGGTCACGCGCATAACGGCCACCAGCCTGACGCCAGATCAGGCCGTCAACATAGCTGACGCCTTCGGCACGGACAGGGTACACACATCGAAGATCATCCGAATCGACAACGGTGACTGGATGGTCGATTTCACCCACGCCACCGCCACGAAGGCTACCGCCGTGGCCAGGTACGCCGAGCTCAATGGGATAGACGCTTCGCAAATGATTGCCGCCGGCGACAGCTTCAACGACGTGCCTCTGCTGGATGCGTGCGGGCTCGGGGTAGCAATGGGCAACGCCGTCCCAGAGGTCAAATCCATCGCCGACTACGTGGCTCCGTCGGTGGACGAAGACGGCCTGGCCGTCGCTATCGACGAGTTCGTGCTGCCGGCCGTCGCGAGATCCGGCATTTGACGGCGAAGCGCTACGCGGCGCTGCTGCTCGACCTTGACGGGACGCTGATCGGTCGCGACCAGCGAATATCGCCCCGAGTCGCCGACTCCGTAAGGGAAGCCGCGACGAGGCTGGAGGTCAGCATCGCCTCGGGGCGGGAGCCATCCCACGTCATGAGGTTTGCCTCAGAGCTAGCGTTGACCGCGCCCCAGGCATCCGACAACGGGGCCCTCATCCTGGACCCCGCGACCGGAGACGAGATCTGGAGTGAGCCCCTGGACCGGGCGTCGACGCAGAAGATCGTCGAGCGACTGCGCCACCTCGACCTGGCGTTCCTCGCGACGCATCGCGGCGGCAGCGTCACGGACTACAGGCAGGTCCTGGGGCGCACGATGACGCGCGTCTCGGCCCTGGACCTCGAGGAGGGCGAGGCCGACCGTCTCGTGGCAGCCTTCCAGGCCAACACGAGCCTGCACGTCGTCAAGGTCGCGTTGCCCTACAACGGCATGTGGGCCGTCGATTTTACGTCCGCTGGGGTGCACAAGGGAACGGCAGCCCTTTACATAGCCCAGCGGCTCGGGGTAGACGGCTCGCAGATGATTGCGGTGGGCGACAGCTACAACGACCTGCCCATGCTCGAGGCATCGGGACTGCGCATCGCCATGGGCGATGCACCTGACGAGCTCAAGGCCGTCGCCGACTACGTGGCGCCGTCGGTGGACGATGACGGCCTGGCCGTCGCCATCGACGAGTTTGTTTTGCCGAGGCTTTAGGCTCTACGTCTTGACGTGCTTCTGACGCGCACGCCAGACCAGAAGGGACGCCAATGCACCAGCCAGCACAAGCAATGCCCACTGAGTCAAGCTGGGTATATTCGCGGTGGTGGTCGTGACCGTCGTGGCACCGGAAAACTCTGACGTGTTGCCGTCGGAATCTGTAGCCGTGGCCACGATGAGGTCTCCCGCGCTGACGCCGAGCGACGCCGCGTTTCCCAGGCTGGCCAGCTTTGCCCCCTGGGCCCGGTCCACCGGGTAGCTATCGTTGCCCAGGAAGGTCTTGCCCTCCTCGTCGTCGGTGTCTGCTGTGAAAAACTCCACCCGGAGCGGATAGGTGGAAGCTGCGGTTGTGGAATCCACGCTGTACTCGATAAACAAACTGCCGGTGGCGTCTATTTGCGCGGCAACAAGATCGGGAAAGTTCTGAAGCTTGTTGGCACCAAAGTCGCTGTCGCCTGAGTCGGTCGCGGTCCGACCATCCTCTCCCAAGTCGATTCCCAGGCCCGTGTTGGAGAAGATGGAGTTGCCCTCAACTGCGTTGCCGGTACCCGAGCCTACATAAACTCCGTCTTCGCCGTTGAAAGCAATCACATTGCCGGCACCGCTGCCCGTGCCGCCGACTGTATTGTCACTTGAGGGACCAAGGTCTGGCTCTTCCCCAATATCGGTCGGGTTCCCCACGAACACACCGTGCTTGGTGTTCCCCAGAGCGGTCGCGCCATCCGCCTTTGTGCCTATAAAGTTGCCCTGAACAATGTTGCCGGCGCTAGTGCTCGAGACGATGGCAATGCCTTGGCTGTCGTTACCGGAGATGACGTTACGCGCAGCAGCGGTCGTCCCGCCAACCGTGTTATCGGATGCGCCGTCTTCAATCAATACTCCGACGAATGCATTGCCGAGGTCAGCGGCTCCCGTGGCGTCGGTCCCGATGAAGTTACCTTGCACCAGGGTTCCCATCGCCCCTTCATCGATGAGAACTCCGTTGCGGTCGTTGCTGGAGATGATGTTACACACGCCTGTACATGGCCCCCCGGGTGTTGTTCCGGCAGTCCCTCCGATTGTGTTACTTGGCGAACCAACGATCAGCACCCCGTCGAAGGTGTTGCCTATGTCGGCGGTGCCGTCAGCATCCGTGCCGATGAAGTTGCCCTGCACGAGGTTACCTGTCGCTTCTGTTCCAACGATTCTAACACCGCCAGTGTCGTTGCCCGATACAACGTTCCGTGCTCCGGCCACAGCGCCGCCAACGATGTTGTTCGGCGCGCTTATGATCTCGACTCCACGCGATGAATTGCCCAGGTCCAACGTTCCCGCCGCATCTGTGCCTATGAAATTGCCGTGTACGAGGTTGCCCGCGGCGTCAGGCGAGTGGATCAGTACTCCGTCACGGCCGTTGCCTGATATGACATTGCGAGCACCAGTGCTGATGCCCCCGATGGTATTGGTTGGCGCCTTTTCGATCTGCACGCCATCGTGGAAGTTCCCCAAGTCGGCAGCCCCAGCTGCGTCCGTGCCGACAAAGTTGCCCAGGACAGAGTTACCGGTCGCCCCGGGGAACATGATCTCAACGCCGCTAGTATCGTTTCCAGAGATCACATTACATGCCCCAGTGCACGGGCCTCCCGACGTTGTGCCGGTCGTCCCACCGATGGTGTTTCCTGGTGCGCCGTTGATGAAAACACCAGCGAAGGAGTTGCCCAAGTCAGCCGTGCCGCTCGCATCGGTCCCGATGAAGTTACCCACCACGAGGTTTCCCGTCACACCCGCGCCGCCAAGATGGACGCCGGCCCCGCCGTTGCCAGAGATGACGTTACCGGCACCGGCCGCCGTCCCGCCGATGGTGTTGTTAGATGCCTCGTCTGTGATGAGCACACCGGCGCCCGTGTTCGCCAGAGCAGCGGTGCCGTCCACGTCGGTGCCAATGAAGTTACCCTCCACAACGTTCCCCGTGGAGCCGGCATCAGCAATCTCTACGCCGTCATCGTCGTTGCCAGAGATAACGTTGCAGGCTCCAGTGCATGGCCCTCCGGATGTCGTTCCAGAGGTTCCGCCGATGAAATTGTTAGGCGCCCCATCTACGACTGCCACACCACCAAGCGCGTTACCGAGGTCCGTCACGCCACTGACATCTGTACCAAGAAAGTTCCCTTTTACGGCATTCCCAGATGTGCCGGCGTCAAAGATAAGGACGCCAACAGCGCCGTTGCCGGAGATAATGTTGCGCGCGGCAGCCGTAGCTCCACCAATCTCGTTGTCGCTGGCACCAAGGAGTATTGCCACGCCGCTGAAGTCCTGACCAAGGTCGGCCGTGCCGCTGACATCGGTGCCGATGAAGTTGCCCTGCACGCTGTTCTCCGTTGCGTCTATGCCTGCGATCCGGACCCCTTCGGCTCCATTGCCAGACAGGACATTCCGGGCAGCGGGCTCGGTGCCTCCGATGATGTTATCGGGCGAATCCACGATCAACACCCCGTCGAAGCCATTGCCCAGGTCGACGGTGCCGGTTATGTCGGTGCCGATGAAGTTTCCCTCGATGACGTTACTCTCACCCCCAACGATCAGGATCCCGTGGCTGGTCTCGAGAGGGGCCCCGAACCTGTTGATTACCAACCCCCGGACCGTAGTGTCCCCGGCGGTGATCGTTAAGCCGTCGTCGCCAGCGGGCACGTTGCTTCCGTCCAGCTCAATCTTCAGCACGGCATTGGACCCCAGGCCGGGCCCATTGGTATTCTCGCTGACTCCGGGTTGCGAGTAGCCGTCGATGATTACAGGAACGGTGAGGGTCGGCAGTGCTGACGCCGGCTGGATTGTGTGGGGACCAGCGCCGGGGATATCGAATTCAATCGTGTCCTCGCTAGCTTCGGCATTGGCTTCCTCGATGGCCGCCCGGAAGGTACAGCTGCCACTCCCGTCGTCGCAGACCCCGTCTCCTGGGGTGTCGTCTCCGAGGTCGCCTGTTGAGTCGACGGTGAACGTGACCCCCGACGGTCCGGCGGGTGGGGGTGGAGGAGGCGGGGGTGGCGGTGGCTGAGCGGTGGGTGTGGCAGTGGGCTGAGGGGTGGGCGTTGGAGTCTGCGCGCTGAGCGGGCTCGCCACTGCGAAGCCCAGAAGGAGGGCTAGTGCGAGGAGCACAGCTATCGGGACCGGCCTAATTACGCTAACCTCCGAAGGTTATCCTACAGGTAGATTACTTAGGCGGCCATGACCGTAGCATCACAGCCCCTCAGACGCAAGAATTTAGCAAACGCAGCGTGCGGCGTCCATTTACAGCCGTAGGCGGGTAATTCATCAAGCCTGCTGCATACCGCGTGCTATAATCCCAGGCTGGGAGAGGTGGCCGAGCGGTTGAAGGCGCTGGTCTCGAAAACCAGTATGGGAGCAATCTCATCGTGGGTTCGAATCCCACCCTCTCCGCCAGAATACTCCCTGCTTCCTAGCTTTGAAACGACCGTATTCTATCCATTTCGCCCCCTAATCAGCTATAGATAGAAATTCCCAGGAGTTCCCATAAGGTGTCTTGCAATCCCATACAATCCCATCTATAATGTGGGGTAAAGAGGGGGTTAGATGACAGGGAATCGCAAGAGTCATCCGTTGACAGCGGCGCGGGTGAGAACCGAGAAACGTCCGGGCCGCTACTTCGACGGTCAGGGCCTCTACCTTCAGGTGGACCCGTCCGGCGCACGGCGGTGGCTCCAGCGCATCGTGATACGCGGCAAGAGGACCGACCTCGGCCTTGGCGGCTGGCCTCTTGTGTCGTTGGCAGAGGGGCGCGAGAAGGCTCTTGAGAACCGCAGGATCGCGCGCTCAGGCGGTGACCCCCGGATGGAGAAGCGAGACGTTCCGACCTTCGCCGAGGCCGCCGCCGAGGTCATTGAACTAAATCGCCCCACGTGGAGGAATACAAAGCACGCGGCTCAATGGGGTTCTACGCTCAAGACCTATGCTCTCCCTTACTTCGGCTCCCGACCAGTGGATGAGGTCTCAGGAGCGGACGTGATGAAGGCGCTCACGCCTATATGGACATCGAAACCGGAGACGGCGCGGCGAGTGCGCCAGCGCATAGGCGCAGTGATGAAGTGGGCGATAGCCAACGGATTCAGGCCTGACAATCCGGCGGGAGACATCGAGACAGCGTTGCCGAAAACGCCGCGTGTGAAGGCGCATATGGCGGCTCTGCCCTATGCGGAGGTTCCGGCGGCGTTGGCGTCCATACGGGTGTCCACCGCCAGACCCGCGACCCGGTTGGCCCTAGAGTACCTGGTTCTGACCGCCGCCCGATCCGGCGAAGTCCGCGCCGCTGTTTGGAACGAAATCTCCGTGGAGGCCTGCGTCTGGACCATTCCTGCTGAGCGCATGAAGGCAGGACGGGAACATCGAGTGCCGTTGCCAAACCGCGCTTTGGAAATCCTGGACGAGGCCCGCAGCCTCGAATCGGACTTCGGGCTGGTGTTTCCCTCTCCTCGAGGTAAGCCGTTCTCAGACATGGCTATGACTGCTTTGCTTCGGCGGCTAGACGTCCCCTGCGTTCCGCACGGTTTCCGGTCATCGTTTCGCGACTGGGCAGCTGAGCAGACAGACGCGCCTCACGCAGTCATGGAGGCGGCGCTTGCTCACATTGTAGGCAACTCGACCGAGGCCGCCTACTTCCGTTCAGACCTGTTCGAGAGGCGCCGGACTCTGATGGCTCAGTGGGCGGAGTATCTGATCGGCAACGGGGGCTGAAGAAGGAGACAACTTGTCGTTAGTGTGCGTTCCTCGGATCGGTGGCGTCTGGCCTGCCCTCCCATCTGCGCCTAGAGGCATCAAAGGCAAGTGAGCCCCCCTACTTGGGATGATACTAGTCAAGCCCATTGCGCCGTGCTGAGGGGCTGCTAGGGGGCTTATTCCACGCTTCCAGGGTTCAGGTAGCCAGCGTCCCCAGAATCGCCCAAGGGTCGCTGCTCACGCCCCGGGTAATACAGGTATACTACGATTCTGCCACCGCAGACCCCTCCACGAGAGGCCAACTCTGAGGCCGTTTCGTCTTGGCCTGGTTGGGCCTACGAAGAGCATCAGTCAGGGGCAACTAGGTGAGAGATAAGAGGCCACACTACTTCGACGCTCACCCTCCGGCGTGTACGTGTGTTCGTTGTGAGCGTCGGCGCCTAGCTGCTAACCAGCGTCAGGTAGTTACTGAACGCCAGCGCCTAGATTCTTCTGATCGCCGCCCTTCGAAGTGGCATTTGGAGGATTGTGTCTGCGGTAGCTGTCGCCTAGTCAGAAAGGCCACAGGAGAGCCGTCGCCTCATTATTACTCCCACCTCCGCAAGACTGTCCGCAGGCTCTTCATGTTCGCGGTGATTGCCTTACTGCTCGGCACTGGAGGCGCAGCACTGTACTGGTACCTTCCCCCCAATCTTTTGGGGCAGCCACCGGAAATCGCCAGTGTTTTGCCGCCGACCGAGACACCTACGCCTGCATCAACTGTGCTGTCTACGTCGACACCGGTCGCTATTCCGCTGACTCCAAACCTACGCCATATCGACGAAAAGCACTACATGCTCGAACTCATCAACGCCGAGCGCACCAAAGCTGGACTGAATCCTATAGTTCTGGGCGACAATATCGCCGCGCAGCTACACGCAGAGTCTGCACTAGCGAATTGTTCCTCGTCTCACTGGGGTATTGACGGCCTGAAACCATACGTGCGGTATGCTCTCGCCGGAGGTTATCAGTCCACCGGAGAAAACGTAGCTGGGCTTAGCTACTGTATCAGAGAGTCAGGCGGATTCCGTCCTATTGCCAGCATCGAGCAGGGCCTGCGAGAGGCAATGGGCGGATTAATGGGCAGCCAGGGCCACCGTCGTCAAATATCCGGCAAGTGGCACCAGAAGGTCAACATCGGTCTTGCGTGGGACCGCTACAACCTCGTAGTTGTCCAGCAATTCGAGGGCGACTATATCGAATATATTTTGCCACCTACTATCGCAAACGGAATTCTTACCATGTCAGGAAAATTAAAGGGTGGCGTGCACCTTTTCTCTAACAATGATCTAAGTGTTCAGGTTTACTATGATCCTCCACCGCGCACGCTGACCAGGGGCCAACTCTCCCGGACCTACTGCTACGATTTAGGTCTTCATATAGCCTCATTGAGACCGTCGCTTTGGCCTGGTTGGTACTACGATGACTATCAATTCACTGCAATGACCAAACCATGTCTTAATCCCTACGACCTTTCCGCGGACACTTCTGCGCCAAGCTCGTATAACGAAGCGCACACGTCCTGGAGGCGCGCCTATCTCGCATACGAAGCGCAGAAGGAAGAGCCTGTCGTTGTGCCGTGGATCACGGCGTCCGGGTGGAGTATCAGTGGCAATACCTTTTCGGTGACGGCAAACCTGAGCCATCTCTTGGCGAGCTACGCCGAAGGTGTCTATACGCTAGCCGTATGGGGCAAAGTAGGCTACGAGGATGTCGCGATCTCGGACTACCCCATATTCCACGGCATAACCCGGCCTGACACCTACTCGCCAGGCGAATGAAGTGGCAAAGGCTAAAGCACGCCCCTGGAGGATAGAGGGCCGGGGCGTCGCTGGGTTCGTATGGGCTTGCGCTTGAAGGCGGGGTCGAGCTGGAAGCGGATGCCATGCTCTCCCACAAAGGCGTCTATCATTCCTAGGTCAAGCCGTCGCTCCGGAGGCGGTGTGTCGGCGTGTGATGCGACGGCGAAGCTCTCGTGGGGCAGGCGGTTGAAGGGATTTGGGTGATAGGTACGGCTCTCCTGCCCTGTGTGGAGGTCGAGTGTAAACTGAGTCGGTCCGTGCAGCCACGTGACCGCCCTTGGGTATTTGCGGCGCTTCGCTGGTGTGGGTGACGCGGACTCTTCCTCCGGCAGCCGGGGAAGCCTTCTCCTTCCCTTCCTCCGGGGCTCCCGAGGCGTCGTCGTGGGCTCATCGGCGGTACGCAGACGCGGCACTGTAGAGGAATCCGCCTGCGTTCGCCCAGGCTTGAGTATGGGTTCCGGCATGGGGACGATTTTTAGCACGGGGACGGCCTGGAGTGCCGGTACGGGCGTCGGCACGGGGACGGCCTGGAGTGCCGGTATGGGCGTCAGCACGGGGACGACCGTCGGGTCCAATACGGGCTCCGGGACAGGGACGACCCTCGGCAAGGGCGCGACTGTCGGGGCTAGTGCGGGTACTGGCCCGGGGATTGCCTTCGGTACTAGTATGGGCTCCTGGGGCGTTGGGGCTGGTGCAGGCGTTGAATTTTCAACTTTCGGCGGGGCCTTAATCTTCGGGATAGGTGCGATCTGGGGGCCAGGCATGGTCCACTGGGCGGGTACGGGCGTCACAGCCGGCGATGTCCGCGTTTGGACTGTTACTCCTGCCAGTCGTCC
This sequence comes from Dehalococcoidia bacterium, assembly GCA_965248615.1. Lineage (GTDB taxonomy): Bacteria > Chloroflexota > Dehalococcoidia > Lucifugimonadales > CBDFJT01 > CBDFJT01. The sequence goes on along the minus strand of CBDFJT010000002.1, from coordinate 490,342 downwards.
TATGGCTACGGTAGGCGCAGCACTAGCCATGGGCCTTGAAAGAAGGGTCGTCGATGGCGACGGTGTGTAGCCACGCGGTGGCGCTAATGTGCCTGGCAGCCGGGTGAGTGTACTGCCTCCCTCGCTCTTGAGAAAGGTTGACGCCGGATCCAGTGGAAGTGCGGGTTCTGGAAAGAGAGACCGAGGGATTCCCTTCTTGGGGTCAAAGACGAGATCTCCTTTACGCGAACGCACGAGGAGTTTCCCATCTGGCAGGACCTTTATCACACCTTCTTTCAGCAACCTGGTTTGGATAGGCATTCCCTGGACCCAGGTGTATGTACCCGACAGCGGGGTCTTTTCGGCGTCAAGGAGATTGCCAGGGAGGTCCTCCTTAACATAGCGCCTTCCGAACCTTCTAAGTTCATCGGTCGGAAAATAAGGGAGCCTCGAATCTGGCCAGAGGGGCTTTTGTCGCAGCAGCCAGGGGTCGATAGGCTTCCAGTGCCTCCACCATGGATATGCACCCGAGGGAACCTTTTCAGCGGCAAGGAGACTGTCAGGGAGCTCCTCCAAATAGTGCCTCCCGATCCTTTCGTACCCCTCGAACGGAAGACGACGGCCGGTGCTGGAGAGGGCGGGGGCGATGGGTCGTGCAGGCATAAGATACGTAGACCGCTGCAATTGGCGCGCGGCCTGCTGCCAGGGCCTAGTGGCATAGCGAGCGGTCACCATGGCACCCTTGGCGGCCCCCAGTGCGCCCTTGACAGCCAAGCCCGGGACGCCCGGGACGAACAAGACATCGCCGGCGACGCTGAGGGCCTTCCAAGGTGCGGACATATCGTTCCAGTACATGGCAGTCGAGAGGATTGGTATGAAGCTGATGGCAGCCCGCTGCAACCCTTCCTTAGCCTCCTGTTCGGCTTCGGGGACCAGTAGGGCGCGTGTTTTGCGTTCCCTCTCCGTTGCATCCTCCGGGAGAGGCTCCAACGCCCCAGCCAGGGCGGCGCCCGGAGGGCCTGTAGGCAATACGTATGCGTTGTCGGGAAGCTCCGAGACGTCCATGCCCGGATACGTGACTGCCAGCCGCTTATCGAGCTCCTCGTCCGTGAGGTCCTCCACTGGCTTTAGCATGAAGTACCCGTGCTCACGCGCCTGTTGCTGGAGGTCGTCCGGCAGCGCTTCGAGGTCGCTTTGAAGAATGCCAAAGCCGTCGGGAAGCAAGACCAGCTCGTCGCCCGCCTGAGTGGCCAGCTGCTCCTGCTCCTCAATTGCCGAGCGCGGCAGGTAGCCCTGGTCCGTGAGGACCAGCTCGTCGCCACCTCTTGACGCAAGCAGAGACAGGTCCTCAAGCTCGATGGTCGAGCGTAGTTTGTAGCCCTCGTCGGTTTCCACCAGCTCGTCGCCTGAAAGGGCTGCGAGCCTGGCTGTGTCTCCCTGGGCCTCGATGGCCGAGCGCGACAGGTAGCCCTGGTCCGTGAGGACCAGCTCGTCGCCTCCCTGCGCCATGAGCCTGGCCGTGTCTCCCAGCCGCTGTTGTGCCTCGATCGCCGAGCGCGGCAGGTAGCCCTGGTCCGTGAGGACCAGCTCGTCGCCACCTCTCGACGCAAGCAGAGACAGGTCCTCAAGCTCGATGGTCGAGCGTAGTTTGTAGCCCTCGGCGGTTTCCACCAGCTCGTCGCCTGAAAGGGCTGCGAGCCTGGCTGTGTCTCCCAGGGCCTCGATGGCCGAGCGCGACAGGTAGCCCTGGTCAGTGAGGACCAGCTCGTCGCCTCCCTGTGCCATAAGTCGGGATAGGTTTTCTAATGGCTCCTTTTGCTGCCGGAACGCCGCCAGCTCGCGTTCGTATCGCTCCTGGGCGTCGAGCTCCGATTGCAGCACGTAGCCCACGCCACCGTCCTCGGTCTCCACCTCCACTATCTTGTCGCCGGCCATCGCCACCCGCCAGGCCAGGCCCTCTCTGAGCGTGTCGTGCTCTGCCTGGGCCAGGTGGTAGTCTCTGTTAAATCCCATTGGGGAGAGGACAGACCAGATGTACCGCCCCCACTCCTCTACCTGCTTGTGGGCCTCGTCGGGGTCGTCGGAGAGGGATCCTACGCCTTGCAAGACATCCCTTGCAAGAGTCTTATGCCCGCGCTCTGCCCGGCTCGCGTTATATGCTCTGAGGTCCTCTACATCCTGGGCATCGCGCAGTCCAGCCTCTTCATAGAGCCGCCCGGCCTCCGTCAACACCTGACCGGTCTTGTATTTCTGGTAGCCACCCGGGTCGCGTTCATAGAACAGCCACTCGGACAAGACCCGAATTTCATCGTCGGTTGCATCTGGGTTGCCCGACAGCTTCCGGCGGGCCATGTCCAGGTAGTCGCTGCGGGTCAGCCGCATGGTCTTGAGCCTAGCGGACTCCTCCGGGGTCAGCTTGCCTTGAGATTCGAGGAGCTCGAATGCGTCTAGGGTTTCGAGATAAAAGATGCGCTGCTTGTCCCGCGGAGTATCCTGAGCGGCGGCCTCGGTCGTTACAGGCGCCTGGGCTTCGGCGGCCACCCGATCTTGAGCTTCCCGCTGGGACTCGATCTCTACACCTTTGGGAGCCTCCTGGCGGCGCGTCTGCTCCCTCGAGTGGGCCTGCTCCTGAGCGGCCGCGTGCTTGCGGGCTTCGGCGGCAGCCCGCTCCTGGCGGCGCTTCTGCTCCCTCGAGTGGGCCTGCTCCTGAGCGGCGGCGTGCCGGCGGGCTTCGGCGGCAGCCTGCTCCTGGCGGCGCGTCCGTTCCCTCGAGTGCGCTTGCTCTTGAGCGGCCGCGTGCTTGCGGGCTTCGGCGGCAGCCTGCTCCTGGCGGCGCGTCCGTTCCCTCGAGTGGGCCTGCTCCTGGGCGGCCGCGTGCTTGCGGGCTTCGGCGGCAGCCTGCTCTTGGCGGCGCGTCTGCTCGGCGGCCTCCGCGGTGCTGCTGGCCTCGTCGGCAGCCTGCTGGCGGTCTGAGCTTTGGGACTCGAGCTCCTTGAGGGTGCGGAAATGGTGCATGGTTACTTCGCTCCCTGGCTATATCGAGATTCGCTTGCCGATGACTACCACTACCCCGGACATCAGAGAGTAGACGAGCAGTGCCCATATGCTTGCGATCCCGACGGTCGGGCTTGCGACCGCCATCAGGACGATTCCTCCGACAATGCTCGATATGGCGATGTTGTCCAAAAAGCGCTGTGTGAAGACCAACGCCGCTATGGCTAGTCCGAAACCGAAGACGATCCACAGGGCTTGTGCCGGTATGCGCGCCTGGTTCGCCAGGACATTCACCAGGCTGGACCCCGGCAGGTCTGAGGCCGGCCCGGTGCTGGAGAAGTCGGGCAGGTCCGAGTAGTCCTTGGGGTTGCGAACGGCGGCGTCTTCGCTTGCGGCCGTTGGAGGGTCGAATGTCAGCGCCCGGGTGGTCAACTCGGCGTGTCCGCTGCCGGCATCGGTGGTCAGCGTCCAACCCCCCGGTATATTGCTCGCCGTGCGCGTGGTGGTCCAAGATTGGGTCGTGGTCGCCGCGCCATCGTTGACTTGCAACGTAGAGCTGTTTAGGGAACCCGAGGTAGAGACTTCAGGTCTTAGCGTGAATGCTATGGCTTCGTCGATCGGCAGCGTGCACTTGACGGTCCCCGTGTCCACATTTGAAGGACCCCTCTGTAGTAAGAACGATATGTTGTCATCTTGCCCCTGAGCCGCAGTCACGACCAGCCTGTAATGCGAGTTGTAACCCATAGAAGAGCCACTGGAGGGCAGTTGGAGCGACGTGTTTTCCCACAGGCCGTCCTGCCGCCTCTTGCACACTATGTCTAGTTTCCCATTGCTGCCCGTAAAGGAGGGCCTCTCAACGCTTATCTCTGACCGATTGCCACGAGCCGAGAATATGAAACTTCCAAGCCCTTGAGGTGGTCTCACCATCCACCTTGAAAAGCTCCAGCTATTCAGAGTCGAGCTGGTGGTGCTGGCGTGATAGGTGTCGGTGCGGACCAGGGACGGAAGGGTGAGCGAAACGTTAGCCTCGATGTGGGCATCGGAGCGAGGTCGCAGGGAGCCTCCCGCTATGATGTCAATGTCGTCGTCGTCGTCGTCATGCCAGATGCTCCCATAGCCCTTCTCCCACTGAGCCTGCCGGATCTGCGTGCTCTGAAGGTGGGTGGTCGTGGTCGCGGCGGAGGTAAGCCGGGCCCGGATGCTGTTTTCGTTGCTGAACTTCCGCGGCAGGTCGAAGGTGACCGTGCTCTTTCCGACCTTGGTGAAGCCCTCCGATCCGTCCACCACGTTCTGTAAGGACACCCACGTGTTGGACGGATTTTGATACTCCCAGACCCAAGTGCCATAGCTGTTTCCGGCGGGATGTTCCGTCGACGCTATGTCCAGGCGGATGATGCGAAAGTAGCTTGAGGTCGGAGACTGAAACTGGACGCTAAAGTCGTTTGCCGGCCTCGTCTCGGACAGCGTCGTCAGCTGATAGGCATCGTTGATGCTTGCCGTTATGTCCACGGAGGTGGAGGTGGCGCCCTGGGCCGTCTCCACCAGGGTGAAGTCGTGCAGCTGCGGGTCGAGGGCGCTGTGTGGGAGTGGGCGGCAGTCTCCGTCTGGGCAGAAGATGAGGTTGGTGTGCGTCTCGTTGGCCATGGCGCCCCGTTGGGCCAGGTCGTACCCGGACACCTGCCAGGAGGCCGGCAGGGCGTCGGTCAGCGTGCCGGTGTAGCTGACCGTGCCCGCGGTCCACGTCTTCCCTTGCGCCCCCGCCTCGTCACGGACGATCGCGTTGACGATGGCCCCGAGCACGGCAGCCGCGAGGACTGCCAGTACGATCCTGCTCAGCCTTCTCACCGGCCGAATATCCTTCCCGCAGTGCTCAGCCCCAGCGAGATCATGGCCAGGCTGGCCATCGCCGAGAGCGGCCAGAGGACGATCATCTTGAAGTAGCGCATGTTGCCCTCAAGGTATGAGTAGTCCCAGGAGATCATGCGGACCAGGCCGGTGGCGAGCATTCCCGGGAGGGCCGGGCGCGTCTCGAATCAGGCTGCTGCAGGCGGTCTGGGGGCCGGTCAGGGCGGGAAGATGAACCAGTCCGAAGAGCGGGAGCGGGAGATAGCGGGGCTGCGGGACCGGCTGTCCCGGCTGTCCCGGCTGACCGAGGCCAGCCTGCGCATCAACGAGAGCCTTGACTTCGACACGGTGTTGCAAGGCGTTCTGGACTCCGCCCGGTCGCTGACCGAAGCCCGCTCCAGCGTCATCACTCTCCTGGACGATTCGGGACGGATAGCGGACTTCCTCTCCTCCGGGATGACCGCCGAGGAGGCCGGGTTGCTCTGGGAGATGCCCGACGGGATGCGGCTATTCGAGTACCTGGGCAGCGCCCGGGAACCGCTGCGGCTCCGGGACCTGCTCGGCCACGTCAGGTCGCTGGGCCTTCCCGAGTTCCGCCCGCCAGTGGCGGTGGGATCCGTCGTGCCCTTTATGGCCGCGCCGGTCATTCACCGGGGCGAGCTTGCCGGACACCTCTACGTCGCGAAGAAGGAGGGGGGCCGGAGTTCCGTTTGCTTGCGGAGTACGTCGCTTGAAAGTCCCTATGACTATTGGGGGCGATACACCCAAAGCAAGCGGAACCCCCGATTCGTCTATAGACTCCAACTGAGGAGGTTCACATCCTGGACCATCGTATCGTCCCCAACGCCCGACGTGACTATTTCGAGCCGGGACCGCATCTCAGAAATCTGGAGAACCATCTGATCCCTACCCTACGGAAGATAGGTGGCAGATGCAGGGCAGCATCGACGGCACGCAACCGCACGCGGAAGGTGCTTTCGACTTTGAGCCATATCGAGGAAAGTCATGATTTGGCAGTCTCGGGCTACCTATCCGTTAGCGCCGCAACGCACCTCGTACAACAGGCATTGCAACAGCTTACACTTGTTCGCGATGCCATTCCCGGGTTGAAGCTGGAAGAAGAATATGTTGAGCGTCTCTACCAGGTCGAGGAAAAACTGACCAATTTCAATAGTGAGCCTATACACCGTCCATTTGCAGATATGGCTCCCTCCGACGTAGGTGCTTATCAGAAAGTGTTCCAAGTGCTCGCAGAAGTTGCCTCATCGCCAAGTACGGCGAAAGAACTGATGGCAGCTATCTTGCTACGAGCCGCAGACGCCGAGAACAGCGGTGCAGGGGATGAATGAATGTCTACCGAACCTATTGACAAAGAAGTCGAGGACGTCGAGGAAGCCATCCGAAGGGTACGTTTTTCCAGGGAAGACATAGGGGGAAACTCCTTCCCATCCTAACGCGTGGTCTCTATCGGGACACCTTAGACTGCTTGCGTGAACACATCCAGAACGCTATAGACGCCGAGGCAGGCCAAATACAAGTTTACAGGCATGGATGAGGATGATGCCAGGAAGGCTATGCGGCTTGGTATCTCGGAGAAGAACCCTCTTGTAAATATAGGCTTCCGAGGTGTCGGCACCTATAGTGGATTCAACCTATGCGACTCGCTGGAGATATTTACCGAATCAGCTAACGACGAGATAACCTACCGGCTCTTCTTTGATTTCAAGCAAATCAGAAAGGAGCTCCTCGCGGAGCAAGAGCGACGAACCCAAGGCGAGCCGGGCTATAGACTCGTACGTTCCGCCTCTAGCTGGGGCCGCTTGTAGCAGACGACCTGGTCGGTGCGTAGCCGCCTTGCACACCCGTAGCACCAGATGGTCTGCACCTGGGCACGCCGTGTAGTCCGCCTTATCGCCAGCGTGCCGTCGGACAGGCGAAATACCGCCCGTCGCTTCTGCTTCGTAGCCTCGTATGGCTCGTACCACCGGATCCGCTGCAGCGACCACGAGTGATCGTCAAAGCCGCAGCCGCACCACAGGCACGCGTCCTCGTCTCCGTAGACGGCCTCGACCAGCGGCCAGTAGGTCTTCGCAGAGATGAATTTGCCTTTGCACTGGGCAGATCGGCTTGTCGGTACGTTCACATCCGTCATTGACCGTTTCTCTCCTAATTCTAGGCGTGGGCGTATCATCGTTAGGTCCGGGGAAGCCCGCCGTCGACCGCTGGGCATTGAACGTGTGGTAGGTGAGCCAGCCCAATGCCCGAGCCAGCTCGACGACCTAGGCCATGAACTCCTTCGCGGTGAGCGCCGGGAGGGTCATCTAGCAACCTCGCAGAAACCGCGCAACCACTGCTGGAACGATTCCGTTTCCAAGGGCGCGCAACTCGTCCACCCGATTGGGACACCCATCAACCACTCGACCCACCGCGGGTTCAGCAGCCCACCAACGGCTGTTTGCAGGTTCGGACCTCCGTTCCCGTGTGCCCCCGGACCCGTCGAGGCATTGGCATGTGGTGTCGGCCAGAGGTCCATTTCCACTGCGTTTACCTGGTCGGGCAGGAAATAGTCGGCTGGGTCGCGCTTCGACCCCTTCGCCCCCGTTACACCACCCTTGCCGTCGTTCGCCCTTGGCGTCCGCCAGCGAGCCGCACCTAGAAGCGTGGGGTTGCCTCTCACGAACATCTCGCTCTGCCGTTCCCCGTCGGCGGCCACCGGAGTCGGCCACATCCCAGTCTTGGCCATGCCCGCCAAGGACTTGAACCCTACGGTCGAGATCGAATCGTGGCCGCGGTTCTTTGAGTCGTGGGCTTGCGGAGTGGGCAAGGCACCACCACCGCCAACGCAGGTGCGGGGCACCAACGGCGGCAGCCGGTACAGACGCCCATTCCGCGTCATACCCGATGGAGGTAAGGTCAGCAAGAACCGAGTAAGCGTATGCTGGCGATGGCCCGTTTCGAAGCTCAATCCCGGCGTTCTCCAGGAGCACATATCGGGGTCGAACCTCAGAAACCACTCGGAGGGTGTCCGGCCAGAGATTGCGGTCGTCAGCTGCTCCTTTACGTTGTCCGGCAACGCTGTGCGGCTGGCACGGGAAGCCCGCAGTGACGATATCCACGAGTCCAGCCCAGGGTCGTCCGTCGAAGGTCTTGACGTCGTCCCAGATGGGCGCGTCGTCGAGGTGTCCGTCCCGGATTCGTGCCTGGATGATCCGCTGGCAGTAGTCGTCGATTTCGACGTAGCAGACGGTGCGGCTGCGCACGCCGGCGAGCTGGAGTCCGAGGCTGAAGCCCCCGTAGCCGGAAAAGAGCGACAGCTCGGTATATACACCCATGTCACCGGCCGGCCCTTCCGTAATCCCAAACCCATAGCCGCTTTTTGCCGTGGGCTGCGTCGCTAGGATATCGCTTGCGGCTCCAGGACCCGCCCCCCGAAGAGCCCACGCCATCGGCCATGAGCGTCCAGCCGTCGAAGCGATAGGTATCGCCCTCGTGCCGGCGCGTCTGCGAGTAGGCCACAGCTGCACGGATGGGCCAGCATTTCCACCGTGGGGCCGCCACTTCGCGCCACAAACGCAAGACCACACGCGTCGCCCATCGGTGGTCAGGGTTGACACACAGGCGAGCCAATTCAACCACTTCCTCACGTCGGTACTGCTGGACGTGATCGCTCACGATGCTCGCAGAGACCGCAACGCCGATTGGCTCGCCCTGGACCTCAAAGGCGTAGGACTCCTGCCGAAAGGGGCGGTGGCACGGTCCGAGGTAGTGCCCCCAGTCCTTGAGAAGTGCATTCGCTTCCTCAATCGTTACAGGCATGAGACCGGCCATCGGGGCCTCTAAGAGCCGGGCCTGGGTCCTATGCGCTAGCACGGGCGCCCCCTCGGGCCATCGATATCGCCTTGTGCCAGGTGTGGAAGTCAGTCAGCTTCAACCCCGTTGCCTTCAGAAACAGCCGACTAATTTCGGCCGCCTGATGATACGTTGGAAACAGCTTGCGGCCAGTCCAGGCCAGGTCCTCAAACGTCGCGTAGCGCTTCATCAGTGCGACGTAGGTAATCACGCCCTTGTCGCCGTCTGCGAGCTCGATGGTGACCGTCTGAGACTGCGGCGTCTTGAGCCTCCCCGGACGCCCCTCTCGGTACGAGTAGTTGAACCCGCCCTTGGGGTTGGTGTCCACCATGTTGCCCATGCCCGATATCGGTGACGGCTTCGACGACCAGGCCAGCCGGTGTCCGCACATCAGGCAGTAAGGCTCCTCTGGATCGGTGGTGACCAGGTAGCCGCCGCACCTGGGGCATAAGATACTCACAGCGCCTTCCCCCACGAATCGAAGAATCTGACGGCCTCGTCGCCAGTCCGAGTCCAGCCAGCACAGTTCTCCTTCTCAGCATCCATCATCTATCTCTCCCCCGGCGGTATCCACGGCCAGCCCAGGAGCCCGAACACCGTGGCCTCGTCGGGGCACTCCACGTCATTGCCGTTCCGGTCCGTCACCCCGCCGTAGGCATGCCCCCGCATCCCGAGTTCGCGGAACCGGGACATCATGCGCACGTTGAACTCCTTGGATCCCGTCCTCACGACTAGGGCCATTCCCCAGTTCTCAGCGGTCGTGCTGAACACGTCAACTGGTATGCCGGTCTTCACATGTGTCAGGAGCTTGTTCTGCGACCCATAGGTGGGCAGGCCGCGCTTGTTAAGCCGCTTCCGCAACACTGGGCCGTCGGCTACCATCGAGTCGAGAACCGCGTCCAGCGCATAGTGGTTTGTCGTGACTTCCCCAAACATGTCCAGCGAGCTAGCGACCTGCGAGACGCAAAGCAGTTCGATGTCCTTGACCTGGTGTCGCTGGCGGCGGATCGATCCTGCTATCTCGATTCGCTCGCAATAGGGAGCCAGTAGGCGCACCAAGTCCTCTCCGACGGCCCTAGCAGACTCCCGATCGTATTTGCCATTCATGTAAGTCACAGCGCCTTCCCTCCGTGCCTGTAGCTGCGGCTCCGGTTGTACTGCATCTTCACCTCAATAGCAGCGTCCAGGTCGATGCCGTAGTGGGCGGCCATGTCATTGACGAGACGCAGTGCCGCCTTAAGTGGTTCTATCCACTCGCTGCGCTGAAGCGTCGTACAGATGCCCGCAAAGGCCCAGATAAGACTGGCGTGGATTAGGCAAATCCAGTCCCCAAATGTTGGGTCTACAATCGTCTGAGATACATCAGCGTCTTCCCATCCCGACAAGTCCCAGCCATAATGCTCCGCCATGTCCGCCACCCGGATCACCACGTCGGCCAGCTCGGAAGGGACGCCCTCTAGTTTTCGACCTCCGTCGGTATAGGCCGAGTTACTGACTACGGAGCGCCACGACTCTAGGCCATTTGTCCGATATGCCTCCAGCGCCTCGCTCAGCTCGCTATGCACCGGCGCGATCAGGTCGCCGAAGGTGCGCTCGGTGTCCCACCAGCCGTGGTCCTTGGCGATGGCGTGGGCTTCCTTCTGTAGCTCAGCTAAGTCCATGTCGACACTTCTTCCAGGGAATTCCGTCCCTTACATGACCGATATATTCGTCGGCGAAATCCTCTAAATTCGACGATTCGTCAAGGCATGGCCCGCAATAGCCGACGTAGGCGCCATCACCATAGTCGGCATCGTTTGGGCACCCCCGGCATGCGCACTTGGCGATGGCGTGGGCCTCGCGTTGTAGGTCACAGATGTTCATGCCCACTCATCTCCCTCCAAGCAATCAGTTTCTCTAGGTCACGTTCGGCCAGGGCTATGAATTCCTTCATGGCCTTGATTGCCGCTCTCGCCTCGGCGATGTCCCGGGTAACGAGGGCCAAGGCTGCCCGATCTTGAAGGTCTGCGAAAGTCTTCATGCACCTACTCCTACAGCACTCCGTCTCTTAGTCGGCGCAGCAGGTTGACGCTGATATCCGCTCGGTCGTCGTCCCCACAGTCCGTCAGCACACAATCAAGGCAGAGAACACAGGGGTGGTCGTGGCTTTCAACCATGCGAACCGCCTGCTCGCCGCTCAGGGCCTTCCCGCAATGGCAGCACCAATTTCGCCCGACCTCGTGGTTAATACCTAGTCTTGCCATCTCACACTTGCACAGCCGACATGGCGAGCGAGACCCGTCGTCGGTGCCTTCTGCGTATCGACCGCAACTCAATAAGAGGGCCCGCTTTCTGGATGCTTTAGCCATTCGCCTCCTCCCACATAATCTCCATGCCTTCGTGCCGCTTGTAGCAGCGCTCACAAACGTGGGCATCACGGTAGGACAGGACCCAATAGCTGGCGGAGATCCGCTCACACAGGTCGCAGACGAACCCGTGACAAGTGCCGCACGTGCAGTAGCCTCGTTCCTTGTAGTCGTCGCAGAAGTTGGGGTTGCCTTTCACAGCGCCTTCCCTCCGGTGTGGCTGCAACTCGAAGGTGATCTTCGCCTCCGGTTCGTAGCTCACACTTCTCATATCAGTACCTACTCCTCCACCTCCACCAACCGCTCCAACAGCCCAACAGGGTCGTACCGCCCCCAGGCGGCGTCCCTGGCGGTGTCGATGGCGGCGGCGGCCCTGGCGGCGGCCCCGGCGGCGTCAAAGGCGGCATCCCCGGCGGCCCCGGCGGCTTCGGCGGCCCAGGCGGCGTCCCCGGCGGCGTCCCCGGCGGCGTCCCAGGCGGCATCCCCGGCCCAGGCGGCGGCCCTAGCAGCCCCGGCGGCAGCCCTGGCGGCGGCCCTGGCAGCCTCGGGGGACTTCTCCGCGCACATCGTCCGCCACTCGGCGCCGAAGCCGCCCTGATCCGCCACGCCCTGTAAATCGGCGAGCACCGTCCCCCACATCCAATCCATGACCAGAGCTAGCCGCTCCTCCTCCCTCTCACGGCCCGTGCCAGCAGCCATCGGTAGCAAACGCTTCCACCCCGACGAGTTGCGCATCTCCGAAGGCATCGCATCTTGGACGACGATCATCCATTGACCGAGAACCTTCGACATACACATTGGAATGGTGTCCGTCAACTCCGCAGTGAGCGCGAGGTTGATCGCCGCGACTGAGCAGGCTGACTCCTCTGTCCCGATGCCGTCGGCCAACTCGTGTGAAGCGAGATAGTCCCGCAACCGTGCGTCCGTCTCCTGAGTCCATACAGTCGTCATAACCCGTCCTCCCTCTCCACTCCGGTGGCTATTTCCACCACAGACTCGATCTTTGCCTAACAACTGGTCGTTCTCTCACAGGCCGCAATGGCCTTCGCACTCGTTTAGGAAGCCCGGGAGCTCTCCCTGAAGCCTCGTGGCCTCGGCCTGGCACGTGTCCATGGCTACCGCCTCATCCAGGGGTAGGCGGCGCTGGTGGAGGTACAGGCGACGGCCGTCTTTGAAGTCGTGGGAGTAGCCCTCGGACCGCATCCTGGCATCCAAGGCCACCGCGTCAGCGAAGGCCTCCGGGTCAGACTCCTTCACCGCGATCCATTCGGATCCTGACCGGAAGGGGCAGCCGACGCAGGCACTGCGGGGGAGATGCCGGCCAGGGAAGCGCTCCTTGAAGTACCGCTGGCAGCCCCCCCGGGTCATAGGACGGTCGTACACCAGTGGATAGCGGTTGTGCATCCAGGTATACCGGCTGTCTCTCATCCGCAGCGCTTCGTCCCTACTGATCCCCAGCCACAACTCCACCTGTACTCCCCGAGGGACCTGCTGGCCTGGACCCACACCAAGGATCTCGCGAATACGGCGAACGATAGGATCGATCTTGTAGTTGGCAGTACACTGCCTTTTAGCCATACCCTGCTTACCCCTGGCCGAGAGGGTATAGACGGGCAGGGTGACCCAGGGGCGGCCTTGGGAGCTCAACCCTTCCCACATGTCATCCCGAAGGTTCCTCCCATTGGAGACGACATGAATCGGGATGCTAGTGCGACCCTTCAGCCACTCGATATTGTCGTAGACGGCGGACGGCTCCCAGCCGGTGTCCGCGAAGATGGCGCAATCGGGCAGTGGCCCGAAGGCCCCTTCGTCGGCCAAGAGGGTCAGGACGGTGCTCTGAACGCCGCCTCCCAAGCTGATGACGCGGGTGACAGCCACAGGCTCTTGTACTCCCAGGCCAAAGGACTCTTGGCTCCGTCCCATCACAGTTCTCCTCCTGGACCCTGCTCTTGCACCCGCTGGGCGATCTTGCTGTAGCCGAAGGCTGCAAAGTTCGCAACATCGATAGCTTCATCCAACGAAGATTCCTCTTGGCCTTCAGCAAGCAACTCCCGGGCTTCTTCCCGCATTCGTTCGATGAGCCTCTGAAGAGACATAAGCTGAAAGCCGGGTTTGTGGTCGTTGGCCCGCAACTTCCACTCCATCAACTCTGCGAATCTCTCCACTTCAGGCCGGATGTTCACAGCGCCTTCCCTCCTGTCCGGCTAAACTCCTCCCACGGTACGACCTCGTAGTAGCGCCTAATCGCCCATCGAGCGAACCGGCGCAACTCCGGTTGCCTCCATCGTTCGTACACCATCGGATACGGCATACATCCTGCGTCGCGGAGACGATTGAACCGGTACAGGACCTCTTCAATGGTCTCGCCGGGCTTGTACCCAACCAGCATGTAGACCATCACTTGGCGTGAGGGGACCCCAGCCTCATTCAGACGCTGAAGACCGACAAAGAACCGTTTCTCGTCTCCAAGGTTGTCCCATGCGGTATAGAGCCGACGGCGCTCGAAGTTGTCGTCGCGATACTCCACCGAGGCGATTGCCGCAGCGGTCTCGTCGGTGATCATGCGGATGTTGATACCCTGGCTCCATGACACCCGGAATTCGCCATCGCGGAGCTCCTCAATCCGATGCCGCCATGCTTCCTGGCCGAAGAAGTCGTTGTCCAGCAGGAGGACCGCCCGCGGGGTGCCCTCTCGCCAGATGTCCCAGATGGTGTTGACCGACCGTGGCTTGCCCTCCTTCTTGGGCACAACGCAGAAACCACACTTCAGCCGACAGCCCCTCTGCGTGAATCCGAGTGAGTACCGGTATTCGGGATAGATCGAATAGTCATAGAACTCGTACTCGCCACCAATGATCTCTTCCGCGGCGACGATAGAGTCGGTGCCGGTGCCGCCTACAATCGCATCCTGATAGGCAAGCTGCAGGCGGTCCACGACTGGCTTGGTCCACGAGAAGATAGCGGAGCCGTACACAACGTCATACCTTGGCTCGAACAATGTGGGGGACGGCGTGCGAGCAAGGTGGACCTCGTCACCCCGGCTGCGGTGCCAATGCGCCAGCTTCATAAGTGCCAAGTTCGGCAACTTACCGTCCAACTGGGTCAGGCGAACCCTCATAGCGCCTTCCCTCCGTGCCTGTCAGGTTGGTCCAAACTCTGTCCGGTGGCTACATCAATGCTTCATGTGGCCCAACGGGAAGAGTCTGGTTTGGCCTTGGCCCTCATTTTGTGTCGGTCTTTCCGCGTTTCCACAGTGCCGGCACTTCACCGGCGTCTCGTCGGGACACCCTCGCGGGCCGATGGGGCATCCCTCGAAGCCCAGACGTCGGACCTCCTCGTCCATGCCGTCCCACTGGTCCAGGACCTCCAGGAACCGTTCCGCCACTTCGTCGGGGCCGTCCAGGTCGACCTGGTGACGGATTAGCCAAGCCTGGCCGGACCTGAGTCGCTTGACGAGCTCGTCTCTAGGTGGGCCGCCATCGAAGCCAAGAGCGTCTAAGACCATGCCACTAACTCCTCCGCGGAAATATTTCCGTCCAGGTTCCCGGCGGGCTCAGATAAAACACCCGAAACACCCGAAACACCCCAGGCTTATAGCTAATGTGGGGTGTTTCGGGTGTTTCGGGTGTTTTTTTCCGGGTCGTCCGGGCCAGCGGCGATATCTTTTTTCCCCAGCCGCCAGGCGTTGTTGCGCGTGTACGCATCCGTCCCAGCCTGCCGGATCGCCCATTCACCGTATACTCGGTCTCGGTGAATCCGCAGCGCGTGGCCGAACCGCTGTTGACCGGCGACCTCGCTCCTTCCCGCCCACAAGTCCAGCAGCAGGTCGTGCTCTTTGGCGAGCTTCAGGAGGTCCTTGGCGGTCACGGCGTTGCCGCCGTGGGCCCCCTGCCAGCGGTGCACGATCGCCGCCCACTCCTGCGATGCTCGGTCCGAAGCTGACATGAGCTGGTCACGGTTCTCCAGCAGCCCGGAGACACCCGCTACCTCGAGCACGCCCCCCATGACGGATACCCAGTCCTCGAAGCTACCCAGGGTGCTGTCCGACTTCGGCATCCCAGAGTCCACCCAGGCCTTGATAAGCGACATGCATGCTCCGACCAGCTGCCGTCTCTGACCAGAGGCCCATTTCCTCAGGAACGGGTGCTTGAACCCCCTTCGGTTCTCAGGGCGCTCGACACCAGGGTCGAGACGAATCAAGACCGTGCGGCGTGTGATCTCGTCACTCAGATCGACATTGTTGCCAGTGGCTATCCAGGTGGCGTTGTTCCTGACGTGGGCGATCTTGTTGCCCCCGAGCAGACGGTCTTCCATCTCGCGAGTCGTCAGCAGAGACGACAGGACGCCCGACTTGATGTTGTAGACGTTGTCGAGCAACACCATCGTCGCGCCTTCCAAAAACAGGCTCGTGGCCTTTTTTCGCATCTCCTCTTCGTCCCTGGGCAGAGCCGTCACTGCGATCTCGCGACCCTGGGAGACCCGGACGATGACGTCGATCAGGAGACCTTTGCCAGCTCCCGGCGTGGAGCCGTCGACGAGATAGAGGGGCAGAGGGCCATGTATGAGCGGCACTAGGAACGGCTGGAGTAGAAGGGCCACCGCATGGGTCCGGCTCGCATCGTCTACGAAAGGAAAGTCGACCAAGAGATCGTCGGTGATAAGGCTGAGGGCCTTCGACGGGGGCATACCTGTCGACACCCCGGTGAGCCCGTTGAGAGATAGAAGATACCCGCTCTCAGAGTCGTACCCCGACTCCGTGACGAAGCGGCCGGACTCGAGCACAAGAGGAGACTGCGCCAGACCGGTCAGACGCGGGAAGGGGGTCGTTTGTAGGTGGAGTATGTCGGCTACGACGTCGTCTGGGACCCGCGCCGGCGTCTCAGCGCCCTTGGTGTAGGTTACGTAGTCGGCAGAACGTTCGAGAAGGCCCCTCATGTCCGGCAGAGTCAGCGGCTTGGGCGATATATCCCCCTGCTCGTTTTCCGCTACGTAGACGATGGCCCCTCCCGAAGAAAAGACTTTCGGCCCTCGCTCGTTGAGAGCCAACAGAGCCCTGATCGAGTCCTCAGTGATCTCGCGCATGTAGCGGCCGTCGGTTCGGATGGCTGGCAGGCCATGCTCTAGGGCCTTCGGCGCTCCCTCACCGGACGATCCGCCCCTGAGCGCCCGGTCAAGCTCTCTCGAGCTGGTGCCAGCAGAGATCAGGGCCGCCCTGGCCCGCATCCACTCGTCCGGAGCCTCTGCCCTGACGAGAGCCATTGCTTCGAGGGCCTTGTGCTCGAACGGCGCTCCCGGATCGTCAAGATCGGACTCGGCTAGAGACCTGACGAGCTCGATCGCGGCGCTCAACGCTCTCTCGGCGGGGGTTGGATCGGCTAGCTTAGTAACCGAGACCATTTCGGTAATCAAGGCGTCGACGTCTTCGCCGGTATAGAGCTTTGGAGTCTTGCCGGCATTGAGAAGGTCGTCGATGCCCTTGCCGTCGGCGGCGTCCCAGGTCTCCAGTTCTACGACGCGGCCAGATCGCCGAATGCCGGCGGCGGCCATCTTGACCGCCTGAGCGACGTGCCTGTTGGCCATGCAGTCGGCGTCAAAGGCCAGGACTACCGTCTCAACTCTTAGCCCCTTCAAGACGTCCAATACAGACCGCCAAGCCGAAACGCCTGCCAGGCTGATGGTCGGCAGGTCAGACTTGAGCGTCGCGACGTCGGCTTTCAACTCGCCCTCGGTCAGACGAACACGGGTGCTCGATAGCGTGCTCTGCGGCACATGACAAGGCGCACCAGGCCCAGGTCCATCGTGCCCCTTGCTCGACACGTACCTGTATTTGGGAGCACCCTGCTCCCAGTGATCGAGCCGTATCTTGAGAGCGACCGTGCGCCCTTCCACGTCGCGTACGGGAATCGCGAGCCCAACGTCGCCCGCAAGGCTCCAATACTCGCGGTCCCCCTGGCGCTTAACGTAGAGACCCGGCACCTTCAGGCAGGTGGCCACACCAAATACTCTCACCAGCTCATCGGCCAGCTTGTCGCGAGAGCCCGCCGGTAGGGACCGATACCTACCTCGCTCTATGGCCTCATCGGTAAGGCCGCGATCAAGAAGCTGCTGCCGATGCTGGACTTCGAGACTCAGCCGATCGAGGAGCTTTCCGTAGACCGTGTCGAGCTCGTCCGGCTCGGCCCGGGGCGGCTCAGTCACCCGATGCAGGGGTGGAGGTGAAGCGGCCTTCGGCCTATCTGTCAGCCTATACACCCAGTAATCCCATCCTTCGGCGTCGGTCTTGTGAGAGCCTGTGTCGGTCTCTAAGCGCCGGCACACAGCCCACACTCCGTCAGCGCTCTTGGAGCACCAGTCGGGCTTGCCGCATATGGGGCACGGTTCCTTGCGAGTGACCTTTTTCCACTGACTATCCATTGTTGTCCTCGCCCCGTGGGTTCATCTCAGCACACTCCCTCATGGCGACTTCGGATCTGTATTGCTGCCCTCGAGCTGCCCGACGACGTCGGGGTGGGCAATGATGCGGCCGAGTAGAGGGTTCATCTGGCTGTGGGGAAGGGCGATATGTTGTCGTCTTCGTCTCTTGCGGGGTCCCCGCGGCCATTCGCGGCGCGCGCCTTCCGTGTCTCGGCCCCGGCCTTCGATCTGTCGGACTTGGCCTGGGCCATGATCGTGTCCGCGTGGGAGAGTATCCGGTCGACCACCTCATGCGGGAGCGCAATCCGATGACCGACGTTTTGAAGGTCGACCCACTGGAGGACCAAGCCCCAGCGACCCTCGACTCGCTCCAGGTCGCCGACGTAGGTGACCCGCTGAAGTAGGTCTCCGACGATGCTCCACTCGTGGAGCGGCATTCCGTCATCGGACTTGGCCGTCTGGCCCGACGGCAGTGCCGTGGTGACGGTGAACCGCTTGCTGTAATGTCCCGGTATCCGCTTGGTCATGCCTTCTTCTCCTTGAATTCTCGCCGCGCTTGAAGAGGCTGCTAAAATGCCGTTGTGCCACGGCAGCCGCCAAGTGAGGCGAGATCGCCAGACACCCACACGATGTGTTGTCGCAGGGACGCGGCCTGTCATCGGTCAGCCGCTTAGACCTAGCCGTGAGTATCTCGCCAAATAGCTTCTCGACTGACTCATCGAGGGTCGCCGCTAACTCGGCCGCCGCTATGACGACCGCGAGGACAAAGGAGGCCATCTCGCCACGGCCTCTAGGAGTGTCGAGCATCGCCCGACTCAATGCCGAACGTACCCGCTCCTTGGAAGTCATATCTACCTCCCCCATCGGGCCTTCTCCTTGTCGCCGACGTAGGTGACCCGCTGAAGTAGGTCTCCGACGATGCTCCACTCGTGGAGCGGCA
The DNA here is from genome assembly GCA_965248615.1 of Dehalococcoidia bacterium. Lineage (GTDB taxonomy): Bacteria > Chloroflexota > Dehalococcoidia > Lucifugimonadales > CBDFJT01 > CBDFJT01. The sequence goes on along the minus strand of CBDFJT010000002.1, from coordinate 471,976 downwards.
TTCCGTCATCGGACTTTGGCCGTCTGGCCCGACGGCAGTGCCGTGGTGACGGTGAACCGCTTGCTATAATGTCCCGGTATCCGCTTGGTCATGCCGTATCTCCGGTTCTAGTTACTCCGTGTGCTCGTTGCCCTGGGGCTGTTGGTCCCGGATACATTCGCATTGGCCGTCGTAGCACTGACAGCAGACCCGGAGAAGCCCTACCGAGCTTGGCTGTAGATGTGGGGCGGCAGCGGCGATCCCGTTTTCCCAGCAGTAGAAGCAATGCCTCAAAGAAAAAGCCCCCCGTCCTTGGAGATGGGAATTCTTAGCTCCCCGGCCACCGTCCCGATCTCCGCTTGAACCTGGATCACGCTTCGCGTAGATCTCGCCGTCGCGGCCGTTGCCCAGGTGCCAGACCGACGAAGGTGGCCACTACCGTCACGTAGTGGATGTGGGGCGCGAGCGTGCTGGGCACGTACAGGGTGGTCAGCCGGATGAATGGGTAGGCGAGGCCACCAGTCTCGGCCGTGCTCCGCAACTCGCTCAGGAACCCTTCCGGGGTGTGATGGTGGGCGGTGAGCATCCCTTAAGGGTCTCCTGCCTTCTTCCGCAACACCCGCCCCGTAGCCAGCCCAGGGCTTTCGGGAGTGGTGTGAGAACGCGAGGTTAGCCACTCCTCTACCTCGTCAGCGCTCCACCCAGTGGCCCGCCGGCCCAGCTGCATAGGGCGCGGGAACTCGCCACGTGAAATCATCCGGTAGATCGTGGACTGGGACAGACCCACGAGGGACACCACCTCGCTGCGGCGCAGGATGCGCTTATCTACGAGGGTCGCCATTGCCCTCACCCTCCGCCAGCGCCCGTTCCCTGGCCTCCTGAGCCGCACGCTCCGCGCGCCCCAAACGGTCCAGCGTCGCGTGGATGCGCTCCTCCATGCCCTCCGGCATCGGACGGACGCCGGTGAGATACCGGGTTATGGCCGACCGCTCATAGCCCATTGCTATAGCTAACGCTTGCTGGAGTAGAGTCCCAGGAAGTGGTGTAAGAAGAGGAGGGGGTCTGGAGTAAGAGAGACCACCGCGTCATCCTTAGCGGGCAAAACAGAAGCTCGAGAAAGGAGGACAACGGTGGTCAAGGAAAGGATGGACCTGCTGGAGTTGTTGCGCAAGGGGGGAATGGACGGTGACGTGGACTTCCTACGGGAGGCTCTGAGAGTGCTGGTAGAGGGGATCATGGATGCGGAGGTGTCTGCGAGGACCGGTGCTGAGTATGGAGAACGCAGCCCTGAGCGGGTGACCCAGCGCAACGGGTATCGGTCCCGGGCGTGGGATACCCGTGTAGGGACTATGGAGCTGCACATCCCGAAGCTTCGAGAGGGGAGCTACTTCCCGAGCCTGCTGGAGCCACGGCGTCGCAGCGAGCGAGCTCTGCTGGCGGTGATCCAGCAGGCCTATGTGGAAGGTGTATCGACAAGGCGGGTGGACGACCTGGTCAAGGCCCTGGGGTGCGAGGGTATCTCCAAGAGCCAGGTGTCGCGTATCTGTCAGGAGCTGGACGTGGTGGTGGATGGCTTCCTGGGCCGTCCGCTGGACGGCGGACCATATCCCTACCTGTGGCTGGACGGACTAACCCAGAAGGTCAGAGAGGACGGCAGGATCGTCAACGTCAGCGTGGTGGTGGCAACGGCGGTCAATGGCGAGGGCAAGCGGGAGATCATTGGGATGGACGTGGGTACCAGCGAAGACGGCGCCTTCTGGCTGGCCTTTCTGCGCTCACTGTCCGCCAGGGGTCTGAGCGGGGTGGATCTGGTGGTATCGGATGCGCATCAGGGACTCAGGGATGCCATCGCGACTGTCTTCGGTGGGGCCAGCTGGCAACGGTGCCGCACCCACTTCATGACCAACCTGCTCACTCGGGTCCCCAGGCGCGCTCAGCCCTGGGTGGCCAACATGGTCCGCACCATCTACCAGCAGCCGTCCCCTCAGGAGGTCCACGCACAGCTCGAGCGGGTGATCGCCCAGCTACAGGACCCGTTCCCTCAGGTGGCCTCTCTACTGGACGAGGCTGGTGCGGACGTCCTGGCCTTCTCCAGCTTCCCTGTCCCCCACTGGAAGAAGATCTGGTCCAACAACCCCCTGGAGCGCCTCAACAAGGAGATACGGCGTCGCACCGATGTCGTGGGCATCTTCCCTAACCGACCAGCCGTGCGTCGCCTGGTTGGCGCCGTCCTCGCTGAACAGCACGACGAATGGGCCGTCGGCCGTCTATACACGACACCCGCGGTCTACAGCATCGACGAAGCTCTACCCGAGGCGGATCTAGCGAAGGCAGTGACATAGACCGCGATCAACAGGATGACGTACTCTTACACCACTTGACGGGACGTGACCCTTGCTGGGTTATGCCTATCTGGGCCATGCGGCCTCTAATTACTGCCATCGTCTCTCGGGGTATCTGGTGGTTCATGATCGACTCCTTCGATATTAGAGACAATATATCGGTGAGTTCGATTTGTCAACACCCCGAGAGGCGTAAACTGGAATCTATGGAATCGATACTTGGTCAGCGTCTAGCAAAAGCTAGGAGGCGGGCAGGGCTTGCACAAGTCGAGTTGGCTGCAGCTCTTGGCGACCGCTACAGCCAGTCGGTGATTTCTGATGTGGAGCGTGGTCGATCTGGACTGTTATTCGACGGATTGACCAACGCCGCGAGAGAACTCAACGTCTCTCTTGACTATCTGGCGGGCCTTACCGACGAACCCACGCCGGCGGCTGATCGCAAAGGGGCACCAGTCCGGACCATCGCCGAGTCCGGGGCTGCTTATGAAGCCTCGTCCGACAGGAGCCCTGTGGAGATATTAGAGTTGGCTTCAGCGGCAGGCGCTGGCACGGCGGTCTACGATGAGACGCCGGTGGGCCTCCTATGGTTTCGTAACGACTGGCTGCGAGGCCTCTCCATCGACCCAGAACAGGGCAACATCATCAGCGTGCGTGGGGCATCAATGGAGCCGACGCTACCCGACGGCTGCTCGATCCTGGTGGACCGCAACCGCCGGGAGCCGCAAGAGGGACGAATCTACGTCATGCGGACGGAGGAAGGCGTGGTGGTCAAGCGCTTGAGGCTTGACGAGGCTGGCAACTGGGAGGTGGTGAGCGATAACCCGGAGTGGCCGTCTGTGCCTCTGAGGTACGGTGCCGAGATCGTGGGTGAGGTGCGCTGGTCGGCGGTGACTTATTAGGGGTTACAATGTGGGGTAGGGGCCCCGAGAGCAGACAGCCATCGGCTCTTTGAAGTGACCTATCGGAGAGGTGCTAGAGTGGCCGAATAGGCGCGCCTGGAAAGCGCGTGTCCGGGCAACCGGACCGTGGGTTCGAATCCCACCCTCTCCGCCATCACGTAGCCGTCAGCTCTCGACACGCGCCTGAAGGCTGATGCCTGCGTCCGCTCTCCTCGCCGGCCGCACTCCTTCCCTCCCCTAGTCTCTTCGGATCGCTGTGCTATTATTGAGTCGTCTATGGATAGCAGCGAGCTCAAGTACTGGGTCGCCTTCAACCGCATCCCCAACATCGGCAGGGTGCGGTTTGCGCTGTTGGAGAGCAAGTTCGGGTCGATGGAGGGCGCCTGGCAGGCGAGCGCCGCCGAGCTCACAGCAGCGGGGCTCGACAGCCGCACGGCCCAGAACATCCCCTCCAAAAGGCCGGCGATCGATCCCGACACAGAGCTTGAGCGCCTCGACGAGGCAGGGGTCCGGGCCGTTACGTGGCACGACGACGGCTACCCGTCGCGCCTCAAGGAGATCTACGACCTGCCGCCGGTGCTCTACCTGCGGGGAGAGCTCCTGGCTGAGGACGAGCGGTCGCTGGCGGTCGTGGGCACCCGTCGTGCAACAGCGTACGGCCGCGAAGTAGGCCACCGCATGAGCTTCGACCTGGCCCAGTCCGGCATCACCGTCGTCAGCGGGCTGGCCCGCGGGATCGATGCCATAGCACATCGCGCCGCGATCGATGCCGGGGGTAGGACCCTTGCCGTCTTGGGAAGCGGCCTCGACGTGATCTACCCCGCAGAGCATGCCAAACTGGCGGCGGAGATAGCCGAAAACGGCGCTCTGGTTTCCGAGCATCCGCTAGGCACCCGGCCCAGCTCGCAGAATTTTCCCCGCCGCAACCGCATCATGAGCGGCATGACGCTGGGCACCGTTGTAATCGAGGCTGGTGGAGGAAGCGGCGCCCTCATAACGGCGCGCCACGCCCTGGAGCAGGATCGCGAGGTTTTCGCGGTGCCCGGGAACGTGTTCTCGCCGAGCAGCCGAGGCACAAACCAGCTGATAAGGGACTCGGCTGCAAAGCTCGTGTCGGACCACAACGATGTACTGGAGGAGCTCAACCTGACGTCTGTGGGTCAGCAGATCGAGATGGTGGCGCTATTCCCCGAGGACGACAACCAATCGGAGGTGCTGCGTTACGTCACCCATGACCCAGTTCACATAGACGAACTGGTAAGAGCCTGCAAGATGCCGATCTCGACGGTGAGCGGTGCACTGGCTATGATGGAGCTCAAGGGCTTGGTGAAACAGACGGGCAGCATGCACTACATAAGACTAAAGGAGGCACCGGCCGAGTATCACGCGGCGGTGTAATTACATGGCAAAAGCGCTAGTTATCGTAGAGTCGCCGGCCAAGGCCCGTACAATCGCGCGCTTCCTGGGCAAGGGATACGAAGCCAAGGCGTCGATGGGCCACGTCAGGGACCTGCCGCCGAAGGAACTGGGTGTGGAGATCCAGGACCATACGTTCATCCCCACCTACGTCGTCCTACCGGACAAGAAAAAAGTAGTCGCCGAGCTGGCTAAGGCGTCGAAGCAAGCCGATACAGTCTATCTCGCCACGGACCCGGACCGGGAGGGCGAGGCTATCTCCTGGCACCTGATCAGCGCCGCAAAGATCGACGAGTCCAAAACTCGCAGGGTGGTGTTCCACGAGATTACCCAGGAGGCAATTCGAGAGGCCTTCGACAACCCGCGCGAGCTGGACCGAAACCTGATAGACGCACAGCAGGCGCGACGCGTCTTGGACCGGCTCGTCGGCTACCAGCTCAGCCCGGTGCTGTGGCGCAAGGTCAGGCGGGGCTTATCCGCCGGCCGCGTTCAGTCCGTGGCCCTCCGGCTCGTCGTGGACAGAGAGCGGGACATCGGGGCCTTCGTGCCACGGGAGTACTGGACCATCGAGGCCCTGCTGGCGAAGCACCCAGAGGGCAAAGACGGAACGCCCTTCAAGGCGGTGCTCCACTCCATCAAAGGACAGAAAGGAACGATCGAAATCCCCAACGAGGGGCGTGCCGGGGAGATAACGTCTGACCTCGACGGCGCACGGTATGAGGTGGATTCGGTCCGGCGCCGCGAGACCCACAGCCGGCCAGCCGCACCCTTTATCACCAGCACGATGCAGCAGGAGGCATCGCGCAAGCTGAGATTTACCTCCCGACGGACCATGCAGGTGGCCCAGCAGCTGTACGAGGGCTTGGACGTCGACGACGAGGGGTCGGTTGGCCTCATCACCTACATGCGAACCGATTCGACGACTGTCGCGTCCACGGCACTGGAAGAGACGAGCCGCTACATAAAGAAGAAGTTCGGAGCCGAGTATGCCCCCAAGAGCCCCAGAATGTACACGAAGAAGGCCAAGGGCGCTCAGGAGGCACACGAGGCCATACGCCCGACGTCCATCGAGAGGGAGCCCGAAGCTATCCGACGTCACCTGACCTCAGACCAGTTCAGGCTCTACGATCTCATATGGAAACGAATGCTGGCCAGCCAGATGACGGACGCACTCTTCGACTCGACGACCGTAAACGTCGCGGTTGGCGGCACTAAGACGTCGACTGACTACGTATTCAGGGCCACCGGCTCGGTTCTGAAGTTCCCCGGGTTCCGAGTGCTTTACATGGAGGACAAGGACGACGCGGACAAGGACGACGCAGACGAGGAGTCGAAGGACGCGCCGCGGATCCCCGTGCTCTCGGACGGCGATCCGCTGGACTGCCACGGTATATCGCCAGAGCAGCACTTCACGCAACCTCCCCCACGCTACACCGAGGCCACGCTGATCCGCGCCCTCGAGGAGGAGGGCATCGGTCGCCCGAGCACCTATGCGCCTATCATCTCTACCATCCAGGACCGAGACTATGTGCTCAAGAACCAGGGGCGTTTCGTGCCGACGAAGCTGGGCACGGCGGTCACCATCCTGCTCACAACCCACTTCCCCGACGTGATGGACGTGGGCTTCACGGCACGTGTGGAGGAGGAGCTGGACGAGGTGGCCAGCGGCGAGCGGGAATGGGCGCCGGTCCTGACCGAGTTCTACGAGCCCTTCGACAAGGCGGTGGAGCGCGCCCTGAAAGAGGCGGAGCGGGTGCCCCGGGACCAGATCGACGAGGAGACGGACGAGGTCTGCGAGAAGTGCGAGCGTCCGATGGTCATAAAGTCGGGCCGCTTCGGCAGGTTCCTGTCGTGCAGCGGGTTCCCGGAGTGCAAGAACTCCAGGCCGCTGCTGAACCGCGTCGGCGTCGAGTGCCCCGAGTGCGCCGGCGACCTGGTCGAGCGCAGGCAGCGGGGCAAAGGCGGCAAGCGGTTCTACGGCTGCTCTAACTACCCAACTTGCAGCTTCGCGAGCAACCAGCGTCCGCTGCCCCAGCCATGCCCGGAGTGCGGGAAGATGCTGGTCGCCGTGGGTCGCACCAACGCTCGCTGCACGGCATGCGAGTTCAAGGGGCCGGCCCCGGAGGAGGAACCCCTCGACGTGGCGGTGTAGCGCTCCGTCAGCTCAGATTCATTAGCTGGCGCTCTCTAACGGTCCGCGATACCTTCGTTGACGAGCGTTGACGAAACAATCCGCCTGCAAATTGCTGGGAGAAACCCCGCCCCAGCGTCGCTAGCCCACCGACCCACGCCGGGCTGCGTTCACGAGCACATCCACCCAAAAGGGACGTTTGAACGCCGCCACATCGGGACCCGGCGCCCCGTTCGAGACCATTCTGGAACCCAGACAGGTAACGCCGTTTCCGCCAAGAATAATGCTTGAATGAGGGCGGGGATTCCGCTGGAAGGCTCCGCGGGCGGCGCTTTACCCTGCATCAATGGATCGGCAAGAGTGGCTCGCCCTGCTGGCGAGATTCGACGAGCACCTCAAGGCGGAGAAGAGCCTGGCGCCGCTGACCGTACGGAACTACCGGACGGATCTGCAGCCTCTCTACGAGTACATGGTGCTGAAGGGCGTCACCGCCCTGACGGCGCTGGATAAAAAGGTGCTGCGGGGGTACCTGGCCTGGCTCAGCGACCTGGGGTATGTCAGGGCCAGCGTGGTACGAAAGATGAGCACGCTCCGCACTTTTTTGCGTTGGCTGGTGCGCCAGGAGGTCATCGACGCTGACCCCCTGCCCAAACGCGGGGTCATGAAGCTGGAGTCGAGGCTGCCGCGGTTCCTCTCCCAGGACGAAGCCAGCAGGCTGGTCCGCGCTCCGGAGACCTCGGATGTCCTTGGGACTCGCGACCGGGCGCTGCTGGAGCTGATCTACGCGGCCGGCCTCCGGGTCAGCGAGGCCCGGGACCTGAACACGGGCGACGTAAAGCTGGAGTCCCGCGAGCTCAGGGTCACGGGCAAGGGCTCGAAACAGCGCATCGTGCTCATAGGAGAGGCCGCCCGAGACGCGCTGGCGGTGTACGTACGAAGCGCTCGTCCTAACCTGGCCGCCCGTGGCAGTGGCAACGCGCTCTTCCTGAATCGCAGTGGCGGACGCCTCAGCCAGCGCAGCATCCAGGAGAAGGTCAGGCGCTACGCGGCGAGCGTGGGACTGAGAGCCGGGGTCCACACGCACACGCTGCGCCACTCTTTCGCAACGCACCTGCTGGAGGGCGGCGCCGATCTGCGCGTCGTCCAGGAGCTGCTGGGGCACGCCAGCCCGGCCACGACCCAGATCTACACCCACGTTACACGCGCCCAGGCGAAAGAGGTCTACCTGGCGGCCCACCCGCGCTCCCGGCGCCCGGAACAGAGCAAAGATACGCCAGCGCCGGAAGGATCCGATCAAGCGTAGAGTTCAAAACTAACCGACCGGCTATTATCGAGGGAACCAGCGTTCCCCGTATCGGCCAGGGATGCCACTTTGCTCGCGGCTGGGTCGGCGACGCCTGCGGCCGGCAACTCCACCGCGACGTGCTCTTCCCGCCGGAGCGCCCCGGACCCCGTCCATCTGCGCCCTTCTCCACCACCACGCGGGCACGCGCGGGCTTTGCCAAAGCCTTATACATTTTTGATAAGCTTCCGCCGGCGTCTAACCGGATACCCGAAAACCTCCGAGACAGGACTCCAGCCAACCTGAGCGGAGGGGGCTGTCTTAACACCACGCGGACAAACGCCCGTTGTGGCACAATGGGGTCGCAGCGCACGGCAAGACGGGCATCAAATGAAGATCCTAGTTATAAACGGTCCCAATCTGAATATGCTTGGCCAGCGAGATGCCGCTCACTACGGTGTCAAGACACTGGCCGAGATCGAGGAACTCGTCCGGGACAGGGCCACCGAGCTTGGCGTGGAGGTGGAGCAGTTCCAGTCAAACCACGAAGGCGCCATCGTGGACCGGGTTCAGGGAGCCGCTTCTGAGTTCTCGGCCGTCATAATAAACCCGGGAGCGCTCACCACCTACGGCCTATCGCTCAGGGACGCCCTCAGCGACACGGGTCTCCCTGTCATCGAGGTACACCTGTCCAATATCCACGGTCGGGAGGAGTTCAGGCGCCACTCGGTGATCGCTCCTTTCGCGGTGGGCCAGATATCGGGGCTGAGGTGGCGAGGGTACATGTACGCGTTAGAATTCCTGGTGGCTCACTTGAAGTCTGAGTCGGATTAGTAACGAGGCCATGAGCGAGAATCTCAAACTGCGAAAGCTGCGACGACAGCTTACCGACCAAGGGCTCGACGCCATACTGGTATCGACGCCCGAGAACAGAAGGTACCTGTCGGGATTTACAGGCTCCGCCGGTTACCTGCTGGTCTCTCAGGACCGGGCCGTGCTGGCGACCGACTTTCGCTACGTGGAGCAGGCCGGCCGGCAGTCGCCTGACTACACCATCGAGCGCATCGCCGGAGGGTCCGAGTGGTTCCCCAACTTGGCGGCCGAGATGGAGGTGCGGCGCGTAGGCATCGAGAGCACCCACATGACGGTCGCCACTCAAGCGGCACTAATGGGGGCGATAGGGTCGTCAGAGAGCAACCACAAGCCCGAGCTGGTGCCGACCTCGGAGATCGTGGACCGGCTCCGGGCGGTGAAGGAGGGAGCCGAGCTCGAGCTGCTCACTCGGGCCGTCGAGATCGCCGACCAGGCCCTCGACCATGTGGCCCCGACGATCGAGCCCGGCGTAACCGAGGAGCAGGTCGCGTGGGAGCTGGAGAAGGCCATGCGGGAGCGGGGAGCCGAGGCGCTCGCGTTCGACATCATCGTGGGCGCCGGACCGAACGGCGCCCTGCCCCACCACCGGGCCGGCGACAAGGTGATCGGCAACGGCGAAGCGGTAGTGATAGACATGGGCGCCCGATACCAGGGGTACTGCAGTGACCTGACACGTACTGTGTTCGTCGGCGAGCCCGATGAAAAATTTCTGACTGTCTACAATACGGTGCTCGAGGCCCAGCTGGCCGCCGAAGAGAAGGTGGTGGCCGGCATGACGGGTGGTGAGACCGACGCGGTGGCACGTGAGGTGATAGCGAACGCCGGCTACGGCGACAACTTCGGGCACAGCCTGGGGCACGGGGTGGGGCTGGCCGTCCACGAGTTCCCAAGGGTAAGCCCCAAGTCGGACGACCGCCTGGAGGACGGCATGGTGTTCACCGTCGAGCCGGGGATCTATCTCTCGGGATGGGGCGGCGTCAGGATCGAGGACATGGTGGTCCTAGAGAACGGACGTGCCAGGGTCTTGAGCAAGGCCACGAAACTGACATTGGGCTGATGACGCCTTAGAGGACTTCACTATGAGCATCGGTTACGGAGACCTTAAAAAGGGCATGGCGATCGAGCTGGACGGCCAGCCCTACGTTGTGGTGGAGTACGAGCGCACCAAGATGCAGCAGCGCGCGCCGGTCATGCGCATCAAGTTTCGCGAGATCCGGTCGGGCCGCATGACGGAGCGCACCTTCCAGGGATACGATGTGAAACTGGACCTGGCGTCGGTGGAGCGACGCCAGGCCCAGTTCATATACAGCGAGGACGAGCTCTACTACTTCATGGACACCGAGTCCTTCGACCAGTTCCCCATGGCCGCGGACCAGATGCGGAACGCCCTTCCCTACCTGGTCGAGCAAACCACGGTGGACCTCGTGTTCCACGACGGGAAGCCGATCGCCATCGATCTCCCGATCACGGTGGAGCTCAGGGTGAAGGAAACGATTCCGGGTTTCCGAGGCGATACCGCACAGGGGGGAAGCAAGCCGGCGACGCTGGACACCGGCCTTGAGCTCCAGGTGCCCCTCTTCGTCAGCGAAGGCGAGATGATAAAGGTCGACACCCGGACTGGGGAGTACCAGTCAAGGGCATAGCATGGCCGTATACTCGGTCTCCCAGGTCAGCTCATACCTGAGGGATCTGCTGGAGCAGGACTTCCTCCTGAGAGACATCTGGGTTAGCGGCGAGGTCGCGAATCTGATGCGCTCGGGGACTGGTCACAACTACTTCACTCTCCGCGAGTCGAACAACTCCCTGCGTTGCGTGATGTTCCGGAACACATCAGGATCGGAGCGGCTGGTCGACGGCGGGGCGATCATCGCCCATGGGCGAATCTCGATGTACGAGGTGAGGGGCGACGTGCAGCTCATCGTCGACCTCGTCCAGCCGGAGGGCGTCGGGGAGCTTCAGCTTGAGCTAGAGCAGCTGAAGCTGAAGCTGGAGAAGGAGGGTTTATTCGAGCCCAGCCGGAAGCGTCCACTCCCCAGGTTCCCCAGGCGTGTCGGGGTCGTCACCTCGCCGGCGAGCGCAGTGTGGCACGACATACAGACCGTGGTCGAGCGCCGTTACCCGCTGGCTGAGCTGTGCCTTGCGCCAACACCTGTTCAGGGACACGAGGCTGCTTCTGGTGTGGTCGAGTCGCTGGCCGCCTTGAACGAGCTGCCCGACGTCGACGTTATAATCGTCGCGCGAGGCGGAGGCTCACTGGAAGACCTGTGGCCCTTCAACCAAGAGTCGGTGGCAAAGGCCATCTTCTCCAGCCGGGCGCCCGTCATCAGCGCGGTAGGCCACGAGACCGACCACACGATTGCGGACCTGGTTGCAGACCGGCGTGCGCCGACCCCGTCGGCGGCGGCCGAAACGGTGGTGCCGGACCGCTACGAGCTGGCGACGGCTCTGGTCGTCGCCGAGCAGGCCCTTAACGCCAGCATATCGGGCCACACCTCCGTAAATCGAGATGCCCTGACACAGCGGGTTGGGAACCTGGAACGCGGGCTGCCGGATTTGGACTCGCATCGGATGAGGCTGGACGATCTGCTGAAGAGCGCCGGCACGTTTCTGGGCCACGGCCTGGAGGTCAGCCACGCAAGGTTCGATGGCCTGAAACGCAGGCTGGAGTCTGTGAGTCCAACCGAAACGGTCCGCAGAGGGTATGCGATCGTCGAGCGCAAAGAGGACGGTGCCGTGGTGAGCGACGTTTCCCAGGTGGCCGTGGGAGACGCTGTGCGAGTCACAGTGAATCGCGGTGGCTTCGAGGCCGACGTCGCCTCTGTAGAGTCGACGGTAGATGACCTTCAGAGAGACGGGCAAGAAGCCGGAGCCAGGCTCGACGGAAGCTCCCTTGAGTAGCTCGACGCCGGAATCGGACAATCTTACCTTCGAGGATGCCCTCAGTCGACTCGACGAGACGGTTCGAGCCCTCGAGACCGGAGGTCTGCCCCTGGCCGATGCCACCCGCATGTACGAGGAGGGGATGAAACTCGCCCGGCTCTGCAGCGAGATGCTGGCCACTGCGGAGCTCCGCATCACGCGGATCAAGACCGCCTACGGCGAGCAGATGCGCATGCTGGAGGCGGAGGACGCCGGCCAGGGATCGGACGAGCCTTGCTAAAGGCCGACTTGCATATGCACACACACTTCTCCCCGGACTCTGAGATGTCGCCTGAGAGACTGGTGGCCCGTTGCCTCGAAGTGGGACTGAGCTGCGTCGCCGTGACCGACCATGACAGCATCGAGGGCGCACTGGAGGTCCGGGGCCTGGCCAGCTTTACCGTCATCATTGGCGAGGAGGTGGCGTCCTCGCAGGGGGAGATCACGGGGCTTTTCCTGCAAGAGCAGGTGCCGCCGGGCCTTTCGCCAGTGGAGACGGCGAGGCGCATAAAGGACCAGGGGGGACTGGTCTCGCTCCCGCATCCTTTCGACCGATTTCGCAGGCGTGTGATCAGTCGCTCGGCGCTGGAGGAGATGACCCCGTACGTCGATATCGTCGAGGTGTTCAACGCTCGCAACAACATGGCAGCAGACGACCGCAAGGCCTACGACTTCGCCCTGGAGCGCCAACTGCTAACCTCAGGCGTCAGCGACGCCCATACGCCCTACGAGCTGGGAAGAGCCCACGTCGAGATGCCCGAGTTCGACGGGACCCCCGAGGATTTCATGCGGGCGCTCGCCGAAGGGAAGATCGTAGGCCGGCGGACCAGCCCGCTGATCCACGTCCTGACCACCTTCACCAAGGCGAAAAAGAGACTGCTCGGAGTCCAGCGAGGCCGCAGGTAGACATGTTCGATCCAACCAAGCTGGTGACCTACGTGAACGGCCGGATCATGCCCCACACCGAGGCCATCGTCGTCATGCAGGCACAGGAGATGCAGTCGACGGGCGGCTTCTACGACAACGAGCGGACCTTCAACGGTAAGCTGTTCAAGCTGGACCAGCACCTGCAGCGGCTGTTCAACGGCCTCAGCTACACCAAGATCGACCCGGGCATCACGAAGGAAGAAATGGAGACGCTGACCACGGAGGTCCTGGAGGCGAACCTTCCGCTTCTGGGACCCGGCGACGAGTACATTGTTACACAGGTGGTCAGCGTGGGCGCCGCATCAACTGACGAGGACCCGGTCGTAAACGTAGTCATCTACTGCCAGCCCCTGGACTTCGCTCCGTTCGCCAGGAGCTACGCGCGGGGGGTTCGCGTGGTGACACCTTCGACCTACGGCGTACCACAACCGGAGACACAGCCATCGCCATCCTCCGAGCCGCAGCAGCGGGTGTACCCTCTCATGACGGGTCAGGACGGAAGCATCACCGAGTGCAAGGGCGGCAACTTCATGTTCGTTCGGGACGGCCGGATCAAGCTTCCCGATCGGCGCAGCGTCCTGCCCGGCGTCAGCATGCACACGGTGCTTGAGCTGGCGGACGGACTGGGGATTGCGGTCGACGAGGGCGACTATTCAATCTACGACGTATACGGGGCGGACGAGGCCTTCGTCTCCAGCACCCGCAATTGCATGCTGCCCGTAGCCAGCATAAACGGCTTATCTCTGGGTGGTGACCTGCCGGGACCGACGGTGAGCCGACTCCTGGACGCCTGGCGAGAAATGGTCGGCATCGACTTCGTTCAGCAGGCTCTGGACCGCCTTGAACGAAGCGGTCCCGGGTCAAACCCCCGAGCCGGCCAGGCTCCCCAGAGTTAGCTCGTAACTCGACGGCACAGTTCGCCGTCTAGAACTGAGCCAAAACTGCTGAGGGTATTGTTGACAAGGATTTTTGGTCGACCATATACTGGTTCAAGGTCAGACATGAAAGCCCACCCACCAGCCGAAGGCCATACCCCTAACTGCCGAAGGCTCACGCGATAGTGGAGAGCGGCCGGAGCCATCTCCCTCAGCATCGCCCTCCCAGCCGTCCTGTCCCCGTCGAATCGCCCACCGAACCCCAGCTCCAAATCGCCGAGTCAGTAGTGGCGCCATGACCAGGTTCATATTCGTAACGGGTGGCGTTGTTAGCTCCGTCGGCAAGGGTGTGAGCGCCGCTTCCATAGCGCGGATCCTGAAGAGCCGAGGCGTCTCGGTCTCCGTGCTCAAGCTGGACCCATACCTCAACGTGGACCCCGGCACGATGTCGCCCTATCAGCACGGCGAGGTCTTCGTCACAGCGGACGGCAGCGAGACCGACCTGGACCTCGGCCACTACGAGCGTTTCATTGACATAGACCTGACGCAGGCCTCCAACGTGACCGCGGGTCAGATATACAGCGAAGTCATAGCGAGAGAACGGCGGGGCGAGTTCCTGGGCGGCACGATCCAGTCGATCCCCCACGTGACCGACGCCATCAAACAGCGGATGCTCAGTCTGGCCGAGGAAAGCCAGGCCGACGCGATCGTTGTTGAGGTCGGCGGCACGGTCGGGGACATCGAGGGCCTGCCATTCCTGGAAGCCATACGCCAGATGCGCAACGAGGTTGGCAGGGACAACGTGTTCTACATCCACGTGACCTTCCTCCCTCTTATAAGCTCGACGGGTGAGCTGAAGACGAAACCGACTCAGCATAGCGTCAGGGAGCTGCGGAGCATCGGGATACAGCCCGACGCCATAATCTGCCGCAGCGACCAAGAGGTCACCGAGGAGATCAAGCGGAAGATCACCGTCCACTGCGACGTGCTTCCCGAGGGCGTCATCACGCTACCAACGGTCTCGACGATCTACGAGGTGCCTCTGATCCTCGAGGAGGAGGGCCTGGGCGACCTGGTCATCAACAGCCTGCGCATCGCCACCACGGAGCGGGACATGGCTCAGTGGCGAGCAATGGTCGAGGCGATCAAGCGACCCAAGCCCACATTGCCGATAGCTGTAGTGGGCAAGTACGTCGACCTTCCCGATTCCTACATCTCCGTGAAGGAGGCCTTGCTACACGCTGGGCTCCATCACGAGAGGGACGTGGAGATCTCGTGGGTCCGTTCCGAGGACGTGGAAGAGCATGGCCCCGACGAACTTCTGAGCTCTACCTGCGGCATAGTCATACCGGGGGGCTTCGGCCCTCGCGGCGTCGAAGGCATGATCCAAGCCGTGCGGTACGCGAGGAATAACCGGGTGCCGTACCTGGGGCTCTGTCTCGGCATGCAGGTAATGGTAGTCGAGGCGGCGCGTAACCTGCTTTCGAGGGAGCGTGCCAACTCAACCGAGTTCGACCCCGACACCCCGGACCCAGTTATCTACCTCATGCCTGACCAGATAGGGGTTACGCAGAAGGGCGGGACGATGCGCCTGGGTGTTTACCCATGCGAGACAGTCGAGACGAGCCTGGCGGCGACTGCCTACTGCCAGAAGCGGGTTCAAGAACGACACCGCCACCGCTTCGAGCTGAACAACGCTTACAGGGAGGAGCTTGAGTCCGTCGGCGTCTGGCCGACAGGGCTCTCGCCCGACGGCAGACTGGTAGAGATCACGGAGGTGGCAGGCCACCCCTTTATGGTGGGGGTGCAGTTCCACCCGGAGTTCCAATCGCGCCCCAATCGTCCACACCCTCTGTTTCGCGAGTTTATCGGCGCGGCCAAGAGAACCCTCCGAGAGGGCGGGCAACACGAGATGCCGCTGGTGGCGCCGGGAACCGGCGCAAAAGTGTAGACGAGCCGCAGTTAGCTGTGCTACGATGACCAAGAACTCGAGCGGGACCCTCCCCGATGCGCATTTTCCTAGATACCGCTAACGTCGACGACATCCGCGAAGCAGCCAAGTTGGGCGTGGTACGTGGTGTAACCACCAATCCGTCGCTGGCGTCCAAAGAGGGCATCGCGACGGCAGGTGCATACCGGGACGCCATCCTTGAGATCGCTGAGATCGTAGACGGCCCCATCTCGGCAGAAGTCGTCAGCCTCGAGCCGGAGGCAATGATCGAGGAGGGGTGGGGGCTCTCACAGTGGCATCCCAACGTCGTGGTCAAGCTGCCGAGTACTCCGGCTGGCTTCCAGGCGATGGCGCAGCTCTCCGCGGAGGGAGTCAAGATCAACCAAACCCTGTGCTTCTCCCTGAATCAGGCCCTTGTGGGGGCCGCTGCGGGAGCTAGCTACGTGAGCCCCTTCGTCGGGCGTCTCGACGACGAAGGGCACGACGGAATGGCGCTGGTCGAGGAGATCGTGACCGTATTCGACCGGTACGGCATCTCGACGCAGGTGCTGGCGGCGAGCCTCAGGCATGCATACCACTGCGTTCTGGCCGCGAAAGCCGGCGCCCACATAGCCACTATTCCCCTCAAAGTTCTTACCCAGATGATGCACCACCCGCTAACGGACGTGGGCTTAGCCAAGTTCACCAAAGACTGGGAGAAGGGCAGCCAGGCGTAGGTCTTCGCGTCCCCCAGTCCCGTCGAGGTATCCACCCCGTGTAGCACTGCGCACTCCACGCGGCTAGCACCGCGCCTCTTCGCCCCGCTTGTTCAGGTGGCCGAGAGGGCAGGCTAAATCCAAGCGTTCAGGTGATGAAATTGGTCCCGCACGCAGCAACGACACAACGAAGGCGCTCCCCACGGGCCCGGAGTAAACCATGGATCTAGCAGAGCTTCGAAACAAGTCCAACGACGAGCTTCTCGAGCTGGCCGTCGAGCTAGGCGTGGCCGAGGCAAACGGCAACGTGGCCAGGCGCCAAGAGCTGCTTGGAAAGGTGCTCAATGCCTACTCCGAGCAGAACGGCAACATCGTGGCGTCGGGGGTCCTGTCTATCGTCAACGACGGCTACGGGTTCCTCAGACCGGACGGCAGCCAGGCCGCCGGAGGCGACGTCTACGTCTCGCAATCGCAGATCAGGAGGTTCGGCCTCAGGACAGGCGACCAGGTCTCGGGCCAGGTCCGCCCTCCCAAGGACGGCGAGCGCTACTTTGGCCTGGTGCGAGTCGAGGCAGTCAACACCCAAGAGCCCGAGGCGGCTCGGAACCGGCCCCACTTCGAGAACCTTACGCCCATATTCCCTTTGGAGCTTATCGCCCTGGAAACGACCCCCGACAACCTGTCCACGCGGCTGATCGACCTGCTGTCCCCCGTCGGGCGGGGCCAAAGGGGACTCATAGTCTCACCTCCAAAGGCCGGCAAGACCACCCTGCTGAAGCATATGGCCAACGGAATCGCCGAGAACGCCCCGGACATACACATCATGGTGGCCCTGATCGGTGAGCGACCGGAAGAGGTCACGGACATGAGGAGGTCCGTGAAGGGCGAGGTCTTCAGCTCGACTTTCGACGAGCCCGTCGAGGACCACTGTCGTGTGGCCGAGCTGGTGTTGGAGAGAGCGAAGCGCCTGGTGGAGGGCGGCCAGGACGTCGCAATCCTGCTAGACAGCATCACCAGGCTCACCAGGGCCTACAACCTGGCCGTCCCCTCGAGCGGCCGCACGCTTTCGGGCGGGATGGACCCCGTGGCACTGTACCCTCCGAAGCGCTTCTTCGGAGCGGCCCGCAACACGGAAGAGGGCGGCAGCCTGACGATCCTGGCCGCCTGCCTGGTGGAGACGGGCAGCCGCATGGACGACCTCATCTACGAGGAGTTCAAGGGCACCGGCAACATGGAGGTCCACCTTGAGCGACGGCTCGCCGAGCGTCGCATCTTCCCAGCCATTGCCATAGACCGCAGCGGAACTCGACGCGAGGAGCTGCTGCTCGACGAGGCCACACTGAAGCAGGTCTGGCTACTGCGCAAGATGGTCGACATGATTACGTCGGACTCCATGCACCACTCCGAGGCCACTGAGAAGGTCATGGAGCAGCTCAGCAGAACGAAGAGCAATAAGGATTTCCTTGCCACCCTGGGCCGCCAGAGCTAGGTGCATTCCCGCTCGCCCACCCACCCGCCCCACAGGTTTTCTTCGGAGAGGCCCCTTCGACTCGGCTCAAGAGCGGCCCAGACCCAGGCGTCCCGACTCCTCGAAGCTCGCGCCGTGGCGGGAGCTCCCCGGCGAATCCCGTACAACTCGGCACGCGTATGCGGGATCGACGGTCCTGTCCGCTACCGTCGACGGCCTTAAGCCTCGTAGCTGGTTTATATGCACGCCGGGCCGGTGATACCTACGAGGTGATATGTGCAAAGTCGAATCCTCTAACTTATTGACAACGCACTCGGGACTCTTTTATAGTTTTGCTGATTTTGCAGTTGTTCGCTGAACAAAGCCGTCCGCAGGGAATCGATGATGGGGGAAGGGCAGCCGAGGGAAGGCCCGCCCGGCCAACCAGACTCCACTGCGGTACGGGCGACGAAATCCCCCAATTTGGCCTTGACAAAGGAACAAAGGGTGGTGTACAAAGCAGTGGGTTTTACGCGAGGAGAGCCAGGGCTTGCATGAAATCGTCACGAGCACGTGCGAGACGGGCCCGGCCTCCTGGGCTTCACTAGAGCCCAGGCGTCTGTTTGTAACCAGCTTACTCAGATACACGGCTTTTTAGGAAACGGCTAACCGGTAACACACCAAGGGGGTAGGCAGTGAAATACGTTGTTAGAGCAGTACCCATCCTGGCGATCCTGGCGATCCTGCTGGGCGTTCTGCAGTTCGTGCAGCCCGACCAGGCGCACGGGCAAGCCTCGACCATCACCGTAGAGAAGGAACACCCTCTGTTCGACGTCCTGGAACAGGACGACGTAAATCAAGTTGACGTGAGCGAGTTCGTAGCCACCGGCGATGCCAACTTCGGCACCGTCCTCCGCGTCACCGTGGCTGGCACCTCGGCTGTCACCTTGGATGTCGAGGTGGAGAGCAGTAGTGATTCCACGAATAACCTGTTCCTCACCCTTGACGAAACAGGTACCGCTGGGGTATTCGAGGGCTTTGTGCTGATCTCGGACGAGAGCGCCACCTCCACTACCGTCACCACGGCCACGAGCCGCCACAACGCCAGCACCGCCGGCACTCGTGCCGAGTATGCCGTTGACGATGAGGACCAGCTAACGTTCATTGCCGAAACCGTGGTCGAAGTCGTAGACGTAGAGAACGACGCCCCTGAATTCGACGCGTTCGCGCCGGCGACGGGTTCAGTCGTAAGCAGTAGAAACGTCAGCGTGGCATTCGAGATAACCGACGCTGACTCGGGTATACCGACATCAGAGGGTCTCGCCGACATTGACGGAGACGGCTCCTACGTGTCCGTCTTCCTGATAACGTCGGACAAACAGTGTACCGACGCCCAATTAGCCCTTGCGACCGTCGCCGCAATCACCGCTGCCGACTGTGACGGCGACGGTGGCGACGACGACATCGACATCACCCTCTTGCGGGCCGTGGTCGACCTCGACGAGATCGACGACGGATTCGACGTCGCCCGGACCATCCGTCTCGCTGAAGGCACCAGCTACGTCGGCGCCATAGCCTTCGATGCGGCGGGCAACTTCTCCGTCTTCGACGCCGACTCCTCCGACATCACCGTAATGCTAGCGGCGGTCACGATCGACACCGCCGTGCCCACGCTTGAGACCAACGGGATCCGCACCGGAGTGGCATGGGACTCCGCCGCCGCTGCGTACGGCCCGAACGAGCGCGACTGGATACAGGTCTTCTTCGACGACGACAGCGACGTGGACGGAGACTCGATCAGCGCCGGCTCCTTCACCGTGTCAGGGCACACAGTGACGAGGGCGGTCTGGTACGACGTGGACCCCGAGGATATCGCGGGTGGGCCGGACAATCCGACCACCGATCTCGACGGTACCACCAATGCACTCGGGGCAGCAGATTTCGACGGCACTACGTTCCACTGCAGCCTGGTCGGGACACCCGACGCCCGGATCACCTGCGACACGGCCAGTGCCGTGATCGTACATCCGGACGACGGCGGCAATACTGTGAACAGGTTCGCGTTCCTGCGCAGGTCGGTCTTCCTGCAGTTGGCCGACGAGCTGGACGCCGACGAGATCCCTAGCGTGAACGTGGTTCCCCCAGGTGTCGACGACGCTGCGGGCAACAACCAGGACAGCACCGAGGACACTGCCGTAGACTCAATCGCACCGGCGTTCACGATTGTTGGCCCTGACAGAACGCTGGCGGGCGCAGACGACGAGGTAGAGTTCACGCTCACGTCGGACGAGCCGCTGGACGCGAACATAGATGTGACGGTGACGCTGGTGACAGCGGATCCCAACGACGACAATATCGGAACAGGTGCTGTGCTCACGCGAAGCATCACGGACACAGGGTCCACGCGGAGGACTGAGTGGACCGTGACCGTGGATGGTGCCGACGACACCGGCTACTACAGCATCCAAATCACCGGCACCGACGAGAACGGCAACGACGGCTCCTTAGGTGTTGTACCCGGCGACATAGCCTCGGCCGACTTCGAAGCCGCGGCGACTGTCAGCGCCTTCTACGAGACCGACGGCGACGTCGACGCCGACACCATCTCCTTCGAGGGAGACGTCCAGCTGCCTAAGCCCTTCGTCAGGACCGGCGGCATCGACGCCACTACTGGCGACGCCGAACCCGAGCTTAGAGAGCCCTTCTTCATCGAGGTCGACTTCACGACCGTGTTCGACGCGACTTCAGCCCTTGCGACGGAGAACACAACGGAGGCCGAGGAGTACATAACGGACAGCTCTGAGACAGTTACCATCACCACGTTCGAGCTGGACGGGGACGACCTGCTTGCCGACGTCACAACGACCAACGACCAGGTGTTCCTGATAGCCATCACCGGTATCACTGTCGGGGAGCACACGATCGTGATCCAGGCCGAGGACGCGACCGGCAACGAGCTGGACGACGACCTATCGCTGGACTTCGAGGTCGTGGCAAGGGCGGCCTTCGAGCTGTCCGTGAACCCCGGCTGGAACCTGACCAGCATACCCGGCGATCCCGACGACACGTCCATCGACACGGTGCTGGGCGCGGACATCCCGGTGACCACCGTGTACTCATTCGACCCGAGGGCGCCCGGCGGATGGCTGGTAGCAGTGAGGGAGAGCTCGGACGACCTGTGGGCGGGCACCCTGACGACCATTGACTCGAACCGAGGCTACTGGATGTTCGCCGACCAGATCCAGACCATCAGCATCGACATCCCCAGGATCGCCGGCGGTGCCGTGGGCGCGGCTACGCCAACCCAGCCGCCGTCCTTCGCCCTGGCGGTCGGGTGGAACCTGGTGCCGATCGTCGACGTGACCGGCGACGCCACGGCCGATGATTTCCTCGACGCCGACGTGTACTTTGCGGGAGCCAACGAAGAGATCGCCAGGATCCTCTCGTTCAACACCATCACCAACGCTTGGAGGGTCATCCCGTTCGCCTCAACCGCCACCAACACCGACGCTGCGGGGACTGAATTGGACGACGATGACCTACAGTTCGGCAGAGCCTACTGGGTCTTCGCCACCGAGGCCGCCACTGTCGTCCCATAGCCCGACTGGCGGAGAGCGGAGATAGGTAGGAGGCCCCCCTCCCCAACGTTGGGGAGGGGGGCCTCCTTTGGCGCCCATGGTTTACAATAGGCGCAGGCAGGTGATGATCTCCCTGCTAAACTCCCCGGGACGAGAATTCCGCCGTGGCTTGCCGCTCCGACCTAGGAGCCCCCTTCTCCAACCCTAGGGGGACTGCCCTGAGGACGAGCAAGCAGAGGGAGCCGACATGAGGGCCAGGACGGTGATCGCGGGAATCCTAGTCTCCCTCATCGTCTTGATTATCGAGGCTTGGGCTCCCGCCGGCGACGTCAGCGCCCAGGGGAGCCCTCCACCTATACCGTCCGTGTATTCGGGAAAAATCAGGGTTGCGGGGAATGTGCCCGACCTCGACCTGCTGGTGACCGCCCGCATCGGCGACTACGAGTCCGAGCCGATCCTGGTCCAGAACGGGCAGCTTCAGGCACTGCAGATCGCGCCTCCAAATGGGACATACATCGGGCGGGACATCACCTTCCACATAGACGGGGTGCAGGCGGACGAGACCCGGAAGTTCTCGCCCGGCGATAGGGTATTCAACCTAAGATTGAACTTCCCGTCGATGCCGGAGCCCACACCCACACCCACGCCCGTGATCGTTTCGCCGTCGGTCTACTCCGGAAGCATCACCGTGCTGGGCGGCACGGTGCCCCGGGACGCAATCCTGGTGGCCAAAGTCGGCACCTACGAGTCGCTGCCGGCGCTTATCTCGGGCGAGGGCTTCATCAACCTGGTGGTCGCCCCTATCAACGAGGTCTTCGTTGACCTGCCGGTCAGGTTCTTTCTGAACGAGGTCGAGTCCGCGCCTCTGGCCTCGCAGCTGCTGTTCTCCCCCGGCGAGTTCAAGCAGGTAAACCTGGTCTTCGTCGGCATACCGACCCCAACGCCGGTCCTCGTTCCGCTGCCCACGCGAACGCCGAGACCGACCCCAACGCCCATAGCCACGCCCACTCTTACCCCATCACCAACGGCGGTGGTCGTCGTGATCACAGCGACGCCTACACCAACCCCCGAGGCGCCTACCCCGACGGTGACGCCGTTGGCAACGGCATCGCCGATTCCACCGCCACCCGCACCGGTAGGCGGCGTGTGCAGCGCAAACGGGGGCCCGATCCTGTCTAACCTGGGCACTCTTCTACTGCTGCTCGTTCCCGCCGGGCTGGTAGCGATGCGGTGGAGGCGGAAGCGCTAGCGGACCTCGCTGAAGCGGTCTGGAAACCTTGTGGCGGAAAGCTGCCTAACGGCAGTTACAGGGGAAATAGACCCTGGTCATCGCCCTAAGAGCGCTTCGACCTTAGGTTGTCAGCGGCCACTGGCATGGACGACTCTGTGCGCCGCCCGGGGCGGGCGAAGAATCTGCCGAAGCGTGACAATCGAGCATCACGCTAGGCCGATCGCTGTAGGACCCAGACCTGCAGCTCCCGAGGCAGGTTCGTCGAAGTCACGTCTAGCTTGCCCCGAGGCTCTACGTCCGAAAGTCCCATCTCGCTGAGAAAGGGCTGGAGGGGCTCGAGCCCTGCGTCTGCTCCCTCGGCCCGGTAGTGAAGCGGCACCACTATCTTGGGGCTGATCCGGTTGACCAGCTCGGCGGCCTTCGCCACGCTGATGGTGCACACCCCACCGGCGGGTACGAACAGCACGTCTGTGTCGCTCAGCTCCTGAACCTTCGCCGGGGACAACGTCTCGTTAAGGTCGCCCAAGTGGCACAGGGTGAGGCCCTCGACCCGAATTAAGTAGATGGTGTTTACCTGGCTCCCTCGATCGTCTCCCTCCAGGTTGAGGCGTCGCGTACCCATACCCGTAATGTAGAAGTCGGCGATCTCATACTCACCGGGGCCTCTCAACACCCTCGGACGGCCCTCCACGGCATCAGGATTCGAGTGATGCGGGTGGTCATGGCTTATGGTCACGATGTCGGCCTTCTGGCGAGGCAAAGCGAGTCCGACGGCCTCGCCGTAAGGGTCCGTGATCAGCGTGGTGCGCAGGCTTCTGAGCCTGAGACAGGAGTGGCCCAGCCAAGCGATGTCCATCGTGTTCCTCAACCTTCGACTAGGGCACGAGTATAGCAACGGAGCGAGGCCGCTTCAACCGGGGCGCGGACCGGGTTTGGAAGTAACCGACTTCCATTCATCTAGTACCACTGGGACCGCTGTGCTAGACTTCGGGAAAGAGACAGGCGCTTCAAGCCAATGCTGACAGCCAGACAAGAGACCCTGCTCAAGCTGATAGTCGAGGACTATATCGGCACGGCGACGCCGATCGCTTCAGAGACGATCGCGCGCAACCACCAGCTGAAAGTCAGCTCGGCCACCATCAGAAACGAGGTTGCGTGCCTTGAGGAAGCAGGCTACTTGACCCGGCCTCATCCGTCGGCGGGAACGGTCCCGCTGGACAAGGCATATCGACTCTACGTAGAGTCGTTGGAGGACAGCGAGACCCGAGAGGTCCGGCAGGGGGAGGTGGACTCGCTACGGCAGCAGCTCATCGACATCCAGCGTGACGTCGACGAGTGGACCAGCGGTGCAGCGGTGATCTTGGCACGCCGGGTGGGGAACATGGCCATCGCCACCTTCCCCAAGGCAAAGGAGTCCCGCGTAAGGCACCTGGAAGTCGTTCCACTGCAGGACCTGATGGTCATGCTGATCGTGGTGCTGGAGCAGGCGCGACTACGGCGCCACCTGATCAAACTCGATGAGCCCATGGAGCCGACGGAGCTAGAGGCGTCTAGCAACCGGCTGAAGCGACAGGTCGTCGGACTCAGCCGCAGGGGTATTGAATCGAAAGAGATGAGCCTCACTCCGCTCGAGGAAGAGGTGGTGGGCGCCACCATGCTCATCCTGAGGGAAGAGGACCGGACCAGCCACCCAGACCCCTATGTAGACGGGCTGAGGAACCTCTTGAGCCAACCTGAGTTCTCGGAGAACGACAAGGTCCGCGCCATAGTGGAAGGCGTGGAAGAGGGAAGCCTGGTCCAGGCCGTTCTGGAGGAGACACCGGACGGCAGGGTCGTACGGGTGATCATAGGCCAGGAGAACCGGGGCGACCTGCTGTGGCCCCTCAGCGTAGTAATATGCCAGTACGGAATCCCGGGCGAGGCCACCGGGGCCGTCGGGGCCGTCGGGCCAAAGCGGATGGAATATTCGAAAACGATCTCGGACGTGCGCCTCATGTCATCGGTGATGAGCGAGCTCCTGGAATCCGTCTACAGCAGGTAAGCACCCAAGCAGGAGCTCCTTGGGGGCCCCGGTAAGCCGGGGCCGTTTTGGTTTTCGGTCGAGGCCATGCCGCGGCGCCGTCCTTGACCCCTCCCCTGCCCTAACCTACAATCGGCTCAGGAGCAGTCTGTGTTCGAAGCCCTGTCCGAAAAGCTAAACAACGTCTTCCGCGGCCTGGGCAGCAAGGGTAGGCTCACGGAAAAAGACGTAGACGACGCGCTACGCGACGTCCGCATGGCTCTGCTGGAGGCAGACGTCAACTTCAAGGTCGCACGTGACCTCGTCTCCAGGATCAAGGAGCGAGCCCTACAGGACGGGGTCCTACAAAGCCTCAGCCCCGGCCAGCAGGTCGTGGGGATCACCAACGAGGAGCTGACGTCCGTTCTGGGGGACGGAGTGCACCAGCTCGAGCCAGGGCCCAAACCGCCTTCCGTCGCCCTAATGGTTGGCCTCAACGGCTCCGGCAAGACGACCACAGCAGCCAAGCTGGCACGCCACCTCAAGGCCTCCGGCCAGACGCCTATCCTGGTGGCAGCCGATCTTCAGAGGCCGGCTGCGGTGGAGCAGCTCGAAACCCTTGGCAGGCAGATCGACGTTGCCGTGTATCAGGCTGGGACCGCGGCTCCCACGGCCAAGGTCGCCGAAGATGGCGTCAAGAGAGCCGCCGAGCTGAACGCCGCCTGGGCGATAGTAGATACGGCAGGGCGGTTTCAGATCGACGACGAGCTCATGTCGGAGCTGGAGGAGGTCAAGTCCAGGCTCTCGCCAGCCGAGACGCTACTGGTCGTTGACGCCATGACCGGCCAGGACGCGGTGCGGGCCGCAGAAGAGTTTCACAAGCGGATAAGCCTCACGGGGCTGATTCTGAGCAAGCTGGACGGCGACGCCAGAGGGGGTGCCGCGCTGTCGATCGTATCGGCGACCGGCGTGCCCATCAAATTCATCGGCACCGGCGAGAGAGTCGACGCGCTCGAGCAGTTCTACCCCGACCGTCTGGCCTCGCGCATACTGGGCATGGGTGACGTCCTGACCCTGGTGGAGAAGGCCCAGCAAACCATTAACGAGGACGAGGCCGTACGCCTACAGAAGAAGATCAGGCAGGCTACCTTTGACCTGGAAGACTTCCTCGGCCAGCTTCAGGCCCTCAAGAGCATGGGGCCTATCAGCCAGGTACTAGAGATGATCCCA
This sequence comes from Dehalococcoidia bacterium, assembly GCA_965248615.1. Classification (GTDB taxonomy): domain Bacteria; phylum Chloroflexota; class Dehalococcoidia; order Lucifugimonadales; family CBDFJT01; genus CBDFJT01. Next base: position 446,202 of record CBDFJT010000002.1, on the reverse strand, counting down.
GGGTTCGCGTCGTTGAAAGGCCGCGTGTCCTCCACCGACCTCGACGAGGACAACCTCGTAAGGGTAGAAGCAATCATTCGTTCCATGACGCCCGAGGAGCGCCGGCGGCCTGACATCATCAGCGGCAGCAGAAGGCGCCGCATAGCCACGGGAAGTGGCACGGCGCCACAGGATGTGAACCAGCTCCTGAACCAGTTCCGCCAGATGCAGAAGCAGCTGCGCCAGCTTACCTCCGGGAAGGGCCGGCGTAAGCTGGCCCGCGTCAAAGGCGCTGAAGGGCTTTTCGGACTCTAGAGCTAGGACGTATCTTCCCGGGCGATGGACCCCAACTCTCCGCCGTTACCTCGCTCGGCTACGCCATCGCTACCGGTAGACAACGTGGTACCTCGTATCGAAGTGCGCGCTGTTACAGCAACGGGGTTTGGGGAGTTCTAGCTTCCGACCGAATCTTCAGACCCACTATGAGCCGACCCGTGCAGACCCGACAGCCGGAAGGCACCGCGCTTAGAGCCTGTGGGATAAGGGCGACGTTGCCGGCGGTCTAATAGCCAGGACCGAGACTCACTCCCTGACGTCCCCGATCCACTGTCGTAGGGGTTTGCACCGAAACCACAGGAAGGTGCCGGAAACGGGAGGTTTCCAGCTGGGGTCTGGGGTGTCCCCAGATACAAAATACCCCCCAGGGCGGGTGGGAGGGCATGCAAACCCTCGCCTTGAAAGGACTTTTGGTGCAAAGCCACTCCCGGGCCACCAGGTCCACCTGTGCTAAACTGACGTGCTGTTTGCCATGAAGATACGGGACATCCTAAAAGACCGCCGCTCGCTGTCGTTCGAGTTCTATCCGCCCAAAACCACCGACGGCATACCGGCAGTATTCCAGGTCATCTCCGAGCTGAAGTCCTACAACCCCGACTTCATATCGGTCACCTACGGAGCAGGGGGCAGCACCAGGGCGTTCACCGAGGAACTCGTTACACGGGCCAAGGCTGAGACCGGCCTGGAAGCCATGGCCCATCTGACGTGTGCCACCCAAACCCGGGAAGAAGTGCATGACGTCCTCCTCCGCCTCGAGCAGGCGTCCATCGAAAACGTGATCGCGCTTCGCGGCGATCCCCCGGGAGGCCAGACGAGCTTCGCGCCGGTCGAGGGTGGCTTCGCTCATGCTACCGACCTGCTAGCCCACATAAAGCAAAACTTCGGTTTCGGCCTCGCCGCCGCCTGTTATCCCGAAACCCACGTGGAATCACCCAGTCTGGAGAGCGACCTCGAATACTCGAAGCTCAAGGTGGACCTCGGCGCAGAGTTTCTGATCACACAGCTGTTTTACGACAACGCGTACTTCTTTGCCTTCCTGGACCGCGCACGCCAGTACGGCATAACGGTCCCAATCATTCCAGGCGTGCTACCCATCCTGAGCGGATCGCAGGTTCGACGGTTCACCGCCCTATGCGGCGCAACGATTCCGCCGGGGCTCGATCGAGAGCTTGAGCGGCTCGGCGACGACGACGCAGCCGTCCGCGAGATGGGCATTGACTACGCCAGCAAGCAGGTCGACGATCTGCGGGACAGCGATGTCGAGGGCGTACACTTCTACGTGCTCAATAGGAGCTATTCGATCTCCCGGATCCTCGAGAACCTCTCCCTCGCAGGCCACCCGACGGGGGCCGGCACTTAGCTCCGCGCACTGGGTCTGCAGGGCGGTGTATAGCGGCGCGCCGGGCGCAAAGTAGTCGGCTACCAGAGGCATGTCGCCTTGACACTACAAGCAGGCCAGCTATAACATGAATTGGACGACGCCTAGTTAGGCTAGGCTTGTAAGTACAACGTTAGGAGGTGAGTACCGTGCACATCGGTTACATAATACTCGCCGTCCTGGCGGCCCTGGTGGTAGGGGCAGTTGGTGGTTACTTTGCGCGACGAATTTCGAAGCGCAAGCAATACGAAGCGGCCCAGTCAGAGGCCGCAAAGGTGTTGGAACAGGCCGAAGAGGAGCAAAGGAGGCTCCTGCTAGAGGCAAAGGAAGAAGCCCTAAGAACCCGTTCCGAAGTTGAGGCCGAGCTCCGGGACCGACGCAGCGAGCTGCAGCGGACAGAGGGGCGCCTCTCCAACAGAGAGGAGGCCGTAGAGCGCCGGTCCAACAATTTCGACCGTAGAGAAAAGGGCCTCGCTGAAAAGGAAAAATCGATAGAGCAGAGTGAGGCCGAGCTCGAAACGCTGCGTCAGCAGGAGCTGGCACATCTGGAAGAAATCTCCTCCCTATCGATCGCCGACGCCAGAGACCAGCTGATGCGTCGCGCCGAGGACGATATCCAGCATGAGCTGGCGCGCCGCTATCGCGATATGGAGGAGCAGGCGCGGGAGGAGGCCAGCGAGAAAGCTCGGAACATCCTCTCCACGTCGATTCACCGCCTCGCCTCCGACGTCGTGTCGGAGGTAACCGTAACCACCGTACCCCTACCCAGCGACGACATGAAGGGTCGTCTCATAGGTCGCGAAGGACGGAACATACGCGCAATCGAGAAGGCGACCGGGGTAGACCTCATCATCGACGACACGCCCGAGGCCGTAACCCTGTCGTGCTTCGATCCAATACGCAGAGAGGTGGCTAGAGTAGCCATCTCCAAACTGATCGTCGACGGCCGCATCCACCCGGCCCGAATCGAGGAGATGGTGGCAAGGGCCGAAAAGGAAGTAGCGGACTCCCTGTGGAAGGCTGGCGAGGAGGCCGTCTTCGATGCGGGAGTACGCGGACTCCATCCGGAGATCATCAAGCTGTTAGGCCGCTTGAAGCACCGCTACAGCTACGGCGAGAACGTGCTTCAGCACTCACTGGAGGTATCGCACCTAGCCACCATGATGGCTTCGGAGATCGGCGCCAACGTGAAGGTCTGCAAGACCGGGGGTCTGCTGCACGACATAGGCAAGGCGCTCACTCACGAGATAGAGGGGCCGCACGCGGACATCGGCGCCGAGATGGCGGCAAAGCACAACGTCTCATCGGCCATCGGCGCGTGCATTCAAGAGCACCACAACGACTACATGAGCTCGACCGAGTCCTTCGTCGTGGCGGCCGCCGATGCCATCAGCGCCGCGCGGCCTGGGTCCAGGAGGGACACGGCGGAGAATTACGTCAAGCGGCTGGAGGCCCTCGAAGAGGTCGCCCGCGCCTTCGACGGCGTCGAGAGATGCTATGCGATCCAGGCAGGCCGGGAGGTTCGCGTGATGGTCCAGCCTGAGTCAGTAGACGACGTGGCTGCTTCGAAGATGGCCCGCGACATCGTGAAGAAGATCGAGGATACCCTGGTATATCCGGGTCAGATCAAGGTCATAGTGGTGCGCGAGAGCCGCGTCGTCGAGTATGCCCGCTAGCCGCCGGGCGTACACGAGACACGTAAATCGAACAAACGGCGCCGTCCCTCTTGGGGCGGCGCCGTCCACGGTTAGGCGACAGCCTTGCCGCGCCCTCGGCTCTAGCCAGGAGCAGACTTGCGCATACTGATGATTGGGGACGTGGTGGGCAGCCCAGGCCGCAAGGCAGTGGGTGCGGTCCTTCCCAAACTGCGCAGCGAGCTCAACATTGACCTGGTAACGGCTAACGGGGAGAACACCGCCGGAGGATTCGGCATCACGCGACAGACGGCCGAGGCTCTCATCTCATCGGGGGTCGACGTGATCACCTCTGGGAACCACATTTGGGACCAGAAGGAGATCATCCCCGATCTCGACTCCGACCTGCCGCTGTTGCGCCCACTGAACTACCCTCCCGGCACGCCGGGCCGAGGCTGCATCATCGTGGAGGGCGTCCTTGTCGCCAATCTGCTGGGGCGTGTTTTCGTTGGGACATACGACTGCCCGTTCAGGGCCATCGACCGCCTGCTGAGCGAGACGCCCGACCTGCCGCGGGTGACAATCGTCGACATGCACGCCGAGGCGACTTCGGAAAAGGAAGCCCTCGGCTGGCACCTGGACGGCCGCGTAAGCGTGGTCGCCGGCACCCACACGCACGTGGCCACCGCCGATGCCCGCGTTCTGCCGAAGGGAACAGCCTACGTCGGCGACCTCGGAATGGTGGGAGCGATGAACTCGGTAATAGGCGTGAAAGCCGAAGACGCCCTCGAGCGATTCCTGACCCAGACGCCACGGAGGCTTACTGTCGCCACGGAGGGGCCGCTGCGATTCAACAGCGTACTGATCGACGTCGACGTTGAAACGGGGACAGCCACCGACATCACCAGGGTCGACCGACAGATCGATGACAATAGTAGAAGTTGACCTGCATCTCCACACCACCTGTTCGGACGGCAGGTTGACGCCGGCCGCGCTGGTGCGATTGTGCGCTGAGCGCGGCTTGAAGGTGATCTCGATCACCGACCACGACTCAACCGATGGACTACCGGAGGCCATCAGCGCCGCCGAGCAATACCCCCAGCTAACGATCATACCGGGGATCGAGCTTGGGTCCGACCACCCGGGGTCGGAGGTACACATTCTGGGGTACTACGTCGACCGCTTCAGCAGCCAGTTCCAGGGCACGATTCGTAAGTTCAGAGAGGGTCGGCGCGAGCGAGCTCGAGTTATGGTCGAGAAGCTGAGCGAGCTCGGCGTCACGGTGAGCTGGGAACGCGTCGTGGAGCTGTCGGGAGACGGGGCCATAGGCCGGCCTCACATAGCCCAGGCGATGGTGGAGGCGGGATATGTCACATACCCCAAGGAGGCCTTCGACAAGTACCTCGGAAGAGCTGGCCTCGCCTACGCAGAGCGCCCCAATCTGAGTCCGGCCGAGGCGGTCCGGTTGCTGGTGAGCAACGGAGCGCTGCCCGTGCTGGCGCACCCAACCTACGCGGTCCCAGAGGGTGCAGAGGACGCCGTGGCCAGCCTCAGAGAGACGTTGACGAGCTTGAAGTCAGCCGGTCTGGTGGGAGTCGAAGTCTATTACAAAGATTACACACCGGTGCAGGTCGAGCAGCTGCTGGCGCTGGCGCAGGAACTGGGACTCGTTCCCTGCGGAGGAAGCGACTATCACTCCTCGGGTAACCCAGACGAGCCGGAGCCTGGCGCCGTCGGCCCTCCCATGAGCACCGTCGAGGCCCTCGCAGGCCTCACGCGTAGCGCCGGAGCCGACGGGGGGTCCAGGCAGCTCTAATCCGACCGAATCCGAGATGCTGAGCGCCGTACTCTTCATCCTGGGAACGTACCTGTGGGCTGGGGTCCCGACCGCATACCTGGTCGCCCGATACCGCAGTGGAATCGACATACGCGACTACGGCTCCGGCAACGTGGGAGCGGCCAATGTGATGGCCCACGTCGGCAAGCGCATCGGCTTTTCGCTGGGCACCTTCGACTGCCTGGTGAAGGGCACGCTGCCGGTGCTGCTCGCGACCGCGCTCGATGAGCCGCTGTACCTCCGGGCGAGCGTTGGTCTGGTGGCGGTGGCGGGCCACTGCTGGTCGCCTTACATTGGTCTCACCGGCGGACGCGGCGTGGCGACCTCGGTCGGGGTAGTTCTAGGCTTTTGGATGTGGCCGGAGTTCCTCATACTCTCCGTAGTCATGGGGCTCGTAGGCTATGTGATATTTCGCGAGATGGGCTTCTGGACCTTCATAGCGATGATGGCGCTGCCCCTGTTGGCCTTCGTTTTCGACCGCCCGACCGAGGTGCTGGTGATGACTCTTGGGGTGGGAGTCCTGCTGATCGCCAAGCGGATCACGGCCAACTGGAAGATGCCCTCCGGCGAATACCCCCTGGTCAAAGTGATCGGCTACCGGGTAATCTGGGACAGGGACGTCCCCAAAAGGGTTCAGTGGACGGGTCGCCGTCCGGGATAGAAGGCGATACGCTCGAGACATGACTGCTCCAAGCTACTGCGCTGAGCACTCCCAGACCGAGACCAAGCTGACGTGCGGCAAGTGCGAAACGCCCATCTGCCCACTGTGCTTGGTCCACGCCCCGGTCGGCGTCAGGTGTAGATCGTGCGCCAAGATGAAGCCGCTGCCTACCTTCGAGGTGGGCGCAGGATTCATGACGCGGGCAATCGTGGCCGGTGTCATCCTCGCAGTCGCGGGCAGCCTGATCGTGTCCTTGATACTGGCGTTCGTGGTCCGGCTCCCATACCTGAACTTCATAGCCCTTTTGGGTCTCGGGTACCTGATCGGAGAGGGGATAAGCCTCGTCGTCAATCGAAAGCGGGGACGCGCTCTGAGGTACGTGGCCGGTGGGTCTGTCCTGCTTGCGTACACGATCATGGCTTTCTTCGGGCTAACCGTGTCGCTGCTCGGACTGCTCGCGCTGGCATTGTCCGCTTACGTGGCAGTGAATCGGCTCTGATTTGGCGGCGCCCGTGCCGGCACGAACGGATGTGCGCTACGCACACATCATAACAACCGAGCGACAAGTTAAGAGGCACTATTACGGTCTTGTTGACAGAATTCGTAGGCCATAGGTATGATTGCAAGACGATACCTACGTTCACAGGAAGATTAGGAAGATAGAGAATGGATGACCTGGACACCAAGATCATCGCGATACTCCAAGAGGACGGACGAGCATCCAACGCCGGCATCGCCCGAGAGGTTGGGGTGAGCGAGGGTACGGTACGAAGGCGGCTGCGACGCCTCGTACAGGAGGAGTACATTCGGGTGGTGGCCATGCTGGACCCCGGCCGCATGGGCTACTCCTCCGAGGCGCTTGTCGGCATTCAGGTGGACCCTGACAAAGTGGACACCGTGGCCGACGGCCTGGCCAGGCTCGAAGAGGTCAGCTGGGTTTCCGTCACCACCGGCGCCTTCGATATCTTCGCGTGGGCGACTCTTCAGTCGGCCGAGGCGCTGGGCATCTTTCTTCGAACGAAGGTCGGGGCCATCCCGGGGGTGCGGCGGACGGAGACCTTCGTGAACCTCTCGGTCAAGAAGCGGGGCTACGGGGTCTCTCTATAGCCGGCGGTGGGCCCTTCGAGAGAGGCGGCCTTCGGCGTCTTCGATCCGTATCCAAGGGGTAGACCAGCGTGCTTAAGACCATCAGCTGTGGAGACCTGCGGCCTGAACACGTCGGGAGAAGCGTTACCCTGGCCGGCTGGGTACACCGCAGGCGCGATCATGGCAGCCTTATCTTTATCGACCTGCGGGATCGTGAAGGCATTGTCCAGATCGTGTTCAACCCCGAGATGGCCCCGGAGGCACACGCTACGGCCGAGAGCCTCCGCAACGAGTGGGTAATCCAGGTTACCGGTCAGGTCGTGCGTCGGCTAAAGGGGAGCGAGAACCCGAACCTGGCTACGGGCGATGTCGAGATAGCAGCGGATGGCCTTTCGGTCCTGAACGAATCGAAGACGCCGCCTTTCTATGTGAACGAGGACGGCGAAGTCGACGAGCTTCTACGAATGAGGTACCGGTACCTGGACCTGCGCAGGAGCCCGATGCGCAATGCGCTGATGGTCAGGCACAAGGTGGTAAAGTTCATCCGCGACTTCCTCGACGAGCGTGGATTCCTGGAGATCGAGACGCCGATCCTCATCAAGAGCACCCCAGAGGGAGCGCGCGACTACCTGGTGCCCAGCCGGCTGTTCCCCGGGCGGTTCTACGCGCTGCCCCAGTCGCCTCAGCAGCTAAAGCAGCTCCTGATGGTCTCAGGCATCGAGAAGTACTTTCAGATCGCGCGCTGCTTCCGCGACGAGGACCTCCGGGCCGATCGACAGCCGGAGCACACCCAGCTGGACCTCGAGATGAGCTTCGTGGACGAGGACGACGTCCTCAACCTGATCGAGGAGCTCGACACCACGATGGTGGACACGATGTTCCCCGACAAGTGGGTAACCAGGCCGTTCCCGCGCCTGACGTACTCAGAGGCCATGGAGCTCTATGGAACCGATAAGCCGGATTTGCGCTTCGGTCTCGAGCTCTCGGACCTGTCAGACATCGCCGCAGGGACTGACTTCCAGGTGTTCCGATCGGCGCTGGACGGCGGCGGCGTCGTGAAGGGCTTCGCGGCACCAGGCTGCGCCTCGTACTCCCGCAGGCAGGTGGACGAGCTCATCGAGCTCGCCAAGGGCTCGGGCGCCAAAGGCCTAGTCACAATAGCGCTTGGCGAGGAGGCAGGCTCCCTGGACGACCTGACCGACGATCATGTACGGTCCGCCGCGGCCCGATTCCTGACGCTGGACCAGATCAGAGCCATGGCCCACAGAACCGAGGCCGAGGTCGGCGACCTCATGCTGATTGTAGCGGGGCCTGGGGCAGTCGCCAACGCAACCCTCGGCGCGCTTCGCAACGAGATGGGACAGCGGCTGGGGAAGACCAATCCCGACATGTTGGCCTTCGCCTTCGTCGTCGACTTCCCGCTGTTCGAGTGGCACGAGGACGAGCAGCGGTGGGGCGCCATGCACCACGCTTTCACCATGCCCAAGGAGGGCTACGAGCAGTACGTCGAGAGCGACCCGGGCAAGGTGATCGCTCGGTGCTACGACCTGGTCTGCAACGGCGAGGAGCTCGCCAGCGGCAGCATCCGGGTACACGACAGGAAGCTCCAGGAGCGTATCCTCAGGGTCCTGGGCTACGACGACGAACAGATGGAATCTCGGTTCGGCCAGCTGCTGACGGCACTTGAGTACGGAGCACCACCGCACGGGGGAATCGCGCCGGGTATCGATCGGCTCGTCATGATTCTTACCGGCAGCAGCAATATCCGCGACGTGATCGCCTTCCCGAAGACCCAGAGCGGAGTTGATCCGCTGTTCGACGCCCCCGGTACTGTCGAGGAAAGCCAGCTAGACGAGCTGCACCTCAAAATCGTCCCCGAGGACGAAGGCTAGGGCTTCGAGCCGTGCAAAAACCCCGGACTTGAAGCCCGGGGTTAACCGGGCACTTGAGTGCCCGGAGCGATAGACAATGCGGCCCTTCGCGTTTGATGCAGGGGGCTGTGCGACGTCCCCGGACTGAAGTCCGGGGTCTAGCCTGTGAGCCGCTGGCGCCCCCCCTGGCGCGCCCATTGTAGCCACCGGACAGACCTCCTGATATAATCCAGCGCGAAACCGGGTGGCTGACCGCAAATCGCCGAACTGGAGGCTGGCATGAGTGCACCTTTCGCAACTCTCGACAAAGAGGCCCTGCTGTGGATGTACGAGACCATGTTGAGGATTCGCAAGTTCGAGGAACAGGGCCGCCGGGAGCAGGACGCAGGCACACTGCGGGGCCTGCACTCCTCGATCGGCCAGGAGGCGGTACCCACCGGCATCTGCGCCCACTTGACGGACGCCGACTTCGTCCTTGGTAACCACCGCAGCCACCACCACTGCATCGCCAAGGGCGTAGACATGAACGAGATGATGGCTGAGCTGATGGGCAAAGCCACCGGAACCAACAAGGGCAAGGGCGGTACCATGCACATCGCCGACATCACCCGCGGCATGCTCGGTGCCAACGGCGTCGTCGGTTCCAACATCCCCGTGGCCACCGGCGCCGCGCTGACGGCCAAGGTGAAGGGCACCGACGGCGTAAGCGTCGTCTTCTTCGGTGACGGTGCGGCAAACCAGGGCAGCCTTCACGAGTCTATGAACCTGGCGAGCATCTGGAAGCTGCCGGTCCTTTACGTATGCGAGAACAATCGCTACGCGGAGTCGACACCGGTGGAGTACTCGCTGGCAGGCGGCTCCGTGGCCAACCGGGCGGCGGGCTACGACATGCCGGGGGTCGCAGTTGACGGCCAGTCTGCGCTAGAGATGTTCGAGGTGGCCGGCGAGGCTGTCAAGAGAGCCAGGGCGGGCGAAGGCCCAACGTTGATCGAAGCGCTCACCTACCGTTACCAGGGGCACTTCGGCGCCGACGACCCGCTGGGCTACAGGACGAAAGAGGAAGAGGACTACTACAAGTCGATGGACTGCGTCGATAGGATGGAGGGCTACCTCCTCGAAGGCGGGCATGCCACCGAGAGCGACCTGGGCGCTATTGGCGACCGGGCCCAGAAAGAGGTGGAGGCTGCATCCAAATTCGCGAACGAGAGTCCCTTCCCGGACCCATCGGAGCTCTATACCGACGTCTACGTCTCTTACTAGCGGAGATCGGCAACGGGTCGAGATCCGGAGGAGAGGGGGAAATAGGCATGGTACAGCAGGCTGTCCGGGAGCTGACCTTCACGCAGGCGATCAACGAGGCCCTGCGCCAGGAGATGGAGCGAGACCCCACGGTCATAGTGATGGGAGAGGAGGTGGCGGGTGGCGGACGGCGTCCTCAGTTTCAGGACGCTTGGGGCGGCGTATTCAGGCTCACGAAGGGTCTCATAGGGCAGTTCGGCCCCCAGAGGGTGATGGACACACCGATCTCGGAGGCCGGTTTCATCGGCGCCGGGGTCGGAGCGGCGGCCACCGGGCTTCGGCCCGTAGTGGAGCTGATGTTCGTCGGTTTCCTGGGCGTATGTGCCGACCAGATATTCAACAACGCCGCCAAGATGCACTACATGTTCGGCGGCAAGGTCAACGTTCCGTTGACGATCATGACGAGCATCGGCGCCGGGGCCAACTCGGCGGCACAGCACTCGGAGACGCTCTACTCGCTGTTCACCCACATCCCGGGCCTCAAGTGCGTCTGCCCGTCCAATGCGTACAACGCCAAGGGGCTATACACGGCCGCTATTCGAGACGACGACCCCGTCATCATCTTCAACCACAAGCTCCTGATGGGCATGCGGGCCGATCAGGACGTGCCCGAGGAGCCGTACGTCGTACCACTCGGCAAGGCGAACATAGCCCGCGAGGGCGGCGATATCACCCTGGTGGGCATAGGCTACACGACACACCTAGCGCTCCAGGCAGCCAAGGACCTCGAGGCTCGAGGATACTCGGCGGAGGTCGTCGACCTGCTGTCGCTTTCGCCCATGGACAATGAGACCATCCTGGAGTCGGTGAAGAAGACGCGGAAGGTCGTGATCGTGGACGAGGACTACCCCCGCTGCAGCATCGCGACGGATGTCTCCTCGCTGGTGGCGGAAGAGGCCTTCGACTACCTCGACGCCCCTCCCAAGCGAGTCACACCTCCTCACGCGTCGGTGCCGTACAGCCCACCCCTGGAGGATCTGTTCATACCGTCCAAAGAGCAGATCGTGGAAGCGGCTATGGCGGCCCTGGAGTAGGAGGCGGTATGGCAACCCCAATTGTGATGCCCAAGCTCGGGATGGTGATGACTGAGGGTATGGTGACCAAGTGGTCAAAGCCCGCCGGGGAGCCCGTTGAGCAGGGAGAGGTGATAGCCGAGATAGAGACGGAAAAGCTCAACTACGACCTCGAGGCCACCGCGGCAGGCATCCTTCACCAGGTAGTGTCGGAGGGAGCGATAGTTGAGGTGGCCGGGGTTCTCGGCTACCTGCTGTCGGAGGGCGAGGAGGCCCCCAAGGCTCCCACAGCGCCGGCTGCCCCCGTCGCGACGGCGCCACGGGCCCCTTCAAAGCCGGCCCCACCGCGTGCAGCCGGAGAAGCCGTCCCATCGACCCCCGGGGCGCGACGGTTGGCCGCGAGCCTGGGCGTCGATATCTCGCAGGCTACGCCGACGGGTCCACGCGGTAGAGTCGTCGAGGCAGACGTACGCGCCTTCGCCGAGCAGCAGGGGGCGCCGGCATCGGCCGGGCCACCCCCGGGCGTCCCCACCCCCTCAGAGACCGTGCCCCTCTCAGGTATGCGTAAGACCATCGCCGAGCATATGCGAAGCAGCATAGCCACGACGGCACAGCTCAGCTTCTTTATCGAAGTCGACGTGACCGACGCCCAGCGTTTGCGGCGGGAGGCGTCCAAGGACAGTGAGACCATTACCATCGCCGCCGTGCTGATCAGGGCCTGCGCAGAGACGCTAAAGCGCATACCCAGCCACAATACGGTGCTGGCGGGCGGTAACGTGTACTATTTCGACGAGATAAACATCGGCTTCGCGGTGGCGCTGGACGACGGCCTGATCGTGCCTGTGCTGCGAAGCGTGCAGGACAAGGACATAAACCAGATCGCCGTCGAGACTCAGGACCTGGCGTCCAAGGCACGTGAGGGGAAGCTGTCGCCCGACGACGTGGTGGGCGGAACTTTCACGATCAGCGTTCTGGGCACCGTGGACGGGTTCACGCCGATCCTGAACACAGGCCAGAGCGCCATACTTGGGGTAGGGAGATCGGTGGACAAGCCGGTGGTCCGAAAGGGCGAGATCGTGGTGCGAGAGACGATGACGCTGAGCCTGACCGTTGACCACCAGGTAATCGACGGTGCGAGCGCCGCCAGCTTCCTGCGCCGACTCCAACAGACGGTCGAGCGGCCTGCGCCGCTTTTCAAGTGAGCGGGCCGCAAGAATTGGAGCCCCCGATCAGAAGTCAGATTCCTATCAGCTAGGAGAGAGCTTAGAGCTATGGAGTACGTCAAGCTCGGCCGTACCGGCCTGAAGGTGTCGCGCATATGCCTCGGTACCAACATGTTCGGCGCCTCGTATGTCGACGATGCACGGGCGATTTCGGTGGTGGACGAGTGCTACGAGCAGGGCATCAACTTCATCGACAGCGCCGACCTGTACACCGATGGCCGTTCCGAGGAGGTGGTCGGCAAGGCCATCAAGGGGAAGCGCCACGACACCGTCTTGGGAACCAAAGGGTTCTTCCCCACCGGGCCGGGGGTCAACGACACGGGCCTATCCCGAAAGCACCTTATGGACGCCGTAGAGGCCAGCCTGAGGCGCCTCGGCACCGACTACATCGATCTCTACCAGGTCCACTGGTGGGACTCGGAGACGCCCATCGAGGAGACGCTGCGCACGCTGGACGACCTGGTACACCAGGGAAAGATCAGATATCTGGGATGCTCTCACTTCGCCGCATGGCAGCTATGCAAGTCTATTTGGGCTAGTGACAAGCACGGCCTGGAGAGGTTCGAGTCGATCCAGCCGGAGTACAGCTTCTTGTGTCTCGACATCGAGGAGGAGATCGTCCCTCTCTGCGAGGACCAGCAGATCGCAGTCCTCCCCTACCAGGTGCTGGGCGCCGGCTTGCTCGTGGGGAACTACGACCGCAACTCAGAGCCGCCACAAGACACCCACATGGCGTCAGAGCACGCCAGTGCAGCCAAGGACATATACTGGAATGACAGCACCTTCGATAGGGTCGACAGGTTGAAGAGCCTAGCGAAGGAGTCGGGGTACTCGATGGTTGAGCTCTCGCTGGCGTGGGCTCTGTCGCGGCCGGCAGTCACGTCGCTTGTCGTCGGCGCGAGCAGGCCTGAGCAGGTCGTCAGCAACGCGGCGTCGGTAGACATCAAACTGTCCGACGACGAGCTCGAGAAGCTCGACGCCATATAGGCCACACCGCTACCAGGCAAGAGTATCGAAGGGCGCTTGCCACGATACGGCAAACGCGCTCGACGTCTAGCAGCCGCCCGAGCCGGAAATTACCTATAAGAGGAGGGCGACTTCGCCTAGACAGTGCAAGAAACCCTGTGCCAAATTGTCCTCAGGTAAGCCTGGGCAGCAGCGCGGCCCTTGAAACCGTCCGTTCAGGTGCACGCCAACGAGCCTGAACCATCCACGATCACCGCACGGGTGGCTCGCGGCCTGCGGGCGATGACGGGAGCACTGCGCGACCGCCCCTTGTGCACTCGGAGACACCGGACGAAGAGGAGGTAAGATGGAAGGACTATCACTGATACTGATCGCTGCGGCGCTGTTCTCCCACTCCTGGTATCTCCTCGGGCTGTACCCCGAAGGCAGGACGATGGGAGTCTACACGGCCGCCTTGGGTCTCGGCGCGCTGATCGCGATAACCTTCGTCCCGATGGTCCTGATCGGCGGCGACCCGGACGCGAGCCCCGTTGCCGAGACGATGGTAATGAAGATGCTCATCATCCTGTGGGTAGGCCATGCGATTGGCGCGGGCGCCCAGGGGATATGGGAGCTCGACGAGCGGGCGCTCGGATTCTACAGCGCCGTGGTGACGGCGGGAAGCGTGGTAGCCCTGATCTTCTTCGCCACGACCCTGTTCGATGCCTACGGCAACGCAGTTGCCATTGGCCTATCGGCAGTCGCCCTGGTACTATCAATCGTGGCTGGGATGCTCTTCTTCTTCTACGCGGTTCCCTTTAACATCCTTCGGCCCGTTGCGGGGTGGTTTACGCTGGTAGGTTCAGTCACGGTACTGGCCGTAGGTCTGGCGCTGGTGACGACGGCGATCCGGGCAGCATAAGAAGTCGCTGGCTCATCACCTACTAACGGGCTCGGAGCCGACGATTCGCGATGCCGGGGGGGTGGGAGGCATGACGGCCGTACAATCCGTCGGAGACTTTCTCGCCGAGTGCGAGCGGGAGAGTGGGCGTTACACCTGGGAAGGCACGTTCGGCGACTACCTGCGCATGGCCTTCGAGAGGCCTTCGGTATCGCGCCTCTCTCACCGGCTGGTCTACGACGCCATCATGGCCGGCGGGATCGAGGAGTCTCCCTCAGGTCAGCTAACTTACGGCCTCTTTGACGGGAATATATTCGGCCTCAACCAGGCCCTCGGCAGGATAGTCCAGTACTTCGCCTCTTCGGCCGATAGGCTTGAGATCAGGAAGCGGATCCTGCTGCTCCTCGGACCCCCCGCCAGCGGCAAGTCCTCGATCGTCGCCCTGCTGAAGAAAGCCCTGGAGCAGTACACGCGCACCGAGGCGGGAACCGCGTACGCTATCAAGGGCTGCCCCATGCAGGAAGACCCCCTTCACCTGATCCCCAGCCCCATGCGCTCGAAACTCATGGAGGAGCACGGGGTATACGTCGAGGGCGAGCTGTGTCCACGGTGCAGGTACGTTTTGAAGACCAAATACGAGGACAAGGTCTCGGACATGCCTGTCGAGCGGATCACGTTTTCGGAGCGCGAGGCCGTCGGTATCGGATACTACGTGGCCACAGACCCGAATCCTGAGGACGCGTCGATCCTGGTCGGCAGCGTAGACACCGAACAGCTTGACGGGGGCCGGGTCGAGGTGGCGGGTAAGGCCTTCCGTCTGGATGGCGAGTTCAACGTGGCCAACAGGGGTTTGATTGAGCTGGTCGAGATGTTCAAGGCCGACCGCCGTCTGTTGACCTCACTGCTCGGCCTCGCCCAGGAGCAGCTCATCAAGATGGAACGGTTCGGGTCGGTCTACGCCGATGAGGTCATCGTGGCCCATTCCAACGAGGGCGACTTTGCCGACTTCGCGTCTGAACCGCAGTCGGAAGCCCTACGAGACAGGATTGTAGCGGTCCAGATCCCCTACAACGTCAGGGTGCAGGACGAGGTCGAGATCTATCTGAAGATGCTGAAGAGCAGCGCGCTGGAGAACGTCCACGTCTCTCCTCTGGCGTTACCGACGATGAGTGTGTTCGCCGTGCTGTCGAGGCTCGAGATGCCCGCCAGGCCCGGCATGACGTTGATGGACAAGCTGCGTCTCTACGACGGCCAGGTCGTACCACGGTTCTCTCTAAACGACGTGGTGGATCTTCAGCGCCATCACCCCAACGAAGGCATGCACGGTCTGTCTCCGCGATACATAATGAACCGTCTGAGCGCGGTGGCGAGCTCGCCGGATGTTCAATGCGTGTCCCCACTAATGGCGCTGGACAGTCTCTGGATGGGGCTGAGGGAGAACGTCAGCCTCGACGAAGGAGACCTCGCGAAGCACCTCGGGTTCGCGAAGGAAACCGTAGAGGAATACAACAGGCGAGCTATTCGCGAGGTCCAACGCGCCTTCAAGGAAGGTTTCGAGGAGAGCGGGACGGATCTCCTATCCGAGTACCTCGCCAGCGTGGAGACCTATCTGACCGATGGGAAAGCCGGCGAGCGCGACATGCGGGAAATGGAGAAGCACGCCGGCGTATCGGACAGAGAGCGAGCATACTTTCGTCGTGAGGTCCACCAGTTCTTCTCCGTCTTCAAGAAGAAGGGCGCTCCTTACGACTATATGAGCGAACCGCGTCTGAAAGCAGCCATTGAGGCGCGGCTGTTCCCTACCAACCGGGTCCTGGCACGCGACCTCATCCGGCCCAGGTTCGCCCGCCAGCGAGTTGAATGGCGCCGCAGGCGAACGGCCATCATAAATCGTCTGGTCACGTCCTACGGCTGCTGCGCGAGGTGCGCCGATGACCTCGTCGAGTACGTCTCGCAGGTGCTCAAGGGCACTACCATGCTCAAGACACCCAAGAACGAGGGCGTGGAGTGGCAGTGGGACCTGAACCCGGCGCTCCCCGGCCCTCAAGACGACTAGCCCGGCACCGATCGGAGCGGCCCGATGGCCAGCCGTCGCGCCAGGAGGAAGCACCAGCGGCGGCTTAGACGCTCCGCGGTCCCCAAGCTGCCGTTGTGGACTGTTGCTGTGGTCCTGGTGGTGGTGGCGCTAGTGGCCCTGTCACGGATCCTCAGGTAGGACGGGAACGCCCTTGCCACAAGGGGCCGGCATATGGCCTGAAATCAGAACGGCATGACGGGCAACGGCGGGGGGGGGGGGGGGGGGGCGGAACCCGGGGGACCATTGGCGTTAGCCTTCGAATAGATCGGTCTCCGGATGCCAATCGCTCCAGGCGAACCAGAAGGACAGGTGAGAGGGCAGCCTCTCCAGAACCTCGCCCTCCAGCTCACCGTCCACCGCCCTTCCCGTGAAGGCCATCCACGTCGAGCCGGTCTCCCGGTCTGTCAGCGTGGCCTGAACACCTGTCCCCTCCCCCACCAGCTCGAAAACGAGCGGGTGCCCGGCCACCGAGCGCCGGTAAGCAAGTGCCGTACCCGTGCCCTTATCGTAGAAGACGAGGACGTGGTCTCCGGCGATGGCATCGTTAACCACGGCTTGCCTCTCCAACAAAGGAAACGGAAACGCTTTGGCATGGCCTTGCAGGTCGATGCCCAGGACGAGGTCCTTCCCGTCAAGCCGGTCGTCTCGCCGCGTTTCCCCCAGTACACCCGCCCGACCCGAGCCGTAGTAGGACCTGTAGTTGTCGAAGCCGTACCGGCTTTTCTTGTCCAGGACCAGGGTATCGGGGTGTAGGTCACGCCAGGCGGCCCATGTCGTTTGGGTGACCGGGAACACCTCTAACTCGACACCGGACAGCTCGCCCTTAACCCCCGTGCCGAGAAACTGGCTCCACAGGGTCCTTGTCTGGTGATCGTACATCACCAGCGCGTTCATGATGAGCTTGCCCGAGACGCCAAAGGTGTGCTCCCCTCCGTTGATCTCACGGCCATACACGATAGCCGAGAAGCAAAGCGGTCACCAGGTTATCGCGACGGGAACGCCACCGACGGTGTCGTTTACGATCTCATGGCTGCTGAGCATCGGGACTGAGTAGGCGCGGTGGTCGCCGTCGACCGACAGGCCGAGCACCTGCTCGTCCAGGGCCATCCAGTTCTCGGCCTCCTGCACGGTGACGAACTCCGGCTCCAGGATTGCCGGAATGCTGTCGAACCCCACCACCGTGACCATTCGCAGGTCGCGCTCCGAGTTGCCGCCGGCCTGGTTTTCACCTCCGCCGTCAACCATGACTGTGACGGTCTCCGAGGGCGACGTCAGCCGCGTAACCCTCGCCCTGAAGGGAGGGACCAGAAGGTAGGCGATTACAAGCGCCACAAGGAGTACGAGTGCTGCTTTGCCGAGGTTGGATGCCATACCAAGTCCGCCTGAGGAGTACCTGGTTAGATGCCGAGCCAGTGACTGCGATTCAGGGGCCTCGGCATGTGGCGGGCGAGGAAACGAGGTGTTCCGCTACTTCAGGGGACGCTCCGTAGGGCCCCATCGGTCCTCGTGCGCGCGGACGAGGTCATGGAACTCCGTGGAGTAGGAGTCGACCCCGATCGGGTCGGTCGTCATGATGACGGCGTCCTCCCGGTTGTCCGAGTAGTAGCCCTTGCGGATGCCGCGCTCAATGAAGCCATACTTTCGGTACAGATTCTTTGCGACGTAGTTCGACACCCTGACCTCGAGGGTCACCTCCTTGGCGCCACAGGCCATCGCATGCTCCATGGCCTTGATAAGCAGCACCTCGCCAATCCCATTTCCACGATAATGGCTGCGCACGCCCACTGATACGATATGGGCCTGTTCCACGACGTACCACACACCTATGAACCCAGCGAGAACCTCCTGCCCCGGCTGCCACGCCGACGGACGTAAGCTCCAAAGATCGCGCGCCCCGTCCAATAGCCGGCCCATCAAGGGTCGAGAACGGCCACTGGCGCTATCCTCGGCCATCGGACCGGTGGCGGCCTCTCCTTCCCGCAGGCACGCTACGAGATAAAGGGAGGTCTGGCTCTTGAGCTCGCGGCGGAAAGGCGTGGGTGGAAACAGGTTGGGAAAGGCGCCGCGCTCGATCTCCTGCAGCTGCAGCAGGTCTCCCTCCTCCATGGGACGCACAACGAAGGGCATAACCCTTGCTGCATTCTTTTTTTCGGCCGTTCTCATCTGACGCGCTCCGCTACCCCGAGGCAATTCTAGCACAGCGCCAGCCGGCTCTGAGCCGATGCAGGCCTGCGCCGATTAGTTACCGTCGGCCCCGTACGGCCCGATCGCCCTCCCGCCCATGCTAGAATAGGCATGCGAGAACAGGCGCCTTGGACCTGCCGAATGGCCTGTCGCAGTGGACTCGACGAGCGTATATGAGAATAATCCTTCGCATCATCGGTATCGCCCTCCGGCATAGATGGCGGATGGGGGGCGCCTACATCTGCACGGTGGGAGCCTCGGCGGCGTACCTCCTGCTCCCCAAGTTCATCGGCAAGGCGATCGACAGGGATGGCGCCATCCTGTCGATCGTACTCATCATCGTCGGTCTTTATATTGCCCGCGGCCTGCTGTCGTTCGGCCAGACGTACCTGGGGGAGTCACTGTCCCATGTGGTCGCCTATGACATGCGTAACGCGTTCTACGACCACGTCCAGCGGCTGAGCTTCCGCTTCCACGACCGCCACCACACGGGCAACCTTATGTCGCGGGCCATCAGCGACGTAGAGGCCGTACGCATGTTCATCAACATGGGCCTCGTGCGCACCCCCTACTTCATTGGACTGTTCATCGCCGTGGCGACCCTGCTGATGTGGCTGGACTGGAAGCTAGGGCTCGTCAGTGCGAGCTTCATGCCGCTGGTGGCCTACCAGTCGGCGGTTGCGCGGATCAAGATCAGACGGATATGGCTCACCATCCAGGAGAAGATGGCGGAGCTGAGCACCGTGCTTCAGGAGAACCTGACCGGCGTGCGGGTGGTGCGGGCCTTCGCGTCGGAGGAGCACGAGGCGGCGAAGTTCGACGCGAAAAACACGGAGGTGGCCGCCAACCTTATCGAGGCCGAGCGACTTCGGTCGTCCAACACGGCCTATATGCTGTTCACGTTCGTGGCCGCCGTGGGCGTTGTGCTGTGGTTTGGCGGGTGGCGGGTGATCAACGGACATATGACCCTCGGCGAGCTGGCCCAGTTCATCATCTACATGCAGATGCTGGCGATTCCCGTCCGGATGGCCGGGTGGATGGTCAACTCATACGCCCGGGCCACCTCAGCCGGCGAGCGACTATTCGAGATACTGGATGCCAGGCCCGATGTTGAGGAGTCCCCGGGGGCGGGACGTCTGCGCGACGTTAAGGGCCACGTCACCTTCGAGAAGGTCAGCTTCAGCTATGACGGCAGCATCCCTGTCCTGAAAGACGTGGACCTCGACGTGGAGCCCGGGAAGGTAGTGGCGCTGCTGGGCGCGCCCGGCAGCGGCAAGACGACCATAGTCACCCTTATCCCTCGCTTCTACGACGCGTCGTCCGGTCGGGTTACGATCGACGGAGTGGACGTTCGGGACGTGACGCTGCCATCGCTTCGTCGGAGTATAGGCATAGTCCAGCAAGACACTTTCCTGTTCACCAGCAGCATCCGGGAGAACATCGCCTACGGTCGCGAGGACGCCTCGATGGAGGAGATCGTTCGGGCGGCTCGGGTGGCGCAGCTCGACGGCTTCATCAGCAGCCTGGAGCAGGGCTACGACACCGTGATCGGCGAGCGAGGCTCGACCCTGTCGGGTGGGCAGCGCCAGCGTCTATCCATCGCCCGGGCCGTGTTGCTGAACCCGCCCGTCCTGATCCTCGACGACTCCACCTCGAGCGTCGACACGAGCACCGAGGAGGAGATACGCAGGGCCATCGAGTCGGCGATGCGCGGTCGCACAACCTTCGTGGTCGCCCACAGGTTGAGCACGGTCCACAGAGCCGACACGATCCTGGTGCTGAGGGACGGAGAGGTCGTGGAGCGGGGAACGCACAGCGACCTGCTTGCGGTCGGTGGCCTCTACCGCGACATCTACGAGCTGCAGCTGCGACCACAGGAGGATGTGCTGCGGGATCTTGGGCAACCGCTGGTCCCTCATCGGGGTATAGCCCGATGATGTCCCACGGGCTCTTTCACGAGATGGGCCGCGGCGAGGCCGACGAGGAGGCCTTCGGCAAGGTCTACGACCAGCGGGTTGTCTCGCGTCTGATTCCCTACGTCCGGCCTTATCGGCGCATAGGCGCCCTTGCCGTGGCGGCTATGCTGGTCTACACGGTCACCCAGGTGGCGATCCCCTGGCTAATCAGGTGGGGCATCGATGGGTTCGTGCTAGAGGGGGATTTCGCCGGGCTAAGCTGGGTGTTCGGCCTATTTATCGCGGCGGCGCTGCTCAACTGGGGCAGCAACTATGTCCAACAGCTTGCCATGGCAAGGGTGGGCCAGGGGGTGCTGTACGGCCTGCGGCGGAAGATGTTCTCCCACCTTCAGAAGCTGTCACTACGGTTCTACGACAAGACCGAGGTCGGCCGCATAATGTCGCGGGTCCAGGGGGACGTGAGCCAGCTCCAAGAGACCAGCTCCCTCGTGGTCATGACCCTGGGCGACGTGCTCAGCCTGGCGGGGATCGTGATCGCCATGCTGATCATGAACCTCAAGCTGGGCCTGATCTCCATGTCTGTGCTGCCGGTGATGATCTTGGTCATGGCGGCGTGGCAGCCCATCGCCAGGCGGGCCTTCCTCAGAGTGCGGCGCGCCATATCCATCGTGAATGGCGCTCTCAACGAGAACATCTCTGGCGTCCGAGTGGTCCAGAGCATGGACCGCCAGGATCGCAACCTGGAGCTCTTCGACGCCAAGAATCGCGAGCACCTGCGCAGCAACCAGGCCGCGAGCAAGCTGTCCGCCGCCCTCCTGCCCCCGGTTGACATGTTCACTGCGGCCGCCATCGGACTGGCCCTTTTCTTCGGGTCCGGGATGATCGTCAGCAACGAGCTGGAGGTCGGCGCACTCATCGCGTTCGTGATCTACATCCACCGCTTCTTCGACCCGATCCGCAACCTGACCATGCAGTACGCCCAGCTCCAGCGGTCGATGGCGTCGGGAGTCCGCATCTTCGACCTGCTGGACACGGAGCCGGACCTCGCGGACACGCCCGGAGCCCCGGACCTGCCCAGGATGAAGGGCGAGATCGAGTTTCGCGACGTCAGCTTCGCCTACGTGCCGGGTGAGAAGGTCCTGAAGGGCGTCAACCTGCGCATCGAGCCCGGAGAGACGGTCGCGGTGGTGGGCCCCACCGGCGCGGGCAAGACCACGCTGGTATCGCTGCTGTCGCGGTTCTACGACGTGCCGCGCGACGGCGGGGCGATCCTGGTAGACGGCCAGGACGTCCGGGACGTGACAAGGCACTCGCTGGCGAGCCAGATGAGCATGGTGCTCCAGGAGCCCTTCCTTTTCTCTACGACGATCCGGGACAACATCAAGTACAACCACGTCGATGCCACCGACGCGCACATGATCCAGGCCGCCGAAGCAGTCGGCGCACACGAGTTCATCATGCGCTTGGAGGAGGGGTACGACACGCCGCTGCAGGAACGGGGCGGCAATCTCAGCATGGGCCAACGCCAGCTGCTGAGCTTCGCCCGGGCCGTCGTAGCCGATCCCCGGATTCTGATCCTCGACGAGGCCACGGCCAACATCGACAGCTACAGCGAGATGCAGATACAGCGAGCGCTGAAGCTGCTGCTGGAGGGGCGTACCGCCATCGTCATAGCCCACAGGCTGTCCACAATCCGTGGGGCCGACAAGATCGTGGTGCTGGACCTAGGCGAGATCATCGAGGTGGGCGGGCACCAGGAGCTGCTGAGAGCTGACGGCCTCTACGCGCACCTCTACCAGATGAACTACGTCTCGATGGAGTCTGCCTTGCCGCTTGCCGGCGACGGCGATGGAGCCTAGGCGATAGGCGAACCGGAGGACACTCCGGGGCGGGCTGGGTGGAGAGGAAAGCACCCCCAGACTGAAGTCCGGGGTTAACCGGGCACTTCAGTGCCTGGAACGAGCACCCAACACACCGATGACGCTAACGATCTACACCATAGGTCACAGCAACCACACCTGGGAGAGCTTCGCTCCTCTGCTGAGGCAGCACGGGATCGAGGTGCTGGTCGACGTGCGCAGCAGGCCCGTGAGCAGATTCGCTCCCTTCGCCAACAGGCGGTCGCTGGAGGGCCTGCTGGAGAAAAACGGCATCGCGCACGCCTACATGGGCGACGCCATCGGGGGCAAGCCGAAGGACCCATCGCTGCTCGATGCGCATGGACGGCCGGACTATGCCAAGATGCAGTCTATGAGCCCGTTTCGAGAAGGGATCGAGGAGCTCGCACGGCTGGCTGAGGATGCTCGGACTGCTATCATGTGCGCCGAGGAAGACCCTTCGAAGTGCCATCGGCGGCTGCTCATTGGGCCGGCGCTCGAGGGGCAGGGCGCCGATCAGCTCCACATACGCAAGGACGGCTCGGTCCAGCGCTTCGAGGAGGTAGCCAGGGGCAACGTGCAACCCACGCTGACAACTGGCCCAAATAACCCCGCTAGTGACGATCCCTGCCAAGGCTGAGAATAATCAGCTGATGGAGAGTTGCAATGCCTAACATTATTACTGACCACCGCTCTGATGAAGAGAGCCGTCCAATAACTTCAGCTCAGATCGCAACGTTATGCAAACGATGCGAAGAGGCCTCGATACCACAAACTACTGGACCTCTCCGCCAAGGTGGCGATGAATCCACACGTCAAGCGGTGTTCATAGATATTCCGGCGGGGCGTGAGCACCGTGAGCTAGTAGTGAGGAATCTTGACGAAGGAGAAGCACTGGAGTCTATTCCATTCGAAAAATTTCGGTTCCTAGCCGGCTTCGTTGCGATCTGGTCTCGCGACCTCGCTGTTGTTGAGGCAGCACTTGAAGCTGGCACGCGGATACCAACGATTCTAGCGTTGGAAAGACTCCTCGGGTCTCTGGACGCGAGTGGTAGCGACGAGGAGGCACAAGGAATCACCGTAGCTTCTGACCCCAATAGGCTTCCGAGGGTATCATTAACAATCGGTCCACCGTCGACTGAATTTGCAGTGCTTTACCAACTGAGCCGAGACAGATTGGTTCGAAGGCCACGGCGGTTTCGTACGCCGACTTTGCGAATCGAGGGTCTAGAAGTCGAACACCACGATACGGCCGCGGAAATCCTCCGAAAAGTTGGCGACGCTATGTTGTTCCAGGTCGACTTGAAGACAGATCTACCCATCGTTCTCGCGCGAGAACAACTACGCCCACATAGAATGCTAAGCCGCCGCCGACATCGCGAAACAGTTGAGCTAACGTTCCCAGAAGACGAATACGACCCCGAGCCTATGTCCTTATACTGGTATGCAAGTTCGTCTACTGGATTGCCGTTGCTTCAATTTCTCGCTTATTACCAGGTAATTGAGTTCTTCCTTCCCAGTTATTCACAGGTAGAGGCGCAGAGAGTGGTGCGCAACATCTTGAAGGACCCTAGTTTCGACGCCCACCGAGATTCAGACATCACACGACTTCTAACTGCACTTAGAGGTTCCGGCAATCTTAGGTCTTTTGGTGATGAACGGAGTCAGTTACGAGCGACCATTCATGAATGCTTGGAACCGAAGGAACTCCGAGATTTCCTGGAATCAGACTCCGACGCCAAAGAGTTCTATTCCAAGTCGAAGGCACTATCCGCAACCAGGATACCTCTCAACAATCCGGATGCAGACTTGCGTAACGAAGTTGCTGATCGTATTTATGATATTCGATGCCGAATTGTTCACACTAAGTCCGAAAACCTTCAAACGGAAGCTGAACCACTACTCCCATTCTCAAAGGAAGCTCAACAGCTAGGCTTCGATATTGAGCTAGTTCGGCTCGTCGCTCGCAAGGTCCTTATCGCTGGCGGCAACAGAATGTCTTTCTGAGGACCACGCTCGGCAGGTGTCGATCAAAAAAAGCTCGCCTGAGCGGTGTTAGGGCGATCCTTGGTGTATTCGACGCCCAGGTGTTCGTAGGCCCGGCGGGTTGCCACGCGGCCGCGCGGGGTCCGGTCGAGGAACCCCAGCTGGAGCAGGTAGGGCTCGTACACGTCCTCGATGGTCTCGCCCTCCTCGCTGATGGAGGCAGCCAGCGTATCGAGGCCTACGGGGCCGCCGTCGAACTTCTCGATGATGGACCGCAGCACCTGGTGGTCGACGCCGTCCAGGCCGAGGTCGTCGACCTCCAGCCGGTTCAGCGCCTCGAGGGCCACATCCCTGGTGGCCACGTTGTCGGCCATGACCTGGGCGTAGTCGCGGACCCGCTTGAGCAACCGGTTGGCGACCCGTGGCGTGCCCCGCGAGCGCCTGGCTATCTCAAAGATGCCGTCGTCGTCGGCCTCGATCTCCAGGATACGGGCCGAGCGCCGCACGATGGTTCGCATGGCCTCAGCGTCATAGAAGTCCAGCCTGTGGATCGACCCGAAGCGATCACGCAGCGGCGCACTGACCATGCCGTAGCGGGTCGTCGCGCCGATCAGGGTGAAGGGCTTGATGCTCAGATTCATGCTCCGCGCCTTCAGCCCCTTGTCGATCACCCAGGAGACGAAGTAATCTTCCATCGCCGGGTACAGGACCTCCTCCACGACGCGGGGCAGGCGATGGACCTCGTCGACGAACAGGATGTCGTCTTCCTGGAGCTGGGTTAGGACGGCGACCATGTCGCCCGGGCGCTCTATGGCGGGGCCGGACGTGACCTTTATGCGTACGCCCATCTCCGTGGCCATGATGTTGGCCAAGGTGGTCTTGCCCAGTCCGGGAGGCCCGTACAGCAGGACGTGGTCAAGGGGCTCGCTGCGCTGCCTCGCCGCCTTGATGGCGATCTCGAGGTTGTCCTTGACGCCGTCCTGGCCCACGTAGTCGGCCAGGCGGCGCGGCCTCAGGCTGGTGTCGAGGGATTCGTCTTCCTCGTGAGGCCTACCGGAGACGAGGCGTTGTGGTTGAACCATTTAGTAGAGGTGCGGTCCCCAAAGAAATCCGAACGTGTGTTCATTCTAGGAGTCGCCGCTTCCGAGTGTCAAGGAAGGTTCGCAGGAGTCTTTTGCGGTATAATTGCGGCGAGTTTCCACCGTTGACCGAGGAGGCTACGGAATGCCCAGCGGGTCGAAGCGGGAGTGGGAAGAGAAATCCCTTGAGCCGTCCAAGGAACGGTTCGGCGAGCGGCGTGAGCGCTTCGAGACTGAGTCGGGGCTCGAAGTAGAGGGGCTGTACACCCCTGAGGACCTGGACGGGTTCAGCTACGGCGAGAAGCTGGGATACCCCGGCGAGTACCCTTACACCCGAGGCGTGCAACCGGGCACCTACCGCAGCCGCCTCTGGACGATGCGGCAGTACGCTGGCCTGGCCTCGCCCGAGGAGTCGAACCGCCGGTATCGCTACCTGCTGGAGCAGGGACAGACGGGCCTGAGCATCGCTTTCGACCTACCCACCCAGACGGGCTACGACTCGGACCATCCCATGGCCACGGGCGAGGTCGGCAAGGCCGGCGTACCCATCGCGTCCCTGGCCGACATGGAAGTCCTGTTCGACGGGATACCCCTCGATACCGTCACCACGTCGATGACCATCAACTCGACCGCCGCGATACTGCTTGCGCTCTACGTGGCGATGGCGAAGAAGCAGGGCGTTCCGCTGGACAAGATCGGCGGCACCGTCCAGAACGACATTCTGAAGGAGTACATCGCTCGGGGGACCTACATCTACCCGCCCAAGCCCTCCATGCGCCTGGTGACGGACGTCTTCGGGTACTGTCACGAGAACGTTCCGCGGTGGAA
Source organism: Dehalococcoidia bacterium (assembly GCA_965248615.1). Taxonomy (GTDB): domain Bacteria; phylum Chloroflexota; class Dehalococcoidia; order Lucifugimonadales; family CBDFJT01; genus CBDFJT01. The sequence continues at coordinate 420,092 of CBDFJT010000002.1, read as the reverse complement.
CACGATCAGCATCAGCGGCTACCACATGCGCGAGGCGGGGGCCACCGCGGTGCAGGAGCTGGCGTTCACATTCTCCAACGCCATCGCCTACGTACAGGCCGCCCTGGACGCGGGTCTCGACATAGACGACTTCGCCGGCCGGCTCTCCTTCTTCTTCGTGGCACAGAGCAACCTCTTCGAGGAGGTGGCCAAGTTCCGGGCCGCGCGCCGCATGTGGGCCGTCATCATGCGGGAGCGGTTCGGCGCCGAGAATCCACGCTCCTGGATGCTGAGGTTCCACACGCAGACGGCGGGTGTTACGCTGACGGCCCAGCAGCCGGAGAACAACACGGTGCGCACGACGGTCCAGGCTCTGGCCGCGGTACTCGGCTCCACCCAGTCGCTTCACGTCAACTCATGGGACGAGGCGCTGGCGACACCCACCGAGGAGTCGGCCCAGCTCTCGCTGCGGACTCAGCAGATCCTAGCCCACGAGTCTGGAGTCGCCGACACCGTCGACCCGCTGGCTGGGTCGTACTACGTCGAGAGCCTTACAGATCGGCTGGAGCAGGCGGCATTCGAGTACATCGACCGCATCGACCAGATGGGCGGTGCCCTCGCAGCCCTCGATGAGGGGTTCCAGATCAATGAGATCCACGAGAGCGCCTACAAGCACCAGCGGGAGATCGAGGAGGGTGACCGGGTGGTCGTGGGGGTGAACGCCTATCAGAGCCCGACGCCGCCGATTAAGTCGATTCAGGTCATAGCCGCCGAGGAGACGAGGAGGCAGGTGGAGAGGCTCCAGAGGGTCCGGCGGGAGCGTGACGGCGCCCGTGTCGACGCGGCCCTGGCCCGTCTGAAGGAAGTGGCCGAGGGCACCGAAAACACGATGCCCGTGATACTGGACTGCGTCGAATCCTACGCCACGCTGGGCGAGATATCGGACGTATTCCGGAGCGTCTTCGGCGAACAGCAGGAGTTCGCGCCGTTTTAGTGCTAAGCTGCGGCAATCCCGTTGCATCCCACCCGCCCGCCCTCAAGGGTTTTCTGGGGATTCCCCAGACCCCACCAGGGGGTAGCTCCCCCTCGGAACCCCCGGGGGCGGAAGGCTGTGTTCTCCGAGGTCATCAGCCTGAGTCGTAAAGGACCTCACGCAACCAGGTACCAGCTTCGGGCGCGCCAAGTCGTCACACAGAAGGAGAAGCAATGGCACAGGACCATACGGACGGCAAGCGAGAGGCCGTGTTGACGGCTCCGGAAAGCTACCGCCGCGGCACAATCCTGGCGAGCCCGGTGGAGGAGGCCAAGAAGTCGTCACAGGGCCGGCGTATGGTCAAGGACCGTATCCTGGCCAAGGGCAAGGACAGCGTCTACAACATGACAGGACTGGTCCGGACCTTCCCTCTCGATCCCGAGGACCTGCCCGGCCTCGAGAACCAGTTCACCTTCTACGCCTATTTCATGGGCGAGGCTGAGGAGCTGGCCGTCAGAGAGGTGGGGGGCCACCCCAGCCAGCACGGAGCGGTGCTCTGCAACCGCGTGACCTCGGCTACACTGGGGATAATGCTGGGCGTGCTCGAGCGTGGAGACCGGGTCCTATCCGTCGTCCAGAAGGGAAGGTCCCACCCGTCGGTACAGCAGGCCGTCGAGCTAGTGGGCGCGGAGTTCTACGAGGTCGTCGGTGTGGACGCCGTGGAAGGGGCCATCGCCGACGGGCCGTGGAGGATGCTGGTCATAACGCCCTTGACTCCGTCCAAGTATCACATCCCGGCTGACGACGTAAGGAGGGCCATCGCCCTGGCGAAAGACGCGGGGATGGTGGTCTACTCCGACGACGCCCACATGATCTCGCGGTCCGTCTTCTTCGACGAGCCGCGCACTTTCGAGGTCGGCGACGTCGACATCTCGGTCTGGTCCATCGACAAGCACGTGCCGGGCCCCAGGGGAGCGGCCATCGTGGCGCGACAGGACCTGATGGACAAGATTCAGGCCCAGGTCTTCCAGTTCGGACTCGAGGCGCAGAGCGGCCACTACGTGGCGATGCTCCGGGGTATGGAGGCTCTGGACACATCGAAGGTCGAGGAGGCCAGCGAGCTGGCCAGGGAGGCGTATCGGCGGTTCAAGGATCGCTATGGCGACCGTGTATACCAGGCGGGACCGGGTATCGCCTTCTCGGCGGAGGACTTTGCCCAAGAGGTCCTCGAGCGCGCCGGGGACAGGCCCACGCCCCTGGTGGCGGACGAGACGGCGATTACGGGGGCCTTCACTCTCATGCGCGACTACGGGATCATCACGATTCCGATAACGGGCTATCCCGGCGCAGCGCCTACGTTCCGCCTCATGATGCACCCGGACGGCGCCCGGTTCGGCTTGGACCGCCTCGAAGAGGCCGTCGAGGCCGCCATAGACGCAACGGCGGAGCTGGTTCACCAGCCCGACGAGGTTAAGCGTCTGTTGCTGGGGAACGACTAGTGTTTAGTTTTAAGATAACCTACACCGCCTTCCCACCCACAGATCCGTGGCAGGCGGATTGGGAGCAGATTGAAATAGGCGCTAGGGCACGTCGCAGACGAGGGGGTTGACGATGGCTGTTCTGTCAGAAGATGAGCTTCTGCTCAAAAACACGGTCCGGGACTTCGCCGACCAGGAGCTGGCGCCGAGGGCAGCAGGGTACGACGAAAGCGGTGAGTTCCCCTGGGACAATTTTCGTGGCATTGCCAGTCTCGGGCTGCTGGGCTTGACTATAGACGAGGAGTACGGTGGAAGCGGCGGGACTCAGCGCCAGCTGGCCGTAGCCCTCGAGGAGGTAGCGCGAGGCTGCGCCGCGACCAGCGTTATCCTCATCGCCCACCTGTCGCTCTGCACGCAGTTCATCAACCGCTACGGGACCGAGGGTCAGAAGCAGCGTTTCATCCCGCCCCTCGCCCGGGGCGAGAAGCTGGGCGCCTTCGCCCTAACGGAGCCCGGGTCGGGCAGCGACGCGGCGGCAATGCGGACGACGGCGACCAGATCCGACGGCTCCTACCTGCTCAACGGCAGCAAGCTGTTCATCACCAACGCCGTAGACGCCGACATATTCGTCGTCCTGGCCAGTCACGACCTGAGCCTTCGCTCCAAAGGGATCGACGCCCTGGTCTTGGAACGCGACACGAGCGGGCTCGCGATCAACCCCCAGCACGGCAAGATGGGAATGCGAGCCTCGTCAACGGCCGAGGTCGTGTTCGATAACTGCCCGGTGCCGGGGGAAAACCGCCTGGGGGACGAGGGCGACGGCTTTCCACAGACGATGCAGGTGCTCAACGCCAGCCGCGTCGCGATCGCGGCCCAGTGCGTCGGCATTGCCCAGGCGGCCTACGAGGCCGCCGTAAGCTATGCCAAGCAGCGCGAGGCGTTCGGCCAGCACCTCGCCGATTTCCAGGCCATCCAGTGGATGATCGCGGACATGGCCACCAACGTCGACGCCGCCAGGCTGATGGTGCGCCGGGCCGCCACGCTGATGGACAAGGGACAGCCCTTCGTCACCGAGGCATCCATGGCCAAGCTCTTCGCTTCCAGGGTCGCAGTGGAGTCGGCCGACAAGGCGGTGCAGATCCACGGCGGCGCCGGCTACTTCGCGCCGATGCCGGTGGAGCGCTACTTCCGCGATGCCAAGGTCACCGAGATATACGAGGGCACGTCGGAGATACAGCGGCTGATAATCGCGAAGAACGTCCTGCAGTCGGAGAGTGTCTAGTGGGAAGTTGCGGCGATCCAGGCGTTTCCCTCCCACCCACCCTGGGGGGTATTTTGTGTCTGGGGACACCCCAGACCCCAGCTGGAAACCTTCGGTTTCCGGCACCTTCCTGTGGTTTTGGTGCAAACCCCCACCGCGAGGGTAAGATCCCCCCGGTACCCCCACACGTTCCTGCTGGCTCCCTTCGTTGTGAATCGATGACACATGCGTCGGGCTTACCCAGCTAAGCGATACGGACGAGCGATGACAGACCAATCCCCCTGCACGGCAAGACACCTGAACCACGTCTGCATCGCCGTGCGCGACATAGACGAGAGCCTCAAGCTGTATCGCGACCTGCTCGGACTCAGCGAGACGCCCGTCGAGGACATACAAGACCAGGGAGTAAGAGCCGCGCTGATTCGCGTCGGCGGCTCGCAGCTCGAGCTCATCCAACCGACCGACCCCGACGGAGGCGTGGCCCGCTTCATAGAGCGGCGGGGCGAGGGCCTCCACCACGTCTGCTTCGAGGTCGAGGACCTGCAGGGAACCCTGGACCGTCTGGGGAGCAGCGGCGCCGAGCTCATCGACAAGGCCCCGCGGGAGGGCCTATCTGGGATGATCGCCTTCCTCCACCCGCGCTCTACGGGCGGCGTACTCGTAGAGCTCGTGGACCAGGACACGGCCAGGAGGTAAAGCGGATGGCGTCTCAACCGATTCGAGTGCTGGTGGCGAAGCCGGGCCTGGACGGCCACGACCGGGGCGCCAAGATCATCGCGCGAGCCCTGCGCGACGCCGGCATGGAGGTGATCTACACGGGGATCCGCCAGACCCCGGAGATGATCGTCGAGGCTGCAATGCAGGAGGACGTCGACGTCATCGGTCTCAGTATCCTTTCCGGGGCGCACATGGAGCTGTTTCCGCTGATACTGGAGGGCCTGAAGAAGAACGAGATGGAGGACGTGGTCGTAATGGCGGGGGGGATCATCCCCGAGGACGACCGCCCGGTCTTAGAGGCGATCGGAGTGAGGGGTGTCTTCGGGCCGGGGACTTCCACCTCAGAGATCATCGACTTCATCCGAAAGGCCGTGACCCGGCGGAACTAGCGTCAGGTCCTTCCCCGCCTCCAGGCGGCTCAGTCCAACTCGGGCGGCTCTATCTCGATCGGCTCGTCGTAGCCCGATATGTCCATCGCCATCGTCAGGGTGGCGATCCCACCACCCAGCACGGGCAGTCCTCCGGTCACCACGTCCTCCAGCGGGAGTTGGCCGGTGGCCAAGATCCTCCGCATAAGCAGATCGTCCACGCCTATCCAGACGTCGGCCTCGAACTCGCCCTCGGCGCCGCCCAGCAGGCTCCGAGGCGGCGCCCCCCTCAAGTGGTACACCTCGACATCGTCGAGGGTCTCCTCGCCGAGGAACACCAACTGCCCGAGCGACATGTTGCCGACCCGGGCGAGCTCTAGCGGGTTGAGCATGACTTCCGACGAGTTATCGGTCAGCTTCCACCCCCCCGTTTCCGGGTTCATTACGTATATGCTGTCCCCTACGGCGATGGTCTCGACCTCCAAGCCGAAGAAACCCAGGTCTACGACAATCTTTCCGTAGGCTCTGTCGGGGGCCACGTACTGGCCGAACACGATCACCGGGATGCTGGCAATCGGACCGCCCTCGGGAAGGCCGATGGTGGCGTCGAGCTGAAAGGCCAAAGAACCGACCTCCAGCATCGCGGCGACCGACTGCTCCAGGATCTCCAGCGCCTGTGGGTCGCTGGCCACGACGGCCGTGGGCGTCGAGGTGGACGTAGGCGATAGGACCGGGGTCGGCGACGGTATGGGGGTTGGGGTCGGAGAGGGCGTCGGCGTTGGAGTCGAAGTGGGCGTGGGTGACGGTGTCGCTGTTGGGGTCGCCACGGGCTGGGCGGTAGCAGTGGGCAGGGGCGCTACGCCCTCTTCTTCACAGGCGGCGAGCAGGACCACGCTAAGTACCAGAAGGAGTCCCAAGTACCAGATCTTCACCATGGGCTCGATTATATGGGAGCGGACTCCTGCGAGCAACGCGTACGATGGCCCTGTCAGCCTTTGTGCGTCATCATCCACTGCTGCTGTCGTGCCGGACCCGTTAGCCACCGCTCTATCGAGTCCTGGAAGGCCGCGGGCAGCTCGACGCCCAGGCCGTCGGCCAGCCGTGTCATGAAGTTGAAGACGCAGGTGATGAGAACGATCGAGAGCACCTGCTCGTCACTGAGCCCAATGCTACGCAGCCCCCGTACATCCGACTCCTGCATGGCCGAGGGATCCCGCGTAAGCTTGGCGGCGAAATCCAGCATGCCTCGCGTCTGCGGGTCGAGGTCGGCTGTACGGTAGTCGTGCATGAGGTGGCTGGCAAGCTGGGGGTCGTCCGAGTGCTGACGAAGCAACGCTCCGTGGGACATCGATCAGAATCTGCAACGGTTGATAACGGATACGGTAGTAGCTATCGCCTCCTCCTGAACCCTGGTAAGGGTGGAGGCCCCGAAGGTGATCGCCGAGTTCAGGTCCGTGACCGCATGCATAGCGCCCGGACTTATGGACATGACCTTGATGACATTCGACGCGTCGATCTCTTCCTCGCGTATCCAAGACATAAAGGGTCTCCTCGAGCTAGGGTGATTCAGGCACGTAGCAGGCGAGGCAGACGTTTGAGGTGTGCCAGGTCGTTGGCAGGGACGAACTGGTCCACGTGAGGCGCGGCAGCCTGTAGCCCGCCCGCGAGCGGCTCGTAGCCCTCTGAGCCCAGCAGCGGGTTCAGCCAGGCGATGCGCCTCACACGTTTGCGCATTCTCCTCATCTCGCGTTCCAGGTCCTCGGGGGCGCCGGTCTCCCACCCATCGCTACACACGAAGACCGTGGTGTACCTATCCTGCATCGCCTCGTACTCGGTGTTTATCCTGGCCAGCGACTCCCCGATGCGGGTGCCGCCGGACCAGTGGTCGACCATGTCGCCGATGCGCCTCATGGCCTCGCCGAAGGACGGGGCCATGAGCTGTCTGGTAACTCGTGTAACCGACGTGCTGAACACGAAGGTTTCGACGCGCTTCGTACGCTGGCCGATGGCGTAGAGTAGCTCGAGCAACAGCCTAACGTGACGGTCCATTGAGCCGCTTACGTCGAGTAGAACCATGAGCCTGGGAGTGCGCATCACTCGCCTGAGGCGAGGCAGGCGGACGGGGTCTCCCCCGGTGGCAAGGCTCAGCCTGAAGGCGCCCCGCAGGTCCGGCGTACCTTTGCGTCTGTGCCTCCTTCGCCGCCGCCCGGGCCGCGATGCCAGGGCCCTCACCGTGCCGGCGGCGATCCGAGAAAGCTCGGCCAGCTCGCCGGCGCTCAGCATCGTCAGATCGGACTGGGAGCGCACGTCTCTGGCGCTGGCGCCGGAGCGAATCAGCTCGACGTGGACGTCGGCGGAGTCCACGTCCGCCACGAGCCTGGACCTCGGTGCCCGGCGAAACTCCCGCATGCCGCCGGCCTGGCTGGTGCCGCGTACGGTGTCCGGCCTGTTGGGCGACGACTCGAACCGCCAGAACCTCTCGAAGAGCTCGTCGAAGAGGGCTATCTCCCCGCTGCCGGAGACGAGCAGGCTGCGCAAAGCCCAGTACACTCGAGCCCTGTCCATGACGTCGACGAGGCCGACCCCATGGAGAGCGTCACTGATCTCCCGCGGGCCGACAAGCATGTCGTGGTCACGAAGCCCCCGGCAGAACTGCGTCACGTGGGACACGAAGTCGTACCGGTCCTCTACCTCCACCATCGCGTCCGTCTCGCGCCGTCAGAAACCGGTACCGGAGCCCTGGTCACGCTCAGCCCACTTGCCGGACTCCACGGCCGTGAGGAAGTCCAGGACTACCCGGTTGAAAAGGTCCGGCTCTTCCAGGTTGATGGCGTGGCCCGACTGGGGGAAAAAGACCAGGCCCGAGCTCGGGAGACAGCGCTTCATGAAGACGCCAGGCTCGATGCACGGGTCGTCCTCGTCACCGGACAGGATCAGCGTCGGCACCCGCAGCTGGCGCAGCCTGGGCTCCAGATCGAAGATCGGAGGGCGACGAGCCTGCACCCCCCGGAAGGTCAGCGCGGAGCCTACTGGGGAGTGCTCGAAGAACTGGTCGGAGAACTCTTTCCATCCCTGGGGGTCCTTTCGCAGCAGCTGGACTCGGGCCGGTCCTCGCGTGTACCCGGCCATCGCCTGCATGCCCCCGGCCTCCATTTGACCCGCGAATTCGCCGGCTCTCTTGCGGAACGCGTCGGGGTCGGTCGAGCCGGTGCCGGTACCGGCCACGATCAGGGTCTTCGCCTTTTGGGGATGGGTCAGGCCGAAGTTGAGGGCCACGTTACCCCCCATCGACAGCCCACCGATGTGTGCCTGCTCGATGCCAAGGTGCCGGAGCAGACCGTCGAGGTCCTCCACTGCCCGCTCCTGGCTGTAGGCGTCGAGGTCTGACGGCACGTCTGAGGGTGGATACCCCCGGGCGTTATAGGTGACCACCTGATAGCGCCGGGTGAAGAACCTGACCTGGGTCTCCCAGGAGCGATAGTCACCGGCGAACTCGTGGCACCACACGAGAGGATACCCCTCGCCGTGGACCTCGTAGTAGAGATTGACTCCGTTGATCAGCGCTTTGGGCATCTTCCGTCCCTCGCATGCGGCCGGCCCTACAGGCAAGCCTGTCGCTTTGAATCCACCGCTTGCCTACGGCACCCTGTAGGATGGAAATCAGAAACGCGCATCGTAGGGGCGGTTCGCGAACCGCCCTTACACGGTCCCTTTTTCCTGAATGATGACATAGCTCCTGACGGGTGCCCTATACCTACCATCGTTTAGCCACCGGCTTCCTCCGTCGTGGCCTGGTATTCCTTGAGGGCACTCTGGCCGAAGCAGACGAACATTACCTGCTCAACCGAGTCGTCGGACTCGAGGAAGCGCCTGACCTCGGCCACCGCGATCCGGGTCGCCCGGTCGATCGGGAAGCCATAGGCGCCGGTGCTGATTGCCGGGAAGGCGATGGTGCGGGCACCGTGTTCCCTGGCAAGGGCCAGGCTATTTCGATAGCAGGCGGCCAGCTGCTGCTCCTCGTTTTGGCTTCCGCCGTGCCACACAGGGCCGACCGTGTGTATGACCCACTTCGCAGGTAGCCCGTACCCTTTGGTTATCCGTGCCTCGCCCGTTGGGCAACCGCCCAGCGTCCTGCACTCCTCCAGGAGTTTTCGGCCCGCTGCCCGGTGGATGGCGCCGTCAACACCGCCACCTCCGAGCAGGGAGGTGTTGGCGGCGTTGACGATAGCGTCGACCTGCTGCTTGGTTATGTCGCCCTCAATGACCCGTATCCGATCCGCCATCGGCTCACCTTGGGCTCCGGGAAACGTCGGACGCTAGATCAGCGACCTGCTCTGGCCGCCGTCGCAGACGATGCAGGCGCCGGTGACCATGCCTGCCCGCTCCGAGGCAAGGAAGGCCACGAGGTCGCCCAGGGGCTCGGGCCATCCGAACCGCCCCATGGGCAGATTGCGGTCTATGAAGGACTCAACGACCTCGGGAGGGTTTTCCCGCTGGAACCGCTCCCAGCTTCCGCCGGGGTGGGATATGGACCCGGGCGCGATGCTGTTTACCAGCACGCCGTCCTTGGCCAGGGTCAGGGCCGCGTGCTTGGTGGCGCCGATCAGCGCCGCCTTGGCCGACATGTAGGAGATGTTGCCGCCGAACTCCCGGCCAAAGATCGAGGATATGTTGATGATCCGTCCCCACTTCTGCTCTCGCATGTGGGGGATGGCCAGCTTCATGAGGTGGAGCCCACCGAACAGGTTAAGATCGAAGGCGTGCTTGAAATCGTCTAGCTCCACCTCTACCACGTCGGCCCTCGTGCGGTATCCGCCCACGTTGTTCACGAGGATATCGATCGGTCCCAGTGACTCGGCCACCCTTCGATGAGCGGGCTCGATGTCCTCGTCATTGGCCACGTCTGCCACTGTCCCAACAGAGTCGACGCCCATGCCCTTCAATTCCGCGACCATCTCGTCCAGCGTCTCCTGGGTGCGTCCACAGATGCCGACGTTGACGCCCTCCCTGGCCAGGGCCAGCGCCGCGTGCCCGCCTAGCCCCCTGCTTCCACCAGTCACGAAGGCCACCTTCCCTTTTATGCCGAGGTCCATCTCCAGCTCCCGTGGAATGAATACTGATCTGGGCGGGTCAAAGGGTACCACGGCCCGAAGTCCGTTACAAACCACGGGCGCGCCCTCCACCGCATCATGGCCTTGACGCCAGGCACGGCCTGCCATACCATCGTGTCTGATGCTACTTGACCTACACACACACTCGGTCGCGTCGGACGACTCTCGGGCGACCGTCGAGCAGTACGTCAAGTGGGTGGGGGTACTGCGGAGGAAGGGCTACCGGATAGACGGCTTCGTGCTCACCGACCACCGCGCCTTCGACTTCGACAGTGATTACTCGCCGCTGGCGCGGGCCAACGACGTGCTGATACTCAAGGGAGCGGAGCTCGACACCGACAGCGGACACTTTCTTGTTTACAACGTAACCGAGGACTTGGCCTCGCGCATCGACTTCGGCAACGTTAGCATGGATGCCGTCGCGCTACTTGGGGCAGCCCTCGACACGGGCGGAATAGCGGTGCCTGCACATCCAGGCCGATTCGGCATAGGGCTTTACGAGTTCATGGGCAATGGGGCCGATTTCAGCGCGGTGAGCGTTGTCGAGTACCTCAACGGGGGAAACCGGCCTGGCGAGCAGGAGCGCGCCGAAGAGCTGGTCGAACGGTACGGCTTCCTGGGCATCGGCGGCAGCGACGCCCACCTGGTCAGCGCCATAGGCTCGTGCATGACCGAGTTCGATGCCGAGATCGCCAACGAGGAAGACCTCGTCCGCGAGCTCAAGGCCGGGGCCTTCCGGGCGGTGCACCTCGAGGACAGCAGGCCCGCCTAGGATCGCCGGAGGAGACGTCGTGGGGACCGAGGTACAGATCAAGTTCGACCGGAGCCTGCTGGGCGTCAAACATCGGCTCGGCAGCTTCCACGTCACGAGGGAGCTGATCGGTCGCTTCACCGCGGCCATCGGCGAGACCGGTCCCCTCTATACCGACGAGGCAGAGGCCGCATCATCGGAGTACGGGGGCATCGTCGCCCCGCCCACCTTCTACAACGTCTTCATCTCGGGCTTCGATCGTCCGGACATCAAGCTCGAGTTCGGCGACCTGCACCTGTTTGGCAGCCAGGCCATAGAGTGCCTGGGCGTCGTGCGGCCCGGCGACACGCTCGAGGTCGAGACGATGCTGAAAGAGGTTTACCCGAAGACGGGCCGCTCGGGGATGATGGTATTCGTCACCTGGGAGACCATCTTTCGGAACCAGCGGGACGAAACCGTTGCCCTGGTGGACGAGTCCTACGTCCACACGAACCGGAGCTAGGTCACGGTGATAGGGCTCCGCTACGAGGACGTGGAGATCGGGGACGAAATCGGTCCCGTTTCGCGAGTCGTCACCAACGATCAGGTCCGCCAGTTCGTGGGGATATGGAGGTCCGAGGAGTCGGCCTCGCGCTTCACCGACGACGAGGTCGCGAAGCGGGAAGGGCTGCCGGGGCCGATTGTTCCCGGCCCGATGAACGTCGCCCTGGTCGCTCAGCTAATCACTGGGTGGACGCCAGGCGTCCGCATCAAGAAGCTCGACGTGGTGTTCCGCCAGCTGGTGCGCCACGACGTGCCCATACAGATCGCGGGCGTCGTCACCGACAAGAACGTAGTGGACGGTGAGCCGCGGCTAGAGTGCGACGTCTACATGGAGGGCGAGAACGGCACGCGGCTGGTGATCGGTAAGGCGACCGTTACACTACCCGCGTCCGCCACGCCCTAGCGGTTGTCTGCGGCGATCCTACTAGATCCCACCCGCCCGCCCTCGAAGGTTTTCCGGGGGTGTCCCCCGGACCCCCGCCAATCCCGACGCGTCGGGACTTGGAACTCCAGGAATGAGCAATGGGGCCCCGGCGCTTGCTCTTGCGCCGGCCGCATCGAGGATGAATAGGGACTTAAGGCCCTGGGCGGGTCGTCTCCGCTAGCCGAGTCGGGGCCGAGACCATCGCTCATGAGCCGCCCTACGCCTGCTCCCAGGGGCGACTTTCATAGAAGCCAATCTCGTCGGCGCGCCGCCTGGCGATCCTATCCTTGCGATCCTCGAAGACCCTGTCGCGCAGGGCGAAGAACCGGTCGAGGCTCCACCGCCCTGTAGCTTCGTCCCGCTGGATCGTGTAATGGTTGTCGAACCCGTTGCAGCCGAAACAGCTCAGCACCGTGTTGCTGTAGGACTGGGCCCACTCGAACGGGATACCGAGGCGGTTGCACTCGGCAACGGGGATGACGTGGTCGACGGATAGCAGCAGCCAGCAGTAGTAGTCATCTACTAAGCTGACCTCGCAGTAGGCACACTCGGTCTGTCCCGTCAGCCTCTGGAGGCAAAGCCCGTACGCCCGGCGCGCAGTGTCGCCGGACATTCTCGGAAGGACCTTCACGCCATCGCCGGGGTACCGGTCGAATGGCCCCACGTCGCTGTTAATGCTCCATGAAGGTGCCGCCGTTGATGTTGATGGACTGGCCGTGGATCCAGGACGCGGCCTCAGTGCAGAGGTAGGTGATGAAGCCGCCCACCTCTTCGTCGGTGCCGTTTCGTCCGATGGGGGTATCGTGGGCCATCTGCTCCCAACGTTCGCCTCGACCCAGGACATCCATGCGAAAGGTGTCCACCGCGCCGGGGCACACGCAGTTGACGTTGATCCCGTGTGGACCCAGCTCTTTGGCCATGGACTGAGTCATCCCGACGACAGCGAAGTTGGCGGCGTTATAGGCCAGCGTGTTGACGCTTCCGCGCTTTCCCGCAACGGAGGATATGTTCACGATCTTCCCACCCTCACCCTGGTCGATCATGACCTTGACCGCGGCCTTGGCGCACAGATAGGTCCCCGTCACCTTGATGTCCATCACCTTCTGAAAGATATCGGGGCCCAGCTCCACCATCGGCACCCGGTCCGCTCCGCGGGCGAAGGCGGCGTTGGGGATGAGGATATCGACCCTGCCGAACTCCTCCAGGGTGCGGTCCACCATCATCTGGACCTGCTCACGGTTGGTAACATCCACGACAAGGGTGAGCGCCCGCCGGCCCTGCTCTCGGACCTGGTCTGCGGTGCTTTCGATGTCCTTCCAGCCGACGGCCTTCTCGTCGTCTGGGTACCTGTCCGGGTCACGGCCCGTGCCCGTCAGGACGACGTCGGCGCCCAGGCTTGCTAGGTCAACGGCGGTGGCCCGGCCGATGCCTCGTAGCCGGCCGGCGCCGGTGACTATCGCTACCTTTCCGTCCAGTTCTCCCATATCGTGTTCACTCCGGTGTTCGTCGAATCCGACGACAGTATATCGACTGGATTTCGCACCAACAAGGCACGCGTCTCGCTCAGACTATCCCAGCTTTTCCACTATCCAGCGCGACAGCAGGTCGTGCAGCTTCTCTTTGCACTCCGTCAGACGGTGCTCGCCGCCGGACAGGATGACCAGCTCTTTGGGGTCGTCGGCCCACTCATAGATCATCTCGGAGCAGGTAGGCGGAAGACGCGTGTCCTCCGAGCCGTGCACGAGCAGCAGCGGGCGCGGCGACACCTCGGCCACCCTGGCGGCACCGTAGGTCTGGCTGGAGATAGCCACGACGGCTCGCACCTCAGGGCTGAAGGGAGCAGTGGCGATAACCACCGCTCCCCCGAAGGAGTGGCCCACCAGGGCGATTCGGTCGTAGCCGATCGCCTTGAGGCAAGAAACACCCGCCAGGGTGTCGAGCACGCACTCGTACAGGACGTTCGGATGGCGGTAGTCGATGCGTAGCGACGTTACCTGCGGCTTGAGCTCCTCGGCGAGGATGCCGTAGATGCCGTCGGCGGGGCCATCGAAACCTCCCCGCGCTCCCCAGACCCAGACCACCGCCCTCGTCGTGTCCGCGCCGGCGTGAAGGATAGCGCCGATATCTCCCCTTGTGGTCCGCAGTAGCCGGCCTGCGCCCGGCTGGCCTTCGGGCGGCTGCTCCTCCTCGACGGAGAGGACCTGGATCGTCAGCTCTTGTTCTTCGGAGACCATCCTACGGTGAGCGCGAGTACGGCCCGTCGAAGGCTTGAGGGCGCTCCTCTTGAGTTTTGATGTATCGCCTGACGGCGGAGACCTGATCCTCCGGAACCGGTCGAACGCCGTATCCGGCACGCCAAAGATGCTGGGTCTTGCCGTCTAGCTTGAGCTCCGGGAACTCGCGGAACGTCCTGTAGGACGAACCTCCCTTGAGAAGCTGCATTGCCCTGGACAGATGCTTGCGGTCGACCGCTTCAACTAGCAGGTGGGCATGGTTCACGTAGCACTTGCGCTCGACCAGACTGATCTCCTTTTCTCGCGCGATCTGCTCGAGGGCCGATTCTACAAATGGCCCGATCTCACCGACCAGCATACGCCGCCTGTACTTGGTCCCGAACCAGACATGGTAGTGCATGGCTTTTCTCTGATCCCGGGCACTGAAGTGCCCGGTTAACCCCGGACTTTCAGTCCGGGGCACCCCGCACAACCCCACGCATCAAGCGCGAAGCGCTGCACTGTCCATCGCTCCGCGCACTCAAGTGCCCGGTTAACCCCGGACTTTCAGTCCGGGGTGTCCTATAGCTCCGGGCGCAGCTTGTGCCACTCCGTGGCCTGCTCGTACGCGTAGGCGATGCGGAACAAGGTCTCCTCGCCGAAGGGGCGGGTCATGAACTGAAGTCCCACCGGCAGGCCCTCGGACATGCCGGCGGGGACCGATATGGCGGGGATCCCGGCGATGTTGGCCGGCATGGTCAGCACGTCGTTCAGGTACATCTGGACCGGGTCGTCCATCTTGTCGCCCAGCCTGAACGCTACCGACGGCGACGTCGGCATGACCAGCGCGTCGAAGGTCGCGAAGGCCTCTTCCAGCTCACGGCGGATCAGGGTCCGGACCTTCTGGGCCCTGAGGTAGTAGGCGTCGTAGTAGCCGGCCGACAGCGCGTAGGTCCCGAGCATGATCCGCCGCTTGACCTCGGGCCCGAAGCCCTGCTGGCGCGTCGACTCTAGGGCCTGCCACATGCTGCTCGCGTCCCGAGCGGAGTAGCCGTACTTCACACCGTCGTAGCGCGCGAGGTTGGCCGAGGCTTCGGAAGGCGCGATGATGTAGTAGACCGCCAGCGAGTAGGGCGTGTGCGGAAGCGAGGTCTCTTCGATGACGGCGCCCAGGTCCTCCAGGACCTGGATGGCCTTTCGCACCGCGTCCTCGACGCCACTCTCGAGCCCCTCGACGAAATACTCCCTGGGCACTCCTATGCGCAACCCCGAAAGGTCCGCGACGAGGGATTCGGTATAGTCGGGGACCTCGAAGGGTACCGAAGTAGAGTCCCTGGGGTCGTGGCCGGCGACTGCGTTCATTACCATGGCGCAGTCGGTGACGTCCCTGGTCAGCGGCCCGATCTGGTCGAGCGAGCTGGCGAAGGCGATCAGCCCGTAGCGGCTGACGAGACCATAGGTCGGCTTGAGACCGACCACGCCGCAGAACGCGGCCGGCTGGCGTACGCTGCCCCCGGTGTCGGAGCCCACAGCGTACACGCACTCGCCGGCGGCCACGGCAGCGGCCGGCCCTCCGCTGCTGCCACCGGGGACACGCTCGACATCCCACGGGTTGTGAGCAGGGAAGAAGGCCGAGTTCTCATTGGAGGACCCCATGGCGAACTCGTCGAGGTTGCCCTTGCCGACGAGGACGGCTCCCTCCTCGTACAAGCGGCGGCAGACCGTGGCGTCGTACGGGGGGACGAAGCCTTCCAGGATACGAGATGAGCACGTGGTGGCGACCCCCCTGGTGCACATGTTGTCCTTGATCTGCATGGGGATGCCCGTGAGGGGCCGAGCGTCGCCGGCGGCAATGCGCTGATCGGCCTCGGCCGCCTGGCCCAGCGCCTTGTCCGGGGTTACCGTCAGGAAGGCCTTCACCCGCTCCTCGACCTCATCGATTCGGTCGAAAATCGCCCTGGTTAGCTCAACGGAGGACACCTCGCCCCGGTCAAGCAGGCGCCTTGCCTCGTGTGCGGTAAGGCCGATGGCCTCGGATGAATCCACTTCGCCCTACTCCAGCACGGCCTTGGTCCTGACGAACTCGTCCTTAGTCTCGGGAGCGTTGGTCAGCATGTCGTCGCGAGGCAACGAATCGGCGACCTCGTCGGCGCGCATGACTGTTTTCAGATCCACGGAGTGGCCGGTGGGTTCCACGCCCTCGATGTCGATCTGGCTCAGGACGTCGAAGTTCTCCAGGATGTGCGACATCTGGTCCCGCATGACCTCCAACTCTTCTTCGGTCATGCCGACCCTGGCAAGCAGCGCGATATGGCGCACTTCGTCCAGCGTGATTCTCATGGATCTCGATACCTCGGTACGAAGTGCACCGCAGTGTAGCAAAGGCCCCAGGCCCGATCAAGGCGGCGAGGCGCGCCGGCTCCCCTTTGACAGCACACCCTCTCCCTCCTAACATGAGCCGATCACGAGCCTTTTGGAGGGACTTATGAACGTCGACGATCTGGCGTTGCTTCTCGTCGCCCAGGGCAAGACCGTCTCGGTAGCCGAGGCCTGTACGTGCGGGCTAATCGGATACATGCTCAGCACGGTTCCAGGCTCATCGAAGTTCTTTCCCGGCGGCGTTATAGCCTACACCGGGGGCCTCAAGCAGAAGATACTGGGGGTCCCCGACGAGCTTTATCGAGAGAAGGGCAGTGTCGGCCCGGAGATGGCTATCGCCATGGCCCAGGGAGCACGGGAGGTCACGGGGACCGATTTCGCGATATCGACGACGGGGGTTGCCGGGCCGACCACCGGCAGCTCCGGTCTGCCCGTGGGCACCTTCTACGTGGGCCTGGCAGGGCCTGATGGCCTCGAGGTGGCGGAGCGGATACAGGCCGACGCCGGCGAGCGGGACGGTAACAAGCATCAGGCGGCCGACGCGGCCCTAAACCTGCTCGGCCGGCATCTTCAGGCATCGGCCGGCACGTAGCCGGCGCGGTCCTATAGGTGACAGCCAGGCTTAGAGGCGAGTCCCAGCGCTTGCCGCCAAGACTTGTTCTGAGCGGGGAAGCCCCCGCCAAAAACCCGACTCCAGTGCCCTCGAGGCCACCCTTCCAACCCGCGGGGAGGCTTGGATAGGGAGAGAGGTGCGGGCCTGGCTAGGTAGCGATCACGAGGCCGCCGTTGAGCTCCAGGCGGGCGGCCAGCCGCCGGAACAAAAGGAACCTCTTTTCGCTGAGGTCGACGGTTTGAACATGGGGCGTCAAAAATCTCGACACCAGCAACTCGACGCCGTCCACTCTCTTGACGTCGTAGCTCTCGGTGTTTCGTCTGCCGATGTAGGTATCGACCGATACCTCGACGACGCGGGTGGATCAGGTGGAGAGGGATATGAGGTCGAGGACGGCTCGACCACCCCTCCGCCTGATGTGATCCAGCGCAGCGTCGCTAACGCTTAGGTTCAAGGTCCACTCCCACTCAGGGCTGTCATGTCTTAAGATGTGCCCGGCTACGGGTCGGGTGCGAAATACATGCCGCCCACGCTGCGGGACAGGTGATACAATCCCTTCCGGCACCGCAAAGACCCCTCGCATTAGTATAAGCCCCCCTGCGGAGAAGTCGATGGTTTCGATCGCATACGAGAAGTTCACGCTGTCCAACGGGCTCGACGTGATACTGCACGAGGATCACTCGCTGCCGGTCGTGGCCGTGAACGTCTGGTACCACGTTGGGTCCAAGGATGAGGAGCAGGGGCGAACCGGGTTCGCCCACCTCTTCGAGCACTTGATGTTCGAGGGGTCCAAGCATCACAACAAGAGCTACTTCGATCCCCTGCAGAAGGTGGGCGCGAACCTCAACGGCTCAACGACCAACGACAGGACGAACTACTGGGAGGATGTCCCCTCCAACTACCTGGAGCTCGCGCTGTGGCTCGAGGCGGACCGCATGGGGTTCCTGATGGATGCCCTGGACCAGAAGCGGTTCGACGTCCAGCGCGACGTCGTGAAGAACGAGCGCAGACAAAGCTACGAGAACCGCCCCTACGGCATGGCCCACCTGCTGCTCCCGCCGGTGGTGTTCCCGGCTCCGCATCCCTACAACTGGAGCACGATCGGCTCGCAGGAAGACCTGGACGCGGCTGCCCTGGAAGACGTCAAGGACTTCTTCCAGACGTACTACACACCCTCGAACGCGAGCCTCGCCATCGTCGGCGACTTCGATAGCAGCGAAGTATCGCGCCAGGTCGAGCGCTACTTCGGCGACATCCCTCCTGGGCCGCCAACCAACCGCGTGGGTCGCATGGACTCCAAGCTCCGGGGGCAGGCGTCCCTGACGATGCGCGACAAGGTGCAGCTCCCTCGTCTTTACCTGGTGTGGCCGACGGTGCCCGGATTCGATCGGCGTCAGGTGCCGCTTGACATCCTCTCCGTGGTGCTGGGCGACGGGAAGAGCTCTCGGCTTTACCAGTCTCTGGTTTACGACAAACAGATCGCCCACGACGTAGCTGTCTTCCACCATGCTCAGGATATCGCCGGCGAGTTCTATTTGCAGGTAACGGCAGCACCCGGCAAGACCCTGGAGGAGATCGAGAGCATCGTCTGGGAGGAGATCGCGCGGGCCAAAGAGGAGCCGCTGACGGAAAAGGAGCTTGCTCGGGCCAAAAACCGCATCGAAAGCCACTATGTGCGCCAGCTCGAGCGGTTCGGCGGCTTCGGGGGTCGCGCCGATATGCTCAACTACTACAACACGATGACGGGCGACCTCGAGCTGGTCAACACCGACGTCGAGCGATACCTGAGTGTTACCCAGGCTGATGTGCGGGGGGCTGCCGAGGCGGTGCTGGGCGATAGCTATGTCAGGTTGTCGGTGCTGCCCGAGGAGCAGCTGCGGCCGTCCCAGAGCTCCGTCGACCGGTCGGCAATGCCGGAGCCCTCGACCGCGCCCTCATTCAGCCCTCCGGTGCCGAAACGCGCCCGTCTCGCCAACGGCCTCGACGTAGTTACTTTGGAGAAGCGGGGGCTCCCGCTGGTAGCGTTCGGTGTGCTGCTCCGCGCCGGTGCCATCGCCGACACGCCCGAGCTACCAGGGCTCGGCAACCTTACGGCGTCCATGCTGGCCGAGGGCACTTCCAGCCGGTCTAGCAGCCAGATCGCCGAGGAGATGGAGTTCCTCGGCGCTCATCTTGGCGTCATCGCCAATCGCGAATACGTGCTCATCTCGACCGAGACGCTGGCCGCCCATTGGCACGCCGCCCTGGAGCTGGCGAGCGACGTGCTGGTGAACCCGACCTTCCCTCAGAACGAGCTCGACCGGCTCCAGAGAGAACTGCTGGTCGACCTGAGGCGTGTGTCGGACAACCCGGCCGCTATCGCGGCGCGGGCTTCGCGGGCCCTGCTGTACGGGCCAACGAGTCGTTACGGCCACCCGGTCGACGGCACCGAGTCCTCCGCCGAGGCGTTGACGAGGGAGGCGCTGACAGGTCACTTCGCCAAATACTACGTCCCCGCCAACGCCACCCTGATCGTCGTTGGGGACGCGGCGCACGACGAGGTAATGGTTCAGGCCGAGGCCCGGCTCGGCGGTTGGACCTCGGCTCAGCCGGAGGCCTTCGGCGAGGGTGAACCCGAGCCGGGGGCGCCGCCGACGACGATCTTCCTGGCCGACAAACCGGGCGCGGCCCAGTCGATCATTCGATGCGGGCAACTGACGATTCCGCGGCACCACGCAGACTACTTTGCGCTGACCCTGCTCAACTACGTATTCGGCGGCCAGTTCGCCGCCCGCCTTAACACGAACCTACGCCAGGACAAGGGCTACAGCTACGGCTACGTTTCCTCCATCGACTGGTTCACAGGGCCTTCCAGCCTGGTGGCCGGCGGCGGCGTGGAGACGGCGGTGACCAAGGAGGCAGTGGCGGAGACCCTGAAGGAGTTCGCCGAGATCCGTGGCCCACGGCCGGTGACCGAAGCGGAGTTCGAGACGGCCAGAGACGGAATCATCAGGAGCATACCGTCCCAGTTCGAGGCTCAGGGTCAGATGCTTCAGCAGCTGACACGGCTCGTGGCGTTCCGCTTGCCTCTGGACTACTTCACCAACTTCGAGGCGAACCTTATGGCCGTGACCCTGGACGATGTCCGGCGGGTAGCCGAGGAGCGATTCGACGACGCTCACCTCCGGATTCTGGTGGTCGGAGACTCGACGACCATAGAGCCAGGACTCAAGGAGCTGGGCCTGCCCTTGGTCAAAGTCGATCACGACGGGAACCCCCTAACCTAAGAGGCAGGTTCATGGCTACAGCCGCAGATCGAGACACCCTGCGTTTGGCAGACACCTTTCGCAATCTGTTCTACACACCCGTGTACGTCGCCGTAGGGGGTGGATTTCTCCACCGGCAGGGCCTGGACATTCACTTCAGCACCGTTCCATCCGGCGTGGACAGTATCAGCCTGCTCAAGGACGGAACGGCAGACGTTCTTCAATCCGGCCTCAGTCGTAGCTTCATGGACCTGGACGAAGGCAACGAAGACGCGGCAGTGCACGTAGCGGAGACGAATCAGCGCGACGGCTTCTTCCTGATCTCCAGGACGTCGGTGAAGGACTGGACCTGGAATCACCTGGAAGGCTCCACCATCATCCCTGTCGGATTCACGCCGGTGCCCTGGGCGACGCTGAGATACGCGATGAAGTCGCAGGGCGTCGACGTGGACCGTGTACGGCTTATCGAGGGCCTCCCAGCCGAGGAGGCGTTGAGCCGTTTCCGCGCTGGCGACGCCGACTACATTCAGATGGTCAACCCCTTCGCGCAACAGCTGCTCGACGAGGAGTCGGGATACCTGGCTGCAGGCATCGGGACCGTCCTGGGGTATGTCTGCTACAGCTCGCTGGCGGTGTCGCCCTCGTTCGCCAACGATAGGCCCGATACGATCCAGCGCTTCGTGCGGGGCTTCCACGAGGCCCAGAGGTGGCTGGCCGCCTCCGAATACAAGGCCGTAGCAGACGTTGTAGCTCCCTTCTTTCCAGCCGTAGACCGTGAGACGCTGGAACGCAGCATCCAGAGATACAAGTCCCAGCAGACCTGGGCTGAGGACCCGTTGATAGGCGAGGACGGCTTCACGGCCATACGCGACATCCTGATCGACGGAGGGCTCGTCAAGAACACGCACGCCTACAACCGTGTCGTGCGGCCCGAGTTCGCCCTCGAGGCCATGAAGGGGTGAGGATTCCGGTCAAGATCGCCGGCATAAGCCGCGAGACGCCGACCGTAAAGGCCTTCAGGCTGGATTTGGGCGGCCAGGACTTCAGCTTCCTACCGGGCCAATGGGTCGACTGCTTCCTGGAAAAGGACGCCACGGACGAGGTGGCCGGGTTCTCGATCACCTCATCGCCCTGCACGACCGACACGATCGACCTCGCGGTGAAGAAGGTCGGCGACAACCCCGTCACGCTGCACCTCCACGAGCGCGCGAAGGTCGGGGACGCGTTGTACATCGATGGCGGACAGGGCGACTTCTATTACCGGCGCGAGATGGGCGACTCGCTCTTGTTGATCGGCGGTGGCATCGGGATCACGCCTATCGTGAGCATCGTGCGCTACGTTGACGAGACCGCTCCTGACGTTAGCATCCGGCTACTGTACAGCGCCAAAGCACCTTCGGAGCTCCTGTTTCGTGAGGAGCTGACCGCAATCGCAGATGGAAACGACCGCATCGCATGCCGCTTCGTCGTGACCCAGCCGACCGCGGGGCCGTGGGGCGGGCCGGTGGGCCGGGTGGGCGCGGAGCTGCTCCGCCAGGTCGATACGGACCGCGACGATCTTTGCTACATATGCGGTCCGCCCCCGATGATCGAAGACCTGGCCGAGTTAGTCCAGGTTCTCGGCGTCCCGGCTGCAAGGGTCAAATACGAAACGTGGTGAGTCCTTCTCTGGAAGGGTGGTTCACAAATCGCACGGGATTGAGGTTATAATAGGCGCGGCTCTGACCGGATCTCCGGCTGCACGATCAAGCCAGCCATCACCGCCACGGGCCCTAATACCGTGGCATGCGAAGCGACCCGCCGCCCGGACCGGCAACGCACGGTACGAGTGGGCGTCTTATCCCGAGACGGTGCGGCGTAACTCAGAGCCTGGATGTGAACTCGATGAACCCGAGAAAACGCGGAGGTTAGCGCATGGGGAACCGCTTACAAGGGAAGGTGGCGGTGGTCACCGGCGGAGGAAGGGGCATCGGCAGAGGCATAGCTCTGCTGCTGGCGGAAGAGGGGGCGTCGGTGGTGGTTAACGACCTGGGATGCGAGGTAGACGGCACCGGCTCGTCCAATGTACCTGCGGACCAGGTTGCCGCCGAGATCAAGAAAGCCGGCGGCAATGCGGTCGCCAGCTACGAGAACGTCGCTACGATGGACGGTGCCGAGAGCGCGATCAAGGCCGCCGTGGACGACTTCGGGCAGCTCGATGTGCTGGTGAACAGCGTCGGCATCATGAAAGACCGAATGATTCACCGGATGACGCCGGCGGAGTTCGACGTAGTCATACGAAACAACTTGAAGAGCGTATTCGCGCCGACCAAGTTCGCCGGCATACTGTTCCGCCAACAGCGCAACGGCCGCATCGTCAACATAACCTCCGACGCAGGACTTGGAGCGATTGGCAGGTCCAGCTACGCGGCTGCCTCCGAGGGAATCGTCGGGCTTACCCGCACGGTGGGCCGCGACCTGGGCCGGTATGGCGTGACGTGCAACGCCATTGCGCCGCTGGTGGAGACACGGCTGTCTCCCGGCATCGTCGAGCAGTACCGGTCCGACAGAGGCCCCGAACCTACGCCGGAGCAGCGGGTCGGCTACGGTCCACTACCCCCGACTGAGGACTGGGACGGACCGGGGGGACCGAACGACCCCGAGAACGTCGCGCCCCTGGCGGTTTACCTCTGCACCTACGCCTCGCCGAACATAAACGGGTATGTTCTTGGTGTGCGGAGCGGAGGGATCTACGTCTACTCCAACCCGGAAGTCGAAAAGAGTATAGACAAGGGCGCGCTCTTCACGATGGACGATATGGACGCGCTGGTGCCCAAGGTCCTTGGAACCGGCTTCTAGCCGAACCTCTAGAGAGCACAGACTACATATGCGGAGATTCAACGATGGGCAATAGACTGGAAGGACGGTCGGCTATAGTCACGGGCGGCGGACGCGGCATCGGCCGGACCGTCGCGCTCCTCCTGGCAGAGGAGGGAGCGTCGGTGATCGTGAACGACCTCGGAGGCAGCGTAGACGGCAGCGGAGCCTCGACAACGCCTGCCGGCGAGGTGGCCAAGGAGATAAACGACGCCGGCGGCACGGCCGTCGCGTCGACCGACTCCGTGGCGGAGTTCGACTCCGCCGGGAAGATCGTGCAAGCGGCTCTCGACAGCTTCGGACGCCTCGATATCCTGGTGCATGTGGCCGGAATTCTCCGCGACCGCATGGTTTTCAACATGACTGAGGAAGAGTGGGACGGCGTGCTGCAGGTCCACCTGTACGGCGCTTTCAACATGGTGCGCAACATGGTGCCCCACCTCATGGAGCAGGGGTACGGCAGGATCGTGCTGTTCTCCTCGGGCTCAGGGTTGGGGGCATCAGGCCAGGCCAATTACGCCGCAGCCAAGGAGGGGATGGTCGGTTTCACGAGAGCACTCTCCAGGGAGCTAGCTGAGCACCGGATAACGGTCAACGCCATCTATCCGTCCGCTGCCAGCCGGATGACGGCCACGATTCCGGAGAGCACCCAGCAGCTCAGGGAGCAGCAACGGGCAATATCGGGCCAGCAGACGGCGCCGAGCGTGCAGCAGACCGGGTCGATCCTTGGCCCCGAGGAGGCGCGTGCGCCGGAGAACAACGCCCCCAAAGTAGTCTACCTGTGTACGGAGGCCGCCGACGACATAACAGGTCAGGTCTTCGGCACGGGCGGATGGCCCATGACCCTCTACTCGCCCAGACACGTCACCAAGAGCATCCACAAGAACGGCCGGTGGACCCTCGACGAGCTGGACGAGCTGATACCTATATCACTCGGCGCCGGGCTTATCAACCCGATGCCGCCCCAGGAGCCGAAGCCGCGGTCTTAGGGCCCGCGCACACGGGCTGCGTGTTCCGCAACGTGCCGCCGGTAGCCCGGCGGCACGTTCGTTTCGGGGCCCTTGCGCACAACGCTAGCGAAGGGCCTCCCATATCGCGCCCGCCACGATCAACGCGCCGACGACGATCACGAACCTTGCGAAGTTGATTCGCTGGGCCACAGCCAGTAGCGCACCTATGGCCACGAAACCCACGCCGGCGGAAACGACCACGGAGACAAGCGCCTCACCCGAGCCAATCAGGTCCCCGTTGAAGCCGGCGTAGATTCCGGCGCCTATGCTGACGGGGACGCTCATGAGGAAGCTGAGTACCAGCGCCTCACGCCGGTCCAGTCGCCGCGCCAGGAGCACGGCCACGGTGAGCCCGGACCGGCTCAGCCCGGGCAGGACGGCCAGCCCCTGGGCGACGCCGGCCAGCAGCGCATCCTTTGCCGTAACGTCGCCACGACTGCGGTTGCCGACAACTCCACGGCGTAGCTGGAGCGCCCCGGTGACGAACATGAGAAGCCCTATCAGGCCCATGGCTATGGCGCCACTGCGCTCGGAGAGCTCGCTCAGCGTAACCAGGAGCGGCACCCCGATCGCCACGCTCACGAGCGTGGACGCAACCAGGAAGATCAGCAGCGGCGTCGGGTTTCGGGGCCGGGCGGTTAGGTCGGCGAGGATGCCGACGATCTCCCGCCTGAACGCGATAAGGACCGATATCACCGTGCCCAGATGAAGCCACAGCGAGTAGGCGATCGCCTCATCGAGCGGCCGATCCCGCAGGAAGGAGTAGGTTGCCGCCACCACACCCTCGGAGCTCACCGGCAGCCACTCGGTGACGCCCTGTAGCAGGCCCAGCAGCGCGGCGACTAACATGCGGGGCTATGCCTGACCTGCATCCTCACCGCCGCCCGCCGCGTCGACAGCGCGCGATTGACTCATTGCATACCCCTGGTATCACGTTTCGGGGGTGTCAGGTTTCGGGCCGAGACACCCGACTTCCTCGGTGGCGGTGATGGTAGCGGCCTGCCGCGAACGCTGTCAATCCGGGGCTCCGTCGAGGCGCGGGCGCTCGAAGCCAGCCACTCTTCTCCGCGGTGCAGCCGGGCTGCCGGGACGGTGGTGGGCACCGGCCCGGTGTCTTTGCGCCCCCTGGGCCCTGTGATAAACTGAAGCGACGGATCGGCGGGGACCAGTCAACCTGGTGACGCAATATGAACTGGCTCGACATCGTATTCATAGTCATAATCGTGCTGGCCACGATCATGGGCGTTCGAACGGGCCTCCTTGGCGCCGCCTTCTCTGTCGTCGCATTTCTCGTCGGCTGGGTGCTGGCGAGTCAGTTCAGCGACGACCTGGGTGGCTTCTTTGAGGCGTCGATCTCCAACGACACGATCGTAACAGTCATATCGTACATACTCATCATCGTACTGACCCTCGCCGCCTCTCGAATCGTATGGGGCATAGCGCGACCCATGCTGTCGATAGCCACCCTGGGCCTGTCCAGCCTGGTGGACAGGTTAGGCGGCGTACTTTTGGGACTGCTCGTGGGGTTCGCGCTGACCGGCGCCCTGATCGTCGTGCTAGCCAGGGTGACCTACGACTTCTCGATTCCGGACCTGCCGGGCGCCGGCGCGGTGACCGAGAGGATACCGGACCCGGAGGAGACGCGGGAGATCCTGGAGCGGGCGCTGACAGGGTCGCGGATAGTAGCCATCTTCATCGAAGTCACGGACGCGGTACCGGGCGGAGCGCTGGGCTTCGTGCCCTGGGACTTCCAGGCGTCGCTCGACATTCTGGAGCAGAACACATTCTAGCGCGATCGGCTCGTCTATGAACGGAACCCTACTCATCAACTCGCCGGTGCTGGTGTTGAACCAGAACTACCAGCCCCTGAACATCTGTAACGCGCGGCGGGCTCTGAACCTCATGGGCCTGGGCAAGGCGGAGCTAGTGCAAAACGGGCGCGGACACGTGCGGAGCATCTCGCAGGTTTTTCCGGTCCCGTCGATAATACGCCTCATATATATGGTCAAGCGTCCACTTATGCGCAGACGGCTGTCGCGTCGAGCGGTTTTCTACAGGGACGGATTCACCTGCCAGTACTGCGGCACCGAGACCAAGACGCTGACGCTGGACCACATTGTGCCGCGCTCGCGAGGAGGCCCACACGTGTGGGATAACGTGGTTAGCGCATGCATACTGTGCAATCATCGTAAGGCCGGCCTGACTCCCGCGGAGGCCAAGTTCACACTGCTACGCGAGCCCAAGGCTCCGCAGCCAAATCCCTACCACATCTTCCATCACAGGCACCTTCAGGAGGACTGGCTGCCGTTCATCCCCTGGTTGGGATAGGCGACGCAGGTATCTTCGCTGAAGACGCCGCGGTCAGGAACCGGCGAACCGGGTTGGTA
Source organism: Dehalococcoidia bacterium (assembly GCA_965248615.1). Classification (GTDB taxonomy): domain Bacteria; phylum Chloroflexota; class Dehalococcoidia; order Lucifugimonadales; family CBDFJT01; genus CBDFJT01. The sequence goes on along the minus strand of CBDFJT010000002.1, from coordinate 393,784 downwards.
CGGAGGACGCCCGGACGAGGACGTGGCTGCCATATCCCAGACCGCCAGACGGCCCCGCTCCGCCCGTGATCTGCTCCCCGTCCTACCGGTCGAGCACCCTCAGGACCGGGTTGAGCGGCCCGTGTAGATCGGAGAAGAGCACCTGGCCGGGCGCGACCACTACCCTGGCCTCCCGAGGTCCGTCGTCGGTCTCCACCACCACACGGTCCCCAACCTCGAGCTCAAGGTCCGCCGGCGCGAAGTACTCGACCCTTCCCGAGGGCCTGAACCTAACCCCGACAATCCCTGCCATCGCCCGCTCTACCCGCTCGCTCGCGGCAACGCCAGCATCAGATTCTCCAGAGCCAGCCGCGGATTGACGTTGCGCTCCAGGTGATCTCGCGTCTCCTCGATGGCACGGACTGCCCCGACCACCTGGACCAAGGACAGACGGCCGGCCAGCTCACTTAGAGCGTCTAACCGCGACAGGTTCGTGATCGACTCGGCGAGGCCCTCCCTAACCAGCAACACGTCCCGCCACCACTCCATCCAGAGGGTCAGCTCCTGGCGCACCGCCTCACGACCCTCGCGAAACCTTCCTGCGACGCTCGCCGCGTACTGAAAGCGCTCCTCCAGGTCGCCCCGCACCGCCTTCTCTATCGCCTCCAGCGTCGACGCGCGTCGCTCCAGCAGCTCGGGCCTCGTAACGGCGCGTATGGCCCAGCCCAGCCTGCCCTTCGACAAGCGCGCGATCCGCTCGGCGTCATCATGGTCGACCGCGCCCCTACTCATCAGCTCCTCTGCTACGAGCGGGATAGGCAGCGGCTTTAGCTCCAACCGCTGACATCTGGAGGCGATAGTCGGGAGCAGGGCTCCTCCATCCAGGGCCAGGAGCAGCAGCATTACCTGATCCGGCGGCTCCTCGAGGATCTTGAGCAGGCAGTTGGCCGCCTCATCGGTGAGCTGCTCGGCGCCGTCGACGATGAATACACGGCAGCTGCCCTCGTAGGGCTTCAGACTTGACTCGCGCTGCACGTCACGCACCTGGTCTATGCTGATGGCCGCCCGAGGCGCCGCATCGGCGTCGTCCGGGCCGTCCAGGCCTACGACCCGGACGTCGGCGTGCAGGCCGCCCGCGATACGAGTGCACTGCTCGCACTCACTGCAAGGAGGGCTTTCGCCAATGCAGTTCACCGCCCGAGCGATGTCCAGGGCCAGGGTCATCCTACCGACGTGGCGCGGTCCCACGAGCATGTAGGCGTGGGCCAGGCGTGCGTCGCGCAGTCCACGCTCCAGCGTCCTCAAGGCCCCATCATGTCCTACCGTCAGCCACACAGTGTACCTCTAGCCCCGCGTATCCATACGCTCCGCTCGGTTACCTGATTGGGATCGTCGACGAGGGTAGCAGCGATCCGGGGCTCGTGCACTCCACACTCCTTGCCGGCGGGCAGCGAGGTCATGTTACCAGAAGCGGAGAGTCACCCGACGGGCAAGTCGGGGCCTCTCACGAGCGTGTTGGTATAATGATCTGTGAGGGCCTGTGCCCTAGGAGGACGAGATGAGGCAGCACGGTTACGGAAGGGACAGCGAGCTCACCTTCCGGATGGGTCTGACCATGTTCCTGTTGGCCCTGGTCTTCGTCGCCTTTCTGGGGCTGCTCTTCTGGGCCGGTGTGCACTGGATCGTGGTACTGATCATCGCCATAGCGATAGGCGCATTCCAGTACTACGGCTCCGACCGAATCGTGCTAATGACGACCCGGGCCAAAGTCGTGACAGCCCAGGAGGAGCCCAAGCTCCACGCCACCATTGAGCGGCTCGCCGCCATGGCCGATATCCCGAAACCCAAGAAGATCGCCGTAATGGACACCCATGTGCCGAACGCCTTCGCAACGGGACGCAACCCTCGGAACGCGGTGGTCGCTGTGACTCGCGGGCTGATGAGCAGGCTGAGCGAGGAAGAGGTGGAAGCGGTCTTAGCCCATGAGCTCACCCACGTGAAGAACCGAGACGTCATGGTGCTCACGTGGGCCAGCGTCCTGGTCATAATGGCCGGCTACCTGATGCAGCTGTTGTTCTGGATGAGCCTGTTTGGAGGGTTCGGCGGTGGGCATCGCCGGGGCGGAGGCGGCGGCCAGGCGGCGCTCGTGATCATGGCCGTCTACGTGGGGACGATCCTCGTTTACTTCCTGAGCCAGCTTCTCATAATGACGCTATCGCGGTACCGGGAGTTCGCAGCGGATCGCGGGGCTGCGATCATCACCGGGGCGCCGATGCAGCTTGCGTCGGCCCTGCAGAAGATCAGCAACGACATGTACCGCATCCCGGAAAAGGACCTACGCCAGGTCGAGCACGCAAACGCCTTCTTCATCGTGCCGGCCTTCAAGGGCAATAACTTCGCCAGCCTCTTTTCCAGCCATCCGTCCGTGGACAAGCGCATCGAGCGGCTGCAGAACATGCAGCGGCAGATGGAGCGCGGGATTAGGAGCTAGGCGTTGGGCCTGTTGAGCACGCTGTTCGGGCGCAGTAAGCTGCGCAAGCCGAACCGAGAACGGTTCTTCTCCATCGTGACCGCGGCCGACACCCTGCGGGGCCGGACCGACATCCGCCCCGCGGAGGCGGCGGGCCTCGTGTTCAATCCTGTCGAGTCGAGCTTTTTCTCGAACCTGGACGCCGAGATCCGCAGCCTGCTGCGCGTCAGCGGCCACGCGACCGGGACCCGGCATGAGATCAAGGACGACAGCTATGGGACACGGTGGGTCGTGCTCGATGATCGCGACTTCGAGGACCTGGTCTCGACCATACACCTGGTGAGCGAGACGATCTACGATCACGGCTTTGCGGACAGGCTCCTCGCCGCCGTGTTCCGGTTCGACTACGAGCGCAAGCAGGCCTACTGGATCTACAACTATAAGAGGGGCGCCTTCTATCCGCTGGTGCTGACGGGCAGCGAGCAGCGGGACAATGCGACCGAGATGCGGCTTGGCACGATCATGGAGGAGGAGGGGATCCCGGTCGAGAAGTCGCTGGAGCACTGGTACGCCCTCTGGGGCATACCTTTCTAGCCCGTACTTCCCACGGGGTCTCGCCCCGCCTGCCGCCCTCTATGCGCGCCTAGTTGTTCGGTCGACTTCGAGTGGCTTGTCGGAAAGTACGAGGGACAGGATCACCCCCATCGCTCCGAAGCCAGCTCCGATCGTGAAGGCGATACGATAGCTGGCGGTGGTGTCAAAAATGTACCCCGCCACCGTGGGTCCTATCAGGCCGCCAATGCCGGCACCGATCAGCACAGCCCCCCAGATCGCGGCGATATGCCGTGTGCCGAACACCCGGGCAATCATCGAAGGCACCTGAGGTGACCAGACGCCGGTGCCGAGCCCGAAGGCAGCGGCGAAGATGTAGAACATGCCCAGGGTAGAGGAGAAGATAAGCCAGACCACGGCTGCGGTACACACCACCATGCCGCCGGCGAAGATTAGCCGGGGACCAAACCGGTCGCCCAACAACCCCCCCGCGACCTGGGACACCATGTTGACCAGGCCGATGACCGAGAGGAGTGTAACGGCGGTAGCCGTCGATATCCCGGTGTCGGTGGCGCGAGCCGCCAGGTGGACCAGGACCATGAAAAAGACTACGGTCGCGCACAGCTCCATACCCAACATTATCCAGAAGGTCCGTGACCGCGCGGCGCTCGTAAGCGATACCGACCCCGGCTGTGCCGGGGCGCGGTTGGCGCCGCCTGTCGGGGTTCCCTTCGCGGAAGCAGAGTCGCCACCGCCAGTGTCTGCTTCCGGTGAGCCGGGGGCGCCCTTCGGCTCCCTGAATACAATGCCGCAGAGCACAACGGTCACCCAGATGATTGCTCCCAGGCCCCAGAAGCCGGCTCGCCATCCGAAGGTGGACGACAGGTGCTCGGCCAGGATCGGTAGGCCGGCGGTGCCGCTGCCCAACCCGGCGTAGGCGATCGACAGGGCCAGTCCGCGACGCCGGTCAAACCAGCGTGCGATAATCGCTGAAATGGGGCCGACAAGGCCGCCGAGCCCGATTCCGGCGATGACGCCGTAGAAGATGAAAAGGTGCCAGACTTCCGTGGCGGTCCCCGTAAGGAAGACCCCCAGTCCCATGATCAGGCCGGCCGTCACGACTACCCATCGCACTCCCCACCGGTCCGCCACCAGCCCCCAGAGGACCCCGACCGTGAAGTTGACTATTGTGAGGACTGAGAAGGCGGCCGAAACCTCGGTCCTGGACCATCCCATCTGCTCGGTCAGGGGATTGACAAAGGCGCCATAAGAGCCCTGAGCGCCCCACGTAGCACCCATGAGGATGAAGGACGCGCCTGTCACGAGCCACGCGTAAGCGCTGCTGTCGGTCGATGGCCCCTGCCGGCCGATCACTCGGAGTTCCCGCGGCTATTCCACGGCACAGGCGCACCGGGGCACGGAGGGGAGGCAGGGGGCATAGAGCCGTAAGCGAAGTAGGTGAGTGGGCGGCGGGGCACTAGCCGGGGAGCAGCCCTTCGCCGGTGAACAGCTCCTCGGCCTCTTCCAGCGTGATGTCGGGCTCGGGTAGCACCAGGTCTGACTCGACAAGCTCGTCTACGGGGACGGGAGTTCCCTTGTCCCGCACGAGGTCGAGCATCTTCTTCAGCAGCGGCTCGAACCGCTCCCGATCCTCCCGCTCAACGGCGTCGACGAGCTCGTTGTCGATCTGGTTCAGCTCATCGATGTGAGCGCCGGGAAGGTCGTACTGGCCCTCCGTGAGTATCCGAACGATCATTCCTGTCCTCCGGGCAGGGCCTTCGTTTCCCCACCTGACGGCAGGCTTGCCCTGAGATGGGCCAGCTCGACGTCGACGTTCTGGGCGGCGGTCAGCTTGGCCAGCTCGCGGCCCAGGGGGTCCTCACGGCCAGAGAAGTCGTCAAGCACCCCGGCCTCGGCAAGCTCGTCGATGGCTCCAGCCTTGGCCTTAAGGCGCTCCGTCTTGGTCTCGGCCCGCTCCACGGCCAGTGACACGTCGCCCATCTCCTCGGACACGCCCGAGAGTGCCGCGCCGATTCGGACCTGGGCCTGAGCGGCGCTGTACTGCGCCTTGATGATCTCCTTCTTGCTGCGGAAGGCCTCGACCTTCGCCTGGAGGCGCTGCTCGGCGTTGGTCAGTTTGTCCTGTTCGAGTTCCAGGTTGGCTATCTGCTCGTCCAGGCCGTCAAGCTCGATCAACGCAGCCTGTTTCCTCTGGAGCGCCAGCCTGGCGAGGTCCTCGCGCCCTGCCTCGAGGGCCTGCTTTGCTTGGCCGTCGAGCTTCACGATGTTCTCGCCGACCCGTGCAGCCTGCATCTGCAGGCGTCTCTTGGTGGTGACCAGCTCCACGACGCCTCGTTTGACGTTGCGCAGCATCTCCATCTGCTTGTCGTAAGCGTAGTCCAGCGTCTCCCGGGGATCCTCGGCGCTGTCCATCAGGCGATTCATCTTCGCCTTTACGATGGTTGACATCCTCGAAAGCATTCCCATCACCACACCTCCTACATCCGTGCTTGCGCCCTGGGCCCGGCTAGAAGTCGTCGAAGTCGCTTCCTCGTTTGCGACCACCCCCGGTGAACGCCTGGAATATCCCAATCACCGCGACGACGACGCCGACTACCACCATCAGCCAGCCGAGGACACCCACGAGCGCCTTTGTGATATCCGACTGTACTATCAGCCCAATCACTATGAGGAAAACCGCTGCCATGATCATACTGCCGCCGCCGAGTCTTCTCATAGAGCTCTCCTTGCAAAGGCTGGCTGCCCGTCCGCTCACACCTTATTCTCCGCTCTTAGGCCGTGTCAAGCGCGGTGGACTCGGCTGCGTGTGCTATCATGGGGACCTTCCTTGACCGAGACACGCCCCCGTCGAAAACCGGCTTTAACGGAGATATGAGTTGTCCGATACCGAGATTCTCACCGAGAAGCGGGACCGGGTGGGTATCATCACGCTGAACCGGCCCGACAAGCTCAACGCCATGACACACACGATGCTGGATGAAGCCAGCCGGCAGGTCAAAGCGTGGAACGACGACGAAGCGATAGGCGCCGTGGTGCTGACCGGCGCAGGCAGGGCCTTCTGCTCGGGTGGAGACGTGGCTCGGTTCGAGGAGGCGCTGCTCGAGGGCCCGGAGCACGCCACCCTACCCATCCTGGAGACGGACTGGATCGACGTCGTCGTGCAGTCCAAGCCCGTCATCTGCGCGATCAACGGGGTCGCCGCTGGAATCGGCATCACCATGACCCTCCCCTGCGACATTCGCGTGGCTGCCGAGGGAGCCAAGATCTCGTTCCGGTTCATAAGGATCGGGCTAACGCCTGAGATGGCCAGCACCCACTACCTGGCGAGAATGGTGGGCATGGGTCTGGCGACCGAGCTTATGCTTACAGGCCGGTTCATCGAAGCGGAGGAGGCGCGAAGCGCCGGCCTTGTGAACCACGTCTACCCGGCCGACCGCCTCCTGGACGAGGCAGTCGGCCTCGCGGCAGAGGTGGCGGAGCTGCCGGATTGGCACCTGCGTCAGATCAAGCGCCTCGTACACGACCACTACCTGGAGCGCGACACCGGAGCCGTACAGTCCGCGGAGGCCGACGTGATCCGCAAGGCAATGGCCAGCGAGGCCCACCGCGAGGCGCTCGTGGCCTTCCGCGAGAAGCGACAGCCTCGATTCCACTAGTGGCAGCTTGCTTCGCCCCTCTGGACTCCCCATTTTTCAGCAGCCCGCCAGTGCCCCAAGCGACACTCAAGCTTGCCGAGACGCGCGGACGATGATTCACACCAGGTTTTCAGGGCTTCATGGCTGAGCCCCCAGGCGACCCTGTGATCGGAGTTATCGCTGCCTCTGAGGCCGAGGCCACGGCCTGCGCCGCGGCTATCGAGCGCCACGGGGGCCTGCCCTGCCCTCTGCCGTTAAATGAACGTACCGAGCCTGAGGATGCAGTCCGGGGCATGAACGGGCTCCTGCTGTGCGGCGGCGACCAGGCGCTAATTAAGGCCGCTCTGAGTGCCGAGCTGCCGGTGCTGGGCGTAGGTAGCGGTATGCAGGCGCTGAACGTGGCGCTCGGCGGGAGACCGGGGCCCGACGCGATCGGACACGGCCTGGTGGAGCAGGACGAGGAGTGGGTCTCGTCGTTTCATCGCATCTACATCTCCCCGGGCAGCAAGCTGGCCGCTGTCGTCGGGGCAGGGGGCTTCGTCAGGGTGAACAGCCGTCATCCCACGGGAATCAGGGAGGCACAGAAGGCGCAGTCGCTGAAGGCGTCGGCATACTCGTTGGAAGACGGATTCATCGAGGCGCTGGAGAGCCCGGACCGGAGCTGGGCTATGGCGGTGCAGTTCCACCCCGAGCAGCGAAAGGAGATACCCCCCCACTTCGACCGGCTGTTCGAGACCCTGGTGGCCAGGGCGACAGCGCACGCTGCGCCCGATAACTCGCCTGAAAATACTCTGTAGGATAATGGTATAATTCAGCTGTACATGTCATCATTTCAGTGTGTCTCGTTTCCTCCTACAACCGACACGACGTGAATCGGGCGAAAAGCCCCAATCTTCGGCTCTCAGCCACCTTATCCAGCCCTTCCCGGGCGTTTCTCAACGACCGTAGAAATGCGCCTGCGATAGAGTCCACGCGACTCGGGAGCTCACAATGGTAGCCAGCAAGACCGACCACGGCGACGTACAGCCCACCATGATCGAAGAGCAGATGCGTACGTCCTACCTGGACTACGCCATGAGCGTCATCGTGGCGCGGGCGCTGCCCGACATCCGCGATGGCCTCAAGCCGGTCCAGCGACGCATCCTATACGCCATGCGGGAGCTTGGCATCAGGCCAAACTCCTCATACAAAAAGAGCGCCCGCCTTGTGGGCGAGGTGCTGGGTAAGTATCACCCCCACGGCGAGGGCGCCGTATACGACGCCATGGTGCGTCTGGCCCAGCCATGGGTCATGCGGATGCCTCTTGTCGACGGCCAGGGTAACTTCGGCAGCGTCGATGACGACCCGGCGGCGGCCATGCGATACACCGAAGCCCGGCTAAGCGCCGTCTCCGAGCAGATGCTCGACAACCTCGACCAGGATACCGTCGATTTCATCGACAACTTCGACGGCAGCCTGAAGGAGCCGACAGTGCTGTCAGCGCGGCTCCCCAACCTCCTGATCAACGGTGCCAGCGGCATCGCCGTAGGCATGGCGACCAACATCCCACCCCACAACCCCTCAGAGGTTTGCGACGCACTCATCACGCTCATCGACAGGCCCGAGGTCACGATCGAAGAGCTGATGCGCCACGTGAAGGGCCCCGATTTTCCCACGGGCGCCACCATCATGGGACGGGAGGGTATCCGAAACGCCTACTCCACCGGCCGCGGCCAGATAGTCGTTCGAGCGAAAACGGAGATCGAGCCGATCGAGCGCTCCAGCCGCGACCAGATCGTCGTCTCCGAGCTGCCCTACCAGGTCAACAAGGCGACCCTGGTCGAGAAGATCGCCAGCCTGGTGAAAGAGAAGCGCATCGAGGGCATAACGGAGATACGCGACGAGTCGGACCGCGAAGGCATGAGGATCGTCCTAGAGCTGCGTGGCGGCGCCCAGCCCCAGGTGATCCTCAACAACCTGCACAAGCTCTCAGCCATGCAGAACTCCTTCTCTGCGAACATGCTCGCTCTGATAGACGGCACGCCTCGCGTCTTCACGCTGAAGCAGGCCCTTCAACACTACCTGGTGTTCAGGCAGGTGGTGGTGACACGCCGGTCAGAGTACGAGCTGAAGCGGGCCCAGGACCGGGCCCACATCCTGGCCGGCCTGAGGATAGCGCTAGCCAACCTGGACGACGTCATAGCGCTGATTCGGGCGTCCAAGGACGCCGAAACGGCCAGAAACGGTTTGATGACTCGCTTCGGTCTGGACGAGCCCCAGGCTCAGGCCATCCTCGACATGCAGCTCCGACGCATCGCGGCACTCGAGCGCGAGCAGCTGGAGAAGGAGTACCAGGAGCTTCAGGAGAAGATTCGCGACCTCGAGGAGATGCTGGGCGACCCGGCAAAGGTGTTGGCCGAGGTGCGGCGTGAGACCGTCGAGGTAAAGAAGAAGTTCGGCCAAAAGCGCCGGACCAAAATCACCGACGAGGCCTACGATTTCAGTCGCGAGGAGCTCGAAGCCCACGAGCAGGTCGTTGTAACCGTCAGCCAGGGCGGGTATATCAAGCGCATATTAGCGAGCGTATACCGCAACCAGCACAGGGGCGGCAAGGGCGTCACCAGCATGAATACCAAGGAAGACGACCCGGTGCGCGACATCCTGGTCGGCGACACTCACGACACCCTGCTGTTTTTCACCAACAAAGGCAGGGTTCTGTCGTTGAAGTCGTATGAGCTTCGGGCGGACACGTCGCGTAATACCCGTGGCGTGCCGATGGTCAACATCATCGCTCTCGGTGCGTCGGAGCATGTCAAGGCGGTGATCGGCGTGGAGGCGCTCGACCAGGAGGACACCTACCTGGTCATGGCCACGCGCAAGGGTAGTATCAAGCGAACGCCCCTCAAAGCCATCTCGAACATCCGCAGCTCAGGTCTGATCATCATGAACCTGAAGCCGGGTGACGATCTTGTGGCGGCGCGCCTCGCCAAGGAGGACCACGACGTGTTCATGGCGTCGGAGAAGGGGATGTCGATTCGGTTCCCGGTCACCGACGTGACGCCCCACTCCAGGACGGCAGGCGGTATCAGGGGCATGATGCTGCGAGATGACCGCGTCGTCTCGATGGACATCGTCGGCCCCGATAGCCGGATCCTGGTGCTCAGCAAGCTGGGCTACGGCAAGCTGACGCCGATAGGCAAGTACAGGCAGCAGGGCCGGGGCGGCGTCGGCATCAAGACCTTCAACATCACGAAGAAAACGGGGGCGGTGGCGGCGGCGGCGGTCGTGCGGGACACGACGGAGCTTTATGTCGTGTCCGAGCAGGCCCAGGTCCTGCGGACAAACCTCTCGGAGATCTCCAGTATGGGGAGGCTGACCCAGGGGGTGACCATTTTCAAACCCCAGCCTGGGGACAAGGTCGCCTCCATCGCGTGCGTGAACCTCGACAGGTGGAATCAGGCCGAGGAAGCGCCCGCCGCCAAAGCCACCAACGGCAAAAGCGACGCACAGATCCCGCTCGAGGGGCTCAAATAGCCCGCCGAGCCTTGCTTCGGACGGCGCTTCCCGGTAGCCGGCTCCCGCCCAGAAGGCCGCGGCATCTACTGACCGCGCCGCCAACGTAGTTAGTAGCGTAACCGGACGCTCGACGCTGCGCCCTGGGCGGCCTCACGCTGGAGAGACCTTGAGCACTATCAAGCTGCGAACCCTGGGTTTTCTATTGTCCGCTGCGGTGGCGACGATGGTCGCCGCATGCGGCTCGCCGGCGCCACCTGAGCCTACAGCAGCGCCGGCTACCACATCCCCACCCACGTCGACGGCCACTGCGATCGCGCCGCCTCCGACCAAGACGCCCGTACCGGAGGCTAAGCTTACCGCGACGGCCATCCCCCGGGGACCAACGCCGACGCCCCGGCCGACTCCGACGGTGGCCGAGCCGCCTCCCGTCGAAACGGAAGCGGCGCTCACCCCGTCCGCGCGGCTGGCGTCTCGGGCGATGGAGTTCCTCACGGAGTTTACCGAGGACGTGAGTCCCCGGGCGAGTGGCACCCAGGAGGAAAAGGCCGCGGCCGACTTCCTCGCTGATGTCTTCGCCGACATCGGCTACGACGTTCGGCTGCAGCCGTTCGAGGTGGAGCTCTCCGCGTCGGACCTGCGGGTGGGTCCCGACCAGCTGGAGTTTCGGAGCTTCCCCCTGCAGCTATCCGGCGAGGGCACCGCTTCGGGTTCCCTGGAGGACGCAGGTGGAGCCTTCCCCGAGGACATACCGGCAGGCGGCCTCACCGGAAAGGTTGCCCTGATAGAACGCGGGACGATCCCGTTCGAGGAGAAGGTGACCCGCGTGGCCGAGGCGGGAGCGATCGGAGCGGTGATCTACAATCAGACGCAGGGGGCCTTTCGGGGGGTCTTGCAAAGCCAGGCGGGCATCCCGGCCATATCCCTATCGCGACAGGACGGCCTGACTATCCTGGAGATGATCGGCCAGGGTGTGGTAGATGCGACGGTCACGGTCACGTCTGAGACCCTCTCATCCCACAACGTCATTGCCGAGCGCGCCGGCTCTGCCGACGATGTTCGCGTCGTCGTCCTCGGCGGGCACTACGACACGGTGCCGAGCGTGCCCGGGGCCAACGACAACGGCTCAGGAATAGCGACCATGTTTGCCATCGCCGCAGAGATCGCCGAACGGCCCTACCCCTTCACCGTGCGCTTCATAGCCTTCGGCTCTGAGGAGCTGGGCCTACGTGGGAGTCGGTTCTACGTCGACCAGCTCAGTCCAGAGGAGCAGGAGAGCATAACCGTCATGCTCAATTTCGACGCCCTGGGCGCCAGTGACGTCCTAGGCTTGCTGGGCGACCCGACGCTCACCAGGGAGGTGTCGGAGCTGGCGAATAGCGAGGGCATACCGACCCGGCGGGTACTCACCCTGGGAGGGCTGGGCAGCGACCACACGTCCTTCCAGGAGGCCGGCATTCCCGCCGTCTTCTTCCTGGGCGAGGACGTGAGTCGAATCCACACACCCGAGGACAAGCTGGAATCCGTCCAGCCCCGCCTTCTCGGCGACTCGGCCGCGTTGGCTACAGAGTTCCTCGACTCTCTGGCCTCGCCCTAGCCTCTCCGCATCCGCGGCAAGGCGGCGTTCACAAGAACTTTTCTGCGCTTGTGGCGCGCTGGGACCTGGGTCTATAATAATCTCCAGAGGTGCGGCCCGTGGCGTGGCTCCCGCCGGGTGCCACAGGCTTGTATCTCGGATACTCAGCCAAAAGCGTCAGGATATGACAACTAACAAACGCGACTACTACGGGGTCCTAGGCGTATCACGAGACGCCTCCGAGGAGGACATCAAGAAAGCCTTCCGCAAGCTGGCGTTTGAGTATCACCCGGACAGAAACAAGTCCGAGGGCGCCGAGGAGCGTTTCAAGGAGATCAACGAGGCCTACCAGGTCCTTACCGACTCCCAAAAGCGAGGCGCATACGATCGCTACGGTCACGTGGGTGTTAGCGGCAACGGCGGCGCCCGCGGGTTCGAGGGCTTCGAAAACTTCGGCGGCTTCGGTGACATCTTCGATGCCTTCTTCGGGGGCGGTTTCGGTACGCGGAGCGGTACGTCGACGGCCGCGCGCGGCGCCGATCTTCAGTACGCAATCGACATCGAGTTCGAAGAGGCCGTGTTCGGCACAGAGAAAGAGTTTGAGATCCTACGCGTAGAGGTCTGCAGCCGCTGCTCCGGCACCAAGAGTGAGCCAGGCAGCTCCCCCGTGACCTGTAGCAGCTGCGATGGCGCTGGACAGGTACGGCGAGCCCACCAGAGCATCTTCGGCCAGTTCGTCCAGGTTGTTGCATGCAACACCTGCCGTGGCGAGGGAGCTGTCATCACTAACCGCTGCTCCGATTGCAGGGGATCCGGTAGCGAGCGCAAGCAGCGCAAACTAGCGGTTTCCGTGCCCGCCGGGATCGAGAGTGGTACTCAGATACGACTCAACGGCGAGGGGGAGCCGGGGGTCCACGGTGGGCCTGCGGGAGACCTTTACGTGGCCGTCCGTGTCAAGGCTCACCCGATCTTCGAGCGCGCCGGCAACAATATCGTGTACGGAATGACAATCAATGTGGCCAAGGCGGCCCTCGGTGCCAGCGTAGAGGTCCCCACTCTGGAGGGACCCACGACAATGCAGGTCGCTGCCGGGACCCAATCGGGCGACGTACTCCGTCTGAAGGGCAAGGGCGTGCCGGACCTCAGGAGCAGGCAGCGGGGAGATCAGCTCGTCCGGGTGGCGGTTGTAGTGCCGAAGTCGCTGACGGAAGAGCAGCGCGAGCTCCTCGAGCAACTCGCTCTAAGCCTGGGCGACGACGACCTCGTAGGCGACGGCGACGACAGGGGCTGGTTCAACCGGTTCAAAGACGCATTTACGGGCGACGAGTAGTCGCCACCGAGACGCACTCAGGCAGGGTGAGCAACTTTGGCCTGGCTAGAGCTTAGCGTCAGGGCGCCTCCCGAGTTCGTAGAGCCTCTCTCCCAGATATTCTATCGCTACGGGCATGGCGGGGTCGCCGCCGAGCTAGAGGGTGGCTTCAACCCCGACGAAGGCGAGTCGCCGCCACCCGACGCCTGGGTGACGATCAAGACATACCTCCCCATCAACTCGACGACCGCGGAGCGCCGCAATCACATCGACATCGGCGTCAGGTTGGTTGCCCATGTTTCGAACATCTCATCTCTTCGTGAGCGCGTGGTCGAGGAAGAGGAGTGGGAGAACACCTGGAAGGACCACTTCGACGTCCTGCGCATAGGCCGGCGGATGGTCATATGTCCTACGTGGCGCGAGTACGAACCCGGAGACTCCGACGTAGTCATCACCCTCGATCCGGGTATGGCCTTCGGCACCGGCCACCATCCGACGACCCGAATGTGCCTCGAGATGCTCGAATCGCTGATGAAGCCGGGCACCGACGTGCTGGACGTGGGCTGTGGGTCCGGCATCCTCTCGATAGCCGCTGCGAAGCTAGGCGCCAGGAGCGTCCAGGGTATCGAGATCGAGTCCGTTGCCCTGGGAGTCGCCAAGCAAAACGTCCGTGACAATGGGGTAGCATTCGTAGTTCGCGTCGCGGAGGGTACCCTGCCCAATCGCACCGTCCGCGAACGTGGCTACGACCTTACGTTCATCAACATTTCGTCAAAGGTAGTGAAGGACTTGGCCGGGGAGCTCGTCAGGGCAACGAGGCCGGTTGGCAAGATTGTCGCATCGGGAATCCTCGAAGAACACGCGGGACAGGTGCAAGAGGCGCTGGCCGCTGAGGGATGCATTACGGAGACCAGGGTCGTCGACGGCGACTGGGTCGCGCTGGTTTTTGCCAGGCCGTAGACCAGACGACATGCACCGCTTCTTCGTCCCCGCCGACCACATAGAAGGCGCCTCGATCATCCTGTCAGGCGAACTCGCCCACCAGCTAAGCCGGGTGCTACGATGCCGGCCGGGCGATCGCATCGTGGTCCTGGACGATACCGGTTGGGAGTACGAGGTGACCCTGACGTCAATCTGCTCCAGTGAGGCTCGGGGGGCGGTCGGGAGCCGTCGGCCCGCGGCCGGCGAGCCGCGGACCAAGATCAGCCTGTACCCGGCGCTGCTTAAGGGGGGCAGGTTCGAGCTGGTGCTGCAGAAGTGCACCGAGCTCGGTGTGTCCAGGTTCGTGCCCATGGTCTGCGCAAGATCGGTGCCAAGGCATGCGTCTGGCGAGGGCCGTATGGCGCGACAGCTCAAGGTGATCACCGAGGCGGCAGAGCAGGCGCAACGGGGCAGGGTTCCGGTGCTCGAGGCGCCGCTGAGCTTCGAGGCCGCGTGCGACGCGGCGGACGGGCGGGCGGCGATCCCATGGGAGGAGGAGCGGGCAACCAGCCTTGGAGCTGTACTGAGACGGTGGAAAGCCGAAGGCCTCGGCGGCGCTGCGGTGAGCCTATTCATCGGACCCGAGGGCGGCTTCACGGCCGAAGAGGTTGAGCATGCCCGATCGAGACATATCGAGCCGGTTACGCTGGGGTCTCGCACGCTCCGGGCTGAGACGGCCAGCATCGCCGCCGTCTCGGCCGTGCTGTACGAGCTCGGCGACCTCGGAGGATGACTCTCAGGCCAGGGAGTCTCTGAGGAAGCCCGCGCCGGATACGATAAAGAAAACACCCAGGGCCAGCAGGAAGAGCCGGTCCAGGCCTACTCGGGCCGAGGAGCGCGCCCCAGGAGATCGGCTATCGCCTGTCGCAGCGGCACCGCCTCGAACAGTACTCCGAACGTCGCGCTGGTGATGGGCATCTCGACGCCAAGCTCTCGGGCCAGGTGCATGGCCGCGGCGCTGGTGTCCACTCCCTCGGCAACGTTTCGCATCGTGGCTCGAATCTCTTTCAGGGTCTCGCCTTTCGCGAGCCGCTCGCCGACCTGATGGTTGCGGCTCAGCGTGCTTGCGCAGGTCGCCACCAGGTCACCCATACCGGCCAGGCCGGCGAAGGTCGACGGGTTGGCGCCGGCAGCGACCCCAAGGCGGGTGATCTCCGCCAGGCCCCTCGTGATAAAGGCAGCTTTGGCGTTATCGCCGTATTCCAGGCCATCGCAGATGCCGGCCCCCACGGCGATGATGTTTTTCAGGGCGCCGCCCAGCTCAACACCCACCAGATCTTCGTTGGTGTACACCCGAAAGTGAGTCGAGGTTATCAGGGACTGGGCCGTGGCGGCAGCGGCAACATCGGGAGATGCGACCACAGTCGATGATGGCTTGCCCTGAATGATCTCCGCAGCGAGATTGGGCCCGGACATGGCGCAGATGGGAGGCGACGACGATAGCTCCGCCTCCAGGATCTGGCTCATGCGCTTGCCCGTAGCCATCTCCAGGCCCTTCGTCGCGCTGACCACGATCGTCGATGGCCCGAGCGATCGATCGAGCTTTCTCGCGTTGTCTCGCAGCGTGCTGGAGGGAACCGCGATTATGGCCAGGTCTGCGCCCGAAAGGGCGTGTTCGGCCGAAGCCGTGACGTCAAGGTTGGTAGGGAACTCGACACAAGGGAGCAGCCGGGAGTTCTGGTTCTCGGCCCGAAGACGTTCCGCCTCCTCTTCGGTCCTGGCCCATAGGCAGACGTCCACGCCCCGACGGGCCAGGATGATGGCCAGAGTCGTGCCCCAGGACGTGGTTCCGACTACGCCGACTTTCGCCAACGCAAGCCCTTGCGTCCCGCGCCTTTGTCGTCCGATGAGGGGCCCTCGGTGCGCTGGCCCAGCTTGCGCTCGGTTCCCTGGAAAAGCCTCTGGATATTGTCCTTGTGGCGAAAGACGATGAGAGGCCCCCCGATCATGCCGAACCAGATGTAGCCCCAGGGGGCATGGCCGGAGGCCGCGAGGCCGATGAGTAACGCTGCCCCGACGCTGGCTCCCACGAGGGAGCCGACAGATACGTAGCGGGTCAGGCCGAGCAGCGGAAGGGCCACAAGCGTGGCGGCCAGGCCGGACCACGGCGACAGTATGACGAGACCACCCCAGCCCGGAGCGGTGCCCCGCCCACCCCTGAAGCCAATGAACACCGGCCAGTTGTGGCCCACCAGCGCAGCCAGGGCGGCAGCAGCCTCCACCGCCTGCACATCCGAGACTACCCTGGCGATCACCACGGCGACCACGCCCTTGCCCATGTCGAGAAGCAGCACGAGCGCTCCCGCCGGGACGCCCACGCTGCGGACGACATTGGTCACCCCCATCTTGCCGCTGCCGTAGTCCCGGATGTCGACGCGCTTTACGACCCGGCCCATGATGACGCCGAAGGGGATGGACCCCAGCACGTAGCCCACAGCTATCATTGCGAAGAGGTGGCCGATCACTTTTCGCCCCTCCCCTTGAATCGCATTCTGAGAGGGCAGCCCTTAAAGCCGTGGGCCTCTCTAATAGCGTTCTCAAGGTAGCGCTGGTAGGAGAAGTGTACCATGTCGGACCGGTTGACATAGAAGGTGAACGTAGGCGGCGCCGTACGGTCTTGCGCCACGCTGTAGATCTTCAGCGAGCGCCTGCCGGACGCGGAAGGCGGGTGCTCCGCCACCGCGTTCATTACGGTCCGCCGTAGGCCGTAGCGCGGCAGCTGCTTGCCCCACTCCTCCTGCACCTCGCGAGCCGTGTTCAACAGTGTATCGAGGCCTGTGCCACGCAGAGCCGAGATGAAACATGTCGGGGCGTAAGGGGCAAACTTGAAGCGCCTTCGCACGATGTTGGTGGCCTCGTTCTCGTCGAGGCCCAACTCACCGGACAGGTCCCACTTGTTGATTGCCAGCACGATCCCCTTGCTGGCGTCCAGGATAAAGCTGGCGACGTGCGTGTCCTGAGCCGTCGTAAGCTCCGAGGCGTCCAGCACCAGGACGGCCACATCGGCCCTATCGATAGCCCTCACTGCCCGCAGCACGCTGTATCGCTCGATACCGGGCTTTATGCGGCCGCTCCTTCTGATACCCGCCGTATCCACCAGGTGGATCGTGGCGCCGTCGTGGGCTATCACGGAGTCCAGAGAGTCTCTGGTGGTGCCCGGTATGTCGCTGACGATCGCCCTCTCCTCACCGGTGATGGCGTTGAGGAGCAGCGACTTACCCACATTAGTCCGGCCCACGATGGCCAGGCGCAGGTCGGCCTCGGGCTCGACCGCCTCGGACTCGGGCGGCAGCCGGGCTATGACCTCGGCCACAAGGTCCGACACACCTATGTTGTGATAGGCGCTGATTGGGAGGGGATCGTCCAAGCCCAGCTCGTAGAACTCGACGGCGTCGGCCTCTCTCTGTTCGTTGTCCGCTTTGTTGGCCGCCACGAGCACCGGCTTGCCAGTAGCCCTGATCATTTGGGCCGCGTCCCGATCCGGTGCGGTGACTCCGACGCTGACGTCAACCAGCAATATGATGACGTCGGCCTCGGCGACGGCGACCTCTATCTGTGCCCACACCTCGTGCCCCAGGTCCTGTCCTTCCGAGCCGGCGAGCGGGTCGATGCCGCCGGTGTCCACGACGATGAAGGGACGATCGCCCCAGTCCGTCTCCGCGACAACCCTATCCCGTGTCGTTCCGGCGACCTCGGATACGATGGCCGCCTGGCGGCCAACGAGCCGATTGAAGAGGGTGGACTTACCGACGTTAGGCCGGCCGACTATAGCGACGAGAGGCTTGGGCAACGTGTCACCGGCTGTTCATTGCTGAGGCGAACCAGGTAGGTACCTGAGTACCCTACTCACGCGTGGCGTAGAGCCGGGCCAGGATCGCCTTCTGGGCGTGGAGTCGATTCTCGGCCTGATCGAAGACGACGGAGCCGGAATGATCCAACATACCCTCGGAGACCTCCTCGCCGCGGTGGGCCGGCATGTCGTGCATGAATATCGCGCCGGGCCTGGCCAGCGCCATTAGCGTCTCGTCGACCCGGTAGCCGGAAAAGGCCTCGCGGCGGATCTCGCTCTCGTCCTCATCCCCCATGCTGACCCAAACGTCGGTGTATACGACATCGGCGCCAGCAGCCGCCGACCCGGGGTCCTCAACCCATCGTAGCGTCGAGCCTCCGATCGCGGCCCGCCGCTCCGCCTCTCGCCATATCTCGTCCGGCACCCGGTAGCCTTCCGGCGAGGCAATTGTGAAGCCCGCGCCGACCGATGCACAGGCCAGAGCGAGACTCGTAGCTACGTTGTTTCCGTCACCTACGAAGGCGATGTTGAGCCCGTTAAAGCCCCCCTTGTGCTCCTTGATGGTCAGCAGGTCGCCGATGGCCTGGCACGGGTGCTCCAGGTCAGACAGAGCGTTGACTATGGGAATCGAGGTGTGCCGAGCCAGGGCCTGAAGGCTTTTGTGTTTAAGGACGCGGGCCACGATGCCGTCCACCCAGCGGTCCAGCACGCGGGCCACGTCGGACACCGGCTCGCGCACGCCCAATCCCACATCGTCGCGGCTCAGATAGATGCAGTCGCCGCCCATCTGACGAATCCCCACCTCGAAGCTCACGCGCGTTCGCAGGGAGGGTTTCTCGAAAAGGAGTGCGATCATCCTCCCCTCCAGTGGTCGCAAGCCCTGGCCGTGCTTCATCTCCGCGGCCTGATCGACGAGCGGCTCAACGCCGTCCGGCTCGAGGTCTGCTACGGACAGGAAATCCTTGCCTTTCATCCGTCCCCCACGCGGGCGATGATATAGCACATCCCTGGCACCAGCAAGGCAGGGTACGATCTCCGCGCGAGCGCACCTGGTGAACAAGTGCGCACCGCGGGGCTTTGCACCAAAAGTTCTTTCAACGCGAAGGTTTGCTTACCCTCCCACCCGCCCTGGAGGTATTTTTGTATCTGGGGATACCCCAGACCCCGGCCGGAAACCTCAGGTTTCCAGCACCTTCCCGTGGTTTTTATGCAAAGCCGTACCGTGGGTGACCGGCACCGAGGTCTCGACCCCTCTGGCTTACTACGAGTCGATCTGGGGGGTGGCCTTCACGGCCCCCGGATTCTGCGCACCGTGTGCGCCTACCGCAGAAAGCAGCGCGTTCGACACAGGCGAGGCTCACACTCGGCTGAGACCCTCGAGGAAGCGCCGATCTTCGTCCGTGAGTTCGGCCGTCTCGAGCAGGTCGGGGCGGCGCTCGAAGGTCCTGCGAAGGGACTCCTCGCGTCGCCATCGCGCGATCAGGGCATGGTTGCCCGATACCAGAACGTCGGGCACGTCCCAGCCCCGGTACTCGGCCGGCCGGGTGTACTGCGGGTGCTGCAGCAGGCCGGTGGTGAAGGAGTCGTTCTCCGTTGAATCGGCGGAGCCCACGACGCCGGGGATCAGCCGGGAGGCGGCCTCGATGAGGACCATGGCAGGGATCTCGCCCCCGCCGAGAACGTAGTCCCCGACGCTGATCTCGTCGGTTGCGAGGTGGTTGCGCACGCGCTCATCGACGCCCTCGTAGCGCCCGCAAATGAGGATGATCTCGCGATGCCGCGCCAGCTCTTCCACCACCGGCTGGCTCAAGGTGCGTCCCTGCGGCGAGAGCAGGATTACCGGAACCGGGTCACCCGCCAACCCCGTTGCGCGAATCGCCTCGACCGCCTCGAAGTGTGGCTCGGGCTTCATCACCATGCCTGGCCCTCCGCCGAAGGCGTAGTCGTCGACGGTGCGATGTCGGTCGTGGGTGTAGTCTCTGAGGTCGTGGGGACTGATTTCGATAAGCCCTCTTTCACGAGCACGGGCTAGGATGCCCTCGCCGAAGGGGCTGTCGAACATCCGCGGGAAGATGGTCAACACGTGAAAGCGCATAGGCTTATAGCCGGGTCAGGCGTCGCGGAAAAGTCGGGCCCTGCTATTCGGCGGGATGGCCACGCCACCCCTTGACCATCTGGAGGGCGTGAGGTAAGGCCGGCAGCGCGACCGCGAGGTTCTCCCGGACCCCCTTGGGGCTGCCGGGCAGGTTGATTATCAGGCAGCCCGACCTGACGCCCACGACGCTTCGACTCAGCATCGCGAAGGGTGTGTGCTTGAGGGACTCAACGCGCATGGCCTCGGCGATGCCAGGCACCTCAAGGTCGATCACGTCCCTCGTGGCCTCCGGCGTCACGTCCCTGGGCCCGAGGCCGGTGCCGCCGGTGGTCAGGATCAGGTCCACGGTCTCCCCGTCGCACCACTCGCGGAGCTTCGCCGAGATCAGGTCGCGCTCGTCGGCAACGATGTCCCGGAGCACCTGCTTAAAGCCCTCCGCGGTCATCTCGCTGATGGTGTCTCCGCTGGTGTCGTCCCGCTCACCCTTCGACCCAGCGTCGCTGATAGTGAGTATGCCGAGGTTGAAGATGCTCGATCTCCCTAGCTTCCTATCGGGAATCCCTATTCTTCAGAAATAATACTATGTCTAGAATGTTTCCTAAACAAGTACAATTTCAGCTTGCGCCCGTAAGCCGCCCTCTGTGACACTCGACGGCACTGGGACCGCCTGTGCGCTGGGCGGGCGTATCTTAGCACAGCCAGCGGGCCCTGTCCCAGCAGCGACGCCCGCGTGGGCTCCCGCAGGCCCGGAGCCTTCGGGGGCGTCCACTACTCGATGAATTGGCGATATATCACACACCGGTAATGGTGAGGGAGGTCGTGGAAGGCCTCCAGGTGAAGGGCGCGGGAGCCTACGTAGACTGCACAGCAGGGGAGGGCGGCCATGCCGCAGCGATCCTCGGGCAGGCTACAGACTCCCGGGTTCTGGGCATAGATCTGGACGCAGATGCCCTCGAGGCGGCCAAGAGGAGGCTTGAGGGATACGGCGAACGGTTCGTGACTGTGCAGGCCAATTTCTCGACAGTGGAAGAGATAGTCAGGGAGCGCGGGCCTGTGCCCGTCAACGGTGTTTTGTTCGATCTGGGACTTTCATCACTGCAACTAGAGACGGCAGCAAGGGGTTTCAGCTTCCAGAGGGAGGCTCCCCTCGACATGCGCTTTGATCCGACCCAGCGGCTTACGGCCGCGGATATCGTCAACGACGAGGACGACGTGACCCTGGCCGAACTGATCTATCGACACGGCGAGGAGCCCCGCGCCAGGCAGGTGGCCCGGGCCATCGTACGCGCCCGGCCCCTACGGACCACGACTCAATTGGCCGACGTGGTCGCGAAGGCGATCGGAGCCCGCCGGCGGGGCCGAATCCACCCGGCGACCAGGACGTTTCAGGCGTTACGAATCGCCGTGAACGACGAGCTGAACAATCTGAGACGCGGCGTTCTGGGCGCCATAAATGTGCTGGACAGCGGTGGCCGACTCGTCACGATCGCGTACCACTCCCTGGAGGATCGACTGATCAAGATGACGCTGAGGGACGAGGCCGCGGACTGCGTGTGTCCGCCGCAGACGCCGCAGTGCGTCTGCGGCCACTCGGCCAGCGTCAGGCTGATCAACCGACGGGTCGTCAAGCCGACGGCCGATGAGGTAAGAGAGAACCCGCGAAGCAGAAGCGCGCGCATGCGGGTGGCGGCCCGGATCTGATCGACGACAAACTTGCCCGGACCGCCACTATGTCCAAAGAGAGGCCATGACATGGAAGAGTCCAGACTGGTGACAGCGATAGACGTGGGCACCACCAAGGTGTGCTCGATAATCGGCCGCATCTCGGAGGGAGCGCTGGAGGTGCTGGCCCACAGTGTCGTTCCCTGCGACGGCCTGAAGAAGGGAAATGTCACCAACGTTGCCGCCACGGCAAGGGCGATTCGCGTGTCTGTCGATCAAGCGCAGAGCGCCTCCGGGTGCACCGTCGAATCCGCTTTCGTTGGTGTGACAGGCGCCCACGTGGCCTACGAGAACAGCTGGAGCCCCTTGGATTCAGCAGGCCGGCGCGGCGTCATCACGTCCGACGATCTGGCTGCCGCGCCTCTGGTGGTGGCGCTCAGGGCGAGCGAGGGCGGCCGGAAGGTCCTACACACCGTTCCCATTAGATACGCGCTGGACGGCAGGGACAGGGTAAGGGATCCCGTCGGCATGCACACCAGCAGCGTCGAAGTCGAGACCCACGTGGTTACCGGCGCATCGGCGCTGATCGACAGGTTAATCGAGGCGGTCAAAGCGGCGGGGATCCACGTGGACGGTCTGGTGTTCGAGCCTCTGGCAAGCAGCGAAGCCGTGCTCACACCGGAGGAGAAAAAACAGGGCGCCGTCGTGGTGGACATAGGCGGGGGCACGACCGACGTGGTCGCCTTCAAGAACGGCGGCCTTCGTTACACGGCCGTAATCCCGGTCGGCGGCTTTCAATTCACTAACGATATCAGCCACACGTACCAGACCTCCTACAGGGACGCCGAGGCGGTGAAGCTGGGCTATGCGCATACTGAGCCCTACAGCGTGAGGCTCGACGAGGAGGTGACGCTGCCTGTCAGCGGCTCCGGTGCCAAGCTCCGGGTTCCGCGCAGGGACATATGCCAGCTTACCCGCGAGCGGGCTCAGGAGCTGGTCCAACTCATCAAGCTCAAGGTACGGGAGGCCGACGGAGGCGATGGAGCCGGCCTAAGCGTGGTGGTGACCGGTGGTACTTCGAACCTAAACGGCCTGGTCGATCTGATACAAGAAGCGCTGCCAGAGACAGTCCGAAGAGGAGCGCCAAACGGCCACCTGGGACTACCGGCTGAGCTTAGAGCGCCGGCCTACTCAACCGGCGTTGGAATCCTGCTGTGGGCGGCGAGCCAAGAGGACCGACCGAAGGCCAACGGCCTCGGCCCGAAAGCCGTCAACGGCACAGCAAACGGCCATGGACTGGGATCACGATTCCTCGGTCGGTTGCGAAACCTGATCCCCGCGGGAAGATTCGAGCGACACAAGGGAGGGAGCAATGTCAATTAACCCGAATCGGGAGAGCGAGGGCGTAGCCCGCATAAAGGTCGTCGGCATAGGCGGAGGCGGTTCCAACGCCGTCTCCAGGATGTACCGCGAGCGTATCCCCAGCGTCGAGTACATCGTCGTCAATACCGACGCCCAAGCCCTCGTCGGCAGCGACGTGCCGATGAAGCTGCGAATCGGCGATCAGCTAACCGGGGGTATGGGCGTGGGGGGCGACCACGACCTGGGGGCGAAATCGGCCGAGGAGAGCCGAGAGGAGCTCTACGACGTAGTCAGAGACTCGGACATGGTTTTCCTGGCCTGCGGCATGGGCGGTGGCACCGGAACGGGTGCCGCGCCGGTGCTGGCGCAGATCGCCCGTGAGACCAACGCCCTTACGGTGGCCGTCGTGACCCGCCCTTTCAACTTCGAGGGCATTCGCAGGGCCCAGGTTGCCGAGGATGGCATCAACCGCCTGAACCAGCACGTCGACACGCTGCTGGTCATTCCCAACGAGCGCCTGAACGTCGTGTGCAAGGAGGAGATCACCGCGGACAACGCGTTCCGGATGGCCGACGACGTGCTACGGCTCGGGGTCCAGTCCATCGCCGAGCTTGTGACGGCGCCCGGCGACATCAACCTTGACTTCGCCGACGTAAACTCGATCATGCGAAACGCAGGCCCAGCTTGGATGTCGATAGGCTGGGGCACCGGCGAGCACCGTGCGAAGGAGGCCGCCCACCTGGCCATCACCAACCCCCTGCTTGACGTGTCCATAGAGGGCGCGAAAGGGGTTCTGTTCAACATAACCGGCGGTAGCGATCTGAAGCTGTCCGAGCTCCAGGAGGCCGCCGAGGTGATCCAGCGAGTGGTCGACCCCGACGCGAACATCATCTTCGGCATGTCGACCGACCTCAAGATGGAGAACGAGATCAAGCTCACGATCATCGCCACGGGCTTCCCGACCTCCGACACGCTCCTGGAGCGCGAGGAGCATATCAACGCCCTCCTTCAGGACGCCCTCGTCAACGACGAGACGGACCTTGATCTGCCACCGTTCCTCCGAAGGTACGCGGCGAAACCACGCCGCACCAACCACACTCAAATAGCCCACTAACCGAGCCCCTTCCCCATAGGACCTCCCCTGGTCCGCTGCCGGCGCCGCCGTAACGGCGGTGCCGGCATTTTTCGTCTTCTTCCGAAACCTGTGATGCGAGACACAACAACCCGTCAAGCGTCGCGAAGCCGGCTCCCGCGATCTCGCCTCAGAATCGAGACGGGCCCCTTGAACGATTGCTCGTCCGTGCCCGAGAATCGCAGTACCGAGCCATATGAGTCTCGCTGGGTGATGATCTTTGGAATACCCGGCTTTGCACAAAAAGTCTTCCGAGGACGAAGGTTTGCTTCCCTCCCTTCCCGGTCGTGTGTGTTCAGGCTGGCACTTCCCATGTTCTTGTACAAAGCCGGAAAACCTACCGGAATCCAGTTGACAGTGCCCAAGATGTAGTGGTAAGGTTTCTCGACGATACCACCGGTGGTGGTTTTAGGCAGTATTCAAGACCTTTCCAAACTCTGACCATGCTCTGCCCCTTCTGCGAACACACCGACTCGAAGGTGATCGACTCAAGAGACACCGCCGACGGTATTCGCCGCCGGCGGGAATGCCTGCGGTGCGGGCTGCGGTTCACGACCTACGAGCGCGTGCAGACCAGGGCCCTGATGATAGTGAAGCAGGACGGCCGCCGCGAGGAGTACATCCGGGACAAGCTCTGGGTCAGCCTCACCAAAGCCTGCGCGAAGCGGCCGCTCGCGACGGGCACGATCGAGAAGGTGGCGGACGACATCGAGGCCTGGCTCTCCAGCGCGGGCCGTGCCGAGGTCCCGGCCAAAATGATCGGCGAAATGGTGATGGAGCGCCTGAGGGACCTGGACAGGGTTGCCTACATCCGGTTCGCCAGCGTGTACCGAGACTTCCGGGACATCGAGAGCTTCAAGGAAGAGATCGACGCGCTGCTGGAGCCCCGCGAGGTCGGTGGCGTGCCCAGCAACCAGCTGTCCTTCCTCGAAGACGAGACGCCGGCGTTACCGCCGCGACGCCGCAGGGGCCGTAAGCCGAAAGCGTCGCAGCCGGACTCCGCCTAGGCCGGCCGCCGTTACGTTCAAGAGCGAATAGGCCATATGTTCGTGTCTGTGCTATCATCGCTGAGCCGCAGATAGGCGTTAGGCAGGCCATTCCGCCAGCGCCCAAGCCAACAGGAGTCATGACATGTCCGACGACCAGCTTTCCGGCCAACCCGAGGGTCGCGAGCACTTCCTGAGAGAGGTCGAGCACGTGCTGCATTCGGTGGGCGTCTCGAGCGAGGTAGCCGACGCCGTCACCGGCTCGCTCAAGGCCAACGGCTCAGGCAACGGGCACTCCTCACCGTACGGCTCCCCGGCTGGCCTGGTCGCCCTCTCGGAGAACGCGCGGGTCATCGTTGAGAAGCGCTACCTGAAGAAGGACCCCGAGGGCAAGCCCATCGAGACTCCGGAGGACCTATTCCACCGCGTGGCCCGGGCAATCGCCATGGGCGAGGCCGACGAGGCCCAGGAGGAGTGGGAGGACCGGTTCTTCGACATGCTGGCCAGCCTGAGGTTCCTGCCTAACTCGCCCACGCTGGTCAACGCAGGCACCGGGCGCGGCTGCCTCTCGGCCTGCTTCGTCGTGTCGCCCGACGACACGATGGACTCCATAATGCAGGTGGCCTACGACGCGGCCATGATCGAGAAGTGGGGGGGCGGCATAGGGTTCGGCTTCTCGAAGCTGCGGCCCAGGAGCGACAAGATCTCTACCACTCACGGCGAGGCCTGCGGTCCCATCGCTGTAATGAAGCTTTACTCCTCAGTTGGGGCCACGCTGACCCAGGGCTCCTTTCGACTCGGAGCCCACATGGGCCAGCTCAGGGACAGCCACCCCGACGTCCGCGAGTTCATCCACTGCAAGGACGGCGACGACACGCTTCAGAACTTCAACATCTCGGTCCAGATAAGCGATGAGTTCATGCGAGCGGTCGAGGCCGGCCGAGAGTGGAGCCTGGTCAACCCCCGTAACGGCGAGGCGGCCGGCACGGTTTCCGCCAGGGAGCTGTGGAACGAGATCGCCGAGTCGGCCTGGAAGACAGGCGACCCGGGCGTAGTGTTCATCGACAGGGTTTGGGAGACGGCCCCGAACCCTCAGCTGGGCCGGATCGAGACCTCGAACCCGTGTGGCGAGGAGTTCCTCGAGAACTACGGCAACTGCTGCCTGGGCTCCATCAACCTCGATAAGCACATCGGGGACGGACGGATCGACTGGGAGACCCTGGAGCTGACCACCCGCACCGCGGTGCGCTTCCTCGACGACGTCATCGAGGTGAACGAGTTCCCGCTGCCGAAGCTGAGGGAGGTGAACCTGGCAACCAGGCGCATCGGCCTGGGGGTCATGGGCTGGGCCGACGCCCTCGTCAGGCTCAACGTCGCATACGACTCCCAGGAGGCGATCGACCTCGCCGACGAGCTGGGCACTCGCATGAACGAGGTCGCGTGGGACGAGTCGGCGAAGCTGGCAGAGGAGCGAGGCCCCTTCCCGGAGTACGAGCGGTCGGCCATCAGAGAGCGAGGCATGCCGCCGGTCCGCAACTCCAGCGTCCTGACGATAGCGCCGACCGGCACCATCAGCAGGATCGCCGACTGCTCCAGCGGCATCGAGCCGCACTTCGCCATCGCCTGGTGGTCCAACGTGCTCTGGAAGGACCACCAGGGTAGCAGCTCGCGATTGCTGGACGCCCCCGCCTCCGTCCGGGAGACGTTGAGGGTCCAGCTTGGGAGCGAGGACGCCGTGCGGGAGGTCCTGGAAGAGATAGCCGAGCGGCCAGAGGAGGCAGAGCGCATCCTGGCCGACCACGGGGTGGATGCGGCCGGGTTCCGGCCCTCGATGGCCGTCAGTCCCGAGGCCCACGTACAGATGCAGGCCATCTGGCAGAAACACGTCACCAACTCGGTATCCAAGACCATTAACCTGGCCAACGCCGCCACCGTTGAGGACATAAAGGACGCCTTCAGGCTGGCCTGGGAGACCGGATGCAAGGCGGTGACGGTCTACAGGGACGGCTCCAAGGCGATGCAGGTGCTGGAGACGGGCGGAGAGGCCGGTGCAGCGGGCGAAAGCGAGCAGCACCTGCTGGTGCCGCGCCAGCGGCCCGGATCGGTGAGCGGGCTCACCGACCGGGTGCGCACCGGCCACGGCAACATGTACGTCACCCTGAACTTCGACGAGCAAGGCCGTCCCTTCGAGGTGTTCACAACCCTTGGCAAGGCCGGTGGCTGCGACTCCGCAAACCTCGAATCCATCTCCCGACTGATCTCGCTGGCCCTGCGCTCGGGGATAGACCCCTCCCAGGTGGTCGCCCAGCTCAAGGGCATCACCTGCTGCCCCGTGTGGGACGGCGGCACTCTGGTGCGGTCCACCCCTGACGCGGTTGGAATGGTCCTGAGCCGCCACCTGGGAGGCGGCGAGCAGGCAATGCTCGACCCCGAGCACGCTTCGCACGAAGACGTGGCGGCTCAGCTGGGCCTCTTCCCGTCCACCAAGGACGAGGCCAACGGCAACGGCCACATCCTTCCCTCGGGCGCCCGATGCCCCGAATGCTCCGGCTTCCTCATCCACCAGGAGGGGTGCCTGCGCTGTCGCGACTGCGGCTACACCAAGTGCGACTAGATAGCGCTGGGTTGCAACAACCCGATTACATGCCACCCACCAGCCCTTAGGTCCGCCGACGGATACCCCACGGATCAGTTCCGGGCGGCCAGGGCCACACCGTCTCGGCGCGATGGGACGGGCCCCTCGCATTTGGGGCTCGCGCGGGCGTATAATTGGCCGCAGCGGCCCCAAGCCGCACCGCCCGTCTACCGTGTTACGGTGAAGGCTGAATCCCCGTGCACGACACGGGGGGCGGGCCGGCGAAAACGCCCAGCCTAGCCGCTTGAAGATATCGTGACTCAAAGACCCCTCGTAGCCATTACCATGGGCGACCCCTCAGGCGTCGGATCTGAGGTCACCGCCCGCGCCCTCACGGTCGACCAGGTGGCCCGGCGCTGCAGGGCCTTCGTCATCGGCAGCGCGGAGGCTATGGCAGACGCCCTCAGCTTGATAGGCTCGCCGGCCTCCGTCCGCCCGGTCCATTCGATCGACGACGTCGAGGCGGGGCCCTCCGCCATCGACGTTCTTGACCTGGAGAACCTCGACTACTCCGACATCACCTACGGCCAGGTGTCCGCAGAGGCTGGCCGGGCTTCCGTCGAGTGGGTGCTCGAGGCCGGCAGGCTGGCTAGCACGGGAGCGATCAAGGCCATAGTCACCGCTCCCATCAACAAGGAAGCCTGCAGCCTGGCGGGGTACAAGGACATCGGCCACATGGAGCTGTTCCAAAAACAGACCGGCGCCGCGTCGGTGGCCACGATGCTCATGGCCGAGCGCCTCAGGGTGGTCCACCTCACGACGCACCGCTCCCTGCGCGTGGCCTGCGACTACGTCACCAGGGCCAACGTTCTGGAGAAGATCACGCTGACCTCCGAGAGCTTTGGACAGTGGGGCTTTGCTTCCCCCCGGATTGGCGTGGCGGCCCTGAACCCCCACGCCAGCGACGGCGGCCTGCTCGGCGACGAGGAGGAGACGCAGATAGCGCCGGCGGTCTCCGACGCCAGGGGCCTGGGCATCGACGCCACTGGGCCCGTTCCCGCTGATACGGTATTCAACCAGGCCATCGGAGGCAAGTACGACGCCGTCATCGCCATGTACCATGACCAGGGCCACATCCCCATCAAGGCGCACAACTGGGCGAAGAGCGTCAGCGTTAACCTAGGCCTGCCGTTCATCAGGACGTCGGTGGACCACGGCACGGCCTTTGACATCGCCGGTCGAGGCGTGGCAGACCATGAGAGTATGCTGGAGGCGATCAGAGTGGCCGTGAGCCTGGCCGGCGAGAGCCGCCTGCCGTAGGCTTGCGCTGAAGAGCAAAGGTGCGGCTCGCCCCGGGCTTATCGAAGTGCAGGGGCGCCTGAAAGGGCTCGTGGCTCGTCAGAGCCCTCCTGAGCCAGCCGAAGGGCCCACCGTGAACAAGGCCGCCGAACACAGGCCAGGAATTACGAAATGCGCATCTCATTTATAGGCGGCGGGGTGATGGCGGAGGCTCTGATCGGGGGCATCCTCGAGGCGGGCCTGGCGGAGGCCGGTGATATCCGCGTCGGCGAGCCCGTCGAAGCCAGACGGTCGTACCTGGAGCAGACACAGGGCCTGGCGACTGACGCCGACAACCTCAAAGTCGTCGACGGGGCCGACATCGTGGTGCTTGCGGTCAAGCCACAGAACCTGGCGGAGGCCATGTCCGGGGTCAGCAACGGTCTGGATTCGAAGGGCGCCGTCGTATCCATCGTGGCCGGTGCCACGATGGATACCCTGGTGACGGGCCTGGGTCACAAGGCCGTGATCCGGGTCATGCCGAACACGCCGGCCCAGGTGGGCGCCGGCATGAGCGTGTGGACCGCGTCATCCGAGGTATCGGAGGCCCACGTGGTAGCGACAGGCGACCTGCTCCGTACTGTTGGGCAGGAGATCTACGTTCCCGACGAGAAGTTCATAGACATGGCGACGGCGCTGAGCGCCAGCGGGCCCGCCTACGTGTTCCTTTTCATCGAGGCGCTCATAGACGCCGGGGTTTACCTGGGAATGTCGCGGGACATGGCCAGGAAGCTGGTCCTGCAGACGGTGGCGGGGAGCACCAGGCTAGTGGAGGAGTCGGGCAGACACCCTGCGGAGCTTAAGGACATGGTGACCTCACCCGGGGGCACAACGATCGAGGCGCTGCTGGCCATGGAGAAGGGCGGTTTTCGGGCCTCGGTCCTGGAGGCGGTCATCGCCGCATACGAGAAGTCCAAGGCCTTGGGGAAGAAGAATTGAGCACCATAGTCTTTGTCGTCAACGTCGTCTCCATCCTGCTCTACGTGGCGCTCGTCACAAGGGCAGTCTCTTCGTGGCTCAATATAGACCCCTCTAGCCCCTTTTACCCGATAGTCAGACTGGCCTACCAGATTACCGAGCCGATCCTGGCTCCGATAAGACGAGTCCTGCCCAAAGGGGCGATGGACTTCTCCCCGATGGTGGCGATCATAATCGTCGCCGTCGTCGAGCGGGTCCTTCGAGGGGCGCTCGGTGGCTGACCGCCCCGGCTCCTAGTCCGGCAGCCGCGCTAGGGCAGCCTGGCTCGAAAGACCCTCGACCCGGAGCACCTTGTCTCGCGACCTGTGCCCTCGGGCTATGGCCACGCTACTTCGGGGCACCCTCAGCCTCTCAGCAACGAGCCTTACCAGAGCCTCATTGGCTTTGCCGTCGACCGGTGCAGCCACCAGTCGGATCCTGATCCGGCCGACCGCATCCACCTCAACCGAGTCGCGTCGTGCGCCCGGCTGGACCCTCACGTCCAGGGTGCAGCTTATCGCAGGAGACGAACGAGGTGTCATCTGTCAGTAAGCATCCGCAGGCTCTACACGTTTTCGGCGAGCAACGGCTCAAACAGGTAGGGGCGGTTCGCGAACCGCCCCTACGATCGGTCAGAATCCGGGCTAGCTGGCTAGGCCCATTAAGCGTGGGCCAGCGCGCCCCCGTCGATGAACACCATCTGGCCGGTCACGAAGTCGCAGGCATCGGAAGCCAGGTACACGAGCAGACCGCAGAGGTCGGTGGGATGACCCCTGCGTCGCGACGGCAGGAAGCGCACCAGCCGGTCTTGCTGGTCCTCCTCCTTCGGAGCCTCGGTGCTGATCCAGCCGGCGCCTATGCCGTTCACTCTGATGTTGTTCAGGGCCCATTCCAGCGCGAGCGCCGTCGTAAGCTGATGGATCGCACCATGGCTTGCACACGCCGCCACGGAGTTGGCTAGGCCTCGCACGGCCAGGCCCGAGCCGATATTTACGATGCGCCCACCGCCGCGCTCGATCATGTGCTTGCCGACGGCTTTGCAGCAAAGGAACATGGACTTCACATTGAAGTCCATGACGGTTTGCCACTCGTCCTCGGTGACGTCGACGAGAGGCTTGCCAAACTCCACACGAGCGTTGTTGACCAGGATGTCGACCTTCCCCAGCTCGGCAACAGCCTTCTCCACGACGGAGTCGACGTCTCCAGCGTTGGTGATGTCAGCCTCAATAGAGACGGCCCTTCTGCCATGCTGTTCGACCGCCTTGGCCGCGTCGGCCATGTCCGAGCCGCTCTGGCGGCCCACCAAGGCCACGTCGGCGCCAGCCTCAGCCAACGCCGAGGCGAGGTAAGGCGTCCAGCCACGTCGGTCGGCGGTTACCAGGGCCGACTTGCCGGCGAGGCTCCACTCTTCAGGCACAGGCATGGGCAGCTCCTTACTGGCGCTACGCGCTGGTTAGACTTGCAAGGGAATATCGGGGGCGTATCCCGTCGGCGCGTAGCCACCCGCAAGACCCCCGCCGTCGATCGCAATCATCTCGCCGTTAAGGTAGTCGGAGGCCGGCGACGCCATGAAGACGGCGATGGGGCCAAGCTCGGGCGGATAACCTACCCTACCCACCGGGATGTAGTCCCCTCGCACCCCCGTGCTATCAGCACCCGCCAGATCGGCCTCGGTCGGAACGAAGCCGGGCACGATGCAACTGCTGATGATGCCGTACCTGCTGAGGCTTGTGACCAGCACTCTCGTCAGCTGGATAACTCCACCCTTTCCGCAGGCGTACATGTAGTTGCTGCGACCGCCCCGCAGGCCGAAGCCCGAGGCCACGTTTACTATCTTGCCCCCGCCACGGTCTACCATGTGCTTGGCTATGGCCCGAGCGCAGTAGAAGGCCCCCGAGAGGTTTGTGTCGATGCCCACCCTCCAGTCGTCGTCCGTTATGTCCCACAGAGCGACGTCGCGGTGCTCCCGCACGATTCCGGCGTTGTTGAATAGCACGTCGACCTTGCCGAACTCCTCCAGTGCCTTCTCGAACAGCCTGTTCACCTGCGACGTGTCGGTCACGTCGGTGGAGATGGCCAGTGCGCGACGGCCCACGTTGCGCACGTCGTCGGCGACCTCATCGATAGGCCCCTGGCGGCGACCCGCCACGACAAGGTCGGCTCCGGCCTTGGCCATAGCCACGCTCATCTCTCTGCCGAGGCCGGTCCCGCCGCCGGTTATAACGATGGTCTTCCCATCTAGGCTCAACTTTTCGAGCATGTTCGTCTCCCAAGCTTACGTCTGGAGCGTAACCTCGCCGGCTACTGCCGTGAAGGTCTCGCCGTCGGGTTTCGTCAGCACCAGGTTCCCTTGAGGGTCGACGTCGATCGCGCGGCCCGCTACCACGTCGCCCTGCCAGTTGATCTGCACATCGCGGCCCAGCGTTTCCAGGCGTCCCGCCCACTCGCCCACTAGGGTGCGCCCTTGTTTGACCTCTCGGTAGAGATCGTCAAGATGCTCGAGGACCAGACGAAGGATTCTCGTTCGGTCCGCCTTCACTCCTGTCTCCCGGAAAACGCTGGTCGCCAGGGCGGCGACCTCCGGGTGCTCCGACGGATCGAAGTTCACATTCACCCCTATGCCTACGACGGCGTTTCGAACCTCCTCCGCGTCCATCGTCGTTTCGATGAGTATTCCAGAGATCTTGCGCCCGGAGACCCTGACGTCGTTAGGCCACTTGATGGCAGACTCGACGCCTGCCGCTTCTTCGACGGTCTTGGCCACAGCCAGGGTCGCAGCCATGTTGACGAACGGCAGCTCGGCTACGGTGGGCCGAAGCACCAGAGAGAAGGACACGTTCTGCCCCCTGGGGCTGATCCAGGCCCTGTTGAAGCGTCCCCTTGCCGCCGTCATCTCCTCGACCAGAACCACGGTGCCCTCGGGCTCTCCCCGCTCCGCCAGGTCGCGGGCCTCGTCCATTGTCGAGCCCAGGAGATCGTAGTGTAGTACCCGGCAGCCGACCGTGCGATCGGAGAGCGCACCACGCAGGAGGTCGAGATCGTAGTCGGTCTGGGGCAAGGGTGGGACTCCAGCAGGCGACGCTGGCAGGATGATACTTTGGCCCCTGTAGGGTGTCAACCCGCGGACCGCGGCCCCTCGGGCGGTCGGCCGGTTGCCGGTCCAGGGTCTATACAGTATCCTAGCCAGGTTCTCATTCCACGAGCCAAACGAGGGGGAGCCATGAACGGAACGCAGGCGATAGCCGAGATACTGAAGAGGGAAGGCATTGAGTTCCTGGCGTGCTATCCGAACCAGCCGCTGATCGAGGCGTGCGCGCTGGCGGAGATACGGCCCATCATCTGCCGCCAGGAGCGCGTCGGCATGGCCATCGCCGACGGCTTCAGCCGCACCACCAACGGCAAGAGGCTCGGGGTGTTTGCCATGCAACACGGCCCCGGCACGGAAAACGCCTTTCCTGGAGCAGCCCAAGCCTTCTCCGATAACGTGCCTATGCTGCTTCTACCCGGCGGGGAATCGACCTACAGGGCCTCGATCTCGCCAACCTTTAGCTCCGTGGACAACTACCGCCTCGTGACCAAGTGGGCGGCCCAGATCAACCACGTGGAGCGCATTCCCGAGCTCATGCGACGGGCCTTCTACCAGATGAGGACGGGGAAGGGAGGTCCGGTGCTCCTGGAGATCCCGCGCAACATGTGGGATGCGGAGATAGACGGCGACATCGACTACACACCGGTGAAGGGGAATAGGGTCGGCCCCGACCCCCAGGAGGTCAGCGAGGTCGCCGACGTCCTGGTCAAGGCCAAGAGTCTTGTGATTCACGCGGGGCAGGGCGTGCTGTACGCCGAGGCCTCGGACGAGCTGGAACAGCTGTCCGAGCTCCTCCAGGCGCCGGTGATGACGACGATGCCCGGCAAGAGCGCCTTCCCCGAGAACCACCCGCTGGCTCTGGGCGCGTCGGCCGTCTCGACCACCAAGCACATCTCCCACTTCCTCCAGAAGGCGGACGTGGTGTTCGGCGTGGGGTCCAGCCTGAGCCAGACGAACTACGGGAAGGCCCTTCCTCCAGGGAAGGTCATAGTGCACTCCACAAACGACCCTGGAGACGTACACAAGGACTACAAGGCCGACTACGCGTTGATCGGCGACGCCAAGCTGGTGCTGCGCGCCCTCATAGACGATATCAAGGGCCGGACCAACGGCGTCGGCAACCGCAACGACAGCACGGTCGCAGACGAGGTGCAGGCGGTGAAGCGGGAGTGGCTGGACGAGTGGATGCCCCAGCTCACATCCGACGAGGTGCCGATCAACCCGTATCGCATCATCTGGGACCTTATGCACAACGTCGACCGGCGCGAAACCATCGTAACCCACGACGCCGGGAGTCCACGGGACCAGATCGTCCCGTTCTGGGAGACGGTGGCGCCCAGGACCTACATAGGCTGGGGCAAATCGACCCAGCTAGGCTACGGGCTGGGCCTCACGATGGGAGCGAAGCTGGCCGAACCGGGCAGGCTGTGCGTCAACTTCATGGGAGACGCCGCCATCGGCATGGTGGGCATGGACCTGGAGACCGCGGCCCGGAACAGCATCGGCATCCTGTCCATTGTCTTCAACAACGGGGCGATGGCCATAGAGCGCAAGTCCATGCCCTACGCCACGGAGGCGTACGGCTCGCTATACGTCGGTGGCCAGTACGGTGACGTGGCCAGGGCATTGGGCGGCTGGGCCGAGCGAGTGGAGCAGCCCGCGGAGTTCGTACCGGCCCTCCAACGGGCCATAGAGGTCACCAGAGCAGGGCAGCCTGCCTTGATAGAGTGCATGACCAAGGAGGGTTACGACTTCTCGAGGTATCCGTAGCGCAGAGCTAGCGGTCCCGGTCCGCTTCGAGGAGGAAGAAGTCGTCGGGATTGCCCGCATCGGCTTCGCCGCCGGACGCATCGGCTTCGCCGCCGGACGTAGCGCCCCCGACCAGCTCGCCGGTAAAGCCGAACAAAGCCTCACCCGTCAGCGCTCCGACCCATCGGCGGGCAACGACGCCATCGTCGTCTATGAAAAAGGTCACCGGCAGGCCGATGACTCCGTAGTCCACCGTTATCGTCCCGTCTGAGTCCAGGCCGTTGGGGTATGTTATGCCGAACTCGCTGAGGTACGCTCTGCCGACCTCTTCCGTGTCCTGAATCTCCACGCCCACGAACATGACGCCCTGTTCACGATAAGCGCGCCACGCGCGCTCAAGAGCAGGGGCTTCTTGGCGACATGGCGGACACCACGAGGCCCAGAAGTTGATCACGATCGGCTGGCCGAGGTGCTCCGACAGCGCCAGCTCTCCGCCGGTCAGGAGCGGCAACGTAAACTCCGGGGCCGGCTTGTTGACGCGCGTGACGCCGCTCCGGCCGGTGACGGGCGCCTTGTTCAGCAGGCCGACACCCATCAACACCAGGAAAGCCACCATACCGACAAGCACCACGGTGATAGCCGCGGCCTTGCGTGAAGGTCGCAAAACGCCTGCTCGAAGCTTCACGCCGTCCACTCCGCGGTATAGGATTTAGGTGAGGAAGCGTTTACCATGCCTGAGACTCATTCTATGGCTGTCCCCCGCGCGTGTCTATTTGGACCGCCTGTTCTCGGGAGTCGACTTTCGCACGCCTATCTTCGCTTGAAGGAGGAGAAGCTTGATCACCCGACTAACACATGCGACCGTCGTCGTACGGGACCACGACGAGGCCCTGACGTGGTACACGGAGACCCTGGGCCTCGAGCCGCGGTCCGATGACACCTTCGGCGAGGGCTTCAGATGGGTGACGGTGGGCGTGAAGGGCCAGGATGCCGAGATCGTGCTGCACGTTCCCCACGAAGGGGCCAGCCAGGGTAGTGGCGTACACGGTCTCGTGTTCTCCACCGACGATTGCCGGGCCGACGTGGAGGGTCTGCGCGCGAAGGGCGCTGAGATAACGCTGGGGCCGGAAGAGGTGCCCTGGGGAGTCCAGGCGGTTTTCGAGGATCCATTCGGCAACTCCCACGTGCTGGTCCAGCCGCCTCCCGCAGCAGCCTCTTAGGGGCCCCCGTCACACCCCTTCAAGCTCCAGCAGCCTCTGCCCCTTGGCCACCTGCTCGTTCTCCTCGCAAAGGACCCGCCTCACGATCCCGTCGTAGGGCGCCGAGATGAGGTGCTCCATCTTCATCGCCTCCAGAACCAGCAGCGTCTGACGAGCAGTCACAGGCTCGTCTTGCGACACTCTGACCTGCACCACTCTGCCCGGCATCGGAGCCTGGAGCGTGGTGCCGGCGTCGGAGGCGCCACGGCCCATCGCCGCATCTAGAGCGAGCGCCGACTCCGGCCTTTCGAGCAGGTAATCGTGTCCCGCCCACAGCACGTGCAGCCCCTGTTCAGAGGCGGCAGCTTCGACGACCTGCCTTCGCCCATCGAGCGTCACCTGGAGTCGGTCGTCCCCAAGCGGGTGTAGCTCCAGCTCGAAGACCCGCTCACCTACGCGGACCTCCCAGCCACTACTCACCGGCAGTCGAGAGGCCGTGGCCACGAGCGTCTGGCCGCGGAAGTCGTAACGGAACTCCATCTGGCTGCGGCCAAGTCTCCAGGGTCCGGCCGCGTACCAGGGATCTCGGGAAGCCGCTTCTCGGCCTATGCCTGCACCGTACACCAGCCCCGACCGAACCAGCTTATGGACTGTGGCCACGACCAGCGCCTCAGGGGGCAGGTCGGGCCCCGGGCCGAGCATGGGCTCTATGCGCCGCCTGACGAAGTCCGTGTCGGTCCGGCCGGCGACGAACTCCTCGTCGGCCGCAATGACACGGAGCATCGGCAGGTTGGTCGGGACGCCCAGGACGACGTAGCCGTCGAGCGCGTTGCGCAGGCGCTCGACGGCCTCCTGGCGGTCAGCGCCGAACACCACCAGCTTGCCGAGCAGCGAGTTGTAGAAGACCGGGACCTCGCCCCCTTCGTATGCGCCAACATCGTTGCGTATCCAGGGACCGGCGGGGGGCTCGAATCGCAGCAGTCTTCCCGCACCCGGCAGGTAGCCCTGCTCCGGGTCCTCGGCGTAGACGCGGGCCTCGATAGCATGGCCGCGTGGGGACAGGTCGTCCTGGCTCACCGGAAGCGGATCGCCGGCTGCCGCAAGTAGCTGCAGCCGCACGAGGTCCAGCCCCAGCCTGAGCTCGGTGACCGGGTGCTCCACCTGAAGCCGAGCGTTGATCTCGAGGAAGAAGAAGGCCCCCGCGCCGTCCACCAGGAACTCCACGGTCCCGGCGTTGGAGTAGCCGGCGGCGCCGGCCAGGCGCACCGCGGCTTCGCCTAGGTCCCTCCGGAGCACGTCATTCAGGCCGGGCGACGGGGACTCCTCGATCAGTTTCTGGTATCGACGCTGTACCGAACACTCTCTTTCGCCGAGGTTCAGGAGCTGGCCGTGCGCGTCTCCCATTATCTGGACCTCGACGTGTCGTGGCTGCTCCAGGTATCGCTCGAGGATTAGCGTGTCGTCGCCGAAGGACGATCGGGCCTCGCGACGGGCCGCCTCCAGGGCTTCCGCGAACGCGGCGCGGTCCCGCACCAGTCGCATGCCCATGCCACCGCCGCCCTTGGCTGCCTTGATCATGACAGGGAAGCCGATCTCGCGGGCCTCCCTCAGCAACACGGCGTCGTCCTGGTCCTCGCCGTGGTAGCCGGGTACCAGCGGCACCCCGACCGACTCGGCGAGCCTCTTCGCAGCCGCCTTGTCGCCCACGAGTCTCAGCACCTCGGCCGACGGACCGACGAAGACCAGTCCGGCCGCCGCGCAGGCCTCGGCGAACTCGCCGCTCTCGGCGAGAAAGCCGTAGCCGGGGTGGATGGCCTGAGCACCGCTGCGCAGCGCGGTCCTGATCATCGCCTCGGCGTTGAGGTAGCTTTCCTCGGCAGGCGCCGGCCCGATGCGATGGGCCTCGTCGGACTCGCGTACATGGAGCGCGTCACGATCGGCGTCGGAGTAGACGGCGACGGTAGCGATTCCCATGTCGGCGCAGGTCCGCATGACCCTTACGGCGATCTCGCCCCTGTTGGCTACGAGGACCTTTTCGAACATCGGCTCAGGCGTCTCCATACTCGAGCCCGAGCGGGCTCTACATCCGGAAGACGCCAAATCGGGTCTCGGGGACAGGGGCGTTCATGGCCGCGGAAATTCCGAGGGCGACTACCATGCGGGTATCGACCGGGTCGATTATCCCGTCGTCCCACAGCCGGGCGGTGCTGTAGTACGGGCTGCCCTCGGTCTCGTACTGCTCCAGGATCGGACGCATGAACTCCTGTTGCTCGTCGTCGGTCATGTCCTCGCCCCTGGCCCGGAGGCCGTCGAGACGCACGGTCCGCAGGACGTTGGCCGCCTCCCTGCCACCCATCACCGAGATTCTGGCGTTGGGCCACATCCAGAGCTGCCTCGGCTCGTAGGCTCGCCCGCACATGCCGTAGTTGCCGGCGCCGAAGGAGCCTCCGACGATGACGGTGAACTTCGGCACCTGCGCATTGGCGACGGCCATTACCAGCTTGGCGCCGTCCTTGGCGATGCCCTGGTGCTCGTACTCCTTCCCGACCATGAAGCCAGTGATGTTTTGCAAAAACAGTAGAGGTATCCGGCGCTGACAGCACAGCTCCACGAAGTGGGCGCCCTTGAGGGCCGACTCTGAGAACAGGACCCCGTTATTCGCCAGGATACCCACCGGATACCCCATGATGCGGGAGAAGCCGCACACCAGCGTCTCGCCGTATAGCGCCTTGAACTCCTGGAACTCCGATTGATCGACCAGACGTGCGATTATCTCGCGGACGTCGATGGACGTCCGGAGATCGGCGGGCAGCAGCCCGTACAGCTCCTCGGCGTCATAGAGCGGGTCCTCGGGAGCCATCACCTCCCAGGGCGGGGCCTTCTGGCGATGAAGCTTGCCGGCGATCTCGCGGGCTATAGCCAGGGCGTGTTCGTCGCTGGAGGCGAAATGGTCGGCGACGCCCGAGATGCGGCAGTGGACGTCGGCGCCCCCCAGATCTTCGGCCGAGACCTCCTCGCCTGTAGCTGCCTTGACGAGCGGCGGCCCGCCAATGAAGATCG
Organism: Dehalococcoidia bacterium; assembly: GCA_965248615.1. Taxonomy (GTDB): domain Bacteria; phylum Chloroflexota; class Dehalococcoidia; order Lucifugimonadales; family CBDFJT01; genus CBDFJT01. The sequence continues at coordinate 354,776 of CBDFJT010000002.1, read as the reverse complement.
TACCGTTTCCCTGGACGATCACCGTCTCGTCCGACATCGCCGGGACATACGCCCCTCCCGCAGTGCACGAACCCATAACGACCGCGATCTGCGGGATCCCCATGGCCGACATGACCGCCTGGTTATAGAAGATCCGGCCGAAGTGCTCCTTGTCCGGAAACACCTCGGCCTGGAGCGGCAAAAAGGCGCCGCCCGAGTCCACCAGGTAGATACAGGGCAGGTTGTTCTGTCGAGCCACCTCTTGAGCGCGAATGTGCTTCTTCACCGTCATCGGGTAGTACGACCCGCCCTTGACCGTCGCGTCGTTTGCGATGATGACGCACTCCTGACCATGGACGGGGCCGATGCCGGTGACGATGCCGGCCGACGGGGAATCCCCGTCGTACATACCCCAGGCCGCCAGCGGGCTCAACTCGAGGAACGGACTCTCCACGTCTATCAGGCCCTGAACTCGCTCGCGCGGCGTCATCTTGCCGCGCTCCCGATGGCGGCGCACCGCTGACTCGGGGCCTCCCGCTTGTACCGCTGAGAGCCTTTCCGTCAGCTCGCCGACGAGCCTCAGGTGGTGGTCTCTGTTGGCGCGAAACTCCTCACTGGACGTGTCCACGTGGCTCTGGATGGCGTTGAGGCTGGTTGTCGACGAGGAGACGGACATGGGGTTCCTCCCGTGGGACACTGACTACGTGGGGGTCGATCGAGCGGCATCGTAGATTCGGCCCAAATGGGTGTCCCGCACCACGTCGCCGGGTCTTAGAGGGGCGGCCGCTGCCAGCCGCCTAGGGCCTCCTCGACACACCGGGCGGCGGCGAGAGCATGATCCTCCCTCCATCGCCGGGCAACGACCTGCACGCCGATAGGCAGTCCCTCGGGCGACGTGCCGGCGCGGACGGAGACTCCAGGCCAACCCGTTATGTTCGACGCCACGGTCGAAGTCACCGTGTCCAGCTCGGGCCAGCTCCCGTGAGGAAACGCAGGGAACGGGGCCACGGGACACAGGATCAGGTCGTAGCGTCGCATGAAAGCGTGCATCTCGGCCCTGAAAGCGTCCAGCTCCTCGAGCAGCGCGGAGTACTCGTCTGCCGGAATAACCTTGCCCTCGGCCAGGGTCTTGTCCAGCCAGTGGAACAGCTGCGTTGTGCCCGCTGCGTCGGCGAGCCTACGCAGCCAGGCGCCGCCGTCGGCGCCGCTGAGCCTGTGGAATAGCTCCGGGGCCTTTGGTATTGCGTCGGGCCTGTTCTCGTCCACGGTAGCGCCTGCTTCTCCCAGCGCCGAGGCGGCGGCCTGCACCGCCCGGACCGTCTCCACCGTCGAGGGCAACACGCCGTTGTCGGTGTGCATGGCCACCCGCAGCCGCCGAACGTCGACCTTGTTCGGGTCCCTCAGCGGCATCGGGACGACGCTCGGGTCTGTTCGGTCCTCACCGGCGATAACGGGCAGGATGAGCCATAGGTCCTCCACGAACCGAGTCATGGGACCGACCTGGGTGAGGGAGTCCAGCGCACCCAGCCCGAACGGCGGGATGTGACCGGTTCTCGGCACCCGCCCGAACGTCGGCTTGAGGCCCGTGATGCCGCAAAAGTGAGCCGGAAGGCGTATGCTGCCGGCCGTGTCGCTCCCGAGGTCCAGTGCCGAGCCACCGGACGCGACGATCGCTCCGGCGCCGCCGCTGCTGCCACCCGTCGAGCGTGCGGGGTCGTATGGGTTGCTCGTGCGTCCGTATATCAGGTTGTCGGTCTCGCCGGCCATGGTGAACTCCGGCGTGTTGGTCTTGCCCAGCATGATGGCCCCGGCAGACCGCAGCCGGGCCACTACCGTAGCGTCGCGGTCCGGCACGAGGGACGCCCGGCCCTGGGTCCCGCAAGTGGACACGATGCCCTGCGTATCGAGCGAATCCTTGATCGTCATTGGCACACCGTGCAGAGGCCCCTTGGACCTGCCGGAGGCCAGTGCCTCGTCGGCCCGGCGCGCCTCGGCCGTGGCCCTGTCGGCGACGACCTGGACCACCGCGTTGAGCTTTGGGTTTACCTTTTCGATGCGCCGCAGATGAGCCTCGACGACCTCGCTGCACGACACCTGCTTATCCCGGATCATCCTCGCCAGCGACGTTGCCGACTCGTAGATAAGCTCTTCCATCGTGTTCCTCCTCGAGCGCGGTGCCTGTCGCGCCACGATCAGGGTGTTATCATACCAACCCGCTACGATTTTGGCCCGGTATCGCCCGCGGCCTCGACATCCCCGGGGGAAATCCCGATAATGACCGCGCTCTCCGGACATCGGGGGCGGAGCGAGGCCATGGGTCGACTCGAAGACAAGGTCACCATCGTAACAGGCGGCAGCAGGGGCATCGGCAGGGCCATCGCCCGCGCCTTCGCCAAAGAGGGCGCCCGGCTGGCGATCGCATCTCGGAACGCAGACAACCTGCAAGAAGTCGCTGCCGAGATCGGATCCGAGGGCGCGGCAGTCATAGCGGTGCCGGCCGACGTAACAGACGAGGCCCAGGTCGTAACGCTGTTCGAGCGCACGGTTCGGGAGTTCGGCCGCCTCGACATCCTGGTGAACAACGCAGGGACAACCGCGATGGGACCGATAGACACGCTGACCCTCGAGCAGTGGAACAGGGTGATCGGGGTCAACCTCACGGGCGCCTTCCTGTGTAGCCGGGAGGCCATGAAGATAATGAAGCCTCAGCAGAGCGGACGCATCATCAACATCGGCAGCGTGTCGGCACAGATGCCGAGAAAGAACTCGGTGCCCTACTCGACGAGCAAGTCCGGGATAGTAGGCCTTACCAGGGCCACCGCCCTGGAGGGCCGGGCCTTCGGAGTGGTAGCCAGTTGCCTTCATCCGGGGAACGTCGCCAGCGAGCTGACCGAAGATCTGGACCCAAGCGTCCAGGCCGAGGCGATGATGACGCCAGACGAGGTGGCGCGCTCCGTGGTTACCATGGCGGCCATGCCACCCGAGATCAATATGCTGGAGGCCATCGTCTTGTCGGTCGAGATGCCCTATCTCGGCCGGGGCTAGTGGACTTGCTCACAGGGCGGGGCCGCCGATACCGGGCCAAAGCGCGAGGGTGGGCGAAACCGCGTTGGAGAGGCGGCGTACCCACCTATATCGTGTTGACCGAGGTGATCCCGGTCCCATAGAATCGCAGCGCACCGGGAAGGGAACGACCGGCGGAGACAGCCTGTGGCGATAAAACACTTCTCAGTCTTCTACGTTGGCCAACTGGACTTCGAACAGTACGGCGCGGGTGGCCCTGCGGTGGAGGAGCGGAGCTTCACGAACGAGGAGATCGCCCAGTCCTACGCGATGGCAGAGCGGCTGGCCAAGCACATTGACGAGCGCGACTTTTACTGTCTGTGGATGGCGGAGCACCACTTCCAGCCGGAGGGCTACGAGAGCATCCCGAACGTGATCCTTCTGGGCACCTACCTGGCGACTCAAACCAAACAGCTGAAGTTCGGCTCAGCCATGAACATCGTCCCCAACTGGCACCCCCTTCGGCTTGCCGAAGACTACGCGATGGCCGACATCCTCACAAAGGGCCGAATGCTTTTCGGAGTCGGTCGCGGCTATCAGACCCGCGAGGTCGAGACCTTCGGCGCTCCGGTACTCGACACCGAAGCCAACTTCGAGCTCTTTCAGGAGCAGATGGAGGTCATCCTGAAGGCCTTCAACGAAGACTCCTTCTCCCACCACGGCAAGCGCTACACTATTCCGCCGAAGGTGCCATACCGTGATCAGGTCGTCGAGGAGATCACTCTGACGCCGCGGCCTCTCAGGCGTCCCGTGGAGGTGTGGATGCCCGTCGCCAGCGGCAGGTCTATGGAGTACCTCATCAAGATGGGGTTCAACGGCATGCTCGACCGCACCGGCGACTACCTGCTGGACCAGACGATACACAAATTCAGGGACACGGCAGCCGAACACGGGCGAAACCTCGAGCTGGGCGAAGACCTGCTCGTGGGGGTCGGGTGGTATCTTGCCGACTCGGAGGAAGAGGCGAGGCGACGGCTGCAGCCTTACCACGACGAGTTCTTCAAGTTCGCGGCGCCCTTCGGCTTCGTGCAGTACTCGGACGAGCAGGGCAACCGCTGGGGCGCTCCTCCGATGCCTGCCCGGTTGCCGAACATGAGCGAGAGCGTAGAGCAGCGGGCGTGGTACGCCGGCACGCCGGCGGGATTCGTCGATTTCCTCAAGGTGTGGGAGGAACGCTACCCGGGCCTGGAGCATGTGATGCTCAACTGGCCGTACGGGCAATCGACCAACGAATTCCTGGACCAGCTCAGCATCTTTGCCGAAGAGGTGATGCCCGCGTTCAGGTGATCCCCACGTTCAAAGGGTCAAAGGCCACAGGACTGGCAGCCTAGGCAAGGCCAGACAGGAGGAAAGATGATAAAGAACTTCTCTGTTTTCTACTGCGGGCAGGTGGACCATCCCGAGTATGGTGCCAACGGGCCCGAGGTGAACGATCGGTTCTACTCGCCCGACGAGATAGCAAGCATTTTCGAGACGGCCGAGATCACGGCCAAGCACATAGACGATCTGGGCTACTACGCGCTGTGGTTCGCCGAGCACCACTTCCAGCGGGAAGGCTACGAGTGCATCCCCAACATCCCGCACCTGGCCAGCTATCTTTCGGCTAAGACCCAGAATATCAAGTTCGGCTGCGCCTTCAACATCGCGACCATGTGGCACCCAATCCGTCTGGCCGAGGACTTCGCCATGGCCGACATCCTCTCCAAGGGCCGCACCATCTTCGGCCTGGGCCGCGGATACCATACGCGCGAGGGCGAGTCCCTGGGCATCCCGATCCTGGACACCGAGGCCAACTTCGAGCTCTTCCAGGAGCAGGTCGACATTATCCTCAAGGCCTTCAACCAGGACTCCTTCTCCCACGAAGGGAAACACTACACGATCCCGCCGCGGGTGCCCTATCGCGATTACACGTTGGAAGAGGTGACCCTGGTCCCTCGACCCATCAACCGACCGGTGGAGATCTGGCAGCCAGTCGCCAGCGAGAGATCCCTGGAGTTTCTCGTCAAGAGCGGCTTCAAGGCGGTGTTCGACCGCAACGGAGAAGTAGTTCTCGAACAGGCGGTGCGCAAATACACCGACCTGTGTCACAAGCACGGCAGGAACATCCAGCTCGGGGAGGATGCGATGTTCGGCGTGGGCTGGCTCCTGGCGGACTCTCAAAAGGAGGCGACGCGGCGACTCAACCCCTACCATGAGGAGTTTTTCAAGTTCGCCGCGCCCTTCGGCTGGGTGCAGTACGCCGACGAGAACGGGGCCCGTTGGGGAACGCCCCCCGCCCCGACCCGCATCCCGACCATCGAGGACAGCGTGCAGCAGCGGGCCTGGTTCGCCGGGTCGCCCGGCGAGTTCATAGATTTCCTTCGGGAGTGGGAGGAGCGATACCCAGGCCTCGAAAACGTCCTGCTCAACTGGCCATACGGCCAGCCGCGGGACGAGTACATGGAGCAGCTGACCATCTTCGCTAAAGAGGTTATGCCCGCCTTTCAGCGAGAGCCTGCCAAGACCTAGACGGCCCCGGCCGTGAGGCTGGGAATGGAGAAGCCTATGCAGTTTGGAACCTTCTTGCTGATGCAATCGCCTGACGGCGAGCCTTCGCAGGAGATGTACGCCCGTGCAGTCGACGTCGCCCAGGCGGCGGAGGATCTTGGATACCACACCCTGTGGCTGGCGGAGCACCACTTCTCCAGCTACGGCTATCTGTCGCGTCCCATGATGATGGCGGCACACATCGCGGCCAGGACGAAGCGTGTGCGAATCGGTACGGCAGTCATCGTTGCCCCTCTGCACAACCCGCTGGTGCTAGCCGAGGAGGTGGCAACCGCTGACCTTCTCAGCCAGGGTCGCTTAGACGTTGGGTTGGGCCGGGGATACCAACCCTACGAGTTCAAGAGATTCGGCATGACGCTGGACGACAACCGGGAGCGATGGGAGGAGGCGGCCGACATCCTGGTCAAGGCGCTGACCCAGGAGTCATTCAGCTATCAGGGCAAGTACCACAGCTTCGACGACACAGCCGTCCTGCCCCGGCCGGTCCAGAAACCCCATCCGCCCATATGGGACGCGGCTCAGAGCCTGGGGTCGATCACCGCGGCCGTCCGCCGAGGGTTCAGCATAATGACTGGTGGCGCGGGGGCACCGTTCGAGACGATCGTCGACTTTCGCCGTGCGTTCGACGAGGCCATAGACCAGTTCAAGCCGGAGGTCACCCCCACATTCGCGATAACAGAGAAGATCTACGTCGCCGACGACGAAGAGGACGCACTAAACACCGCCAAGGAGGCGCTTTGGAACATGCGCGTCTCCGTGGGCCTGCGAGCCGGGACGTTGAAGGTAGAGCGGGGCGGCCTCGCCGTGGCCGAACCCTACCCCACAGAGCCTAACCAGGACGACCTGATGGAGCGCTACCTGCTGTTCGGCACACCAGACCACTGCATCGAGAAGGTGCGCCGCCTGCGCGACGAAGCCAAGGTGGACCATATGATCTGCAACGCCTGGCACGGCAGCATGTCGCATGAGAAGGTCCTGCGCTCTCTGGAGCGGTTCTCCAGGGAGGTCATACCTCACTTCCAGGATCAGGTCACGGCGATTCACGAGCCCACCGCAGCATCGGCGGACGATTAGCGTCGAACGGCGCGGAGGGCCGCCTTGACATCGTTTTGGGGCGATGCTAGGCTTCGAGGAAGTCTAATTCGACCTGATACAGGGAGGCCCGTATGAGGATTCTAGACCCGGAACGGCCGCCTGCAGCGGCTCCGGCCGATGCGCCGAACCCCAGCGCCGGTAGCCTGAGCGGCAAGACCCTGGCGATCGTCAGCAACCCTTGGCGCAGCTTCCGAATCTGGCAGGAAGAGTTCGCGACGCTGGCCGTCAGCAAGTACGAGGCCAAGGCCGTACTCAAGCCCAAGAACCCCGAGGACGCCGCCAAGGCCCCAGACTACTGCATCGACGAGGCGCTGGAAGCCGATCTTGTGATCGACGGGCTGGGCTTCTGAGGGGGCTGCACGTCGTGGAGTGTCCGCGACTCGATCAAGATCAACAGCACCGGCATCCCCACCGTCGTCGGCGTAGGCTCCCACTTCGAGAGCCTGGCCAAGGCGGTCATCAAGTCCCAGGGACTGCCCGACTTCCCCATGGTCATCGTCCCTGAGGACCTGGAGGACCGCAGCGACGAGGAGCTGCGCAAGATGGCGCCCGAGTACTTCGAGCTGTTCCTCGAGAAGCTCGGGATACTGGTGCAGCCGGACTAGACTTATCCGGAGCTCAGACGCACCTTAGTTGGCTTCGCAGCTTAGGGGACCAGTGTTGGCAAGCTCGCCGGCACTGGTCCCCGAGGCTTTAATGGGGTCCTCGATGCAAGAGGAGGAGGTCGATACGTGAGCACCAGGAAGCTTTCCTCCACCGCCCTGGAAGTGGCCGACGACGTAGAGGCGGTATACGAGCACCTCTACGAGCGCGGGGCTACTGACGGACTCCCGATCATCCCACCAACCGAGGAGCGGGTGCAGAGGATGGTCGACTATGTGGGGCGCCCGCCCGACCAGGTGATAGCCCAGGTCCCGATGATGTACGGCGAGGCGACGGTTGAGGCCATCGCAGTCAATGCCGTCATGGCCGGCGCCAAGCCAGAGTATATGCCGGTCATCATCGCCGCCGTCGAGGCCACCTGCGACGAGAGGCTGAACTTCTTCGGCTGGACCAGCACCAACAACAGCCACGGCGCGGCGATCATCGTCAACGGGCCGATACGCAACAAGATCGACCTCAACAGCCAGTTCAATGCCCTGGGTCCTGGATGGCGGGCGAATGCCACCATCGGCAGGGCTCTCAACTTCGTGACGCTGAACATCGGCGGGAACAAACCGGGTGTTCAGGACCAGGCCAGCCACGGCCACCCGGGCAAGTACACCTTCTGCATTGCGGAGGCCGAAGAGGCGAGCATGTGGGAGCCCCTGCACGTCGAGCGTGGGTTCAAGCGCGAGGACAGCACCGTGACCGTGCTGGCCGTTGGAACCTCCCTGGTCAACATCAGCACGAACAACGACGTCAGGTCCTGGCTGAAGGCCAACACCGACTGCCTGATGTACATGGGGGCCTACCGCATCGTGACCGGAAAGGGCGAGGTAGTCCTGATCTTCCCGCCGCCTCTGACCAGAAAGACGACAGAGGCCGGAATGACCAAACAGGACGTGAGGGAGTTCATCTTCGAGAACGCCAACATGCCCGAGGACAGGTTCCCGGCGGGGTCACGCCTGGTGGACCTGCCGAGGATGGAGCCGATCGTCAAAGACGGTATCGTCCGAGCCGTCCAGAAGCCCGAGGACATCATACTGCTGTCCACCGGCGGCAAGCCCAACTCAATCGGCGAGGTCTACGAGTGCACGCTTCTCGAGCCCTATCCGGCCTCGCGGTCCGTGACCCGGCTGATCCAGGAGCCGAACGAGGCCTAACGCCGGCTCCTTCAAATGCGCGCATGTCGAGGCCGTGCGGAGCTGGCTCCGCACGGCCTCGACTTTGACTCGCAGGGGCTTCGCACCAAAAGTCCTTTCAAGGCGAAGGTTTGATCTCCCTCCCACCCACCCCGAGGGTATTTTATATCTGGGGACACCCCAGACCCCGGTCCCGATCCATCGGGACACCTTCCTGTAATTTTTGTGCGAAGCCACTCGCAGGGATAGCTGCCGAACCAGGAGGACCCAGATGAGCACCGAAGGAGAGCTGACGTCGCCCGGCATCGACGTGCCCGACGAGCCTGACGCTGCCTACGAGGCCCTTTACGAGCGAGGCGAGACCGACGGCCTGCCCGTAATCCCTCCGACCGAGGAGCGGGTGCGGCGCATGATCGACTACGTCGGCCTGCCCCCAAGCCAGGTTGTCGGCATGGTGCCGCTAATGTATGGCGAGGCGACAGTCGAGGCCATCGCGGTCAACGCGGTGATGGCCGGCTGCAAGCCCGAGTACATGCCCGTGCTGATCGCCGCCGTCGAGACCCTCGCCGACGATGGGTTCAATCTCACCGGCTTCGGCACCAGCACCAGCACCCACGGTATCGCGCTCATCGTCAATGGACCCATACGGGGCAAGCTCGACCTGAACTCCGGTGGCAGCTGCCTGGGTCCGGGCTGGCGGGCCAACGCGACCATAGGGCGCGCCATCAACCTGATCGCGACCAACGTCGGCGGGCTCAAGCCGGTTGAGGTGGACAAGACGACCTACGGGTTCCCCGGCAGGTACTCTTTCTGCTTCGCCGAGAACGAGGAGGGCAGCGTGTGGGAACCGCTGCACGTGGAACGTGGGTTCAAAGCGGACGACAGCACGGTCACGGTGTTCGCTGCCGGGTCAATCGTCTTCTCCTACTCGCCGATTCCGGAGCTTGAAGAGTGGCTAAGGATACACGCCAGCGGAATGGCCACGATGGGAAGCCACAGGTTCCGGGCCCCTCGCGGAGAGTCGGTTATGGTGGTGACGTCCGGGCTGGCCAGGGTCACCTCGGAGGCCGGTATGACCAAGCAGGACGTCAGGGAGTTCCTCCACGAGCATGGGGCCATCGCCGAATCACAGTTTCCCGACAGCCATCAGAGGGAGAGGCTGGGGGATGTGATCAAAGACGGCAAGATATACCCCCATGCCCGGCCGGAGGACCTGCTGCTCGTCGTCGCTGGCCGAGGGTCGGTGACGGAGACGCCCTTCGAGACTGTGTTCGTGGACGGGTCCGCCGGCTCCCGTTCGGTAACCAGCCTGATCCACGAGCCCGCTTGAGCCATGCCGCAGAGCTAAGCGGTTCGGTACCGCCTCTACGAAGACCTCGCCTGCTATAATGCGCCGATCGCGGAACCTTGGTCAGCCGCCGGAAATCCATGGGATATTGGGGGGGCCAGATGACCGAGTTCGGTCTCACAGTCAAACACGACTCGGGCGGAAAGCGCATCGAGGTGCAGTGCAAGCACCAAAATGGGCTGATATACGTGGTGCCCAGCGAGGCCAGCTGGGTATGCACCGACGACCTGCTGCACGCCCACGCCATGGCCGGCTTCTTCAAGCAGCTGATGGCGCTCGACGACCCGCGGGTGAGTGAGATCATGCAGCGCTGGGGGCTGTACTTCCGCGAGCGCCCACTCGCGTCCCAGGAGGAACCGGACGGGGAGGAGGTCTAGAGGCCTTCCTCTTGGTCCTCTCCTCCCTCCTCCCCGGGGTTGATTATGCGGTGGAGGACGGGTGTGTAGGCGTCGTCGTCGCCCGGTTCCGTATCGTCATCGGACCAGTCTTTGACCGTGGTCGTCGGGGCGTCCTCGGGCGTGGCCTCTTCGTCGGCAAGCTCGTAGCCAGTCAGAGGGTTGGGGACATAGACTCGGTAGTCGCCATCCTTCAGCGGGAACGAGACGATTCCGGCCTGCGAAGGATCTTTGTGCACTTCTCGGATAATGATCGTCAGACCCCGTTCCTCGACGCTGGTAACGGCCGCCTCGTAACGGTTGCCCCCCTTCATTAGGCGCGTCAGCCTGGAGGCAAACTTCGGCTCTACGCGGCCGACGTACCGCCCGGAAGCCTCGACTGCGTCGAGGCCCCCCGTGGTGACTTGGAGCTGGACGGGGTGTCCTGGCGCCAGCTTCAGGAGAACGTCCGGTGGCGCCGGGTTAACCAAAGAGGTGATCCCTGCATTGCCGCTCTCCTCGATGAATTGATGAGGGACGGCGCCGCCCCCGGACCCGGCGGGGACCACGTCCTCTCCCAATCGCTCGAGGCGCTCCACGTTCTTCTTGGCGATACTGTTGTTGGGCGATATCTCCAGGGCGTGCTGAAACGCCTCTTTGGCCTCCCTAATGCGGCCAAGCTCGGTGAGAGCCTTGCCCAGGCGGTTATGAGCTTCCATATCCTGAGGGAACTCCTCGACGATACTACGATTGGCCGCAACGGCCTCTTCCCAGCGGTTCTGCATGGCCAGGCCGACCGCCTTCTTCGCAGCGTCCTTGCGGAATTTCTCTTTGCCCTCAGCCGTACGAGTAGTCATGAGTCCTTGCCCCGGTCGAAGTTGGCGAATTCTAGCGCACGTAAAACCGCGATGCAAGACGTTTGCATACCATCTCGGGGAAAACCTGGTATATCACCGACGCCATCGTACGAGCATGAGGCGCCACAACGCCTCGATCACAATGCCAATCGACATCTTGGAACGCCCTCTAGCCCGATCGACGAACACGATGGGATGCTCTACTACTTCGTATCCTCTCTGCTGGCAGGCGCGCGCAACCTCAGCCTGGAATCCGAATCCCCGGCACCGAAATTCGTCTGCCAGCAGGTCGCGCAACGCACCTGCGCGAAAACCCTTGAATCCCGATGTGGCGTCCCGTACTCGTAGTCCAGCCACTAACCGGATGCCCAGGTTCCCCGCATGGCTGACCAGACGCCGCTTCAAACGCCAGCTTGCGTCGACGCCACCGCCGGCAACGTAACGCGATCCGACCACCACGTCGTTATCCCCAAGCGAGCTCAAGAAGTGAGGGATGTATTCCGGTGCGTGGGAGAGGTCTGCATCCATCTGGAGCACGAAATCGGCCCCCTGCTCCAGGGCCGTGGAAAAGCCCTCGAGATACGCTGTGCCGAGCCCCTGTTTCCCTTCGCGTTCGATGAGCTGTAAACGGCCATCGAACCTCTCCGCCAGATCTCGGGCCACCTGAGCCGTGCCGTCAGGCGATCCGTCATCCACGACGATGAGCCGGATGTCGGGTATGTCCAGCGCGAAGATCCGATCGGCGAGCTCGGGAAGGTTCTGGGCCTCATCATACGTGGGAGACACCACCACCACCTGGCCATCGACCGGCGCCGGCAGGAGCGCATCCTCTCGCACTGAACGCAGCTGCTGGGGGGCGGCCGATTCCCTGTAGACGCCACGCAGATCGTTAAGCCTTACGAGGATCGTATCCCTCAGCATCATGACTGGGTCGAGGCCGACGCGGACTTTGCTGTCGGGCTGATGATACCAGTCTATCGGTATCTCCAGAACGCGGGCTCCGCTTTTGGCGGCCAGGTAGAGTATCTCCACATCGAACCCGAAGCCTCGGGATCTCTGCTGCGGGAAGAGCCGATCGGCCAGCGCACCGCTAAAGCACTTGGATCCGCACTGAGTGTCCTGGAAACCGCGTACCGCGAGAAGTCGAACGACCCAGTTGAAACCCCTCCCCATAAGGTGTCGCAGCACCGGCTCATGAAATCGCCGGGCGCCCTCGATCTGTCGCGATCCTATGACCAACTCGTATCCCTCGTCCATGCGCTTCAGAAAGGCTGCCAATTGCTCTACCGGCATGGCGAGGTCTGCGTCGCAGGTGAACCGGTACCGGCCTGTGGCGGCCAGCATTCCGTGCCGGACGGCCCAGCCCTTGCCGCCATGAGCCACGGTCTCTACTCGCACGCCAGGGTGGGTTCCGGCCCATGCCCTAGCCAGGGCTGCCGTATCATCGGTGCTGCCGTCGTCTACTACGAGGACTTCCCACGAGTACTGCCGCTCGCGCAGGTAGTTCAACATCCCTTCAAGCGTTCCGATGATTCGGGCCTGCTCGTTGTAGGCAGGAATCACTATGGACAGAAACGGGCTCTCCAAGGGACGCTCCGACTACCTTCTGTGCGAAATTGACCTTGAGCCGCGGAGGGCAACGTGCTGGGCCGGTACGAGTCGTCTCACGTCGTCGCCTCCGGGCAGGTGATGTTTCCCAGCCCTACTAGCTGCTCCCAGCTGATAACCGTTCGCTGACCATGAACACCCGAGCGGTACTCAGTCGGGTTTCTCCAGCTCGAAGGCGTCGTGCAGAGCCCGGGCGGCATCCCCAACCTGTGCCTCTTTGACGATGCAGGTGATACGGATTTCGGAGGTGGTGATCATCTCGATGTTGACCTGGCGATCGGACAGCGCGCGGAACATCTTCGAGGCGTAGCCGGGTGTGTCCTGCATTCCAGTCCCAACCACACTGATCTTGGCCAAGTCCTCGTCGCTCACCATGCCTCGGCTCCCCATCTCGTGGGCCACCGGCTCCACCACCTCCAGGGCCTTTGCGAGGTCGATACGACTAACGGTGAAGGTCAGGTCGGTCGTCCCGTCGACGCTTGAGTTTTGAACGATCACGTCGACGCTGACACCGGCCTGGGCCAGGGCCTCGAAGATACTTGCGGCGATCCCGGGACGGTCTACAACGCCCAGCACGGTGATCTTCGCCACGTTCTCCTCGGTGGCGATCCCTCTAACCCGATTCCTGATTTCCCCAACTCTGGCTTTCATCTCTCGTGCCTCGTGGATCAAGGTGCCCGACGCATCGGTGAAGCTGGAGGCGACCAGTATGGGCACGTCATAGACCATCCCCAGCTCGATGGAGCGCGGGCTCATCTTCGCGCCGTAGCTGGCCAGCTCCAGCATCTCTTCGAAGTCTATCTCGTCCATATGGCGAGCGTTTGGCACCAGCTTCGGATCCGCCGTGTAGATACCGTCGACGTCGGTGTATATCTCACACCGTTCGGCGCCAAGGCCGGCAGCGATGGCCACTGCTGTCGTGTCCGAGCCACCCCGACCCAGGGTGGTTATGTCCATGCCCTCGGTGATGCCCTGAAACCCGGCTACGATCACGATGTTGCCGCTGCCCAGCTCGCCCAGTATGCGCTCAGGGTCCACACCGGCGATCTTCGCCCTGCCGTAGCTTGTGTCCGTGCGAATCCCCGCCTGGGCTCCGCTGAGGCTGATGGCTCTCCGGCCGATGGAGCGCAGGGCCATCGCCACGAGCGTACACGAGACCAGCTCGCCGGTGGACAGCAGCAGGTCCAGCTCCCTGGGGTCGGGTCGTTCCGAGACGCTGTCGGCCAGCGCGATGAGGTCATCTGTAGTGTCGCCCATGGCCGAGACCACGGCCACGACCTCGTTGTGCTCCCCCTGCGTGGCAGCGATCCTGCGCGCCACGTTCTGGAGAAGGTCCGCGTTGGCCAGCGAGCTGCCGCCGTATTTCTGGACCACCAGAGCCATTCTCTAGTCCGATGCCACGTGAGCGCCTTGGTTGGACGGTCTTGTTACCTTGACGGTCCCGCTGATGCCCGACTTGGATGCGGCGTCGGCCATCTCGTAGCCGACCGTAAACTCTCTCTCGGAGCAGATCGCCAGAACGCTGGAGCCCGCCCCGGATAGGAAGACGCCCTGGGCTCCCGCTCCCAGGGCGGCGCGGAAAATGTTCTTCATCGCTGGGAAGATGGCCTGTCGCGCCGGCTGGTGAAGGCGGTCCTCGGTAGCTATCGCCAGTTGCCGCGTATCGCCCGTGGACAGGGCCTTAACCAAAAGAGCGACCCTGCCGATATTATACACGGCGTCCTGCCGAGATACCTCGGCCGACAGCAGGTCGCGGGCCTGCTGCGTCGGCATCGGGACATCGGGGATGAATATGACAGCCTGGAGCTCCTCGGGGACCGGGACCCGGCTGGTGACGAGACGCTCATCGTGCCTGACGACGATCTGGCAACCGCCCAGCAGTGCCGGAGCCGCGTTGTCCGGGTGGCCCTCGACCCTGGCGGCCAGCTCCAGCAGGTCCTCATCGGACAGGGGTCGGCCGCAGAGCTCGTTGCCAACCACCAGGCCACCGATGGCCGCCGCTGAGCTGCTCCCGAGTCCTCTCCCCAGCGGTATCTCATTGGTGCACGAGAGGCCCACCCCAGGGAAGGGGGCTCCGCACTCTTCGTAGACCAGCCGAAGGCTCCTGAGCACCAGGTTATCCTCGTTGCAAGGCAGCGTGCTCGCGCCTTCGCCCGATATGCTAAACTCCGATGAGCCGACCTCCGCACGGATGACGTTCCAGAGGTCCAGGGCCATCCCCAAACAATCGAAGCCTGGACCCAGGTTGGCAGTCGTGGCCGGCACTCTGACCGTTACGCGGTCTGGCATCGATTCGGTCTCCGTTCCATACGACAACATTGAATATAACACGAGCGTCGTGAATCGGCACCGGAGCCCGCAGGTGGTGGGTGCGAAGACCAAGCGACACCCAATGATCCAGGCGAAACGCCCGGTTAAACGCGTCATTGTCGGCCGGGGCTGCCGACGCGTTAGCGTAGCTACCCTGCCGGATCACTCGGTAAAATCGCGCTGGGAACCGGCAAGCGTCTTGCCATGACCGGCGACCTCACGGAAGACGCGGCGACTCTGGGCCTGCTCCAGGCGACCCTTGAGGCGCTGGACTTCGAGGTGATACGCCACCGACTGGCGGAGCACGTAAGCTTTCAACCGGCGAAGAACCTTGCCCTCACACTGACCCCCTCCTTCGACCCGTGCGAGGTCGAGCGCCTTCAGCGGGAGACGGTCGAAGGGCGGCTGTTGCTCGATGAGCTCGGTGACCCGGGTCTTCACGCCGACGACGACGCCTCTGCAGCCGTTGGCCGCGCCGCCCTCGAAGGGCTTCTTACCGGAGCCGAGCTCCTGGCGGTGGCCGACTCTCTCGAGGTACAGTCCCGCGCCTGGTCCGCGGTTCGCAGAGCGGGTCGCGCCGCAAGGGCTGGGATGCTCCCTCGACTGACCGCCTTGGCTGCGGAAATTCCCGACCTCCAGGAGCTCGAGAGGCAGATCAGGCTCCGGATAGACCGCAACGGCGAAGTCGCCGACAACGCTACGCCGGCTCTGAGGGCCATCCGCCGGCGACAGAGCGAGGCGTACGAGCGAGTTACACGCGCGCTGGACCGCATCATCCAGTCATCAGCCGCGCAGGAGGCGCTTCAGGACCAGGTCGTATCGGTGCGCGGCGACAGACTCGTCGTACAGATCAAGTCCGAGATGCGAAGTCGTATCCCGGGAATCGTTCACGACGCCTCCAACACGGGCGCGACCCTGTTCGTCGAGCCATTCGCCACGGTGGACCTGTGCAACGCGTGGAGAGAACTGGCCCTTGAGGAGCAGCGGGAGGTGACCCGAGTCCTGCGGGACCTCTCGACGCTCGTGGGCACGCTGGCCGACGACATACGGCGGGGTGCCAGTCACACTGCGGACATCGACTTCATCCTCGCCAGGTCACGCATGGCCACGGCAATTGGCGGCTGCACGGCCCTTCAGAGGCGTGGCGGGCCGGCCACCGGCAACGAGAGCATGGAGATGCGACTGCTGAACGTCCGGCACCCCCTGCTGGGCAAAACGGCGGTGCCGATTAGCGTCAGCCTGGGACCCGACTGGTCGGTCCTCGTGGTCACCGGCCCCAACACGGGCGGCAAGACCGTGGCCATGAAAACCGTGGGGCTGGCGGCCGCGATGCACCAGTCGGGCCTGCAGGTGCCCGCCGATGAAGGCAGCGTCCTCCCCGTCTTCGACGGCATCTACGCGGACGTGGGCGACCAGCAGAGCATCGAGCGCTCGGTGTCCACCTTCAGCTCCCACATGCGCCGGGTCATCGCAATCCTTGCGGAGGCTACTCCCGCCTCGCTGGTCCTGTTGGACGAGATAGGCGCCAGCACTGACCCCGAGGAAGGGTCCGCCCTGGCCAAGGCCATTCTCGGCAACCTGGCGTCTCGGGTGGTCCCGACGGTGGCCACGACTCACCACCGCAGTGTCGCGGCCTTCGCCGAGGCCACCACTGGCATGAGGAACGCCAGCGTCGAGCTCGATCCATCGACACTGCAGCCAACGTACCATCTGACCATCGGCGTACCCGGCAGGAGCTACGCTATGTCGGTGGCGGCCGGCATGGGCCTGCCCCAGGAGATAATGGACGAGGCCCTGTCGCTACTGGAGCCGCAACACCTGCGCTTCGAAGACTGGCTGAACGAGCTTCAGGGGGAGCGTCAGCAGCTGCAGGCCAGCCTACAAGAGGCCGAGCAAGCGCGGGCGCAGGCGGAAGACCTCCGGTTGCGCCTGGATGAGCAGCTAGATTACCTGTTGTCTCACCGCGAGGAGATGCTCGACGCCGCTCGCCGGAAGATGCTGAGCGAGTTCGACGAGGCTCGGCGCAGGCTGCGCCGAGCCGAAGCCACTCTGTCCTGGGGCACATCGCCGCCGGGGCTCCAGGAGGCGAAGGAGCAGGTATCGGAGGCGCGGCAGGCACTCGACCTGAGCCCGCCGCGCCCCCGGGAACCGGGTCCACTCGCAGCGGGCGACCTGGTCCAAGTCAAGGGCCTTAACCTCAAGGGGACCGTGTTATCCCTGCCGGAGCAAAGCGACGAAGCCGAGGTCAACATCGGCAACGTCAAGCTACGCATCGGCCTCTCCAGGTTGACCCCAATTGAACAGGGCCCGGAGGATCAGCCGGCGGGGGTGCACGTAACGACGGGCCCAAGCCTGTCGGCGATGGAGGTGGACCTGCGCGGAGCGCGGGCCGAGGAGGCCCTTGAACGGCTCGAAGACTTCCTTGACAAGGCGGTCAGGGACGGGCTGAGCAGTGTGCGCATCATCCACGGGCGGGGCACCGGGGTCCTTCGGCAGGTCGTACGCGAGCGGCTGCAAAAGCACCCCCTTGCACGATCTTTCGAGGCCGAGGCTCCGGAGCGAGGGGGAGACGGCGCGACGGTGGTCGAACTGGCATGATACTTCCCAAGGGTGGGATACGCCTTGTAGGGCTACTGTCCGTTGCTCTACTCCTAAGTCTGGCTTGCGGGCAAAAGGAGGCGGAGAGCCCATCTGTAACAGTCGGTGAGGCCGTTACAGAGGTGGAGGACCCATCTGTAACAGTCGCTGAGGCCGTTGAAGAGGCAAAGGACCCATCCGCAACAGTCGGTGAGGCCGTTACAGAGGTGGAGGACCCATCTGTAACAGTCGGTGAGGCCGTTGAAGATGCGGAGGACCCATCCGTAACGAACGGTGAGGCCGTTGAAGAGGCGGAGGACCCATCTGTAACAGTCGGTGTGGCCGCTAAAGAGGCGGAGGGCCCATCCGTAAGAATCGGTGAGGTCGTTTTCGACATGGAAGTAGCGCAGACCCCGGAAGAGCGCGGCAGGGGCCTTTCGGGTCGGGACAGCCTCGAGCCGGGGTCCGGGATGCTCTTCGTCTTCAAGTCTGAAACAACGACGTCCTTCTGGATGAAAGGGATGCGCTTTCCCATCGATTTCGTCTGGATCGGCGCCGGCTGCACGGTGATAGACGTCACTCTGGGTGCGTCAGCTCCGCCACCCGGTACGGACGATTCCGCGCTCCCTATCTACACGCCTTCGGCTCCCGTCCTCTACGCCCTGGAGATCAACGCAGGCGAGGTTGCGGAACTCGGCATCGAGGTGGGTGACCCGGTAGCCTTCATTGATTTCCGCGCCGACGGCACCGGCTGCTGAGCGCCTATCACCCGTCCGTCTCCTCCGCGCGCTCCGGCGTCGCAATCATCAGCAGCGATGGAAGAACCAGCAGCGATGCGGCGAGGGCGAGGAAGATCATGAGAGCGGTCAGCAGCCCATAGGAGGCGAACAGCGGCATCGGCGCAAAGCCCATGATGGCGAAGCCGACGATGCTTGAAGCCGCCGACGCAACTAGAGCGACCCCAGTCCCACGCGCCGCGCGCCGGAGCGCTACGGACTTTGACGAAGCCCCGGCGAGCTCCTCGCGAAATCGCTCCGTCATGTGGATGGAGTAGTCGATGCCTACGCCGATGGAGACTGCGCCTATCGTCGCCGTCACCAGGTTCAGCGAGAAGCCCATCAGGTGCATTATCCCGTACAGCCACGCAACAACAAGCCCAATGGGTATCACGGTCACCAGGGCGTAACGCACGGAGCGCATGGCCACAAGGAGCAGCGCCAGCGCCCCGGCCGCTGCTATCGGCAGTGAGGTCCGCAGCGACCGAGTCGTTGCATCCAGCTGAGCCTCGCGTGTGAAGGGTGAGCCGGTCAGTCCGGAGCGCGTGATGGAGTCGGTGCCGTCGAGCAGCGCCAGGTCCCGCTCGAGGCTCTCACGTGCGGCCGCCACCGTTGTCTGCTCCCTGGTACCGGGGATTCCGACACTGATGACCGTCACGTTTTCCTCGTGGCCATCGGGGTCGTGAAATAGGACCTCTTTCACGTGACCAGGGTCGAATACGAGTGTCCTTTCATCCAGCGGCACTCCCTCCTGGACCATGTAGTCGAAGGCGGCCTTGATCTGGTCGGTGGAGTCGGGGATACCGTCGGAGTCGGAGTCGACGATCACCACGCCAGTCCAGTCGGCGGCATCCGTCAGGGCGTAGCTGCTTCCGAGGAGCCTTTCGAGCAGGCTCAGCACAGTCGTGCCGGTCGAGACGCTGCCCTCCGCATCGCGAGCAACGTAGGGATTACCGGCCAGGCCTTCAACTAGCCTCCCCACCGTAACGAGAGCCTCGGGGTCTGTCAGATCACCCTTGATGTAGAGCAGGCCCGGCTCACCTCCCCTTTGGCCTATGTGCTCGTCCAGCTTATCCAGCCCTACGACGAAGTCCGAATCGGCGTCGAAGAAGTCCTTGACGTCGAACGTTGGCTCGAGCCTCGTTGCGAAAAAGGCCGCCGCCCCGGTCACGACCACCGCCACGAGAAGCACGGCCGGCGCATACCTGGCCGGCCCCGCGGCGATGCTCTCGACCAGCGAGGAGCGGGAACGCCTCAACTCCTCGGGGCGCGGTCCCGTCTCACCCGTAGTCCCAGCGGAGCGCCATCGTAACATCGCCGCCGGTGCCACCACGAAGCCAACCAGTGTAGCCGCAAGCACCCCCAACCCTAGCGGCTCGCTAACAGCAACCAGCAGAATGACTCCGGTCCCCGACAGAGCAGCGACGCCCGCCCCTCCGGCCAGAATCGCCAGCCTATCCGCCGTCCCCAGGCGTGAGCCGCTCCCGAGGCTCCGTAGATGGTCGACCCGTGACATAGCCAGCGGCACGACAACGCCCAGGATTACAAAAGACGACCCGACGGCGATCGCGGCGGCGACGCCGAAGTGGACGACCGCCTCTATCCTGGACGAGACGTTGGCCAGAAATGCGACTCCGTCGGTGGCCATCGCCAGCGCCAGCGCCCCCAGGACGCCGGCCAGTCCGACGCGCAGGGCGAGGCTCGGGGCGAGACCGCGGTCCCGCTCCTCCTGGTACCGACGGAGGGCATGGACCGCGAAGTCCACGCCCAGCGAGATCATGGCGATGGGGACAATGAGGTCGATTACCAGCCCGCCCTTCACCCCCACGAGGGCTGTGATCCCCTTTAGCCACACCATCAGGATCCCGAGGCCCACGCCGGTTAGAGCCATCGCCCAGTAGGAGCGGAGGCTGATCCCGACGATCGCGACGGCGGCGATGACGGTGAACATGATGAAGATGCCCGCCGACCGCCCCTCCTCTTCCGACTCAAGGTTGACGTCGATGGCGATCCCCCACAGCCGGTATGTATCCTGGTCGCCCCGCAAGACGCTCTGGACATTGCGACCAAGCTCCTCTTTTTGCCTGACGACGTCGCCGCCACCGATTCCGATGTGCAGCGAGCCTCCGCCAAGCTTCTCGTTGTCCGCCATGACCAGCAGGACGAGGGCCGGCGAGGTCCAGTAGTCGATCTCGCTGCCGTTGACGGTCCTCCGCTCGCTGACTGCCTTCGAGGACAGCAAATCGAGGAGGCCGCCGGTCTGGCGATTCGACAACAGGCGGTGGACCGCGATCTTCACCTGGTCGTCGGTCGCGGCCTCGAGTGTCGTATTGAGGCTCGGGTCGAACAGCAGCAGCAAGGCCACGGCGTCGGCTATACTCGTTACGCCGACTACGGGCCGGTTGGTGGTGAGGTCGAATCCGCTGTACAGATAGGGCTGGACCGGCAATCCATCAGGAGCAAGCCCTCCGCCTTCGTCGGCCTCCCGCAGCGCCGCGGTGCTCTGGTAAAGCTGCCACAACACCGCCTGCGTCAGCACGTCGCCGCTGCCGGCTTCGACGATGAAGGGGATTCCGTGAGTGGGAGACTGAGTGAGAGCGTCTATCTCCCGCTGCAGCTCGAAGACCTCGGCTGGGGGATCGATCGAGGCCTGCTCAGGCGGCTCCATCACGAGGAGCGGTATGACCAGCAGTCCGGTAACGAGAAGCACGGCGGCGATCACCACGCCTGAGCGCCGCTCCAGCACGTCAACGAGGCTGGCGGCGCGGCTCTTCCCTTCCACACGCTCCTCCATCCTGGACTCGTAGTTAGGCACAGCGAAGGACCGGCAGGCCCTTGGAGTGTCTAACCCGCATGGACGAGAACACAACTGCCGATGGTCGATTGTTCATCGACGGTCCTCGTGTCTCCGCTCAATGTAATAATGGGTTGTTGAATTTCGGACCACCGAGCCTCCATCATTATCGTGCCAGGCAGAGATCTGCCAACCCTCACAGGCTGGCGATCGAATAAAATAAGCCGGGCGCCCTGGACAGTCCTCTGCGAAAGGAGCCTGTTTGGACTCGGAGACTTTCAGCCTCGTCTTCATGGGCACGCCCGGCTACGCCGTGCCCGTGCTGGAGGCTCTCGTTCGAGCGGGTCATCGCATTCTGGCAGTGTACACTCAGCCCGACAGGCCCGCGGGTAGAGGAAAGCGCCCCTTGGAGCCGGAGGTCAAGCGATCCGCCCTGGAACACGGGCTGATCGTCTCACAGCCGGCTTCCCTGAGGAAGGACGAGGCCGCTCAGGAAAAGCTCGTCTCGCTGCGGCCCGACGTCGTCGTCGTAGCCGCCTACGGGCTGCTGCTGCCTTCCGCTGTCCTGGACGCGCCTCGTCTCGGCAGCCTGAACGTCCATCCCTCCCTCCTGCCCCGGTACCGGGGGGCTTCGCCCGTGTCGACCGCAATCCTCAACGGAGACTCCATCACCGGCGTCACGATTATGGAGATAGACGAGGGCATGGACTCAGGGCCCGTGGTGGACCAACGGGAGGTCCCCATTGGCGAAGACGAAAACGCTGAGGACCTGACCCTGCGTCTGTTCCGCGAGGGTGCCGACATGATGGCGGCCATCTTGCCTCGGTGGGCCCGCGGCGAGACTCGATCCCAGCCCCAGGACCACTCGCGGGCAACTGTGACACGCAGGCTGTCGAAGGACGACGGCCGCATAGACTGGACGCAGAGCGCAGAGTACATCGTGCGGCAGGTGCGCGCGTACCACCCCTGGCCCGGCACCTTCAGCCAGTGGCGTGGCAAGCTGGTCAAGGTGATCGAGGCCTCAGCCACGACCGCTGGGCAGACGCATGAGCCCCCCGGCACCGTAATCCGCCTGCCAGGTGACCGCACAGGCGTCGCCACCGGCAGCGGCGCGCTGGAGCTCCGTCAGCTCCAGCTGGAGGGCCGCAGGGCTACGACCGCGCAGGAGTTCGTGTCCGGCCGCCCGGGCTTCTTCGGGTCGACACTCGCGTCTGGCCATTGATCCCGGTTGCCGAGAAGAGTGTCAGCAACGATAATCCTGACGCCCGGTGCTAGCTTTCCCGGTCCTAGCTTCCAAGGAAAGGTGAATCTCGATGGACACTGATGTCAGAGAAAAACTCCCCCTGCTTCCGATCGCCGATCTCGGACACCTTATCCGGCAGCGAGACGTTTCACCGGTCGAGGTGGTGGATACGTTCCTGGATCGGATAGAAGGGCTCGACGGCCGAGTCGGCTCGTTCATCACGATCATGCGGGACGAGGCCCGGGAATCGGCCCGCCTGGCGGAGCGCGACATAGCCGCAGGGATATACAAGGGGCCTCTGCACGGCATACCCCTCGGTCTGAAAGACATCTATTACACGAAGGGGACACGCACGACCGGCGGCTCCAAAATCAGGCGCTGGGCGGAGTTCGTTCCCGCGGAGGACGCGACGGTTGTCGCCAGGCTGCGGGAAGCGGGCGCAATCATCATCGGCAAGCTGAGCACCCATGAGTTCGCCTCGGGCGCCACCGGCCACAACCCCCACTACGGCCAGCCACGGAATCCCTGGGGACTCGAGCACGTCACCGGCGGCTCGTCGGGAGGGTCGGGAGCCGCTGTGGCCGCATGCCTTTGCGCCGGCGCCCTCGGCACCGATACCGGGGGCTCGGTGCGCATCCCCGCCACTCTGTGCGGCATCACCGGACTGAAGCCCACCTACGGCCGCCTGAGCCGATACGGAATCATACCCCTGTCCTGGTCTCTGGACCACGCCGGTCCCATGACCAGGACCGTGGAGGACGCAGCGCTGATGATGAACGCCATGGCGGGACACGACCCTCGAGATCCCGCGTCGGCCGACGTGCCCGTACCCGATTTCACGTCCGGCCTGGCGGCCGGCATCGGAGGGCTTCGTATCGGCATACCCCGAGAGCACTTCTTCGAGTCGCTGGATGACCAGGTGTCCGACGCTGTGCGGAACGCGCGCGCCGTCCTCGAGGAGCTTGGCGCGTCGACGGTAGAGGTCTCGATGCCCAGTGTCCGCCATGTGCCCGAGTTCCACTCGGTCATCTCGCAGACCGACGCCGCAGCTTTCCACGAGGAGACCATCAGGGATCATGCCCAGGAGCTGACCCCCAACGTGCGGGACCGCCTGGAGGTGGGTCGCATGACTACTGCGGTGCAGTACATCAGGGCCCAACGGGCTCGGTCTGTGGTCAGGCAGGAGGTATGCAAAGCCCTCGAGCAGGTCGACGTCCTGGTGACCCCGACCTCTGTTGTCACGGCGCCAAGGATCGATCAGCAGATGGTCGCAGCGCCGGGTGGGCGGGCATCGGTGCTGACATTGCTGAGCCGCAACACGGCGCCCTTCAACGACTCCGGCGTGCCGGCGTGCACGGTGCCGTGCGGCTTCGACGCGGCGGGCCTGCCCATCGGGCTCCAGATAGCCGGCCGCGACTTCGACGAGGTCACGGTCCTCCGTGTCGCGAACGCCTACCAGCAGGCCACCGATTGGCACACGCGCCACCCCGAGCTATAGGCAACCAAAACTTGATTTGCAAGAGACTAATCGACAGTGATACGTTTGTACCACTCACGGCAATTCGGATGCTACAATGGGTAAGAGGAGGAGTGGCATGCATGCCCGCAGTGACTTCCTATTTGCTGAACCATCGTTCCTTGAAGGGATGGCACGCATTTGGGACTTCGGGAATTCATTGAACGTGTACAACGAGTCTCGAACTGGACGAGAGGCGGATGATACTGCGCTCTGGATGGACTGGAACATGGTCGGACTGGACATGAGAGAAGCCATTGAGCGATTTAGAGAGCGAGAGTACAGACTCGAACGAACCGCTTAGCGTAATGGCTAAGGACGAGGAATCAGGCGAACAACAGCCTCCGGGTTCGGAGGCTGTTGTCCTTTCCCGAGAGACACGTGTTGAGGCTTCATATGAAGGCCCGATTCCCCCTCCAGTCATACTTGAGGGCTATAACAAGGTGGTCCCAGATGGGGCAGATCGCATTTTCCGGATGGCTGAGGAACAGGTCGCCCATCGCATATCAATAGAAGCCGCGGTAGTCCACGGTGACTCCTTTAGAGCGAACCTCGGCCTAATCGCAGGGCTCGTTGTCGCGCTCTGTTTTCTTGCCGGAGCAGTGTTTCTCATAAACGGTGGCCACGACTGGGCTGGGGGTACCTTGGCTGGACTGGACATGGCCGGTGTTGTGTCATCTTTCGTATATGGCTCTAGGAGTCGTCGAGCTGAGCGCGAAAAGAAAGCCGAGATGACGCGTCGTCCTCCCGCGTAAAAGCATAGTTATCCGATACAGAGAGTTCTCGTCGAGAACTCTTTTGCTTTGCCCCCCTTCTTAACTTCTTGACCTCGGCCTCCGGTATCAGCGCCATGTTCCCCACGCCCTCGACGCCCTTTACTTTCCCCCGCTGAATCCACCGCGCAATCGTACTTCGATCTCGGCCCAACAGGTGCAAAGCCCCTTGGAACCCCCAAGGGTGGGGGGTCCACGTTTCCTCGCGCTGAGGAGCAGCTGAAACCTAGAGGTACTAGCGTAACCAAACACTAGGAGGGCGGTGCCCCCAACGCGTAGATGAAGCCGTCGCGGGCACCGAAGTAGAGGCGCCCATCGACCACGGCGGGCGACGTCCAGACGCGGCCGCCGGCTCTAAAGACCCAGGCTACCTCACCGCTCGTTAGCTCCAGCGCGTATAGCCCGCCGTCGCTGGAGCCGACGTACAGATGAGGCGGCGCCAGCGCCGGCGACGACAGCACAGGGCCCCTAACCCCCGTTCTCCAGGCCACCTCGCCTGTCCGCGCGTCGAGGGCGTGGACGAACCCGTCATTGGCGCCCACATACGTCGTTCCGTCCAGCACGGCCGGCGAGGAGAAGACCTCGCCTCCCGTCGCGGCGCGCCAGACCTCCTCGCCTGATGCGGCGTCCACGGCATATACGAACCCGTCATCGGAGCCGAAGTATACTACGCCGTCCCAGACCGCCGGCGACGAGAACACCGGCGCCGGAGTCTGGAAGCGCCATTTGAGGGCCCCGTTCGCCGCGTCCAGAGCATAGACCGTGCCGTCTATCGATCCGATGAAGACGACGCCATCGGAGACGACCGGAGATGACAGGATGCCCTCCCCGGTCTCATAGGCCCAAACCTCCTTACCGCTCGCCGCGTCTAGCGCGTAGACGTGTCGGTCGAAGGCGCCGAAGTAGACACGGCCATCCGCGACCGCGGGCGACGACTGCTGTCCACCCGGGCCCAGGGCGAAGGACCACCGCTCCTCGCCTGTCGCCGCCTCGACGGCGTAGAACCGGTTGTCGTCTGCGCCAAAGTAGACGAGCCCGCCCACCACAGCCGGCGAAGCGCGGAGCAGCCCGCCGACCGGGAAAGTCCACAGCACATCGCCGCTGTCCGCGTCCAGGGCCAGCATGCCGCCATCGAAGGTCCCGACGTAAACCACTCCTTCAACCACCGCCGGCGAGGACTCTACGACGCCGCCGGTGAAGGTTTTCCACAGCAGAAGTGGCGGACCGACGAAGGCTTTCCCCCTGGACCCGGTGTGCTGGGGATCGAGGCGAAACATCGGCCAATCGCCCTCACCAACTTTTCCGCTCGAACCTCCCGGTTCGGGAATAGCTGTCGACAATGGCGTGACGGCTATGCCGGGCGCCGTCGCTCCGGAGCAGGCAGTCGACACGAGAGCCAGAGCAAGGCCACAAGTCGCGATCACAGCAATGCTACGGGCACGTCTACTACTCAAAGCCGGTCAGCCTCGGCTGGAGTAGTTTCTCCTCGAGCCGCTCGAAACCCCCGACTCCGACCCCGAGCAGCCGGAACGTCCGGCCGGGCTCCAGCTCCCGGCCTAGCAGCTCGTTTGCTGCACCGGTCAGATCCTCCAGGGACTGCACGGGGGCGTCCAGCGTCTTCTGCCGCGTAAACGTTGTGAAGTCCGACAGGCGCAGCTTCAGCCGAACGGTCCTGCCTCTGAGTTGCTTGCGCCGCAAGTGGTCGGCGACCCTCTTGCTGAGCCGCGCCGTCAGCTCGTACAGGAGCTCGGGGTCGTCGGTGTCCTGCGCCACGGTCGTCTCCGCACTGACTGACTTCGTCTCTCGATGCACGACAACCGGCTGGTCGTCATTGCCCAGCGCGAGCCGCCTCAGATGAGGTCCGACCTTGCCGAATCGAGCCCCGAACCACTCTTCGGTCTGAGACGCCAGGTCGCCGATGGTGGCGATGCCCTCGGCGGCGAGACGCTCTGCCGTTTTGGGGCCGACTCCCCAGAGCTTTCTGGCGGGCAAGGGTGCCAGAAACTCGCGCTCCCATCCCGCAGGAACGACCGTGAGCCCGTCGGGCTTCTCCATATCGGACGCGATCTTGGCGACCGACTTGCTGGTGGCCACGCCTACCGAAATGGTCAGACCCAGCTCCGACGCGACGCGCTCCTTGAGCTCCGTCGCGATGGCACTCGCGGGCCGCCGCGCTTTGACCGAGTCGGTGACGTCGAGATACGCCTCATCCATGGAGAGGGGCTCGACCTTGTCGGTAAGATCCCGGAAGATGGCCATCACCTGGCGCGACATCTGGCCGTACCGATCGAACCTGGAGGACACTCGAACAGCGTGAGGGCAACGTTGGAGGGCCGTGCGCATCGGCATCGCGGAGTGCACCCCGTACTTACGAGCCTCGTAGGAGGCCGAGGCAACGACACCGCGGACGTCGGGGCTGCCACCCACGACGACGGGCTTCCCCCGTAGCTCCAGCCTGTCGAGCTGCTCCACCGAAGCATAGAAGGCGTCGAAGTCGGCGTGCAGAATGTGGCGCATATCTTACTACCCAAGCCTATCTTACACCGGTGGCAAGGGCGTCGCACGGCAAATCCAGAGCCGGGTTGACAACTTTGTAAGCGCAGGCTAACATAATGACATGCTGGATCAGGCCCTTCGGGCCATCGCGGAGCCCAGGCGCAGGGAGATACTGAGCCTGGTCCGGGGAGAAGAGCTCGCGGCCGGCACGATAGCGTCGCATTTCGATGTGACCCGCCCCGCTATCTCTCAGCATCTCAGGGTGCTCGTTGACGCCGGCCTGGTCAGCGTGCGCAGGGAGGGCACCAGCCTGCTGTACCGGACTCGGCCCGAAGGCCTGGCCGAGCTGCGACGGTTCATCGATGAGTTCTGGCAGGAAGGTCTCATGCGGCTGAAGGAAGAGGCAGAGGCAGAGGAACGGAGGCTCAATGACATCCCGTACTGAGGCCGACGTCGTAGAGCAGGAGGTCCGCATCGAGGCGCGCCCGGAGACGGTCTTCTCCTTCTTCGTAGAGCCTGACAAGATGCTGAGATGGAAAGGAGTCAGCGCAGACATCGATCCTCGGCCCGGAGGCGTCTATCGCGTGGACATGAACGGCAGAGACGTCGCCCGAGGCGAGTACGTCGAGGTAGTGCCCCATAGTCGGGTCGTTTTCACCTGGGGCTGGGAGGGGGAGGAAAGCGCAGTGCCGCCGGGATCCACAACCGTTGAGATAACACTTACCCCGGACGGCGACGGGACCATCGTGCGGCTGCGCCACGTCGATCTGCCGCAGGACCAGCGGCAACCACACAGCGAGGGGTGGGCCCACTACATCGAGCGCCTCGTCACCGCAGCAGGCGGAGGCGATCCAGGTCCCGACCCCTGGATTAAGTAGCGAGGAGTCTTCGAGGCGCGTCGCCACGCCGCGACCTACGCGCCAGGTCGAGCGCTCGTACAGTCAGAGTCGGCGGGTATTAGGACACAAGCGAAGGGAGGAGAGTCATGCCTAACCCAGTAGTGCACTTCGAGATTCAGTCCAACGACCCAGAAAGGTGCCAGAAGTTCTTCACAGACCTGTTCGGCTGGCATATCGACACAAACAATCCGATGGGCTACGGGTTCGTCGATACTCACGCCGAAGGGGAAGGGATCAACGGGGGCATCGGAGGCGCGGAGGGCGGATCCAACCGAGTCACATTCTACACCCAGGTCGACTATGTTGACGCTTACCTGAAAAAGGCGGGAAGCCTGGGCGGCAAGACGATCATGCCGCGCACCGTCATCCCCCAAACTATCACGCTCGGCATTTTCGCGGACCCCGAGGGGAACGTCGTGGGTCTTGTTGAGGCCGAGACACCCTCCTAGGCCACACGCTGATAACGTCAGATCAGAGTTAGTGGGAGGCGACTCGGACTGGGGGAGGTGACAAATGTGACGGCGTAAGTTCGGCGTAAGTTTGGCGTAAGTTCAAGGTTGAAATTCGACCGAAGCCACAAAGAAGGACCCTGCGGAGGAGAAGAAAGAATGCCGAAGTTCATGGACTATCACGAGAAGGCCCCGAACCTCCCGCCTGAGGTAATCGAGCAGCTCAAAGCGCAGATCGAGGCGGGGCAGGCAGACGAGCACGGCGTCAAGCCGTTGAATGCCTTTTTCGGAGCAGACGGCCAGGGCTACTGCCTGACCGAGGCCCCGAGCGTCGAAGCCGTCATCAAATCGCACGAAGGGGTCGGCGCCACCCAAACCGCGGACAACATCATCGAGGTCAACAGCGTCGTCTAGACCCCACACGGCTTCGTAACAAGCGGGACCCCACCGTTAGACGGTGGGGTCCCGCTTCTTTCTCTGCCCTGCTGCCCTAGCTGATCTCGCTGAGGACCGCGTCTATGGACTCGCGGCGGAAGCGCTCCAGGTCGTCGGCGTGTTTTATGAGGGCGCCCAGCGTGCTCTGGACCGCCTCGTGGTCCAGGTGGTCCAGGTGAAGGAGCACCATGGCCCTCGCCCAGTCCAGGGTCTCGGAGATTCCGGGCACCTTCTCGAGGCCCAGGTCGCGAGTCCTCTCGACGAACCGACACACCTGCTGCGCAAGCTCCCGCTCAATCCCGTCCACCTTCGCCCGGACGATGCGCAGCTCCTTGTCCAGGTCGGGAAAGTCGATCCAAAGGTAGAGGCACCTGCGGCGCAGTGCGTCGGACAGCTCGCGCGAGCGGTTCGAGGTCAGGATCACCAGGGGCCGATGCTTCGCCTTGACGGTCCCGATCTCGGGAATGGTCACCTGGAAGTCGGCCAGAACCTCCAGCAGGAAGGCCTCGAACTCCTCATCGGCCCGGTCCACTTCGTCTATCAGCAGCACGGGCGCCTTGTCCTCCTGACTTAGCGCCGAGAGCAGGGGGCGTCTCAGGAGGAACGGCTCGGCGAATATCTCCTGCTCTCTCGCTTCAGGGTCGCCGCCAGCCTGCTCGTTAAGCTTGATCCACAGGAGCTGCTTGGGGTAGTTCCACTCGTAGAGGGCCGTGGTCACGTCCAGGCCCTCGTAACACTGGAGGCGGATGAGCTCGGTGTCCAACAGCCGAGCCATCACGTTGGCGATCTCTGTCTTGCCGACTCCCGCCCTTCCCTCCACGAGCAGCGGGCGCTCCAGGGCCTGGGCCATGTATATGGATGTGGCGATGGAGGAGTCGGCGACGTACCCTTGCGACTCCAGCCTATCGAGGATGTCTCTGATCGGGTCGGGCGACCCGTCCTCATCTATCATATCCGAGACAGACGCCGCCCAGAAGGCTCGGAGCGGTGTCCCCCCAGATCTCGAGTCGGGCCCAGCCTGGTTCTCTCGCCTCGCCGGCCTGGCACGGGCGAGCCCATCGAGTCGGCTAGCCCTTCCGCTGCATGAGGCGCCACACCTTCTCGGGCTTGGCCGGCATGTCGAGGTGTCGGACCCCGAAGGGCGACAGGGCATCGACCACTGCATTGATGACCGCCGGCGACGCCGCGATCGTCGCTGTTTCGCCGGCGCCCTTGATTCCCATTGGGTTCACGGGAGTAGGTGTAACGGTGCGGTCTGTCTCGTACTGCGGAAGCTCCTCTGCCTTCGGCACGGCGTAGTCCATCATGCTGCCGGTCAGAAGCTGACCACCCTCGTCGTAAACGGCCTCTTCCTGAAGGGCTTGCCCCACACCCTGGGCGATCCCGCCGTGCACCATGCCGTCGACTATCATAGGGTTGATCACGTTGCCGACATCATCCACGCACACGTACCGCTTCAGCTTCACCTCGCCAGTATCGGCGTCGGCCTCCACGATCGCGAAGTGGGTGCCGAATGGCCACGTAAAGTTCTTCGGATCGAAGAAGCTCGTGGCCTCCATGCCCGGCTCCATCCCCTCAGGGAGGTCTGTGGCGTAGACGTGAGCCGCCAGCGCTATCTCCTGTATGGTCTTTGCCTGAGCGGGCGCGCCTTTCACGAAGAGCTTGCCGTCCTCGTACACGATATCCGCTTCGGCCGCCTCCAGCAGGTGCGCTGCAAGCTTTCTGGCCTTCTCTTTTATCTTCGCGGTGCTGAGGTAGATTGCCCCTCCACCCACGGCAGCGCTGCGGCTTCCGAACGTGCCGGGGCCGAACTGGACCTGCTGCGTGTCGCCATGCACGACCGCCACGTCCTCCACCGGCACACCCAGCTCCGAGGCCGCCAACTGGGCAAAGGTGGTCTCGTGCCCCTGACCGTGGGCAGACGACCCGGTGAACACCGTTACCTTGCCCGTCGGGTGCATCCGGACGAGCGCGCTCTCCCACAGCCCGGCTCTGGCGCCCAGGGTGGTCGCTATGGCCGACGGCGCGCCTCCGCATATCTCAACGTAGGTCGACACCCCGATTCCCAGATAGCGCCCCTCTTTGCGTGCCTGCTCCTGCTCTCGCCGGAACTGCTCGTATCCGACCATCTCCAGGGCCCTGTCCAGCGCGGCCTCATAGTTCCCGCTGTCGTACATGACCCCTGTGGCCACCGCATGGCCCTCCTCGAAGGGCGGAATCAGATTCTTGCGCCGGACCTCGACGGGATCCATGCCCACTTCGGCAGCGAACAGGTCGACCATCCGCTCGATCAGGTAGGTGGCCTCTGGCCTTCCGGCGCCCCGGTACGCGTCGACTGGGGTGGTGTTGGTGAATGGCGCGATGACCTTACAGGACACGTTGGGGAAGGTGTACGGCCCGACGAACACGAGGCCGTAGAGGTACGTCGGAACGAGGGGGGCGAAGGTCGACAGGTACGCACCCATGTTCGCGTACGTGGTCCCCTTGAGCCCGGTTATGGTCCCATCCCTGTTCCCCATTATCTCGACGTCGCTTACGTGGTCACGACCGTGAGTGGTGGCAAGGTACGCCTCGGTGCGTCCTTCGATCCACTTGACCGGGCGGCTCAGCCTCTTGGCCACAATGGCGGTGATGACCTCCTCGGCGTACATGGACAGCTTGGCGCCGAACCCACCGCCCACGTCTGGGGCAATCACCCTGATGAGATGCTCGGGGTGACCCGTCATCAGGGCCATCAGCAGCCGCACGAGGTGAGGGATCTGGGTCGACGTCCAAACAGTAAGCTGGTTCGTGCCCGCGTTGTAGTCGGCGACGACGCCCCGGTTTTCCATCGGGTTAGGTATGAGGCGCTGGTTCACTAGGCGTTGCTTGACGACGACCTCGGCATCGGCGGCAGCCTTTTCCACGTCCCCGCCGCCTACCTCCCATTCGAAGGCGACGTTACCGGGGGCGTCCTCGTGGAGCTGGGGGGCATCGCTCTTGAGCGCGTCCAGAGAGCTCACGACGGCGGGCAACGGGGCGTAGTCGACCTCGATAAGCTCTACGGCATCGGCGGCTCGCGCGGCATCCGTGGCAACGACAGCCGCAACGGGCTCGCCGACATACCTGACCCTGTCCGACGCCATCGGTGGGTTGGGCACCTCTTTGGTGTCGGGCACGGGCCAGCCCACGATAAGCGAGCCCAGCTGGTCCTTCAACTCCGCGCCAGCGTACACCGCGACTACGCCATCGGCGCTCTCCGCCTTTGAGGCGTCGATCCGCGTTATCTCGGCGTGGGCATGTGGACTCCGGACAAGGGCCATATGGAGCAGGCCCACCAGTCTTATGTCGTCTACATAGCTGCCGTGACCCGTGATGAGCTTAGGGTCCTCGCGTCGCTTGATGCTGGAGCCAAAGACCTGGGTAGTCATGCCGCTCCTCCTCCGGACCCCCACCCCGAGCCACAGGTGCGAGCCCGCGGGTTAGTGAGGGGGCTCATTACCAGAAATACGCTCGATACTGTATCCCAGTCGTGTTGCCAAAACAATAGGCGAAGTCGCGGCCGCGCGCATTGACAATCCCCAGCGAGGCTGGTACGATCCTTAGTTGCTCGATGCTTTTTCCCCAAGCGGTACTCCTATCGTTCCGCGCGTCATCCGCCCAGTACTGCCCTAGTCTATCTCCGCCTTCCTAGTCGTGGTGTGGCGCAAGCCCGCCTTGTCGCTGCCGAGGAGTTTGTGAACGTATGGCCTCAGCTACTATGCAGATCTCAAACGGCGTCTCTCTGGGCAGACGTTCCTACGCCCAAATCCCAAGCATTCTCGATGTCCCGAACCTGATCCGAGTCCAGCTTGAGTCCTTCGATTGGTTCAAGACCGAGGGGCTTAAGGAGCTCTTCGATGAGCTGTCCCCGATCGAAGACTTCGCAGGCGGACGCTTCGAGCTGAGCTTCGCGGACCACTACTTCGAGGACCCTCCGTACACGGAGCAGGAGTGCCGGGTGAAGGAAACCACCTACTCGGCACCCCTACACGTCACCGTCCAGCTCAAGATCAAGGCTGCGGGTCCCGGCCAGGGCGAAGTAAAGGAGCAGACCCTCTTCATCGGGGATGTTCCGATAATGACGGGAACCGGAACTTTCATAATAAACGGCGCCGAGCGGGTCGTCGTGAGCCAGTTGGTGCGGTCGCCCGGCGTTTACTTCACCACCGAGCCGGACGCGAACACCGGCAGGCCCCTCGCATCCGCCAAGCTCATTCCCTATCGTGGCGCCTGGATGGAGTTCGAGACAAGCAACCGGGATATCCTGTCGGTCAAGGTGGACCGGAAGCGGAAGACGCCGGTGACCACGCTCCTCCGCGCCATAGGCTACACGGCCAACGAAGAGTTGATGGGGCTTTTCGAAGATGTCGACAACAACCCGGAGCACCAGTACGTCAAGACGACCATAGACAAGGACACCGCCGTCACCGACCAGAAAGAAGCGTTGCTTGAGTTCTACCGTAGACTGCGCCCCGGCGAGCCTCCCAACGTTGAGAACGCCAAGAACCTTCTGGACAACCTCTTCTTCAACCCGAGGCGGTACGACCTCGGACGCGTAGGTCGTTACAAGCTCAACCGGCGCCTCAGGCGGGACCCGGACAAAAGTACGCGGACGCTAGAGCCCGAAGACATAGTCGCCCTGCTGCGCGTGATGATCCAGATCGATAACGGCACTGCGGACCCCGACGACATCGACCACCTCGGCAACCGGCGGGTCAGGCCCGTCGGAGAGTTGATCCAGAATCAGGTCAGGGTCGGCCTGCTGCGAATGGAGCGCGTAATCAAGGAGCGCATGACGACCCAGATGGACCCGGCTACGACGACGCCGGCCGCGCTCATCAACATCCGGCCCGTGGTGGCGGCGGTCCGCGAGTTCTTCGGCGGCTCCCAGCTGTCCCAGTTCATGGACCAGACCAACCCTCTCGCCGAGCTGACCCACAAGCGACGGCTATCGGCTCTGGGTCCCGGCGGTCTGTCCCGGGAGCGAGCGGGCTTCGACGTCCGGGACGTCCATCACTCCCACTACGGGCGCATCTGCCCCATCGAAACACCTGAGGGCCCCAACATCGGCCTGCTCGGCTCGCTGGCAACCTACGCCCGCACCAACGAGTTCGGTTTCATCGAAACGCCGTACCGCAAGGTATACAAAGAGCTCCTGAACTCCGACCCGCGCCTGGAAGGGCGAACTGTGACCGAGGATGTGCTGGACCGGGACGGCAACAGTATCGTCAAGGCCAAAAGGATCATCAGGACGAAGAAGCTCTTGGCGCAGATCGTAGAGCTGCCCAAGACCATGATCCCCGTCAAACCATTCGTCTCCTCCGAGCCCGACGACATCGTCTATCTGCCTGCTGACGAGGAGGAGAACGTCCACATCACCCAGGCCTACTCCCCAATCGACAAGTTCGGCCAGTTCACCACCGATAGGGTCGAGACTCGCATCGGCGAAGGCGTGTCGATGGAGCCGCCTGACCGAGTCGCGTATATGGACGTCTCGCCGATGCAGCTGGTCAGCGTGTCGACGTCCCTCATCCCGTTCTTGGAGCATGACGACGCCAACCGCGCCCTGATGGGCTCGAATATGCAGCGCCAGGCGGTGCCACTGCTCAGGCCCGAGCCGCCCCTAGTGGGTACAGGCATGGAGGAACGTGTCGCGAGGGACAGCGGCCAGGTCGTCCTCTCTCAATCGGACGGAGTCGTCAGCCAGGCGACCGGCAACATGATCACCGTCATGGACCCTGAGGGGAACCGAAACGAATACCCGCTGACGAAGTTCCTGCGGAGCAACCAGGGGACCTGCGTCAACCAGCGGGCCATCGTCGATCGGGGTGACGTGGTGTCTAAGGGCCAGGTAATGGCCGACAGCTCCTCCACCGGGCAGGGCGAGCTGGCCCTCGGCCAAAACGTCCTGGTCGCCTTCATGAGCTGGGAGGGCTACAACTTCGAAGACGCCATCATCATCAGCGAGAAGCTGGTCAAGGAAGACAGG
Source organism: Dehalococcoidia bacterium (assembly GCA_965248615.1). Taxonomy (GTDB): domain Bacteria; phylum Chloroflexota; class Dehalococcoidia; order Lucifugimonadales; family CBDFJT01; genus CBDFJT01. The sequence goes on along the minus strand of CBDFJT010000002.1, from coordinate 319,843 downwards.
TTTACGTCCATTCACATAGAAAAGCACGAGGTGGAGGCGCGCGACACGAAGCTTGGCCCAGAAGAGATCACTCGGGATATCCCCAACGTCGGCGAGGAAAGCCTCCGCAACCTGGACGAAGAGGGGATTATCCGCATCGGCGCCGAGATCGGGCCCGGCGATGTCCTGGTGGGGAAGATCACACCCAAGGGTGAGACAGAGCTCAGCGCCGAGGAGAAGCTTCTCCGAGCGATATTCGGCGAGAAAGCGCGCGACGTCAAGGACACCTCCCTGCGAGTCCCGCACGGGCAAAAGGGCAAAGTTATCGACGTAAAGGTCCTTAGCCGGGCCAACAAGGACGAGCTTCCGCCCGGCGTCAACAAGCTTGTTCGCCTCTGGATCGCGCAGACTCGAAAGGTCACAGAGGGAGATAAGATGGCCGGCCGGCACGGGAACAAGGGGGTCATCGCCAAGATCCTTCCCGAGGAAGACATGCCCTTCCTACCCGACGGGACCCCTGTAGACATCATCCTCAATCCCATCGGCGTGCCCTCCCGCATGAACCTCGGGCAGGTGCTGGAGACGCACCTGGGGTGGGCCGCGCGGATCCTGGGCTTCCGCGCTACATCACCGGTCTTCGACGGCGCGCCCGACACGGCCATCGAGGACGTGCTTGCCCAGGCGTGGATCGCCCATAGGTCGGGTGCAACGGACCCGAAGCGGCTGGAGTCGCAGAGCCACCATGTCGACTACGCAGTCGCCCGCGCATGGCTGACCGAGCGCGGATACGACCCCGATAAGGTCTTTGGAGATGACGTTCCAGGGGAGGCCAGCCGAGTCTGTCTCGAGATGTGGCTCAAGGAGGAAATAGGAGTCGATGTCTCGGGGATGGACTTGGACGAGATGCGCAAGGAGGCCCTCCGCCTGAACCGGGAGGCCAGGATAGCCGCCCCCATCATGGGCAAGTCCACCTTGTACGACGGCAGGACCGGCGAAGCCTTCGATCAGCCCATCACAGTCGGCTACATCTACATGATGAAGCTGATTCATCTCGTCGAGGACAAGATCCACGCGAGGTCTACCGGTCCCTACTCCCTGATTACTCAGCAACCCCTGGGTGGGAAGGCGCAGTTCGGAGGACAGCGCTTCGGTGAAATGGAGGTCTGGGCCCTCGAGGCATACAGCGCCGCCTACAACCTGCAGGAAATGCTTACCGTCAAATCCGACGACGTCGTCGGCAGGGTCAAGACGTACGAGGCCATCGTGAAGGGCGAGGACGTTATACAGCCCGGCATACCTGAATCCTTCCATGTACTGTTGAAAGAGCTACAAAGCCTGGGGCTGTCAGTGGAGCTCCTTCACGAAGACACGGAGGAGTCGGCTCTCGCGCAGATGTCTCTCGACGGCGAGGACGAGTTGGAAGTTCTAACAGACCGGCCGCAGCTGGAGGCGGTACCCGCCTTCGGACTGATCGACAACTCGAACGAGAGCAAAGCTGCCGGCGAGGCCGGCTCCAGCGACTCCCCCGCAGAAGGCACGGACGACGCCGAGAAAAGCGAGAGCGAGGATGAGGACGTGAGCGTCCCCGTCGCCTCTGGCGACTCCCCTTCAGACAGCATAGGCGATGCAGAGATGAGTGAGGACGAGGCGGAGGACGTGAGTGTCTCGGTCGCTTCTGGCGACTCCCCCGCAGACAGCACAGACGACGCCGGGAACAGCGAGAGCGAGGATGAGGACGTGAGCGTCCCCGTCGCCTCCGGCAGCTCCCCCGCAGACAGCACAGACGACGGGAACAGCGAGAGCGAGGATGAGGACGTGAGCGTCCCCGTCGCCTCCGGCGGCTCCCCCGCAGACGGCACAGACGATGCGGAGAAAAGCGAGAGCGAGGACGAGGGCGAGCCAGAGGAGGCGCCTGTGGAGGAGGCGATTAGCGGCGACGACTAGCGCCCCAAATGACGAGAAAAACGAAGAGCAGCGCTACGGCGAGATCACGGAGAATTTAACCTATGGGCCAAGCTGGCAATGACTTCAACGCGATTCGCATATCACTGTCCTCTCCAGAGCAGATCAAGACCTGGTCCTACGGCGAGGTCAGCAAGCCGGAGACGATAAACTACCGAACCCTGCGCCCCGAGAAGGACGGCCTCTTCTGCGAGCGCATCTTCGGCCCCACCAAGGACTGGGAGTGCTACTGCGGCAAGTACAAGAAGATTCGCTACAAGGGCGTCATCTGCGATCGCTGCGGCGTCGAGGTCGCTCGCTCGAAGGTGCGCCGCGAGCGGATGGGGCACATAAGCCTCGCGGCGCCCGTTGCTCATATCTGGTTTTCCAAAGGCACCCCCAGTCGCCTCGGCCTGCTCTTGGACCTGTCGCCGCGAAACCTTGACAGGGTGCTCTACTTCGCCCAGTACCTGGTAACCAGCGTCGACGAGGAGATGCGTCAGGCGTCGATAGACCGCCTACACCGGGAGCTAGAAGAGGGTCTCGAGCAGCTTGCAGCGCAGGCTCAAGAAAGCCCCCAACCGCCGAGCGAGGCGGCTACGGAAGACAACGGCGAGGAGGACTCCGCTACCGAAGGTGCGGAGGTGTCTGTCGACGCAGAGGCCAGCCAGACCGGTCCCGACCTTGAAGCAGCGAAGGAAAAGCTCGAAAACGAGATCACGGCCCAGCTGGAGGAGGTTGAGGGCCTGCGGGTTCTTCAGCTTCTGACCGAGAGCCGATACCGCGAGCTCCGAGATCATCACGGCCCGGTATTCAAAGCGAACATGGGGGCCGAAGCGGTCCTCGAGGCACTTCGCGGGCTCGACCTCGACGCGGTCCATGACGCGCTACAGGACGAGATGCGCAGCACCTCGGGCCAGCGGCGCAAGAAAGCCATCAAACGCTTGCGCGTGGTAGAGGCGTTTCGCGGCAGCGGCAACAAGCCCGAGTGGATGGTCTTTACCATGCTGCCGGTACTGCCTCCTGAGCTGCGTCCCATGGTGCAGCTGGACGGTGGGCGCTTCGCTACCAGCGATCTGAACGACCTGTACCGCCGTGTCATCAACCGAAACAACCGGCTCAAGAGGCTCATCGAGCTGCAGGCGCCCGAGATAATCGTGCGTAACGAAAAGCGCATGCTTCAGGAGGCGGTCGACGCCCTGGTGGACAACGGCCGCCGGGGACGTGCGGTCTCGGGCAGCCACAACCACCGGCTCAAGTCCCTCTCGGACCTCCTGCGGGGCAAACAGGGCCGCTTTCGGCAGAACCTCCTCGGCAAGCGGGTGGATTACAGTGGCCGATCCGTCATCATCGCCGGACCGGGCTTGAAGATGCACCAGTGCGGCCTACCCAGGCGGATGGCGCTCGAGCTGTTCAAGCCGTTCGTTATGAACCGTCTCGTTCTGCAGGGCTACGCTCACAATATCAAGAGCGCCAAGCGCATCGCCGAGCGTGTGCGCCCCGAGGTATGGGACATCCTGGAAGAGGTCGTGAAGACCAGGCCGGTGCTACTCAACCGCGCCCCCACGCTTCATCGCCTGGGAATCCAGGCTTTCGAACCCGTGCTGATCGATGGCAGCGCGATCCAGGTCCATCCCCTCGTCTGCACGGCGTTCAACGCAGACTTCGACGGAGACCAGATGGCCGTTCATGTGCCATTGTCGAGGGAGGCCGTGCTCGAGGCCCAACGCATAATGCTGAGCACCTTCAACATGCTGGCCCCAAGCTCCGGCGAGCCCATCGTGGCACCCAGCCTGGACATTGTCCTGGGCTGCTACTACATGACCATGGTCGAAGAGGAAGCCCGGGGCACCGGCAAAATGTTTGCCGGCTTCGAAGACGCCCGGCTGGCCTACGAACATGGCATCGTGAATCTGAGAGCCCTCATCAAGGTACGGCACGACTCAGGACAGAACGGCTACGAGCGGCTGGAGACCACAGTGGGCCGGATCATCCTGAACAGCGTCTTGCCCCCCGCCCTTGGCTTCCGCAATGAGGAGATGGACAAAGGCAACCTGAAGGACCTGACAGCCGAGTGCTACCGGGAGCTCGGCAACGAAGAGACGCAGGGGATGCTCGACGCCGTCAAGGAGCTCGGCTTCCACTACGCTTCGAAGGCCGGCATCACCATAGCCATCAACGACATCGAGGTGTCCGACGAGAAGGGCGCAATTATTGGCGCCGCCGAGCGCAAGATCCACCTGCTGGAGCAGCAATACCTCGACGGCCTGATCACCGAGGAGGAGCGCTACTCCAACGCCGTCCTGATCTGGACAGAGGCGAATGATGAGCTGACGAAGGTCATCGAGACCAACCTGCACAACTACGGCGGCATCTACCTGATGGCCACTTCGGGAGCGAAGGGCAACATCGCGCAGATCAAGCAGATGGCGGGCATGCGTGGCCTGATGTCGGACCCCAAGGGCCGCATCATAGACCGGCCCATAAAGTCCAACTTCCGCGAGGGCCTTAGCGTGCTCGAGTACTTCATTTCGACTCACGGGGCGCGCAAAGGCCTGGCCGATACAGCCTTGCGCACGGCCGACAGCGGCTACCTCACCCGACGCCTTATAGACGTGGCCCAGGAGATCATCGTGCTGGAGGAGGACTGCGGCACAATCGCAGGCGCCCTGATCGAGGACCTGCCTGGCAACAGCCTGATGAGCTCGTTCGCCGAGCGGCTCAGGACGAGGTTCATTGCGTCTCCCGTCGCCGACCCTTCCACGGGCGAGATTATTGCCGATCGCGACGAAGTGCTCGACGATGAGCTCATCGAGAAGCTCCAAGACGCCGCTGTTACGAGCGTTCTGGTGCGATCGCCCCTCGTGTGCGAGGCCGGTCGAGGCGTCTGTCGCGTGTGCTACGGCATCTCGCTCGGCACCATGAGGCAGGCTATGATGGGTGAAGCCGTCGGCATCATCGCGGCGCAGAGCATCGGTGAGCCGGGCACCCAGCTGACAATGCGGACCTTCCACACGGGTGGCATCGCGGGCGCAGACATCACCAGCGGGTTGCCCAGAGTCGAGGAGCTGTTCGAGGCCAGGACGCCAAAAGGTGAGGCCGTCCTGTCCGAGATCGACGGCGTCGTCGACATAGAAGACGTGCCGGAAGGGCGAACGATTCGTGTCGTGAGTAGGGAGGACTACAGCGACGAGTACGTTCTGCCTGCAGGCTACGGGATCGAAGTCGCCGACGGGGACCTGGTCAGCATGGGCACAAAGATGGCGGGCAGTGACGAGCCGGCCGAGGAAGGCACCGAAGCCCTGCAGTCCGGCGACATCGTTGCAAGGGTCTCGGGCACCGTCCACGTCGACGACGAACATCTAAGCATAAGTTGGACCGACGAGGAGCAGCGGGAATACCTGATCCCCGCCGCAGCCCACACGGTCGTGAGACCCGGCGACCAGGTCGTCGCGGGACAGCCCCTGACCGGTGGGCCGAAAAACCCTCAGCAGATCCTCAGGATCCAGGGACGGGATGCCGTCCGGAAATACCTCATCGAGGAGGTCCAGAAGGTCTACCGCTCACAGGGCGTTGCCATTCACGATAAGCACATCGAGGTCATTCTGGGTCAGATGCTCCGAAAGGTGCGCATCGACGCGCCTGGCGACACGGACCTGTTACCCGGTGAGCTCGTGGACCGCCGACAGTACGAAGAGATAAATGCGGGCGTCCTGGCCGAGGGAGGCGAGCCGGCCACCGCGAGCCCCGTCCTTCTGGGGATCACGCGAGCGTCGCTCAACATGGACAGCTTCCTCGCCGCAGCGTCGTTCCAGGAAACCACCAGAGTGCTAACGGAATCGGCCGTCAACGGCGACGTGGACATGCTGCGCGGACTTAAGGAAAACGTTATAATCGGGAGGCGTATACCCGCACGCTTCGATCTCTCGGAGGAGGGGCGTCACAAGCTCGGGCTCGACGAGCTCCCAGTGGGGCCGACCGAGATGATCCCACTCCCTGATTTCGCCGATCCGATCTCGCTTGAAGAAGACGCGAACCCCTTCGAGACGACTCCCAAGCTTCTCGAGTTCGAAGGGGCGCTGGAGGAAGTACCGACACCTACCTCATAGTAGCGGTGAAGGGAATCCAAATGGGCGGTTAGCTCAGCGGTCTAGAGCGCTGCGTTGACATCGCAGAGGTCATTGGTTCAAATCCATTACCGCCCACCACCTTGAACACGCTGGGGTGGCGGTCGAAAGACTGCCACCCCTTTCTCGTGAAAACTCAAACTCGAACCGCTTTGAGTTTCCTTTGTGCAAAGTGGTCTGAGCACTCCTTGACAGGTTAGTACGTTTGTCCTAATCTCTTCAGCAGGTTGGGGCTGACATAAACGTCGAGGAGGGTTACGTGCTGTTGAAGACAGTCGACATCAACTACCGGTCGCCTGACAAGATGCGAGTGACAGCGAGTAGAGAGCACCCAGAGCAGGTCGGCAGGCTGGTCACCGTCACCGGCATAGCGGATGTGAGCACACGCCCGCCTCGGCTCGTCGTGACGACCACCGGCCTCCTGGGGGAAGAGAACATCCTAATACCGGAATCGTGTCTGGAGCCGGTGAAGTGGGAGGACACGATACCAATATCGGCCGGCATCATTAACGAGAAGGCCGCGCTGGTATGTCCCGCGCTCGTTGGCCGAAAGGCCGTCGTGCACGACTTCGACTACCAGATCGACGTGTACGAAGTCCATGTCTCCGAGGAGCCCGACGACTTCCCTAGGCGTGTCAGGCTAGAACTGGACTGGCTCGACCCTGTCGACGGGGCGCCGGTCGACCAGACGGTCGATGGGGCGCCGGTCGATCAGACGTTGGATTGGAGCACAGCGTAACGTCCGCCCGGGCAGGCTCTCCCAGCCCCATCAACGCTCGGCATCTGCGGAAACAGAACAACGCCCCGGCTACAGCCGGGGCGTTGTTCTGTCAACTAGGGGAGGTTCTAGGCTACGTCTTCAGCCGAATCGGTGTCCGCTGTCAGCCTGGGGTCGATCCTCTTAGCGAGATCCTTCATGAACCCACACTGCAGACATTCCATATAATCACCGTAAATATCCCGGCTGCTATGCAAGAAGCCCTCACACCTTGGGCACGACCCATCAGCCACTTGACTCAGCTCCTTTCACTTCTGGTTCCCGCCCAACGTAGAACATTAGTACGCGTCTGTCAAGGCTATTACCGCACTCGATTAGCCGAATGACCGGGGGCGGTCGCGTTCCTACAGAAGCGTTTGCCTTGGTTTTATTCCCTCGCCCAGGACCTCCCCTGCCAGCCGGGCGTTTGTTACTGCCTGGTCCCGGTTATTGGTATTCATGATGACGTGCACCTCGCCGGCGTCACGCGCCATTATAGCGATCCTGGGAGCCCACTCCTCAATCTCCTCGCGGGTGTAGTAGTAGTCGAAGCGCTCCTTGGAAGACTTCAGCCCCTTCTTCTCCCATGTGTCGAGGTTCCTGCCGTGAAACCGCACCACGGCGACGTCGGCTGTCACATCCGCCAGGGGTGGCACCGACGACTTGAACCCCTGAGGCTCGTCGACGGCGACGAATGACAGCCGGCTGCGCCGCAGGAAGCTCAGCGTCTCCTCCAGGTTTTCGTCGTCGAGCCAGTACCGGTTGCGGACCTCCACGGCAAGGCGGTAGTCGGACAGTCGCTCTCTGCACTCGTCGATGTGGCTGAAGCTATCGCTCCTAGGCATGAACCAGAACGGAAACTGGAACAGCACCACGCCGAGCTTCCCGGCGACCCGCAGGGGCTCCAGCATCGCGGCGAACTCCTCCCAGACCAACTCCTTGACGGAAGCGGGCAACTGCTTGTAGTAGATAGTGCGCTTGCCGGCCAGGTCTGCTGGCAGCGCGGCCCGCACGTCGGGCGAAAGGACCCGAGGCGCCGTCTGATGAGTCGTGAGCAGCCGGAAGGCCTTGAGGTCGAACGTAAAGTTGGCCGGAGTGTTCTCCGCCCATGCCGCCACGCTGGACAGCCGCGGGATCGCGTAGTAGGAAGTGTCTACCTCCACCAAGGGGAACTCGGACGCGTAAAACCTGAGCTTGTCGGCAGGCGACCTGCATCCTGAGGGATAGAAGGAGGCTATGTCATGCCAGGACGCGGCACCGATCAGTGTCCTCGGCATCTACTGGGCCGTCAGACCACCATCCACGACCAGCTCAGCGCCCGTTACGTAGGATGCCTCGTCCGAGGCCAGGTACAGGACGGCGTACGCAATGGCCTCGGGACCGCCAACCTTCCCCATCGGGACCCTTGCTATGCGCCAGTCGCCATGTTCAGGGTCGATGAAGGTCTCTCGACTCATCGGGGTAAGGAAGTACCCGGGGTGCACGGAGTTGACCCGGATGTTCTCCCCCGCGTACTGAATCGCGGCCGATTTCGTGAAGAGGCGTATGGCACCTTTGGCCGAGGCGTAGGCCACCGAGGCGAGGCCGCCGACGATACCGTCAATCGACGACACGTTGACTATGGCTCCACCCCCCACATTTCGCAACGCGGGGACCGCGTGCTTGGTCCCCAGGAAGGTCCCACGACCATGAACCGCCATCTGCCTGTCCCACTCTTCGCCGGTCGTGCTCTCAGGCGTACCCTCCGTGAACATCCCCGCGTTGTTTACCAGGACGTCCAGTCTTCCGAACGCCGAGACCGTGGCTCCGATCGCTTCCACCCAGTCCTCCTCGCTGGTAACGTCCATCCGTACGAAAAGGGCCTCGCCGCCGTCCTTCCGTATCTGCTGGGCCGTCTTTTGTCCAAGCTCCTCGTTGACGTCTCCCAGCACTACTTTCGCCCCCTCGCGGACGAAAAGCCACGCCGTAGCCCCCCCGAACCCCATGAGGTCTTCCTTTACACCCGTGGCCGCGCCCGTGATTAGGGCCACCTTCCCTTCAAGTCGCATCGCTCAATCCCTCAGGTCTCGAGTCGCTCGCTTGCACTAGTGGCGGGGTTACAGGAAAATGAACAGCCCGGGCGCAGCCTGCTGGCCGTGTGATCGATGAAGCCAGGCCGGCAGCGGAGCGCAGCGGAAACCTTCCGGGCCTCTCCCAGCGTATTCTAGCAGCAGTCCGGGCAGGGAGTTAACGCCGCCCGCCTACCGGCTAAAACGGGCAGCGGACGCGCCCGTTCGGCATGGAAAAGCCCGAACCTAAGGAGAGAGATGATGGCGGTGAAACCACCGAGCCCAAAGGAACTTGCTCGAATAGCGCGTCGGTTCTATCTGCACCCCAGTGGCGACGACCTGGAGTCGTTTCTCTCGCTGATGGAACCGGCGTTGAACTCCTATGCTCGCCTTGACGAGCTGGTCGAGCCAACGCTGCCGGTAAAGTACCCTCGCAGCCCGGGCTACCGCCCCCAGCCCGAAGACAACCCGCTGGGAGCCTGGTACTGGCGCTCGGAGATAAGAGGGGCGTCCAGCGGGCCGCTGACCGGCAAGACCCTGGCGATCAAGGACAACGTGTGCGTGGCAGGCATGCCCATGATGAACGGCACGAGTGTGCTGGAAGGCTATGTGCCGGACGTCGACGCCACCGTCGTGACCCGCATCCTCGACGCCGGCGGCACCATCCTCGGCAAGTCGGTGTGCGAGAGCCTGTGTATGTCGGGCGCCAGCCACACCTCGGATACAGGCCCGGTGCGCAACCCCCACGATCCGGAACGCACTGCCGGGGGCTCCTCCAGCGGAAGCGGCGCACTCGTCGCCGTAGGCGAGGTAGACATGGCCATCGGCGGCGACCAGGGGGGGTCGATCAGGATGCCGGGCAGCTGGTGCGGGATCTACGGCCTCAAGCCCACATACGGCCTCGTCCCGTACACCGGCATATTCCCTATAGAGTTGACCATAGACCACACGGGTCCGATGGCGGGAACAGCGGCTGACCTGGCTCTTCTCCTCGAGGTTATCGCCGGACCCGATGGGCTGGACCCCCGCCAGCGGTCGGGCTCGGAAGGCCAAGCCTACTCCGAGGCTCTGACAGGCGACGTGCGAGGCTTGAAGCTTGGGATCGTCAGGGAGGGCTTCGGCTGGGACCTGTCCGAGAGCGACGTTGACGAGGCCGTGGAAGCTGCCGCGCGTGGGTTCGAGAAGCTGGGCGCGGAGGTAACGAGCGTCTCCATACCATGGCACCGCGACGGGATTCACGTATGGACCGCAATCATCTTTGAAGGGGCGACCATGCTGATGGTGGCCGGCAACGGCATGGGCACGAACTGGAAGGGATATTACGCCACCAGCCTCCTCGATACCTTCGCCCGCGGCCGGCGAACCCGCGCCGATGACCTGTCGGAGACGACCAAGCTCCTGGTGCTGCTGGGGCAGTACATGCAGGACCGGTACCACGGTCGCTACTACGCCAAGGCGCGAAACCTCGCGCGCTCTCTATCGTCCGCATACGACGCCGCACTGGGTGAGGTCGACCTGCTGGTGATGCCCACCCTCCCAATGAAGGCCACGCCCATCCCCAGCCCCGACGCCGGCCGGAGCGAGTACGTCGCGCGAGCCCTGGAGATGATCCCCAATACGTGCCCCTTCAACGTAACCGGTCATCCGGCGGTGAACGTGCCGTGCGGAACCTCGGGCGGCCTGCCGATCGGCATGATGTTGGTGGGAAGAGGTGGAGAGGACGCAACGGTTCTGCGGGCCGCCGACGCCTACCAGCGCCACCTGGCCAGTTAGCGGGGCCCCTGTCAACTTGTCACGAGCGCTCGGGGTCTGCTAAACTGGCTGGTGGTGGGAAGGATGGGGTTAGCCCTTTGCCCCACGAGCCCCGGCCACGCACGCAGTTCCCAACAGGACGTCATACGAAGGCGACACAGTGTCACAATCCTCGACACACGCTCCCGAAGGCGGCGCGTCGCAACAGCTAGAGCTACAGACGCTGATAGTCGAGGCTCTGCCGGAGAACATCGGCCTTAAGCCGCTGGACGGGTTCAACATGAACCTCTCCGGGAAGTCGGAGTTCCGAAAGGTCTTCTTCTCGGCGCACTGCGACTGCGGCACCGCGGCGCTGCTAAGCGTAGAGATCTCGAAGGACAAGACTCAGGAGGAGATAAGCGACGCTCTGCCGTCGCTTATCGAAAGGCTCGAGAGCCAGGCCAGGTCCTTCTACGGCATGTCCTGCGAGATTCACGGCAGGATGCGAGTGGGTCCTGCCGACCCGAGTCCGGAATAGGTTAGAAGCCGGATGCCGAAAGACCTGACGCAGGAAGAGGCGTTCGACCGGGCGGTCAACTTCTCCGAGCGCTACGTCAAGCGGGGACCTTACGAGTTCTTTCCCGAGGCCGAGGTCGTCCGCGTCGTACAGGAGGGGCTGGCCGAGAACGAGGTCAACTACGGGTATCGCTACTGCCCTTGAATGCCGCTCAGCGGCGATCCGGTCGAGGATCGCAAGAAGATATGCCCCTGCGAACGGCATCACGAGGATATCGAGCGCGATGGGTTTTGCATATGAATGTTCTTCGTGAGCGAAGAGTTTCTTCGCAAGTATGAGGCGGGAGAGGACTTCAACCAGACCATCGAGGAAGCAGTGCCCGTAGGCGAGGAGCTCTTCGAGGGCACCGGGGGCAAGCGCGAGTTCAACGTGAAGCGCCGCAAAGAGAGCGGCGCAGACAGTTCATAGAACACTGAGGTACTGGTGGACAGCGAGATCGAGGTTTACACTTCAAACGGCTGAGGGCCCTGCCACATGGTGAAAGTGTACCTTTCACGAAAGGGCATCCCGTTCTCGGAATACAACGTATCGACCGACCGAACCGGACTCGAGCGCCTCGTCGGGATGGGCTTCCGTACCACACCCGTTACGGTCATCGGCGAAGAGCGGGTCGTGGGCTACAGCCCGGCCAAGCTGGACGCCGCGCTACAGGCGGCTGGGGTTACCTCCGTCCCTGAGTCGGAGTAGAATAGGCACGGGACCCAGTTTTGCGACGATAGTCGCAGCACCCGCACAACTCTACGGCGGCATCGCCGCCCCATCGGATCACCGCGGCCCCGTGGTGTAGCGGTTTAACATATCGGCCTGTCAAGCCGAAGATCGCCGGTTCGAATCCGGTCGGGGTCGCCACTGCAATACATCGTTTGACAGCCCTGAGTATTGCAGGTCAAAGAACGGCTTGAGTTCGGACCGCGGTGTAACTCCCAAGACGCCTTGGTTCTGTATCCAGACCGCGTCGAATAGGGTCCTCGCTAGCTTATTCCTCTGCTTCTCGTTAGCCTCGGACCACGCCGCTCCAACGTCCCTAAGAAACTGGGCGAACTTCTCCAACGTGCCCGGATCGTCGGGCGCACCTTCCAGAGATTCAAGTTCCGCTTCGATCTCTTTGGCCTCGGCCAGATAGTCCTCCCTAGCCATATGGCTCCACTTGTATAGTTCCTTGAGCCTGTCTAGGGCAGTGAGGAGCCGCCTTTTCCGCAATTCCTGTTCGTCGTAGGCGGTGGTCAGGCGCCGCTGAGCTTCCAGCAGCTTTACTTGGTAATCATCTGGAATCTGGAACGCGTTCAGGTAGTCCAGTAGTTGACTTTCGTATACTTCCACCCGGGCGCTCTTCTGCGTGCACGCTCCCCTCTTCAGCCTCGTATTGCACACCATCCTCGCCACGCCTCGGTTCCGCATTGTCCGTAGTGACGCTCCACATTCGAAGCACCTGGCTACACCAGAGAGCGAGGACACGCGGGCGTCGGCTCTAGTGCTCTTAGCAGGATTACGCCTATTACGACCACGGGCCGCCAGCGCGGCTTGGAACAGATCGAGCTGGATTAGCGGCTCGTGTTTGGCCTTCGCCCAGCCCCCGTTGCCATCTGATATTTCTCCTATGTAGAAGCGATTGGTTAGGATACCTCTCACGGTGTCCTTGGAGAACAGACGATTGCCTTGGTTACCGGCAGTGCGGCAACCGGCGGAGTTCAAACGCTGCGCGATCTCTCTATCGCTCCTACCCTGGCTAGCCTGCTCGAACATATCCAGCAGCCCGGGATAGGTGTCGGGATGCCTCTCTGGCACGCCAGCCTCTCCTTTCAAGACACCAAATGGCAATAAGCCCCGGTAAAGACCCTGAGCCAACCGCTCATCCAAGCCCTTCCTGACCTCCTGGCCGAGGTTGTCAGAGTAAAGCTCCGCGAGCCCTCCCTGCATGACTAGCATGAATTTGCCCGAAGGAGTGGAGTAGTCGTACTGGTTCTCGATGGAGACGAACCCTACACCGGCCTTGCCGAGCCTTTCGAAATACTCCAACGTCACGCTTAACCTACGAGAGAAGCGGTCAATGTTGTGAACCACCAGGACGTCGTACTTCCCAGCCTCCGCATCTCGGATCGCCTCGATGAAGACCGGCCTTTTACGCACATCGTCGGTGTGGGCCGACCTTCCCTCCTCGATGTACTCGCGGTGGATAGACCAGTGCCGACTATCTACGAGTGACCTGAACGCACGGCGTTGAGCGTCAAGACTATATCCCTGAACCTGCTCTTCGCTGCTGACTCTGCCGTACAGCGAGGCCCTCATCGCCCTGTCTCCCTTGAGTCAGCCTCCGAGGTGCCCGTGACGCCGACTTCGCTTTGACGCTCTTTCTCCCCTGTGACCCGTGAATCCATCGATCTCCCCAGCTTCTCCTGGACTAGCCCCCAAATTACTCGTGCGTACGAAAACCAACCGAGCTCATAGGCGGATTTCGCCTTCTCCAGGTGATTAGTGTTTTCGTCAAGATCATAGCGTTCCAGAAACCAGTCCTGTTTTTCATGCCATCGGTCGTCAAACAACTTGGTGCCCTCCACCGAGGGGACGATGTCAATGGTCTGACGTTGTAGCATTCCTGGCCGTCCCACGAAGCTCAGCCTGTACATCAGCGTTTCTAGCTGCTCTAGGGAAGCTAACTCCGCCCACACCGTCCCATCCTCGCGTCCTAGCTCTTCCCAGTCGATGTCGCGATCAGCATGTTCTTGGTAGAAGCGCTCTACCAAGTCCGACAAGTCTGCCTCCCCTACGCGCGATTTAGCCCGCTCGTACGCAGCCACCTGAGCCTCCAAGGCGTCACGGCAAACTTGGGAGACGTTAATGGTCCCTTTGAATGGCTTCAGACGGTCGAGCAGCTCTTTGGGTACGTTGATTCCAAGTCTCGTCATTTAGTTCTCCATAGGATATGCATAGTTATGCTAGAACATACTCTATCATATACACATATATATGTTCAAGTATGTCACTGACACAGAGGTAAAGCTACGGAGCAGTCGGAGCACCTGTCCAGCCGGTCGCTGACCGACAGTCCATCGTGTGGTGCACTTAGCTGTAGCGGCAAGACGCCGTCTACGCACGTTTGGCGTGGTAAATAGACAGATTACTAGGCGGGCGAACCGGCATCAGCACAACGGGACGGAAGGAGTGACTTGACGTGCCCGGCCGCTGATGAATTCACGGTGACCCAAGCCTGACGGCCCACAACGCCCAATTTCCCGCCGCTCGCACAATGAGTGTTGCTGGTACCTCACCGGACTGAACTTCGTCTACGATCATCCACTCGTATATGCTCCGGAAGCCGAGCACGTCGACCGCCCTGGTCTCGCCACATAGTTCATAGGCCAGCATCCAGTAACCGAGCTGTGCGCCATCAACCTTGGTGACGTCTTCCAGGTTGATAAGTAGGTTCGCGTCTGAGGTGCCGGTCCACATGGCCCTAACCGTCCCGTTCGGTGGGGGTATCGTATTGAAACCCTGCACGGAGAGCCCGTCAGTAATTGGGGTCGGACTCAGGATCGGGGTCGGTGTCGCAGTAAGTGTAGTAGAGATGGCACTGATGCTCTCGTGTACAAGACCATATTGGCCGTTCATGGTCACATCTAGGGAAAGAGTATCGATCCCGTCAGGCAAAGGGCCAGGTATGCACATCTCAGGCCACCCTGAAGGGAATGCAAACGCCACAGCCGCAGGTACGGGCCTCGGAGTGCTGGTTGGAGTTGGGGTAGGAGTAGATGTCGGCAAGGGTGTCGGCGTCAGAGTCGGTGTGTAGGTCGGCGTGGGTAAGGGAGTGTGGGTGGCCGTCGGTGTCGGTGATGAAATCGGTGTTGGAGTGAAGGTAAGTGTTGGTGTCGGAGTGGCCGTGTAAGTGGCAGTTGGAGTAGCGGTCGGAGTCCGTGTAGGCGTAAATGTGGGTGTCGCCGTCACAGTTGAAGTCTGGGTGGGTGTAGGCCTAGACGTGGGCGGAACCGGAGTAGCGGTCGGACTGGCCGACGGTGTGGATACCGGTGTAACAGTGGGATCAGGCAGCTGTGGTGGGACCGGAGTGGACGTCGGAGCAAGTACTACGAGTCGCTGAGTCGGTGTTGGGTTCGGCTGATCCTCTATGACGGTCTCCCCGGCACAGGCCGCCAGGAGCACAACAACGGCCAGGGTACCGAACTCGAACCACCGCATAGGAAGGCCCCCTCGTGGCGGGTACCGGTTCCTGCTAGAGAGACCAATACCAACGCAACGGCCACTCGGGGGCGCGGTTGAACCGCACCCTGTCCGTCACGTTGGTTTCTAACCGGGTCTCTCTAGCGGTGACATATTAACACGAGACCCATTCAGGCCCAAGGGCATCGGACCTACACAAGGGGACGATCAAAATGAGGCGACTCAAGTGAAGCAGTGCGACCGGGGCTATTATCAGCTACACTTCTAACCCACTCGGGCACCAAGTCGGCGGGAATGGATTTTGGTGTAGAAGTGTCCTCCCCAACGGTCAATAGCACCTTCGCCGATCATTGTGAAAGCCTCGCGAAGATGGGAGTCATGGGGCTCCTATCCGGTGCTATCGCCGGGGCCATCGCGGGTGGCGGAGGCTCGCGGCTTGCGATGAGAATCTTGGCTGCCCTGAACGCCTCAAAAAGCGGGGCTATGACCGAGAATGGTTTTATCTCCGGTGAAATTACGCTCAGAGGAACAGTCGGCCTCATCATCTTCACCGGCGTTTTCCTCGGAATTATCGGCGGCTTCGTCTACGTGCTCCTTAGGCGTTGGATTCCCGGCTCAGGCGTCTGGAAGGGGTTGGCCTTCGGTCTGACGCTGTTCCTTCTATTTGGCTGGGCGGTGATTGAGAAAGACACTGTGGACTTCCAGATTTTCGGTCCGAAAGTCTTAGGCGTCGCCCTCTTCGCGCTGCTGTTTCCGCTCTATGGCGTCCTAGTCTCACCCATAGCGGACCGGCTAAGCGATTACATACCGCCAATGTTCTCAAAGCCACTACCCACTCGCATCGGGTACGGGGTACTGGCTGCCGGGTGTGCGTCAGGACTGTTCGTCACCGCCAAGGCCGTGAATACCATTTTCTAGCTATTTGGGCCCAAGCAAGGCGTCCCGTATCACTTGAACCACCCCAGTTGATTACCAATAAGCAAGAAAATGGGTGCGCTCAAAATATGCACCGCTTCCTGGACCGACAAGTCCCTGGTCGATCCCGGAAAGTACTACCCTTCGGACTGTAAGTCGGCTGAGGTGCGCCTACGGTTCTACTCGGCCTGGTTCCCGATGGTGGAAGTCGACAGCAGCTACTATGGTCTGCCTTCTGAGCGTAACTCGGAGCTATGGGTCGGGCGTACGCCGGACGACTTCACCTTCAACGTCAAGGCCTTCAGGCTATTCACGACCCACCAGACACCACCTGCGGCACTACCTCGGAACGTGCGGGACGATCTTGAACAGAGCCTTGCTGGGAGGCCCAGGTCTACTACCGTGACCTGCCTGAAGCGCCACTAGACCTGTTGTGGCAGATGTTCGACAGCGCTCTTCGGCCACTACACCAGACGGGTAAACTCGGCGTCATCGTCTTCCAGTTTCCGCCCTGGTTCATGCCCCGACGGTCCAGCTTCAGGCATATCGAGGAGTGCAAGGAAAGGCTGTCCGACTACCGCCTGGCCGTTGAGTTCCGCAATGAATACTGGCTTAGCGAGGACAACCTGGAGGAGACGCTGAGCTTCCTCCGGCGCAACCAGCTCTCCTACATCGCCGTCGACGAGCCACAGGGCTTCAAGTCGTCGGTACCGCCTCTGGCCGATGTGACGGGCGAGTTCGGCATCGTGCGGTTCCACGGCCGCAACCGGGACACATGGGAGGCGAAGGGGTTGAAGTCGTCAGCCCAGCGGTTCGACTATTACTACTCGGCCGAGGAGTTAGAGGAGTGGGTGCCGAAGATCAGGATGATGGAGGAGAATGCGGCCGAGGTGCACCTGGTGATGAACACCAACAATCAGGACCAGGGCGTCGTCAACGCCAGGCTTTTGGGTGACATGCTGGGGGAGGGATTGAGGCCTCCCAGCTCTGGCGATGGGTTACAGGAGAGGCTGATCGGCTGAAGGGAAAGGGTGGTGCCTTAGACCGAGTCATGACAGGAAGACCGCTGTCCTGCGGCTGCGAAGGATCAAGGGGCGCTTCGACTAGCCATCCCAGTGCAATTCCCTCGAACTCCTTTGGCTGACCTCGCTAGGTCAGGGGGGCGTGGGTTGTGCTCAGCTTAGAGCTACGTCCGGATTTCGTCCTCTTGCCATGTAGCTCTCTAATGCCTTCTTGCCATCCTTGGACAACGCGAGCCAGAGGCTGGGGAACACGACCAACAGGGGCACCAACAAGCCGATGGACGGGAGAAGGAGGATTAACGACGATATGCTCAACAGGGGGCGAGCTGCCGGGTTACGAAGTAAGAGAGCCGATCCGTTGACCACTCCAATGGCTCCAATCACAATAGCTCCCCATAAGAAAACCCAAAACCCATCTGATACTTCAGTTGCCGAAGGAGCGTGGCCTTGGGCGAGGGAGAAGAGATTAATGAATACATAGGCAAAAGAGAGGGCTCCCAGGCCAAGCCATCCAACACCGAGGATCTTGAATCTGCGACTGTTGGTCTCGGCCATCGTCTGGAACCTCCTAGCTCGGTGATCACCAGGTTATATCGGTGGGAGGATGCAGACCAGGTACAAATGGACTAATCCTGTGATGACGGATGCACTAATCGATCCAAACCCCGAAAGCTCGGGCATGGCAGCGCTCCAGTACCAGGGTGGTGGGGGCGATACGGTCAAGCTACCCGTGAACGGGTCTGGCTGCGCCTAGGGCGACGGGTCGGGCGTTGGAAATGAGGCTTTTCGGGGTCGGGCAGTACCCGGGTGCTAGAGGCCTCGGAGCACGGCGATCTTGTTGTTTTCGTGGTCCTGCACAACGCCTGTACCCCTAGGGGTGGCGGGATGATCCAGTGCGGTGGCGGTAGCCAGCACTGGTACAGCAGGCCGGCTAGGAGATGTGGAGGTGCGGTGAGGTGCCGAGCGCTTCCTGGCGGCGGTGAGTCGTGACTGCGGTGGCGGTCAGCTCAGGCCACCCGAGAACGACCCTGACTGTCGCTCGGTGAGGTGGGCCGTTGACCGCAACGCTTGGATGGAAGCCCATCCGGACATACACCCGCCACTGGCGAGAGTCCCAGAGAAGGCTGTGCGACCGCTCTAGTATCCGCTACACTCCTGCCTGAGAAGACGCAGGCAAGGTGCACAGTGTTCTCCTCAGCAATCAAGTCTAATATCGCCATTCACTCCGTCCGCCTCGTGAAGATGGTGGCGGTAGGGCTGCTTTCGGGTTTCGTCGCAGGGATCGTTGCTGGGGGCATAGGCTCCCGCATAGCGATGAGGATACTGGCCGCGCTCAACCCCTCCACAGGTGGGGTGATGACTGAGAACGGTAACGTCTCAGGACAAATCACGATCGCGGGGACATTCGACCTCATCGCCTTCGCCGCCATCTTTCCAGGCCTGTTCGGGGGCCTCCTCTACGTGCTGTTCCGGCACTGGATTCCGGGCTCGGGTGTCCGAAAAGGGCTTGCCTTCGGCCTTGTTCTGTTCCTGATCGGTGGCGCCTTGTTGTTCAATGGGGACAGCGCCGACTTCGGGATTTTCGGGCCCAAAGCGCTGGGCGTCGCCCTGTTCGCGTTGCTGTTCCCACTCTACGGGATGGTGGTCTCCCTGGTAGCCGAGAGGCTGAACAGGTACGTTCCCCCTCTGTTTTCGAGACCTGTGCCCACTCGCATTGGCCACCTGGTTTTGGCTGCTCTATGCGGCGCGGGCCTCTTCGCCACAGTCCAGGGCATTAACGACATGGTCTGAGCTGGTGGGAGCGGGCGTGGCGCTTCTCCAAAGGCCGGGTGTCAGCGACTGCGATGATGCAGGAGAATGCGGCCGAGGTGCACCTGGTGATGAACACCAACAATCAGGACCAGGGCGTCGTCAACGCCAGGCTTTTGGGTGACATGCTAGGTGAAGGGCTGAAGAACCCGAGCTCACAGGACCGTTCACAAGGAAGACTTATCTGCTGACCGAGGGGAACTACAAGAGTTATACGCTCGGTTACTCTCCACGGATGCTACTGGGCTACTGGATCGATAGCGAGGATGCTGAGGATGCTACTGAGGCTCATGAGACTGATGTGGACTAAGAGCAGTGGTCTACTCGTGACAGCTCGGATTTGCGAAGAGGGGTTCAACGATACATCGTGTGCGCATCAGGCGAGAACGAATACCAGCCTTCCCCGCACTGCGTTCCGGCAATCCCTTCGATAGTTAGAGACCGCCCATCTTCAGATACCCCAACCAGTAGCACCTCCGTTGCGGTGTAATCCCATCCCGACACGGCCCTCTGGTGGCGGAGTTCGGCGCAGTACACCTCTCCCGGGACTACCGAGTCCCACTCACGGTTGACAAGACCGTCGGAGACCGTCTCAAACCGATACATACCTGCCGGGATACCGGGTAACTGGCTTCCAATTTCCAGCTTGTGCACCGACTCATCTACCGAGTCTTCGTAAAGGTAAAGCCCTGAAGTAAACCCCCGTCTTAATGATTGCCATTCAGTCCCAGGCCCATGGTTAGGGACGCTCCCGTCGCCAGGCGGTCGTAGTGGCAACCACATCCCCATGGCAGTGCCGGGTACGTCTTGATTAAACGGGCCGCACCTGCCCGCCATCGATTCTAGGTATGCCGTCCCATAAGGCTCCGGGAAGTACTCTAGCGTACAGACAGAGTTCCCACCCGAGTGAACCCAAGGGTTAATCGAGTATCCGTAGCTGGGATGCTGTTGGAGCTCCTCGGCCGTGAGTCCAAACAGCTGAAGACCTAAGTCAAATCCTGTTGTGTAGCCGCTGGATTTCCAGATCGGCGTTCCTGCGCTAATCGGAGGATCGAAAAACACATTCCATCTGCATTCGCCAACTTCTGTCGTTACCAACGCTTCTTCGGTTGTTGACGCGGGACAGTCGGTCCACTCGACCGGAACGGTCTTCTTGAAGTTATCGAGGATTTCTTCGACCGGTCTTCCAACATGGCCCCAGAACAGACTGTGACCTTCGCAGATGTTGGTATACGGACCCCACTCCTCGTATATCCCACCATCATGCGACTCACGGACAATCCGCCCGAAGTTCATGAAGTAGATGTCCGCGGGGGCATACAGTTGGACCTGCTCTGAGGCAGGTACACCAGCCGCTGGAAACTCCTCGTTGAGTTGCCGCGTAGCCCAGTACACCATGTGGTCATGTGGGTAGCCCTTGTTCTCCCAGAAGAAAGGGGTAGCATCTTCCGGGTCTACAACAGGGTGAGTGAATATGGAATCACCACAGCTTGGAAGCAGCTTACCATCTTCTCCAACCATGGCCCAATTCCAATCTTGCTCAGACCGGCTCGGTACTGACAGAGAAATGGGGTCGCAAGCACTGACAACTATCGCAGCCAGTGCCCACCCCAGCAGCACTACAGCCCGATGTCTCGTCACAGTGAAGATAAGTCTGCCCCTGGGGCCAGTATAGCCGAGGGGGTTGGAGGATAGCTCGCCGCGGAGGTGGTGTGATGGGTAGAGGATTCGGTGCCGTCCCTTCGCACCATCTTGGTCACGACGGGCCACGAACTGTCAAGGACTGGCCGGTACACGTTGCGACGGCCCAACTTCGTATGTACACCAAGACATGCGGTGATGGTGGTCAGCACTGGTACAGCAAGCCCGACCAGGAGATGTGCCGGTGTGGGCAGGTGCCCCAGCGGTTCTTGGCCGCCGTGAGCTGCGACTGCGGGGGCTCTCAGTTAGACCCGCCCGGGCATCAGCCGGGGTGTCGATGCGTCAAGTGGGCTCAGGAGCGGAGCGCCTGGATCGAGGCGCATCCGAGGGTCGCTCCGGCTCTGGTGAGGATTGAGAGAAAGGTCAGGGCGAGATGATCAGTCGTAAGCCTTCGTCGGTAGGCAGAGCAGCTGGTCCTCGCTCGACCGGTCTGACGAGACTCCATTTAATGGAGGCAGTCTAGCCTCAGGCCTCAACGTCAAGGCTTAGGCTTAGGCTGAGGCCTCGGAGCTGGCTGATCACTCAGCCGTTGCTTGTTGCTCTTTTCAGCCATGATGAGATGCCTCCTCTCGTTCGTTTGATCAGATAATGCCACAATTCGCAAGGATAATGATGAAGGCAAAGGCGGCAGCGGCCGCTTAGGACGCGCCTCACGTCTGCCTCCGTCTCACTTTCACTAGGTCCTTACTCCGACCCTGGTGGCAGCAGGTTCGCCCTGATACGGTAAACCCGCTGAGTAACGGAGGCAAGAGATGAGGTCGACGCTTCGAGATGCGCGAAACATCTTCGTGGTCGCCGTGCTGATAGCCGTCGTCATCGCGGTTGCCATCACCTTTACCGGCGGCGGCTGCGGCACCGAGCTCTGCTGTCCCGACTGTGACATGTTGACCGTTACCAGGGTGATCGATGGGGACACGTTCGTCTCACCGAAGGGTCGGGTTAGGCTATATGGCGTGGACACGCCAGAAGTCGGGGAAAGGTGCGCTGACGAGGCCACCGACAGGCTGAAAGACCTGGCGGGAACGGTGGTCAGAGTGGAACCTGGGCCGAGAGCGACTGACCGCTACGGACGGCTGCTCTACTACGTCTACACAGAGGACGGAGAAAGCGTCGACGAAAGGCTAATCCGAGACGGGCTGGCTCGCGCCTGGACACGTGACGGTCAGCACGTGCGGTTTCTTATGGGACTACAGAAAAAGGCTCAAACAGGAGGGAAGGGGTGCCTGTTCTGAGCCTTTGCACCGGTTAAGCTCCTCGGGGCGGTTTGTCACCCTCGCCCGTCGCCTTGCGAAGGTCACGGATGACCTCTCTGAACATGACGTACCCTGAGGAGACGCCGAACAGCGTTAGGAACACCAGCAGGGACACGGACACTCCGTAGCTTAAGGGGGGCATGATTTGGATAGCGAATATGCCCGCCGTCAACCAGCCGAATATCCACATTAACATCTTCGCTCCAGCTTCTAGGGTGTACCGCCAGTCCTGCCCATCAAGAGCGCTCTTGATGCGTTCCATCTTCAGTACCTCCATTACGGGTCGTCTGCCTGCTAGTTACCTCTCACATCCGATGCCATCCCTGTCGCCATCAAACCGATGTGGGTCAGGCGCCAGCACCTCGAAGCGTCGGTAGGGTACGTCAGCGCAGTTCAAGTCCGGCGGCGGCGATGGGATACAGACGGTCGGGTACGCAGGATCACAGCCGTCGTCCTCAACTTCGCCACCAACCTCTCCAGAGGCCCGAAGTCTCCATAGTCCACGGCCTTCTTCCCGGGCCTTCCCTTCAAACGTCACGAAGTCCTCACCATATCGAACATCAGGCGGAAAGGTGGCCACCCGCGCGTACCCTTCGGCGACCAGCACGGCGTCGACCATCACATCGTTTACCCACACATACCTGAGGAGCCGTCCGAACCGATCCACTTCCGATACGTCCTTCTCCATGAAGACAGTCTTACCCTCAACGAGCTCACGGTTGAACTCGGTGACCTCTAGCCCGTAAGGCTCGACTCCTCGGGTTGGGTGCTTGGTCTCTGGCGTGTCGACACCGATGTAACGGACAGTGTAGACATCACTGTCGATCTCCACCTCGATGGTGTCGCCGTCGATGACACGGACGACCCTCCCGCTCTCAAGGGCTTCGAGTGATTCGTCCCGGGTGGCCGCATCGTCGGCAGCTGAGACGCCCCGTGGTGCAGGTCTGACGTCCTCTGGCCCTGCGTCCTCGGACTTTAATGGCTCTTGGACCTGTGAGCAGGCAACGATGAAGAGGAGGCTGATGATGAACAAGGCTCGCGTGACCATGGCGCTATTATCCTAGAACGTCGGACTGCGACGCTACGATAGCGAACGAGGTACTCTCAGCTGGGGTGTCGGTTCCGATGTACTAACGTATATACATCAGAACCGACATCGTGTCCAAGTTGTCGTTTTTGACCCCCGGTCCCCTTTGCCTATAGCTCACCCTCGCATCTCCCGACTTCTGACATAGGTTATAGTTTAGGCCCGAGCCCACACGCCTGCTCCCGAGTCGCGAGCCATCATCAGGAGGTATGAAGAGAAATGGTGGAAAGCATCTCCTACTTTAATGGCAAGTTTGTTCCGGATAGCGAATGCAAGGTCCACATTGGTGAAAAAGGCTTCTTGCGGGGCGACGCTGTCTACGATTTAACCCGGACCTTCAACGGAAAAATCCACCGGCCGAAGGATCACCTCGACCGGCTGTACCGCTCTTTGACCTTCGCACGTATTGACCCCGGCATGACCATCGACGAGGCGGAGGAAATTACCCACGAGGTCATCAAGCGCAATGAGCATCTGCGGGAGCCGGGTGGAGACTTTTCAGTGCGGCAGACGGTCATGCGGGGATATGCAAAGACCTCTGCCACGACTTCAGACAAGAATTACGCTGGGAGGATTACCGAAAAGGCCCCTTCTACCGTGTGCATCTCTGCTACACCAATTGACTTTGCCGCGCATGATCGCCACTACCAGACAGGGACACACGTCGTGTTTGCCCGCACCCGAAGCTATGCGCCTCAGTCCTTGGAGCCGAAGCTCAAGCACACCAGCCGCCTGAACTTTTCGCTGGCAGAACTGGAAGCATCAGACGTAGACCCAGACGCCTACCCAGTGCTGTTAGACCTGGATGGCAATATTACCGAAAACGTGGCGGGGAACTTCTTCATTGTAACCAATGGGGTGATAAGGGTGCCTACCGACCGATCCACTCTTCAAGGCATAGCCCGTATGGACGTCTTTTATCTGGGCAAGCAGCTGGGAATCCCGGTCTCCGAAGAAGACCTTCAGCCTTACGACGCCTACACGGCCGACGAGGCCTTCCTGAGCAACTCCATCTATTGCATCTTGCCTGTCGGCCGTATTGAGAACCGACCCATAAAAAGCGAGATACCTGGGCCGATTACCCAGAGGTTGCTAGCAGCCTGGAGCGAGATGGTAGGACTGGACATTGTCGACCAGGCTCAGAGAGGTAGCCGGGGGTAGTGCTGCGCCACGACCCTCCTTGGCCAGAGCGATAGCTGGGGGACAAGCGTAGCTACTGTTGTGGTAACAGGCACTGCGAGTCCGAGCCCGACCTCGTATCTGTAAGTCGTATGAGGTGTGCTTGAGCTCCGAGTCCGCTGAATTGCCCATGGTAGAGGTGGAGAGCAACAGATTGCGGCTTAGTCCCCACCCCCCAGTACATTGGGGAATGTGATGGCGCCTAGATTAGACCAGGTTACCTTCGCCACCGTGGCTAACAGGCTCGACGGCATCGTGCGTGAGTCGATGCAGGCATGTGTGCAAAGCGCCCGCTCCTCGGTAATTCAAGCTAGGGACCTGTCAGTCTCGATCTCCGATAGCAAGATTCGTCTAGTTAGCATTGCCCAGGGCCAACCAATCCACGTGCTGACGTCCAACATGTCCATAGCCCCGATACCGGAGCTGTTCGACGATATTGCCCCTGGAGACTGCTTCCTGAACAACACGCCTTTCCTTGGCTGCGCCCACCACGCCGACTACTGCTTTTGCACACCAGTGTTCCACGGCGACAGGCTCATGTTCTGGGTGATGCTGAGGGCTCACCAAGCAGACACCGGTGCACCGGTGCCGACGGTATACCTGCCCTATGCCAAGGACGTTTACGAAGAGGGCATCCACTGGCCTTGCGTCCGAGTGCAGCGGGATTACAAGGACGTGGATGACGTGGTGAGGGTAGCGACTGCAAACATCCGGGTACCTGAGCAGTTCTACGGCGACTTCGCGGCGGCAGTAGGGGCGACCAGAGTGGCCGAGCGCAGACTGGAAGGCATGATCGATAAGTACGGCTCCGATACCGTCGAGCAGTTCGTCGAGGAGTGGCTCGACTATGGTAGCCGAAGGATGGTCGAGGAGATCAAGAGCCTCCCGGAGGGCACGTGGGAGAATGAGACAACGCTGGACCCCTTGTCGTTTGCCCCGGAGGGTGTAACCGTCAAAATCAAGCTCACCATCGACCACGCCAAAGAGGCGATGGTGGTGGACTTAACGGACAATCCCGATCAGTACGACGCCGGTATCAACCTGACGGAGGCCACATCCAAGGCCGGTGTAATGGAGGGCATTTTCTGGTGTTTGGACCCCACCCTGCCGCACAATCAGGGGGCCTTCGACCACGTGAGGTTCGAGCTACGTGAGGGATGCATGGTCGGCATACCAAGGTTTCCAGTAGGGACCTCGGTTGCCACGACCTTCACCGCCGACCGGCTGGCGAGCTGCGCGATAGCACTGATGGCGAAGGTCGACCCGGACAAGGGTGGAGGAGAGGGAGGCTATATCAACTGGGGCTTAGCCGTCTTCTCTGGGAAGGACTTTCGCCACGACAACGCCCCTTATGTCGATGAGTTGCTGATCTCAGGCGCGTACTCCGCCGGTGGCCCGGCAGTGAAGGGATATGATGGCTGGCTGACCTGGTTGCAGGGCGCCGTCATGGGGAATGGTTGGACCACCGGTGTGGAGCTGTGGGAGAAGGCTCACCCGCACGTGATCGAGTGTGGGGCGCAAGTCGTCCCCGACTCAGAGGGGGCAGGCGAGTACGGCGGTAGCCCAGGCATGAGAGTAGTGGTCCGGGCCAGGGGGAATCCAACGGTGGCCGCAGGCTTTGGGGACGGCAAGGTATTCCCGCCCAAAGGGGTCCTGGGGGGCGAGAGTGGAGGTCCCTGCCTGGGGTTCATCCTCGACGAAAAGGGAGAGCGAATTCAAGAGCTACCGCTGATCGGACTTTTTGAGATCAAAGCCGGGCAGGCCCTGGAGGCTGTCACGACGGGTGGTGGTGGCTTCGGGCGCCCCTTAGACCGCGACCCCGAGCGGATCAGACACGACGTTCGCAGGGGGTGGGTGTCGGTGGAGAAGGCCCGAGATACGTACGGGGTGGTACTCGACATGGAGCCTGAGCTATTTGCCGTCTGCCGTCCAGCCACAGAGAAGCTCCGCGACAAGATCAGGAAGCTCAGAGAGCTGGTTAAGCCCACATTTCCCATATCAACCCTGCAGGGCGTGCCGTACTCAGCAACAGAACTACTTGATGTAGCCGAATAGCAGAGCATAGCAGTTATCATGAGTGCTAGACTGGTCGTGTTCGACAGCTTTAGGTCTTGATAGCGTACCCACTCTGGAGGCACCCAATGGGTGAAAGCACGAAACCCCGCGCCACGCTCCGTTTCGACCGACGTGTACGGTTGGAGTTTCGCGGCGCTACCATCACCTCGGACGCCGGACTGCTGGCCTGCCGCGAGTTGGATGATGCGCTGGGACTGACGGAGACGGCGAATGAGTGTCTGCAGGAGAGTCGGGGCGGTCGTAACGTGCAGCACCGATTGGTGGGCCTTCTCAGGCAGTCGGTGTACAGTCGTCTGGCGGGCTACGAGGATACCAACGACGCTGAACGGCTGGCCCAGGACCCGACGATGCGGATCATCGTTGGACGGCGAGACATTGACAGACCGGCCGCCAGCACCAACACCATGAGCCGGTTCGAGACCGAGGTGCTTACCCAGGACGGCAACGTGGAAGGGTTGGATCGACTGAACGCTAAGTGGGTGGATGGAGCTATGTCCCGCACGCCGCACCGGCGGGTGATCTTGGACATGGACAGTTCGGAGAGTCCGGTACATGGAGAACAGGAGGGAGCGTCGTACAACGGTCACTTTGGGAGCACGTGCTATCACCCTTTGTTCGTGTTCAACCAGTTTGGTGACTGCGAGGGAGCGATGCTCCGCGCGGGGAACGTACATAGCGCGCACAGATGGCGTGATGTATTGGATCCGATCCTGTCCCGCTACGGGGCGACAGGAGTGCGCCGGTACTTTCGGGCCGATGCCGCATTCGCCAAGCCGGACATCTATGAGTACATGGAGGAGCGGCGAGTCTTCTACGCAATACGGCTGCCGAGCAACAAAGTGCTGCAATACGAGATCGCTCCCTTGCTGATACGACCTGTGGGGAGGCCCCCGAAACGTCCGGTGATCCGATACGACGACTTTTGGTATCGTGCTGAGAGTTGGGACCGTGATCGGCGTGTGGTGGCCAAGGTGGAGTGGCATAGGGGAGAGCTGTTCCCTCGGGTGGGCTTCATCGTCACGAACATGACGGCTGGCCCCGAAGGAGTGGTTCGATTCTACAATGGTAGAGGGACAGCCGAGCAGTGGATCAAGGAGGGCAAGTACGCGCTGAACTGGACTCGGCTGTCGTGCCATCGGTTCGTGGCCAACCGGGTGCGTCTGTCTCTGTTCGTCTTGGCGTACAACCTTGGGAACTTCCTTCGCCGGTTATGCCTGCCCAAGGCGGTCAAGCACTGGTCGCTGCGGAGCGTGCAGGTCAAGCTGATCAAGATGGGAGGCCGTCTGGTGCGGCACTCCCGGCGATTGATCTTTCAGTTATCCGAGGTGTCGGTTCCTCGACGGTTGTTCCAGGGAGTGTTGGATCGTATCGGTCGGTTATCGCCGGCGCCAAGCTGAGGGAGGGTACAACCACGATCTTGCCAAGAGGGAGAGCGCTCCAGGGAGTCGGCTTGTCTTCAATGCGCTTTCACCCCATTGGCGGGGGCCCGAAGACGACAAAGATGGACAAGAACCATGGTTCGAGGCAAGAATCGTATCCCTTATTGGATAGACTGGAGATTAACTGGCCTTGCAGAACCTGACTATGATGCTACCATCTCGTTTGGGCTGCCCATTGAGCCTGAAGACTCCCAATATGGGAAATACCGGTGAAGAGCTATCCTTTGCTTGAACGGTACCCCGGGGCTGCGGCCATCGGTTGGTATCGAGAGGTCAAGGAGGACGGCTCCTTTGATTGGTGCGAAGAGTTCGCGTCCCCACACTTAGTGAGGTTTCCTCCACGTCCGAGTGACCGGGATGTGGCAACTTGGTGGCAAGCCCTTGAGCATTACGTGACCAGTGCGCGCTCTCTTTTCACGGAGTATCAGCGCGAGGAACTTTCAGAGTGGTGGCCTCAGATGGTAGGCCGTCTTGCGGGAATCTGGCGGGAGACAAATATGCGCCAGAGACAGTGGATGGTATGGCGACCTTTAATAGGCACCACATCAACGCGTGATGTGCCTCGCTCGATGACCCGCTAGATCGTCCCGCCTCCACCAAGAGCCCTTGGACTATCGCCTTGTCTACCCTGGCGCAGCCGTGCCGCCTTACCCTTTCTGGATGTGGCGCGCTTAGCCTCTACTTGAGGAAGGCGGTCACGCTCCAACCTACCACAGGCTCGCAATTCCATTACCAGGACATACGGACTCCACGCCCTGGAGCCCTTACCGGGACATACATCGACCCTTCCAAACCTACCGCTCTCCGACTTGTGTCTGGGTAATGGTAATTACCAGGACTCGTTCAGCAGGGTTCCACAGCCCGTGGCGAGCATAGGCCTTGGTTAACTCCGGTTCCCGCCCACACTGGCGCCCTCCTCTATTAGTTGAGTTATAGAGGACAGCGCCGGTGTGCCATCCAGTGAGACTCGGGGGGCGCAGTCAGTTAGGCTGTCTGGCCGACACCCGACTTCTACCGCTGGATGCACGCCCAGTGCTCGCTGAAAACAGGCTGCTGTTCAGTAGTGATGGAAGGCACAATGTTGACGTCCTCGCCGAATTGTCGATAGCTTGATCCCGTGGTTCTCGACCACCTTGAGGTGAGGCGTGCAAACAAAGAAGTGCCGAAGTTGCGGCTACCTGCCGTCCGCGGCACGCGAGACGTGCGAAAGATGCGGCGAATCCTTGGGGAGCGACTCCTTCTCCTGTTCGGAGTGCGGCCAAACATTTCTCAACGACCATCTGCTGGCGGATCACCGGCTGGTAGAGCACAGACTGGAACCTGAGCGCCAGAAGAGGACGGAAAGGGAGGAAAGGCAGCCTCTAGAAAGTATGCAAACGAGGAAGTGCGGGAGCTGTGGATACCAGTCCCCAGCCTCGCAGAAGAAGTGCCAAAGGTGCGGCACACCCCTGGGTCGCTGTCCCGAGTGTGGCCAAGGATTCGACAGCGATGAATTGCTCGCGGAACACCGCCTCCGGGAACAGGATCAGACTGAGCGCATCGGATACGCAGGGTTTTGGATCAGACTCTTTGCTTTTGTAGTCGATGGTGTACCGCTCTGGATCATAGCGTATGTGCTTAGCCGTGTGTTCTCGCCGAGTACTGTGGTCGACCCAATAGTGCTCCTTATCGGGTTCGCCTACTTCACCCTAAGTTCGGGTCCTCACCTCAAAGGGCAGTCGTTGGGCAAGCGGTTGGTGCGGATCAAGGTCGTCAGTGTCGACGGCGGTCCACTTAGTTACTGGCATGCTGCTGTCCGTTCAGTGCCAATAGTAGTCATTCTGTTCTCCCCGTATGTCACCAGACTAGCCCTGGTGCCGGACATCGACGGTCTCATATGGATCACAGCAGGCGTCGCTTTCCTCGTCTTTGCTGTCCCTCTTACGGTTACGTTACATCCTCAAAAAAGAGGCATCCACGAGTTGTTCAACCTAGGCACAGTCTGTGTAACCACAGCCTCAGAAGTCCGCCAGCTACATCCGAGGAGCGCCGGTACCTGGTTCTCGGTTGCGATGCTCGTGGCGGCATTGTTAGGGTTTGCCGGGGGCGGCTATTTCCAAGCAATTGACACATCATCCCCCGGCTCGTCCTTCAGATTCTCTCTGATTGATGTCAACTTTGGCACGACGAGCAAAGCCGGGCAGCATGTCCAAGACGGAGCGCAGCTACTCCAAACGGGTCGCTTCGACGAGGCATTGGCGAAATTCGACGAGGCTATCCGGCTCGAGGATGATCTGACCGAAGCATACAACGGCCGGGGGCTGGCCTATCTTGAGTCGGGACAGCCTCTCAAAGCTATACAAGACTTCGACAAGGCCATCCAGCTTGATCCCAAGTACGCTCCCGCTTACAACAATCGAGGTGCTGCGTACATGAATCTGGACCAGCCTCAGCGTGCAGTTGTGGAGCTGACCGAGGCTATCCGTCTCAATGCGCAGTATGCCGGAGCCTACGCGTGGAGGGCTCTCGCGTCCACCCTCCTGGGTGACGACGTGAAGGCCGAAGAGGACGTTGCCCGAGCCTTAGAACTCGGGGCAGACCGTGCCTCGCTCGAACAAGCTATCGCGCAGTCAAAAGCGCGGCGATAACGATCAGCGCCTTGACTGGGAGTTCCGACTCGTACCGACTAGGTGGACTTGATGCGATTATGGCTGAGGTTCGGACTCAAGCAGAGTCCCTGTACGTAATGTCATGAGAGTCCTATACACGTCCTCACTAGCGCTGGTGACTCTGAGCCTGCTAGCGTGCAGCGTCGACATCCAAGTCTCCAGAAGCAGCGGCGAGCGAGATGAAGCTGGAGTGCACCATTCCGCCGGACTGGAACTTCTTGAGCAAGGCCGTTTTGAGGAGGCTATAGCGGAATTCGATGACGCCCTCCGACTTGATCCGGGGAACGCCGCCGCCTACAGCAATCGGGGCAACGCCTACAGCGAACTGGGGCAGTCCCGGCGAGCGCTCCAGGATTCGGACGAGTCTATCCGCCTCAATCCCCGGCGCGCCGAGGCCTACGGTATTAGGGGCAACATTTACATTAACCTGGGCGAGCCACGGCGTGCTATCGAGGACTTCGACGAGGCCATCCGGCTAGAACCCAAACTTGCCACGGCTTACAACAACCGGGCCTCGGCCTACTTTAAGCTGGGCCAGCTTGAGCGAGCCATCGAGGATTTGGATCAGGCCATCCGCCTCAATCCCCAACTCACTGACGCCTACGCCAACCGGGGCGTAGCCTACTTGGAGCTGGGTCAGTTCCAAAGTGCCGTCGAAGACTTCGACGAGGCCATCCGCCTCAACCCTCAAGACAGAGCTGCCTACGTCAATCGAGGCTTTGCCTACGATGAGCTAGGCCAGTTCGAGCGTGCCATCGAGGACTACGGCGAGGCTATCCGCCTCGACCCCCAAGACCCCCAGACCAAGAATGACCGCGGCCTCGCTTACGCGAACCTAGGCCAGTTCCAGCGTGCCATAGAAGACTTCGACGATGCCATCCGCATCAATCCCCAGCGTGCCGAGGCCCACTACAACCGGGGCACCGCCTACATTTATATGGAGCGGCCGCAGCGCGGTATCGAGGGCTTCGACGAGGCCATCCGGCTTAACCCGCAATACGTTGAAGCCTACATCAACCGTGGCTTCGTCTATATCGTCCTGGCCCAGTTCCAGCGTGCCATCGAAGACTTCGACGAGGCCATTCGCATCGACCCAACCCTTGCTGTGGCCTATGCGAACAGGGCCATGACCTACACTATAGTAGGTGAGGACACAAAGGCCCAAAATGACATCACCCAGGCCTTGGAACTCGGGGCAGACCGCGCCAGGCTCGAACAAATGATCGAGCAGGTAAAAGCGCAGCGTTAACGAGGTCCTCGTAGGGGACTTCTACACCCATGCTGACAGGGTGACCTCGATGCGACTAATGTCCAGGTTCGGCGTAGGTCCAACACCACTAGTGGCACTGAAGGATCACATTAGGAACTCTCTCGGACTATCTAGTCCGGCCCGACCTTACCTGGTAGCGCGGAGCCAAATAGTGCTTAGGCTGGCACTGGTCACTGCACCGCCCTTGACGGACCTGTGGTGACAGACAACAATTAGCCCCATCCCATGGTCCATGCCCGTCTTATCCCATGCCTTTCGCGTTGGTGACACGGAACGAAGGGGTGCACCCATGCTGGAGCTGCTGATTCGCAACGGCCTCATCGTCGACGGCTCAGGCAATCCTGGGTACTTCGGCGCCGTCGGCGTCGAGGGCGACACGCTACGGATATTCCGAGGGGACATCGGTAATGTCCAGGCCGCCCGCCTCATCGACGCCACCGACCACGTCGTGTCCCCGGGGTTCATCGACCTCCACTCCCACGGTGGTCTAACCATAATCGGCGAGCCACGCCACGAGCCAAAGGTCCGCCAGGGCGTCACCACCGAGCTGGTGGGGATCGATGGCAACTCGGCCGCACCTCACAGGACCCAAGAGGAGCTTCACCGCTTCATCGAGCTGGACCGAGGCCTCAATGGCGCTCCCCCCATGCCTGCCACCTGGCTGAGCGTAGGCGAGTATCTGTCTACCCTGGACAACAAGGTCTCCGTCAACATCGCCTTCATCCTCGGCAACTCGCAGCCGCGTATCTGGTCCGTGGGCTGGAACGACCGCCCGGCCACGAGGCAGGAGCTGGAGGAGATGAAGGCCGTCGTACGGGAGGCCATGGACGAAGGCGCCTGCGGTCTGTCTACGGGCCTGGACTACCCGCCCGGGGCCTACGCGGACACCGATGAGCTCATCGAGCTGTCCAAGGTAGCCGCCGACATGGGCGGCTTCTACCACACCCACACTCGGGCGAGCCTCGCCAAGCAGAGCCTCCTGGCCCCATGGGAGGAGGCGCTAGAGATCGGCCGGAAGAGCGGCATCCCGGTGCACCTCACTCACTACCGACAGCCTGCCGCCGGTGCAGGCAGTCACCTCGACTTCCTCGGGCTAGTGGAGGATGCACGGGACGAGGGTATGGACGTGACGTTCGACATCTACTCCTACGTATACGGCAGCACCCGGGCCATCATTAGTATCCCCAACTGGGCCAAGGACGGAGGCCCGGAACGGCTCAAGGAAGCCCTCGGCTCTCTCGAGGACCGCACACGAATCCGAGAGGAAATGGCCGAACGAATAGACCCCTTAGGCCGTACATTAGGAGAGAACTGGCTTACCTACTTCCGGAAGCCTCATAACAAACAGTACGAGGGACACTCACTCGCCGAGATAGCCCGAACCCGAGGCCAGGATGAGCTGGACGCCTTCTTTGACCTGCTGCTGGACGAGGACCTGGGGGTGTGTACCGTGGGAGTTTTCACCAACGCCCAGACACTCCCGGCCTTCGTATCCCACCCTTACGGAATGGTGGGCAGCGATGCCCTCCTCCTTGGAGACTTCCCCAGCCCGCGCACGTACGGGTGTTTCCCCATGATCCTGGCGGAGTTCGTACGGGCCGAAAAGCACCTTCGGCTCCCGGAGGCCATTCGCAAAATGACTTCCTTCGCCGCCCAGCGGCTGGGACTGACGGACAGGGGACTTTTGCGCGACGGCATGAAGGCGGACATCGTGGTGTTCAACCCCAAGACCGTCAAAGCTCCTGCCACCAGGGCCAATCCCAAGCAGTTCCCCCTGGGCATCCCGTACGTCATCGTGAATGGCAAGGTTGTGGTAGACGGCGGGGAGCACACCGGAGCCCTCCCTGGGCTGGGCCTACGCCACCGCCACTAGAACAGCGTGTATCGATCCCGTGTTGTGTAGTCGCCGGGAGGAAGAAGGGCTCTTCGCGATTATCGTGATCGTCGCGGGCGAAGTCGCGTCTGGCAGCTTGCGACTTGAGTCTGCTCCCAGCCGGGATGATCCTGAAATGCTCCCCGGCTAACCCCGACCGCCAGCCTTACCCGCCTGAGGAGGCCATCGATGCAGCGTATCACCAGAGACCAGGCTATGAAATACGAATTCAACTACGGGGACGAGCCTCTGCTGCGAGTCAAACAGGGTGAGTCTTTCGCCATCGAGACAGAAGACGCGGGGTCCGGCCTCATTCGCTCGCCCGACATTGCCCCAATGATTGATGACCTGCCGACTCGAAAGTTCTTTCCACCCCAGGGGAACCCTATTGGGGGCCCCGTTTACGTAGAAGGGGCAGAAAGAGGAGACCTGTTGGAGGTAACCATAGAGCGGATCACCGTGGACGAGCAGGGCTTTACTATCTTTAGACCCGGCGCCGGGCCGTTGGGTGACTCCTATCGCTGGCAATCGCTGCGCGGTCCCGCCGTTCACATAATCAAGCATGTGCCGGGACCCAGTGGCACCACCCGCGACGGCAAGGGGATCCTGAACGACAAGGTCTCCTGGGACCTGCAGCCCCTGATAGGCACCATCGGCGTTGCGCCAGACAGGGAGGTGGAGACAAGCGCAGTCGGACAGGGCCCCTGGGGAGGGAACCTGGACGTCAGGGACATGAAAGAGGGAACCAAATGCTACCTGAACTGCTACCATCAGGGAGCGCTGTTCTACGCTGGTGACGTCCACGCCAGCCAGGGCGACACTGAGTTCTACGGCCCCGCCGACGAGACTAGAGCTGAGTTGGAGTTTAGCTGTCGCGTCATCAAAAACAAGCAGATACCCTTCGTACGCCTGGAGAAGGCCGAGTCCATCGTATCGCTCTACTCATTCAGGCCCCTGGAGGTAGCGGTGGAATCGGCCATCGTGAACCTGATGGAGTGGATGGTCGAGGAGTACGGCGTCTCCGAAAAGGATGCCTATTTGCACACCTGCATCAATCCGGAGTTCCGCGTCAACGTCTACCAGATGTTGCGGCTGGGCAGGCTTCAGTACACCGCGGGAGCCGAGATACCCAAGAAGTATCTGGTTGCCAGCTAGGCACCGTACGCCCAGCGCGGCCGACGACAAGGCAAGCCAAGGAAAGCCAGTCACTCTCAGTCGTAACGGGCATACCATCCTGGTGAAAGTACAGGTCGAAAGCGGGACCCCAGCGTAAAGCTATACTCCTGATCTCAACTGCCGGGCGTTGATCGCCGCTACTCGTGTAGGAGGTATCTGCATGTCGGTGACACGAGCTTTAGCCGGTAACCTTTCAAGAATCAGATACGATGACCTTCCCTCAGCAGTGGTAGAGAAATCGAAGCTGCTCATCCTGGACACAATGGGCAACTCCGTTGGGGGGTATCCGTTAGACCTGTCCAGGGTTTTCGTCGACATGTCCACGAGATTGGGGAGTTCGAGCCAGGAAGCGACGCTCATCGGAGACGGAACCAAGGTATCGGTGCCCATGGCGGCTTTCGGCAATGGTGCGCTTTCCACCATGTTGGACTTCATAGCGAGGTATGGGACTTTAGCGGTCCCTGCGGCGTTAGCAGCCGGAGAGTATCGGGGCATCTCGGGAAGGGAGTTCATCACAAGTGTGGTAGCGGGGTATGAGTGTCTAGAGCGCATCAATCGCTCTATGGAGATGACTGATGAACAGCAGGAACGGTTGGGTGTAGTCAGTCCTCCTGTCACTTACGCCAACCTCTCGGTCTTTGCCGCGGCCGCTGGTGCCGGTCGGGCTCTGGGCCTTGATGAAGACCAGATGCTCTCAACCCTAGGTATGGCGGGCATTTATCAGCCTGTGCCTTCCGGATACAAGTGGATAGGTGACGAAGGCCTTTTGCCAAGAAAGGACATCAAGCAAGGTTGGGCGTGGATGTCTATGTCAGGAGCCTTCGCTGCGGTTTCCGCGGAGTCTGGCCTCAAGATGCTGCAAGAGAACAACATACTAGACGGCGAAAGGGGCCTGTGGCGGATGCTTGGCATGGACATCTTTCGGCCAGAGGAGATCACGTCTGGCTTCGGCAAAACGTTCCACATACTCGATTTTCGATCCAAGCTCTGGCCGGGATGCATGGTGACACATACCGCGATGTCTGCGACGATTAGCTTGGTGCAAGAGCATCACATCGTCCTTGACGATGTCGAGAGTATAGGAGTGGCAACCCAAAAGTCCGATGGGGTCGGCTTCCATGACCAAAAACCCGTTGGTCTTTGCGACCAGCAATTCAGCGTCCCTTACCAGGTGGCGGCGTCCCTTTACGCTGGCGAACGGGGGCCAAACTGGTACACGGATGAAATCGCCAAGAGCCCAGAGATAGAGAAAATGTCGAGGCGTGTGACGCTTAGCTTCGATGACGAAGCCGACGAGGTTTTCCTTAGGACTGGGAATCGCATGAGCGAAGTCACGATCTCAACGAAGGCTGGCCGACACTACAGTAAGCGCCTAGAGGAACCCGATCTTGTGGAAGCTGCCGATGAGATCAGGGACAAGTTCTTGACGACCACGGCCCAAGTTATTGCTGGAGGCCGAGCTCACAGGATCGTGGAGTGCGTTGAGCACCTGGAGGACCTTGAAAACGTGTCAGACCTCACCGAGCTTTGCACGGTGGTTTAGAGCACGGCGTGAGGTGGGTAGCGAAGCGATCTCCAAAAGGACAAAAATCACGATGTTGACAGCACCGTTGGCTTGGGTGTAGCCTCTCGCAAATCGCGTTGGGGCTGCTTACACCGCGGATGCCGAGGCATCGGCAGCCACGCCCAAGGGCAGCCTCGTAGATGAGTATATCGACACCGGAGGTGCACGATGACACGGAGACTAGGCATCGTATTGCTGCTCGGATTGGTGATGGGCTTGGTGGCCTTCGCATGCGGTGGGGGCGAGCCCGAGATCGTGGAGGTCGAGAAGGAGGTGGTGGTGGAGAAGGAGGTGGTGAAGGAGGTAGAGGTCGAGAAGATCGTTGAGAAAGTGGTGGAGACGGGGCCCGTGCTCCTGGGCTCCACGTCGTACCTGTCGGGCGTCGCCAAGCAGCTGGGCGACGAGATGAATTGGGGCTCCGAGCAGGCCCTCAAAGAGGTCAACGACGCCGGAGGCGTCCTCGGCGGAAGGCGGGTCGTGGTCAAGTACTACGACGAGGGGTATGGGGCCGAGACCGTAGTTGCCTCGGGGAAGAAGGCGCTGTCAGACGGCATTGTCGGGATGGTCGGCGGCCTCGATGCCACGACCTGCGTTCCTCTGAAGGACATCATGATGGAGAAGCTGGTGCCTCTGATTGCAACGGCCTGTGGGTCCGGAAAGGTGGTGAGGGAGGGCTACCATGGATCAGCCCATGGCACCCCAGCCCAGACCTCCGACCAGGGCGTGGCCAACAGGTCGTTTAACGACTACAAGTTCCTGATTGAGCAAGGCGGCCCCAGGCTGGTGCAGGTCAGCACCGACTCCGAGTACTGCCGTCTCGTTGAGGCCGACGGTCGCGCCGTCGCGCAAGCGGAGAATGCCAATTTCATCGACGCGCTTTACTTCCCCTACGGCGCGGCGGATGCCAGGGTAGAGGTCACGAAGGCCATCGGCATGAACCCCGACGCCATCTACTTCTGCCAGTGGGGCGCGCAGCAGGTGGTATCCAACGTGAAGACCGCCCGGGAACAGGGCTTCGAAGGGCCGATCATCATCACCTCATACCACTCGCTGGAGGCCAAGGAACTCGGGGATCTGGCCGAGGACGTGTTTGCCTCGGACTCCTGGGTGCCGGACCCGGACGTGGCGGAGAGTGTAGAATTCTTGAGCAACATCCAGGCCAACTTCTCCGGGGGCGCGATCCCAGGCTGGTGGGTGGAGACCGCGTACACATCCATGAGGTGGATGATCGAAGCTATCGACGACGCTGGCAGCACGGACAAGAAGGCCGTCGCCGACGCGATGTATAACGTGAGCTTCATCACTCCATTCGGCAAGGTGCTATGCCACGAGAACGGGCAGCGGCGGGCCCCGGCCACGTTCGTGTCCACGGCCGATGCGAACGGGGACATGTACCCCGTATCCGCAGTGGCGCTCACCGACCGGACATGCCCTTAGTCTCAGAGCCTTAGCTTAACCCCACCCGTCCCCCGGGGTCGCGCGGTGTGCCCACCCGCAGCGGCCCCGGGGAGGGTTTTCTTCCCTCGCTGTCGAGCGACAGCCAGCGACGGGGCGTCCTACTGCTGGGTGCCCCGCTCCAGGAACCTGCCATCGCCGGGGCTGCCCAGGTACTTGGCCGCTTCTCGGCGACGAAGCTGTTTTTCGCCTATGGGCTGGGCAACGCCATGACCGCGTGGCCAATGCGACGACACAGTAACGCAAACGAGTATCTCAATCACTCCCGGCGACGGTTCTAAGCAGTGTCATTCAAGCTGATTTGGGAATCGAGTATCATGAAGCCTCCCCAAGTTAGCGGCCGTCGTGGAGGTCAATTCAGTGAGCCAGATAGACCCGATCACCCTGGAAGTCGTGAGAGGCTATCTCGTCTCTACCGTGCTCCAGATGCGGGCTACTCTAGCCAGAACAGCCTATGCTCCCATCCTGTATGAGACGCGCGACTTCTCCTGCGGCCTGCTGGCGCCTAACGGTGAGCTAGCAGCCATGTCCGAGGACATCGCAGGACACATCTTCGCGATGAGCCTGGGGCTCAAGGCTGCCATGGCAAAATTTCATGACGACATATACCCCGGTGACGTGCTGGCAGTTAACGACCCCTATACCGGGGGGACCCACCTGAATGACGTTGCCTTCTACCTCCCCTACTTTATTGATGGGAAACTCCTCCTGTTCATCCTGGTTAGGGCCCACTTTGCTGACATCGGAGGCGCTACACCGGGGAGCTTTTCAGGCCAAGATACAGAAATCTACCAGGAAGGAGTCCGTCTCGTTCCGGTGAAAATCGTTGAGCGAGGCAAAATAAATAGGGGCCTTTGGGATGTAATCTTCGCCAACATGCGCCTGCAGGAGGAGCGAGAGGGAGATGCCCTGGCGATGCTGGACACGGCCAGGGTGGCTGAAGCAGCTGTATCGGAGTTATGTGCTAAGTACGGCCCGGAGACTATTGGCGAGTGCATCCAGGTCTTTCTGGAGAGCGCCGAAGAGGTTGTGAGATCGCGAATTTCGGAACTGGCGCCGGGGGATTATTACTACGAGCATTATATTGACAACGACGGCCACTCCACGGGACCAATGCCTGTTAAGGTCAAGCTGACCATTAGGGGCAGCTCGATGACCTTCGACTTTGCCGGGTCAGCGCCCCAGAGCGTAGGGCCTGTGAACTGCGGGGTCCCAGTAACTATGGCTGGCGTTTTCGTCGTTGTGAAGTCGTGGCTGGACGCTAATTCGCCGGTTAACGGCGGTACCTTTCGCCCCTTGAAGTTCATCATCCCCGAGGGTAGCTGTATGGCAGCTCAGCTACCGGCAGCCGTGGGGGGATGCTGGGAGGTAAACCGCGCAATAGAATCTGCTGTGGTAGGCCTTTTCTCGCAAATTATCCCCCAGGATGTTGGCGCCGAGGTGCAAGGGGGAGCAAACCACATCTTCATAGCAGGCGATGATGAGCTCCGGCGAAAACCCTACATCCTCTACGAATACCCCTATGGAGGCTATCCAGCTACCAGTAATACAGATGGTGCCGACGGGTGCGTCCACTACGACGCCGGAGACATCCCGCTTGTCCAGCCTGCGGAAAGCGTGGAGCAACGTCAACCGCTGCTGGTAGAGTGTTTGGCAGTCAGCACAGACCGCGAGGGCCCTGGCCGCCGCCGCAGTGGCCGCGGAGTAACCCGGCGAGTCAAGGTCTTATCGGAGACTGCCCAGCTAAACGTGATGACCGACAGAGCAATGATCCCCCCCTGGGGCACGGCGGGCGCATACCCCGGAAGTGTCAACTCCTTCGCGGTCATCCGTGCGGGCCAGGAAATCCAGCCGTCGCTCGTGCCTGGGAAAGTGACAGGGTTTCCTCTGCAATATGGCGACGTGGTGTTGATGCAGGCTACCGCTGGAGGAGGAGTCGGCGATCCCTTGGACAGAGACGTTGAACTGGTGGGCGCCGACGTATTCGAAGAGTACCTCACCGCGGAACGGGCCCGTGAGGTATACGGTGTGGTCGTCGGCCAGGATGGCGGAGTCGACGAGGCGAAGACCCAAGAGCAGCGACAAGAGCTCAGGGAGCAGCGGCACAACTTCGAGGTCGCTGATGGCGGAGGGGACGACTATGACGAGCGAGGGTGCCGGATATGTCGCCTAAGCCCGCGAGCCGCTGGGCGGATCGGTGTCAGCGACGGGGATATGGTGGAGTACGTTAGCAGCACCACCGCTCCTTTGAGGGCCTGGACCAAGATCGGGGGAGATGGGTCCCAGAACGGTGCGCCCATAGGTCCCATAGGTAGAGGGATTTTGAAGGTCGAATGTGGTGACGTGATACGGATCAGGAAACTGGAGACCAAAGCGATGGCGTTCTGAGGAGTGGCTGGCCTTTCCAGCGGATCATTAACAGTACACACCCCCGCCCGTTGTCGTCACCGTTATCGGTACAGGACTGCTAGAGTGACAAGAGAGTAGGCGGACCTCCAGTTTGCTAAAGCCAGGGCCACACGATATAAGGGTTGCAACCAAGACGTAACCGTCGCTGCCATGACTATGTTCGACTGTACCGTTTGTGACCAAACCCATACGAAGCAGGTCTTTGTTTCTCATTCCCGCGCAGACACGGCGCTGGTACATGAGATCGAGCGCTATTTGTGCCAGGCACAGGTCAGGCCCTTTCTCTACGAGATACCAGAGCACTTGCCCGGTGACCCGCCAGCATCATGGGAAATAATGAAAGAACTCCGCCGGTCAACGGCGATCATAGCAGTGCTGGGCCCAGAGGCATCTCGCCGTCAGTGGACACAGGTTTGGATAGGATTCGAGTTAGGAGCATTTACAGCTTTCCAAGTGGAAAGGGATTTTCGCACGCCTCCCAGCCACAACATTCCACATACTTTCTTGATTGAGGACAGGTCCCAGCGGGACGATGCCCCAATCCCATTTGTGGACCTTGCCCTGCTTCTGGATTTTCGAAATGCTGGTTCATGGGAAGCCGTCCAGAGCATCGCAGAGCTAGTCAACGACGACGTGCCACTCAGTGCAACCGTGCTTGCAAGGGCCAATAGCATTCGTCTATTCCAGTTGATCGGAAGACCAGGATTGGTTTGCCCCGATCCGGGGTGCAGAAGCAAGTATGAGTTATTGATTTGGACTGGGGATTGCCAACGGGATGACCAGGGCTTCCCCGCGTTGCCCCAGACATTCACAATCAAATGCGTTGTCTGCCGCAAGGTGATGTTGATCACCGCGTCGGAGGATCATCCCGGCAACCCGGCGACCTGGACAATCGCGGCCGCGCCGGTGGCACCCCATATTTCTGAGTCTATGGTGCCCTAAAAGGAGGACGCATGGACTATCTATACATGGAGCGGCAGGTTCTTTGGCTACAGGGAGGGCGACCACCTTTGGACCTACCGTGGAGAACACGTAGGTCGGTTCGTTGGTTATGAGGTCTACGGACCTGACGGCAAGTATTTGGGCGAGGTCACCAACGGCCGGCTGGTAGCCAACAAGAGCAAGAAGTCGTGGCGTCAAACGAGCTTTGCACCATATGGCCGCAGGGGGTCGATAGGCCGCAGGGGTGACTACGGTGCCTACGGTATGTATGGTGGTCACGAGGACTTTCCTGAGTTGGAGAGGTAGGCTCCACCTCCAGCCCAAAGGTGATGGGGGCTTTTCCGCCTTAGTGATGCGTGATGTATCCCCTAGACCTCGTCTAGCAGGTATAATTTCCAGCTCAAGGCCCGCGAAGGTCGAGTTGGCGAGTGCAGGTCGTCCCGTCGAGTCCAGGTTCTTGCCGGGCACTGGCGCGAAGACTTGGTGCTTGGGGAAGTGGCGGCGCAGCGATAGCCTTCCTCATTTACTGAGGTACCGGGGGTCAAAAACGACATTTTGTCGTTTCTGATGTAGTAATACGTTATACCCGAAACGACATCCGACCACGGGGTCCTTTACGCCAGGTAGCCTGCCTCGTTGCCCTCACCAGGCTCGCTCTTCAACTGCTCCAAGTCCTGTTCGGTCGCCCGAGCTAGGTGGCGGAGCATCTCACTGAAGCTCGGGTTCCCTGGATGATCGCTGACCAGCTTCGTGGCGCCCCACCTGTCCGTCCCAACCCCGCTTTCCCGGAAGTACCTTTCCAGGCTCTCAGTGGTCACGTCAGGGATATGATCGCGTGGAGGCCGGACCCCGAGCCCTGCCAGGCCCTCCGGATCAGGAGGTCCTCCACCTCTCTCCGACTTCTCCCGGTGTCTCTCCCTGACCAGTTTCTTCGGTACCGCCCCGAACTTTTGGAGCCCATAAGGAATCCTCGCGCCTATGATGAGTTCTGAGTCGAACCACATCCTCACGCGGTCGAGAGCCTCGCCGCTGTCGAGTACCTCCAAGCCTGACACGCGGCTGTACCTCACCAGCCTTGGATACCAGTCTCCTGGCAGGATGATGGTGCTCAGCACCAGGAGACCAGCGACCCCAGGGAAGTAGCTGTTGATTGCGAAATACCACTGGAACCTGCGAGCGAGCAACACCATCACCTCGATGCCATTCGCACCCTCGAAGAACTTCCCTGGGTTACGGTACCTCTCCCATCGCCTCTGGAGCCAGTAGGGCTCGGTGGCAAGAAGATCAGGCACGAATGGGATCATAGCCCTGGGGATGCGTCCAGCTACGCGATAGCCCTGACGCTGGAGGAGTCTTTGAACCTGGCTGAAGGGCTTCAGCCCGAAGGTGTGCGGTCCGGGTCCCACGGCTGAGTCCTCTGAGTCGACATTTTGCAGATGTAAAATCGTAGCTGGACCGTCTTGAACTATCGCCTCCACCACCCGCATCTGCTGCTTCGTCATGACGGGCCTACAGTCTGAGCAGTTCCATCCGTAGCAGATGAAGTCGACCCACAGGACCCTCCCGTCTCGTATTGGGACCCAAATGACCGATGCCCGGCACCGGGCGATC
The DNA here is from genome assembly GCA_965248615.1 of Dehalococcoidia bacterium. GTDB lineage: Bacteria > Chloroflexota > Dehalococcoidia > Lucifugimonadales > CBDFJT01 > CBDFJT01. Next base: position 277,084 of record CBDFJT010000002.1, on the reverse strand, counting down.
CTAAACTGGTGAGTTTCGACCAGCAGCGAGGCTTCTGATTCGAACTCCATGCACGACCTCCTTGACGGCACCCAAGGAGGTCGGCTACGATGAGTACGAGAGCCTTCACCGCAAAAAGAAAGCACTCAATGCAGCCGACACCCCCGCGGGTGTCGGTTTTCTTTTAGGCTGACGAGCTTCGGCTGAGGTATCTCCCCTCCCCGGCCGACCCTCGAAGCGACAAAGGGGCCAACGTGGGCATTACCGTAACCTGAGCCGATTCATACGTGGTATAGGCTAGCGACCGCTGCCAGTCAATCCTAGCCGTAAGCCCTTTGCAATTGCCGTTGACACCTGCTGCATCTCGCGGCGGCAGGCCTCGATCACCTCGGGATGAACCAGCTCCTCTGAAGCCGTGGCAAGGGCCGCAACAACCGCCAGGCCTGCTAGATCGGATGTGGATGCGCCGAGCGCCCGTCCAATCTCGGCCAGGACCGTGCGCGAGGACCTGGGGATGTACAGGTCCCTGGGTTCGTAGGCCTCTAGGATGATCTCGTGGTACTGCTGCAACACCGCCCGTCCGTGCGAGGTGGGTCCGCTTCTCAAGTGCTCACGTACGCAAATCCGGGCCTCTTCGACTATGGGCAGCGCGTCGAGGACGCGCGACCCGTGCCACGTCACGACGCCAATAACCGCCAAGCCGCGCGACTCAACTGCGATAGGAGCGCCATGTTCGGCAACAATCGCGCGCAAGTCCACCAAGGCGGTCCTGGGTAGACTCCGCGTCTTGATTCTTATTAGGGGTCGAAGCTCCCGTTCCGGCGGAGGATACCGAAGCACATGGTCCAAAGTCACCTCATATGGGTGGCCCACTCCGCCCGTTGGTAAGGTCTGACTTTCGCGTGATCGCATTTTTTCCGTCCCATCCATCGAGCTTAACCTTCGTCGATTTCGTCGTCGGAATCCTCGTGAGGTGCGTGACAGTGGGCGCACCAAAGGGTGTCGTCGGTGATATCCTCCTCAGACACCAGGGTGCTTCGGCCGCATTCCTCGCAGGTGAACTCTCGCCATAGGCTCATGATTTTCGCCTCCTTTCACGGTGTTTGTGACCTGCGCCCTTGCGGAGGTCGTCGATATTTCCTGGAGCACGCTCGCGAGCTGCTCCAGAGCGAGTCCAGCCATCTCGGCCAGACCGTCCCCGTCAGCGGTTAGGAGGTCTTTCGCCTTCACTGAATTCTCACGCATCGATTGCAGCGAGTCGGTCCAGGAGAATTCGCATGAGGCCTGCCAACACACGAGGTTCGAACCCGGCAGGCAGCGGTCTATGCCCGCGCTCCAGCTCGCTTAGTCTTTGGGGGGCCACCCCTACAACCCGAGCCAGCAAGGCCTGATCGACACCGGCGATGCGCCGTGCCTCGGCAATGGACGAAGTCAGCTCTCTGGTCTTCCTCACGGTGGCTACCTCCACCACCAACCTAACGTGCGGGAACGGAGCTGAACAGAGAGATTCTTGTTTGTAGTGGTAAAATGGCAGAACTCACTCGCCACAGCCAGTGAGCAGCGCGGCTAGCGGTACAACCGGGGCTGGGCGTCAGGGGAGAATGGAGCGCCGCTGTTTTACCCGAGATCGATTGCCCAGCAGGGATGGGACGCTGGCTGTCCGATCAAAACCGTCGAAGATCGTGCCGGTTTAGTGCCTGCCTCACTGCCTCGTGGGAGACACCGTATTCGCTGGCCAGTTGGCGTAGGCTGGAATTTCGGGCTCTTGCCACGAGAGCTGGGATGATATCGGGGCTTAACTTGAGGCGGTGGCTAGCCAGCAATGGCTTCGCCGGGCAAAGAGCCCCAACCAAGTAAACGTATTGCAGATGAGACTTCGAATCCGGTCGGGGTCGCCAGACAGACTTTCGTCGTGGCATTGCTCGGATATTTGGAAGAAGGCCCTGAACTCCGGCCTAGGCCTCACTGCCACGACTCGTTCGTCCTTCACCCACACAGCGTCAAATAACTGCCTCGCGAGGCGGTTCCGTTGCTCCTCAATAGCGGCCTCCAGACCGCTGACACATCAACGAGGAAACGCTCAAACTGGACCAGCACATATGGCCGTCGTTCTTCGGGACAAAGTTGGGCCAGTTGCTCGCTGATCTCCTGTCTTTCAGCCAGGTACTCTTCCTCAGTCCGCTCGGGCATTTGCCACCGAGTGGGTGCGCTTATGGAATGCCCACGACCTAGAGGCGATACTATCCCATTCCTCCGATGACTTCGAGATGAGCAGCCCATTTATACCGTCGGTGGTGGGCGGAGCAACCGACACCCTAAGGGGGAAAGAAGCGGTCGGAAAGTACTGGCGAGCAGCGTTGGATCGGTTTCCCGACTTGGCGTTCAAGCTCGCCGACGTCTTAGTGGCGCAGAATAACCTGGTCATTTACTACTGGTCGGTTTTGGACAAGATGGCCGCGGAAGTAATGATCTTCGGCGAAGATGGCAAGGTCGTGAAAGCTACGGCCCACTATGCTGACAAGTGGAAATGATTTCTCTGTTTGTCGTTTTTGACACCGGTCCCAGGCCTAGTAGCGTATGCTCGGTTCTTCCAGCTCGCGCAGTGGGTTATAGTTTAGGCCCCGGCCCACTCGCGAACTGGAGATGATTAAGCCCTATGCCGGAGGCCTATTTGATAACACCTCAGGCAGAGCCCGAATTAGAGAATAAAGGCCCATGAGCGAGATCACCATCGTGAACACACGGCCCGAGCACTTCCCCCAGCTGGAGGAGCTCCAGGCAGTTTGCTACCCGACCCTCGATCCGGCAGAGCTGATGGGCCAGGAGCAGTTCGCCAGCCAAGACCGGCTCTTTCCTGAGGGCCAGTTCGTGGCGCTTGATGGGGATATAGTGGTGGGCCAGGGCTCGGGATTCTTTATCGACTTCGACTTCGAGCACCCGCAGCACACGTTCCGGGACATCTGCGCCGAGTTCTACTTCACCAACCACGACCCCGAGGGCGACTACTACTACGGCGCGGACATCAGCGTCCACCCTGACTGGCGCGGGCGTCGCATCGGTGGGAGGCTGTACGAGGCCAGGAAGGCGGTAGTGGTTCGCTACAACAAGAAGGGAATCGTGGCGGGAGGTGCGATACCGGGGTACGCCGACCACAAGGCCACCATGACCCCTCACGAATACACCCGGGCCGTGGCCGACGGCGAGTTGAGGGACCCGACCCTTACCTTTCAGTTGAGCAACGGCTTTCGGCTACGGGGACTGATCGAGAACTACCTGGAAGACAGCGCATCGGACAACTGGGCCACCCTGATCGAGTGGACCAACCTCGACTATAAGCCGTAAAAGATTCGCCGTAACCCGACGCCGGTTGCTGTTCGCAGGGTTATAGTTTTTGGCCCCAAGCCTGCAGGCTCGCTCCGGAAAACGCGACCGATAGGAGGTGCACCGATGAGACTTGAAGGCAAGGTCGCGTTCATAAGCGGTGGCGCCCGTGGGATGGGCGCAGCAGAGGCAAGGCTGTTCGCCAGAGAGGGAGCCCGGGTGGCTATCGGCGACGTGCTTGAGGCCGAGGGCCGCCAAGTCGAGGCGGAGATAGACGAGGCAGGCGGTGAGGCGTTGTTCGTCCGGCTGGATGTGACTAGCGAAGCAAATTGGCAGGAGGCTATCGCCGCCACCGTCGAACGCTTCGGTAAGCTCGACATCTTAGTGAACAATGCAGGCATCCTGCCGGAGTTCAATCCCATCGACCAAACTCCAATTGAAGACTGGAACCGGGTCATGGACATCAACGCCACAGGCGTATTCCTCGGCATGAAAGCGGCCATCCCAGAGATGCACAAGGCTAGAGGAGGCTCAATCATCAATATCTCGTCGAAGTCCGGCATGGTGGGCGAGCCGACTATCCAGGCGGGCTACAACGCGTCCAAGGGGGCCGTGAGGCTGCTTACCAAGTCGGCCGCCATCCAGTATGCCAAGGAGGGCATTCGGGTCAACTCTGTCCACCCCGGCGCCATCGCCACCCCGATGACCGACGCCATGTTCAGCGACCCTGAATGGGACAAGTTCCAGCGCCTCATACCCCTCGGACGCTATGCCGATCCCGAGGAGGTCGCATATGGTGCCTTGTACTTGGCCTCCGACGAATCTTCGTACGTCACGGGCAGCGAGCTTGTCATCGACGGTGGTTCGACGGCCCAATGAGACAGTGAGTCCGTCAGGCATAACTGGATCAGGGCTATGGGACTGGAGCTAGGGACCTCCACCCAGCCACCTCAGCGTATGCTTCTTCCGCTAGCCAGGCTTCGGACATAACCGGCCGATGCGGTCCAGTTCGCTGCAAAGCCAGCCCCCGTCCGGAGGTAAGACCCATGGACTACGCCAGCATCGCGCCCATGATGTCCCAATTGTGGTCCCCCCTCGCCGCTGTCAGCACCACCTGGGGCGGTAAGACCAACGCTCAGATCGCTCTTACCATTGGGGGGGCCTCCATTGTGCCCGACAGGCCTCGGGTAGTGGTCTAACTCTATAAGACCAACTACACCCATGAGCTCGTGTTGAAGAGCAAGGCCTTCGCCCTTAACTTTCTTCGTGAAGACCAACTGCAACTCCTGCGGGACCTGGGTTTCGTCTCCGGGCGGGACCATGACAAGCTGGCGAACATAGATTGGCGAGCCGGAGCGACAATGAGCCCAGTCCTGAGCGACTGCTTCGGCTACCTGGACTGTAAGGTCATCAATGCCATGGACGGGGGAGAGATGACCTGTTTTCTTGCCGAAGTGATCGACGGTGATACATACGGAGGCGAAGCGCTAACCTGGGCCTATGCCCGGACGGCAATTCCAGGCGAGTGGCTGGAGGAGTACGGGCGTAAGATTGAGGGGAAGACACAGGTATCGCTTGGTTGCATGGACGCCATCGACAGGAGCCCCTGGATACCGTAAGCGTCGCGCCAGACCGGGATGGTGGAGGTGGCGCGTTAAGCAATCTGACAACGGACATTCACACCGGCGAGACTAGTCCCGTCCGGCGGCGTAATGGAGGGCCTGGTCTACTATGTCCACGCCGACCATCTCGCTCCAGGCTGCCAGCAATCGCTCGGTGATAGGGCCAGGTACATCCCCCTTAATCGGGCGGTTGTCGATCCTGCTTATAGGAAGGACGCAGTACCCCGAGTTGGCCAGGAAGACCTCGTCGGCGGTGTATGCATCATAGGGCTGGAGGTCCTCCTCGGACGTCGGTATTCCCAGCTGCTCGGCCAGTTCGAGCGTAACCTTGCGCGAAACGCCCTGAAGGATATTCTGGTCGCGGGGAGTGCGCAGCACCCCGTCGGTCACGATGAAGAAGTTGCCCTCCGTGTTCTCGGAGATATTGCCCGTCAAGTCCAGCAGTACGGGATACGCCTTGGGGTCTACGTCGGTCGTCTCAAGCTCGGCCAGGGAAAAGTTCATGCGGCTGTAGTGCTTGAGCTTGGGGTCCAGTGACTGGTTCGAATAGCTTCGAGTGCGGGGGAACACGACGTGCCCGCCGTCGCTGTACTCGTGAGCATAGCCCGAGAAATCCAGAGGCGTTACCGAGATGTAGACGATGGATGAGCTTGGCTCGCTGATCCTGGCATGGGTACCAGCGTAGCCCCTCATTATCGCCAGCCATACGATCTGGTCGCCCCCTGGTGCTCGCAGAGGCGCGTTGCGCTTCACTACCTCGTCTATGACATTCTCGATCTCATCCATTGTCATCCCTGGGTCGATGCGGGTGTAGGTTAGCGACCGCTGGAGACGCTCCATGTGATCCCGTAACCGGAATACCTTGCCGTTGAAAGTCCGTGTGGCGTCGTAGATGATGTCCCCGCGAAGGATGCCTCTATGAGCGAAGTGAATCCTACACTCGCTGTCCGGAAGAAACTCGCCGTTGAAGTATGAAATACACTCAGCCATGCTTTCCTCCCTGGGCGGCCGTTGACAGGTTGACGCGATTATAGCATTCTACGACTGCGTGGAGTCTGGCGCACCCCCGTCGCCAATAGAGGACGGCATTCTGTGCCTAGCTGACTGGGAAAGGCCCGGTGATCCGGAGAGGACGCGAGGAAGTTTACCTGGGCAAAGAGCTAGGGCTGCCGTCGCCAAAGCGGGCGATGAAACTCCCTGAGCTCCGTGGCGCAAATAGCGAAGAGGAGTAGCAATCATCGACCATCGGGACAATCGGAGTTGCGGTAATGGGCGAGAGCGCAATCACGGTTAGAGTTCAGGGCGTGGATTGCCCTGATCTGGGGGATTCCCGAATCGAGGGTTTGAGCCATGGCTGAGTCGCGTGAACGGGTGGCGTACCTCAACGGCAGGATAATGCCGCACAGCCAAGCCATTGAGGAGCTACAGCGCGATGACATGCAGTCGGCTGGGGGGTTCTACGACCACGAACGAACCTTCAACCGCGAGGTGTTCAAACTTCGAGAGCATCTGGAGCGGCTGTACCGCGGATTGGCCTTTTCAGGGATTGACCCCGGCGTGAGCCTTGAGGAGCTGGAGACAATCACCTTGGAGAACCTCGAAGTCAACCTCTCGTTGCTGCCCGAAGGCGACGAATATGAGGTAACCCAAATCGTGAGCCTTAGTCCAACCCAGTTACCGAGTGAAAAGTCTAGGGTCAACGTTGTGGTGTACTGCCAGCCTCTGGACTTTGCCTCTTTCGCCACGAGCTATGTGAAGGGTGTTCGCGTCGTGACACCCGCCACGTACGGCATGCCCAATGAGAGTCCTCCGTCCACTGCGAATCCGGATGCCCAAAGACTTCTGCCCCTGATGATCGGTCGCGATGGCCAGATCACTGAGTGCAAGGGAGGCAATTTCATGTTCATCCGTGACGGTCGCGTCAAGCTGCCTAACCGCAGCAACGTTCTGCCCGGCGTGACCATGCAAACCGTGTTGGAAATCTCCGATGAGCTGGACATCGACGTGGATGAAGGTGCCTACTCCATCGGTGACGTCTATACGGCGAGCGAGGCGTTTGTCTCGGCCACCGTGAGCAGCGTGCAGCCGGTACACTCCATTAACGGATACCGTCTTAGCGATGAGCTTCCCGGTCCCGTAACGCGCAGGATATTAGACGCATGGAGAGAAATTGTCGGGCTGGACTTCGTCCAACAGGCGTTGGACCATCTGCCCAACAGGAGTAGGGATGCGCTGGCCGAGGGCGATTCGCCGGTTCGAACAGATTAGTGGTGGCTGAGAACGAGCAGCCAGGTGCCTTTTTCGAGCCTATGGTCGTTGATCTCCTTGGCGTTCGTCGCGCTTAGGCCCGCTCCGACAATGCTTACAACTACGAATCGGATGCCTTTCGCGTTGGTGGCAAAGGGTCGCCCAGGTCATCCGAGTCCGGGGTAGACCGTTCGCCGGGTTCGGACCCCGCTGGCCAGCGAGCTCGTGATAGACGGTGGCTGGAGGCCGCAGGGAAGCAATGAGTCCTTCAGCTGCAGGTGGCGACCTGTGCATACCCCTCGGCGACCAACACGGCGTTGATCATGAAGTGGTCCACCCACACATATCTCAGAAGCCTACCGTGTCGGTCCGTCTCGGACACATCCCTTCTAGGTAGACGGTCCCGCCCTCGACCATCCGGCGGTTGAACCTGGCGGCCTCTAAGCCATAAGGCTCCACTGCGCGAGTAGGTGCCGATGGAGCGGATCGTGTACACGGCCCTAGATGAAGAATCCCACCGCTTTTTTTATACCGAATGACAGGGCAATTGTAGCGAACGGAGCGATCACGGCTATCGCGAAGCGGGCGCAGCGTGGCTACGTCGAAGGGCCATACCGGAAACCTCTCCGTAAGCTCGTAAAGGTGCTGTAAGCCCTTGACCTTCTCAATATGCGTGGCCACCGTGGCCTGATCCGGCTGTCCGAGCTTCTCGGCCGCCTCGTAATTTTCTTGTAGGGGTTCGGCAATGCCATGAAGTCGCTTGAGCTTCTCCCGACGCATCGCGCGGTGCGCCGAGCCCAATGTCAGAAAGAACAGCACGGGAGCGAGCACAACGGATGTCCAAGAGAGTGGAGACTTCTTCCAGCTCTCTACGAATCGCTCCCCAGTTCAAGTTTCTGAATGTGTCCAATACGCGTGGCGCGATATAAGCTGTTTGTGATATGACGAAATAATTCAGGGACGTACGAGAATATGGCAAAGACACGCGGTGCTTAGCCCTAGGCGGCCTTGGGGAAGCGGTCGGGTCGGCGTGCATAGAGCCGAGACCAAATAAACGTCTTGCTGATGAGAACTCAAACCCGGTCGGGGTCGCCAGTTTTATTCTGAGGTCGCGAAGCCAAAGATAAATCCGACTCTCTGTCTCTTAACATGATCAAGTCTCCCATCACTTAGCATCCTTATTCGCCGACAATCCTCACGAAGACCTCATTGAAGCGGCCGCTATAATGACACAATGCAAAGGTCCTTTCTCCTTTTTCTCATTGTCGCCCTGACGGCTGCGATACTCGCAGCCTGCGGCCAAGCTGAACTGGCACCTACGCCCACTCCTACGCCCCAGGCCCTCGCCGTCGTAGAGAGGCCTGTCGCACCTACACCGCCTACTAGACCGGTACCTCAGCCAGCTGCCGCCCCGACACCACAGCCTACCCCGAACCTCGGCAGTTCACCGTGGATACAAGGGCGCCTGGAAGCCGTCATCGGGCTTTACAACCTCGCTGATGCCGGCGCCGCCCTGGTTCGAAGCCTTGATGTGCGCCATATGCAGGGAGAGCCAGGCTTCTTCGGTAGCTATGGGTTCAAGGATTGGGCCGGCGTGGGTGAAGCTAAACCCATCTCGATAATGCATGAGTTATCCCACTCTTATTGGGGAGCCTTTCCGATAGAAGGGTTCCCTGAACTATCTTGGGACACGCTGCCGGGCGAGAGCTCGTCTGCGGCGATGGAACGATACCATGCCGATATATTGACGTTCATGGCACAACCCCCTGACGATTTCGAGGTATTCCGCCAGCGATTACGCAACATCCCCGACCTTTCCGCAGAAAACCCGGACCCCCTGCTGCACAGCGTTGAGGCGGCCCTGGTTTACAATACTGGAGGCAACCTTGCCCTGGTGCCGCCCATTCTGCGCAAATACTGGAGCCGGTTCCTGAAGCCGGGGCCTTTTGATACCTGGTACGACGCCATAGCTTGGTATCAGTCGTTGCCGGACGAGGACCGATCTGTCGCTAATAAGTACCTGGGCTTCGAGCACCTGGACCTGCGCCGGTACAGGTCGCTGCGTTCGTCCAAAGATCTGCCTGGCCTTATATCGGTGCGTCGAGAGACGTTGGCCCAGGAGGAACGGCAGCGGCTTTATGACCTGGCCGAACAGTTCGATCTCCTACTGGGCGACCCCCAAAAGGAGGAGGACTTCCAGTTCTGGAGAGGCTATCTCCGGGACAAAGTGGAACTCCATCGGAAACACGAGGGTTACCTGTCTTCGTTGGAGTTGCCCGGGACCAACGATCTGGCCGCCGCGCTTGAGTTTTTGACTGAGTTGTCTGGCTTGTTGCCGGAGGACCAAGCACTGCGCTTGTCCGAGGAGTTAGAGGTCCGACCGATCGTCATAAATTTCTTGCCTACCCTAGAGAACCGCGCTCTCCTGGCCATTTTCTCCAGTGGGACCCCGTTACCCGAAGGACCTACCCTGTCGGCGACGGCCACTTTCGTAGACCGCTTGAACCGCTTTACCACCGTCGTCGATAAAATCATCGCTGCGGGGAGGGATAGTCCCGAAGTAGGGGCGTCCGAGCTAACGGAATTTGTGTCGAGCGTTGACTTCGAGCAACGGGACGACCTCAGGCTGTTTTTCGAGTTGCTCCGGGACGCCGACCCCGAAACCGCCAATGCTGTAGTCCGGGCATTGGACAAGGAAATTCTCCGTCGGTTGATGAAGCCAGTGCCAGTCCAACTAGGGGCTCTCCTGCCACCAGATGAGCTATTGGCCATGCTGGACATCACCCCCACCAGCGATGCATTCGAACTCCAGCAAGGCATCACTTTACTGGTGGAGCAGCCGTCGGGGAACTATATAGTCGACGAACCGTACCTCCACCGGATGTACGAGGTAATAGCAGCCCGGAGCACAGCCGATGGGCGGGGCATGTTGCGCATTCTCCGGCAGACTCCCTTCCCGCTTGAGGGATTCATAATGCAACAGCCCCGGGCAGCGCTGGCTGTGCTGACGAGCGACATGAGTTCCGCCGTTAGGCTGGTACGGTCTAGCGACCGTATCTCGGCTCCACCAGCCCGCATCGTCTATAGGCTAATCAACGCCGACCCCGAGTGGGCTGCCCAACTAGTGGTGGCCCTGGGCGAGAGTGGGGAGGAAGCGCTAGTAACGCAATCCCTCGCATATATTGCTTACGACGAGGATCGTTTGAACCGGCTACCGGACCTACCCATCTCACTGGAACGGGATGGCGAGTTTCTTGAAGCCCTATTAGTCGACCAAGGCTCAGATTGGTTGCTCAAGCGATTCGTAGAGGTCTATGCCCTGTTCGGGGATCGGGAAGCAGCCAACGAGGTCCCCCAGGAGTCCGTGTCTAAATACTTTGCTACCCTGGAAGCTGCAGCGGCTACCATCCCCGACACTGTCAAGCGGAGCGAGCTCCGGGACATAATCGGCCAGGTCGCGAGAACTAACCCCAGCTTTTGACTGAACCCTCCCGTCCTGCATCGCTAATGCCGCGTTTTCAGTAGGCTCGGGGAACTACTAACCGTCAAGGACGTTGACTGGTTCATTAGCGTCGACTTCACCAAACAAGGCAGTCAGAGAGCAGCGCTAAGCGAGCTTGATCGATTCCTATGCGTCTTAGATGGCAGCTGATCTTCGAACTTCCGGGCTTTAGGCTCGCCACACCAATACATTACCTGACAGCTCTAAGTACCGCAGGTTTCAACTCGGGCTTACGCGTAACGCCGCAGACGGTTTGATTTCGTATCCAAGCTGCGTCGAACAGGGTCCTAGCTAGCTCGTTTCTCTGCTGCTCGTTGGCCTCGGACCACGCCGCTCCGACGTCCCCGAGAAACGGGGCGAACTCTCCGGCTTGCCCGGGTCATCGAACCCTACACCTGCCTTGCCGAGTCTTTCGAAATGCTCGAACGTCACGCTTAACCTACGAGAGACGCGGTCAGCACATCCTGCAACAAAAGCGGCTACCTACTCTCGAAAGCCTCTGGCATAAAGCCCTTTTAGACGGTCTAAGTGATGAGACGGTATAGGTGTCAGGTCAACACATGCGGCGATTTCTTCGATCTCGGCCACGCTTTTCACCCCAGGGACGGTGGTGTCGATATCCCGGTTCATCAGACAGAAGACCATTGCTGCCTGGGATAATGTGCGAATTGGCCCTTCCAGCAGGAAACCTAGTCTAGTGGCGCTCTCCACGTCCTGGGCCAGCAGAGTGCCCGGCGGCACTGGGCGGTCTACTTCGGGGGTCAACGCTCCGGCGGCGTGAGATCGGATGCCGATTACGCCCATATCGAGGGATCTTGCCAGGGGGATAATCTGGCCGTTGTCGAAGAGGTCTACCCCAGAGGGCGGTGGCTCCTGAGCGGTCAAGTTAAGCAGATTGTAATAGGCCAACACCGTGTCATAGTGGCCGCTCTCCATTATTCGTTTCAGCGACGCCACGTGCGGTTCCATAGCTGACACGCCGATGAACCTGGTTTTACCGGCCTGCTGCACTTTCCTGTAAGCTTCCAACACCGGGCCTAACACGTCATCGGCGGAAAGTGAGTCAGGAGCTTCGCCTCCGTGCAAGGTAAAGCGGTTGTGTACGTGGAGCACATCTACCGCGGTCATACCCAGCCTGCGCAAGCTCGCATCTACAGAGCGGCTGACAGCTCCCTCAACGTCGTCCATTTCCTCAGCCTTTAGCCGCACTTTGGTAGCCACCACAGCTTCATCGCGGCGGCCCTGCAAAGCGATGCCCAGGATTTCTTCAGCCTTGCCGTCGCCATAGCTGGGGGCTACGTCAAAGAAGTTGATGCCCTGGTCCAGAGCTCGGTGAACCGCCCGCACCGATTCCTCTTCGGTGGTGAGTCCCCAAACTTGGCCGATGCCTCCGCCGCCGAATCCGGCTCTTGAGATTCGCAGACCGGTCCGCCCCAGAATCGCATACTCCATTCCCGATGATCTCCTTCCTCCTACTCTTTTAGTGGGCCCAAGCTTAGGCGATTCCGATTCCGCAACGTGGGCACGCGGCCGGTATGTGCAGGCTTCTTGATTGGTTTAGAGCCTGCACGTTGCCATTATCCTCGCTAGCTTGGCTGTGGCAATAACAGGCGAGACCACTCTCTGGCATCGGCGGGTAGGTTACCGGGTCAGTGCTATTCTGGGGCCGTCACGGAGCACCTGGCTGCCTCAGCTGTAGTCTAGCTCGCTAACCAGGTCCTTGAAGCCTATGACTATCCGCCTAATCTCGCGCGGGTTGCGGTCGACGAGCTTCTTTAGCTCAACCTCGGTCTCCGCCGCCGCCGCACGGGTCGGAAGCTCCCCGAACCAAACCAGCTTGGGGTTCTTGCCAGCTGTCGACTTGACTCGCCCATCGCGGTGCTCCGACAACCGTTCACGAAGCTCACGTGTCTGCCCGGCGTAGAAGTCACCGCCTGCTAGTTTCAGGAGATAGACGAAGAAGATGTCGGCCTCAGCATCGCCTTTCTCCCACGCCTCAGAGTGCTCAGGTTTGTACCAGCTCTTTGTCTCCCTTTTGGGAGCCCGTTTGTTGTAGCAATCGAGGCACTGCTCATACTGGGCATACTTCGCGAGGCCGCAACCAGGGCACTCATCGACAAGGCCGTCCTGTAGGTCGCCGTAGTGTTCGTAGCACAGCACGTGGTCGGCGCGAATCGACTTGTCGCAGTCCCAGAACAGGCATTGCTTCCGGGGGCCGCGCCGCTGCTTGATTTGCTGCTGTGCCTTGGCGTCGCGTGCAGCCTCTTCAAGCGACGCTACAACGGTCTGGGCGATCTTCTTCCAGTCTTGCCACCAGGTGAATCGCCTCCAGCTCCTCCTGCCGATGACGGCTATTCTAGCAAGCGCATCCAAACTTGCCAGACCGGCACATATGAATCTATATTCAGTCGTCGGCGATCTGTCCGCAGTGGCAAGCTGTCGGGTGCTGGCGGATCAGCACAGTTGAATTTCAGTGTCTGGGGGGAACAGAAGTGTCAGATGTAGGACTGTTTGAGGCGATCTACAGCCAGCGTTCCTTTACCCGGTACAAGCGGGACCCGGTCCCCCGGGAGGCCATGGATAAGGTCATCGAAGCTGCGACCCAGGCGCCCAGCGGTGGCAACCGCCAGCCGTGGGAGTTCATCGCAATTACCGATTCTGAAGTCATCTCTCAAGTAGGGAATGTGTACAAAGAGGAGTGGCTCAAGCTCTTGGGTTCCGAACCTGCGCCTGACGAGTCGCCTGCGTATCGGTCGGCCCGGTACCTGGCAAATCACATTCCTGAGGTCCCGGCCATGATCCTCGTCTGTGTCGACCACGGCAACCCAGCCACCGGCGCGGTTTCCCAGGCACCCAAAGGGGGCGAAGCGTTTGTAAGGGGCAGCCAGGCGAGTTCAATATGGCCAGCCATACAGAACCTGTTCCTGGCGGCGCGAGCTCTGGGGTTGGGAACACGGCTGACAACCGTCCACCTCAGGGGAGAAGCTCGTGTCAGGGAGATACTGGGAATCCCAGACCACGTCGAAACAGTAATGCTGACGCCGCTGGGCTACCCCAGTGGAGACTTCGGCCCGGTGGTGCGACGCCCGGCGTCGGAGGTCACTTCTTATAATCGCTACGGCAATCGAGCCTGATAGCTAAGGCTGGTCTGAGACCGGCCAGCTCGCACCTGGACACGTGATGGTCAGCGTGCGGTTTCTTATGGGACTACACAAAGAGGCTCAAACTGGAGGGAAGCGGTGCTGTTCTGAGCCTTTGCACCGGTTAAACTCCTTGGGGCGGTTTGTCACTCCCACCCAAATCGCAGAACGGAATCCTGAGAGGACGCGTGGTCAGTGGTCATAGGAAAGGAGCGCGCCAACTGGTTTGAAGGCCATGAGTCGGCCTGCACCTGTGCCGATTGTGTGACGCGGGCGGCGGCGCAACGCCGGTTTGATGACGCAACCCAGGGCCGTAAGGTGGGACGCAACGAAAAGTGCCCATGTGATAGCGGCAAGAAGTACAAGAAATGCCACGGCGGTTAGCCATCTCCTATAACGCCTACTCCTAAAGTCATCATCAAAAGGGTAATCAAGCGATGAGTCAGTCGTACTGGCGGCCGTAGGCCCAACTATTCTCTCCCTCGCTGGTGCTTTTTCAGTTACCCACGTAGAATCTCAAACGCGACACTCCACTCGCCTGTGAGACAACATCGGCTCCTGGGGCGACAGCGTGCGCGAGATAGGTGATCCATGGTCATAGAGTGCATCCGCTGTTGGTGGGACGGCCTATCCTCAGTGCCGGTTTTCTTCGACGCCTCAAACCTCCTCCACCACAACCGAACTATTCACCCATCTTCAGAGTACGAAGTCCACGAGGTGATCGCGGCTCCTTGGATTGCGGTTGGGTTCACCTACCAGGCCTCCTTCACTGAGACCGGCGATCTAGTCCTTGCCTACCCGTACTCGTCGAAAGACACGGGGGTAGCCGCTAACGGCGACCATATTCGGCAGGGCATAGACCTACCACCCGCCATGCCTCAGCGAATGCTATAGGCGTAGGATCGGCTAGAAAAGGCCGTTAGGTTGAGCACGTCCAGCGAAGCAAAAGGAAACATGAGCGGGCTTCCAATCTTCGGTTGAAGGACAAAACATGACCCAGGCCGTCTCGACCGTGTTCATCGACAACGACCGCACCCGTGTTACCGAGTGGAGGTTCGCTCCGGGAGCCGAGACCGGACAGCACCGGCATGAGTACGACTACGTGATAGTGCCAACGTTTACCGGACAGCTGCGCATCACGTCCTCCGATGGCGAAATGCTGTCAGACCTCACACTCGGTCATCCGTACTTCCGACAGGCGGGGGTTGAGCACAACGTGTTCAGCGCCAATGATTTCGAGTTCGCCTTCATTGAAGTCGAGTTCAAGTAAAGAACAGGCTGCCGAGCGTCAACGCCCCTGCCGGCGCTACGTCAGTCCAGCGTCGGACATGAGCTATACTTTGGCCCCCCTGGCCCGCGTGAATGCTGCTAAATCGCTAGCCGCAGGAGGTGCACGGTGAGACTCGAAGGCAAAGTCGCATTCATCAGTGGAGGCTCGCGAGGGATGGGTGCAGCGGAAGCTAGACTGTTCGCCAGAGAAGGAGCCCGGGTGGCTATCGGCGACGTGCTTGAGGCCGAGGGGCGCCAGGTGGAGGCGGAGATCAACGAGACAGGCGGTGAGGCGGTGTTCGTGCGACTCGACGTGACGAGTGAGGACGATTGGAATCAAGCGATTGCCGCCACGGTGTCGCGGTTTGGCAAGCTCGACATCCTGGTCAACAACGCAGGCATGTTGCCAGAGTTCAATCTCATCGAGCAGACCCCAATGGAGGACTGGAACCGGGTCATGGACGTCAACGCCACCGGCGTATTCCTCGGCATGAAAGCGGCCATCCCAGAGATGCGCAAGACGGGCGGAGGCTCCATCATCAATATCTCTTCCGGCTCCGGTTTAGTGGGCCAGGCGACGATCCAGGCGGGCTACAACGCGTCCAAGGGGGCCGTGAGGCTCCTTACCAAGTCGGGCGCCATCCAGTATGCCAAAGAGGGCATTCGGGTCAACTCTGTCCATCCCGGGGCCATAGCCACCCCGATGACCGAGGACCTGTTCAGTGACCCCGAAGTGAGCGAGTTCCTGCCCTTCATCCCCATGGGACGCGTCGCCGAGCCCGAGGAGGTCGCATATGGCGTCCTGTACCTGGCCTCCGACGAATCTTCGTACGTCACCGGCAGCGAGCTTGTCATCGACGGTGGCTCGACGGCCCAGTAGACCGCTCGGGCCTTCGTGCCGACTACCGGCAGGGTAGTGACTGGGCCCCCAGAGTCCGTTGCCGGAACCGCCGGCTTCACACGCACGTGCTGGGGAACGTGACGGCGCCGAGATTTAGACCCAGTAGTATTCCAACCCTCGCCAACAGGCTAATCAGCGGGGATGAACCACGATAGGAGAGATCAGGGGTGGGTCAATCCTGAACCAGCGGAGATCGGTCAAATCTGGGGGCCGGTTGAAAAAGCACGGGTCTCGCTGTAAGAGGACATCATGGACCTTGCTACCCTCATCCTCAAAACCATAGAGGGGGCGACGTCTCGGACGAAGAGCATCTTCGGTGGTACGAACGCCATGTCGGCCGTTGAGGTCACCGAGTTCATCAATGAGTACCCAGTCGTCCTTGTCTCCACGGTGGACGTCCACGGCGCCCCCATGTCGCTGGTAGACCGGCTGTATTGGTAGATAGCAGAACTTACTTCGGGGCGCCTGAAGACACGGCTATGGCGCGTAACCTCCGTCGCAATCCCAATGTTGCCTTGGCCTTCGCGGAGCCGCCCTGGAAGCGACACGTGTTCATGTATGGAAAGGTACGCTTCCTGGAGGGTGGAAGCGATGAAGAGGGCCTTGTCCAGGATGCCCACCAGGCGACACACGGCTACGCAACGTCTGGCCTCGTCGAGGCGCTGCCCGAAAAGATATTCATCTGGAAAGGGTCGCCCTGAGCCTCAGAGAGGTCTCGCTGCCAGCCCCGTCGGATGCTCATCTGACGGGCTAGCAGCCTGGTGGGGATGTGTGGGGGTCAGCGCCAACGACGCCGAAATCCGGTCCCTTTTTTGGCGAGCTCAGCCTGGGCGATAGGCCGCAGCGGGGTGACGATTGGAGAGCTTGGCATCGCCGAAGATCTTCTGTCGCAGCGGACCGGGCGCGTATTCCCGTTGCATCAGACCTCGCGCTTGTAGGATGGGCACCACAGCATCGATGAAGTCCACGAAAGTCCCGGGAGTCACCGTGTAGACGAGGTTGAACCCGTCGACACCGGCTTCATGCCATTCCTGCAGGGCGTCCGCGATCTGCTCGGGCGCCCCTGTAAGAAACCGGCCCGCCGGTTGCTGCCGGACCAGATCGCGGAATGTTTGTGTCTTGTCCGGGGCCGACTCAATTAGCCCCTTCACCATGCCCCGAATGGATTGACTGTCAATGGTCTCCAGCGGCCGGTCTAGGTCGATTGCGGCCATGTCGACCCCGATGGCACCGCTCAAAAGGGTGAGTGCTCCCTCGGTGCTCAGCTGCTCGAGGTACGCTGCTTCTTTGGCCTTCGCCTCTGCCTCGGTTCCCCCGACCACAGGTGTCAAGCCCTGAAAGAAGCGGATGTCGTCGGGATTACGACCCCAGCGAGTAGCTTGGGCCCGAATGTCGTCGATGACATTCGCAGGCCCACGCAAACTTTCTAGAGATTCGAGAATGAATACGCACTCAGCGTGCTTGGCGGCGAACTCCCGCCCTCGAGTCGACGACCCCGCCTGAAAAAGCAAGGGCGTTCGCTGGGGTGAGGGCTCGGAGAGGTGTGGCCCGGCGACGTTGTAGTGCTTCCCCACGTGGTTGATCGGGTGGATTTTGGCCGGGTCCGCGTAAATGCCGCGCTCGGTGTCGCGTAGCACGGCGTCGTCCTCCCAACTGCCCTCCCACAGCTTGTAGGTCACATCGAGGTACTCATCGGCGAGATCGTACCGCTCGGCATGTGTGGGTAACCCGCGAAGGCCGAGGCTCGCTCCGGCATTCGGCAGATATGATGTCACGATGTTCCATGCGACCCGCCCACGGGTAAGATGGTCTAGCGTCGAGATTTGTCGGGCAAAGGTGAAAGGATGGGTCTGCAGAACCGAGCTGGTGAAGGCTAAGCCGAGATGTTCAGTGACGTGGGCCATGGCGGGGATGAGCAAGGCCGGATCGTTAACCGGGATCTGCATGCCCTCGGCGATCGCTGTCTCTGGCCCTCCGTGATAGGTGTCGTAGACGCCGACCACATCCGCCAGGAATAGCGCGTCGAAACAGCCTTTCTCAAGGATCTGCGCCAGTTCCACCCACGGATCGAGTTGGGTGTACTCAAGCTGGCGGGTGTCGTCTCGAACCCACAATCCGTGCTGGATGTGTGAGACGCAGTTCATGTGAAAGGCGTTTATGAGCATTCGTCTCGGCGTTGTCACCTGCCACCTCCCTTGTCACGCTTTTAACCTTTCCCCCACACCCAGCGCATACGCAACCTCATGCAAGGCCTCGTCTGACTTCACTCACGTGTACGGCCTTGCCATCGTCCTGTTTCACTGCTGCTGTAATCATTACTCCGAAACCTTCAGGGCTTGAGCTATCTAAACCGAGATTCCCCATTTCAATCTGCCAGGGTCCAAAGAACGCCCAATCCCTGCTGTTGACGATTGTACCTCTCTGGAAGTCAGTCAGCTTACTCGGTGGAATGGGGTATCATGAAGCCCTCCCAGAGCTAGCGGACTTCGTGGAGGTTAATGCAGTGAGCCAGATAGACCCGATCACCCTGGAAGTAGTACGCGGCCACCTTGTTTCCACGGTCCTTCAGATGCGGGCGACACTGGTCAGGACAGCCTACGCGCCTATCCTCTACGAGACCAGGGACTTCTCCTGCGGCCTCATGACCTCTCAGGGTGAGCTTGCCGCCATGTCCGAGGATTTTTCGGGGCATGTCTTCGCCATGGCGCTCGGTTTGAACGCTGCCCGGGCCAAGTTCGGCGACGACATACACCCGGGAGACGTCTTGGCAGTGAACGACCCCTACACTGGCGGCACCCATCTCAACGACATAGCCTTTTACACCCCGTTCTTCGTCGACGACAAGGTGCTGCTGTACATAGGAGTTCGGGCCCATCACCAGGACGTTGGCGGTGCCACGCCCGGCAGCTTCTCAGGCCAGGACACCGAGATATACCAGGAGGGCGTCCGCATTGTCCCGGTGAAGATCATCGAGGGAGGCCAGCTCAACCAGGCTCTATGGGATGTTCTGTTCGCCAACATGCGGTTGCCCGAGGAAAGAGAGGGCGACGCTCTGGCTATGCTGGACACGGCACACGTCGCTGAAGCCAGTGTCGCCGAGCTCTGCGACAAGTACGGACCGGACACGGTCGACTCCTGCATCAACACCATGATGGACCGCGCTGAGCAGAGTATGCGGCAGTGTATATCCAGGCTGCCCGACGGTGAGCACTACTATGAGCACTACATGGACAACAGCGGCCTGGCCCCCGAGCCGTTGCCGATCAAGATAAAGATGACCATCGAGGGCGACGCCATGACCTTCGACTTGACCGGGACGGAGCCCCAGGTCTATGGCCCCATGAACTGCGGCATCCCGGTTACGCAAGGCGGCGTGTTTGTCATCGTCAAGTCGTGGCTGGACCCCAGGACACCTGTCAACGGCGGCACGTTTCGGCCTCTGAAGTTCGTGATCCCAGAGGGGAGCTGCTTGTCCGCCCAGTTACCTGCGGCCGTGGGAGGATGTTGGGAGATATACCGTCAGCTTCAGAGTGCGGTGGTAGGCTTGTTCAGCCAGCTTTTGCCCGATGAGCTTGGAGCCGAGAACATCGGCACAGGCCAGCACCACTATATCTCTGGCCACGACCAGTTCCGGGCCAAGCCGTATATCCTGTACACCTACCCGTCAGCAGGCACCCCGGCAACAAGCGACTTTGACGGTGCAACTGGGATTCCCAACTATGATTGCGGGGACATGCCGTCTGCTCAGCCAGCGGAAAGCGTTGAGCAGCGCCAGCCCCTACTTATTGAAAGCTTGCAAGCACGCGTGGACGGCGAGGGACCGGGTTACCGCAGAAGCGGCTTCGGCGTAGCCCTACGGGTCAGGGTTTTGGCCGAGACTAGTCAGCTAAGCGTGATGGTGGACCGATCGGTTATCCCACCCTGGGGGCCGGGAGGAGCTGATCCTGGGAGTGTTAACTCAGCTACGGTAATCCGTGCAGGCGCACAAATCCAGCCTCCGACGCCGGGCAAGGTCAAGGCGTTTCCGCTGGAGCAAGGCGATGTGGTCCTCATACAGCCGACGGCAGGTGGCGGAGTGGGAGACCCATTGGAAAGGGAAGTCGAGAGGGTGCGCAAGGATGTATTCGACGGCTATGTGACCACCGGCAGAGCTCGGGACGTGTACGGTGTGGTCATCGAAGATGGCGTCGTTAACGTGGAAGGAACTCAGGCGCTCCGGCATGAGCTGAGAAAGCGGCGTCAATATTTCGACGTGACCGACGGCGGAAGCGACGACTACGACGAGCGTGGATGCCGGATATGTCGCCTGAGCCCGCGAGCCGCTGGGAGGATCGGGGTCGGCGACGGGGATATGGTGGAGTACGTTGGCAGCACGACCGCTCCTTTGAGGGCCTGGACCAGGATCGGGGGAGATGGGTCCCAGAACGGTGCGCCGATAGGTCCCATAGGCAGAGGGATTTTGAAGGTCGAATCCGGTGACGTGATATGGATCAGGAAACTGGAGACCAAAGCAATGGCGTTCTGAGGGGTGGCCGGCGTGTACGGCGGACCTGCGCCCTCCCCGGGCCGGGCCTACGCCATCGCCGGCACGATGGCGGAATCAATCCCCCGCCGCCGGGCTTTGCACAAAAACCGCGGGAAGGTGCCGGAAACCTCCGGTTTCCGGCCGGGGTCTGGGGTGTCCCCAGATACAAAAATATCCCCAGGGCGGGTGGGAGGGTAAGCAGACCTTGGCCTTGAAAGGACTTTGGTGCAAAGCCCCGCCGACGGCCACCGGGATAGAGACTCCGTAGTGCTCGCCACGGGGGATGAACATGAGTCTGGACCCGATAAACCTGTTTGACTTCGAAGCCCGCGCTAAACAGGTGCTGCCCCCACATGCATGGGATTTCATCGCGGCGGGCGCCTTCGACGAGATCACCCTCGGGAGAAACCGGTCTGCACTTGATACTGTAGCATTGCGACCGCGCTTCCTGGTGGATGTCCGAAATCGTGACTTGTCCACCACTGTCCTCGGGCAACAGGTCGCCTTTCCAGTGCTCATCGCACCTGCTGGTGGATATGCGGTAGCGCATCCCGAAGGCGATCTCGCCACCGCCCGGGCGGCGGGCGCTGCAGGGACCATCATGGCGGTCAGCGCCGCCTCCGACTACAGCCTGGAAGATGTGGCGGATGCTGCCGCTGGACCCCTCTGGTTTCAGCTCTTCCACTACGGCCACGAGTCGACGGAGATGCTGGTCCGCCGCGCCGAGGAAGCGGGATACGTCGCCATCTGCCTCACCGTGGACATCCCCATCCCTCCAGGGCTAACGGAGCGGGATGCTCGAAACCAGCTGGTTCGTCCCCTGGAAGTGGAGTCGGGGAATTTCGGAGGCGAGCACGCCAAGCTGATCTCAATCTCGGAGGCGGAACTTGCCGCCAACTGGGGTATGCCACCACTGGTTCCAATGGCGTGGTCGGAGCTCGAGTGGTTGCGCTCTCTCACCTCGCTGCCTCTGTTAGTCAAGGGGATTAGGACCTCCGAGGACGCCAGATTGTGCGTCGAACACGGGGCGGACGGCATCGTTGTCTCTAACCACGGGGCCAAGCAGGTGGACGGCACGCTGTCCTCAATCGAGACCCTCCCCGAAATAGCAGAGGTGGTCCAGGGGCGCAGCGAACTGTACCTGGACTCGGGCATAAGACGTGGCGCCGACGTGCTGAGAGCCCTGGCCCTTGGGGCGAGGGCGGTGCTCATCGGGCGGCCCGTGTTCTGGGGTCTCGCGGTAGATGGGGAGCCGGGAGTGCAGATGGTGCTAGAGCTACTGCGCCAGGAGCTTGCTCGTGCAATGGCGTACTGCGGCGTGACCGATATCGACAGCATCAACCGCAGCCTGGTGGCGCTGCCGGATGAGGCCGGATGGGTCAACGCTTCCGGTCCTGATCACCGCGGCGGAGGCCAGGTCGGGTTGTAAAGCCGCTGGCCGCGCTATGATGACTTAGCGTCTACGAAGTGCGGGTCGATGGGAACAGCTTCTCCAATACCCGTGGCCTCTTCGAACAGAGCCGCTGCGCCTAGAACCAGGTCCTCCCTCCCCCTGGGTCCAACGATCTGAAGCCCCACCGGCAAGCCGTCACGGGTGAACCCACACGGGACCGAGATCGCCGGGCAGGCCGTCAGGGTGATGGCAGAGGTTATCAGCACCCAGGCAATGTAGTTGTCCATCTGGACGCCGTTGATCTCGGTGGGGTAGCGCACGTCGACGTCGAAGGGTGGCACCGACGCCGCAGGGCACAGGAGTAGGTCGTAGTCCTGGAAGAACTCAGCAGCCCGGTGAAAAATGGCACCTCGGGCCAGCTCCGCCCGGGCTATCCCCTCAGCGCTGAGCTGATACCCCTTCTCGATGTTCCAGATGACCTCGGGCTTCAGCTGTTCCCTGTGGTTCTCCAGCAGGTCGCTGTAAGAGGCGACGAATTGGGCGGCCCTCAGCGTCTGGAAGACCTCTCCGGCGTCGGCGAGGTCCATGCTGTCCTCCTCCACCACGGCACCGATTCCTTCGAAGAGCCTAGCGGCGGACGAGCATATCTCCCGAACCTCTCTGTCCACCGGTGCGATGCCCAGGTCCGGGGAGAAGGCGACCCTGCGGGGAACCGCAGGCCGGTTCACCGCCCCAGTGTACGACCTCTCAGGCGCCGGGATGCTGATGGGATCACCCGGGTGAAGTCCGGCCATCGCATCAAGCAACAGGGCCACGTCACGTACGTTGCGGGCCATGGGGCCCTCTACCGACAATGTGGCAAAGGGTATTCGCTTAGGTCCCGTGGCAATCCGGCCTGGGCTGGGTCGCAACCCCACTACTGAGCAGAAACTGGCCGGGAGCCTGAGACTACCTCCCAGGTCGCTTCCCGTGGCCAGCCACACCTGTCCTGTCGCTAGGGCCACCGCAGACCCGCCCGAGGAGCCACCACAGGTTTTGCTCAGGTCCCAAGGGTTGCGAGTCTTGCCGAACACCTCGTTGAAGGTGTTGGCTCCGGCGCCGAACTCCGGAGTGTTGGACTTGGCCAGCACGATCCCACCCTTGGCCTCGATGGTCTCCACCATGTAGTCGGAACGCTCGGGGATATGGTCGGCGAAGATCGTGGAGCCTTTGGTAGAGCGGACACCCGCCACGTCCTTCAGATCCTTGATCGCAACGGGGAGGCCGTACAGGTACCCTGTCGGTACAGGGTCCGGTGGCGGTTGAGCCATCAGCTCCTTGGCTTTGGAACGCGCCCTTTCAGAACAGAGAGTCGGCAGGGCATTCAGGCCGTTGTCGGTTTCCCCGATGCGCTCCAAAGCCCCGTCTATGAGTTCAAGCGGCGACACCTGCTTTTTGTTGAGCAGGTCGACTACCTGCATGGCCGTCAGTTTCCACAAATCGTTCATGATTTCATCCTACGTCGGTGTCTTCAGCCGTATTATAGCCAGCGAGACCCACAGATTACGCTCTCGCGCGATTCGACTCGGCAACGTGAGCACACCGTGTCAACGTGTATGACGTCGGTACGACCTACTTCCTGCCAGTGGCCAACGGTATAATCGCCAAAAAGCCCGACATGGTCATACTGGGCACCGTAGGGGGAGACGGCGCCGCGATCGTCCGGGCCATTCGCGACCTGGGCTACGACGGCCCAATGGGTAGCGCCCTCGCAGCCCCCTCGACGAGCCAGCTCATCGACGCATTTGAGGGCGAGCTGGAGTACATCGAGGGATATCTGGCCGTGGAGGAACCGGTCCTGCGCGATTTTGACCCCGACCTCGATGCGTTGATCGACGAGTACGAGCAGAGGTCAGTAGGGACAGGCGTTGCGCCGTACGGCCTGGGGGTCGCTTACTATACCATCAAGGTTTTGCATCAGGCGATCCAGGGAGCGGGAACGATCGCCGACCCCGACGCCATAGCTCGGGCGTTTCAAAACGTGAGCATTGCCAACAGGTTCTACCCAGGGAATCCGGTGATGACGATGGGAGTGCAGAAGCTGGGGGGCAAGAAGCAGCTTCAGCAGCCCATGCCGCTGAACACCATACGAAACGGCGAAGTTGTCAACTTGGGAGTCTTTATAGCGACGGTGAACTGGCGCAAACACCCACCGCTCGGGAATCCAGACGCGTGGGTGTCCTCTATCCTGGAGGCAACGCCCGGCCTACCCCTTTGCCTCCAGGACCTGCTTGAGGCGGTCGTAGTTCCGGTTGGTCCGACGCCGCACCATCGGCATCATGAGGGGCGTCAGCAGGTTCCAGATGGGGCTCTTCACCCTGCCTCCGAACCGATATCGCAGCCGCGTTCCGCCATCGGCGGGCTCAAGGTCGTACCTTCCGTCTCCACTGAACTTCTGAGACTCGAAGGTGAGAGCGATGGTCTTGCCCAGCTCATACTTCGTTACTTCCCAGGTTCCCTCATCCCTCCCCATGTAGTTTTCGACACGCCGCCCCTTGGAGCCGACGCCCACCGGCCCCTCTGAGGTCAGCTCCATCTCGAGCACGCCGTCTTCCCATTCCTTGAAAGTGTTGGGATCGCTCAGGTAAGCGAACACCTCCTCGGCCGGGCGGCCGATGTCGATAGAACCCTTGATCTCGAACATATCCAACCTCCTTATTGGAGCCGGGCGATCAGTTACTTCGGCCCAATCACAGGCATCTTATACACAGAGCCGGCCGGCCAGGCTATGCGCGCTGGGGTGCGTTGGGCGCCAATTAGCGGCCTGTGTGTCACCTCAGCTACCTGAGCGCAGGTCCAGACCCCGACCACCGATACATCGGGGCACCTTCCCATAGTTTTTGTGCAACCCGGGTGGCCCCACATCACCATGATCCCGACGCGTCGGGCGAGATGGAAGCCACGCAAGCGAGTGTGAGGGCCTGGTTCTAGCTCAGGGCGCAACGCATCCAACCACCGGACCGGCGTTGTAACCAAAGAGGGCCCGTGAGACAATGCGGACCCATCCCTACCCGGAGGCGGCGCTATGGCGGCGATCGATCCGATTACGCTTGAGGTGGTGCGCGGCTCTCTAGTCGCCACGGTGCTTCAGATGCGCGCCACCATGATCCGCACGTCCTACGCGCCAATCATCTACGAGTGCAAGGATTTTTCGTGTGGCATGGTCACCCCTGCGGCGGAGCTCGCGGCCATGTCGGAGGACTTTTCCGGGCACGTCTTCGCGATGAGTCTGGGGTTGGGGGCTGTGCTGGAGAAGTTCCGCGACCAGGTGCGCCCAGGAGATGTGCTTGCTGTCAACGACCCCTACACCGGCGGCACCCACATGAACGACATCGCCTTCTACCTGCCCTTCTTCGTGGATGGCAAGCCGCTGCTGTACATCGGGGTCCGGGCCCACCACTCGGACGTCGGTGGAGCGACGCCGGGTAGCTTTTCGGGCCAGGACACGGAGATATATCAGGAGGGCATGCGCATAGTGCCGGTGAAGCTCATGGAGGAGGGCCGGCTGAACCAGGGTTTGTGGGACGTTCTCTTTGCCAACATGCGGCTGTCCGAGGAGCGAGAGGGGGATGCCCTGGCCCAGATTGACACGATTCGCGTCGCTGAGGAGAGCCTCAGGGAGCTCTGCGACAAGTACGGCCCGAGCACGGTGGAGGGATGCCTCACCACTCTGATGGACTCGGCCGAGGCGGGCATGCGCGAGCGCATCTCCGCCCTGCCGGACGGCGAGTACTACTTCGAGCAGTACATGGACAACAGTGGCCTCTCGCCGGAGCCACTGCCCATCAAGGCCAAGCTGACCATCACCGACGACACGATGAACTTCGACTTCACGGGAACGGCGCCGCAGATCGTCGGCCCCATGAACTGCGGCATACCCGTCACCCAGGGTGGCGTCTTCGTGGTGGTCAAGTCCTGGCTGGACCCGAAGACGCCGGTCAACGGCGGCACGTTCCGGCCGATCAGCTTCGTCATCCCAGAGGGGAGCTGCCTGGCAGCCCAGGTGCCCGCGGCAGTCGGGGGCTGCTGGCAGTTATACCGGCACCTCCAGGCCGCCGTCGTCGGACTCTTCTCGCAGATTATCCCCGACGAGCTTGGCGGCGAGTACCGAGGAGGCGCCGACCACTGCTACATCGGCGGCGTCGATCCTGTACGCGGCAGGTACTACATCCTGTACGAGTCCCCCATGGGCGGGACGGCTGCCACCAGCGACACAGACGGCGCCACGGGCTGCTTCCATTACGACGCCGGGGACCTGGCGATGGTCCAGCCCGCAGAGAGCGTCGAGCAGCGCCAGCCGCTGCTGATCGAGAGCCTGAAGGCGGGCACGGACCTGGAAGGCCCGGGCTACCGCAGGAGCGGGTTCGGCACCATCCGGCGGGTCAGGATCCTGGCGGAGACCAGCCAGCTCAGCGTCATGGCGGA
Organism: Dehalococcoidia bacterium; assembly: GCA_965248615.1. Taxonomy (GTDB): domain Bacteria; phylum Chloroflexota; class Dehalococcoidia; order Lucifugimonadales; family CBDFJT01; genus CBDFJT01. Next base: position 250,721 of record CBDFJT010000002.1, on the reverse strand, counting down.
CGGAGCCGTGATCCCGCCGTGGGGCTCGGCAGGGGCGCCCCCAGGGCCCCTGAACGCCGTCAACGTCCTCCGAGACGGCCAGGAGCTGGAGCCCGCGCCGATTCCGGGGAAGGTGAAGGGATTTCCCCTGCAGTACGGTGACGTGGTCGTGGAGGTGGGGTCAGCGGGCGGCGGCGTCGGCGACCCGCTGGACCGCGAGGTGGAGCGCCTCCAGCGGGAGGTGTTCGAGGGGTACATCACTGCGCAGCACGCTCGTGAGGTCTACGGCGCAGTGATCGAGGACGGCCGAGTGGACGATCGCGCGACCGCGGAGCTCCGTCGGCAGCTTCGAGGGGAGCGCTTCCACTTCCGCATCGCCGACGGTCAAGACGAGTTCGACGAGCTCGGCTGCCGGATTGGCCGGCTAAGCGCCGGTGCGGCGGCCCGGCTAGGAGTACGCGACGGCGACGTAATCGAGTACGTGAGCATGGCAACGGCGCCGCTGAGAGCATGGGTGCGGGTCGACGCTGGCACGCCCGAGGACGGCGTGGCCATCGGACCCATCGGCAGAAGCATGCTAAAGCTTGCTCCTGGGGACCAGGTGTGGGTCAGGCCCTTGCCTGTCAGGGCGGCCCTGTAGCTACAGCGTCTCCTTGACGATGCAGCCGCCTCGACCACCAGCGTGATGTCGTGTCAATTATCACACTTCGGGGGGCTCTATCTAACTAATGGCTCGCTTGAGCAACCCGTTCATGTCCCCACCCACTAGCACGGGGTGCTGAGAACCGATGAGCGGCACGACCAGGGTCCTGCACTACCTGAACCAGTTCTTCGGTGGCATCGGAGGCGAGGAGCAGGCCTACGCGCCGGTGGAGGCGAAGGACGGGCCGGTTGGACCCGGCCAGGCCCTGCAGAAGTCCCTCGGCGGGGAAGCCACCATCGCCGCCACGATTGTTGCCGGCGACAACTACTTCACGGAGGAGGCCGAGGAGGCCAAGGCCGCCGTGGGGCAGATCCTGGACCGGGTGAAGCCCGACGTAGTGGTCGCCGGACCAGCCTTCGACGCCGGGCGGTATGGTCTGGCCTGCGCTGAGGTGTGCCGGCTTGCCCAGGACAGGGGCATCCCCGCCGTCACAGGGATGCATCCCGAAAACCCCGGCGTGCTCACCCACAGGCGCGACATCGTGGCCGTGCCCACCGGTGCGAGCGTGACGGAGATGCCCAGAGTCCTGGAGAACATGGCCCGGTTGGCGCTCAAGCTGGTCAGGGGAGATGACCTGGGTCCAGCCCAGGTAGAGGGATACGTTGCACGCGGCGTGCGGCGACAGGTCATGCACGAAAGGCCCGGCTACCAGCGGGCGGTCGACATGCTCATAGCGCGACTGGCCGGTGAGCCCCACTCCTCCGAGATGTCTATAACCAGCTACGAGGCAGTGCCTGCGGCGCCGCCCATAGGCGACCTGAGCGGATCGACCCTAGCTCTGGTGTCCAGCGGCGGCGTGGTCCCACGAGGCAACATGGACGGCCTGGTCGGCGCCAGGGCAGAGCAGTTCTTCCGCTACGACATAGACGGGGTCGACGCCTTGACCGTCGAGGAGTGGGAGTCGGTGCACGGCGGCTTCAGCACGCTGGTGCTGAACAACAAGGACCCCAACTACGCAATGCCCCTCAGCCTGGCACGGCGGCTACAAGACAACGGGGCCTTCAACGGGCTGTACCGCTACGTCTTCACCACCACCGGGAACGGCACCGCGGTAAGCTCCGCCAGGCGAATGGGAGAGGAGATCGCGGCCGAGCTTAACGAAAACCACGTGGACGGGGTGGTACTGGTAGCCACCTGAGGCAGCTGCAATCGTTGCGGCGCGACGATGGCGAAGGAGATCGAACGAGCGGGCATCCCCGTGGGCGTGATCACTGCGATGCCGGCCATACCTCTGTCGGCTGGGGCCAGTCGGGTCGTTCGAGGTGTCAGGGTACCTCACGTCTGCGGCGACCCGGCTCTGTCCGAGGACCAGGATCGCGCGCTGGGCCTGCGCATCGTCGGGGCTGCGCTGAAGGCTCTAACGACCGGGGTCTCGGAGCCGACCCTGTTCGAGCCGGCCGGGGTAGAGGCGGTGTAATGAGGCTTGACGTAGCGACCTTCCCTGTCGCAGATATCGTCTTTGGCAGCCGAACGCGCTGGGCCGACGGAGTCCTCGAGGTGGACAGGGCCGAGCTGCTAAACCTGGTCACTGAGGACCCATACGTCGCGTGGGCGGACGTCGAAGTTGCCAGGCCGGGCGACTCGACGCGCATCGTTCGCATGCGCGACATAATCGAGCCCAAGGTGAAAGCAGAGGGCCCGGGCACCGCATATCCGGGCGTGGCAGGCCGGGCCGTGGACACGGTGGGCCAGGGCCGGACCAACCGCCTTGGCGGCATGACCATCATCACGTGCACGGAGATGCCCAAGGTCAGCGCGGATGGGACCCGCTGGTGGTCAACCGGAGAGGTCGTCTTCATCGACATGTCGGGGCCGGGCGCCGTAACCCCCTACGCCGGCACGGTCAACCTCTGCATAGCCATGGAGCCCCACGACACCTCCTCCGCCGAGGACTGGAACCGCGTGGTCCAGGCCGCGATGCTGAAGGTGAACGACCACCTGGCTCAAGCCACTCTGGGGGTAGAGCCACCGGAGGTCGTGACCTACGACCTCGACCACCGCGACGGGTCGCTGCCCAACGTGGTGTTCGTGCCGGTGCTGGCCTCGGCCGAGTACCGCTTCGGCCCGAGGACAAGCCTCGGCACCGGCGTGTACGGCGTCGGGCGGCTCACGCAGCCATGGCTCCTGCAGCCGACCGAGCTCCTGGACGGCGCTGTATGCGGCACTTACCACGACAACGTCACCTGGCCCATCGTCGAGACCCTGGCGCCCCACATGTGCTCACGCCACGGTCTCGACTTCAACTTCGTGGGGTGTGTCGTGGTCCGCAGCAACTGGGAATCGCAGGCTGAGAAGCAGCTGATGGCCAACCTAGCCGCTCAGCTCGCCCTGGGCGCGGCCGCCGACGGTGCCATCGTCACGACCAACGTGAGAGGGCAGCGCTTCCTCGAAACCGTTCTCACGGTCCAGGCCCTGGAGCGGGCCGGGATAAGCACGGTGCTGATGACCGAGGAGGAGGACAACGAGGACGGCAACGCACCGCCGCTGCTGGTGTCGGCGCCCGAGATCGCGTCGGTGGTCAGCACCGGAACCGGGGGCGTCGATGTGACCTTTCCAACCGTCGAGCGAGTTATCGGATTGCGAGAACCCGAAGCGCACTGGTTCGCCGAGCAGCCGCCCATTCGTGGCAGGTACGGGGTCAGCCACCTGCTCGACTACTACGGCGCCGGCCGGCAAGGCTACCTGGATTATTGAGATGGTGAAGCGCCCTGGTGCCGCGGAGAGTCGCAGACCATCCGGACGGGCTATCACGGGCCGGGCCGAAAGCCCAGAGCGGGCCGGGCAGGATACAACCCGTGAGGACACGTCGAAAGGAAAGCTCCTCAAATGACGCAGCAGTTCCCCCTCCTGTTCACACCCTACAAGCTGGGAAAGCACACGCTTCAGAGCCGGATCGTAGTCACCGGCCACGCGGCGAACTTCTACGACGAGCGCAAGCTGCCCACCGAGGACTACGCCTACTACCTGAGGGAGCGTGCCAGGGGCGGCGCCGGGATGGTAACCCTGGGCTCCTGCGCCGTTCATCCGACCAGCACGGGGTATTTCCTCAACGTCGACGAGTCCATTATCCCGCGTTACCGGCTGATAGCGGACCTGGTGCACGAGTCTCCCGTGCCCGTGATAGCGCAGCTTACCCACGGTGGTCGCCGCGCTGGCGAAGCGCAGCGCGAGCTGCTCGACGGTGACTGGCTGACCGTCGCTCCTTCGGCCGTGCCGACCACCGCCTTCAGCTACTTCCAGACGATGCCACACGAGATGAGCATCGCCGAGGTCGAAGAGATCGTCGTGGCCTTCGGGTCCGCCGCCCGTCGAGCTCGTGAGGGGGGCCTTGACGGGGTCGAGGTGATCGTGGGCTACGGCGCGCTCATCTCGCAGTTCCTGCACGACCAGAGCAACCGTCGCACCGACAGGTACGGCGGCGCCACCCTCGAGGACAGGATGACCTTCCTCTACGAGGTCCTGGGGGCGGCGCGAGACGCGCTCGGCCCCGACCTCATCCTGGGCGTCCGCATCAGCGACGACCTCGTCGGCTACAGCATCGACTACGAGGACCTCAAAACCATCGCGCCGCGGCTGGAGGCGACCGGCCTGCTCGACTATATAAACGTCTGGGTCAGCGCCTTCCCTGACGAAGCAGCCACCCGGTCCCACTGGCCGCCCTACTACTACGCCCCCGGCGAGTTTGCGTGGCGCCCGGCCGGAATCAAGGAGCTGGTCGGCCTGCCGGTCATAGGCATCGGCCGGATAAACACGCCGGCATTGGCCGAGCAGATGCTACGGGAAGGGAAGATGGACCTTGTGGGAATGGTGCGCGAGCTGATCGCGGACCCCCACTTCCCCAACAAAGCCAAGGAGGGACGGACAGAGGACATCCGCATGTGTGTCGCCTGTAACCAGAGCTGCGCTGGGCGGCAGGCCATGCACCTGCCAATCACCTGCATCTACAACCCGGTAACGGGCCACGAAAAGCGGTGGGCCGACCCGGGGCTCGCCGAGGTCAGCAAACGCGTAGTGGTCATCGGCGGCGGGCCTGCCGGAATGGAGGTGGCGCGGGTCGCGGCCGAAAGGGGGCACAGCGTCGTGCTCTTCGAGCGGTCGGACAGGCTGGGGGGGCAGGTCAAGCTGGCCATGAGGACGCCTAATCGCGAGTCTTTCGAGGAGATCATCCTGTTCTTCGAGAAGCAGCTGGACAAGCTTGGTGTAGACGTGCGGCTGGGCGCGGACGCCGATGTGGCATCGGTCCTGGCGGAGAATCCTGACGTGGCCATCGTGGCCACGGGCTCCACGCCCTACGTTCCCGAGATCCCGGGCGCATCGGGAGCCAACGTCACGACCGTGCGCGACGTGCTCAGCGGCGCGGACGTGGGAGACCACGCGGTCATCATCGACACCCAGGGCACACCGCCCGGCTGCACCGTGGCCGAGCTGCTAGCCGACCAGGGCAAGCGGGTGGAGGTCGTTACCGGCTTCAAGTGGGTCGGAACCGAGATCACGCCTGCCGTATGGCACCACCTCTACGAGCGCCTGATTCAGAAGGGCGTGACCATGAGCCCTCTGACCGGCGTATCGAGGATAGGCGAGGACTCTCTCGACGTCTACCACGTCGTGGACCCTTCGACGACGCGAACCATCGAGTCGGTGGATACGATAGTGATGGCGGCCGGGGGCCAAGCCGACGCGACGCTGCACCACCTGCTGGAGGGGAAGGTCGCAGAGGTGTACGCGGTCGGCGACTGCGCTCAACCCAGGGACATCGAGATGGCGACCTACCAGGCCCATAAGCAGGCCCTGGCACTGTAAGTGAAGTCCTGTCATTCAGCCATTCTGACCACGGAGCGGTGACAGCAGCTGGGAGGAGCGAACGCGCCCATGGCCACCCCAGGCACCAAAAGAAAAAGCAAGCTGGACCCTTTCTCCGCCGAGATTATCCGGAACCACCTGATCTCGACCGTCAGGACCATGGTCGAGACGACCAGACGGACCGCCTACTCGACGTTGTTCAGCGAAGGCCTGGACTTCACCTGCGGCCTCTTCGACGCTAGAGGGCGCATGGTCGCGCAAGCGCTGGGCATGCCCACCCACACCGGCACCCTTGGTGACACGCTGCAAAACATACGCGACACCTATCAGGAGTTTCACGAGGGCGACGTCATCCTCCACAACGACCCATATAGCGGCGGCGCTCACCAGGGCGACGTGGCCGTTGTCCGGCCTATGTTCGTGCAAGGAGAGCTGCAGGGCTTCGCCATGAACCGGGGCCACTGGACCGACGTCGGCGGAATGACGCCCGGCGGATGGTCCGGGACCGCTCGGGACGTCGTCCAGGAGGCGCTACTGATCCCGCCGGTGAAACTCTACCGAGGCGGCGTCCTGAACCGCGAGATCAAGGACTTCGTCCTCCGCAACGTCCGGATGGCCAAGCAGTGCTGGGGCGACCTCCAGGCCCAGATCGCGTCGAGCATCGTGGCCGAGCGTCTGTTGGGGGATCTGATCGACAAATACGGCAGGGAAGCCATCCTCGAGGGCATGGATGCCGCACTCGACTACTCGCGCCGCCGGTTCATGGCCGCTCTCGAGCAGCTCCCCAACGGGACGTGGGAGGGTGCGGACCATTTCGAGGACGATGGCCACGGAGGCGGGCCCCATCTCATCAAGGTTACCGCCACCAAAGAGGGACGCCGTATCGTGGTCGACTTCGCCGGTAGCGACCCGCAGGTCCGCGGCCCCGTCAACGGGTCGATGACCTTCACCAAGGCGGCGGCATACGCCGCAGCAATGGCAACGGTAGACCCGACAGCGCCGTTCAACTCGGGCATCGTTGACCTAATCGAGGTCAGGGCTCCCGAGGGCTGCATTGTCAACCCCGTGTATCCGGCACCCATATACTGCTCCAGCGCCGACCCCATCAACAAGACGTATGAGGTTGTGCTAAAAGCGCTGGGCCAGATGGCGCCCCGTCGGATGTCGGCAGGCACCTATGTCACCGGCAACTGCATGACCGCATCCGGTCTGAACCCGGATACCGGCGAGGAGTTCCTCTGGTTGGAGTTCGAATCGGGCGGCTGCGGCGCCAGGCCTAACAAGGACGGCAATGACGCGGCCTGGGTGCTGATGGTCAACTGCATGAACGAGTCCATGGAGGTGTGGGAATCCCGCTACCCCGTACGCTTCGAGAAGTACGAGATGCTCACCAACTCGGCGGGTGCCGGGAAATACCGTGGCGGCCTTGGCGTGTGCCGTCAGATGCGCCACTTGACCGACACGCTCGTGTCGGCCTGCGCCGACCGGCACCTCATACCGCCCTGGGGGCTGGACGGAGGACGTGAGGGCATGCCCAATGGGTTCGCCGTGATCCGCGACGGGGAAGTATCAGACTTTCCGACGCTTTGCGGGACTCTTTCGCCGGCCAAGTTCTCTCTCGTGCCACTGAAGGCCGACGACGTCGTGGAGATAACCGTAGCCGGGGGCGGCGGCTACGGCGATCCGCTGGAGCGTGACACGTCGTCGGTGGAGCGAGACGTGCTTCATGGCTACGTCTCGGTACAGGCCGCACGTGAGGAATACGGCGTCTGGATCGACCCGGCCACGGGCACCGCGGACCCGCACAGGACCGAGGAACTGAGGAGCCGAGCCGTCTGAATCCGGACGCCTGCAGGCGGTCGAAAAGACCTGCGGAAGGGCTTATCTACCCCTACGGAACAGCTTGAAAGGCGCGCCGGTGCCGTGTATGCTACCGCGCACCACGGGGACGCGGCGCCGCAGGCCGCCCTTAGCATCGAGACTGACGAGGCTTCATGGCGACCGAGCAGCAAACGAAACTCGATCCGGTAACCTTCTCCATCCTGTCCGGCTCCCTCGTGGCGCTGGTCGACGAGATAGCGTCGTCGGTGCAGCGCTCGTGCCTGTCGTTCTCGATATACGTCGGCGACTTCAGCGGCGGCCTCATGGACGCCAGCGGCAACCTGGTGGCAGAAGGCACCCGGGACAGCTCGGTGCAGGTCGGTGTGCTCCAGCCCACCACGAAGGCGGTCATCGAGGATTTTCCTCGCGACCAGATGAAGCCCGGCGACGTCTTCATGTACAACGACCCGTACCGGGGCGGCACCCACCTGCCCGACCTCACCTTCATCCGGCCAGTGTTCTGGGACGGCGAGGTCATCGCGTTCACCTGCACCAAGGGCCACTGGCTCGACGTAGGCGGCTCGATCCCCGGCTCCATGGATCCGCTGGCCACCGAGATCTACCAGGAGGGCCAGGACATACCGCCGATGAAGGTGATCGAGGAAGGCGAACCCAGGAAGGACGTGATCAACAAGCTCATGTCCAACATCCGGGTACCTCTGGAGAGCAATGGGGACATGTGGGCCCAAATAGAGGCCACCAGGACGGGCCAGACCCGGCTCATAGCGCTGATCGAGAAGTATGGCCTTGAGATCGTGTTGGCGGCCATGCAGGAGAACGTCGACCACACCGAGCGTCAGGTCATCGCCGAAATACTGAAGTGCCCCGAGGGTACCTGGGAGACGGTAGACTACATCGACAGGGATCCGAAGTATCCGGACAAGGGGCCGGTCCCCGTTCACGTGAAGATGACCATCCAGCACGACCCGCCCAGGATAATCTACGACGTGACCGGCTCGGGACCACCCACCCACTCGGGGATGAACGCCACCAAGAGCTCGTCCATGGGGGCGATCATCGCGGGCACAAAGCACGTGTTCCCGTGGATCCTGCTGAACTCGGGGTGGCTGCGGGTCGTCAAAGCCATCTACCCGGAGGCCAGTGTCCTGAACGCTCCGAGGCCCTTCGCCTGCTGCGGGGAGGTGGCCGGCTCCTTCGAGAAGCTGATCAACTCGGTAGTCAGAGTCTGGTCAAACGTCAAGCCTGACAAGACCTTCGGCTCCTCCTACAACCTGGAGTATTTCATGTTAGGCGGTTACGACGACCGTGTCGGCCGCGAGGACAAGTACTTCATCTACTACCACTGGATGAACGGCGGCTGGGGCGGCCTGTCCGACCGCGACGGCCGCGACGCCTCGGCGCCTATCTTCGGCGCCGGATGCCCCCAGCAATCCATCGAGCAGAAGGAACGCCAGTGGCCGGTGATGCTGACGCACTACACACACAAGACCGACTCGATGGGGGCTGGGAAGTATCGTGGTGGGTGCGGCCTTGATACCGCGCTTCGAATCCTTAATGAGAGCGGCGTTGTCATGTCCTACACCAGCGACAGGGGCAAGTTCGGGCCGGGAGGCCCACCCGGCCTGTTCGGCGGCAAGCGCGGCATATATCAAGGGGTCAACTACAATCCAGGCAGGCCTAACGAGAAGTGGCTCGACGTGATGTTCTCGGGCGTCTCCGTCGAGCAAGAGGACATCATAGCCCACTGGTCCGCCGGTGGCGGCGGCTACGGCGCCCCCCTGGAGCGGGATCCCGAGGCGGTACTGGAGGACGTGATCGACGAGTTCGTGTCGGTCGAAGGCGCCCGCGGTGACTACGGCGTGGTGATCAAGGAGGTCGACCGCGAGCTCCTTCACTACGAGATAGACCGCGAGGCAACGGAGCGGCTGCGCGAGGAGAAGAGACGAAGCGGCGATTCGTAGCGGTCAGTGGGGTCGGTGTCATTGCTGTCGGAATAGCTAGACGGCGCTACCCGCCGGAAGTCCGTTCCCCCCTGCCCTCCCCGGACCTTTGCACAAAAATCAGGAGGGTGCCGGGAACCTCCGGTTTCCGGCCGGGGTCTGGGGTGTCCCCAGATACAAGAATACCTCCAGCGCGGGTGGGAAGGAAAACAAACCTTCGACTTGAAAGAACTTTTGGTGCAAAGCCCCTCCCCGGGCTTCGCCCGAAAGAGGAGGCCCCATCCCGCAACCGTCCTGCCTGAGTCCCGACCTGTCGGGACTCAGGGCGATAGAGAAGTCTCCATACGGCGTCAGCGACCAGGGAATGACTGAGGGTCACAGGTAGCAGACATGCCAACCGCGTACGAGATATTCGAGAAGCAGTACATAGAGCGAACCCCCGGGTCGAGGGAGGTCTTCGAGGAGGGCAGCCGGTACCTTCCGGGCGGTGTAGTGGGCAACGGCGCCTTCAGGAGACCCTACCCCATCTATCTGAAGGAGGCCAGGGGAGCATACATCTATGACGTGGACGGGAACGAGTACATAGACCTGCTCATCGGCGGAGGACCCAACATCCTGGGCCACTGCCCTCCGGCTGTGACCGAGGCGGTGCACCGCCAGGTGGACCTTGGCGCCAGCCTGATGGGCACGACAGAGTCCGCTATCGACCTGGCGAGGAAGGTCGCCGAGCATATGCCCGGCATGGAGATGATGCGATACGCCAATAGCGGCTCAGAGGCGACTCATATGTGCTTCCGGGCTGCGCGGGCCTACACCGGCCGGCCCAAGATCGCCAAGTTTGAGGGCAATTTCCACGGCCAATACGACAACCAGCTCATTGGCGGAACCAACATACACGGGCCGGACGAGAGCCCCGAGGCCAGGCCCCAGGGCGCCGGCATACCCGACAGCCAGCTCCAGGACACCATTGTCCTGCCCTTCAACGACGCCGAGTCCGCGGTGTCGCTTATCAAGCAGCATGCCCACGAGCTGGCAGCGGTGATCCTGGAGCCCGTCGGAGGGGCGTGGCTTGCGGGTGTGCCCGCCGAGGTGCCGTTCCTCGAGGCCATCAGACGGATTACCGAGGAGGAAGGGATCATCCTGATCTACGACGAGGTGATCACAGGCTTCAGGCTATCGCTAAGCGGCGCCGTGTCCATAAGCGGCGTCGTCCCCGATCTGAGGGCGCTGGGCAAGGCCATAGGCGGCGGTCTCCCGATAGGGGTGTACGGCGGAAAGAGGGAGATCATGGACACCGTGGTCACGCCGGCCAGCCAGCCTCACGAGAAGGACAAGATGTACCAGTCGGGCACCTTCACCGGCAATCCGATGTCGACGGCCGCCGGGTTGGCGATGATAAGTGAGCTCGAAAAGCCCGGAGTCTACGAGCGCATGAACGGCCACGGCGAGAGGATCCGGACCACCCTGATGAAGATGGGCGACGAGCTGGGCATCGAACTCCAGGCCGTCGGTGAAGGGTCGATCTTCGGGGTCTTCTTCGCCGGCCACCCCATCCGAAACATCCGAGACGTCGCAAGGTCGAATGCCGAAAGGGGCAGAGCCTTCTTCATGGGCCTCGTGGCGAACGGCCTGTACGTCACGCCCTTCCATCTCGGCTTCACCAACGCGGCCCAGACCGATGAGGACATCGACAGAGTCCTCGAAATCTCCGAGCACGTACTGGAAGAGATAAAGGCCTACGGCTAGATGGCGCGATTCGGGCTGGTATTCGACTTCCGCAACCCCGCTCGATGGCGTCTGCCGTGGGACACGCTCTACGGCCAGGCCCTGGACCGCATCGCTTACGCCGAGGATCTGGGCTTCGAGTACATATGGCTCACCGAGCATCACTTCGTCGACGACGGTTATGCACCATCGGCGATGCCCATAGCCGCCGCCGTCGCCGCCAGGACGCACCGGGTCCGCATCGGCACCCAGGTGCTGCTGCTGCCCTTGTACAATGCCGTTCGGCTGGCAGAAGACGCTGCCACTGTCGATGCCATATCGGGCGGGCGTCTGATATTCGGCGCCGGCCTCGGATATCGCGCAGAGGAGTTCGAGGCCCTCGGCGTTCCGATCAGGGAGAGGCTGCCACGCTTCCTGGAGACGCTGGAGGTGATTCGCCGGGCCTGGGAGGAGCCGTCGTTGACCTTCCACGGGCGCTTCTACGACCTGGACAACGTGACGGTGACGCCCAGGCCGGTCCAGAAGCCGCGGCCGGAGATATGGATCGGCGCCAGCAATGAGCACGGGGCGAGGCGGGCCGCGGAGCTTGGAGACGGGTTCCTGGGCGTAAACAAGGTCCACCTGATCGACGTTTACAGACGGCGGTTGGCCGAGCTGAAAGGTCCCGAGGCAAAGCCCAGGGTATCCAAGCTGGCGGTCATGTACGTCGCGGAGGACCCGGACCGTGCCTGGCACGAGCTGAAGGACCACTTCTTCTACAGGCACGAGCTCTACTTCCAGTGGCTCACGGAGGCGGGGCTGACCAACCCTCAGTACACCCCGATGGGTGAGATCACCAACGCGGACGGGCTGCGCGAGGCCGATCCCACCATCATCTGCGATGTCGAAACCTGCGCCGAGCTGGTAGAGGGCTACCTGGACGAAGAAGGAATCACCGACCTGGCCCTCTTCATGGAGCTGCCGGGTGCGGACCATGGCCGAATCGTCGAGTCGATGGAGCTATTCGCACGGAAGGTCATGCCACGCTTCAAGTAGGGCGTGCACGGACTGGGTCGCGACACGTTTAGCTAGCCGATCCGGACTTGTCACCTGCGAGTTGCCGGGGCGATAACCTCGAACTTGACCCCCGCTCGTTTGTGATATACTGCGGGGGGATGGCAGCATTCTGTGTCCTTCGGTCAGACTATCTTGAGCTCCTCGGACGCCCCGCGGACTGCTAACTAGAGTCCCTTCCACTCTTCAGGATCGCTTGCGTATTTCCGGCCTCGGCGACCAGACTCTTGCCAAATACTCATCGGAAGGAGACCCTAGTTTGACAACCTACGCAGACAGAAGCCTCACATGTGTAGAGTGCGGCCAATCCTTCATCTTCAGCGCCGACGACCAGACTTACCACGCCGAGAAGGGCTACACAAACGAGCCGAAGCGCTGCCCGTCTTGCCGTGAAGGGCGACGCCAGCAGCGCTACAGCGAGGGTGGTGGCGGAGGCGGAGGCTACGGCGGTGGTGGCGGCGGCTACGGCGGCGGCGGTGGTGGTGGTTACGATGGAGGCGCTCGCGAGATGCATCCCGTCGTATGCGCTGACTGCGGCAAGGACACTACCGTTCCGTTCCGGCCCCGAAGCGACCGTCCGGTCTACTGTCGTGACTGCTTCACGAAGCGGGGCGGGGGAGCACCCACCACACGCCGATTCTAGGTCTCGGAGAGGGAGGCGCCCGCCTCCCTCAGTCCCGGAGACACCTCTGGGAACCGGCGCGGCGACAGCGTCAGCGACTTGGGCGCTTTCGGCCGAAGTGAAAGGCCGCGCCCCGTATGTATGACGGGCAACGGCTCGCCAGCTTGCTGCCACGGGTCTTGAGCCAGCGCTGCCGCGACCTCGATATCCGACGCCCGGCTGCGGGGCGGCACTCGGGCTCCCAGAGGCCGTCCGCAAGATGAGGTCATTCGCCGCCTGGCGTCTGGAACTGACGGACACGGGCCATGCGTAAAGCGAACAGCGTGGTGTTTGACTCGAAGACCATCAAAGCTACGCCATCGCCACCAGGAAAGCGGCCATCGATCTCGGAGTCGCAACCGGTTGCGGAACGTGGAGCTGGCTGCGGCCCTCAGTGATGTGACTGCACCCGTCCCGCTCCCCTGTCCGGACGCGTGCCGGTGTCGAGCTACAAGGTACGTCGAGGTTGGCCCATGAACCAAGTGGACCCCATCACCCTGGAAGTGGTTCGCGGTTACCTTGTGTCTACCGTCTACCAGATGCGGGCGACGCTGATGAGGACCGCCTATGCCCCGATCCTCTATGAAAGCCTCGACTTCTCCTGCGGTTTGCTGAATACCAAAGGCGAGCTCGTGGCAATGTCCGAAGACTTCGCCGGCCACGTTTTCGCTATGTCGTTGGGGCTCGAAGCCGTCGTGGACAAGTTCGGGGACGGGATGAGCCCGAGCGATGTTTACGCGGTCAATGACCCGTACACGGGTGGCACCCACCTGAACGACATCGCCTTCTACGTGCCATTCGCATCGGCGGGCAGAATCCTGATGCACATAGCGGTACGCGCCCACCATGCGGACGTCGGCGGCGCGACGCTGGGTAGTTTTTCAGGCCAGGACACCGAGATCTACCAGGAGGGTGTCCGCATCGTGCCGGTGAGGCTCATCGAGGACGGAGTGCTCAACCAGGCCCTGTGGGACGTTATGTTCGCCAATATGCGCATGCAGGATGAACGCGAGGGTGATGCGTTGGCGATGCTGGACACGGCCAGGGTCGCCGAGATGCGTCTTGCAGAGCTCTCGGCGAAGTACGGACCCGACACCCTGGAGGAGTGTGTCTCGATGCTCCTGAACAACTCCGAAAAGGCCATGCGGGGCCGAATCCAGCAGCTGCCGGATGGGGAATACCACTACGAGCATTACATGGACAACAGCGGCCTTTCCCCCGAGCCGCTGCCGATAAAACTCAACATGACCGTTGACGGCGACGCGATGCACTTCGACTTTACGGGCACCTCTCCCCAGGTGGCAGGGCCTATGAACTGCGGGGTGCCCGTTACGTGTGGCGGCGTTTTCGTGATAATCAAGTCGTGGCTCGATCCGAAAACGCCCGTCAACGGCGGCACTTTCCGGCCCATCAGCTTCGTAATCCCGGACCGAAGCTGCCTCGCCGCCGAGCTTCCGACGGCGGTCGGTGGCTGCTGGGAAGTGTTCCGGCAGGTCCAGGCCTCGGTGGTCGGCGCGTTCTCGCAGATGATGCCCGACCGGTTGGGAGGAGAGAACCTGGGCACCTCCAACCACACCCACATCGGAGGATTCGACCCGGCGCGTGGCCGGCACTACATTCTCTACGAGTATCTGAACGGGGGCTATCCGGCGACGACTGAGACCGATGGAGCCAGCGGTACGAGTCTGTACGACCTCGGTGACACGCCGCAGGTGTTCCCCGCCGAAAGTGTCGAGCAGCGACTGCCCTTGCTCATCGAAAGCCTCGAGGTCAGCACCGACGGCGAGGGCGCCGGCTTCCGCAGGAGCGGCCTGGGCTCGTCCAGGCGCATCAAGATCCTTTCAGATGGAAGTCAGCTAAACGTGATGGCCGATAGGGCGGTCATACCGCCCTGGGGCCCAGCGGGAGCTTCTCCAGGCATGCGAAACTCGTTCACCGTGATCCGCGACGGCAGAACGATTGAGCCATCGCCCATCCGTGGCAAGGTGAAGGCGTTTCCCTTGCAATATGGCGACGTAGTCTTGATACAGGCCACGGCCGGCGGAGGAGTCGGAGACCCGCTGGAGCGAGAGGCTGAGCGGGTGAGGCGAGACGTGCTGGAGGGCTACACAACGCCACAGAGGGCCCGGGATGTGTACGGCGTCGTACTCGGCGACGCGGGCGAGATCGACGTCAACAGGACACGGGAGGCACGGTCTGAGCTAGTCGGGCAACGACTCTACCTGCAGCTCAAGGCGGGCGCCGAAGATGAATACGACGATCGTGGATGCCGTCTCTGCAAGCTGAGCCCGACGGCCGCGGACAAGGTCGGTGTCGGCGACGGCGACCTCGTGGAACTGGTCAACGGGACTACCGCACCCCTGAGAGCCTGGGTCAGGCTAACGGACGAGGCGCCTGAGGACGCTGTCGAGATCGGGCCGATGGGCCACCGTATCCTCGGTGCGGACACTGGAGGCCCGGTCTGGATTCGACCCCTGCGGGTCGAGCCGTGAGCTAGCCCTCGCGGGACCTAAGACGGCGAGCGTCCCTCCGCGCCCAGCACGCTAACCCTTCTTCAGCGCCTCGACCACCGCCCGTACCCGGTCTTCCTCTCCCTCATCGTGAGTTACGGGGCTGAAAATGACGTGTGTAAGCACGTCCTCGTAGCGTGCCTTGATCTTGTCAGCGATCTCGTCGTAGGTGCCGATGACGGCGAACGTCTCGAGCATCTGGTCGGTGATCTCGCGGGCCATCTCAGACCACCGGCCTTTGGCGGCCATCTCTTGGAGGCGCAGCGATGCGTCGCCCCAGCCGTGGACGTCCATTACCAGCTTTAAGGGCCGCTCGGACGCGTAGCCCAAGGCGATCTGCTCCTTCATGGGACCGATCTTCTTCTCGACCTCCTCCCAGTTCTCCCCCGTGATTATGAAGCCTCCCCCGTGTACTTCGAAGTCCTTCAGGGGTCGACCCGAGTTCTTTGCGCCGGCCTCCAGGTTGGGTCGCAGTATCTCATCCACGTATTTACGCGTGTTGAAGTTGTTGATCATAACCCCGTCGCCCACCTCTCCTACCACCCGTAGCATGGCGGGGTTGGTGCCGCCGATGAGCACGGGTATCCGGGGGTGCTCAATGGGTCCGGGGTCGTAATGGGGGGTCATTAGGGTGAAGGTGTAGTGTTCGCCCTGGAAATCCAGAGGTGTCCCGTCCTGCCAGCAGTCCCAGATGGCGCGCAGCGCCTGGACGTACTCGCGCATCCTCGAGACCGGAGAACCCCATTTGATGCTGAAACGCCGTTCGTTATGGGCCCTTGCCTGGGACCCGAGGCCCAACGCGAAGCGCCCGTGGGAGAACTTCTGCAGGTCCCAGGCCATGTTGGCAACCACCATCGGGCTGCGCGGAAAGGCAACGGCCACGCCGGTCGCGAGGATCATCCGTCGAGTGTGCTCCGCGGCCAGCAGCAGCGTCAGGAACCCATCGTGGTCTGTTTCGATCTGGTCCACCCCGTCGTAGCCCAACTCTTCAAGTCTACGGGCTTGCCTCGGTATGTCCTCAAGAGAGGTCGCGTCAAGGCGACCGATGACCTTCATGTGATACCTCCCGCGAGTCGGTAAAGAGCGATTCTAGCAGAACCATTAGCCGGTGATGCCTTTAGGATCGGTCTCGTCTCGTCGCCCGAAGGGGCCATTTGGCTGTCAGCATCGGGATCGGGTTAACATGGGAGTGGGTCACGTCTTCGCCTCATGTCCCCACGGCCCCGAGGGCCCGCCGAAAGGAGTTGGCGCATGCTAGGGTACGCTGTCTATGCCGTATGGTACGCGTTCTGGCTTGTCGGAAATCTCATCCGTCGGCTGACAAAGCCGCCCGACTATGTGGTCTTTGTCCTGGAGGGCAAATATCCCGAACTGCGGACCCGGAAGACCGGATTTTTGCAGCGGCGGCTCTTCCCGGACGCCAGGCTCAGCCTGCAGGAGCTGGGCGAACAGCTCCGCGCCGTTCAACAAGACTCGCGCATCAGCGGCGTCGTCCTGCACTTGCGCAGCCTGCAGCTGCCCGCGGCCCAGGCTCAAACCATACGTGGCTTCATCGCTCAACTGCGCTCATCGGGAAAACGGGTGGTAGTTTGGTCGTCGGGCTACGACAACACCGCGTACTACGTCGCGGCGGCGGCGGATGAGATCCTGCTACAGACCGGCGGAGGAGTCTCTCCCCTGGGCCTACGCGCCAGCTTCGTTTTCCTGGGGGACGCACTGGAACGGGCAGGCGTGAAGGCTGACTTTGTCCAAATCAGTCCCTACAAATCGGCCGCCGATCCCCTCATGCGCACGAGCATGTCGGACGAAGCTAGGGAGATGTCCAACTGGCTGATCGACGCGTACTACGATGATTTTGTCGGGGCTGTCGCTTCCGGCCGCAAGCTGGGAGAGGACGCCGCTAAGGCCCTGGTGGACGGCGCTCCGTACACCGATCTGCAAGCGGTAGACGCAGGGGTCGTTGACAAGCTGATCAGCGAGGAGGATCTGCCCGCCTACCTGGGCACCGCAGAAAGGGGAGCCCGCCTAACGACCTGGGATGCGGTCAAGAAGCGTCTGCTGCGTCGCCCCCCTATCAGACCGGGGCGCTACATAGCGCTGATTCGCGTCGAGGGGATGATCGTCGACGGCCGAAGCCAACGGCCCCCGTTCAAGTCTCCGATACCGCTGCCCCTCGTTTTCAACCCCCGAGCCGGGGACCTGACCGTGGTACAGCAGGTGCGAAGCGCGTTGGCCGACAGGAGGGCTGCAGCCGTTGTGCTATACGTGAACTCAGAAGGAGGCACGTCGTCGGCAGCGGAGGCAATGGCTTCGGCTCTACAAAAGCTGGCGGCCAAGAAGCCGCTGGTGGCGGTCATGGGGTCGATCGCTGCCTCCGGCGGGTACTGGGTATGCACACCAGCCCAGTGGATTACGGCCCAGCCCGGCACCATCACCGGCTCGATCGGGGTGCTGTCCGGTAAGGTGGTCACCGCCGGACTGCTGGACAAGCTGTCGTTTCGCCGCGAGTCGATCGGCCGTGGGCTGCACGCCGACTTCTACGACACAGAAAGGCCGTTCAACGACGAGGAGCGGAAAACCGTCTGGGGGACTATCCAACGAGTCTACGACGTATTCCTGGACCGGGTAAGCAATGGCCGGAATATGTCTCGTGAAGCCGCCGATGCGGTCGGCGGCGGCCGCGTGTGGACCGGACTGCAGGCCTTGGAACGGGGGCTGGTGGACGAGCTAGGTGGACTGGAGAGCGGGGTTGCCAAGGCCCGGCAGCTGGCGGGTCTGCATCCGCGGGCCGTGCTCCGTGAGGTCGGCCCAGACCGGGGCCAGACGCCGCCACTGCCCGATCCAGCTTCGGCCGTCCGCTATGCCGCCGAGGGTTTGGGTATACTCGGAGGCCGGGCCGTGTGCTTAAGCGACCTCGTCACCTTGGATGCCTATGACGACGCTTGATGACTGACACTGCCAACCCGCTCGGCCAAGCACGCCTCGGAGCTACTCTCGAACGATGCGATCGGGATGCGGCTGGTCCGACAGAACGAGCGTGAGAACCACGCCGGCAAAGCCAATAGCAGCCGCTGCGGAGAAAGCTATACGGTAGCTGCCGGTGGAGTCAAAGATGTACCCGGCCATAACCGGGCCGATCAAGCCGCCTACGCCGGAACCCAGCAGTACGGCCCCCCAGATGGCGCCGAGGTGGCGGGTCCCGAAGATGCGGGCGATGACTGACGGTAGCTGGGGCGACCAGTGCCCCGTGCCCAGGCCGAAGGCGGCCGCAAAGACGTAGAACATCCAGAGGCCGTTGGACAGGGACAGCCAAACCAGCGCCAGCGAGCACAAGGCCAAACCGGCCGCGAAGATGCGCCGCGGGCCAAAGCGGTCCCCCAGCGCTCCGCCCATTGGCTGGCCCGCGATGATGGCTAGACCGATGACAGTAATCAGGGTGACGGCGGTAGATGAGGAGACGCCGGCGTCGGTGGCGCGGGACACCAGATGAACGACTACCATGAAAAAGATCAGTGTTCCGGCAGCTTCCATAAGAAACATGAGCCAGAGTGACCTCGTGCGCAGAGCCGACGACAGTGTCACCGAGGGGACGCCGGCGTCGGCTCCGGCGGGCATCTGCTCATCGGCAGTCGAGTCTTCGCCCTGCGGGCCGCGCGCTGAGGGTAGTGGCGCCTGCGACTCCACCGGACTCCGCGGCTCCCGAAGCAAGAATCCAGCCAGGAGTACAGCCGCAAACAGGATGATCCCGAGTCCCCAGAACCCCTGGCGCCACCCGTGGCTTGAGTTGAGGTACTCCACGAGGATTGGGAGCCCGGCGGTACCCGCGCCGATCCCGGCATACGAGATGGCGATGGCGAGGCCCCGGCGGCGGTCGAACCACCGAGCGACCAGGGCGGATATCGGACCGACCATCCCACCAAGGCCGGCACCGGCGATGACCCCGTAGAAAATATACAGTTGCCATAAGGCTTGCACGGTGCCGGACAGGAACACCCCCAGGCCCATCATCAAGCCGGTGGCGACGATCACCGGCCGGGCTCCCCAGCGGTCCGCAAGCCACCCCCACAAAACGCCGGTCGCGAAGCTGACCGCCGTAAGCGTTGAGAACACCGCCGACGCGGCCGTTCGAGACCAGCCCATGCCCTCTGTGAGCGGATCCAGGAACGCCCCAAAGGACGCCTGTGTCCCCCAGGCGGCGCCCAGTATCACAAAGGAAGCCCCGGTGACCACCCACCCGTAAGGAGATTCGGTTTCGGGCTTTGCTAGTCCTTGAGGTTTCTTTATGGGCAAAAACCGGGCTCAGGGAAGAGTTTCAAGTGCCAGCCGTGAGGAACAGGCCGGCCGCACCCACCAGCGGAGGGAGCACAGGCAGTTCCGAGAGACGCCACACGGCAGCCCCGTCTGGTGGGCGCAACCAGGAGGCGGAGGTTCCGCCTATTATACGGGGGCCAGGGCTGGGAGGACAGTATCGGGAAGCCTCTCGGTGAATTTGCTTTAGAGGATAGCCGGGGGCCCCCGGGTACTTCTTCGGACCCAGCTTCACAATCCACTTCCATCGGCTCGACCATGTCGCTCCCACGAGCTGCCTGCGTTCAAAAGCCGCTCTTTCTGACGCGGCGCGGTCGGTTTGACCGCCGGAGAAGCATGTTGATAGTCTTGCGTTCTGCCTTCCTGGGCCGGTTGCAAGCTAACCTTCTGTCTGGATCAGCATAGCTGCCGAGCAATACGCTCATTCTCAGGAGTGATCACATGGAACATCCATCAGTACGACCACGCGATCCAGCCGAGCCCGGCCTGCAAGGGTCAGCGCTCACATACCTCGCCCTATAGTATCAAGGTACATAGCCGGCACCGCTTATCTCAAGAGGGGAAGCAGATGGAACAGGATCACGAACGCTTCGTAGACATGGCTATCGAAGAAGCCGGGAAGGCAGAGGCGGCAGGGGACGAGCCGTTCGGCTGCGTCATCGTATTGAACGGCGAGGTGGTCGTACGGGAGAGGAACCACATACACACCGCCGATGACCCCACCGCGCACGCAGAGACATCAGCCATCCGGGCGGCCGCCAGAACCCTCGGGCGTGGAGCTGCCAAGACCTTCAGGATCGGGGAGCTGAGCGGGTGCGTGCTGTACACGAGCTGGGAGCCCTGTCACATGTGCGCCGCGACCATCCTGTACGCCAACGTGGAAACCGTCGTGATGGGAGGCCGCGAAGGCTTTCCCCTTTTGCCTGACCTGGGGGACTATCGGATAGAAAAACTCCTCGAGGCATCGGCCCAGTGGGGGTCGCGGTTCAATCTGGTGACGGGCGTGCTCCAGCGAGAGTCAGAACAGATGGTTATGGACTGGTGGAACCGAGTTTCAAACAAGTAGGCAGGTTTCTAACCCATACATCGTCAACGGGGCCAACCTCGGTATGCTTCTTTCGATCGGCCCCAGCCGCCCGGAGTCCTAGACCTGATTCTGGTTAAGGCTGAGGGTCCGGAGCTGTCCACGCGCTTCAATACCGACGAGATGCCGGTCACGTCGACGCCTGTTACAATCGACGCTTCAACCAATGCGCTGGAGGGAGAGATGATAGACCTGCTAGTTAAGGGTGGACAGGTGGTCACGCCCTGGGGAGTGGGCAACTGGGACGTGGCGGTGGAAGGGGAGAAGATCGTGGCCGTCGCCGCGCCCGGTACAACGGCCGGCGACGTTGGGAGGGTGATCGACGCCACCGGCAAGATCGTGGTACCCGGGGGCATCGAGCCCCACGCCCACGTCGCCATGCCCATCTGGACGTCGGTGACCGGGCATCCCCATATTGGGCCTAAGGAACCAACGACACCCCCCGCGGAGACGGCGCCTCCCGAGGAAGCCAGCCGATCGGCCCTCTTTGGAGGTACTACCACCATTACGGACTTCGCCCATGTGGTGGCTGGCCACGATATCAAGGAGGCCGTCGACGAGAGGAACTCCCGCTGGGGAGGGAACTCTTATTGCGACTACTCCTACCACATGATGATGATCGGGGACCTGCCGCCCAACATCATAGAGCAGGTGCCCGAGACCATTCAGGCCGGCTTCCCCACCTTCAAGGTCTTCACCACCGACTTATTCCCCCCCTCTCGTAT
This sequence comes from Dehalococcoidia bacterium, assembly GCA_965248615.1. GTDB lineage: Bacteria > Chloroflexota > Dehalococcoidia > Lucifugimonadales > CBDFJT01 > CBDFJT01. The sequence continues at coordinate 229,391 of CBDFJT010000002.1, read as the reverse complement.
CCCCCCCGGCGTCGGCTGGCAGATGCGGATGGGTCATATAGCGGCGCTGATGGAGCAGACGGTGGCGAACGGCGGTCTCATGTTGGTCCACTCCGAGGACGACGACATGGTCAAGTACAACTACGATAAGCTGGACCGCGAGGAGCGAACGGAGTGGTTCAACATCCATGAAGTCCACACCAACATGGTGGAGGATGTCTCCTTCCGGCGCGTCCTCCGCGTGGCCGAATGGACCGGCGCCGCTCTCTACTTCGTCCACGTCAGCGCCAGGGAGGGAGTCAACGCCATCAGGGAGGCCAGGGGCAAGGGCATGCCAGTGTACGGTGAAACCCTTCACAACTACGCCTGCTTCAACGCCGAAGACTACAAGAAGCCCGATGGCATGAAGTATCACACCTACCCGTCGTTGAAGTCCGAGGAGGATCGCAAGGCTTTGTGGGACGGCCTGATCCGGGGTGGCCTCAACACCATGGCCACCGACGAGTTCTGCTCCAGCCACTCCGTCAAGACCGCGGGCAGGACCATTAACGACATCACCGGCGGGCACAACGGCACGGAAGCCCGGATGGGAATCACCTACAGCGTAGGGGTTGGCGACCTGGGTATGTCTCTCCAGCGGTTCGTGGAGGTGACGTCTGCCGGTGCCGCCAAGATCATGGGCTACTATCCACGAAAGGGCGCCATAGCCCCTGGGAGCGACGCCGACATAGTCCTCATCGACCCCAGCATCCGAAAAAACCTGGATTTGAGCGACCTCCACATCAGCGACTACAGCATCTGGGAGGGGTGGCCCATCAAGGGATGGCCCGTGACCACTGTCCTGCGCGGCAAGGTAGTCGTCGAGAACGGCCAGTTCTCCGGCATCCTTGGATCGGGCAAGCTCATCCCGAGGAAGATCGACCAGGACATACTCAACCGGCCGGCCTGCTAGCGCGGCCTCCCGTCTCGCCCCGGTTGGAGAGGATCGGCGCTCGGGATCAAAAGAGGTGTAGAGCCGATTCTGGTCCCGAACGCTGGTAAAGTATATATTCCGAGCATCACCGAGCGCCTTCAAGGACGGTTTTCAGATGGATGAAGCAACCACCGGACGCATGTCCAACGAAGAGCTTCAGGATATGCTCATCACCCTTTTCGGCAAACTGCCCGAGCCCCAGCTTGCCAGGGACAACACCGCGCTGCTGTGCATCGACGTCCAGTACGTGGACGCCCACCCGGACTATGGGCTGGGAGCCAGAGCCAAGGCCCTGGGGCTCCACGACAAGCTCAGCTACTACTGGAGCCGCCTTGACGAGCTTGCACTTCCCAACATGCAGCGGGTGCTGGCGGCGGCGCGCAAGGCCGGGATCGAGGTGATTCACGTGCGCGTCGCGTCGCAGACGGCCGACGGCAGGGACAGCACGCTGCGCTACAAGGCGCTGGGTCTGGAGACACCCCGGGATACCAAGGAGGCCCAGATACTCCCGGAGATGGCTCCCGGGGAGGACGAGATAGTGGTCAGCAAGATGACGTCCAGCGTCTTCAACTCCTCCAACATCGACCGATTGCTGCGGAACATGGGCATCAAGAACCTGATCTTCATTGGCGTCGTGACCAACGGGTGCGTCGAGTCCTCCACGCGGAGTGCGGCGGAGCTGGACTACGGCACCATCGTTGTGGAGGATGCGACGGCAGCAATGGCGCCCCAGCTCCACGAGCACTCGATCCTCAGCATGAGCTACAAGGACGCCACTATCAGGTCCTCCGACGAGGTGGTGAGGGCCCTGGAGGCGCTCCCGTAGCAGCCACGTGACGCTTCGCCACGCTCCCGGAAGTCTCGGCTGGACGGGCGGTGACCTAGCCTGTGAACTGGCTCCTGCGCCCTTCCCGGAGAAGGTCGGGATGGGAGTGATGAAAGGGTACCGTCGCAGGGGGTGCCCAGCGGCCTCGGCCAAAGCTGTCAGGCATAATTAAGAGAGGATCTTAGATGCCCAAGATGATGCTCGTCGCGCTCGGGTCTTTGGCTGGGCTGCTTCTCCTCACGTCAGCCGGCCTGGCACGCTGGTGGACCGAAGACGAAGGTGAGAAAACCCTTAACGGACTTACCCTGGCCCTTCACGACCAAAGCAACTCCGGCCGGTCTGGGTGGGCTACTCTGATGGCTGTGGGAGACACTCTGGCCGACACACGGGTTACGCTCTCGCTGGACGCCGATGCCCAGACTCTAATGGGTTCGCAGCACGCTCATCTCCACGCGGGACAATGTCATAGTCTGGGGGGCACCGTCCACTTCCTGAACTCTATAGGGGACGGCGATTCGACAACCATGCTTCCAGGCGTCTCGCTGGACAGCCTTCTGACTGGTAGCTTCGCCATTGACACTCACAACCCCAGAGACCCGTACTTCTCCACGACGTGCGGCGACCTTCCTGACACCGAATCCATGCCACTGGCAACCACTGAGGACACGCTTTCGGTGGGTTTATCGAACTTCAAGTTCCTCCCTGCGACCTTAGGGGTCGAGCCGCGAGAGACGGCTCAGTTCACCGTCACAAGCTCGGGCGCGCCTCATACGTTTACCGTCCCGGACCTCGGGATTGACATCGTGATGCCCGCAGGTACGGAACACACTATCGAGATAGGCATCCCAGCGGATGCCGCTGGTGAGTTGGCCTTAATCTGCCGGTATCACGAGGGCCTCGGCATGATTGGGAAGTTACTCGTGGCCGGGCCTGATGACCCCTCCCCAACTCCCACAGCAGCTGTACCTAGACCATCAGGAGCTGGCGGATATTGATCTCAATCGCCTCCGCCTTCGATCCACAGCCCAGGTGAAGGCGACCAGGCGCTAAAAGCTAGGTCACCCAGGCAGACGTGCCTCAGCCGACTTGCAGTCACCTTCGCCGCGCTGAGAAGAACTCTGGTCGGCTCCCACGGACGAACCCCCGAACTTCGCCATGAGGAACTCGCGAATCACGTCTGAAGGACTATGTAGCTAAATTAGGGATCATGCAGGTAAGTTGAAGTTAATGTAATTGACAGACTTTTGCTTCCCACATACCATCAGGGTTCAGTTTTAGCTAGCTGGGGCACCGACAGCAGCGACCTCCGACGCCATTCGGGAGATACAAGGGGGAATCGATGGAACCAGCGTCACCCAACAAAAACCTCAGGTCCGTCTTGGAGACCTGGGCATCGAATCCGTCAAAGGCGATGGGGATTGGCTTAGTGGCGTTGGCGGCGGTGTTGATAATAGTTATGGGAGTCGGTTTCGCCGGCCAGTGGCGTGCCGATGATAATGCCGAGGATTTCGTCGGTGACAACGACGGGACGCTCAACAACGGCGCGACGTTTGCGGTCGGCAAAATATCGACGGCGTTTAGCTTGGATGGCGTAGACGACTATGTATCATTCACCCTAACCGATGGTCCGACGGGTGACGCCGCTCATACTATAGCGGCATGGATATATCCTAATTCCCGGCCCGTAAAACGCTCATGGATACTGCTCTGGGGAACTCGGGGGAGGGGATCACATCACTGGCTTTTCAACCTTGCGGGAAACACTCAGTTCGGCGTATGGAGCGGTGATCAAGTACACCCATCACTTCCAACAGGAGAATGGACCCATGTGGCTATCACATACGATGGGCAGTCCTTGAAGAGCTATGTCAATGGGACGTTAGCGGAAACGAAAACAGTGAGCAAACGACCATTCAAACTCACTGATAGCTTAGTTGTTGGAAAGACACCGCTCTCAGGCGAAAGTTATTTTGACGGCTTGGTCGATGAGCTCGCGGTTTACGACCATGCTCTCAGCCCTGGAGAGATCAAGATTCTATTTGACCGGGAAGGAAGGTTAGGGGACCTAGAGCCTACCCCTACGCCGACGCCGACGCCTACGCCTACGCCGTCGCCCTTTATAACATTGGCGTCCGAGGGCTTTGAGTGTAGGTGTTGGACGGGCGGTTCAGGGTGGCAAAGTCGATGGACCCACACTGGCAAATCCCGTGTCAGTGCCGTCTCCTCAAGATCTGGGCGGATACTGGTGGTGCCGGGGCCTGACGGCTATGCTGAGCGGGCGGTAGACTTGTCTGGAAGGTCTAATGTACGTCTCCAGCTCTGGGCCCAGGTATTTGGAAAATGGGAGGCATCAGACACAGCGGAGGTCCTGGCGAGTTCCGATGGCGGCGCCAGCTGGACTGTACTGAACGAGTGGACAAGTGGAGATAAATCTAGCCGCGGGCTTTCTTACGAATTTGACCTCTCCTCGTTAGAGCTGACCGACCAGTTCAGGATAGCATTTGATGCCAATATGGATGACAAAAGCGAGCTTTTATTGATAGATGACATTGAAATTGCGGGATACTAAGGCGGGTTGAGCATCAACATCGTCATCACCGAGTCATCAAACCCCGTTTAGGCTGTCCCACAAGCACAAGAAAGGATGCTAAACAAACTAAATCACTATGACCTTATAGTGGCGTAGGAAATCCGCGATTCACATTCTCGGGAAACGGCGGGGGATTAATCCCGCCGTTTCGCGTTTCATGCAATTTCCGCTTGCGTTGGATGCCTGATGCCTAACGCTTTAGTCGTGCCCGGCGTCCGAGACGGCCACGCTAGCAGGGAATCCATACCGCTACGCAGCGATCACGACCTTGCCTATGGCATGGTGTCCAAGCATGTGGGCGACCGCGTTCGCGGCGTCGTCGAGAGGGTGGACCTTGTCGATGACCACCTTGACGTCGCCCGACTCGAGAAGCGCGGCCAGCGCATCCAGGTTCTCGCGGTTCACCACGCAGGTGACGAACTGCACGTCGGTCGAGCCCCGCCCCATCAGGCCCGCCCTCGCCATCCTCGGCAGACCCGCGAACAGGCCTCCCGTGTTCCCAACGCTGTTTGGAATAAGCATCCCAGTGGATGTCAGCACCCGAGCCGTCGCGGAGGACGGGTGGTTCATCACGTTGTCGAGGATGACGTCGTAGCGCCCCTCGCTGCGGGTGAAGTCCTCCTCCGTGTAATCGATGACGTGATCCGCGCCGAGGGACCGGACCAACTCGAGGTTCCGGGTGCTACACACGCCGGTGACTTCCGCGCCGAGCGCCTTGGCGATCTGCACCGCAAGCGTCCCGACGCCTCCTGACGCGCCGTTGATCAGGACCTGGCTCCCCGGTCCGACTCTGCCCACGTCGCGCATGGCGATCATCGCGGTCAGGCCTGACATGACCGATGCTGCAGCTTCCTCGAAGGTGAGTCTGGCGGGCTTCTTGATGAGCCGGGACGCTGGGCCCACCGTGAACTCTGCGAACGTGCCCTGTGTGGCGAGCGTGTCGGCCCACCATGACCCGAACACGTCATCACCGGGCTGGAGGTCGGTCACATTCTTGCCGACGGCCTCCACGACCCCGGCGATATCGGTTCCACGCACCGGAGTCGGCGGCTGCCGGAGCCCAAATCTCAGCCGGATGATGTAGGGGACTCCAGCCACCGTGATCCAGTCCGGGGTGTTCACGCTGGTGGCCCGCACACGAACCAGAACGTCGTCGTCGCCGACCGATGGTCGGTCGACCTCTTTCAGCTCGAGCACCCGCTGCGGCGCCCCGTACCTGTCCTGGACAATGGCCTTCATTGCGCCTCCGTAGCCTGGTTGATCTTCCCTAGATGCGTTGGACATCTCAGTGCTCCTTCCTTTGTCGATAATCCCTGCTGGGTATCTCTACCGGTCGACAGCGCCAACCGCTCGTTGGGTATTTCTCCAAACTGGGCTTTCCATTGAGCCTGCTCGGCGAGCACTGCAGCCTGGGCAGTCGCAGCCTCGTTTTCTTTCGAAGGCTGGCTGAAGTACTGCCTTGACCACCTCTGCCGCCGTTAGCCCATGTTCGGCGGCCTGCTCGCACATCTGCTGGATCGTGCCACGACCGGTTTCGACCGCCACGACCGAGGCTGGCTGCTCTCGCATAAGCCGGGCAACTACTCCACGTACCTCGGTTAGCTCTATGGTCTCGCTCCGCTGAGTCATGTCGCTCCTCCTGTGCTCTACCTCTGACATCGACTTCGTTCCTAGGCAAGTTAGTGGATAGGGGTCTGCTGAGAGAAATCTCACGCCCTATCGCTTGCGTACTCTGCCGCGCAAGGCCATCAACGCGAGCGACATGCTCACCACGCCAACGCCAAGCACTGCACCGATGCCTACGAGTAAGGCTTGTGGATCCCAGCCTACGGAAATCAGTGAGCGCAGTGCATCCAGCAGATAGGTTATGGGATTGTATGTGGCGACGGTTGCCATCCATCCCGTCAGTGCTTCCTTTGGCAAGAAAAGCGTCGTCAGGAATGTGAAGGGTAAGAACAGCAGGAAGGACGAATTGACCGCCCCAGGATTGCCCGTCTTGAGAGCAATCGCGTAAACAAACCCTGTGTAGATCAGTCCCCACAGGCCAGCTATGAGCACGAATACCACAATGCCTAGAGGCCCGCTCTCAAACCCGACACCAAAAACGAAGCCGAGGGCAAGAACCGGCAGTGTGAGTGCGACGATTAGGGCAAGGTCGGCGACCATCAAACCAAGTAGCAACGGCAGACGGCTCACTGGTGTTAGAGAGAGGCGATCAAAGTAGCCCGTCTGTATATCGGTGACCACTGTGACGGCGCGCGAAACGCCCGTGACAGCGAAAACGATGGCTACGGGTAGCTGAAATTCCTTGTAGTCAATGCCCGGAAGCCCTTCCGCCATATCCTGCAACGCGCCGACGGTGACCGTGAAGAAGAACACAGGAAAGATGAGCGGGCCTATTACGCTTTCCATGTCCCGCGGAATGGAGCGGAGCGCACGGGTTGCAACTGCCATAACCTCGCTTAAGAATCCCGCGCGTCTCGCGCGGATCCCACTCTGTATCCCTATTGTTGCCGTGCTCATGCCGCTACCTCCTCTGGAGTGTCCTCAATTTGCATACGCTCGCCGGTTACCTGTAGGAAGACATCGTCCAGGGTCGGCGTGCGTAGCATGATCTCGCGGACGTTCACGCCGGACTGATTGAGGGCGATGGCTACGTTGCTTATCGACTCCGCTCCATTGCTGACACTGATACTTAGCTCGCTCCCACGAGCGTCAACCTGCTCCACCAGCCGAATATTTCTCACAGCCTCGCTTGCGATGTGTGGGTCGCCTTCGATCTGCGTGATGATTATGTCCGAGCCGATGGACCGCTTTAGCTCCGTCGGGGTACCTTCGGCCACCAACTTGCCCTGGCTGATGATTCCAACGCGGTCCGCAAGCTCGTCGGCCTCTTCGAGATACTGCGTGGTCAGGAAGATGGTTACTCCAAGCTCACTGTTTATCCGGCTGACTTCTTCCCAAACGCGAGCGCGACTGATGGGGTCTAGACCAGTAGTTGGCTCGTCGAGAAACAGCACTTCGGGGTTGTGTATCAGAGCTGCTGCGACATCCAGCCTGCGTTTCATACCACCCGAGTATGTGCCGATCAGTCTGTCAATGGCATCTCCGATGTCTATCAAGGACGATAGCTCTTTCATGCGCTGGTCTATTTCTCGACTAGAGAGGCCATATAGACGCCCCTGAAGCCGCAGCAGTTCACGTCCCGTCTGCTTGTTATCCAACGCTGCCTCTTGTAGTGCCACGCCGATGCTCAGACGCACTTCCTGCGCCCTCTGGACTACATCCTTTCCTGCAACGAAGGCATGGCCCTCGGTAGGCATCAGTAGAGTAGTCAGTATGCGCACGGTGGTTGACTTGCCCGCGCCGTTAGGCCCTAGGAAGCCGTAGATCTCCCCTTTTGATACCGAAAGATCAACGGAGTCCACCGCCTTTACCTCTTCGAAATTACGCACGAGTCCTTCAGCAAGAATTGCATATTCGTTCAATGGGATTACTCCTGAGATCGAGTTTTTCTTTCGAACCTTTGCAAAACGCCAACTCCTCGAATCGGTCATCGTTATAGGGATAATTTACAGACGATGGATGCCCGTCGAATCAGCCAAAGGGTGTAGCTGGGGGGTGTAATTACGAGGTGTACTTGGAGATGCCGGAGGTGAGGGCTAACGAGGGGTGGGGATCAGGATACCGTGATGTGAGCCGCCCGGCTTGAGGTACGCGACAGGGACGGCATCGAACTCTTAGAGCAGGTTCAGCTCGTTTGCCCGGGCAACAGGCTTGGTGCGGTGTATGCCCGCGAGCGTTCCTACTGGGGTCGCGTGGCCGAACTCGGCTCGGACAGGTGAGACGAAGGGCTGCTTTGGGAACGGTTCCAGAGACCTGTCAGGTTTTCAAAAACCTGACAGGTCTCATGGAACGTTTAGCTACAAGGAGCCGGTCCCCAGCGGGCCTATCACCTCCACGGCATGCGCTGTGCACATGTACTCGCGGGCTGCCTGAATCTTGCCATCGCGGACCTCGAAGAGAAAATGATACTCGTTGTTGTACACGTTGCCATCGGCGGTCTCGCCATATGACTCGGCCTCCACCGCGACCCTGTCACCCTCTGCGGTCACCCCCTTTATGGGCATCTTGAGCCCTTTAGGGAACATCATCTTCATGACACCCGGCGCCATCAACCCGGCGAATTCTGCCCTGGTCATCGTGCCGGCAAACCGAGATTTCCCAGTAATGGTGTGCGTGTAGTCGTCAGCCGCCGATGCTAGATATCCATCCATATCACCAGCTACCAGTTGTTCAAATGCTGTCCGAACCAGTTGTTTGTTACTCTCCGCGTTCATAGTTTTACCTCCAATTGTGTGGTTACTTCATGAAACCGAAAACTGAGTGCGTCTGTTAATTGACGAAATCTGCCTCCTTTCTCCTGCCATCGGGGTATCGTTCGGTTTGGCAAGGTCGGTGCCGGCACCCCAAAAAACCGAATTGGCGACTTGACAGCCCCGCGCCTTAAATTGGACCAGACCTGTCAGGTTTTGAAACCTGACAGGTCTGGTGGAACGTCAAGCTACTTGGCGCCGGCCATCAGCGGGCCAAACACCTCCACGGCATGCGCTGTGCACATGTACTCGCGGGCTGACTGAATCTTGCCATCGCGGACGTCGAAGAGCCAATGATACTCGTTGTTGTACACGGTGCCATCGGCAAGTTCGCCATATGACTCGGCCTCCACCGCGACCCTGTCACCCTCTGCGATCATCCCCTTTATGGTGATCTTTAGCCCTTCAGGGAACATCATCCCGGTACCCTGCAGCACTTCAACGAGCTGTGCCTTGGTCCTCGTGCCGGCAAACGCAGATTTCCCAGGAATGGTGTGCGTGTAGTCGTCAGGCAGCAATGCTAGATATCTATGGATATCACCAGTGTTCATTCCTTCGAACAGTTTCCGAACCAGTTGTTTGTTACTCTCCGCGTTCATAGTTTTACCTCCAATTGTGTGGTTACTTCATGAAACCGAAAACTTAGTGTGTCCGTTAATTGACGAAATCTGCCTCCTTTCTCTTGCCATTTGGGTATCGTTCTACGTACTGCCGTGCGACCCGACAGTTCGGTTCACCGACAGCAACGGCAGGCCAAGGTCACGTATTCGAACGATCACACCATGCAGCGCCGCCTGGTCAACGATCGGTCCCACGAGTAGAGTCGTGCCATCTTCTTGGAGATGTAGGGTCAAGCTCCCTAGCCAGTCGGACCAGCGGTCGTCGAGGTGTCCCTTTATTCGAAACTCATAGATGTCTGTCGCTAGCCTCATCGCATCACCTCCGTGCCTTGACTGCTACCGAGAACGTCTCTCGTCCTTCACAACCGATGCCGTGCCCAAGGCGCGAAATCGACCGTGATCTCCATGCATTACCCAATCGCCGCGTGTTCACGTATCCGGAGGTAGGCCCGGTGGTTGAGTTCAGCGGAGGGTTCATTCCATCTGTCGGGGAGTTTGCTTGAAGCGGCCTCGGCGGTCCTCCTCGAACCCCATCGCTCGTACCGCAGATACCACAGCAACATCAATCCTGTCGTGATCAAGTAGAAGCTATGCAGTATCCAAAGGGGGCCGGCAGGCAGGCTGTACACGTACACCGAATGGATGACGTTGCCGATGTTGCTGAGCGCGATATTGGGAAGGCTGTATGACCTGAGGTCCTTCGTCCGGAATGCTTTTATCAGCATCGGCAAGGCGCTAGTCGCGAAAATCGTGGTCGACACGACCCCGGCAATTAGAGGTATCAAGTCATTCATGGTGCGCTCCCTCGCTCCTCGAATCGGTCACCGTCATGGGGACAATTTACAAACGACGGATGCCCGCCGAATCAGCCAAAGGGTGCAGCCGGGGATGTAATTAGGGGGTGTAGTTGGAGATGCGGGAGGTGAGAGCCAACGAGGGGGGATCAGGAGACGGTGATGTGAGCCGCCCGACTTGAGGCCGAGGGTATAGACGGAGTCGAATCTCTTACAGCAGGTTCAGCTCGTTTGCCCGGGCAACAGCTCCGGTGCGGTGACTTACGTCCAGCTTGCCGTAGGTATTCGCGATGTGACGCTTGACGGTGGACAGGCTGATGAACAGATGATCGGCAATCTCCTGGTTCCTCATTCCGCCTGCGACGAGACGTAGGATCTCGACCTCCCGTGGCGTCAGCGGCTCGGCGAGACCGGCCGCAGCGGCCTGCGCCGATGCGGTTTCCGGCCTGATTCCGGTCTCCCGCCCCAGGTAGGCGAGGTAGGACGGAGATCCGGCCTCCGCCGGGCCGCGGCCTCGCCGGACGACATCCGCAAGCGCCTCTACGAGCCCGGTAATGACCTGGCCTTCGCCGGTAAACGTCCGGTTGAAACGCCCCGGCTCGCCGAGCATGGTCGCCCGCCCGAGCGACTCGAGGGCAGGAGCCCTCTCGCCCAATAGCTCATACGCCAGTGCCTGAAGCACGAGCGCGTGGATCTCGTGCTGCACACGTCCGTCGTCCCGCACGATCGGGAGCACCCTTGAGAGGACCTGCTCAGCATCACCATAGTCGCCGCGCGCGACGAGGTATCGCGCGTAGGCGGTCATCTCTTCCTCGTTGTCGCGATCCACTGCCACATCCGTCGAGAGCTCCCGGTCCCGAGCGACATCCGCAGCCGCTTCGAGGTTGTCGGTCCGGCAATAGATCCTGAGCACTACAGAGGAAAGGAACGACGAGAAGCGGGAATCGCTGGAACCCCGGACGAATTCTTGCGCTTCCTCCAGCTGCTCGGTCGCCGCTTTGGTGTCGCCTGCGGCCAGCAACACCTGTGCCGCGGTGGTCCGCCCGTAGAGGACCGGGCTCCTCGTCGGCGACTTGCTGGCGAACTCGAGAGCTTTCGCAGCGTGGTGGGTCGCTCCCGCCAGATCGGCACGCTCCAGCAGTACCTCTGCCAGCCCGGTATGCAGACTGCACATCAGCAAGCCCGCTTCGGTCGAGACTTTTTGACCTGCCAAAAGTGCTTCCTCATATGAGCGACGGCCGTCTTCCAGCCGGCCCATGGCCACGCTCACCTGCCCGCGGCGCGTCAGAACGCCGGCGAGCATCGTTGGATTCTGGGCTCTGCGGGCCTCATCAACGACTCTTCCCAGGTTCGGTAGCGCCGACCTCATGTCTCGGGGCTCCATCTGGAGCCCCGAGCTAATCATTTGAATCGTTCCCCTGACGCGGTGATTAGGTGGGAGCAGCTCGAGCGCCTGACCGGCGATCTCCGCCACCTCTTCCGGTGGGAGTTTCCGGGCCGAGTGGAAGAGTTTCAGTGCGAGCACCTCGCCCTTCAGGGCTTCCAGTCCTTCGAATCCGACAACGGTGCCGTCGACATCGTCCGAAGGATCGAATCCCCCACCGTCCTCGATTACGCTGATCGCGTCTTCTGCCCAGGACGTTAGCCTGCGGGCAGCCTGAAGGTTGTCTCCAGACACCAACTCGCCCGCCGCGTAGATGAGTGCCAGCCGTGGTCTTTTTTGAACCATCTCTTCCGGCAGCGATGCTGACCAACTTGAAATCGACGCGTACTGGCCGATGCGCTGGAACTCCTCGAAGTTGGCACTCAGGAGGCGGGCAACGGTTTCATGATCACCCGCGGCGCGGGCCTGTTCGATCGCCTCGGCCGCCATGCCGCGCTCCTCAAACCATGCCGCCGCGCGCTGATGCAGGATAGGTACTCGATCGGACTGCTCCTCCATCGAGTGCACCCGGAGAACGTCTGCAAATAGGTGGTGATAGCGATACCACTGCCGCTTATCATCAAGCGGAACGACAAACAGATTGCCTCGCTCCAGGGCCTCCAACATCCCCTTGCCGTCTTCCCGGCCCGTAACGGCATTGCACAGAGGACCACTCAACCGGTCGAGAATGGAGGTCTGCAGTAAGAAGCTCCGGACGTGTTCAGGCTGACGCTGCAGGACCTCTTCGACCAGGTAGTCCACGATGTACCGGTCATCGCCGGAGAAAGCCGTTATGAACCCGGGAATGTCATCTCGCCCCTGCATCGAGAGCGCTGCCAACTGGAGCCCCGCGATCCAGCCCTCGGTCCTCGTCTCCAGGGCTGTCACGTCATCTGCCGACACTTCCAGACCCATTACGTCGTTGAGAAAAGAAGCCGCCTCGTCGGGGGTGAAACGCAGGTCGAAGGCCCGTAGCTCGGTCAATTCGCCTCGCCCTCGGAGGCGAGCCAGACGCAGGGGTGGGTCGGAACGGCTGGCGATGACAAGGTGCATCTGAGGCGGCAGGTGGTCTAGAAAAAAGGCGATTGCGCCGTGGATAGGCCGGGCATCGATAACGTGGTAGTCGTCGAGGATGAGAACGAAGTCGTCCTGAATCGGACTGATTTCATTGATCAAGGTCGTGAGGACGGCCTCGATCGGTGGAGGCTGGGGTGAATGCAGCAAAGAGAGCGCGCTCACGCCAACCCCCGACTGCACCGTCTGTAGTGCGCTGATGAAGTAGGCCCAGAAAAGCGCTGGGTCATTGTCGCTCTGATCAAGCGAGACCCATGCCGCGGGCCGTTCGCTGCGGGGGGCAGCTGCCAGCCATTCAGCCAGCAGTGTGGTCTTGCCGAAACCCGCTGGCGCGGAGACGAGAGTCAGCTTGCGCTCAGTCGCCTGGTCCAAGTTTTCGATCAGTCCGGGACGCGATACCAGACCGGGACGCCACTTGGGGATATAAAGCTTGGTCTCAAGTAATGGGCTCGTGGCGGCCATCTGTCTTGGCGAATCAACCATAGGCGAATTATACGCCAGGCCCGTCGTGAAGCCCCCTGAGTCAAATGCGAGTGTCACTACACATGAGGGAGATTGAGACATCACGGACTCCCTGATAGCAACCCGATTCCCGTAGCTGCTGGCAGCGTGATATCTTGTCAAATTTTGGCGATTTACTTCAAGATGCTACTTCTCCGATTGACTTACAAGGTTCCCCTTCTACCGTACTTTGCTATGAAATGGGAGCACTACACCTGTTGTCCATTAGGCGCTGGCCGAGCCCGCATCCTCCGAAAGACCCACCGACGGCCCAGGTACAGAGGGACTCCGGCCACCAATAGGATGATGACCCCCAAGACGGATGCCAAGATCGGGTGTTGCGCATAGATCATGAGGAGGAACATGAACTCGACATACCTGATAATCACGGCCACGCCGAGAGAGATCAGGGCGATGTTGATTAAGGCCTCCTCACCCCGGAAATACCCGGCGAAGATCAGTCCCACAATTCCAAGGAAAAGCAGGAGGTTAAAGAGGAATGGATATAGAGTCTCCCCTTTGACGGGCAGAAATACCACCAGGTAACCCGCCAACAGTAGCAGCAGGGCAGCCGCGCCCTCATAGGCAAGGGTCCGGCTGAAAAGTCGTCTGTGCCGCGTCTCCATATACATCGCGGCTGCGAATGCAACCGCCACGAGAGCCGTGGCGCCCAATAGAGTTACCCAGAACCCCACTGCGATGGCCCCAAGGTCGAAGTGCCTGTCAAGGGAATATACGAAAGGGCCATCAAAAAACGAGTAAGTCCCCAACAACCCCAGTGGCCAAAAAACGGTGGCTACTCCCAGAATTTCGTAAGCTCTGGCATAGGATCGTGTCTGGACGAACCTGGCTTGCACCCGGCCGAGGGAGTAAAGCATGAGCCCCAGCACCAGGTATAGAGGATAGGCCAGATAATAAGTATCGTACCCGTTATAAATATCAAAGGGATTAAACAGGTTATCCATCCCCCACGACTGGATCCGGACGTTTACGGTAGCCAGGAAAAGGATGATTCCCAGAAAAAGGATCAGTTGAGAGCGCGTGACGTACGCCAGGGGTAGCACACCCAGGAACCAGAAGAGGAACAGGTTGGGGTGATCGACGGGAAAATGGTAGGCTTGGGCTACCAGGTGGATAGCGGCTCCGTATAGCAAAGCCGCCAGGAAGAGAACCGATATTCCCACTCGCCGGTAGCCCCTCCGGTACCGGAGCCAGTAACCAATACCGAAGGCAGCGAAAACTCCAATCAATAGCAACGCCAGCTTGACCGGCCGGGGTATTCCCCCTCTCGAGGAGGTCGTCCTTTCACTGTCCAGCGTGTAAACATTGCCGTCACCGAGGCTCACAGGTATCAGCGACCCGTAGTCGTCTCTCTCAAACGACGAGAGGTTCTCGGAGCCACAAGCTACCAGGGCCGTCGCCGCCAGCACGAAAACCGCCAAGAGGGCGTAAATCCTCGGGAGGGTTCTAGCTCTTAGCATGATATTCACCCAGTTGAAAGCGCCGCCAACCCCATGGGGCTCCGAGAGCAGGCCACGCCGTGGCGCGGCCATCTATAACATAGGTGCACCGGTAGGTGCCATCGTCAAATAGGATTGTGGCCAGGATAAAGCCCACGCTACTCGATCTCCCGTCTCGGCCAGCGGAGGGGTGACCCCACTGCTACTGGCGCCAAAGACCTTAGCCTGCATGATATTTCACTTGGTAACCACCATTTTGAACTTGTAGGAGACCCCCCCTTCGTCCCACTGTCCGGAGATGCGGAGGTAGTAGGTACCTGCCGGCACGTTAACCGCAAATGGCGCCGTAAAGCCCGTTTCCAGCTTAATTACTTGCGCCGGCGGGTCGGAGAGTGCCCCGGAAGCGTTGTCGTACATAGCCACCTGTAGGCCCTTTGGTCGATCATCCGCGTCGATCTCAACGATGATGCTATCTCCCATCGATACGGGAACGGCAGCCCCGCACCAAGACGCGCCAGAGGGGCAGCTTTTCCCAGTCGCCGTATCAACGATTTCCCAAGGATGTTGACGTTCGTCCCCACATAGTTTGTCGCGAGGGCGTAGCGGATTCACAGGCCAACAGGAGTTGCCTTCTACTCCGCTGTAGACTTGTCCATCGTGACGCAGGCGTATCAGGGGCCACTGCGGCAACAGTATGGTGGTCGGATTAGCCATAGGCGTCGGCGTTGGTGTCGCTGTAGGAGTTAGCTCTAGAGTTGGTGTAAGAGCTACAGTGACTCCTGGCTCAGCGTCCTTCCGGCCAGCTTCCTGCCTAACCGCCTCGACGAACTCCTCTCCAGTGAGCTTGGTTGAGAACGCAATCCCATCCGCGTAAGCGACGCTCTCGCCGTCCACGTATATAAGCCCTTCATTACCCGACCCATAAGTGCCGTCCGGGTTCCGGCCCAGCGCCAACAGGTAGTGGCTGCCTGGTTGCGGCAGTTGGACCGCGGCCAGCGTGACAGCATCGTTTTGTTGACTCAGGTGACCGAACATGCGCATCACGAGAGTGCCGCCGTCCTCGACATCGCCATCATCCTTTAGAACGCGCTCGACACGGACCTCGTAGTCTGTATACGGCGTCCCACTTTCCTCGACGGGGGTGTATGAGTTGCCGTCCTCTCCGTATGCCCCAATCAACTTTTCGTCGAGCACGGCGCTGATGGTGCCCAATACAATAATGTGGGACATCCGCACCAGTACCTCGATGCTCTCGGGCCGGGGTACCATCATGCTCGAAGAGATCGGCGGGCCCGAGTCGCCTGATTCAACTATTACCTCTTGGGGCGAGGAAACGATCCCCTCCGGCCCAAGTGGGTTCCCCTCCGACGCAGTAGAGCTGACCGATGTTTCCGGGCTAGCTTCATCACTTCCGCATGCGGCCCCTATCACAAGCAGCGCCACAGCCAGTACCGCTACTGTCGACAGCCCCATGGTTGCCAAAAGTCCCTTTACCCTCTTCACTGTGGTTCCCTTCTGTGATTTCTTTATGATTTTTGCCTACGAGGTCTTGCGTTGCGGCGTTCATATATACAGACGGGACTTCCATCCGAAAAGTTCCACCAGGTCGCGAAGACGCGTCCCCTAACACTTCTGGCTCGAACCGGCAGACCACGGCAGCTGCAATGCCGCATGTTTCAGGAGGCACCCCTGCCTCCGGCGAGATGGGGAGGTGCCCTCACTACATCGGTCCGTCATCAAGCGGAGGGAACAATGCGGGCACGACCGTCGTCTGCATATGTGAGGAGGGGATCATGAGCGTGACTAAGCGGATAGGCACGAAGCCATCGTGGGTAGCGACGATTCTGGTGGGTTTGCTGGTAGCGGCATCCGTGGCATGCGCTGGCTCCGCGGCGGCACCCGACTCACTGGATACAGACCGGTTCGACCTCCCAGGCGTCGTGGTCCAATACGAGTCCGAGCCTACCTTCTCGACCCCTGAGAGCTTTGAACCCTTCGGAAGAGTACCCTCGTTCACAATGCTGGAGGACGGGACGATCGTATATGTGGACAGTGGGCGGCGACATGACGAGCGGCGTGTAATGGAAGTGAATCTGTCAGAGCATGACGCAGATGCCCTATTGCAGCAGGTATTGGACCTGGGCTTCGAGCGCCTGGGCAACCACGCCGAGCAATGCGGCGAGGACTCAGGCGATGGCGTCACTGCTTGCATCGCCGACGCTTCGTATACGGTCCTGCGCGTCCGTCTCCCGTCCGGCGAGCCTCGCCAGGTCAGGATCTACGCGAACTTCGGTCGCGACCCTCAGGCCCTGGAAGCCATTCTCTCTCTGCTCAGCGGGTACAGTCACCCGGACGCCCGACCATACGTGCCCGCGAAGGCCACTCTTTTCATCCGTCCGATTGCCGTCGAAGAGCTTGAAGCGCGCCTGCTCTCGCTCAATGACCGGCGGAACACCGAAGACGTCACGGTGCTGCAATGGGAGCTGGACCCGGCGTGGTTGGAGGCGGACGGCGGCACGGGCCGGCAGTGGGCCAGGGTGGTGGACGGAGATGCCTTGGCCTCCCTGCTGGCAACCGTGCCTAGTAACGTCGGTGACTTCTTCTTCCAGCGCGAGGGCGAGGCCTACCACACGACTCTCGTTCCCTGGCTGCCGTCGGTCGATTATACGACCGACGTGGCTACCTACCGCTGATCCCGCTCGTCGATCGCGGGCCCCTCCGGCTCCGAGCGGCGAAAGATAGGCACTTATGTCGATCTCGTCTGGGATGGACTTCAGGTCGGGGTAGCCGGGACGCCACTGCCCTTTTGGGGCGTAGCCCTCCCGCAGAAGTGGACCTGGATTCGAACAGCGCACACGATGAGCAGTAGGTCACGTTCGACGCGGATCTACTTGGCTCTATTCCCCTAAATCGGTTCTCCGATCTCCCAAACGTCGCGCGGATGCTGGTCTACCTAGCGCGGCTCCAGACTGGGTGGCCGTGCGGTGGTGTTCGGGGAATGGGTCATTCAGATTTGGCGGAGCCGCGGGCGCCGCTCTCGGTACCTTCGATGAGCCTCAGGTCCCCGGGTGTGGTTTCGTCTAGTCGCTTGGCATAGGATCGTTCACAAGCCGGAACTTGCGAACGACGTTATTGCCTGTGTCGCCCACGTAGAGCGCACCCGTGCTGTCGAAGGCTACCCCATGTGGGAACGAAAGGGTCCCTGTGGCGACCTCAGTTAGGAACCCGCCTTCCGGACTGAAGACCTGGACGCGCGAGTTGTCGACCTCGGCTACGTAGACGTTTCCCTCGGAGTCGACTCCCACACTCGTCGGCACTCGAAACTGCCCCGGCCCACTGCCCCCGGTGCCCCAAACCGCCACCACCTCGCCTTCCTTGGTGAACTTCTTTACCCGGTCGTTGCCACGGTCCACGACCCACACGTTGCCGTCTGCGGTCGTCTTGATCCCGGTCGGGTTGATCAGCTCCCCTCTCGCGTGATTGCTGCCGAACTCACCCCAGGCTCTGAGGAAGGTGCCCTGGGAGTCGAACACCTGCACTCGACTGTTGCCCCAGTCACTAACGTAAACCGACCCATCGACGTCTACGTCCACGACCATGGCCGATATGAAATGGCCGTCGGGGGTACCGGACGATCCCCACGACGCCAGCCATTCTCCGTTGGCGTCAAACTTTTGCACCCGGTGATTGCCGCTTTCCGCTACGTATACGTTGCCGTCCGGTCCGATCGCGATACCGGTGGGACTTCGGAACTGCCCCGGCTCTTCGCCGAATTCACCCCACTGCGTCAACAAGGCCCCATCCGGGCTGAACTTCTGAACCCTGTTGCCCCGAAACTCGGTGACGTAAACGTTATCCTGTGAGTCTATGGCAATGCTGTTGGGAGAAGAAAAGGTGACCCCGTCCGCAGGGTCTTGGCCCCACGTCGCGACCTCGGCGTACACTGGGCCCTGGATTGCGACGGCCCCGCCTTCGAGAGGCGGTGCCGGCGGGGTTGAGGTCTCCTGCGGGACCGTGACGTCGGGAACCCCAGCGACTTGCTCTTCACCAGTAACGTCACCGACGAGTGTCGCCGGGCGAGGCGTGCTGACGTCGGCCGTGACAGGCGCCGGTGACGTGCCGCCGACCGTCGGCACGGACGCCGGTCCGTTCTCGCCGGCGCAGGCTAGCGCTAGGACTAGTAGCGCAGACGCCGTCGCTGCGACACCGAGTCGACGATAGGTGGGGCGGTTCCTTGTCTGGAGGAGCTTACTCATGAGGAGCCTCGCGAGCGACCGTTGGGCCTGGACAGAAGGTGATGCGGCGCAGATCCTATTTTGATTTAGGGCACGACGGACAGGCTTTCATCATATACGCTCTCCTCGTTACGGACCAGAACATAGTGCGGTGCCAGGTGCTAACTCGCACTCTGTCGAAAGAAGGCTTCGGCCTCATCGCCTCTGGGAAAGACAAGCCCAACTCGAAGCTCATCAAGCGTCACCTCACGCGCCGTTCCAAACCGGGCCTCCATGGACACAGTCTTGATCACCTGGTCTCCAATCCGAAAGTGGGCGCAAATGGCCAGCTCGGCGCCGGGACTTTCAACGTCAACGGGAACGTCCTTCATATAGGCTTCCGCTCGCTCCAAGAGCTCTTGAAGACGCTCGTCTGGACCTGAATTTACCGCTTCGCTCCGCATACGACGCAGGAAGACCCACCCCACTGCCGAGAAGTTATCAATCATCCGGCGAATCGGCCCCGGCCCTAGGATCGCATCTACGAGATTGATCGGGCCGTCGCCGGTCTCGGGAAACATTCGACGACCCGCTGCGTTCGCATCGATTAGCTCCCACCAACGGTTGATGACGTATGCGGGATAGGGCTCGTGTGATTCGAGTATCATCTGAATTGCGTTGGAGAAAGGCGCGCACACATCATCCGAAAGGGGCACCTCCGGATAGCTGGGCGCCAGCCCCGCTGTCTCCAGCAAGATGTTCCGGTCTCGAAGCGGGACCTCCAGCGCCTCGGCGACTCTATGGACGACGTCCTGTCCGGGCCTCGAGCGGCCCGTTTCGATGAAAGAAACGTAGCGCTGGGATAGGTCCGCTCGAACGGCCAGCTCCAGCTGGCTCAGTCCACGTTGTCGCCGCCACAGCTTCATGTAGCGGCCAAAGGCCGGTCCCTGGCCGAGAGTTGCGGTGCTCATGGTTCCACACCTCCGGTGTTTTGTCGGGACGATGTTACGTCTGGTTCGAGCTGGTGGCAATTACCTTTCAGGGAATTGAGGCTATTACTCATGGTGCTACTCTAGACCAAGCCGAGGCGGCTGTCGATTTTGTAGGCAGCGAATTCTTCGTAGAAGTGGAACCGGGCTGAAGGGCCAGAATTCCAAGAATCGCGGTGAGGTAGAGGTAAGAGATGTCAACGGTATCTAAAGAAGTGTCAGGGGCCGCGAAGGTGCCCACCGTTCGAAAGAACTGGGTGCTCTTCGTGGTCTCTCTAACGGTCTTCATGGTGTTCGTCGATGCGACGGTGATTAACACCGCGTTACCATCGCTCGCGCGGGATTTCGCTGCCACGAACTCCACGCTTCAGTGGGTAGTGAATAGCTACTCATTGCTCGTCGCCGGGCTTTTGCTGCTGGGAGGTACCACGGGGGACCGCTTCGGTCGGCGGAAGCTTCTCGCTTTCGGAGCAGTCGTGTTCGGAGGCGCAGCCGTCGGTGCAGCCTTGTCGCCTAACACTACGGTGCTGGTCGCAATGAGGGGACTTCAGGGGGTTGGAGCCGCTTTCATGCTCCCGCAGACGTTGTCGATTATCACGGATGTGTTCGAACGGCACGAGCGTGCCAAAGCGATTGCCGTGTGGACGGCGGTCGGCGGCATGGCCGCTGGCCTCGGTCCGGTGTTTGGTGGACTGCTGGTTGACAATGTAGGCTGGGAGGCTGTCTTCTGGCTCCACCTACCCGTTGTCGCCGTAATCATCATAGGTCTGTCGATAGTCCCCGAGTCTCGAGACTCGCGTCAGACTCCGATGGATATTCCTGGCGGGATTCTTGCAACCGTCGGCCTCCTCGCGGTCGTCTACGGAATAATCCAGGGGCCTGAGAGCGGTTGGACCTCCGTCGAGATCATCTCCTTCTTCGCGGTCGGGGGTGTGTTACTGGCCATATTTGGGGTGGTCGAGGCTCGCAGCTCCCATCCGATGCTGCCCGTTCACTATCTCAAGCAGCGAGACTTCATAGGTCCTGCCCTGGTGATCACGGTCCTGGTCCTCGCCATGTCTGGGATCTTCTTCTTCACCACGCAGTTCCTCCAGCTAGTACAGGACAGAAGCGCTCTGCTAGCGGGAGTCGCCATCACTCCGGTTGCCGGTACGATGATGTTGGGCGCTGGAATCGCGGCGAAGGGCGGGCGGTCACTAGGCCCCAGGGCTCTCTCGATCCTGGGTAGCTTGATCGTTATGGGCGGAATGGCTGTCCTGGCATTCATCGAGATCGATTCCTCATACGCTGTGCCCATCATCGGTATGGCTCTTTTCGGATTCGGGATTGGCATCGTCTTGCCGACGGTGACCGACACGATAATGGCTGCGGTGCCCGTTGACGAGGCTGGAATCGGATCATCTATGAACGACACGAGCCGGGAGTTCGGTTTTGCTCTGGGAGTGGCTATCCTGGGCTCAATCGTCACCAGCATCTACAGGAGTAACGTGACCGACACTCTAGCTGACGTGGCATCGAGCGAGGTCGTGAGGGGGATCGCGGACAGCCTTGGGTCGTTGGGGCAGGTCACAAGTCTGCTCCCTCCCGACGTTGCCTCTGTCGTGACGGTCGCAGCCAACGGGGCATTCGTCGACGCAATGCGGATCGGGGTGTTGGCGGGTATCGGAATCGTGGGGCTCTCAGTTGTGATCGCGCTGCTGACCATGCCGAGCAAGATGCGCGCGGGGCAAGCGGAGCTCGATCAGAGCCGTGCCACGGACGCCGTAATCCCACCAACCACCGCCAGTGTGCCCCAGAGTGGGAATTAGTCGACCAAGGCCGCAAAAAGCGGTGTTGAAAGATGACGGCCCCGCTCCCGCATTTCGTCCGGGGCGGGGGTCTATCAGGATTGGTGTCATCTTGGTGGGCCAGGCAGATAGCGAGCCCATAAATGTACCCCGTTCCAAGGGCTGGAGGAAGTAGCACTCGACGTCCTGCGCCCACCCGAAGCTCGCACCTCCTCGACCTAACGTTAGCCACGATGTGGGCTTTGTGTATTTTTGGTGATTGTGTTCTCGCCTCTTATCGCCTAACTTGAATCTGAAACGTTAAGTTCATTACCGATCTAGGTTAGATTCTGAGCAAGGGTGAGTCACATGCTAGCAAGCGAATGCCACGTAGAGTTGGAAAACATTGTCGACTACCTCCTAGAAGCCGAGATAGCGGATGAGCAGACAGTCAAGCAGCATCTAGAAGATGAGTGCAGTACCTGTGTGGGTAAGCTAAAGATCGTGAAGCTGTTGCTGACTAAGGGTTTGTTCATCGACGTACACCTTAACTAAGCTGTGCTTACGGTAGGCGACAGGTAAAACTGGCTGGCCACTGCTCCAGTTGCAGCCTTCGTCGCCAAGGATCAAGCCACGCTCTCAAGGAACGAGCAGCGCGCGAACCGATCCGTCGATTTGCTGGCAGACTTGGTGAAGCAGAGGCCCGGGCGGAATTCAAGGGACTGAGTGGCGACCGTCTAGGTCAACTGAGTTCGCAGGACTCCCTCAACAACCTCACTCCTACACACCCTCGCCGCCGGTCTGCTCCCCTGGCAGACTCCCTTGTGCTCCTAGTATGCCAGGTAACGCCTCCACCTATATGTTGGCTCGAACACGCCGGGTGTCAGATTCGTCAGACCTCCCACCACCACTTCGACCGATAAACTACCGTACCCGTCCAAATCGTTCGCTCCCACATGTTCTGTCCGCCACTCCCGATCTTTGCCGAATCGTTCAAGCGGTCGTACACGGCCTTAGTAATGATCTTTCCCGCGCAGTAGTTGACCTGGAGAACCGTTTTCGCGGCATCAGTGTTCCTGGCGTTGCCTACATACACCGGCATGATACGATCGCCGTCGTAGGCGGTAATCACTCCCCCGTTGGATCGAACGACCCGTGCAGCACATACCAGGGACGTCTTGTACACCTCGGCCGCTAACTGCCAGGGCTGCGTGTCGACCATATTGGTAGACCCCGACAGGTCGGCGTACAGCACGGTGGCTTCTGCGAAGTGAATCGCATCGTTTGACAGCTTGAGATCATCGTCCTCGGGAACCTGCCTTCCCTCTCGAACGATCCAACGCTCACGGAATATCTTCCCTACTTCCGAGCGAAGGTCGTCTCCGAGGCCCATATGGCTCTACGTCCTTACTACAGGGAGCCGAGCCGTTGGACAACGCCTAGGACGTCCTTGCAGGCCGCGCCGGGTTCGAGCTTGGCTGGCGCTGGAATGCGACTGGCTCCGCCTGGAACACGGAGCTACGGTACTGCTAGCCGCCTAGTTGGGCCGGCCGTACCGCCTCAGACGGAATCCAGGTCTCCGCCGACCGGGCCCTACGACTCGCACTTCGCTGCAGGATTACCGACCACGGTCAGAGAATCGACCTCCGACGGGACCGTCGGCCAGGCGTTCTGAAAGTGGACTAACCCTGTATTCCCTGGCCTTCGTGTTACCTGAGGCTTCTAGTAAGCCCGCGTCGATCAGCTTGTTGACGTAATACAGTGCAGCTTGCCGTGTGAGCCCAAATTCTGCGGCGGCAAGACGCACGATGCCTCGGGGATGCTCCCTGACATTCCCGAGCACGAAGCCTTTGATTTCCTGGGCGTCCTGTCGAGTTCGCCCCATTTCGCGCCCTCGGCTAGTTGTGAAGGATAGGCGCCACCCAAAGAATCCGCCTCAGTTGACCTCTGATGCCAGAGTCTCGGCTGGGCGTCACCGCCGGTCGGTTCGAACGGCTTTATGCCGTGCCGCAGTCAATGGAGCCAGCTTTCCACTGGTCTGAACCCTCGGTGCTCGCGCAGTCCGGCGCGGACTCACAGAACCTGGCCATCCACCTTGGTACGCACGGGGATGCGCACGATCCGCACCCGACTCCAGTGGAGCTAATCGCTGATTCACCTCAGACATTATCCCATCTCGGTCCTTACGCCAAGGGGTGACACACCGTCACAGACGTTGGCGGCATTCAACGCAGGTAACTAAATAGGACTGACCGCGGTCAACCGGGATGAGATTGGGAGAGCATACATTAGAGGGCGCGCCCGAGCTGCGATGATATAATCGAGCCGAGTTTTCTTGAGCATGGCTCTGGAGTCGAGGTTGATTATTTCAGTAATAGGAGACAGCCGCCCCAGCACGGCCATCGCCGAGTTGGCAGAACAGGTGGGCCATGAGTTAGCCAAGCGAGGAGTAGACGTTGCCTGCGGTGGGCTTGGCGGGGTGATGGAAGCCGCGTGTAGAGGAGCTAAAGCGGCCGGCGGCACTACTATAGGGATCCTTCCCGGAATTGACCCCGCAGATGCCAACAGATGGGTAGACATTCCTATTTGCACTGGGATCGGGTGGGCACGAAATATTATTGTAGTCCGAGCCGGCAGGGCGGTAATCGCCGTCGGTGGCGCATACGGGACCCTCTCGGAGATCGGCCATGCCCAGGTTGACGGCATTCCAATCGTAGGCTTGCGTACCTGGTCGTTGTCCCGAAATGGGAATCGGGACCGATTCATCCAGCCAGCTGATAACCCTGTTGAAGCCGTAGAAAAAGCCATAAGGGCGGCAGAAGGCCGTGCCTCGAACTGCTGAGATTCACACTAACACCTCCGATATGGATCAGCCCGGGTGATCGACGCCACCGGACTGGCTGTCTGTCCAGGCTTCATAGATATACACGCGCACTCCACCATGAGCATCCTCAATGACTCTTGCCGCGAGCCCAAGGTGCGCTAGGGAGTAACCACCGAGCTCATCGGCGTTGGATGGTAACTCCTATCCCCCATTCCTGTCGTTAAGAAACTTAGAACCTTGGGGAGCTTTGGACACCGGACTGGATGGGGTCATGCCGCCGATCGTACCCTGGTTCTCCGTGGCGGAGTATCTAGCCCTTTACGACCGAAGGGTGGTGGAGAACATTGCGTATGTCGTTCGCGACTCCCCACTGCGGGTCCCCGCCATCGGGTGGAATGACCGACCGCCCACCTGCGATGAGGCACGCAAGACGCGTGAACTGCTGCGCCAGGGCATCGAGGAGGGAGCCGTCGGCTGAAGTTGCTTTCCTGCGTCCAAGGTTGCTGATCAAATGCAGGAGGTGGTGGAGTCGTGGCAACATTTGAGAGCTACTCAAACAGGTACCGGAACGTCCTTATGGAGCGCAAGGCCGGGATCCTGCAGATCACCCTGCACACGAACGGTGGTACCCTCCAATGGGGTAAGACCGTACATCAAGAGCTCCCTGAGGCATTCAGGGACATAGGCAGCGATCCCGACAACAGAGTGGTGATCATGACGGGAGCTGGTGACGCCTTCTCCGGTCCAGTGATGCCGTCCGAGTACCGGCCGCGAAGAACCGCTCGTGAGTGGTATGACCTTTGTCAGGGAATCAAGCTTCGCTTGATGAACTTGCTGAATATCGAAGTTCCCATGATAAGCGCTATCAATGGCCCGGCCCCGCGCCACTCAGAATTGCCCCTGCTTTGTGACATCGTTCTGGCCGCAGAGGAGGCTACCTTCCAAGACTCAGCGCATTTTAGCGAGGGGCTTGTCCCAGGCGATGGAATGGGCATCGTGTATCCACTGCTACTGGGTCTGAACCGAGGCAGGTACTTCCTCCTGACTGGGCAGACCATTACAGCGCACCAGGCGCTGGAGCTTGGTCTGGTTAACGAGGTCCTGCCGAAAGAGGCACTGTTGCCCCGGGCATGGGCATTGGCCGAGCAACTAGCACAACGGCCTCCCTTGGTACTACGTTACAGTCGGATCTTACTAACCCAACACCTGAGGCACCTGATGCATGACATGCTGGGATATGGACTAGCTCTGGAGGGACTGGGAACGATGGAAGACAAAGCAGGTCAGGGGTGACCCAGGGGCGGGATGTCGACGGGCTAAGAGGGTCTTAGCCACCTCACCTAAATCTTGGGGATCGGTCGCAGGGAAGGTCACAAAGGCCGACTTCAGCCCGTTTAGATTCTATGTATACGCAGCCGGTCTCCCGGTCTCCCGGTCTCCATGCGTTGACACTGTCTTATGAACGCAGTAACCTTGCCCCCGCTCGGGCTGGTCTAAAGGCCCCCGGATGGGCTGGTCTAGAAATGAGGGTTCCGTAACCTAACGAGTTATGCTGCTCGAAACCGAGAACTTACGAACCTATTTCCACGTAGATGAAGGCGTGGTCAAGGCAGTTGACGGCGTAAGCCTTGTCATCAACGAAGGCGAAATCGTTGGTCTGGTAGGTGAATCCGGCTGCGGCAAGTCGACCACTGCATTTTCAATTGTTCGCTTACTTCCCGACGAAGCGGAAGCAGGCGGTAAGGTGCTCTTTAAGGGCACTGATTTGCTAAAAGAGCCAGAAGAGTACCTCAATAAGCTGAGAGGCAAAGAGGTCTCGATGGTCTTCCAAGACCCTATAACTTTTCTCAACCCGGTCATGAAGATCAAGCAACAGGTCGCGGAGCCGTTGATTCTCCACAGAGGCCTAAAAAAAAGGGAAGCCGAGCAGAAATCAATAGACATCCTGCGGGCCATGGGTCTGGGCGACGCCCCTGGACTTGCGGAGAGCTATCCCCACCAACTCAGCGGCGGCATGAGGCAAAGGGTGCTGCTGGCTATCGCCTTGGCATGCGAGCCCTCGCTCCTGATCGCCGACGAGCCCTTCACCGCTCTTGATGTATCAATACAGGATCAGCTGATACAGCTCTTAAAACAAAAGCAGGCCGAGCTCAAGTTCTCATGCCTCCTTATAACGCACGACCTCGGTGTCACTGCCGAGATGTGCGACACGATTTATGTCATGTATGCCGGCGAGGTCGTTGAGGCGGCTGATTTGTTGTCGATCTACGATAACCCAAAGCATCCATACACAAAAGCGCTCATCGATTCCGCCAAGCTTGGCAGCTCAGAAAGCGATGAGCTGCCGCACATACCGGGGGATGTGCCTTCAATGCTCGATCCGCCAGCCGGCTGCAGGTTCCATCCCAGGTGTCCATATGCCTTCGAGCCGTGCTACACAAAGCAGCCCATTCGAACGCAGGTCAATAATAATCACTGGGTCAGGTGTTGGCTTAATGAACCCGATGCCGGATGACGGGGTCCTACTGGCGACCCACAACGTGGGCAAACATTTCCGTAGGCAGTCGCTCCGGCGGCGGACGGTCATTCGTGCTGTCGATGGCGTGAATCTGGAAGTGAGGAGAGGCGAGATCCTCGGCATCGCCGGAGAAAGTGGCTGTGGGAAAAGCACCCTGGCCAGGATCATCTGCGGGCTCACGGACTGCTCATCTGGCTCGGTTGTTTTTGATGGCAAGGACGTGCGCAGCTTCAAAGGGGATGGGCGTAAAGAATTCCGACGAAAAGTCCAAATGGTGTTTCAAGATCCCGAGGGTTCACTCAACCCCCGCAAAACGATCGGCCAGATCCTGGCCCAGCCTTTCCAGGTCCATCATATGGGCAGCAGGGGCGAGGTGTCAGGCAAGGTGATGGAACTGCTTGAGAGGGTACGGCTCTCGCCGCCCTCCTATTACCTTGGAAAATACCCTCACGAGCTCAGTGGCGGCGCAAAGCAGAGGGTTGGCATCGCGAGGGCACTAGCCCTTCAGCCAAGCCTGGTAGTGGCAGATGAACCAGTTGCTTCGTTGGACATGTCGATCCGCGGTGCCATTTTGACCCTACTCAGGGCCATTCACCGGGAATTCGGCGTCAGCATGATCCTCATTTCACACGATCTGAGCGTCCTGCGAGTGATGTGCTCAAGGATAGCCATTATGTACCTCGGGAAGATAGTTGAAACTGGACCAACGGAGCAGATTTTTTCGAAGCCGCAACACCACTACACTAACGCCCTGCTCTCGTTGAAGGCAATTCCCGACCCTGTCTTAACACAAAGCAGGACGAAGCTCCCGCTAGCTGGAGAGGTGCCTTCCTCCTCAAATGTGCCACCTGGTTGCCGGTTCCACACGAGATGTCCACATCGCCTCGACGTATGCACATCTATCGAGCCACCTGTAGTAGAATTCGAGCCTGGGCACTATATTGCCTGCCACAATCCGGTCAGCCACGTTGCAGAGGCTTCCACGGAAGGGAGTGAAGGAAACCGACACGATGTGCTTGCTAAAGAGGATACAAAAGGTAGTGAGCCAGTAGAAAAGTGACATGAAGGCCAGTGCGGCCAGTGGTTGGGCTGGCGAGTGTCACACCTACAAAGATAGGTGCCGAGGATTAGCGGTTAAATTCCGGGACTTTAAGGAGGACAAGATGAAAAGACTGTGGTGGTCTCTAATACCAGTGTTAACTCTCCTCTTGGTGGCCGCCGCCTGCGGAGCGGAGACCCAAGTTGTTGAGAAGCAGGTGGTGGTGGAGAAAGAGGTGATCAAAGAGGTGCCCGTTGAGGTGGTGGTGGAGAAGGAGGTCGTCGTCGTCAAGGAGGTAGAGGTACCCGGGGAGACGGTGGTGGTGGAAAAGGAGGTGGTGAGAACCGTCGAGGTCGAGAAGCAAGTGGCGGTGGCACCTGAAGACCTGCAGACGTTAACCATTAGAATGGAGCGGGATCCGCAATTCATGCAGTTTGCTTTTGGGACCAATCACCATGACACGCCAGGAATGATAATGGCCACCTCGCTCGTGACACAGGCGAAAGACGGCTCGTTCATTCCTCGTCTGGCCGAGTCGTGGACGGTCTCCGATGATTCCAAAACCTTTACCTTTAAGCTTGCAAACCGGATATGGAGCGACGGGGTACCGGTGACTTCCGCAGATGTGAAGTTCAGCATCCAAGAGGTACTGCACGTGTATAACCCCTGGGGCGGGGGGAATTTTGGCACGGTGACGGAGATTGAGACCCCGGATGCCAAAACGGTGGTCGTCCACCTGTCGGCGCCGGGCGACCTCTTGGCCGTGGTGATTCCGATGTACGGCACTATCGTGCCGAAGCACGTCTACGAGGGTACTGACATCCTGGATAACCCGACAAATTTTGATCCGGTTGTAGCGGGACCCTATAAGTTAGGCGAGTATGTCAGGGGTAGCCACACTACTCTTGTGAGGAACCCCACCTGGACAGGAGAGCGGCTTTTCTTCGACCGCATCATTTTCCCGATCATACCCCAGACAGATCCCGCGGCACTCGCGCTGAGGACGGGGGCGATCGATTATCACCCGCAGTTCCCCGCGGTGCCACCCCGCGATTTACCTGGCTTCGAGGAGAATCCGAACTTCCAGGTGATTCCCGTAGCTTCCCCCTTCGGGGACCAGGACACTTTGCAGTTCAACGGCAGCAAGCCACCTTTCAACGACAAGAAGGTGCGGCAAGCAGTCGCGCATGCCATAGACCGCCAAGCCATCGTCGATGTCGTCTACCTGGGGACAAGCGTGGTTGCGCGTGGACACTCCTCTCATCTAGGTCTCGGTGCCCCCTACGCTGGGGCCTACTTGGAGCAGTACGACTATAATCCTGCAAAAGCCATGGCACTTCTCGATGAGGCAGGATACCCGGCCGGCCCTGGAGGTGAAAGGTTCGACGTCAAGTTGACCATTACGACGGAATTCCCTGCTAGTGATATTGCGGAGGCCATAAAGGGGTTCCTGAAGGACGTAGGCATCAACGTAAGTATTGACGCGGCCGATTTCACCACCGCCTGGTCTCGAGTGTTCGAGTGGACTGAAGACGATCCCTGGAACGGCTTCGATTTCACAATGATGACCGGGATGTGGACGGCGCCTCCTAACCTAAAGAACTACTACCACAGCTCCCGCTTCGTACCCGGCACCCTTTGGTCTAACGCCTGGAACTACATCAACCCGGAGTTCGATACGGTGCTGGAAAAAGGCCTATCGAGCGTCGGCCAGGAGCGGATCGACGCCTTAAAACAAGCTCAGCAAATGCTGGCTGACGACCTGCCGACACTTCCCCTAACGTCGATTCAGCTTTACCAGGTAAGATCGAATGAGATCAAGGGAAATGCGATGGGTTGGGGCCTCTTCCTTGAGGTTCCTCTGACGCCTTTTGACATACGCAGGAACTGACCGGGTTGGCACAGCGTGATAGTTAGGATATAGCTAGCACGATAGCTGCTAACCACAGTTCGAACCAGGACCTGGCTTTGTCAGTAGGACAGAGCCGAGTAGCAGTATGAGGCGCGCGGGTGCGCGCCTCATACTGCTGAGTGGGCGGAAGACTGATCTCTAGCCATGAGCACACCGCAGGGTGGCATCAGGCAATCAGCAACGCTTGTGCCGCGCATCTTTAAGTCACTGACAGGGGTAAGGGAGGCGCTGCTTTATTTGGCGTCTCGCTTCGCTTTAGTGGCCGTTACGTTTATCTTCATAATCACCCTCCTTTTTACCATGGTCCACCTTGCGCCGGGGGACCCCTTAACATATCGCTATCAGACGGGGACGGCGTTCTCGGATGAGGTCTACGACGAGTTACGTGCAAGGTATGGGTTGGATAAGCCGATTATCCAGCAGTACTTCATCTATGTTGGTCGCTTAGTACAGGGCGATCTGGGCGAGTCGATTAGGTTCAACCAGTCCGTGGCGAAGATCATCCTCGATCGGCTGGCAGCCACATTGATTCTGATGATCTCGGCCATGGTCATCGGACTGGTAGTCGGAACGTTCCTGGGTATCTCATCGGCCCGCGACCCAAACTCATTCAAAGATAATGCCATACGAGTGATCATGCTCGTCGGGTACTCTGTACCGCCGTTCTGGTTGGGCATAATCCTCATACTAGCCTTTTCCGTCAACCTAGGGATTTTCCCGCCAGCCTCGATGGTCGATCCAAGGATCGCTAGCGGTACCTGGGCTTATTATCTCTCTGTCGCATGGCACGCGGTTCTACCTGTCTTCACGCTCAGTCTCTTTTATATCGCCCTGTTTGCTCGCTACAGCAGAACCAGCATGCTGGAGCAATCGACCGAGAATTACGTGATTACTGCCCGAGCGAAAGGACTAGACCGAAAGCGGACGTTCAGTAGACATGTAATGAAAAATGGACTCTTACCCGTGATGACCATGGTGGGAGTGAGCCTCACCTACCTGTTTGGAGGCGCTGTGCTTGTCGAGACTGTGTTCAGTTGGCCCGGCATTGGTCGGCTCACCTATGACTCATTGCTGTCTCGCGATTACGCACTTGTCCAAGGAATATTCATCTGCATAGCAACAACGGTAATAGTTGTCACTTTCCTGGTCGACATCACGTATGGCATGCTCGATCCACGAATTCGCGAGAAGCGCTGACCTTGCCGCCTATGCTGAAACGGTTTGCTCGAGAGCTGCCCTTGCCGCCTATGCTGAGACGGTTTGCTCGAGAGCGGACCTTGCCGCCTATGGTGAGACGGTTTGCTCGAAAGAAGATCGCCGTATTAGGTCTCATCCTAGTCGGGGCAGTTCTGACCATGGCGATCCTTGCTCCGATCCTGGCACCTTACCCATCTCTAGACACGAACTTATCCGACTCTCTGCAGGCACCCTCTGCGAAACACCTCTTCGGCACTGATAATCTGGGCAAAGACATCCTCAGCGAAGTTCTCTGGGGAGCAAGAACGTCGGTACTGATAGCGATCACCTCGATTTCAGCAGCCACACTGCTTGGGTTTGTGATCGGAGCCACCGCAGGCTATTTTGGTGGTTGGACTGACAAGATCTTGTCGCGTCTAATAGAAATGTTTCTCGCGATACCAAGAGACCTCCTTGCAATCCTCCTGGTCGCGCTGCTGGGCTCCACAGTATGGAACATTATCTTGGCCCTCACGATTGCCTTCTGGCCAGTGACCGCGCGAGTAGTAAGGGGCGAGTATCTGAGTCTGAAGAATCGTCCTTATGTTGAAGCGGCCCGCATGGTAGGGGCGGGTCATAGGTCCATTATATTGGGAGAGCTCCTGCCCGCTGCGCTTCCCGTGATGGTGGTCAACGCGACGTTTTTAACGAGCCAGGCGTTCCTCTCAGAGGCTGGTCTTAGCTTTCTTGGATTAAACGACCCCAACGTGTCGAGTTGGGGAAAGATGGTCTTCAACGCGATGCCACACGTAAGATTTGGCTGGTGGACTGCGGTTGTCCCCGGCGTGGCGGTTTCGATAGTGGTGCTTGGGCTCAACCTGGCCGGCGATGGCCTGAATGAGGTAATAAATCCCAAAATGAGCACAGTCACCAGATTTAGCAGGCGAGAAAAGCGCAGTGTCGCTTCCAAGCTGCTGAGTACATGGCGCACACGCCGAGCTACCTAAAGTAGTGCGATGACAGGTCGGTGCCGGCTGTGGGGCACATAATGGTGGCGAATTATCACGTAGTTGTAAGTTCGACCTCTCCTGCCCCCGGCCATCCTCTCCCTCCCATAACGTCGAGACTTGCCAGTCTGGTTTCAAAACGCGTGACCCAGGCCTGACTTCTAGCGTGGATTGCCCGGAGGAATGGGACCAGGGTAGTGCCAGCTAGTGGGAGGAGCCGTTCCTGATGCTGGACAAGAACGCCCCTGTTGAGGGGTAGGCTATCGGGGCCGCTGTGCTATCCGAAAACCTAGACGGCAGAGACGCTGAGACCGCCGAGAGTTAATAGATACATCTCATTGAACCTCTGCGTCCTTAGTGTTTCTGCCCGTCAGGGGCGGATCGAATAGGGGCTAACCTCCGTTGCCGTCGTCACCGGCCACCGACTCGGCCACCGCTGGCTCGCGCCGGCTGGTGAAGGCAGGCATCGCCATGTGCTTGGCCGTCATCCCGGCCGTCTCGAAGATGCTCGCTATTTCGTCGGCGGAGTAGAAACGATCGTTGACCTCGGGGCTCCGACGCCGTACTCGGGGTGATCCACCTGTCCACAGTAGAAAACGGAGAAGTGCTTTATCATCGATCGTCTCGTCTTGCTCCGCTATCTTGTTCGTTCCGCGCCGTCAACCTCTGAACGCGGGCATCACCTCTTCGGCAAAGATGCTGAGCTGGTCCAGGAATTCGTTGGTCGGTTGCCCGAATGGCCAGTTGAGCATCACATGCTCGAGTCCCGGGTAGCGCTCCTCCCACACCTTGAGGAAATCGACGAACCCCGCCGGGGTGCCGGCGTACCACGCCCGCTGCTCAAGGCTCTCACTCATGTTCGGCAACCGGGTAGGCATCGGGGGGGTGCCCCAGCGGTTGCCCTGCTCGTCCGAGTACGCCACGAAGCCCCAGGGTGCCGAGAATTTGAAGAACTCGTCATGGTAAGGCTGCAGCCGTCGCCTCGCCTCTTCCTCCGAGTCCGCAAGATACCACCCGACACCCAACTGCAGGTCTTCGCCCAGCTCGAGGTTTCGCCCGTGTTCGGCTGCCGTGTCCCTGAATTTGTGGATGGTCCGGTCCAGTAGATGGTCGCCGGTGCGGTCCACCATCCCGTTGAACCCCATCTTGATGAGGTACTCCATAGACTTGCCGCTCGCAACGGGCATCCACACCTCCACGGGCCTCCGAAGGGGCCGTGGGGTCATCGTAATTTCCTCGACGACCTGGTCACGGTATGGCACCTTCGGCGGAATAGTGTAGCGCTTGCCGTGGTGGGAGAAGGAGTCTTCGTTGAAGGCCTTCAGGATGACCTCCATCTGCTCCTGAAAGAGCTCGAAGTTCGCTTCGGCGTCGATTACCGGAGCGCCGAAGGTCTCGACCTCGCGAGTCTGGTAGCCGCGGCCGACCCCGAACAGCATGCGGCCCTTTGTGAGGATGTCGGCCATGGCGTAGTCTTCGGCAAGCCGAAGGGGGTGCCAGTTGGGGACGATGTTGAAGGCGGAGCCGAACTTCAGCTGTTTGGTCTGGGTCGCTAGGTAGGTGCCCAGGAGGATCACGTTCGGGATGCTCTCGTAGCCCTCCGGCTGGAAGTGGTGCTCCGCCATCCACATGCAGTAAAAGTCGCGCTCGTCAACGTGCTTGGCCAGCCGCTCTGCCATCGCGTAGGATTGGGCGATCTCCTCGTTCGTGTAGCTCCGCTCCTCCACCGCAGGGCCACCCGCGCCGTACTGTTCGAAGTCCAGCTGGCCAACGTAGAAGACTGAGAAGTGCTTTATCATCGATCGTCCCCTCTTGCTCGGCTATCTTGTTCGTTCCCCGCCGTCAACTTCTGAACGCGGGCATCACATGCTCGAGTCCCGGGTAGCGCTCCTCCCACACCCTGAGGAAATCGGCGAATCCCTTTGGGTCATCTGCGAGAAGGCTGTCATCGCCTGGGGACCTGAAGCATAGCTCTATTATGGGCGATTGAGGTTATAGTCCGTATCCAAGAACCGGTTACGTTCGGGGAGAAAGGTGGTAAGGTTCGCCAATCTGTATCCGGCCCCGGCCCCCGCGTTTCGCTCAGGCTAAGCCTAACTCCTTCTCTACGTACGAGATGCTGTGATCCAAGATGTCGACCATCGCGTCCACATCTTCATTGGTCACGATTAGTGGCGGAGTGAGGAAGACGTCTCGTTCTACCCTGGTCAGAAGCCCTAACTCGGCCATTTTCTCCTTGAGGAGTGTCTCGGTTGACGGGAGGGACGTCAGGGGGTCCTTTGTCCTCTTGTCCTTCACAAGCTCTATGGCGCTTAAGAGACCTAACCCACGTACGTCCCCCACAGTAGGATGTTCCTTCAGGGCCATCAGGCGATTTAGCATGTACGCACCGACGCTAGCGGAGTTGGCCACTAAACCGTCGCGCTCGATTATGTCAATGTTGGCCAGGGCGGCAGCAGCGCCCACAGCATGGCCCGCGTAGGTCGGAGTATGGTAAAGAGTGACCTGGGGTTCTCCCCGGAAGGCTTCATGGATCTCCTGACGTGCGATACAAGCCCCCAAAGGGAAATAACCACTGGTAATGCCCTTTGCCACGGTCATCAGGTCGGGGACAATATCCCAGTGATCGATACCGAACCATTTGCCCGTACGGCCGAAACCAGTGATGACCTCATCAGCGATCAACAGGATCCCGTACTTATCACAGATTTCGCGAAGCATTGGCCAGTAAGCAGCACCAGGGACAGCCACACCAGCCGAAGTGGAGACGGGTTCGGCGATGATCGCGGCCACAGTGTCGGGCCCTTCCCGGACTATGATCTCCTCCGTAGCCTCTGCACACCGAACGTCACATTCGGCTTGGCTGGTTGACCCGAATTCACAGTGATAGAGTAACGGCTGCGGAGCCAAACGGACGTTTGTGGATAGGAGCGGGTCGAAGATCTCTCGGTGCGCGAAGCGGCCTGCAGATGTGAGGCTTAAGGCGCCCAGTGTCATACCATGGAAACCTCCCTTCCGCGCAACGAACTTGAGTCGCTGGGGCTCGCCCCGATTCACGTGGTACTGATAGGCGACCTTTAACGCCGTTTCCACAGCCTCAGAACCACTGTTGGTGAAAAGGACGTAGTTGAGGTCCCCGGGGGTTAGGGAGGCCAACCTCTCAGCCAATTTGATCACCGGGATGGAGGCGTTGGCGAAGGTCAAATTGGCAAAGTGAAGAGAGCCCAACTGCTTCTCGATGGCCTCGATGATCTCCGGACGCCGATGGCCTACGCTCATCATCGTGGCCCCAGCAAGCCCGTCATAGTACCACTTACCCTGAATGTCCTTAACCTTGATTCCTTTGCCTTCGGTGAGGATCCGAAAGCCTCCTGAGTCTAGTAACTGCTCCCAAGGGTGGGCCGGAAACCACAGGTGATCGAGGGCTGACTGACGTAGGCGGTTTTCGATTTCCCCGCTCTCGGAAGTGTCCGCGGATTCAAACGCCATGGCAGTATCTCCTTGGTTAGGAAAGGAACTCGTAGGAATTCTTCCAGGAACTCCTCTCACCGCCGGCGACGGCGTGAATATCTGAAGCTGCCGATCGCCCTTGCAAGCCCACCGGTGCCCTCCGCCCGTACCGCTGACCACTCTGTTGCCAGCTCGACTTCACACACTTCTCGTGGCGTGCGACGGCTCGGCCGATTCCGGGGCATGGACGTTCCAGCCCAACATCTGCACTGCTTTCCATCGTGAGTCGTCATCGGCAACGGCAACCAGCCCAGCTACCCTCAGGGCAGAGGCTGGGCCGTGGTCGTCCTTAGTGGCCTAAGCCATACGCGGTCACCGTGCCGCATCCCGAGAATTTTTCTGGCAATGGGCCCAAGGCGTACCTGATCCTTTGGCAACCCACCGTCCATGTTTACCCAGGCCCTCAAAGGCGGAGCACTGTTACCCACGTATTCCACCATATCGCCTTGTCGCACACCGAGCTGCGACGTTGCGTCCGGGTGCAACGGGCATAGGCGACACCCCAACTTATCAACGTCGTCGTTATCGCTTTCCAACACCGAAAAGTAACGCCGGGAACTCTTGAGCTGCTGGCGTAGCTCCTCGGTTTTCGCCAGGCTCAGTCGGCCGTTCTCAGTTGCTACTCCGTACACGTCGCAAGCGTGTTGGGCCGTGATATAACCGATCGATAAATCCTTGAGCACCAACTCCACTTCCCGCTCTAGCGGGTCTCCGACTCCTCCACCGGCAGTGGCCTTCATAAGGACCACATCCCCGGCTTTCAGGTGAAAGGCCTTCACCTTGCCAGGGATCGGGGAGGGCTGGAATTCTTGACCCGCCCGGATAACGGTGACGGAATTGACGGTCCCAGGGTAGGCACCCTCCGCCCCCCAGGGCGGAATAACGGCCCGATCGGTCATGACACTTAGCTGACTGTTGTCGGCTAGAACGCTTACGCGCCTAGTCACGCCAAAGCCGCTACGCCGGTACCCCGGGCCTTCTCCATCCACTCGCACCTGCAAACTCTCGATCAGCACGGGGTGTCGCTGTTCGGCGCTCTCCGCTGGGTAAGCGCCAGGCATGTCCCCGCCGTCATAATGTAGGCAGCCAGTAGCGCCATCGGTATCTCCGGTTGCCGGCGTCCCACCCTGAGGATACTCGTACAAGATAAAAGGCTTGGCGCGGAGCGAATCATACCCACCGATGTGGATGTGGTTCCCCGCTCCAAGGTTTTCGCCCCCAGGCTCCCAGGGCATCGCTTGCGAGAAGACACCGACTACCGCCGATTGCACCTGCCGGTAGATATCCCAACAGCCGCCCACCGGTGCAGGCAGCTGCGCGGCTAGACAGCTTCCCGTAGGTATCATAAACCGCAGGGGACGAAACGTTCCCCCGTTCACCGCTGACTTCGGGTCCAGCCAGGATTTGGCTATTACGAAGACGGCCCCCTGGGTCACCGGTACCCCGCAGTTCATTGGCCCGGAGACTTGAGGAGCCGTGCCTGTAAAATCGAAGGTCATGGTCTCTCTGTCAATGGTCATCTTGACCTTGATGGGTAGCGGTTCTGGCGAGAGACCTCCGTTGTCCAGGTAGTGCTCGTAGTAATACTCACCTGGCGACAACCGAGAAATACACTGGTGCATCACCCGCTCGGCACTATCCAACAGAGCGTGGATGTAATCTTCAACGGTTTGGGCGCCGTATTTGCCAAACAGCTCTGCGAGGCGCATTTCGCCTACCCGAGCAGTATCGAGCATTGCCAGAGCATCACCTTCACGCTCCTCCTGCAGCCGCATGTTCGCGAAGAGCACGTCCCACAGGCCCTGGTTCACCCTACCCTTTTCTATTAGCTTCACCGGGACAATGCGGACACCTTCCTGGTATATTTCCGTGTCCTGGCCGGAGAAACTCCCAGGCGTTGCCCCACCCACATCCGCGTGGTGAGCGCGCACCCCTATAAAGAGACGCAGCTTACCGTCGGCGAAGAAGGGGGCATAAAAGGCGATGTCGTTTAGATGAGTGCCACCGGTATACGGGTCATTGACGGCGAGAATATCGCCCGGAAATATCCTGCCGTGAAATTTTTCTGTCACAGCCCGCAGGCCTAAAGCCATGGCGAAAACATGCCCTGAAAAGTCCTCCGACATGGCCACGAGCTCGCCTTGAGGTGTAAGAAATCCGCAGGAAAAGTCCTTATTTTCGTAAAGAATGGGTGCATAAGCAGTCCGCATTAATGTGGCCCGCATCTGGAGCATTGTGGAAACGAGGAACCCCCGCACAACTTCTAATGTGACGGGGTTAATCTCTACCACTTTACTAACCTCCCAGACGGTCTATGATCGAGTTACCGATGTCGTCCACTGCGGCCCTCCATCCAGGGAAGAGTTAGATTCAAGAGGATACCGCGGGAGATTTTGCAATCAGTCGCTTATGGCTCCGAAAGAAATAGGATCCGCGCCGCCTTTCGCCTTTTTGGCGGTACTCCCTGGTTTGCGAAACCCCTTGAGCGAGTTCATTCAACGGGCCTCGGCCGCTTTCTGCTGAAAATGGGGAATAACATAACGCCCGAATAGCTTAATCGAGTTCATGATGCGCTGGTGGGAAAGCTCACCTATCTGCATAATGCACATGATCTGATCTACTCCCAGCTTCTCATGGTCCTCTAATATTCGACTTACGGTGTCCGGATTGCCAAATGCGAAAGCACCGGCGCGGATCTGGTCATCGAGGGTTCTGTCGACCCGCTCGCTATTTATCGCCTCCACATGATGCTTGTAGGAGTCGGGGACTTCTCGTCCCTTCCAGGGGTCATACAGCGCGGCAGCCATTGAAAGGAACCACATTGCCTCCGGGCCTGCGACCTCACGAGCCTCCTGATCGCTCTCCGCGCAGTGCACGAGGACCGTAGCCGCGAACTGGTCATTGATGAATTTGCCGACGGGCTTAGCATTTTCCAGGCCCTCGCGATATGACTTGATCCGTGCCCCCAATTCGTCAAATCCAGGTATGCTAAAACACATCATGCCCAGACCCATCTCGCCAGCGGGCTTGAAGCTAGCAGGCTGCCCACCAGCTATCCAGAGGGGTGGGTGAGGTTTTTGCACCGGTTTGGGGACTACCGAGCGCGGTGGGATTTTGTAGTAGTGTCCTTCGTGAGAGAACGGGTCTTCAGTCCACATTCGGGGTATCATGTTAATCGCTTCCAGCCACTGCGCCCTGGTCTCCTCCGGGTCCACCTGAAACCCCTCCATCTCGATTAGGGTAGTCGATCTTCCGGTAGACAAGTCAGCACGGCCGTTACTAAGTATGTCCAGCACGGCCACCCGTTCCGCTACTCGAACCGGGTGATTATATTGACCAGGCAACAGAGCCACCGCGTGACCAATGCGGATTCGTTTGGTCCGCTGCGAGACCGCTCCGTAGAGCACCTCGGGAGCAGAGCAGTGAGAAAACCCCTTAAGGAAGTGATGTTCCACAGACCAGAAATAATCGAACCCTACCTCGTCAGCCAATTCCACCTGCGCAAGCGTTTCTTGGTACCGTTGTTGCTCTATGCCAGGCTGGTCAGGATTTGCCATCCCTATCTCGTACATTAGTCCAAATTTCATTGCGGTTTCCTCTTCAACTCGCCCTCACTCCGAGGTATGTATTCACCGGGGCCAGACTTGATATTCCATGGCAGGAATCCTGACTCACCAGAATACGCTCTTTATCCCTCAATTTAGTTCTCTTAGAGGAGCCAAGTATAGAATTCGGTGGAAAGCGGCGTCAAGGCCGGCCTGGGGCTGAGTGAACACCACATTTGGCGCCTGCTGGCGGCGTATCGAAAGGAGGGTGCCGCCGCACTCACTCACGGCAATCGAGGTCGTCGATCGAACAACGCCATCTTGCAGGAGACCCGGAGGCAGGTGGTCGCCCTGGCCCGCACCTGCCCATACAGGAGTGAATCATGCTCGCTTGGCTCAGCTTCTGGCGGATCGCGATTGGTTCGTTCTGGGTTGCTCTACCGTGCGCCGTGTCCCGGTGGGCACCGGTATGGTCAGCCCCCATCGACATCGGCACCTACATCGGATCCGCTGCCCTTAGTTAGGTTGAGCGTGACGCTCCGAGATTGCTGGTTTGATCCCAACGGCCCCTGATTCTCGCTAGGCCTTGGAGGGGCCCAGTGACACGGTCACAGAAGTAGCCTGGGTAAGAACCATGAGCGGGAAACCGAGGAGTGCTTCTGGTCGGAGTGACTTATAGGGCATCCTCGATGGCGCTGCACACTGCCCTAGAACGGAGGCCCACACCAGTACCGGGGCGGGTCTTCTTTAGCCCTGGCCACAACCCCGATTACAGGCCGCACCACACGGGACGGGAAGTGGTGATTCAGAGATGCACTCTGGGGCGGAGGTCGGTCCACCCCGCGGCTTTCCCGGTGGCCGGGGCATTTTGATTATACCGACTTTCCGGCTGCCCGCGCTTCATGCTGCCAAGTCTCGCAGCACTGTGGAACAGCCATTCGTGACGGCCACTTTCCCAGGCCCCGATTTCCTGTGAGGCGACATGGTTGAGCGAGCCCCGGTACATAACCACGATGTCATCGGGATGGCGTAATTCAGACGCGAGCGGCTGCTCGGGCCCAGCGGGAGGCGAGGGGTTTCTTGGCCATAGCTATTGGTGAACCTCGGTGCAACAGCAGGCTCACCTAAGAGGTAGTAGATACGGACGCCCGAGCCGTGTGTCCCCGGGAGTTATAGCACATGGAGACGAACCCACACGTGTGAATTGTTACCGCCGGGACGCTGGCGCTATGCTCCAGAAGGTGGGTACACGTTCTGCCCTTGAGGTAGCCCTGACACGGGGCGCTCCGCAAGAAAATCCTTTTTGCTCCCCTGCGGTCGTTGCCGTAGTGGGATGTTCGGGGTCGGGGCCAAGTCGGGCCAGTTTCACTACTACGTGTGCTCGACTGCCTACCGGAACGGACGTCACACCTGCGCCGGCAAGTCGGTCCCACAGAGTGTGATAGAGCAAGTTGCGACGGAGAAAATCCGCCAGCTCGTTCTCCAACGCGGGCACGTTGAGGAGTTGGTGAGGCTGACCAACGAAGAGTTGGAAGGTGCGCTGGATCGCGCTAAGGAGCAGCTAGCCGGTCTCGAAGAGCGCTCCAGGGACGTCGATGGCACGCTGCAGCAACTCTACGATGCGCTCGAAACAGGTAAGTTGTCGATCGACGACCTTGCGCCACGTATTCGTGAGTTGCGGGAACGCCAGGACCTGCTGCATCGGGCGAAGTCAGAGGCTCAGCAGGCTCAATCTGCGGGAGCGGTGGAGCTCGTGGATCGCAAGGCGATGCTGGCCTACCTCGGTGATCTAAACAGCGTGCTGGAACCTGGCACGCTCGAGGAGAGACGGCTCGTGTTGAGGGCGTTCGTGAGGGAGATAGTACGGGACGACGATCGAGTCACTGTGCACTACATCCTGCCAATGCCACCGGCGCAGTCGATGACCACTGAAGATGCAGTTCTTGATACTGTCACGTCTGGTGGAGCTGCGGGGACTCGAACCCCGTACCTCTTCAATGCCATTGAAGCGCTCTCCCTGATGAGCTACAGCCCCACGGGCGCCGGGTCGCTGCCGCCCAGTGAACTATAGCAGGGGCCCTGAGTAGCCGCAACAGCGATTCACCCTCGATCCCTGTGTGAGCCAGCGTTGGGGACCACGAGCCGTCCACGGATGGGTTACAACGGGGAGTCGGCGATGCGAACAAATGAGATGTCCTCAGAACTAACCCGGCTGGAAATCAGACCGGTCCGTGACGAGGCGGAATTGCAGGCGGCGAAGGCGCTGCGGGTCAGCGTCTTCGTCGGGGAGCAGGGCGTGCCTGCGAGCGAGGAGTTCGACGACCAAGACGAACACGCCTTCCACGCCGTGGCTCTGCTGGGGGGCAACGTTGTAGGCACCGGACGGCTCTACAAGGCCACCCATACCCAGGCGAGGGTCGGTCGGATGGCGGTGCAGCGATCCCTTCGACGGCAGGGCATCGGCAGCGCCATTCTCGCGTTCCTGGAGGACGAGGCCAAACTCCAGGGGGCCGCGGAAGTCGTGCTCCACGCCCAGACCTACGTTCGGCCCTTCTACGAGCGTAGCGGGTACAGGGCCGAAGGCAAAGGCTTCGACGAGGTAGGCATCAAGCACGTGCGCATGGTCAAGAGACTGCGGTAGCGCAGTCGGGGTAGCTGGGGGGCCGATGCAGGCCAGTCTAGACTAGTATTCGGCGAACATCTGTTGCAGCTCGTCTCGGTCCTGGGTCACGGTCAAGCCGAGCATGAGCAGTATACGAGCCTTCTGCGGCATCAGGTTGTCCGAGACTATGAAGCCGAGCTGCTTTATGCGCGGCGTTGTAACGACGCGGCCGGCGGTGGACCTGGAGGCCAGAACGACGGGCATCCCATCTTTCACCGCCTCCGCACCGGCATCGAGCACGGCCGGTGGAAAGGTGCCGGAGCCGAACCCGGCCATGATAAGGCCATCGGAGCGATTCCGGCGCACTGCGTCCACAAGCAGGCCGTCCGAGCCACCGTAGGCGTAGACGATGTCGACTCTCGGCAGGTCGTTGCGTCCGGCCACATCGAACCGGCTCGCGGTGGTGTGCTTGCGCGTCGGCTCCCGGTAGAAGACCACTTCTCCATCGGAGTCCGCGTAACCCAGGAACCCGAGCTCGTTGGCTCGAAAGGTCTCTACGCGAAGGGTGTTGGCCTTGAACACGTCGCGGGCACTGTGAATCTCGTTGTTGAGTACCGTAAGGACCCCCTTACCGGCAGAGTGCGGGGTGGCCGCTATCCGTATCGCGTCGATGAGATTGAGGTCGGCGTCGGTGCTTATGGCCGAGGGTGGGCGCATGGCTC
Source organism: Dehalococcoidia bacterium (assembly GCA_965248615.1). Lineage (GTDB taxonomy): Bacteria > Chloroflexota > Dehalococcoidia > Lucifugimonadales > CBDFJT01 > CBDFJT01. Next base: position 186,951 of record CBDFJT010000002.1, on the reverse strand, counting down.
CCGTGATCACGACAGGCTTTTCGGACTTGACTGTCAGGTGCAGGAAGTAGGCCGTCTCCTCCAAAGTCGCCGTGCCGTGGGTCACCACTACCCCTGCAACGGCGGCATCCGCCAGGGCTTCGTTGATTCGCCGAGCCAGCCTTAGCCACTCCGGGGGCCCGATGGCGGTGCTGCCGACGCTGATCAGGTCCTCGGAGGATATCTCGGCGATGTCGCCGGCCTCGGGAACCCGCTCCAGCGACTGGGCGATGGTAAGCTTCTTGCCGAGTTCGGCATACGTGGTGTAGTCGAGCCTGTGAGGCCCGATACCGGCGATACTACCCCCCGTGCCGATGACGGTGATCTTAGGCTTGGCGTCCGGCATATATGCCCCCTCCGATCAGCGGCGGACCTGAACCTTGACCTTGGCAGCCACCTCGCTTAAAAAGGTGGATACTTCAACGTTGAAGGCGTCCGGCTGGTCGAGATTCGACAGATGGCCGGCGCCCGGGATCACTACGAACTTCGACCCGGCGATCTTCTCGTGGGTGAGACGAGCCGGCTCCAAGGCCGGGTCTTCGTCGCCAGCGAGCACCAGGGTCGGAACCCTGATCTCGGAGAGCCGGTCGGTGATCGAGTCCGCGTCCAGGATCGCGCGGATCGAGTGTGCGTACCCCACAGGGTCCAGAGCCAGGTACATGTCCATGATCTCTTTCACGGCGCCCGGGTCGCGTTTTACCCGTCCCGCCATGTTCGGGTTCTCTTCGACGGCGTAGCGGCCGACCGCCTCCATGCCTACGTTGAGGGCCAGCTCTATCGTCTTCTCCCGCATCGCGATCGTCTCGGGAGAGAAGCTCACCCCGGACGCGCTGGCCGAGTCGATTATCAGCAGGGCGTCGACCCGGTCGGGATTCGCGAGGGTGAACCGTGTCGAGATGCCTCCTCCCATCGACAGGCCTCCCACGTAGGCCCGCGATATCTCCAGGCGGTCCATCAGGCCCAGGAGGTCCCCGGCGGAGATGTCCATGCCGTACTTGTCTCCCTCCCTCGGGCTGTCGGACTGGCCGTGTCCCCTAGCGTCCCACAGGATAAGCCGGTGATCCCGCGACAGCACGGGGACCTGGGGCGCCCACTCACTGGTGCTGCCACCCAGTCCGTAGGTAAGTATCAGAGGAAAGCCCTCGCCGTGGGTCTCGTAGTAGATGTTGACCCCGTTGATCGGTTCCTTCGGCATCGTCAGTCTCCTTTGGGTTGACGCACCCGTCTCAAGCCGCAGGCGGGTTGTCGCGAAACCAGTCGACTACTTCGGAGCCGGCGGCCGCCCAGACGCCGCGGCGCTGCACCATATAGCCGAGCGCCTCGTCGAGGCTACCGATACGGAAGGGCTGGCCGATCAACCAGGGATGAAGATTCAGGGCCAGGAGCCTTCCGGAGGTGCCGGCGTCGGCGTACATGGTCTCGAAGCACTCTTTGAGGATCTGGGTGTATCTGTCCGGCTCGACGCGGCGGTCCCAGAGGGCGTTGACGTCGTCCAGCTCCAGCATCAGCGGTAGCGCCGTCAGCTCACCCACTGGCGTCTTCATGGGATAGGGCTGCTCATCGTTGACCCAGTCGCAGACGTATCTTATGCCGGCCTCGGCCAGGAGCTGCGGCGTCCTGGTGGACTCGCCATACTCGGGCCCCAGCCATCCGGCGGGGGCTGAGCCGGTGGCGCGTGTGATCGCCTGCACTGAGGTCTGGATGTACTCCCTCTCCTGCTGCTCTTCGAGCTCCCCGGTTATCATCCGGCTCGCCGAGACGCCGTGACCGATTATCTCGCAGCCTCGGCTCAGGCAGTGGCGAACCAGATACGGATAGTTATCGGCGGTTAGCGCGTCCATGGCGATCGTCGGCTTGATACCGTGCTTCTCAAGCACGTCAAGCACGCGAAAGACCCCGACGCGGTGGCCGTACTCCCTGTGACTTAGCCGCGCGTAGTCGGGGTAGGCGCGAGGGGTGACACCCCCGGCCAGTACCTGGTACTCGTGTTTGCTCTCCGACGGTCTCCACTCCATGTGCTCGAGGGTCACAATGACGGTAAGGGCCACGCGGGCGCCATTGGGCCATCGCAGGACGCCCCGTCGCGCGATGGGCGACCAGTCATAGTGCTCGTGGTCCATGCCAAAGCGACGCTCGCCAGGCATCTCGCTGCTCCTTCTACCGGCTCCGGCTAGCCGCCCAGCCGCTGGGCGTGGGCGACGGCATCATCGTAGTAGTTGGCGATGTAGTACTCGGCTATCTCGTCGGCGGTCGTCTGCCAGACGCCGTCGTGGGACATAATGTAGCTCAGAATCTCGTCAAGGTACCTGACCCTGTGCGGCTGGCCGATCAAATAGGGGTGCAGGGCAATACACATGACGCGGCCGCTGTCCGCACCTTCTTTGTAGAGCTGGTCGAATTGCGCCTTGCAGATACGGACGAAGTAGTCGGCCTCGTAGTGCTGCCTGAACAGCGGCGCGTCATTCAGCTCGACAGAATATGGAACCGATATGAGCTTTCCAGACTTGACCTTGATCGGCACCGGCTGGTCATCGTGCATCCAGTCGGTGTGGTATATGAGGCCGGCTTCCGCCATCAGGTCGGGGGTCCTATCGGTGCCAGAGATCGCGGGCCCCAGCATGCCCTTCAGCCGCTTGCCCGTGAGGCGCTTGAGTGTATCGATGCAGTCTCGGTAGAACTCTCTCTCCTGGTCCTCGGTATACGTGTTCAGGTAGATCGTGTTGTAGATTCCGTGGCTCATGAAGTCCCAGCCGCGCTCAACCATCGCCTCGCCGATCTCGGGATAGTGCTCCAAGACGGCGAGGTTAAGGGACACACAGCAACGAATCTCGTGCCTATCCAGGACTTCGAGCATGCGCCAGAAGCCCACCCGATTGCCGTAGTCCCGATATGAGTACTGCTGTGCGTCCGGGTAGGGTGTGCGCGGCCAGGGGTCGCGCTGCCCGTCGTACGCGGGCATGTACTCGTAGTGCTCGACGTTAGGCGCTATCCACAAAGCCACGCGGGCGTCGTTGGGCCACCTGATGATCGGCCGGTCGATGATGGGGCTGTAGTCCACTCGATTCGGAGGCAGCGGCATGGAAGCACCTGGGGGGGCGGACTGGTTCGAGTGGCCCTGATTAGACCAGAGAGGAGGCGCTCAGTCAAGGCGGCGAGGCCGGCCCGCCACACGCACCAGCAAGGCACCCCGGACCCGGACGCCGTCGGCCGCGATCCGCACACGACTTCCCGGTACTGGGTGTTCAAGAATGTATCCTGACGCGTTGAGGTCGTACGCAGTTACCATCCAGACCATCAGTAGATCACTGATAGTCCTTAAATAGTCTCACAATAGGCCGCGAATGTATTGACAGCAGGTCCTCACTGGAGCTACGATCGCTCTTAAGTCAAGACCCCCGGAGCACCCAGTGAAGGCCAGAATCGTGGACATAGATGAAATAAAGAAGACCCCCGAGGAGCGGGAGGCCGAGGAGTTAATCGGCCAGCTCGTTCCTGGCAAGGCCATTGAAATCACCCTGACCGAGGGTGAGACGCCCAAGAGGATCACGCGCCTCTATCGCTACGCGGCCAAGAAGCTCCGCACGAGGGTGCGCATCGACACGTTGGACAGGGGAGCGAAGCTCCTCGTCTACCTGAAGGAGGGCGACGACGATGACTCCTGATCCGGCGCCGCAACGCCATCCGCTGGAGAGATCGCACCCATGCTGAGCAGCTCGAGTGTCACCAAGCGCTGGACAGCCAGGGTCGGAACGGCCCTGCGGACGGTCAAACGAGAGATCAAAGTCTACCGGCTCATTCTGGTGGACCCACGCACCCCCAAGCCGGCGAAGGTCCTGATTGCGCTGGCCATCTTCTATGCGGTTTCTCCCATCGACCTCATCCCGGACTTCATACCGGTCCTCGGCTTCCTCGACGACATTATCATCATCCCGGGACTGCTCATGCTGGCGATGAAGCTGGTTCCCCGGGCCGTCGTCGAAGACTGCCGACTGCGAGCCGACGCGGCCTGAGAGTTTTCAGACCTGGGCCGTCGTTCGGATTGCCAGCCGCTCCCTGATGAGTCGCGTGGTCACCAGGCTGACGATAGATAGCGCAAGCATCACCAGGAACGCTCCATCGTAGCTGCCCCACCGGTCGAAGACGAGAGCGCCTAGGATTGCCCCAATCCCTCCCGCCATCTGGTGCACCATGTTCAGGATACCGCTGACCGTGCCCAGCCGCTCGGAGCCAAACATGTTCCCCGCGAAAACCACCGTGAGAGGCGCGGTGACCGGTAGCGTGATTCCGTACAGCAGGACGAGTACCACGATGCTGGCGGTGTCCTGGAAGTAGATCAGAGGCGCGAAGATGGCGGCGCGCAGCACGAAGCAGAGGGTCGTCGGGTTCTTGGCCCCGAAGGCGTCGGCAAGGAACCCCGAGGCCAGCACGCCGGCGAGGCCCATCGCGCCCATCAGCGCCAGCAGGTTCCCCGCCAGCACAGGGCCCACGCCCTGGTCCAGGGCGAACGCCACCACGTGAGTCACCATGAAGTAGTCCTGCAGGCCGCAGATGCCGTAGACGATGACCAGCACCCACAACTGGCGCGAGGCGAGGATCGGCCCTATGGGGGGAAGTGGCCCGGCTTGCTTCTCCGATGAGCCCGGCCCCAACTCTTCGGACCGTGCGACCGGGGGGGACTTCACGACGGCGATCGCGACGGGCACGATGACGACGAACAGCACCACCCCCAAAACGACGTAGGACATTCGCCAGCCCACCGACGACAGCGATGCGGCCATTACCGTGATGATCACGAGCCGGCCGAGAGCGTTGCCGCCTATGACCGCGCCGTTGGCGATGCCGCGACGCCTCTCGAACCACCGGCTCACCATCACACCGACAGGTGGGATGGATGTCGCCGCGTGTCCGACGGCGTAGAGGACGCCATAGACGAGAAACAGCTGCCAGAGGGCGTTGACGGTGCCGGTCAGCGCAAGGCCAGCGGCACTGGCCACCGTCCCTAGCGCGATGATCCGCCGTGGGCCGTAGCGGTCCACCAGCCTGCCGACTGGGGCCATGGCAATGGCCGAGACGAACATGAACAGGGTGACTGTCAGCGATAGCGACGATCGGCTCCAGTGAAGGTCCTCGGCCATGGGCTTTAGCAGCAGCCCGAAGGCGAAGCTGGCGCCACCACTGAAAAAGAGGACGACGAAGCCCGCCGCCAGGATGAACCAGCCGTAGTAGACTCGGCGCAAAGCACCTCCCCGAAAGCGCCCGGCCAGCTTAGCATCGGTCCGTGGGACGATCAACGCAGGGCTTCGTGCCTGGTGCGCTGGACTCGGCCCATCAGGCTCCATATAATTCGTGCCACGCAGAGACCCTGTAAACCCGGACCGGAGGCCGTTCCCGTGACCCAAGACGATACGATCCGCGTGGGATTCGTTGGCGCAGGAGCCAACACGAAGCTACGGCACATCCCTGGGCTCAAGGCGATGCCGGGCGTCGAGCTGGTAAGCGTATCCAACCGAAGCCGCGAGTCCAGCCAGAAGGTGGCTGACGAGTTCGACATCCCCAAGGTGTACGAGCGATGGGCCGAGCTGATCGAGGCACCCGACACAAACGCCATTTCCATCGGCACCTGGCCCTACATGCACCACATTCTGGTACAAGCTGCGCTGGAGGCCGACAAGCACGTCCTCACCGAGGCGCGCATGGCGATGAGCGCCGCCGAGGCCCATGCCATGCTGGATGCCTCCCGCAAGAAGCCTCACCTCGTGACGCAGATCGTGCCGTCGCCCATCACTTTCAAGGTAGACAGGACCGTCCAGGACCTGATCGCCGACGGCTATCTGGGCGAGGTGCTGTCGGTGGACCTGGCATGGAGCACCGGCGGTTTCATCGACTACGATGGCCCCTTCCACTGGCGGCACGACCGCGACATGAGTGGCTATAACATCCTGTATATGGGCATACTGTACGAGGCCCTGATGCGCTGGGTTGGTCCGGCGGCCAGCGTGCGGGCGGTGTCGAGGGTCAACGTGAATTCACGCCGCGACGAGACCGGCAGGAGCCGGCACATCACCGTCCCCGACCACGTGGAGATCGTGTGCGAGATGGCGTCGGGGCCCGTCGCCCACCTGAGATTCAGCAACGTAACGGGGCTCGGACCGCATGACCAGGTTTGGCTCTTCGGTACCGAGGGCACGCTGTGGCTGGATATTCCCTCCATGACGCTCCACGGCGGTCGAAGAGGCGACGATCAGCTCGGCGAGATCAAGATCCCGCCCGAGAAACAGGGCGCGTGGCGGGTCGAGGAGGAGTTCGTTAACGCCATTCGGGGCCAGGAGAGGGTAACGCACACCAGCTTCGAGGACGGCGTCAGGTATATGGAGTTCACCGAGGCCGTCACCAGGAGCGGCCAGTCTGGCAAGGCGATCCGACTGCCGCTGTAAGCCCCTGACCCCGACTCGTCGGGGGAATCCGCCCCATGCGGGTAGGGCCACGATCCAATCCGAAAGTCGCGCACTCCCCCAAGCTTTTCATCAGCCCTGGCTGACTCAGAGTGACGTAAACTACGAGTGGCGATACCTCCGAGGGTCGCGCGTGCTCGTCCTGGCCTACCCAGCAAAAGTAGAAGAAATCGACATAGGAAGGGGCAATAATCAAGCCTGCTATGGACTACTCCAGACTTCTGTCAAGATCATTCCCTCCGACGATCGACACGCCCCCCGGCGCCACTGCCGAGACGAAGTATGTGTTCTCCATCACGTATACGGACCCCGACACGATGCCTTACGAAGGCCTGGCCGAGGCCACCCACGAGGCCCTGGGGCGAGAGGGGCGTGCCCTGGGGGCCTATCCCCCGCCGCAGGGCCACGAGGGCATGAGGGAGCTGATCGCGGAGAACCTCCGCGACAAGCGCGGCATCGAGACCGGAACCGACTCCATCTTCCTGAGCTCGGGCGCCGGCGGGGCTATCCAGGGCATCGTCAACGCATTCATAGACCCGGGCGACGTAGTGTTGGCCGAAGAGTTTGTCTACCTGGGTACGCTCAACATGCTGCTACAGAAGCGGGCCCGGGTGATACACGTGCCGACCGACCAGGACGGGATGGACACCGACGCCCTCGAAGCGACTATCAAGGACCTTGCATCCCAGGGCGTGCAGCCCAAGATGATCTATGCGATTCCGGTATACCAGAACCCCATGGGAATGACCCTCAGCACCCAGCGGCGAAAGCACATGCTGGAGATATCGCATCGGTACGGCGTGCCAATCCTGGAGAACGAGTCCTACGCCGACTTCCGCATCGACGGCGACCCGCTTCCGCCCGCGATGTTCGCCGCCGATGACCGAGGGTCGGTGATGTACGTGTCGGCCTATACGAAGCTACTGGGGTGCGGGCTGCGCCTGGGATACGGAGTGGTGCCGGGAGAGGTCCGCGATGCCCTGGAGCAGCTTAGGTTCGGCACCGCCCCGAGTCACCTTTCGTCCATGACGGTGCACGAGTATCTGAGGAAGCACGGAGACGACCACGTTAAGGCCGTACGTGATTCGCTAAGGTCCAAGCGGGCCGCGATGCTTACGGCCCTGAGCGAGCACTTCCCGCCCCGGTGCACGTGGAGCGAGCCTGCCGGCGGGATGATGGTCTGGGTGAGGCTCCCCGACGGCGCCGACACCTGGGCGGCTCACGAGAAGGCCGTGGCCAGCGACATAAAGTACAACCCCGGACCCGTTTTCCGCGCCGATCGCACAGGCAGCAACTACCTGCGCCTGACCTACAGCCACAACACTCCTGAGGAGATCGGCGAGGGCGTAGCCCTCCTGGCGGCGGTCTTCGAGCGCGAGGGCCTGTTCGGCACCTAGCGCCCCACCGTGCCTACGTGACGCCGACGTTGAGCCAGCCGAACGCGATGAGAAGCGTCACACCGATCAGCAGGAAAGCGTACGGCGCCTCCGCGACGAGGTACAGGTCGGAGCGCGATACCGTGGAGCGCATCAGGAGCGACCTTGCGACGAGTCCTACGATGAGCGCCAGCCCCAGGCATATCCAGCCTATCCCAAGGAGCAGCGGCTGCTCGTAATTCCTTCGGTCTATCAGAAAGACAACCGAAAGGCCGATGATCGTAGCGCTTACGATCAGCAGTGCGTCGAGTGAGCGTCCAAGAGCTCTCTGCACTTCGTTCTGCTCGTCACCACTCATAGGGGATCACCTCCAACGTGTTCGCGGCACATCAAACCTAATGCTCAACGTGGGGCGAAGTATAGGTGAATTCGGGTCGAAACTCTCCCGCTCTGAGTGGCGAAGGATGAGATCGGGGCCGGCCGCTAGAAGTCCAGTGTCTCGGCCAGCCTCCGCCGATGATAGCGCGGGTCCCCCAGGTAGTGGTACAGGGTGCGCGACATCTTCGTGTGGAGGGTGAGGCCGTACTCCCGGGACACACCCACGCCGGCGTGCACCTCGTGGCTGGCGTTGCAGGCCTGGTAGTAGGCCTCGCTGGCGACGGCCTTTGCCAGGTGGACGCTGGTGTCGGCAGGTCGTCCGGTATCCAGCTTCCACAGGGCCTCGTAAGTCGTCCAGCGGGCGGCATCGAGATGGTTAACTATGTTGATTATGTGGTCCTGGACCCGCTGAAAACGGCCGATGGCCTGCCCGAACTGCTCCCGCGTGCGTGAGTAGTCCACCGCCAGGTCGAAGACAGTCTGAGCACCACCCACCTTGTACGCACAAAGGATAGGCGCCGCGCGCTGAACCGCCCGCTGCAGGGGCTCCCATCCGGCGCCCGGCTCGCCCAGGACGGCCGACGAAGGCACCTCGACCGAGTCGAACCTGACCTCACACTCCCAGCCGAGGAATCCAGGCAGTACGCGGACCGAGACCCCCGGAGCATGCCTGTCTACCAGCAACATGGTGACCCCATCTGCCGGCTTCGCTCCGTTTCCGGTGCGCACGGCGCAGATCAGCCGGCTGGCGGACGCGGCATCGTGCACGAAGAGCTTGGTTCCGTTCAGGACGAACCGTCCGTTCCGTGCCTGGGCGGGCATCTGAACGGACTCCGGCTCCCAGCCGTACGCCGGCTCGGTCAAGGCGAGGACGACGACCTCCTGGCCGTCGGCCACCCTGGGCAGGAGCTCTCGTTTCTGCGCATCGCTGGCGGCCTCCAGCACGATTGAGGCGCCGAGCACGCCGGAGGAGAAGAAGGGACCAGACAGCGGCCCGGCCCCCAGCTGCTCGAAGACGACCGCCGCGTCGGTCAGCGAGCTTCCGCTGCCGCCGTACTCCTCCGGCACGATCATGCCCAACCACCCGATTTCGACAGCCTTCTGCCAGGCCTGATCGGTGACCCCCGTCTCGGACAGCTCCATCTCCAGCAGCACGTCCTTCGGGCACTCCCGCTCGATGAACTCGCGGGCGGTGCTCTTCAGCAGCTCCTGGTTTTCAGTAAGCGACAGGTCCATGGGACTAGGCCAGGGCTCCCGCCTGCTCCTTGACGGCGCGACCGATGCCGATACGCCGCGCCATTATCACCTTCTGGATCTCGGCGGTCCCGCCCGGGTGCATGGCTACTATGCTGGCCCGCTGAAAGACCTCCATATGTCCACCCGAAGGGTCCAGCTGCGGGTCGTTCGTGAGTGCGTAGGGGCCGAGGGCCTTCAGTATACACTCGGCTATGCGCAGGCCCGACACCTTCTTGTAGTAGGTCAGCTGAGGCCCCTCGTGTGCCAGCTTCTGGCGGGTGTGGCTCATCCAGTAGTTGCGCAGGCCGAATAGCCGTGCGATCTCCGACTGAACGAAGACGTCGACCAGCGTGTCCTGGACCTCTGGGTCGCTGCTGAGGGGTTTACCGCGCCGCTGCAGAGTCCTGGCCTCGGCGAACAGGCGCTCAACCAGGCGGTTACGCCTGATGGTGCCGCCGGAGCCATGCTCGAGCTCCAGGTGCGTCGTTGCGACCTGCCAGCCGTTGTTCTCTCCACCGATCAGGTTGAACGCCGGGACACGCACGTTGTCGAAGTAGACGGTGTTCTTGATCCCCGAGCCGGCGCCGCTCTCGCCGCCAGCGATCAGGAGCTCCATCGGGGCTACGCTGACTCCCGTCGCATCGGCCGGTACGATGAACCAGCTCAGGTTGTCGTGCCGCTTCCCCTCCGGATCGGTGCAGGTCAGCGTCCAGAACTGCTCAGCGCCGTGGTGGCTGCCGACGAAGACCTTCTGTCCGTTCAGGACGTAGTCGTCGCCGTCTCGGACCGCCGTCGTCTGTACGCTGGCGAGGTCCGACCCGGACCCTGGCTCGCTCAGGAGCTGCCAGGTCCGTACCTTGCCTCTGAAGATGGGCGGGAGGAAGTGGGCTTTCTGCTCCTCGGAGCCCCAGACCAGGATGCTGGCCCCGCCTAGCTTGCCGCCGGTGTCGTAGTAGGGCGGAAGCGCCAGGTCCAGGTCGTCCAGCTCCTCTTCGATGACAATTGCGTGGTCGATGGTCAGCCCACCGCCGCCATACTCAACGGGCGCCGTGGGCCACAGCCAGCCCTTCTCGCCAAGGCGACGCCCTAGATCCCGGTACTGTACATAGTCGTCGTATGTTATGTCCTTGGAGTCGGCAGGGTGGGCGAGCTGGCCGGCGCCGTTGTCCTTGAGCCACGCGCGGGCCTGGGCCCTGAACTCCTCCTGCTCCGGCGAATACCGCGGCTCAAAGTCCAATCTCTGCTCCTTTCGCCACCTGAAGATTAGCCCGATTATATTAACCGCCTCGTGGCGGCGTCAACGAGGGTCGGGGGTCCGGTCGTGCACCGGAGCACGACGGCTGGCCGTCGTCTTCGGCTCGCTGATACAATCCGGCCATGACCTACGTGGCCGACCTGCACCTCCATTCCCGCTTCGCGATGGGGACCAGCAGGGACCTGACGTTCGAGAGCCTGGCGAAGTGGGCCTCCGTGAAGGGCATAGACTTGCTGGCCAGCGCCGACTTCACACATCCGGTCTGGTTCGATGAGACCCGCAGGAAGCTAAAGGAGTGCGGCGATGGCCTGTACGAGTTCAACGGCGTGCGGTTCATCCTGGGCACCGAGGTAAGCTGTGTCGCGCCGCAGGGCGGCGCCAAAAGACGGGTCCACCTGCTCCTATTCGCTCCGAGTCTGGACGTGGTTGCCGGCATCAACACAGCTCTCGCTTCGAAGGGCAACCTCAAGGGAGACGGGCGCCCGAGCCTGGCGATGACGCCTCGCGATCTGCTGTCCACCGCGCTGGCGATCGATCCAAGGTGCCTCGTGATACCGGCCCACGCCTGGACTCCATGGTTCGGGGTCTACGGCTCCAAGTCGGGTTTCGACTCGCTCGAGGAGTGCTTCGGCGCCGACGTAGAGCACATCTACGCGATTGAGACCGGGCTCTCCAGCGACCCCGGCATGAACTGGCGCCTGCCGGAGCTCGACAGGCGATCCCTAGTCTCCTCCTCGGACGCCCACTCGGCGCCCAAGCTGGGCCGAGAGCTCACCGTCTTCGACGGCAAGCTCAGCTACGATGGGCTGGCTGCGGCCCTAAAGCATCAGAGCATCGCCTACACGGTGGAGTTCTACCCTCAAGAGGGCAAATACCACTACTCAGGCCACCGCAAGTGCGGCGTCAGCTACTCACCGGACGGCGTCGCCAGGAACGGCCGACGCTGCCCGGTCTGCGGCCGCCCGCTGACGCTGGGGGTCATGCAGCGGGTCGAGGAGCTGTCGGCGAGAGATGTAGAGACGTGGATCGATGACGAGGGGTTCGTCACAGCCGGCAACGGCAGGCCGAGATACAGGAACCTCGTGTCGCTCCAGCAAACAGTGGCTGCGAGCCTCGGCGTCGGACCCAACACCAAGCGGGTTCGAGGCGAGTGCGAAGCGCTCGTAGCGCACTTCGGCAGCGAGCTTGCGACTCTCATGGACGCGCCAACGGCGGAGATCGAGGCGGTGTCGGGTGAGAGGGTGGCCCAGGGCATCGATCGGATGCGCCGGGGTGACATCCAGATCGTACCCGGCTACGATGGGCTATACGGAACGGTGAAAGTGTGGCCGGACGACGCTGGGCAGGCTGCTGGCCGGCCCAGGACGAGGAGAGCAAGCTATGCGGATGCGGTCCGGGGACAGCCGAATTATCATCGAAGCGCCTCGGAGCGAGGTTTGGCAGCTCGTTGAGCGCGCGGAGAACTTCGGGCTCTGGTGGCCACGACAGGTGATCCCCCTTCAGGGAGACGGCCCGATCACCCGCGGCAGCGTGTGGGACGCGCCTAAGAGCGCAATGGGACCTCCGCTTCGCACAGAGGTCTCAGAGCTCGAACCGGAGCGTAAGATGGTCCTCGGGTTTTGGCTTTCTCGTAGCACCCGGCCTGCCCAGATCTGGACCCTAGAACTGGAGGATGAGGCTACGCACTGCCGGGTCCGGCTGCGACAGAGCATGGACTGGGAGATGCTGTACAGACAGACCTACGGCTCCTTCGCCGTCGTCGTATTATGGGTCCTTCTCCCCATCACCCTCTTCTACCTCGTGGGATTCACCATATCGAGCTACCTCAGGAGCAACGTGTACCCGTTCACCCTGATGTCCGATCTACGGAGGCTTAAGAGGGCCGTGGAGGCCCGGCGCCAGGCGTGAGGCGGACCCGGCAGCCTACTGGCGCTTTTGGCGCGCCCGCCAGGCCAGCAGCGCGACGACAACAACCACTGGGATGATGACGATGACGAGTCCGAGGGCGATGACTATCGCGGCGGGCCCCAGGCCGAAAATGGCGTCGATCTGGTGCCGTATCCAGGCCAGCAGCACAGGGTCTCCCGGCTCGCTGTGATGGGCCAGCACGGATAGGAGTACCGAGGTCATGGCCTAGCCCGGGTGACTTGCCGTCGCCGGCCCCGGCGCCGCTTGAGGTTGATACCGCGCCGAGTACTTCCGCTCCTTGATGGTCAACGCGGCAAGGCTGGCGCCAACCAGTAGCGAACCGGCGATCGCGAAGGGAACGTCGTACGCGCCGAAGACATCGTAGAGAAGGCCACCGAGGTAAATGCTGAGCGCTCCGCCCATCTGGTGGGCGAACGTGGCTACGCCGTTCAGCGTACCGAGATTCTTGACGCCGTAGATGTCGGCGGTCAGCGACGCCGTCAGCGGAGCGGTGGCAACCCAGGCCAGACCCGCGATGATGGCAAACCCCCACAGGCCCAGAGCCCCGGGCACCAGGATAAGGATGATGTAACCGATGCCGCGCACCGCGTACACGGACGCAAGCAGGTTCTTCCGCCCCAGTTTGTCGGAGATGAAGCCAACCGCTAAGACGCCAACCACATTCAACGCGTTCATCACGCCGAAGGCCAGCGCGGCCATCCCCAGCGACACACCCCGGTCGATGGCGAAGGGTACGTAGTGGAAGGAGATTATCGCCGTGGTCATGCCGCATACGAAGTAGGCGCCCGTCATCTGCCACATCGGTCGGGACCTGTAAGACTGATGCCAGGTCTCGGCCTCGAGCGGCCCTCGTGGAGCGTCTTGGGTCTGACCCTGGTCGCCCCCACCCCTTTCGGGCGATGCACTACGCCCGTCGGGGAGCTCGCCAATGTCCGACGGGGCGTTCTTGATCAGCATGGCCGCCAGGGGCACGGCCAGGACTAGCTTCATTGCCCCGAGCACCATCCACGTCGTGCGCCACCCTGCGAGGAGGATCATGTAGGCGGCGAAGGGGGCGAGCACCAGCGCCCCAACGCCACCCCCAGAGGTGCCGACGCTCAGGGCCACACCCCGCCTGCGGAAGAACCAGCGCGCAAGCAGGGCGTGTACGGTGACCAGCGAGGTGCCCCCTCCGGCCACAGACATTACCAGTCCGTAGACGACGACCAGAAACCAGATGCTGTTGGTCTGGCTCAGCAGCATCGTGCTGACTCCGAGGACCACCAGGCTGATGGTGATGACTTTACGCGCCCCGAACCGGTCGTAGAGCCGGCCGATGAAGGGCTGTGTGACCCCGTTGACGAGCCATCCCACGGCGATGGCGAGAGACACCGTGCTCCTGCTCCACTCGAAGTCGTTGCTCAGGGGAATAACAAACACCCCGAAGGAGTTGCGCACGCCAGTGGACATGAACAGGACGAAGAAGACGGCGGCCAGAATGAACCAGCCGTAGAAGACTCCCTTACGAGTGCTCAAGCTGGATCACTTCGGTGGTGCCGTTCCTTCTCTTTGCTCTGCCAACGTTCCATCAAGCTGGGGAGTACCGGTGCGGGGGCGCACTCGGTCCGGGGAGTCGTTGGGGTGCGATGCGTCTCGGTACACCCCAGCACGAGTCTAACACCAGCGGCAGGCCCCAGCAAGGCACCCCTCCTCTTCGAGTGCCGACGCGGCGAGGGCGCTTTTGGTAAAATTACCCCCGGCACTTTACAGCGCCATACGAGCGCATGCGGGAGGGATGGGATTGGGCAAGCAGCCGGGCAGCAAGGTGATGACGGCCAAAGAGGCCGTCCAACGATTCGTGTCCGACGGCGCCACCGTGGGCATGGGCGGGCAGAGCATCGGGAGGAACAGTATGGCGTTGGCCCACGAGGTCGTGCGTCAGGGCAGGAAGGACCTCACCGTTGTAGGCTGCAACCTGGCCCTCTCGATGGACATTCTGGCCGGCGCGGACCTGGTGAAGAGGACCGAGGCCGGCACGGGCAACCTGGAGCGGTTCGGCAGCACCTTCCGCTGGCGCAAGGCCGTCGAGGAGGGCCGTCTGAGAGCCGAGGATTACAGCCACCTGGCGATGGCGTCGCGCTTCATGGCCGGTGCTCTCGGTATTCCCTTCATGCCAACGAAGAGCCTGCTGGGAACCGACATCGTCAAGAAAAAACGGTACGACGGCCAGAAGCCGCTCGAGATAGTCGACAACCCCTGGAACCCCGGAGAGCCCGTCGTGTTGCTGCCGGCCTGCACTCCCGACGTAGCGCTGATCCACGTCCAGAAGGCCGACGAGCTAGGCAACCTTATCGTGGACGGCTTCACCACCCATGAGGTCGAGATGGCCAGAGCATCGAAGGCCGTGATCGCCAGCTGCGAGGAGATCGTAAGCGGCGAGTCCGTCCGCATGGACCCCGGCCGTACCACCATCCCATACATCTACGTGGACGCCGTAGTAGAGCAGCCGTGGGGTGGCTACCCGACCTCGGTCTACAAGTACTATGAGCACGACGACGAGCACCTGAGGAAGTACCAGGCGGCTGCCCGCCCGGGCGGCGCACCGTACGATAGCTACCTCAAGGAGTACGTCTACGACTGCGAGACCTTCGACGACTACCTGGAAAAGGCGACCACCGTCCACCGGCTAAACGAGCTGCGTAGCTCGATGCTCCGGCTGCTCTAGAGCACAACGTCGACGACGCAGATAACGAAGGAGTGTGTATGAGCACGGGTGAGACTAAGTACGCCCTCGATGAGCTAATGGTCGTTGAAGCGTCGCGTTATATAAGCGACGGGGACACGGTGCTGGTCGGCACCGGCATGCCCATGGTGGCGGCCCTGTTCGCCCAGAAGAATCACGCCCCACATATGTGCTACGTGGTGGAGACGGGTCCACTTGCACCCGACGTCATACCCACGCCCATATCGGTGTCCGATCCCAGGGTGATGCACCGAGCCGCCCGGTTCGGCTCGCTGACGGACTCGCTCGGCGGCGTGCTGCAGCGAGGACTCGCCGACGTCGGGTTCCTCGGCGGAGCCCAGATCGATCAGTTCGCCAACGTCAACTCCACCGTCATCGGGGACTACGACCGGCCCAAGATACGCTTCCCCGGCAGCGGCGGAGCAAACGATATCGCCTCCCACTCCAAGAAGATCCTGATCATAACCCGCCACGAGAAGCGCCGCTTCGCCGAGCGCTGCGACTACATCACCAGCCCCGGCTACATCGATGGACCCGAAGGCCGCAAGGAAGCCGGCCTTCCAGTCCCATATCCCGACATCTACGTCGTCACCGACCTCACGGTCATGTCCATCGACAAGTCCCAGGGCCGCCTCCGAGTGGAGAAGCTGATGCCTGGGGTGACGCTGGAGCAGGTCCGGGAGAACACGGACTTCGAGCTGCTCGCCGCGCCGGAAGTAATCACAGTGAGCCCGCCGACGGCCGAGGAGCTGCGTGTGCTGCGGGAGGAGGTGGACCCCGAGGGCACCTACCTCAAAGGCGTCGAGTAGGCCGTCTACCGCCAGAGGCAGGCAGTCGAGCGGGCGTTCAGCCAACTAAAGAAGGTGCACGCGCTGAACAAGGTGACGGTGCGCCGGAAGATGAAGGTGACGGCTCACTGCTACCTGGGATTGATTTCGATGCAGGCCGACTACTTCCTCAAGCGTGGCTTCGATGCCATATAGTTCGCGTCACGCTTATTGCCTGGTATGATAGAGAGCCAATCGGCTCTCTGAGGTGCAGTCGTGAGCAGTCCACTACAACCGGAGTTCGAGTTTTACCTCTCCCACCAAGATGAAATGGTCGAGAACTATGATGGCAAATTCATCGCCATCAAGGGTGGAAGTGTCCTGGGCGCATATGATGACGAACTGACTGCCGTGGAGGAAACTCAGAAGTCTCACAAACTTGGGACCTTCTTGGTGCAGAAAGTGTCCGGGGGGGACGCCGAGTACTCCCAAACATTTCACTCCCGCGCGGTGTTTTCATAGTTCAGCAACAGCTTAGCTTCACGGTGACCGCCCAAGGCGGGCTTTTCAGGGTCTTGAAAACCCAATGCCACGTCTCTCCGGCCTGGGTGCCAACTAGCAGCGCTCCCCAACCACAGATGGTGCCGTTCGATGCCATTTGGGACACTGGCGCAACAAACTCAGTGATCACACAGGCCGTAGTTGATGATTGCGGCCTAGTCGCTACTGGGATGGCGAACGTCGACGTTGTGGGTGGTTCATTACTTGCAGAGACATATTTGGTGAATATGGGGCTGCCCAACGGAGTTGCTTTTACTGGCCTTCGTGTTACTAAGGGCACGCTCCCTGGTAGCGTAGATATTCTCATTGGCATGGACATCATCAACAGGGGTGATTTCGTTGTCACCAATCTCAACGGGGTTACCAAGTTCTCGTTTCGGGTTCCTTCTGTTGAACACATAGATTTTGTCGAGAAAAGTAAAAGGCCCCAGTTTCAGCACGGGGGCAAGCCAACGCCAAGGCGGCCTAAGCGTCCTATGGGCAGCGGGAAGAAGGGGAAGAAAGGGAGGAGGGGGAAGAGATAACGAGGGCCTGCTCGATGGCACTGGGAGACAGTGTCTCAAATTGAAATACGAAAAGAACCTCAAGAATCAAGTTACTCTGGACTGCGACCGCCAGATCCGCACACAGTCGTCAGAGAAGAATGAAGCGGCCTATCCACCTGAAGGCAAAGTCAGCGACCCGCGACGACCGTGGAGGAGGACATGCCGAGCCCCATTACGCCGGAGTTCGTCTACGAGCTGACCTCGCTTTCCGACCCGAGTCTCTCGCCCGACGGCACGCTTCTCGCTTACACCCGGTCGCGAGTGGACAAGCAGGCGATGGAGAGCCGCTCGCGCGTGATGGTGATGCGCGTTGCGGATGGCGAGGAGTCCGCGTTCACCGGCGGGCCCCGGGACGGCAGGCCTAGGTTCTCACCCGACGGCAGGTCAATCGCGTTCCTGCGACGGGACGACAAAGAGACGCGACAGCTCTGGGTCATTGCAACGTCGGGCGGCGAGGCCCGCCAGCTGACCTCGGCGCCCGGCGGGGTACACGAGCTCTCGTGGGCGCCCGACTCCTCTGCCCTCGCCTTTGCCTCCGACGTCGATCCCGACCGGCCGCCCGACGACCACGACCCTAAACGAGACCCCAGGGTCCGTGTAGCGAGCCGCATTCGCTACCGAGCCGACACCCTGGGCTGGCGGGGAGACGCCTTTCGGCATCTGTTCGTCACCGACGTTCTCACGGATGCCACGCGCCAGCTCACCGACGGCGAGGGCGACGATAGCTCTCCTGTGTGGCGTTCAGACGGGACGAGCATTGCCTTCATCTCGGACCGAGGCGCAGATCGTGACCTCGTGTCGAGGAACGAGGCGTACGTAGTGTCGTCCGAGGGTGGCAAGCCTCAGCAGTGGTCACAGGGACTGTCGACAGTGGCGGCGCCGGCCTGGTCTCCGAATGGCGAAAGGTTGGCAGTGATCGGCTCCGATGACGACGAGGTAGGCGCCATGTGGCAGGGCTCGATCTTTGTGCTCGCCCCCGGCGAGGGCCCGCGCCGTCTGACCGACGACTCGATGAAGCCGGCCGCCGGATTCGCGCCCGTGATGCCGCCGCCCGAGATGCGCTGGACGGCCGACGGCAGGCTGCTCTACCTGGCGGACCGAGGCGGCGAGTCTTTCCTCTGCGAGCTGTCGTTCGAGAGCGGCCATCTGCGACTGGTCGCAGGAGGGGCGTCGTTGCTCAGCGACGTCAGCTTCGACGCTTCGGCTCAGAGGGCGGTGGTGCTGGCGGTACCACCCGGCTCCTCGGGCGACCTACGCCTGGTGGAGGTCGACGACGGGAGCGATAGGAGGCTCACGAGCTCCAACGAGCAGTACTTCGAAGAGCACCCCGCGGCCAATGTCGAGAAGTTCACGGTGGCCCGTCAAGGCATGGAGATAGAGTCACGGCTGCTGAAGCCACCGGGTTTCGACCCCAGCCAAGAGTACCCACTGATCGTGGATATCCACGGAGGGCCCCATGGGGCTTTCTACGACGCCTTCAACCCGGTCCAGCAGGTGTTGGCCACCGCCGGGTACCTGGTGCTGGCGGTTAACCCTCGCGGCTCATCGACCTACGGCGTGGACTTCGTGAAGGCCGTGCTGCGGGACTGGGGCGGGGAGGACTACTTCGACATAATGCGCGCCGTTGACGAAGCGTGCGCCCGGCCGTACGTGGATGCCGATCGCCTGGGTGTCACCGGCTACAGCTACGGCGGCTACATGACCGCGTGGATAATCGGCCACGACAGCCGGTTCGGAGCCGCCGTGGTGGGCGCGCCGTGCACCGACCTGGCCAGTATGTACGGCACCTCCGACATCGGCGTGCGCTTCGGCGAGCCCCAGTGGGGCGGCCGCCGGGGCGAGGCGCTGAGCGCCTACCTCGAGCGGTCGCCGCTAACCTACGCCGACAGCGTCGAGACGCCCGCCCTGCTGCTGCACGGCGAGGACGACGCCCGCTGCCCCATCGAGCAGAGCGAGCAGTATTTCGTTGCGCTAAAGCGGCTGGGCAAAGAGGTGGAGTTCGTCCGGTTCCCGGGCTGCTCGCACCTGTTTCTCCGCATGGGCCACCCCCGTATGCGTGAGGAGTACCTGGCCCGTGCCCTGGCCTGGTTCGACCACCACCTGTCGACCCATACACCCAGCGGCGCACGTCACGCGGTATCATCGCCGGCCGGGAGCTGAAGACAACGCGTCAGGGTCTCACGCGCTGAACTGCCGCTTCGCCTCCTCGTGGTCCTCGGGTGTGTTGATATCGAGCCTTACGAGGGGATCGTCGATCTCCACGACGTTGACCTCGTGGCGGTGCGCCTGAAACACCTCACGGATGCCCTGGCGCTCTTCGGATATGGATTCCAGCTCGCCTCGCAGCCCGGACGAAAAAATCAGCGGATGGCCTCCCCTCCCCTCGTACCAGGGCGACGTGAGGAGTGCGTTGCCCTCGACGTGAGCTTTGATCACCGTGGCGATGATGTCCCGGGTCCGCGGCTGGTCCACCGCCAGCAGCAGGATGCCGCTGGCGTCCGAGCCGACGGCGCGCAGGCCTGCCAGGATCGACTTGGTCTTGCCCTGGCGGTAGTCGTGGTTCACGACGCTTCGCGCCTCTGGCCGATCGAGGTGGCCGGCCACGGTCTCCGCCTCATGCCCCAGCACTACCACCACGTCTGCCACTCCGGCCGCGATCAGTGACTCGATCTGGTACCGGACAAGAGTGGTGCCATGCCAGGGGAGGAGTGGCTTCGGGCGTCCCATGCGACTGGACTCGCCCGCGGCGGTGAGGATGGCGGAGATGCCGCCCATAGGCTAGTCGGCAGCCGGGGCCGACTCGTGTAGCTTCTCTTCGATCCGGTCTATCCGCCACTCCTCCAGCTTCATCGGCTGGCCCGAGCCGCCGAGCCGGAACATCAGCACCTCGGCCATGACGCTTAGAGCGATCTCCTCCGGGGTACGGGCGCGAATATCCAGACCGACCGGCGACCGGATCTCTTTGATGCGCTCGATGGACAGACCGTTGCGTAGCAGGTCCTCGTAGATCAGGACGGTCTTGCGCTTGCTACCCATCAGCCCGACGTACCGCGCCGGCGTCCTCGCGGCCGCCTCCAGGGCCACGTTATCGTAACGGTGGCCGCGCGTCGCGACGACGATGAACGTGTTGGGGTTGATGGGGAGGTGCTGCAGTGCCTCTTCGGGCTTGAGCGGCACCACTATGTCGACCTCGGGGAAGCGCTCCTGGTTCGCGAACTCCTCGCGGTCGTCGGTGATGAACACCCGGAAGCCCAGGTTCTTGGCCAGTGGGGCGATGGCCTTGGACACGTGGCCGCCGCCGCACACGACCAGCTGAGGCGGCGTCGTATAGGCCTCGACGAAGTACTCGGCGCCCGACTCCGCGGACACGTAGTCGTTCCTCCCGTGCACCATCAGCTCCAGGCCCTTCTTGATCGCCTGGTGGTCCAGGTCCGGGTCGTCCAGCGTGCCCTCGGTGGTACCGTTTTCCCGGATGAACAGCTTGGCCCCAAGCCGGGACCCGCCGCCCGGGGCCGGGCGGACCAGAGTCGCGAGCGCGACCGCGCCCGCACCTCCGTATGCGCCGTCTATTTCTCTTGCGTAGGGCAGGTAGTCCTGCGGCTCATACACCGGGTCTATGACGAAGTACATGGTGCCGCCGCAGACCAGACCGTCATCGGCCGCGAGCTCCTCGTTGAGCTGATACTCCCTGTACTCGGCCGTGCCGCCCTTCTTCATGAGCTGCTTGGCGGCGAACCAGATGTCGCCTTCGACACAGCCTCCGCCGAGGGTGCCGACACCGCTACCGTCGCTGCGCACCAGAAGCTTGGCCCCCGGCTTCTGCGGCGTGGACCCCTTGGTCCTCACCACCGTGGCCATGACAACAGGATCACCTGCCTCCAGCTCGTTGACCGCTTCGTGGAAAACGTCTTGCACAGCCGTCCGTCCCTCTGTTACCAGCTTCTACTGCCCTAATAGCTTACCAGTTCACCGGACCCGATTCAACGCGCCGCGTCATAGGCTCGGGGCGCTCTGGACCGGTGGCTGCCCTCGCATGGGTATGAGCATGATCACGGCCGCGGAGATCAGTGTCAGGATGCCGGAATAGTAGAAGACGGAGCCGTAGCCACCGAGGCGCTCGATTATCAGGAAGCCCACGAACGGTGAAGCGACCCCCAGGGCCGCGCTTAAGCCAAAGATGAGCCCGATGGCGGTGGCCTCGGTGCCCTGTCCCACCTCGTCCAGGACGGCCGCCTGGAATATCTGATGCAAGGCGAAGCTGAACAGCCCCACGCCCGCCAGTACAAGGGCCAGTAGGAAGCTGCTCCCGCTACCCACCACCAGTAGGGACAGCACACCGGCGATAAGGAGGCCCGGCACCAGCACCTTCTTCCGTCCGAATCTGTCCGAGAGGAGACCGAGGATCGGAGCCGAAACAATGCCGGTCCCGGTGGCCAGCGCGTAGTGGAAGCCGGCATCGAGGTGGCTCTTGCCAAGCTCCTCTTCCAGGTAGAAGGGGGTCCAGTGGAAGATCGCGTCGAGGCCCAGACCCCGCAGCATGGCGGCGAGTACCAGGCCCAGCACGACCGGCTTCCTCACAGCTAACCAGGCGCCGCGGAGCTGCGTCCTCACGGGCCGCGGCTGCTCATCGCTCTCCTTACCCAGGTTTGCGAGAGCCCACCACACGAACAGACTCGAGACCACCGCCGGCCCGGCGAAGACGAACAGCACGTGTCGCCACAGGACCAGAACCGTCAGCAGGCCTGTCGCGAGCAGCGGCCCCACAATGTTGCCGACGTTTGCGCCGAGGCCGTGGACTGCGATGGCGAAGCCCCGCCGGTCCGGGAAGCGCTGGGACAGTGACGCCGTCGCCGGCAGATGCCACAAGGCGCCGGGCACCGACACAAGCAGGACTGCGATCAGGAGGACGCTGAAGCCCGGCGAGGCCCCGATCAGGGCGAAGGCAGCGCCGGCCCCTATCATGCACCAGGTAAGCATGAGGCCCCAGTGGCGCTTGAGCCGGTCGACGAAGAATCCGCCGCCGAGGTTGACAGCGCCGAAGCCGCCCATCCTCAGCGCCAGTAGGATCGACACCTGGAACGTGCCCAACCCCATCTGGGAGGCGATGGTCGGCAACAGGACGGGGAAGCCCTGGTCGTAGAGATGCGCTACGCCGTGTCCCAGGGACAGGCTGCCCAGGATGAAGTTTCTGCTCCGCCGGATGTCGGTCCGTGCCTTCGCCAATCCTTTGCCTTCAGGTGTTCGCTTGTCTGCCACCCAACCGCCCGTCACGGCTCTTAGGCTTGGGGGCACATGCCCCATCTGCCTTTGACACTGTTGCCGATCGCAGGTTGGCGCGACAGTAGATTCTACTCGCTAGGGCAGGCCGGGGCGAATCCATCAGCGGTGCCCGTGCAATTGTTGACGGTCCTTTCCACACCCTGCTAGAATCGCTCTCGCCCACGACATAGGCGTTCCCAGGTTACGGGACCACTATATCCGCACCCAAATTAGGAGAGAGAAATGCCAGCTAAAGAGCACCTCAACCCCGAGTCGATGTCCCAACCGACAGGCTACAGCCAAGTGGTGAAGGTCGGTGACACCGTATACATAGCCGGCCAGGTGGGAGGCAAGGGCGACGCCGAGGCCCAGGTGAGGCAGGTGTGGCGCAATATCGAGGCGGCCGTCCAATCCGTCGGCGGCACTCTGCAAGACGTGGTAAAAACAACCACCTACGTAACCAGCATCGACCACGCCGGCGCAGTGCGCACGGTCAGGGATGAGCTGTTCAAGACGGTTAAACCGCCCACCAGCACGCTCCTGGTGGTTTCAGCGCTCGCGAGCCCGGACTACGTCGTTGAGATCGAGGCGGTGGCGGTGGTATGATCCCCGCCGCTCCGAACAGACAGGTCGCCGACGAGGAGAGGCCCTGATGGGAGTGCGGGTCGGTATAGACATCGGCGGGACCTTCACGGACCTCGCCTTCGTAGACGAGGAGACGGCCGAGACCGGCGTTCTGAAGGTGCCTTCGACGCCCGGCGACTACGCCGGCGGCGTAGTCGCCGCTCTGACCGCACTGGCCGACGACCAGGACGTATCGGCCTCATCGGTGTCATTCCTCTCCCACGCGACGACCGTGGTCACCAACGCGATCCTCGAGTCGAAGGGTGCGCGCGCCGCACTAATCACAACCCAGGGCTTCCGCGACGTGGTCGAGATTCGGCGCCAGGCACGGGCTCGGCTGTACGACATCTTCCAGCCGCCACCCTCGATGCTCGTCCCACGGCACCTGCGTCTGGAGGTGAAGGAGAGAGTCGACGCGCGAGGGGAAGTCCGCGTTCCCCTCGACGCCGACAGCGTGCGCGACGTAGTCGCCTTCCTCAAGGCCCATGAGGTCGAGGCTGTGGCGGTGTGCCTACTGTTCTCCTTTCTCAACCCGGCACACGAGCAATCGATCGGCGAGGCCTTGCGCGACGAGCTGCCCGGCGTGCGGGTTTTCCTGTCGAGCGAGGTGCTGCCGGAGGTGCGGGAGTACGAGCGCACCAGCACGACCACGGTTTGCGCCTACGTGGCGCCGATCTTGGAGGGGTACCTGAAGCGGCTGACCGAGTTCCTGGAACGGGACAAGTACCCTCCGCTGTACCTGATGGGCTCACGGGGCGGGGTCTCGACGGTGGACGAGGGCCTGCGCATGCCCGCCATGCTGGTGGAGTCCGGGCCCGCCGCAGGGGCCATAGCCACGGCCGCCTTCGGCGAGCTGCTGTCGCTGCCGCAGCTCATCTCCTTCGACATGGGCGGCACTACCGCCAAAGCCAGCCTGATCGCCGATGGGCGGGTCGCCGTGACTACCGACTACGAGGTCGGGGGCGGCGGGAACGTGCGCCGCTGGCTCCAGGGCACGGGCCATCCGATCAAGGTGCCGGTGGTAGACCTGTCCGAGGTCAGCGCGGGCGGTGGCAGCATCGCCTGGGTCGACGACGGAGGAGGACTCCGAGTCGGGCCGGAGAGCGCCGGGGCCAGCCCGGGCCCGGCATGCTACGGCCTTGGCGGCGGGGACCCGACGGTGACCGACGCGGACGTTGTGCTCGGCTACCTCAGCCCCCAGCACCTACTGGGCGGGAAGATGGCCATTTCCCCCGAGAAGGCCGCGACAGTTATTCAGCGACACATCGGAGACCGGCTTGGACTCGATACCATCGGTGCCGCCCAGGGCATCGTAGACATCGTCAACTCCAGTATGGCCGACGCCATCAGGATGATCTCGATCGAGCGGGGACACGACCCTCGATCCTTCACGCTGGTGGCATTCGGAGGAGCAGGACCTGTGCACGCCGGGAGGCTGGCGCAGGAGCTGGAGGTAGCCAGTGTGATCATACCTCCGAACCCGGGCGTCTTCTCCGCTGTGGGCCTCGTCTGCACCGACCTCAACCGCGACTACGTCCGGACCTTTTTCGCGACCCTGTCCGACGGCACTGCCGACGACGTCCGCAACGCCTACGACCAGATGGAGCGCGAGGCCGGTGAGATGCTGTCGCGGTCCGGAATCGAGCGCGATCGATGGGAGATGCGCTACTCCATGGACTTGAGGTATCCCTATCAAGCCTATGAGCTCACGGTCCCGGTCGAGCGCTCCGAGATCGAGGCTGGGGCTATAGCAGCCGTCGCCAACCGCTTTCACGAGCAGCACCTGGCTGTGTACGGGCACAATGTCACCAGCGAATCAGTCCAGCTGGTGAACCTGAGGCTTAGCGCCGTCGGACGGCTGGCCGGGAACTACGTGGCACGGCGCACCGATGGCTCGGGCTCATCGCTTGCCGGCGCTCTGTCCGGCGAGCGGGAGGCTTTCTTCCGAGAAACGGGCCAAGTGCCCTGCCCTGTCTACTCACGGGCCGCGCTTCCGGTGGGCGCTACGATAGAGGGCCCGGCCATCATCGAGGAGCCCAGCTCGACCATCGTCGTTTACCCGGGTCAGGTGGCCAGCACTACAGAGTGGTCTACCGTGGTACTCAGGAGTAAGGCATGAGCGCCATCGACGCCGTAACGTTCCAGGTCATCAAGAACAGCCTGCTGTCGGCGGCCGAGGAGATGAAGATCGTTCTGGCCAAGACGGCCTATTCTCCGCTGCTCAAGCTGGCCGGCGACTACTCCTGCGGCCTTTTCGACGTCGAGGGCAACATGGTGGCCCAGGGTCCGGACATACCCATCCACCTGGGCTCCATGCCACCAGCCGTCAAGGCCGTTCTATCGGTCCACCCTGAAGTGGCCCCCGGCGATGTGTTCGTTCACAACGACCCCTACTTCGGCGGCTCGCACCTGCCGGACGTCAACGTCGTCACTCCCATATTCCTCGATGACCGCACGCTGCTGGGCTACTCCTGCGTTCGGGCCCACTGGCCGGACGTCGGCAGCGCCAGCCCGGGCAGCTACGGCGCAACTTCCGAGATATACGGCGAGGGGTTGAGGCTTCCGGCAGTGCGCCTATACGCAGCCGGAAACCTCAACAGTGACATCGACAGCATCATATTCGCCAACGTCCGTACGCCCGAGGAACGCCGCGGCGACTTGAGGGCACAGGTCGCGGCCAACCATCGAGGCTCCATCCGTGTTCAGGAGATGGCCCGAAAGTACGGCGTGGACGTCATACGGGAGATGATGGCGGGTGTCCAAGACTACTCGGAGCGGATGATGCGTGCTCAGCTCGAGCGGCTGGACGACGGCGAGTTCTCCTTCGAGGACTTTTGCGACGGCGACGGACTCATCGACATCGGCGACACGGAAGACGAGCCCTTTACCGTCCGCCTGCGCGTCGTAAAGAGCGGCGACCAGATGATGGTGGACTTCAGCGGCACCGACGCACAGGTCGCGGGACCGATGAACGCGCCTCTGGCGGTAACCGCATCCGGCGTGTACACGGCCGTCAAGATGATAATCGACCCCGACGACCTCATACCGCCCAACTCCGGCGCGTGGCGACCATTCGACGTGACGGCCCCTGAGGGCACGGTCGTCAACGTGCTGCCGCCGGCACCCGTCGTCTACGCCAACCACGAGATGACCCACCGGATATGCGACATGGTGTTCGGCGCGGTGGCGCCGGGGTATCCAGACCGCGTTCTGGCCTGCTCTCAAGGGACCTCGGCCATTCTGACCGTCGGCGGCGAGCACCCGACCACGCGCCAGCGGTACGTCAGCTACGAGACCACGGCCGGAGGCATGGGCGCGCGCCCCAACCAGGACGGCATCAACGCCGTCAAGACGGGCATCAGCAACACCATGAACACGCCCATCGAGCAGCTCGAGATGCGGTTCCCCTTCATGGTGGACCGCTACGAGATCATCCCCGACAGCGGCGGCGCCGGCAAGTACCGCGGGGGCAACGGGGTCCGTCGCACGTGGCGCATCCTGGACCACACGGCGCTGGCCACCGTGTGCGCCGAGCGCACCAAGTCGCCGCCCTTCGGACTCTTCGGCGGTCGCGCAGGCTCGCCGACTAGGATCTACCTGCGGAGCCCCAACGGCGAGGAGTCAACGCCCAACAGCAAGGGGCCCTCCTTCCAGGTGCCCGCCGACACGGAGATAACCTACGAGGTGGCGGGCTCCGGCGGATACGGCAGCCCTGCCGAGCGCGACCCTCAAAAGCTGCGCGAGGACCTCCTGAACGGCTACGTTTCCGAGGAGGGCGCAGCCCGTGACTACGGCGTGGCCGACGTTGACGACATGGCCTGCCCCCATTGCCGCGCGATGCGGGACGGTGGCTGACGTGGCCGGAGGTTCACTTGTAAGGTCGGACTAGCATTTTGGCTCTCGGCATTACGCGAATAAGACTCACCCGGCATGCCAAGAACAGGATGCGCTGGCATCGGGTCACCGAGGCCCAGGTCAGAGACTGTATAATGGAGCCGTCATATGAAGAACATGGCCGGGAGGGCAAAACGCACTCTTGGACGATAGCAGGACGGAAGTTTCTGAGGGCAACCTGGATTCGAAAAGAGCAGACTGTGACGGTAATCACAGCCGTCCTTAAGGCGAGGCCGCCCGTGGGGTGGAGAGAATGAGGATAGAGTACGATCAGGAAGCCGATGCCCTGTATGTGCAATTCAGGGATGTTCAGCCCGAAGACAACGTGGATGTGGAGGAAGGCGTAACCGTCGATGTGGACGGCGAAGGCCACATAATTGGCCTGGAGGTGCTTGACGCCGCGAAGAGGTTTGGGCTTGAGTGCCTGCTCAAGGTAAGTATCGAAAGCTTTCCGCTCGAAAAGGCGCCCGCCTGAGGCAGCACCTGGATAGTTTCCTTCCTCCTTGCCTCAGGGACAGTGATGCTGCCCCAATTAACGGGTGGCCTACTGCCACATGGGCGATTGTTCGTTATGTGGTCAGGCGGGGTGACATGGCCTGTCCCCATTGCCGCTCCATGCGTGAAGGCAGCAGCTGACTGGTAGCCGGCGGCCCGACAACGAGCACGGAGGCCTGTCCTTGGACTACGACACCATCATAGTCGGCGCCGGCTCCGCGGGCTCCATAATCGCGACGAGGCTGTCCGAGGACCCGGAGCGCTCGGTGCTCCTCCTCGAGGCCGGTCCCGACTATCCGGATTTCGACAGGCTTCCCGACGACCTGAAGTACGGCTACGGGACCGAGTTCGGCGTTCAGGCGACGGCCCAGGACGGCGGACGGCACGACTGGGACTTCGTCGCAAAGTCCACGTCTAGCGGCGGGCCGATGAGGGTGCCCAGGGGCAGGGCCACCGGCGGGTCCAGCGCCATCAACGCCCAGATCTTCCTGCGCGGTGTGCCCGAGGACTACGACGGATGGGCGGCCCTCGGCAACGACGAGTGGAGCTTTCAGAAGGTCCTGCCCTACTTTCGCAAGCTGGAGACCGACGCGGACTTCCACGACGACTTTCACGGGTCAGACGGCCCCATAGTGGCGCGCCGGTTCCGGCCCGACGAGTGGCTCGCCGGCCACCGGGCGTTCTACGACGCGTGCAGGGCCGCCGGGTTTCCAGACTGTCCCGACCACAACGATCCGGACTCGACGGGAGTGGGCCCCCTGGCATTCAACAACGGGGACCGCGTCCGCCTCAGCACGGCCCTTGGCTACCTGAACCAGGCACGGCACCGCCTCAACCTTACGGTCAGGCCCAACTGCTCGGCTCACCGGGTGCTATTCGAGGGTCGCCGGGCCACGGGCGTGGTCGTGGAGAGCTCCGGCGAGACCTTCACCGTCACCGGCAGAGAGATCATCCTGAGCGCAGGAGCCATCGGCTCGCCCCACCTGCTCCTCCTGTCGGGCGTGGGACCGTCCGCGGACCTGGAAGGCCTGGATATTCCTGTTGTAGTGGACCTGCCGGGCGTCGGCCGGAACCTGCGAGACCACCCCAAGCTTGGGGTGAGCTGGAGGACGCGCGAAGGGTTCCAGCAGCGGCTGGAGGACCCCAGGTTCCAGATGGCGCTACGGTACACCGCCGAGGGATCGGACCTGCGCAACGACATGATCATCTATATGTGGACCTTCGTTACCGACTCCGGCAATCCCACCGAGCCCGTCGGAGTAAATTTGGTACCCGCACTCGATCTGGCCATGGGCTCCGGTGAGCTGCGCCTTACATCCGCAGACCCTCAGGTGCAGCCTTCGCTGGATTACCGTTACCTGGAAGAGCCGTTCGACCGGCAGAGGCTTCGCGAGGTGGTCCGGCTGTGCGTCGAGCTCGGCGGGCACGAGGCCTTTGCGAAGATCGTTGCGGAGCGCATCGAGCCGACCGACGCCGATCTGGAATCCGACGACGCCCTCGACCGGTGGATGCTAGGGGAGGTGAGCACAGCCCACCACAGCTCCGGCACCTGCAAGATGGGCCAGGCGTCGGATGCGATGGCCGTGGTCGACCAGCGCGGCCGCGTGCATGGAGTCGAGGGCCTCCGCGTGGCGGACGCCTCGATCATGCCCGACTGCGTTCGCGCCAATACCAACGTCACGACCATGATGATCGGCGAGCGGGTAGCGGACTTGATACGAGATGGCGAGTGACGGTCGGTGAGCACACGCCGCCAGACCTGGGCAAGTCGGGGACCACGTCGACCAGCCCGGCCCCTCATCATGTAAAATGAACGCCAGTGCCGACCGGCCCTTCGCGAGCGACCCAGGAGGTCTGACATGTATATCAAGACCGAGCCCAAGGGCTGGAACATGTTCGCCGTGTTCATGTACTTCAAGGAGGATGGCCCAGACGAAGAGGACGTCGAGATCAAAGGGTACCTCCAGGAGCACAAGCTGATGCCCAAGCAGCGGACCAAGACCACGGTAGAGGACGATGAGTGCGAGGTGTGGTACTTCGGGGGCTGCTACCTCAGGAACCATCTCCAGGAGATCATGGCTATCCAGCGAAGGGTCGTGACCAGGGAGATGCTGGCCGAGGAGCTCCCGGGCCTCCTCCGGGAAGGGCCCGACGCCGGAGCACGGCAGCGAGCCTCCGGCCTGGACGATGGCCAGATGTCCGCCGCCGTGGCCGAGCTCGTGAACGAGTACCATCAGGAGGCGTCCTTCGCGCCGGGTGAGGACGGGAACCTCAAGGTGACCCTCGACGCAGCGGCGGTGCAGGAGAGCTTCCTTAAGCTGCCGGTCGTGGCGTCTCGCGGCAGCTAGGATGGATCCCGCGGAGGACATCGAGAGCTGGATCGCGGCCCTCGACAAGGTAGTGGAAGAGGGACTGGGCTACTTTGAAGGCCCGGCGGGCTCGTCCCAGGCCAGGGTCGGGGACTGGGGACCTGAAGAGGTCCTGGCTCATCTCGTTTTCTGGCACGAGGCCAGCGTCCGCGGCATGGAGTTCGTGGCGAATGGGGCCCCGCCTCACCGACTGGAGCTACCGGTCGACGAGGCCAACGCTCGCGCCGTAGCCGAGCGTCGTGGCAACGGGCTTCCCGAGCTGGTGGCCGATGCCCGCAGGGTGCACCTCCGCTTCGCGGAGGCCGCGAGAGCCGTCGGCGATCCCTATGCCACCGTGGTGATCCGCGCCGACGGATCAGAGGCGGATGTAAGACAACGATTCGATATCACGACGAACCACTGGCGCGAGCACGTCCGCCAGCTTCGAGAAGGCGGCTCCTAGCGATACCGTAAACCTCTGTGTCATAGACCATATCCCGCATCCGAACCTTCCCCAAGCACGGGAAGTTACTATCCTCTCCCCAAGGGGGAGCGTCGCAGAACGAGAATCAGCGGTTGCAGCCGCCGGTACGCAGTTTTGAAGAGTAAGGTATACGAATCCTTCGACCAGGCGGTAGCCGACGTGTCCGACGGCGCTACCATTATGTTTCCCGGCTTCGCTATGCCGGGCACGCCTCGCAACCTCATCGCTGCACTACTGCAGCAGGGCGCCAAGGACCTCACCGGCATATCCAATGCCCCCGGAGGCCGCGACGAATTTGTAGATGTAGGCGGCCTCATCAGCGCCGGCCGCGTCAGGAAGATGATCTGCGCGTTCACAGCGTCTCCCCATCCGTCGGTCGTTACGCCGTTCGACAAGCTATATCAGGCCGGGGAGATCGAGGCGGAGCTGGTGCCCCAGGGCACCCTGGCGGAGCGTATTCGCGCCGCCGGAGCGGGGATCGGCGCCTTCTATACCCGCTCAGGCGCGGGGACAGAGGTAGCCGATGGGAAGGAGAGCCGCATCATCGACGGCAAGGAGTACATACTCGAATACCCACTGCCGGCCGATTACGCGTTCATCCGGGCGTGGCGGGCCGACTCCTGGGGCAATCTGCAGTACCGGCTGTCGCAGCGCAACTTCAACCCCATCATGGCGATGGCGGCCGACGTGACCATCGTGGAGGTCGAAGAGGAGATCCTTGAGCCAGGTGCGATCGACCCGGACCACGTCCACACGCCGGGGGTCTTCGTAGACCGCGTCGTGAAGATACCGCCCGACGGCATATGGGAGAAGCCGGTGTATCGGTAGTGATTCCTATGTGCGAGTTTTCGTGTCACCACTTCGGCAAGCTCAGAGCCTGCACCAAGGGCCGGCGACGGCGAACCAACCTGGCAAGGCTCTAGTTCGGAGCGCGGATAACGATGGAGAACGGCAGACTGACGCGAGACCTGATGGCGGCCCGAGTAGCCGCCGAGTTCGAAGACGGCTGGGTAGTCAACCTGGGCGTAGGGATACCAACGCTCTGCTCCAACTACGCAGTTGAGGGCAAAGACATCGTTTTCCAGTCTGAGAACGGAGTGATCGGATATGGCGGTATGCCTCCCAAGGGTCAGGAGGACCTACACCTGGTAAACGCCGGCGGCCAGTATGTGACGCTGAACCCCGGCGCCGCCATCGTGCACCACGCGGACGCGTTCGCCGTCATCCGCGGGGGCCACGTCGACGTAAGTGTGATGGGCAGCTATCAGGTGGCCGAGAACGGCGACTTCGCCAACTGGAGGGTGGGCGGACGAATGGGTGGCGGCATCGGCGGCGCCATGGACCTGGCCGTCGGCGCCAAACGCGTCTTCATCATGATGGAGCACACCACCCGAAAGGGCGAGCCGAGGCTGCTGAAGGAGCTAACGTTGCCGGCCACGGCCAGGGGCGTCGTGAAGCTGGTCATGACAGACCTCGGCTTGTTCGACGTGACGCCGCAGGGGTTCCGGCTTCGAGAGATCGCGCCGGGCTTCACCCCGGAGGAGGTCCAGAAGCTGACTGAGGCCCATCTGGTGATCCCGCACGACCTCAAAGAGATGGTGGTCTGAGGAGCAGCTATGAGTACACGCCGCCCGCTGGACGGCATAAGGGTTCTCGATTTCACCTGGGTTAGAGCCGGCCCCTGGGCCACGCGATGGCTGGGCGCGCTCGGAGCCGAGGTCGTCAAGATCGAGTGGCCTCAGAACATGGACATGATCCGCCGGCTCCGTAACACGATTCCCCCCGGCGTCGAGCCGGGCCCCAACTCGGCTGGGCAGTTTGCGGACTCCAATGCCAACAAGCTCGGCGTCACCCTCAACGTCCGCTCGGAGCGCGGCCTGGAGCTGATCCGGGAGCTCGTCGCGATCTCAGACGTCGTGATCGAGAACTTCAGCTCCCGGGTGATGCAGAGGTGGGGGCTTGGCTACGAAGAGCTGAAGAAGCTGAAGCCGGACGTGATCTACGTCTCGATGGCCGGCTTCGGCCAGACGGGGCGATACCATCACTACACAACGATGGGCCCCTCGGCACAGGCGCTGTCGGGTCTGACCTTTCTGTCCGGACTGCCGGACAAGCCTCCGGCAGGCTGGGGCTGGTCGTACCTCGACGACACAGGCGGTATGTACGGTGCGATGTGCTCCCTGACCGCTCTGAGGCACCGAGACGAAACCGGCAGGGGCCAGCACGTCGACCTGTCCCAGATGGCGGTGGGCGTGACGCTAACCGGCGCCGCCTTCCTGGACCGCACCGTGAACGGGACCAGGGCCCGGCGAGAGGGATATCCTCCAGGAAACCGCACCGTCTGGCCCGGGGCGCCACTGACGGACAACTACCGCGGTCCGACCGCCGTCCCGCACAACGCCTATCGGACCAAAGGCGAAGCCTACAACGACTGGTGCACCATCGCCTGCTTTTCCGATGGGGAGTGGAAGGCCCTGGTCGAGCTCATGGGCAACCCCGCATGGGCGACGGACCCGGAGCTCGGCTCCCTGGATGGCCGCATCGAGCACCAGGAGGAGATCGACCGCCGAATCGAGGTCTGGACGCTGACCTTGGAGAAGTATGAGCTCATGGCGAAGTGCCAGGCCGCAGGTGTCAAGGCCATGCCGGTGCAGAGCTCGCAGGACCGCGTCGAAAACGACCCTCAGCTCGAGGCTCGCGGTACGTACACGCCCATGGATCATCGAGTCCTCGGCCAACACAAGTACCAGAACGTACCATTCCGCCTGTCCAACTCAGAGGCGTCAGTCCGCCGTCCGGCTCCCCTCATCGGCCAGCACACCAGGCAGGTCATGGAAGGCCTGATGGGGCTAGGACGCGATGAGGTCCTGGAGGCATACGAGGACGGCACCCTCTGGCCCGTTGACGTGCCGAAATACCCCTACGTGGAGGAGGCGCTGGCATGACGAGGGAGCCACACTCGCCCCGCGAGCCCGAGCGAGACGGCCCGCTGGCCGGCCTACGCGTCATCGAGCTGGCCGACGAGAAGGGCCAGTTCTGCGGAAAGCTTCTGGCGGACCTGGGAGCCGACGTGATCAAAGTGGAGCCGCCGGGAGGCCATGAGACACGCGACGTCGGACCTTTTCTCGACGGGGTCCGCGACAGGGAGCGCAGCCTCTACTTCTGGCACTACAACACGTCTAAACGCGGCATCACCTTGCGCGTGGAGTCTTCGGAGGGCGCCGACGTCTTCAGGAGACTGGCCCACACCGCCGACGTGGTCCTGGAGACCCACCCTCCAGGCTACCTGCCGGGTCTCGGACTGGGCTACGAGGAACTGGCGAAGTCAAATCTCGGGCTCGTGATGTGCTCCCTTACACCCTTCGGACAGACCGGACCGTGGCGCGACTATAAGACGTCGGACCTGCTGCATCTCGCCGCAGGGGGCCAGATGGCGTCGTGCGGCTACGACGCCGAGGACGTGCCGAACGCGCCGCCCATCGCGCCGGGCGGGGGCAACGCGTGGCACATGGGCAGTCACTTCGCCTATATTGCGATAATGGCTGCCCTCCATCAACGGTACGTAACGGGCGAGGGCCAGTACATAGACGCGTCGATTCACGAGGCCTGCGCCCTGACCACCGAGGGTGCAGTGCCGATCTACGAGTACACGGGCAGCGTGGTAGCCAGGCACACGGGTCGGGCCGCTTCGGCGGACAGCAGCCTTCCGGCTCAGCTTCAAGCCAAGGACGGCGACTGGATGACGGTGACGGGCACCGCCGGTATGAACACCCCGGGGCGGCTGCGAGTGCTGGCCGAGTGGATGGACTCCCACGGCCTTGCCCGCGACCTGCTTGAAGACAAGTACGAGGACCCGGCTACTTTCGAGGAGAGCACGGCCCATGTCAGGGAGGTCCTCAGCGACTTCGTAGCCAGCCTATCCCAGGACGAGGCCTGGCACGGCGGCCAGGAGCGGGGTTTCCCGTGGGGCGCTGTACGTACGATCGACGAGATCGTCGAGGACGAGCACTTGCGGGACCGGGACTTCTTCGTGGAGGCCGACCACCCGGATCTGGGCAGGAGCTTCACCTACCCCGGCGCAACTGCGATCTACGGTGACTCGCCGTGGCGGATCAGCAGGCGTGCCCCGCTCATAGGAGAGCACAACGAAGAGGTTTTGTGCGGCGAACTCGGCCTGAGTGATGACGAGCTCGCGGCTCTAGCCGAGTCCGGCGTGATCTAGATCGGCAGCACGTCCTCGGGCGCCACGAAGAGGAAGCCGGCCTGGAGCGCGTAGTAGCGGTCGGTGTCCGTATCGCCGACATGGTAGTACTCGTCGACGCTGAATCGCTCCTTGAGCACGCCCAGGTTGTGCTTCAACACCGTGAAGTCGGCACTGATTCCGTGGTCCGCCCACATCCTTTGCTGGGTGCCGACGGTCCGGTCTGAGCAGCTCCCCACCAGGTGTCCCAACCCCTTGGCCCGTCTTACCTCGGTCATGGGGATGACGCCCGGCGGGTCTCCGACCTCCAGCGTCCCATCGATGTCAAAGCTGATCAGCTTGGCCAACCTAGACTCCTCCGTTGGCGTCCTCGCGCTTAGCTAACACAGGTCTCACAGCCCGCTAGACCGGGTAACGCCAGACCTCGCCCTGCGCCGGCTCGTTCGAGAGCCGGAACTGCGGCAATGTTACCCCACTCTCGGCGTCGAGGAACGTGACCTCGACCCTCTTACCGATGGCGACGTTCTCCTCGGCCTCGGGCTCCATGCTGTCGTTTAGCAGGTTCGCGGTGATGCGTAGTCCGTCGCCTGGATTGGGCTTGCCGCTCTGCTCGTCCAGCTCCACTAACACGATCGGAAAAGGGGTCCAGTCTTTGAATCCGCTGAGCACGGCGTGGGCGATGATCTGGTAGCTGTATATGGTCCCCTTGCCGCTAACCTGCTGCCACTCCCAACTTAGCGACGTACACCACGGGCAGCCCGGTCCCGGCTCACCCCGCAGAAGGCCGCAGTCCCGGCACTTTTTCACGACGAGCCGATGATCCTTGGCTGCGTCGTAGTACCCCTTGTACTCGCTATCGAGGTCGGTGATGTTGAGCAGAACGTCGCGGTACTCGTAAATCGGCATTGACCTACCTCCGCATGATGAGGGCGCTGCCGATGCCCGGAGTGCCCCAGCCCATGTTCATACTTATCTTCGGGTCCCTTACCTGGCGGCACTTGCCTTCCGAATAGTCGTAGCTGTGCTCGCCATTTTGCCAGCCGGGGCAGTAGTCATCGACCGTGCCGCGTAGCTGACGTACATTCTCGATGACCATGTTCATTCCGTGGGTGTAGCCCTCGCACAGGTGGCCGCCGCTGGTATTGCTGGGCCGCCGTCCTCCCAGGTTGATGGTGCCGCTGGTGACGTAGTCTTTGCCCTCGCCCTTCTTACAGAAGCCATAGTCCTCGAACTGAAGCAGGGTCGTGTAGGTGAAGGCGTCGTAGCAGCCTGTAAGGTCGATGTCATCGTGGCTGACGCCGGCCAGATCGAATATCCGCGGGCCGATGTAGTGGCCGGCCACCCTGGTGATCGGAGCGTACTGGTAGTGGAAGTCGCCGCCCGGTTTTGTGCCGCGACCTTGGACCGCCATTATGGTGGCGGGCGGCTGCTTGAGGTCTTTGGCCCGCTCCGCAGTGGTCACGATCACGCAGGTAGCGTTGTCCGTCTCCAGACAGCAGTCGAGTAGATGGGAGCAGGGGCGCACTATCCAGCGTGAGTTGACAACGTCGTCGACCGTGACCCGCTCTTTCATCAGCGCCTTGGGGTTGTTAGAGGCATGATTGGAATGGGCTACCTTGATAGCCGCAAGGTCCTCGCCGGTAACCCCATACTCCATCATATGCCGCGTGAAGGTGAAGGCGAACCGCTGAACGGCGCTCATGAGGCCGTAGGGTCTAAGCAATAGGTCAAGGCCGCTGACGGCGCCGGCCGCCCGTGCGCCGGTGCCCCCGATGCGGACCTGGGAGTAGCCGTTCATGGCTCGGAAGATGGCGACCGTATCGCACATCCCCGCCTCGATCGCTCCCATCGCCAGCCCGACCAGAGCCTCGGTGCTAGAGCCGCCCCCGGAGCAGTCCATGAAGAAGTTTGGCCTAAGCCCAAGGTCGTACATGATGGAGGTGGAGGGGGTGGAGTCCCCGCCGTGGTAGCTGAGCATACCGTCAACGTCACCGGGCGAAAGGCCAGCGTCGTTCATCGCGTTGCGGATGGCCTCGGCGCCCAGGGCGCGGGTGCTCCTGCCGGACGCGCGGCTGTAGTCGGTTTCGCCCACGCCCACGATGCTGTATTTGTCTCGCAGATTGCCCACTAGTGCCTCCCTCCTATCTCGATTGGCTGTAGCCCTTGAGGACCAGAGCCTTGAACTCCCGGCCGGCCCTCTCTAGCTCGCGGCTAGGGCCTCTTTCGCTGCACTGGCGCCGGCGATCTTCCCGAACACGGAGCCCGCCATCAGGCCGGCGCCGCCCGCGTAGTTACTGTAGAACAGGCCGCCCACCAGCTCACCGGCGGCGTACAGGCCCGGCATGGGCAGGTCCTCCGTGTCCAGCACCTGGGCACGGTTGTCGATCCTCAGCCCGCCGAATGTGAAGGTGATGCCGCAGGTCACGGCGTAGCCGAGATAGGGTGGCGTGTCCAGCGGCAGGGCCCAGTTGGACTTAGGAGGGTCGATGCCCTCTGTATGCTTCCCATCCAGGGCCGTGGGATTGTACTCCCCATCCTGCACTGCGGCGTTGAACTCTTCAACGGTACGTACGAGGCCATCCCGATCGATGCCGAGGCCATCGGCCAACTCCTCGATAGTTCTGGCCTCGCACATCGTCACCTGGGGTATGGAGTACTCGTCTCTGAGCAGGTGCTTGGTTTTGTCGTCGAAGAGCTGGAACGCGACCCGCTGCGGCTGGAGCAGGATGTCGCGGCCGTACTTGGCGTAGGTGAAGTTCCGGAAGTCGGCTCCCTCGTCCACGAAGCGTTTGCCCTCGACATTGACGATCATTCCGAAGGGGTAGGAGTGCTTCTGGAAAAGGTCGGCCACGTTCCTGTCGCCGAATGGAGGCGCGTTGAGGTCCCAGGCGACGGCGTGGCAGCCGCTCCAGTGGCCGTAGGATTGCGCGCCTATGTCGAGGGCCATGCGGATGCCGTCGCCGGTGTTGTATCGGGTCCCTCTCACTTTGGCCAGCTCCCATCCGGCGCCCAGGTAGCGGGTGCGCATCTCCGGATTGGCCTCGAACCCGCCGCAGGCCAATACAGCAGCGCCGCAGGCCACGTCCCGGAATCCGTCGGGACCTCGAATCGTCACGCCTTCCACGCGGCCCTGGTCGTCGGCCAGCAGCCGGGTGGCCTTGGTCTCGTACCGTACGGTGGCCCGCCCTTCGACAAGCTCGAACTGCCGGTCGGACAGGCCCTTGCCGCCGCCGACGGCCTCCACCGTTAGGCCACCCCAGAACCTCAGCTTACCCTCGTGCCGGAAGGCCTGCCGTCCATAGGCCAGAATCCAGTGGACACCCCAGTCCCTCATCCAGGTCATGGTTGAGAAGGATTGGGACACGAGCACCTGGAGCATCTCGGGGTCCGAAAGTCCCTCCGTCACGCGCATGACGTCGGAGTAGTACTGGCGCGTCGGATAGCTGCCCACCTCGATACCGCTCTTCTCCTCGTCGCCGATCTCTGGGATGAGGGCCACGATCTCCTCTATGCCATCGTAAGCGAACCTGAAAAGGCCTCCGGTGAAGTAGGAGTTACCGCCGCGAAGGTGGACCGGCGCCTTTTCCAAGACCAGCACCGAGGCCCCTTGCTCAAGCGCCGCCATAGCGGCGCTCGCGGCGGCGTTGCCCGCCCCAATTACAACTACGTCGAACTGCTCGCGGGTGGTCATGATTCAGCTTCGTCCGGTAGCCGCCGGCACCGGTTTGGCTCCATTCTGGCGGCGACCTGCCGCATGAGAAGGTACATTATTGGCGGTGGAGTGTAAAGCGGGCGTGTTTGCCGAGGATAGCTTGAGCCCAATATATCTATACGGGGCCGTGCGTCAGTGCACAGACAGCATAGTGATACTATGTGAAACTTGACACAAAGTGCTCGAAGTGGTAGTGTTCAGCGTCGAGTGCGCGGAGGCCGATGTACTTTAACGTGTCGCAGCTGATAAGGGAGCCCAGCGGGGCTCGTCGCGCCCATAACGTCGACGAGGCCGCTGTGCTCGGCGATGATACTCTGCGGTGCGTCACCGGCTCGGTGGAGCTTTTGAGAACAGACCAGGGGATCTGGGTCAGCGCCAGGCTGAGCTCCACGATCGCCAGCACGTGCGGTCGATGCCTCACAGAGTACGATGATGTAATCGAAATGGCCATCGAAGAGGAATACCTTCCCGTCGACGACGCAGCGACGAGCACGAGGCCCAGCGCCACCGACCCGGGCGCGGAGCACTTCTACATCGACCGCAACCATACCCTGGACTTGACCGAAGCGGCCCAACAGTATGCTACGATGTCTACCCCGATGAAACCAATGTGCCGCGAAGACTGTCCCGGATTCTGCTTTACATGTGGGACGGACCTGGGTCAAGCTACCTGCTACTGTGATAGTTCGCCCATCGACCCGCGCTGGAGCACCCTGCTGGAGATGGTCCCGGCAGACAGGAACGGGAGTTAGTATCTGCGATGCCGCCTCTCCCGAAGAAAAAGCACTCACGGAAACGCAAAGGGGGACGTACATCCCACTTCGCTATCCGCCCGGTAACCCTAGCCGAGTGTCCTCAATGTCACAGCGCCAGACTACCTCACCGGGTGTGCCCAACGTGCGGCTACTACAACGGAAGAGAAGTCATCTCCTCCGAGGAGACGCCCTAGCACGTAGGAGCCTTGGATGACGCTCAGTATCAAGTCGAAACCAAGCGGGCCGCGCGTCGCGTTCCTGTTCCCAGGCCAGGGCTCCCAGGCAGTCGGCATGGGGCAGGAGCTATATGAAGAGTCTTCGGCGGGCCGGGAAGTCTTCGAGCAGGTCGACGAAGCCCTGGGAAGACCGCTAAGTCGGCTGCTGTTCGAGGGCCCTGAGGACGAGCTGCGAGAGACGGTCAACGCACAGCCGGCCATAATGGCCACGAGCCTGGCGTGCTTAAGGGTGATGCAGGAGCAGCTGGGAGACGCCTTGATGCCCCAGCCAAGCCTATTGGCCGGCCACAGCCTGGGCGAGTACACGGCGCTGGCAGTGGCGGGCGTCCTCGACGTGGCCGAGACCGCGCGGCTGGTGCAGCTGCGAGGCAAGCTTATGCAAGAGGCATGCGACGAGAACCCCGGCACGATGGCCGCTGTTCTCGGCCTCGACGAGATGACGATGGAGGAGGTCGCCAGAGAGACGGGCACCTACGTCTCCAACGTCAACACCGCCGAGCAGATCGTGATCAGCGGCGAACGCATAGCCATCGCTCGGGCGCTGGACCTGGCGTCGGCCCGTGGCGCGAAGAAGGTCATGCAGCTGCGAGTAGGCGGAGCCTTCCACTCGGGCCTAATGGAGTCCGCCACGGCTGGGCTCATGGAGGCGATCAACCGCCTCGATCTGCGCGACCCTGAAGTCCCCATCGTAGCCAATTGCACTGGCCGGCCCCTCACTACGGCCGATTCGGTCAAGCAGGAGTTGATCTCTCAGGTCAGCGGCTGCGTCCAATGGAAGCGCTCGATCGACTACATGGTCGGATCCGGGGTGTCGACTTTCATCGAGGTAGGCCCCGGGAAGGCCCTCAGTGGCATGGTCAAGCGGATCAGCCAAAAAGCCACGGCTACCAACGTCGGGGATATGGACTCGATCCTGAAGCTGCACAGAAACTAAGGGGTCTATCCTCCCCCAGCTCGAAGATTGGCATGACGGAAACTCAGGCCTCGCCTTCGAGGCGGGAAACCCGGCTGCTCGTACTTCAGGTCCTCTACGAAGCCGACGCCGTGAGGCGTGATGCGTCCCACGTGCTCGACAAGAGACTGGAAGAAGACCCGCTGACACAGCCAGCCGCGGCGTTTTCCGCGGACCTCGTCCATGGGGTGCTTGAAAATCGCGAGGAAATAGATAAGATAATCACCAGGTTCGCGCCAGGCTGGCCCATCAGCCAGATGGCCATCGTCGAGAAGAACATACTGCGGATGGCCATCTACGAGATGATGTTAGGTGGGGAAACGCCACCCAAGGTCGCCATCAACGAGGCCGTGGAACTGGCCAAAATCTTTGGTTCCGAGACCTCTCCCAAGTTTGTAAACGGCGTACTGGGCTCAGTCATGGAGACTGCGAACCCGTAAAGATAACCGCTTCCGCCTCGGAGGTTCGACAATGGCAACAATCATGGAGCGCGTACAGACGGTCGTCGCGGATAGGCTCGGCGTTGAGAAGTCCGAAGTCGTCCCGGAGGCCTCTTTTACCGACGACCTGAACGCCGACTCCCTCGACCTTGTAGAGCTCATCATGGCCTTCGAGGAAGAGTTCAGCACCGACGACTCTCCCCTGGAGATCTCAGACGAGGATGCCGAACTGATAACCACCGTGAAAGCGGCGCTCGACTTCCTGGAGCAGCGCGGTATCAAGGGCGGCTAGAGGGACACAGTCCAAAGGCGCTGCGGGCCGGTTCAAACGTGGGGCGGTTTACGGAATCTTGGGTCGTCCGAGTGCCCGTGCTCGATCCACTCACCAATGATGCGGCCTACTCGCTCCATCTCGTCGTCTGTCTCCGAAGCGAAATAGTAGGGCCTTACCCAGACTCCTCCCAGGGCGGCAGCCACCTCAAGGTGGTCGTCTACGACTAGGTCAGGCTTTACCGGCAGGTCCGCGTCCAGGACTGCGGTTCGGTAGTTATCCATCGGCTTGTGGAAGCAGTCGGCAACGAGCGTCTCCAGCCCGTGCCTGCGCACCTCGAGCCACCTGATGCCGTTGCCCGACCAGACGTATACGGCATTGCCGCCTCCGATCAGCCGCTCCATCAGCTCGCGGGCGCCCGGCCGGAGCGACCCGTCGACCGCCAAGAGCGTATAGTCCATGTCGAAGAAGATGTTCACGGGCGGCCGCCGCCGGGGTTGAGGATCTCGCGGGCGATAACCATCTTCTGCACCTCCTGCGGCCCTTCGCCGATACGCCGAATCCGTGCCTCCCGGTACCAGCGCTCCAGGGGCAGCCACTCGGTTACGCCGTAGCCGCCGTGAACCTGGATCGAGCGGTCCACTACGTTGCCCAGGATGTCGGCTGAGTAAACCTTGGCGACGGAGGCCGCCTGCCTGAAGTCCTCGCCGGCGTCGTGCTTCCAGGCTGCGTCCCATATCAGCCAGCGGCAGGCGCGAATTTCGATCTCCGAGTCCACCAGCATCCACTGGATGGCTTGCCGGGAGGCCAGAGGCGCCCCAAAAGTCTCTCTCGTCTTGGAGTACTCTACGGCCAAGCGATGAGCGATGACCGAGATTCCAAGGTTGGCGGCCGAGTAGGGGATTCGAGCCGTGGCGAGGAGCTTGTTGGCCAGCAGGTCCCAGCCGTTGTTCACCTCGCCCAGGACGTTGCGGCTGGGCACCCGAAGGTTATCGAAGAAGAGCTGGGCCGGATAGTAGGAGCGCATGACGGGAATCGGGTTCATGCTGAAGCCCGGCCAGGCGTTCTCCACGACGAAGGCGGTTATGCCCCGGCGACTGTCGGGGTCCGTTCG
This sequence comes from Dehalococcoidia bacterium, assembly GCA_965248615.1. Lineage (GTDB taxonomy): Bacteria > Chloroflexota > Dehalococcoidia > Lucifugimonadales > CBDFJT01 > CBDFJT01. The sequence goes on along the minus strand of CBDFJT010000002.1, from coordinate 144,927 downwards.
AGCGAACACGATGCCCCAGTCGGCCCACGGCGCGCCGCTGATAAATATCTTACTGCCGTTGATGATCCAGTCGTCCCCGTCCCGGGTCGCTCGCGTCTGGATGGCTCGTGCCGGGTCGGAGCCGCCGCTGGGCTCCGTGATGGCGAACCACCCCTTCCGCTCCCCCTTCACCGTCGGCACGCCGTAGGTCTCGATCAGGTAGTCGGTCCCCAGCCATATGATCTCGGGCGGCGGCTCTCCCATGGTGCCATAGACCGGGCGGTAGAGGCCGGCCCGGTGCTGCACCATCTCCTCGTCAATGACCACCTGGGCGAAAAGCGAAAGCCCGGCGCCACCATGCTCCTGGGGCACTCCCAAACACCACATCCCCATCTCCTTCGTCTTGGGCGTGAGCCGGCCGTAGTCCTCATCAGGCAGATGGATGGCATCGTGATCTAGGTCCTGCTCCAGGGGTATGATCTCGTCCTGGACGTAGTCGCTTACCAGGTTTCGCGCCATGCGAAGCTCTTCGGGAAGCTGGTATCTCTCGTCCTCAGTAGACATAATCCGCCTCTCGAATTCGGCTTGATTACCGCCCCGTGAAGTTGGGCTTACGCTTTTCCCCGAATGCCTTCGGACCCTCTATCGCGTCCTCGGTGGCACGCAGCGTCTCGCTGACCGCCTGCTCGAGCCGCAGGCCATACTCGATCGGCATGAACTGCCCCCTTACGGCGAGCTCCTTGATCGCTCGCACCGCAAGCGGCCCGTTCTCGCACACGACGTCTGCCATCTGCTCGGCAGCATCCATCAGCTCGCCCATGGGCACGACCTTGTTGATCAGGCCGTACTGCGCGGCCTCCTGGGCCCCTATCCGCTCACCGCTGAGCAGCATCCACATGGCGATCGGGTAAGGGAGCTGCTGTATGGTCCGCTGGGTGCCGCCGTTGCCCGGCAGGATACCCCGCTTCACCTCCGAAAGGCCAAACTCGGCGTGATCGGCGGCGACCCGCAAATCGGTGGCCAGCAGTAGTGTCATGCCGCCCCCCAGGCAGTAGCCGTTGACGGCAGCAATGATGGGCTTCCACACCTCCAGGCCGCGATTCAGAATCTGCTCCTCCTGGGTTTGCCAGAAGTGCCACTTCTCCCGCTGCTTGGGGATGGTCTTGCGGAGGTCGGCCCCGGCCGAGAACGATTTTTCGCCGGCGCCGGTTATGATGGCACACCAGACGTCGGGGTCATCGCGCACATCGATCCATGCCTCGGACAGCTCGCTGTACGTCTCGGGATCCATGGCGTTCATGACCTCCGGACGGTTTATGGTGATGTATGCCTTTTTCCCCTTCTTCTCGTAGATCAGTGCCATCGCTGCCTCCTCCGTTGCGAACTGACGTTACCTCTCGACGGGCGTCTCGGGCACTACCGCGTCCCGTCGCAGAGCCGCGACCTCGGTTGGATCCAGGCTTAGCAGGTCTTTCAAGACCCACTCGGCGTGCTCGGCGAATAGCGGCGCCCTCTGTCCCATCCTCGTAGGGGCGGTCGAGAATCGCCAGGGCAAGCCAGGATGCCTTCCCGCACCTGCATCGGGATGCTCGGTCCGATCGATGAATCCTCGCTCCGCGTAATGAGCGTCCCGCAGTATCTCCGGGATCTTGGCGACCGCTCCGGCCCTGACGCCGCAGCCCTGGAGCAGACCCATCACCTCGTAGGAGTTGAGCTCCTGAGTCCACTGCTGGATCAGCTCGTCCAGCTCGGTCCGGTAGCGCCTCCTGCCCGAGACCGTGGAGAACCTTTCGTCCCGGCACCAGTCCGGCTCCCCGATGGCTCTGCAGAAGCGGTGCCACTCGTCGTCCGAGGCCACGGCTACTACGACCCAGGCATCGTCTCCCTTGCAACGGTAGACGTTGTGCGGAGCCATCGTCTGGTCTCGGTTTCCCATACGCTGGGGCTCGCATCCGGTTAGCTGATATTGGACAAAGAACTCGCCGACTACCGCCATCGTAGCCTCGCGGATGACGACCTTCATGTGCCGCCCGACGCCGCTTCTGCGCCTGTTCCACAGCGCCGCCATAATGGCGGTAGCCGCGTGAAAGGCCGAGTTCTGGTCCGAGTAGAAGTTGCCCGGCTTGTGGGGAGGCCCATCCTCATAGCCGGTAACGTCGGACAGGCCGGCGAGAGCGTCGGTGCCTGGGCCGAAGGAGATGTGATTCGCCCAAGGGCCGTCGTCACCCAGGGCCGGCATCGATACCATGAGCAGATCGGGCCGAGCCTCCCTCAGTGCATCGTAGCTTAGCCCCAGGTTTCGCATCACCCGCGGGCTGAAGTTCTCGATAACCACGTCGCTCACGCTTATGAGCTCCCGCAACAGCCGCCCGCCTGTCTCTTGAGCCAGGTTCACCGCGATGCTCAGCTTGGTTCGATTTACCTCGTTGAACAGCGCGCCGGTGTTGTAGGGCCGGGGCTCGTTTGGGTCTGTCGCGTGCATGGCGATCCCGCCGATGGTTCTGCCCCAGGGCTGTTCAACCTTGATCACCTCAGCACCGAGCTGGCCCAGCACGCGCGTGACCACCGGACCGGCGATGACGTTGGTGAGGTCGATGATCCGCACGCCGGCGAGGGGAAAGGGCTTGTCGTGCCGCTGCATCAAATGTGGCCTGCTATCCGCGGAGGTGCTCTACGGTTGCCTGGTGAGGGGTTGGGTAAGGACATTCGACCGGCCGACGCAGAAGTCTTCAACCGGCGTCAGTGTCAGCACGTCCGCATCGAAGGCCCACACGTAGGTACCCTTCTCCTCGGGGCCACAGCTTAGCGGGCCACTCTCGTCGGTAAACACCACTCGATCTTCCTCGACCTCGTAGCTCCCTTCGACCACGATCTCGCCGACCCTGAGGGTGCTGAAACGACCATCGCCGGAAAGTTTCATCTCCCAAATCCCATCGGAAAGCACAGTAGCGTAAGTGCCCTCGTCCAGCGCGGGAGAAGACCCGCAGCCAGCCAGCATCAGTATGAGCAAAATGGCCGCCACGAGTGCGGCGGGTCTCAACAATCGGCGTGTGACAGTCGGTTTCTCAGGGGGTATCGGTCGCACACGTTGATCCTATATCACCGTTAGCTCAGCAAGCCTCGACAGCTCGTCGGCAGGGTAGCCGAGCGTGCCACAGTAGACTGCCTCGTTGTGCTCCCCGAGGAGCGGCGCCCTCTTCGGCGCAGACCTGATGGCGGAGGTCGTTATCGGGGACGTGGGCAGGCGCAGCTTCCCTGCCACCGGATGCTCCACCTCGGCAAAGAAGCCCGTGGCCTGGTTCTGAGGGTCCTCCATCACCTCAGCTACAGACTGGACCATGGTGAAGGGAACCCTTATCTCCTGAGCCTGCGCCTGGACCTCCTCCCTGGGCACGTCCTTCAGCCACTGCGTCAGGGCTGCGTCGATCTCGTCCGCGTGGCCTCTGAGCGCCGCCATGACCTCGTCCGACTCGAGCCGGGGGTTCCCCGTTAGGAATGCCAGTCCTTCAGGAAAGCTGGGCGACCAGTGGACGTGAACCCAGCCGTCCTTGCATGGAAGCAGATTGGACGGGTATGGGGAGTGGGAGTCGCGGCTGATCAGGCGGGTACCCGCCCGCCGTGGGACGAACCCCAGACGATCCTCCATAGTGAAGGCGCCGACGCCGTCGAAGGTGGCGGCAAGGGATTCGATGGCCGAAACGTCTATGTACTGGCCTTCACCGGTAAGGTCTCGGTAGCTGAGAGCGGCCGTGATCGCCATCGCCGCCGCGAGTCCCGCCTGGTATTCGGACTGGCTGCCTCCGGCCTTCAGCGGCTCCCGGTCCTCATCACCGGTCAGGTACATATAGCCGCTGACGGCATGGGCGACCAGGTCACACCCTTCGTAGTCGCGATAGGGTCCGGTCTGTCCGAACCATGTGATCGAGGCCATGACGAGCGACGGGTTGGACTGGCTGAGCGCTGGATAGTCGAGCCCCCACTCCTCCATGACACCCGGCCTGGCGTTTTCCACCACGACGTCGGCTACGGTGGCCAGCTCCGTGAATATGACCTGACCGGGCCGGCTCTTGAGGTCCAGGGTCACGCTGCACTTGCCCGCGTTCAGATACAGAAAGGGTGCGCTCGTCTCAGGGTTGGGCACGCCGCCGCCGAAGGGGCCGACCCTTCGGGTGGAGTCGCCTGACCCAGGGGGCTCCACCTTCGTCACCTCGGCTCCCATATCGGCCAGGAGCTTGGTGCAGTAACCTCCGGAGACGCCGTCGCTGGCGTCAAGCACTTTCAGCCCCGAGAGCAGACCATCGTCCAAGAGCGTACCGAACCTGTTTCGAGCTACCCGAACTATATGGGGAAGCGGAGGCACCGTCAAGGCGACGGATCGCGGTGCGAACAGGGGCCGAGGCTTGACACGCGCCGCTGCCCGGTATAGGTTACCGGCACCCATCGGCGTCCCTACCACGACTACATCCGCGACTGGAGGAGCGACATGGAATCGACGTTCGACGTGGAGAAGCTCAGGGCATCGGCGAAGGAGTATATCTGGCCCACCTTCGGCAAGGACCCGTCCTTCTTCGACGGACCCGGCTCGATCGTGGTGTCGGCGGAAGGCCCCTACGTGACCGACGTTGAAGGCCACCGCTACATCGACTCAGGCGCTTGCGCCGCCGCGGCTACACTGGGTTACAACCATCCCCACGTGGTCGACGCGATGGAGAAGCAGCTTTCGGCCATAGTGCAGAACCCATCGGGCTGGCCGGCCAGCATCCCGCAGATCCAGCTGGCAGAGAAGATAGCATCCGTCTCTCCCGGCGACTTGAAGTACACGCTGTTCTCCAATAACGGCACCGACGCCAACGAGACGGCGATTAAGGTCGCCAGGGCGTACTGGCGGCTAAAGGGCCAACCAACCAAGTACAAGGTGATCGGGCGCGACCGAGCCTACCATGGGATGAGCCTGACCACGCTGGCGGCCGGCGGAAACACCCTGCGCCGGAAGCAGAACGAGCCGTTGCCCGCCGGCTTCAGCCACATCTCGCCCCCCTACTGCTACCGCTGCAAGTACCCATCCGACCACCCGGACTGCTCGGAGCGGTACACCGAGGAGCTGCGCTACGCCATCGAGCGCGAGGACCCCTCGACCGTCGCCGCCTACATAAGCGAGCAGACGATCAGTGGTGGTGGCATTCTACCGCCGCCGCCCGGCTACATGAAACGCATCCGCGACATATGCGACGAGTACGACATCCTCATGATCAGCGACGAGGTCGTCACCGGCTTCGGACGCACCGGCTACTGGTTCGAGTCCGAAAAGCACGAGGTCGTCCCCGACATGATCGCCATGGCCAAAGGGATCACCGGGGGCCACTCGCCGCTGGCGGGAACCCACGTCCGGGAGGAGGTGGCCCAGGCCTTCTTCGGCGACTGGGACAACTTCCTCCAGCACGGCTACACCTACGGCGGCATGGCGGTGTCCTGCGCGGCGGGTGTTGCGGCGATGGAGTTCGTCGAGGAGACCGGCCTGATGGCCGAGGTCCCAGGGAGAGGCGCTATCCTCGAAGAGGGGCTCCGCCGCATCCAGGAGGGGTCTTCGATCGTCGGCGACGTTCGAGGCCACGGAATGCTCTACGGCGTTGAGCTGGTCAAGGACCTCGACACTAAGGAGGTGTGGGACGATCACAAGCGGGAGGAGGTCGCCAGGACGCTGGTGACCACCGGCAAGCAGCACGGCGTCATGTTCATGCCCATGACGTGGCTGGGCACGCTGGTGCTTATGATTACGCCGCCGCTGAACATCGGCGAAAGCGAGACCGGCGACATCCTCGACGCGCTGGAGGCTTCGATCAAGGAGGTCGAGCGGGTCCACACATAGAATCGTCCGGTTGGGCTACCGAGGAGGTGAAATGGCCATTGAGGATACAATCCGCAGGATCGGCGAGGCCATAAACGCCCACGACCTGGATGCGTATGCCGAGCATTGGGCGCCGGATGTGGTAGTACACAGCCCGGCCCACCCGGAGCCTTTGAGGGGGCGGCAGGCTGTACGCGACGACATGGAGAGCTTCCTTACCGCGTTTCCAGACGTTCAAGGCGAGACGCTCAACGTAATAACCAAAGGTGACACTGTCGCAGTCCAGAGCGTGTTCAAGGGAACCAACACCGGCCCAATGATGGGCCTTCAAGGGACCATTCCACTGACCAATCGCGGCATGGAGCTACGGGCGGCCAGCTTTCTGCGCGTCGACGACGAGGGCCAGGTCGTCGAGGAGCACAGGTACTTTGACATAATGGGCATGGCGATGCAGCTTGGGCTGGCGCCGGGGTCCTAGTCGCCTTGATCGGGAGAGAGCGGGTAAATTCCTTCCGGCCTTCGACAAGCTCAGGCCAAACGGAACAGGACGTCCCGCCTGTTGGTGGTGAGCCCCTCGACTGACTTTGGACAGGCTTGTCGAACCGCGCCGTACAATCGGGACGCTCCAGGTCTGCCTACTCCTGCCAGAGCTCCGGGTCCCGCTTCGAGTCCAGGTAGGACTGAAGGATAACCGCGGCTGCAGCAGCGTCCAGACGCGCTCTGTCCTTCGAGGGCTCGACCCCTGACGCTCTGAGCAGGCGCTCCGCCTCCACGGTCGAGTAACGCTCGTCCACCGGAGTTACCGGCACGGTCGCCTCACGTGCCAGGGCCTCCGCGAACCGCACGGTGGTCCTGGCCTGTGCACTCCTCTTCCCCGACAACGATAACGGTAATCCGACGACGATCTCGCCCACTTCGTGCTCCGCCACAAGCCCCAGCACCTCCCGCACGTCGTGCGGCTCATCTCGCCGGGGGATCGCGGTTATCGGCGTCGCCAGGGTCCCGGTGGGATCGCTGAGGGCCACTCCGATCCGGGCCTGGCCGACATCCAGGGCCAGGATTCTCAAGAGGCTGCGCTCTTCTCCCTGACCAGCTCCGGGACCAGGCTAAGAGCCTCATCCAGCTTGTCGGCACGCTTTCCACCGGCCTGGGCGACGTCGGGCCTACCGCCGCCTCCCCCCTGGATCACCTTCCCTGCGTCCCTGGCGATCTCCCTGGCGTCGAACCCTTTCTTGACCAGGTCGGGCGTGACCATCGCCACCAGCATGGGCCGGTCCTCCAGCACGGAGCCGAGCACGACTACGCCGCTGCCCAGCTTATCGCGCAGCCAGTCGCCGACTTCGCGCAGCGAGTCGGCCGACGAAGCCACGGTCCGCGCCGCGAGGACTGTAACCCCATCGACGTCCTGCTTCCTGTCCAGGAGCTCGCTCGCCGCTTCCAGCGAGACCTTCCGCTCCAGGGCCGCGTGCTGGCGTCTAAGCCCATCGAGCTCGTCCAGCAGCGACTGAACCCGCCCCTCAATCTCGGGGGCCGTCGTCTGAAGCTTTGCGGCCAGACTATCTTCACGACCGAACCGCTCCCAGACCAGTCTCTCCGCCGCCGGTCCACCGACGGCCTCGATACGCCGTGTCCCGGCGCCTATGCTTGACTCGCCCAGCACGTAGACGGCGCCCACCTCGCCGGTGCGCTCGACATGGGTGCCGCCGCAGACCTCGAAGCTGAAAGGGGCGCCGTTCCCCATCTCCACGAGCCGGACCTTGTCGCCGTACTTGTCGCCGAAGAAAGCCAGCGCACCCAGCCTGATCGCGTCGGTGTAGGTCTCCTCCCGTCTTACGATCTCGACGTTCTGGCGAATCTTTTCGTTGACCAGGCTCTGCACCTGCCACATCTCGTCCTCGGTCACCGGCTGGACGTGGCTGAAGTCGAAGCGAAGCCTGTCAGGCGTGACCAGAGACCCGGCCTGCCGGACATGGGAGCCGAGCACCTGCCGTAGAGCGGCGTGCAGCAGGTGTGTAGCGGTGTGGTTGCGAGCGGTGTCCTCACGGCGGACGGGGTACACTTCGGCTTCGACCGAGTCGCCCACGGCCACCTGCCCCTCGGTGACCGTGCCAAACTGGACGATCAGGTCGGGCATCACAAGCTGGGTGTCGCGGACCTCTATCTTGCCCTTGGGCCCGGACAGCTCGCCGGAGTCTCCTATCTGACCGCCGCCCTCAGGGTAGAAGGGCGTCTCCAGCAGCACCACCTCGACGTCCTGGCCCCGGGCCGCCTCGCCGACCGCCTGGTCGCCGGCTATCAGCCCCACCACGACCGACGAGGCCGTCGTCTGCTCGTACCCGAGGAACCGGGTGACGCCGACGCCGAGACTCTCGTACACGCGGATCTTGGCGCGGTCGCCGCCGAATTTTTCCCCCACGCCGCTGCGCGCCCGCTCGCGCTGGGCGTCCATCTCCCGCTCGAAGCCCTCGAGGTCCACGTCGACCCCCTGCTCACGAGCGATCTCCTGCGTCATCTCGACGGGGAATCCGTACGTGTCCCAAAGGCGGAAGACTGCTTCCCCCGGCAGGGTTCGAACACCCACTAGGGCGTCGGTGAGAACCGCGTAGCCATTCTGGAAGGCCTGCTGGAAACGCTCCTCCTCCAGCTTGATCACCGTGAGGATGAAGTCGCGGTGGTTGCGCTGCTCCGGGTATGCGTCGCCCATCACGTCGATGGCGGCCTGGGCGATCTCACCGAGGAACGCGCCCTCGAGCCCCAGGCGCCAGCCGTGGCGTATCGCCCTGCGGATCACGCGCCGCAGAACGTAGCCCCGTCCCTCGTTGCCAGGCACCACGCCGTCGGCGATGAGGAAGGTGGCGCTCCGGGCGTGCTCGGCCACGACGTGCATCGCGTAGTCTGTGCCGTGGTCCGTGCCGTAGCTCTTCGCAGTCAGCTCCTCGACCTTGCGAATCAGCGGCGTGAACAGGTCCGTCTGATAGATGGTGCTCACGCCCTGCATGATAACCACGGCCCTCTCGAGTCCCATCCCCGTGTCGACGCTGGGCGCAGGGAGCGGCGGGCGGCTACCGTCGAGGTGGTGGTAGAACTGCATGAACACGAGGTTCCAGAGCTCGACGAACCGGTTGCACGCGTCGCCATCGTCGTTCATGACGCGGGTGCAGTTTGGGGCGCAGTCGGCGTGGCCGCAGCCCCGATCGCGGCCGAAGTCGTAGTGCAGCTCGCTGCAGGGGCCGCAGGGCCCCTCGAGACCGGCCGGGCCCCACCAGTTATCCTCGTCACCGAACCGATATATACGCTCGGCTGGAACGCCCGCCTGCTCCCACAGCTCGAAAGACTCATCGTCGTCGAGGTAGACGGTTGCGTAGAACCTTTCCTGCGGCAGGCCAAGACCCTTGGTGACGAACTCCAGGCCGAAGTCGATAGCCTCTTTCTTGAAGTAGTCGCCGATGCTGAAGTTGCCCAGCATCTCGAAGAGGGTGAGGTGGGTTGAGTCGCCGACCTCGTCGATGTCAACGGTACGGAAGGACTTTTGCGACGAGGTCAGCCGCCGGTTCGGGGGCTCGGACTCGCCGACGAAGTAGGGCTTGAACTGGACCATGCCGGCGTTGGTGAGCAGCAGAGTCGGGTCGCCTACCGGAATGAGCGACGAGCTGGCGACCCGCAGGTGGCCGTTGTTTTCGAAGTAGCTGAGGAAGGCCTCTCTGATCTCGTCGCCAGTCATGCTTCTTTGCGCTACTCCGGCCTTTTAGGCGTGCCTCGCCTCGATCAGTCGTGGCCCGGCACACACAAACGCCTGTACGACCGAGCAAACGCTTTCCTCTAACGATTGTAGGTAACGGCTTCGCCAGGTGTCAAATGATGGCCCTTGTGTTCAAGATGGCCCGGTCCGATATAATGTCCGCCATCAAGACCTGTGAGCACGGGCATGAGCAGCGCCGCCAACAGCTCCGGTAACTCCAGCTGGCAGGTAGCAGGCCGTATCGCCATCTTGGGCTGCAGCCTGGTTCTGGCGCTGGGCGTCTACTTCGGCCTCATGGGGGGCTGGATGCAGGTGTTCGCCGGCTGGACGGCCCGCTCCACGGTTATCGTCCTCAACCTGATGGGCTTCGGCGCCAGCGTCGACGGCACGATCCTGCGGACAGGCGACTTCGCCGCCAACATCGTGACCGAGTGCACCGCCGTCGGGCCGCTGATCGTGTTCCTGGGCGCCATTGTGGCCTACCCTGCCACACTCTGGGCCAAGACCATTGGCGCGATCCTGGGAATCGTGGTGCTGACGGGCGTCAACCTGGGCCGCATCGTGAGCCTGTTCTGGATAGGAACGTCTTATCCCCAGTACTTGAATCTGGCCCACCTGCTGGTATGGCAGACTGCCATCATCGTCCTGGCCATCGTCCTGTGGCTGTTCTGGGCTGAGAGGTTTGCTCGTGCTCGGACTGCCTAAGCTGCTGACATTCGCCTTCCGGGCCCTGGTCCTGCTGCTCCTGATATCGCTTGCCTGGGCCAGCGTAGCCACGAGCTACAACGAGGCCGTAGTTAGGAGCGCGGTGCCCCTGGTGCCGCGCGAGGTTTCGCTCAAGGCCCTTGGCTCGCACTTCGTCATCGATGCGCCGGGTATGGCCCAGGTTTCGATGGACGGGCTGACGCTGCATTTTGGGCTGGTACTGATGGCGGTGCTGGTGCTCGCCGCGGTCGGTCTGGGGGTGCGGTCGCGACTCCTGTGGCTGGCAGCGATGGGAGGCACCGCGTTCATCCTGCACATCGCCGGCGTGACGTTATTCGCATGGGGGGTGTACTGGGTTGGTGGTTCGGCATCGCCCGACTCCGCCGGACGTCTGCTGATGAGTCTGTTCGCCGTGTTCTGGGCGCTGATTCCCGCCGTACTCGGCGGCGCCTGGTGCTTCCTTTACTGGGTGCCGAGAGCGGCGGCGAGACCCGAAGGCGGCTCCGAGGTCCACGCATCGTAGCAGGCGGCTCCGAAGCAGCGAAGGATAGACCGGGCCGAAGCCCGGAAGTTGTGTGTACGCACATCACATACCGGAGGCGTTAATAGGATATGGCGTACTCAGTGTCTGAATTCGTGTCGGAAGTGGACCGGGCGCTGGACGAACGGGGCGAGGGCATGGAGATGGTCTGGTCCCTCGGACCGTCGTTGCAGAGGCTGGTTGCCGAGGGCGGGGACCTGACCGTGCAGGGAGAGCATCGAGCCGGCAGCTCCGGCCTACCGGGGAGGGTGCTCCACGTCGACGCGGCCGGAAGGTTTCGGCTGATCGTAGCCAGCTTCGCCGCTGGAAAGCCTACACCGGTTCACAGCCACTCCCGCTGGGGGCTGGAGTGCGGCGTTTCCGGCAAAGAGCGCTTCACAGTCTGGACGCGGGTCGACGATGGGAGCGTTCCGGGGCGCGCCGCGCTAGAGGTGTTCTCCGACAATCACATCGAACGAGGCGACATCGGCTTCTGGTACGACACCCCCAGGAACATTCACCGCCAGTGGGCGGAGGGCGGACAACCCTCGTGCGTCGTGATCCTCATGGGCGGCGACGGAGGCCGCGAGCACACGTTCGACCTGGAGGCCGGCACCTACACCGAGTCGGACTGAGCCTATAAGCTTCGAGGCTAGAGGGCGCGATGGCCTAGCTAGCTTTGCCGATCCTGAACACCGTCGCCGAGCAGACCGAGCACTTGCCTCGGGTAGCCGGCCGGCCGTTCTTCAGCTCCACCTGCTGGGGGTCCTGGATGTCGCGATGTGCGCGGCACTTCAAACAGTAGGCCTGCATCGTATCCCTCCCGAGGTTGGGTCTCCCACCTACTAGCCTCGCCCGAAAGCTGTTCGGTGACAGCGACGTGCCGTCTGTCCCTCGTCGTAGCCTGAGACGGCGACGCCTGCAGCCCACAATGAAACGGGGCGCACGCTGCATTCCGGTTTGCCGTCGCCATTATAAGGTGCGCCTCACACCGACACAAGCCTCCGGAGTGGCCTCGCGAAGTCATGGGCAGACGACCTGCAAGGCTTCGTTGACCGGTCCTTTAGCGTGGGCGTATAATGTCGGTCGGTCCAAGACATAGGAGCAAAACCCCCGTGCAAGAGCCTGTACTGACCCCAGGAGCCATCCTCGAGCAGCTGAACCGCAACGGCGTGACTCACGTCGTCTGGCTCCCCGACAGCGAGACCAACTTCATGTACGAGCAGATGGTGAAAGCAGACCTAGCGCTCGTGCCCGTCTGCAGAGAGGGCGAAAGCATTGCCATCGCGGCGGGACTGTGGGTCGGCGGCAAGAAGCCGGTGGTCCTGATACAGAACACGGGTCTCTTCGAGTCGGGGGACTCGATACGAGGGCTGGCGCTGGACATCGACTTTCCGATCGTGCTGATGATCGGCTACAGAGGGTGGACCCGCCACGGAGCGACTCCCGACTCGGCCGGCAGGTTCACGGAGCCGATCCTTCACGCCTGGGGCATCAACTATTACCTTGTCGAGGCCGACGAGGACGCAGAGCGCATCTCTATGGCCTTCGAGGAGGCCGAGAGGCTTCAGCGGCCGGTCGCCTGCCTCATGGGAACGGAGTACGGCCAGCCATGATCCCCACGAACGAGGCCATGCGCCTCATCCAGGAGCGCCGTGGCGATGCGGTTGTCCTCCCCACGATGATGGGTGGCCGCGCCTGGCGCGGGGTGAGCCGCGACGAGTCGCTGGACCTGCCGATCACCGGGGCCATGGGAAAGGCATCGTCGGTCGCGCTGGGCCTGTGCATGGCCATGCCGGACAAAAGGGTGATAGTGGTGGACGGGGACGGCAGCCTGCTGATGAACCTGGGCACCCTCGTCACGGTGGCGGGCCTGGCCCCGACGAATCTCTACCACTTTGTCCTCGACAACGGAGTGTATGCGGTCACGGGGGGCCAGCCGGTCCCCAACGCCGGGGGACACGACTTCGCCGAGATCGGTCGCGCCGCCGGCTATGCGGCGACCTTCCTTTTCGACGAACTGGAGCAGTTTGCCATCGGCATCGACGCCATCATGGCCACCACAGGGCCTGTGCTGGTCTCGCTCAAGGTCGAGCCGGACATCGAGACGGCACCTATCCGGGAACGCTCCCCGATCCGCCGGACGCCCGAGGCGATCAAAGGGGTCATCGAGCGACTCAGGGAAGAGGCATAGGCCGCTTATCCGCGGCCCTCTTCCATCTCCCGGACCTTGTCCAGCCTGCGCTGGTGCCGCTCCTCGCCGCTAAAGCGGGCCGAAGCGAAGGTAGCCACCAGCTCCCTGGCCAGCTCCGACCCCACGATACGCGCCCCGAGGCAAAGCAGGTTCATGTCGTCGTGCTCGACGCCCTGGCGGGCCGAGTAGGTGTCATGGCAGACGCTGGCGCGCACGCCTCTGACCTTGTTGGCGGCCACGGCTGCTCCGACGCCGCTGCCGCAGACCATGACGCCGCGGTCCGCCTTATCTCCGGCCACCGACTCGGCAACGGCCCTCGCGAAGTCGGGGTAGTCGTCTGCAGGATCGAGGCTGTGGGCGCCCATGTCCAGCACCTCGTGACCCAGCTCTTCAAGGACGCCACGGATGTAGGGCTTCAGGCTATATCCCCCGTGGTCTGCTCCCAGGGCTACTCGCATGTCAGGGCTCCCCAACTCTGATGAAACTGACGGTCTCGTGCACGAGTGTATGGACCGGCTGTCCAGGCGTCAACAGGCCGGGCTCGGTGTTAGAATCTGTGAAGCGCGAGATCTCCAATGCTGTGGACAAGAGAAAGCCGGTCGGTCACCAAGCCCTCCCTCTTGCGGCTGCTCGTCGATATCGCGGCCGCTGACTGGTGCCGCCGGACGACGTACCTCGCTCCCTGCTCCCTGGAGCGAGGACGGAGTGGCCCTGCATCGTTGAGCCGGTGGCCGGCCATCGAAGACGCCGCTTCGGAACTGTCGCGCTCGGAGACCGGAGTCGTGGTCTTCGAAGGTGAGAACCGGATCGTGGGAGTTGCTCCGCCGTTTCCGCTGGAGACAGACCTTGCCACCGACGGCCCATACACGGACCCTCTGGTCGGCGCGCTACGCAGGGACCTCATGGTTGGCCTTGTGCTACTGAGGCTGGGTCGCTACGCCGTCGGCGTGCTGAAGGGCGAAGCTCTCGTCGCATCGAAGACCGGCTCTCGGCACGTCAAGAGCCGCCACCGCGCCGGTGGCTCCTCGCAGCGCCGCTTCGAGCGAAGCCGCGAGCGACTGGTGCGAGAGTTCTTCGACGATGCCTGCCGGACCGTTACACGGATCTTCTCCGAATACGACCGCAATCTAGACTACGTGCTCATGGGAGGCGAAGGGCATACGCTGCGTCGGTTCGCCGAGCGCTGCCGCTGCGTTCAGGACCTGGGGCCGAAGGCTCTGCGCAGACTCGTACCGGTGGACCGGCCCGGCCAAAGGGCGCTCGACGGCGTTGGCGTCGACGTCTGGCGGAGCCGGGTCGTTACGCTCACGCGTCATGAGTAATCGACTGAGTTCCTGCGAGACGGTCGCTTTGGGGCCGGTAGTTCGCCAAGCCTGCTCTGAACCAGCGGAAGGGCTACTGGGCGGTGTAGCCGCCGTCTACGATTAGAGGTGCGCCGGTGACGAAAGAGGCTTCATCCGAGGCGAGGAACAGAGCAGCATAGGCAATCTCGTCCGGCCGCCCCAGACGCCCCACGGGGTGCCTCCCCTCCAGCTGCTCCTTGAGCGCGGGGTCATCGGTCAGGCCCCGAACAAGGTCGGTCTCGACGTACCCCGGGCATATGCAGTTCACGCGGATGCTCTTACGGGCGCAGTCTATGGCCATGTTCCTGGTAAGCTGGATGACGCCGCCTTTGGACGGGGGATATGGACTAAATCCTCCCCCGAACCCGACGGCGTATCCAACGAGGCCCATGACGGACGCCAGGTTCACAATCGAGCCGCCGCCCGAACGCTCCATCTCCGGTACGGCGTAGAAAGACACCAGGTACGTGCCCTTCAAGTTGACGTCCATGACGCGGTCCCAGACCTCGTCGGGCGCCGAGTCCGAGGGCAGGGCGTTCCTCGCGGACACGCCCGCGCTGTTAACGAGCACGTCGAGCCGTCCGTAAGCCTCTACGGTTGCCTGTACCATGGCCTCGGCATCCCCGCGGAGCGAGACGTCACCCGTGATCGCCACGGCCGAGCGTCCCTCAGACTCGAGCTGTCGGACTACCTCGAGCGCCCCGGTCTCGCTCAGGTCGGACGCGGCGACCTTCGCACCCTCTCGCGCGAACAGCCCGGCGGTCGCCCTACCGATTCCAGAGCCCGCGCCCGTGATCAGCGCAACCTTGTCCTCAAGTCGCATGGCGCTCCCCTCTGGCCAGTCTCATGGCAGGCGCTTATTATACTCCGACGCCCGGCTGATATAATTGCGGTCGCATCTACCGCTCGAAGGAGCCTGGCATGGAGACCAACCCATTCATCAAGCAGACCCTTGACCACTTCGAAAGCCGGCTTGACCAGACGCTGCGCGGGCTGACCAACGAGGAGCTGGCCTGGCGGCCTAATGCCGAGGCTAACTCCATCGCGTTCGTGGTCTGGCATACGACCCGGGTCGAGGACAGGTTCGTGCAGAAGATGGCCAGGGAGACCGAGGAGGTGTGGACCGGCGGCGGCTGGCACAGCCGCCTGGGCCTGGACGAAGGCGACACCGGCGTCGACTTCAGCGTGGACCGGCTGGCGAGCTTCCCGGCCCTGTCTGTCGAGAACCTGCGCGGCTACCTAGACGCGGTCCGCGCCGAGACCAACGCCTACCTCGACGCCGCCGCTCCCGCCGGCTTCGACCTCGTCCCCGGCCGCAACCCCTTCCCGGAGGTGCCGGGCACCGACGAGTATTTCGATGGATGTACCATCGCTCGAATGTTCCTGATTCTCATCGGGGAGCACTTCCAGCACCTGGGACACGCCGCGTACATTCGGGGCCTCCAGAGAGGGATGGACGGGTAGGGCTTTCCTAAGCCTGCCCCGCTTCTGCCGTGTGAGTGTCATCCCCGTGGTTCGCTCCAGCAAAAGCTAGTGCCAGATTGAAGCAATTCCAATCATCCCACCCGCCCGCCCTCGAAAGGTTTTCTGGGAATCCCCAGACCCCTCCAAGGGGGTGCTACCCCCTTGGAACCCCCGAGGGTGAACCGTAAAACATACTAACGTACCCAAGCGCTAGCTCAGCCTACCGATCCGGACAAAAACTCACTGGGCCAGACGACGACCTTCTCTTCACCCCGCCACTGCACCACCGGCATACGGTGTCCCACCTGGCGCCCGGCAGCACCGATCCGAAACCGTCCGTAGAACGTGGTGAAGTCCAGCTCCGCGGCCGCCGCTCGCAAGGCTGCGCCGTCTAGGGACCCCGTCTCCTCGATGCACCGCTGCGCCACCAGGCAGCCGGCGTAGGCCTGGGCCATGGGGTAGTCTACGGCCGGAGAGTGCTGGGCACGCAGGCTTGCCATGACCTGCCGGGAAGAAGGACCGTAGTCGGGGGCGGCCACTACCCCCGGCTCCCACTGGCTCGGACCCAAGAGCCCTTCGGCCGAGTCTCCCAACGCGTCCTTGAACAGCGCGAGAGGGGTCGCGACAAGGCCGACGGCCCCGGCCACCGTACCGGCGGCGGCCGATGCCTGGGCGAGCCGAATGTCATCGCCTATTCTCCCTACGCCCAGAAGAAGGTCCGGACGCTCTTTCGCAACCAACCGGACGATCGCCTGGAAGTCGACGTCGCCAGCCTCGTAGCGGTGTACGGCTACCGGCCCGATGCCCAGATCCAAGCAGTATTCCTCTGCACCAGCCGCGACCTCTTTGGGAAACGCCCCGGCGGTCGAGTGAACGATGGCCACGCTCCGCAGCGGTGTCCTGGTCTCCCTCACCAGGGCGATGACGTCGTGGAAGTAGGTGCCGGCGGGACTCAGAACGCTGACCACCCAGCCGCCGCCGGCGTCGTTGATCCCGTCCAGGGCTCCGCCGTGGTTCCAGAGCAGGCGCCCGTGACTGCCCGCGACCCGGGCGGCCGCCGTCGCCAGCCCGCTCGAGTACGGGCCCAGGAGAAGGTCGACTCTGTCCCTCTCTATGAGGCGCTGGACGAGATCCGCACAGCGTTCGGCCTTGCTTGCGTCATCGTAGTGTATGAGCCGAACCGGGCGCCGAACATCCACCCGCATGCCGCCCCCGCGGTTCGTATCCTCTACCCAGGCCTGCACGCCGGCAAGGACCTGACCACCAGGGTGGCTGTACCTGCCGGTGACAGAGCACGTCATGCCGAGGGTTATCCAGTCGCGAGACGCCGTCATCGACTATCCTGCGGCACGCTGCTACAATTGCCGCCGGATTCGCGAGGGCTCAGCGGGTCCGGATACGGTACGCAGCAAAGGAGAGGTAGCATGCCCGAGTATTCCGCTCATGTACTCGTTTGCACCAACAGCGAGGGGGCCGAGGACAAGCGTCACTGCGGGGACAAGGCCGGCTTAGAGATCCGCAAGAGATTCAACGAGCTCCTGGTCTCGCACGGGCTGGTGGAAAAGGTCACCGTTAACAACGTCGGGTGCACCAGTCAGCACGCGCTGTGCAGCCCCGGCCAGGGCAGCATAACCGTCTACGGTCCTGGTGCGGACATAGGGGGCACCTGGTACGTGGCCTCGCCTGACGACGTCGAGGAGATCATTACCGAGCACCTGGAGAATGGGCGTAGCGTAGATCGTCTGCATAACGGCGGGCGCTCGGTGAAGCTCACGTAAGGGAGGAGACGTCGGTACCGAGGTCGAACCCATCGCCCGCCCCGAAGCGACGCCAGTGGCCTCCGCGGTAAACGGTCACGCTTCCGGTGCCCATCACCCCCCAGGCCCCTTCGCCGGCGAGGCAACCCGTTTTGCCGTCTATGCCCAGGACGACGAGGTCCTGAGGCGCCGATGCCGATAGCTCTTCAGTTACATCAGCAGGTTCGCTGCGCTCGTGGTGAGGCAGGACAGCGACCCGTGGGATCAGGTCCAGGGCTCGGACCCACGTCCTGAACCGCATCCAGGAGCCCATCACCATCGCCCCGGCGCTCGATCCTGCCAGGACGCCGCCTCGATCCAGTGACTCCCTGACCTTCTGCAACAGCAGCGAGCCTTCCAGCGTAGCCAGCAGATGGGCCGGGTTACCGCCGCTGAAGTAAAGGACGTCGGCCGAGTCGATAGGCCCCAGAAGCTCCTCATTGCCCGCGTCGGCGGGCTCCAGCACCATGAGCCCTGAGGCGCTTGCGCCGAGCTTGGAGAAGTAGGAAACGCCGTTGTCGACGGCCGTCGAGGGGTTCTCACTCGCGGCGGCCGTGGGGATGACCAGGAGCACGGGGCTGTCGACGCCGGTAGCGTCGAGAATCGCCCGGTCCATGGGCTCGCATCCGGGCCTGAACTCATCCCCGCCCACGAGCGCGATGACGCCCGCCACTGTGCACCTCGCCTCTCGAAAGTTCGCTCCATTCTAGCAGGTGGCGGTGCTACACTGGGCAACGCCCGTCGAAGTTCGATGGCGGACTCTTGCCCCCCCTGGCGCTCGCTTGGGGGGAAGCCGATCCCTTCTCCCGCCGATAGAACGCTAGGGATTGGGAGCGAACGACTATCGGTACTGATTCGACCGTGCGCCGGCTCGGTACCTGAGCAGCTTACGGGAGTGACGAATGAAAACCAGAGCCGACGTCGTGGTCTTGGGCGGCGGAGTGATGGGATGCAGCATCCTCTACAACCTGGCGGACCGTGGCGTGACCAGTACGGTGCTGCTGGAGAAAGCCGTCCTTGGGTCGGGCTCGACCGGACGGTCCCAGGCCATCCTCAGAATGCACTACTCGAACGAGGTCACGACGCGCATGGCCTGGGAGAGCCTTCGCGTCTTCAAGGAGTTCGACGAGATCGTGGGCGGCCCGTCGGGTTACACCCGCACCGGTTACTTCCTCATCGTCGGCGACAAGGATCGGCGAGCCCTGGAGGCGAACGTTGCAATGCAGCAGCGGATCGGCGTCACCACGCGAGTCGCGTCCGTAGAGGACGTGATCGAGGTTGCTCCCATGCTGTCGGCGCTGGGCGACGAGGCGTTCGCCTACGAGCCCGAGTCCGGCTACGCCGACCCGTATCTGGTGACGACGGGCTACGCTCGCCGGGCTCGCGATCTGGGCGCAGAGGTGAGCGTGGGCACTCCTGCCACCTCGATCGAGGTATCGGGAGGCCGGGTCGTGGCCGTGACCACGCCCGAGGGACGGGTCGATACCCCGGTGGCCGTCGTAGCCTCGGGACCCTGGTCCAAGCCTCTGTTCGATAAGCTCGGTACGGACGTCCCGCTGAGAACGCTTCGCCACCAGGTGGTGATGGTCCGCAGCCCGATCCCTGACCATCCCATCGTTGGGGACGTGGTCAACTCCCTGTCGGCGCGGCCCGACGTCGGCGGGCTGACGCTGATCGGCGTCGGCGAGGACGACTACGTGAGCCCCGACGGGTACAACCAGGGAGTGGACATGCCCATGGCCCAGTCGGCGATGGCGGGACTGGCCAACCGAATCCCGGCCATGGACCAGGCGCTCTTCCGAGGAGGGTGGTCGGGCCTCTTCACGACGACGCCGGACTGGCACCCGATCCTGGACCAGGTCCACGGAATCGAGGGCCTGTACTGCGCCGTCGGGTTCAGCGGCCACGGCTTCAAGCTGTCGCCGATGATCGGCGCCGTCATGGCCGAGCTTATCACCGAGGGCCGCTCTACAACCATAGCCCATGAGCTGGTGGCGGGACTCGGCCTTAATCGCTTCGCCGAAAGGCGGCCGCTTGGCTCGCGCTACAGCATGAGCGTACTGGCCTGAGAGCTAGGGGTGGGCTGCAGCAATCCCGTTATATCCCACCCGCCCGCCCTGTAATTTTCTGAGATTCAGGGGGAACGTCCCCCTGGCCCCTTGCCAGAGAGGGAAACCCCCTCTGGACTCCCCGACATCGCTCTCAGATCGAGATAGTTCCTAGGGCGAGACCTCGACTATCATCTCGATCTCGATGCACACGTTGTTGGGTAAGGCCGCCATCCCTACGGCCGATCGGGCGTGCTTGCCCCTGTCGCCGAAGACCTCCACCAGGAAGTCGGACGCCCCGTTGGCCACTGCAGGCTGCTGGGTGAAGTCCGGGGAGCAGTTCACCATGCAGAGCAGCTTCACGATGCGGGTCACGCGGTCCAGGTCGCCGACCTGCTGCTTCAGCGAGCCCAAAAGGTTGAGCGCGGTCAGCCGGGCCGCCTCGTACCCCTGATCGATGTCGAGGTCGGCGCCCAGCTTGCCGGCGATCAGGCTGCCGTCCTGGCGCCTGGCAACGTGGCCGGCCAGGTAGACGAGGTTGACGTCGGCGAGCGCAACGGAGGTCACGTAGTTACCTCCGGGCGTCCCTACACCGGGCAGCGCGTGCCCCATCTCCTGGATTCGAGCTTCAATAGTGCCCATCGTTACCCCTCGACCTCGACGATCACCTCGATCTCAACCGGAATGTTGTCGGGCAGCGCGTTCATGCCCACTGCCGAACGGGCGTGGCGACCCTTCTCTCCGAACACCTCCACGAGCAGATCGGAGCAGCCGTTGGCCACCGCCGGCGTCTGCGTGAAGTCGGGGGAGGCATTCACCATGGAGAGAAGCTTCACGATCCGCTTCACCTTGTCCAGGCCGCCGAGGGAGCCCTGTAGCCTGGCCAGTATGTTGATGCCCGTCAGCCTCGCAGCCTCGTAGCCCTCCTCAACGGTGAGATCCTGGCCCAGCTTGCCGTGCGGCCTCGTGCCATCGGGTCTCGGCGCCGGCCCCACACCGGACAGATAAACCAGGTTGCCCGTTCTGACGGCGGGCACGTAGTTGGCTACCGGCGTGGGCGACTCCGGCAGCGTTATCCCCATCTGCCGCAGCCGGTCATCGATCGCAGACATGGCCTACCTCCCGTCCTATCTCATGCGAAGGCGAGCACTCTCGCCGGGTTCGTAACCAGGATGGCCTCTACGTCCTCTGCACCGAGCCCACGCTTACGCAGGCGCGGGACGATGTGCTCGAGAATGTGGCCGTAGCCGTGACCACCGTACCTCACCAGTCTATGCTTCGTGGCAATATCGTGAGAGATCACCACCTTGTCCCCGTAGCCTTCGGCCACGAGCCGCGAGACGTAATCCATCCGCTGCGCGTCGCTCGGCATGTCGAGCGAGTCTGCAAGCGGGTAGTACGATGCTTCGTTGCCGAACAGATCGTACTCCAGATAGCAGCCGCTGCGAGCCAGCTCCAGCAGTGTGTCGGCGTCGAAGATCGTCCGGTCGAGGTGCCCCATGATGGTCCGGCCGACGTCTCCCCCGGCTTCTGCGAGGACGTCCAGGATCTCGCGTGGAGCCGCGTCGTTGCGGCCCGGATGGATGAGCACGGCGGCGCCGGTCTGCTGCTGCGCACGTGCCGCCGCCCTGAGCACCTTCCTCTCGTTGGAAGTCAGCGGCCACGAGCAGCCGATCTCGCCTATGACTCCGGCGCGGACGCCGGTATCTCCAATGCCTGTCTGAATCTCCTGAGCGATCTGGGTGGCGATGTCCGCCTCGGTCATCTCGTCCATGCCGTCCGGGTGGGTGGTGTCCACGTAGTAGCCGGCGCCGGCGATTATGTTGAGCCCGGTGGCCCTCGCAATTCGCGCGAGGCCAAGCGGATCGCGGCCGATGCCGATGGTCGTGGCGTCGACAATGGTGGCGCCCCCTAGCCGCTTGTAAAGGAGCGCCTCGGCTATGGCGGTATCCTCATCTCCCAGCAACAGGTTGTCCTGGTTGCTGTAGTGGTTGTGGCGGACCCAGCTAAGGTTCTCCAAGGTGACTGGCGCCCCGGCCATGTGCTGTACCGTCGCCTCCGTGAGCGGTTGCAGCATAGGGGTGAAATCGATGAGCAGATGCTCGTGAGTCATGGTAGGCCCCAGGACCTCTGGCGGCACGGTGCCAAGAACTGTCTGCACGAGCCCCTTCGGCTCGGTGTCAGCCATGGGCTTCCTCCTCACGGCGATAGGCGCTACCGAGGCTAGCATCGGCTCTCTTGGTAGTCAAGGCCCTGCCTCTCGGGCCACGAGGGTCGACCTGAGCAGCTACTTTTTGGTAGCCGACATCACGAAGACCGGGTCGGAGTAGCCGCCTGCCTGCGGTGTGATGTCGCGCGCCCGAGGCGCTTCCCATCCGCCTGATTGGGCGAA
Source organism: Dehalococcoidia bacterium (assembly GCA_965248615.1). Lineage (GTDB taxonomy): Bacteria > Chloroflexota > Dehalococcoidia > Lucifugimonadales > CBDFJT01 > CBDFJT01. The sequence continues at coordinate 122,902 of CBDFJT010000002.1, read as the reverse complement.
GTAGGCGCCTATCAGGTCCGCTCTCCGAACGTCGTCCAGCGCCTTCCAGACGGATACGGCCTTGGCCGGGAACATTCGGTTGGAGTAGACCACGTGGAAGCTGGCCTCGCTTCTCAGCGTCCTGTGCACCTCGCGGAAGACCTCGATCGGCCGGGTCATATACTGGATCGAGACTGTGACGACTGCCGCGTCGAATGCCGCGTCCTCGAAGGGCAGATGCGGCTCCGAGTTCAGGTCGTGCACCGCCCACTCGTCGAGCTGCGGGTTTTCCGCCATCTCGACTGCATTCAGGCCGAGTCCCGCAACCCTGCCGGCGTGGCCGTCCGGTAGGTGGGAGCGCCAGCTGCTCATCAGGTCGAGGACACTGCCTCCCCTAGGCAGAGTCTCCTCGAAGAACCGGCTGATCGCGCCCACGGCCTGCTCATCGATGTGGACGACCAAGCGGGGCTCGGCGTAGAACAGCCTGTCGTCGCTCTCGTCCTCCCGCCGAAAGAACTCGGAGGGAAAGGGGTGCGGCGGCTCGGGAGGGGGCATTGGATGGACCGCGTTGCGCTGGGTACGATCAACGCTGCCCGGCTTAGGAGTCGGGCACCTCGACCTCTATGGCGCCCATGATGCTGCCGCGGGACTTGCCGTGGAGGTCCATTGCGAGCGACCGGCTGACGCCCCCGTCGAGCGCCCGGTACATGACGAAGTTCAGCGACCTTATGCCGGGCAGCTCGTAGCGCCTGATCTCGCCCTTCACCAGCTCTCCGTACGCCTCCCTGACCCTCTCGACTGTGAGCTGGTCCTTGAGCGGCTGGTAGTGCGCCTCGTCGTACGGGATCACCGCGACACTCGATATGTCACCCTTGTCGCCGGCTCGGGAGTGGGCGATCTGCCTGACCTTGACCCGGCTCATCCGCTCTGGGCCTCCGGCACCTGGATCGGGTCCATGATTACCTGGGTTTGGACCTGGTCCCTGGGCACCTGGGTCGAGTACAGCGCGAGGCAGGGCCTTATGTCTCTCGACACGCCGGCCGCGCCCAGCGGCCCGAACCACATCATCTCCATCTCCTCGCCGATGCGGGCGGCCGCCTCTTCCGTCCGCGTTCTGCCCGCGATGCGCAGGCGCACCTCGCTGGGCGGGGTTACGGGCTCGGGAGCAGCGGGTCCCAGGATAGAGTTGACGCCGATGAAGTCGACGCGCAGGTCTTCGATGTCACGCATGACGGGCTCGAGGCGAGCCTTTACTATCTCGGCGGCCGCCTTTGCCTTCTCGTAACACCCTGGGCCTCCCCAGGAGACCTGCCCCTCGCTGATGTAGCCCTGGCGGATACCAATGAGTACCTTGAGATCGGCGGATCTGGCTTTACCGCGAGCCTCGCTCATCCTGACCCGGTCCGGCCCGACCTCATCGAAGCGGACGCGGCTGAAGTCGGCCGTAACGTCCGGCGTCAGGTAGGCCTCGGGGTCGTGAAGCTCCCACAGGAGCTGGGCCTTACACGTGTTGCGACTCACCAGCCCACCGGTGCCGGGGGTCTTGGTGATGATGACCTCGCCGTCCTCGTAGACCTCCGCGATAGGGAAGCCCAGATGGACGATGCCCGGGACGTCCTCCGTGAAGCCGGGGTCGAGGTACGTTCCGCCGGTCACCTGCTCGGTGCACTCCAGCAGGTGGCCTGCAACGGTGCCGGCCCCGAGCAGGTCCCAGTCATCGAGCCTCCAGCCGAGCTCGTGCATGACGGGCGCCAGGAACAGGGATGGGTCGGCCACCCTTCCGGCGATCACGATGTCGGCGCCCATGCGGAGAGCGGCCACGATGGGCTCCGCCCCTATGTAGGCGTTGGCGGATACGACCTCGCCCTCCTGGTCGGACAAGGGCCCGCCGGTCTCCCAGAGCGTCATAGACGGCGTCAGCAGGTGGCGTACGTCGTCGCCCAGTACCGTCGCGATCTTCAGGTCGCCGAAGCCCATATCTTCGACGACGCGACGCGCCACCTCGGCGGCGCCGGCGGGGTTCGCCGCGCCGAAGTTGCCGATGATCTTGATGCCGTTCTCGATACATGCCGGCAGCACCGCCCGGAGCCTTGCCTCCGTCAGCGGGTTATAGCCCGCCGACGGGTCCTGAGCCTTGCGCAGCTGGGCGAACGACAGGGTACGCTCCGCCAGCGTCTCGAAGCACAGATACCTCACATCGCCCCGCTCCGCCAGCTCGACAGCCGAGTCGATCCTATCGAGCTCGTAGGCGGAGCCGGCGCCGATCCGTACGCTTTTGCCCTTCATGGCGCACCTTCTCGCCCAGGATGAGACAGATTCTATGGTGCGCCGTTGCCGGTGTCAAAGCAGATTCTGACCTACTCCTCGTCGTCGTTGGAGCGTGACAGCGCCTTGCTCAGACTCGAGGCCATCTCCGGGTCCTGGCGCTCCAGCAGCCGGATGATGGCGCGGGCCATGAGTTGGATACTCTTGTCGACGCGATTCAGGATGCGCTCCAGGCGCAGCATAAACCACAGCAGCATCAGCCCGGGTATGCCGGCGTTGAGGAAAGGACCGAGGTCTATGTCCATCTAGGCACGTTCCGCGCTTGTGCAGACCTAGTACGAAGTTGAAGCAATCCCGCTACATCCCATCCGGCCGCCCTCGAGGGTTTTCTGGGGGTGGAGGGTCACGTTCCTCGCGCTGAGGAGCGCTGCAAGGTACGCAGTTTGTTCTTGGCGTGACCTACCCACTCTCCGCCACGAGGGAATAATTCGTTCGTCCTGAGCTTGTCGAAGGGCGAGTGAGCATAGGGCATGGTTCGACCGGGCTCACCATGAACGGGTCATCCGCCTACACCGCCTGCAAGAGCAGCTCCCGAGTGACCAGGGTCCAGCCCTCGTCGACGACGATGCGGTGCCCCTCGACGAAGAAGTCCCCGCTTATGCCCATGTCGCTGTAGCTGACGGTGACCCGGTCGGAGATGCGACGCTGCAAGATCGTCATCATGTTGGCCTTGGAGCCGTTGGGGACCACAAGGTTCAGCACGGTCTTAGGGTCCTTGCGACGGGCCAGGCGGCTGTTAACCGTGGCCTGGGCCACGGCGACCTCTCGGGTCCAGCGAGCCTCGATGCTCTTGATTCGCTGGCCGTGGGTGCTCTTGCTGGTGGTATCTTCGGCCACGACCAGTACGGGGTCGTCGAAGGTGAAGGCGTTCAGGGTGCGCAGCTTCAGCAACGTTAGGTATCCAGCCGTAGCGCCGAACGTCACCCGAATCAGTGTCCCCTTCCCGTTGTAGTCGTCGGTGTTCGGGTGCGTGACCGTGAGCTCACTCGAGATGTCGGTGCCGGAGCCGTCCTGCGCCGTGTTCGCATCGTAGTCCGTGTTCTCCGCGGGCGACACCTGCCCGGCCACTACATCGTAATCCTTGCTCTCCGCAAGGAAGTCCTTCGTCTCGCTGGAGGAGAAGACAGGCTTTTCCTTCAGGGTCCATGCCGACTGGGCGCCCTGGTTCGTCCCGTCACGGATCCGCATGAAAACCACGTTCTCAACGTTGTTGGACCCGTCGTCCCACACCAGCTCCGAGAAGTAGGGGTTCGAGTCGTCATCGGAGTCTTTGACGGTGACCGTTGATGACGTATGGGGCGCCGAGGTCCTGTGGCTGCGGCTCTCAAGTCTCCAATAGCCGTGGCCGTCGACATAGACTAGCCCGTCCCCCTCGTCCTGGAGGCGATGGATCTCGTCGGTAGCGCCAACGCCCCATATTGGCGGGCTCCAGGTATCGGGCACGAGCGAGGTGCCGGTGTCCAGCTGGCGCGGACCCGAAGCGACGTCAGCGTAGTCGAGCACGTCACCAAGGATCTCGTCGGACGTCTGAGGCAGCTGGGCTGTTGCGTAGGTGTACAGAGTCACCGTGGTGAGGCGCTCCATCTCGTCGAGCGCCCTCACGTAGCAGTACTCGGCCCCAGGTCTTGGCCTGGGGTGTATCGAGTCTATGGTGCCGTGGAACAGCGATACCCATCCACCGAACTCGTGCCACGTGTGGTCAGCCTCGTCGTCGCAGTACAGGCCATGCCTGGTGGCCGTGGTATTGAACGAGGAGGAGGCGTCGATCACCTCGGCGTCGTCGACGAAGACCCGGATCGACGTGCCGTGGAGCACGACATGCAAGAACTTCTGCACGCCCGTGCCCCAGGTGTGCGATGCCGTGGCAACCTGGCTATCGGCGCCCCCATCAACCTTCCTCACCTCCACGTCGGAGCCCGTGACTCTGACGTAGAGGTAGTTGGTCGTGCTGGAGTATCGAAAGCACAGCCCGCCGTGGTCCGCGGTGTCGGTGCCTCTGCTGAAGTCGCAGCCCAGCGATACATCGGCGTCTTCGAAATCCACCGTTGCGACGCAGTCGGCGTTGCCCTGGGTGCTATCAGTCTGCACTCCTGTCCCGCCCGACGCGATATCGAACCCACCGAGATTCTCCGTCCAGGTGAAGGTCGAGTCGTAGTCCGGCAAGTGGCCCTGGAGCTGGGCGCCGGCTGAGCCGCTGAAGCTGTCATATGGGTACGCAGCTCTGACCCACACATCTCGGCCCGGCTTTAGGTTACCGCTGAGGGGCGAGCCGGAGTTGGGCGGGCTGTACTTGTGATCGTCGTTCTTCAGCTCCAGCTCTAGCCGCGCCGCTTCGGTATGCTCGCTCGAGAGGTCACGGAAGTGCTCCAGCGTCAGACCGAGAACGTCGGCGGAGACGTCCTCGTTGGCGTCGGAGAAGTCACCGTCGCCGTTCCAGTCTACGTGAACCAACCACTTTGCCTCAGCCATGGCTTGCGGTGCGCACCCCTCTCAAAGCCCCAAACCTCGACGCTTGTCCTCGGAGATCAGTCGCTTTATCTCCTTGGCAAGCTCCCGCAAGGCACGCTCGTTTCCAGCGAACACGTTCCCCTCCAGAGTCCGGACGTGTGATAGCGCCGTGCTGAAGGCCCGGCTGCGCCCGATTGCCTGCGGGACGGGACCGGAAGCAGGACCGCGGGGCCCAAGTGCCTGCGGGACGGGACCGGAGGCAGGACCGCGGGGCCCAAGTGCCTGCGAGGCGGGACCTGGATCAGGACCGGCGGGTCCGGCCCCAGGGACCACGGGCTCAGCGGGGCCCGATGCGGGCATTAGCAGGGTCGTCTGCTCGAGGAACGAGCTTAGCGCGACCTCGACCTCTCCTCGCAGACGTAGCAGGCGGTCTGATGATGATTCGGTAGCCACGGCTCTACTCCTCGGGGCCGGGGAACTCGAGCGACCCGCCGTTGATACGCGTCTGACATACGGCGAGATACGCTGCCATCCGCATTACTACGTCTACAGGGGTCTGCTGGAGCTCGCGCCAGCTCCAGCCGGTGGAGGCCATCAGGTGTACCTCAGCGAACTCCGCAGGAATGTTACCCGCGATCATCGCGGCGAAGAGTCCCTCCATCACATCCTTTGCCGAGCCTTCGATCAGGCGCAGCGCGATCTTCTGGCGGAACGCATCCATCACTGCGACGAGGTCATCGAAGTCCCGCAGGGCGAGCGACTCCGCCGAGACCTCCTCGACGAAGCTCCACCCAGTGGTGAGGTCCACCAGCGCCGCGTCGGCGAGGGATATGCCGGAGCCGTCCTGCGCCAGCCTGGACCAGCGCCGGACGTGCTTCCACCTGGGAGCAGTCAGAAGGCTCCACCAGCCACCCGAGGGAAGGTCGACGCGCAGGTCTTCGATGGCCATATCGCGATGAGTAGGCTAGAAGGTGCCCCTGGTGACCGTGCCCTCGACCTGAAGGCTCACGGACCACTCGACCACGTCGCCCACGCGGCTCTTCAGATCGTAACCGGTGACCCAACAGGTGCCGGAGTACTTGACGTCTCCCGTGCCAGAGCCCTTGGGCCCGTACTCGAAGTCGGCCGCAGCGGTGTGGGTTCGCAGCGGCCCCAGGACCGCGTCCGGCCCGGACGTAGCCGTGTTGTCGTACATGCCATGCAGGGTGATGGACGCCTTCTCGACGCCTGGAATGAACTTGGCGCCGCTATCCCCCAGCGCCGTGACCTCGTTAAGCGTCCGAGGCCCGGGGAGTCCGCGGACTTCGGTGATGTAAGCCGAAAGGTCTCGCTGAGTTCCTCCCGTGTCGTCGATAAGGAACTTCGAGACCCTTGAATCGAAGAAGGCCATGCAATCCCCCCGTAAGCTTGCTGGTCGGGTCGAGCGTCCGATTCGCTTCAGGTCCGCGCCGCGGTGAGATCCGGTGCCGGCGGCACATAGGCTGGTGACCAAAAAAAGAGGACGGACCGAATGAACGGGTCCGTCCCTACAGAAGAAGTATAGAACACATGTACGCTTCCTGTCAAGAGCGGGCGGCAGGCCAAACACTTGCTGGAACACATCAGTATGGGTGTCATAGCCTTGCACCAAACGTTTTTTCGCGGCGAAGGTTGAGCTTTCCTCAGGGCAAGCCCAAACTCCGGCCCGATGCATGGGGGCGCCTTCCTGTGGTTCTTGTACAAGGCTGGGGGTCATGTAGAATATCTGCGCCCTACTAGGCCGGAGGAAGCAGTTGCTGCGTGTGGGTAAGCAGTTCGCCAATGAGATGATCAGCCATGCGCTCGAGGACGATCCCAACGAGTGCTGCGGCATACTGGCCGGCAAGGACGATACGGTCCATTACGCATACCGAATCACCAATACGGCCCATAGCCCGTACCGATATCTGATGGACCCACAGGAGTTCCTCAACGCCGACAAGGACTCCGAGCGAAACGGCTGGGAGTTCCTGGCCTTCTACCACTCCCACACCCATAGCCCCGCCTATCCCTCCAAGACCGACGTCCGGATGGCGCTCGACAGCGGCTGGCTGGACATCCGATACGTCCTTGTGTCCCTGGAGGATAAGGACAGTTCACAGATACGGGTCTTCCGCCTCGGCGGAGACGGAGAAATTGCCGAGGGCGAGATCGACATCGGCTGAGCGCCGACGCGAAGCCAATCTCATGCTATTGGCAGCCGTTGTGTTCGATACGGGAACCGTGCTCCCCAGACCCCTTGGCAATCCACCCGGAGCACCTGGCTCGTATCAATATGCAGAGGCCCCCCTCTATTGGTGGCACCTGGCCCGGTAGCCAAGCCGTCCAAGCCTGCTCTACACACCCGCCAGGTGCCACCTCTTTTTTGTCGTCACCCCGCGGCGACCTGGCGCCGTAGACCCCCGCTGTTCCTTTGTCTATTTCTTCCATGTATAATTCGCCCTTGTCGGTCTGACCGAAATCGAAGCCGGAGGGTAGGTGATTGAATGCGCTAGGTACACACTTCTTGCTGGACTTGAAGGAGTGCAGCCCCGAGCTCCTGGATAACGTCCAGTACATCAAGCAAACCATGATCGGAGCAGCAGAGGAGGCGGGGGCCACGATCGTTGGATCGAACTTCCATAAGTTCGATCCGCTCGGGGTAACCGGCATGGTCGCGATCGCCGAGTCTCATCTGTGCATCCACACATGGCCCGAGCACGGCTACGCAGCGGCCGATATCTTCACCTGCGGCGAGAGCTTCTTGCCCCGAAAGGCGGCCGACCTCATAATCGAGCGGCTCCAATGTCTCGAACCGACGGTGAAGGAGATCCAGCGAGGCCTGATCTCCGAAGGCTCAAAGACTCTGGTCTGATGCCCGAGCTGAGGACCCAGCCGCCCGACGGTCTCTGGTACTACGAGTACATCACGCCCGACCTGATCCAGGCCGAGCGGTTGAATGACGTGCTCTACTCTGGCCGAACCCCCTATCAGGACGTGTCCGTAATCGAGGTCGCATGCTTCGGCCGGAGCCTGGTCCTGGACGGCAAGACGCAGTCCACTGAGGCGGACGAGTTCGTATATCACGAGGCACTGGTTCAGCCCAGCATGAACGCGCATCCTGAGCCCCGCGAGGTCTTCGTAGCTGGAGGCGGCGAGGGGGCGACGATACGCGAAGTGCTGTCCCACGAGTCGGTGAATCGCGTCGTTATGGTGGACATCGACGAGGACGTGGTCGAGGTGTGTCGAAGGTATCTGCCGGACCATCATCGGGACGCCTTCGACGACCCAAGACTGGAGTTGCATCACACGGACGCGCTGCAGTTCCTGGAGCAAACCGAGGACCGCTTCGACGTGGCCATCATCGACGTGCCGGACCCACTGGAGGGCGGCCCGGCCGTCATGCTGTTTACGCAGGAGTTCCACAATCTGCTCCGGGACCGATTGAACCCTGGTGGGCTCGTCGTTGCCCAGTCGGGCCCGACCGGCCCAGCCTACTACGAGCAGTGTTTTTCGGCGGTCGCTAACACTATCGGATCCGTCTTCCCGTCCGTGTATCTAAGCGAGGCTTTTGTTCCGTCGTTCGGCTCTACCTGGGGCTTCGTCATCGGATCACTTGGCCCCAACCTCCTAGCCGCATCGGCCGAACAGGTGGACCGCCGCATCGCCGCTCGCGTCAAGGGAGACCTCCGATTCTACGATGGGATTACCCATCGTGGGATGTTCTCGGTGCCCAAGTACCTCAGACGGGCCGTAGCGGCTGACCGGCGCATTATTACCCGGGCAGACCCGCTGTTCGTCTTCTGACCTCGACCCGCGGTCGCCTTTCCATCGAGCCCAGCGTCTACTTCGAACTGCGCCCAGCGCCGGTCACCGCGGGGCCACCGCTTCTGCTTTTCGCACCGGCGACGGAACCCGCGAGAACCGTGCTGTTTGAAGCTGCAGGACCGCCCCGGGCCGATGCTATAATGCCCACGAGGTAGTCGATGCCCACCGATGTCCTGGCCGGGCTAAACCCCAATCAGCGCGAAGCCGCCGAGACCATCGACGGCCCGCTGCTGATCGTCGCCGGGCCCGGCAGCGGCAAGACACGGGTGATAACACACCGCATCGCCTACCTCGTCCGTGTCTGCGGTGTCTCCTCCTACCGGATCGTCTCGGTCACCTTCACCAATAAGGCCGCTCGCGAGATGAAGCAGCGGCTTGCCTCTCTCCTCGGCCCCGACGTGAAAGACCTGAGCGCCGGCACGTTCCACTCCTTCTGCGCCATGCTCCTGCGCCGCGAGGGAGAGGCTATCGGCCTGGATCGCAACTTCGCGATTTACGACGACTCCGACCAGCTCGACACGATCAAGCGCAGCATGCAGGAGGTCGATATAGACCCCAAGCGCTACGCTCCGCGGGCGGTCCTAAGCGCCATCTCGGGCGCAAAGAGCCAGCTCTTGCGTCCGGACGGGTTCGCCCTCAAGCGCGAGGGTTACTTCGACGAGATCGTACTCCGGGTCTACGAGCGCTACGAGCAGCTTATGGCGCGGAGCTCCGCGGTCGATTTCGATGACCTCCTCATGAAGACGTACTTCCTGCTCTCGGACGTACCAGAGGTAGCGGAGAAATACCGAGAACGTTACGTCCACTTCATGATCGATGAGTTCCAGGACACCAACGTCGCCCAGTACGCCATCGCCAAGGAGCTATCGGAGTCTTACCGCAACCTATGCGTGGTTGGCGACCCTGACCAGTCCATATACTCCTGGCGCAACGCGGACATACGTAACATCCTGAGCTTTCAAACCGACTTCCCCGACGCCAGGGTCGTCGCGCTGGAAGAGAACTACCGCTCCACCGGGACCATACTCGACGCGGCCCGGAAGCTGATCTCGTCCAACGAACAGCGGGTGAAGAAGGACCTCTGGACCCGCAACGACAAGGGTGCGCCAATAGTCGTTAGGGAGGGCTACAACGAGTCTGAAGAGGCTCAGTTAGTAGTCAAGGAGATCCTGGCGCTGAGCGGAAGGGGCCGCAACGGCGACGGCGGCCGCCACGCCCTCGGCGACCTGGCGGTGATGTACCGCGTGAACGCTCAGTCTCGGGCGCTGGAGGAAGCGTGCCTGCGTCACGGCGTGCCGTACCAGGTGGTAGGCGGCCTCAAGTTCTATCACCGTCAGGAGGTCAAGGACCTGACGGCCTACCTCAGGCTGGTGGCTAACCCTCATGACGATGCCGGGCTTGCGAGGGTTATAAACGTTCCGGCCAGGGGTATAGGCAGGCGCACAGTAGACGAGCTGACGCGCGTCGCACGAGACGCCGGCGTGTCGATGTTCACGGCCATAGACTCGATGCCTGGCGCCGGAGCCCAGGCGAGATCGCTGCGAGCCCTGTCCGATTTCCAACGGCTGGTGGAGGACCTTGCCTCGGAGTGCAAGAGCCTAGACCTGGTGGAGACTGTAGACCTGGTGCTGGAGCGGACGGGCTACAAACGCCACCTACTCGAGGCGGCAGAACAGGGCGAGGAGCGCTTGGAGAACATACAGGAGTTCCGCAGCGCAGCCCGCGATTTCCTTCACCTGGGCATCGAAGAGGCCCTGACTGCTTTTCTGGAGAATGTCAGCCTCGTCAGCGACGTCGACAGCCTCAAGGACCGAGCCGACGCCGTAACCCTGATCACGCTTCACCAGGCCAAGGGGCTCGAGTTCCCCGTCGTGTTCATCGTCGGCATGGAGGAGGGGTTGCTACCCCACGAGCGCTCGATGGACGACGCGGCGGAGATGGAGGAGGAGCGACGCCTCTGCTATGTCGGAATGACACGGGCCAAGGAGCGACTGTACCTGCTGCGGGCGTTCCGCAGGGGCTTCCGGGGCGGCTCTCAGCCATCTTTACCTTCCAGATTCCTTGACGACATACCGCGAGACCTCGTCGTGGCGCAGCGCGGGGCCGGCCGCGGATCCAAGACCCGGCCCCGCTGGCGCGATGCCGTGGCTGCAGCCGCTGCGGCAGCACCGGCGGCCGAGGCATCGCCGGCGCCGCCTTCGCTCGCCACGGGAGACAAGGTACGCCACGCTTCCTTCGGCGAGGGTATCGTCACCGGCTGTAAGCCTTCGGGCGGTGACTACGAGGTCACGGTCGCTTTCACGGACGGGAACGGCGTAAAACGGCTGCTCCTGGGCTTCGCCCCGCTGGAGAAGGTGGGATAGGCTGGCCCTGCTCCGCTCCTGACCATCCCATTTGCTTTGTCCGCCTTCTCGGCCATCCCGGACTGCACTTTGCCCCATCCGCGGGCGCGTTTACTTCTCGAGAAGTGCCGATCGAACCATGACAGCCCTTCTAGCTCACCGGGACCGCCCTACACCGCACCGTGGGGCAGTGGAGCGTACACCCGGCTCCTAAAGGGTGTCGAGCGCATTCCTTGACACCACGGGGTTACCTCCGTATATTTCCGTCAGTCCGTATTGAGGAGCGGTGCGCATGTCCGAGGCGTCAGCTATCACCCAGGAGATGAAGGACGTGATAGGAGTCGAGTCCGACCCCGTCGCGTACGACATCGAAAAGGGCGCGATCGTCAAGTTCGCCCAGGCCATAGAAGACTCCAACCCCATCTTCAACGACGAGGCCGCCGCCAGGCGAACGCGCTACGGCGGGATAGTCGCGCCTCCGACGTTTCTACGCTCGGCGATTCCGGCGCGGCCCAAGGTTCCGCTGCCGAACCCCCACTCGGCCAACCTCGACGGCGGAAGTGAGTGGGAGTATTTCGAGCCAGTGCGACCGGGAGATAGGATCACTGTCACCAACAAGGTAGCCAATCTCTACGAGCGCGAGGGCCGACTCGGGAATATGCTGTTCGTCGTCCGCGAGACCACGTATGTGAACCAGTTCGGTACGACGGTGGCCCTTCAGCGGACCACCAGCATCAGCTACGAGCCACTACGATAGGCAGAACGCGGAGGACCCCAATGGCGGAACAGGTGTATTTCGAGGACGTGGAGGAGGAGATGGACCTCCCCACCTTGGAGAAGAACCCGACCACCCAGCAGCTGGTGAAGTACGCCGGCGCGTCAGAGGACTATTACCAGATCCACTATGACAAGGACTACGCCCGGGCCAACGACCTGCCCGACGTCATACTCCACGGGGCGCTGAAGAATGCGTTCCTGGGGCAGATCGTGACCGACTGGATCGGCGAATACGGCACGCTCAAGAAGCTGAGCGTCCAGTACCGGGGCATGGACGTGCCAGGCACCCCCGTCTACGCCAAGGGAGCGGTCAAGAGCAAGCACGTCGAGGACGGTGAGCACCTGGTTGAGTGCGACCTGTGGCTGGAGAACGAGAAGGGGGAGAAGACGACGCTCGGATCCGCAACCGCCTCGCTACCCTCTCGCAGCTGAGTTTTCGTCCGGGCCCTCATCGCAGCCTTCGCTCGCAGACAGGGGCGCTGCTACGCAGCCTCTCCTGGGCAAGGGTTTCCCCACCCCACGATCCCGAAGCCGCGCTCCGGTCGGCGGACATGAAGCCACTAGCGTAGATTCAAGGCCTATCAAAGCTTTTCGCCTCGCCACGTCATGGGCGAACGATCCTGAGGTTGGGACCTACGGGCTTTGAGACAGAGCCGTGACATCAGCGAGGCTGGCCGGTCGCTGACGAAACAGGGTCCCTGTGCGTTTCGATCGCTTCTCGATGGTGAGTATCAGATAGCGTGGGCCTCGAGTAGCTTCTCCGTTGATCGCGGCTTGGCTTTCTTGACCATCTCGGCCGCACGTTGGTCGAAGGCAGGACGGTCGCCCAGGTACACGACTCCCAAAGGCACTCCGCCGGTGTCGACGATGTCGTGGGCGGCTTTGATGTCGGAGGGATCGTGGTCCTCGGGGATGTCCCACGCGATAGGCTCTATGCCCTTCTTCAGGTTACCTTTGAGCTTTTCGTAGGTGTCGTTGTAGGTCGTGCAGGGCGACTGCACGTGAACTATGGAAAAGCCCCTGTGATTCATCGCGTCGCTGATCATCTGCGACATATCCTTGACCTTGTTGGATATGGTCGACCCGACATAGGAGACACCCATGGTCAGGTACAGCTTGAGGGGGTTCAGGGCCTCTTCGGGCTTGCCGTAGGGTGTGGAGCTCGTTACCTCCCCTGCCTCCGTGGTGGGGGAGCTTTGCCCCTTGGTCAGTCCATAGACTGCGTTGTCCATAATGACGGCGGTTACGTCCAGGTTGCGTGTCGCCTGAGGCGCGATGTGCTCGAAGCCGATGCCAAGGAAGTCTCCGTCGCCGGCGACCACGACTACGTTGAGCTCCGGGCGGCCCATCTTGATCCCCATCGACACCGGGAGCGTCCGGCCGTGGACACCGTGGAACCCGTAAGGCTGTGGGCCCTCCAGCAGGTGGAGCAGGTTGCCCGAGCAACCGATTCCCGCCACCACGACGTTGTTTTCGATGGGCAACTCGGTCTCGACGCGACGCCTCTCGAGAGCCGACTCAAGTGCCCGGCGTACCCCGAAGTCGCCGCAGCCCGGGCACCATTTGAAGTCGTACTCGGGGTTCTTGGCACTCATACCGTCACACCCTCTTTCTGCTCCGCCTGCACCCGCTCGCCTATCCGGCTTACGAGGTCCCTCACCTTGAATGGTAGCCCGGTGTACTGGGTTACCGACTCCGCCCGCACCCCCTGGGAGCGCAGGATCGAGGAGAACTGTCCTTGGTAGTTGAGCTCGGGAACGATCACAAGCTCCTTCTGCCTCAGCGCCTCCAGCATCGCGGGTGGCAGAGGATGAAGGAACATGGTGTAGTACCAGCCGAGGTTCTCGCCATTGGCCACAAGCTGTTCGTAAGCCGCGAGGCTGGGCCCTTTGGAGCCGCCCCAGGGCATCATCGCTATAGCCGCCTCGGGGTTGCGCTCCTCGTATGTGCCGTTCTCGAGTAGCTTGAGCTTGCCAAAACGACGATGGGTCATCTGGATGTGCCGAGCAGCAAGGTGAGTGGTGTCGCCCATGCCGTCGTGCTCGCTCCCGTTGGCCACGTAGCTGCCCGCGCCGCCCGGCAGAGGCATCGGCGAGACCTCGCCGCCCTCGTAGCGCTGGTAGCCGTTGGAGCCGGTGTAGACCAGACGGTTCTCGACGACCAGCTTGCTGAGATCTGGCTTGGGTATGTTCTCCTGCCGCTCGGACAGGGAATGATCGCTTAGCAGTATGACCGGTCCCTGATAGCGTTCGGCCCAGTTGAAGGCCGTGACGGCGGCGTAGAAGCACTCCTCTACACTGCCGGGCGCGATAATGGGAAGCCGCAGGTCGCCGTGGGACGGGAACATGGCTGCATACAGGTCTGACTGCTCCGTCTTGGTGGGGAGCCCGGTCGACGGCCCGCCCCGCTGCACGTTCACCACCACCGCCGGTAGCTCGGCCATCCAGGCCAGGCCGAGCCCCTCGCTCATCAGTGAGAAGCCGGGGCCTGCCGTCGCCGTCATGGCCTTCTTGCCGGCGAATCCGGCGCCGATCACCGAGGTTATGGACTCGATCTCCGACGTGGCCTGGTATACGAACCTGTCGTCGCCCACGAGGTTTCGCTCCATCCATACCAGGATGGATGTGGCCGGCGATATGGGGTAGCCAACGTAGAAGTTGACGCCGGCGGCATGGGCGCCCAACGCCACCGCCACGTTGCCGTTGATCAGGATCTCGTCTCCCTCGGGCCTTTGCGCATCGGCTAGCTCGCCAAGGCTTAATCCGCTCTTGGCAGCCTCCTCCCGCCCAAGTCCCATCGCCTGAATGTTTGAAGTGATGATCTCTTCGTCGTTTTCCCGGCCGCGGGTGAATCGCTTCGTGACGAACTCGTCTAGGATCTCCTGAGGCATCGCCACCAGGTAGGCCAGTGCCCCGATCACCACCATGTTGGCCGCGCGGGCGTTCCCCGTGGACTTGGCCAACTCGTCGAAGGGCATGCCAAAGCTACGGCCGTCAGCCTCCAACTCGAACTCCCCGGTGTTGTACACGATCACGCCGCCGTCGCGGACCTCGTCCTGGTGGGTGGCGTAGGCTTCCTCGTTGAAAGCAACGAGGACATCCAGATCGTCCCCCGAGCTGAGCACCCGGGAGTTGGAGATGCGTGTCTGGGTCCAGGTAGGCCCGCCCAGGATCTGGGAGGGAAAGGTGGCGAAGGTCTGGACGTGATACCCCGTCTGGGTCGCCGCCTGTGCCAACGCCTCCGCAGAGGTCACAACGCCCTGTCCGCCCTCACCGGCGAACCGGACCACAAAGTCGCTCTTTTTCAACTGATGCCTCCCGACAGTCGAACGGCCGTCGGCATCGCCCTACCGACTATCCACGGGACGCGGCCACAGGGTGGCTGCCGTCTTCCTCCGGTCCGGGGTCCCGACCGCAAGGCCTGGCCCAGCCACCCCGGGGTGGCTGGGTGTGCCCTTCCGTTTGAGCGATGGCTATCCAACTGGATTTTAGCGTACCAATGATACCTTCGCGCGGTCCGAGTGTCAATCACCCGGCGGCGTCTTATTCAGCTACGGCTCCCATGCCCACCACATCCACCACTCCCAGGGCCACGGCTCGTCTCACTCTTCGACAAGCAGGTTGAACACCACAGGGCCGACCACAAGAAACACCGCGTCGAACACTGCGAGCAGCGAAATCCAACGGACCAGATCGGTCGTCGCGTCCGCTCTGATAAAGACACCCGAGGCCTCGACGGCCGCCACCAGGACCGGCAGAACCACCGGGAAGAAAAGCAGCGGCAGCATCACCTCTCGCGACCTGGTGTTCACGGCCATCGCGGAGAACACCGTGCCCACCGTGGCAATCCCGAGTGTGGCAAGAAGGGCAATGGGGATCATTCCAGGAATCGAAGGCGCGAGGTTGAACAGGACAGCGAATACCGGAAAGACGATAACCTCGACCACGGCCATGAAGGCGAAGATGGCCAGCATCTTGCCGAAGAAAATGACGTCGCGCCCGACGGGCGCCAGCATGAGCCCGTGAAGGCTGCCAAGCTCCTTCTCCAGTGCGAACGAGCGGGTCATCCCCAGCACGCCGCCGAAGGTGACCGCCACCCAGAGGATGCCCGGCGCGACGACGGCCACCGTACTGGGCGTCGGGTCCAGGGCAAAGCTGAACACAACTATCACCAGCAGGGCGAAGACCACGACCGAGACTATGATGTCCCTGGTCCTGAGCTCGAGCTGGATGTCCTTCCAGAGCAGGGTCAGCACCGGGCCGAGGAAGCTCCTCACGGCAAGCTCTCGTTGCCGGTGGTAGGCCCTGTTGGTTTTGATGAGCTTGTCATTCTGAGGAGTCCTTCGGGGAAGGACAGCGAAGGTTTCGGGGTGGGGCCGGCTTCTCGCTAGAGCGGTTGCGTGTTCCCAACCCCCCCAGATTCCTCCCCGCTTCAGGCGGGTCGGGATGACAAAGACAAATCATTGCTGATTGGATGGATCCTTAGGTCGGCAGGTCGCTGTAGCGGCTGTATGCGTCCTTGACGGCCCCAACCCCCGCCGCGCCAAGCGACTCCTCGTAGGCGATCTTGCCGCCGGCCAGAATGGCCAGCCGATGGCCCATGGACAGTCCTCCCTCAAGGTTGTGGGTCGTCATCAACACCGTACGGCGGGGGTCCGTCACGATACTCTCCAGCATAGCGAGCGCCTCCTGGTCCAGGCCGCTCTCGGGCTCATCCAGTAGCAGGATAAGCGGGTCGTGCAGGAGAGCCCTGGCGATGCTGAAGCGCTTCTTCAAGCCGTGGGACATGTTGCCGACGCGCTGATCGAGCCTGGACGCCACGCCCAGTTTCTGGGAGGCGTCGGCGGTTCTATCGTCGACGTCGCGGAGGGAGAACATGCGGGCAAAGAACTTCAGGTTCTCGCGGCCGGTGAGCCCATCGTAAAGCAACGGTTCGTGGGTCACGACGCCTATGTTGCGACGGACGCTCTGGCCCGCCCTGGCGGCGTCGAACCCCGCCACGCGTATCGTCGCCGCGTCAGGCCTGGCCAGCGTGGCGAGGACCTTTATGAGGGTGGATTTGCCGGAGCCGTTCGGGCCCAGGATCGTCAGGACCTGGCCCCACGGAACCTCCAGGCTGAAGTCTCGCAACACCGTGGTGCGTCCAAAAGACTTGGTAAGCCCCTTGACCTCAATTGCCGGCCCCGGAGACCTCGCATCGTCTGCCCCACTCTGTGCCGCCGAGTTTCCCAACGATGAGTCCAGTCCACCAGCGGAACCGCTGGCCGCCCTTTTCACGCCGCGCACGTAACTGTAGTATAAAGGAACCGGTTCCAGCAACGGCTCGCACTGCGCGGGCATCGTCCTTTCGAGGTGGCGCTATGGCGACTATCGACGAGCTGCAAGAGAGGTACCAGAGCCTGGAGGCTCAGGTCGACGTAAAGCCCGAGACGTCGATAGACCCCGGCTGCCTGCTCACCTTCGACTACGACTACTCCGGCCAGGACGCCGAGGTCGCCATAGACACCGACGAGTTCACCGCCGTGTGTCCGTGGACCGGCCTGCCCGACTACGGCACGCTGACGGTGTGTTACGTGCCGGACCGGTCCTGCATCGAGCTAAAGTCGCTCAAGTACTACCTGCTGTCTTACGGCGGGGTCGGCATCGTGCAGGAGCACGCGGCCAACCGCATCCTGAACGACCTGGTGGCGTCCAGCGACCCGGTGCGCATGACGGTGACTCTCGACTACAAGATCCGTGGCGGCCTGCACACGACGGTAACGGTTCGCTACGAACGGTAGTTGGATTGGCGCCGCATGCCGTCACTCCGACCCGCCCGAGTCGAGGAGGCATCCGGGACTGGGGCTCTCCCCTCTGCTAAGCTCAGGGCGAACGGCGATTCCCGATCGCCTGAAAGACAGGCCATGAACACCTATGGCGTAACGCTCCTCTCGGGCGGGCTAGACTCCACCGCCGTCACCGCCTACGCAAAGGACCGTGTCCAGCGCCTGACGGCCCTCACCTTCTACTACGGCCAGACCCACAGCAAGGAAATCGACTGCGCACGGCGGGTCGCCGAGCTGCTGGACGTCGAGCACCGGCTCGTCGACATATCCTTCCTCGGAGACGTGGCCTGGTACTCGGCGCTGACCAACCCGGACCGGTTCCCGATTCCAGGGGACAGGTCCTCCGAGGAGATCGGGTTTGGAATTCCCATCACCTACGTGCCGCTGCGGAACACGATCTTCGTGGCGCTGGCGGCCGCCTTCCTGGAGAGCGAAGTGCTGTACGCCATCGAGGAGGAGAACGTCCCCACCGATGACCTAGCGGCGTCGGTATACATGGCGCCCAACGCCATCGACTACAGCGGCTACCCGGACTGCCGGCCCGAGTTCTTCGACCAGCTGAAGCAGACGCTGCAATACGGCAGCAAGCTATGGACCCAGTACCATGTCCCAATCGAGATCGAGACGCCGATAATCCGCATGTCCAAGGCCGAGATCGTTCGCCTGGCCCTGGACGTGAAGGCCCCTATCGAGCACACCTGGAGCTGCTACCGGGGCGGCGACACACCTTGCGGGACCTGCGATAGCTGCCAGCTCCGAGCGAAGGGTTTTGAGGAGGCGGGCGTCGCGGACCCTCTCCTCGGTAGGCTAGGGGTCGAGTAGGACCGCGGTAGCCTCGAAGCTTGGGTGAGTGGACGCAGCTGTTGAGTCAGAACGAAGAATGCTGAGAGTCAGCCGCCAGCCCTCGGGTGAGCCCGAGATCTTCCACTCGATCCAGGGCGAGGGCGTCACCGCCGGAACGCCCTCGGTTTTCCTTAGGCTAGCCACCTGCAACCTGACCTGCACCTGGTGCGACACGAAGTACACCTGGGACTGGGATCAGCACAACTACGCCACGGAGGTGATGTCCCTGCCGGCCGTCGAGGTCGAGGGCCGCATCCTGGCATACGAATGCCGGCACCTGGTCATTACCGGCGGCGAGCCCCTGTTGCAGCAAAGCGCGCTGGCGCCGCTGGCCGTCTCCTTGAGGGAACAGGGATTCTACTGCGAGGTGGAGACCAACGGCACCCTCTCACCCCAGCCGGAGATGGCAAGCGCGATCAGCCAGTGGAACGTGTCGCCCAAACTGGCCAACTCGGGCAATCGTCCCGAGCGCCGAGAGGTGCCGGAGGCCCTCAACGCCTTCGCCGCGATGGACTCCGCCTACTTCAAGCTAGTGGTGGCGGCGCCAGAGGATCTCGAAGAGGTCGACGAGCTGATTCGGCGGTACGACATCCCAGCCCGCAGGGTCGTGCTGATGCCCGAGGGCGTTACCGCGCGGACGCTCGCCCAGCGCAGCGGCTGGCTGGCCGAAGCCTGTACGCAAAGGGGATATCGGTTCTCGACCCGCCTCCACATCCTACTCTGGGGCGACGAGCGCGGCCGGTAGGCAGCGGCGCTGCACCAGGTCGCTGGCGCACTGCGTGGATAGGGTAGGCAGCATAAGAGGCCGAAATAACGGGCCATCATCCGGCGGTTGCCGGTTTCGTTGCGGCCTTCCCCGCGCTAGACACCCGCCACGGCACTCATCTCCGGCGACTGGCGTGAGAGATCAGGCAGGGCCGACCAGAACGTCGTCGCCGTCAACGCGGACCGCGTAGCGCTGGAGGGCCACGGTGGCCGGCGCCTCGGTAGCCTCGCCGGTGCGCAGGTTGAACTTGCTTCCGTGCCACGGGCACTCGACTTCGTCGCCCTCGACGTAGCCGTCCGACAGGGGGGCCTCCCGGTGGGTGCAAAGCTCGGCGACTGCATGGAAGCTGCCCTCGGCCTTCGACAGCAGGATACGCTCTTCCCCGACCAGTACCAGCATTATCTCGCCGTCCTCAAGGTCTGAGGCCGTAGCCACCTTAGCGAAGTCCTCCATGTTCTCTCCTTGGGATCATCTGAGGTTCCTGACATTATACCCCGCCCCGGCCGTGGCCTACTGCTGGCCTGCACAATTCCGATGGGTTACACTGTGGCCCGGCGCGATTCCGGCCCGGCCGGACGGCCGCGCCAACGCATCCGGTTCGACTGGACAGGAGGTCCCCGATGACGACGATCGCGAGATTCGAGGCCCACGGAGAGATCGCTTACGGCGTCGTCGAGAACGACATCGTCAAGCAGATAACGGGGACGCCATTCGAGGAGTACGAGGTCACGGACCACACGCACCCTGTCTCGCACGTCAAGCTGCTGGCACCGGTCGCTCCGAGCAAGGTCGTGGCCATCGGCTTGAACTACAAGAGCCACCTCGGCGACAGGGAAGCGCCCAAGGTCCCGGAGCCCTTCCTGAAGACCCCATCGTCGGTCATCGGCCCCGGGGATGTCATAGTGATTCCCCGTGAGGCAGCGGAGGAGTCGGTTCGAATCGACGAGGAGGCCGAGCTGTCGCTGGTTATCGGCAGGCGCTGCAAACGAGCCACCAGGGAAAATGCGCTGAGCTACGTCCTGGGCTACACGTGCGGCAACGACGTCAGCGCCCGCCAGTGGCAGCGGGGCGACCTCCAGTGGTGGCGGGCCAAGTCTAGCGACACCTTCACTCCATTGGGCCCATACATCGTCACCGACCTCGATCCCGGCAACCTCAATGTGTCGGCGCGGGTAAACGGCAAGCCGGCCCAGGGGTCCAACACCTCGGACCTACTCTACGACGTGCCGCGAATCATAGAGTTCGTCAGCGCTGTCATGACCCTGGAGCCGGGCGACGTGATCATGACCGGTACGCCCGGTACCCCGGCGGACCTCCATCCCGGAGACACAGTAGAGGTGGAGATCGAAGGCATTGGGATTCTGAGCAACCCGGTGCAGGCCGAATAGCTCGGGGCCCGGAGCAGGTTGCCGGCCAGCAGGCTCTAGCCCAAAAGCTCCCCGATGGACAGCCAGTAGAACACTATGTAGGTGCCGGCGAAGATCATGAGCCAGGTGCCGACGGGCTGTACATAGGGCATGGCCCTGCGGAGCCCACGGACCATGGCCCCCTTGAACAGGGCCATGCCGACGGTCAGCGCGATAATCACCAGTCCCATTCCCAAGGCGTACAGGATGAACTGCGTGAAGGACGTCGCGATGCTGGCCGCGGCAAACGACGTACCGACTACGGATAGGAATATCGGCAGGGTGCAGCTCAACGACGCGGTCCCGTAGCTCAGGCCAAACAGGAAATAGCCCTTTATGTTGGTCTGTCCCGGATCGCCGATCTGAGCCGCCGCCCGTTGAGCCAGGCCCGAGTACAGCTTCCCTCCGCTCAGTACCCAGACGCCGACGAACATCAGGATGACGCCTATGGTCAGCCCAAGCCACGGTAGAACGCCTGCTACTACGGAACGAGCCCCCAGACCGATGGCTGCGCCAAAGACTGCAAACAGCACCGCGAATCCAACGGTCACAGTGCCCCCCACCAGCAGCGCCCTGGGGAGTTGTCTCAGCGCATGGCCGCGCCCGTTCTGCCCATCGTCGGCGCCGAGGTACAGACCCATGTAGGCCGGCAGCATTGCGAACCCGCATGGGTTGAAGGCGGCCGCCACACCGGCAGCAAATGCGAAGCCAAGGGGTGCCAATATTCCCAAGCCGCCGAACAGGGACCCAGACCTACCGGCGAGGGTCTCAACGAAGAGGTTAACCCCGTCCACACCGGACGAGCCTCTAACCAGAAACGCCCCGATAATAGCCAACGCGAGGGCCGCGCTGAGCACGGCCACCGGCAGAAGGACCCCTCTGACTACTCTGGACCGGGGTATGGATGCAACGTTGATCACTTCGCTTCCCCTCAGCCCTACAGCGTCCAGGGCGCCCCAATCAGGCCTATTATACCCGAAGCCTGGGTTGCCCCGATGCGTTGCAGCGGTTTCTTGAAGGGTTAGATGCCTCCATTACTTGATACGGTGTGGAAGAGGATAGGGTTCTCGCTGTGACCGAGAGCTGGCAGGGACTGAGACCACGCAACGACCCAACGGACCCGGTTCGTTTCCGTTGCGCACATCACGGGCGCACATCACGGGGCACTGGTTCGGGCTGCGGTGGGAGGTTCCCCGGAGAAGGAAAACCGGGGGCATGAGGTCCGGGGGCGCGACCGGGCAGCTAGCGCCGTTTCTTGCGGAACCTATCCCACCAGGAGGAGGTCACGTCCAGCGACTGGCCTCTCCACCGCTTTTCAACGCGGGGCGACTTCACGAAAAACATCGCGTAGGCCACGATGAACAGCAGCAGGCCCGCCAGCGCCAGCCCAGCGCCGACGCCCGGGACCAGCCTGCTGAAGATCAGGGCCAGGACGAGAAGCGAGACCCCGATGAACATCAGGCGGCCGGGCCTGAGCGAGCGGGTCCTGCCTCCCGCCGACCTCCTCAGGTAGAGCAAGAGCAGCCGGCCGAAGCTCGGGGTTTGCTCCTCCCTGTCCTGGCGTAGGGCGGGAGTCTCGCCGGCCTGCTCCAGTATCTTCTCGATTTCCCGCTTATACCTGTCCGGCATCCTCTTCCTCCATCCGATGTACCGTTATCACAGCCGACCTTGTGTGGAGGATCGTCTCAGCCATACGTCGGCCCACGGGCCCCGCCTACTCCACCCAGAGCAGACCGACGCTGTGGTTTCAGCCCCTTGGTTCGCCGGGCGGCGCCTTCCGATCTTCGCCCCCTCACCCAGAATCGTAGCGAAGTCCCCGGCCCAGTGTCAAGGAAAGAAACAGGTCGAGAGGCGGAGGCGGTCGCCGCCCCCTCGGGCTTGACACCGGGCTTCCTGGGTTTGCTGTCTTTTTGCAAACCAGATCGCCGTGCTATAATCACTACGACCACTGAGGGGGGAGTCGTTAGTGAAAGTTACCCAAGAAGAAGTAGCGGACCGGCAGACCGTGCTCAACCTGGAGGTTGAGGAAGAAGATCTGAGCCAGTACCTCGATCGCGGCTATCGACGGCTCGTACAACGCATGCAGATTCCTGGGTTCCGGAAGGGTAAGGCACCTCGACGCATCGTCGAGCAGTACGTGGGCCGCGAAGGACTTCTCAACGAAGTTCTGGACTATATGCTTCCGGAGCTGACGAATCGAGCGATTGAGGAGCAGAACGTCGACGCCGCCGGTCTCCCGCGCATCGAGCTGGTAGAGATCGATCCCCTCAAGGTCAAGGCGACCGTGCCGCTAGCGCCCGAGGTCGAGCTTGGCCCTTATCGCGACATACGGATAGCGGAAGAGACCGATCCGGTCTCCGACGAAGACGCAGAGGCCCGTCTTGAGGAGCTACGGTCCAGGCTCGCCTCGTGGGAGCCCGTCGAGAGGCCATCGCTGATGGGCGACATGGTCACCATGAAGATCGTCGGCGCCGTCGGCGAGCGGACGCTGCTGGATGACGACAGCGCTGTATTCATCCTCGACGAAGAAGGTACACGTCCGACACCCGATTTTGCGGCGAACCTGATCGGACTCAGCGCGGCGGAGAGCAAGGACTTCACCGTAACTCTGCCGGAGGACTATCCCGACAAGTCCGTCGCAGGCGAGGAGGCGCGGTTCTCGGTCACCGTCGACGAAATCAAGGGGCGCGTGCTGCCGGAGCTGGACGACGAATTCGCCAAGAGCGCCGGCGACGGCCACGAGGACCTGGAGTCGCTGCGCCGGAAGCTCCGGGAGGACCTCGAGGCCGAGGCCGCACAACGGAGCGATATGCGGCTCCGAGAGGCGGTCGTCAAGGCGGTCGTCGAGGGCGCCACAGTAGCGCTGCCCCCGCTGATCGTCGAGCACGAGGTCGCTCACATGGAAGAGGAGCAGGCCAACGTGCTCGAGCGCGCTAACATTCGCATGGTCGATTACCTCAGGTCCATCGGGAAGACAGAGGAGGACATGCGGAAAGAGCTCGAGGAGCAAGCGCTCCAAAAGCTGAACAGCGCCTTCGTCCTAACCAAGGTCGGTGAGCTTGAGCACATAGAGGTGTCAGACGACGAAGTGGAGGAGCGCCTGAAGTCCATAACGGCGGGCTCGGACAAGGAGTCCGTGCAGGATGATGGCCTCAGCAACTCGGTCCGGCGTATGCTGACGACCGAGAAGACTATCGGCAGCCTACTGGAAATCGCGAAGGGCGAAGCCGATTCCAGCGAGGCCGAGGAGCTCAGTGAGGAGCCCGCGGGAGAAGACGAGCCCGGCGAAGAAGCGGGAGAGGACGAGTCCAACGAAGAAAAGGAAGAAGCTCAGCATGACGGAGGTAGCGTAGATGATACATCGGCCTGAGAACATGATCCCGATGGTGGTGGAGAGCGGCGCGCGAGGCGAACGGGCCTATGACATCTACTCGCTTCTTCTGAAAGAGCGGATCGTATTCCTCGGTACGCCCATCGTAGACCAGGTTGCTAACAACGTGATAGCTCAGCTACTATACCTGGACCGTGAGGACCCGGAACGGGACATCAGCCTGTATGTTAACTCGCCCGGAGGGGTGATCAGTGCGGGACTGGCCATATATGACACCATTCGGCTGATCAGGCCCGACGTGTCGACCATCTGTGTGGGTCTGGCGGCCAGTATGGGGACGGTGCTGCTGTGCGCGGGGACGCCTGGTAAGAGGTTCGCACTCCCCAACTCCACGATCCACATGCATCAGCCCATGGGCGGCGCACAGGGTCAGGCCACGGACATCGAGATAGCGGCTAGGGAGATCCTGCGGATGCAGGACAAGATACGTCAGATCCTATCGGAGCATACCGGCCAGCCATACGACAAGGTCGCTCAAGACACGGACCGCGACTACTACCTGGACCCCGAACAGGCCAAGGAGTACGGCCTAGTCGACGAGGTGTTGGCCTCCCACCAGAACGGCACCGGAATCCCCGAATAAGACGGACACATGCCCTCATCTACAGGCAGCCGTACCGACTACCAGTGCACCTTCTGCGGTAAGCCGCAGGCCCAGGTCAAGCGACTGATCGCCGGCCCGGACCGGGTCTTCATCTGCGACGAGTGCGTAACTCTCTGCGAGCAGATCATCGCCGAAGAGAGCCCCGCTCAGTCTAGAGACCCTTCGGGGCTCATATCCAAGGGGCTGAACCCGAAGTGGATCTA
This sequence comes from Dehalococcoidia bacterium, assembly GCA_965248615.1. GTDB lineage: Bacteria > Chloroflexota > Dehalococcoidia > Lucifugimonadales > CBDFJT01 > CBDFJT01. The sequence goes on along the minus strand of CBDFJT010000002.1, from coordinate 98,169 downwards.
CCAGCGGCTCGAGGAGTATGTCGTCGGCCAGGAACGGGCCAAAAAGGTAGTCAGCGTTGCCGTTTACAACCACTACAAGAGGGTCTGGTCGACGTCTACGCCAGAGGACATAGAGCTTCAGAAGGCCAATATCCTGTTGCTGGGCCCCTCCGGCTCCGGCAAGACTCACCTGGCTCAGACGCTGGCCAAGCTGCTCGATGTGCCCTTCGCTATCGCCGACGCAACATCGCTCACGGAGGCCGGCTACGTCGGTGAGGATGTCGAGAACATTCTGCTTCGCCTCATCCAGGCCTCCGACTTCGACGTGAGCCGGGCTGAGCATGGCATCATCTACATCGACGAGATCGATAAGATAGCCCGCAAGAGCCCAAACCCATCGATTACGCGAGACGTGTCGGGAGAGGGCGTACAGCAGGCCCTGCTAAAGATCATAGAGGGATGCACAGCCAACGTGCCCCCCCAGGGCGGACGAAAGCATCCCCACCAGGACTTCCTGCAGATCAAGACCGACAACATCCTGTTCATGTGCGGCGGTGCCTTCGAGGGCATGGACGAGATCGTCGAGCGGCGCGTTTTCAAAGACAAGCAATCCATCGGGTTCGCACACGGAATGCCCGGCACCTGGAAGGACCGCTCCAAGGACAGCCTCCTGAAGTTCTTCGGCGCCGACGACCTCCTCGAGTACGGGTTCATCCCAGAGTTCGTTGGCCGCCTGCCCGTTTGCGTTTCTCTCGACACCCTGGACAAAAACGCCCTCATCAAGGTCCTCACCGAGCCAAAGAACGCCTTCGTCAAGCAGTACCAGTGCCTCTTCGAGATGGACGATGTCGAGCTGGTCTTCACCGAGGAGGCGCTGGATGCCGCCGCCGAGGAGGCGCTTCGCTTCCAGACGGGCGCGCGAGGCCTCCGGACGATACTTGAGCAGACGCTGCTCGACGTCATGTACGAGCTACCCAGCATGAGCGGCGTGAGCAGGTGTGTCGTCGACGCCGACACCATACTAGGCAAGGCCGATGTACAAGTGCTCACCGAAGACGGCGAGCTGATACCGATGCCCGCGCGGGAGCAAAAGTCGGCGTAGGGCACCGCCTCCCACGCGGACTTGGCCCGCCAAGGCACCGGCATAATACCTCGCGCGCCAGCACCCTTACCCTTCCCCTCCAAATCAAGCAGTGAAGATCGCACTCGACAGCCCCAGCGCGGAACGGCTTGAGCAACACGGCGTAGCACAGCGTGAGTTGGAGGCGGCCCGAATCTACGCGTTTGACCTGCAGCTCGGCGCCGCCGTAACTCTGCCCATCCCCATCCTGGGCCCCGTCATCCTGATCAAGCGCGAATGGCTCGTGTTCGACGGCGACGGCGAGCTGGCCGATGAGGAGAGAATCCGAATGCTGCGACACGAGCTTTGCCACGTGCGTCAGATTCTCGACTGGGGCGGGCTCGCCTACATGCGTCGGCAGCTATGGGCGCGGGTCAAGACGCGCAACCTCTACGCGATGAAGGCGCCGGAGGAGAGCGTGTGCTACTCGGCGGAGGCCAAGGTTCGGGCGTTCTACCGCGACAGAAAGACCACCTGACGGCCTAGCGCCGCACTCCCTGGCTAGTTCCCGTCGCCCAGCGAAATCTCCAGCATCGCCGCATCCAGTCCGCAGATGATCTTACCCGCCGTTTCGAGGCAGCGGTCGTTGGATGGTGCCATCACGGGGCCAGCAAGCGCGTCCCGATGATATCGCTCGAGCGGAAGCTCCTTGAGGATGCCGCGGCCGCCAGCCAGACGAATGGCCTTCTGGGTAACCATCGCACCCACCTCGGCTCCCATGTACTTGGCCTGACTCACCGCCAGCATCGTGGCCTCGAGGTCCCCTTGATCCCTGATCGTCGCAGCCTCCACCACCAGGAGCTTTGCTGCGCGAATCGCGGCCCCCATCTCGGCGACGGAACGCTGGGTCAACGGGTGCTGGCTCGAGGCACCGATCGAAGGCGAGAACGCCTTCGACTTCACGAAGTCCACGACGTACTCGAAGGCGGCTTCCCCTATCCCCAGGTAGGTGGCCGCGTAGCCGAGAGCGAAGCCGGACAGGTCGATGTCCAGCAGCTGGCCCGGTGTCCCTATAACCTCGGACCTGTCCACGAAGGTGTCGTAGTGAATGGTGTGACTCGCCGTGCCTCGCATCCCCGTGGCGTTCCAAGTCTTCTCCAGCCGGACACCCGGCGCTTCACGCCGGACCAGAGCCGAAAGCACGCCCTCGCGACCGGATCGTGCGCCCTCAAGCACGCCTGATACAAAATAGTAGTCGGCGGCGTCGCCCAGCGAGCAGAAATGCTTGGTCCCGCTCACGTTGTACCCGTCGCCAGCAGGCCTGAAGGTGGTTTTCATTACGAACCTGTCGCGGAAGCTGGACTCAGGCTCGCTGGTGATCGAGGCAATAAGCCTGCCATCGTCTACTACGGCGCCGTAGTACCGCTTTCGCTGCTCCTCGGTGGCCATCGGCACCAGGAAGGTGAGAACGGTGGCGTGCATGTTGAAGGTGAGGGCGGTGGCCGAGCAGCCTTTCGCCATCTCGAAGAGGCTGAGGGCGTAAGTCAGCGGATCGGCGCCAAGCCCACCATACTCTCTGGGTATGGTCAGTCCCAGGAGTCCGGCTTCACGCAGGTCCTCGTAGTTTTCGAACGGGAACGTGGACTCGGCGTCGTAGCGAGCGGCCCTTGGTGCGAAGCGCTCCCGCGACAGTGCCGCGACCTGCTCCACGATCCGGCGCTGCTCGGCGTCCAGCTGACGTGGTAGGTCCATTGTTACTCCCTCCCGTGGTAGCATGCTCCCCGCCCGCGGCGGCGGCCCGGGTCGGGACAGTCAAGTCCTACACGAGTTGCGACCTCTTGGATGCGAGGCAGCGCCACTCACGACCCCTGGCTGCTCAAGAACTCCTCAATGCGGTCGTTGAGGCAAAGACCTCCCGCTGGGTCGCCGCCCGAGTCAAGCACGCGGCCACCTGATACCCTCAGCGTTCCTGCGGCCAGCCCCTGTAGGGTACTCACCAGCAGCGGCCCCTCTCGACGTAAGCCCTCCTGGCGTATCGCGTTGAACAGCGGCTGGCGCTCTCCCTCGGCCATCAGCTCGTCCATCGACTGGTCGATGGCGCCGTTCCACAGCGGGTCGAAGCCCCCCCCTCTGATCGGGAAGCTGCAGTATGTAAGCACCGGCCCCTCGTCCACAACCTCGGTGGCCACGTGGACCATCACGCCCGACTCGTCGGCCCTCTGCTGTATTAGGTCCCAGATGACCTCCTGCCAGGTGCCCGCTGGGCCACCCGGTAGGGCCGGGTGGAGGTTGATGGTCGAGTACCGCCGGCACATGTCGGAGCTGATGATGAGCATGTACCCGGCCATAACGCAGATGTCGGGGGCGAAGTTCGATAACAGCCGCAGTGCTTCCGCGTGGAAGGCGGTCCTGTGGTCCGACATGGCCCCGCCCCCGTTCTCACGGCGAAAGCGCCGCGATGATAACGTAATCAGAGGCAGGCCGTAGCCCCTCACTAGCTCGAAGTACTGGTCACTTCCCCCGGCCTCGCCTGGCTCCCGGTTGCTGAACACAAACTCGATTGCCGCATCCAGGCGACCCCGTTGAATCTGTTCCCGGACCAGGTTGAGGAAACCTCGTGAGCCAGCGCCTCGTCCTGTTGAGAACCAGCCTAGCCTGAGCATGTCTATCCGCTGCGACGCTTACCGGGCGGTCAGGTCGACCAGTAGCGCCACGGCCTGCTCCCTGGGCTCGCCCTCCAGACCTAGCTGCAGAGCGGCGGTTAGGTCGGACCGCGCGCGGGCTACGTCTCCGAGCTTGTACCGGATCAGTCCTCGAACATAGTAGGCTTCGCCGAACGAGGGCTCGAGCCGGATGGCATCGGTAAGCTCGGCGAGGGCCTCTTCATATCCCTGCTGCTCCAAATAGCGCTGGGCGCTGTTGAGGCGCGATGTGGGGCTATCCGGCAGCGTAGCATTGCCCAGCAGAATCCCCAGCGCCAGCGCCCCCAGGACAACCGGCAAAACCCACCACTTCCGGCGTAACGGATTGTAGTCGACCAGGCTGGTTGTGAAGCGCATCGGGTCTCTGAGCACCTGGTAGTTCGGGACGACGGCGAAGCCGATTGCGAAGCCGACGACAAACCCGCCGACGTGGGCCCAGTTGTCGATCCCGGGACTCGCGAAGCCAAAGAAGAGGTTTATCACCACCATGATCAGTATGCCGGTGAGGTTCTGGCGGGCCATCTCTCCCAGGGTGCCTCGCCTGGCTACAAAGAAGGCGGCCAGCGCCGCCAGCACACCGAATATGGCGCCGCTGGCACCCACGCCCACAGTGTCGGGGGTGTTTAGCATGTAGCTCAGCACGCTGCCGCCGAGGCCGGCCAGTACGTAGATCGCCGCGAAGCGAGCATGTCCGTAGATGCGCTCCACCATGCGGCCGAATATGAACAGACCGACGGCATTGAGCAGGAGGTGCGTCAGCCCCGCGTGGAGGAACATAGCCGTGAAGAGCCGCCAGTACTGGCCGTCGGCGATGTGCGGCCCGGACATGGCGCCGAACTTCAGGAGTACGTCGGTGCGGTCAGATCCGCCGGCCGCGGTTAAGACCAGCCACATGAGGACGTTCAGACCCAGGAGAGTCCAGGTCAGGTAGGGCCGGCGGCTCGCGTCTGGCGTTGTGAAGCCGGACTGCGATTCCTGTCGCTGGTAGTAGTGGTAACTCACCCGCCGCCTCGATGCCTCCGACAAATATACCTTAGCACCAGCCGCTATGGGCATCAAGGAATTCTTCTTGCCCAGGTCGGCGTCGGGCCCCTCGAGTCAGAGTATGTCGTACGCCATCAGGTCCTCATAGGTCTCCCGACGACGGATGAGGTGAGCTTCGCCGTCGCGAACCATCACGATTGCAGGCCTTGGGTTCAGGTTGTAAGGGCTGGCCATAGACGGAGCATAGGCGCCTGAAGAGGGCATGGCGACGATGTCGCCATGCCCCATCGCGGGCAGCGCGATGTCGCGAATCAGCACGTCGCCGGACTCACAGTACTTTCCGGCAAGCGTCACGGTCTCAGCAGGCGGGTCGTACATCCTGTTGGCCACAACCGCCTCGTACCGAGCGTCGTAGAGGGCTGGGCGAATGTTGTCGCCCATGCCCCCGTCCAGTGAGACATACTTCCGCACGCCCGGGATCTCCTTTATCGCTCCCACCGTGTACAGGGCCACCCCGGCGCGTCCCACGATGGCCCGGCCGGGCTCGACGATGAGCCGCGGTTCCGCGAGGCCGAGGTCGGCGCAGCGGCGCTTCACCGCCGATGTTATGACCTCTGCGTAATCGGCCACCGCCGGCGGCAGCTGCGACATCAGGTACCCTATGGCAAAACCGCCTCCTGGGCTGAACTCGGTGAGCTCGAGGCCGTCGCCCCTTAACTCGGCCGCAAACGTAAGCACGGCGTCCACTGCGATAGCGTAGGGCTCCAGCTCGAAGATGGGCGAGCCCAGGTGAAAGTGGAGCCCGACCAAGTTGAGGTTCGGAGCAGTCAGCGCCTGACGCACCGCCTCGGCGGCGTGGCCGGTCTCCATGGAGAAGCCGAACTTGCTGTCAAGGACCCCCGTCGTCGTGTGGACGTGGGTGTGGGGGTCGACGCCAGGGGAGACCCTCAGCATAACGTCCTGAACCGCGGCCTTCTCCCCGGCCACGTCGTTGAGCAGGCTTAGCTCCGTAAAGCCATCGACCACGATGCGCCCGACACCGCAGTCTAACGCCATCTGCAGCTCTGCCTGGGTCTTGTTGTTGCCGTGAAAGTAGATCGACTCCGGCGGCGCCCCGGCGGCCTGAGCCACCGCCAGCTCTCCGCCCGAGACGACGTCCAGCCCCAGGCCCTCCTCGGTCACAAGCCTGACCAGGGCCGGGCTGGTGAACGCCTTGGAGGCATATGCTACCTGGGTGTAGGGGTAGCGGGATGTGAACTCGTTTACGAACTCACCGCACATGCCGCGTAGCGTCTTTTCGTCGAAGACGTACAGCGGGGTGCCGAACTCGGCCGCCAGGTCGACCGTGTCGCAGCCGCCCAACTCCAGGTGGCTCGCTTCGTTCACCCTGGCCAACATTGGAAAGAGAGGGGCGTTCTCGAAGCTCATGGCTGGCGCTCCTTGCCTCATTCAATAGATTCTGAAGCCGGCGCAGGCGGCCTCAGAATGACAGCTCAGGCTCCCCTAAGGCGTGACCCGGATCCTGCCTGTCACTTATCGTCAAGGCCCAAAAGGGAGACCAGGGAAGCCAGGTCTGGGACCTCGGCGTCCGGCTCCGCCGCCACCGCGGCGCCCCCCGCGTCGCCCGCCGCACCACCCGTTAACTGGCGACGGTTGATCCAGACCGTTGCCAGGCCCAGCTCCTTCGCCGGCACCATGTCGTGCCGCAGGCTCTGAGCCGCGTGCAGGACCCTGTCGGTGGGGAGTCCGATCCGCTCCAGGGCTGTTCGGAAGTTATTGAGCGACGGCTTGTAGGACCCTACCTGCTGCGCCGTGATCACGTGGTCGAACTCTATGCCAAGCCTTTGCTGGGTCTGGGTGAACAGATCGTCGTCCACGTTGGATATGACACCCAACCCGTATCGTTCCTTCAGTTTGTGCAGTGCCTCCAAGGTATCGGGGAACGGCTCCCATCCGCCTATCGAATCGGCCAGGCAGCCCAACTCGGACTCGGTCGGCTCGAACCCGAGCGCTTCGCCGAATCCTGCTACCACCTGCCTTTGGACCTCTCTATACCTAATGAACGACCGCTCCTCGATTTCGGCCTCCAGCTTGGCGTACAAACTAAGCACATCGCCGTCGGCATGCTGCACCCCGTGAGCCCTCAGTACTCGGCCCAAGGCGGCAAGGATGCCGTTCCCCCAGTCGACGAGCGTGCCGTAGCAGTCGAAGGTCACGAACTCGTACTTATCGGGCTCGATCATGATCTTGCATCGGCGTCGGCTAGCGCGAACACGCCATCGGCCAGCGCCACCGCCCTCCTTTCGCGCTCCAGCTTCACCAGATGCGAGCGAATCTGAGCTCGGGCCAGCTCCCGCAGGCGGCCGTCTAGCTCCGGGTATATGGCGACAAGTAGGTCCTCGACGCTGCTCCGACCGTCACGGAGCAGGTCCAGGACCTGCTGCTCCCGCTGCAGCCTGTGGTCGATCAGTCCCTGGATCTTGGCCTGAGGCGTGTGGACCATCGGACCGTGGCCCGGGCAAATCAAGCTTGCGTCGAAGTCCAGCAACCGGCGCAAGGAGTCCAGATACAGGGTCAAGTCGCCCTGCTCCGGCGGGATCACGGTGCTGCCGGTGCCCAGGATGTTGTCTCCGGCGAATAGGAGCTTCTCCTCTCGATGGTGAATACACAGGCTGCCCAGCGTGTGGCCCGGTGAGTCGATGAACTCGAGCGTCGTACCACCCAGGTCCATGGTATCGCCGCTGCTGACAGTTAGCGACACCTGTGATCCGGAGAGAGAATCATCTATGTGGCTCTTCTCGACACTGCTCGACGCGATGGGGCCGCCGGTTGCCTCGTGCAGTCTGACTGCGCCACCGATGTGGTCGCCGTGCCGGTGAGTGAGGATGACGGCAGCAACGGGCGGGCGGCCCTTCTCGTCCCACAGGTCCAGCTGAGCCTTGACCTCTTCGTCCTTGCCGTAAGCAGTATCGATGAAGACGGCCTGCGTGTCGCCCAACACCAGGTATACGTTCGGAGGATACACGCCGACGAAAGCGCCAAGTCCAACGGCGACGCAGTATACGTTACGGGCGACTTCTGTGACAGGGTTCCTACTCATGCTAAGACCGGAGCCTATTCTAACCCTGGAGCGGACTGAGAATCCACTCCGTCTGTTTGACAAGCCCTAGGTGCGATGCTACGTTGAAGCCCAGGTAGACGACTGGCATGACGACCCCTGCACAGACGCCCCAGACCACGCAAAGCCTGAACGAAAAGCACGCGACGCTGCGCGCTATTCTCAGCAACATGGTCTCCGTCGTGGTTGCCTACTCCGGTGGGGTCGACAGCGCGCTTCTCGCAGCAAGTGCGAAGGACGTGCTGGGGCCCAGGGTGCTTGCCGTGACGGCCAGGTCACCCAGCCTGGCACCGTCGGAGCTGCGAGACGCTGTCTCGTTGGCCCGGAAGCTGGGTCTGAGCCATCGAGTGCTCGATACCCAGGAGGTACAGAGAGACGACTATCGGGCCAATACGCCGGCGCGTTGCTACTTCTGCAAGGACGAGCTGTACACCCGCCTCGCGCGGGTGGCCCGAGACGAACGCTACGCCTGGATAGCCAATGGCACCAACACCGACGACCTGGGCGACTACCGACCGGGTCTCAAGGCAGCCCGAGAGTACGGCGTGCGCAGCCCCCTGGTCGAGGCCGGCCTGTCCAAGGCTGACATACGGTCGCTCTCGAAGGACATCGGTCTCACCACATGGGACAAGCCAGCCCAGCCATGTCTATCCTCGCGCATCCCCTACGGTACCCCCGTGTCCCAGGAGGCACTGCTAATGATAGGGCAAGCAGAGGAGTTCATCCGTGGCCTGGGCATACGGCAGGTTCGCGTTCGGCACCACGACGACATCGCACGTATCGAGGTTGGGCCTGAGGGGTTCCACGTTCTGATGGATGCCGCAGTTCGAGAGCGAGTGACGGAGCACCTCCGCTCCCTGGGCTACGCGTACGTGACGCTGGACCTCCGCGGCTTCCGCTCAGGGAGTCTCAACGAGGTCCTCGGAGTGCATCGTCGTGCAGCGCCGGAGCAGGCGAGCTCATAGACGACCGACCAACAGAAACCCGTGACAAACTGGGCCAATCGTGTCCAAGGAGGTTCCGATGACATCTCAGATGGAACGTGAGACCAACCAGTTCACGACCCGGACACCAAGATCCCGCGAGCTTCAGGAGGCGGCGGAGAAGTACCTTCCCGGAGGCAGCTCTCGGGGCACAGCCTACTTCGACCCATATCCATCTTTCATCGATCATGGCGAAGGCCACTACCTCTACGATATCGACGGCAACCGATACCTGGACTTCATGATCAACGCCACCAGCCTCATAATGGGCCACGCCCACCCGAAGGTGGTATCGGCACTTCAGGAACAGGCCGCCAAAGGGACCGCCTTCAGCGGACCCACCGAGGCTCAGATCAAGCTCGCCAGGATGCTGTGCGAGCGCATCCCCTCCGTGGACACGATTCGGTTCGGCAACTCGGGGACGGAAGGCACGATGATGGCCATCAGGGTCGCGCGCGCCTTCACTGGGCGGCACAAGATCGCCAAGTTCGAGGGCGGATATCACGGCTCCCACGAGTACGTGTCGGTGAGCGTCAAGCCGGCCGCCGGCAAACTCGATCCAGACCACACCACCTCGATCCCCGAGCACGCCGGCCAGCCGCCCAGCGTCGCCGAGGATGTGATCGTCCTCCCGTATAACGACCTCGAGGCCAGCGAGCGAATAATAAGACAGCACAAGGACGAGCTGGCCTGCCTCATCATGGAGCCGGTCGCCTCGGCCTTCGGCTATGTTCCCGCCTCGGCCGAGCTGCTGAGCGGAATGCGCGAGCTGACGCGGGAGCTCGGGATGCTGCTCATTTTCGACGAGGTCCAGAGCTTCAGGCTGGCCCTGGGCGGAGCCCAGGAGATGATGGGCGTGACGCCGGATCTCACCACGCTGGGAAAGGTCATCGGCGGTGGCATGGCCGCCGGTGCCTTCGGGGGCCGCGCGGACATCATGGCCATGTACGACCCGACAGAGGGCGCCTCTATAGCCCACGCCGGAACCTTCAACGCCAACCCGATGACAATGGTGGCCGGTGCCGTGACCCTCGAGGGCCTCACCCCGGAGGTCTACCAGCGGATGAACAGCCTCGGCGACATGCTACGGGGCAAGCTCCGAGCCGTGATCGACGAGCTCGAGGTGGCTGCCCAGGTTACAGGCGTCGGCTCGCTGTGGGGGATCCACTTCACCTCGGAGAAGGTCGCAGACTACCGGTCGGTGGTCCGGGCGGACCAGGGCAAGACGAAGGCCTTATTCCTCGGCCTGGTGAACGAGGGCGTGATGCCCAACTCCAACGGCGGGGGGGCGCTCACCACGTTGACCACCGAGGCCGAGGTCGACACCCTGGTGGACACGACCCGCCGCGTCATCGAGCGTATCCGCTAGCGGCGGCGGTCAGCTGTCCGCCTAGATAGGATCCGCGCGCTGGAGTGGGGCCCGCACAAACGAAAGATGAGCGCGAAGCCGGTCCTACGAGGCGGCGTCGGGGAGCCAGCCCCAGGGGCGCGGCCCCCAGTCTGGTGAAAACACCTCGCCGCCTTTGACCGTGAGCACCGGTGTAAGCGCCTTGTCGGTGCGCAGGGTGCCGCCTACGGTGTCGTGCAAGACCCAGCTCCCGGTCGCCTCCTCCAGCACCGTGATGTCGGCGTCCCGTCCCAGAGTAAGGCTGCCCAGGCTGTCGTCCATGCCGAGGGCCTGGGCCGGGTTTACGGTAGCCATACGGATCACGTCTTCCAGCGAGAAGCCGAGGGCCTGGAACCGGGTCAGCATCTCGGTCATGCTGTGTACCGCCATCTGACGTCCGGGTATGGTCAGGTCGGTGCTGATGCTCCGAGGCCTCACGCCCTGGTCGAGGGCCTTTGTCGCCACGTCGAAGCTGAAATTCATCCGGCCGTGCGCCGTGTCGAGGAATACGCCCCGCTCCTGGGCGTCCAGCACCTCTGGTATGACCTTCCCGCCGTCGTCGATGATGCGGCCTGGATTGCCGGTGAAAAGATGCGTGAGAATGTCGCCCGGCTCCATAAGCGGGAGCAGCTCGCGGGTCAGTGTCGGGCGGTCTGTTGCGTCTCGATCTCCTATGTGCACCATCAAACGGACTCCGCCATCGCTGGCTGCCCGCTTGGCGAGGCGTACCATCTCGATCCCCATCTCCGCAACGGCCGGTCCAATAGCCCTTATCTTCACCCCCTGAATGAGGGGCTTGGCGGCCTGGATCACGCGCACCGTCTCCTCGGAGTCGATGTCGTCGCGCCTCGACAGGTCGGGCTGGTAGTTGAGGCCCGTTCTCGAGATATGAAGCATGCAGAAGATGCGAGTTTTCGATTGGGGAACGACGTACTGAGGAAACCCCCCGAAGGTGTAGCAGCCGGCGCTGCCCGCATCGACCAGCGTGGTGACGCCCGACCTGACCCCGGCCAGGTCGGGATTGATCCCGGTCTGGTTGACCCCCTCGTAAACGTGGCAGTGGAGATCGATCAGGCCGGGGACTACGAGCTTTCCGGGGACGTTTATGACTCGCTTAGCCTCCTTGACGCTGATCCCCGACGCCACCTGGGAGACGGCCCCGTCCTTGACCGCGACATCCATCTTCCCGCGTAGGCCCTGGGACGGATCGATAACCTCGCCCCCTTTGAGCAGCAGATCGATCATGGTCTCGGTGCCTCCAGTCAGTCGTCGTGTGATCGGCACCGATGTTATCGAAGGCAGGGGACCTGCGCAAGGCGCAGCGGCGAGCGGCGGCCAGCCTTGCAGTGCCCGCCTGGGAGAGTTAGGGCTGGTTACACCCAGCGACGTCGGACAGCTAGCGCAAGCGTAGCGAAGACGACCGGCGCGATCCCGGCCATCCAGTCCCAGTGTACGGACCGGGCGAACAACGGATTGATCGTCGCGCTCGCGACTAGGGCAAGGCCGATTACCGCCGCAGCCCAGGAGACTGAGACGCCCCAGCTCCTCGGCGCTAGTGCCTCCACGGACACTTTCCGGTGACCTGCTTGATTAGCCATTCTCCACGCGTCCTCCCTTTCCTAACCCGGCTATTGCCTGGAGTAGCGCGAGGCCGTGTCTGGTCGAGCGGTTCTCTCGCCTAAGGGTTTAGGTGCGCCTCGAGGCGGAACGATGCGGTGTTGGTCGGCTCGGAGCGGGCCTTGACCCTAGAACGCGATGTAGCCGCCGTCTACGGGCAGCGCGACACCCGTGATGTAGTCGGAGGCGCGACTCGCCAGGAAGACCGCGGCGCCGCCCATGTCCTCGGGCTCGGCCCAGCGGCCCATGGGGATGCGCGACGTAATGAGATGGTAACGGTCCGACGCCTGCTCCCTGATGGCGGCAGTGAGATCAGTCTTGACCCAGCCCGGGAGCATGGCGTTGACCTGTATGTTGTCCTTGGCCCAGGCTATGGCCAGGCTCTTGGTCAGCTGTACGACTCCCCCCTTGCTTGCCGAGTAGGCCACGATCCAGTCGGTGCCGAAGATCGAGGTCACCGAGCCGATGTTGATGACCTTTCCGCCGCCGACCTCCACCATATGCGGGTAGACCTCTCGCGCACAGAGGAACATGCCCGTGAGGTTCACGTCGATGACCTCCTCCCACTCCTCCAGGGTGTGGTCTTGCGGAAGCTTACGCACGACGGTCCCCGCGTTGTTTACGAGCACGTCGACCCGGCCGAGCTCGTCCAGCGTCCTGGACACCATCGACGTCACCGACGCCTCGTCGGTCACGTCGGTGGCGTGACCGAGCGCCCGGACGCCCAGGCCCTCGAGTCGACTCACTGCCTCCCGAGTCTTGTCCTCGTTTCGGGCAGCCACGACGACGTCGGCTCCGGCCCGAGCTAGGCCCCTGGCGATGCCGAAGCCTATGCCGCCGTTGCCACCGGTCACGATGGCAACCTTGCCACTCAGATCGAACATGTCACTGGCCATCGGGGATTCGACACCTCTCCCACAAGCTTGAGGCCGCGTATTGTAGTCGATTGCGGGTAGTAGCTGGTACGGGCGATCCCCTTCGGAACACCGGAACGATCCGCAGCCCGCCTACGAACCATATTCGGCCCGGGCCGGCCCTAGCCGATCAGCAGGCCGTCCCGCAGCTCCTTTACCTCGTCTGCGAGCGCCAGCAGCGTCGAGTCGTGGGTGGCCACGACCACGCTGATCCGCTCCTCGCTGACCATCTCCTTGAACAGCCGGAAGATCGTTCTCGCGTTAGGAGAGTCGAGCTCGCCGGTGGGCTCATCGGCCAACACCAGTAAAGGGCGGTGGACGACGGCCCTGGCGATGGCCACCCGTTGCTGCTCGCCGCCGGAGAGCTCGTAGGGACGGTGCTGCGCGCGACGCCACAGCCCCACCATTTCTAGCGCCTGCCTCGTTCGCTCCTCCCTCTCCTTTGGCGCGACGCCGGCGATGCGCAGCACCAGCTCAACGTTTTCGAAGGCCGAGAGGAGCGGTAGCAGACCGAACGACTGAAACACAAAGCCGACCTTGTGACGCCGCATCGACGTCAGCTCACCGTCGCTCATGCCGGACACGTCGCGGCCCTGGAACAGCACCTTACCCGAGGTAGGTCTGTCCAGGCCAGCCATGATGTTGAGCAGACTGGTCTTACCCGATCCCGACCGGCCCACAACGGCGACGAACCGCCCGGGCAGCACGTCCAGGTTCACGCCCCGGAGGGCATGGATCTCGTCAGCACCGAGCCGATAGATGCGCGTTATCCCAATTGCAGAGGCGAGAGCGCCGTCCTGGTTCAACCCCTACTCCTCTGGCAGTAACGTAACCCTACCATCCTCGAGGCGGACTCTGGCCCTGTCGCGTATATTGAGGGCTTCGAGGAACTCCTGTGGTATCTGAACCCTCCCTGTCGCGTCCACCAGCAGGATCTCCTCGAAGGGCTCGTCGGGCGGGTCCGACCCTGCTGCATGGACAATTCTGCGCCGCACTTCGGCCGATGTCTTGCCGTCGCGTATCATCACAACCCGGTCCACCTTGAAGGCGATGGCCGGGTCATGGGTTACGATGAGCACCGTGGTGCCAAGGTCTCGGTTGACGGTGCGCAGCAGGTCCAGCACCTCTCCCGCGGTAGCCTCGTCCAGCTCGCCGGTGGGCTCGTCGGCCAGGAGCAGCGAGGGTCGGTTGGCCAGAGCTACGGCTACGGCGACCCGCTGCTGCTCACCCCCCGATAGGCGGTCTGGAGTATGGCCAGCCCTTTCCTCGAGACCTGTGAGGCTCAGCAGCTCCTCGGCTCGCTTCTTGCGCTGTTCCGACGGCACGCCCGTCAGCATCATCGGCAGAGCCACGTTCTCGAGGGCCGTCAAGTAGGGCAAGAGGTTTCTGCTGGTCTGCTGCCAGACGAAGCCCACTTCGTGGCGCCTGTACTCCTCGGCGTCCTTCGGCGACATGGCCAGGAGGTCTCTGCCGCCGACGGTGACCGCACCTGCGGATGGCGCATCGTATCCCGCGAGGATGTACAGGAGCGTTGTCTTGCCGCTACCGCTGGCCCCGACAATGGCCGCGACCTCGCTCCGCGCCACGGTCAGGTCCAGCCCTCGCAGGGCCACGACCTCCAGGTCGGCGACCTTGTAGATCTTGAACAGGTCCTCGCACACAACGTGAGGGCCCTCTTTGGATTCGTTCATTCTCGCTTTCCCATGTCGGCCCTGGTGAGCCGTCGGTCTCATGCGACCCTGACGCGTTATGTCCTGTCCTTCCACCCCGGAGCGCGGCTCCGGTCGGCAGGCGTTAGGCTGAGACGCTCTCGGACGCAGTCCGAGGCGGGTGAGCGAGTAAACCGCACCTGGGTGGCGTTCTCATAGCACTTTTGGCGAGACGGGTCATCGCTCCGGGCACTCAAGTGCCCGGTTAACCCCGGACTTCCAGTCCGGGGACCTCGCACAGCCCCTGCATCAAACGCGAAGGGCCACATTGTCATTCCGTGCATAACCATAGGCCTGAGGTTTGTACTCCTTCGCCCCTATTATCCCCTAAGCTTCGCCTAGCCGCAGGACTCGCTGGAGCGAGATCCTACTGACGAACCAGACGACGCTCGCCGTTATCAGTGCGAACACCGCGGCCATCGACGCATATACGATCCCCAGGCTTCCCCAGCTGATCTCCATGGCAAAGGGCGGCAGAACTTGCGCTCCACGATCGTCGTGGGCGACAAACGGCATGATCGTTGCCCCAAGCTCTCCGCCTACCCAGATCCCCAGCGCCAAGCCGGCCGCCACGACCAGCGCCTGCTCCAGCCATACCAGCATCGCAAGCTGCTTCAGCGAGAACCCAACCGTCCTCATGAGACCGAACTGGACCTCGCGATCGCGGAAAGACACGTAAGAGTGGACCAGGAATCCAAGCGCGGCGAGCACCAGCACCGCCGCAAAGGCGATGAATAGCAGGGACCTCCAGCCGGCAATCACGAGCGGGTCCAGCTCGGACTCCGCCATAATTCGCTCGCGGTCGTGTATGACGCCGAAGGTGAAGGGCTCACTCATCCCCAGCGCGTTCATCAACGCCTGCCGCTCGGCGCCGTCCGCGCCCGTGGAGAGCCAGACCTCGTTGGGATTTAGCTCGGTGGTGGCCGGCTCCAGGTTCACATATCCGGCCAGGGAGCCCAGGTCCGCGATGAGGAACCGGTCGTTCACCGTATCCAGCGTGGGGAAGTAGTCGATCGATGCCACCAGCCGTACCGGAGCGCGGCGGCCGCCGACGGAGATGTCGAACTCGTCGCCGATGTCGTGGTTCGTCTCGTCCAGGAACGTCCCGCTTGCCAGGACAGGCAAGGGTGATACGCCAGGGCCGTGGAAGATGCCTCGGCTGGTGCGCGGGCTGCCCTCGGACCAGGCGAATATCGCGACCCCGCTGCGCTCCGGGTACTCGGCGCCAGAGGGGCGCAGGCTATCCGAGACCGCCTCAGGCACGGTCCTCAATACACTCCAGGCGTTCGGGGACTCAAAGGCCTCGATAGCCCGGTCCTCTCCGGAGCCCATACCCACGTGGATCTCGTCCAGCGCGACAGAGCCGGCCCTGAGCTTGCCCCGCCCATCCATCTCCTGGATGCTGATCGAGACAAGGGTGAGCGGCGGTGAAGGCCGCAGGCGAAAGGAACCGAAGGCGCTGGGCTGCGCCAGGGAGGCACTCATTCGAACCCAGTCGCGGGAGTCGAGCCTACCCAGGAGATAGGTGAAATAGCGCGAGTTTGAGTCTCTGAGCCGGGCCGCAACGGCTATGGACCTGTGGGAACGGTCCGCCTTCGCTATCAGGCCCAACGTTCGAGCCCCAGGGTCTAACTCGATGCCCTGTGGAGGCGTCGGGTGACGCAGCTCCTCGAGCAGCTCCGGTATCGGCCGAGCTGCGAAGTCATCGCGAAACCAGGCCACGTCGGCGAATCTACTGCGATCCACGGCGAGCATCGTGTAGCCCTCACCGTTGAGGCGAGACAGGTCGGTGCCATATCCTCGGAAGGCCGGGCTCACCCCGTCTACGCCCGGTATGGCCTCGTAGCTCTCGATCAGAGGCCGGGTTCGGCCCCTGCCGTCGAGGACGACTCCCTCGAGCCTCACATCGGAGCCGGTGGCGTACAGAGCCCTCTCCCTGAAGCTACTCTCCAGCGTGCCACCGAAACTGGCGGCGAAGATGCCGATGGCAGCCATCAGAATCAAGAGGAGCGAGAGGCGAGCGTAGTGGGACGGGTTGCGGGCCATCTGCCACAGGGCCATCGTCAGCCCTGCCGGCGCCCTCCGAGCCAGCACCTCCAGCAGCATGAAGCCGACCTGCGCGGGCACCACAGCGAAAAGAACCGGGACGGACACGCCCGGCAGCGGCAGGCTTGGCCCCCAAACCACGATCGCGGCCACCAGTCCGGCCTGTATCACGAGACCTGCGGCCTTGAGGAGCACGGCTCCCGATCGATGCGTCGCCCAGTAGACCCCCCCCAGTGCGACGAGCAGCGCCAGCTGGCTCAGCCACGCCAGTCCTTCGCCGGCGGTGATCCCGGTCCAGCCGATGGACGGGCCCAGAATCACCACGGCGCCAGCTACCAGCAGGTGGACAATGGCCGGTGAGTCGCCGCTCAGAAAGCGTACGGACAGCGGGAACAGGCGCAACAGGGCTACAGCGAACGCGACAAGCACCACTCCGGGAACGACAAGGAGCAGCTGGTCCACGGCGACCCGCCCGAACAGGTCCGTCGCCACGACCGAGCCCTGCTCCACCAGCTGCCGAAGAAGAAGTACCGCCACCAGCAGCAACATCAGGTCCAGGTAGTAGCGTTGGAAGAATGGCTGGGACGCGGGGCGAGCGGCGGCCGCCCGGTGCTTGACGACGCCCGTTCGAGACGCCTGGACGGCAGGGATCATGAGGGCGCCGAAGCTCAGTAAACCGCCAAGGGCGCTCATTCCGTAGGCGCCGGCGGAAATGGATATCGCCAGCCTGCCGCCTCCGCTCACCTCCGACAGCGCGGGCGTGTAGCCCAGGAGGCTGATGAGCAGCCCTGCCAGAAGCGGAGCCACGGCGATCGCCAGTATCGAGATCGTGGCACCCTCAAGGGCGAACACGGCCAGCAGGTTCGCAGAGCTGGCGCCCCGGCTGCGCAGTAGCGCGATCTCGCCTCTCTGCCGTTCCACGACCAGCGTCGACAGGATCACGACGTAGTAGAGGATGACGACCGCGATGAGCACGAGGACCATCAGCATCGGCAGTTTTGAAAAGAAGAGCCTCTGTTCGTACTCCGCGAGCGCCTCGTCGAGGACGCTGGATTGGTGGTAGTTGAATAGGTCGGCCGACAGCCGCTGCTCCATGCGGTCGATCGCCGCGCGCGCCGAGGCGGCGTTCCCGGCGCTCAGTCGCCTCGGCTCCACCTCGAGCAGCCACCCGTACGTGCTGTCCAGGTCCCGGAAGCCGCCCCCCAGCACCTCCATGAAGTCTGTTTCCGTGACGTAGAACGGCATGGTGCGGAAACTCTCCGACGTCGAAGCCATGAACACGCGATCGCTCAGGTCCCAGGTGGCGTGGAGGGCATCTTTCCTGTCGAAGACCCCGCTGATGGTCACCCGTGCGTAAGGGCTCACGTCGTCCCAGAAGGGCACCGCCGACAAGGTATCGCCGACGCCGACGCCGAACATCCGCGCAGCCCCGGCGGGCACCAGGGCCTCGATCCCGACCGGACGTCCGGCCGTGTCGCGGGGCCGATTATCCGGGAGGCTGCCCCCGGGCGCCACCGTGACCTGCTCGGCCAGACCGGGCAGGAAGGCGAAGTAGGCCCGCGAATTATCCTCGCCTGCGCCGTCCTCATCCCCGGGCGTCGTCAGGAAGAAAGTTGCCGTCTTCCCTCCGCGAACTCGGTCCGTCAGCAGCCAGGCGACTTGGGCGTCCACCTCGCCGTCAACCGCTTCGGCGACCTTCGCATACTCCGCGGCAGATGTAGGTCCGCGCCCCGCCTGCACCAGGATGTTGGTCTCGGCCTGACCCAGCTTGGCCAGAGTGTTTCGCAGCGCCAGCCCGCGAAGCGAGTCGAAGTAGATGACTGTGCCCGCCATCACAGTCGAGGCAAGCAACACGCCGATGATCACCGATATCAGCAGGCGCCAGTGGGCGAGCAGGCGCTTCGCGACCAGGGGCCACGCGCGCGCCAGTCTCAGCCCTATTCGAAGCATGTCGTCATCGATAGCTCGCGTCCATCCATACAGGCCTGTGCCTTTGGACCGGGTGGGGCCTGGTTTATGCTTCCAATCGGCTGACGCCATGCAGCTCCTGGCGTAGCATGCCCCTTGCCAGCACGTAGATGGCAGCCAGGAAGATCGCGCACAAGCCGCCGTAGACCACCAGCATAGTGCTCCAGTCGGTCGTAAGGACGAACGGTGGGATTACTCGCTGGCCGGTCTCCGTTACCGCCACGGCCGAGACCAGGACCCTGCTCATTACAAGGCCGGCCCAGGTTCCCAGGCCCAGTCCTACCGCGGCTATGACGAAATGTTCCACTCCCAGGAGCCACGACAGCTGGCGGGGCGACATGCCAAGGGCGCGCAGGAACCCGATCTCGGTGCGGCTCTGATTGGCAAACGCCAGCAGGTAGGCCACGTACCCCAGCCCTGCTACCAGCAGGACAATGCCGAAGGAGGATAGACTCATGGCTCGCCATCCGGCGGTCACCAGGGGATCGCGGCCGATCGACGCCGCTAGAGTGCCGGAGTCCTGTACCGCAAAGGAGGGCACTCCGGCCTCGAGGACTGCTCCGCGAACGTCTTCGGCTGCTCCCGTCACCGCGGCCACGAGGACCTCGTTGGGTCGGAAGCTCTTGGTCGGACTGAGCAGGTTGAGATGCCGCGTCAGGCTTTCGAGATCGGCCAGGATGAACCCTCCGCCGTCGGGGCTCATCGTTGGGAAGTAGTCGACCAGCTCACGTACTACAATCGGTGTTGGTCGGTCCATTACCTTCACCACCAGCGGCCGGCCGATCCGGGAGCCTGTCGAGGCCAGGAACCGGGGGTTCGCAACGACCGGGATAGCGGTTCCCGGCCCGCTGTAGAAGCCGCGGATGCCCTTTTCAGTATCCTTGCCGAAGGCGAACAGGCCGGCGCGGCCGCCGCGATAAACGTCCTCCCGCGTTTGGATGATGCTATCGGAGGATAGGGCTGACGCTGACAGCGCCGTCCACCGCAATGGGCCCTCGAAATCCTCGAGCGTGACCGGCCCTGAGCGACTCATCACCGCGTGGACATCGTCCAGCCCTATGGCCCCCGGCATGCCGGACGGACCGTATACACGCTCGAAGATCTGTACCGACACCAGCTCGAGGGACGACTGTAAGCCCGATGGGATCTCCGTTCTCATCAGGTGCCACTCGGGCGCTCCAAGCTCGCCGAGAGTTATCGTGGCCATGGCGCCCGTAGCGTCTTGAACCACGAACCAGAGACGCAGGTTCGGATAAACGGCATGAGGCCTTACCCAGACACCAAGGGCCGTGGCGCCGTCGGGGATCATCACCGGATCGTGTCGATTTGCGGGCGTCAAGAACGAAAGCACGCTGGCTAGAGGCCGAGACGAAAAGTCGCTTCGATACCATGACACGCCGGCGTACTCCTCCGGCTCTACAGCCAGGACGCCGAACGAAGGGGCGTGTGGCGACAATCCCGCTCTGCCCGTGCCTCGGAACGCCACCGCCGTCGAGGCCACGCTCGGCGCGGTCGCGTACCTTTCCCGCAAAGTCGTGGCGCCGGCTCCTGCCTCCGCGGTCAGCCCGGTGACTCTGAGATCTGCCCCTACCTCGTACAGGACGCGCTCTCGATGGCTCCTGTCGAGGGTGCCGCCAACCGTAGCGGCCAGGACGCCCAGTCCGGTTACCATGACCAGCAACAGCATCAGCCAGCCATACTGCAGCGGGTTCCTGCCCATGTGGCCGAACACGATGGCAACCCACGCCGGCGCGATCCGCGACCAGGCTCGCAGACCCACATAGGCAAGCTGCGCCGGCACCAGCGCCATCAGCGCGATCAAGGCCGGGATCAGCGGGTCGGCGGTCGTCGGGGGCTCCAGGACCGCCAGAGAGGCCACCAGACCCGCCTGCACGGCCAAGCCCGCGAGCCTGACACCGGTCTGCTCGGTCCGATTGGTCAGCCAGTAGGCACCCCCAATCGCAAGCACCAGAGCGAGCGGAGCCGCCCAGTCGAAGCCGTCCGGAGTCTGGACGCCCCTCACAACGGTGCCTGCCACCAGTGATATGACCACGGCAGTCGCGACCAGGTGCATCAGGCCGGCCGATTCGCCGGTGACGAACCGCACTACCATGGGGAACAGCCGCATGAACAGCAGTCCGACCACAACCAGAAGCAGCACCGGCGCCAGCAGAAGAGCTTCGTTAACCTCGACGTCCCCGAATAAGCCGCCCGACACCAGCTGACCCCGGGCCTGAAGCTCCCAGAAGACGAGCCCACCCAGCACCAGAAGCGCCACGTCCACGTAATACCTCTGGAATATGGGAATGGACGGGGGTCGAGAGGACCTAAGCCTGTGGACGACGAGGCTGCCCCGAGAGCCCACCAGGCCCGGCCCGACCAGAATGACCAGGATCAGCAAACCCAGACCGGCCGCGACCAGGAAGGGCGTCCCGCTGAGCTGAACGGGAAGCGCGTTGCCACCGGTGACATCGCGAAAGTACGGCAGCTTGCCGGCGGCAGCTATGAGCCCCATGGCAAGAAATGGGGCGACGACGACGGCGAGTCCCGTCAACACTATCCCTTCCAGGGCGTAGAGGCGTAGAAAGTCGACCGAACCGGCTCCCCGGCTTCTGAGCAGTGCCACGTCTTCCTGCCGGCTCCGTACCACGTAAGAGACCATCATCGCCAGGTAGTAGAGAACGGTGGTCACGGTCAGGGCCAGCAGCAGTAGCAGCGGCACGTTCGAGAAAAAGCTCCGTTGCTCGAAGCGGTCCAGCAGGCCAACGATCCCGGTGAGGACGGTCGCGCCGGGCAACGAGGCCGATATCTCAGACTCCAGCGTCGACACTCGATCTCGAGTTTCCGCCATGGACCAGTCCTTGAGCACCTCTCTGTCCACGAAGGCGAACCACGCCGTATCCACCTGCGTGCCCGGGTAGGCCCGGCCCACGACTTCGGTCAGCGACGTCTTGGTCGTGAATAGCGCCAGGGGCGACTCCTCAGGATCCACCTCGACTCCGGGATCGGCGCTCTCCAGCAGAGGGGGCGGGGCGATCAGGGCCCGGGTATTGCCCTGCCAGTACTCCTCGGTTGGATCAACCGGCTCCAGGAGGCCGACAATGTGAACGGCGAGCTGCGTCGGGAATGCCCGCGAGGGCGTCAGGGTCAATACATCGCCCACCCGCAAGCCGAGGAGGGCCGCCGGTACCGTGCCCACGACCGCCTCCACCACGGGCGTGCCGCCGTCAAGGGGTGGCGAGCGCGTCGCCATGCGTCCGTCGACGAACCTGACGTGTTGCTCCAGGTTGGATATGTACTGCAGATAGCCGCGCGAGATGCGCTCTTCAGGCGACGTCGGCAGCGGCGCGTTCGGAGGACTGACCAGGACCGTCGGTCCCTGGATATGCTGCTCGCTGCCGCGATAGGCGCGTGCGAGGTTTCGGCCTAGGGAGCCCTCCACCAGGTGCTCAGCGGCCCCCAGGCTGGTCTTCTCAAGCGGAACGTGAGGTGAGTAGACGAATACGTTGAGCGAAGCGCTCGACGACCTGTCGATGGCCGTATTCAGGCCTTGCCGCTCGATGGCCTTGAGATAAATCGGGGCAGCCGCCACCAGGGTCGCCGCCGCCGCAACGCCGACGAAGACACTGATAAGCAGCTTCCAGCCATCGAGAAGACGCCGGAAAACGAGTACCGGGGTGGATAGCGACCACATTGCGTCCTACGAGTAGTACGAAGTCTAGCGCAGCGCGGTTCCGGCTCGGCTCGTCAACGAAGAAGATCGACAACGAGGCGGATCGGCGGCTGCAAAACGCCTGCGACACGGCCAGGAGTGGTAAGGAAGCGGCATCCCGGGCTCGAAGTCCGGGGCGGCTGGGCCGGAAGGCTCATGCTGGGTGGGGTGGTGCCGGTATGCTTAGAGCGGCGGCTCTTCTCGGTAGACGCTACGAATCCCGGGTATAGAATCGAGGGCCTACAACCCTATAGCGCCAGCTACCGCTTCCAGATGGAAGTCGCTGTCCCCGAAGGCCAGCTCGGCCGCCTTGGCCCTCCGGGAATAAAGCTGCATGTTGTGCTCTTTGGTGAAGCCGATGGCGCCGTGGCACTGGTGGCCCAGGGCGCAGACCCTGCGATAGGCTTCGCTGACCCAGGCCTTCGCCATCGCGACCTCCACATCTGCGGATAGCCCCTCCGACAGCCGCCACGCCGCCTGGTAGGTGATGAACCTGGAGCCCTCCACGTCGGTCGCCATGTTGGCGCAGTGGTGCTGCACGGCCTGGAAGCTTCCAATCGGCCGCCCGAACTGGACGCGCTGCTTGGCGTACTCGACGGTCATGTCCAGTACCCGCTCGGCTCCCCCCACCATCTCGGCGCACTTGCCCACCGCGCCCCACTGCAAAACCTTCTCGATGGTATCCCAGCCTCTGTTGGCCTCCCCGAGAACGGCCGAAGCAGGCGCGCTCACGTTGTCGAACACGACCTCCGATTGCCTGTCGGAAGCAATCGTCTTGAGCAAAGTCTGGCTGATGCCCTGAGCCTGTCTCGGCAGTATGAAGAGCGTGATGTCATGGTCGCCGTTGCCCGTCCTGGCGGCCACGATCATGTAGTCCGCCACGTGGGCGTTGGGGACGAACAGCTTTGTGCCGTTAATGACGTACCCGTCACCATCCGACGTCGCCTTGGTCTCTACCCCGGACGGTTTCCAGCTAGCGCTGGGCTCGGTAAGCGCCAGGGTAAGGATGATCTGTCCTTCGCCGATCCTCGTCAGGTACTCCTGCTTCTGGGCATCGGTCCCAGACTCCTGGATAGCCATGCCCGCGAGCACGACGGTTGAGAAGAAGGGACCCGGCAGCAACGCCCTTCCCATCTCCTCCAGGAGTACGGCAAGCTCTGCAAAGCCCATGCCGGCGCCCCCGTACTGCTCAGGGAATATCAACCCCAGCCAACCCTGCTCGGCAACCTTCTGCCACACCTCAGGAGTGAAGCCGCGTTCGTCCTCTTCCATCGCGCGGACGTAGCCGTCTGGGCTCTCGGCCTCGAGAAACTCCCGCGCGCTGCTCTTCAGCATCTGCTGGGCCTCGCTAAATCCTAGGTCCATGCTCTCCCCTCGGCCATGTCTGTGCCGTGTCCGTTGCTACACCTTGTCTGCAGTGATCCCAGAATTCTCCGCACTACTACCCTCGCGGCAGCCCGAGGCCCCGCGTCGCGATGATGTTGCGCTGTATCTCGGAGGTCCCGGCCGCCAGCGTGGACGAGACGGTCGTCATATAGCCTCTCTCGATGCGTCCCTTCAAAGGCGCGTACTTGGAATCGGGCTCCAATTGGCCGTAGAGCCCCAATATGTTCATTCCAGTTTTGGCCATGCGGTGCTGTAGCTCGGTTCCGAACACCTTACCCATCGACGCCTCTTTGTTGGGCACCAGACCATTTTGCTGCATCCAGGCGATCTTATACGAGATGAGACGGCTCACGTCTACCTCGATGGCAAGCTCGGCCAGTTGCCGGCGCACAAGGGGATCATCGGCTAGGGTGCGACCGTTGCGGGTCGACTCCTTGCAGAAGGCTACGATCTCCTCCAGGACACGCCGCGCCCCCGCCGAGTAGTCTACGCCCGAGCGCTCGAAGTCGAGCAGCGTGGCGCCTACATACCAGCCCCTGTTCAGCTCTCCCATGAGGTTCCTCTTGGGTACCCTCACGTTGTCGAACGTCACCATGTTGAAGCTGTGCTGGTTGGCCATGTTTATGACCGGCCGCACCTCGATGCCTGGGGTCCGCATATCGGCCAAAAGGAAGCTGATGCCCCTGTGCTTCGGCGCGTCAGGGTCCGTCCGAGTCAGCACCATGATGTGGTCAGCCCTGTGGGCACCCGAAGTCCAGATCTTCGTGCCATTGACCACGAAGTCGTCCCCGTCCTCGACGGCCCTGGTCTGCAGCGAGGCCAGGTCCGAGCCGGATTCGGGCTCAGAGTAGCCCTGGCACCATTGCACTGTACCCTCGGCAACCGGGGGCAGGAACTCACGCTTCTGGTCCTCGGTGCCGTGGATCATGAGCGTCGGAGCCAGCATCCTGGTGGCGAAGATGTCCCGTCCCGGCGCCCGAAAGTAGGCCATCTCCTCGGAGAAGATGACCTGCATCATGTGGGACGCGTTCTGGCCCCCGTACTCCTCGGGCCACGCCATTGTCAGCCAGCCCTTTTCTGCCAGCTTGCGCCGCATCTCCAAAACATGGTCCCAGTCGTCGAAGCCCTCGCCGACCGAGTCGACCCAGCGGTCGTCGGCCTCGGCTCTAAGGAACGCCTGGAGCTCCTCGCGGAAGGCCTCCTCTTCAGGTGTGAACCGAAACTCCATGGTCTTATCCCCTTTTGTATAATCCTGGGGCACGCGCCGCCGGGGCTATGTTGGCGTCGTTGACGTATCGGTCAGGAAACGTCAGGAGCTCCCCACCGAGAGACAGGTGACCGTTCGCACGATGCCGTTGATGGTGTGAATCTGGCTGGTCACCAGGTCTCCCACGGCGTTCAGGTCAGGAGCGGCCACTACGGCGATGATGTCGTAAGGCCCGGTGACCGCGTCCACCGTCTGGACCCCGGTCAGCGAGCGCAGGGTGCTCGTGACATCCCGCGACTTGCCGACTGCCGTCTCGATCAGAATGTAAGCTTTGGTTGCCATTTACGAACCTCCGAGAGGGTTGGCCGTCAGCGAAATGGAACGACGCGGACCGGAGCCAGCCACCGGTAGAAACAGGAGCATTCTACGGAGTATCGGATGGACTGTCAATCGCGAAAGCAGCCCGTGGAGACGCTTCTATAGCCGTCCAGGGGTTCTAATCTCGGACCGACCGCACTATAATCCCCATACATTGGACCGGAGGTGAGGCTGTGGCTGAACCCAACGCTGAGCTTTTCAGAAAGGCATGGGGCAAGTTCGCCACCGGGGTGTCGCTTTTAACGACGATACAGCCCGATGGCGAGGTCCACGGTATGTCGGCTAACGGCATTACGTCCGTGTCGCTGGAGCCTCTATGCGCTCTCGTCTGCGTGGGACACAACCGGAACAGCTATCCCCTCATCAAGGAGCAGCGCCGTTTTGCCATAAACATCCTCCGAGAGGAGCAGCAAGACATCGGCGAGTATTACGCCCGGCCTCCGGAGAAGCGCACCGGCGAGGTCAGCGTTTCATTCACCTTTACCGAGCACGGCTCGGCCGTACTCGACGACAGCCTCGCCTACATGGACTGTCACGTCATGCATGAGTACGTCTGCGGCGACCATACGATATTCATAGGCGAAATAGACGAGATCCAGGTGAACGAGGGCAGGCCCCTGTTGTTCTACGAGAGTAGGTTTGGTCGGTTGAGCCAAGATGGGGCCGCCGGCTAGGAGGCTGCGCCGCCGGGGAGCACGAAAAAGCTCGGACCTTAACCGGAAGCTTTTGTCGCGAGCGTATCTGCCGAGACTAGACCACCTCGTACCGCTGGACAAAATCCTCGTCTATCTGGATGCCAAGCCCGGGTCTTTCCGGGGGCGCCATCCTGCCGTTTTTCACCTCGGGATGCCCCAGGTACATCTGGTGCCAGACGGGGTCCCGCTCCGGGTCCTGGAACATCTCCACACAGAAGCTATGGGGCACCGCGCACAGGAGATGTATCGCCACCTGGGGCTCTTCGTGGTGGACCATTCGCACATTGAAGAAGTGGGCCGCGGCGGCGATGCGCCTCCACTCGGTGACCCCGCCGGCGATTGACGCGTCAACGTTCAAGAAATCGACGGCACCGCCCCTCATCAGGTCCATACACCCGAACCCCGACAGCTCGCTCTGTCCGGCGGTTACGGGAACCGACGTCGCCTCCCGTATCCTGCGCATGCCGTCCACCTGCTGGTGCCATCGCACCGGCTCCTCGAGCCACGCGATGCCCAGGTCAGAGGCCTCCCTGGCGAATTCGACCGCAGCCTCGGGCGACCAGGCCATATTGGCGTCGCAGGCGAGGATGAAGTCGACGCCCACGGCGCTTCGTATGGCTTCTACCCGTTTCAGATCGTCGGCGATAGTCGCGGCGCCCACCTTGAGCTTGATGCCCGCGTACCCCGCTTCCTTGTAGCCAGCAACGGATTCCGCGACGGCCTCGGGCCCTAGGTCCTCGTCGAAGTAGCCGTAACCTATTGCCGGAAGGTCGCTCTTGGCCCCTCCCAGCAGCTTGTAAAGAGGAACGTTCAGCGCCTTGCCGATGACGTCCCACAGGGCCATGTCCACGGCCGAGATGGCCGCCATCGCCACCTTCCTGTCGAGATAGGGAGTCGTCTCGAAGAGTCTCGCCCAGAGCCTCTCCACGGCGAGAGGGTCTTCTCCAACCAGCACGTCCCGGAAGGGCCCGACGATCAGGTCGCGGAGCTCGCGATATGACGACCGCTCGTCACCGGAGTAGATCTCCCCAACAACGCCCTCGTCGGTTTCAATTCTGACGACGACGGTGCATCGCTTGTCTATCTGGTAGGTGCTCCCCCTGAACACTCGGGTCAGCGGCACTGAAACCATCCTAACGGCAACGTCTCTGATCTTCACGGTTCGCTCCGTATACGTTTTGTTTGGTGACACGTAACATACCGATGGCTGCGGCACAGTGTCAACCTACCCTAAAGGCCCGGGACGCCGTGGCTACCGCGCTGAGGGTGATGCACGAGCGCTGATTCACCTTGACACTACATAGGGCCGGGCGTACGATGGCCCGGCAATCGCTTCCTTACCTGCCGGCGGCGCCAGTGCCACGAGCACCACGGAGGAGGGTACATGAAGTTCGGTTTGATGTACGAGATACAGATTCCGGAGCCCCACTACGAGGGCATCGAGTACGAGCGATACAAGCAGGTGCTTGCCCAGGTGGAGCTGGCCGACGATGTAGGCTTCGACTACTTCTGGTCCGTTGAGCACCACTTCCTGAGAGAATTCTCACACTGCTCGGCTCCTGAGGTGCTATATGGGGCCATTTCGCAGCGGACGCGGCAGATTCGAATCGGACACGCCGTGGTGCTGCTGCCCAGCCAGTACAACCACCCGGTGCGAGTCGCAGAGCGGGCTGCGGTGCTGGACATCGTAAGCGACGGCCGCATGGACCTCGGCACAGGGCGGTCCACGACTTTGATCGAGATGGACGGCTTCGAGGTCAACCCCGACGAGACCAGGGCTCAGTGGAAGGAAGCCATATCGATGATTCCACGGATGTGGACAGAGGACCCCTTCTCCCACGAGGGTGAGTTCTACCACATCCCACCTCGTTCGGTTATCCCCAAGCCTGTGCAAAAGCCTCACCCGCCGCTGTGGGTAGCCTGCAGCCAGCCCGACAGCTTCCGGGCCGCCGGTGAGATGGGCCTGGGCGTGCTCTGCTTTAGCCTCGGCGGCTACGACCAGATGGACGAGCGGGTCGCAATGTACCGAGAGGGCATCAAGAACGCGGACCCGGTGGGCAAGTTCGTCAATGACCAGGTGGCGGCGTTGTGCGTGATCAACGTCGCGGAGAATGACGAAGAGGCCCGAGAGGTAGCGGGGCCCGAAGGCGGCTGGTTTGTCGAGATGGCGGCTGCCCTGTACAACCCATGGCAAGGAAGAGACGTACCGGACTCCTACAAGTTCGCCGTAGGAGCAATCGACGAGGAGAGGGTCGGACGCACAGTGGCCGACCACGTCGAGTCCGGCGCCTTCGCCATGGGCAATCCCGACACAGTGATAAAGGTGCTGAAGGAGTACGAGAAGCGCGGCGTGGACCAGATCCTCTGCTTCATGCAGATGGGTAACCTATCTCACGCTCGGGTCATGGACTCCATCAAGCTGTTCGCCAAGTACGTTATCCCCTACTTCAAGTAGACGGAACCGAGAACCCACGTCGATCACGCGAGAGCGGCCTCCACTGGCCGCTCTCGTTCTTGGGGGGTGCACCATGCAGTTCGGGCTGAATCTTCGGGACTTCTCATCGGACCCCAGCCGCCCGATCAACGCTCAGCTCGACGAAACGGCACAGGTCGTGCGCGAGGCCACCTCACTGGGGTTCTGGGGCGCCTACATAGCTCAGCACTGGGTATCTCATCCCACGGTCTGGCTCCAGCCGCTGCTGGTCCTGGCCCGTCTGGCGCCTGAGAATCCCGACCTGCGGCTGATCACCGGCATCCTCCTGTTGCCGCTCTTCAACCCGGTTGATATTGCCGAGCAGACCGTCACGCTCGACCACATCACCAGCGGCCGTTTCATCCTGGGCCTCGGCCTGGGATACAGAGATAAGGAGCTGGAGGCCGTCGGCACTACGCGCGCCGAGCGGGTAGTGCGCTTCGAAGAGTCGATTACGCTGATGAAGCGCCTGTGGTCGGGCGAAGACGTCACTTTCGAGGGTGACCACTGGAGGCTGACCGAAGGACGCCTTGGCCTGACGCCGTTGCAGAAGCCTCATCCACCTATATGGATAGCCTGCCAGAGCCACGGTGCCACCAGGAGGGCCGCCACGATGGGCGACGGGTGTCTGGTGGGTCCACAGGTTCGCTGGGAGGACCTGCAGGGCCTCTCAGAGACCTACTGGGCGGCCCAACGGCAATTGGGCTTATCGTCACCGGGGTCCTTTGGCGCCCACCGCTACATCGCCATCGCAGCCGATCGGGAGACGGCGATGCGCGAGGCGAGGGAGGCTGCCGAGGCCGGCGCGGCCATGTACTCCGGCTGGGATATGCAGGAGTCCACAATGCTCGACCTGCAGCTCTCTGACCTGGAGGACGTGGCTGACCGTGCCATAGTGGGCAGCCCGGAGGACTGCGCCGAGATGCTGAAGCGCTATCAAGAGGAGGCCGGCTTGGGCTATGTCGGCCTGACGATACTGAACCTTCCTCGCGAGCACTCCGCCCGCCTGGACTTCCTGCGCTTCATCTCCGAGGAGTTCCTCGGCAAGCTCGCCTGAATAGCAACTCAACCCTTGCGGTAGATAGGCTCCCAGCTCGCTGCGCTACATTAGGATGCCAGAGCTGCTATAGTCACGTGCCACAGACGCTCGAACACTTGAACCCGGGCGTCGGCCCGCTCCCATCGCCGATTTCCTTTCCTCAGCCACGCCGATTTCTGCCCATTGTTCTGGAGCCGGGCCTTAGCCATTTCTACGACAGCCGCCGTATCCTCCGACATTGATGTCCCCACGTAGCTTCAGTTTTCAGACAAACATGAGCTGCTCGGTTTTGGTTCGACCCACGGGCATTGACTTAGCGGGTGGCTTGATAGATAGCGGGGCGGTACCGCGGCAGTGGGATCGGCTTCCCGGACTCACGAGCTGCCGCCAGCCAGGCTTCCTTGGCACGCTTCACCGCTGCCAAGGCCTCCTCGGGAGTGGCCCCGAGGGCTGAACAGGACTCTAAATCTGGAATATCAGCGATGTAGGCCCCGTCTTCTCCGCTGAAAAAGATGTTGATGTGGTAGTCGGTCATTCCTCGCCCTCCAACCGAAGACCATATCGCTCGACTAACCGAAGGAATTGTCGAATTTGGTATGGTTTTGCCTCGCCCCGGACCGATTGGAGGTTGATGAGCTCGGGAATGTTAGCGTGGGTCAAGATATGATGACTACCCGACACGCGTACGAGGTCGAAGCCAAAGCCCTCGGCTAGATCTATCATACTGTTGAACGCGACATTATTGAGAGCCCCTTGGGCTAGCCGTCTGAGTAAACGTCGGCGGTTCATTGCTCATCAGGATGCGCCGGACCACAGCAGGGCAGACCTGCCCGGCCTGGATTCGAACCAGGGACTTCAGCTCCAAAGGCTGACGTGCTACCGCTACACTACCGGGCAACCGGTTAGAGGATCAGATCCCGTCGCTGTCGGTGGTTGAGTCGGAGACCGTTTCGGCCTGCTCCTTTTTGCGGAGTCCCAGCTTCTTGGCCACCTGGTAGAGGTTCAGGCCCCAGCCTACGCCGAAGGCACTGGGTGTCACGATCCGTTGGTCCTCGCCGTTCCACCACTGGTCGCGGAGCTTTTGCGCTGTAGGGACCCGGAAGTCATACGGCATCTTCATGAACGAACCGTGGGCCTGCCTGTTCCTGACCGCGTAGGCGACGGTCGCCATCGTGAGGAGCGATGCCAGAGTCTTCAAGCCAGACACGCGGGGCATTACACACCTCCCCCCGGTAGGTGGCGTTCGAGCGTGAGGACCGCACCGAGACACCTTACGCTTACTCGTAATATACTGCATCGGCGTCCTTGGCACCAGTTGGCCGCCTGGAGCTTTGAACCAGCGTTGGCTATACTGTAGCCCGTCTAAATTTCATCCTGAGGAGGAGTCATGACGCAAAGCGAGGTCGCCTACGACGTCGTGGTGGTCGGGGCCGGCAACGCCGCCATGTGCGCTGCCCTATCCGCTCGCGACCAGGGTGCAAGCGTCGTCATCCTGGAGAAGGCTCCCCCTTCCGCCCAGGGCGGCAACTGTCCATACACAGGAGGCGGGCTTCGATTCGTTCACGAGGGGATCCAAGACATCCGCCAGTACCTATCAGACTTTACGGACGACCAGGCCGCCAAGGTCGACATGCAGCCCTACACGTCGGACGACTTCCGCAAGCATCTCATGACGGTGACGCACGGCGATACGGACCCCGACCTGATGGAGGTCATCGTAACCCAGTCTCGCCCCACTATTGACTGGATGCATTCCAAAGGAGTGGTCTGGGAGCTGCCTTCGGGGGTGAACGCCATCCGTAATGCTCCTTCGCTAATCCCCAGCAGCGTGGGCCTGACCGCCTGGCAGTCCGGGGCCGGCCTGATCCAGATGCTGACGACGGCCTGCCGCCGCAACGGCATCGACATCCTCTACGAGGCCAAGATGCTGAGGCTCCTTCAGGACGAGCGGGGAGGCGTCTCCGGCGTCGAGGCTCGGGACGCCGACGGCGTGCACCAGATCCGCAGCGGCGGCGTCGTCCTAGCCTGCGGCGGCTTCGAGGCCAACGCCGAGATGCGCGTCCGCTACCTTGGCCCGGGCTGGGACCGGGCCAAGGTTCGCGGCTCCAAGTACAACACCGGCGACGGCCATCGCGCCGCCATGGAGATAGGCGCAAAGCCCGGCGGCCATTGGACCGGCTGCCATGCGACACCGATCGAGGTCAACGCCCCGCCAACCGGGGTCCTGGAGATGACCGACAAGATGCCGCGACGGTCGTACCCGCTCGGGATCATGGTCAACACCTCCGGGCGCCGCTTCGTCGACGAGGGCGAGGGGTTTGCCGAGCAGACCTTCGTCAAGGTGACCCACAAGATCCTGGCCCAGGAGCGGCACATCGCTTACCAGATCTTCGACGCCAAGGCCGCTCCCCTCCTGGAGCCCCGCTACGCGGTGTCGTCGGAACCTGCCGAGGCCAACTCTATCGGCGAGCTAGCCCAGAAGCTGGGCGTGAATCCAGCCGCCCTGACTACCACGGTCGAGGCCTTCAACGCCGACGCTCACGATGGGGAGTACGAGCCCCGCACCCTGGATGGCCTGGCTACCCGGAGCCTCGATCCGCCCAAGAGCAACTGGGCCATCAAGATCGACAAGCCGCCCTTCGCCGCCTACGCAGTGACTGGGGGAATCACCTACACCTTCGGCGGGCCCCAGATCAACACCGACGCCCAGATCCTGGACACGGAGGACAGGCCTATACCCGGACTGTTCGCCGCCGGCGAGATCGTGGGCGGCATTCTGTTCCACAACAGCCTGCGCGGCGGTGGACTGATGCACGGTGCGGCATTCGGCAAGGTGGCCGGCGGCAACGCCGCCAAGGGTGCGGTGTCGTAGCTGCGGGGTAGCGAACGGCGCTGAGCTGCGCCTAGCCCCTTGGCAGGCCGAGGCCCCGCATGGCGACGATGTTGCGCTGGATCTCCGACGTACCGGCGCGGATGGTGAAGGAGATGGAGTCCATCCACTCCCGGGCCAGCCGCCCCTCGAAGAAGGCCCACTTGGACCCCTTGTCCA
Source organism: Dehalococcoidia bacterium (assembly GCA_965248615.1). Lineage (GTDB taxonomy): Bacteria > Chloroflexota > Dehalococcoidia > Lucifugimonadales > CBDFJT01 > CBDFJT01. The sequence continues at coordinate 65,763 of CBDFJT010000002.1, read as the reverse complement.
GGACACCGTACATGCCCACCATCCGAACGCCGAGCTCATGGATTCGCTGCGCGATCTCGCTGCCCATCAGCTTTGAGATCGAGGCCTCCTTGTTTGGGACGAGGCCGTTGCTTTGCATCCAGGCCACGTTGTAGCCGACCAGCCGTCCCGCCTCGTTGGAGACCCACAGGTCTGCCAGCCGATGTCTCAGCAGGGGGTCCTCGGCAGGTATCCGGCCGTTGACCGTGGTCTCCCGGGCGAGCTCCGCCATCTCCTCCAGGCTTCGCCGGTTGTCGGCGAACCTCTCGACGCCCGATCGCTCGAAGTCGAGGCTGGTAGCGGCCACGTACCAGCCCCGGTCCGTCTCGCCGATCATGTTTCGCTTGGGTACCCGGACGTTCTCAAAGAAGACCTGGTTGAAGTAGTGGATGTCGTACATGTTGATGATCGGCCTGACCTCGATGCCCGGCGTGTCCATGTCGACTATGAACACGCTGATGCCTCGGTGCTTCGGGGCGTCGGGATCGGTGCGGGTCATGATATAGCAGTGCGTCGACTTCTGAGCGCCGCTCGTCCAGATCTTGGACCCGTTGATCACGAAGTCGTCGCCGTCTGCCACCGCCCTGGTTTGAAGCGAGGCCAAGTCCGAGCCTGACTCCGGCTCGCTGAACCCCTGGCAGTATACCGTCGAGCCGTTGGCGATGTCGGGAAGGAACCGCTCCTTCTGCTCGTCCGATCCATATAGCATTAGGGTCGGACCGACGAGATCGATGCCGATCGCCGCATCTCGCGTCGGGGCGCGGAAGTAGCCCAGCTCCTCCTTGTAGATCATCTGCTCGATCTGGGACCTGCCCTGCCCGCCGTACTGTTCGGGCCAGGCCAGGGTGAGCCAGCCCTTGGCGGCCAGGCTGGTGGTCAGCTCCCGTATCAGCGGCCAGTTCTCTCCAACGAAGTAGGCGTCGGGGTCAATGCCACGCCAGTCGTCGCCGAGGATTTCCGTGAGGAACTGCCTGATCTCCTGCCGGAACGCTTCCTGTTCGTCTGTAAAGCGAAAGTCCATAGCGTGTTTGAACCACTCACCCGGCCAGCGTTATTCGTTTTTCGACAGGTTCAGGACGAATTGCATCCCCCGTCGATGAGGAGGTCTGTTCAGCGTCACCTACGAGTGCGGGGAGCCTAAGGGGGGAGCGGCGAGCCGCCTCACTCGGCCCACTCACCGCTCTCGATGTAGCGGCGAGTGGCGATAGCAGCGGTCGCGCCGTCGCCGGCTGACGTTACGAGCTGAGCCGCCGAGTGCTGGCGTATATCTCCCGCCGCCAGCACTCCGGGCAGGTCGGTCCGCATCCAGACGTCAGTCGGGATGTGCCCCGCGTTGTCCATAGGCAGCAGGTCTTGGAGGTACTGAGTATTTGGCTCGAGGCCCACGTAGATAAAGACGGCCGAGAGGTCCACCCGCGATGTCTCGCCCGACGTCACGTCTTTGATGCCGACGCCCTCGACTTGGCCCTGGCCTATGATCTCTTCGACGGCGGTGTTCCAGGACACGTCGATCTTTGGGTTCTCGAGCACTCGCTCCTGCAGGACCTTCTGGCCGCTAAGATGGCCGTCTTTACAAAAGAGGATCACCTTGGACGCAAACTCGGCCAGAACCAGTGCCTCGTCTAGGGCCGAGTCACCGCCACCGACCACTCCGACGACCTGGTCCCTAAAGAAGCCGCCATCGCAGGTCGCACAGTAGGAAACCCCTGATCCGTGAAGCTCCTCTTCGCCCGGCACACCCAGGCGTCGCAGGGTAGAGCCGCCCGCGATAATGACCGCCTTGGTGGCGACTTCACCCTCGTACGTCTCCAGCGTCCATTGCGACTCCTGCCGCTTGAGCGCCATCACCTCCGACAGCTTGATCTCAAGTCCGGAACGCATGGCCTGGTCCTGTATAAGCGGCCCCAGCTCGAACCCAGAGATGCCGTCAGGGAACCCGGGGAAGTTCTCGATCTTCTCAGCGTTGATGACCTGGCCGCCCGTCATCATGCGCTCCAGGAGCACCGTCTTGAGGCCCGCGCGGCAAGCGTACATGCCCGCGGTCAACCCTGCGGCCCCGCCACCGATTATCGCTACGTCGTACGCGTTAGTCTGAAACGAATCTGCCACCTTAGATCAGTCTCATCTCGCGGACCTCGGTAAGCGCCTTTTCGAAGGCGTCGACCGTGTAGGCGATGTCCTCCCCGGTGTGGGTGGCGGTGAGGATGAACCTGGATCCGGACTGCACTCCGTGGTTCAGCAGCGCAAGATTCAGCTGCTTGTTGAGCATCGGGTTCAAGGGCTTCTTCATGTCCTCTTCCGAGAGCATGCAGACCTCCTTGTCGCACTCGTGGTCGACGCCCAATCGTAGGAACGCAAGCGAAGCCACGCCGCTGGCGCATCCCGGTATCTCCATCTTGCCCAACAGGTCGTTCAAGCCCTGCTTTAGCTCGGCGGTCCTGGCGTTGGCCGTCTCGACCACCGGGGTCGTCCCAACGAGCTCCAGCGCCTTGATGCCGGCGACCGCCGACAGGGGATTGCCGTTGAACGTGCCATTGTGGGCTATGCGTCGGTCACGGTTATACGCCGCGTCATCGGTCGTGGCGATCATGTTGATAATCTCGGCCTTGCCGGCCACGGCGCCACCTGGAAGGCCGCCTCCCAATATCTTGGCCATGGTCGTCATATCGGGCGTGATGCCATAGTAGGCCTGGGCACCACCCTTCGACGTCCTGAACCCTGTAACCACCTCGTCGAAGATCAGGACTACACCGAGTCGCTCTGTCACCTCCCTCAGCTGGCTGAGGAAGCCGGGCTCGATCGGGTACAGGCCCATGTGTGCACCCGTCGGCTCAAGGATTATCGCCGCCACATCCCCGCTGTTCCTGATCGTTTCCTCGACGATAGAAATGTCGTTGGGTGGCAGGACAATCATGGTGCCCAGCGTCTCGTCGGGGATCCCTCCGATGCCGTCGCTCCCGGCGACCAGGTAGTCGCTCCACCCATGGAAGTGGTGCTCGAACTTGATCACCTTGGTCTTGCCGGTGTGGGCTCGGGCCATCCGAACGGCCATCATATCGGCCTCGGTGCCCGAGCTGTGGAATCGGACCTTCTCCGCGCTTGGGATCAGCTCCTTCACCCACTCTCCCCAGCGGATCTCCAGGTCCGTCGAGCCGCTGAAGTGGGTGCCCTTGGCCATCTGCTCGGTGACCGCAGCCACGATATCAGGATGAGAGTGGCCCAGTATCAAGGCCCCGTGACCGGGGAAGAAGTCGAGGATTCGATGGCCGTCAACATCGTACTTGGCGGGCCCCTCAGCGTGCGTGTAGTAGAGGGGGAAAGGCCGTTGGCGACGCGCGTCGTGGGTGACGCCATCGGGGAACAGGTCTTCGGCTCGGGCGAACCGCTCGGCTGACCCAGGGTGTTGATCGATGTATCGCTGCTCGATGGGAGTGGCCATGAGTGTCCTTTCGGTCGCGGGGAGTCCCCCTGCTTGAGTTCCCGTGTATTATATCTGGAGCCAGCGAATAAGCAACGGCGCGGCGCAGAGGAGGCGGGCCAATATGAGGAGCTGTCTGACGCATCTGGAGTGCACCTACTGCTCCACAGCCTATTCCGCCGACGAGCCTCACCGGACGTGCCTCGAGTGCGGGAAGGTTCTGTTTGCACGGTACGATCTCGCATCCGTCGCCCTAGCCGTTCGCCCCGAGGATCTCCGCGAGCGCACCGCCACGATGTGGCGCTACTTCGAGCTGCTGCCGGTGCGAGACGAAGCCAACGTTGTATCGCTGGGCGAGGGGTACACGCCCATCTTGCGAACGGAGCGTCTCGGGCGCGAGCTGGGCTGTTCAGACCTGTACGTAAAGGACGAGGGAACGAACCCTACGGCGTCCTTCAAGGCCAGAGGCCTTTCCGCGGCGGTCTCCAAGGCCAAAGAGCTCGGATTCAGCGGTCTCGCCGCGCCCTCCGCCGGCAACGCCGGAGGCGCCCTCGCAGCCTACGCCGCCAGGGCCGGCATGTCCTCCCACATCTTCATGCCGCTCGATGTTCCTGTGGCTAATCGCAGGGAGGTCGAGATCACGGGGGCCGACTTGACACTGGTCGAAGGGCTCATTAGCGACGCAGGGCGCTTATCGCGGTCCCGGGCACAGGAGGCCGGCCTCTTCGACGTCTCCACGCTTCAGGAACCGTACAGGGTCGAGGGGAAGAAGACTATGGGCTACGAGATCGCTGAGCAGATGGGTTGGACGCTGCCAGACGCCATCGTATACCCCACGGGGGGAGGGACGGGCATCGTCGGCATGTGGAAAGCCTTCGACGAAATGCAAGAGCTGGGCTGGATAGGCGACGAGCGTCCCAAGATGTTCTGCGTCCAGGCCGACGGGTGCGCCCCCATCGTGCGAGCCTTCCACGAAGGCGTGGAGTTCGCTGAGCCGTGGGAAAACGCCGACACCATCGCTGCCGGCATAAGAGTCCCGGCGGCCATCGGCGACTACCTGATCCTCAAGGCCTTACGAGAAAGCGGAGGTGGCGCGGTGACCGTCACAGACGAGCAGATCATCTCAACTGTACGCCACGTCGCGCGCCTCGAGGGGCTGTTCATGTGTCCCGAGGGAGCCGCAACCGTAGCCGGCCTTGAGAAGCTGCTGCGCGAAGGCACGCTTTCTGGCGATGAGACCATCCTGCTTATGAATACGGGTTCCGGCCTCAAATACCTGGACCTCGTGTGACCCGCCCTGATCCGAGCGATCAGCTCATCACCTTACACGCCGCCTCACCGTGCTCCGAGGCTGTTATGGCTGCTCCCCGACCAGACGAACCAGAGGAAACCATGGTCGCACGGAGTTCACCAGTCGCTTGTCAGCCGTCCATACCTCGCACCGCTCGGACTCCGCGGTGCCAAGATACAGGGCGTCGTATGTGGCCGTTAGGGATAACTCGTTCGCTAGCCTGAGTACCTTCCCATAAAGGTCGGGGGGCTCCCTGATCGCGACCGCCAGCAGGAGAAGCTCGAGCATCGCCAGGGCATCCGCCTCACCGATCTCCTTACGACGCACCCGTTGATAAAGGACGTTGGTGACCTCCGCCGCGAAGATCGGGGGAGCGACGACCGTCTCCCCCGTATCGCGCCAGTAGTCCCGTAGATCTAAAGCGTCTTCGCTGCCTTCCTCGCTCAACACCCATTTGACCGCGACGCTGGCGTCAACTACGACGGTCACGTCCTATGCCCGGCGCGGCGATTCTTCGTCGGCATCACCCGCGGCTCCCAACAACTGCCTTGCTCGCCTTTGCCGCTCTTCGCGGATGATTTCGGTGCTGTCGCCTTTTAGTTTCTGGCCCTCGAAAACGCGCGCCCGCAAGGTGTCCATCTGCGCGCATAACTCGGCGGTCAAGTTCCCTGCCCTGTAGTCCTCAGCGTCGGTCTGATAGCCCATTTCTGGCTCCTCTTCTTCAAGCGGAAGGCTGAAGAGCCGTTCCAACTCGTCGGTTCGTAGCAGTGTAACTCGCTCGTCCCTTGGGTCGGTTGTAGCCCTCAGGCGCCCGGCCTGAATGAGGCGGTGCAGTTTGGCCCGACTAACGCGATACTGCGCTGCGGCCTCTTTGATCATTAGATGGCGTCGCCGCTTCAAGTTTATGCTCTTTGTGCTATGTTATGCGACAATATACCCTAATATGGCACAATATAGCACTTCCTCCTCCCCACGTCAAGCCTCATCTTGGATCGCCTGTTCGTCTTGCGCCCGTTAGTTGACTCGCTCGAATATGGTCGCCACCCCTTGGCCGCCGCCGACACACATGGTCACCAGGCCAACCTCCTTGTCTTGCCGAGCGAGTTCGTCCATTATCTTAACGGTCAGGATCGCCCCGGTGGCACCGACTGGGTGCCCGAGGCTAATGCCGCTTCCGTTGACGTTCGTTTTCTCGAGGTCCAGTCCAAGCTCGCGGATGCAGTAGATGGCCTGGGCAGCGAAGGCCTCGTTCAGCTCGACAAGGTCTATGTCTTCCACGCTCATGCCGGCCTTGCCAAGGGCCTTGCGCACCGCTGGCACTGGGCCGACACCCATGATAGCGGGCTCCACCCCGGCAATGCCCCGCGTGTGCCACCTGAGACGGGGCTTAACACCCAACTCGGCTGCCTTTTCGGCCGACATTATCACCACGGCCGCGGCCCCGTCGTTAATACTAGACGCGTTGCCGGCGGTGACGGTGCCACCTTTTTTGAACACCGGGGACAGCTGCGCCAGCCGCTCCAGGGTCGTATCTTCCCGCGGCCCTTCGTCGACGGTGACGGTGACCGGGTCCCCTTTGCGCTGTGGCACTTCCAGTGCAACGATCTGATCCGCGAACCGGTTGCTCTTGATCGCCGACGACGATCGCTGGTGACTCATCACCGCAAGCTCATCTTGATCCTCACGGCTAACACCGAAGCGCTCGGCCACGTTTTCCGCCGTGACGCCCATGTGGTAGCGGTTCACCGGGCAGCCCAGGCCGTCGGTCAGTCCGTCCGTCAGCGCGGCGTCACCCATACGCAGGCCATCGAATCGGGCCTTGTAGCCCAGAAGGAACGGGGTCTGGCTCATGTTCTCGGTACCACCGGCGACCGCGATGTCAGCTTCACCGGTGCGAACCAGCTGCGCTGCCATATTGATCGCCTCCAGCCCAGACGAGCACTGCCTGTTGATAGCGATCGTCGGCACTTCCTCCGGGACTCCCGCCTGCAGCGACGACAACCTGGCTGCATAACCGGCCTCCGCGGCCTGAAGCGCGTTGCCGAACACGACCTCGTCGACCATTTCCGGCTTGACGTTCGCCCTTTCTAGCGCCTCTCTGATGGCCGTGGCCCCAAGGGTTGGAGCAGGTACGTCTTTGAAAGCACCTCCGAACCTCCCCACCGCGGTCCGGGCTCCGCTGACGATAACGGCGTCTCGCATCGGGTAGCCTCCTGCACAGCTGAGTCGGCCAGCCAGCGACCCACTCGTCCGGGTCTCAAGCGTGCCAGATAGTCGCAGCATATCACTATGCAAAGTGACCTGGAAGCCGCCATCCGCGGCCCGCTGGTGCTTCGTACGCGCGTGGATTGTCCCTCAAAATGCGCTGTGCTACTCTTAGTCCATAGCGTGAGCATGAGGTCGCCATGCATGTCATAGGCACCGCCGGGCACGTGGACCACGGCAAGTCAACACTCGTGCAGGCCCTGACCGGAATAGATCCCGACCGTCTCAGAGAAGAGAAGGAACGGGGCATGACAATCGACCTCGGGTTCGCATGGCTACGCCTTCCCAGCGGCAACGAGGCGAGCATTGTCGACGTGCCGGGCCACGAGAGGTTCGTCAACAACATGCTGGCCGGAGTGGGCGGTATAGACTTGGCGCTACTGGTCGTTGCCGCTGACGAGTCCGTAATGCCACAGACCAGGGAGCACCTCGCCATCCTGGACCTGCTTCAGATCGGCAGAGGCCTTGTCGTTGTAACCAAGAAAGACGTTGTCGATGAGGACTGGCTGGAGCTCGCCGTCGCCGATATCGAAGAGGTCCTTAAGGGCACCGTGCTGGAGGACGCCCCCGTGCTAGCGGTCTCCGCCGTGAGCGGTGAGGGCCTGGAAGCGCTGGTGGCCAAGATCGACGACATGCTCGCCGACACTCCTCCGAAAAAAGACCTCGGCCGGCCCCGACTCTCGATCGACCGCTCCTTCACCATGTCTGGGTTCGGCACCGTTGTGACCGGCACGCTGATCGACGGCGGACTCAGCGTGAGTCAAGAAGTGGAGCTGGTACTATCCGGCACGACATGCCGGATAAGGGGGCTTCAGACTCATCGGACCAAGCTTGAAGTGGCGGTGCCGGGCAGCCGTGTGGCGGCTAATCTGACTGGAGTCTCCTACGAAGAAATCAGTCGCGGCGAGGTGCTAACCTCTCCGGGCTGGCTCACGCCCACCACCGCGATGGACGTACATCTTCGCGTGATCGAAGATGCTCCTCACCGCCTAAGGCACAACATGTTCGTTACCGTCCATACAGGCAGCAGCGAGGTGATAGGTCGCGTCAGGCTACTGGAGTCCGCCTTTGCCGAGCCCGGCGAAACGACCTGGGCCCAGCTGAAGCTGAGCAAGCCTCTGGCGATCGTCAAGGGGGACTACTTCGTCATCCGGTCCGGCGGCGCCACCCTCGGTGGCGGGAACGTGATCGACCAGCGAGCACGGCGCCACCGGCGCGCGCACCAACCCGTTCTGGACCGCCTGGCGGTAATGGAAAAGGGCTCCGAGCGGGATATTCTGCTTAGCACTATAGAGACGTCCGAGCCAGCCAAGTTCGAGGCCGCCGTAAATCGCGCCAATCTCGATCCTGCAGCCACGAGATCGGAGCTCGAGTCGATGGCTGCCGACGGTGAGGTGGTCGTGCTCGGGCGCAGTGGCATTGGGCCTCGAGCCCTGCTCTACACCGCTGCCGGCTGGGCCTCTGTGTCCAGAAGGACCCGCGACTGGCTCAGGGAGCACCACGAGCAATACCCCCTCCGGAAAGGTGCCGGCAAGGAAGAGCTACGCAGCCGCCTCGGCATGACCACCCAACTTTTCAACAGCGCGCTACCAAGGCTCGTGGACGACGGAGTGGTGGTAGAGGAGGGCACGCTGGTTCGGCTACCCGAGCACGAACCAAAGCTCAGTCCAGCTCAGGAGCGAGACGCCGAGTCCTACCTTCGCATGCTCGCAGCAGAGCCGTACGCCCCGCCTACCGACGCTCCGATCGACCCGGAGGTCTTGCATCTACTGGCCGACCAGGGCGTGGTTGTGAAAGTCAGCGACTCCGTCGTATTCGCCGCGGACGCCTATCACGAGATGGTCGAGAAGATTCTCGAGTACACAAGGGAGCGGGGTGAGGTGACGGTGGCCGACGTCAGGGACATGTTCGGTGCGAGTCGCAAGTACGCCCTCGCCATCATGGACCACCTGGACCACCAGCGAATCACCCGCAGGGTCGGAGACGTACGGGTGTTGAGGTAACGGCCGGTCATGGCGAGGCATGTCTGACGTGACCAGCGAAGGCGCCGCCCAGTCCAACCCCCCCGGTCTCGAGATCACACTCAACGGCGGCTACCTGCCTGTCTCAAGCCTATCCTCCCTGCTGCGGTCGGTCCAAGCGGCTGTGCGGGAGGCCGCGCGTACCAACACCGAGGCCAACCAGGTGCTGTCCCAAACACCCCAGGCCGTGCTCGTGGTCTCCACGACCAGCCGCGGCAACGACCTTATACTCAGGTTTACGTTTGCCAGTATCCCCGACGCGCGGCCGATGCCCCGGCTGTCGGAGCTCGCTTTCGGAGCCTTCCTCCGGGAGTTCAATGAGCTGTTCAAGAAGCTTCCCCAGCGCGGCCTTTGGGGACAGTCCGTCGGGGGCTCCGCCAAGGGGCACCCCCAATCCGACGTCAGCCGACGGCTTGACCAGGTCCGCTCCGAGCTTCGGCGGTTCCCTCGGGCCGGCATCAGGTTCGCCGGACGGACGATTCTGATCGAAGGCGAACGGCTGGAGATCGTATAGGGCTCAGTACCCTGGAGGCGCAGTGTCCCTTGACCTGACGGCGACGGCTCTTCAGATCGACCAGATGGCGGCGGACCTCAAGGCCCGTCAAAACGACCGCGGCTCGCGCCTGGAAAAGGCCGTCCGGATCATCGCCTCGGTGGATGTGGCTGAGTACGAGCGCCAGCGAGTGGACAGCAACTCTACGATAGCTTGGAGGGTTCCCTCGGCAACAGAGGACCCCGGCGCGAGCCACGAAGCTCCGCCGGCTCCGACCGACTTCTGCGTCGTCGCCGTGGACGGCTCACACATCGACGTAGACAGGCACATTGCCGCTCGATGTTTCCTGGTCAACATCGGTGTATCGCGACTGACCTACGGCTCAAGCCCCGATGCCGAGCTCCACAGCGAGCCACGACTGTACGCCGCCGACCACGAGCTAACAATACGCGACCAGGCGGCGGCTTTCAGAGAGCAGTCGATAGAAGGAGCGATCCTCGGCGCGAAGCGCAACGTCGAGGAGATAAGGTTCCTGGCTCAGAGAGTCCGCGATCTCCCTGAGAACCTCCCGACGCTCGCCTTGATGGACGGCTCACTGATAATGATGGGGCTGGTGGGTCACGGCTACGACGACTACGTGCTGCGAGAGCTTATCGATCACGGGTTTGTGCAAGCTCTGGAGGAGCTTAGGCAGCTTGCACAGCAACGTCCATTGGCTGTGGCCAGCTACATCAGCCTGCCCCGTAGCACCGAGGTCGCAAACGCTATGCGATTGATCGTCTGCCCCTATGAGGTCTCAGATTGCGGCCGCCATTGTGGCACGGTGCCGGCGGCCGAGAGGCCGTGCGAGGCCAGCGTCGGCGGCCTGATGGACCGCGATGTCTGGTGGAGGACGCTGGCCCCCGGTCAGCGGTCGGCCACGTTCGTAAGCTCGTCCACGCTAGTTGAAAACCATTACGCGGGCCACGAGGTCTGCTTCTTCTACCTCCACGCCGGAGAGGAGATCGGCCGTGTGGAGATCCCTTCGTGGGTGGCCAACAACGAGGCCTCACTGGCGCTGACCCACTCTCTCCTCTACGATCAGTGCCGTCGCGGTCCCGGCTACCCGGTTGCGCTTATGGAAGCTCATGAGCAGGCCGTCGTCACGGGTGCCGACAGGCAACGCTTCGTGCAGCTGGTGGAGGAAGCCCTGGTCACCCAGCAGATGGCTTATCATCCCTCGGAGAAAAGCATGTCCAAGAGAGTCCGGTGGCTGTAGCCGGTAACCCAGATTCCATTCACACGCGGTCAGATTCGGGACGACCCAAACTCGTCCTTGACCTGCTTACACATTGCCCGGCCCTTCTTTACACTGTTTGAGGTAGACAGGAAAACAACGGGAAACGGTCGGCGGGCGAAGGGCTTCTCTGCCGAGAATGATCGAAAGAGTGGTAATGTCCGAGCGCATCGGCGAAGTAGTCGAAACCTCAAGTACCCGGTTCACGACGCAATGCTACCGGCTTTACGATGCCCCACCCCTGGGTAGCCTTTTGCGCGCCGGCAGCGACCGCTCCATTTATGGCGTGGTCTTCGATGTGGCAACGCGCAGCATGGACCCAGCGCGCCATCCCATCCCCCGCGGCGAGGCAGAAGAGGTTGAAGAGGACGTATACCTGGCCAACCCCCAGCTGAGCAGGCTTCTCCTTACGGAGGTGCGCTCGATCGTCGCCGGTTACCGCGAGGACGGCCGTACCCACCGCCGCCTCGCACCCCTCCCGCCGCGTGTCTACTCGTTCGTCTATGGGTGCGACGCTGAGGAGATCAGGGACTTCACCGAATCGCTGGAGTTCCTTCCCAGCCTCCTCGGCGTCTCTGCCGCCGAGCCTCCGGATGACGTGATTGCCGCTTTCCTGCATCTGGCGAGCGCGACGCACCCGGCCCCAGAGCAGTTCATGCTCGAGGCCGGCAGAGAGCTGGCGGCTTTGCTCGGGGGACAGCTCCAGCGGCTCAATCTCCTGCTGAGGAGGCTCTCGCCTTGAACGACCATTCTTACAGCGACGAGGAGAGCCGGCGGCTGGGGATCGTGGTCTCTGGTTCATTGACCGAGGGCGTGGAGGTGAAGCTGGACCCCGGGACCTCGGTCGAGGATGTGAAGGTCGGCCGGTACATAACTGTCGAGGGACAGGCTATGCGATTTTTCGGCGTGGTCACGAACGTCTCGCTGGCATCCACCGACCCAAACCTCAGCCGAACGCCGCCCGACGTATCCGACCCCTACATAGCCAGGGTCGTCTCGGGAACGGCGGCCTACGGCGCGATAGATGTCGAGCCGATGCTCACCCTGAGCAAAGATAGCGTGCTGGGCATCGATGGACCCATGCCGGCCAAGACCGTGCCGCCTCATTTCTCGCAGGTCTCTCTTGCCTCGGACCGCGACGTACAGGACGTGTTCGGCTCCGAGGGAGACGGCCGCTTCTGGATCGGGAACCCGCTGGACATGGAGACCAGGCTGTGCCTGGACATAGCCCGGTTCGTCGAGCGGAGCAACGGCGTTTTCGGCAAAAGCGGCACCGGGAAGACCTTCCTTACACGGTTGCTGCTTATCGGGATCCTGCAGCAGGGCGACGCCAGCAACCTGGTCTTCGACATGCACGGCGAGTACGGCTGGAAAGGGACCAGCGAGTCAGGCGACGTGAAGGGCCTCAAGCAGCTTTTCTCTTCCAAGGTGGCCGTCTTCTCCCTGGACGAGGAGAGCACTAAGCGGCGGGGCCTCACGCCCGATTACCTGGTCCGCATCGGGTACGAGGAGATCGAGCCCGAGGACGTGCAGATGCTTCGGCAGACCTGGGGCCTGTCCGAAGTTGCCGCCGATGCCACATACTCGCTCCAGCAGCATTACGGTGCTAAGAAATGGCTAAAGGAGTTCCTCGAGCTTCAAGGTGCGACAGCCGTCGCCGAGCTGGCCAAGGAGCTCAATGTCAATGCGAGCGCGCTGTCGACTCTCCACAACCGCTTGTCCAGATTGAGAAGGTTCGACTTCATCGACGAGGGCGCGGCCCACGACTCGGTTGGCCAGATCCTGCGATACCTGGACCGCGGTATGCACGTCGTCCTGGAGTTCGGGCGTTACAGCAGGCACCTCGAAGCCTACATCCTGGTGGCCAACCTGCTCACCCGTCGAATCTATGAGGAGTACGCCAAGAACACGGAGCGGGCCCTGGGCGACAAACGCGAGGAGCCCAGGCCCCTGGTGATCACCATCGAGGAGGCCCACAAGTTCCTCAACCCGGAGGTCGCCGACAAGACCATCTTCGGGACCATCGCCCGGGAGATGCGGAAGTACAACGTAACGCTCCTGGTAGTGGACCAGCGCCCGAGTGGCATCGACGATGAGGTCATGAGCCAGCTCGGCACCAAGATAGCCTACCTCCTCGACAACGACAAGGACGTGGCCGCAGTGCTGTCGGGCGTGTCGGGCAGCAGCAAGCTACGCGCGGTGCTGGCGAGGCTGGAGTCCAGGCAGCAGGCGCTGGTCTTCGGGCACGCGGTGCCCATGCCCGTGGTGGTCGAGACCAGGGAGTACGGCAGCGCCGAGTCCTACAAGGAGCTGGGGTTCGTGGAGGCGGCGGAGCTCAAGGCCCGAGTCGAGCGGGACCTAGAAGACCTCTTCGGCCCGAGCGAGGGATAATAACAGGGAAGGTACGCTAAACAAAACAAGGTGGAGTACCCTCGCTAGTGGGTGAGCGCGAGCGTGACCAAACAAGCCTGACCTACACGCCCATCTGCTCGAGGCGCTCGTCGTCGATCCCGAAGTGGTGCGCCACCTCGTGGATCACCGTGTCCTGGATCTCTTTGACGATCTCCTCGTCGCTCGAGCACATGTCCTCGATTGCCCTCTGAAAGAGGGTGATCTTGTCCGGCAGCACCATGTCGTATCCGTACCGCTCGGTCAGCGGTATACCCTCGTACAGGCCTAGAAGTTCCTCTCCCTCGAGGCCGGACCCGACTAGCTGGTCCCTGCTCGGCCGGTCCTCGACGACCACGTCGACGTTCTCCAGCCGCGCCTGAATCTCCGTTGGGATCTCCCCCAGCGCCCGCCGGACCACCCGTTCGAACTCCGCTCGATCCATGGCGCAAGTTTACCATGCGTCTTCGCCGTCTTGCCTGGGGGGACTTCATAGGTATATCCTATGCGGCGTTCAGTCGCAGCCGGGGCCGCGAACACGGCCCCGCAGCCGGACGCATCCAAGAGACATGCCAGGAGGTCCAGACCGTTATGGCCGATCTGTCCAGGTCAGTCGCCCTCGTTGGAGTAGCCGAATCCGACGAGATCGGCAAAGTGGCGAACAAGTCATCTCTCCAGCATCACGCCGAGGCATCTCACAATGCACTAGAAGACGCTGGCCTGTCCGTCAAGGACGTCGACGGCGTCCTGACGGCACGCTACGCGACCTACACCCTGGCCGAATACCTGGGCATAGCCCCGAGCTACACCGACAGCACCACCGTTGGCGGCTCGTCCTTCATAATCCACATCGCCCACGCCATGGCCGCCATAAATGCCGGGTATTGCAGTGTAGCCCTGATCACGCACGGAGAGGCGGGCCGCAGCGCGCGGGCGCGGGCGACGGCCGACCCGGCCGAGCCGATCCCCCAGTACGAGCTGCCCTATGGGTTCATTGGAGCGCCCGCAAACTACGCCATGGCCTGCCGGAGGTACATGCACGAATATGGCGAGGACCGCACACGCCAGGCCATGGCAGAGGTGGCCGTCGCCACGCGCAAGTGGGCCCAGATGAACTCCAAAGCCTACATGCGCGATCCCATGACCTTCGACGATTACCACGATTCCCGCTGGATCTCCTGGCCATTCCACCTGCTCGACTGCTGCCTCGTGACCGACGCGGGCGGCGCGGTGGTGGTCGCGCGGGCCGACATCGCGAAGGACTTGAAGAAGAAGCCCGTATGGGTCCTGGGCGCCGCCGAGGCGCACTCCCACGGCATGGTCAGCCAGATGCCGGACCTGACTTACACCGTGGCCCGCGAGACAGGTCCCAAGGCCATGGAGCGGGCCGGAGTCAGCCACAGCGACATCGATTTGGCCATGATCTACGATTCCTTCACCTACACGGTCTTGGTAACGCTCGAGAGCCTCGGCTTCTGCGGCCCCGGCGAGGCAGCCGACTTCGTCAAGGACCAGAGGACGGCCCCAGGCGGCGACTTCCCCATGAACACGTCTGGAGGTGGCCTTTCCTACACCCACCCGGGCATGTACGGCATCTTCCTGGTGCTGGAGGCCGTGAGGCAGCTTCGCGGCGAATGTGGCGAGCGCCAGTTGGACGACCCGAAGATCGCACTCATCAACGGGACCGGTGGCACCCTGTCTTCGACGGGGACGGCCATCGTCACCGTGGACTGAGTGATTCCAGTATTAGGCTAATTGAATAGATGGAACGGATTTGAAGCCTCCGTTCGGCATGAGCCGGTGGAAGGCCCTTCGAACTGGCGCCTGATCGAGGAGACACAGCCATGGCAGAGTACAAAAAGCCCATACCCCAGCCGCAGCCCGAGTCCGACTACTACTGGCAGAAGGCAAAGGAGCGCGAGCTGTGGCTGAGGAAGTGCAACGCCTGTGGTGAGGCCTACTTTTATCCCAGGGACATCTCACCCTGCTGCTTCAGCAAGGACACGACATGGATCAAGGCCAGCGGCAAGGCGACGCTGTATACCTACGGGATCGTGCACCGCTCGCCCCAACCAGGCTTTGCCGCCGAGGCTCCCTTCGTGACGGCGCTCGTCGAGTTGGAGGAGGGGCCGCGCATGCCGACCAACGTGGTCGGCATCGACGAGCCCACGCCCGAGAAGCTCCAGATCGGCATGCCCCTGGAGGTTACCTTCGAGGACATCACCGACGAGATCGCCCTACCCAAGTTCAAGCCGGCGGGCGGCTGACCGTCACGAAGGCAGCTCCAAGAGCTCGGGTATCGACCGGATGATACGGTCCGGCGTAACCTGGCTGGACTCGGGGAGCCCAGCGCCGGCCGCGTCCACCCATATGCCCGCCATGCCCAGCCGCTGGGGCGCCACGACCTCCCACTCCAGGTTGTCGCCCACCATCCACGTCTCGTCCGGTGGGGTCCCGGTCCGGCTCAGTGCGTGGCGATATACCCGCTCGTCGGGCTTACCCAGGCCAAACTCCCCCTCGATGAGGACATAGTCGAACAGTGGACCCAGGCCGTGGGTCTCGACTTTGCGCCGCTGGCGGCCGGCATTGCCGTTTGTGACTAGCGCGAGACGCACGCCTTCGCCCCTGAGATGCCGCAATGTGTCCACGGCGCCGGGGGAGGGAGTCGCGGAACGCTCTCGCCGCGTGGAGTAGGTCTCGGCCATCTCGTGCGCCACCACCGGGGCTTCCGCGCCGATACTTCGCAAGGCACCCGTGACTATGTGCAGGGTCACGTCTGGGTGGAGCCTCCCCTTGCGATGCCGTTGAGGGTCGCTCCAGTACCATTTGGCGTAGTCGCGGATCGCTCGGGATAGCGAGTCGGCCTCCAGGCCGTCGATTCTGGGCGCATAACGTTGGCTCAACGCGCCCCAGACCTCTTCGGCCGACTCTCCGAAAGACAGGATGGTGTCGTCCAGATCGAAGAGGATTGCCCTGGGCAAGGTGCCGAGGTCGGGACCCGTCCCGTGCAATATGCCTAGATGACTCATGCCAGTGGCTAGCCAGCCGCTGACTTACACTCGTCGCACGGGCAGAGCTTGCGCAGCAGCTCGAAGGGGTAGATGCCGGTGAAATGCGCGTCGCTCCACAGGAACTGGACCGCGTATTTCCCCACCATCAGGTAGTCCTCTGCTCGGATGTCGGCGGGTATCGATGCGGGGTCCAGTATCTTCCTGTTGGACCACTCTTCGACGCACTCGGCACAGCCGCAGTTCAGCCGTAGATACTTCGCGTCATACAGGCTCTGGTGCCCGTCTGTCCAGACGACGTCCACCACGTTTTCGTTGAGCTCCAGCTTCTCTACACCGGACATCGATCACGTCCCGCCTTGCCTGGATTGCTCCCGCTAGTATAGTCGTTGCTGGGTAGCCCTGCGAGCCCGGAAGCAAGAGTGGGCCGGCGCATACCACCCGTTTGCATGCTCCTCGTAACGTAGAATGGGTGGGGCTAGAGAGGACGCACATGAGATTCGGCGTTTGCATCCCCCACTACGGGAGGGAGCTGTCCCACGACGACCTGCGTACCACCGTGCAGCTGGCGGAAGACCTCGGATACGACTCGGTGTGGGTCAGCGACCACGTCGTTACACCCGAACACCTGCACTCCGCCATCGGGCCCGTCTTTCACGACGCCTTCGTGGTCCTCGCCCAGGCCGCCGCCGTTACCCGGCGAGTGAAGCTCGGGAGCACCGTAATCGTCGTGCCGTACCGCAACCCGATTGTGACCGCGAAGATGGTGGCGACGTTGGACGTGCTCTCCGAGGGCAGGGTCATCTTCGGTGTCGGCGCGGGCGGAGCTCCAGACGAGTTCGAGGCGCTGGGCGTACCGTCGACCGAAAGGGGCCGGCGAACCGATGAGTACCTGAAGCTTATGGTCGCGCTGTGGACCGAAGACCCTACGACCTTCGAGGGACGCTACTTCTCTTTCGATGCTGTGAGGTTCGCCCCGAAACCCCGCCAGCAGCCTCACCCGCCGATATGGGTCGGTGGCCGGAGCGACGCCGCGTTGCGCCGGGCGGTAGCATTCGGCGAAGCCTGGCACCCCACCTCCATGCCCCTGCCGGACCTTCGGGAGCGGACGCAGCGTCTCGGCGAGCTCACTAGTGAGGCGGGCAGGCAGACCTGTCCCGACGTCACCGTTCACCAGCGGATTCGACTCGTCGGACCAGACGCGGACGCCGATAGGCGGCTGGGCCACGGCTCCGCGGCCCAGGTTCGCGATGACCTGAACGCCTATCGAGAGCTGGGCGTGCCGGTCGTCGTCTGCAACTTCGCCGCCGACGACAACCCGGCCCTGTGGGAGGCCATGGAGACTTTCGCCAGGGAGATCGCGCCCCACTTTTCGCGGCCTTCCTGACTGGGCTTGCTACTGCTTGTCCGGCCCAGTCCATTATGCTACGCTCGGCTCGGCAACGCGCCCGTAGGGGGTTAGGACGATGAGCACGGCCTCTCGTTACGACGTTGTGGTCGTGGGTGCCGGCAACGCGGCGCTAACGGCTGCCCTGTCCGCCAGGCAAGGCGGAGCGAGGGTCCTGGTACTCGAAAAGGCGCCACTTACCGAGCGCGGCGGCAACAGCCGGTTCAGCGGTGGCCTGTTCCGCTTCGCCTACGAGAGCATAGAGGACATAAGGCCGCTTCTAACGGGCCAGGAGGCCGAAGAATGGGACCGGGCAGAGGTCGGCCGCTACGAGCCCACCCACTACTATGACGACATGATGCGCGTGAGCCAGCGCGAGGCCAGCACTGAGCTCTCGCGCATCCTGACGCGGGAGTCCCACGCCACGATGCTCTGGATGTCTGAGCTCGGTGTCGAGTGGCAGTGGACCTACCTGTGGGCGACCGAGACGGGCGGCGGGATCCAGTTCAGCCCCGGCTCGGTGCTTCAAGCCAGGGGCAAGGGCGTTGGGCTGATGGAGTACCTGTTCGCCTCGGTCCAGGGCGCGGGCGTCGACGTCGCCTATCAGACAAAGGTCACCCGGATCCTCCAGGACCCGGCCGGGCGCGTGACCGGCGTCGGGGTGCGGACGCCCGCCGGCGCAGATGAGGTTCCCGCCGGGTCGGTGATCCTCGCCTCCGGTGGATTCGAGGCCAACGCCGAGATGAGGGCCCGCTACCTGGGCACCGGCTGGGACCGTGTCCGGGTTCGCGGCACCCGGTTCAACACGGGCGAGACACTCCGGATGGCCCTGGACTTAGGGGCCAAGCCCGTGGGCCATTGGCAGGGCTGCCACGCCACCCCCATCGCCGGCGACGCGCCCCACGTCGGCGACCTCAAGCTCACCGATATGACCAACCGGCTGTCCTACCCCTACTCCATCATGGTAAACGCCTGGGGCCGACGATTCGTGGACGAGGGCGAGGACACAGGCGGCTACACCTACGCCAAGACCGGCCGCGCGATCCTGACGCAACCGGGTAACATCGCCTACCAGATATTCGATACAAAGACCGTTCACTTGCTGGAGAAGCGCTACTCGACCAGCAGGCCCATCGCCGGCGACACCATCGACGAGATCGCCGGTAAGATTTCCGTCCCCGTAGACGCCCTCCGGCAGACCGTCGAGGAGTTCAACGCTGCTGTCCAGCCGGGGGACTTCAAGCCAGGGGTCAAGGACGGCGTAGGCACGACCGGGCTGGAGCCTCCGAAGTCTAACTGGGCGTTGCCGATCGACTCGCCCCCCTACTCGGTTTACCCCGTCGCCTGTGGCATCACCTTCACCTTCGGCGGTCTTCAGGTCGACTCCCAGGCCAGGGTCATCGACACCGAAGACAACGCTATCCCCGGCCTGTACGCCACCGGTGAGATCACCGGCGACTTTTTCTACCACAACTACCCCGGTGGCACGGGCCTAATGAGGGGCGCCGTATTCGGCCGCATCAGCGGCGCCAACGCCGCGGCCGAGGCTCAGGGCAAACGCGCGTAGCGCACCCCGCTCTTCGACCGAACCGTCAGAGCTCGGCGGCGGGGGTGCATCCGGAGGAATGCCCGTGAACGAGACACGGCGTCTCGCGGAGTTCGTAGTCCAGTCCTCCTACGCAGACCTGCCATCCGACGTCGTGGAGGCGGTCCGAGTCTACATCCTCGACAACATGGCCAGCGGCCTGCTGGGATCGACTACGCCATGGGCCGGCATGGTGGCCGACCTCGCACAGGAGACGTCCGCCGAGGGGCCCTGCACCGTGTTCGGTCGCGCCTGGACAGCCTCCCCATCCCTGGCTGCCCTGGCCAACGGCACGATGATCGGGAGCTTTGAGACGGATCACGCCTTCTTCCAGGGGTCTTCCCACCCGAGCGCGGCGGTCTTCCCAGCGGCCATAGCCGTCGCCGAGCGAGACCAGCTGGACGGCAGGGCGCTGCTGGCGTCGGTGGCACTCGGTTACGAGGTGATATGCCGCGTCGGCCTGGCCGCCACCCGCGCCGTCGAAGACGAGGCCGGGTTCCACGGGCCGGGCACCAATGCTCCCTTTGGTGGCGCAGCGGGGGCGGGCAAGGCCCTGGGCCTTGACGTACGGCAGCTGGTCAACGCCCTCGGCATCGCCGGCTCCCACGCTGCCGGACTGCTGGAGTTCGCCAAAGAGGGCGCCATGACCAAGCGTCTGCACGTCGGGCGCGGCGCCCAGACCGGGCTCGAGAGCGCCCTGCTCGCTCAGAAGGGGTTCACCGGGCCTTCGACCGTGCTGGAGGGCGAGCGAGGATTTCTCCGCGTCTACTCGCCGACGCCCAAGCCCGATCTCTTGGTGCGCGAGCTCGGGCATCGCTACGAGCTTATGGGGATGACCGTCAAGGCCTATGCTTGCCACGTCTCGTTCCACTCGGTCATCGATGGCCTATCGCGGCTCAGGCAGGAGCACGGCTTCGAGCCAGATGAGGTCAGAGACGTGACGGTGGTCGGCGGAGAGCGAATGATGGAGCCACGGTTCCTGGACCGGGAGCCCAAGAGCGTTCTGGGCGCCCAGTACAGTCTGCCGTTCTCGGTGGCGATAGCCCTTTGTCGCGACGTCCGCGATCCAACGGTCTACGACGATACGTCTTTGAGCGACCCAAGTGTGCGACGGCTGGCGACCCGGGTGAAGCTCGCCTCGGACGGCGCTGCCTTCGGCGTTCCCGGCAAGCCGATGGCGAAGATCAGCGTTGCGTTGGGGAGCGAGACTGTAACCCTTCAGGTTGCCGACTGGAAGGGAGCGCCGACCAATCCTTACACCTACAACGAGATGGCGGACAAATTCCGGCGCTACGCGGCCGTCTGTTTGCCCGCGGACCGTATCGAAGAGATAATCGAGCGAGTCGGCGCGCTGGAGGAGGGAGGAGACGTATCAAAGCTGATCCGTCTCTTGCGCACCTAGCAAGCCGCGAGGAAGGAGCCATGACAACCGAAAGACGCCGACGCCTGGAGGGTGCTGTCGCCATCGTGACCGGCGCTGGTTCCAGCGGACCCGGCATCGGCACGGGCAAGGCCACATCTATCCTGTTCGCCCGTGAGGGAGCCCGTGTTCTGCTGGTGGACCGAGACCGGCGGGCGGCCGAGGAAACGCTTGCTACCGTGCGCGAAGATGGCGGCGAGGCCGCGGTGTTCGAGGCCGACCTGACCCGCGAAGCCGATTGCAAAGCGATGGTCGAAGCGGCTCACGAGCGCTTCGGACGGGTGAACGTGCTGATAAACAACGTGGGCATCCGCGGCCCCGGCTCTGTCGTCGACGTGAGTGTGGAGGACTGGCAGCGGGTTCTCGACGTGAACTTGACGAGCATGATGCTGGCCAGCAAGCACGTAGTCCCAGCTATGGTCGAGGCCGGCGGCGGGTCCATCGTCAACCTATCCTCAGTTGCCGGCATCCGTTCCGTTAGCCACGGCGCGGGTGTTCCGTACTCCGTCTCCAAGGGAGCAGTCATCGCGCTGACTACCTCCATGGCGGTCGAGCACGGCAGCGACAACATAAGGGTGAACTGCATAGCCCCCGGCCACATCTGGACGCCGATGGTTGCCGCCGACATGGATGAGGAGATGCGAGACCTGCGTCGGAGGGCAGCACCGCTGGGAGTGGAGGGTACGGCGTGGGATGTCGCTTGGGCCTGTGTGTTCCTGGCAAGCGACGAGGCGCGATGGATCTCTGGCGTCGTGCTACCGGTCGATGGGGGCCTATTGGCTACGACGCCCCTGGCGATGCTGCCTCGCCTGCGCTGAGGCGCCTGATCCTGCTTAGTCCGGGGGGCGCGTTCGGCAGTTGAAGCAGCCGCACTGCTTTTCGGCGCGGAGCGCGTCTTTCAAGAGGATCCTGGCCAGCTCGTTCCCGGTGCAGCCCAGCGAGACTCCTGTAGCGAAGAACTCCTCGACACGGCGGACCCGGTCGGCTTCCTCAGTCGCATCGAGAGCATCCCCATTCATTACGCGCCTGGCGTAGGCTACGAGGGCGCCTCGATGCTCTGACATTAGCTCCTTCGGCTCTCTAAGACTAACTGTGGTCACGATGGGCCTCCTCAATGGAGCCGTCCATGCCACCTAACCGTTAATCTATTATCACGCACGCCATCCCGTCGACACATCACCCTTTTGGGCTATTTAGTGACGGGAAAAGGGCTAGTACCCACATGAGGGTTTGCCCTCTAGAGTCGCTGGGGGCAGCACCCGAAGCGGCCCCCTCCAGCCGACGGACCCACTGGCGGGATTAGAGTGACTCAAAGGGCGTGCACCGCAGGGAGTACGTCTCTGCCCACCAGCTCTATGTGCTCCAGCACCGCCCGCTGAGGCATGAGTGGATAGAACAGGCGCAGGCAGACCTGGGTGAAGCCGAGCTCGGCGTACACTGCGATCTGCTCGACACACTCCTCTGGGCTGCCCAGTATGAAGGTATCGTCGATGAGTGCCTCCAGGCCGCCGGTGACCTTGTCGGTCAGCTCCCGGTCGGAGCCCTGCAGGCCGTGGCCGCCGTATACCTCGTACTTCTTCTCGATACCCTGGCGGGCCCTGTCCAGGGCCTCGTCGCGGCTGCCGGCGCAGAAGAACTCCCGGACAACGACCATCTCCTCGGGCACCGGCTGGCCGTGCTCGGCCAGCGTCTCGCGGTAGAGGTCGACCTGCCGCCGGATGGTCTCGAAGGGCTGAGCCGGGCCGATGAACAGGATGTGCCCCTCGCGGCCCACCCTTCGGACTGCCGGATCGCTCATAGCCGCGAGCCATACCTTCGGGTAGGGCTGCTGGTAAGAGCGAGCCGTTGGCCGGGCGCCGGTGACCTGGAAGTAGCGCCCGTGGTGGGTCACCTCGTCCTCCGTCCACAGACGCTTCATCAGCGCCAGCGCCTCCGTGCTGCGGCCCGCGCGTTCCGACATCCTGGTCCCGAACGCCTCACACTCCTCGGGGCGATAGCCGAGGCCCAATCCCAGTATGAACCTGCCCTCTGCGATATGGTCCAGCGTTGCCACCTGCTCCGCCACGTCCACCGGGTTCAGCAAAGGCAGCAGGAGCACCGAGGTCGCCAGCTTCATGTCGCCCGGTTCCGCCGCCAGCCGCGCCAGGACGGGCAGGGGCTGGAAGTGCTGCATCGGATCGATCAGGTAGTGGTGCGCCCAGCAGTAGATGTCAAATCCAGCGTCCCGCGAAGCCCGGAACTGCTCCAGCTGGTCCTGCCACTGCTGCTGCGGATCCAGCGTCCCCCTCACGACCACCTGGCCTACCTGGTAACCAACCTCCATCTCAAACCCTCTCTTCTACCCCGATCGCTTTGCTTGGCCTGCCCTTCGACGGGCGCAGGGCGAACGGGCCAAGCATACGTTCGTGGTGAGCCGGTCGAACCAAGAGGCCAATAACCGGGCCACGCTACGTCTCCGTCGGCCTCCGGGCAGCGGCCCTCAAGTCGTCTACGGTCGGTCCGCGATCGATGATCACGTCCACGACCGCAGGCTTCCCAGAGTCAATGGCGTCGCGCAGCGCGCCAGGCAGATCGGCCGGATTCGAGACCTGGACCCCGTAGGCGCCCATGCCCCGAGCGACGGCGCCGTGGTCGGTCTCGATGAACTCAGACGCGATTAGCCGGTCCCCCTGGTGGTTTCGGACCATACCCAGGCCGGAGTCGTTCATCACGACGTACACGACCGGCAGGTCGTACTGCAGTGCCGTGTTGATGGCGTGCATCGACATCATGAACCCGCCGTCGCCGGTCACTCCGACCACCGGCCTCTCCGGGTGGGCCAGCTTCAGCGCCAGGGCGGCGGGCAAGCTCCAGCCCATTCCCGCCGTGCCGCCGGGGCTGAAGAAGGTTCGCTCCTGCTGCGACTGGTAGTGATGGCCCATCCATACCCTGTTGTTGCCCGCGTCCAGCGTGAAGAGTGTCGACGGGTCCACCGTCTCCTGGAGCAGCCGTACCAGCCGCTGCGGCGTTATCGGCGATGACGTGGACTCGTCCGCGGGGTCATCGTGGAAGCGGTGCGCTCTCTTCCTGTCGCTGACAGCCGTTTGTCTGGCCGCGATGTCCACCGGCGCCTTCGATACGAGGTCAGCGACCGCCGCATTCAGCTGGGACAAGACCTCGCGGGCGTCGCCGATCAGGCCCAGCTCCAGGGGAAACGTCCAGCCGGCGTTTCGCTCGTCGATATCGATCTGGATGATCTTCTGACGTTTGGGATCGAACACGGCCGGGTTCTCGCCGACGGTCTCCTGGGGCGTGAGCTTGGCCCCGACCGCCAGCACGACGTCTGCCTCCCCGACGATCGCGTTGGCTGCCGCCTGGCCATAGACGCCGACCATGCCTGTGGCCAGCGGGTGGGTCTCGGCGATGGTGCTCTTGCCCTTATACGACGTCGCCACGGGCATGCCCAGCGCCTCGGCCAGCTCTCGGACCTGGATATACGCTTTTGAGATGTGCACCCCGTTTCCCGCGATGAGGACCGGACTCTTTGCCCCCACGAGCAGCTCGGCAACCTTGGCCACGTCTTCAGGCCGGGCGATCGGCGGCGCGGTCCGCAGGTAGCCCTGGGTTGGATGGATGAAGGGAGGCGACTCCACGTCCACCTCGCCCACGATCGCCGCGCTGCGCATGAGCACGACGGCGGGCCCCGGCCGGCCGCTGGTGGCATGCTTCAGCGCCATCTGCAGCCCCACGACCGATTCCTTGGGTGTCGTGGCGAGGGTGGTGTATTTCGTCATGCTGCGAAAGATGCTCAGCAGGTCCACGCTGCCGTACTCGCCGGCGCCCGACTGGTTCGCCGGGTGCTGGGCCATGCCGCTGTCCGAGGTGTCGGTCAGGACGATCATCGGCGTGCTGCTGAGGTACGCCTCCATGATGCCGAAGGCTGCGTTGGACCCGATGAAGAGGCCCTGGCCCATGACCACGGCGGGCTTGCCCGAGGCACGGCCGTAAGCGTCGGCCATGATGGCCGCGGCCTGCTCATGGCGGGCCAGGACGGCGCGGACCCGGTCTGACTTATCGAAGAGGGCGTCGTATATCTGACCCGTGCCGCCGCCCGGGATGCCGAACACGTACTCCACACCGGCCTCGACCAGCACGTCGGCGATCATCTCCGCGGCCGTCGTCATGGGGTCCTCCTGCCGAACCGGGATCACGAGCAATGCCTTAGGCTCGCGACGCCACTACACTCGTGGCGCCGAGTGTAGTGGCGGGCGGCTAGAGTGTCAACGCTGAGCCGGCGGCAGCGTTTCGTTGTCAACCACGAGGCTACGCTACCCTAGCCAAGCCCCCAAGGCAATTGACAGGTCCTAGCTATTGCTGGTACCATTGGTGTTTGGTTCAACCAAAAGTTTCAAGTGCGTTGAAGGGGAGTAGTAGCGGGGGCACTGGCCAGAGAGAGCCGGGGACGGTGGAAGCTCGGCGCCAGGTACCCGCGAACTCGCCCCGGAGCACCCGGCCTGAAGGATAACGAGGTTATGGCGCAGCAGAACGCATATGGCACGAGCAGGCGTTCCGCGCGCTTGGTAATTAGGCCTCGCTCACAGTAGGGTCGGGCGGTCGGCGCCGTTATAGCCGTCGAGCGGTCCCCCGGGCAACCGGGGGGCAACTAGGGTGGTACCGCGGGGTTCGCCGAACATCCCGTCCCTTGGCAGGACGGGATTTTTTTGTGTGGAAAGTGGTGTTAGACAGGAGGTGAGGCGATGAAGCTGACAGGCGGACAGATGGTGTGCGAGAGCCTGATCCGCGAGGGCGTGGACGTCATATTCGGCCTGCCCGGCGGGGCGATCCTCCCCCTGTACCAGACCCTGCCCGAGTACCCCCAGCTACGCCACATACTGGTACGCCATGAGCAGGGCGCGGCCCACGCCGCAGACGGCTACGCTCGCGTCACCGGCCGCCCCGGCGTTGCCTGGGCCACGTCCGGGCCCGGCGCCACCAACCTGGTCACCGGCATCGCGTCCGCCCACATGGACTCGGTGCCCATGGTGATCGTAACAGGCCAGGTCAGCCGGGCCGCAATCGGCTCCGACGCCTTCCAGGAGACGGATACGACGGGCGTCACGCTGCCCATCACCAAGCACAACTACCTGGTTATGCACGCCGCCGACATCCCGCGCGTCATCAAGGAGGCCTTCCACATAGCCAACACCGGCAGGCCTGGCCCTGTGCTGGTGGACATCCCAAAGGACGTGTTCACGGAAGTGGCTGAGTTCGAGCACCCGGGCGAGGTCGACCTGCCGGGCTACAAGCCCAACCTGGAGGGCCATCCCAACCAGATCCGCAAGGCGGCTAAGCTCATCAAGAACGCCGAGCGCCCTGTGATCCTCGCGGGCCACGGTGTCATTATCTCCCATGCCTACGACGAGCTGAGGGAGCTGGCGGAGAAGGCGCAGATCCCGGTGATAACCACGCTGCTGGGCATCAGCTCCTTCCCCGAGGACCACGTCCTCTTCGTCGGCATGCCCGGAATGCACGGGATGGCCTACGCCAGCCTTGCCATCGAGGAGGCCGACCTACTGGTGGCGCTGGGCATGCGATTCGACGACCGGGTAACCGGCAATCCCAAGCTATTCGCCACCGGATCCAAGAAGATCCACGTCGACATAGACCCCTCCGAGATCGGGAAGAACGTCGTTGCGGACGTGCCCATCGTCGGCGACCTGAAGCTGGTGCTACGAGAGCTCAACGACCAGGTCGATAAGGCGGTCCGCGTCGACTGGCTGCGGCGCATCGACGAGCTGCGCCAGGAGCACCCGTCGATGCGGATACGCGAGACCGAAAAGCTGCTGCCCCAGTTCATCATCGGTCAACTCTCCGAGGCGACCAACGGCGACGCGATCATCGTTACCGGCGTCGGCCAGCACCAGATGTGGGCGGCACAGCACTACATATTCACCAACCCGTGCAGCCTGGTGTCCTCCGGAGGCGCCGGCGCGATGGGCTACGAGGTGCCGGGGGCCCTGGGAGCCCAGGTTGGCCGGCCCGACAAGGTCGTATGGTCCATCGCCGGCGACGGGGGCTTCCAGATGACCATGGCGGAGCTGGCGACCATGGTAGAGAACAATGTCCCCGTGAAGTTTGCCATCATCAACAACGGCTACCTCGGCATGGTACGTCAGTGGCAGGACATCTTTTACAAGAAGAGCTACGTGTCGACCTTCTACACCCGCAATCCCGACTTCGTGAAGCTGGCCGAGGCCTTCGGCATCCTCGGCATCCGAGTTACCGAGAAGTCTCAGGTCATGCCAGCCATCCTCAAGGCAATGGAGTACGACGGGCCGGCGGTGGTCGACTTCATTGTCGAGCAAGAGGAGAACGTATACCCTATGATTCCGGCCGGCACGACTATCAACGAGCTCATGGAAGAGCCGAGCTTCGAAGAGGCGAAAAGGCGATGACGACTATCGCTGCGCCCAAGCGCACGATTACCGCGCTGGTGGAGGACAAGCCGGGCGTCCTCAACCGCATATCCAGCATGTTCCGGCGACGCGGATTCAACATCGCCAGCCTCGCCGTGGGGCGAAGCGAGATATCGAACCTGTCCCGCATGACCTTTGTTGTCGAAGGCGACGATGCCGTCGTGGAGCAGGTGACCAAGCACCTCCACAAGCTGATCGACGTCATCAAGGTCTTCGACATCTCGGACGAGAACACCGTGTCCCGCGAGCTGGCACTGATCAAGGTCAAGGCGAACGTCCACACTCGCGGGGAGATAATGCAGATCGTAGACATATTCAGGGCCGGCATCGTGGACGTTGCCCCTGAGTCCCTGATCATCGAGATCACTGGCGACGAGGAGAAGGTGGACTCCCTGGAGAAGCTGCTGCGGAGCTTTGGGATAGTGGAGGTCATGCGTACTGGAACGATTGCCATAAGCCGCGGCATGGCCGGCGGACTTCCCGAGGGCGGACCCGGCAACGGCTCCCGACCACGGCTTGACAGCGGCCTTTAGAAACGAGAGGAAAACAGATGGCTCAGATGTACTACGAGAGCGACGCCGACCTGTCACTTATCAAGGACAAGACGGTCGGCATACTGGGATACGGAAGCCAGGGCCACGCCCATGCCCTGAACCTCCACGACAACGGGGTCAACGTGATGGTGGGGCTCTATGAGGGCAGCAAGAGCCGAGCCAAGGCCGAAGCCGAGGGGCTGACCGTCGCATCGGTGGCGGACGTGTCCCGCGACTCGGATATCATAATGTCTCTGATGCCGGACACCAGCCAGGCCGAGGTCTACCGGGAGTCTATCAAGCCGTACCTGCTGCCGGGCAAGACCCTGATGTTCGCGCACGGATTCAACATCCACTACAAGACCATCGTACCGCCGGACACTGTGGACGTGTCCATGGTCGCCCCTAAGGCTCCGGGCCACCGCATGCGAGAGGTCTTCGTTCGGGGATCGGGCGTCCCGGGGCTCCTCGCGATCCACCAGGACGTGTCCGGCAAGGCCAGGGAAATCGGACTGGCATACGCCAAAGGCGTCGGCTGCACGCGGGCAGGCGTTCTCGACACGACCTTCAAGGAGGAGACAGAGACCGACCTGTTCGGAGAACAGGCGGTGCTCTGCGGAGGCGTCACGGCGCTGGTCAAGGCCGCCTACGAGACGCTGGTGGAGGCTGGCTACCAGCCCGAGTCGGCCTATTTCGAGTGCCTCCATGAGCTAAAGCTCATTGTGGACCTCCTCTACCAGGGCGGCATGGGATATATGCGCTACTCCGTCAGCGACACCGCCGAGTATGGCGACTACTCCCGTGGCCCCATGGTCGTGGACGAGCACGTCAAGGACAACATGCGCAAAGTGCTGGCTGCCGTCCAGGACGGCAGCTTCGCCCGCGAGTGGATAGCCGAGAACGACGAGGGGCGGCCACGGTTCAACAGGCTGCGCAAGGAGAACGCGGAGCACCCCATCGAGGCCATCGGCGAGGAGCTGCGGGGCATGATGTCGTTCCTCAAGGACGCCGATTAGAGGGCTTGGCGGATCCACGAGACGTTCAAGTGCGTGCGTCGGAGGTAGCTTGCGTAGTTCGCCACGATGGCCTGGTCCTGGCAGGGCCGGGTCCGGCGGACTGCGTTGTCCTTTGAATAACCTTTGCCATCCGACTGTAACCGGGGCGTAAGCAAAGGAGGGCCACAATGGCAGAGGACAAGGTAATCATCTTCGACACGACCCTTCGCGACGGTGAGCAGTCGGCCGGCATCGGGCTGACCGCCCACGAGAAGCTGGAGATCGCGAAGCAGCTCGACAGGCTGGGCGTGGACGTGATCGAGGCTGGCTTCGCGGCGAGCTCGCCGGGCGACTTCGAGGCCATCCAGGTGATCGCAAGCGAGGTGCGCAGACCGATCATCGCATCTCTGGCCCGCTGCGTCCCGGGCGACGTAGACCGTGCCTGGGAGGCTATCAAGGACGCCGCTCACCCGCGCATCCACGTGTTCGTGTCGAGCTCCGATATCCAGGTGATCCACCAGCTCCGCAAGAACCCCGAGGAGGTTCTGGACATGGCGGTGGAGTCCGTGGAGCGAGCCAGAGGCTACTGCGAGGATGTGGAGTTCTCGCCAATGGACGCCACCCGGACCGACATGGACTACCTCTACCGTCTGCTGGAGGCGGCTATCAAGGCCGGCGCCACGACCATCAACATCCCCGACACGGTGGGCTACGCGATGCCGTGGGAGTTCGCTCAACGTATCAGAGACATCCAGAGCAACGTGCCCAGCATCGACAAGGTCGTGCTCAGCGTGCACTGCCACAATGACCTCGGCCTATCGGTCGCCAGCAGCCTGGCCGCTGTCGAGGTTGGTGTCCGGCAGGTGGAGGGATGCATCAACGGCCTCGGGGAGCGGGCGGGCAACGCGTCGCTGGAAGAGGTCATTATGGGCCTCGAGACCCGCAAGGACATTCTCGGCGTAGACACGAACATCGACACACGGCAGATCTACCGGACCAGCAGGCTGGTTAGCGACATCACGGGATTCCCGGTGCAGCCTAACAAGGCCATCGTGGGCGCCAACGCCTTTCGACACGCGTCGGGGATCCACCAGGACGGCGTACTCAAGGAGCGGACCACGTTCGAGATCATGGATCCGCAGTCCATAGGCTGGCCCAGCAGCACGCTGGTGCTGGGCAAGCTGAGTGGCCGGGCCGGGCTCAGGGCCAGGCTCGACGAGCTCGGGTACCAGCTCGCCAAGGAGGAGCTGGACGAGGCGTTCGAGGCCTTCAAGGAGCTTGCCGACCGCAAGCGCGAGGTAACCGACGCCGACCTTGAGGCGCTCATGGCCAACCAGAGGCGGATAGCCGACGTTCCCGCAACCTATAGCCTGGACCACCTGCAGGTCTCGTCGGGTAACCACGACGTGCCCACGGCTACGGTCAGGCTCACGGCCCCCGACGGCCAGATCATCACGGACGCCGCCACCGGCACCGGTCCGGTGGACGCCGTGTACAAGGCCATCAACCGCATCGTGCAGGTGCCCAACGTCCTCACCGAGTACCGCGTCGACGCCGTCACCCAGGGCATAGACGCCATCGGTGACGTGACGATTCGGATTGAGAAGGACGACCGTGCCTACGTGGGTCGGGGCTCGGACACCGACATCATCGTCGCCAGCGGTAAGGCCTACATGAACGCCCTCAACCGGCTACTGGCCATGGAGGGCACCCAGGGCGAGCCGGCAGGGCAGGCCGGAGTCTAAGCTAGCCCTTACGCCGGCGACTACGTCTCCTAGAGAGGAACCAGCTATGCCCAAGACCATGTTTCAGAAGATCTGGGACGCCCATGTGGTCCACGAAGAGCCGGGCCAGCCGACGCTGCTCTATGTGGACCTGCACTTAGTCCACGAGGTGACGTCGCCCCAGGCCTTCGACGGACTTCGCATGGCAGGACGCAAGCTCCGACGAACCGAGCTGACCATCGCCACGGCGGACCATAACACGCCGACCTGGGACCTCTCCCTCCCGGTCACCGACCCCATCGCCAAGCAGCAGCTGGACGCTCTGTCCAGCAACTGTGAGGAGTTCGGGGTAACCCTCTACGACAGGGCCAGCCCTCTTCAGGGCATCGTGCACATCATAGGGCCGGAGCAAGGGTACACTCAGCCCGGCAAGGTCATAGTGTGCGGCGACAGCCACACGTCGACCCACGGAGCTTTCGGCGCCTTCGCCATGGGCATCGGGACCTCAGAGGTCGAGCACGTAATGGCCACCCAGACCCTGCGTCAGTTCAAACCCAAGACCATGCAGATACGGGCCGAAGGCCCGCGGCCCTTCGGAGTGTCCGCAAAGGACCTCATCCTGTGCATCATGGGCCGGATCGGCGTAGCGGGGGCCGCCGGACACGTCATCGAGTACACCGGTGAGGCCGTCCGTTCCCTTTCCATGGAAGGCCGAATGACGGTGTGCAACATGTCCATCGAGGCCGGAGGCCGGGCCGGCATGGTCGCTCCGGACGACACGACCTTCGAGTACGTGCGGGGCAGACCCAACGCTCCGCAGGGCGGCGAGTTCGAGGCCGCCGTCGAGCAGTGGCGCGAACTCCCCACCGACGCCGGCGCCGAGTTCGATTCTTACGTCGAGATAGACACCGCCAGCCTGGAGCCCTTCGTGAGCTGGGGCACGAACCCGGGCATGGTGGCTCCCATCACCGGGAGGGTTCCGGACCCGGCTTCCTTCGATAGCGCCGGTGAGCGGGAATCGGCCGAGCGGGCGCTGAAGTACATGGGCCTGGAGCCCGATACGCCCATTGAGCAGATCGAGCTGGACCGAGTCTTCATCGGCTCGTGCACCAACGCGCGCCTCGAAGACCTGAGGAACGCGGCCGAGGTGGTCAAGGGGCGCAAGGTCAGCGATCATGTTTACGCGATGGTCGTCCCGGGCTCCGCGCTAGTCAAGAAACAGGCCGAGGCGGAGGGTCTGGACGGCGTCTTCAAAGACGCGGGCTTCGACTGGCGGGTCGCCGGCTGCTCAATGTGCCTCGGCATGAACCCCGACATACTTCAGCCCGGCGAGCGATGCGCCTCCACCTCCAACCGCAACTTCGAGGGGAGGCAGGGCAAAGGGGGCCGGACGCACCTCGTCAGCCCGCAGATGGCAGCAGCAGCAGCCATCGCCGGCCACTTCGTCGACATCCGCGACTGGTAGGCAGGGCGGAACCATGCTCCTGTATCGTGTCCAGCAGCGTATTAAGTGAATCTAATGCTGAGGGTACAGACATGACGATTCGAGACTCACAAACGGTCATTCGCGGGGCTTGCCCTCATGACTGTCCCGATGGCTGCGCCTGGCAGGTGACCGTTGACAACGGCAGGGCGATATCCCTGAGGGGCGACAGCGACCATCCGTTCACTCGTGGTGGCCTCTGTGCCAAGGTCAACAACTACCTGGACGACCGTGTGTACAGCTCGGAAAGGGTACTGTACCCCATGCGGCGGATCGGTCCCAAGGGTGAGGGCCGCTTCGAGCGTGTGACCTGGGACGAGGCTCTCGACGGCATCGCCGCCAGGCTCAAGCAGATCATCGCCGAAGATGGCCCCACGGCCGTCCTGCCATACAGCTACCTGGGCACCATAGGCCTCATCCAGAAAAGCGCGGGCGATCCCTTCTTCGCCAGGCTAGGCGCGACACGGCTCATCCGAGAGATCTGCGGCGGCGCGTCGGGGAGCGGCCTTGCACCCACGATCGGCACCGGCATGGGTGTACTGCCCGAGGACGTGGTGCACAGCCGATTCATCATCCTCTGGGGAACGAACACGATCGTCACAAACCTGCATTTCTGGCCACTCGTCAGCCAGGCCCAGAAGAACGGTGCCACGGTGGTGGTGATCGACCCCCTGAAGACGCGCACCGCGGAGAAGGCGGACTGGCACATACGCCCCCTCCCAGGCACCGACGCGGCGCTCGCGTTGGGCATGATGCATGTGATCGTCAATGAGTCGTTGTACGACGCCCACTACGTTGAGCAGCACACCCTTGGCTTCGATCGCCTGCGACAGCGGCTGGCCGAGTATCCCCCCGAGCGCGCAGCGGACCTGACTGGCCTGGAAGCGGACGACATCGTCCGGCTGGCGAGGGCTTACGCCGGCAGCCAGCCTTCACTCGTTCGGCTGCTTATCGGGATGGAGCACCACGCGAACGGTGCCATGATGTACCGTGCCGTGTCGTGTCTGCCGGCCCTCGTCGGCGCGTGGCGACACAGGGGCGGCGGCCTCCTCTGGGCAACCTTCGACCCTTTCTTCCAGGCACTGGATACCGCGGCCGTCGAGATGCCGCATCTGGAAGATCAGAGCATTCGAGCAGTGAACATGGTTCAGCTTGGCCAGGCGCTGACCAGCCCGGAGCTCGAGCCGCCGATTCGCAGCCTGTTCGTGTACAGCAGCAACCCGGCCGCGATCGCCCCGAACCAGAACCTGGTCCTGGAGGGCCTGCGCCGCAGCGACCTCTTCACCATTGTCCACGAGCATCTCCTCACCGACACCGCGCGCTATGCCGACTACGTGCTGCCTGCGACCACGCAGGTCGAGCAGTACGACCTTATGTGGGCGTGGGGTCATACCTATCTTGCGCTCAACACGCCTGCAATACGACCCGTCGGCGAGGCGGTCTCCAATACAGAGCTGTTCCGACGGTTGGCCGCGCGTATGGGCTACGACGAGCCCTATCTGCACACGTCGGACGAGGAGAGGATCAGGGCAGCGCTGGTGACCGAACATCCGTATCTCGAGGGCATAACCTACGAGCGATTGGTCCAGGAAGGCTGGGCTCCGCTGAACATGCCCGACGACTACCGCCCCTACGCTAACGGTAGCTTCCCCACACCCACGGGGAAATGCGAGTTCTACGCGGAGAGCCTGGCCGAACAGGGGATGGACCCCTTGCCCGCTCACGTTGCGCCTGCCGCGAGCGGGAACGGATCTGGGGAGCGCTATCCTCTGGTGCTGATCTCCGCCAAATCAGCTCTTCACTTTCTGAATTCCAGCTATTCGGGCCTGCCCCGACACCTCAGGGCCGAGAGGGAGCCCAAACTGAGCATCCATCCCGCCGACGCTGAGCCGCGAGGCGTCGAAGATGGCGACACGGTCCGCGTGGTCAACGAGCGCGGCAACGTGATATTGCGAGCAATGGTCGGCGACAAGGTGCGCCCCGGCGTAGTCGCCATGCCACACGGGTGGTGGGCCTCCCTGAGTCCAGGCGGCTCATCCGCTAACGCGCTGACAGGCGATGGCCTCAGCGACCTGGGTGGGGGCGGCGACTTCTACGACACGCTGGTCGACGTCGAAAAGGTCAGCGCGGACGATGTCCACGTTCCGCTGGCCGTGACCGAGGATCGCGAATCGGCGGCCGCGACACGATAGCCTTTCGATGGGCGCCACGCCAGGCCTGAGACAGGCGCTGATACCTAGCACCAGGCGGAGGAAAGGGACATGGAGCCATTCACTACGCTAAACGGCATTGTCGCTCCAATGGACAGGGTCAACGTCGACACCGACCAGGTCATCCCCAAGCAGTTTCTCAAGCGTGTGGAGCGCACGGGGTACGGCGAGTTCCTCTTTTACGACTGGCGTTTCGACCAAGAAGGTTCGCCCAACCCCGATTTCGTGCTGAACATGCCCGGCTATCAAGGGGCCTCAATCCTCGTGGCAGGCGTCAACTTCGGCTGTGGGTCGTCGCGGGAGCACGCCCCG
This sequence comes from Dehalococcoidia bacterium, assembly GCA_965248615.1. Taxonomy (GTDB): domain Bacteria; phylum Chloroflexota; class Dehalococcoidia; order Lucifugimonadales; family CBDFJT01; genus CBDFJT01. The sequence continues at coordinate 31,481 of CBDFJT010000002.1, read as the reverse complement.
TGGGCGCTGCTGGACTTCGGCCTCCGGTGCGTCATCGCACCCAGCTTCGCAGACATCTTCCGCAACAACTGCTTCCAGAACGGACTATTGCCCGTGATGCTTCCGGAAGACCAGGTGAAGCGAATAATTGCCAGTGCCGAGGCCAGCCCTGGGTATCGCGTAACGGTCGACCTTGAAGCCCAACGAGTGTCGGACGACGCCGGCAACATCGACGTTGGCTTTGAGGTAGAGCCCTTCCGCCGCCACTGCCTGCTGAACGGCCTCGACGACATCGGCCTGACCCTGGAGCACGAGAACAAGATCGCCGTCTTCGAGGCACGCCGTGGCCCTCACGGCTCCGTGCTTGCCGCAGGCAGTGACTAGCGCAACTGCGCCTGGCGCCGCCGGAGCAGCGGCACGCGGGGGCGCCCCGTCAGCAGAAGGGCCAGCGCTATCCCGACCACGGCGATGCCGGCTCCCGCGATAAATGCGATCCTGTAGCTATCGGTTGCATCGAAAATGGCCCCGGCCATAATGGGTCCGATGGTGCCCCCGATGCCAGCCCCGAGTAGGATCCCTCCCCATATCGCCCCCATGTACCTGGTGCCGAAGGTCCGCGCGGCCAGCGCCGGTATCTGGGGACTCCACGCCCCGTTCCCCAGTCCGAAGACGACCGCAAACAGGTAAAGCATCCACAGCTCCGAAGCGATCGACAGCCACAGCAGGCCCAACGCGTAAAAGGCCATCGCCAGGATATAGACCCGCTGAGGCCCGAATCGATCGCCGAGGCCTCCTCCACCCATGGTACCGACCATCGAGACTATGTTGGTGGCCGTGAACACGGTCACTGCCCTCGACGAAGGTATACCGAGGTCGATGGCTCTGGGCACCAGGTGCACTAGCACCAGGAAGAAGATCAGCGTCGACATCGTCATCATGCCGAACAGCAGCCAAAAGTACGAGGTTCGAGCGGCAACCGACAGCGGCGCAGCCACCTGGGCCGTAACCCGTCTGGCCTCCCGTCCGTGGTCCTCGCGCCCGGGAGCCTCGGAGGGAGGAGGGGCATCCGACTCCCCTGAGGGCTCGCGCAGGAACATGATCGTCAGAAGGAATATGCCCCACACCACGTAGCTGAGCGCCTGGAAGCCGAAGCGCCATCCCTGGTTCGAGATCAGGAACTCGGCCAGTATCGCCAGCGTCGCCGTCCCCACGCTGCCGCCGGCAAAGCCGATGCCGACGGCCAGTCCTCGCCTCCGCTCGAACCACCTCGTCGCGATGGCAGTCAGCGGCCCTGCCGACCCACCTAGGCCCGCTCCAGCGACGAACCCGAAGAACAGGTAGAGCTGCCATAGCGTATTGGAGAGACCGCTGAGGAACATTCCCAGGCCCATGAGCGCGCCGGTAACGGCCATGACCCGACGGACGCCCCAACGGTCGGACAGCCATCCCCAGAATACACCCAGAACGAAGCCGACAATGAGGTGTATCGAGAATGCGGCGGACACGGCCGTTCGGCTCCAGCCCGTGTCGGCAGTCATCGGCTTCATCAGGACGCCGAACGTGCCCTGGGAGATGCCCCAGGTAGCGACCATCATCAGGGCGAAAGCAGCTGTGATGACCCAGCCATAGTAGAACGCGGACGACCTGTCGGCACGCCGGGGCATCTGCTCCAATGACCCCCTGTCACCGCGGTGGAGAGTGTCTTTTCCGATACGGGGCGTAGCAAGCCGGCAGCGCAAGGGCTGCCGGCTTGCGGAAAAGCTCGTGGTTGCCCCGCGCATTATCGCACAGGTATCTCGTCTGAGCTGTCAGACTTCGGTACAACTCTTGACAGGGTCCCGTCGACGAGGTGGCCGACGCCCCCCAGCTGACCCGCCAAGGCTGTTCAAGCCGACAAACCTGTCGTCAGCTCGTACTACGATCTCAGGGAGCAAGGCGCCGTGCTAGGCGGTGTGCTGGATGGGTTCGCCCGCCGCCGTCTCGGCGGAGCCTCGTCCGGCGGAGAAGGCCGGCGTGGACCCTTAGTCGCTGCTAGGAGGTTCGGACCCGCTCGAAGATGCGTAAAGCTCCGACGTCAGCGCGTCGGCGGGGTCTGTTGGCTCGCTTCGCTTCCGTCTCGCGATGCGCTTCACACCAGTGGTGACAAACCCCTGGAGAGCGTTCACCTCCCGGGTGATGGCGGCGCGGAAGTGGGAGCTGTACTCGCCCATGTTGCGGAACTTCTTGTATCTGGCCCTCAGCATTCGCCGCTTGGACATCGCCTGCAGCTCAGCTATCTGCTGAAGGAGTGCCCGACGCAGCTGTCTTGCAGCCTCGTCGGGGTTCGTATGCGCGCCTCCCGGAGGCTCCGGTACGACTGCGTCTATGATGCCAAGCTCCGTGCAGTCCTGTGCCGTGAGCCTGAGTGACTCGGCCACTTCGTCGGCGCGCGCCTCGTCCTGGTAGATCAGCTCTGCGGCGTCCTCCGGCGAGATGGTCGAGTATATGGCGTTTTCCATCATCAGCACTCGGTCGGCGACGCCCAGCGCGAGCGCGCCCGAACTGCCGCCCTCGCCGATCACGACCGAGATCGACGGCACCTCCGCAGCCGCCGTTTTCGCGATGGTGTTGGCGATGGTAAACCCAAGGCCGCTCAGCTCGGATTCGAGGCTGATATTAGGACCAGGTGTGTCTATCAAAGTGATGAGGGGCAGATCGAACTTGGAAGCCAGCCTCAGCGCCCGCTGAGCCTTCCTGAACCCCTCGGGCGAGGTTCTACCGTCGTTACGGTCTACGTCACCGTCCCGCCTGCCCCGCTCCTGGGCCATGACCACGACCGTCTGGCTGCCCAGGTGCCCGATCCCGCACACTATGGCCGGGTCGTCTCCGTTGCACCGGTCGCCGTGCAGCTCCACAAAGCTCGTGAATATGCGGCCTATGTAGTCGAGGGAGGTCGGCCGTGACTCATGCCGCGCAAGCTGAACAGAGCTCCACGCCCGCGGCCGGGCCGGCTCGGCCTTGTGAGTCTGGGCTTTCTGCTTGACCGCAAGCCGGTACTGTGGCCCCAGGAGATCGAGCAGCACCGCAAGCAACTGCCTCAGCTCCGTTCTGTCCACAACGCCATCCAGCATTCCGCGGTCCAGCTGGGCCTCCGCTGTATAGGAGCCATGGGACAGCGGCTCGTCGCTGGTCTCCTTGATGACGCGGAGCGGTGAAAATCCGACGATAGCGCCGGGCTCCGCCAGTATCACGTCTGCCAGGTTGGCGAAGCTGGCATAAGCCTGGCCCGTCGCCGGGTTGGCGAGCACGGTAATGTACGGCAGGCCCTTGGCGTGGAGCTGGTTGGCCGCGATCGATGTCTTGGCCATCTGCATAAGCGAGAGCACACCCTCCTGGATACGTGCGCCCCCGCTGGTTACTATCGCGACGGCCGGCAGCTTACGCTTCACCGCCTGCTCCATCGCCAGCGCCACCTTCTCCCCGACGACGCAGCCCATGGTCCCGCCCATGAATCCGAAGTCGAGCGCTATGAGCATAGCCGGGCTCCCGCCGATGGCGCACGTGCCTGTGACCACCGCCTCGGTCAGGCTGGTACGGCGCTGGTCACGGAAGAGGCGCTCCTTATAGGGGACCCGCGACGAGAAGGAGAGCGGATCGAGGGAAATGACGGAGCGATTTATCTCCTTGAAGCTATCGGGGTCCGCCAGGGACGCGATCCGGTCCCGGGCAGTCATGCTGTAGTGGAACCGGCAAACGTGACAGACGCGGTGCTCAAGGTAGAGCTGCGATTCCACCAGGCTGGAGTCGCACGCCAGGCAGACTTCTCTTACTACACCGGCCTGGGGCTCGTCTCGGCCTCGCCTGACTACGGAGCCCAGCAGGTCGGTAAGGTTCCGGACCACTAGATAAAGCCCCCTCGGCCACTGGCTAGAGGCTATTGCCTGGCGAGCTTATTATAACATCCCGCGATTTTGAGCCGTCGCTGGGCCCCACTATGCCCTGATCCTCGAGCTGATCCATCAGCCTGGCGGCTCGAGGATACCCGATTCGCATGCGCCTCTGCAACAGGGATGTGGAGACCTTCTTGTAGCTGTGGGCCAGCTCGATGGCCTTGTACAGCAGCTCGTCCTGAGCGTCGTTCTCAACCTCGTCTGCGTCCGCACCGTCCTGATCGCTCTCGACTGGGCGTAGATCGATCCTCGGCAGACGGGCCCTCGGGGTATTCTCCCAGAAACCGACCAGGCTAGAGATCTCCTGGTCGGATATGAAAACCCCCTGAGCCCGCATCGGCCTGGACGCGTCCAGGGGCAGGTAAAGCATGTCGCCCCGACCCAAAAGCTTGTCGGCGCCGGTCGAATCCAGAATCGTTCGCGAGTCCACGTGAGAGGTGACCCCGAAGCTGATCCTGCTGGGGAAGTTGGCCTTGATGAGGCCGGTTACCACGTCTACCGACGGCCTCTGGGTCGCCAGGATCAAGTGGATTCCTGTTGCTCTCCCAAGCTGTGCCAGCCGGCAGATGGACTGCTCCACGTCGAATGCCGCCGACATCATCAGGTCGGCAAGCTCATCTACGGCCACGACCAGGAAAGTCATCTTGTCGGGCATGCGCTCGTTGTAGGCCTCGATATTCCGGACGCCGACCTCCTCCATGCGACGGTAGCGATCCAGCATCTCGCGAATCATGCCCTTGAGCAGACCCACCACCTGATCGACCTCGACAACCACCGGCGTCAGCAGGTGAGGTATCCCGTTATACGGGGTGAGCTCCACGCGCTTCGGGTCGATGAGCAGCAGCCGCATCTCTGCGGGAGTCTTCTCCATTATGAGGCACGAGACGATGGCGTTGAGGCACACGCTCTTCCCACTGCCTGTAGCGCCGGCGATAAGCAGGTGAGGCATTTTGGCCAGGTCCATCACGACGGACTCACCACCGCTTGCCCTACCGAACGCTATGGGTAGATGACCCTTCTTATGCAAGCCCTCGAACTCGGGGCTCTCCATCACCGACCGAAGCGTCACCAGACTGGGGTTGGGGTTGGGCACCTCGATCCCGAGCATTGACTTGCCCATCACCGGGGTCTCGATGCGGATACTGGGCGTCTTCAGAGCCAGCGCCAGGTCTTTTTCGCGAGACAGAATGCTGTCGACTTTAACGCGAGTCTTGCTCTCGACTCGCTTAACCACCGGCCTGCCCGTCTCATCAAGCTTCCCGCGTCCCTCCTCGTCCGTCTCCTTGACCTGCTTGTAGCGCCTCACCCAGCCTGGAACGAGACCGTACATTGTCACAGTCGGCCCCGGCTTCATCTGCCCGATATCGATCTCGATGCCGTACTCCTCGAGGGTCTTACGGATCGTCTCTGCCGTCTCCTCCATCTCCTCCTCGGTAATGCCACCCTCTGCCAGGTCCGTCAGCACATCGATCGATGGCCTTGCCCACTCTTTGGTCTGGGACTCCGGCTCAGGTTCAAGGTCCGGCGCGGTAGGCATCCCCGACATCATCTCCACCGCCGGTCCGCCGAGCGCTGGCGTCTCTTCGGGCTCGTCGTCCGGGTAGGGGTCGGCCGTCTGTGACCCAGCCTCCTCAGGCAAGGGTTCGCTCTCATCCTCTTCTTCGTCTTCCACAGAGCCCCAGAAGCGATTGAACCTGGTTCCGAATGGTCCAAGGGCTTCGGCTGCGCCGCTGCCGGCAGACCGCTCCGAGGCTGGGATGATATCGGCCTGGCTGTCGTCGGCCTGCCCGACCTCGGGAGTTCGGGTGTCGGCGTGCTCCTCATCCACCTCAGCCGGTTTGGCAGGCGCCTCTACGAGGGCAACGGCACCGTCCGGTTCGGCCAGCCAGGCCAGGGACGCCAGGCGCGGGGCCGGCTCCGACTCGGCCCCCTCCTGCGCGACCGCATCGCTCAATTCGTTTCGTTCGGTCGAGAGCGTAAACTCAATCTCGGGATCGGTAGATCTCACCAGTGTAGCCGGGGTTACCCGCCCTGACTCCGCGACGCCTGTATTCACGGTCCGGAGCCTCGTGTAGGGCGTCAGTACCTCCGGCGGCATGTTAGGTTGTTGGGTCACCTCGGTCCCGGTTGGGCGCCGGCGCGCCGCCGATGGCGCCTTCGATCGTCCAAGCTGGAGCAGTGCCTTGATGGCGACCACGAGCACGAGATAGGCGTAGACCAGCACACGGATCAACGCGCCGCCCACCATGGTCAGTCCGAAGCGCCAGCTTGAGGTCGATAGCGGGGCCACCATGGCGAGCCCGAGGACACCAATCCCGATTAGCCGCAACACCCCCGTCCAGGCAGTCGAGCCGACAACGGCCTCACCAACATTGCCGCCAAGCGAGACCTCGCCCTGCAGGGTGAACCACGCCGGAATCCCATCGTAGGCCTCGAAGAAGGCCATCGACCCGCCCACCAGCGCCAGCGCCGGCAAAGAGCCCAGCCATAGTCTGGCGCGGCCGAGCCAGGAGCGTCGCATCGTCACGGCGACCACGAAGGCCAAGAGCCACAGGGCGACCGGCAGAGCGCCCAGGCCAAGCTCGGTGACGATCGCCTCGTAGACGATGTTATACAGGTTCAACACGGGATACCGTATTGTGTAGGCGACGCCTGCCGAAACAGCCAGCGAAGCCAGTCCCAAGGCGATCCAGGCAGGCCATCCCGCGACATGGGGCACCAGTCTTCTAAGGGCTAGCTGCGAGTTGATTCGACCCTCTATAGCCATATAACACACCTTGCTCGTGACCGTCTGCTTGCAGGCATTGGGGCGAAATCGAATAGGGCCGCGCGGCCCCACGAAGAGAGTAGTCCCCGGCAGGCGAGAATTTGCCCGGCCTTCTCATCCCAGCACCCCCTCCCCGCGCCTCGAACGGCGGGGAGTCCACGTCCTAGACCTGATCTATGATCGTCAGGACGGTGGGCCGCCTTCGGGTCTCCCCATGCAAGAAGTCGGAAACCGACTGAGTGATTCTGGTCCTTAACCCTTCCGACTCTAGGATGTGGCTTCCCTCGCGGTCTAGGGCACTTAGGACCATGTTAGACGTTTTTTCGAAGAGCTCTTGAGATTCGTCCAGTTCCACGAATCCCGAGGAGGCGAGCTCCGGGTCCTTGAGGACCTCGCCCGTTTCCTTGTCGACGGTTACCACCACCGTCACCACGCCGTCTCTGGCGAGGCGCCGACGTTCGCTCAAAACGGTGCTGTTGATGTCCCACAGCCGGTGGCCATCGACGAAGATGGGACCAGCGGTCACCTGACCCACTACCTCCCCTCCACCAGGCCCAAGCTCCAGGACGTCGCCGTCCTCCAGGATGAACGTGTTCTGCTCAGGGACGCCCATGGACTCGGCTATGGAGGCATGGGCCACGAGGTGCCGATACTCGCCGTGAACCGGCACGAAGAACTGGGGCCTAACGAGGCTGATCATCATCTTCAGCTCTTCCCTGCTGGCGTGGCCGTGAACGTGCACCAGCGCGATGCGGCTGTACAGCACATCGGCCCCCTGGCGCATCAGGTTGTCGATGGTCTTGGCAACCACGGTCTCGTTTCCTGGTATCGGCGATGCCGAGATAACGACCGTGTCACCGGGGACGACCTCGATATCCTGGTGCTCTCCGTTAGCAATCCGCACCAGAGCTGACGTCGGCTCGCCCTGGCTGCCCGTCGCAATGATTACCACCTGGTCATGGGGCAGCTGTCGGGCCTCGTTGAGCGAAACGATGGTCCCGGCCGGCGCCGTCAGGTAACCCATGTTCACCGACATCTTCACGTTGTTGACCATGCTCCTGCCGATGACCGACACCTTGCGTCCGTGCTTCACAGCGGCATTGACTACCTGCTGTACGCGGGAGATCAACGACGCGAAGGTCGCCACCATCACGCGACCGGTTGCATCTCTGATGACTCTGTCGAGGGCCTCGCCGACAAGCTGTTCCGACTCGGTGTATCCCTCGAGCTCGGCGTACGTCGAGTCAGACAGCAACAGGAAGGCACCGTCTGCGGTCAGCCGGGCCAGGGCAGAGAAGTCGGTTGGTTTTCCGTCGGCCGGGGTGTGGTCGATCTTGAAGTCGCCGGTGTGCACCACAAGGCCCAGTGGCGTGTCTATAGCTATGCCCATTGCGTCGGGTATCGAGTGGCAAACGGGGAAGAACTCGATCTTGAAGCCGCCGAGCTTGAAAGGCTGGTGGGGCTCTACGACGTTCAGCCTGGCCTCTCGCAGGGTGCCGCGCTCGCGCAGCTTCACGGATATGAGGCCGTGGGTCAGGCGCGACGCATACACCGGCACGTCGAGCTCTGGAAGGACGTAGGACAGCGCGCCGATATGGTCTTCGTGGCCGTGGGTGATCAGAATCGCCAGGACCTTATCTCGATTCTCGATCAGATAGGTCACGTCGGGAACGGCGAAGTCGACCCCCGGAAATTCCTCTTCCAGAAAGAGCAGTCCGCAGTCGATCACCAGGATCTCATGGCCATACTCCAGGGCCATGATGTTCTGGCCGATCTCCCCAAGCCCTCCTAAAGGGATGACACGAAGCGCTGTTTGAGCCATCGAGGGGCTATTTGCCAAACAGGCTGAGCTGCTGGGCCGCTGCACGCTCCGGCTCGGCAGGCGCCTCGCCGGCTTGCTCGACAAGGGAGGGCAGGCGACTGAAGTCGTCCAGTATCACCGGCCGGAGTCGCGGGTTGTGCAGGGCTGCGGCCGGGTGGTACATAGGATATACGGTGCGCCCCCTCCAACTCCTCGGCTTCCCGCGAGCCCTGCTGATGGACTCTCCGGGGAAGAACTTCGAGAAGGAATAGCGGCCTAGGGTCGCGACTACCTTGGGCGAGATCAGCTCCACCTGCTTGTCCAGATAAGGCTGACACGCCTCGATCTCGGCGGGCAAAGGATCACGATTGTTGGGGGGACGGCACTTGACCATGTTGGTTATGTAGACAGTCTGTCGCGTTAGCCCGATCGAAGCCAGGAGCTCCTCCAGGAACTTGCCCGCTGGACCAACGAAAGGCCGAGCATCCCGATCCTCGTAAAAGCCTGGCCCTTCACCGATGAACATTATATCCGCGGTCGGTGACCCCTCTCCGGGGACGGCGTTGGTCCGCGTCTCGGAGAGCGTGCATAGCGTACACGATTTGATTATCTGAACGAGGTTTTCAAGTTCGGACATGGCTGTGCACCGGCCTCATGCGCTGAACCGACGAACCTCCGCGGTACAGCGGGATGGCTGCCGGAATCGTAGCAGTTGGCTCCTTGGAGCGTCAATGCGCCAGCGTAACGGAACCTACACATCTTGGTGATGTAGCGTTGGCGACGTAGCGTCACAGGAGAGCCCCGGACCTGCGGCCGGGACGTTGGACGATTGGCTGTATCTCAAGCCGGGCAGCGTTGCTATACTGTCCTCAGCCGGTGAGCCGCGTCACAGGCCAATGCGATCCTAGAACAAAGGCCGCAGAAGAGGACCGCTGCGACACACTCTACTCACCGACCACTGGGAACAGGCGGCGAAAACCAGGCAGCTCAAGCTGCCGGAAGCGTGACGCCTGAATGACACTGCTGGCGGGTATACTCGGCTTCCCTCTGGCTCACTCCATATCGCCGGCCTTTCAGCAAGCCGCCTTCGACTTCTACTCTCTGCCGATACGCTATCACGCCTGGCCCACGCGTCCCGACGAGCTCGAAGGGAAGGTAAGCGCATTGCGAGGCGCATCCTACGTGGGCGCCAACGTGACCGTCCCGTACAAGGAGCAGGTTCGCGCCTACCTGGACGACATCGACCCGTGGGCAAGGTCTATCGGCGCCGTGAACACGATCGCTCGAGAGGGCGACCGACTGCTCGGATACAACACCGACGCCTACGGCTTTCTCCGGTCCCTCAAGGAGGAGGGAGCTTTCGACCCACAGGGCAAGAACGTGGTGCTGCTGGGCGCTGGAGGCGCAGCGAGGGCGGCCTGCCACGCCCTCGCCAGCGCAGGCGTGGCCTCCATGATAGTGGCCAATCGGACCCTGGAGCGCGCGAGCGCCCTCGCCGATGAGATCCGGGACTCCGTCGCCGACGTGCACGCGATTCCGATGTCCGGGGACCGGCTCCGGCGCGCGTGCGCCTCCACCGATCTGATCGTTAACTCCACATCCGTCGGAATGCGCCATGGCGACGCCGAGGGCCTCAGCCCGCTGGAGGACTCTATCATTTCGCCCGAGACGCTGGTATACGATATGGTTTACAACCCGCCCGACACCCCCCTGCTGAAGCAGGCAACGAAGGCCGGCGCCCGAACAGTCGGTGGCCTGCCCATGCTCATCTATCAGGGCGCCGCGGCATTCGAGCGCTGGACTAGCGAAGAGGCGCCCATCGACCTGATGTTCCGCGCCGGGGAGCGGGCCCTCGCATCTCTGGTCGAGGCAGACTGAATTCAGTTATGCGCCATAGGTCTATGACGGCGCGGATGGTGACGAGTTGCCTAACATCTTCATGACCGGATTCTCCGGGTCCGGGAAGACGACCGTCGCCAGGGAGGTCGCGCGACGCCTCGGTTGGAAGTTCGTAGACACAGACGAGGAGATCGCGAAAGCGCAGGGGAAGGCCATCGAGTCCATATTCGCCGAGAGCGGCGAACCCTTCTTCCGGCGACTCGAGGGCCAGTGTCTCGCAGATGTCTCGGCCGGGGACCAACAGATCGTGTCTACCGGTGGTGGCATCGTTGTAAGTGACGGCAATCGGAGGATAATGAACGAGAGTGGAGTCGTGGTCCTCCTGGAGGCCCGGCCGGAGACCATATACCACAGGCTCTGGGGACAGGCCGTGGAGGGCGGCGAGCAAGAGGTGCGCCCCATGCTCGCGTCAGATGATCCACTCCAGCGGATACGGTCGTTGAAGGCCGAGCGGCAGCCCTTCTACGCCCTCGCCGACTGGACCGTCCACACCGACGGGCTCGGGCCCGGCGAGGTAGCGGAGCAGGTCATGTTGGGGTGGAAGACTTTGAGCAGCGCAACATCTGACGACCGGTGGGACCAAGGGGGCCTGGCCCACGTCGTAAGGACCTCGGCTGGGGACTACCCCGTGTGGGTCGAACGGGGTCTGATCGACCAGGTTGGCGAGCGCGCAAGGAGACTAGTTGATCCCGGTGCCGCCTACATAATCACCGACGAAGGCGTCTATCGCCACGCGCGCCGCGCGCAGGTCTCGATGGAGGCCGCGAAGATACCTACGCATTTGTTCGTCATTACGCCGGGTGAGTCCACCAAAACCCTGGAGACCGCGAGCCGGATCTACACCTGGCTCGCCGACCGCAGGGCCGAGCGCGGCCACCTGGTAATGGCAATCGGCGGTGGAGTGGTAGGCGACCTCGCCGGCTTCGTCGCGGCGACCTTCCTCAGGGGGATGCCCTTCGTGCAGGTGCCCACCAGCCTGCTGGCGATGATGGACGCATCCATCGGAGGCAAGACGGGCGTCGACTTACGCACGGGCAAGAACCTGGTCGGTGCATTCTACCAGCCGAGGTTCGTTCTCGAAGACGTCCAGCTACTCGAGACGCTCCCTCCACGCGAGCTGACCGCCGGATGGGCCGAGGCTATCAAGCACGCTCTCATCATGGACGAAAATCTGCTGCGCACCTTCGAGCGAGATACGGATGCGATACGAACTCTGGACCCCGAGGTTGCCGACGACGTGATACGTCGCAGCGTGGCCCTCAAGGCAGAGGTTGTCTCTCGCGACGAGCGGGAGACCCTCGGTCTGAGAATCCTGCTGAACTATGGCCACACCATCGGCCACGCCATCGAGGCGGCGACCGGCTACAAGAGCATCCTGCACGGCGAGGCGGTCAGCGTCGGGATGATGGGGGCCGGGCACATCGGCCGGGCCATGGGCACGATTCCCGACGCTGACCTGCAGCGCCAGGGCAGCTTGTTGGAGGCCTTCGGCCTGCCGCTGACATGCCCCGGCGTCGACCCCGACGCAGTCATGGACGCGATGCGCTCGGACAAGAAGACGGCTGGGGGGACGATCCGTTGGGTCTTGCTCGGAGGCATCGGAAACGCGGTCACCAGGAACGACGTCCCGACGGAACTCGTCCAGGAGGTCGTGGAGCAGTTGACGCAGTAGATGACGGCCAGCGTGTAGAATCGTGGAGTGGTACTGGCTCATCTTGCTGGGCCTGGGCACCGGCACATATGGAGTAATGGTAGGGGCCGGGGGCGGATTCATTCTCGTCCCCGCGCTGCTCATCCTCTCCGACCTTGAGCCTACGGTCGTGGCCGGTACCGTCCTTGCGCTGGTCGCGATAAACACCGCCTCCGGCGCCCAGGCGTACCTCCGCATGGGACTCGTCGATCGCCGCAGCGCCCTGCTGTTCGCGGGAGCCGCCATACCGGCCTCGGTGCTGGCTCCCTTCGTGTTGGCGGCAGTAGCAGGTACCACTTTCCGCGTCCTCTTTGGTCTCCTTCTCATCGCTCTGGCAATCCAGATGCTGGTGCGGCCTAGAATCCCTCAGACCTCACATAAAAAAGACCGGCGCGTCTTCGCTGCGACCGTGAGAGGTCGTGAGATAACGACCGCGCAGGGTGAGGTCTACAGGTACGAGTTCAACGAGGCCGTAGCCATGGCCTTTAACGCCGGACTCGGGTTCATATCCAGCTTCTTCGGAACGGGCGCCGGCTTCATACGCACGCCGGTTCTCGTATCCGTGTTTAACTTCCCTGTGCGGGTGGCCGTAGCCACTTCCGTCCTAGCCATGGCCTTCTATACTGCCGCCGGCGCCGCAAGCCACGCTGGGCTCGGCCACATACAGTGGTGGCCCACCTTCGTGATGGCCGGCGTGGGGCTTCTGATCGGAGCCCAGATAGGCGCGAGGCTGGCCAACGTGGTCACGGGGCCGTGGATTATGCGGCTGTTGCTGATCCTGATCCTGGCAATGGGCATGCGGCTGGTAGTCCAGGGGTTCTGGCGATAGCGCCCGTGCCAATCTTCACGATAGATTCCGTAGACGGTCTCGCGCGCGCCGGCGTCCTTCATACGCCGCACGGCGACGTGCCCACGCCGGCCTTCCTGCCCGTAGCTACCCAGGGCTCAGTCAAAGCCCTGGACCCCTCCGACCTGGAGTCAATGGGCGCAACCATACTCCTGGGCAACACATACCACCTCTACCTGCGGCCCGGAGTCAATGTGATCGAGAAGATGGGAGGGCTCACTTCATTCATGGGGTGGGACGGGCCGACGCTGACGGACAGCGGTGGGTTCCAGGTGTTCAGCCTGGCGCATCTGCGGAAGATTACCGAGGGAGGGGTCCTTTTCCGGTCTCACATCGACGGCAGCACCCACGAGTTCAGCCCCGAGGCCGCTGTCCGCCACCAGGAGGGCATAGGCGCAGACATCATCATGCCCCTGGACGTCTGCGTTCCATCGGATGCCGACCGGGCCACCGTGGAAGAGGCGGTAGGGCGGACCACGCGTTGGGCCTTACGGTGCAAGGAGGCCCATACTAGGCCCGACCAGGCCCTGTTCGGCATCGTCCAGGGCGGTCTCTTTCCGGATCTGCGGCGCCGTTCCGCGGAGTCCATCGTCGAGCTGGGCTTTCAGGGCTACGCTGTCGGTGGCCTGAGCGTTGGCGAGTCCAAGGAGGAGATGCATGGCACGGCGGCGCTCACCGCGGAGATGCTGCCGGACCGGGCGCCCCGTCATCTGCTGGGAGTGGGCTCGCCCGAAGACCTGGTCGAAGCCGTGGGATGCGGCTTCGATATGTTCGACTGTGCCCTCCCTACGCGTATCGCCAGGAACGGCTCTCTTTTCGTGCGTGAGGGCCGAGTGAATATCGATACCGCGCCTTTCAGAGGCAGGGAGGGGCCGATCGAAGAGGGGTGTGACTGCTATACGTGCCGGACGTTCTCGACGGCCTACGTGCATCACCTGTTCAGGGCGAAGGAGCTACTGGCCTACCGACTGGCGACCGTACACAACGTGCGGTTCGTGCTGAGGCTTATGGGGGAGCTGCGCCAGGCTGTTGTAGAGAATAGATACGAATCCTACAGGACGGCCTTCCACGAGCGGTTCGTTCCGCCGGACCACGAGACGAGGCGCGTACAGAAGCGTAAGTGGCTGGAGTCGCTGGGGCGAAAGCCCTCAGCCCCCGGCAACAGCGGGGACGATGCTTAGCTCATCGCCGGCCGAGGTCGTTGTTCCCAGGCCGTCGAGGAACCGGACGTCCTCGCCGTTGACGTAGATGTTGACGAAGTTGCGGATATCACCCTGATCGTCGCAGATTCTCTCTCTTATGCCAGGGAACTGGGCGTCGAGGGAGGAAATGACCTCGTCCAGCGTCGAGCCCTCGACCGCGACCTTATCTTGACCGTTGGTTATACGGCGAAGAGGAGTGGGAACCCTCACCGTAATGCTCATAGTTGGAACTACCTCCTGCAAAACATGGCAGCGCTGTACAACGCCGCGCGGCGCCTCGCTAGCCCTCGACCACGTCCCCGCTGACCGGGTCGACCCTGACCCCGGTTGATATGACCCAGTCCAGGCCCGTGGTTATCTCCTCTTCGTCACCCTCCAGCTCCAGCACCACCCAGCCCATGTCCTCGCGGACGTCGGCACGGCGGATGTTGGTGACGATGTTGAATTTCTGTCCCAGCTCATAGATCACCGGCTCCGTGATCTTATCGACTGGGAAGGTGAACTTGACCCTTCTCTTTGACATTTTGCGTCAGCCTCGTCGGACGACTCAGATCTGCCGCGCCGCCATAGATGCCTCGAATGACTCGTAGGTGGGATCAATGAACACCATCTCTACGACGTGTTCCACGACCTCCTGAGTCTTAAGGCCATTCCCGGTTATGTAGGCTACGGTTACGTCGTCGGGTTTGATGACACCCGTCTTCGCGAGCTTCCGCAGGCCGGAGATCACGACGCCGCCGGCGGTCTCGGTGAAGATGCCCTCGGTCTCCGCCAACAGCCGTATCCCCTCTACCACCTCGTCCTCCGGCGCGGCCACAGCCGCTCCGCTGGTCTCCTCCAGGGCCTGCAAGGCGTAGGTGCCGGACGCCGGGTTCCCGATGGCCAGGGACTTTGCGATAGTGTTGGGCTTGACCGGGCGCACCTGCATAGTCCCCATCTCGAAGGCCTCCACTATCGGAGAGCAGCCCTCCGCCTGGGCCAGGTGCACCTTGGTATTCGCCCTATCGATAAGGCCCAGGTCCATGAACTCGGAGAGGCCCTTCCAGATCTTGGTGTGCAGCTCGCCGGAGGCGGCGGGCACGACGCAGACATCGGGAGCGCGCCATCCAAGCTGCTCCGCCACCTCGTAGCCCAGCGTCTTGCTGCCCTCCGCGTAGTAGGGTCGCATGTTGATGTTGACGAAGGCCCAACGCAGGTTGTCGGCCAGCTCGCTGCAGAGGCGGTTCACCTGGTCGTAGGTGCCGTCTACGGCCACGAGCGTAGGCCCGTATATAGCAGCCCCCACGATCTTGCCCCTTTCCAGATCGGAAGGGAAGAAGACCATCGTCTTCATCCGCGCGCGGGCGCCGTGGGCCGCCACCGACCCCATCAGATTGCCGGTCGACACACAGGCGAGGGTCTCGAACCCGAACTCCAACGCCTTCGCCGTGGTGACCGAGACGGGCCGGTCCTTGAACGAGAAGGAGGGGTTTACGCTGTCGTTCTTTATGTAGAGGTTCTCCAAACCAAGCAACCGGCCGAGGTTCCTGGCCCGGATCAGGGGCGTGAAGCCTGTACCTATGTCCACGGCCTCGTCGGCTTCAACCGGGAGGAGATCGTGATATCGCCACATGCTAAGGACGCCGTCCTGGATCCGCTTTCTGCTGATGGTCCGCGCGATGGCGTCGTAGTCGTAGGTGACCTCCAGCGGTCCGAAGCAGAAGTCGCAGGCGTTGGCTGGCTCGATGGGGTACTCCCTACCGCACTCACGGCAGGTCAGGCACTTGACTTGGGGCAAAGGCTAAAGCCTCCGATGCTGCGCCGGGGTATTCCGGTCTAAAGGCGGGCACACAGCTTTGGAATGGTAGCGTACGGGCGCTGGCGTGTCAAGAAACGGCGTGCCCATGCTGCCTTTACGAAGCCGTTGCCGAGCGTCTGAGCATCGTCCGATCATTCCGGCAACGCCCTGCTCCGCAATCCGTGAGCGCCCGGCACGGCAGCCTTGCTGCGGCGGCCTCCGCTCTATATACTCTCGTAAAGCTCCCAGAGGCGCCACAATGTCGTCCGAGGATCGCTCGCTCCCGCTCTTTCCGCTCAACATGGTCCTATTCCCCAATGCCACGCTGCCCCTTCAGATATTCGAGGAGCGCTACAAGCTCATGATGAAGCACTGCCTGGAGGGCGACTCCAAGTTCGGCGTGGTGCTCATCAAGGCCGGCGCCGAGGTCGGTGGACCGGCTACCCCTCACTCCACTGGCACCGTTGCCCACATATCCGAGGTGAACCGGGTCGAAGACGGCAGGATGTTCATCTCCGTCACGGGCCAGCAGCGTTTCCGTATCAAGAGCGTGACCCAGAGCCGGCCATACATGGCGGCCGAGGTTGAGCTCCTGGTGGACGACGACGACCCTGGAGAATCGCCTACCCAGACGGAAGCCGTTCGGCAGGCCGCGGTCGAGCACGTCAGGCTGGCGCTGGGCCTCAGGGGCGGCTGGGTCAGGGAGCCACACATCCCCTCCGATCCTGCGGCCCTGTCTTACTTTATCGGCGGTATGCTACAGATAGGGCTCCCCGAAAAGCAGACGCTGCTGGAGGAGCCCGCGACGGCGAAGCGGCTGGAGCTGGAGTTGGAGATGCTGCGAAGGGAGGCCGACGCTATCAAGCGCCGGGTCACTCTCGAGCTGCGGCGGAGGATTAGCAGGCAGTAGGCGTCGCTTACTAGCCGGCCATACTCTCTACCCGTATCGCGGCCTCGCGTGGCAGCGCCTCCGGGAAAAGCTCGGAGTGAAGTATCTGCCCCAGCACCTCGAGCCCATCGACGAGGCGAGGGCCGCTCCTGCTGAAAAGGCTGCCAGAGTCGACCACGTAGGTTTCGCGGCGCTGCACGGCCGGCAGGTCACCCCAGCGCTCCAGTCCGTCCAGCGATTCGAACTCCCGAGCGGCACGCTCGGCGTCCATCCCGCACGGCATCAGCACCAGCACGTCGGCCGCAGCGGAGACCAGTTCGTCGAAGGCGATCCTTCGAGAAGGCTCGCCTTCACGGCCGAGCACGTCGGTGCCGCCGGCTGCCTCGACCATGTCGGGGATCCAGTGGCCGGCCACGATTAGAGGGTCCAGCCACTCGATGCAGGCCACCCTTGGCCGCGGTGCCGCCGATGTCCTGGCCCGCGCCGCTTCGATCCGCTCACGCAGGCCGGCAACGATCTCGCGTCCACTACTCTCCGTTCCGGTGGCCTCGGCCACCCTGCGGACGTCGTTCACTACGTCGGAGAGTCTCGTGGGATCAAGCGAGATTACCTGCGGCCGCCGGTCGAGGTGGGACACGGCCTTCTGCACGTCGTCGAAGGACACCGCGCACACCTCGCACAGCTCCTGGGTGATCACGAGGTCAGGCCCGGCCTCTTCGAGAACACTGACGTCGACCTCGTAGATGCGCTCACCTCGCGACGCCATGTCCGCCACCACCCGGTCGATCTCCCGGCTGGTGTAATCGGCCGGGTCGAATCTGCTCCGCACCACCTTGGGCTTGGCACGGGCCTCGGCCGGAAAATCGCACTCGTGGCTCACGCCGTAGAGGGAGTCACCCAGTCCGAGGGCGTACACGATCTCGGTGGCGCTGGGCAGGAACGTGCAGATTCGCATGCCTCTCGATACCCCTTTCAAGCGCGGGACGGCTGGATTACCGACCCAACGGCTATCCGCCGACCACGCCTTGCCGCTCGAAAGCGTCGGCCAGGAGGGCCACGCCTTCGTGGATCTCCTCGGGTGTGTTATAGCCGAAGCAGAGCCGCATGCAGTTGGCTCCCGAGACGCCGTCCGGGGAGTACACCACGCCGTCATGGTAGGTGACACCGGCCTCCAGCGCGGTCTCCTTGGCCCTGGTCACGTCGGTGCCCTCCGGAAACTCGACCCAGACGTACAGACCTCCCTCGGGACGGCTCCACGTTGCGCTGGAACCGAAGTTCTCGCCCAGCGCCGCCAGCATGGCATCGCGCCGAGCACGAAAGATCTCGTTGATGTCGTCTACGTGCCTGTCGAGGTGCCGGACCGCGTAGCGATGAGTGGCCATCGCGGCGAACTCGTTGACCCCGCTACCGCTCTTGATGGCCCGTACCTTGTCCAACACAGCCGGCGGCGCCGTCACGTACCCCAGCCGCATGCCCGGCGCGATGATCTTCGAAAAGGAGGCCACGTACATCACCCGGCCCGAGTCGTCCAGGGAGCGGATCGCGGGCACGTCGTCGCCCTCGTAGCGCAGGTCCACGTAGCAGTCGTCCTCCAGAATCGGCACGCCATAGCGCTCCGACAGCCGCAGCATCGCTTGCCTGCGCTCCAGCGGCATAGTCCAGCCCAGCGGGTTCTGGAAGGTCGGGATCGTGTAGATCAGCTTTGGCGTCTTGCCCTCGGCCACGACCGCCTTGATGGACGCCTCCAGGGCGTCGGGAAGCATACCGCCGTCATCGCACTCGACGGCGCGGATGTCGGCGCGGTAACGCCGTAGCATGGTGAGGCTGGCATGGTAGACGAAGCTCTCCGTGAACACCGCGTCGCCGGGGTCCACCAGCACTTCGGTCAGCAGCTGGAGGGGCTGGCCCGAGCCGTCGCCCAGGTAGATGTCGTCGGCGTCGACTCGGAAGCCCCGCTCCTCGGCGAGTCTGTCGGCTATGAACTGGCGCAACGGAGGATAGCCCTGGGGATGCGGGTACAGCGCCAGGTCCTCGCCCCCCTCGCTGAAGGCCTCTCGGAGCGACCCCACCAGGTCGTCCAGCGGCAGCGAGTGCGGGTCGGGGTAAGCTATCGCGAAGTCGTACTTGCCGACGTGGGGGGCCTGCCTCTTCACCGGCCCCGGGCTGGACTCAGCGAACAGGTTTTCGAAGCTGAACGTTTCGTCCTGTGGCATTGTTTCCTCCTCGGAGTCTAGGCAAACCAGATGCGGGGCCAGTGTACCTGGGGCACGTAGAGCAATCAACGCCGCCGTCGCCTCGTTAAGCGTCCACCTCGATGCGCAGACGCTTATTGATGCGCCCCTTGCTCTCGTGGCCCACGACCCTGATAGGGCCCACGTCCCGGGTGTTGGCCACGTGTGTCCCGCCATCGGCCTGCAGGTCCAGGCCTACGATGTTTACTGTGCGGATCTGCTGGATGGCCGGCGGCAGCAGGTTGATCTTGGTGCGGATCAGGTCCGGGATCTTGAAGGCCTCCTCGCGCGATACGTTGTCTACCTCAACCGGCCGGGCCGCCTCCACCTCCCTGTTGATAGCCTCCTCGATCTCCCTGGCGAAGTCGGCCGACATCTGCTCCAGCTCGAAGTCCATCCTGGCCGATAACGGCTTCATGTCGCCGCCGGTGACCTGGGCGCGAAGATCGCGCCAGACCACGCCGCAGAGGATGTGAAGCGCGGTGTGGACGCGCATGAGCTGGTAGCGTCGCTCCCAGTCGATGACGCCGTGCACCTCGGTGCCAGCAGGCGGCGGCTCCCCGTCGAGCTCATGCACAAGCTGCCCTTCAGACCGCGACAGCTTCCTTACTCGGTACTCGCGGTCGCCGGCCCCCAGCACACCGGTGTCGGTCGGCTGGCCACCGCCCCCTGGATAGAAGGCGGTGCGGTCCAGCACGACGCCCTTCGGTGTCGTCGCGATAACCGTCGCGTCGAACTCCTGAAGGTAGCTGTCGTCGTAACACATTATCTCAGTCATGAGGCCCCCTTCCCCTGGTTTCCTCCCCAGGCCCGTACGCAGCTGATTGCTGATTGCTATCCAGACGGCGGCTCATTGGTGAAAATCAGGCTGCCCGCCGCCATGAACATGCCGCCCACCCCTTGGCAGAACGACACCTTTACATCAGGCACCTGGTGCGCGGCCTCGCCCCGAACCTGCCTCACAGACTCCTGCATCGCGAACATGCCGTACATGCCGGTGTGGGTGTAGGACAGGCCGCCGCCGTTGGTGTTCATCGGCAGCTCGCCGCCGGGAGAGCTTCGGCCCTCCTCGATGAAGGCGCCGGCCTCGCCCCGCGAGACGAAACCCAGGTCCTCGAGTCCGTAGATCGGCAGGTGGGCGAAGGCGTCGTACACCATCAGGTGGTCTACGTCTTCGTGGGAGATTTTCGCCTCGCCGAAGGCCTGGCGGCTCGACACTCGAAAGGCGGCCGATGAGGTCAGGTCGTACATCTGGCTGACGATAGGCGTCTCCACCGACTCGCCGGTCCCCAGGATGTAGACGGGCTTCGTCGGAAAGTCGGCGGCACGCCGGGCGCCGGTCAGGATCAGGGCTCCGCCTCCATCGGTGACCAGGCAGCACTCAAGCAGATGGAAAGGGTAGCATATCATCCGGCTGGCGAGCACATCGTCGACCGTGATCAGGTCGCGCATCATCGCCCTGGGCACCTTGCTGGACCACCGTCGCTGAGCCACGGCGACCGACGCCAGCTGCTCGTGGGTCGCGCCCGTCTCCTTCATGTAGCGCAGGAATCCGATGCCGAACATGGTAGGCGGCCCGGCAGTGCCGTAGATCGACTCGAACTGCCCCGGGTAGGAGCTGTCCCGCAGCCCGCCGGCCATGGCCGAGACGTCGCCGACGCGGCCGATCTGCTCGCCGACCCGACTCCGTCCGCTCTGCCCCATGGCCACCAGGACCGTGTTGCACAGGCCGCCGGCGATGGCCGCAGCGGCGTGGCGCACCTGGACGAGGAAAGAGGTGCCTCCGACGGAGGTGTTGTCTATCCAACGGGGCACGATGCCCAGGTAGTGGGCAAGGCCCGCGGGGTTCATAGCGCACGCTATGCCGTCGATCTGGTCCTTGTCGATGCCGCAGTCGCGTACGGCGTTGACGGCGGCGTCGACGTGGAGGCCGGCAGCCGACAGATGCGGGACCTCGCCCAGCTCCGTGGTCTCGGCGGCCCCGACTATCGCGACCTTATAGCGCAGGGAGGACATTGCTGATAGCTGACTACTAGCTCGCCGGACGCCACTTGGGAATGGTGACCTGGGGAGTCACGTCCTCGAAGACGACCTCCAGGGGCATGTCCAGCACCAGGTCCTCCGGGGTGTTGTCGATGCCTACGATGTTCGACATCATGCGAGGCCCCTCCTCCAGGTGCACGATGGCGATGGCGTACGGGGCCTCCTCCTCGAAGCCGGGCGGCGGCCTGTGGTTGATCACGTAGCTGTACAGGCTCCCTTTGCCCGAGGCTTTGAACCACTCCACCTGGTCTGACAGGCATTTGGGGCAGTGGAATCGCGGGTAGAAGAAGACGTGGCGGCAGGCCTCGCAACGCTGGATCCAGAGCTCGTGCTGGCGAGCCTTCTCCCAGAAGACCTGTGTCTCCGGCGTAGGCACCGGTATTGGCTTGCGATAGTGCTCTGTGGACATCTGGGCGCCATCCGTTCGCGCGCCGGGGCGGAGGAAGCGGGGGATAGGTTAACACGCCGCCGCCGGCTTGGAAACCGGCGAGGCCCGTAAGACCGCCGTGGTAGAATGCGTGGCACTCTCCGGGAGAGACCCGACGGGGCACTGCTGGATGGCGATTACAGGGCATGAACGAGACGTCGTAGTGGTGGGCGGCGGCATCATTGGGCTCGCCGTCGCCATGCGTCTTACTCAGGAGTTCCCTCGCCTGAAAGTAGCGGTGGTCGAGAAGGAGGCCGGGCTGGCCCGGCATCAGACCGGCCACAACAGCGGCGTCATCCACGCCGGCATCTACTACGCGCCCGGATCGCAGAAGGCCAACCTCTGCGCGACCGGAGCCCGGATGCTGCGCGACTTCTGCGACGAGCGCGGCATTGAATACGAGATGTGCGGCAAGGTCATCTTGGCCACCGACGAATCCCAGCTGCCGGCTCTCGACGAGCTCTACCGAAGGGGTACGGCCAACGGCGCGGAGGGCCTGGAGATGATCAGCAGGGAGCGGCTGGCGGAGATCGAGCCACACGCCGCTGGAGTTAAGGCCATATTCTCGCCCAACACCGGCATCATCGACTACACGGAGGTTGCAGAGGCATACGCAACGGAAGCAATGGGAAACGGCGCCGACATCTTCACCGGTGCGAGAGTCAACGGCATCACCCCCCGCGACGGCCGGCTGAACATCGAGACGACCAGCGGCGAGCTACCTGCACGACACGTGATCAACTGCGCAGGGCTGCATGCAGACCGCGTTGCGCGAATGATGGGCGTCGATATCGGGGTACGTATCATCCCCTTCCGCGGCGAGTATTTCTCTTTACGGCCCGGGCGTGCGCAACTTGTAAACGGTCTCATCTACCCCGTTCCAGACCCCCAGCTGCCCTTCCTCGGCGTGCACTTCACCAGGAGGATAGGTAGCGGCGTCGAGGCCGGACCCAACGCAGTCCTGGCATTCTCGCGAGAGGGCTACGGCAAGACCAGCTTCAGGCCAGCCGACGCGCTGGAGACGCTGACCTACCCGGGCTTTTACAGGATGGCCCGAACCTACTGGAAGACCGGGCTGCAGGAGCAGTACAGGTCCGTGGTCAAGGCGGCGTTCGTCCGCTCGCTCCAAGCCCTGGTGCCGGATGTGCGCTCAGAGGACCTGCACGAGCCTGGTGCGGGGGTGCGGGCCCAGGCGGTAGACCGCAATGGAAGGCTCCTGCAAGACTTCAGCATCGCGGAAACGAGGGGGGCGATCCACGTGCTCAACGCACCCTCCCCCGCGGCGACATCATCGCTGGCCATCAGCCGATACATAGTCGATCTCGCTCAAAAGACTTTTGAGCTGGCTCTTTAACTGGGACAGAGCGGTTATTACCCGGCTGGAGCGCTTGACACGCCCCCAAGTTGTCGGCTAGTATGGAGGCCTCGGGATGCACCTTAACAACTGGATAGTGGAAGGAAACGTCAGTTCGTAGAGTTTGATCCTGGCTCAGGACGAACGCTAGCGGTGCGCCTAATGCATGCAAGTCAAACGGTCGAGTCTCGACTTGTCGGGACAAGACAGTGGCGGACGGCTGAGTAACACGTAAGTAACCTGCCCTGAAGAGGGGGATAATCCCGAGAAATCGGGCTTAATACCCCATACGTCTCGTGCTCCACGTGGGTACGAAAGAAAGGTTTCCTCGACTTGTCGAGGGCGCCGCTTCAGGAGGGGCTTGCGGCCTATCAGGTAGTTGGCGGGGTAATGGCCCACCAAGCCGAAGACGGGTAGCCGGTGTGAGAGCATGATCGGCCAGAGGGGGACTGAGACACGGCCCCCACTCCTACGGGAGGCAGCAGCAGGGAATCTTGCGCAATGGGCGAAAGCCTGACGCAGCGACACCGCGTGGGGGAAGAAGGCTCTAGGGTTGTAAACCCCTTTTCTCGGGGAAGAGAGAGGACTGTACCCGAGGAATAAGGTTCGGCTAACTACGTGCCAGCAGCCGCGGTAATACGTAGGAACCGAGCGTTGTCCGGATTTACTGGGCGTAAAGGGCGCGTAGGCGGCTTATTAAGTCTCATGTGAAATCTCCCGGCTCAACTGGGAGGGGTCATGGGAAACTGGTAGGCTTGAGGTCAGTAGAGGAAAGCGGAATTCCCGGAGTAGTGGTGAAATGCGTAGATACCGGGAGGAACACCAGAGGCGAAGGCGGCTTTCTGGGCTGCACCTGACGCTGAGGCGCGAGAGCGTGGGGAGCGAACCGGATTAGATACCCGGGTAGTCCACGCCCTAAACGATGGATACTAGGTATGGGGGGTATCGACCCCCTCCGTGCCGTAGCAAACGCGTTAAGTATCCCGCCTGGGGAGTACGGCCGCAAGGCTAAAACTCAAAGGAATTGACGGGGGCCCGCACAAGCAGCGGAGCGTGTGGTTTAATTCGATGATAAGCGAAAAACCTTACCAGGGCTTGACATGCTTCCGACACCCCCGTGAAAGCGGGGTTTCCTTCGGGACGGTTGCACAGATGTTGCATGGCTGTCGTCAGCTCGTGCCGTGAGGTGTTGGGTTAAGTCCCGCAACGAGCGCAACCCTTGTCGTTAGTTACCTTTTCTAGCGAGACTGCCCCTAACAAGGGGGAGGAAGGTGGGGATGACGTCAAGTCAGCACGGCTCTTACGTCCTGGGCTACACACACGCTACAATGGCCGGCACAGAGGGTTGCCAAGGAGCGATCCGGAGCTAATCCCACAAAGCCGGCCCCAGTTGGGATTGCAGGCTGAAACCCGCCTGCATGAACGCGGAGTTGCTAGTAACCGCAGGTCAGCACACTGCGGTGAATACGTTCTCGGGCCTTGTACACACCGCCCGTCACGTCATGGAAGTTAGCAACACTTGAAGTCGCCGAGCTAACCCTTTTGGGAGGCAGGTGCCGAGGGTGGGGCTAGTGACTGGGACGAAGTCGTAACAAGGTAGCTGTACCGGAAGGTGCGGCTGGATCACCTCCTTTCTTAGGGAGCAGACCCCATCTCCAATCCGACCCGTCGGAGCAGAGGTGGAGACTCCTAGGTCGGTCGGCGGGTGGGAATCAGACAGCAACGGGTAGAGTCGGATCCGCCTCGTGCGGAGGAGCTCCCCGGTGCCGAAGGTTCTCCCTAAGAAAACTCGCCGCTTTCGTATACCTAAGCACATTAACGTTTCCTTCCGCTATCCAGGTGTCAAGGCGCAGCCGGCCCTCAGGGCCAGCGCTCAGCCCGTTCAGTAGCGGCTGGCCCTGGCTCACTGGGGGCTTACTGCTGTTACGGGGCTGTAGCTCAGCTGGGAGAGCGCCTCCCTTGCACGGAGGAAGTCGGGGGTTCGAGTCCCCCCAGCTCCACCAAAGGCTATAGCAGACAGAACCTCTGACGAACTACTTGTCCCTGTGAGCTTTTGCCGAGATGTTCAAGCTTCTGCATCAGCAGCTCACCGCCGAAGAACGCTCGCCGAACAGTTGATCTCGACGTGATCGGATGGCGAGACCTCGTGGAGCTATCCGGCCAGACCCTGGCCCGAACTCGCCTTCCCGCGTCAATCCCCTTGTGCGGAGCCGCGGACGACGACCATCATGGTGATGTCGTCAAACTGGCGTGTATCATCCACAAAGGCGCCGACATGCGCGATCACGCTATCCTGGATGTGCCGAGCCGAACGCCCCAGGTTGGCGCGAACAACCTCCCGCAGCCTATTTTCGTCGAAGAAAGCCTCCTGGGAGTTCTGCGCCTCGGTGATGCCATCTGTATACAAAAACAACGCAGCCCCCCGGGCGATGTGAGTGGTGCCTTGTTGCCATTGTCTGAGGCCGTGGACGCGGTGGTCGGTCTTCCGGCGGCAGCGGTCGAAGCGGCTCGGGATTCGGTGGGAGCGGCTAAGCAGATCGCATCGTCCGTTGCCAGGCCCGGTCGTCGATACGCTGGGAACCGCAGTGGTTTCCGGGGCGCCTTAGGTGTGGCGGTTGTGGCGAGCAGCGAAGATGGGCATCCAGCGCGCCGGTCTTAGCCAAACTCCCTATCGCCTTGGCAAGGTCAGGCTGACCTGACGGGAATTGACTGGGCTGCGGCTAAGTGAAAGTTTTGACCGGCGATCGACCAGGCGCTTATACTCCCCACGGTCGAAGACGGCTCCCGTGGACCGTGGCGATGGGGAATCCTGATTTGGGAGGAGATGACCTTGAGTGAACTGGAGATTTATCAAAAACAGGGTTTCGGCAATAGTAGCGGGATCGGCCAACGCCCTGCTGTCCTAATCGTTGATTTTGTAAATGGATTCGCCAACCCGGACCAATTCGGTGGAGGCAATATTACAGAAGCAATCGAAAACACGCAGGAACTGCTGGCTGAGGCCCGCACTCTGGGTTTACCCATTGCGTTCACCCGAGTGGTCTACGCCGACGATGGCTCCGACGCAGGTGTTTTCACTTTGAAGGCCCCAACGTTAAAACAGCTTACCGAAGGGGCTTTTGGCAGCCAGATTGTTGACCAACTAAAACCATGGGACGGGGAATATATCGCGCGCAAGACGCAGCCTTCGGCGTTCTTCGGCACCAACCTGGCGGCTTGGTACATCAGCAAAGGCGTTGATACAGTGATCGTAACAGGATGTACGACCTCCGGGTGCGTTAGGGCGTCGGTAATAGACTCAATGAGCTACAACTTCAGAACCGTGGTCGCTTCTGATTGTGTCGGCGACAGGGCCCTGGGACCCCACGAGGCGAACCTATTCGACATGGAGCAAAAATACGCGGATCTGATGACTTTTTCTGAGATTATTGCCGTCCTTAGTGAAAGAGTCCCACTGAATACGCTGGCTAGCCAGCGATAAAAACATTCGGGCCTTGTGGTCGCCATCTCCGGGGCGGTGGCGATGCGCTGGAGTTGGCGACGGCTGGATTCTCAAGCGAAACGTCCGGCGCACGCGGGGCCGGCGCAGCGCCCGGAGGCATCGCGATAGACTCGGCCCGCTGGGGGTTCCTGGTAAGCGAGGATACCCCGGACCTTGGTTTCCAAGCCGTAGACCGAGTCACCCGACATCCGTTTTGCATTTGCGTCATGCAGCATTGAAAGAAAGGAGCACGCACGATGAAGGTTTGCATCGTCGGGGCCTCCGGGAAGCTCGGGCGGTACATGGTGCAGCACGCGCTGGACCGAGGCTACGAAGTAGTTGGTGTGTGCCGCGAGAAAAGCGTGGGGAAGCTCGATGCCTTCGAAGGGCGCATCACTGTCATTCCGGGTGCGACGAACGACCGCGGGGTTATCAAGAGCGCAGTCGCAGGGTGCGACGGAGTGCTCACAATACTGGTCCCCTGGGGGGTCCACCAGTACTCATCGGGAACAGCCCAGGCGGTGCTCGACGATGCGCCTCCGGGCGCCCGCCTCGTCTTTTGCTGCGGGTGGCACATCACGCGCGACGGCCAGGACGTGTACTCGTGGAAGCTCAAGGCGTTCGTGAA
Organism: Dehalococcoidia bacterium; assembly: GCA_965248615.1. Lineage (GTDB taxonomy): Bacteria > Chloroflexota > Dehalococcoidia > Lucifugimonadales > CBDFJT01 > CBDFJT01. Next base: position 4,537 of record CBDFJT010000002.1, on the reverse strand, counting down.
GGCTTTCGGTTGGCTCGCGCGGACCGCTCGCTTCGCTGACATCGACGACCAGATTGAAGCGTGCCGGCGGGTGTTTGCCAGTGACACACGATGGACTGTCGTGCGCGGAAGCGGCCTCGAAGAGGGCGAGAGCCAGGGCCTGCCCGTGTGGAGCCGGCACGTGGGCGACCCCATCCTCGAGAGCGACATCACGCGCCGCGTGGACTTCGCTCTCTTCATGGTGGAAGCCCTCGAGAATGACGAGCTGGTCCACGAGGCCCCAGCGATTGTCGGCTGCCAGACACCCTCGGCGCTCGCGCACGCCGGTGCTATCGGGGCACAGGGTGAGCGCTGAACTGGCCTGCCGAGGCGGCGTTCAGAGGCTTTCTAAGGACATCGCGATAGAGTGCGGCATTGGCTTGTCGATCGCCTCCGCCGTTGAGTCGGTGGCGGTCGGCCTTGCCTGAAAAAGGCAGGGAGAACGAGGTCGACAGATCACATCAAGGCACTGCGCCGGTTCCATTTTGGGTCAGACCCGAGCCGAGGAGGCCCGGGAAAGATTATCGCGGTGCCATCTACGCTGGTTGCTGACGGCGCCCGCTGCAGATATCTTCCTTCATAAGGCCAATTCGGACAGATGGGGGCCTGGCTTTCAGCGTAGGTAGCTCCTCTCAAGCCTTCACCTCGGCACCTTCGGTCTCGACGATCTTCCTGAGAGCGTCGCTAAACTCACCCTTGGTCAGCACGGCATCACAGCCCAACTCTCTTGCGAGTTCCAGGGTCGCGACGTCGACGTGAGGTCCGAAAGCAACTACCCTGGACGCGGGAGAAGCGCGCTCCCGCAATCCCCGGATAACTGTGGCCCAAGTATCCTTGTCTCCCTCCAGGTCCACGAGCACCAGCGCTACGTCGCCTTCGTCGTAAAGCTCCCAGAACTTTGGAGCACCGGTGGTCAGTCGCACCTCGTACCCCGACGGCCCTGCCACGTTTTGTATCCTGGGTAAGAAAAACAGGTTTTGGCCGACCAACAGAATCGCTCTCCTGTCTGGCATCTGGCTCCTCCTGGGCAGGCGTTTGGTATCGATTGGCATTGTGACCGGAGAGTAGCACGAATCTGACCACTTGTCTCAAGCGGGGCAACGATACCGGTGAACCGCAGAAAGCGTCTCAGTTTAAGAGAGTCCTAGCAGCACCGGGGGGGCGTGATGGTGGAGATGGCGACTTCTCCTCAGTCTGGGGGCGCCTACATAGACATCCAGCCAAGCCGATGTGAGACCGCGCTTACCTCACTTGGTTGACGGCCCTTTAGCCCGTTGCTACACTCGCCGCACGTCTGAGGGAGGGCCTCGGGATGCAGTGCCCTGAATGCAGCCATGATAATCTGCCCGGCGTTAGGTTCTGTGGTCGCTGTGGGATAGAGTTAGCTGCTGAGGGACAATGTGTCGCCTGCCAGCACCAAAACGCACCCGATGCGCAGTTCTGCAACAACTGTGGAGCTGTGCTGCGCTGCCCCAACTGTTCTCGGAGCAGCGTAGGCCAAAGCCGTTTCTGCCGGTGGTGTCAGCAGTTTCTCGTCGCCTCCCAGGGCGGCCGGGATTGGGCGGCGCGTCGCCGCCTACATACTGGATGTCCTCCTCTTCTTCGTCACCCTAATAATAGGCTACGTTGTCTGGTGGCTATTCACACTGAGTCGAGGCCAGACCCCTGGCAAGCGGTTATTAGGGATACGCGTCATGCGCATCGACGGGACCGCCTCGGAATGGGACTGGACGTTTATGCGCGAGTTCGTCGTCAAGTTTGGCCTCTTCGAAGTGGCGGCAGACATATTGACACTCGGCCTTGCGTCGCTTGTCGACGTCTTGTGGGCATTCTGGGACAAAGACCGCCAGGCGTTGCACGACAAGATAATGAAGACGGTTGTAGTGGACGATCGCTTGCTACGATCAGTTAAGACGTGAGCGATGTTGCGGCTAGGGGGCACCGCGTCTGTCCCGCACATGGAGGTCTTCAAGGGGCTTGCCAAGATCTTCCAGAGGCAGGGAATCGCACTCGACTGGGTCCTGTACTCGGGCTAGGACGCGCTCGTCGAAGCCTTCGTCTCCGGAGAGGTAGACCTGGCCTGGGACGGGCCTCTGTCCTACATAGAGATCAAGCGTCGTCTGAGCAATCCGTGCCGCGTGATCGCCATGCGGGACGTGGACTTCACGACCTGTTTCACAACGCAGACCGGTTCGACGAGGCGCACCTCAGGCTGGATCTGAGGGAAGGGCGAAATGTACAAAACCATATGGTCCGAGGAGCTGGAGACCCTTACGCCCGAGGAGCAGCGAGTCTTAGAGCGTGAGAGGCTTGCCACGCAGCTCGAGCACGTCTACGCGAACAGCCCGTTTGGCAGGCGCAAGTTTGAAGAAGCCGGCGTGACGCCGGCTGAGATCCGGGACGTCCCGGATCTGGCCAGGCTGCCCTTCACCACGAAGGCGGAGCTGCGAGAGTCGCAGGAGCGGCAGCCGCCCTTCGGCGATTTCTTGGCCGTCCCTGTCGAAGCCATCGCCACCGTGCATCGCACGTCCGGCTCCACCGGGAAGTTCATCTACACGGCACTGACTAGGGGCGACATGGACCAGACGAACGAGTACGGCGCCATCACCTTCTGGGCAGGGGGCCTGAGGCCCCATCATGTGATCGTCCACTGCCTTAACTACAACCTGTGGATGGGGGGATACACCGACCATCGCAGCCTGGAGTCCACCGGCGCGGCGGTGGTCCCGTTCGGCGTCGGAAACTCCCGCCAGCTTTTGAGGCTGATTCAGGAGGCAGGCATCGACGCCATCTCTTCGACGCCGTCGTACCCGATTCACCTCGAGGGCATGGTCCGGGACGAGCTGGGCATCGAGCCCGTCGATCTGGGACTCAAGCTGGGACTGTTCGCCGGGGAGCCCGGGTTGGAGAACCCCACCTACCGGCAGCGCATCGAGGAGCCCTGGGGCATCAAGGCCTCCAACTGCTACGGCATATCAGACGTGATGAGCTCCTTTGCGGCCGTCTACCAGGACTCCAACGACCTCCATTTCATGGGGCAGGGCTCCCTCGTGGCCCAGATGATCGACCCGGCCGGCTGTGAGGATCTGGCCGTCGACGAGGGCGTGGAGGGAGAGCTGGTGCTCACGCACCTGGCCAGGGAGGCACAGCCCCTCGTCCGATATCGTACAAGCGACGTGATTCGCGTCCTGGCAACGGGCCCGTGCTCGTGCGGAAGGACGGGGTTTCGCTTCCAGGTCACCGGCCGCTCGGACGACATGGTCCACGTCAGGGGAATCAACGTGTTCCCCTCCGGTGTGGCCGACGTGTTGACCGCGCTGACGCCATCGGTTACGGGCGAGTTTCAGATACTGCTCTCCCACCCCGGTCCCTACGACAGACTCGACATCGCCGTTGAGTACGGGGAGGGCGTTCGCCTCGAGGGTCTGGAGCAGCTACGGCAACAGGTCGAGGCCAAGATCAGGGAGGCTCTGACGTTTAGCGCCAACGTGGACCTGGTTCCACCGGACTCCATCCCCAGAACCGAGATGGGGAAGGCCATCCGAGTCGTCAGGAGGTTCTGATCGAGAGCCCCAGGCCGGCCGAAAGACAGCGGCTAGAGCAGCCTCGCAGCACATGCAGCCTCGGGCGTCCCAACCGACCCAGTCCCGGTAGCGGCTCTGGGTCGTTACTCACACGAGGCGGCCCGGTCCTGGCGTCCTGACCTCTAGCTTCCTGACCCATATCTTGTCGCCTGGCGCCACCCCTAGAATGCTCCGCCCTATCGGCCCGACGATGACGCCATCGCGCGGCAAATTCTCGGCTACCCTCACCCAGGCCCTCAACGGCACCGCTGACCTCCCCGAGTGCTCGACGATGTCGCCGTCTCGCACTCCGAGCAGAGCGGCAGCGGCGGGGCTTAACCGACAGAGCCGGCAGCCGATCTCGTTGAAGTCGTCCTCCGTAGCCTCGGTGACCTCGAAGAAGAGGCGGTGCTCTCGCAGCTCCTGTCGCTTCGCCCTGGTTCCGGCGAGGTCGACAGCGCCGTTTTCGATCACTACGCCATAGACGTCTATCGCGCGTCGACGGCTCGTATAACCCTCGTACACGTCCTTTCTGACCAGATCTACATCCCTCTCGAGGGGGTCCCCCACACCACCGCCAGCACATCCCCGCACAAACACGACGTCCCCCTTGCGTAGCGGAAAAGCCTTGACCTTACCGGGGAGCGGTGACGGCTCGATTTCCGCACCGTCGCGGATAACGGTACAGGTGTTAAGCGCGCCGGCCGGAGCTCCAGCCGCCCCCCAGGGCGGGATAACGGACCTGTCGGTCATCACGCTGAGCATACTCGTGTCGGACACGACTCTGATCCTTCTGCTGATTCCAAAGCCGCTCCTGAACTTCCCCGGGCCTTCCCAATCCGTCGGCACTTCGAGCGACTCGATCAGCAAGGGCTCGCGCTGTTCTACGCTCTCTGCCTGCCGAACGGTGGGGATATCGCCGCCGTCGTAGAGCATGCAAGCTGTCGCACCGTCCG
>CBDFJT010000001.1:0-935183 GCA_965248615.1 Dehalococcoidia bacterium | reverse complement strand
GCCCGTTTTGCTGACGTTCCCACGGGCCCCAACCACCACGGTATCGCCGTCCACCGCCACGGAGATTCCGAACTCGTCACCATCCGCGCCATCGGAAGCGGTCAGCTTCGCCTGCTGGCTCCACGCACCGTTGGAATCCTTGGTGTAGACGTAGGCCGCGCCGGGCCTGCTAACGTCCAGACTGGTGTCGGGATCCGTATAGGTGGGTTGGAACGCTCCGACCACGGCGGTATCGTTGTCTACCGCTACCGAAACCCCGAACCTGTCATTTAACGCGCCGTCGGAGGCGATCAGCCCGCTCTCCTCGGCGAGCTGCAATAACTCATACTTGGTTATGGTCGTATTCGCGGGGTCATCCCAGGTAAGCGCAGCCTGGCCGTCACCCGGCGCTGCCGAGAGGTTCGCCGGGGCTGCCGGCGCTGTCGGGGCGGAGGCCTCGCCGGAGGCAATGCTGTTGCCCACTGAGTTCACAGCCCGAACCAAGAAGGTGTAGGTCTTGCCACGGTCCAGGCCGGTCACGGTGTGGCCTATGGCGTTGTTTCCTGCGGGGGCACTTTCGGGGATGTCGGTCCAGTTGCCGTAGTTGTCCGTGCCCGCTTTTTGGCGATACTGGTGCATGGTAATCGCGCTGCCGCTGTCGGAAACCGAAGCGGTCCAGGCAAGTGTGACCGAGGTATCGGCGCCGGTCGCCGTCAAACTCGTCGGGGCGTCCGGTACAGTCTCCGGCGTGGCGGTCACGGTCGATGCCGTGCCGTCACCGCCATCGTTCACCGCTCGCACCGCCAAGGTGTACTGTGTGCCGTTGGTCAGCCCGGTAACGGTATATGCGGTCGTTTCATTGTCGCTGCTGCCGATGTCGGTGAAGTTCGTGCCGCCATTGGTGCTGTACTGGTATTTGGTGATGGTGTCGTTGCCGGGGTCGTCCCAGGAAAGCGTAACCTGGCCGTTGCCCACCGTGGCCGAGAGGTTTACCGGGGCGGCCGGGGCGCGGTTTTCCCCTTTGACTTTGATTTTTATCCTAGCGTTATTAGGCGTACCCCAATTGCCGGTCGAGCCCGTGACCCTCGAGTGGCGTTCATTGGCGATGCTCCACCCTGCGTAGGCGCCAGAATCTTCCTGGGTGCGATCCGTAAGGTTCCATTGAGGTTGGGTTGGATTGAGCCTGACATCGAAAGTCATGTGCACGAAGTAGGTGGTTTCTGCGCTGAGACTGGAGTTGGCAGGGGCGGTGAACTTCCGGAGTCCTGTCCCTAGATTGCTCGGGGTGGTCAAGGTATATAGGACCGTGTCGCTAGGGTCTTGCCCGTCGGCCTCCCTCACCGAAACCGTCAGGGTTCCATTAGCTGGAGCCGTGTGTACCTGCAATTCGATACTGGTCAAGACGTAACCCAGCGTATTCTTGCCGGTGGTGAACCCCTGAGCATGGTCGTAGGCGCCTACGGGTGTCCCACCGAATCCACTTTGGCTGGTGTTGCTCACCAGCACGATCTCTGCGGCATCGGACGGCGCAGGAGAGCCGAGCAGCAGCGCGGCGGCGAGAAGCACGCCGATGATTATCAGCCGCGGGAAAGTTCTTATATGGACTGCTCTCATATAATGTCCTGATCGTCGGCATCGGATGCGGTTAGCTTGGCCGCCAAGGTCCACCTACCGAATTCCGAACCCCTGATAAACACGCCAGCCGTACCGGAATCGTCGCCCCGGTACGGTGCTATCACCGCGGTATCTCCGTCCACCGCTACGGCATACTCGGATTCATTATGTTGGGTTGGGAAGTAGTCCGTTAATTTTGCACACTTCGCGAGCTTCCATAGCTGGTAGTTGGTTATGTATGGCGAGTCGGCGGTAGGATCGTAACAACTCGGCCTCGGCTGGGTGTAGAGCGCCTCCGTGGACAGACCGATCCGCGGGCCCGGAACCTTATCTGGGGTTTTAACTCTCGCGAATGTGATCATTGGCACAGTAGGCCGGAAGACCATGCCCAGATTCAACAGACTGGACAGCACCAGCGGCAGGGGTTGAGCTGCCACTGGCTCCAGTGTGTAGAAGCCGTACAGGTCCATGCCAGTTGTGCCGGTAAAGATCAACGTCACGTTCAGCATGAGCAGCAGGCCACCCAACCATGGCGCGGGCTTATCGCTACCACCCGGTCCGGCCCTAGTAGACCTGCCTCCACCCTGGCGGTCCTCTGTGGGAGCCGATATCCAAAACTCTGATGACTTTTGAGAACCCCTCCCCGCCAGACGACGCCTCATAGCACCCTCCACCAGGGCGCAGCAAGCACATCCGGTGCCAGCCATTCCAGGGTATTGCCAGCGTGGAGCAACAGGCCTGCCCTGGCCCTATCGCCATACTCGGCCCGGAAGGTGCGCAGATGGGCTACGTCTCGGAGACGCGGCCGCTCCGTCGCCTTGACTTCGATGGGCAGCAGCCGATCCCCAGCCTCAATCACGAAGTCTACCTCCTCGCCGATGGCCGTGCGCCAGTAGAGGACCTCAGCCCGGTCGAGCCGAGCGTCCCGCCAGGCCAGCAGATCGTGAAGCACCAGGTTCTCCAGATGTGCCCCTCGGGGCTCCTCCTCCTGGGTGAGATGCAACGCCACCCCGGTGTCGCCCCAGTAGAGCTTGGGAGATTTGATCAGCCGCTTGGTGCGGTTCACCGCGTAGGCGGGGAGCCGGACGAGGAGATACGACGTTTCCAGCAGGTTGAGGTAGCGGCTCACCGTCGGCTGAGGCAGCGCCACGTCACGGCCAAGCTCCGCCTGGTTGACAAGGTTGCCCATGCGGAGGCAGGCGGCCCGCATCAGCCTGCGAAAGTCTGGCAATGCCGAGATGGAAGAGAGGTCCTGGAGGTCCCGTTCCAGATAGGTGCGCACGTAGCCGTCAAACCAGACGGCCCTGTCCTGAGCGGCCTTGAGGTGGATGGCCGGTAGCGGGAAGCCACCGCGAAGCGCCAGCGCCCGCCAGTCCTCCGGCTGGTCAGGTTGGGCAGCCACCAGGGCGAGCCATTCCTCGTCGCGGGCCTTCAGCAGCTCCTCCCAGATGCCCCCACGTCCGAGACCCAGCTGCTCTCGCCGGGTCATCGGCCAGAGGGTCAGATAGCTGGCCCGGCCAGCAAGGGACTCGGAGACCTGTCGCATCAATAGCAGATTGGCCGAAACGGTGATGAGGAACTTCCCCGGCTGGCGCTGCTGGTCTATGGCCCGCTTCACCGCATGCAGAAGGTCCGGCTCTCGCTGCACCTCATCGAGGGTCACCTGCTGGCTGCCCCCCAGGAGCGCCTCGGGATCGCGGCGGGCTGCATCTACCACGTCGAGGTCGTCCAGGGAGAGGAAGCGCCGTCCGCCCGGCATAAGCTCCTGGGCTAGGGTGCTCTTCCCCGTCTGACGGGCTCCGGTCACCACCACCGCAGGCATGACTCGGAGACGGTCCTGAAGGCTTGGCCCAACGAGGCGGGGGAGTGTAGCGTCCATCATGAGTACAATGATAGTCATTCACGGTATGTTTTGCAATGGTGAGGCACCTTCCACAGTTTTCCTTGGGTTTATCCAGCCGCAGCGTCAGACAGCTGAGGAAACGGTGGTTGGCATCGGACACATGAAGGGGGACCTCGATTTGGTCTCTTCCCGTGCTCCGTATTCGTCATAGACCGAAGCGTTTCTGCCGACCACGTACTCTGATGGACAACAAAAAAAGACCTCACATATGGATAGGCAGGGGCAGCTATCGTCCTCAAACGGTAGCTGCCCCTGTTTTGTACAAGTCAGCGCCCTGTGCCGACCATCTCCTCCTCTCTCTGTTGCTGTCTTAGCTTCGTCGCCACCTTAGCGGCGCTCCCTTCAAGACACCGTTTGAGCCTCTTTTTCCTCCTCCAGGCTCAGCGCCCACTCGAACATCGAGAGGGTCGCGGGCTTCGGCTTCCCGTTCCTTCTGGCCGGCTTCTGCGGCTCCTCGGCTAGGAACTCGGCCCAGGAGAACATCGACTGCTGGGTCTCTTCCACCACGTCAGCATGACCGTTAGCCGCCGCAGTCTCGACGACGATCCCGGTGCCGTTCCGATGCACCTCGACCGTCTCCGGTTCCACCTCCACCGCGTGCCACTCCTCGTCCACCAGCAGCTCCTCCGAGACCGCCTCAGCGTCCCTTGCCTGGGCGAAGGCATCCTCCATCGACTCTCCTTCCTCTTCCTCCTCTCCGTTCACGATTTTCCTTGCCAACGCCAGCATGATGTCGTCCCCGTCGCCGCCGTAGGCCGCCAGTCCGTCCTCGGGCAGCTCACCCTCCACCGCCAGGGAGCTTTGCAGCTTCTGGGCCAGCCAGAACGAGCAAAAGTCAGCCGTCGTCGTTTTCTTGGTGGAGCGATAGTAGGGGGTGTCGGTCTGTTTCTAGCGCCTCTGTTGCCGCCTTTGCGAGAGCGGGCTCTGCGGAGAGCCCACGCAGCTCGGTGTTTATTTCAATGTACTTGTAGGATTTTCTCGCATTCGCAATGTATCTGCTCGTACTCGTGTACGTTCTGTTCAACCCCGCCCTGTCCCTCGGTTCATGGACTGAAGGTTGATAAGAAATACTACTTCGATTGGTATACAGAGAATCTTGACTGCAATTGTGCCGAGCCGTGGTGCTATACGTCAACTGTCCTCGAATGCAATGGTTGCTGCTCATGAATCACAACAGCTCCCCTCATCAACTCAGCTACTGCCAACTCTGAGCTTTCAATAGCAGCTTCTCTGTGAGCAGCGGCCAACCGCAGCGGCTTCGAGAACCGGAAGTGTATGGAGTCAACAGGATAGATACCAGTTCAGCACGTATGACGAATCTAGAATACCAGGAGCATTTCCCATGGTTGCTAATACTCTCATCGAGGTGCAAGAGGTGGACGAGTTTGGTGGGATGTCCGCTCCTCCGGCTGGACATCAACATGAGGAGGCGAGAAGGGGAGTTTCGCTGTCTGAGATTCATTCTCGGATCGGTCCCTTCTTGCTGCCATCTTATCTTCCGGATGGGTTTGAGCTCAGCATTTCTTGGTTGCAACATGATCGTGTGCCTAAGATCCTCTATGAGGGAAGTGAATCAGTGCTTGGGATCTTACAGGATGGTCGCCGGGCTGCGCCCAAAATAAAGGCAGGCTTCGTTGAAGAAGTAAGCGTTGGAGCGTATCCAGGCTACTTGATTCACGGATGCTGGAATCAGCACTCGAGGGAACGAGACGGCCAGCTTGAGTTGTCGCCACCGGAATGGAAGGTAGAAGACGCGCTAGCGCTTCTCCTGGAAAGGGATAATCGGTGGGTGCAGGTTGCGGCGCTTCCTCCGAACGAAATCCTTGACCAAGGGCAGTTGTTCAAGGTAGCAGAAGGGCTTCTTCTTTACACGGACGGTTAGTTGTGTGTCGGTTACGTGTGACAACCCATTGTGATGGCGGCGTTTCAACTACACTTAGTCAGCATTAAGAGGGTGCTGCCCTGGATTTAATGGGCGGCGAGTCAGGAAATCCATGACTCTTATCGGGCTGTACGTGCGGATATTCTTAGCCACTGTGTTCCTAATGTCAGGTCTGACAAAGCTGGCTGTGCCCGGCCAGTTCGTGAAGGACGTACACAACTACCGGATGATTCCAGGCCCTATAGCCACTGCATTCGCCTGGATCCTTCCATTCGTGGAGGTTGGTCTGGCGGGCTTTCTGTTCGCTGGGTTTCAGATCAGGTGGGCTGCCGCTGTCGCCGTAGCAGTGCTCATCATTTTCATGATAGCGGTCGGCATCGCAATGGCTCGGGGCCTGAACCTAACATGTAGCTGTTTCGGCTTGCTTTATCGCGAGAAAGTGGGCTGGGCCACTCAGGCCCGGGATGCCGTCCTTTTGTTGTTGGCGTTCATCATCGCATTCGAAGATGCCGCACACTTGACCATTGTCGATGTAGCGAGAGATGCCCATCGACCCGGCTATGCGTTAGGACTGGCGTTTACAGGCCTCGCATTGGCAGCCTGTCTCGTCGTTGCCAGGTGGACATGGCGACAAGGTGACCGTCGAGGGTGGCAAGTGTAGGTCGATGAGGTTGGGGTTGAGTAGAAAGGACAGGCGAATCCCGCTTCCAGTGCTGGCTGATGGAAGGTTCTCGCTACACATTCCCTCGACTGTCTGCCATTTTATTCTGGTACTATTCACTTGGCACGGCCTACCGAACGCTCGCGCCGTGGTTGGAGTTCCGCCGGATCCGTGGGGGTGAGAACGTGGATGAAACGCGGCTAGGATCAGTGTTTCACTATCTCAAGCGTTCGGGCAGTCTGGACTTCAGTCATCTTATTCTTGCCGCTGCCGCGATTCTATCAGCAGTCTCACTGAGCGGCTGTGGTGATGCCTCTGCAGAACAAGCGAGCCCGTTGCCCGAAGCCGTTGACGAGCCCACACCTGGGCCGCCGACTGTGGCGTCTGTAGGGGGGAATGGACTTCTAACCGACGGATCGTCAGACGCTGGAAAGGCCAAGACAGACCCCCCTAACCTGGGTATTGATATCGTCGAGGGAGCTTACGCGAAGCTGCTCTCGGTTCAGTCCGCCCGGGTCGCCGAAGAGAGGGTTATGGACCGGCTCGGCGGCGGGGTCATACTGACTTCGGGTTCGCCGGCGGTGCACCAAGATGTGAACTCTGGTAAAGGGGCACTAACCGAGGAAGTGGACTGCGTTGAAGCGGGTAGCTACAGGGGATGTGACCTGGTCGAAAAGGACACGGGGGAAAAGGTAGGTTACCAGTGGTTTGCTGGAGGGCGGCGCTTGCGAGACGGTGTTTTCGTCCCGCCAGCCTCATACTGCCGCACCTCGAAAGAGATATTCGACATCCCTGCCGGTGCGATCCATCCACCTGAGATCCATCCACCTGAGGGCTGGAGTGCAGCCGGGGGCGCGTGGAGTGAGAACGAGGGTGGTCAGGGCGACACTCCCTTATTTCTGCATCTGTTCGACTTGTCGTATTTCGATTCGATCGAGCTGCTTGACTATACCGAGCTGGAAGGCACTCCGGTGGCTCACCTCCGCGCCGGGTATGTAAACCCAAAATCAAGAACTTTTACGCTGCGGTTCAGGTTGGCACTGTAGGCGTAGCTTGGGGCGACCCGACGACAAAGCTCCGAGCGTTTTCGACAATGGGAAAGGGGCACGTTCGACAATCGTTGACTTGAAGACTGCGCTGGATGTTGGGACACAATCGAGACGGCATGAGCAGTTTGGCGATGCTCTCCACGGGAGGGCGTGTACGCATTCGGCAGACGAGGCTAGCACCAGACGGTCTAGAGTTCTCGGAGGACGTGTCGGATGCTCAGTGGGTGGAGGAGAGACTGTCGGACTTCGGCACACTCCGTGCCTTGCTACCGGACATGTTTCCGGCCTACGCGCGGGTGTTTCATCCAGCATACCTAGACGGCAATCGGGAACAGCCGGTCCGCTGGTCTACTGTGGCCTCGTGGACTGGAAGGACCGTCCATCCGCTGATGCAGTTCGAACGTATCGCAGGCCTGAGTGAAGACCCTTCAGACATGTACAGGGAGCCGCCGTGGGGTTTATTGTTGTTCAATACCGTCAAATCCGATTAATGAGAATAGGCAACCTATAAAGTATAAGAGAAAGAACGTTAAAATAGCAGAATGGAGTTGGGAAACAGGATATCCGACCTAGAATGAAGGTCACCAAACGACTACTTGGAATATCTCTGATCCTGGTAGGAGGCTTGGCGTTCGTAGACTGGGTCCTCTCATTCGGCCTCTCTGGAGGGTCCAACCAGCCGATACTTGACTTTATTCTCTACGGCGAGCTTGACACTTCCGGAAGTGAACCTATCCTATTCACCTTTGGGCGGTGGCTGTGTCCGGGGAACGGTTACGCAGCGTTCTGTGAACCTTTGGGATGGATCCTCTTCCTGCTCGGCGCATTGGCTGTCGTTGCCTGTCTGCTCGTCAATCTCACTCGGGGCGTCGCCCCAACTGGAGACGGCTTTGTCGCCGGAAATAGCCGTTGGTTGTTGCGGTTCCACAACCTGGCATTCTACACCTCCGCGGTTGTTGCCGCCGGCTACAGCTGGACCGGGATTCATGCCAGTCTAGGCCCTGACTACCCTACGGTAGTATCGGTTGTTTATCTGGTATTCGCTACGATCACTCCACCCTTTTTCGTCGTAGTGACCGTGGTGACCGGACGCCGACTGTTGACCACACGCTTAGGTAAATCAGGGAACGTTCTCTTGGATTGAAACGTATTATCCAGTATGGCGCAGCAGGTTACACTCGTATGCGGTACAGCGCCTAGCCCATCGATCAATGCGATGTGTCTACGCCCGGAGTCCCTCCTGGCGGAGTCAAAGCGACGGGCGAGTGCATACAGCTTGAATCTCCATTTGAGCACGATGCGGGGTTTGCCTTCGTGACGCTCTAAAAAATCGGCAAGCTCACCGATCCGTGAAGGACCTTCATGTCTACCGGCTTTTCAGCCTTCCCGGCGCCAAATGCGCCGCCCGATCCAGTCTTCCATTGCTGATCTGGTTCGGGTGCACGTGGCTTGCCAGCTCCGAAACGTAGTGACCGTGGTGACCGGACGCCGACTGTTGACCACACGCTTAGGTAAATCAGGGAACGTTCTCTTGGATTGAAACGTATTATCCAGTATGGATTAGCTCGAATGCTAAGTGAGTCAAAGCGACGGGCGAGTGCATACAGCTTGAATCTCCATTTGAGCACGATGGGGGTTTGTACCTTACGGGAACCTTTTCGTGTTCCGTGACGTCTTACTTATGGCAGGCTCACGAATAGGAGGGGATAGACTGTACATCGGAATGGCTAGATTATGAAGCTTTCCAACAAAGCATCAGGGTCGAGGCGACGACTCAAAGTTGCGGGCCTTGGCATCATTGGAGGATCGCTGGTTCTCTTGTTAGTGGCCGCCTCCGCATGCGATGACACCCAGCCCAATGCTACAGCGGAACCGACATCCACGATGGTTGCCAATGCTGCGGAGGTGGAGGTCGTCTACGCGTCCCGTGAGCGCCAACCTCCACTATTGACGCCGGGGGACTACGACCCGCTGTGGGGAGACCTGGATGCTGACGCACTCCTCATCGACCGATTGCTCCGAGCGATAGAGGGCGGAACGCCCATGGATATTGGGGAAGAGGGCACCATGCTCTCCAATATTCCCCTGGTCATGAATGTCAGGTTCCGTGACCGCACAATCTGGTCAGTCTGACAGGCGACGAGGTGCCAGCTCGACGCGGAAGTCGTCTGGGGCGTTACCGTGTCGACCACTGTGGCAGCACCGACTGTGTCACGCGCCAAGAATCCGACACAGACCTTGGGAGAGGCGGAATACAGCGCGGCCGATCTGGTTGCGTGGTATGAGAGCTTGAAAGAGGTGATCTGGGATGTCCCAGGCATTTGGTCGACCAACCTAAGCGATAGGAAGAACCGCATTGAAATCGGCATGCGTCCACTGCGCGGAGCGCGTGATGCATTAGAGACTTTCCTGGCGTCACTGGAGGTCCCGCGGGAGGCCATTCTAGTTGAGGTTGGATGCGAGGGTATTGGCCAGTGGCCTCGTGATCCAGGGGATTCTCCGGACAAACCGTTCCTTCGTACCACCCAACTCTCGCTGGAAGTAGTGTCTCAGGTCGCCTATGGGGAGACGGTGCCGATGAAGCTGACGTTGCGGAACGTCACTGATGAGCCGTTGGAACTCGTTCTCGGTGGCGTGCCTGCCTATGACTTCGTTGTCACCAAATCTGACGGCGATGGGGTTTGGCATTGGAAGTGCGGCAGGATCACCCAACAGGTACTGGACAACAGAACCCTGGGACCCGGCGAGGAGTTGGAGTTCATCGGCGATTGGGAGCAGGTGGACAACCAGGGAAAGCCCGTCCCTACTGGTGTGTACGTAGTGAGCGGTGTTGTGGAGGTGGGGCCGCCCAACTCGGGGCCGCCTGGGGTGGTAGTGACAACTGCTCAGGAGTTTGAGGTGCTCAGATGAGATTCGCCACTTTCTTAGGATGGCTGGCCATTGTCATGTTGCTCGTGGCAGCCTGCGGAGATGTGGAATCTCACACTTCAACAGCTACGCAGGAATCCCCGGGGCCACTGGACGAGGCCGATAGGCAGGCTGCAGTTGGTACCCACCCGCACGACAAGCTTCCCCTTTGCGACGACATAGAGCGCCCCCAGTGGCCAGAGGGAGTGCCAACCCCGGCCCAATCCGGGTCTCCCGCCTTGGGCGCAGAAGGCCAGTCGGGGAACGTGCGTTGCCGTGCCACCCCTACAGTCACTGACACCCCCAGGCCGGGATGGTCAGGACCTGATGACTCAGATGGTCTCGGCGGACCGCGTCCCTATTACCGACCCACCCTCGACGTTGACTACGACGACAGTTGGGTAGCAAACATTCCATCCACCATAGGCGGATACAGGGTGTTGTTCATCAACACGCCCAAGAGCAAGGCCTGCAGCCACTTGCCGCTAATAGGCCTGCAAGCCCCACGGGAGTCCAAGGACACCTCCTCGAAGCCCCCATTGGACGTGCCCTCTCTAAAGAAGGAGATACATTTAATCCCAGGTGTTCCTGAGAGCATCAGGCTCTCCTTTTCTCCCGGCCAGCTTGACCCCGAAGCCACAGCCAAGAGAGACAGAGAGTTGAACGAACACGCTCTTAAGCACGGTTGCACTCGCTTGGGCGGACTCATACCTGAGTGATGATGACGGTAGGGGTTGAGGGCATCGCCGAAGCGGATGAAGAAAACCAAGTTGTACGGGAACTGGTGTCAGCAGGGGGCACCCGAGTGAAGGTCCTAATCGCCAGGACTCGACGGACCCCTCTAGCGACTCTGATCCTCATCGTGGCGGTTACCATCATGGCCGGGGCATGCAATGGAGTTCGCCCCACCTCGCCAATGGACGAGCCGCCTTTCCCCAGCCTTACTCAACTCGTCGAACCGTCCGACCTTTCCATCATCGGACGTGTGACCTCGGTATCTGAACCTCGAATCGTGCCTCGACGCGACCATCCCGAGAGCCAGGTGGAATATTATGAAGCTTCGGTAGAAGTGGACCGAGTCTTGTTCGGCTCGCACTACAACCGCGTAGTGGTCTTCGTGCCCTACTATCTCGTAGCGGAGAACGGCCATCGCATGGTGCCGAGAGTGCCTCCGTTAGAGGTAGGAGAGAGGGTCCTACTGTTCCTGACCCAACGGGACAATCTCTTCGATTTGGATGGCAGAGTCTTCGTAACAGCTGGCGGTGGTGTCATTTGGGGGAAGTTTGCCGTTGAGGACCAAGGGGTGAGACCGCTGCATCCGTCAGGAGATTCCCTACCCCTGGACGACGTGACGGAGTGGATCGAGGCGGCCCGCCTGTTGCCAGCCAAGCCAGGTGTGCTAGCCGGGGAGATATCCGGACTCGACGATGGAGAGCAGGCCACTATCCGTCTTCTGAAGCTTGGCCCCGGTGAACGGTTGGAGAACGGAGTATTGGTAGACGAGTGGACGCTGAGTAACGGGCCATGGGAACGGGAGGGCCTACGATTGTCTCAAGGGACGTACATCCTGGTCCCTGAGGCCGAGGGATATCTTCTTGTTCGTCGTATCAGCGGTTTGATGTTCGAGGTGCCTACCGAGGGGATGGAATGGAGAGAGAGGGACCTAGGATTCGCCTTCTTCCGCCCCAAAGACGCCTCTGATAAGCCCCTCTCCACTGGAACGGGCTGGATTCCTGAGTACAGCGTTGGCGGATGGATCGTTGGCCTACCGGACGGGGTCGTTGCCACAGTTCGGATACAACGCCTGCCACCGGTACCAAACGAGCTCTACGTTATCGGTCCTCCGTTGCCGGAAAATGCTGCGCGCTACTTTCCCCAGGAGCTCACGTGCCTCGAGGAGGCAGAAGACCACCTGGTGCCTGAGGAAACGGTCGCGGAGATAGAAGTGCGTAACGGACGATGGGGGCTCTCAGACCATTCTCTGGCAGGCCATCGGTATCTCATCACCCTCCAAACGTCTGATAAGTCTGGCATCAGCGCCGGTAATGCGGGTTATGTCGCAGTAGTCTTCGGCGGTAATGCCGCGCATCTACTGCGGGGCGTCGATTTCTATGTTGGGGACGCAGCAGCTCCAAACTGCCCACCACCGCCGGACTCAGATGTTGTCGACCTAAGCCAGATCAAAGAGGAAGCGGTCAGGAACCTGTTCGACAGTACCGGCAAGAGGATTAATCCCAATAGGCAGGTGGTCAAAATCGCTAGGGACCACGAAGGCGGCTTTGGCGGCTACTACTTCCACGAAACTGACAAGAGCATCGTCTACGTCTACATGCAGGACGTCACCAAGACGGCCGCTGCGGAAGCGGCGTTCCGCGCAGCATATAGCGGTGATCGTAAGATCACCCAGATAATCCCTGTTCAAGGTGACTACTCTCTCGACCAGTTGGTCGAATGGTTCTACATCCTCGACGGAGCTTTGATCGAGAGCGGCATACCCCCAGCCAGGGCATCGGTGCGAGAGGTCGAAAACCGCATCCGGATCGGACTGTTCGATGCGGATCAGATTGACGATGTTCTCCACATAATGGAAAGGCTCGGGATTCCCGAGGGGGCTGTAGTTGTTAAAGAAGACTACCTAAGACTGCTCGTAGAGTAAGGGAACGTTGGGGCGAAGTGGAGCATTCTGGTGAATAGACTGTTGATGGTGATGGTCGTGCTCGCGTTAGGAGCAGTTTTAGCCGCCTGTGGAACAGCAGACGACCCGGAAGTCCCTCCACCCACCTCAACGGAGCTTCCCGCCAGTGCCACCGACGCCCCTAGTGAAGCTCCGCTCAACGCTACGGAGATTCTTGCTCATACCCAAGAGATGATGGACCAGCAGAGCTTCCGGGGCAGTTTCGCCTTTGCACCTTCGAGGCCCATGCCAACGTTCACCTATGCTCCAGGCCTCACTCTCCTTCAAGACATGGGCGGCGATTGGCCTCCATTCCTCCTCCTCTCCCGTGGGACGGCCTTATCCTCGGAAAGCGGCACACGTTGGCTAACGTCGCCTGACAACTCCAGCTCTGGGCTCTTCTTTGGCGTCATATCAGACCCACGGGTCGCACTGCGCTTCCCCGACGCTCCGGAGATCGTCGGGGAAGAGGCCATCGACGGCCACACCTATCTGGTCGTGTCTACCGGCCTCGACGTAGAGGCCCTCGTGGATACGACACCTCCCCAGGAGCCTCACGTACGGGCTATCTTGAGCTTTTCCTACCCGGAAGGGGCCGACGCCCAAAAGTTTGAGGGGCTGGGCTACGAGGTATTCGGGTACCCTCTGGAAGACTCTGCCGGGTGGGAGGCGTTTAAAGGACCTTACTATCTGAGTTTCTCCGAACGTGCCGACCGTCTAGGTCAGCCGCGAAGCGAATGGGACGTACGAGTCACTGTCATCGTCCAGGGGATCACCACGCTGGAAGCATCGGCCAAGCAAGAACTGTGTGCAGCTTTGGCAGCTTACGGCGCCGACCCGGACCTCGTGGAGAACGCGCGCGTTATGCCCGTTACTCAGGACGCAAGTGAGTACATGAGTCAGCAGCTACAGGAGGTGAGGGTCCGGCTGTGGATAGACGAGGAGACGGGCCTGGTTCGACGCATGGCTATCGGGCAAGGCTCTTCAAACACGGACGAAGGTGTGGTCGGGTTCTGGGGCTACGGCGAAAACATGCAGCTAGAAGCGCCCACCCAGGTTATGGATTCCCGGCGGGCCGATGCCTTGGATGGGGTAGCTCAGCGGGGCTTTCACGCGCTCAACGAGGCGTTGCAGTATTACCACGAGCAACACGGCCGCTACCCAGATGCGCTGACGCCGGAGTCGGTGGGGGATGCACTGGAAGCCCTGAGACTTGTCTGGCCCATCAACCCATTCAGCGGTGCCCCCATGCACCACGCGCCGGACAGCCCTGGGAATTTCAGCTACACGAGCTATGGGAACGACTACACGCTCCAGGTCCAGGGCTGGGACCACCCGGTCACATCCAGAACGGCGGTGTCCGGTGAAACAGGGGATACTCCGAAGGCAGCCACGCTGGAGGAAGACCTGGAGTACATCAGGTCCTTGGACTTCCCCGTGTTCTGGCTGGGGTTCAGGTCCGATGCACCGGCTCAGGGCGAGGAGGCACTACCTCCGCTGACTCTGACCGAGTCTGCCGCGTGTCCACCGGAGCCAGCTTGCATCTGGCCAGTCAGATTAGTTTATGGAACAGAGGAACACGGCTCCAGGCTCGTGTCGTTTCTTGAAAGGCCCCGCGTTAACAGCGATACCCCAGAGGGCGAGCAGATGGAGATTGCTGGGCTTCAGGCGACCGTAGCTGTCTCAAAGGAACCGTTGCCTGCCCGCGCCGACCTGTCCGTATGGCAGGCCACTGTGTGGCTGCCGGAGAGCGTCGTACGAGTCGCAGCCACTACCGTCACGGATGACCCTGCTGGGAATCCCTTCAATAGCGAGCTTGGCATCACTGCCACCGTCCGCTTTCTGATGGAGTTGCGGTAAAACAACGGTGGCGATGGGAAGAGCATGCATAGCATGAGTCGCTGGTAACTGCTTAGAGCTTCTACACTGGGGCTGGCGGTAATTCTTGCCCGTGCCGTCGCTTGCTCTGAGCCATCGCACCCACCGGAGAACCTGGCCATCCGCAAAGTCGCAAGTGGTGCGATTTCGACCTTGTACTGGGAATCGCCGAATCAGGACGCTGAAACCTTCGAGTTTGAATGGAGGTTTGGCGACGTACCCTACTGGGTCCAACTGGGCTCCACCTCTTCGGAAACCATTCCGTCTCACGCCCCCTTTCAGATCGGCATCGCGCCATGGAACCTCACCGAGTACTGTTATCGGGGGCGCGCGGTTGTTGGCGACCAGACATCCAAATGGTCCGAGGAGGTCTGCGATTACATGGGTGCAGGGTAGTCTTACCTGTACGTCGTCAAAACAAGTGGGACAAAAGGGGAGCCTTTAAAGCGTGCAACTTGGACGCTAACCGGCTCAGGCAGTTCTCAGATTTGCCAACTTCCGTTCGGCTAGACTCTTTTGCTTCACCTCCTGTCTCGTCGCCAGTATGGCGTCTTGCCGTCCGTGGTACATGTCCGCCGGCGTGATGTTCCCCAAAGCCTCGTGATAGCGCTCGTAGTTATAGTACCTTACGAAGCCCTCCATAGCCGCGACAAGAGAGGTGGTCTCGTTTGTCTGAACAGCGCTGCCCGGTTTGATAAGTGGAATCACGCTGCCGTGCGTTAGGCCGCCGCGGACTCGGCAGGCGCTCTGTCAAAGAACTGGTCCGGCGTCATTCCCCCAAGGCTCGAATGGGGCCGTCCGGCATTGTAAAACTCGAAGTACCGCCCGAGTCCAGTTCTGGCTTCCGGGACCGATTCGTAGGCTCTCAGGTACACCTCCTCGTACTTGACGCTCTTCCACAGTCGTTCGACGAACACATTATCCTTCCAGCTTCCCTTCCCGTCCATGCTGATCTGGATCCCATTGGCTTTCAGCAGGCCGGTGAAGGCGTCACTTGTGAACTGGCTTCCCTGATCTGTGTTGAATATCTCCGGCGCGCCGTGGCGTCCCAGGGATTCTTCGAGCGCCTCCACGCAGAAGTCTGTGTCCATTGTGACCGATACCCGCCAGGCCAGCACCTTGCGGCTATGCCAGTCCATCACTGCGGCTAGGTACACGAACCCCCTGGCCATCGGAATGTACGTGATATCCATTGCCCACACCTGGTTGGGCCTGCTCACCTCAAGCCCGCGCAGCAGGTACGGATACACCGTATGGCCGGGCCGTCGCCGGCTGGTGTTGGGCTTGCGGTACAGCGCCTCGATGCCCATCCGCCGCATCAATGTGGCGATGTGTCTACGCCCGGAGGAGAGTCCCTCCTGGCGGAGCAGGCCTCGCATCATCCTACTGCCTGCAAACGGATACTCAAGGTGCAGCTCATCGATGCGGCGCATCAGTCCGAGACCGGCTTCGCCCACCGGCCGTGGCCGGTAGTAGATGCTCCCGCGGCTGATGCCCACTGCCTTTGCCTGGCGGGCGAGAGGCAGCTTGTGATCGCGGTCGATCATCGCCTTGCGCCCGGCAATCCCGCCTTCGTGAGCGCGGCCTCTAAAAAATCGTTCTCCAACGCAAGCTCACCGATCTTAGCGTGAAGGACCTTCATGTCTACCGGCTTTTCAGCCTGCCCTGTCCCGGCGCCAAATAACTGCGCCGCCCGATCCAGCAACTGGGTCTTCCATTGCGTGATCTGGTTCGGGTGCACGTCGAACTGGCTTGCCAGCTCCGAAAGTGTCCGGTCGCCGCGCACTGCGGCAAGAGCCACCTTCGCCTTGAACTCTGCCGAGTGGTTACGGCGGGGTCGTCTGCTCATCTCTCGCTCCTGTCTCCGAGAGCACTATCATGCCCTCAATCAGGCAGCGATTCCACTTATCCCCCTGTTCAGATTTCCGGAGCCACTTCTATGTTAGCAACCAGCAAAAGTGGGACACTATGAGAGCCGAGAGATCAGGGATCGGATTGGGGTCTCGTAAGCTCCCTGAGGGCCCTATTATGCTGTCTTCGTCGTTCGATTGTTTGAGCCTGCACCTCCTTCCTACGTCGTAGAATCTCCTGCCGCCTTCCCTTGAGAACATCCGAGGGCGTCACATTTCCCAAGGCCTTGTGATAGCGCCGGTAGTTGTAGTAGCTGACGAAGGCCACGATAGCTGCCTCCAGGTCTAAGGGCATCTCATAGGGCAGCTGGTTCACGTCCCGCTTGAGGGTCTGGTGATAGCGCTCCAGCTTCCCGTTGGTCTCCACGGCCTCCTGCAGCACCTCTATGAGGGAGTCAGAGGACATGTCCCTCTGAAGCCTGTGGGCCAGGATGAAGCGGGAGTAGCCGTCCATGACGGTGACCAGGTAGTAGTAGCCTCAGCCCACCACCCTGAAGTAGGAGGCATCGGTGGCCCACATCTGATGAGGGCCTGTGGTCTTGTGGTGGTACTCCTTCCCTGCAGCCCGTCCCATCGAAGCCCTCTTCACCAGCCCCTCCCTGCGCAGGATACGGTAGACCGTCGACTCTGATACGGAGAAACCCGTGTTGTCGGTGGTCCATGCTGCCAGCTGACGGCAGCTCAGCTTCGGCATCTCCCTGGCTGACCACAAGACTCTCTCGATTTCCAGGGAAGCCAGCCTGTTCCATGGGGGATTGCCTCGTCCTGGATGGTCCTCAAGTCCTTGGTGGTCCTTCCGCTTCAGCCACCGGTAGTAGGTGCTCCTGGGGACTCCCAGCTGTCTGAGAACCCTGCCCTTAGGGAGACCAGAGTAGGCTACCCTGACCAGCACCTCTGCCTTCTCCGCACCGCTCATCCGCTGATACCTGTGGCGTCCTGGGGCATTGGGATGGCCGTTTTTTTGAGACGATACACCTCAAGGGACAGACCGGCCACCAGCTGCTTTAGCTCGCCGTTCTCCCGTTTGAGCTGATGAACCTCCTCCCGGCTGGCATCTCGCACGCTGTCCCGGGTAAGCCTCTCCTTTCCGGCCTCCATGAACTCCTTGGTCCATGCGTAATAGGAGTGAGGCTTGATACCTTCCCGCCTCCAGAGGTCGCTGCCGGTGGCCTCACGACGAAACCCCTCCAGCACGATGCGTATCTTCTCTTCCGGGGTGTGCTTGCGTCGGGCAGCCGCCTTCACCGTACGGACGAAGGACCTGGCCGCCTCTGTACGTTCCTCAGCGGCCACTGCTTTAGCTGTTTCTGTCTGAGACACATCTGCTCCTTTCCTTGGGTACTCTACCCTCAGTCCTAGAGCTCACACCACCTCAAAACCTCGGGTTTTCCACGCATTAGATCTGTCCCATTATCGCTGACGGCCTACAGTTCCGTGTGAACAGTTTGACGACGGGTGGAGAACGATTAGTCTATCCAGAGGAGTACTTGACGCCTACTCAAGTGGAGCGTATGGCATATCAGCCGGACATGATCCTGGCCACTGCTCACATCATCCGCGACGACTTCGTCGACAGAGGACACGAAGGGGTTGAAGTTCGAGCGGACGCCTACGCCACCTATAACCGGCGGCCTTCGGTACGTCTGGTAGATCCTGAAGTGGACCTTGCCCGCGTAGAACGCGGAATCCGTCCCAAACACTGGATACTGGGCCCTCCAACATAGCGGTGATCGACGATATGCAGAATTCGCATCAGCCAAGCTCGCATCGTCCGATCAAGAGCGCGACCGGTCAGCCCTATCGACTCCGCCCCTCAGCAGCCGGAAGCGTGAGTGGTCTTCGGCCAAATTCATAGTAATTCTCGTTGGACGACGGCGTTGATTGACCATCAGCTCATCGGCCCCATCAGGGCCTATGTGCGTGCCTACGTGTGATGGTACGGCCATAGGCGAGTGTCTGAGGATTTCGGAGTCTCCCGCCACACCCTCTGGAGCTTCCTTAAACGCGGCCGGATTCTGACCGAGGAGACCATCGTTGAGCTGGTGACCTTGGTGGCCGAGGAGATCGACGCGATGGCCGGAGAGCTGTCCGGTAGGCTGGAGGTCATCGACGCCGAGCTATTGGACGTGACCGGGCGGATGAGCGACATCCTCACCCGCCACGGCTTTAAGGTGGCGGTGATGAAGGCCGACGCCGTTGCCCCCGACCGCAGGGAGGCGTGGGTCGCCGAGAGGGTAAAGGAGGGCATCGACGTATTGATCTGCCACCCCCGCCTGGTGCAGACCGGCCTCGACCTGGTGGACTTTCCGACGATCTGTTGGATGGAAACAGACTACAGCGTCTACACCATGAGGCAGGCTTCGCGCCGCTCGTGGCGCATAGGCCAGACCAGGCCGGTCAGGGTCGTCTTCATGGCCTACCGGAACAGCCTCCAGGCCGACGCGCTCAAGCTGGTGGCCAAGAAATTGCAGAGCTCCCTGGCGGTGGAGGGCGAGCTGCCCGAGGACGGGCTGGCCGCATTCGGCGACGACGGAGACGACCTGATGCTGGCCCTGGCCCGCAAGATCGTCAATGGGGAGGAGGGAGAGGAGGAGACCGTGGAGGCGGTGTTCGCGCAGGCGCGGGACGCCGAGGCCGTCGCCGAGGAGCTGCTGGTGGACGAGGGGTGGAGGGCGCTTGAGGTCGAGCCGGAGATCGTCGAGGTGTCCGCCTCGGCGGACAACGGGACCAATGGGACCGGAGTGGCCGTCGAGATCGGCGTGACAAACGGTCGCGCCGCCGAATCAGACGAGGCGCAGCAAGCGGTGTTCTCCTGGGCGGAGTTCATCGTGGAGACGCCGGTCAAGCGGAACGGCAGGCGCCGGAAGCAACCGCAACCGGCGTCGCTGTCGCTGTTCGAGTGGGCGCTCGTCGAGGAGGAGAGGGAGGAGGAGCTGGTCGGCCTACCGGCAGACTAGGTGCTGACCGAAACGCAAGGGGCGGCCATCGTATTGCACGGTGGTCGCCTCTGCTCGTTCATCTATGTGTGTGCCTTTTTTTGTTGTCAGAAAGGGCCGCTCGGTCTGCCCCCAAAACGGCCATCACCTTTAGTATCGCCCACGAGCGGACTCACCGGCTGCCGCTAGGCGGTCGTGGCGCGCCGGGGTCCGTCACCAGCGGGGGCATTCGGGTTGTCCAGGCTGCTAACAGGGCAGTAGCCGCCATGTCAACCGTCAGCATAGTGGCCAGGACGGGCACAACCCCTGTTCTGTACGTCGGCGTCTAGGGCGGTGTTGGTGTAGGTTTCTCTCAATTCTGAGTCGGGGTGGTCGTAGCCGTGTCAACGGCGGGGCATTCCGCGTCTCCGGTTGCGCCGGTGAGGTTGGCTTCGCTCTCCCTGATGCGAAGCATCAGAAGGTCGCCCTCGCTCCAGGGCTGATTGCACACACCCCAGGCAAGCGCCGGTGCGCCGCCATTGCTGACCTCAACGGCGTCGTCGAAGTCCAGGCGCAGAGCCACAGAGCCGTCCAGAGAGATGAAGTCCACGTGGTGGTCTGCCAGAGCGTTGTCGTCAGGCTCAAGCCTCATCACGACGCGGCCAGACTCCCACTCGATGCGCCGCATGGTTGTCTGGCTCCCGTTGAGGGTGAACGACGCCGGCTTGAGCACGCCATCCGCACCGCCCGCGCCAACGGCTTCGCCGGAGGCTACCGGGTCGAAGAACACCTCGTGCAGCGTGCCTTCTGGCGCCGTCAGGTGGACGACAATCTCTCTCGATTCCCTGAGACTCTCGGGCAACTCAGTAGGCCCGCCGCAGATGACGAGCCAGTTAGTCTCAAACCCCGTATGGAAGAACCTATAATCTCCCAGCGGGGTTGGACGAGTTGCAAAAAATGGAGCAGGCTGATTAGAGAACAAGTGTGCGTCGGCGCCGCTCATATACTCTTTAGGAAGTGAGCCCCATCTCTCAGTGCCGACTATCCGGGTTCCCACAGGCGCACCTGAGTTGCTCGAAAAGTGTATCTCCCCGAGGAACTGACCCCGCCTAGCCCGTTTCTCGAGCTCGTATTTCCAGGTCAGACAATGCTTGTAGGCCGACTCACCGTGCTCCGACGAACCCCCTTCGTAATCCTCAACCACCTCTGTCGCCAACGTTCGCAGCTCGGCCAGCGTCGACGGTGCCGCGGTCTCCGTCGCTCGGGCGTCGGGTGTGGCAGACTTGAAGATCAGACTGCCAGCGGCCTCACCATGAACAGGTTCCCCGCTGGTCACCTCTGCCGCAGGCAGCCATGCGGGCTGAGACATCACATAGGGATCGCGATGCTGGTAGGGGTCACGAGCGGGGTCTGCATGCGTGAGCTCGTAGGCGTAGGCGCTGCCTTCCGAGTGCTGATTGGCAACCAGGAATATGATGGTCTCCCGGCCTTCTATGCTCGTATCGCGCCGGCCTTCCTCCAACTCCGGTGCGGCAGCCGCTATCGCCTCCTGCTCAGTGCCAAAGCGCTCCCGGCACTCCGGCCGTTTTCGACTCCAGTGATAGTCGAGTACCGATAGCTGATCGTCGCCGCTTCCCTTCAGATACTCGATTACGTCGAACGTGTATGCGACGCCTTCCGTGTAGTAGCCGCTCATGCCAGTAGGAGCCTCACCGCCTTCGGCTGGCTGAGGTGGCCACCACCCCCGAATTCGATCGAATGTGCACTCCACACCTTTGTCATCGTGCGTCACGTCGGCTAGCCCAACCGAGTGGAGGCGCACCCTGGCGATGATGTCGGCGTGGAGTATCCGTTGCTCAAGAATATCTGGCCCGGTGTACCGTACGAAGCTCCCAGCGGCTGGAGGGTCATCAGCGGCTGTCTCTGGTCCAACCGGAGACGGAGAAGCTGGCGCCAGCGGTGGTGAAGCTGGCGGCAGCGGTGGGAGAGCTGGCGGAACCGGCTCAGCCTGCGTTGGAGAAGCTGGCGGCAGCGCGGTCAGGGCAGCGGACGGGGTCTCCTCAGGCGGAGGTGGGGTAGGTTTGGGAGTTCCGCAGGCGATGCATACCGCCGCGCAGACCGCTGTCAGGGTTAGCAGACCCTGCCGCAGGTGACTGCCCGTCAGATTGAAGGACCACTTCCGGTTAAACATGAAGCTGACTCCGTGACGCTTGGTAAATCTATGGGTGTGTGTGTCCATCGTTGGCCGCGTGCATCGCCTCTACGTCGTTGGAAGTGGGAAGAATGTCGACGCCGTTCGCGGGACCCATTATGCTCGACGAGCCGAGGATCGGGTGTCCCAGCCTCCATGCGTGCCCGAACTCGTGCATGACAACTCCCGCTAGGTATAGCCACTCGGCATTCGCGTTAGCGAATGTGGGATTGTCGGTCCAGTAGTATTGCGTGACGCCGGAATACACGGGTTGTTCGATGGTCATCGTCATATTGACCATGTGTCGACCGATCCACGTATCGAGCCAGAGGCAGGCAACCCCAAAAGCGCCGCAGACTTGAGGCTGGCCCGGGCTCCCATCCACCACGTTGATCGTAACGACTCCGCCGTCGCTGTTGCTCGCTCCGCAGCCGTTGCCCTCGCAGAAGGTTATGCCAGGAGTTACCGTGGCCACCGCCGTCTCCCACGCGCTCACCGCAACCGGAATTGAAGTAGGAATGATGACGGCGGGATTGGGTGTTGGCGTGGGTGTGGGCGTCGGTGTGGGCGCCGCAGTTGGCGTGCCCGTGGGAGTAGCCGTAGGCGACACCGTACCGTCGGGTGTGGGCGTGATGGTGGGCGTCGGCGTAACAGTGGGGGTGGGCGTGGGCGTAGGAGTGGGCGTGATGGTGGGAGTTGGCAGCATCGCGCCTATCACATATTTCACGGTGTTGTCGTCCTGATGCTTCAACTGCGCCACTTGTGTCTGATAGCTGGCGCTCTGGAACTGCTGCCCGGAAGCCGCATGCCGGAGCCTTACTTCGAGATTTGTCGCTCCGTCTCCGATGCCGCAGCGCACCAAGCTGATGGTTGAATTCGCGCTAGTCCAGGCGGAGTACTGGTCTGGCCAAGCTTGGGCAGAGGTTGGCCATTGACACGAAGTTATGCCCGCCTGGATGCCAGTGCCCTCAGGCGCTTTGATGCGAAACTCGTAGTTCGCCAGATTTACGTTGGCCTGAGTCGTCACTGAGGCGTACCCATAATCCAATACGAACCACGCATAGCTGGCGAAGCTCTGCGAGATAGTGGGACCCGCGAGGTCGAAGTTGAGCGTTGGCGTGGGGGTGGGGGTGGGCGTGGGTGTAGCCGTCGGCGTGGGGGTAGCCGTGGCCGTTGGCGTGGGTGTAGCCGTGGCCGTCGGCGTGGGGGTCGCCGTTGGCGTGGGTGTAGCCGTGGCCGTCGGAGTGGGTGTGGGCGTCGGTGTGGGAGGCGTTATGGTCAGCGTGAAGCTCCCCGTCTGGGCGCTGTAGTACGTAGTCGCCTCGACCGTGTACGTCCCCGACGAAAGCGTTCGGACTATCTGCGAGTTGGTGCCGCTGCCATCGTCGTCGTCAGACTCGATCACCGACCCTGAAGTGCCGCTGCCTTGCAGCAGGTAGAGGTAGGTGTCCACAGAGGACGTGAGGTCTATTGTAACCTGCAATGATTGGCTTACGGTGAAGCTATAGAAGCGCGCGTATCTGCCAGAGCGGTGCGTCGAGTTGCAGCTGTTGCTCCAGCTTCCGGTTCGCGTGATCGTCCCCGAGAGCGTCCCAAGCGACGTCACGCTGCACACAGGCGTTATGGTCAGCGTGAAGCTCCCCGTCTGGGCGCTGGAGTACGTAGTCGCCTCGACCGTGTACGTCCCCGACGAAAGCGTTCGGACTATGCGCGAGTCGAGTCCGATGCCGTCGTCGTCATCAGACTCGATCACCGACCCCGAAGTGCCGCTGCCTTGCAGCAGGTAGAGGTAGGTGTCCACAGAGGACGTGAGGTCTATTTTAGTCTGGGTTGACGGGCTTACGGTGAAGCTATAGAAGCGCGCGTAGCTGCCAGAGCGGTGCGTCGAGTTGCAGCTGTTGCTCCAGCTTCCGGTTCGTGTGATCGTTCCCGGGAACGTCCCAAGTGACGTCACGCTACAGGTTGGCGTCGGAGTGGGTGTGGGCGTGGCCGTTGGCGAGGGTGTCGGCGTGTTGGTAGCCGTGGCCGTTGGTGTGGGGGTCGGCGTCGGCGTGTTGGTAGCTGTGGGTGTCGGTGTGGGGGTCGGCGTGTGAGTGGCCGTTGGCGAGGGTGTGGCAGTGCTGGGTACGGATGTCGGTGTGGGCGTACTAGTGGGTGTCGGCGTTGGTGGGAACAGCCACTCGCAATAAGCTTCCGGCATCCCACTGTTGATGCATTCTTCGTATGTCAGTGTAGGGTGTCAGCGCAATTGGACACTATTGAGGCCTAGAAAACCGAGGAGGTTGGGGGTGGTAGAGGCTCCTTCAGAGGGGTAGATTAACCCTAAGTGAAAGGAGTCATTGATGACCCAGGTAGAGGATCAGGCCAGTCAAGCTGAAGAGCGAAGCCAGGAGACACGAAGCTTCGTGCGTCAGGTCCGTGCAGCGACCCGCCGTAAGTATACCCCTGAAGAGAAGATCCGCATCGTCTTGGAGGGGTTCAGACGGGAGACTACCGTTAATGACCTGTGCCGACGGGAAGGAATCAAACCCCACTCCTACTACGCCTGGACGAAGGGGTTTATGGAAGCTGGGAAGGAGAGGTTGACTCGGGACAGTGTGCGTGATGCGACCCGGCAAGAGATAGAGCAGCTCAAGCGGGAGAACAGTGAACTGAAGCAGCTGGTGGGTGAGTTGTCCCTGGAGTTGCACCGCTTCAAAAAAACAGCTCTGCCGCCCCTACACGACAACGGCACCGGCGCATGAGCGTAGTGGAACAATCGAAGGTCGTGGCTGAGGTGGAGCGACATGGTAGAGGGAAGAACAGGCGACTCAGGGAGCTTGGCATTTCCAGGAGCACGTATTATTGGTGGAGGTGGAGGCACCGGCAGGGTAGTTGGGAGGGTACGGAAGGAACTGAGAGGCCCTGGAATCGCCTGGGTCCAGAAGAGGAGGCAGTAGTGCTGGCGGCAGCCCGTGAGATGCCGACCTGGCGAAGCCGGCAGTTGGCGGCTTGGCTCACCGACCACAGAGGCCTATCGGTCTCCGCCTCCACAGTCTATCGTATCCTGAGACGGGAGGGTCTGGTGAAACGGATCGAATACCAGTTGGCAGCGGGCAAAGAGTACCAGCACAAGACCACAGGGCCCCACCAGCTGTGGGCCACCGATGCCTCCTACTTCCGTGTAGTGGGATGGGGCTACTACTACCTCGTGACGGTGATGGACGACTACTCCCGGTTCATCTTGGCCTGGAAGGTGCAACGGGACATGACGGCCGACTCCCTCATAGAGGTGGTCCAGCAAGCTGTTGACTCTACTGGTATGACTGATGTACCTCTGGAGGATCGGACCAAGCTCCTCTCAGATAATGGCTCAGGTTATGTATCGCGGGCCTTCCGCGAGTACATGCGGGTGGTGGGCATTCGCCACGTCCTGGCAGCACCCTATCACCCTCAGACCAACGGGAAGCTGGAGAGATATCACCGAACCCTCAAAGACGACATTAACCAGGTGCCATACGAGGTGGTGGAAGACCTGGAGGCGGCCATCCGGGACTTCGTCGAGTTCTACAACTACCGAAGATATCATCAGGCGCTCAGGGTTGTAACTCCGGCTGACGTGCTGGAAGGCCGTCTGGAGGCAATTCTAGCCCAGAGGAAGGAGGTACAGCGAGAGACTTTTGACCGGCGGAGGCGGTACAATCAGGAGGTCAGAGAAACCCTCAAACCAGGAGCTTCTTCACCCCAATCTCTCGGACCCAGAACTGTCCAAAACCGCTGACACCCAACACACTGGCAGCCAGGCCAGAAGCTGGTCGCGGGAGGTGTGACTCGTTCACATGATCTCATGGGCATCGTCTTTCAGAAGCTGATTGCCGACCGCAAGTTTCTTGCCACCTACTACACACGACCAGAAGCAGCAGCTCTGCTCGCTACCCTCGCATTGCCAGCTCGCAGGCCGTTGGGAGGCGCAGACTGGGGCGAGGGCGAGACACTGGCCGGCGCCCAGATAGGCGACTTCGCCTGTGGTACGGGCACCTTGCTGTCCATGGCATACCAGCGGATGTCGTTACTGCATGAACTGCATGGCGGGCATTCGCGAAAGTTGCACGGACCGATGATGCGGCACGGATTGGTGGGCCTCGATGTGCTCAACATCGCCGTGCATCTGACGGCGGCGATGCTGGCCGGTAGTCAACCTGATACCCCATTCGATGGCGAATGCCTGTTGACGATGCCCTACGGGGAACAAGAGGACGGCAACGTTGCGATTGGCTCGCTGGATCTGCTGGCCGAGACTGTACAACCGTCACTGATGGATACCGCCGCAGCGGTATCAGCCGGGGGCAGAGCGCCGGAAAGGGTGCGTGACCTCGTGTCCAGAGTCGGCCACACCCAGTTCGACCTCGTAATCATGAACCCGCCCTTCGTTCGTTCAACCGGCATGGAGGCGGAGAAACGAGGAACGGGAAACCCGGCGTTTGCGGCATTCGATACCAACAAAGCAACCCAGCGACGTATGCAGGACTCGCTCGCTGTCCTCCGAGGAACGGCATCAATCGGTACCGGCAACGCTGGCCTCGCCGCGGACTTTCTTGACCTCGCGTTGCGCAAGGTCCGTCAGGACGGTGTGATTGCTCTAGTGTTGCCGCTCAGCGCCGCCAGCGGAACTGAATGGGAGAATGCGCGCAAGGCCCTGGCCAAGCGCTGCCAGGACATTATCGTCGTAACCGTTGCAGGGAGAGGTTCCTATGACTCCTCTTTTTCTGCCGACACCGGTATGGCGGAATGCTTGCTGGTAGCCCGACGCGGTGAGACGTCGGCGCAGAAGCGAGCAACTTTCGTGATGCTTCGGCAAAGACCCAAATCTACTGTCGAGGCGGAATTGTTGGCCACCGAGATATCTCGCATTCGTGAGTCGGGTCAGCTGCGTTCCGTCGAGCGTTTAGAGGGCCGTAGCGTCGTTGCCATTGGGGAGAGCGATTACGGCGTGATGCTTGACGCTCCGCTTCCTGAATCAGGTCCGTGGCCCCTCGTGGGAATTCGTGACGAGGAGCTTGCCCAGGTGGGCTGGAACCTTGAGCGGGGGGCATTGGTCCCATTAGGGCAGCCGAGTCTGCCAAGCGTCGATATAGCTATCGCACCCATAGGACAAATTGGTGGAAGAGGCCGTTACCATGCGGACATCTATTGGGACCAGCCCGACGGAACGCCACGCGGTCCCTTTGAGCTGATAAAGCCGGCAGTCAGCCCAGCACCTACGTATCCGATGCTTTGGGCGCACGCTGCCAAGCGCGAGAGAAGGCTCGTTGTCGATCCCGATTCGGAAGGTCGGATAAAGGCAGCGTCGGGCAAAGTGACGCAGAATGATCTGATGGAAAAGGCTGCAAGCGTATGGGGTACCGCGACTCGGGCTCACTACAACCGCGATTTGCAATTCAATTCCCAGTCTCTCATTGTGGCGATGACGGATCGTCCGTGCATCGGAGGCCGAGCCTGGCCGTCGGTCATTTTTGAGAACAGGGAGCATGAGTACGCCTTTGCCTTATGGAGCAACTCGACGTTAGGTTTACTGTTGCACTGGTGGGTTGCGAACAAGACCCAATCTGGTCGAGGCACCAATACTGTCACCAGTATTCAACAAATCCCGACTCTCGATGTGAGAGTGCTGACAGATGGGCAAATGGCCTCCGCCAAGACCGCGTTTGAAGCCTTGCAGGAGCGGCGGTTTCTCCCATTCGACCAGATTGACGAGGACCCGGCCCGAGCTGAACTCGACCGCCGCCTTCTGGAGGATGTGCTCGGCCTGCCGCAAACGCTATGTGAGGCTGATGGCCCCATCGACTTGCTCCGCCGTAAGCTTGCCCGCGAGCCGCAGATTCACGGTGGCAAGCAAACGAGAGTTGTTTTCTATGCCGAGGGGGATGAAAACAACGAGCCCCGGTCAGATCGTTAGGAAAACTCCCTGCGGTTGCGGCGGCTTTAAGCTTCGACACCGACGTTGCATTTAAAGACCCTGCCACGTGCCGATTGCCCACCGGGACGCTCAATCACTAGGCAAACAGTTCCGAGGCTGCCGGGATTCTCGGCTTTGCGACCCCCTCGGACTTCGTGCGAGCCCACCCTGTGTCCAGCGAGTGGCTGACGCTGCTCATCCGCCGGATGGACGCGGTGGCCTCCGTCTACCGACTCGCCACTACCATGTCCCCCGGCGTTGACGGCCTCCGGTCCCACGTAGAGTTTCATCGCAGAGGACGCTTCGACGCCACCATCACCCTCCACGACGGCCGCAGCTTCGGCGTGGTCCGCCAGGGCTTGGCCCTGCGTCGCCGGTCACTCTACGACCGGCTGAGGGCCATAGCGGAATACGACTACACTCGCCGCCCCGACACCGTTCTGGTCCTTGTGCCCAGCGTCTGGGAGGAGAGGCTGACGACAAGGTTCTGCGAGGAACGGAACCTCCGTGACTGCTACGTCGCCGTGGAGTCCAGGGACGCGCTGGAAAGACGGGACCTTCGCCTCTGGTGTTGCACCTCGTGGGTGATCGGCAGCAGGTTCTTCACGCTGGAGGCCGTCAGTTCCCACGGCAGCCCCGGCGGAGGGCTTCGCACGGAGTCGCCGGGTCGGAAGCGGGCATCGCTGCCCCGTCCCGAGCGGATGGTGCAGGCTGCGCCATCCTTTGGCATCAGCCCGTCGGAGAAGCGGACGCTGGACCTTATCACCGACCACCCGATGATCCCACGTGAGCACCTGGCCAACTGGCTCGGCGTCTCGGAGGGCCGTGTCAGCCAGATGATGCCCAGCCTCGTCGATACCTGGGGCCTTGTCGAGCGTCGAGGAAAACGCGGAAACATCCGCTATACGCTGTCCACCGAGGGCATCCGCTACATCACCCACAGGGACCGCGCCCAGCTCCCGACCCCACAGGGCATCTGGAGCACGGCCCTCACGACAGACCGCCAGGGCCGTAGCCGTCACCTGGGACACCGCATCGAGACATGGGCGCGGCAGACGAAGCACGCCGACGGCATCACATGGTTCCTCTCGAAGCTTGAGGCGGAGGCCATGGCCGACCCCGACAGCGAACTGCTGTGGTCGGTGCCCACCGCGAGATCCGACCGGGCCTACAACTGGGGTCAGTCGGCCATCGCCCCAGACGCCATGGGGAAGATGGTCGCAGAGGGCCTTGAGATACCGTTCTACCTGGAGTACGAGCTGCGCGCCCGTCACCCCGAAGGAGTCATTGCCCGCCTGAGTCCCTACACGCGCTACTACTGGTCCACCGAGCCCGGCGAAGACCAGCCCCCGTTCCCCGTCACGCTCTTCGTAGTTGACACAGAGGAGGTCGAGGCAACTTACGTGCGCACATCGGCCCGGATGAGCCGGATGTCGCTGCCCATTCTCGTGTCGTGCATGCCCGTGCTGTCCGCCACTGGGATACTGGGTCGGTCCTGCCATCCATTCTGGGAGCCGGAGTCTCCACGACTGGCGCTGTCCGGCCTGAGCGCCTACCAGTGGGACTCACTCTACCACCGGAGGCGTCAGAGTCCTGTAGGAGGGAATAGATAGGGCCGATGCGTCCCTATCTCCCCGATATGCTGAATGGGGCTGCAAAGTTGCTTCGACGAGGTGCTTTTCGAGGTCCGCCGGTGCCGTAAACTGCCCCATCTGCCCCTGTTTTAGCTACGAGAAGGGCTGAAAGACTCTCTGACCGGTCAGGGCCTGGAAATGCAAGTGAATGGGAAGCCATTCTAAACTAAACGGCCCCTCCAATGACAGCTTGATTGCACTCTTGCAGCCGTTGACGTGTCAGCCGACCGCGAGGAAATAGCTACGGATGGGCCTGTCCGGGGAAGCCGGAAGGTTGATGCGGGCAGGATTTGGCGTGTTGGCGACGATTGCGGCCCAGTTTGGCCCATCGATTTTGGCGCGAAACGATGTCGGGATGCGTGACATGATTTTGGGGCATGGGTAGGAGCGGACATCCTGGGCCAGCCAGCTAACGCTTTCTGCCACATTCGGAGTGT
This sequence comes from Dehalococcoidia bacterium, assembly GCA_965248615.1. GTDB lineage: Bacteria > Chloroflexota > Dehalococcoidia > Lucifugimonadales > CBDFJT01 > CBDFJT01. Next base: position 905,614 of record CBDFJT010000001.1, on the reverse strand, counting down.
ATGACCGAAATCTGTTAGCAGTATCTGTAAAGGGCTGGTTTCACCAAAAAATGGATGAAATTGCAAAAGCGGCCACCCCCTGTAGAAAACGGAAATGACTCCTGGGAAACCAAAGAGCAACGGCGGGCCAGCATCGCGGGCCGACGACAATAAGCCCGACCTCAAGTGGGTTGTGGAGTGGCTCGTTGAGCGGGAGGGACAGCGCAAGACGGCGGCCCTTCTGGGAGTGAACCGGAAGACAGTGGCGCTGGCTCTGCGCCGGGAGCGACTGACGGGCAGGATGACCCTGGCCGTGCAGCGACTCATGGCCAACCTGGATGACCCCGGATGGGAGAGAACGACGCCACTGGACCGGTTGGAGGCGAGGATGAGGCTGGCGATTGAAGCCGTGGACGATCTGACTAGGCTCGTGGAGCGTCTGACCCGGCGCGTGGAAGCCCTGGAGGCGGATCGGCAACCCGAAGAAGACGTTGGAGACCAGGCGGCGAATGCGCCCGAGTCCGAGGGCCGGGTTCTGCGTCTGTTCAACTGGAGGCGGAGGCGCTAGCCACGTAGCGAGGAAAAGAGAGATGGATGAGCACGTCCGCTGGGTGACGAAAGTGGAGGCGGCGCGAGAGATGGAAATATCCCTGTCCACCCTCGACCGGAGGATCAGGAGTGGAGAGGTCGAGGTGGTCAGGGAGGGGCGCCGGGTCTATGTGCGTATGCACGGGCTAGAGTACGTGGGCGACGACGAACTGCTGCGTCGATCCCTTGGTCGGGAGGACAAGCTTCAGCGGACGGTATGGGAGTTGGATAGGACAGTCACAGAGTTGGAGCGAAAGCGAGACGTGGCGAGGGAAGCGGCGTTAGCCAGCAGACAGGTGCATAAGGAGCTTGAGGAGGCGTACCGGAAGGAAACCGCCGCGCACAAGGAGACGAAGGATCTGCTCAACATGATCCGCGTGATCGCCATCGTGCTGTTCGTGCTGCTGGCCGGCAGCGTTCTCGTGTGGTGGTTTGTGCTGAGATAGGGGCCGAAATCCCAACTATAATCGGCAAGTGGCCGGGAGTCCGAGAGCGGGCCTCCGGCGACGAGGAGGTTAGGCAATGGGCGACAGGCGGCTACCGGAGTGAGGTGGACCCCAAAATTTGGACAGGTGGCTAAGAGAGAGTCCCGCTCCTAAAATAGGACTGAAACAAGGAGCAGGACATGAAGCAAACACGTAAGAAGCACAGGCCAGTCTTCAAGGCCAAAGTGGCTTTGGCCGCGCTCCAGGGGGAGCACACCATTGCAGAGCTGGCCAGCCGGTTTGAAGTCCACCCGAGCCAGATCCATGCCTGGAAGAAGGCCTTGACTCAGGGGGCGCCGCACCTCTTTGAAAATGGTGCTGGACGCCAGGAGAAGGACCAAGAGGTCCTCACTGCCCAGCTCTACCAACAGATTGGGCAGCTCAAGGTGGAACGGGATTTTTTGTCACGGAGCTTCGGGTTGTGAGCCGGTCCCAACGCCGGGCCATGATTGACCGAGCAGAACCGAAGCTGTCTCTGGTGCGCCAGTGCGCCTTGGTGGGTATCAGCCGCTCCTCGTTGTACTACCTGCCAACCGAGGCCGGCGCCGAGGACTTGGAGTTGATGGCCCTCATAGACCAACAGTACCTGAAGACACCTTTCTACGGATCCAGAAGGATGACTGCCTGGCTCAGCAATCACGGACACCAGGTCAACCGCAAGCGGGTCCGCCGGCTGATGCAGCTGATAGGCCTGGAGGCCATCTACCGGCGTCCCAACACCAGCAAGCCAAACCCAGGGCATAAGGTCTATCCATACCTGCTCAGGGGGCTGGAGATCAACCGGGTCAACCAGGTGTGGGCCACCGACATCACCTACATACCCATGGCTCGGGGTTTCCTCTACTTGGTGGCCATCATGGACTGGCACAGCCGCTACGTGCTGGCCTGGCGGCTGTCCAACACCCTGGAGGTAGACTTCTGTGTTGCGGCTCTGGAAGAGGCCTTGAGCAAGGGTCGGCCACAGATCTTCAACACCGACCAGGGCAGCCAGTTCACCAGCGAGGCCTTCACCAGCATGCTGCTGGCGCAAGGCGTTCAAGTGAGCATGGACGGCAGGGGCCGGTGCATGGACAACGTCTTCGTGGAACGGCTGTGGCGCAGCATCAAGTACGAGGAGGTGTACCTGAAGGCATACCAAAATGGGACTGAGGCCAGAAAGGGGATTGGGGCTTATCTGGCCTTCTACAACCAAGAGCGGCCCCATCAAGCCCTGGGCTATCGGTCACCGGGTCAGGTGTTCCATGCAGTGAGCCCACAAAGGTGTTTACTGGAACATCCACAAGCCTTACCATCGGATGAAGGTTTACTCGACACCCCAGCGGTAGACTCTCTTATTTTAGCCTCACCGCTGTCCTGATGATGGGGTCCACTTGAGAGGGCTACACCGAGATAGGCCGATGGACTCTGAATCAGGCATCGGTGAAGGAGTTCCTGCTCTTTGTCCTAGTTGGCTTAGTCGCTTTCTTCGCGTCGCTCGCCGCAGCAGCCTTTATCGTCGGGACGGCGACCTACTCGGGCGAAATGACGATAGACGGGGGAACATTCTTCTCTGGATTGCTGTTGGGGTGCGTTCTCGGAGTCATACTGCACGAAGGCGTCCACGGCGTCTTCTTCCTGGCTTTCGGCGGCCGGCCGCGCTTCGGGTTCAAGCCGTGGACCAGATTCGGTCCGGTCTTCTACGCGGCCGCCCACGGTAGCTACCTCGACAGGCCTCGGTACCTCGCCGCCGGGTTGGCGCCGGCAGTGCTGTTAACCGCGGCGCTGGCAGCAGCACTAGCCCTCGTGGCCGAGGACGACCTGCTCGTCTCCACAGCCACGTGGGCCTTTGTGCTCAACGTCGCAGGCTCGGCGGGAGACATGCTCATGATGCGCAAGGTGATGTCTTATCCCCGGGCGACCCGCTTCGAAGACACCGGCGAAGGGTTCGTAGCCTACGGCTCTGCGGGCGGCCTGGAATCCCCGTAGGCAACGTGGTGGTGGCTCACCTTCATTGAACTCTGGCCCATTGATGCCCCTTTGCCCGTCCGCGTCTTTCCATCCGCTTTGCCAATTCTCCCTTCACCGCCAGCGACCCCTGGAATCTCGCGCCTTCTGAGGGGGGTCTGTGCGCGCGAGCCCTACCCGGTCCGTTGCCGTTGTCCAGGCGCTTGCGCTGGAGTCACTAACTCACTACAATATATCTGTACGTCTACCCTCCGGCTAGGGCAAGCTGAGACGAAGGAGGCACGACATGGCCGTAGACCAGAAGGACAAGTACCGAGAAATGGTGATCCGAGGCAAGTACCAGAGACTGTACGCGTACCTGAGCAGTCTTCAGGTGCAGGAGTGGAGGACCTCCTTCAACGAGGTCGCGGCAGTCATCGGATTCGAGCTGCCTCCGTCCGCACGGCTGCACCGGCCCTGGTGGGGAAATCAGAGAGGCGGCAATGGCCACAGCCACGCCCTTGCCTGGAGCGTCGCCGGCTGGGAGACGGCGGAGGTCGATATGGATGGCGAGATGCTGCTGTTCCGGCGAACGCACCCGAAGCCCATACCCAGGCTCTCTCTCGACGAGGCGTGGCCCGTCCACCCCACCGCGGTGTGGCCGGAAGGTCTGAGCCTCAGACGTGAGGACCTCTACGAGGAGAGGGTTTAGTCCCGCCATGTTCATAGACACCAACGTGCTGGTGAAGTCCCGTGTCCCCAGCGCGCCTGACCACGACGCGGCTCGGGCGAGCCTGGAGCGTGCTTTTCGAGACCCTGAACCGCTAAGGATCAGCCGTCAGGTGATACGAGAGTACCTGGCCGTCGTCACTCGACCGCAGACCTGGCCAGTGGCCATCACCCGTGAGGATGCCCTGGATGACGTGAGCAGGCTGATAGGCAGCTTCGAGATACTCGAGGACGGTCCCGTGGTGACCGAATCGCTCGTGGGGCTGTGTCGAGAGATTCCCGCGGGGGGACGGCAGATTCACGACGCCAACATCGTCGCAACCATGCTGGCGCATGGGGAGCGCAGGCTATTGACGTTCAACGCCGCAGACTTCCGCCGTTACGGTGACCGCATAGAGCTGGTGGACGGGTAGCAGGTTGGATCGGCTATTTGAACATGTAGGAGGAATTCTATGATGAAGACCAACAATCTAACGGCATCGCTTATTGGTTCGGTAGTCGTTGCCGTTTTCATGGCTGCCGCCTGTGGGGGAAGCGACTCAATAGCTCCTTCAAAGTCCGATCCCCCAGCGTTTACAAAGGCTTTTGTGCAGCAGGCCATTGACCGCTACGACGAAGAGGGTAGAGACGCTACCATTGCTTACTACAACACCAAGGAGAGTGTGGACGGCGAGTGGTACATCTTCATCACCGACGAGAGCGATGTCACCATCGCCCACGCCACCGTTCCGGACAACATAGGTCAGAGCATTCGTGGCCCTCTCGGGGTGGATTCTACTGGCTACGCCTTCGGTGCCGTCATGGCGGACGCCACGGAAGAAGGCATGTGGGTGAGCTATGTCTACTTGAATCCGGTCACGGGTGAAGAAGGGACAAAGCACTCTTGGGTAGTGGAGCGTGACGGGCTTGTCTTCGGATCGGGTTGGTATGAGCCTACCAACTGATACAGTTGCTCTGAGTCAGTAGGGGGTGATAGTGGAGGATAGGCCAATGGTGACCGATACGTTGATGGGGTTCTGCAGGAATGTCGCCGCGGGAGGACGACAGATCCACGACACCAACGATGGTAGACGGTAGCTAATGTTCGGCGTGAAACGCCCTGGAACAGGCGGAACCAAGAAGGAGGACGACAGCATGAAACGACAATATCAACCATGCACCCCGGCGGCGCTCTACGCCAGGGTGTCCAGCAACCGCCAGGACGTTGACCTGTCCGTGTCGGCCCAGCTCAGGGCGCTCAAGGACTACGCCAAAGCCAACGGATACTCCGTGGCCCGCGAGTACGTGGACGAGGCCGAGAGCGGCCGCGTGGCGGATAGGCCCCAGTTCAGGGAGATGATCGAGGAGGGCAGCCAGCCCAAGGCTCCCTTTGAGGTCATCCTCGTCTGGAAATTCAGCCGCTTTACCAGAAAGCGTGAACACGCCGTGGCATTCAAGTCCATGCTACGGCGCAAGGGTGTGAGGGTTGTCTCCATCACTGAGCACGCCGACGACTCACCCACAGGGAAGCTCATGGAGGCCATCATCGAGTCGGTGGACGAGTTTTACTCAGAGAATCTCGCGCAGGAAGTCGTTCGGGGGATGCGGGAGGCGGCATCGAGAGGCTTCTTCCTCGGCTCCAAGGCTCCCTTCGGCTACAAGAGGGTCAAAATCAGCGACGGGGCGAAGGAGCGTCCCACTTTGAAGGTTGACCCTGCCACTGCTCCGATAGTGAAGGAGATATTCGAGAGCTCCCTCAGAGGCAACGGCCTCAAGGAGATATGCAAAGAGCTGAACGATAGGGGCATCACCAACCGTGGCAAACGCTGGTACAAAGGTGGACTCCACTACCTGCTCACCAACGAGGCCTACACCGGAACTGCCGTCTGGGGCAGGACGGCGAAGGGAGAGCAGGCCCCGGAGCCAGTGCGGGTTGCCAAGGCCTGGAAACCCCTGGTGTCCAGAAGACTGTTCGAGAGTGTGCAGCAGGCCCTCCATGAGCGGGCGCCGGTGGCACAGAGGCCCGCACGGGTTGGCAGCAAGTTCCTTCTCAGTGGACTATTGAGGTGTGGCGTATGCGGCAGGCCATACATAGGCCAGGGAGCCAAGAGCGGACAGTACGGCTACTACATCTGCGGCACGCTGTACCGAGAGGGCGCGGGAACCTGCGAGGCCCGCTACCTGAACGCCCCAAGGGTGGAGGGGTTCATCATAGACAAAATCAAAGAACGGATCCTCACCGACGGGACCATCACGGAGCTGGTCACCTTAGTCGCCGAGGAGATCGACGCAATGGCCGGTGAGATGAACGGCAGGCTGGAGGTCATATGGGCAGAGCTTGCGGACGTGAGGAAGCGTCTTGAGCGGCTCTACGAGGCCCTTGAAACGAGCGAGTTGACGTTGGAGGTCCTGTCGCCCCGAATCTTCTCGCTGAGGCACCGTGAGGAGCAACTGGAGGCTGCGAGAGAGGACGCCGAGACCCAGCTTGAGCAGCGGAGGGTTGAGCTTCCGACCACCGAGGAGATCAAGGGGTACGTGGCGGACTTCCGGGAGTTCTTGCAGGAGGGGACCTTCCCTGAGCGCAAGGCCCTCATCCGCAACTTCGTGAAGGGTATCGAGGTGACGGGAGACGAGGCCGTGCTGACGTACACCATACCCATGCCGTCGGATGGAGTGACTAAGGAATCGACCTCGGTTCTCGATTTCGTCCAGTCCGGCCCACCACATCCCACCCCGCAAGGCCCTCCTCGTTGATGCTCATGCCCACTGCGGAGCGCGAGCTCCGGTACCGGACGGTGCTGCGTCGGCCACCGGAATAACGGCGCGATGGACCCGAGACCCTCAGCAGGAGTTGCCGATGAAGGCCTGGGCTGCGTTAGCCGTCATATTTGCTCTGGGAGTGTTCGCCTGCGGTGGCGACGACTCGGACGAAACTGCCGCTGCCGAGGCCGCGTATCTTGAGGCCGTGTCCGATGCGCGACGGCTGACGATGGCCAACTTCAAGGAGTTTGAGACGCTGTTCAAACAGGTCTGGCCGGTGCCGTCCGCGATGTTCGACGCCCTAAGGCAGGCCGGCGCCGGGACCGCCTTCGACGATGCCACGGCCGCGATAGAGGAGCTCGAGCCGCCTCCGCGGTTTGCGGCCGACCACGCGATTTTGGTCGCGCGAGGCCGGGAGTTGATGTCCCTTGACCGCGAGATTGGTAAGGCCGTGGCCAACCAGGACGTCACTGCCTTCGCACTGGCCAACCTCGCCATGGGCCAGGCGCAGCAGCGGGCGGCTCTCCGACTGTCGGTGGCCGTGTGCAGTGCGCTTAGCGTCCGCGGCGACGGGGCGACCGCGCGAGAGTGCATGCGGCCCAACGAGGGTGAGGGTGGCGCCTACGGTGAAGAGCTCTTCAGGCTGATGTCCACGCTCGAGACGGACGTCCGGCCTCTCGTAGAGTTTTCCGTCCCCGCATTCGCAGTCCAAGAGCGGTTCGCCCTAACCGCTCGGTTCAAGCCGGAGATCGTTCAGGGCCTGGAGCAAGTTACTGCGTCCGTCAGGGCCCTGAGTCCCCCGGCAGAGTTCCAACTGGAGCACGGCATACTGCTCACCTACCTGGACGAGCAGCTGGAGGCCGCGCGGGCCATCCCGGTGGTACCGACAATCACGGCCGAGGGCCTCGGGCCCCCTTCCGCCCCCCCTGGCGCTCCGGCGTACTGCATCGTTAGAGAAGCCTTCTCAGAAAAATTCCTTCGGCTCGTGGCGGTACACTTTGGGATGCAGGGTTCAGACTGCCAACCGCCCCCTCTGGGTTAAGGCGTCCCCACGCCCTTCCTCCATATGAATAGTAGGGGCTATTGCTCGGCGGACTTTGACGAAGATCGTATGACCGACTAAGATAACAATAATAACAATAGGACGCGCGGAGTCATGATCTTCCAGATCGCCGGTAGACCCTACGAAATCGATCGAGAACGAATCTTGGACGCCACGGACGGCGTTCAGCCGAACGCCGTCGACGGCCGGAACAAGCACTACGTCGAGCTGCACGGCAAACGGTTCCCGATCAAACAGCCGGTCCACCTGGTGACGGAGTTGCCGTACTTAGCATTCACGTCACTATATGCCCATCGGGTCCTCGTCAATCTGGGCTTCGATGTATACCAGTGGGCTCAGCCGGGCTCGGTGCCCGCGACCGAGAAACGAGACTCGGGCGAAACGATGCGGTTCGCTATTGTGCTGGAACGTGACGAAGACGGCTACATACTCGCCAGTTGTCCCGCTCTCCCCGGCTGCCATTCTCAGGGCAGGACGAGGGAACAAGCCGTCTCTAACATCAGAGAGGCTATACGAGGATATGTGGCCAGCATGCGTAAGCACGGAGAACCCGTACCTAAAAGCGACGTCCAGGAGATCGAAGTCGCTGTCTAGTGGCCCGACTCCCCGTCCTCTCGGGAGAGGAGTTCGTCAGGTTGATGGAGAAGGCTGGGTTCGTCTGGGACCATACCGAGGGCAGCCACATGATCCTACTTGGTCCGAGTGGTCGGAGGATTTCCGTGCCGCGGCATCGTGAGCTGGGACGTGGCATCATGAGAGCCCTCATTCGCGATGCAGGTCTGACCAGGGCTGAGTTCACCGGGCTCCTACGCAGTTAGCTATGGATTCCAGTCCAGTGACCAATGGCAAACACCACACCGCAATCGAGCGCGACGCGCCGGCCGTCATGCGAGACGGCACCGTCCTCAGGGCCGACGTGTACCGCCCGGACACCACCGGCAGGTTCCCGACCGTCGTCGAGAGGACGCCCTACAACAAGGCCGCGTTCCAGGAGCGCGGCCGGAAGCTGGCCCAGCGGGGCTACGTCTACGTCGTTCAGGACGTCCGCGGCCGGTACGCCTCTGATGGCGAGTTCCAGCCCGGCTTCTACAGCTCCGACCATCGCGACGCCGAGGACGGCTACGACACCATCGAGTGGGCGGCCGGGCTGCCCTGGTCGGACGGCCAGGTCGGCACGGTCGGCAGCTCGTACGACGGCTGGACTCAGATGGAGCTGGCCCACACACGGCCGCCGCACCTGAAGGCGATAATTCCTCAGGCCATCGCCGCCAACCTCCTGGACCGGGAGATGAGCGCGGTCCTGAGGCTCGGACGGGTGCTGTGGTGGAGCACCGTAACGCTCTCGCCAGACCAGCGGCGGCGGAAGGATGCACCCTGGGGGCCGCGCACTATTGAAGAGGCTGAGCGGCTGTGGACAGTGCGGGACCGGGCCAAATGGCTGTGGCACCTGCCGCTCATGGACATTCCCGACGACGTCATGTTCGGCATCGGCCCGCACTGGAGGGAGTGGCTAAGGGACCACGCCACCGACCACTTCGACTTCGAGACCAAGCACGCCAGGATGGAGGTCCCAGCCCTCGTCATCACAGGCTGGTACGACCAGCAGGTCGGCGCCATCAAGAACTTCACCGGCCTGGCTGAGAACGCCGCCACGGAGAAGGCCCGGAACGGCACGAGACTGATCGTCGGGCCCTGGACCCACGTTGGCGACCAGTTGGACCGCAAGGTCGGCGAGGTCGACTTCGGCCCAGATGCCGAGCGCGACTACTACGAGGTGGCCGACCGATGGTTCACCGCCTGGCTCAAGGACGACGAGCGAGGCCTGGAGGAGTGGCCCCGAGTCGAGCTCTTCGTGATGGGCGCGAACCGTTGGCGGTCCGAGGACGACTGGCCGCTGGCCCGCGCCAGGCACACCGACTTCTACCTCCATAGCAAGGGGAGCGCCAACACTCCTGCCGGCGACGGGCTCCTGTCGCGGGAGGCTCCGGGCGAGGAGCCGCCCGACCGGTACGTCTACGATCCCAGGGACCCGGTGATGACACTGTACACGCCGCCCGGCCAGCACGAGCCTCAGGACCAGCGCCGCCTCGACGGCCGGCAGGACGTCCTGGTGTACGCTACGCTGCCCCTTGAGCGCGAGCTGGAGGTCACCGGACCCGTTGTCCTGAAGCTGTGGGCGGCGACCTCGGCCAGGGACACCGACTTCACCGCCAAGCTGCTCGACATCTGGCCCAACGGCTTCACCCAGGAGCTGTCCTACGGTATCGTGCGTGCGCGGTACAGAGACTCTTTCGAGGCCCCGTCGCTACTCGATCCGGACCGGGTCTACGAGTACACGGTGCAGCTCAACCCGACGAGCAACCTGTTCAAGTCAGGCCACAGGATTCGGGTGGACGTCTCCAGCTCCGACTTCCCCAACTTCGACCGCAACCACAACACCGGTGGCGACGATTACGCCGAGGCGACGCTCCTGTCGGCGGCCCAGTCCGTCTTTCACGACCGCTCCCGGCCATCGAGGATCATCTTGCCGGTGATTCCCTGAGCCCACTTTGATATGAGGCCCCCTCTCGGCTTACAATAGAGGGTGAACAATCTGGCGCGGCTGGAGCGGAGCGAGGGTTACATGGCAGAGCAGATGGTCGTATACACCCACCCGGACTGTAGCTACTCCGAGGCGTTGAAAGAGGAACTCCAGGAGGCCGGTACCGCATTCGAGGAGATCGACCTGGCGCTTCATCCTGACTTCTGGGCCAAGGTCGAGGAGCTTGCGGGCGGAGAGCGCATCACGCCGGTGACAGTGGAAGGTGAGCTTGTTACCGTAGGCTTCCACGGCGTCGGCTGAAGTTTCTGACCGGGGCCGTCGGCTCCGACCACCATTCCCCAGACCACTTCTCACGAACTCAGCATGACAATTCGCACCAGCGGGACCGTCGCCATCGGCGGGCAGACCCCCGATTTCACGCTACCGTCCCTGGCCGGCGACCGGGTCAGCCTGTCGGACTATCTCGGCAAGAGGCTGGTGCTGTTCTGCTGGGCCTCCTGGTGAGGCTGCCGCTCTCAGCTGCCAGGATGGCAGCAGTTCTACGAGCGACACCATGACAGCGGGGTCGAGGTCGTCACGGTAGCCATGGACGCCCAGGGTGCCGACAGGCCACGGCCCTACGTCGAGAAGGCCGCGGCGACCTTCACCACACTGGTGGACGAGACCAATCAGCTGGGCCAGCTATTCGGCTTTAAGGTCGTGCCCAACGGCTTCCTCATCGACGAAGCGGGCGTGCTCCGCTACAAGAAGCTGGGCGGGTTCGACGTCCACCGGTCGGAGACCCGCGCCATCCTCGACGAGTGGGTGGGGGGCTCGGACCTGTCGGACCGCGCGGAGGCCCCGGGCGAATCGGAGGCCGCCAAGGCAGAGTCCAACGAACTCTTCGGCCGCGGCCACGAGCTATACCGCCAGGGCAAGATCGAGGATGCGCTGAGGCTCTGGAGGCAGGGCCTGGCGCTGGACCCCAGCAACTACATCATCCGCAAGCAGATATGGGCCGTCGAAAACCCCGATCGCTTCTACTCGGGCGACGTCGACTACGCCTGGCAACGCGAGCAGACCGCCAGGGGCACATGAGGGGGTCCCGATATCCTCGTAGTTGTTGCTCACTATTCTTTGCCATCGATGCCTCCGATCAGGTTGCGTAGCGGGGAGTTCGACCACAGAGGACACAGACTCCGAACGTCACAGGTCCAGGTACCAGAGAAGCTGGACCTCATGCGGCAGCTCCGGGTACGCATTCGGGTGAACTGCCCGTAGCTGGCAACCTCGGGCGGCGTAGAAGCGGCAGGCCGGGACGTTGATGGTCTGGGTCTCGACCTTGAGCCGCTCGCACCCTCTTTCCCGCGCCCACTCCGCGGCGCGCCGGAACAGCCGTGAGCCGATGCCCTCGCCCCTGCGCTCGGGAAGCACTCGGATGTCCCAGAGTACCGCCAGGTCGTCGCGGCCCTCCTCCATGTGAGCGCCCGGCGTATTGTACCCGGCGACCGCGCCACCGACACGGGTCGGACCGTCGATGGCCGAAAACACCGCCCAGTGCGAGATGTCCCAACGCCCGAGCCAGCGCACAGGGTCATTGTCTTCTTCGCGGTCGTAGTCCTTCTCGTACGGTGCAGCGACGCGCTCCTCGGTGAGCGTCCACCCTCCCAGGCCACGGTCCACGGCCTCGACCAGGAACCGCGAGCGCACGGTGAATGCCATAGGCACCTCTCCGTAGGCGCGCAGCAGCTCGGCCGATGGCGACTCTTCGAGAATCTCTACAGCCATGGTCTCTTGCCCATTCAACTTACAGGCATGTCATCCTGAGGAGCCCCGACGAGGGACCTGGGGTGGGGTCCAACCGTCTCGACGCTGGCGGGAGGCCCAGGGGAGCCCCGGCCTCCAGACCCTTCGCCCCGATGCCTCATCGGGACTCAGGGAACGCTAGCCCCCTCCGGGGCCCCGCCTCGAGCTACCCCGTTGCCGAGCCCCGGAGGCCGAGCACGCCTAGCATACTCTCGATCATGCCCAGGTGCCGGTTATCATGCTCCAGGTTGGTCATGAGGGCGGTCCCAACGCTGCGTCCTCCCCATTTCGCCGCCTGCCGGAACCCGGCGTCGTCGAGTGTGCCGACCGCCTCGTCGGCGATGTCGAAGGCCGTGCGACAGTAATCCAGGAGCGCGTCCTTGCTCGGCCAGGCCAGGGTGCCGGGAGCCTCAAGCTCCATGCTCGTCCCGGACTCCTAGATGCCCAGCTCTTCGGGGACAAAACCCCATTGAGCTGCCAGGTCCTCGGCCTGCCATACCATGCCACCTTCGAGCCCGATCTGGTCGGGCAGCGAGTCCGCGTACCGGGCCAGATGCCACAAGTGGAACGCAATCGGCGGCGTGGTCCGGTTGGGCCGGTAGGCAAGCTGGTCGTCAGTCCAGAACGAGCCTGTGGGTCTTGCGGTAGCTGGCGACGATCGTCTCGACGGCGTGGCTCACGGCGTCCACTCCACTGGCGACTTTCGCTCACGGCCGGGGACGTGGGTCGTTGGCGACGTTCTGCGGCCGGCCCTCAAGAAAGGCGATGACGTTGGAGACCGCGCCCTCGTTCAGGAGCTCCATCCCCTCGGCCGTCTGGTCGGCGAGGTGCGGGGTCAGGACCACCTGCTCGCAGCCCAGGATCGGGTGGTCCGCCGGCAGAGGCTCCTGGTCGTAGACGTCCAGCCCGGCTCCGGCCAGGTGGCCCGAGTCCAGCGCGTCGATGAGAGCCGCCGTGTCCACCAGCTCGCCCCGGCCACCGTTGATGAACAGGGCGCCTTGCTTCATCAGCCCGAACTCACGGCGGCCGATCATCTCGCGGCTGTCGTCGCTGAACCTGACCTGGATGCTCACGACGTCGGAGCTCCGCAGCAGCTCGTCCATCTCCACGAACCTGACGCCCAGCTCCGCCGCCCGTTCGGGCGACGGGTTGAACGTCCAGGCGATGACTTTCATGCCCAGCGCGTTGGCCAACCGGGCCACCTCGCGGCCGACGTTCCCGGTGCCGATCAGCCCGAGCGTCTTGCCCTGCAGGAACAGGTTCTCCATCCTCGTCCACCGTCCGGCTTTCAGCTCCGACGTCTGGAACGCCATCCGCTTGGCCACCGCGAACATGAGGGCCAAGATGTGCTCCCCGACGATGGGCGCGATCCTGCCAGGCTGGTTGCTGACGACGATGCCGAGCGCCGCCGCGGCCTCCAGGTCGATCATGTCGGTGCCGATGGAGCACGTGGCGATCATCCGCAGCCTGGGCAGCGCCTCCAGGGAGGGCCGGTACCACTTGACCGCCCCCCTAGTGTTGATGATGACGTCGGCCTGCTCCACGCGACGGAGCTGCTCCTCCATCGTTGCCGGCCGGTCGGTGAAGAGGACCACCTCGCCGTAGGGCTTCAGGCGTTCCAGGTGCGGCGACCCCTGGATCTGGATCGGGTCGTCGCCGGGGACCACGAACTGTAGACGCTCTTCCGAACTCATCCGCTCCTCGCTTTAACCCGCGCGGTCGTGGAGAAAGAGTGCACGCCGCCGAAGGCATGCGGAGACTAGCGCCCGCCGTGGTGCAAAGTCAAGGTCAGGCACAGGGCCGCGGACGCAGGGCGATTCCGCGCCTGGTAGGGTAGGGTGTTGCGGCCCGGCGATGGCCTGTCAGAGTGTCACCCCACGGCAATCCGCAGACCGTGGAGCGGTGTCCCGACAGACCGTGAAAAGGTCCCGAGCACCCACCGTTTCGTCGAGCCCGGGCGATGGGCAACCGTCCATTCGCAACACACCCGACGCAGTCCTAAAGAAGCGTCGGTTGTTGTACCAGACCTTCGCCCAGGACCTTTTCCGCCAGCCTTGCGTTGACGATGGCCTGGTCCTGGTTGTTCGTATTGATGATGACGTGCACTTCTTCGGCGTTCCGCTTCATCATCGCGATCCTGGGCGCCCACTCCTCCATCTCCTCCTGCGAATAGTAGTAGTCGAAGCGCTCGGACGACGACCTGAGGCCCTTCTTCTCCCAGGTGTCGCGGTTGCGGCCGTGGAACCGGACGATGCCGATCTCGGCCGTGACGTCCGCCAGTGGCGGCACCGAGGAGTTGAAGCCCTGGGGCTCGTCCACTCCGACGAAGCTGATGCCACTGCGCCTCAGGAAGCTCAGTGTCTCTTCCAAGGAGTCATCCTGAAGCCAGAATCGGTTGCGGAACTCCACCGCGATCGGGTGCCCCGACATGCGCTCCCTGCACTCATCGATGTGGTGGAAGCTGTTTTTGCTGGGCATGAACCAGTGGGGGAATTGGAACAACACCACCCCGAGCTTCCCCGCGCCATGGAGTGCGCCGATTACGTCCTCGAACATCGACCAGAGTTCGTCCTTCAGGCCATGTGGCACGTCCTTGTAGTAGAGGCTCCGTTTCGAGGCGAGTTCGGGTGGGAGCTGGCTCCTGACGTCGGGAGGCAGGAACCTGGGGGGAGTCTGGTGGGTGGTGAACAGTCTAAAGGCCTTGATGTTGAAGGTGAAGTCCGCCGGGGTGTTCTCCACCCAGGCCGTCGGGACATGGCTGGCCGGAATCGCGTAGTACGAGGTGTCCACCTCGACCAGTGGGAACTCGGCCGAATAGAAGCGCAGCTTGTCGCCAGACGACCTGTGCCCGGGAGGGTAGTAGGTCGCGATGTCGTGCCAGGCGGCGACGCCGATCTTGATAGCTGCCATCTTCTCCACCCCGGCGGGCGGGCTGCTGTCACCCTAGGATGACATGCTCCGTTCAGTTTCACCCAACGTAAGGCCATTTGCGAGACAGTAGACTAGTCATCATGGGGCTCGATTCTGTCCAGGAGGTCGTTTGTGATCGCGTCGTCGGGGGTCTCCGCGAAGGATGCTTCCGCGGCGCGGCGCAGCTCCGTCCGGTCCAGGATCTGGCCGCTGCGTACCACGAGTTCGACGTTGCTAACGTCCCGAATGTCCTGTAGGGGATCGCCTTTGACCGCCACCAAATCAGCGGCCAGTCCCGCGGCGACGCGTCCGGCGCGCGACTCGATGCCCAGCACCGTGGCGTTGACCGAAGTCGCCGATCGGAGTGCATCAACCGGGTCCAGCCCCGCGTCCACGTACATTCCCAGCTCGTCGTGGACGCTGAAGCCGGGTGGCAGCCAGGGGAACGGAGTGTCCGTGCCCAGCGCTACCACGACCCCCCGCCGCTGCGCCCTCAGCAGGAATCGCTTGAGGTAGGTCACCCTCCGCTGGCCTCGCAACCGGCCCTCGGACGATTTAAGCCGTCGGGCGCTGCTGTCCCAGTAACGCCGGTGCGCCGGATGGGCCCAGTGACGCCGCTCGTCGTGTTTGAAGACGAGGTCGAGGCGCCTGCTGCCGCGATCAAAGATCACCAGAGTTGGATTTATGACGACCTGGTGTTCCAGGAGCAGCTCTATGAGGGCGTCGTCCTCCTCCTCGGTCGCTTCCCGCCATGCTACGTGGCAGCCTTCCAGGTGCTCGATACCGTCCAGGCCGGCGGCCACAGCGTCTTCGACTGTACACGAGCCCAGGTGCGCGGTGGCCGGCTTGCCCAGCCGGTGAGCCTCGTCCACGCCGGCGGCCAGCATCTCGCTGTCCAACCCGGGATAGAGCTTGATCGCGTCCACGCCGGCGGAAATGTGCTCTCGGACCGACCGCCTGACCGCATCGGCGTCCGCGTTGGCGCGACCCATTCGGGGCCAGTACTTCTCCGGCCCGTCCTGCAGGTGGCCGCAGCACACGATCGCCGGCCCTCGGTCGGGACGGTCCGAGTTCGCGGCGCGCTGGTCCAGTATCCACTGCAGGTCGTTGCCCACGTCCCGAATGGTCGTTACCCCTGCCGCCAGGAAGGCGGGACCCATCGGCGCGCTGTAGTGAGCGTGAGCATCGATGAGACCGGGAACGACGGTGCATCCCGGCAGGTCCACCCTGGGCAGGTCCGGCTGTAGCTCTTCCACCGGCGTCACCGACTCGATCAGCGCGCCGCTCACCACCACGGCAGTCCCGGTCAGGCGCGAGTCGGACGTGCCGTCCCAGATACCATCGGGGACAAGAGCGTAGTGGCGTGCCGGGATGGTGCCGGCTCGAAAAGAATCGTTGTCATTGGTCATCGCTTGGTCGTCCTCCCTAGTCTTGGCGCCCAGCCGGTCGGCTCGGATCCGGACGGCGTCTTGTCCGTTCCCGCTTGGCCATCGGCCGCGCTGGTCCACCTGCTCGGCGAGCGATTTCCGCGCGATGCGTACACCCACGTGACGCTAGCAGCAATTGTAGCCAGCGGGGGCTTGCGATCTATGTATCTTGTGGTAATATTTCGTCAATCCCGTATCCTCGATTGAGGAGGTGTCCAAAATCAGGGTACTACTGCATCTGCTCGATACGTTAGCTCGGCTCGCGGCCTTCATCCTGGTGTTCATCGGCTTCTGGGTAGTTCTTATCGGGAACGCAATTACAGGTGGCATCCTGCTGGTCGGGGGTTTCATTGTGGGGGTGGCAGGCTTCGCGCTTGGCAAGAAGCTCAAGCGCAAGCCGCGAAGCGAGTAGCCTGCCTGAGAGTCCTCTGTCCGCTCCATCGTCCAGCAGGCTGAGGAAGAATGGCGTGCGCAGCCCCGACCCGCCGAGGTCGCCGGCCCGATGATGCCCTCCCCCCGAGATGAAGGTCTCTCACACGGCCGCAGCCCTCTGCTCTCGCGATACCAGTAGTTGGGCAGTGACGTGGTCCGTGATCAGCACGTTGATGAGTCTGTGGTCCAAAGCCACCCTTAGAGGCGGGACTCTTTCCCGGCTGGCGCCGACGACAGCCACGACCTTGGCACGCCGCCGGACCATCTCCGACAGCCCATCGAGGCCGAGGCCTATGGCGTGGGTGGCCGTTTCCTCCACTACCTGTCCCCTGGCATCGAACCACCAGTGGGACGCGATCTCACCGACGGCACCCCGGGCCACGAGGTCTCTCACCTCGGCGGCACTCAGCAAGCCCGCTCGGACGACCGTAGAGCGCTCCGGATCGGGGGATGCTATCGGGACGATCGCTACGGTCGCCTCCTGATAGAACTCCATTACCCGTCTTACCAACGGCATTGCCTTTACCACGCCGGCCGCCTCCCGGTCGACCACCGCCGGAGCGGGCAAAAGCAGCGAGTGGCCGCCGAATTTGGAGGCAATGGCCGACGCGAGGATGTTGGCCTCCAAGGGGTCGTACTCTACTCCGAGGACGCCCACCATGGGGCCGACCGTCAGTCCCGGCAGGGGCCGCGGGGCCTTGATCTGTCGAGCTATGTAGTTGGACATGAGGCCCCAGGGGACCAGCAGGCGGTCCTGGTTGATCAGATGGTCCTCCAAGTACCTCGCGGCGGCCTGAGCTATGCTCAGGGCCAGGGCCTCCTTGGGCGCGGTCTCGTCCTTGACGTCCAGGATGTCTTCTCTACCCGGCACCAGCACGACGTCCTCGAGCTGAAACGTGTATCGGACGTCTTGACGCAGCGTCGTCCGCTCCTCGTCACTCAAGGGCGGCACCACCAGGGTCCGAACGACTCCTTCCTTGCGGGCCCGGCTCAGCCACCGTCTGATAGTGGACTGTTCCACGCCGCGGTCGGCCGCCAGGGTGTCGATGCGTTCGCCTAGCTCGTAGTGGCGGATGGCCAGGTCCACAAGCTCTCCTTCGCCACGCCGGGTACGGTTTTGTGAGGCGGCCACGTTCCTGGTCCTCCCAGCCCTCGCGGTAACGTCACGTTTGTGCAACGCCCCCTGAATATGCACAAAGGTTGCACGCCGAGGGCCATGTTGTCAACGCGGCCTCGCCGAAGCCACACGACCGTAGTAACGTGCAATTAGGTTGACTGCTTCCCAGGCGTGGTCCGAGATCACGTTCGGACTCGCGGGGGTCGCGAGCCTGGTCATTGGTTGGGGTTGGCTCGGCGACCCCTGGCTGGGCTTCTTGCCCATCGCGTTTGTGGCGTGGGGAGACAGCACCGCGGGGTTGGCGAGGGCGATGTTCTGGCGGTCGAACGTGACCAGCGTGTGGCCGTCGTTGGGCATGGCGGCGGTATGTCTGGGCGCCGCGTTCCTCTACCAGCCCTATTGGATTGGCGCTGTCGGTGCGGTTGCGGCGACCATCGCCGAGCGGAAGCGACCGAGGCTCGGCGTCTGGTGGGACGACAACGCCCAGGTCGTGGCCGTGTCCCTCACCACGATGGTCGCCCTCACGATGCTGTGAGCAAGGTTCGGGCCCACGGATGGCCAGCAAGACGACGTGTCGGTTGTAGAGCGCAGTCACGTCCCGCCGGCCGAGAGCTTACGCCGCCACGGCAACTTAGCAGCTCCACGCCATTGGCCATAACCGTTCGTACCTACTCGCCGTAGACCTCGGCCCCCGGGTAGA
The DNA here is from genome assembly GCA_965248615.1 of Dehalococcoidia bacterium. Taxonomy (GTDB): domain Bacteria; phylum Chloroflexota; class Dehalococcoidia; order Lucifugimonadales; family CBDFJT01; genus CBDFJT01. The sequence goes on along the minus strand of CBDFJT010000001.1, from coordinate 887,195 downwards.
AGTCGCGCCAGGCCCAGAGGTAGGCGGTCGTGTAGGGCACCTCCTTCAACCGCTCCCCGCGAAGGGCGCCTTCGATCGCGAGGCCGCTGGCCGGGTCCCACAGGCTGCCGGTTTCGATGTCTCGCAGCTCGCCGGCGGCCCACCGGAATCGCAGCACTCGATCGCCGATACGCCGAACGAATATGTGGGCCGATCTGTCCTTCGGGTTGGCATACACCAGCAAGGGCAACCCGTCCATCTCGTCGTTGACGACCACCTGCCGGCTTACCTCCTCGAAGAGGTACGCCTTCGCAAGATCGCCCAGGACCGCGCCGAGGACGTAGGCGTTGTTTCCGGTGGCGCCGATGAACGGGTCGGCCGAGAAGCCGGTGAAGCGCCCGAACGTGTCGAGGGCAAGTGTGTCGGGGTGCTCCTGCTTCCAAGTCTCCCAGGGCACGACCTCGACTGGGATCATCTCCAGGCGTACGCCCTTGTATGGGCCGGCCATGGCCGTGCCGATGGGCTGTGACCAGGTGCTGTCAGTCTCATGGTCGTACCAGGTCATCGCCCGCTTGTAGAGGGCGCCGTAGTTGCCGAAGGTGTGGGCCCTTCCGTCGATCCGCCGGTCGTGCACGAGACCGGTCCTGCAGATCGGTCACCAGGTCACAAGGACCGGGACGCCGCCCACCACGTCGTTCACCATCTCGCGACCGTTGAGCAGCGCAACCGAGTACGCCCTGGCGTCTCCGGCGATCGACAGACCCACCACATAGTCGGTATCGTTCAGAGAGGACTGGCCGGCGGATACGAAGGCAGGGTCGTAGATGGGCGCGATCGCGTCCTTGGGTATCAGCTTCCTGACCACCCTGAAGAAGCGGGGATCTGTCTCCACCCGCTCCACCGATGAGACGCCAGCGCGGGAGACTGCCGGCGCCGGCACGGCGGTCGTGGAGGCCTGCGTAGAGCCGGCCTCTTCAGAGACCGCCGCGGTCGGCCGACTGTCGTCTCCGCCGGACCCCACCAGGAGGGCGATCACCGCCGCCAACCCCGCCAGCGGGACCGCTACGAGAATTGCGACCAGCATACGCGTCGACATCGCGACCTCAATCGATACAGCAGTTGGGATACTACTAAGATGCCGCAGGCCGTCCAGCGTTGCAACGCAGAGAGGAGCGAGTCCTAATTTTGCGCCTTACAGACGGTGCAACAAAGAACTCACCGCTGAGCACGCAGAGAGCGCAGAGTTACGGACACTTTCAAAGCCTCGGCGTCCTCTGTGGTTGTCCTACCGGGGCGTCGTTGCGCTCAGGATGCGGCACCTGCGCTCGGCATCTTTGGCCTCGTAGAAGATGCGGGACCGTCCGTCGGGTAGCTCGACCACGCACGGCTCCGAGACCATCCCCACATCCCAGCGACCGTCGAGGTCGAGCAGCGGCTCCGGCGACTTGACCCACTCAACCCCGTCGTCGGAGACCGCGGTGAAGACGCCGCCGTCGATCCCATCTGCCCAGGCGGCGTAGTACATCCGGTAGGTGCCGTCGCCCAGACGGATGACATCGGGGGAGTACACCGACATGGTCTCCCGGCCGGTCTCCTGAGGGATACAAACGCCGGGCTCGATCTCGAAGTTGAGTCCGTCGTACGAGACGGCGCTGACGATGTGGTTCAGCGCGTCGAGGCCGGATACCAGAGGAAACGAGTAGTGGTGGAAATAGAGGCGGTACAACAGGCCCTGGTCGGTCGGGAAGTAGACGCAGCGCGGAGTGCCGTAGGACCAGTCGCCGTCGCCATACCTGACGCCGTCCTCCAGCTCCCAGTCGAGGCCGTCGGCCGACGTCGCGCTCAGTATCACGGTCGGTGCGTCCGGGCTGCGGGCCTCGTAGTACATGCGGTAGCCACCCTCCGGCATCGGCACCACGTCGGGGCACAGGGTGCGCTCAGAAGCGATAGGGGGGTGGATGTCGACGCGGACGCCTGAGTCGTCGCTCCAGACGGAGCCGTCGCGCGAGGAGGCGCTCAGGATGTGTCCACGATGGTCGTTGCTGGTGACACCGGGAGCGAAGCCCGTGTAGTACATCCGGTAGCCGCCCTCGGGTAGGGCAACCACGTTGGGAGTCAGGGCGCCGCTGGTCGGCACAAGCGCGTTGACACCGATGGCGGCCGCGGCGTCTTTCGCCCACTCGGTGCCGGGATCGGTGTCGTGGTAGTGCACCGCGGTCAACGGGTCGAAGTCGTTCTGCATCGATGCCTCCGCCAGCGCGGCTAGCGAGCGGGGGCCCCCTCCCAGTACTCGCCGCCCTCCCACGCGTGCTCCCGGGCGACGTCCTCGTTGAGTTCCGTGCCCCATCCGAGGCCCGTGGGCGTGGTCATGTGGCCGTCGGCGATCTCGGGCTGGACGGTCACCAGGTCGGCCTTCCAGGGCACGTCGTCCACGTCTATCTCCATGATGCGGACGTTGGGCAGCACCGCGCACAGGCTGGCGCTCATGAAGTCGGCCAGGTGGCTGTAGTAGTTGTGGGGCGCCACGTTGAGCTGGTAGACCTCCGCCAGGTCGCCGACTTTCTTCGACTGGCTGAAGCCGTTCCAGGGCACGTCGATCATGAAGACGTCGGCGGCGTGCCTCTCGAAGTAGGGGATGTAGTCCCGCATGTAGAACAGGTTCTCGCCGGTGCATATCCTGGTGCTGGTGGACTGCTTGATCTGTAGAACCGCCTCGGGGTCGTACATGTCGATCTCGAGCCACAGCAGGTCGAAGGGCTCCAGCACCTTCGCGATGCGCATGGCGCTCTCGGGCTTGAAGTTGAAGTTCAGGTCGAGGTTGATGTCCACGTCGGGGCCGACGGCGTCCCGGAAGGTGCCGATGAGCTCCTCGATGTGGCGAAGCAGCGGGGTGGTCACGTACTGATCGGTGGTGCCCACGCCACCGCCGAACCCACCGAAGAAGACCTCCGCCGGGTCGCCGGGCATCACGATGTTGGTCTTGAGGGCGGTGTACCCCCGGCGCACCACCTCGCGCCCCAGGTCGGCGATGTCCGCCATCGTCCGCAGAGGCGGTGTGCCGAGGAGGTCGGGACACCTAGCCCTGGTGGTGCCGCAGTGGGACCAGTACAGCCTGACCCTGTCCCGCGTCGGCCCGCCGAACAGCTCGACCACCGATATCCCGAGCGCCTTGGCCTTGATGTCGATAAGGGCGCAGTCGATCCCCGCGATGGCCTTGGCCGCGATTCCGCCCGGGCTCTGGCGCACCCGGCGGACCATGTCCCAGAAGCGCATCTCGTAGGCCCTGGGGTCCTGTCCCATAAGCGCCGGGGCCAGGTCTTCGATGGTGCCGACGACGCCCGTCGGCGACCGGCCGTCGCTGCACTCGCCGTAGCCGGTCACGCCCTCGTCGGTCTCGACCTTCACGAAGGTCCACGGTCGAAAGCCGGCGTCCACGATAAAGGTCTCGATGTTGGTGATCTTCATGTCGTCCCCTTGGATATGTCGCGAGCGCGGCACGGATGATACCATAATGGCCCGGCCCAGGTGTCCCGGCCCGCCGGCCATGACGCCGTCTGTCCGAAAGCTCGCACAACCGAACCAGGGATGGTCTAAGCGCATGAGTCCTCGGTACGACGATGACTGGGTCGCCTCGCTGCTCGACGTCGAGGTGCGCCTGGGCGACACCACCCCGGAGGAGGTCCTGCTCGCGGCGGGCCTGGGGTCGGCGCAGACGGTGGTAGACTACGGCTGCGGCCCGGGGTTTCTGACCTTCCCCGCGGCCCAGATAGTGGGTCCGGGCGGCACCGTCTACGCGGTGGACGTCGAGCAGAAGATGGTCGACCTGATCGGGACCAAGGCGGCGGAGATGGGCATCGAGAACGTCTCGCCGGTCCTAGCCGATGGCCGGAGTGCTCCGTTGCCAGGCGAGACCGCCGACTTTCTGATATGTGCCCAGGTGCTGCACTACCCCGAGGAGACCGCCGGCCGGGTCGAGATGGCACGAGACATCGGCAGGCTGCTGCGACCGGATGGCCGGGCCCTGGTGATCGAGTGGACGCCGCAGCCCGACGAGGAAAGCGGCAGCCGAATGAAGCCCGAGGACGTCGAAGCCCTTCTCGGGCGGGCAGATCTCCAGGCCGACGGGCCCCAGCCGCTGGGCCCGAGACAGTACCTGATGGTCGCGACGCGAAAGACCCCGTCTGCCGGCTGACCGGACTCGGCAATCACCCTCACCTGAGTCCTCTCCCATCGAGGGAGAGGAGGTAAATGCAAGCGCCGTGATGCTGGACTTCTACGCCGTCTCAGACCTCCTTACGCCTGAGGAGCTCCACGTCCAGACGACCGTGCGCCGGTTCCTCGAAGCGGAGGCGCTGCCACACATCCGAGACTGGTGGGATGAAGGCTCCTTCCCGGCGCACCTGGTACCTCGGTTCGGCGAGCTCGGCCTCCTCGGGGCCACGCTCCCCCGAGACCGCGGCGGCGGCGAGATCAGCAACGTCGGCTACGGGCTGATCATGTACGAGCTCGAGCGCGCGGACTCGGGCCTCAGAAGCTTCGTCAGTGTCCAGAGTGCACTGGTCATGTACCCGATCGATAGGTACGGCTCGGAGGAGCAGAAGGCCCACTACCTCGCCGGCCTGGCAAACGGTGAGATCGTCGGCTGTTTCGGCCTGACCGAGCCGGAGGGAGGCTCCGACGTCGCCGCGATGAGGACGCGTGCGCGCATGGACGGCGACTCCTATGTCCTGAGCGGCACCAAGATGTGGATAAGCAACGGCGGCATCGCCGACATCGCCCTCATCTGGGCCAGGGACGACGACGACCAGGTGCGCGGCTTCATTGTGCCGACCGACTCCCCTGGATTTACGGCCAACCCGATCGCGCGCAAGATGAGCCTCCGCGCCTCGGTCACCAGCGAGCTGGTACTCGAGGGAGTACGGGTGCCGGCGGAGCAGATGCTCCCTGACGCCAGGGGACTGTCGGCGCCCCTGTCGTGTTTGACCCAGGCGCGATACGGCATCGCCTGGGGCGCTCTGGGCGCGCTAGAGGCGGTCTACACCGAGGCCCTGGAGTTCGCACGGAACCGCATCACCTTCGGAAAACCGATAGCCGCGCGGCAGCTGGTCCAGGTCAAGCTGGCCCGGATGCTGTCGGACCACACTCGCGGGCTGCTGCTTGCGTGGCGGCTCGGGAGGCTGAAGGACGAAGGCAGGCTGGACCACACCCAGGTGTCGCTGGCCAAGCGCGAGAACGTCCGCGCCGCCCTGGAGGCGGCACGCAGCGCCCGCGAGGTCCTGGGCGCCAGCGGCATCACGCTGGACCATCACGCCATACGCCACATGCTCAACCTGGAGACGGTGGACACCTACGAGGGCACCTACGACATCCATACGCTGGTCCTGGGCAGGCACATCACGGGCGAGGACGCCCTCCAGTAGCCGGAGAAGAGGACCAGCGGTCGCACAGGGCCGGTAGTGGGTAGAGGATGAAGGTGGCAAGCCGGACCGGCTGCGGCGGCACGTCGTTGCTATTAAAATAGGGTTGACGCGAGTCGGGAGCGCCCTCATCCTAACCTTCTCGCGCGGCGGGGAGGGCGGAGGAGAAGGCACAAGGCGAGCCGGCTCTGTTCCCCCCTTCGAAAAGGGGGGTTAGGGGGGATTTGACCCGCGGTGATCAAATACAACCGCAAGCTGAAAGAGCGGGCCCGCCACCTCCCTACTAGCCCCAAGCGTCAGGAGAACGTCTTTGGACTCAAAGAAAGTGCTGATGACCGGAGGAGCTGGGCGGATCGGCAGGGCCGTTCGCCGCCATCTCGGCGACCGGTATCGCTTCGAGAGCCTGGACCTGGTCGAGGCCGATGGGGTCCCGTCGCATGTGGCCGATCTTTCCAACCTGGACGACATTCTGCCCGCCTTCGACGGCCAGGACGCGGTGGTCCACCTCGGCGGGGACGCCCGTGGAGGTGCGCCATGGGAATCGGTCCTGCAGAACAACATCGTGGGCACCTACAACGTCCTCGAGGCCGCACGCCGCACCGGAGTTGGTCGGGTGGTGTTCGCCAGCTCCAACCACACGGTCGGCATAAACTGGGAAATCGACCCGTACCGGGCGATCTACGAAGGAAACCTCGACAAGCTGCGGCGGCCGCTTCCGATGCTCTCCACCCAGGATGTGCGTCCCTGCTGCCTCTACGGCGTCGGCAAGGCCTTCGGAGAGAACATCGCGAGCTACTACCACGACCGGTTCGGCCTGTCCTGCATCTGTATCCGCATCGGCGGGGTCTCCGACGACGATGATTGGCGGTCCCACGGGACCTCCGGCCTCCCCTTGTGGCTGAGCCACCGCGACGCTGCCCAGCTTGTGCGACGATGCATAGACGCTCCACCATCGGTGGGGTACGCTGTGGTCTACGGGATCTCCAACAATACCCTTCGCTTCACCGAGATCGACAGCGCCCGCCAGATACTGGGCTACGAGCCTCAGGGCGATGCCGGCGGAGAGCTGCCGCCGGGGATACGGCCCGCGCCTTATGTCCACGAGTGATATGGCCGACGTGACCAGCGGGCTGGTTGACACCGCCGCCGGAGACCTGCCGGCGATGCAGCTACGGATGAGCATCCCGGCGTCCGTCGTCCGGGAGCTGCCCGACGCCGCTGTGCCACCGGGGTATCGGCTCCGGCCATACCGGCCTGGAGATGAGGCCGGCTGGATCAGGCTGCTCGGGTCGGCGGGGTTCGCGGACTGGGACCGCGGCCGCATCGATGAGTGGTTGGCAGGCCCGGAGCGTCGAGAGGGCTCGCGGATCGTGACGAAGGGGCCGACCGTCGTCGCGGCGACCTTCGCATCCCGAGCGACCCTGGAGCAAGAGGTCGGCGCCCTGGACGCCGTAGCAAGCGATCCCAATTACCAGGGCAGGGGACTCGGACGGGCTGTCTGCACCGCGGTGATGAAGTTCCTGGCGGGGCGCGGCTACCCCGCGGTCACCCTGCAGACGGACGAATGGCGGCTGCCGGCGATCGGCCTGTACCTGTCACTGGGGTTCACGCCGGTGATGGAGCGAGGCGATATGCCGTCAAGATGGGAGGTCGTGATGAGAGAACTCAAGTCAGGGAGGAGATAAGCATGCTCAGGATCGGAATTGCCGGACTAGGCCATGGACGGACCTTGTTGCAAGCGAACAGTCTCGCCGAGGACCGTAAAGAGCTAGGGCCTCTGTACCGAGCGCCACCGAAGCTGCCGATGCGGGTGACGGCCGTATGCGACATCGACGAGGACCTCCTGGCACTAGCGTCCAGGTTGTACGGGGTCGAGACCGCCACCACCGAGTTCAGCGAGCTGGTGGCCCGAGATGACGTCGACATAGTCGGCATCTACACGCCGGGCCCCCTTCACGCCCCGCAGATAATTGCGGCCCTGGAGGCGGGCAAGCACGTGATGGTCACCAAGTCGATGGTGTATACGATGGAGGAGGCCGAGAGCGTGGTGGAGGCGGTAGACCGCACCGGCCTCGTCCTGCTGGTGACCCAGTCGATGCGCGGGCGTCTCGATTTCATGGAGGCAAAGCGGGCGTGCGACGCCGGTGAGATAGGCGAGCTATTCATGGCCGAGTCACACTACGTGCACGATCTGCGTCCGGTGTACGCCCGCTCTCCCTGGAGAGTCCAGATGCCGCAGGACCTGATACTCGGCGGTGGCTGTCACCCCATCGACCTGCTGCGCTGGTTCATGGGGGACATCGACGAGGTCCACTGCTATGGGCTCCGGAGCGGTGTCGCCCCAGAATACCCAAAGGAGGACAACTTCGTCATCAACGTGCGGTTCAAGAGCGGCAAGATCGGCCGCGTCGCTGCTTTCCTGGGACTAACCGAGCCTCCGGGAGTCCCGACGAACGAGCTCACCGTATACGGGACGCGGGGCACCATCATCGACGGCAGGAAACGCGTGGCCCCGGAGGGGTACTTGCCCGACAGGGCCTACAACGTCGAGTTCCCCACCGCGCTGTCGCAGGGCCACGGCCAGGAGATGGTGGTCATGATGCAGCACATGGCGGAGTGCGTGTTGGACGGCCGGAGGCCCTGGGTGGGGGTGCGAGAAGGTGCGAGGGTCGTATCCACCGGCCTCGCCTGCTGGGAGTCGCTGCGGACGGGCCAGCCGGTGAAGGTCAGGAACGAGTTTTGACCAGACCGGCCAGCCTGCCTGAATAGGGCTGTGCTCCACCTCGGGCCACGCGACTACACTAGCAGGCTGATGAAGAATCGGGAGTGCAGAGGGGCGTAGCCCCTTTGCCGGGAGTCTGAGGGTGTCCCTCAGATACAAATCCTTCCCCCTTCCTGGCCAGGAAGGGGGTCAGGGGGATGGTCGAAAAGTTTTTTCAGCACCCTGCTAGTAGACCACCGCCACGACCGCGGCCGCGACGCCCATGATAACCAGGGCCGAGATGGACACGACGGCGCTCTCGAAGGTAACGGCCCCCAGGTAGAGCATCGGAAAGTCCGCCGCCATGACCCCCAGGACAATCTGCCTTAACGTTGCCTTATTCATCTGCTACTTGGCCGAGAAGAATCTTATCAGGACCCAGGCCTCCAGGCCGACCAGCAGGACTATCGCCAGGCAGTAGGGTATAGTCCTCCGCATCACCTCGTTCACCTGGCCGGAGAGACCGACGATGGCGGTGCCGACCAGGACCTTCGCGGGCGCTATTGAGCTTCCCAGCGAGCCTCCGATGGACTGAATGCTGGACACGGTTACCGGGCCGATGTCCAGCGCCCTGGCCGTCTCCAGCTGTAGCGCGCCGAACATCACGTTGGAGTTGGTATTGCTGCCCGTCATGAAGGTCCCCAGGACACCTATGTAAGGCGAAAAGATGGGGAATACGTCCGCCGTGCCTTCCGCGATGGTCTTGCCCAGGAGCACCGTCATTCCCGAGTCGGTCATGACCACGGCCATCATGACCATGGCGGCGACTCCGACGCTGGTCGAGACGCACTGGTCGTACGTGCGTTTGGAGGCGGCCACCACCACACCCGGTCTCCACCGGCCCGTCGTCTTGTACACCACGTACGATATGCCCAGGGAGAGAAGAATCAGCGGGGCCGGGTGCCGCAGCAGCCTGATCTTGGCGTAGTCGGTCTCGGCGTCTACCGCGAATCCCAGGTCGGTCTCGGTGGCCGGATAGTCCAGGCCCCACAGCCAACTGGCACCCAGCTCCTTGATCACCTCGAACTGGGACAGGACGCTGAGACCGATCAGAAGGTAGTAGGGAAGGAAGGCGGAATGGAAGCCCAGCCTGCCTCCGCCACTGACGTGTTGGGCCTGCTCGGATGTGGTGGTGGCTGGGACGGGCTCGTCTTGACGTGGCGGCAGCAGGACGCGGGCCGCCAGCCAGCCGACGCCGCAACCGACCAGGCCCGATATGATCGCGGCGATCTGAGGAGCCCCGATGAGCGCCACGGTCCAGACGGCGAGCGCCATGGCAGCCCCCATGACGAGGATGGCGGGAGCGGCCCTTCGGACGGAACTGATCCCGCCCTCCAGGTGGGCGACGGCGAACCCGGTGGCGACGATGGGCAGCGCGAAGAGAGCGGCCATGTGGGGGCCGATGACGTCTCCTTCGATTCCCGTCACGAGCTGGATCGTGTAGTAGGACGACCCGAGGGAGCCGAAGGTCACCGCCCATGCGTGCCCGACCAGGACGATGGCGGCCGCCAGGGCTGGGGGGAATCTCATCAACACCAGGAGGGGCGCCACCACCGCGACGGGGACGCCAAATCCGGCGATCCCCTGCATGAAGCCGGAGAAGGCCCAGCCCACCACCAGCGCCTGGGCCAGCCGGCCGCGGACCAGCCGGGTCATGGAGGCTCCGATGACCTCTATGCCGCCCACCTGGTCGATGACGTTGTAGAGGAAGACGGAGCTCCAGATGATCGACAGGACGAACAGGCTCAGGCTCAGTCCCTTGGCGCTGCCGGTGGCCAGCAGCTCCGCGTCGGCGCCGAAATGGAGGAGCGCCAGCGCCGCGACGATCAGCCAGGCCACCGCGCCGGCCCTGGGGGCGCTCCACTTTAGTACCAGGATTGTGGCGATCAGCACCAGGATGGGTAGCGCGGATAACGCCACGTTGACGAAGTTCAGGTCCGGGCCGCCAGCTTCCAAGCAAAACTCCCCTCGGCGTGTTCGACGTGGATACCCGTGCGCCGCCGCTGGTGGCAAGTGGCGACCGGAGCGATTCTATTGACGCGCTCATACGGTGTCAAACAGCGGCCCGGGCCTGACAGGAGTCCAGGGACTCATTACACCGGGCATGGACCGGGACGCGGCTGAGGCATACGCTCGGGCGATGGCGCGTTATGGCGGCAAAACGGGCAAGGTGACGGATACGCGGGGCTCCCGCCACAGCGCCAGGAGCCCCGTTGGGGATGTGGTTGAGACGGTAGGACCCGCCTCGGACTCGAACCGAGAACCTAATGATTAAGAGTCAGGGCAAGTGTATCACGCGTCGTCACGCTATATCCCCCTGCGTGCCTTTTTATAGGTGCGCAGGGCTGTCAACCATACCGTCGCATACCGCCCCGTCACGCCTCCTACGCCTGAGATGGGGGCAGAATGGGGGCAGTTCTCGTTGTACCTAATCCCCCACGGGACTCCTAGTTGGTGAATATTTGTATGATGTTGCTAATGCCGCTACCGTCTAGCCGATATAGCTCGGTATAGCCACATCCTGCACAAGCTACGGTGGCATATTTCTGGTTTTGTACGTTCAGGAAGCGGGATATGCCAGACCCTGTGGTTCGTAACTCTCCGGCCCTGTATTCGGTTCCTTTACACTTCATGCAGGAATATGTTTGCTTCGCCACAGTTGACCTCCTTAGTGTCGATCGGCCTGTTCGGGGATTATGCCGCCACACGCAGTCAACTCCAGTGCAACCAGCACGCATGCTAGAGCTACTACAGCCTTAGGTCTCACCCCACCCCCATAACCCTGCCTCTGGGGGCAGTACAGGCTCGGGGTGGGTGGGTTGTGAAAGCGTCGGGCCTGCTAAGTCTGCGGCTGACACTATCAGATGGTCGAAGATACCCCCACAAGATCGAGGCTGCTGTTACGCGTCAATGCCACCACATGGAGAATATCTCGGCGTCGGTCATCCTGATCGTGACCTGCACGGGACCTGGGGCCGCCTTGCCGGGGGAGGGAGCGTCCCTCCACCGGACCACATGGTCCAGCGAGTCTCTCTGGAGGACCTCGCAGCTGGCAGCGTCTAAGCCCTCCAGGGTCCGGCCGCCGGCGGAGATCTCGGCCACCAGAGAGCCCCCGGCCGCGTCGGCGTTGACATGGAGCTCCTCCCCCGCCGGACTCTGAATCACCACGAGCTCGCCACCCTGGCGGCCCGCTCGCAGCCCGACGAAGCGGTCCCTGGGCCAGGTCGCCATGCCGATACTTACCTTCTTTCCCTCCGGCGGAAGCTCGTGCCAGCCATGTCTGCAATTCCAACCGGAATAATATGCCCGGACCACGTCGCCGTCAGGAATCAGAGAATTACCGATCCTCACATACCCCCAGTCCCATTCATCCGATGCCCCACGCTCCAGAATTGTTCTCCGATCCCCCACACGTTCCCAATGCCTGCCATCTCGGCTGGACACAAGCTGAACATCCATAGTTCCGTCAGTGCTGGAACCTGCCGGGTGGCAACTACACGCTGTATTCTTGTAAACCGCGAGGAATCCCAGCAGCATGGACTCGTAACGAAAGATAGGCATGCAATAGCAATGCGTGGAGTAGCGCTCACGCCCCTCCGTCCACTCATCGTCTTCCGCATCAGGAATTACGGCCGCGCGGGGCAGGGTCCAGTTGTAGGCGTCTTTACTCTCTGTCCACAGCACACAACGCCGGCTGTACCCCCGAACATTCAGATACTGCCTCACCATGCCCCTGAATATCCGATCGTTCTGGTCATAGGTGAACCACCCAAAGTCAGCATGACCTGGAATAACAGGGTCATCCGGACCATCGGTCCAGTGGACCCCGTCGTCGGAAAAGGCCAGGAAGTAGCCGTCGTACGCACTGTAACCTGACCGACCATAGTCATAAGAGAGTAGCGTGTACGTTTGACCATTCCCTAAATGGGGAGTATGAAGGACGCTCGGATCTATGTCCTGCTTTACCGTAGTGGGAGCCCGGTTGTTTGACCGCAGGGCCAGACGACTGAGATAAATGTTGTTTTCCAGACTACTACTGGTGTCCTCGTACTGCTTTAGAACAGGCTTTATCCAGTTGATGCCGTCCTCACTCTCCGCATATAGGCTCAGTATGCCGCCATGCAAATCGGGGCCGAACCCCTGTCTCTGATACCACATACGGTAGCGCCCGTTCTCCTTCCTCACAGTTCCCCCAAGCCACACCTCATGAGCCTCCCAGGGCTTGTCGCCCACCACCACGGGATTGTCCTGGTACTTTTCGGCCGGGTGAATAACCCGTTCAACCCCATGCATGCTTGCAATGTCACCATTATCTATAAAGAGTGTCCTCAACTCTTCTTTGGCTGTCTTGTTCATTGCCAAATAGACATACCTCTGTGGATGTGTTCGATGCGAGGCAGGTGGTGCTAGCTACCTGGATAGAGGGTCGGGCTTTCGGGCTTAAAGGCTTAAAACCCTGCAAACGGGGTTAGCCGGGATAGATCTAAACGGTGCGCCCCCAGGCTTGGCCTAGGTGGATTCCGCACTCTTTGGGCATGCCCTTCTCCCACCACCACCTGCCGGCCCGAAAGTCTTCGCCAGGCGTAGTCGGACGAGTGCACGGTGCGCAGCCTATGCTTGTGTAGCCTCGGTCGTACAGCTCGTTGTAGGGCACCTGATTGGCCCTGATGTGCTCCCAGACCTGGTCGTAGCTCCAGTCGGCAAGCGGGTTGATCTTAATAATGCCGCCGTGGGACGTGTCTACCTCTATTTTACCGACGGTTGCCCTTGTTGCGTCCTGGGAGCGCCTAAGTCCTGATATCCAAGCGTTCAGGTCTTTCAGGGCGTGCCTCATGGGCTCTACCTTGCGTAAGTTACAGCAGAGCAGTCTCAGAGAGACGCTCCGATAGAAGGGGTTGACGCCGTGTTCGCTCACCATCTGGGCCAGATCTTCGTTGTCCGGGTAGTAGACACCCACAGAAATGCCGTAGTATTCCCTGACCCTGTCCATCAGAGCGTAGGTTTCCTCGGGAAGCCGACCGGTGTCAATGGTGAACACCTTAACGTTGGGATCGATGTGGTGGGCCATGTCGAGGATAACCATACCCTCGGCCTGAAAGCTCGTGGAAATGGCCACCGTTGATCCGAAGCGTTCGAGGGCCCATCGGATGACTTCCTCGGCTGGGCGGGGCTCATATTCATCCGTCAGGGCGTTGACGTCCACGGCCGCCGGTGATCCGGCTTCGCTTGTTCTTTCTACGTCTTCTAGCATTCTGACTGGGAATTCCGCATATCACCCGATTCGGGGCAACCCGCGCCCCAAACTGTGAGAGGGTGTGACCCGCCTCGGACTTGAACCGAGAACCTACTGCAGGTATTGAAGCAGCGTCTAGGTCGCCTGAAGCACCTCGGGATGGATGACTCTGACGGAGAGGGGCTCCTCTCGTCCTCGCAGCGTGACATCCCGCTTTTCCAGGCCCGGATACCGGGTAGCCACCTCCTGATAGACGGGCTCGCTGATCACGATTTCTCCCGCTGCTGCCTCGGCCTGTAATCGGGCCGCGACGTTGATCGTATCCCCCAGGGCAGTGAAGTCGTTGACGTTGCCGGTGCCAACTTTGCCGACATAGGCAAGGCCCGCATGAACGCCTATCCCTACGGGTAGCCAAGGCTCTCCGTCGCTTCCATAGCCGAGAGAGTTCATCACTGCTTCGGCTGCAAGAACAGAGGCGAGACGATATGACTGGCCGGCGGCTCCGGAATTGAAGAACGCCATCACTTCGTCACCAATCATCTTATCGATCACGGCGTCGTGGGCAGAGAGGCCGCTGGTGGCAGCTCGGTAGAAGCGATTTAGGATCTTGGCGAAGTCCCGCGGCCCCATGCTCTCTCCCAGCGCGGTGGAGCCACGGATGTCGGCGAACAGTACCGCGATGTCTATCTCTGCACCGCCCGGGGGCATTTTCGTCTCGCAGAGATTGCAGAGATTCGGACTCTTGCGGGAATATCCGAGCCCAAAGGGCCTTAGCAATAGTCCCCCGACACCCCCTGTTGGGACGCGACATACCGCGCACCGACCCTTGCCCGGAAGCATCGCCAACCGCGTGGTATGTCCATGTGTGAGGACGTGATTCCACATGTCTTCAATTTCTGGCTGGATGTCGTCTGGCATCGTCACGGACGGTCCCTCCTCGTGAGCTATCGCTGGCGGCGGCCTCGCTCCTTAGGTATATGCCTGTGAGCAGGTATATGCCTGTGAGCCTCTTGCTGCTATTCGGCAGAGAGGTGAGTGACCCGCCTCGGACTTGAACCGAGAACCTACTGATTAAGAGTCTCCGGCGGGCCGTCCACAGGCGTACGCCATTGTACACGGTCTCCATATTCAGATAAGGGGCCTCCGTGAGCGTCCGTTGATGGTCGCTGTCATCCGTCGGCTTGGCTGTCAACATGGCTGTCAGATGACCAAGGGGGGTGGCACGGCTTAGCGGTTGCGGCTACGAGTGGTAGGCCACCCCCCTGACAACAAATTCGCAAAAAGGCCCTCAGGACGCAGAGCCGGTTGAGGTCGGGGGTGGGGTCATGAGCGCGGTGTCTGTCGACAAGCCCGACTGCTTCACAACGGTCTTAGAGGATCCTATCGCGGCGACTTCGTCTAGGTCGCCTGCGTCTGCCGCCGACTTTGCGGTGTCGCGAGCGTCCGCCACCCGCTGTAGAAGGTCATCGTCAAACCTGACATCATTAGCCGTTAGAGATGCTATTTCAAACGGCGCAATTTGCGCTGCTCTTCTTAGCGACTCTAGTCGCGTTTTATGGGCTGCCACAACGGTTCCGGCTGAGAGTCCTGGCTGCTTCAAGCCTGGTGTTCTACGCCGCCAGCGGATTGCTCCATTTCGGCCTACTCCTTGCTACCCTGGTCATCAGCTACCGGCTGTCACTGTGGATTAGGCCACGAGGCCCGAAGTGGCCTATGGTGACTGGCGTGGTTCTCGTGTTCGGCAGTCTTGGCTTCTTCAAGTACAGTGAGTTCGTCTACGAGATTGCCAACACCAACCTCACCAGACTAGGTTTGCCGACATTACCACACGTAGGCGGCTATCTCCTGCCCCTTGGCATCTCGTTCTACACGTTCCAGATCGTGGCCTACCTCTTCGACCTTCATAGTGGACGAGCCCAGCATGCACGGGGCTTGCTGCACTACATGGTCTTCATCACCTTCTTCGGTCAGCTGATCGCTGGACCAATTATGCGTGCCTCCGAGTATCTGGGCCAACTTGCCCACATGCGTGGAGCAAGGATCGCCGACTTCCAGGCTGGCGCTCTCCTGGTGCTCTTGGGCCTGGTTAAGCCCGAATCCACCGAGGGAGGGCGTTTGGTTAGCATCCTGAAGTGGCCAGAGGGTGCTCCTCTGAATCTGGGATAATGGTTTTGCAACAGCAAAACAGTCCCAGAGAAGGAGCACCCAATAGATGCTACCACGCAACCACCCCGACCGTATCCGTATCGTCTTTGACGATCACCGCCTGGTGGCCAATGCCGGTCTGCTCCTGCCGGCCACCCTCGCCCGGCATCTGGGCCTGGGGGAACTCGTTGACCATCACCTTGACCTAGGCGGCGCGCCGGGGCGGGCCAACACCGGAGACAAGCTGATGACCCTGGTGGCCTCAGCCATGGCCGGCGGCGACTGCATCGACGACGCCGATGTGTTGCGCACCGGGGGGACGGCCTGCACCCTGGGCGGCACGGTCAAGGCGCCATCCACCCTGGGCACCTTCCTGCGCAGCTTCCGGTGGGGCCACGTCCGCCAGCTGGACCGGGTGAGCCGGGAGCTGCTGGCCCGGGCCTGGGCCGCTGGGGCCGGACCCGGCGACGCGCCGTTCACCATCGACCTCGATTCCACCATCTGCGAGACCTACGGACTGGCCAAGGAGGGCGCCCGCCACCACGGCTATACCGGCAAGCGGGGCTACCACCCGCTGCTGGCCATCGCCGCCGGCACCGGAGACGTGCTGATGTCCCGGCTGCGCGAGGGCCGGGCCAACACCGCCCGCGGCGCCGCCCACTTCCTGCGGGAGACGGTGGGACGGGTGCGCTACGCCGGGGCCAACGGACGACTCACGCTACGGGCCGACAGCGGGTTCTACACTCATGGCGTGGTATCCGTCTGCCGCAAGATGGATGTCCGCTTCTCCATCACCATCCGCCAGCACAAGAGCCTGCGCAATCTCATCGAGGCGATACCCGAGGATGCCTGGACTCCCATTCCCTACTGGATGGACGGCGCCGCCGATGTGGCCGAGACCACCTGCACTCCCTTCCAGAGTGAACCTGACGCCGCGCCGGTGCGGCTCATCGTCCGGCGTGTGAAGCCCACGCCCGGTTCCCAGCTGGCCCTCTTCGCCACCTACAGCTATCACGGCTTCATCACCGACCGGGACGGGGAGATGCTCGAACTGGAGGCCGACCATCGCCGCCACGCCGAGATCGAGAATGCCATCCGAGACCTCAAGCACGGTGTGGGGTTGAACCATCTCCCCTCGGGCCGCTTCGCCGCCAACGCCGCCTGGCTGGCGGTACAGGTGATGGCCCACAACATCGCCCGCTGGACAGCGCGCATCGGTCTGGGCGAGCAGGTGGTGACCACTAAGACCCTCCGGCGGCGGTTCTTCTCCCTGGCCGGACGGATCACCCGCTCGGCGCGTCGCCTCACACTGCATCTGCCACAGCGCTGGCCTTGGGAAGCCCAGTTCGATCATGCCCTGGCCCGATTGCGCGCCCTGCCACTCCCTGCCTGACGGCGGCGGCGGCAACCGGCCGCCATCCGGCCAACCGAACGTCCCCGCGAACTCGCGCCAGTCCGGTCTGCGAGTGCCTCTAGCTGCGTCCTCTCCTCGCTATCTCGCCCTGACCAACATTCGCAGACGGTCACAAAGTCTCCCCGCGGCAACTGAAGACAGACACCGGCCCCCCTCTACCCCAAATCGTGCCCGGACCATCGCCCTCCCTTGCCCCTATCGCCCGTTCCGCTGCTGCATAGTCATCCCTTCGGTGGATTTGGGTTAAGAAGGTGCTGATTGCCGATACTCTAGCCGGCCACGTTGACACGTATTTCGCATCGGGGGCACAGCTCAGGGAGTCGTTGTTCCTACAGCCCGACGCCTGGATAGCGGGTTACCTGTTCGCCTTCCAAATCTACTTTGACTTCTCGGGTTACGTAGATATGGCCCTCGGCTTAGGCCTTATGCTGGGCATAAACCTGCGCGAGAACTTCGGCACGCCCTACCTTTCGAGGAGTCCGCGGGAGTTCTGGACCCGTTGGCACATTACTCTCTCTACCTGGTTTCGCGACTACCTGTATATCCCTTTGGGGGGCAACCGTAGAGGCCGGGGCAGTGAGTTGGCCAACCTCATCATCGTCATGACAGTCGTGGGTTTATGGCATGGTGCCGGATGGACTTTCATAACCTGGGGCGCCATCCACGGCATATACTTGGGCGTTGCCGGCTTTGTGCCAACTCGCCAGTCACAGGCGCTCCTGCCAGTGCCCATACGCTATCGCGCACCTATCTACAACGGCATCGCGGTCTTTGTCTTCTTTCACCTCACGGTCCTCGCGTGGATGGCATTCCGAGCCCCCGATCTGACCACGGCCATCTTCATGTGGGTGCAGGCGTTTCGATTCGGCGACCCGGGTGCCTGGATCGACCGGGGCGATATCTTGGCTGTCGTGGCCGCCCTCTTCGTCATGCACGTCGTGGAACGACTGGTCAGAGAGCGTCCTCGCCTCTGGAAATCCGTTCCGGGTGCACTTCGCGGTGTGGCTTACGCCACCGCTTTCCTGTTGGTTGTAATCCAAGTAGGGACCGGTGTGCAGGAAAGCTTCGTATACTTCAGGTTCTAGCCGGAATCAGCACGAGGTCGACACACAGTGAGTTCCTTCCGCTCAGGCAACGTAATGAGGTTAGCGATACGCCACCAGACTTGGCTGGTACTGATGCTGACCCTGATGGCCGTTGAGGGCGTAGTGCGGGTGCCGTCGTTCTGGACGCTGGACACGCGTTCCAGCACCGGCAGGCCTAAGGCCGTCGCCGACACGATGCTTCGGCGGTCGTCGGATGTCCACGTGGTCATGATGGGCAGCAGCCGACTCCGGGACGATGTGTCGCCGAGAGTTTTGGCTGAAGCACTTAATCTGCGGGCCGGTCGCGTGGTCAATCTCTCCTTTAGCGCTGGAACTCCACTGGATTTTCTGGCTACGTACCGTGAGCACCGTTCCACCTTGCGGGATGCTCAGGTACTGTTGATCGGTGTGGAAGACCGCCAGTTCAACTGGACGAAGTACAAGAGGGGATCTCCCAGTATGAACCGCGTCCGGCAACACGCCTCCTTCTCCCAGCGTCTGCGGATACCAGGCTGGCGCGACAGGGTCGACTTGCTCGTAGGCTGGCTCTGGCGCACATGGGATGCCCGCTATCTCCTGAAAGGCTACGGCCAGGCGTTGCTGAGTGGAGGTATCTCACGGGAAGAATTAGCTGTGGACGAACTAGGGCAGATACCACACCCAAAGACACCGCGTCCTACTGATGACGCGGCCAGGAAAGATCCCCATCAGAACTTCCGCCCAGGCAACTTCGCGAGTCTACATTTATCGGAGCTCGCCGAGCTGGTGGCCTTGGCAACGCAGGATGGCACCAATGTCGTGCTCGTGGACCCGCCCCAGAGCCCGGTGAGCCGGACGGAGATTGCCAAAAGCTTTGCAGCAGAGGACGCTCTCTGGCGTCAACGCGTTATGGAGGCGACAGGCCTACTAGTCGACCAGATTCCTTTCCAGGACGCCCAGTGTATCCAGTGGCAAGACTGTTACTGGGACTACGACCATCTCAACGCTTTAGGTGCCCAGGCCTACTCCAAGGCATTGGCAAGCTGGTTAATTCGCCAGTTTCCACCCCTATTCCCGGGTGCGGCCACCACCAACGAGAGCTATCAAGAAGACTGAGCGGTTTCGGCAACTGGCCGGGGGGGGGCGGCCCCGGGCGGTCCGAGTCCACGCAATCGATGGCGTTGTCCGTACCGTGACGTGTCTGTCCATGGACGCTGGTGGATCAGCCTAGGCCACGGTTAGTGTCGTTACTCAGGGAGCAATAGTCCCTATGGTAGGAGCAAACTCCCTTGAGGAGCTTAGCGACGAGGAGCTGCTGCGGCTCCTGGTCAAGCACCGGCCGGACAAGTACCAGGGGCTGGGTAGAGAGCTACTAGGCCTGACTCACGACCGTCCCGCGCGCAAAAAGCAGTTTTCCTATGACACAACCACGCATTCCCCTATGCCTGACCTCTCACCATTACCACCAGGACAGCGTAGGGCTGTAGAGGCACTGATTGGCGGCGGTGTAGACCGGACGTACCCTGAGGCGGCTCGCGTTGCAGGGATGGCAGAGGGGACGCTGCTGACGCACATCAACAGGGTAAGCCCGAATCCACCGAAGGACGTCCTTGGGGACAGCCCTTGAAGAAGCCAGCGGGTGCTCCTCTGAATCTGGGATAATGGTTTTGGAACAGAAACCCACCCGGAAACAAGGAGCACCCAATAGATGCTGCCACAGAACAAACCCGACCGTATCCGCATCCTCTTTGACGACTATCGCCTGGTGGCCAATGCTGGCCTGCTCCTGCCGGCCACCCTAGCCCGGCACCTGGGCCTGCGGGAACTCGTCGACCATCACCTTGACCTCGGCGGAGCGCCGGGACGGGCGAACACTGGGGACAAGATGCTGACGCTGGTCGCTTCCGCGCTGGCAGGCGGCGACTGCATCGACGACGCCGATGCGCTGCGCACTGGTGGGACGGTCGGTGTTCTAGGCTGCGTGGTCAAGGCGCCATCCACCCTGGGGACCTTCCTGCGCAGCTTCCGGTGGGGGCATGTCCGTCAACTCGACCGCGTGAGCCGCCAGTTGTTGGCCCGGGCCTGGGCCGCTGGGGCCGGACCCGGCGACTCGCCCCTGACCATCGACCTGGACTCGACCATCTGCGAGACCTATGGACTGGCCAAGGAGGGAGCGCGCCACCACGGCTATACCGGCGCCCGCGGCTATCACCCGCTGCTGGCCATTGCCGCCGGCACCGGCGAGGTGCTGATGTCCCGGCTGCGCGAGGGCCGGGCCAACACCGCCCGTGGCGCCGCCCACTTCCTGCGTGAGACGGTGGGGCGGGTGCGCTACGGCGGGGCCAGGGGACAACTCACGGTGCGGGCCGACAGCGGCTTCTACGCCCACACTGTCGTTGCCGCCTGCCGGGAAATGGATGTCCGCTTCTCTATCACCATCCGCCAGCGCGCCAGCCTGCGGGACCTGATCGAGGCGATACCAGAGGAGGACTGGACTCCCATTCCCTACTGGATGGACGGCGCCGCCGATGTCGCCGAGACGACTTACACCCCGTTCCAGACCAAGCCGGACGCCGCGCCGGTGCGGCTCATTGTCCGGCGGGTGAAGCCGACGCCCGGTTCCCAGCTCGCCCTCTTCGCCAGATACAGCTATCACGCCTTCATCACCGACCGCGATGGGGAGACGCTGGAACTGGAGGCCGATCATCGCCGCCACGCCGAGGTCGAGAACGCCATACGCGACCTCAAGTACGGCGTCGGGCTGAACCACATGCCGTCGGCGCGCTTCGCCGCCAACGGCGCCTGGCTGGCGGTCCAGGTGATGGCGCATAACCTGGCCCGCTGGACGGCGCGGATTGGTCTGGGCGAGCGGACCGTGATCACCAAGACCCTCAGGCGGCGGGTCTTCGCTCTGGTGGGACGGATCACCCGCTCGGCGCGCCGCCTCACTTTGCATCTCCCCCGGCGCTGGCCTTGGGAAACCCAGTTCAGTCGCGCCTTGGCCCGGCTGCAAGCCATTCCGTTCCCGGCCTGACGGCCAGCCTGCAACTGACCCAACGTCCCCGCAATCTCGCGCCACCCCGGTCGCGAGAGTCCCCTGCTGCGTATCCTCTCGCCATCCCGCGCATCGCAACTCCCGCATAGGGCCTTAGGGGCCCTGTGCGGCGACTCAAGACCGTCCGCCGGCCTCCCATCTACCCCAAGACCCCAGGCCATCTCCCCTGTAGCTCCCTCACCCACCCCCTTCCGCTGTCCTCACGCCGTCCATCGGTGTCCTTCGGTGGATTCGGGGTAAGGGTTAGAGAGATGCCGGGCTGGGTCATCACGGGTTTGAGCTTCAGCGACCAGGGCAAGACCGCTGTGAGGACCCTGTCCGCGGTTGGTCAGGGGGCACTGATCGGAGTCATCTGGGTGGCCATACTCAGTCCTGCGTGGCTGGTCGTTGGAGGCGGAGGCTACTGGCTGATACGCAGGTACAAGGGCCGGCGGCGTAGCACGTCCGCTGGCTCCTCCGACGTTCGCGAATCGCAGGGCGAGCAGTAGGTGGCTCTAGAGATGTGGGTTAGCAAGTTCGAGGTGACCCGAGTCAGCGAGGTGTCGCATGCTTATAGTTTTGTCACTCAACGTGATCGTGTTTATTGCGATCGCCGTTGCACTCTTCTGGAAGTACCGCCTCACTCGAGACGCCGGCTTCCTCTGGTTCAGCGCCGCGATCGTCGTGTGGCCGCTCGTTAGCGCCGGAGTAGCGTTTGGGATGGCCCGGCTGAGTTCAGAGTCGGTGCCTTTCTCCCTTAGCCCGGGCGAATTCGTTGCTGGCGGGCTATACATTCTCGAGTTGATCGAGCGGATTCTGTTCTTGTTCGCGATCATCTACCTGTACAGGGGCCGAGTCCTCGACGTGAAGGAAGAGGACTCATCACAACCGGTCCTGGCCATGCCCTAGGGTAGGCTGCGGAATGGAACAAGCCGACCACGCTTTTCGTCACTACTACTGAAGATCAGAGAATAATTGGACGAGGAGCAACGGAAATGAATACGAGGATGGGGATAACCACCTCGCTGGTCGTAAGCCTTTTGCTGTTGGCGATCATCGCGTGTGCGGAGACGGCTCCGTCTCCTACACCGGCCCGTACTGAGGCTGCGGTTGGGATGCAGCCTACTCAGGGGCCGACCACATCATCAAGCCAACTGACCGCGAACGACCGGCAAAGTCCAGGCGTCGGCCCTATCCCAGCACCCCCACCATCTCCCCCCATTCTTGGAGAAAAGGTATCGCTGGACGAGGCGCGGCGACGGACGCCGTACACCATACCTATTCCCCCGGACGGTGTGGTTGGTGCCGACATCCAAGAGATCTGGGCCTCGAAGGAAGGAGCTCCAACCGAGTTCAGGCAAGTCTATCTCATCTACGCCAACGGCCTGAAGATATCGATAGGTGGGCGACCCGATGCCATAGACTACAGTGCGCTTGCGGACGATCCCTTCCGAGCAGCGAACGTTCGAGGGATTCCGGCGTCAGGCAAAGACCCTGCCGTCAAGACTCTAAGCACCGGCGGCCAAGTCAATACTCCTGCGAATCTCAGTTGGTGGGTGAATCAGGTGGACATCGGACTGTACCATCCGACCTGGTTTATGGAGCAACTGCTTGAAATCGGAGAGGCGATGCCTGACCCGATCTGGTCCCCCACAACGACACGAGCCTTGCCGACCTTCACTCCGGTTCCGAACGTTGGAGTTGCCACCCCAACCATCGCCAGCGTAGCTCAGCCCCCGCCACTTCCTCAAGTGTCCCTTGAGCACGGTGGCCGCTCATATCAAGGATGGAGAGGCAGCTACTGTTGGCCGGTGAGTGCGAACAGCCGCGTCTGCGCAGATAGCGTAGGATGGCAAGGATTCGACAAGGTATCGGCTGTATTGATGAAACGAGGGGATGCGTTCTCGATCAGAATCTCCGGTAGCGACCCTGCCTCAGACGAGTTCCGTGTTCGGGCATCCATCCCCCAGGAGACCAGGCTAGCGGTCAAGCCCGGCGAGCAGCTTTTCAGCAGCGATTCCCTGGAAGGGCTAAGGCTCGACCTCCCAGCAGGCGTTTACTTTGTCAGCACCTTCTATAAGTCCCAGCTAGGGGACGTTTCCTTCGGATTCAAGGTAGAGATCGTCGACTAGCCGTAGCCCTTGCATAACCCCCCAGACGGGGCAACATTCGTGGAGTTGGCTCCCGCTTGAAGTCGTTCAGACATGGACTGTAAACGGTCAGCGAAAATGGGACACCTGAGAGGGGTGGAAAACCCGAGAGTCTGAGAGTGGTGTGAGCTCCTGAAGCGAGGGTAAAGTACCTCATGAAAGGAGCAGACCGTGTCCCAGTCACAAGAGAGCAAGGCAGATGCTGCCCAGCAGCGGAGCGAGGAGACCAGGTCTTTCGTCCGCACGGTGAAGGCGGCAACCCGACGTAGATACACCCCCGAAGAGAAGATCCGTGTCGTCCTGGAGGGCTTTCGCCGGGAGGTCACTGTCAATGACCTGTGCAGGCGAGAGGGGATCAAGCCCCACTCCTACCACGCGTGGACCAAGGAGTTCATGGAGGCTGGCAAGGAGAGGCTTACCCGTGAGACGGTGCGGGATGCCACGGGCCAGGAGATCCAGCAACTCAGGCGTGACAACGACGAGCTCGAGCAACTGGTGGCCGACCTGTCCCTGGAGGTCTACCGTATCAAAAAAACGGCTATCCCAGTGCCTGCCGACGACGTCGGTACCAACGCATGAGCGCGTCCGAGAAGACGACGGTCCTGGCCAAGGTAGCTTCGTCCACGCTTCCAAAGCGTCAGGTACTCAAGGACCTGGGTGTCCCCAAGAGCACCTACTATCGGTGGCTGACGCGCGAGCAACGGTGCCAAGGGCTTGAGAATCAACCGGGAGGCGGCCTGGCACCCTGGAACCGCCTGAGTCAACCTGAGGAGCAAGCGGTCCTGACGGTGGCACGTCGAGCGCCTGAACTGAGCTGTCGTAAACTTGCTGCCTGGATCACCGACAACCAGGGCTTCTCTGTCTCCGAGTCCACGGTCTACCGCGAGGGTCTGGTCAAGTCACCCGAGATGCAGCTCAAGGCCGGCAAGGAGTACCACCGCAAGACCACCGGTCCCAACCAGATGTGGGCAACCGACGCCTCCTACTTCAAGGTCATCGGGTAGGGCTACTACTACTTGGTGACGGTGATGGATGACTTCTCCCGCTTCATCCTGGCCCATAAGCTCCAACGCGACATGACCTCAGACTCTTTCATCGAGGTGGTCCAGGATGCCGTGGACAAGACCGGCATGACTGAGATCCCGGTGCAAGACAGGACCAGGCTACTGAGCGACAACGGCTCTGGCTACGTCTCCCGTGCCTTCAGGGACTACCTGCACCTGGTGGGCATCAGGCACATCCTGGCAGCACCCTTCCACCCTCAGACCAACGGCAAGCTGGAGCGCTATCACCAGACTATCAAGAGAGGACGGCAGGATCGTCAACGTCAGCGTGGTGGTGGCAACGGCGGTCAATGGCGAGGGCAAGCGGGAGATCATTGGGATGGACGTGGGTACCAGCGAAGACGGCGCCTTCTGGCTGGCCTTTCTGCGCTCACTGTCCGCCAGGGGTCTGAGCGGGGTGGATCTGGTGGTATCGGATGCGCATCAGGGACTCAGGGATGCCATCGCGACTGTCTTCGGTGGGGCCAGCTGGCAACGGTGCCGCACCCACTTCATGACCAACCTGCTCACTCGGGTCCCCAGGCGCGCTCAGCCCTGGGTGGCCAACATGGTCCGCACCATCTACCAGCAGCCGTCCCCTCAGGAGGTCCACGCACAGCTCGAGCGGGTGATCGCCCAGCTACAGGACCCGTTCCCTCAGGTGGCCTCTCTACTGGACGAGGCTGGTGCGGATGTCCTGGCCTTCTCCAGCTTCCCTGTCCCCCACTGGAAGAAGATCTGGTCCAACAACCCCCTGGAGCGCCTCAACAAGGAGATACGGCGTCGCACCGATGTCGTGGGCATCTTCCCTAACCGACCAGCCGTGCGTCGCCTGGTTGGCGCCGTCCTCGCTGAACAGCACGACGAATGGGCCGTCGGCCGTCTATACACGACACCCGCGGTCTACAGCATCGACGAAGCTCTACCCGAGGCGGATCTAGCGAAGGCAGTGGCATAGACCGCGATCAACAGGATGACGTACTCTTACACCACTTGACGGGACGTGACCCGCAGGCGCTCCCGAGGAAGTAGGGAGTAAGGAGGTCCTTGACCTGCAGGCCGTGCACCACGGCCTCTTTAAGGCGGGTAAACTCTCTGGCTAGGGAGGGGGCGGCTTCCCCGTCGGCGACACGACGTACCGGTTCATTCAGGTCAAACCCGGCCGCTTCTTCGGCGAAGAGAAGGTGTGGGTCGGCGAAGCCCGCGTGTCCATCACGGACCTGGAGCGGACCTTGCTGGATGGGCTGTCTATGCCCCAGCACTGCGGGGGCTTTACCGAGGCGCTCCACGCCTTCCAACTGGGCATGACGACGGCCAAGCGCCTGGGATGGGCGCTGGAATCGCAGGGGGGTCCCCCCGTCTGAGTTGGAGGATCTGGCGGCGCTGCCCATCAACGGCTACCGGAAGCTGGACCCGACGGGGCCTCGAAAGGGACCCTGCAACGGGCGTTGGATGATCCAGGAGAACCTGCCCGGGATGGTCGGGGCATGATTCCGCTCCGCACCCGCCTACAGGAAGCACGTCGGCGCCTGGCCCTTCCCTGGGAGGCGCTCGAACGCGACTACCTGCTGTCGTGGGGGCTGACCGCAATCAGCCAGATGCCCACGCTCTGCGATATGCTGGTCTTCAAGGGAGGCACAGCCCTCCGCAAGTGCTACTTCGGCGACTACCGCTTCTCCGAGGACCTGGACTTCTCGGCGCTGGCAGCGGTCCCAACAGGCGACGAGATGGAGCAGTCGATAAGGCAAGCGTGTGAGGCTGCCGTCCGACTGCTGGATGAGTACGCCCCCGTGGAGATTGCCTGCGAGCGTTACACGGAGCGGGAGCCGCATCCGGGAGGCAAGGAAGCCTTCACGATCCGAGCGAGGTTTCCCTGGCAAAGCCGCCCCCAGACCCGCGTCATGATCGAGGTCACTGTGGACGAGAGGGTCCTGCGACCGCCGGAGAAGAGGCGGGTCATCCATGAGTACGGAGAACCCCCGAGCGCCGAGATCCTAGTATACCCCCTCGAAGAGATCGTCGCCGAAAAACTCCGGGCGCTCCTCCAGCAGGCGGCCATGTTCGAGGCGCGCGGCTGGAAGCCGCTCGCGCGCCCACGACTACTACGACCTCTGGCTCGTGCTCGCTGCTTCGTGAGAAGTGCGCCGTCCGGGGCGTCTCCTTCACAGGCGCGGACGAATTCTTCCACGACCGTATGCTTGCCTTCGTCAAGGAGACCTGGGAACAGCGGCTCGGCCCCCTCGTGCTGGACTTGCCTACATTCGAGACGAGGTTGCGTCAAAGGGTGTGTAAACGTTATCAGGCGGCGACCTCCTCTAGCGTTGCCTCAGCGGCGATGCCATCGACATATTGGGGGCCGAGATAGACCTCCTCCATCAACTCAGGGGCCTTCAGACGCCTGAAGCGCTGTTCGGCGATCATCAACATCTTCCACATCACCGCCATGGCTCGGTCGACCCGCTTGTAGCGCTTCGCCGCGTCGGTTCGAAGTCTCAGTGCGGCGAAGGGCGACTCGACTGGGTTTGTCGTGCGAAGGTGAACCCAGTGCTCCTTGGGGGAAGCCATAGAAGGTGATCATGCGGTCCCAGTCCCGCTCCAGGGTCTCTGAGGCCGCTCCTAGCGGACTACCGTGGCGTCTACCGTTCGGGGGCAGGGGCGGCGTAGAAGAAGGGCCAATGGAGCCTGGGCCAGTCGGCGGCCTGACGAACCACCTCCATGGTTGCAGTGTCCACCGTTAGAACCCCGTTGTCCCGCCTACCGTGGCTTCCTGGGGTGCCGGGCAGCAAGTACAGTTCACTGCCGTCAATACTCAGGGCTGCATCGATCACGGGCGTGGGGAGCTTGAGTGCGTCCTCGACCTCCAACGTCGCGGAGCCCAGGGACCACATCATGTCATGCCACAGGGCAAAGAGGCGTCGCCCGTCTGCAGAAAAGACGAGGCTTGGCAGGTCGGTGCCGCTTTTCGATCCTACCGGTACGGAGACTTGCTCGCCCATCAGAATATCCTTGACCCGACGGCCATCTTTCGTGTCCCAAGAGATGACCCTGAGATCAACGCGGACGACAGGCACTCGGGAACCAGTGTTGATTCTTGCTTCCAGAGGGTACATTCCGTAGAGTCGGCTTCCATCTGGGGACACTGCCAGTGCCGCATTACCTACTGGTCTCAAGCTGGAACGGTCCTGCCTGAAGCGATCCGCAAAGCGATCTGGACTTGGAGCACGCCAACGCGGGGCAAGGTCGTCAGAAGAAAGTGCCGCCACGAAGTTGTGGCACTGGACATAGAAGCTATCTATGTCAGACTGTCCGACAAAGTGGACAATTTTGCGGCAGTCGGCCATCGGCCAGGTCCCATCGGGCAGGAACTGAAGAGCATGAGTATCAAACACCCGCGTCCGCGTGAACCTGCGTTCAGGGTCCGAGAAGCTAACGGCGAGCCAGCGACCATCGGGCGATACAGACATCGGGTTGCCACCCAGCAACGCCTCACGGCCTTGTACGGGCTCAACGTGAGCGACATCCCAGGTCGCCGTATTGAAGACACGTAGCTTCCCGTCGCGGATTGGCTCACCATCGACGATGTAAAGAAGCTTGCCATCGGGCGAGATCGCCATTCCTGCTTGGCTGGCTTCGACAGGGATCTGGCGTATCGCCCGTCCGCTGGCCGGGTCGACGACACTGACTAGATAGTTCTGAAAGGCCGTCAGGTACAGCCAGGTATCCTCCGCAGATGTCGCCTCCCGGGCCGTAGCAGTTGGTATCGGTAAGGGTCGTTGGACTACCGAAAGTGGTGTGAACTTCGGGTCAGGTGTGGCAATCGAGGGCACCTTCGGCGGCATTGGCTCGGGCGGGACAAGGGGCTCCGAGCAGCTCACCAGGATGAGGGCGGCTGCTACCACGGACAGCGTAGGAACTCTCAAGATCGCCATTTGCCCTTCATCGTAGGGCCTCCCGAAGGAAGTCGAATGCCTCGGGAATTTCCCTGCCGGGAGCGGGCCACCCGGACTGCTTCCCGATAGTAAAAAGTGAATCTCCCCTCCGGAGCACCCATGCGGGAAAGTCCACGCAGGTTTCACCGGGAGCACACAAGCCTGTGGAGATCACCGTCTCCACGTGCACGTCTTCCGGCAGCTGAAGAGGTTACGTCAATAGGTGTGTAAACGACATCAGGCGGCGACCTTCTCAGCCGTTGATTCAATGGCGATTCCATCCGCATACTGCGCACCGAGATAGACGTCTTCGATCAACTCAGGGGCCTTCAGACGCCTGAAGCGCTGTTCGGCGACCATCAACATTTTCCAGATCACCGCTATCGCCCGATCGACCCTCTTGTAGCGCTTGGCGGCATCGGTCCGAAGCCTGAGGGCCGCGAAGGGTGATTCTACCGGGTTCGTCGTGCGAAGGTGCCCCCAGTGCTCCTTTGGGAAGTCATAGAAGGTGACCATGCGGTCCCAGTCCCGCTCCAAGGCCTCTGAGGCCGCCTCGTAGGAATGGTCGCCGCACCACCTGGTGAACACCGTCCTGAGCCGCTCAGCCTCTGTCCGAGTCGGCGCGTAGGGGATAGTACGCAGCATGAGCTTGGCCTGGTCCTGTTGTCGCTTTGGAAGCTTGGCGAGCACGTTTACGATCTTGTGGTTCCAGCAGCGTTGCTCTGCCGCCTGCGGATAGACGTTGCGCAGAGCTCCCCAGATGCCCAGGTGTCCGTCTCCAACCACCAGCCGCGGGCACTCCAGCCCGCGGCGCCTCATGTCCCTGAGCACATCGGACCAGTTCTCTGTGGACTCCCTGTATCCGGGAACAGCGCTCACCACCACCTTGCTCCCGTCGCTCAGGGCCGCCATCACCACCAGTACTGCCGCCTTCTCCTTCTCAAGACCAGCCTTGACGTAGACTCCATCCACCCACATGTAGACCACTTCCAGGTCATCGAGGGGCCGGCTGCGCCATTGGGCAAGCTCATCGTTCCACTTGGACTTCAACCGGGCCACCGTGCTCGCCGATACCGGTGCGTCCTCTCCCAGCAGCCCCCGCAAAGCCAGATCGAAGTCGCCTTCGGATAGACCGTGCAGGTACAGCTCGGGGATCAACTCAGCAACCTTCCTGGTCCTGTTGACGAACAGCGGCAGCAGCCGGCTCTCGAACTGCTCCTCGGTATCGCGGACTCGCGGCCGCCTCAGCTGTATCGTTCCCGAACTCAGCGTAAGCCTCCGGGCTCTGCCGTATCCGTTCCGATAGCCGGTATCGTTGTCCGAGTCGGATCTGAGCGCCGACTTCGCCCTTCCCAGAAACGCCGTCACCTCCTCCTCCAGCAACTCCTGGATCAGCCTCTGGACCTGGCTTCGCACCCAATCCTCCAACTGCTCCCACTCCGGCCTTGACTCCGACCTACTCTCAGTGCTTTCCTTCCTCATGGGCGGTCTATCTCCTCTCTTGGGCCTCGAGCCCGTGTTGTTCAGAGAGAAGGTACACCGCCTGACTGTTTACACACTTTTTGAAGATACCTCCAGCTGAACTTGTCGGCCCGCAATCTCGATCACCGTTCCTACGGTATGCGGCCCCCATTCTGGTAGGCCACGCCGCGCTTTGATCCTTTCACGTTCCTCGCTGGTTAGCGTGTCCTGGGTTGAACGAGGCTCTGGTATGTGCGTCGGGGGGGCTGGCGTGGGTATTGGGGTTGATGGTGTTGAACCAGCACTCCCGGTAAGGGCGGCGACCTGTTAGTCGCCTGCTGAGCCACCGCACGCCACGATAACCGATAGTGCAACGAATACTGTTGAAACTAGGAGTAGGTTTATCCTCAACCGCATGGTTTGATGTGACCTCCTCACAGCGAGGATTGCATAGCTAGTATTCCTATGAGGTCGCCCAACGCGGCTGATTCAGTCGCCGTGTAGGGGCGCTCCTCGACTCTGCCTTGGCCCGGCATTACGGCGTCACCCGTCCCAAAGTGTCCCCAGCCCGCCGTCACTGAAAAGTCTTCGCCAGACATGTTGTGGCCACCGACGGTAGCGGGTACCCGATGGTGCCTATCTCCGGACGAAGGGTGCCCGTGGTCACCCCCGGGACAGGTGTATCTGAATCGAGGAGTTGCGCCAACTCTCGGCCTCGCTCGGCGGAAGCCGCAAGCTCTACCGCGGCACCTGGGGACTCGCCTTCAGGCCAGCCGGGGAGTGGGATGCGCGGCCCTTCAGCTCGTAGCGCTCCCGCGTTGGCCTCCTGGTATGCCGGTGTGTGCAGAATCGCCAGGACGTGATAGAAGAGATCTGTCTCGCTCTTTCCCAGCACATCGAGGTAGGTTTGTGCTGCGATTGAGAGGTTGGGTCGGCTCTTTAGCTCTCCCTCATTGATTCCCAATCCTTCCTCACGAAGGAGAGCTGGGATACAGTACACTCCGCTGTTCATTTGATTTAGGTCGCCGATGTCCGAAATCAAATATGGCGGCGATAGGTGTGGCCGCGCTTTGTTTTGTAGAACCAGCCAAAGGTTTCCATCGAACACATGCGCCTTGTAATCGGCTCGCTTCTCGTCAAGCAGCTTCGTTTCCGCTTCCCAGTAAAGCCACCGCGTATCGAACGGCCGGTAGGCGTAGCGGACGAATCCCGCTTCGTCCGGGCCGCCGCGCTTGAGCAGTGCGCCGCGCACAGCAACAGCATCGAATCGCGCCGTAGAGTCCATGACGGATGGATGACGTCGTGTGACCTCTTCGTGGCCAAGGTCAGCGTTGAGATATTCAGAGACCCGTGCCTTTAGACGGTCGGGGTCGACATCGACCAAGAAGCTGTCACGGCTGGTCTTTACCCCAGGAAACGAGACCGGGAATAGGTCCGGCAGGGAGGGCCAGTCGTGCCAGCCATCACTTACCGCGGTCTGTGCGAAAGGCAGGCCTAGGGGCAGGACGGGTGACACGGCACCGTACAGAACTCCCGGCTCGGCCTCCGCTGTCGCGATCAGTTGCTCGCGTTTCGTTTGACCCCAAAGGTGGCGAACGCCGACCGTCTCAGTCGGCGCGTGGTCAGTCTTGCGTACCAGCGTCGTGATTGCGGTGCCAACCTGGATTCCGACAGGGTCGCCTGGCGTGGAGAAGATGCTCGGATCTGGTGTGCCGTCTGGAGTGGTCTTGCCCGTCCTGTACTTGTCGCCATTGAGAGAATCAACCCTGATTACGTCGAATGCCTCTAGGTACCGCTCCCTCATGCCAGTGAATGACAGACCGTCCAGCCATGAGTAGTTTGAGATGAAGCAGACAACGCCTTGGCCGGTCTTCTCGGCGATGCGATGTTCGGCCATGCGGAAGAACCGGACATAGAGGTCGTTGAGCCCCTGTCCTTCGGGCTTCCGCACCTGTTTGGTCTTGCGATAGGCTTCTGATAGCCCTCGCTCCTCATCCACCGCCATGCCCGCGAAGCCGTTGTAAGGAGGATTGCCGAGGATCACGAGAACCGGCGTCTCCTGCTTCACCCTCTCAGCACGGTCACGCTCTTCCTCCAGCTCAGGAAACGGAAGCGGCTTCTGTACAGTCGGCTCCCAACCAGTCAGGGCGTTGGTAAGGAAGACACCCGCTCGCTCAGTCCCGTCCTCCGACAGGGATGCGTCCAAGGCCTGCATGGTGATTCCGACCTGCAAATGAGCTACCACAAAGGGAGCGGGCATAATCTCGAAACCGAACACCCGCTCCATGGCGGCCTTCTTCACCCGCGAGCCAGTGAGGGCGCCCCGACCGCGGCTTTCAAGGTTCAAAGCGATTCGACGCAGGACTTCGGCCAGGTACGCCCCGGTGCCGCAGCAGGGGTCGAGCACGTAGACGTTGTCGGCGGCCAGCCCGTCGGCTATGCCCAGGTCATCTTTGAGTGCCTTGTCGACGCGAGCAACCATGTACCGCACTACCTCGGTGGGCGTGTACCAAACACCTAGTTGCTTACGGAGGTCTGGGTCGAAGGCCTCAAGGAACGGCTCATAGAAGTAAGGTACCGCTTGACCTTCGCTGAAGCGGTCGAAGAAGGCCACTCGGTCCACTCTGTCGAGGGCTGCCGAGGTCCAGTCCAGCACTTCCACCAAGCCCAGGGGCTGCAAGCGCCCGGGGTCGGAGAGCTGCTGAAACAGTGCTCGCAGCACGGGCGCCCGCAGGTGCCAGACGGCAGTGCGCCAATCGAAGCGACCCGTGGGCGCTGGCGTCTGGCGCGCCCACAACACCCAAGCACCAAAGACACCGTAGAAAAGAGTCTGCACCAGTGTGGATCGGAAGAACGCGGCACCACGCTGGCCCTCAAATCGAACGCCCAGCGCTTCCTCCAATGCCGAGCGCACGACGCTGAGGGATGGTACATCACCAGCTGCCTCCACTCTCCACAGACCGTCCCTCGCGTAAGATGCGAGCAGCTGGGCCAGGTCCTTGGGCTCAACGAGCGTTGCCCAATGCGAAAGTGCGCGGGAGAGGTACTCACCTAGGGCAGCGCCGACATTGTTAGCGAAGGCACGAGGCGTCTGCAATCGGGACTCGAATTCAGTCACGGACTCTGCCAATCGGAATGTCTCCAGCTTGGCCGGATTACCGGCAGAATCCTCGCCAAGGAGCACGAAGTCCCGTGTGTTTGTGACCAGAACGAGCCGGTACTTGCTCCAGTACTTGCTGACCTGATCGCTTCCCACCGTCAGCCAGGCATCATCATCGGCAGACTTGACCTCCAGCACCCCACACTCGGGAATTTGACCCTGGCCCGGCTTGCCCTTCTGGACCTGCTTCGCTGCATACAAACCGATGTCTGGGTGTCCCGCACCTTGCTGAGCCAACTCACTGATACAGAACACCTTTGGTTTGAGTGCGCTCCCAACCGCGTTCAGGAGGTTGGTCAGGGGAGGGTAATAGGAACGCTCTCCCGTTCCTCCACCGGAGGCGCGAATCTTGTGGAGGTCAGTGAGGTAGTCCTCCACGGCTCTAACAAGCTTCGTTGTGCTCATTCATCCGCCCAAGGGTTGATGACGTCTATCCCGCTCCCCTCGAAGCCGTCCATGTCCCTCGTCGCCACTGACGCTCCCCGGCTTCGGGCTATCGCCGCTATCTGGCAGTCGGCATGATTGATGGGACGCCCTGCGTCCCGGCGGGCGGCGGCTATCACGGCGTAGGCTTGGGCCGCGGCGCTGTCGAAAGGAAGGATGCGCCCAGCAAAGTCCTCCCGGAGCATCCCTTCCACCTCGTCGAGCAGTCGGTCTCGCCGTGCTCCTGTCGGCAGTATCTCGACGCCGTACCGCAGTTCGGCTTCACTGACAGTGGAGAGGTACAAGTTGAGAGCCGCCTGCCCGGTAACCCAGTCCACAACGTTGGAGTCGGGACCGGAGCGCATCAGTTCGGAGACGACGTTGGTGTCGAGGATAATCATCGTAGTTGCCTCAGTCGAACCGGGGCGGTTTGCGCATGGGTGAACGGGGAGGGATCTCCAGTTCGAGCCCGCCGAGAGGCGCGAATCTGGCCCGAATGGCGCTCGCCAGGTTCTCCTGTTCTGGTTGCTGGTGATTGAGCGCCGTTCTCAGAATGTCCCGGGCTTCCTCCTCCATGGAGCGGCCGTTCTCAGCTGCCCGGATTCGCAGCCGGTGTTTCAGTCCATCTTCGAGATTGCGCACGGTGATGCTGGCCATGAAGGCGCCTCCATCTACAATGTCATATCATTATAACATGATTGCGTTGCTATCACTAGATGCGCATGGTAGCCGGGCCACCGTCGAACCAGGCTCAGCGTGTAGATCGCGCTTCAACGTCTCCCACGTGCGCCAGGACAGCCTTGCCGTCTTCATTCACGAGGCCACAGCCTGGGGTCTATGCCCAACCACTCCTAGGCTGCATTGAGCAGACCTGGCATTTCTTCGCCCCCACCACAATATCGGCTTCGACACAATGGCTTACAAGGCATTACATGAGACGTATTTTCCGGCGACAATAGATAGGTGGGCAATTGCCTACTAGAGCAATGCGCAAATACGGCGCAACGAAGGAATGAGAACCCTAATATGGCTCTCTCCGACCGACAGATGCTTCAGTCCCTCAGCCGGATGCCGTTCGTTGATACGATGGAGCTGGCGGGCATCCTGGGCGAGCCGCTCGCCACCGTCCACCGCGCGCTGGCAGGCCTCCTGGCCAAAGGCATCGTCGGACGTGTGAGTCACGGGACCGCCCACCTGCCGTCGAGCCAGAGATACTACCTGACGGCCCACGGCATCAGAGAGGCTACCGACCAACTCGGCTTTGCGACGCTCTCGGACTTCGTGCGGGCGTACCCCGTGTCCAGGGAGTGGTTGACGCTGCTGATCCGCCGAATGGACGCGGTGGCCGCGATCTACCGTCTTGCCGCCTCACTCTCCCCCGGCATCGACGGGCTCCGGTCGCACGTGGAGTTCCACCGCCGGGGCCGCGTCGACGCCACCATCACCCTCCACGACGGGCGCAGCTTCGGCGTCGTCCGTCAGGGCCTGGCCCTTCGTCGTCGGTCCCTCTACGACCGGCTGAGAGCCATAGCGGAGTACGACTACACGCGCCGCCCCGACACGATCCTGGTCCTGACCCCCAGCGTCTGGGAGCAGAGGCTGACGACGAGGTTCTGCATGGAACTGAATCTTGAAGACTCCTACGTCGGTGTGGAGTCTCGGGACACACTCGAAAGACGGGACCTCCACGTCTGGCAGCAGACCTCAGGCCTGTTCAGTGGCACGTACCACACCCTCAATCACGTCAGCTCCCAGGGCAGCCCCGGCGGAAGGCCACGCACCGAGTCGCCGGAGCGCAAACGCGCCTCGATACCCCGTCCTGAGCGGATGGTGGAGGCTGCGCCGGCCTTCGGCATCACACCCTCGGAGAAGCGGACACTCGACCTCATCACCGACCACCCGATGATCCCCCGTGAGCACCTGGCGACCTGGCTCGGCGTCTCCGAGGGACGAGTCAGCCAGATGATGCACAACCTCGGGAAAACCTGGGGCCTCATCGAGCGTCACGGCAAACGAGGCGACGTTCGCTACACCCTGTCCGCCGAGGGTATTCGCTACATTACGCACCGGGACCGCGCCGAGCTTCCCACCACGCGGGGCATCTGGAGCACGGCCCTCACCACCGACAAACAGGGCCGGAGACGACGCGTGGGTCACCGCATCGAGACGTGGGCGCGGCAGACGAAGCACGCCGACGGCATCACCTGGTTCCTGTCGCAGCTTGAAGCGGAGTCCAGAGAGGATTCGTCGAGCGAACTCCAGTGGTCTGTCCCCACCGCCAGGTCCGACCGTGCCTACAACTGGGGGAAGTCGGCCATCGCCCCCGACGCCGTGGGGCATCTGCTTACCGGCGGCCTTCACGTGCCGTTCTATCTTGAGCATGAGCTACGTGCCCGTCACCCCAGGGGAGTCCTTGCCCGCCTGGACCCCCTATGAGAGCTACTACTGGTCTCCCGCACCAAAGGAAGACCAGCCTCCGTTCCCCACCACGCTCTTTGTCGTGGACACCGAGGAGATCGAGGACACCTACGTGCGCACGGCGTCCCAGTTGGCCACCATGTCGCTGCCCATCCTCGTGTCCTGCATCCTCGTGCTGTTAACCACAGGGATACTGGGAAAGTCCTGGCGTCCTCTCTGGGAGGCGGAGTCCCCCAGACTGGCGCTGTGCGGCCTGCGGGCCTACCGATGGGACTCCCTCTACCACCGGATGCGTCAGAGTCCTGTAAGGGGGAATAGATAGGGCCGATGCGTCCCTATCTCCCCGATGCGCTGGCTGAGGGCTGCAAGTTGCTTCGACGGGGGGCTTTTTCGAAGTAGAGTCCCAGGAAGTGGTGTACTACCCGTGTACAGAAAAACTCGTGGGGCAGCAAGTTGCAGGTTGGGCGATTCCGTAGCTGAAATCAGGGTGAATGGGCCAGCCTGCCACATCGGAGCAAGCAATCCGATTCCGGTGCTCCTTCCACCCCTATAGCAACTGTGTTGGAAGTCAAGCGGAATGACAAACGACTGCCGGAGTCACGCCGCACCAGGGGGAGCGATGCTTAAGCATGGAGTTGAGGGTGACGAGCAGTTTGCGCATGCACGCGACGAGGGCCACCTTCTTCGGCCTACCAGAGGCCAACAGTCTCTGATAGAAGTCTCGTATGATGGGGTTGCAGCGGGTCGCGGACAGCGTCCTCATGTAGAGGGCGCCCCGCACGCGGGACCGTCCACCCCAGACGGTGCGTTTGCCCCGCAGAGTCCCGCCGTCCCTGTTGAAGGGAGCCACGCCCACCAGTGCGGCGACCTGCCTGCGGTCCAGCGTGCCCAACTGTAAACCGTCAGCGAAAATGGGACACCTGAGAGGGGTGGAAAACCCGAGAGTCTGAGAGTGGTGTGAGCTCCTGAAGTGAGGGTAAAGTACCCCATGAAAGGAGCAGACCGTCACATCCGCTCTGACAACGGGCCAGAGTTTACGGCCAGGGCTACTCGGGAGTGGCTGACAAAGGTGGGAGCTAAAACACTGTACATCGAGCCAGGCTGACCATGGGAGAACGGATACGTGGAGAGCTCCAACGGAAACCTCAGGGATGAACTGCTAGACCGGGACATCTTCTACACATTGCAGGAGGTGCAGAGACTCACAGAGCAGTACAGACAGACCTACAACCGCATCAGGCCACAACTCACTGCGCTACAGACCACCGGCACCGCAAGTCGTCCTGCCTGCCCTGTCCCAGTCCTTGCAGGACTAACATAACGGGTCGTACAAAGATCGGGGGCCGGTCACGGTCATCTTCGTCTCCAGATCGGCCTATCTTCTCACGCCAATCTGTCAACGAATTAGCTAACACATACAGGTATGACGGGGGAGGCGTGTAGCGGCGCGGCGTTGGGGACGCACGCGCGCTGGTGATAGGCGGACCTTCCGCCGGGCTGATGTTGACCGAGCCAACGGCGGGTTCTGAGTCGGCCTGCGTGATGCTGGGAATCAGAGAGACAATCAGAGTCGCCTGTTCGATCTGCGCTCGCGGACCACTATGCTCCCCGCGATCACCAGCAGCATGCCCATGAGTCCGATCACCAACAGCAGACCTGGAGGGACTGTCGCATCTCCGACACCTGGGGGGACTGCCGCATCTCCGACACCTGGGGGGACCACAGTGATGGGCACCGGAGTCGGCGTAGGAGGGGGACTGGTTTCAGGTCTGTCGAGGCGACGAACCCTATTGGTGGAAACTACCGCGGCCTCCTTGCCCGAGCCGTGGCCGTCCGTATAGGAGGCGGTGGCGCGGAGGTAGTTGCCCCCGTCGTTTGCGACCGGCCTGTACCTATAGGAGTTGGCTCCGACGATGTCGCGCCACCCGGTCGAGCCGTTGGCAGACCTGGCCCATTGCCAGGAGGTGTCGGACACCGAGCCGTCCGGATCGGTCAGGGAGGCGGACAGCGTAGTCCCCTCCCGCGGCCAGGTGGTAGACATGGAGACGGTTCCGGCCTCGTCGACGTTGTTGACATTGATGGTGACGTTGACGGAGTCATCGTTCATCGTGTCTTGGTCGCCGTCGGTGTCAAGACGATCGTGGACCGAGACGATGACGCTGTACTCCCTGCGGCCGGACTCGTAGTCGAGCGTGGTCCCGGAGCCCACGGCGATCTGACCGTTGGAGGCGTCGATGTCGAAGGAAGACGCGTGGGTTCCTGAGAGGGAATAGACGAGGGTATTGCCTTCGGGATCTGTGGCGGTGACGGCGCTGCCCACGTGGTTGCCCGGGGGCTCTTCTTCATCGACGGCGAGGGTTGCGCTCTCGCCGAGATCGAATTCAGGAGCGTGGTTGCGCACCAGAGGCGTCGCCCGGGCGATGTTCGAGGGCGGGCTTTCGCCGACATCGCTTACCTTGTCCACCGCGCGGACCTGGAAGGTGTACTCGACGCCGTTCTCCAGATCTGTGACCCTGTGGGATACGGTCGTAGCTTTGCTGTCGTCTATATGGGCCCACTGTGGGATGTCCGACACGTGGACCGAACCGAAGCCATCGTTCCCCTCGGGCGCCCCGACCACTATGCTGTCGCCGTCCACGGCGACGGAGTTCCCGAACCCGTCTTCCTCCTCTTTTGCTCCTTCGCCAGCGGGTAAGATGAGCTTGGCCGCCTCGGCGCTGGTGGCCCAGACACCCTTGGCAGGCTTGGTGAATACGTAAGCCGCACCGGAACGAGGGTTCTCGTTCTCGTCATCGTCATCGTCATCATCGGGTGGGTGGATGTCGGCGGAGGGCGCCCCGACCACGATGGTGCCACCCCGCACCGCAACGGAGGATCCGAAATAATCATTTGCGCCGCGGTCGGAAGCGGTGAGTTTAGCCGTCTCTATGGCGTCGGTAAAGACATAGGCCGAACCGCTTAGTCCGTCGTCTTGCTGAGCCCCGATCACGACAGTGTC
Source organism: Dehalococcoidia bacterium (assembly GCA_965248615.1). GTDB lineage: Bacteria > Chloroflexota > Dehalococcoidia > Lucifugimonadales > CBDFJT01 > CBDFJT01. The sequence goes on along the minus strand of CBDFJT010000001.1, from coordinate 848,566 downwards.
ACCGTCCACCGCCACGGAACGCCCAAACTGGTCGTCAGCATCGCCGTCGGACGCGGTGAGCTTGGCCGCGGTACTTGTGGCAACCCAGCCGCCGACGGGCCTGGTGAATACGTAGGCCGCGCCGGAGTTCTCTCCGTTATCGTCGTCCAGGTTCGCCCCGATCACGATGGTGCCACCGTGCACCGCAACGGAGTGCCCGAAGTAGTCGAATCCGGCCCCGTCCGATGCGGTGAGCTTGGCCGCGGTACTGGTGGAGGCCCAACCGCCGGCGGGCTTGGTGAAGACGTAGGCCGCGCCAGCTTTCGTTTTTCCGCCGACTTTGTGGAAGTACGCCCCAACCACGATGGTACTCTCGTGCACCGCTACGGAGTACCCGAACAGGTCGCCGTTCACCCCGTCATCGGCGGTGAGCTTGGCCGCGGTGCTGGTGGCGATCCAGCCGCCGTCGGGCCTGGTGAATACGTAGGCCGCACCTGGCCTGCTCACGATCTGACCGCCGCTCTGGTAGTCGAGTTGGCGTGCTCCTACCACGATGGTGTTACCGTGCACCGCTACGGAATACCCGAACTCGTCGGATGTGTCCCCGTCGGAAGCGGTGAGCTTGATCGGTTGGCTCCACTCACCGGAAAGCGGGTCCCTGGTGAAGACGTAGGCCGCACCGGAATTAGTGATGGCGTTGCCTCCGGTGTCCGTGCCGTCGTGCTGGGGCGCACCCACCACGGCGGTGCCACCGTCCACTGCCACGGCACTCCCGAACTTGTCGCCGTCCGCCCCGTCGGACGCGGTGAGCCTGCTTTGCTCGGGATGCTGCAATACCTGGTAGCGGGATATGGTCGAATCGTTGGAGAGGTCCCAGCTCAGCTCCACCGCACGGTCTCTCGCCTCCGCAACCAGCCCGGTCGGCTTGACCGGCCTGTGAAGCCATGGCGTGGCGCTGACGGTTTCGTTAGACGGACGATTGGCGGCGGCGTTCACCGAACGCACCCGGAAGGCGTACTCCTGGTCGTTGGTCAGATTGAGCACCCGGTAGAAGTAATCCTCGCCGTTGTCGGTCAATTCTTTTGAGACGAAGTCCGTCCACTCCGCGTCTGAGATGTCCATCGCGTAGGCAAAACCGGGACGATCGTCGTGCTGAGGCGCGCCTGCCAGGAGTGTGCCGCCGTCTACCGCAACGGAGTATCCGAGCCCGTCCTCCTGGTCGGGGTCGGGGCCGGCGAGATTGAGCGTCTCGCTCCACATCCCTAACTTCCGGGCAAACACGTAGGTCGAACCGGTGTCACGAGCGGCGTTGTCGCGGTCGTCCAGGTACGCCCCGACGACGGCGGTATTGCCGTCCACCGCAACGGAGTTCCCGAACCCATCGTCTGCGTGGCCATTGGAAGCGGTGAGCTTGAGCGGCTGGCCCCACTTGCCCGAGTTCGAATCCCTCGTGAAGACGTAGGCCGCACCAGCATTGGTGTTGGCACCGACGTCGTGCAGGTGCGCTCCAACCACGACGGCATCAACGTCGATGGCCACCGAGACCCCGAATTCGTCGTTCGCCGCGCCGTCGGGGGCGGTGAATTTGGCCCCCTCAGTGTTGCCGGTCCAGCCGCCGGTGGCAGGCTTGGTGAAGACGTACGCCGCACCGGGCCCCACCTCGACGTTTGCACCGTTCTCCTCGTACTGGGGCTGGTGCGCCCCAACCGCCACGGTATCATCGTCCAGCGACACGGAAATCCCGAACTCGTCGTTCGCCGCGCCGTCGGAGGCGATGAGCTTGGCCGCAGTGGTGGTGGAGGTCCAAGCGGCGCCGGTCTTGGTGAATACGTAAGCTGCACCCCTGTTGCCGTCGTCACCGTATGCTCCTACCACGAGGGTGTCGCCGACCACCGCTACGGAATGCCCGAACCTGTCGTCCTCCTCGCCGTCGGAAGCGGTGAGCTTGGCCGCAGTGGTGGTGGAGGTCCAACCGCCGTCGGGCCTGGTGAATACGTACGCTGCGCCGTTGCGAGTGTCGTCCTGGCGCGCCCCAACCACGATGGTGTTTCCGTCTATGGCCACGGAAATTCCGAACTCGTCATTCGCTGCGCCGTCGGAGGCAGTCAGCGTGGCGGCTGGGCTCCATGCATCGTCCGAATCCTTGGTGAAAACATAGGCCACACCGACGTTGGTGTTCCCGTCGAGGTTCCGGTGGTAGGCCCCAACCACCGCGGTGTTGCCATCTATCGCTACCGAATACCCGAACTCGTCGTCGTCAGCACCGTCGTCGGCGGCCAGCTTGCTCTGGGGAAGGTGCAATAGCTGGTGCTTGTCTATCGGCCGATCCGTGGTTTCGACCGTCACATTCCAGTGGAACGTCGCCTGGGTGTCGCCGCTGGTAGTGCCGAGCCCGGTGGGCATATTTGGCACATCGATGATCGTCACGTCGCGGAAGGAGGAAGAGAAGCCCGAGAGCATGCCGCTGTTGACGGCCCGGACGGCAAACGTATACATCGTGTCCACCATCAGACCGGAGACGATGTGCGAGACCGTGCCGGAATCGCTCCCGGAGATGTCGCTCCAATTGGAACCGCCGTCAGCCGTGTACTGATAGCCGGTGACCGTCAGGCGCGCCCCGGCCGTGTCCCACGTTAACTCCACCTGGCCGACCCCGGTCTGCTCGGCATTAAAGTTTGTCGGCCGGGCGGGGCGGGAGCCGGACGCTGACGGGGTCGCGTCCTCCTCGTTGGTCGTGTCGCTTCCGATGGTCACGTTCACGGCCCGGACCCGGAAAGTGTATGTGGTGTCGTTGGTCAGACCGGTCACAATGTGGGACCTGGTCACCGCTGTGCTTCCGATGATGTCGGTCCAATCGTCGCCGAAGTCGCCTCCGGTCTTTTGCTGGTATTGGAACCCGGTAATCGACGTTTGGCTGCCGGAGTAACGCCAACTCAGCTGCACCTGCTCGTCGCCAGCGCGGGCAGTGAGCCCGGTGGGTCTGTCCGCCGGCGTTACAGCTATTGTTACCGACCAAGGGTCGGAAGAAACGCCTTCTCCGGCGCTGTTGACGGCGCGGACCGCGAAGGTGTACGTGGTGCCCACCGTCAGATCGGAGACGGTGTAGGAGGCGGTGGTGGAATGGCTCCCAACGGCTCTCGGCCAATTGGAACCGCCGTCAGCCGTGTAGTCAAACCTGACGACGGCCAGGGGATCGGCGCTCGGCTCCCACTCCAAACGCACCTCGCCTGCGCCAACCTGCACCGCGGAGAAGTATCTGGGTTTCGCGGGGGCCGAGGCCTCGGCCTCCGGTTCCGCGGACGCCTGATCAGACGGGACGCTTTCGCCGCCGTCGTTCACCGCGCGGACGGCGAAGGTGTGCTTCACGTCGTTGGTCAGGCCGGTCATCAGGTGGGACGTAGTCTCTCCCGTGCTCCCAGCGATGTCGGCCCACACCGCGATGTCGTAAAGGTAGGCGGCCCCCTGACTGTTGCTGCCTTGCCCGTTCGACCCGACCATGACGGTGAGGCCGTCTACCGAAACGGAAAGCCCGAACCTGTCGCCATTAGCGGTGCCGGACCCGGTGAGTTTGGCCGCCTCGGTACTGTCGGCCCAGCCGGCGGCAGGCTTGGTGAAAACGTAAGCCGACCCTGACCTGTTGGTTTCGTTCAGGGCGTCCGCCCCAATAACAATGGTGTCACCGTCCACCGCGACGGAGAATCCGAACTGGTCGCCGTCCGTACGGTCGGAGGCGGTGAGCTTGGCCGTCTCAGTCCCTGGGCTGTTGGCCCAGCCGGTATCGGGCTTGGTGAACACGTACGCCGCACCGGGCTGCTTGATCGTCTCACCGCCGTCCTGGTAGGTGGGTTGGTGCGCCCCCACCACGATGGTGTCACCGTCGATGGCTACTGAACGCCCGAATCTGTCGTTGTTATTGCGGGAGTAGGCGGTGAGCTTGGCCGCCCCAGCACTGGTGCTATCGGCCCAACCTGTGGCGGGCTTGGTGAACACGAAAGCCGAACCCTTGTCGTCGTCACTGTCTCCGCTGGCCCCAACCACGATGGTGCCGGCGTCGACTGCTACCGACCTGCCGAAGCTGTCGCTCCCGCTGAGCTTGGCCGCAGTAGTTGTGGAGGTCCAGCCGTCGGTAGGCTTGGTGAAGACGTAGGCTGCATTATTGTTGTGGGCCCCGACCGCGACGGTGTCACCGTCCACCGCTACCGAAATTCCGAACTCGTCGTCATCCGCGCGGTCGGAGGCGGTGAGCTTCGCCGCAGTGCTGGTGGAGGCCCAGCCGCCGCTGGGTTCGGTGAATACGTACACCGCACCTTTACTGCTCGAGTGGTGGGGAGCGCCAACCACTATCGTGTCGCCATTCGAAGTGTCTTCATGCACCGCCACAGATAGTCCGATTCTATCCTGAGCATTCGGATCGCTGGCTCTGAGCTTGGCCACCTGGCTCCACGTGCCGGATGAGTCCCTGGTGTATACGAAGGCGGCGCCGGAATTATCGGGGTTGTCCTCTCCGGGCATTCCGACCACGGCGGTGTCGCCGTCAATCGCTACGGCATACCCGAACTCGTCGTTCGCCGCCCGGTCGTCGGCGGTCAGCATAGGGCGCTCGGCATGCTGCCATAGCTGGTAGCTGTTGATGGGCGGCGAGCCCTCGACGGGATCGTTCCAGCTCAGCTTCACCTGGGTATCGCCGGGCGCAGCGGAGAGCCCGGTCGGCTTTGCTGGCCTCGGCTTTAGCGGTGTTGCCCTGACCTCCGAGGGCGGACCGGCGCCGACCCCTTCCACCTTGTCCACCGCGCGGACCTGAAAGCTGTACTCGACCCGGTTGGTCAGGCCGGTGACGGTGAGGGACGTGGTCGTCGCGTCGCTATTGGCAATGTAGGTCCAACCCGGGACTGTCCACAGGTAGACGGCGCCTGAATCGGGCCCGCTGATGTTGGACTTGTCCGCTCCGGCGATGACGGTATTGCCTACCACCGCAACGGAATGTCCCAACCAGTAGCCCTTTCCACGGGAGGGGCCGGTGAGCTTCGTCTTCTGGCTCCAGCCGTTGGAATCCCGGGTGAAGACGTAAGCCGAGCCGGAATTGTCTCCATTGTCGTCGTCCAGGTATGCTCCAACCACGATGGTGTCATCGTCGATCGCTACGGAAATCCCGAACTCGTCTCCTCTCGCAGCGTCGGAGGCGATGAGATTGGCGGTCGACGTGCTGGTGGCCCAGCCGTTGACGGGCTTGGTGAAGACGTAGGCCGCACCGGCGTTGGGTATACTGGTGCCGTTCTCATCGACGTCGTACTTGTGCGCCCCGAGCACGACGGTGTCGCCGTCCACTCCCACGGAGATTCCGAGCTCGTCGTCCGCCGCGCCGTCGGAAGCGGCGAGCTTGGCGGTCTCGGTGGCGTTGACCCAGCCGCCGCTCCCGGGCTTGGTGAAGACGTAGGCGGCACCTTCGTTGTTGTCTTGGTCATCGGCGTCGTTTTGGTGCGCTCCTACGACCACTGTTTCGCCGTGCACAGCCACGGAGATTCCGAACTCGTCGTTGGCCGCGGCGTCGGAAGCGGTGAGCTTGGCGGTCTCGGTGGCGTTGACCCAGCCGCCGCTCCCGGGCTTGGTGAAGACGTAGGCGGCACCGGAATCAGCCAAATTGTTGCTACTGTTGTTGAGATCGATGTAGTCGGCCTTGTGGGCCCCGACCACGATGGTGTCGCCGTCGACCGCCACGGAGATTCCGAACTCGTCGTTGGCCGCGGCGTCGGAAGCGGTGAGCTTGGCCTTCTGTTCCCATTTACTGTTACTGGAATTCCAGGTGAAGACGTAGGCGGCGCCTTTGTTGCTGTCGTTTTGGTGCGCTCCCACGACGATGGTGTCGCCGTCGACCGCCACGGAGATTCCGAACTCGTCGTTGGCCGCGGCGTCGGAAGCGGTGAGCTTGGCCGACCAGCTCCACGGAGCGGTAGGCGAGCTCCTGGTGAAGACGTGGGCCGAACCGGAATTGTCGCCGTTGGTGGCGTCGTCGCCCTGGTAGGCCCCGACAACGGCGGTGTCGCCGTCTACTGCCACGGAGATTCCGAACCCGTCGCCCGGAACCACCGGGTCGTCGGTGGAGGCGGCGGTCAGCTTGCCACCCTGAGTAATCTGCAGCAACTGGTACTTCTCTATTGTCGAATCTTCGGGGTCAACCCAAGTCAGGTCCACCACGGCATCGCCCGCGTTCGCGGTCAGCCCGTCCGGCGGGTCCGGTATCGCAAACGTGGGCGTACCACCGGCGCGGTCCGAGGCCAAGCCCTCGCCTGCGGCGTTCACACCCCGCACCTGGAAGGTGTGCTCCACGTAGTTGCTCAGGCCGGTGACGATGTGAGAGGTGGTCTCATCGTCGCTATCCGGGATATTGACCCACTCCAAAACGCTCATCAAATAGGCCGCACCCGCGTTCGCCCTACCGGTGCCCTCGCCGACGTCGTACTGGTACGCCCCAACCACCATGGTGTCGCCGTCGACAGCGACGGAGATTCCGAACTCGTCGTCCGCCGCGCCGTCCGAGGCTATGAGCTTGGTCTTCTGGCTCCACACGCCGGAGACCTTGGTGAATATGTAAGCCGAACCGTTCCTGGTGTCGTCCTGCCGCGCCCCGATCACGGCGGTGTCGCCGTCCAACGCGACGGAAATTCCGAACTCGTCGTTCGCTGCCGCGTCGGATGCGGTGAGCTTGGCCGTTTCAGTGCTATTCGACCAGCCGCTGCTAGGCTTGGTGAAGACGTAGGCCGAACCGGACTGGTTGCTGTTGTCGTCGTCCTGACGCGCGCCAACCACCACCGTGTCGCCGTTCACTGCCACGGAACTTCCGAACTCGTCGTTCGCCGCGCCGTCCGAGGCGATGAGCTTCGCCTTCTGGCTCCACACGCCGGAGACCTTGGTAAAGACGTAGGCCGAACCGGCATTGCCGATGGAGTTACCGTCGTCGTCGGTGTCGTCGTCCTGCCGCGCCCCGATCACGGCGGTGTCGCCGTCCAACGCGACGGAGATTCCGAACTCGTCGTCCGCCGCGCCGTCCGAGGCGATGAGCTTGGCCGTCTCGCTGCTGTTGGCCCAGCCGGTGTACGGCTTGATGAAGACGTAGGCTGCACCATCGTCGCTGTCGTTTTGGTGAGCTCCCACCAGGATGGTGTTGCCGTCGACAGCGACGGAGATTCCGAACTCGTCGCCCGCCGCGGCGCCGAAGGCAGTGAGCTTGGCCGTCTGAGTCATGTCGGTCCAGCCGTTTGCAGGCTTGGTGAAGACATAGGCCGCCCCTTCGTCGTCATCGGTGTCGCCGTCGCCGTCAGTGTGGTCGTCGAGGTGCGCTCCTACGACCACTGTTTCGCCGTTCACAGCCACGGAATACCCGAACTCGTCGGATGCGTCCCCGTCGGAAACGGTGAGCTTGGCTACCTGGCGCCACACGCCGGAGACCTTGGTAAAGACGTAGGCCGAACCGGCATTGCCGATGGTGTTGCCGCCGGCGTCAATGTGGTCGTCTTGATACGCCCCGATCACCGCGGTATCGCCGTCCACCGCCACGGAGACTCCGAATTCGTCGCCCCGGAGGCCGTCGGAGGCGGTCAGCTTGCTCGTGTCGATCTGTATGAGCTGGTACTTGGCTATGGTCGAATCACCGGGATCGTGCCAACTCAGCTTCACCTGCTCGTCGCCCACGTCCGCGGTGAACTCGCTGGGTGCCGCGGCCTGGGCTTCAAGAGTTACGGACTGGCTGCTGGCGGCGTTTTGACCGCCACCGTTCACGGCGCGGACGGTGAAGGTGAAGGTGTTCCCGGTGGTCAGGCCGGTGACCGTGTGGGAGGCGGTGCTGGAATCGCTTCCGTCGATCTTGGCCCAATCTTGACTGCCCTGTTTGAACGTATAATGCCTGACGGTCAAGGGTTTAGTGCTCGAGGTCCACGCCAAGCGTACCTGGCCTACGCCGGTCTGAGTGGCGGTGAAGTTTGCGGGACTGGAGGGGCCCGACTCCGCCGCCGCCGGCGTCGCGTCCATTTCGGACGCACCGCCCTCTCCAGCCGCGTTCACCGCGCGGACCCGGAAGGTGTGCTCGGCCCCGTTAGCCAGACGTGTCGCGATGTGAGACGTAGTCCCCGCTCCGCTGTCGGGGATGTCGGCCCACTTCGTGCTGAATACGTAGGCCGAACCCTTACCGCTGTCGTCCCCGACCGCTCCAACCAACACGGTGTCGCCGTCGACCGCCACGGAGTTGCCGAAGCGGTCGTCCCCACGGCGATCGTAGATCGTGCGCTTGTCGGTACCTGCTGCGTCGGTCCAACGGGTGGGGGGCTTGGTGAATAAGTAAGCTGAACCGCGGCTGCTGTCGTCTTGGTCCGCACCAACCACGATGGTATCGCCACCCACCGCGACGGAGAATCCGAACTGGTCGTCCTCGGCTCCGTCGGAGGCGGTAAGCTTCGCCGCAGTGCTGGTGGAGACCCAACCGCCGCTGGGTTCGGTGAATACGTAGACCGAGCCGGAATTAGTGATGGCGGTGCCTTCGGAGTCCGTGCCGTCGTGGTAGGGCGCACCAATTACGATCGTGTCTCCGTCCATGGCTACGGCCCGGCCGAACCTGTCGCCATTGGCGCGGTCGGAGGCGGTCAGCCTGGCAGTTGCGTCGTTTGCCTTCTTGTCATGCCAGTCGTCCCAAACGCCGGTGGCGGCGGACTTGGTGAACACATAAGCCTTTCCTTTGTCGCCGCCCTCCTCGTACGCTCCCACGACGACTGTGTCGCCATGCAAGGCTACGGAACGGCCGAACCGGTCGGCATCCGACTGGCCTCTCAGCGTGGCTGTCAAACCGGCCTTGCCATCGGCATCCAGGGTGCTCCAGTTGCCCCAGCCGTTTGCGGGCCTGGTGAAGATGTAGGCCGAGCCCCTTGCTTGGGTGTCTTCCTCGGGCGCCCCGACCACGATGGTGTCACCGTCCACAGCCACCGACTTTCCGAACTCGTCGCCGTCCGCAGCGTCGGAGCCGGCGGTGAGCCTGGCCGTCTGAGTCATGTCGGCCCAGCCGTTGGCGGGCCTGGTGAAGACGTACGCCGCACCAGCATCGTCACCTTCGATATCGTCTTCGTACGCGCCAACCACTATGGTGTCGCCGTGCACGGCGACACCATAGCCGAAGCCGGCATCATTCCTGCGAACTGCAGCGGTGAGCTTGCCCACCTGGGACCAGCCCCGTGCGTCCCTAGTGAAGACGTATGCCGCGCCGGTATTGTCGGGGTCGTCCGCCCCCGTGGCCCCAATCACCAGGGTGTCACCGTCCACGGCGACCGACCAACCTAGCTCGTCGTCGTCCGCACGGTCGTTTGAGACCAGCTTGATGCTCGTAGGAGGAAACTGCCAAAGCCGGTACTTGGTTATGGACGCATTGCCGGGGTCGTTCCAGGTCAGCCGCACCTGGGTGTCGCCCGCCTCGGCGGCGAATGGGTCGGGTTCCGCCGGTTTGTCTACGACAGTCACGGACTGGGGTGCGGACTCGGTTGAACCGGCGCTGTTGACGGCGCGGACCCGGAAGGTGTACGTGACGCCCTGGGTCAGGCCAGTGATGATGTGGGAGACGGTGCTGTGATCGCTCTCCGAGATCGTGGTCCAAGAGCCGCTGTTCTGTCTGAACTGGTAACCGGTGACGTTCACCGGGTTGGAACTCGCCTCCCAGGTCAACTCCACTTGGCCCGTGCCGGTCTGTATGGCGGCAAATCCTACGGGTTTGACCGGGGCCGAAGACGCGGTCGCCGGAGTCGCGGACTGCTCGCCGGACGAACCGCTTTCCCCGGCCGCGTTCACGGCGCGGACCTGGAAGGTGTAGGACGTGCCGTTGGTCAGGCCGGTCACGATGTGGAAGGTGGTCCCGGACCTGCTCCCGGGGATTGTCTGCCAATCGCCGAAGGCGTCGGTGCCCTCCTTCTGCTGGTACTCGTACCCGGATATGGTGAAATCGGCGGGGCTTCTCCAGCCAAGCCACACCTGTTCGTCGCCCGCGACGGCGCTGAATGAGTCGGGCGCCGCCGGCGCTTCGCTTAACTTCAACGACCTGGAGTCGGACTCAGTTGAACCGGCGCCGTTGACGGCGCGGACGGCGAAGGTGTAAGTGGGAACGGTGATCAGGCCGGTGACGGTGTGGGAGACGGTGCTGGAATCGCTTCCGTCGATGTCGGTCCAATTGGGGCCGCCACCAGCGTCCTGGTAGTATGCATAACCAGTGACGGTCAGCGGGTAACGGTGCGCGTCCCACGTCAACTCCACCTCACCGTCGCCAGTCTGCGTGGCGGAAAAGTTTCGCGGTCTGGCCGGTGGGTAGGCAGCCGCCTTCGGGGTCTCCGACACGTAGTCGGACGGATCGCTGGCTCCAAACGTGTTAACCGCCCGCACCCGGAAGGCGTGTTCGATGTTGTTGGTCAATCGCCTCACGATGTGGGACTTAGTCGCCGCGTTACTACCAGCGATGTCTTCCCAGTCCACGATGTCGAACACGTAGGCCGTCTCGTTGTTTTGCGCCCCAACCACGACGGTGCCACCGTCTACTGCGACGGAAGAGCCGAACCTGTCGTTGGTGGCGCGGTCAGAGGCAGTAAGCTGGGCTGCCTCAGTACCGTCGTCCCAGCCGGAGGCTGGCTTGGTGAAGACGTAAGCCGAACCCCTGCTGCTGTCATTCCCGTAGGCCCCAACTACTACCGTGTCGCTATCCACCGCTACGGCATACCCGAACTTGTCAGTGGCCGCCGAGTCGGAGGCGGTGAGCTTGGCCGTCTCGGTATCGGTGGCCCAGCCGGTGCCGGGCTTGGTAAAGACGTACGCCGCGCCGGTCTTAACTTGCGAGCCATCAACGGTGTTTTCGGCTTCATCAGCTCCAACTACTATGGTGTCGCCGTCGATTGCTACTGAACGGCCGAAGTAGTCGTCGTCACCGCGGGTGGAGGCGGTCAGCTTAGCCGCAGTGCTGGTAGAGACCCAGCCGCCACTCCCGGGCATGACGAACACAAAGGCCGAACCCGTAAATTTCAATGCGGTACCGTCATCACCGCTCGCCCCGACGACGATGGTGTTGCTGTCGACCGCCACGGAGTAGCCGAACTCGTCCCCTGACTCGGCGCCTCCAGCGGTGAGCTTGGCCGTCTCGGTGGCGCTGGCCCAGCCGGTGCCGGGCTTGCTGAATACGTAAGCCACACCCTTTGTGCCGTCGTGCGCGTAGGCCCCGACCACGACGGTTTCACCGTCCACCGCTACGGAGTTGCCGAACTGGTCACCCTCATCGCCTCCGGTGCCGTCGGAAGCGGTAAGCTTTGCCGTCTCAGTCAGAACCGTATCAGTGCCGCCGGCCCAGCCGGAGGCGGGTTTGGTAAATACGTAGGTCGCACCGGCACCCGTGACGTCGTTGCCGTCACCGTCTTTGCCGATGTCGAAGGGCGCGCCAACGACTATGGTCTCACCGTCGAAGGCTACGGAGGTTCCGAATCCATCGTCCTGAACAGCACCGTTGCTCTTGAGCTTGTACTTCTGGGTCCACACATCGGCAGACCTGCTGAATACGAAGGCCTCGCCGGGATCATCGGGCATCCCGACCACAGCGATGTCGCCGGCCACCGCCACGGAAAAGCCGAACTTAGTGCTGGTGGCGCCAGTCAGCTTTCCACTTTGGCTATGCTGCCATAGCTCGTAGTTGGTTATGGAATTATCGCCGGGGTCATCCCAGCTCAGCTTCACCTGGGTGTCGCCGGCCTCGGTGGACAGCCCGGACGGCTGTTCCGGGGCGGTGTCACTCTGCGCAGACGTGGTTGATCGACCAATGAACCAGGGGACCATGATCAAAAGAGTGATCGCCGCCGCCAGGGACAGTCTTAGGAGCCGGGAGCTAGAACGCATAGAAGACGTGCCACCCCCTTAGATTCGTGCGCGGCGTGTGCCTCCGAGCTGACTTCAAACCATGTGCGGAATACAACTCAAGGCTACACCATTATCTGCCAAACGTACAACGCTTTTAAGCCCATAAATAGCTAGTACATGACATCTTAAAATCCACCACCTAGTCCAATAGGGTTTCTGATCGTAACGACAAACTCAAACGTGGTTCTGGCTATAGTAAACTTAAGAAGTGGCTAAGTGGAATCGCTGGAAGGGCATGATCTGCTCTCGGAGACAGGAGCAGGATGAGGGACCCCGCCGTAAGTGGAAGGCGAAGGTGGCTCGCTGCGCGGCGACCGGACACTTTCGGAGCTGGCAAGCCAGTTCGATGTGCACCCGAACCAGATCACGCAATGGAAGACCCAGTTGCTGGATCGGGCGGCGCAGTTATTTGGCGCCGGGACAGGGCAGGCTGAAAAGCCGGTAGATGATCCTGTCCCAAAAGCGATGTTGCGACCAGCTGAGGTCAACGGGACTCGCCAAACGAACTAGCCTGTAGGGCTGAAGCAGGTGACCGGACTTGCGACCAGTGGGTGCCCGCTGTTATCGCGAGGGCCTAAGAAGCGAAGTGATGCTTTGGGCCGCGAAGTAGATTAACGAAGATGCAGAGGCACCACACCCGCCAGAGGGTGCGCAGGTTGAGGGCAGTCGCCAACAGAGTCCACTCGGCCAACACGTTGACCATGCCGCGCAGCAGGAACCTCCGTGCCGCCAGTTGCTCTTTGATGATTCCGAAGACCGGTTCGACCAACGGCTTTCTCCGCTTGTACGCTTCCCTGGCCTCGTTGGTAGACATCCAGGCACGATGACGGCGCAGCGCGGCGTCGTAAGGCCCTATCGCCAGACTGCGGCCGAACTCTTTGGACCTCGTACAGACTCCGAAGGCCGGGCACGCTTGGCAGACGCCTCCAGAGGCCCGGTACAGACGCCACGGGACTCCATTCGTACGTTGGATACGTAGAAACTCGAGCCTCTGTCCCTGTGGACACATGAAGCTGTCGCTGGGCTGGTCATAGATAAATCGGTCCTTGTGATATGGGTCCCCAAGCAACTGTTGTCGCGTCTCCGGCATCGCAACTGACTGGCCTCTGCGAGTGCATTCTTCCAAGCCCTTCCCGGAGTGGTAAGCGGCATCTGCCAACGTCATCTCTGATTTCGTTCCCGTCGTCTCCTCAGCCTGCTCAATCATGGGAACCAACTGCTTTTCGTCACGACTATCGTCTGCCATGTCAACCGCCGTAATAAACATGCCGGTCGCTCCCCCGTCAGGTTCTAAGGGTGAGACCATAGCCTGGGCGTTGTAGCCGAGCAAAACGCTGCCGCGCGTCTTCATCAGCCGGGCGTCTCCGTCAGTGAGGTTAATGCGCTTCTGGCGTTCCTTACTCTCAAGGTCGGCCATCGCCTGCCTCACCTGCTTCCTCAGCATCTCCTTGTTGGCCAACTCCCCAGGCAGATGGGCAGTGGCCGTATCTTCTCCTGCTTCGTTCTGAGCTTCAAGGTCACGTATCGCCGCTTCTACCCGGTTCAACAACTGGCGCAGTTCCTCAGCGTCGTGGGTCCTGTAGACCGATGCGTTGGCGCCCACCTTTGTACCATCCACCGCCTGCACCGCCAGGTCCACCAGTTTCATCGTCACCGCCGTACGAACCGTCCGCTCGAACAGCTTCCTCATGGCCTGCCTGTGTCCTTTGTAGAATCGCCACAGGGTGTTGTGGTCTGGATGTTGCCACCCGGTCAGCCACAGATATGGTATCTGATCCCGGCAGGCCGCCTCCAGCTTCCGGCACGAGCGCACCCCGGTCATGAATCCGTACAGCCACACGCTCAACAGCGCACGAGGGTGGTAGGCCGGAGCTCCCAGCGTGTCCCCTTCTATCTCCACGCCGAGCTCTGACCAGCCCTCTCTATCCAACGCGTCCACGAACTCAGCCACGAATCGCGCTGGGTGATCCAATGGCACCAGCTCGTCAAGAGACGGCGGCAACAGCCACATCTGCTCTCGGTCCATATCCCGAAGCGGCATCTCCATCTCTCCTTCGTTGATGTCGCCTCAAAGGTACACCTAACACGGTTCCATTCACCAGTTCCCCGACTTCTGAGACAGGCTCATGTGAGGTCTTTTTTTGTTGTCCATCAGAGCACGTGGTCGGCAGAAACGCTTCGGTCTATGACGAATAGGGAGCACGGGAAGAGACCAAATCGAGGTCCCCCCTTCATGTGTCCGATGCCAACCACCGTTTCCTCAGCTGTCTGACGCTGCGGCTGGATAAACCCAAGGAAGACTGTGGAAGGTGCCTCACCATTGCAAAACATATCGTGAATGACTATCATGGTGCCTATGGCGAATGACACACTCCCCCGCCTCGTTGGGCCAAGCCTTCAGGACCGTCTCCGGGTCATGCCTGCGGTGGTGGTGACCGGAGCCCGTCAGACGGGGAAGAGCACCCTAGCCCAGGAGCTTATGCCGGGCGGACGGCGCTTCCTCGTCCCTGGACGACCTCGACGTGGTAGATGCAGCCCGCCGCGATCCCGAGGTGCTCCTGGGGGGCAGCCAGCAGGTGACTCTCGATGAGGTGCAGCGAGAGCCGGACCTTCTGCATGCGGTGAAGCGGGCCATAGACCAGCAGCGCCAGCCGGGGAAGTTCCTCATCACCGGTTCGGCCAATCTGCTATTGATGCGACAGGTCTCCGAGTCCCTTGCTGGCCGGACCAGCTATCTGACCCTCTGGCCGATGACCCGGCGAGAGCAGCTGGGTCTCGGACGTGGTGGGCATCTTCCCCAATCGGCCAGCCGCGCGTCGCCTGGTTGGGGCTGTCCTGGCCGAACAGCACGACGAATGGGCCATCGGCCGACGCTACATGACACCTGCGGCCAACAGCATCGACGAAGCTCTACCCGAGGCGGATCTAGAGAAGGCAGCGGCATAGATGTGTTCAACAGGATGGCGCTCTCTCTTACACCGCTTTACGGGACGTGACCCATCAGGAGACGAATAACCAAAACCGATGTCGTTGTCAGGAGGCAAGATGGACAGGTACGTACGTTTACCCGCTGGGATGGTAGTAGTTGTCGCGCTGCTAGCCATAGCTGCGTGTGGAGGCACCGAAGGAGAGGCCCGAGAGAACACGCTTGATGAGATCCTCGATCGAGGACACCTCGTCTGCGGCATCAAAGCTGACACCCCAGGCTTCGGCGTGCTCAACCCGGACGGCACGGCCCAAGGTAACGACGTTGAATACTGCCACGCGATGGCTGCGGCTGTCTTCGGAGACAGGAGCAAGGTCGAGTTCAAGGAAGTCACCTCCGCCAACCGCTTCGAGCTGCTCGCCGCGAAAGAGATCGACGTGCTCATCCGCACAACCACTTGGACAGCCAGCCGCGACGCCGACCTCAACGTCGCCTTCGCGCCCACCACCTTCTACGATGGCGCGGGCATCATGGTGAAGGCCAGCTCAGAACTGACCAGCGCTAAGGAGCTCGACGGGGCCACTATCTGCATCCTGGACGGCACCAGCACCCAGGGTGCCGTCTCCGACTTCTTCTCCGAACAGGGGCTGACCTACTCTGAACTCACCTTCCAGGCCAATCCGGAGCTCCGCGGAGCGTTTATCAGCGATCAGTGCGACGCCTGGTCGTCAGACAAGTCGCAGCTGGGCGCCCACCAGTTCACCCTGAAGGCCGACGGGACCGACGCCGTCGTGCTCCCCGAGACGCTCTCCAAAGAACCTCTCGGTCCGAGTGTACGCGACTACGATTCGGAGTGGGAAGACGTGGTGCGCTGGGTAGTGAATGGCATGATCATCGCCGAAGAGCAGGGGGTCACCTCGGATAATATGGGTCAGATGGCGGCGAACCCGCCGAACAACACAGTGGCCCGTCTCCTGGGAGTGGGATTCGACGGCGGCCCTCCTACCAACCTGGGCATCGGACACGGCAAGATCGCCAGCACCTTCATGCAGAGCGTGATCGATCAGGTCGGCAACTACGGTGAGGCCTACAGCCGTACACTCGAGCAGGTAGGACTCACCCGTGCCGGATCGTTGAACGCCTCCTATCTAGACGGCGGACTGATCTACGCCCCGCCGATGCGCTAAGAGCGCTTTCTGACAAGGACGGAACGTATGGGCACAGGGTATGCCCGCCCATATGTTAGGTGTCGTGAGATTGCTAGGCCATGATGCAGCGCCTGAAAGACATCTGGTTCAAGAGACGCTCGCGCTACCTCGCGGTCAATCTAATCGTCGGTGCCGCTTCCGGGATCGTCGTGGGCTACGTCAGCTATTCCATAGCCATCAACCTCTTCGATTTCGAGTTCCTCTTCGGGCCTTACGGCAGTCCGGACCGCAGCTCGATCTTCCAGCTCTTGGACGTAGAGGCGAGCGACCCGAGATGGCTGGGGATGCTCAAAGGCACTGGCAACACTATAGCGGTCGTGGTCTTTGCCATACTCCTCTCCTCCCTGTTGGGCCTGGCCGTTGGCGTGGCCCGACTCTCCTCCAATCCCATGGTCAACCGGCTGGGCAAGCTCTACGTCGAGCTGTTCAGGAACCTGCCCCTGCTGCTGATCATGTTCTTCTTCGCCTTCGCGGTGTCCAGGGGACTGCCCAAGATAGAGGAGCGCTCAGGGTGGAGCGGTCTCCTCTACATCAGCAACCGCGGGCTGGCCATCCCCTGGCTCGAGGCCGCCAATTCGCTCTGGTGGCTGTGGCCCGTGGCGTTGCTCGGCGCCGCAACGGCCGCGTGGCTCCTGAGGAGGAACCGTGCGCGTAGAGAGGCACGGACGGGCGAAAGCCTGCACCCGAACGTGTGGGGAACAGCGGTCTTTGTGCTCATAGGGGCGGTGGCATACGCCGCACTGCTCTTCCCGGTGCGCCTAACTCTTCCTGACGTGACTCAATCGGCGTCCGGGTTCTTCTCGTATACCGGTGGCAATCTGCTCGGGTTGGGTTATCTGAGCGCGCTGGTGTCGCTCACCCTCTACTTCAGCGCCTACATCGCTGAGATCGTGCGTGGCTCGCTCCAGGCGGTTCCCCACGGCCAGACCGAAGCCTCCGCATCTCTTGGACTATCAACGTACCAGCGCTTCTCGCTGATCATCCTGCCCCAGGCCCTGCGGATCATGATTCCTTCTTTGAACAACGAATTCCAAAACGCCAACAAGGACTCGACGCTTGCGCATGCCATAGCCTACGGCGAGATAGTCCTGATATCCAATAGGATCATCAACAACTCCGGGAACCTCCTGCAGACATACCTGTTCATATTCTTCGTTTTCGTCATCACGAACCTCATCATCTCGCTGATCATGAATACGATAAACCGAAAAGTCCAGATCAGATGACGACATCTGCAGCGTATCGCTCCATCGTCTCCAGCTGTCTGACCAGGGCAAGGACAAACCTGTTCAATTCACGGCGTAACTCCGTCCTCAGCTTAGCCACCATAGCGGCTGGCGGTATCGCCGGATTCCTGATGCTGAGGTTCGTTCTGTTCCAGGCCAACTGGGGCCTCGTCGCGATCAACCGAAAGCTGTTCTTCGTCGGCAGTTATCCTGCGGAGGACACCTTCCGGATATGGATATCCCTCTTCATCGTAGTAATTCTGGTTGCCCTTACCTATGGCGTCTGGATCGGAAGATTGCGGCCCTACATAGCGGCGATCGGT
Source organism: Dehalococcoidia bacterium (assembly GCA_965248615.1). Taxonomy (GTDB): domain Bacteria; phylum Chloroflexota; class Dehalococcoidia; order Lucifugimonadales; family CBDFJT01; genus CBDFJT01. The sequence continues at coordinate 830,988 of CBDFJT010000001.1, read as the reverse complement.
GCGGTGGCGGTGATAATTCTCACGCTCGGCCTGGGGACCGATCTGCAGATCCAGGAGGGACAGTACTCCCAAGAGATACAGTCCGCGGGACAGACCGCAATCGTGAGCGGTGTCCACAGAGAGCTGGTGTGGGAGCGTGGCTGGGCACCCCGCTGGCTCTACTCGCTCTCACTGGGACTCGCAATCCCGTTCGGTACATCTTGGCTGCTACTCGCTGGGCTCTTTGCGGTCCTGATAGGAGGAGCTTGGGCGGGCAGGCGCCTCTCCAGATGGAGAAGCAATCCGATACTGCTTCAGGCGATCGGCGCAGCGTGGGTCCTGCTCATCCCGATGATCGTCTTGCTCCAGTTGGGGGTGTCCAGCAGCCACTGGGAGAGCGCATTCCTCGACCTGCTGGTGTTTGCCGTGGGGGGATTCTTCTCCTTCTTCATCGGTCTCGGACTGGCGTTGGGCCGCACCTCTCCGTACTGGACTATACGGTTCTCCGCCGTCGGCTACATCGAGGTCGTGCGCGCTGCCCCGCTGCTCGTCTGGCTACTGTTCGCCACGTTCCTCGATGACGAGTTCGGACCTATCGGCGAAGCGTTCAGCAACATCGACCTCGTATATCGAGTCATGATCGTTTTTGCCTTCTTCGGCGGGGCCTACATCGCTGAGGTTTTGCGAGGCGGACTCCAGTCCATACCGCGTGGCCAGCATGAGGCGTCTGAGGCGATAGGTCTTTCCGCGGCGCAGAAGTACATCTTCATCATCCTGCCGCAAGCGATCAAGGCGGTTATCCCGGCAATTATCGGGCGCTTCATCGCCCTATGGAAAGATACAGCGCTACTCGCCGCAATATCGCTCGTCAACACACTGGAAAAAGCGAAAAAGATCCTCGGGGGCCAGACGGACATAGCGGAGGGCGCCTTCTTCGAGATATATATTGTCGTAGGGCTCATATACTGGCTGGTTTCGTATCTGTTATCCCGGCTTGGCGGAGCGGCGGAAACCCGATTAGGACTGGGCACGAGATAACGGACCAGGCTATAGAGAGGACCGGCACATGGCAAAGCAGAGCGGCAAAGAGATACTCCGCCTAGAGAAAGTGGTGAAACGCTACGGCGATTTCGCTGCTCTGAAAGAAGTCGACGTCTCAGTGATCGAGGGCGAGGTCGTCGTCATCATCGGGCCTTCTGGCTCAGGCAAATCGACCCTGCTCAGGACCATAAACCAGCTTGAGCGACACGATTCCGGCCGGATCGTCGTTGACGGCGTCGAGCTGACGGACGACGCCCGCACTCTCGCCAAGATACGGGCCGACACGGGGATGGTCTTTCAGCAGTTCAATCTCTTCCCGCACCTCACCGTCATGCGCAACATAACACTCGCGCCGCAGAAGGTCCGCCACATGCCGCAGAAGCAGGCGGAGGAGCTCGCGCTTCAACTGCTGCGCCGCGTAGGTATACCTGAACAGGCGAATAAGTACCCTGGGCAGCTGTCAGGCGGCCAGCAGCAGCGCGTCGCCATCGCCCGCGCTCTCGCGATGAATCCCAAGCTGATGATGTTCGACGAGCCCACCTCCGCGCTCGACCCGGAGATGATCAACGAGGTTCTCAAGGTGATGGGCGAGTTGGCTGCATCCGGCACCTCGGCGTGGCGGCGAGACGATGCTCTGCGTCACCCACGAGATGAGCTTCGCAAGGAACGTCGCCGACCGCGTGATCTTCATGGATGAGGGCGAGATAGTCGAAGTCGGAACCTCTGAGGAGTTCTTCACCAGCCCGCGAGAGTCCCGCACCAAACTCTTTCTAAGCAAGATCCTCACCCACTAATTTGCTACTCCAACCCAATCTCCCCTGTAGCAAAGGGTTAGAGGGCCCCGGCCCATTCGTCCTGAGCTTGTCGAAGGCTATTCCTAAGAACATCGCGCAGGCGCGCTCCAGCCAAAACGGCATCAACCGATGTGTTCAGGCTGTCCGAACTCCAGCGAGGGCCCAACTCCCTAACGGGTTCCTACGACCTGCTGGCGCCGAGGATATCACGGCGGTGGAAAAGGTAGAAGGCCAGTCCGCCCAAGACCAGAGCGTAGGCCGCAAGCACCAGAAAGGCGTGGAGCTCCCCTGGAGCATCCCCTTGAGTGGGGCCGGCGAATCCCTCTGCATCTCCACCACTCATGAAGACGCCGATATTGTAGACCAGTAGGAAGTCCGCCACGTTCTGGAACCAGTCGAAGAGATTGATGAAGATGCCTAGGAAGATCTGCTCAAAGCGCTATCAGTGTCTCATGATTTGTGGTACAACTATTGGGGTATTGGGGGCAGGTCAATGGAACAAACCCGGTGCGCCCGTCGTCTGTAGATGTAAGGAGGCGGACAAGGAGCGACCAGGTACGAGACCACCGTGGGCAGCGGGTATTCTGATAGGCTTGCTGGTAGCGGCATTCGTGGCATGCAGCACCGAGCCCCAACCAACAGCAACTCCGGCACCGGATACAGACCAGTTCGACCTCCCAGACGTCCTGATCCAATTCGACTACGAGCCTACCTTCGCGACCCCTGAGCGCTTTGCGCCCTTCGGAAGAGTACCCCCATTCACCCTGTTGGAAGACGGGACGCTAATATATCTGGACGAGGGTGGACGATATGACGAGCAGCGGGTAATGGAAGTGCGCCTTTCAGGGGATGACGTAGAGGCCCTGGGACAGCAGGTACTTGACCTAGGCTTCGAGCGCCTGGAAAACTACTCCGAGCAGTGCCAGAACCTTGACGACGGCACGGGTATGTGCCTCACCGACGCTTCCTATACAGTCCTGAGAGTCCGTCTCCCCTCCGGCGAGCCTCGCCAGGTCAGGATCTACGCGAACTTCGGTAGCGACCTCCAGGCCCTAGAATCCATTCGCTCTACGCTCAGGGAGTACAGTCACCCGGACGCCCGGCCATACGTGCCCGCGAAGGCCACTCTTTTCATCCGTCCGATGGCCGAGGCTGTGGACGTCACTGTGCTGGACTGGGAGCTGGGTCCAGCTTGGCTGGAGGCCGACGACAAGGGCCGGCAACGGGCCAGGGTGGTGGACGGGGATGCCCTAGCCACGCTGCTGGCGAGCGTTCCCCGCAATGTTGGTGCCTTCTTCCAGCACGAGGGCCAGGCCTACCACATGACTCTCGTTCCGTGGCTGCCGTTGGTCGACTTTACGGCCACTGTGGCTGCCTATTGATACCCTGCTGAAGTCAAATCTAGACTCGGGACCTTGGCTGAAAGGTGAGGGCCACAGTGTCAAAACTTGTTGTGACCTTGGCGATGGTGCTGTCTCTGACATCGGTAGCTTGTGGCGGGAGCGAGGTGGTACAAGGGAAGGTGGACCACAACGGGGTCACCGGAGTGGCGGAGGGCAAGGGTTCTACCATCCTGCGAAACGTTCCCGCCTACGATCAAGATGCGGTTGACGACAGACCGTCCATCCGGGTGAAAGATCAGGATTTCCAGGGATTTTTCACCTCCAAGGATGAGCACGCCGTCATCACCGTCGAGATGGAGAAGGAGCTGCGCCAGAAGTACTCGGACATCAGCTACATAGTGCACGTCGATGGCGACCAAGGTACCCAATCCTACTTCGTTAGCCGTGAGGTCTTTAACCGTATCTTGGTGGACAGGCCCGTGCGATTTGAGGCTTCGGGAGCTCCGATACCGACCATAACCAAGCTGCTAGAGCCCGGGGAGCTGTGGGGCCTGACTTGGTTGTAGGCCCGCCAGTACCGTTCCGTCAGAACCCTCACCTCCAGCAACGTGTAGAAGATCTCCCTATCCAGCAACTCGTCCCTCAGCTTGCCGCTGAAGCTCTCGATGTAGCCGTTCTCCCACGGTGACCGGGGCTCGATGTACAGCGTCCTGGCTCCCACCCTATCAACCCACTCACGCACAACCCTGGCCGTAGACTCCGGTCCGTTGTCCAAGCGAATGTGGTCCGGCACTTCCCTGAGCATCATCGGCAGACCGTATGCTGCGGGCAGCCCGGATCGCCAGACACTCCAGACGTCGACGACCTCCGCGCCGCCGATGATTCGGGCGGGTTCCTGGACGACGCGCAGTCCGCCGCACCCGCTCCCAAGTAATGAGGACTCTCTGAGATCGCCTGACCGACTCGCTATATAGAGACCTCCCAGCGAAAAGTTCGCAGTTGAGCCTGTCTCAGAAGTCTGAGCTGGTAATGGGTATGTCGTTGGGTGTACCTTCGAAGCGACACTAGTTGGGGAGATGGTGATATGCCGCTTCGAGAGATGGGCCGAGAGCAGATGTGGATGTTGCCGCCGACGCTTGACGAGTTGTTGCCGCTGGACCATCCGGCGCGGTTCGTGGCCGAGTTCGTTGACGCTTTGGACCGGGAGGACTGGGGGAAGCTTGAGGTGAAGATAGACGGGGAGGTGCTGGGAGCGCCAGCCTACCATCCACGTGCGCTGTTGAGCGTGTGGCTGTACGGTTTCATGACCGGGGTACGCTCGTGCCGGAAGCTGGAGGCGGCCTGCCGGGACCAGATACCGTACCTGTGGCTGACCGGGTGGCAGCATCCGGACCACAACACCCTGTGGAGGTTCTACAGAGGGCATCGGCAGGCCATGAGGAAGCTGTTCGAGCGTACGGTTCGTACGGCGGTGACGATGAAGTTGGTGGACCTGGCGGTTCAGGCGGTGGATGGTACGAAGGTGGTCGCCAACGCCTCGCTGAACAGGAGCTACGACGCCGAGGGACTGCGAGGGCTCTTGGAGCGGCTGGAGAGTGCGATAACGGACCTTGAGGCACAGAACGAAGCGGGAGAGGATGCCTCTGCCATCCATCTGCCTCGGGAGTTGGCTGACAAGGAGGTCTTGAGAGAGCAGGTGAGGCAGGCGATGGACGATCTCACGAGTCAAAAGCGCCACAAGCGCATCAACCTGACCGACCCAGACGCCAGGCTGATGAAGGGCAGGCAAGGCATCGTGGCTGGCTACAATGCCCAGGCTATGGTCTCACCCACAGAGACGGATGGGGGAGCGACCGGCATGTTGGTCACCGCCGTGGACGTGGTGGATGCGGCCAATGACAATGCCCTGCTGGTTCCGATGCTGGAGCAGGCCGAGGAGACTACGGGGACGAAGTCGCAGATGACGTTGGCCGATGCCGGATACTTCGCCGCGAGTCACTTGGAAGAATGCGCCCGTCGAGATCAGCAGGTGGTAGTGTCGGAGTCGCGGCAACGGTTCCTCAAAGACCCATATCACAAGGACCAATTCACCTACAACGAGCCGAGCGACAGCTTTACGTGTCCGCAGGGACAGACGCTCAAGTTCATTCGTATCCAACATACGAATGGAGTCCCGTTGCGTCTGTACCGGGCCTCTGAGGCCGTCTGCCAGGTGTGCCCAGCCTTCGGAGTCTGTACGAGGGCCAAAGAGATTGGGCGAAGCCTGGCGATAGGTCCGCATGACGCTGTGCTACGCCGTCATCGTGCCTGGATGTCCACCTCAGCAGCTAGAGAGGCGTACAAGCTGAGAAAGCAACTGGTCGAGCCAGTCTTCGGAATCATCAAGGAACAACAGGGGGCACGGAGGTTCCTACTGCGCGGCCTCGTTAACGTGGCGGCCGAGTGGACTATGCTTGCCACAGCCTTCAACTTGCGCACTCTCTGGCGGGTGTGGCGCTCCAGCCCCTTCATCGGTCTATTTAATGGCCCGGAGCCTTGTCCCGTCTCCTGACCTGCAGTGATGACAGCAGCTGACCCATCGCTCCGTCGCCTGTCCTACCCGCTCAAGCCAAGGCCTTTCAGCGAACCCTCTGACTTCTATCTGCTCCCCCTATCCGCAATTTCCACTTCTGGGACAGGCTCAATTCAGTACACGTAGGCCCACCACCACCCATGAGAGTCACATGACAGAAGGCGACTGGACCCGGTACCGCGGCGGCGCTCATCCGCCGACGTGTTCGTGTGTCGAGTGCACCAACCGCCGGCTGGGTCGGCTGCGCTCCGGCCGGAATTGGTGGCGGCGGTTGCTGTCGGCCTGGGCTCGCTTCATAAGTAGTAGGCGACCGCGGAGATAGGCAACTGGCAGTCGGGTGCCACCCGGTTCCCCTTATGGACACCATCGACGAACAGCTCTCCAACAGCCGGACCATCGCCGTAGTGGGCCTCTCGCCCGATCCCGCGCGGCCGAGTCACTACGTGGCCAAGTACCTCCAGGAGCAGGGGTACCGCATCGTGCCGGTCAATCCGTCGGTCGACGACGTGCTGGGCGAGACGAGCTACCCAGACCTGCGATCCGTGCCGCTCGCAGTCGACATGGTGGACATCTTCCGGCGCTCCGAGGTGGCGGGTGAGGTGGTCGACCAGGCCATCGAGATCGGTGCCAGGTATGTCTGGATGCAGGACGGCGTGGTCGACGAAGATGCGGCCGTCCGGGCGCGGGAGGCCGGCCTCCTGGTCGTCATGGACACCTGAACGATGCGGGAACACCGCCGCCGGTTCGGCGGTCCCAACCCCTGTTAGAACCCCCGCCCGTCCCTCCTGGGCTTCGCCCGAAGAGGGGAGTCTACGCCCCGGCATCTCACACTGTGACCCGCGGAAGGAATCCTGACCCACGACACCGGCCTGCTGTGGAACCCCCTTGACGCCATCAGGCCAGAATGCTCTCTTCGTACAGGTCGAAGCGCTGCCGGATCATGTCGCAGGCATCCCGCATCCCCCCCAGGACCTGCTCGGGGGTGAGATCGCTGGCAAAGGAGCCGGTGATACCGCCTTCGTCCTGCGAAGCGTTGACGTTGGCCCTGAACAGCCAGCGCGCGTAGCCTCGGGCCCAGTCCGCGAGCTGGGGCGAGGCCTCAGCGCGCAGCGGTACGGTCCTGCCATTGGCGGCGTCCGTCGCTGTGAGGCGGAAGGAGCGGTCCGGCCCGGCCTCTATCACGATGACCACGCCGGCCTTGGGAAAGGACATCTTTACGTCTATCTTGACCTCGGAGTCGGCTGCCATTTTGTCGTGCCTCCCTGGCTTGCGTCAACGAATGAGTTTCAGGTGGGCGGCCTAGCGGGGCGCCTAGGCCTTGCGGTCTATGTCGATCAGCGACAGGTTCTTGGAAGGGTCGATGGGGCGTCGCTCGATAAACGCGAGCCGGCGCTCCTCGGCCTCGTCCGACTCGATGTAGTCGGGAGCGTACCTCTCGGTGGCGCTCGGCCGGCCGTCCATGTAGCTCTCGACCGCCTCCTTGAACGTGATCTTCTGGAGCTGAAGGATTACGGGGCTGTTGTTCTTGATGAGGTTGCAGTAGCGTTTGACCTCTTCAAGTAGCTTCTCGTGAGGCACCACGGAGTTCACGAGGCCCATGTCGGAGGCCTGCTGCGCCGTGTACTGCTGGGTCAGCATCCAGATCTCCCTGGCGCGCTTCTGGCCCACGACGTCTGCCAGGTAGCCGACGTGAGAGCTCGCCGCCGGGCTGCCAACCCTGGGGCCGGTCTGGCCGAACCGGGACCGGGTCGAGGCCACCGTGAAGTCGGATACGTACGCCAGTATGTTGCCGGAGCCGATGGCGAAACCGTCCACCATGGCGATGACCGGCTTTGGGATGTCCGGGATCATCTCGATGAACTCGCTTTCGCTGGCCCCGGTGTACTCGGGGGTAGAGCGGTCCTCGGACTGATCGCGGCCCGAGCAAAAGGCGTTGGGTCCGGCCCCAGAGATCACGATTACTCGAACCCCGCCGTCGGCCCCGGCGTCCTTCAATGCCTCCACCAGCTCATCGGTCGTCCTGCCCCGGAGGGCGTTGTACACCTCCGGACGGTTAATCGTAATCCAAGCTACAGCCTCACTCTTGACGTAGAGTATGTCGACGAATCGCATTCCAACCTCCTGCTGCGTATCGTTGGGCGTCGGGTGCCGCCAGGTCTCCCTGACAGAGCATCGGTATGATACTCGATGTTGATCCGCCTGAGAACGCCGCGGCGCTGCTACTGCCGGCGCGCTCGCTTACCGACCGCCACCAGGAACATGGCACTCTTGCCCTGAGCATGAGGCGAGAGGAAATCGGTGACTGCGTCGTCGAAGAAGGTCAAGCCCGTGGCGCCCAGACCCAGGGCATACGCCGCAAGGTACACCCTGCCGGCAGTGACGCTGGCCTCTAGCTGAGCCGCGCGGTATCCCCTGTTGCCGAATCGCTCCAGGACCGGCTCGAGGTCCGCCATCATGAAGATGTTGACGCTGGCGTCAGCCGGGAGCGCCTGGTCCAAGCCGAGGTGTCCGGCCTCGGTGCGAAGCTCGCCCGCCTCGAGAAGCTCCAGGGTCTGCCTATCGCGGTGAAAAAAGTAGGCGCCGGCGTCCAGGCCGTCTACGGCGTTGGCGATCAGGTATGCGTCGTTGAGCGGTCGGCTCGGGGGCTCGTGGAAGTCGGCCGGCACGTCGCCCATGGCTCGATTAAGGATGGTGGATAGCTCGGCAAACGTGATCGGCTCCTGGGAGAAGCGTCGCGTCGACCCGCGCCGCACGATCACCGACTCCAACGGCAAGCCCGGAGCGTCCGGCTCCGACTGCGGCTCCAGAGCCGTCAGCCGTCCCGTAGGCTCCGGCGCCGGCGCTGCCGATGCTTCGCCTCTCCAGGCCGCGACCTCTTCCCTGGTCGAAAGCGACGATGATCGGTGAAACTCCTGTATGGCCGGAAAGTCCAGCTCGAAGTCGGAGATCGGCATCGTCTTCAGCCCCAGGGGAGCTGCCTCCGGCGGCGCGCCGGCCGGGCCCTCCGGTGCGTGGCCGACCGGTTGGAGCACCACCGCCATCTCTCTCTGCGTATCCAGGTCCAGCAGCCGGTCCACCGTCTCGTCCGCGAAGCCTGCTACTACGCTGGAGGGCAGCCCAAGTGCCGAGCAGACGGCCAGCGAGTTGGCCACTATGGTCCCCGAATCCCAGAAGGCGTGGCGGTACTCGCGGGCCTGGTACTTGCAGGCGTTGCGCCAAACCACGTCGGTGTAGACGATCGTGGCCGGCGCTGAGGCGACCGCCGGCTCGTCAGCGGCCGCCTGTGTGATGACGCTCCTATAGTCGCCGGCGCGCAGGCGCCGCAGAGCGGTCTCGCTTGGGTCGAAGTGATAGACGCCGGCTGCAAGCCCGGGCAGGTCTCCGCACACGAGGTAGAGCTCGATGTGGTATAGGGCTCCGGTGCACGCAGCGGCACGGAAGGGCACGTCGCCCCACGGATACTTCAGCAGCTTCGTGATGCCTGCCGAGTAGTGCAGGATGCGGGCGATAGAGTCGATGTCCGGCGTCCGGCGCGCCTCGTGTGGTGCGGTGTCCCTCGCGATAGCGGTCAGAGCCGATACGTCTACTGGCGGAAGATCGCGGGGCAGCGGCATGGGCTCCAGAGAGGAGTAGATCTTGAACGGCATCGGCCGCTGCATCGGGTCGAAGGTGTGTGCACGGCTCATGAGGTTGCCGCCCGGGTGCTTGGTCCCGTCGTGGTAGTCCCGTGCCGCCTGGATGCGATCGTTCCCCATCGAGCGTCCTCCGTTCCTCGCGCCCGACTATGATATCCGATCCACCAGCACTCCCGACAGGCCGGTTGAGTACGTGTCCTGTGTCCCTGTATAATGCGGGCCATGAGCACAGAGGACGTGGACGAATTTCAGCTCATCGAGATGCTGGCCGGGGCGATCGCGGATGGCACCCCAGACCTTATCGGGCGCGTCGACCGGAGCGGCTTCCGCATACGGCTCGGCATAGGTGACGACGCCGCCGCCTGGGACGCCCCTGCCGGTACGAGGGTCCTGACGACCGACACCCTTGTAGAGGGCGTTCACTTCGAGCTCGATCACATCGGATGGAGCGACCTCGGCTGGAAGGCGATGGCAGTCAACCTCAGCGACGTTGCGGCCATGGGCTGCCGGCCGCTCTATTTCCTGGTCACGTTGGGCCTGCGAAGAGGCCTGCCTGCCGATGGCCTGGTTGAGATGTACAACGGTATGCTGGAATGCTGCAGACGATTCGGAGGGACGATCGTCGGAGGCGACGTCGTCCGGTCGCCGACCTTCTTCGTAAGCGCCACGCTGGAGGGCGCTGCCCTCGGGGCCGAAGGCGGTCCCCTGCTGACCCGAGGGGCGGCAGCGGTCGGAGATAGAATAGCGGTCACCGGACACATCGGGTGCTCCGCCGCCGGGCTGCGGATGCGAAACCGGATGCCGGACCTTGACCGGGAGACGGCAGACCATCTGCGAGAGGCACACAACCGGCCGGTGCCCAGGGTGGCAGAGGGCCTGGTCCTGGCAGAGCGGGGCGTACTCTGCGGCATGGACGTCAGTGACGGGCTGGTGGACGACCTGGGAAAGGTTTGCAATGCCAGCGGCGTCGGGGCGGTAGTGCACGCGGACTCGGTTCCGGCCGACGATTTCTTGAAGCGGGCCTTCCCGGACGGATGGCTCGAGTTATCATTGGCTGGCGGCGAGGACTACGAGCTGCTATTCACAGCGCCCCAGGCCGTAATGGACGAGGTGGTGCCGCTTCTGGATTGCGCGGTAGCCACCATAGGCGATATCGTTGCGGGGCCGTCTGAAGTGAAGGTCGTCGACCGTGAAGGGGAGGTCGTCTCTGCCGTGACCCGTGGCTGGGACCACCTTCGCGACGCCTAAAGAGCGGCCCCGTTGGCGCGGCTTCAATGGACAGCGTAATAGTAGACATCCACACGGAGAGCCGGACCAGGGCGAGCGAGATAATCGCAGACCTGCGGACCGTGGCTGAGACGTTGTACTTCCCGATGAAGATGGTTGGGTTCTGGGACGACCACGCCGACATGCACCTGTGTCCTGAGGAGGAGCGGCGTCAGGAGTGCCCGCACAAGTACCCAGCCGACGACCCAAGGCGTGTCGAGTACCCCCACACGCTCCAAAGGCAGCGACAGGCGAGCCTGGAGGTCGTATTTCCGCACGCCGAGATCAAGGTCTACCTGTCATAGTGGCGGAGGTTGGCAATGACAGCGTCAGCACAAATCAGGGAATCGTTGGCTCCCTACGAGGTCTACCCGCTGCAGGACCTGCTCTCGCGAGCAGCCTCGCGTTTACCTGACAAGGTCGGAGTGATAGACGGCGACAGGACCTTTTCGTTCGCTCAGCTCGACGAGCACGCCAGCAAGCTCGCCGCCGCTCTCAGCAACCGGGGAGTTTCGAAGGGCGACCGAGTCGCCATCCTCGCACCCAACTGCGCCGAGTTCGTGATCGCCTTCTTCGGAGTCCTTAAGGCAGGAGCCGTCGCCACCACTGTGAACACCGGTTATCGGGAGCGGGAGATCGCCCATCAGCTGAGGGACAGTGGTGCACGTATCCTCATCGTCCACAAGGCGCTGCTCGAGGTGGCCGAGCTGGCGAAGAAGGAGACGCCGAGCCTCGAGCGGGTCATCCAGATCGCTCCGAGCTCGGACGACGCCGAATCTTTTTGGGGCGTTATCGAGTCCGCCCGCACGACGCCCCCAAGGGTGGAGATCGACCCTAAGACTGATCTTGCCGCCCTGCCCTACTCCAGCGGCACGACTGGGCTTTCGAAAGGGGTCATGCTGACCCACTACAATCTCACGACCAACGTCAAACAGATGACGGGCCGGAAAGGAGAGGAGGCCGTAGGGACCGAGGAGGACGTTATATTCGTTCACCTGCCGCTGTTCCATATCTACGCCATGACCGTCCTGATGAACGCCAGCATCGCGGTTGGGGCGACGCAGGTGATGATGGGGCGCTTCGACATGGAAGAGTTCCTTGATCTGCTCTCGCGCCACGGGGTCACGATCCTCTTCTCGGTCCCGCCGGTAGCCCTCGGCCTTACGCAGTACCCAGGTGTGCGCAACTACGACCTGTCATCGATTCGTTTGTGTTTCTTCGGGGCGGCGCCGCTTTCCGCGGAACTGCAGCAGCGCCTCGCGAGTGTCATGGGATTCCCTGTCATCCAGGGATACGGGCTTACCGAGACTTCGCCAGTAATCAACGTTGATTTCGTCGAGCCCGGGCGGGCGCGCCGAGGCTCCGTGGGGCCCGCTGCGCCGGACACTGAGGAGAAGGTCGTCGACGTGGAGACGGGTACGAGGGAGCTCCAGCCAGGCGAGATCGGCGAGCTGATGGTCCGTGGCCCGCAGGTGATGCAGGGCTACTTCAACAATCCCGAGGCGACGGCCGAGACTCTGACCGACGACGGCTGGCTGCACACCGGGGACATCGTGCGCATGGACCCCGACGGCTACGTGTGGGTGCTGGACCGCAAGAAGGAGCTGATCAAGTACAAAGGTTTCCAGGTGCCGCCCGCGGAGCTGGAAGGCATCCTGCTGGAGCATCCCGGCGTGGCCGACGCCGCCGTTATCGGAAAGCCCGACGAGGAGTCGGGCGAGATCCCGAAGGCTTTCGTCGTCAGGAAGCCGGGCGCCGACGTCGAAGACGCCGATATCATGGCCTTCGTGGCAGACAAGGTGGCCACGTTCAAGAGCATCCGCGAGGTGGAGTTCGTCGACTCCATTCCCAAGAACCCCTCCGGCAAGATCCTGCGCCGAGTCCTGATAGAGCAGGAGCGAGCCAAAACGGGAGGCTAGCCCCTGGCCGTAGTCCAGCCGAACGGTAGCCGGGAGCTTGACCGTGTAGCTGGGCCACCCGTAAACTGGTCCGAAGTTCACTGCAGAGGCGATTCCCGGCTTCATGTCGCGTAACGGGCCCTCGCTGGGTCTCTTCACCGACCTTTACCAGCTGACCATGGCGCAGGCCTACTGGCAAAATAGCCAGACCGCCCGGGCCACGTTCAGCCTCTTCTTCCGCAAATACCCCCCCAACAGGGGCTATTTCGTCTTCGCGGGACTCGACGACGTAGTGGACTACCTGGAGGAGTTCCGCTTCTCGCGGGACGACATCGACTACCTTCGCTCTACCCAGCGGTACACAGACGACTTCCTCGAGTACCTGGGGGAGCTACGGTTCACCGGCGACGTTCGCGCCATGAGTGAGGGCACCCCCTTTTTCATCAACGAGCCCGTTCTGGAGCTCACCGCCCCCGTCATCGAAGCTCAGCTGGTGGAGACCATGCTGGTAAATCAAACCACCCTGCAGAGCGTGCTGGCTACGAAGGCGTCGAGGGTCGTGCACGTTGCAAGGGGCAAGACCGTGGTGGATTTCGCCGCTCGACGCACTCATGGCACCGATGCGGCCAACAAGCTCTCTCGAGTGAGCTACATGGCGGGCTTCGCCGGGACAAGCAACGTTCTGGGTGGCGCCCTTTACTCCATACCTACCTTCGGCACCATGGCCCACTCCTTCGTCACCACTTTCGAGGATGAGGCGGACTCCTTCCGGGCATACGCCCGGGTGTTCCCCGACGCCAGCACGTTCCTCGTCGATACCTACGACACGCTGGAAGGCGTAAGAAGGGCCATCGAGGTAGGTCTTGAGATGAAGGCGCTGGGTCACTCGCTCCGCGCCATAAGGCTGGATAGCGGCGATCTTCTGGACCTATCGCTGCAGGCCCGAGCCATGCTCGACGATGCCGGTCTCGGGGACGTGGAGATCATCGCCACGGGTGGGCTGGACGAGTTCGAGGTCGACTCGCTTCTCGCTGCGGGTGCCCCGATCGACGGGTTCGGCGTGGGTACCAAGGTCGGTGTCTCTGCCGACGCCCCGTGGACGGACGGCGTCTACAAGCTGGTGGAGTACGACGGCCGACCTGTTGTGAAGCTGAGCGCCGGCAAGGCGACGCTCCCAGGTCCCAAGCAGGTGTACAGGTACCGCGACGAGTCGGACGTCTACGTTCGTGACGTCGTGGCCGGGGCTAATGAGCTCCCACCCGATGGCAGCGCCGAGCCGCTGATACACGAGGTGATGAAGGAAGGCCGCCGACTGGGCCCCCTGCCGGGTCTGGATGAGCTCAGGACCCGATTCTGGAGCGAGCTCGATCGCCTGCCCGACAGACACAAGGCGATCAGGTCTCCCGCCGAGTACGAGGTCATCGTGAGCGATAGGCTACGGGCGCTCAGTACGAAGCTGGCGCACGAGGCGACGGCACGCCACGCCAGAACTCCGAGCGCCGACAGGCGCTAACCGCCTCGAGTTCCGAACACCACGCGGAGGACGCACTATGCCAAGAGTCCCGTACCTGTCGAAAGAGGACCTGCCTCATGACAAGCGACACATCTACGACGACATTGCTCGAACCAGACGGAGCCCCGAGACCGACGACGGCGTGTCGCGTTCATTCCAGGCGCTGCTCCACAGCCCCGACGCCACCGAGGCAGTGGCAGCGCTCGGGGAGTACCTACGCTTCAATACACCGCTCGACGCAGTGGCACGCCACATCGCCATTCTCAGTACGGCGAAGCAGCTGGAGAGTCGTTATCTATGGGCGTACTACGAGCCTGTCGCCCGAGACGTCGGTGTCCGCGAAGAGGTAATCGAGTCTATCAGAACGGGCCGGGCGCCCATGGGCCTGCCGGCCAAGGAGGGCGTCTTCGCCCAGGCTGCCAACGAGCTGGTAAATCGACATACCATGACCGAGCGGACCTTTCAGGCCGTCGAGCATCTCATAGGTGCCGGGCAGACGGTAGACCTTATCCTGCTGGTAGGCTATTACGTCATGATCGGAGCATCTCAGAGCGCCCTCGGCGTCGAGCCGCCGGAGAGCAGGCGGCCCGCGAAGGAGCTCGATGATTAGTGTGAGAGGCATCTGAATATGAAAGCCGCAGTCCTACATGAGGCCAAGGCCCCTCTCGTAATAGAAGAGCTGGACCTGGAGGAGCCGGGGTCCGGTGAGGTGCTGGTCAAGATGATGGCCAGCGGCGTGTGCCACTCCGACTGGCACATCGTCAAGGGCGAGTGGGACCAGTTCCCGCCACCGATCATCCTTGGCCACGAGGGAGCGGGAGTGGTCGCGGCCGCAGGACCCGGCGTCACGGGCGTCAAGCCCGGGGACCACATTATCCTGTCGTGGAAGACCAGCTGCGGCCTGTGCGAGATGTGCCAGAAGGGATGGCCCCAGCTGTGCGACCGCTCGCCGACGCCAAGCACGAAGCCGAAGATCCGAGGGACCGGCAGGTCGGTCAGACAGCTCGCCGGTCTCGGAACGTTCGGCGGCTACACCGTCGTGCCGGAAGTAGCAGCCATTCCCATCGATAAGGACCTACCGTTTGCGCAAGCCGCGCTGGTCGGCTGTGGCGTGACTACCGGCGTAGGCGCCGTGATAAACACGGCGCGCGTTGAACCCGGCGCCACCGTCGCCGTGTTCGGTTGCGGCGGCGTGGGCCTCAACTGCATACAAGGCGCCGTCATCGCCGGAGCCACCACGATCATCGCCGTCGACGTCCTCGACAACAAGCTCGACTTTGGCAAGGAGTTCGGCGCGACCCATACGGTCAACAGCGCCAAGGAGGACCCGGTCGAGCGAATCCGGGAGATCACCGGCGGGCCGGGCGTCCACTATGCTTTCGAGGCGATCGGCCTGGTGGAGGCCCCGTTCGTTCAAAGCGTCCGATGCACCCGCAAGCGGGGCGTGACGGTCTGGGTCGGACACGCACCGGTCGACACGCCGGTCACGATCGACGCCAGAGACCTTATCGTGGAGAAGACTATCGTCGGCTCCATGTACGGCAGCGCGAGGCCACACATCGAGTTTCCGCGACTGCTCGACCTATACAAAGCCGGACGGCTGCGGCTGGACGAGCTGGTCACCCGGAGATTCTCGCTGGAAGACGTGAACACTGCCTTCGACGTGCTGGCCAGGGGAGAGGTAGCGCGCAGCGTGCTGGACTTCGAGTAAGCCTAGCTTTGAGCATGGTCGACGGCGTCGCTTGTAGAAGCGGATCATGAGCAACCTCGCATTGGTGCAGGCCACCTTCGAGCTTACACGGGACGACCTTGCCCTGATGGTCTTGGATCGACACGAGCTCCCCGTAGCGTTCCAGGACTACGAGCTCGCGCGTGAAGGCGTCCTCGACAACGAGACGATGGCCCGCCACGGGTTCCCAAACAGCACCGCGGCTCGCTTCGAGGGGGTTGGCAGGATAGACGGCTACCTGAGGGAGTTCACGCCGTCCGCGGAGGAGCCGGGATTCGACGGGCTGGACTCGGTGGTCGCGGTGGTGGCGCACCTGTTCCGAGACCCGGAGGCCGTGTCTCGCTGGATGCACGAGGTGTTCGTTAACGACTTCGAGAGCAACGTCGGAGAGGAGCTCGGCTACGACCACGAGCTGGTCTCCGTCGATAGACTCGAGCCGATCGGCTTTTTCGACGAGGCCCTGGGCCTGAGGACCGTGCAGGCCAGCTCAAGCGGCCTCATGTCGTCGACCATCGTCGACTTCAGGGTGGGACGTGTGCTTGGCGTGGCCGTGGTGGCCACGATTGGGGACCATGAGCGCCTGCATCTGACCACCGACCTGGCGCTGGCCCTGGAGCGACGGATCGTCAGGGTTGCCCTGACTGCCGCCTAGTCTGCGCGGGACCCGGACCGCGGGCGCTCACTCGGCCGCCTCAACGTCGAGCCTCGTTCGGAGAACCTCCCTGCCCCGGCTCGGCTGCGACGGTAACGAGAGGGCCAGGAGCCCGCCCGAGAAGGTGATCGCTGCGCCCAGGATGAACGCGATGCGATAGCTGCCCGTCGTGTCGAATACGAACCCCGCCATGATGGGTCCAGACACTCCCCCAATGCCGGATCCCAACAGTATCGCTCCAACGATGGCCCCGAGGTGTTTCGAGCCGAAGTGCCGGGCGGAGATCGCCGGGAACTGGGAGGTCCAAAAGCCGTTCACCGTGCCAAAGGCGACCGCGAAAACCAGCAGCATCCAGAGGCTCGATGAGACGGTTAGCCACAGCATCGCGAGGCATACCAGGAACATGGAGAGGGCGAAAATGCGGCGGTGCCCGAAGCGGTCTCCCATTACTCCGCCGACCAGCTTCCCCACGATGTCGAACAGGGCAATCAGCGTAAGCAGGATCGCGGCGGTCCCTGTCGATATGCCCAGGTCGATAGCGCGGGGCGCCAGGTGCACGATGGTCATAAACATGCCCAGCGTAGCGATGATCACCATACCCAGTAGGGTCCAGAAGAGTCTGGTGGTTACCGCACGCGAGAGGGGTACCGCCGGCCCCTCCTCGGCAGCAGGCTGATCCTCGTCTCCTGGCCGTTCTTTGGCCCGAGATGGCCCCGCTTGTCGATGCCCGCCTCGAAACTCTCGCAGCACGACGAACCCGATCAAGAAGGCCGCCCACGCGAGGTATCCCAGGACTTGAAAGGCGAACCTCCACCCTCCATAGTTGATCAGCCACTCCGCGAGTATCGCCAGTCCGGCGCTGCCCGCGCCGATTCCCGCGTATCCAATGCTCACGGCCATGGCGCGTCGATCCTGAAACCACCGCATAGCCAATGCCGCCAGGGGGCCTGCCGTGCCACCCAGGCCCACACCTGCGATGAACCCGTAATAGAGGTATATCTGCCATAGGGAGTCGGTTCTGCTGCTCAGGAAGATTCCCGCTCCCATCAGCGCCCCGGTGATCGCCATGGTCCAGCGTATGCTCCACCGATCGGAGAGCCATCCCCAGAAGATGCCGAACGTGGCGTTGACCAGCAGGATAATCGAGAAGGCGGCGGACACGGCGACTCGAGACCAGCCCATCTCCTCGGTTAGGGGGCTGAAGAACACGCCGAAGGTACCCTGGGGTATGCCCCAGGCCACGCCGTTTACCAGCGCAGTTGTCCCTGCGATTACCCACGCATAGTGGAGTCGTCGCTGTGCCTGCAAAGCCGTCGCCTCGTCGCGCAAACGAAGCGGGCACCGAGAACCGGTGCCCGCTTGTCGGCTACACCATCAAATACGGGTGTCTATTTCAGGTGCTTCCCGTAGAAGAGGAGCACCTTGTGCCACATGTCCTGGGCGGCCACGGGACGATAGGAGTCCCGGTAGTCGGCGAAGAAGGCATGTCCGGCATTCGGGTACATGCGCATTTCATAAGTCTTGCCGTGCGCGTCCAGTGCCTCTCTGAGCCGTTCGGAGTGCTCCGGCGACGGATTGGGATCCTCCTCGCCAAAGAGGGCCAGGATCGGGCACGACAGGTTCGGTACCATGTCGATGGGGGAAACCGGACGGTGGGGCGTGTTCTCGTCCTGGATGATAAAGCCGCCTGCCGAGTCTACAGCCGCATCGAGGTTGCTGGTGTTGCAGGCGAAGGCCAGCGTATACCTGCCGCCGGAGCAGAAGCCGATGGCCCCGACCTTGCTGCTGGAGTCGCCGCGGCTCTTCAGGTAAGCGGCAGCCCCCTCCAGGTCGCCCATCGCCTGTGAGTCGGGCACGGAGAACATCGTGCTGATGACCTCGTCCATATTGGCTGGATCGGGCGAGCCTTCCCTCGTGTAGAGGTCCGGGGCTATCGCCAGGTAGCCTTCCCTTGCGAATCGCTGCGCCACATCCTTGATGTGGTCTATGAGGCCGAAGGCCTCCATGATGACGATAACACCGGGATGAGGCCCCGCGGTCTTGGGGCTGCTCAGGTAAGCATCGATTTGCGTCCCGCTGTGACCGCTGTACTGAATGGTCTGGGACTCTACTTCCGGGGGTCTCATATCGCCTCCTTCAACGGCAATAGGGCATCGGTAACGGGTCAGCGGGAGCCGTCGCGGCTATGATAGTACATGGCCTGCTCCAGAGGAGCAACCGCGGCCGGGAACGGGCGGCTTGACTGTCAAAGGGGACTAGGGGTATGGTAGGGGACGGTCGCCGAACAACAGCCGACGAAACGAGCAGCAGGAGTGCACATGAGGCTGGCCGACTCCCTGGACTTCTATAAACGTCATGCCGAACGATATGCCGAAGTATCCCACCTGTTTCGCCAGTCCGTCTACATAGAGTCATCTCACGAATCGCTGAGAAGCGACTCAGATCTCCTGAATCGACTCAAGGTGCTCGCGCCGGGGCCTCGCGGGCTCGACGCCGGTTGTGGAGCCGGGGCACGGGACACCTACACGCTCTACCGCGAGGGGTTCGACATGTACGGCATCGACGCCGTGCCCGAGAACCTCGAAGTGGCAGCCGAGCGTCACCCGGGAGTGGCCAAGTGCCTGCAAGTCGTCGACCTGCGCAAACCGCTGCCCTTCCCCGACGGATACTTTGACTTCGTCTTGTGCAACGGCGTCATCCAGCACATACCCCCTGAGGCCGCGACGTCGGTAACGTTGACGGAGCTCGTCAGGGTGCTGCGACCAAAGGGCATCTTCCAGCTGATGTTCAAGAACGGCGAAGGGGTCGACATGATATTCGACGCCGACTACGGCGAAGAGCGGGCTTTCCAGCTCTACGACGAGGCGGAGATTCTCAGCATGCTGGAAGGCTGCGGCTGCACCCTCGTCGAGCCGAGCTCATCGGGCGGCCTCGGCGGCCTCATGTATTTCACCGACCCCAAGCACAGCAGCCACTGCGTGTTCTACGTGCGCAAGAACGGGACCCCGGCCGCCCAGTTCGATCGGAATGGGACCTCGTCTCACACGTAGACCGCCGTCAGACCTGATGCGAGCCGCTCGATCTCGCTAATCGGCGACGCCACCGGACCCACCACCCCGCACTTCAGGCTCGCGGCCGCTGTCGCGAAGCGTGCACAGTCCCCCAGAGGGTCGCCGCCGAGGTAGCGGCGGATGAAGGCCGCAGAGAACACCGCGCCCGCGCCGTAGCCATCGACCACCTCCACCGGTGCAGCTCCTACCCTGATGACCTGCGTCCGGTCGGCGACCAGACATCCGCGATCTCCCATGGTCAACAGCGCCGTGCTCACGCCGGCGTCGAGTAGGCGCGCCGCTACTGCCTCGGCGGTGGTTTCAGCGCTGCGGGGCTCGTCCAGCGATACCTGACAGACGGTCGCGTAGCGGGCCATCCGGTCGACAAGCTCGTCGTCGTCGAACCGCGACTCGAGGTTGAAGAACACCGGAATCCCCTTGGCGACGGCCTGCTCCATAGGACGCAGGGTGTAGGCGCCGTCGTACCAGTCGGCGTAGAGGAGACGCGCGCCGTCGAGCAACGAAAGATCGGCGGTGCCCAGCGTGGCAAGGACGTCAGCGCGGCGCTCCCAGAAGTAGGTGCGCCCGCCCTTGGGGTCCGAGGCCGACATCTCCAGGGGTGTGCTCACTTCGCTGGAGGCGCGTATGTCCGCCACGATGCCCAGGTCGTGGATGCGACGTGCTATCGCCCTACCCGCCTCGTCGTCGCCGACGGCGTTGCAGACCAGGCCCGTGGGGATGCCCCACTGTTGCAGAAGCTGGGCAACGATGGTGGCGTCGTCACCCATGATCTCGGCGACCTGTGTGATCTGGGCGCCGGCGTTCCGGTCCGGAATCTCGTCGACCACGAGGATGTAGCAGCGATTCAACATGCCGAAGCACACGACGTCGACCCCGTAGTGCGGTCTCGTGTTTGTATCCGGTGTGCTCGACATCGCCTTAGCATCGCGAAGCCTACGCGCGGTGGTATCGTGCGTCAACCCCGCGTATAATCGACGCCTACGCCAATCCCGTCAGGAGGCAACATCATGCCACTTCGGCTTCCCACCGACGACGATCTCAGGGACATGGCCGCATTGAACTACCTGGAGCTGACCGATGAAGAGCTTGAGGAGTTCCAGGCCCTGATGCCCGGCATGTTCGAGCTATACGACGATCTCGACCAGATGCCGATGCCTCATGAGACCATCAAATACCGGGACCGCGATCCAGGGCAGAGGCCGGCACCGCAGGACGATCCGCTCAACGCCATACTGCGTCGGTGCACGCTAAAGGGCGCCGGGTCGGGAAAGCTGGCAGGCAAAAGGTTCGGGCTGAAAAACAACATCGCGGTGGCCGGCATGCCGCTTACCTGCTCTTCGCTTTTACTGGACGGCTACGTGCCGGAGTCCGACGCGACAGTCGTGACGAGACTGTTGGACGCGGGCGCCGAAATCGTGGCTACCCTAAACATGGACAACATGGCATTCTCGGGCGGCGCGGACACGAGCGCCTACGGTCCCACACGCAATCCGCATAACCCCGAGCACTCGGCCGGCGGCTCGTCAGGCGGCTCAGGCTCAGCCCTCTACTACGACGACATCGATATCACCATCGGGGGAGACCAGGGCGGCTCTATCCGAGTCCCCTCTTCGTATTGCGGCGTGGTGGGCCTCAAGCCTACCCACTCGTTGGTGCCCTACACGGGGATCGTGGGCATAGACCAGACCTACGACCACGCCGGCCCCATGGCCCGGTCCGTCGAGGACGCCGCGCTGACGCTGGAGGTCATAGCCGGCAAGGACCCCTTGGACCCGAGGCAGTACGATGTTCCGGTCCAGCCTTACACCGACTTCCTCGGGAAGGGTGTGGCGGGCATGCGCATCGGCGTGGTGACCGAGGGGTTCGGACGCGAGGAGTCCGAGTCCGACGTCGACGAGCTCGTCCGCCGCGCCACCCGCACCCTTGGAGAGCTCGGCGCGGAAATCGCTGAGGTGAGCATACCGGCTCACGCGCAGTGCGGGGGCATTGTCTGGGGCCTCGTAATGGAGGGAACGGCGGCCGCGATACGAAGCAACGGGATGGGTCACCACTGGCAGGGCCTCTACAGCCATACGCTCGTCCAGTCCCTCGGCATGGCGCGTCAGGCCGAAGCCGACCTCTTCCCGCCTACGCTGAAGCTGGCCGTGCTGATCGGCACGTACATGAGCGAGAAGCACCACGGGCGGATGTACGCCAAGGCCCAGAACCTGCGCCGTGGCCTGCGGGCCAGCTACGACGAGGCGCTGAAGGACTTCGATGTCCTGGCGATGCCGACCACGCCCATGAAGGCGCACAAGCTCGACCTTGGCGCGTCCATTCGGGACATGATCGACACCGGCTGGGGAATGTTCGGCAACACCGCACCCTTCGACATGACCGGGCACCCCAGCCTCAACGTTCCGTGCGCCAAGTCCGATGGCCTGCCCGTGGGTCTGATGCTGACCGGCAAGCTCTTCGACGATGGCACCCTGTTCCGCGTCGGTCACGCCTTCGAGCAACACGTGAATTGGGAGACGACCAGCTAATAGCAGGAGACCTTAGCCGCTCGAGTCGCTCGCCCCGGGCGGCGGGGGGCGCCACACCACCAAGGGAGGGACACCATGGCAGACTACGAGACCTATTTCAACGGGGAGTGGATTCCGTGGAGCCGGGTCAAGATCGACCCCACCGACCGGGGCTTCACGTCAGCGGACGTCGTCTACGACATCGCCCGCACCTTCAACGGCAAGAGCTTTCGCATGAAGGAGCACGTCGATCGGCTCTATCGATCCCTCCAGTTCTGCCGCATCGACCCGGGTCTGTCGCATCAGGAGATGCTCGACATCAGCGAGGATGTTATCAGGCGTAACGAGCACCTGCGCGACGAAGTGGGAGAATACTTCGTGCACCAGTTCATCACCCGTGGCAAGGGACGATTCGCAGGCGTCGCCACGGACCCGACGGTGTGCGTCCGTGTCGCCCCTGTCGACTTCGCTCGCAACGCGAGGTTTTACAAAGACGGCGCTCACGCGGTGATCGTCCGCACCCGGAGCTATCCTGTCGAATCCCTGGACTCCAAGGTCAAGCACTACAGCCGGATGAATTTCAACCTGGCCGAGCTTGAGACCTACGACGTCGACCCCGATGCGTGGCCTCTCTTGTTGGACACGGATGGCAACCTGACCGAGGGCACCACCAACAACATCTTCATCGTAACCAACGGCGTTATCCGGGCCCCCGGAGACAGCAGCCTCCTGCAAGGCGTATCGCGGGGCACGGTATTCGA
Source organism: Dehalococcoidia bacterium (assembly GCA_965248615.1). Lineage (GTDB taxonomy): Bacteria > Chloroflexota > Dehalococcoidia > Lucifugimonadales > CBDFJT01 > CBDFJT01. The sequence goes on along the minus strand of CBDFJT010000001.1, from coordinate 808,230 downwards.
CCTGGCCGGCCAGCTCGACATCCCGATCTCCGAGGAGCAGCTTCAGCCCTACGACCTGTACACTGCGGACGAGGCCTTCTTCACGGCCACCAGCGCCTGTGTGCTGCCGGTGACGAAGGCCGACAACCGGCAGGTCGGCGACGGGAGGGTGGGACCGATAACTCGGCAGCTCCTGGCGGCGTGGAGCGAGATGGTCGGCGTAGACGTCGTGGACCAGGCCCTACGCCTTGCCAAAGAGTAGGCGCGCTGACGGACGCCTCCCCAGGGGAGCTATCGTAGCCTAACCGGCCCGTTGTGGGGGCGGCCTAGCTATTCCTCGATGCCCCAGGTCTTGCCGAACTCCTTGTGTAGCAGGATCTCGCCGCTGAAGGCTTCGGCGTCCTGCAGGGCCAGGTACACCGCGCTGGACACGGCTTCTTCGGGGTCGACTCGCTCGTGCCAGTCACCCTGCGCCCACGGGATGACCGACGACCCCTCGCTTTTCAGCGCGCCAGGGGCCAAGACGTTGACGGCGATGTTGTGCTCCTTCGCCTCCACGGCCAGCGACTGACTCAGCATGTGGAGGGCCGCCTTGCTGGTGGCGTAGGGCACTCCTCCGCCGCGGATCACGTCGTAGCCCATGCGCGAGCCGATGTTGATGATGCTGCCTTGTCCCTGCTTCATCATGACTGGAAGGACGTACCTGCACATCAGGTAGGGGCCGCGCACGTTGATCAGCATCTGCTCGTCCCAACGAGCGGGGTCGACCTCCAGGAACGACTCCCCGATGATCATTACGCCGGCGTTGTTGACCAGGATGTCGATTCGGCCGTAGCGGTCCATCGCCTGGTCGACAACATTCTTGACCTGCCCCTCGTCGGTCACGTCGCAGGGTACGGCCAAGGCCTCACCGCCGTCGGCCTCGATGGCGAGCGCCGTCTCATCAGAGGTGCCGGGTAGCTTGGTGGGCGAGGCAGGACGGGCGCACACGACGACCCGAGCGCCCTGACGCCCGTACTCCCTGGAGATGGCCCTTCCCAGGCCACGGCTGGCGCCTGTAACGATGGCTACGAGTCCGTCCATTTTGCCCATTGGGTGCTGCTCCTATGCCATCTGGGTCTTCGCCCAGCCCTCGTCGAAGGGGGTCCAGAAGAAGGAGGTGAGGGCCAGGTTCTTGAACATCCAGCGTCCGTCGACGCGAACGTACTCCTCGTCGTAGCGGGCCGAGCCCCAGACGGCGCGGTTGCCCTCGGCGAAGGTGCATGGCTGGAACAGGTACCAGGTGCCTTTCGCCGTGTCTCCGTTTACCTCGATGATGGGATTCAGCACCATGTGGATGGCGAAAGGCAGCCGCTCTTTAGCAGCGACGAAGAACTCGCGAATCGCTTCGCGTCCGTTTATCCGGGGCCGCAGCGCGCCTCCGTCCCAAACCGCGTCCTCGACGAACAGTTCGGCGAGCGCGTCGGCGTCGTAATTGTCGTCGCAGTATGCGCAGTACTTTCGCTTGAGGCGCTTGATCTCCTCGACGTCCTCGAGCACTCCAAGTCGTTTTTCGATGTCTTCCAGGCTCATGACAATCTCTCCTGCGTCAGGTTAGCTGCCGTCGAATCTGATGACGCCCCGGCCGTCCTCGCCGCGGTCCAGAGCATCGAACCCCTCGTTGATCTGGCCCAATGAGTAGGTCCTGGTGATGAGCCCCTCCACGTCCAGCGTCCCTTTGAGATAGTAGTCCACAAGCTTGTTGAACGTCTCGTGGGGGCTGGCCGAGCCATAGTAGCTGCCCATCAGCGTCTTCTGGTTGCGCACCATGTCGACCATGTCCACCGGCGCGTCCTCGCCGGTCGCCCCCAGGCCGACCAGCACCGCAGTGCCTCCCTTGCGCAACGAGTTGATCGCATTGGATGTCGTCTGTGCGCTACCGAAGGTGTCGAGCGCAATGTCAACGCCCCCGCCGGTGAGGTCCTTGATGGCCTCCACGGGGTCCGTCTCGCGGGCGTTTACCACATCCGTGGCACCGAACTTATACGAGAACTCCAGCTTGTGGTCGTACACGTCCACGGCGATAACGCGACTGGCGTTCACGAGCCTCGCTCCCTGTAGTGCGTTCAGGCCGACGCCGCCGCATCCGAACACGGCGACGGTGACTCCGGGACGCGCTACCGGATTGTTGATCACCGCGCCTACTCCGGTGGTGACACAGCAGCCGATGAGGGCAGCGACGGGCATCGGCACGCCCGCCGACACTGGGTGACACGCCTGCTCAGGGCCGACGATATGCTCGGAGAAGACGCCCAGCTTCGCCATCTGGTGGACCTCGACGTCACCTTTACGAAGCCTCAGGGTCCCGTCGAACTGCCGTGGCCCGGTCTCGTGGTGGGTTTCGCACAGCTGCGGATTGCCCGTACGGCAGAGGCGGCAGTAGCCGCAGTTTGGCACGAACGACAGGATGCATCTATCTCCGGGCTTGACCCGGGTGACCCCCGGGCCGACGTCGACGACCGTGCCCGCCCCCTCGTGGCCCAGCACGACGGGAAGCGGCAGGGTAGCCGTTCCCTTCATGATGTGTATGTCGCTGGCGCAGAGGCCGGCGGCCCCGGTCTTGATAAGGACCTCGCCGGCCTTGGGTGGGTCCTGGTCCAGCTCCTCGACCTGGAGGGGCTGGTTGGGCTCGTAAAGTACGGCTGCTTTCACTTGGCCACCTCTATCGGGCTAGTTCTGTCTGTATCCGGACCAGTGCGGCGACTGCGTGTCTTATTCATGGGTGGCCGTACGAGTCACCACGACCGGGAAAATACGGCTATCAATCCGTTCGGCTGAGCTAGCCGAAGGCCTCCGGCGCTCTATTCCAAAACGAGCGGGGTCTCTTCTCGGTTGGCCCACTCCCCCATGGAGCCGTCGTAGTTGCGGACTCGGTCGTAGCCCACCAGGTTCAGTACGAAGAGTCCGTGCGCCGCACGGATTCCTCCCTGTCAATACGTAACGACCTGCTTGTCCGGCGTGACGCCGTGCTCCTTGAGGGTGCCTTTGATCTCGGCGGCGGACTTGAAGGTACGGTGCGCGTCGTCGGTGATGAAGTTGAGCCACTCCAGATGCACCGCGCCCGGGACACGGCCCACGCGCTTGTTGCCCCTGTCGCTGGTCCCGTCCCACTCGCCGTCGGACCGCACGTCGAGGAAGAGCGTATCGCCGTCTCCGACGTGAGAGACACCGTAGTCGAGGGTGCACACGAGGTCCGGGTTCGCCTTCGCGGTGAATGATGCCCGAGGCGGCTTGGCGGGCTCGGTGCTTGAGGGCCTGCCCTCGTCGAACCACTTTCGCCAGCCGCCGTCGAGTACCTTAACGTTGGTGTGGCCGTAGTAGTTGAGGACCCACCAGAACCGCGTCGAGTAGAGGCTACCGGCGTTGTCGTAAGCCACCACCAGCGTGTCGTCGCCGATGCCCATGCTTCCCATGAGCTCCTCGAAGACATCGGGCGGCGCCACGAGCGGGTGGCCCGTTGGGTCGTTCCCGTATTCGGGGTGCTTGATATAGTGGTGGGCTCGGATGCCGACGGCGTTCTTGACATGGGCTCGTCGGTACATGTCGTATAGGTCGCAGTCCACGATGCGGAGGTTGGAGTCCTCCAGATGCGCTTCCAGCCAGTCGGTGTCGACGAGAAGGTCTGGGCGGGCGTAGGCTTCGGTTGTCACGACTCACCTCGGAAAGCTAGTGCTTGGATACGTATGGTCCTTTGCCGTTTAGCCTGGGTGACCGCGAGAGAGTAACCCCCGGCCCTCCCGATCATGGCGGGGTGGACGGGCCCTCAACGGCGGGCGAGTGGGAAGTAACGGCAATGCTGCAACTTGGCGCTAGAGGATGGCCTGCTGTTCCGACGGGATGTCGCTGAGGAACATATGGGCGGGATAGTGCGTGATCATCAGGTCGGGTTTGCTCTCGAGCGCGACGGTTTGCGGTGTCACCCCGCAGGCCCAGAAAACGGGCGTCTCGCCGGGTAAGACTTCGGGCCCCTGGACCCACTGCGCCTTGGAGAGGTCCTCGATGCCTATGGGTGATGGGTCGCCGATGTGGACCGGCGCGCCGTGGTGGTTGGGGAAGCGACTGGTCACCTGGACGGCCAGCGGAACCTGGTGGGTCGGGATGGGGCGCATGGATACCACCATAGGCCCGTGTAGCCGTCCCGCGGGCTTTGTCTGGATGCTTGTGGGGAAGACGCCTGATCCGCTGCCCTCCTTTTCGCGCCACCTGGGGCGAATGCCGGCCCTCTCCAGTGCCCCCTCGAAGGTGCTGCTGCACCCGAACAGAAAGGCCACCAGGTCGTCCCGCCAGTACTCCATGATGTCGGTCGGCTCGTCCACGCACTCGCCGCGAACGAAGACGCGGTACCTGGGCAGGTCGGTGCGGATGTCTGCGCCGTTGGCCAGAGTCCTGACCGTGGGGTCACCGGGGTCGAGAACCTCCAGAGCAGGGCAGGGCTTGGGGTTGCGCTGGCAGAATAGAAGGAAGTCGAAGGCCATCTCCTCGGGCACTATGCACAGGTTGGCGTTCGTGTACCCGACGCAGATGCCGCTGGTGCGCTGGGTCCACTCGCCACGTCGGAACACCGCACGGGCCTCGGCGGGAATCGTAGGCATCTCCTGGCGCGTCAGCACCATGGCATCGTCCTCCTGAGAAACTACGGTCCGTCCGTGCCCGACGTGTGGCTGCACCGCGACGAACGGGCAACGACAGCCTACGCGCCTCGCCTTTTCACGTCAAGCCCGAGGTACCGTGTGTCGTTGAGTGTCGGTTACGGCGTCCCTTGTTTGACGCTGGCTGAAGGGTCTCTGTAGAATCGCGCCGTGGATGTACTCGAAGGCATTACGGTCCTGGACTTCACATCGGGCATGGCTGGGGGCCTGGCCACGATGGTGCTGTCCGACTTTGGGGCCGAGGTCATCAAGGTCGAGCCTCCGGGCGGCGAGCCGTTCCGCGACTGGCCGGGAGCGGTCCAGTGGAACCGGGGCAAGAAGAGCGTAGTCCTGGACCTGAAGGCGCCATCGGGAGGAGAGCAGGCCCGTCGATTAGCAGAGCGCTCAGATATCGTGGTCGAAAACTTCAGGCCGGGCGTGGCCGAGCGGCTGGGCATCGGCTACGAAGCTTTGAAAGTGGGACACGAAGACCTGGTCTACTGCTCGTTGACCGGATTCGGCCCCCGGGGACCATACGCTCATTACAAGGGATACGAAGCGGCCGTTTCGGCCAAGTGTGGCCGGCTGATGGCCTTCAGAGGCCAGCACCGTGCCGACGAGCCGCATTACGAGGTCGTCCAGACCGCCAGCTACTCTGCGGCGATGGCTATTGTTCGCGGTGTGACGGCCGCCCTGTACGTGCGGTCCCGGACCGGACGCGGCCAGAGGGTTGAGACCAGCCTGCTTCAGGCGATCACACCCTACGACCACAGCGACTGGCTCATGTGGCAGATGATGATCAAGGACCCGGAAGGCTACCCCTACGATCCATGGGCGAGCCGCGGGCCCTTTCCGGCAGGCTACCTGGCCGCTCGCACTAAGGACGGACGCTGGATCCAGCTCGCCAACATCGTGGACCGGCTGTTCCATTCGATGGTCCACCACCTCGACATGGACTATATCTATGAGGATTCGCGCTTGAGCGCCGCGCCCGTCCTGCTCGATGAGGACCGGGACCTGCTACAAGGCCTGATGCTGGGACGGGTGAGGGAGCGGACCCTGGATGAGTGGATGGATGTCTTCGTTAACCGGACCGCAGACGTCGCCGCCGAGCCCTTTATGACCTCGCAGGAAGGGATGGACCATCCACAGGTCGTCTACAACGGCCATGTCTGCGACGTCGAGGACCCGAGCCTGGGGACGACACGCCAGCTTGGGCCCCTGGTGGCGATGTCGGACACGGCCGGACACCCCAGAGGACCTGCACCGACCCCAGGCCAGCACACCGACGAGCTTCTTCGCGACGTCAACGGAGCCCCGCCGACACGCGGACGGCCATCCAGAGCGCTGCCCGGCCGCCCGCTGGAGGGCGTCACCGTCCTCGACCTCGGTACCGTCATCGCCGGGCCGCTGGGCTGCTCGATGGTGGGAGAGCTGGGTGCACGGGTCATCCATGTAGAGTCACCCACCGGCGAGTACCATCGCCGGGTGAGGTACGGCCTGGCGGTCAACCGGACGCTGGCTGGTGCTGAAGGGTTGTGCGTTGACCTGAAGACGTCGGAGGGTCAGGAGATCGTCCACAAGCTCGTAGCCAGGGCCGACATTCTGCTCCATAGCATGCGGCCTGGCGCACCGGAGCGAACGGGCGTCGACTATGAGCGGCTCTCGGGTATCAATCCGCGGCTTGTGTACGTATACGCTGCCGGATACGGGTCCAGCGGGCCGCACTCCCACCGGCCGTCCATGCACCCGATTCCAGGCGCCGTGTGCGGAGGCGTCGTTACCCAGATGGGACGCGGCGGCCTGCCTCCGCCGCACCAGGAGCTGTCGGTGGACGAGATCAGAGACCTCTCAATAAGCCTAATGAAGGCCAACGACGGGAGCACCGACATGAACTCGTCGATGGCGCTGTCGGCGGCGATGGTGATGGGGCTGTACGCACGCGAGCGGACCGGGAGAGGCCAGTATATCGAGTCGTCGATGCTGGGCGCCAACGCCTACGCCAATGCGGAGGACTTCTACTCGCACGAAGGCAAGCCGCCCCGCCGTATGCCCGACCCGCGGGGGTACGGCCTCGATGCGCTGTACCGGCTGTACCGCGCCAGGGACGGTTGGGTGTTCCTGGCCTGCCCCTTCGACGACGAGTGGCAGGCGCTGTGCGAGGCCGTAGGCCGACCGGACCTGCTGAGTGACCCACGCTTTGCCGATCGAGAATCCCGCCTGGCGAACGACGAGGCGTTATCTCAGGAGCTCGGTGCGATTCTCGCGGGCCGGGACGCGCTGGAGTGGGAGGCGTTGCTGACCTCGGCCGACGTCGCGTGTGTCAAGGTCGAAGACAGGGGCATGTTCCACTTCCACGACGAGGATGAACACATACGCGCGAACGGCTTCACGACGGAGGTCGAACACGATCGCTGGGGCAGATTCTGGCGCTACAGCCCCCTCGTCCGCTTCTCGGGCATGGAAGGAAAAGCCGGACCGGGAATCCTGAAGGGACAGCACACGCAACTGATCCTTTCGGAACTGGGCTACGACGACGGAGCAATAGCGGACCTGCGAACGCATGGCATCGTAGACTGGGACACTCGGTAGGAGGTGTTTTGATGAAGATCACCGGGTCACATCTCATAGCGCGGGCGCTGAGGGCCGAGGGTGTCGAGAAGATCTTCGCCCTGGCCGGCGATCACACGCTCCCGATGATGGACGTGCTCGCCCAGGAGGGGTTCAAGTTCATCGACACCCGCCACGAGCAGAACGCAGTGTTCATGGCCACCGCCTGGGGCAAGATCACCGGCTCGCCCGGAATCTCCATGTTCACGACCCCCGGACACGCCAACGCCATCGCGGGGTTGACGCTGGCCCATCACATGGAATCTCCGGTGATCAACATCGGCGGCTGCGCCGACCAGAGCCGTCTGGGCCAGGGCGCGATGCAGGAGATAGACCAGGTTGGAATGGCAGCGCCGGTAACCCGGGGCGCCTGGTTCGTCTCCGACCCGTACCGGATTCCGTATAGCTTCGCCCTGGCGTTCCGTACCGCCCTGGCGGGACGGCGCGGACCGGTGCACCTGACGGTCCCGCTGGACGTTCAGGAGGCTGAGATCGACGAGAGCCGGGTTCGGTTCTACGAGCCGCGGGAGTACCGATCATCCGCGCCGGTCCTAGCACATCCGGACGCTGTGAGGGACGCACTCGCTCTGCTGCAAAAGGCGAGCCGTCCGATGATCGTTGCCGGCAACGGCGCCTTTGGGGCGACCCGCGCCAGCCTGGAGCGCCTGATCGAGGTCTCCGGCATCCCGCTGTTCACCGAGGAGGCTGCCCGGGGTGTCGTGTCCGACTCTCACCCCATATGCTTCGGATTCGCCGACGGCCGCGTGAACGACGCTGCCCAACATCTCAGAGATGCCGACGCCGTCCTTTTTCTCGGTAAGAAGCTGGACTACACGATATCGTTCGGGGGTCCACCTACCTTCGACCCTGAGGCTCGCGTCATTCAGGTGGAGCCGTCCAGGGACCTGGTCGGCATATCGAGAGGCGTAGACCTCAGCCTGGTTGGCGACGTCGGAGCCGTGGTGGACCAGCTGACTGCCGAGGCCGAGCGTCTCCAGTGGGCCAAACACCCGATGCTGGGGGAGCTGGAGGAGGCTGCCCGTGTTCAAGAGCGAAGCCTGGAGAGTCGTGCCAAGGGCTCGTCTCCGCTCCACGCGATGGACGTTCACGTGCGGCTGCGTCCGTTGGTGGACGACGACACGTGTCTGATCTACGAGGGCAGCGACTTCGCGCTTTACGGGGCGGCGTATTACCCAAGCCAGCTTCCACAGCGCTGGTTCACGGGCGGCACGCTGGGCATGATCGGCTGGGGCGTGCCCTTTGGTTTAGGCGCCAAGGTCGCCCTGCCCGACTCCAAAGTGATCGTGCTGACCGGCGATGGCGCCTTCGGTTTCTCGGGCATGGAGCTGGACACGGCGGTCCGGCATCACCTTGCGGTCGCGACGATCGTGGGCAACGACGCCGTCTGGGGCATCGACTACCACCAGCAGGTCGCCATCTACGGGCGGACGGTGGCCACCGAGCTCTTACCCAGCCGCTATGACAAGGTCGCCGCAGGCCTCGGGGCCCAGGGCGAGCACGTTGAGCGCGCCGACGAGCTGGGTGGAGCGCTGGAGCGGACCCTCTCCGCCGACGGGCCGGCACTGCTGAACGTTCGCACGCAACCGTCTCCCAGCCCACTGACAGAGCATATCCTCAAGGTCAAAGGGCCACGGCAAGGAGCCTAGCGCCCTACAGGCGGCTTTCCACCAAAGTCCCTTCCAGGCGAAGGTTTGCTCCCCCACCCACCCACCCAACGGGTATTTTTGTATCTGGGGACACCCCAGACCCCGGCCGGAAAATGGAGGTTTCCGGCACCTTTCCATGGTGCTTGTGCAAAGCTCCTCCAGGCGGCTCGGCGCCGCTAGACGTTACCTACGCCTCCGCGGGCTAGGCACCTAGAGAGCCGAGGATGGTGCCCACCCCACTGCCATGCTAAGATTGCCGGACTTTTCGGATCGCGCTCCGGTCGTAGGGAGGAGATCATGCGGGCAGAGGAGCAGACGAGTGGAGTGCAGCCGGCGATCGAAGACTCGGAGCTCATCCAGGCCCGCCAGCTTGCGCTCGACATCATCGCCAACGTCGAAAAGGTCATCGTAGGCAAACAGGAGCTCGTGCGGCTGGCGGCCACCGCGCTGCTGTGCCGCGGCCACCTGCTGATCGACGGCCTACCCGGCATGGGCAAGACCATGCTGGCGCGCAGCCTGGCGAAGTCCATCGGTGGCACCTTCAAGCGGGTGCAAGGGACAGCGGATCTGCTTCCCAGCGACCTGACCGGCGTGTACGTCTTCGATCAGCGTAGCGGCGACTTTCGGTTCCGTCCCGGGCCGCTGATGGCTAACATCGTCCTGGTGGACGAGATCAATCGCGCCTCTCCAAGGACGCAGTCCGCCCTGCTGGAGTGCATGGAGGAGCGGCAGGTCACCGTGGACGGGGTGACCCATCCCTCGCCCGCGCCCTTTCTGGTGCTGGCCACCCGCAATCCTACCGAGCATGACGGCACGTTCCCTTTGCCCGATACTGAGCTGGACCGGTTCCTTATCAGGCTGGAGCTTGGCTATCCGACCCCCGAGGAGGAGGAGCGCATACTGGTCGGCCAGGTGCCGGTACACCCGATCGAGACGATCGGGCAGGTCGTCGAGGCCGAGGAAGTGGTGCGGGCGCAGCAGGCAACGCGTACGGTGGTCGTCGACGATCTGGTCAACGAGTACATCGTATCGCTGGTACACGCGACCAGGGACAATCCCATGGTGCGTCAGGGCGGCTCGCCTCGGTCCTCCATCGGGATCCTTAGCATGGCCCAGGGGCGGGCGCTGCTCGACGGCAGACCATTCGTGACACCTGACGACGTGAAGGCCGTTGCGCCGGCGGCGTTGTCGCATCGCCTCATCCTGGCCGAGGACCGGACGCCGGGGCTCGGCACCGAGCAGGTGATTCAGGAGATCCTCGAGTCGGTCGCGGTTCCGGGGGCCGCTCCCATGCACCCCAAGAGCACCGATGGACGCGGGTGGACCCCTCGAGGTTAGTCCCGTGAGGTCCGGTTACCCCTTGTTTGCCGCGATCCTGCTCCTGTTGCTGCTGGCGCTGCTGACCGGCTTCAGGCCGCTCTACCTGCTGCTCTACCTGACTACGGGCTTGGCGGTGCTTGGATACGCGTGGGCCTGGCTGATGACACGCGGCCTCGACGTCGGAATCCAGGCCCTGACAACGCACCCCGAGGTTGGTAAGCCGATCTCGTTTCGCGCCACCATCCAGGAGACGAGGGGGTTCCCGAGGGCCGGGCTGGGCGCTCGCATCGTCCTCGATTTCGCAGACACCGCCGAAGAGCCGATCGCCCTGGCACCGCATGGGCAGGTGGACTGGGTGGGCTCGGCCGTATGCGAGCGCCGAGGCGTCCGCCGCGTAGGATCGGCGCGAATCGTGGGTCAGGACCCTTTCGGACTGGTCCGGGTCGGACGGGAAATCGGAGAGACGCGAGAGATCATCGTCTACCCTGCCACCGTGCCGCTCATATCCGCTAGTCCCAGGGGCAACACGGGTCTTGAGGGAGGCAGCTACGGCGCTGGAGGCGCAGGTCCTCGGCACGTGCATACCACTCCCGCGACCGTATGGGAGTATCAGCCGGGTGATCGAATAAGCAGCATACACTGGCCGTCCACCGCGAGGATGGGCGTGCTCATGGCGAAGCAGTTCCAGAGGGTCGAGGCGGCGGAGGTCTGGCTCCTGCTCGATCTTCAGGAGGACACACAGGCCGGCGCGGGTGTTTTGACGACGGAGGAGTATGCGGTGACCATTGCCGCCTCGCTGGCCAGGCACTTCATCACCTGGGGCCAATCCGTGGGCCTGGCGTACCAGGGCAACGAGTGGTGCAGCATGTCGCCCCGCCGTGGCCCTGAGCAGCTCGACGGCATGCTCGGGGCGCTGGCCACCGCCAGCGCCCGCGGCAAGCTGCCGATGGCGGCAGTCGTGTCTCGACACGCGAGTCGCTTCTCGCCGGGATCCCTGGTAGTCACCGTCCAGCCAACGTCCAGCCCCAGCGTGCGCGCGGCGCTGGAGTCCCTGAGGAGGAGTGGGGTCACCGTTATGGCCGTCCTGTTGGACGCTGACAGCTTCGACACCCGGAGTCGACGCGAAGCGGCGACCTCAGCGGCGACAAGGCCTGCCCCGGACGGCGTCGAGCCCGCCATTGGCTGGTCCCGCCTGGTCCGGCAGGGGGACGACCTGTCGGACCAGCTCGGCGGGCTGTTGGGCAGCCTTACGGTCTAGGTAGAGGCGAAGGCATGCAGTTGAGTCTGACCAGTCCCGCGGCCGCAACGAGTCACTCGTCGGGCCGCCAGGGGTTGTCGCTCGGCAGGAGCCTGGTTCTGTTCGCCATGCTGGTGCTGCCGGTCCTGGTGGTCGCCATCACAATGGAGGATGGGCGCTGGGTCGATGGGCTGCCGTCCCTCAGGACCCTGGCCGTGGCCGGTCTGGCGCTCGGCTTTTTCATGGGGCAGGGGAGCCTGGGCATTCGGAGGGGGGTGGTGGTTGGCCTCGTCTCGGGATTCGGCATCGCCTCGGGTCTGGGATTTCTGGCCGTCGACGCGCAGGTCACGCTTTCCGGCATCGCCGTTGTGCTGCTGGGAGTGGCATGGCTGACCGGCTATACGACAGGATGGCTAGCCCATCGGGGCGGGTTTGGCCTCTTGGCGGCGGTTCCGGGAGCAGCAGTGATGCTGATCCTCCTTGGTCTGCTGCCGGACCACCATTACGGACGGCTGCTGCTGTACGCGCTCGCCGCGACGCCGGCGGTGGCCTGCCTGCACACCTGGCGGCGGTCGTCCCGCGGCCGGCTGTCCGGCTGGCTCGCCATCTCGGCGGCTGGCCTGGCCTTGGTAGCCGTGGTGCTCCCGGCAGCCAGGTCGATTCCATCACCGGCGAGGCCCCTGCCATTCGTGATCTGGCCTGGCTCCCAGGAACCCTTCTACTCGTTCTGGGAAACGATGTCCAGTCCATTGTCTGCTGCGCCGGACAGGACCGCATTGGTCGTGCTCATGCCCGAGGCCCTGCCGTTCACCAACCCAATCAACCTCAGCGAAGACGTTTTGCTGACGATAAGGTCGCCCTCCATCTCGAAGCTGAGGACCCAGGTGTACGAGATCTACACGGGCGAAGGCTGGACCTCGCTGCCCGACGCTCCCAAGGTCCGCTCCGAAGACGCTCCTCTCAGGGAGTGGGTCGCGAGATTCGACGCCCGTAGAGAGGTGACAACCAGCGTTAGGCTTCACTCCAGGACCAACCAGATCGCCTTCGCCGGACTGCCCGTGGAAGCGAGCATGCCGGCGATCGTTACCCTCTCGGCGAGGCCGCCGCCATCGATACACGCCCCCGCGGCGCTGCCGAAGAGCAACCCCAGGCCGGGCGGCGTTGCCGCGCAGGTGAGTGGTGGGGACGAGGACTTCCTCGTAGCGGGACCGCCGATATACCTAAAGGGCACCACGATGCTCCGGCCCCTGTTCCAGTACACGACCGTCGGGTCTGTGTCTGAAGCGACCGAAGCACAACTCAAGGCCGCCGGCACTCAATATCCCACCTGGGTGACCGATCGGTACCTTCAGCTCCCTGCCGGCTTTCCGGCGTCGGTCAGGCAGATGGCGACCGAGCTGACCGAAGGTGCGGCGACACCCCATGAAAAAGTCGTGGCACTGGAGTCCTTCCTGCGCAGCCTGCCCTACAGCACCGACGTCGTGGCCCCGCCACCGGGCAGGGACGGCGTAGAATACTTCCTGGTTGAGCAGAGAGTCGGGTTCTGCCAGTACTTCGCGTCATCCATGATCACGATGCTCCGGTCGCTCGGCGTGCCGGCCCGCCTGGTCGTCGGCTTCGCGCCGGGCACCCCAAACGATTCCCGAGCAGTCCGGGAGCTGCGAGCGAGCGACTACCACTCATGGCCGGAGGTGTACTTCCCTCGCTACGGTTGGGTGGAGTTCGAGCCTACTCCGGTCGCGGTCCAGCCCCACCTCGAGAGCCTTGGCATAGAAGAGTCGGACGACTGCGCCCAGGGCCCTGAGTTCTGTGCAGCGATCCAGGACGCAGGGATCACCGAGGCGATGTTTGGCGGCGACATTGACGCGGGAGGATCTGTAGAGCCCGTAGGCACCTCGGGATCGCGCCTTTCCGCGTGGCATCTCGCGTTAATCGCTCTCGGCGGAGCAGCGGCTTTGATCGCCGCGGCGTCGTGGTACGTCGGTCGGATCACGGGCCGGCTGGGTGTCGCGGCCTCGACCTATGGGTCGATGTGCCTCCTTGGGCTTCTCCTCGGAGTCCAGCGCCGTCCGAACGACACGCCCTACGAGTACGGCGACCGGCTGGCTGCCCTGTTGCCGGCCCACACGCGAGAGATCGCCGGCATCACGCGACTGTTTACGTTAGCAAGGTACGCCTCGTTCTACGAGCCTTCCGGGGACGAGGTTCGTGCCGCACGCCTTGGTTGGCGTCTGCTGCGGAGGACCATGCTCCGGGCGATGCTGTTGCGCCTCTTCGGCATCCGGCCTCGGGTCAAAGGCGAGGCCACAGTTCACTAGCCCTATTTTACCGTGGCAATGAAGGTGTCCAAGGTAACGCCTTGGCCGTTACGGATGACGTTGAGGGCTACGGGCACTTGCAGCTGGTGACGCCGGCCGAGCTTCTGCGTTCCACCCATCGTCATCACCGGGTCGCCGGGGAAGAACTTGTTGGGGATCCGTACGTTCTCGATCGCAGTGGCGATGGCGTCCGGGTCGTCGACGGTGCCCGCGTCCTGAAGCCCCTGGAGCAGGACCATGAGCGTGTAGTAGTAGGCAGGTAGGCCGGATGGCGCAACGCCGGTGCCGACCGCACGCCGCTCGTACTCGGCGAGAAGCGCATCAAGCTCTGGGTCGTCGAGGTAGTGCTCCTCCATGGCGTAGAAGCCCTCCATGAACTCCTCCTCGCCTTCGAACGCGTCCAGGAGGAGGGGTGTGGAGGGAGATGCGAGCGGGGTTCCCAGTAGACCTTCGTAACCCAGCTCCCGTATGGCCCGAATGATCGCCGGGGAGTTAGCCTGTACGGCGCCAAGCAGGATCATGTCGGGGTTCTTGCCGACCGCTGCGGTGGCCACGGGCAGGAAGTCGGCCGTCGCAATGTCGTGGAGCTGGGTATCGATCCACTCGTAGCCGGCCTCCCTGGCAGCCTCCTCGGTCCACTCGGCGCCGTTTATGTCGAATCTGAAGTTCACCGCCATGTACACGATGCTGTTGACGTCGGGCTCCAGATCCCGTAGTGCCTTGAAGAATACTGGTGCGGATTCCGCGTGGGTGGATATGGTGCCGAAGGTGTACGCATTCTTGGTCGGCTCCAGGTCCCAGGTCGTCGAGATGTGGATCACCTTTTTCGGAGTCGTCAGTGGATCAACGGCGCCGATCATCGGGTCCCCACCCGTTATCACGAACCTCAGGTTGTCGCTGTTGACCCACTTCTCGGCGATGCCGAGGATGATAGGGATCTCCCACTTGGAGTCCTGGATGTCCAGATCGATTCGATAGCGCTTGCCGCCGACCTCCCATCCCCCGGCGTCGTTGACCTCCGAGGCGAGAATCTGAGGCCCAGTATCGTAGGGTATGCCAAAGCTCGCCCCGGGGCCTGTGCGTATCGTCATAAGGCCAATGCGGAGGCTGTCCACCGGTTCGGGCTCGACAGGCTCTTTTTCCTGGGAGACGACCTGCGTCGGCGTAGAAGCCGCTTGCTCATCACTCCCGCCGCAAGCCGCCAGAGCCACCAGCGCGATCAGTACGAATACGATGACCGGCCCCATTCCCTTCACTTTACTTCACCTTCCAACTCCAGATGGCGCCTATTCTAGCACTCGCAAGCGAGAGCATCACATTTGACATGCCAAGCCGGTACGACCTAGACTTGGCCCCGGTCCGAGACAAGGAGGCCCCCGGTGCAACAGAAGGAAATTCGCGGCGTCATGGTGCCGATACTGACGCCTCTGAACGCCGACGAATCCGTCGACATCGCCTCCCTGCGCAGGCTTGTGAACTACCTGCTGGACAACGGCGTCCACGGGATCTGGGCCTCGGGGACCACGGGTGAGTTCGCTTCGCTGCCCGATAGAGAGTGCATCGTCAGCATCGAGACCGTCGTGGACGAGGTCGCCGGCCGCGTGCCGATCATCGGCAACGTGTCGGGCGCCAGCACTCAGCTTTCGCTCGACAAGGCCCTGGCCGTCCAGGAGAGCGGGCTCGATGGAATAGCCGTGACACCGCCCTACTACTACCCCAACTCCCAGGACGAGCTACTGGATCACTATCGCTATTTGAGAGACCGCGCCGGGCTGCCCCTGTGGGTCTACAACATTCCTCAGACGGTCAAGACCGTGGTCGCGCCGGGGACCATATCGAAGCTCGCCGGCGAGGACGTGGTGGTCGGCGTCAAGGACAGCTCCGGGGCCGGCGAATGGCTTGCCGAGCTAAACGTCCTGTGTGATCAGGGTGGCGTCGAGCTCTACCGCTTCCTCGGGACGATGTTCCGGGTAACCAGCTCTGGAGCCACAGGGGCGCACGGGGTGATCCCTGGAATCGCCAACCTGGTCCCGGCAATCGCCTCGAGAGGTTGGGAGGCGGGCGAGCGTGGAGACGTGGAGGCGGTCAGGGAGTGCGAGCAGGGGCTCGCTCTCGCGCGGAAGGTCCCGGGCCTCGCAAAGGGTGGGAGCCAGAACGCTGCCACTTTGGCCAGCATGAAGTCGGCGCTAAAGCTCATGGGGGTCATTGACCACGACACGGTGACGAGGCCCCTGCGCCCGCTAAGCGACGATGAGAAGGGCCAGCTACCGCCCATACTGAAAGAGCTCGGGCTTCTGAACTAGACTGCTGACTAGCAACGAAAACCCGGACTTAAGTCCGGGTTTTTTCTGTCCCACTATCTGGCCGGAGCGACTCTCCCACCAAGCCAGTATCCCGTCGGCCTGCCGCTAGCGCTCTTTCACGGCGATGTGGTCCTGACCGTCCTGGTGCAGCACCAGTGCGAAAGCGTTCCCCTCCTCATCCGTGGAGAAGCTTATCTGAGCGTCGATGACCTTGTAGAAGAAGTCCGTCGCAGACTCTGCGTACACCTGGAACCTCGGTTGCCCCGTAAGCTTGACCATCAGATTAGCATCCTCGACGGTCACGTCGAACACCAGGTCCTCCGACAGCTTGTAGACGCCTGCATAGGGTTTCAGGACTTCAGGCGCCACCGAAATCTCTGTCCTGGCCTCGACGGCCTGCTCGTCCGGATCGAGCCTTCGTGCCCGGGTCTGGTCGTCGCCCCGCTCCAGCAAAGCGGCGACGACCTTGCCCTGATCGTCTTTTACGAACCGGACGCCTGTCTGTGCGACATCGGAGAAGAAGTCGGTCTCCGACACCGCGTGGAAGGTGAACCGCTGTGCGCTTCCCACCCGAGCGGTCAGGTGCCCGTTCTGATACTCCACATCGAGGAACAGCTGAGGCTCCAGCTCGTACTTGCCTGTGTAGCTCTCCAGGGTTGCGGAGTCAACTGCGGCGTCTGGGGAGAAAGGTTCCAACCCGTTGCTGGAGTCCAGCAGGTGGAAGCCGATGTCGTCAATCGCCCCGTGAGAGTTGGAGAGCACGACGACTCCCGTTTGCGTGTCTGGCACAAAGGCGATAAACGAGTGGTAGCCGCCGGTCTCGCCGTTGTGCCAGACGATGTCGTACTCGCCGCCGATCAGGACGTGCCAACCAAGCGCGATCTGAACATTGGGGATGCCTGTGCTGCCGATCGCCTGATGCGCCGCGCCCAGGGCGCCGGAAAGGGGAGTCTCTTTCAATCCAACGTTGGCGGCTACGAAGGTCAGCAGGTCGCGAGCCGTCGAGTGCAAGCCTCCTGCCGGTGCCATCGAGCCCAGGTCCCAGGCCTTCACCTCAACGACGCCGCTGTGGCCCGGGGCGAGCCTCGACCGCATGGAGGGCGTCAGCTCTATGCGGGTGTCGTCCATGCCGAGCGGGCCGGTGATCCGCTGGGCCAGCAGACTCTCGTATCCGGTCGTTGCCCGATTGGCCAGCAGCTGCCCCAGGAGACCGACCCCATAGTTGGAGTACTCGTACTGGGCGCCGGGCGGTAACTCGGCGACGTGGCCCGCGATGAACTCGTACATGTGGTCCAGTGTGTAGTCGGCGTAGGGGTTTTCCGAATCGCCGTAGGGGAGGTTGTCCGGCAGCCGTGGCAGGCCGGACGTGTGCGTCGCCAGGTGAATCAGGGCTGTCCCCTGTGTGCTCTGCTCGGTGGCAAGATCACCTGGCAGGTATAGCGCGATCGGGTCCTCGAGCAACACCTCAAGGCCCACTACCATGTTGGCCAGCACCGCTGTGGTGAAGACCTTCGTCACGGAGCCGATCTCGAAAACGGTGTCTTCGTCGGGCACCGCGCCTTCTGTAAAGGAGGTGGTTCCATAGCTGAAAAACTCGGTTCCCTCCGCGTCCACAAAGCCGACGACGATAGCGGCGTTGTAGCCGTTGTCTACCCGGGCCATCATGGAGAGCCGGGCCTCAGCGCCGATGCGGGAGCCCTCGGGGACGGCCGGCAGGACCTCGCCCGACTCTTTCGCGGGCTCTGCGAGTGTGGCGGACTCCCCTTCACCCCCACCCGAGCACCCGATCGCCAGCACGAAAGCGGTGGCGATGATTACGGCGTGGAGCAGCCATTCAATGCGGTATCGTGGATGGGCTTCTACGAATCTTGACATGCAATCACCAAGGCTCTAGTCTGTGCAGGCCCCTTTTCCCGTCCCGCTCGGTGACTTCGCTTGCGTGCAGGAGGGCCTGTGGCTAGAGACAACCTTCTTCTGATGGTCCAGATGGACTGCGCCGCAGACGAGCTCGAGCCGTTCAACCAATGGTACAACAGCCACCTGCCGAACCTCCTCAGGGTCCCTGGCTTTCAATGGGCAAGCCGCTATACAGGGATTACGGAACTCAACCGCTTCACGGCTCTCTACGGCCTTCGCAGCGAGGACGACCTGCCCTCGACTCTGGGCCGGCATACGTCCAGTTTCCACCCCATCGCCAGATCTGAGCTGGACGGCCACCAGCAGCTGAAAGGACTTTCAAACCGCTCCCTCAGTGTTTACGAGCAGATCGCCGGGACGCCCATTACAGACTCGTTACTCAGCGGCGACTATCCTGTGAGCATCGTTACCGCCGACGTCGATCCGAAAGAGGAAGACGACTGGAATCGATGGTATAACGAGTCTCATTTCCCCAACGTTCTGGCCGTGCCAGGCTACGTTTTGGGTGGGCGCTTCCGAGCCATCGACCATCCGGCACTCGCCGGCGTAAGCACGGGGCCACGCTACATGGCGCTGTACGAGGTTGAGAGCGAAGAGGTCATACCATCCCTTGGAGACGAGTCCCAGATGCGAACGGAGGCCCGGGACGAGATCGCGAACTGGAAGCGGAACGGGCTGCCCCGCGCCAGCAATGTGTCGTGGGGATTCTACAAGATGATTTCGAAGCACTTCAAGTGGATGGACGGCTAGTCCTGCGGAGCATGACCGCCGTCTCGTTCGGTAATAGCGAATAACAAGCACAACGGAGGCGAGTAATGACGACCGCGCGTGGCACTATGGTGGACCCGATCACCCTGGAAGTCGTTCGTGGCTCCCTGGTGTCGACCGTACTGCAGATGAGAGCCACGCTTGTCAGGACGGCGTACGCGCCGATCCTGTACGAGGTCAGGGACTTCTCTTGCGGGCTCATGACTTCCGAGGGCGAGCTGGGCGCCATGTCCGAGGACTTCTCCGGCCACGTTTTCGCCATGGCCTTAGGCCTCAACGCCTCGCGGGCCAAATTCGGAGACGACATCAACCCGGGTGACGTGTTGGCCGTCAACGACCCCTATACAGGCGGCACCCACCTGAACGACATCGCCTTCTACACGCCGTTCTTCGTCGACGGCAAGATCCTCCTGTACATAGCCGTTCGGGCGCATCACGCCGATGTGGGCGGCGCGACGCCCGGCAGCTTCTCGGGCCAGGACACGGAGATCTACCAGGAGGGTGTGCGCATAGTCCCGGTGAAGATCATCGAGGATGGCAAGATAAACCAGGCCCTGTGGGACGTAGTCTTCGCCAACATGCGCATCCAGGAGGAGCGAGAGGGCGACGCACTGGCCATGCTCGACACCGCCCACGTCGCCGAGGAGAGTCTACGGGAGCTGTGCAATAAGTACGGCCCCGACACGGTGGCGGCCAGCATTGACGCGCTGATGGACAACGCCGAGCGGTCGATGCGGGACAAGATCGCCGCGCTGCCCGACGGCGAGTTCCACTACGAGCACTACATGGACAACAGCGGCCTCGCACCGGAGCCGCTGCCCCTCAAGGTGAAGCTGACGATCCACGGGGACGGCATGACCTTCGACCTTACGGGGTCGGCGCCGCAGGTCCACGGCCCCATGAACTGCGGTATTCCGGTCACCCAGGGCGGCGCCTTCGTCATCGTCAAGTCGTGGCTCGATCCCAAGACACCCGTCAATGGCGGAACCTTCCGACCGATGGAGTTCATCATCCCGGAGGGGAGCTGCCTGGCGGCCCAGCTCCCGGCGGCAGTCGGCGGGTGCTGGGACGTGTACCGACAGCTCCAGAGCGCGGTAGTGGGTCTCTTCTCGCAGGTCATGCCACACGAGGCTGGCGGCGAGAACATCGGCTCCGGCCAGCATCGCTATATCGCCGGTTACGACACGCTCCGGAGCCGGCCCTACATACTTTACGACTACCCAGGGGGCGGCACGCCGGCAACCAGCGACACCGATGGCTCGACCGGCCACTTCCACTACGACGGCGGCGACATGCCCCTGGCGCAGCCGGCCGAAAGCCTGGAGCACAGGCAACCGCTGCGCGTCGACGCTCTGGAGGTCATCACGGACCGCGAGGGGGCAGGCTATCGAAGAAGCGGGTTCAGCGTAGGACGAAAGATCCATGTTCTGTCGGAGTCGGGCCAGCTTAGCGCGATGACGGACCGGGCCTCGATCCCTCCCTACGGCGCTGCCGGAGCTCCACCCGGGTACCCCAATACAACCACCGTTATCCGCGGTGGAAAGGAGCTACAGCCCTCGCCATTGCCCGGCAAGGTGAAAGGCTTCCCATTGGAGTACAACGACGTCGTGCTCATGCGGGCGACGGCCGGTGGCGGAGTCGGCGATCCTTTGGAGCGCGAGGTCGAGATGGTCATGAAGGACGTCATCGCCGGTTACGTATCCGGGCGCCGCGCCGCCGACGTCTACGGCGTGGTAATCGAGGACGGTCACGTGGACCAGACCAAGACCACTGCCCTGCGTAATCAGCAAAGGCAGCAGCGTACGTACTTCAAGGTTGGCGAGACGGACGTGGATGAGTTCGACGAGCGCGGCCTTCGTCTCTGTCCGATGAGCCGTGAAGTGGCCAAGAAGATCAGCACCGAGGACGGCGGCATGGTCGAATATATAGGTAAGCGGGCCGCTCCTCTTAGGGCGTGGGCCAAGATAATCGACGGGGCTGATGCCAACGAAGTGCGGGTGGGTCCGATCGGCAGAAAGATCCTGGGTGTGTCGAGTGCGGACCAGGTCTGGCTCAGGATTGTAAAGGTCAACCGCGCCGACGACCCCCTCGACACCTCTTTCTAGCCTGCCGTCTCACGTTGAAGCGGACCTTACGCCGAACTGCCCCGGTGGAGTCGTAGTAGCGTGCCACGGATGACGGCGGGACAGGCGGTCGTGGAGACGCTCTGCGCCGAGGGCGTCAGATACATCTTCGGCGTCGTCGGCAGCACCTTCCTGGACGTTCTCGACGCTCTCTACGACCGGACCGACATCAGGTACATCGGCGTCCGCCACGAGCAGGGTGGAGCCTTCATGGCCGACGGGTTTGCCAGGGTCACGGGCGGTCTCGGTGTATGCCTGGTCACCAACGGTCCAGGGGCTACCAACCTCACGACAGGTATCTACTCGGCCTACGTCGGACACTCGCCCGTAATCGCCATAGCAGGCGCTACCGCCCGGGACGTCGTCTATCGAGATGCCTTCCAGGAGGCGGACCACATCGGCCTGTTTCGCCCTATCACCAAACACGCCATGTCCGTCAACACGGCGGAGCGCATTCCCGAGCTGATGCGCCATGCATTCCGCATCGCCATGTCGGGCAAGAAAGGGCCCGTGTTCGTCGACATTCCCAGGGACGTACTGAACAACCAGACGATCGATGCAGAGATACAGGCGCCGGAGAGCTATCGAGTGCAGCACCGTCCGCCGGGTGATCCCGCGCTCGTGCGCCGGGCGGCGGAGCTGCTGAGATCGGCACAAAGACCCCTCATCATCGCCGGAGGGGGCATCAACCACAGCGAGGCCTCTGAAGAGGTCGTGAACCTGTCGGAACTGCTGTCGATCCCCATGGTCACCAGCTACGGACGAAACGACGCCGTGCCCAACGGGCACCCGATGTACGTTGGTCCCCTTGGGAGGGCCGGCGCGCGCGAGGCGGGCGAGCTCTGCAGCAGGTCCGATGTCATACTGGCCGCCGGCTCACGGCTGTCCAACTTCACGAGCTTCTACGACAATCGCTACATCCCCAAAGACGCGAGGATCATCCAGATCGAGATCGACGAGAAGGAGATCGGCAGGAACTATCCCGTCGCCGTGGGAATCCAGGGCGACGTTGGAGCGGTCCTGGACGGCATCCTCGGCATCCTGCGCGAAGAGGGTAGTCAGGTCGAAGAAAGCGCCTGGAGCGCTGAGGCGCAGACGCTGAGGGCAAAACGTCTTGAACGCATAGAGGCGGACGGCTCTCTGGACGCCACACCCATCAAGCCTCAGCGGGTCTACGCCGAGCTCCGAAAGGTGCTTCCTTCCAACGCCACGGTGGCGCTGGACGCCGGCGCCTGCCCCGCGTTCGGCTACGACCGGCTCGAGTTCAACCAGCCCCGGACGTTTATTACTCCTCTCGACCTGGGCAGCCTCGGCTTCGCCTTTCCGGAGGCGCTCGGCGCCAAGCTGGGGAGGCCGGACGCCCCGGCTATCGCGATCCACGGCGACGGCGGGTTCCTGTTCAACGTGCAGGAGTTGGAAACGGCCGTGCGGGAGCGCATTGCGGCCGTCACGCTGATAATGAACAACAGCGAGTGGGGCTCTGAGAAGGCGTACCAGAAGGCCCTGTTCGGCGACCGCATCCTCGGCTCCGACATAACCAATCCCAGGTTTGACAAGCTGGCCGAGCTGTTCGGCGCGAACGGCTTCTATGTAGAGAGCGCCGAGGACATCGGGGACGTCCTGAAGCAAGCCATGGCCTCGGACCTGCCCTCCGTCATCGAGGTCCCGGTCGACCCCGACGAGCTCCCGGCGCCGGTACGCATGGTCGAAGCCGAGCGCCGCTGATTATTTCGCGATCGATGCGCGCGATTGATCTCGTGAGTCCGAAAGACCTCGGCTAATAACTGCGGCTTGCCCCTCGACCAGCTCCGGGTGAACTGGAAGCCGATGCGTGGCTCAACAGGCTCACCGCGAACGCACGACGAGGTCCCAACGTTAGGCCTGCCCGAGCCGCGGTTCTACAAGCCCATAAAGCATGACGCACGGAGGCTCCCATGGATCTGATACTGACCGGCGCCAACGCGCTGACCATGGACCCAAGCGACCGAAGGGCCGAGGCGGTAGCGGTTCGTGACGGCAAGATCGCGGCCGTCGGGACCAGTGCCGAGATAGCGAAACTCGCCGGCCCCGACACCGAGATGACTCATCTCGCGGGCCGCACCCTCATACCGGGGTTCATCGACCCACATAACCACTTCCACATGACGACGTTCCAACCCGTCTCTGTGGACTGCAGCACGCCACCGCACAACACCGTGCGCGGTGTTCTCGAGGCCATCGCCCTTGCGGTCGGCGCTGCGGCGCCCGGCCGCTGGGTCTCGGGCTGGGGATTCAGGGTAAGCGGCGTCAAGGAGAATCGCGGCCTGCTCCGCGACGAGCTCGATGAGGTCGCGCCCGACAATCCGCTGTGCATAGTGGACGCCTCCGTCCACGCAGCCTACGCCAACTCGGCGGCCCTAAAGCTCGCCGAGATCGGCCGCGACACCCCCGACCCGCTTCACGGCCAGTTCCATCGGGATGTCCATGGGGAAGCCGATGGAACCCTGTGGGAGGCGGCGATGGACCCGGTCTACGCCCTTTCCCTCAGAGCGATGCTCGACTACCACGGCGACAACGCAACGGACCTGGTCAGGGACAACTGCATGCGGCATGTCGCCAAGGGCATCACCAGCGTCGGCGACGCTCTGGTAGTCCCCGAGGCGGCCGAGTTGTACAGGCGCACCGAGGCTTTAGGCAAGCTGCCCATCGTGCTCCACCAGATGCTGGGCGGTGACACCTTCTTCGCCCATCCCGAGGGACCCGTCAAGGGCCGCGTGGGGGACGGCAACATATCGGACAGGCTGCGCGGCGGCACCGTGAAGATGTTCATGGACCCGGCCTTCCCCAGCGCGGCCTTCATCAAGTTCCACGCCCACGGCGGCGAGGAGGAGATCGGCCAGCCGTACTACACTCAGGACGAGGCCAACGAGATCGTGATTAGCGCGCATGAGCGCGGCATGCAGGTAGCCATCCACTGCCTCGGCACCTGGAGCATAGAGCAGGCCCTCAACGCCTTTGAGGCCGCTCTGAAGCGGCGTCCCGCCGAGGAGCCGAGGTTCCGCATCGAGCACTACTGGTTCCCTACCCTGGCCCAGATCAAACGCAGCCGCTCGCTGGGCGTGGTGGCCAGCGTCCAGCCGCCTTTCGTCCAGACATTCGGCCAGTACTCGAAGGACAGAGCCGAGGAGATGGGTGGGGATGTGAGGGTATTTCCCATGAGAACGATGCTCTCTGAAGGGCTCACGGTCGCGGCAAGCTCCGATTGCCCCTGTGCGTTGCTGGACCCGCTGGCCGGTCTCTACGCGATCGTCACCCGCCGAACCACCCCGGACGGCGAGCGGATCGTGCCCGACGAGGCCGTCACGCCTCTACAAGGCCTGCGGATGTACACGCTCAACTCGGCCTATGCCATGTCCCGTGAGAGCGAGGTTGGGTCGTTGGAGGTCGGAAAGCGAGCCGACATGGCCGTTCTCAGCCACGATCCGACGGCCGTCGACCCCGAGTTCATTAGGGACATCACTGTCGACCTGACCTACGTAGAGGGTCGGCTACTGTACAAGCGCTAGTCGCGGGTAGCCGCTCCAACGGGCTTTGCTTGCTCTCCCACCCGCCCTGGGGGGTATTTTGTATCTGGGGACACCCCAGACCCCGGCTGGAAACCTCCGGTTTCCGGCACCTTCCTGTGGTTTTGGTGCAAACCCGCTCCTACGAGGCAATGGACACGAAGCCCCGGACTTGAGTCCGGGGCTTCGTAAAACGCGCCCGTTCGGCTCGTCAGCCCTCGCTGTTGTCTTTCTGAATGGAGTGAAACTCTGGGATCGAGGGTTTCCTCGCAAGAGGACTGCTACCTGGCCCTCGCCAGACTCTTCCTCGCTACGCTCGTCAGAATGACCGGTTCGTCACCGCGGTCGTCTTCTTGCTCTACTCGCTGGAGAAGCGCACGGACTGGTCGACGATGTCCAAACCGACCCACTCGCTCCAGGCGGCAAGGAGCTGCTCCGTTATCGGCCCAGGCTTCCCATCGGCCACCTGCCGGTTGTCCACCTTCGTCACAGGCAACAGGCAGGCGCTGCTCGCGCTGAAGAAGGCCTCGTCGGCCGTGTAGAGGTCATAGGGCTGGAGCTCCTCTTCGGAGACCGGGATGTTGAGCTGGCGGGCCAGGTCGAACAGAGCGCCGCGCGACACCCCTTGCAGGATGCTGCTGTCGCCCGGCGTCCGGATCACGCCGTCGGTTACGACGAATATGTTGTTGCTCGTGCCCTCCGTCAGGTTACCGTCTGAATCCAAGAGGAGCGGCCAGGCGTCCGGGTCGACGTCGTACGCCTCCAGCTCGGCCAGGTTGAAATTCATTCGGCTGTAGTGCTTGATCTTGGAGTCCAGCGACTCGACGGGATAGCTTCGCGTCTTCGCGATCACCGCGTGGGCCCCATCTTTGTAGAAGCGGGCATTTCGCGCAAAGTCAACGGGCGAAACATGGACGAACACTGTCGGGTCCGTTGCGATACCGGCGAAGCGTCCCCTGCCGCGCGTGATGACCTGGTGTATCCAGTAGTCCCCCACGTCGGCGCGAAGGTGCTCGTTTCGTGTAATGACCTCTTCGCTGATGTCGAGCATCTCCTGGTGAGACAGGCCGGGATCTATCCGGGTGTACTGGAGCGACCTGTAGAGCCGGTCCACGTGCTCCTTCATTCGGAAGCTCTTGCCGTTGAAGGTCCGGGCCACGTCGAACACCACGTCCGCTGAGGTGAAGCCCCGGTCCGTGGGGTCGATCTTCACCTGGCTCCAAGGAACCCAGTCTCCGTTGAAATAGGTCTCGTAGTCCGCCATTGTCATCCTCCATACACGGTTTTCGGAATTATACGCGCGTGTGTGGAGCAACACCAGCCCGTGGGCCGGGCACGCGACGTTGACACCGTCGGGTACCCCATTTACACTCGCATCACGTTCACCCCAGGTGTGTAGGAGTTGGACATGGCTGATCTGTCGAAAGAGGAGGTCAGGGTGCTGGGACAGGCTGCGGGTCTCGACCTCGACGATCCGGACCTGTCGGAGGTGACGCACTTCCTCAACGCCCTACTGGATCCCCTGGACCAGGCGAATCCGCCGGGACTCGACGAGGTAGAGCCCCTGCCCATTCGAACGCAGCACGGCTAGCCGCTGGACGAGAGGTCAACACCATGGACAAGGATCAGATCCCATTCCTTTCGGCCTCCGAGCTCTCCGGACTCATCGCGCAGAGGGAGGTCTCGCCGGTGGAAGCCACCGAGGCCTACCTCCAGCGTATCGATGACCTGGACTTCAAGTACAACGCATACCTGACGGTGATGCGCGACGAGGCCAGAGCGGCTGCTCGCGAGGCCGAAAAAGCCATTGCCGGGGGTAATCACCTTGGCCCTATGCACGGCGTTCCGGTGGCGGTGAAAGACCAGTTCTGGAGCAAGGGGACCCGGTCGACCGGGGGCTCACGCTTCCTTTTGGACTTCGTCCCCGACGAGGACGCAACGGTTATCGCCAACCTCAAGAAAGCCGGCGCGATAGTTCTGGGCAAGGCCAACCTGACGGAGTTTGCGATCACCGCCTTCTCGCATCGCTTCAGCACGCCTCGAAACCCGTGGGACCTGAACATGTACGCCGGCGGGTCCAGCGGCGGCTCCGGAGCGGCTACGGCCGCCTTCTTGTGCGCCACGTCCCTGGGCGAGGACACCGGCGGCTCCATTCGATTCCCGGCCATCAACTGCGGGCTCGTCGGCCTGCGTCCCAGCTGGGGGCTCGTCAGTCGCTACGGTGTCATGCGAGGGGTTTGGACCATGGACACGGTTGGCCCCATCTCCCGCACGGTCGAGGACGCGGCGATCACCCTCGGCGCCATCGCCGGCCACGACCCCAAGGATCCGTACACCTGGGATAGGCCGGTCCCAGACTACAGGCAAGCGCTAACGGGTGACATAAGCGGCGTCAGGGTCGGCGTAATCAAGGAGCAGATCGAGAGCGACCAAGTCGAGCCCGAAGTGCGCGATATAGTGACCGAGGCCATCTCGGAGCTCGAGCGCCTGGGCGCCGCAGTCGAGGAGGTGTCGATGCCCCATACGCGCTACGCCTCGCTGGTCTCGGGCATCCTGCTGTCAGTAGAGCCGGCGCTGGACCACCGCGAGCGCGTGAGGAACCAGCTGGAGGTCTACGGCCACGACGCCAGGATCCTCCTGCTCGCCGGGAGCGTCATGCCGGCGTCGGCGTACCTGAAGGCGCAGAAGCTGCGGACGATGATCAGGCAGGAGTTCGACGAGACGATGCAGAGGTTCGACGTCCTGGCGCTGCCCACGTCCGGCAAGACCGCGCAGCCCATTCAAGACGACTTCACGTTCACCAGCAAGGAGTCGACGGCGCGCCTGCCCTACCTGATGACCCGCATATTCAATCTGGCCAGCGCAACGGCTGTTTCCGTGCCCTGCGGGTTCAGCTCTGATGGCCTACCGGTGGGTCTCCAGATTGCGGGGCGGCCGGGTGACGAAGCCACCGTCCTCAAAGTCGCTCACGCCTACGAGCAGGCAACACCGTGGCACACCAGGAGGCCGCCCGGCGTGTGACCCGCTCGCGATTGAGCTAGAGGTTGAACTGCGGATCCAGGTAGTCCTTCTCCTTGGCGTAGACCTGGAGTCTGCCCCGGCTGCTGTCGGTGACAATTATCCGGTCCTCTTCGTCGACCGCTATCCCGACGGGTCTCTCGAACCGGCCCAGCGGCGTCAGGTCCTTCACACGGCGATAGGCCTTGACCACGTCTGGGTTCGACTCCACCACCTCCCTGCCCCACTTGGAGAACTCCTGGGCGTCGCCCACGAGGGACGCGAGCACGCCGCCTTCGGGATCGAATATCTGAACCCGCTTGTTGCCCCAGTCGGTCACGTAAACGTCGCCATCGCTGTCCACGGCCACGCCTGCGGGATGGTCCAGCTTCAGGGCCTCGTCCTCGCTTGGTCCGAATGACATGATGAACTCGCCGTCAGCCGTGAACTTCTGCACCCGATTGTTCCGCCAGTCAGCTACGTAAACGTCGCCGTTTACGTCGATGGTGATTCCCCAGGGGTGGTTGAACTGGCCCTCACCGCTGCCCGCGCCGCCCCACGCGGCCTGGAACTTGCCGTCCTTGGAGAACCTCTGCACGCGATCGTTGCGGCACTCGACGACATACACGTTGTCGTCACTGTCGAAGGCCAGCCCGCAAGGTCCATCCAGCAGTCCCTCTTCGGCGCCGGACTCGCCCCACTGCCCCAGACGCTCGCCGTCGGAGTTGTACATCGCGATGAGGTTTTCTGCCTCGTCGGCGCAGTAGACGCTACCATCGCTCGCAACCGCGATCGCAGCGGGCCATGCGAACTCCGTGCGCCCGAACTCCCCTATGAACTCCTCGTCGATCGTCACCTTGCTGAGACGCTTGTTCTCCATGATGACGCCGCCCGACCTCTCCTGGCCCCTGCTCACTACATAGAGCACGCCCCCTGGGGCGGCGGCCACGGCCATCGGTTGCGTGAAGCCTGCGCCTGCGGCCGCGTTCCGGCCGATCGCGTGGCTGAAGTTCCAGACGCGCCCCGCTGCAGTTGTGGTCAGCATCCTAACCCCCATAAATAAGCGGCCGAGGTAAGCCCGGTTCCCCTTACTGGGTACATCGCCTACCTCGGCGGCAAAAGGTCTATTTCGAAGAGACGCGTCTCTAGGCGCCGTTGGTCGCGAGGAACTTGGGCTGCTCGAAGGTCCCGTTGACGATGGGTACCGGGTCCATGCCCATCCAGTCCTCGATGATCGTCGAGTAGGCGCCCCGGAAGTCCAGGTTCGGCACCAGGTCGCCCTGCTCCAGCGCCTCGGCCCGCGTCTCGGGGTAGGCGCCGTACATGCCGCCCTTGACCTGCGGCCCGATGACGAAGGATACGCCGGCGGCACCATGGTCCGTCCCGCCGCCGTTGTCACGCACCCGTCGCCCGAACTCCGAGAACAGGAACATGATCACGTTGTCGTCGGCATCGTGCGCCCGGAGGTCGTCCCAGAAGTCCGAGACCGCCTGCGACACCTCAGTCCACAGCTTCGCGTGCGTCGCCGCCTGCGCCGCGTGGGTGTCGAAGCTCCCGTGCTGGGTGTAGAAGATACGAGTCCCAAGGTCCGCCGTGTGGATCATCGCTACGTCCCGGAGGCTCTTGGAGATGTTGTCGGCGCCGTACTCCACATCCGAGCTGTACCCCTCCGGAGCCGCCTTCAGTATGTCGGCCCCCTTCAGCGCGTCCAGACCCGTCTGGCCCAGGTAGTCCATCACCGGACCCGTCCCTAGGGCGGGGCCGTACATGTTGGCGAACCGCTCCAGCATCTTCATCCGCGTGGCCTCTTCCCCTATCCCCGTCAGCAGACCGTACGTCGAAAGGTCCGCCACCGAGGCCACCGACACCCCGGGAACCACCATCGCCCGTGGCAGCGCCTGGCCGATGTTTACCCCGGTCACAGGGTTCTCGCCGTTGGGGTCGATCTCCCGCAGCGCCCGGCCCAGCCAGCCCTCGGTCCCCACCTTGTCCGGCTCGCACGTGTGCCAGATGTCCATCGACCGGAAGTGGGACCGCGGTGAGTTGGCGTACCCGATCCCGTGGATCACCGCCATCTGATCCTTGTCGTACAGCTCCTTCACCGGGCCCATCGCAGGGTGGAACCCGAGCTTGTCGTCTATCTTCAGCACCCGGTCGTCCCGAATCTGCAGCGTCGGCCGGTTGTCGTAGTAGTTCTCGTCTGTGTACGGGATGACCGTGTTGAAGTAGTCGTTGCCCCCGGTCAGCTGAAGTACTACCAGGACCGGGTCTTTGCTCTTCTTAGCCATCTCTACTCCCCTTTCGGTTCGGTTTGGTGTCGTCGTCCGAACGAGAATGAAGCTCTAGCCGAACTGGTACTCCCTGGTCGCCGCGATCAGCGCCATCGTCGAGCCGGCGCGCTGGGAGAAGTCGGAATAGCCCTCCTTCGTGTCGAAGGAAACGGGACCGCCGCTCTCCACCTGGGAGATCAGCTCCTTGCGACTGCTCTCCGCTACCTCTAGCGGGCCCATCTGGTCCAGGCACCGGTCTACCAGTGCCTCCGCCGTCATGGCCTTATCCCCGCCGGCCACCCGTCGGATGATGTCCTGCACCCCGGGTAGCTCGACGTTGCTCACTCGCTCTGCCACGAAGTTGACCCGCTTGACCAGGGAGCCGCTGTTGATCCACTCCTTGCCCGTGTGCCAGCCTTCGACGCTGGGAGGCTCGAGGAAGTCCTGCCCCATGTAGCCCGGCTCCTTCGAGGTCCTCTCCATCCTCGGGTCGGGACCCTGAATATCCTTCGTCAGTTTCAGGGTGCCAACCACCACCTCGACCGGGTTGCGCACCTTCTGGAACGCAGACTCCTTGAAGAAGTCGGAGTTGAACAGCGTCCGGAGCACCGGCTTCATCTCGAAGCCGGACTCCACCAAGGTATCAGCCAGAAGTTGGACCGCCTCGGGGTTCCGAGGCTCCTCGATGTTCCAGGCCGGCACCTGGGGCTCGTCGGCCACGAAGAAGTTGTACAGGTGCCGCGCGACGAACCGCGAGCAGGCCGGCTGCTGCAGGATGATGTCTATGATGTCCTCGCCGTTGAAGTTGCCCGTGTGGCCGAGGAAGGTCTTCTCGGTGAAGTCGTGGTCGTCGGCACGATACTCGAACTGCCAGGGGAACCGGCCGTAGGGGTAGCGTGGTATCTTGGCCGAGATGGTCCAGCCGGTGAAGGCCCTGGAGCACTCGAACACGTCCTTCTCGGTGTAGTTCCCAACACCCAGCGAGAACAGCTCCAGGAGCTCGCGGCCCCAGTTCTCGTTGGGCGCGTGCTTGTGGTTCTCGTTGTTGTCCAGCCAGAAGATCATCGCAGGGTTCTTGGCTAGCTCGACCAGCAGCTCGCGGTAGTTCCCCATGCCGTAGTCACGCAACATCTGGATCTGGACGATCATGTGGTCGCAGTTGTCCACCTTGCCGTTTCCCGTGGCAAAGACCTGATGCCAGAACAGCGCCATCTTCTCCTCGAGGGGGCGCCGGGTGGTCAACATATGATAGAGCCAGTTGGCCTGGCCTGGCGCAACCGCGCCGCCCGGCTTCTCGAATGCAGGATGGTACCGGTAGAGCAGATACTCGTCGACCGGAGGCTCTTCTTCGGGGTGCAGGAGCTCTTCGACCGTCGCCTCGTACCCCTTCTCCGCCAGCTGCTCCAGCTCGTCCCGCGTCGCTCCGAGCCCCGCGCGACGCATCAGGTGAGCCATAAGTGGAATGTCTTCTCGATTCGCCATAGCCTGTCTCCTTTATGACTCGTCTACTGATTCTTCTTGTTCAACTTCGCAGGTCGGGCCCCGTCGTCCCTGCGGGCCTGGCAGTCGGAGCACGTCCCATAGTAGTCGGTACGGTGGCGTACGATCTCATAGCCGGTTGCTGCCGATATCGCCTCGAGGGGCTCGTCCGTTTCAACCGTGTCCATGTCCTCGATCTTAGCGCACCCAAGGCAGACCAGGTGGGGATGCGATTGAGGCCTGCGACCGTCGTACCGGTTGGATGCGCCACTGAACTCGATCTCCAGGACCTGGCCCGTCTCCTTCAACAGCTCTATGGTGTTGTAGATGGTGGCAAGGCTGGTCCGCGGGAAGAAGCTCTTCACTTGCTCGTGGATCTCGCTCACACTAGGGTGATGCTCGCTGGCTGCGAGGACCTCGAGTAGCTTTTCGCGCCTTGGGGTGAGGGCAACGCCCTCGGAGGCGAGGGCGGCCTTCATCTCGAGTATTCTGATGTTCGCTTGCGATGTCATTCTGAGGGTCGAGCCAACTCAAGGCAAGTCGCCACGAGTAGAATCGTTCTAAAACGGACCCTCGTAGGCTAATCCAGGGCCTACCATTTGTCAAGAGTCAGGCACAGGCATTCCGAAACCCGCTACAGGCGGCTACGCAGGTCTTGCGGCGCCAGCCGCTTCCGTGTATCTTGCCTTCGCAACAGCCCTGATTAGTGGCGCAAGGAGGCCCGGACAATGAGGACCAACATAGACCCAATCACTCTCGAAGTGGTGCGGGGCTCACTCGTCTCTACCGTAATGCAGATGCGCACCACGCTGTTGCGAACGTCATACGCCCCCATCCTCTACGAGACGCTCGATTTCTCGTGCGGGATCATGACCGCCGACGGCGAGCTGGGGGCCATGTCCGAGGACTTCTCGGGCCACGTGTTCGCCATGGCCCTTGGCCTGAATGCCACTCTGGACAAGTTCGGTGACGACATCCACCCGGCAGACACACTGATAGTCAACGACCCATACACGGGCGGCACCCACATGAACGACATCGCGTTCTACACCCCGTTCTTCGCCGGGGCCAGGCCGCTGCTCTACATCGCGGTCAGGGCCCACTGGGCCGACGTAGGCGGTGCCACGCCGGGGAGCTTCTCCGGTCAGGACACAGAGATCTACCAGGAGGGGGTTCGCATCGTTCCGGTGAAGCTCATCGAAGGCGGGGTCGTGAACCAGGGCCTGTGGGACGTCATGTTTGCCAACATGCGTTTGCCCGACGAGCGCGAGGGAGACGCGCTGGCTATGCTGGACGCAGCGAGGGTGGCCGAGCGCAGCCTCCAGGACCTATGCGACAAGTACGGCCCCAGTACCGTCCAGGAGTGCGTGACCATTCTCATGGACAAGGCCGAGCAGACAATGCGCCGGCGGATCGCCCAGCTTCCTGATGGCGAGTTCTTCTACGAGCAGTACATGGACAACAGCGGCTTGTCACCCGAGCCGCTGGCTCTCAAGGTCAAGCTTACGATTGAGGGCGACCTGATGACCTTCGATTTCACCGGCACGGCACCACAGGTCGTGGGTCCGATGAACGTCGGCATACCGGTGACACACGGTGGGATCTTCGTCATCGTGAAGTCGTGGCTCGACCCGAAGACCCCCGTCAACGGCGGGACCTTCCGTGCACTCAAGTTCGTAGTGCCCGAGGGAAGCCTGCTGGCGGCGGAGCTGCCCGCTGCGGTCGGCGGGTGCTGGGATGTGTACCGAAGCCTTCAGACAGCAGTGATCGGACTGTTCAGCCAGGTGATGCCCGGCGAACTGGGAGGTGAGAACCTGGGCTCATCCCATCACCGCTACATCGCGGGCTACGATCCGACACGCAACCGACCCTACATTCTCTATGCGTACCCCGCCGGTGGCACCCCTGGGACCAGCGATACCGACGGCTCCACCGGCCACATCACCTACGACGCCGGCGACATGCCAATGGCCCAGCCGGCCGAGGGGATAGAGCAGCGCCAGCCGCTCATAGTCGAGGCCATGGAGGCGACGGGTGGGGGCGAGAGCCCGGGCTACCGCCGGAGCGGGTGGGGCATCACGCTGAAGGTGAGAGTGCTTGTCGACGGTAGCCAGCTCAGCGTGATGCACGATCGCTCTGTTATCCCACCGTGGGGTGCAGCCGGCGCATATCCCGGCAGCCTGAATTCGACCACGGTGCTGCGCGACGGTGTGGAGATCGAGCCCTCCGCACTCCCCGGCAAGGTCAAAGGGTTCCCGTTGAAGGCCGGCGACGTGGTGGTGATGGGCAACACGGCGGGCGGCGGCGTGGGTGACCCCCTTGATCGTGAGGTCGAGCTGCTCAGTGCGGAAGTCCAGGACGGCTACGTCACGCCGCAGCGCGCCCGCGACGTGTACGGCGTCGTGATGGCGAACGGCGAGGTCGACCTCCAGGGGACGCGCGCGCTGCGCGACGAGCTGCGGCGCCAACGCCGGTACTTCAACGTGACCGAGGGCGACGACGAGTTCGACGGGAATGGCTGCCGCGTCGGCAGGCTGAACCCGGCGATCGCAGGTCAGCTCGGCGTCGAGGACGGGGATATGCTGGAGTACGTGAGCCGGGCGACTGCGCCGCTGAGGGCCTGGGTGAAGGTCGACGGTGAGGCGCCCGTAGACGGTGTGGCGCTGGGACGTATAGGCAGAAGTATCCTGAACGTCGGACCGGGCCAGGAGCTGCAAGTGCGGCGCCTCGACATAAAGGCGCCACAGCTTGGCGAGGTGGGGGCGTAAAGTGACAGCCCATTCGATAGACCCGATTACCCTGGAGGTGGTGCGGGGGTTCCTCGTGTCCACAGTGCTTCAGATGCGAGCGACCCTTGTACGGACGGCCTACGCGCCCATTGTGTATGAGACCAAAGACTTCTCCTGCGGCCTGCTGACGACGGAGGGCGAGCTGGCTGCGATGTCCGAGGACTTCTCGGGACATGTGTTCGCCATGGCGCTGGGGTTGAACGCCACGCTTGAGAAATTCAGAGACCAGATATATCCCGGCGACGTGCTCGCGGTGAACGACCCCTACACCGGCGGCACCCACCTGAACGACATCGCCTTCTACACGCCCGTGTTCGCCGGCGACAGGCTGCTGCTGTTCATAGGCGTCAGAGTCCACTTCGCCGACGTGGGAGGCGCCACGCCCGGCAGCTTCTCGGGCCAGGACACCGAGATCTACCAGGAGGGAATGCGTATCCTGCCCGTGAAGCTGGTCGAGATGGGCAAGCTTAATCAGGCACTGTGGGACGTCCTGTTCGCCAACATGCGCCTGCGAGAAGAGCGCGAGGGCGATGCGCTGGCGATGCTGGACACAGCCCGCGTCGCCGAGATGGGAATCGCCGGCCTCTGCGATAAGTACGGCCCCGAGGGCGTCAGGCGGTGCATCGATGCGCTGATCGAGAACGCCGAGGGGTTGATGCGGGAGCGTATATCCGAGCTGCCCGAGGGCGAGTACCGCTACGAACACTACCTGGACAACGGCGGCCTGTCCCCCGAGCCGTTGCCTATCAAGGTGAAGCTCACCATCGAGCGGGACACGATGGAGTTCGACTTCAGCGGCACGGCCCCGCAGGTCTCGGGACCCATGAACTGTGGCGTGCCGGTGAGCCAGGGCGCCGTCTTCGTGATCGTCAAGTCGTGGCTGGACCCGAAGACGCCGGTAAACGGCGGGACCTTCAGGCCGATGCGATTCGTTATCCCGGAAGGGAGCTGCCTCGCAGCGCAGCTGCCGGCGGCCGTCGGCGGCTGCTGGGAGGTCTACCGCCAGCTTCAGTCCGCCGTGGTCGGCGTCTTTTCCCAGGTATTACCCAACGACCTGGGCGGCGAGAACCTCGGCACCGCCAACCACACCTTCATCGCGGGCTACGACCGGGGCCGGGGCAAGCACTACCTGCTGTACGAGTACCCGCATGGGGGCAACCCAGCCACCACCGACACCGATGGCATGACGGGCAGCCAGCCTTACGATGCGGGCGACCTGCCCTGCGCACAGCCGGCGGAAAGTATAGAGCAGCGCCAGCCCCTGCTGATCGAGAGCCTGGAGGTGTGGAACAACGGGGAAGGACCGGGCTACCGCCGGAGCGGCTTCGGCGTCGTCCGGCGCATCCGGATCCTCTCAGACGATGGCCAACTCAACGTCATGGCGGACAGGTCGGTGATCCCACCCTGGGGGTCGGCGGGGGCGCCGCCCGGAAGCCTCAACTCGATCACCGTCGTGCGAGACGGCAAAGAGATCCAGCCCGCGACGATACCGGGCAAGATCAAGTCTTTCCCGCTAAGGTACGGCGATGTCGTGCTGATGCATGGGTCCGCGGGCGGAGGCGTTGGCGATCCCCTGGACCGCGAGGTGGAGATTATCGAGAGCGAGGTCCGCGAGGGCTACGTGAGCCGGGAGCGAGCAGAGGACGTGTACGGCGTCGTGCTCCGAGGCGGTAAAGCGGACCCGGAGAAAACCAGAGAGCGCCGGGACGAGTTGCGCCACGGACGCCAGAGGTTCAGGGTGCTGAACGGAGCCGCCGACCGCTCCAACGGCGACGGCTGCCGCCTTGGCTTGATGAGTCCCAGCGTGGCCGGGAGGCTCGGCGTCGCGGATGGTGACCTTTTTGAGTACGTGAGCAGAGCCGGCGCGCCGCTGCGGGCATGGGCCTCCGTCGTCGAGGGCTCCGGGGATGGAGTGGCGATAGGTCCCGTTGGCAGGAGCATCCTCGGGGTGGAGATCGGGGACGAGGTCTGGATCAGGCCGCTCAGCACCAGGACTCCGGCGGGCACGTAGGTAGGGGACAGTCCAGGAGGTTAAGCGATGAGGGCCACCACCAAGCTGCGACGGATGCTTCAAGAGCCGGGGATCGTAGTAGCCCCGGGAGCCTACGACTGCATGACGGCCAGGCTCATCGAGCGGGAGGGCTTTCCTGCCGTGTACATGACCGGCGGCGGGACCTCGGTGGCCGTATACGGCTACCCCGACCTGGGCCTGCTGACCATGTCTGAGATGACCGCCAACGCCGCCCGGATCGCCGCCACCGTAGACGTGCCGGTTATCGCCGACGCCGACACCGGCTACGGCGAGGTGCTCAGCATCGCCCGCACGGTGCGCGAGTATGAGCGAGCCGGTGTCGCCGCCATACACATAGAGGACCAGGAGTCGCCCAAGCGCTGCGGCCATCTGGACGATAAACGAGTCGTCCAGATGGAGAGCATGACCCGCAGGATCCGCGCCGCGACCGACGCCCGCAGTGACGACGACCTGGTCATTATCGCGAGGACCGACGCACTTGCGGTGACCGGCTGGGACGAGACGATGTCGCGCTGCGAGGCATACGTTGAGGCTGGGGCCGATGCGTTATTCGTGGAGGCGATGAGGACGGAGGACCAGGTGCAGCAGGTGGCGAAAAATTTCGACGTTCCGCTGCTCTATAACTTCGTCGAGACCGGGAAGTCGCCTCTGATACCCGTGGCCGACCTGGAGCGCATCGGCTACAAGATCGTTATCTTCCCAATCACCGCCCTGTCGGTGGCGGCGGCGGCCGTGTCCCATGCCATGAAGGAGCTGCGACAGTGCGGGACCACCGCCGGCCTCGTCGACGGCATGACCACTCTCAACGAGTGCTTCGAGATCGTAGGCCTGTCGGAGATGCTCGCGCGGGACGCCCAATACGCGGAGCAGAGGGTTTAGAAGTGGGAGTGCAGTCCCGACATGTCGGGATTGCCGGGAGTCTGAGGGTGCCCTCAGAGACAAATTCTGCACGGCTGCTGTGTGAGCACAAGGAGAAAAACAAGTGACCACAGGCGGCGAAAGCATCGTTCTTGGCCCCGGCGAAGGGGATGTCATCCCCGTTAGAGACACGCAGTTCGTCTACAAGGCTTCGGGACAGGCCACCGGCGGAGCGTTCGAGCTCTTCGAGTACACGGAGCCTCCCGGTGGCAGGGGGCCGGACCCGCACGTGCACCGCACGCATGACGAGGCTTTCTACGTCCTTGACGGCGAGATGGAGTTCACGATGGCTGGCGAGAGGATCGAAGCGCCCGCCGGGTCCTTCGTCCTGGTGCCGAAGGGCATGCCTCACTCCTTCGGCAATCCGGGGATTGTTCCGGCGAGGTTTCTCGGCATCGTAAGCCCCCCAGGGCTTCGCGACATGTTCAGGGAGCGGGCCGAGGAGGCAGCCAGGATGGGCGGGGAGCTGTCGGCCGAGGCCAGAATCGAGATCGGCAAGAGGCACGACCAGCACCCGGTTTAGGGCTCCTCCCAGTCAACGATACGACGTGCCCGCAGGTTCGCTATCTCATCCTCGCCGTAGCCCAGCCCGGAAAGTATCTCTCGCGTGTGCTCTCCCCGCAGGATTCCCGGGCCAGCCTTGCCCTCGGTCTCCGAGAACCCCACCAGGGGACTGTAGCGCCAGAAGCGGCCCAGTCGATGCGACTCGATTTCGGTCTTGTAGCCGTTCGCCTGAACGTGCTCGTCCTCATCGTAGAAGTGGGACATGCCACGGTCCTCGGCCTTCACACAGGCTACGTCGGCGGCCGTCAGCAGCCTCTCCCACTCCAGCGCACCACGCTCGCCCAGCACCATGCCGAGCTCCCGGCACAGCGCCTCGTCATTGTCCAAACGGGCCTTATGATCGGCAAACCGCGGATCATCCAGCAGGTCGGGGTGTCCGATCGTGTTGCACAGCGCCCGCCACTCGTCCTCGAAGGGGCAGGCCAGGAACACCCAGCCGTCCCTGGCACGGTACAGGCGGTACAGCGCGTCGAGCCCGTACCCGTCCGGGTCGGGCAGACGGCGTGGCGACTTCCCAGTATGCCAGAAGAAGTCGTCGGCGTTAGCGTAGGCGCTGGCCCCCAGCATCGTCGACTCGATGTACTGGCCTCTGCCGGTCCGTTCGCGCGCGTACAGCCCCATTACCATAGCCGCTGACAGGGCCATCGCCGAGTTCACGTCGGTGTTGGTGTCGTTGGCCCTACCGAGCTTGCGGGAGAGCTCCTTGATCTCGTCCATCGACAGGTCCTGGTCCGGCGGCGGCACTCCATCACGGCCCATCTGGGCCATCGCGCCGCCACATACCGCGCCCGGAATCGGATGGAACGAAGGACGGTGGGAGTATGGGCCCGTGGAGCCGTATCCCGCAGCGTAGACGTACACCAGCCTCGGGTTGAGCGTCGACAGCCGCTCGTAGTCGATGCCGGTCCGCTCGGGCGCGCCGGGTCGCATGTTGTGGAGCAGGACATCGGCTTTGGCCGCCAGCCTGTGGACTATCTCCTGGCCTTCGGGCGTTTTCAGGTCGACGCAGAGCCCCTGATCTCCCGCCATAGTGCGGTGGATCGGCAGGCCATACCGGGCCGTCCGAAGGAAGTCGCCCTCCAGCGTCTCTATGTGGATTACTCTCGCACCCAGCTCGGCCACCATGGAGCACCCTTGGGGACCGGCGATGACGGTGCTCAGGTCCAGGACTGTCACACCCTCCAGAGGGTAGGCAGGCATTGGCAGAGACGTGCCTTCGTGGCGGGGTCCGGCACCATCGAGCCGGCCCAAGACCTCCCTGTTGTGCTGGCCAGGCTCTGGGGCCGGCCCCTTCGGGTCGCCGGGAGTGTCCCGCATCAGGACGAGCGGACCCAGCTGTAGCGAGTCGCCCGCGCGTGGGTCCGCAACTTCCATGACGTGGCCGTTGTGGATCACCTGTGGGTGGCTCATGCCCTCCTCGGAGGTCATGAAGGGCTCGGCGGCGACGTTGGACGTTTGGTTCACGAACACGTCCATCCACTCGTCCAGGGTCTTTTTCCTCACGCTCTCGAGCATCAGGTCCCACAACGCGTGCCTGTCGTCGTCCTCGAGGTTGGGCGCCGTCTCGAAGCGGGGGTCCTCGAAGACGTGATCGAGGCCCAGGTGGTGCATGGTGGCGCGAAACAGCCGGTCGGCAATGTTGGCCACCTGGACCCAGTGGCCATCCTTTGTGCGAGTAGCCAGGTAGCCGGTGACGGGAGGGAGGCCGCCGACCCAGCCATCGGGCTCGTAGGTCTCGGGCTCCTTGATCATCATCTGCCACATGAGCCAGTCGGTGAACTCGTAGGCCGTGAGGGTGTGCAGAAGGCTGACCGCCACCTTCTGTCCCCTGCCCGTGCGCTCGCGGACGTACAGGGCCGCGGAGACTCCTCGCACCAGCGACATCGCCGCGGAGTAGCTGGCGACGTTTACGACCCCATAGCAGGGACCGTCGCGACGATGCTGACCTTCGAAGATCATCATCCTGCCGCCCTTGGCTGCGACGACGCCCTCGTAGCCCTTGTAGCCGGCGTACGGCCCCCTGGGACCGAAGCCCGTGATAGAGCTGTAGACCAGGTCGTCGTGTCCCCGTCGAAGGTCCTCGTAGCCTATGCCCAGGCGCTCGGCCACACCCGGCCGGAAGCTTTCGACCACGATATCGGAGCGCTTCGCCAGGTGCAGGACTCGTTCCTTGCCTTCGGGCGTCTTGAGGTCGAGCACCACGCTCTTCTTGCCCCGGTTCCACTGGATGGCTCCGAGCCAGTCGCGGAAGGGCTCGCCACCCGGGGGCTCGACCTTGACGACCTCGGCCCCGAAGTCTGAGAGCACCATCGTGGCCAGGCCGCCGGCCATGCCTTGGCTGAAGTCGAGGACCGTTATGCCGTCGAAGGGTTGCATGGGGTTACGGACCGGGGCGGCTCAGCGGCCCAACGCAGCGAGCCCTGGCGGACTCGTCGAGTCTGGATGCGACACTTGTTGGGCGCACGACCTCGGCCCCGGCCCGGGCCCCAGTGAGGGTTTGGGCTAGGTCAGCTGGCTAAGCGCGGAGACTCGGCGGCCGCCTCGATGGGCGTGTTGGTGGCGGGGTCCATCTCGAAGGGTCCCGGAAGCTCGAGCTCCTTGGCGATCTCTCGGACCGCCGGGATGACCTCCTGGCCCATCAGCCTGAGGCTGCGCATCTGGTCCTCGTGGGTCATTGCGCCGTCGCCGTCCCAGAAGAAGATGGTGCCGGGGCGGATGTACTCGAGCACGTGACGGATTTTCGGGATCACGGTGTCGGGCGTGCCGGTTATGATGCTGTAGTCCTCCAGCTGCTCCTCGTAGGGATTGCCGCCGATCCCGCCGCGGGCCACGGTCGACACCCGCTGCGTCGGCAGCACCCGCCTGCGCGAGGTCAGGCCCGGAAGAGAAAGGACGGCCGGGTGATCGAGGCCTTCGTTGCCTGCCAGGAACGGGTTGCTGGGCCCCTGGACGAACTTGCGGCCCACCTCGTCTGCTAGCTCCTCGGTCTCGTCCACGTGGACCTTCCACAGGTAGCCGAAGTTCTGCGGTCCGGCCTCGTAGCCGTGCTCCGCCGCGGCGTCGGCGTAGATCTTGAACGCCTCCGTGGTCGGTTCCATCTTGGTCGCCAGCATGATGTACGGGATCCGCTTTTCCGCTGCCCACATCAGCGAGTCGCGGCTGACGATGCCCGGGAGCCATATCGGGGGATGGGGCTTCTGGTAGGGCTTCACCCACGGGTTGACGTAGCGGTAGTTGTAGTGCTTGCCCTCCCAGCGGAACGGGCCCGGTTCCGTCCACGCCTTGACGATGAAGTCATGGGCCTCCTTGAACCGCTCCCAGTTGTACGGCGGAGGTGAGTTGTGGGCCACGCTCTCGCGCCCAGTGCCACGCACCCATCCCGACACCAGCCGGCCACGAGAGATCATGTCGATCATCGCCAGCTGCTCGACCAGCCACAGCGGGTCGTCCCAGATGGGAATGATGTTGCCCAGCAGGACGATCTTGGCCTTCTTGGTGACCCGCGCGAGGACCGCAGCCTCGACGTTCATGGCGCCGCCCATGCAGAAGGGCGTGCTGTGGTGCTCGTTCAGCATGATGCCGTCGAAGCCCATCTCCTCGGCATAGATGCGTTCGTCGATGTAGCGGTTGTACAGACTGGCTCCGAGCTGGGCGTCGTAGATCTCGTTGCTGATCTCGAGGTCTCTGATAGGCACTCCTGTAGCGCCGAAGAAGCCCGACTTGGGGTCCTGGTAGGGTCGCTCGGTGAAGTGTCCTATGAACATTGCTCACTTCTCCTTACTAGGCTTGCGTCGATGGGCTGGGTTGACGTCGCCGGGTCACAGACCGCCGGCAGGTAACTGGTCTTCCCCAGCAGTGTAGCCGGGTCACGATCCGCTTGTAAATAGAGGTCGACCATTGCCGATGGTACTTTCGTAACCTGCCCACGCTTCGGCGCGGGCGAAGCATCCGGCGCTATCAAACGGTTCCGGCCACGGTAGCGCCCTGAAGAGGGTCGTATGTAGTGATAGACTTAGGCGAAAATCGCGGGCAAGACAATCACGGATGTCTCAGGCGACTGCCATTCGCCCGCTCATTCGTTTCCAACGCTCTCCTCTCAGTCGCTACGAACGCGGATTTTGCTACCCGGAGGCTCCCATGGCGGACACAGCTATCGCCGGATCGATCCAGACCGTCCTAGGCCCCATCGCGCCCGAGCGCCTGGGCGTAACCCTGACCCACGAGCACCTGCTGGTTGACCTCACCGTTGCGGACAGCCCGGCGCAGTCGGCCGGCGCCCGGAACTTCTACGAGAAGCCAGTATCCATTGAGACCCTTGGGCGAATCAGGCACTACGGAGTCCCTAACGCCGACAACGGCCGCCTCTTCGACGTCGACACAGCCATCAAAGAGGTGGACCTCTACAAGCAGTACGGAGGAGACTCCCTGGTGGACGCCACCAGTGTCGGCATTGCCCGAGACCCCCTGGGCCTGGCGCGCATCTCCCGGGCCACTGGAGTAAACGTGGTCATGGGCGCCTCCTACTACGTCGCCGCTGCCCACCCCGCAGACATGGACTCCAGGACCGAGGCCCAGATCACCCAGGAGATCCTCCAGGACGTAACCGTCGGGGCGGACGGCACCGACGTGAAGGCCGGCGTCATCGGCGAGATCGGGTGCTCCTGGCCCCTGCACGACAACGAGCGGAAGGTCCTGCGCGCGTCAGCCCGCGCTCAGCGGCTCACCGGAGCGCCGCTGCTCATCCACCCAGGCCGCGACGAGACCGCGCCTCTTGGCATCATCGAGGTGCTGGGCGAGGCCGGCGCCGACCTTGACCGGACCATCATGGGCCACCTGGATAGGACCGTTTTCCGCCGCGAAACTCTCCAAAGCATCGCTCAGGCTGGGTGCTACATGGAGTGGGACCTCTTCGGTCGAGAGGAGTCCTACTACCCGGCCAACCAGAACATCGACATGCCCAGCGATGCCAGGCGCATGGACGACATCGCCTGGGTCGTTTCTGAAGGGTACGGCCCCAAGGTCGTGGTCGCCCATGACATCTGCCACAAGCACCGGTTGGAGACATACGGCGGCCACGGCTACTACTACATCCTCGACAACATCGCCCCGCGAATGCGAAAGCGGGGTTTTACCCAGGAGGCCGTCCAGGACATCCTGACCAACAACCCCCGGCGGATACTGACCTTTGCGGAGCCCTCGGGGTAATCGACGAGCGGGCGGTAGACATGCCGCGCACGCCTACACTCCTCACCCAGCGGGACGGCCTCGGCAACGACGAGGCAAAGGAGTGGTACCCCTGCCGGGACTCGAACCCGGGCACGTGGTTTAGGAAACCACTGCTCTATCCTCTGAGCTACAGGGGCACGGAGTCTATAGACTGACTACTGGGTAGCGGTCGACCGGCCAAAACGGCCCGGTCAAACCGTTGTCAAACATTCGGAGACTTTTCCCTCTACTCCCCTACTTTACCCTACGCTCCCAGCTCGCTCTCCAGACGGCTCACTGCGTCGTCCGCAAGGTGCTCCTCGAATCTCGCCGCGGCGCCCTCTTGTAGACCCGGCACAAGGTGGGAGTAGAGATCGAGCGTGATGGCAATACTAGCATGGCCAAGGCGCTCTGATACGACCTTGAAGTGAACCCCGATCTGTAGGAGCAGGGACGCATGGGTGTGGCGGAGGTTGTGGAGCGAGGCGCCGGGCACCCCTGCCTTTTTGGCGATTCTCTTGAAAGCGCGGGTGTAGCCGTTCGGTAGGATGATCGAGTCGTCACCACGCGCAAAGAGGAGAGTGTCGTCGGTGGTACGAAGCCCTGTCGCCGCTCGCTCCTCCTCCTGCCGTTGCATGTGGCCCTGGAGGATGTCCACGGTCCCCGCGGCGATGGTCACGAGGCGACGGCTGGATCGGGACTTCGGCTCCTCGAGCACCAGGCGGCCGTCGCTGAGCTTGTGAAGGCACTCTGCGACCGACAGCGTACCCCACTCCAGGTTCACGGCCCGCCGGCGAAGCCCCAGGACCTCCGAGCGCCGGAACCCGGTATACAACGGTAGGTGGACGAGCACATGGTGGTACTCCGATTCCTCCCGCGCCTCGGCCAGAAGCCGACGAGCCTCGTCCATGTTCAACGTCTGTATGTCGGGTGCCTTGCGGACCCGTGGGGCGTCGGCGAGCTGGGCCACGTTCCTGCCGATCAGGCCCCACCTCATCGCGTGATTCA
Organism: Dehalococcoidia bacterium; assembly: GCA_965248615.1. GTDB lineage: Bacteria > Chloroflexota > Dehalococcoidia > Lucifugimonadales > CBDFJT01 > CBDFJT01. The sequence continues at coordinate 764,517 of CBDFJT010000001.1, read as the reverse complement.
GGGCCTCTGAGAGCACCGCGCGGTGGTGGTGGAGCGTGCGGGCGCTGAGGCCCCCTACCCTACCATCGCGCCGACCTCCAGCCATAAGGCGTGCGTAGTACTCCTGGAGGTGCCTGGGCTCTAGCCTGTCCAGGGGTATGCGGCCAAGCGACGGGATCAGGTGGCCGATGACGATGGCCCGATAGCCGGTGGCCGTCGTAGCGCGGACCTGGACGTCGACGTACTCCCGGAGCCAGCGTTCGAGGAACGCGCCGAGGGTCACCTTCGAAGGGAGGACAAGGGTGCGGTGGTCGTGTTCGGCTATGAGCTTGGCCTTGCGAAGCTCCGCCTCACGCTTGGTGCCGTGGACCGTGAACCACTTCTGGCGGCGCTTGCCGGTGGCGGGATCCCGGCCGAGCTCAAGGACGATGTACCAGGACCGGGGCGCCTTGCCTCTGCGGATGTGGCCTCTCATGCGATGACCGCCTCTTAGGCCTTGTCGATTTTGAGTAACTCCGCAACGATTGCGGCTTTGGTATCGAACATCTGCATGACATTCTTCGTCAACTGGTTCTTGTCATCTAATGCCTGGTAAGAAGCCTTCAACTGGGTCTCCAAGGTGCTCAGGCCAGCCGTTAAGCTGGGGGAATCCAGAGAAATGGAAGCGTCCGCCGCTAGAAGCCCGGCGGTTAGCAAATCCTGCACCGTTTGCTTCTTATCCTTCTCGCCGTGCCACTCTCCGCTCTGCGAAAAACCTGCTAGCTCGCTGATGATCAAGGTCGTCGCCTTGAGGTAGTGGCGGACTTCATCGATGAATGGTTGCCGGTGGCGTTGTTCAGCCTCGCGTTTCCAGATGCGGGTCAGCCTAATTTCAGCCGCGATGGCCCCGATCACTCCTGCACTCAGGGTTGCAGCTAGCCCGGCAATCGCTATCCAGAAAGTCTCGCTCATTGTATGGACGTCAACTCTCGCACCCAACGCCATCCTTGTCGCCATCAAACCGGTGCGGGTCCGGCGCCAGCACCTCGAACCGACGATATGAGACGTCGCCGCAATTTAGGTCTGGTGGCGGCGAAGGTATGCAGACGGTGGGGTAAGCGGAGTCGCAGTCCTCCGAGACGACCATGTCCTCTTCGAACGGATCCAGCGGCGCCTCAGGAAGTGCACCCCAGAGGCCGAGCCCTTCTTTTCGGGCCTCACGCTCCAACGCCAGGAAACCATCGGTGTACGCGACATCCGGTGGGAAGGTCGACACCCGCGCGTATCCCTCCGCCACAAGCACGGCGTTAATCATCATGTCGCCCACCCAAACATATCGGAGTAGCCGGCCGAATCGATCAGTCTCGGACACATCTTTCTCGAGCTGGACCGTCTGCCCCTCAACGAGCAGGCGATTGATCTCTGTGGCCTCGCGGCCATACGGCTCTTCCCCTTTCGTCGGGTGCTGCGTTTCAGGCGTGTCTACGCCGATGTAGCGAACCGTGTAGAGGAGACCGTCAATCTCGACCTCGATGGTGTCGCCGTCGATGATGCGTACCACCTCGGCGGCCTGTAACGCGTCAGGTGTCGGAGTAGAAGTTGGTGGAACAAGCGTCGCCGTTGGAGTCTGAGTCGGAGTCGGGATCAGCGGAGGTGGCGTAGCTAGGGGCGTCGCAGACGGAGCAGGCGTCACGGTCTCAGGCACGAGAGTCGCCGAGGGGCGCTCCGGTTCTTCCACCGCCGTCACCGTCGCAGCAGTGGGAGTTGGTGCCTGCTCAACTCCGCTTGGTGCCTCAGCTGCCTCCGGGTCTGGAAGCGCTGCCGGCGCAGCAGCTTGACCGCAAGCGGTTGAAAACACGAACAACACGAACAAGAGGAAGGCCAATATGGCGAAGCCTACGCACGCCAGGATGAGAAGGGCGCAACCTCGAGCTAGCCGGGCCTCGGGCGATTTCTTCCGGACGCTCGCCCGTAACTCCTCTTCTTCTGTGATCCGACGTCGCTCTTCATCCGAAAGACTGCCACGCGGCTTGTCCGAAGTGGCCATGTCCTTTCCACAACGCGAGCAGTAACGGGCAGTGGCGTCTTCTCGTGCACCACAATGTGGACACTTAGGCCTTCTCACAGCGCGCTCGTTCTGACCCTCACCAGCTCCTCAATCACCCGATACCGCCGGGCCACTTCGCCTGGGGACATGTATACGATGTCTAGCTCGGCCTCGGCCGGGATCGTGAGCCAGGCTGCGAATTCCTCAGCCTGGTACTCCTGTTTGGCGTTCCAGGTGCGATCGTAGCCCCTGAGCCACATCTGGTTGCCAGTGTGGAGGAAGTGATGCCCGAGAGCGTGGGCAAGGATCGAGCGTCTTAGAGGCTCGCCGATGTCCTTGGGGATCGCAAGGATAGGACTCACGAAGACATCGTGAAAGCGCGCGTTCCAACGGGGAAACGGTCGGACCTGTATACCTTCCGTCTTTAGTATCGTCTCGAGGTCATTGGTGCCATAGCGGTCCAGAACCCGTCGGGCCATCTCCTGGCCAATCATTGTGTCCCTCCGGCCTATTCACTCTTGCCCTCGGTGCCAGCCTCACGCGCTTTCCTCACCTGTAGCGCCATCCGTATGGCGGTGCGGATGATCTCTTGCTCGTCATGGGTGAACTCGTCCCAGTCGTAGCCACGGAAGAAGAGCGATACCTCGGGGTCTCGAATATCAAGCTCAGGCGCCGCCTCGTCGCCCTCGTCAGGGACATAGCCAGCAGCGGTGGCGATGCTTTGCCTGGAGACGCCCATCACATTTGCAATGCGATGGAGGCTACTCGGTTTAGGCGTAGAGCCGCGCCTAATGTCAGTCGCGACCGTCGCTGAAAGCCCAGCCTGAGACACCAACCATGTCCAGGTCGTGTTGTGCTCGTTCACCCATTCGTCGATGAACTTATGTAGAGGTGTTGAATAGGCCATTCGTAGACCGTACGTTCGCTCTGAGGCTATAGCCGATTTTATCACGTGGCTATTGACACCGGTTCGTTCTTGGTGTATTCTTTTTCCAGACTAGGCTATAGGCTAATGATAGAGAGGCTATGGACTCACCCATGATTCAAACCACTCGCTCCCAGTGGGCCGACCGGGTAGAGAGCATCCTGGCAGCGAAGGAGCCGCCCTGGACGCGTGCCTGGCTCGCCAAACAGATCGGTATGCACCGCTCGCAGCTCTCGCGGTTGATGAACGGCCAGCCGACGACCGAGGGCGGGTACTACCGGCTCACCGACGAGATCAGGACTCGCATAGCAAGAGCCCTGGGCGTGCCAGCCGAGATGATCTTCGGTGAGCTCACGGAACCCACCGTACCACCGAATCCCGAGAATGGAGCATTTTAGGCGATGTCGCTTGAGCGATCCAACGGGGACTACGGCAACGCCGCCGAAGTGTCCGTCATGGGTGGTCCGGGCGCATCGGGGCAGCCGCAAGAGGTGGCCCGCATCTATGTCCGGGTCGATCCCCAGCCAGCGCCACAGTCGCAGCCTGGGGAGCCCTCCCTCAAGGTGTTCACGGTCGAGGAGACGGCGGAGTTCTTGAGAGTCGGGGTGGCGAAGGTCTGGAGCCTTTTTAGAGGTGAGCTTAGGAGCTTCAAGATTGGGTCACGCCGGCTCACCACCTCTCAAGCGATTGAGGAGTACGTCAAGGCACAGGAAGAAAAGGAAGCCACAGGAGGTGAACCGTGGGAGTGACAAACGAAAGACCGAGCGGTGGGCCCACCACCACTCGGTCTGGCAACTACCGCAAGGGTCCGTGGGATGGGGTCTCCGACAGGGCCCTCGATACGGAAGCTAGCCACAGTATAGCAGACTCGAATTTGGGTCTGTTCAAGACGGCTGACGAGCAGATGGACTACTGGCAGGAAAGGGTAGACGAGAACCTGAGCCTGATACGGGCCTACCCGACTTCGCCAAGGGTCCCTGAGTGGACGGCGGCAGCCCAGTACGCGCGGACGTGGGTCGAACATTGGGAGAAGGTCAACGAGGACAACGTGGCCGATGCCCACGGAGCCGTGTCAAGGGCCCGCGTCAGCAACCACGACGTTCTCGCGATCGCTGAGACCGAGCGCCGAGCGGCGGCCCTGGCCCAGCGCAACGGGGCCCGACTCCCCGACTTCATGGGCAACTGCGCGTCCTGCGCCCAGGTCGGCCCGAGTCCGGCGCCCTGCTGTCATTGTGACGAGCTCGTGTGCCAGTCCTGTGCGCCCGACCACAAGGCGGACGCCGATGCGTCGTAGGAGGGTCGCTATGGGAGTCAACCACTTCGAGGGAACGATGGTCTGGTGTACCGGCTGCAAGTCCGTCGTGTGGGTGTGGCTGGACGAGACCCACGAGGACGTCCACAAGGATCTCGCGAGCGCCACATGCCCGGTCTGCGAGCGTACCGGACGCTTCGACAGCTACGCGCTTCAGCGCACGATCGCCTACTTAGGCGCTACGCCCCTGGCCTGTCTGCGGCAGGTGGCCGACGCCAACGACCTGAAGTGGGCGCCGACGGAGAGCCGTAGGCCGGACCTGGAGCCGGCGGTGGAGGCCTCCGTATGACCACGATCCCTGCGACCGACACCGAAGCCCTCGTCACCAAGCTAGCCGACATATCCGAGGCCTTGAAGAACTTGACGGAGCAGAAGGGCCGCATCGAGTGGGAGATCACTCTGAGGATGCAGGCGCGCGGCGCAACGCTGTTGGACCATCCTGACCACCACGTAGAGCTCGTCTCTAAGCCCGAGTACGACCGCACTCAGCTTTACCCGATCAAGGAGTTCGTGCCGCCGGAGGTGTTCGACAAGGGGTACACCCCGGAGCACGAGGAGCCGGTAACGATCCCCGAGAAGTGGGATATGCGGCAGGTGAAGACGTGGGCCAAGTACGGCCGGGTCGCCCAGGCCATCCTTGAGCGGGCGGCCCTGCCGGTGGCCCCGAAGCTAGTGATTCGACCGAAGGAGGCGACATGACAACGGCAGTGGCGGAGACCCCGCAGATGGAAATGGAGGAGGAGCGCCTTGAGCTCGACGGCCTCAACGAAGCCCTCCAGGAATACACCAGGGCTGAGGCCGCCTACGCCGAGTTGAAGGATACGGCCAAGACCGTCAACGCTGCTCGGAAAGCTAAGAAGGACGCGAAGGACGCGGTCGTTGCCATCATCCCCCTCGATGGCAAGCCGCACACCTACCGGCACCGAGTCTGGACCATGAGCGTTGCTCCCCCGGATGAGAGGGAGAAGTCGAGCACGCGGGTCTTCAAAGACAAGGTAACGATCACCGGCGACCCGTAGTCGCCCCGGCAACCCCACGCGATTTTCAACTTACCTCAGCGAGGAGGACACTTCAATGAACGAACCGACTGACTTGGCCGTCGCCACGGCCGTGGTGGACATGGACTTCCCGCTCCCTACGGGGCAAGAGGTCGAGAAGCGGATGCGGGACATCGAGGTATTCCGGGAGCTCGTCCGTAAGAACCTACACGACAAGGTGGATTTCGGTGTGATCGAGGGCACGGAGAAGCCCACCCTCTACAAGCCTGGGGCCGAGAAGATCGTCCGGCTCCTACGATGCGCTGACACCTACGAGATCATCGAGCAGATCGACGACTGGGATCGGCCGCTCTTCGCCTACACCGTGAGAGCTCGCCTGATCTTCCTCCCCACCGGCCAGATCGTGTCGGAAGGCCTCGGGGAGTGCAACAGTCGCGAGGGCAAGTACCGCTGGCGGATGGCGCAGCGGAGCTGCCCTCAATGCGACGCAGAGACCATCTACAAGAGCAAACGGGACCCGGAGTTCTATTGCTGGTTCAAGATGGGTGGATGTGGTGCCACGTTCCCGATGGACGATCCGGCCATCATCGGGCAGGTTCTCGGGCGCGTCGAGAACGAAGACGTCGCGTCGCTCCGTAACACCTTCCTCAAGATGGCCAAGAAGCGGTCCCTGACGGACGCCGCGCTCTCAGCCGGGCGGCTGTCTGACCTGTTCACTCAGGACCTCGAGGAGACCGCCCCTCCCGCGACAACTGAGGGGGCGCCCCCTCAGAACGTGGGAGCCCCTGCCGTGAATGGTGGTGAGCCCGCGCCGGCACGATCGGGCGAGGACCCGGAGCAGGTCGCCGCGGCTCCTCAGTTCCAGGACCTCGGGGCGTTCCTCAACGCTGTCAAGGACAGATGGGGACGATCCACGGGCGACCTGTGCAGGGCGCTGGGCGCCCCTGATCCGCAGGCTATCAAAGACCCTCAAGCGGCCTGGGCGAAGCTGGTGGAGATGTGGGGAGCAGGCCGCTCATAAAACGTCCGCAATGGGGTCCCACCGAAAGCCCCGCGGGAGAAGAGGAACACAACATAGGAGAGTCCCGCGAGAGAGGGAACTCTCCGGTTCAGCCTGAAAGGCCGGGCTTGGTGGGAGTCCGGCCCAACCAAAAGGAGTTGTTGATGGGCGCAGGGTGTCCGGTGCCCGCCTGCCGCAAGACCGTTCGGAGCACCGATTACATCATGTGCGCCGAGCACTGGTATCGAGTCCCGGAGGCGCAGCGCGATCGCATCTGGCGGCTCTACCGTGAGGCGCCAGGCAGCAGGGATCATCTGAAGGCGCTGGCGCGTGCCCTCAGGACGGCTCGAGGTCTAACGACATGACGATCCCGTTCGCGGTGGGCCTCGCGTATGTCCAGGAGTGCCAGCCTGAGCTGTTCAAGGAGTGGCTGGTCCTCGGGCCGGGTGAATCCTACCACTTCAATGAGGACACGATACGCGGGATCATCCAAGGACCCGTGCTCTGCCGTGTGAGAGACGGGGTGCTCGAGGTAGACACGCTGCCAGAGATACCCGAGGACTGGCTGAGACAGCACTGGGTGACACGGGCGTGAGCGCCGAAGCGACCGCCTGGGCCTGGCAGCAGGAAGGTCTCCCCGCACCCGTCAAGTTCGTGCTCCTGGCGATCGCCGACCGTTCGGACGAGCTCGGCCTATGCTGGCCCAGCGGCCGGGACTTCCAGCAGAAGTGCGGTCTCTCGAGGAGCCAGATATGGCGCCACATCCGAGCCCTTGAGACCGCTGAGCTGTTGCACACGGAGCACCGCTTCATAGACGGGCGCCAGACCTCGAACATCTACCAGCTAGCTATGGACCCTGTTGCACCTATGCAGAGCCGGGGTGTCGTAGATGCGACCCTCCCCGTGTCACAGATGCGTACGGGGGGTGTCACCAGTGCGACCCCCGGGGGTGTCGTGGATGACACCCCAGTAACTAACAGAGGAACTAAAAGAGAACTAAAAGACGACACCGACCGTCAATGGTTCACCACTCTCCAGGAAGACCCTCGATTCCCTCAGTCCTACCGTAACGGATGGGCCGCGGAGATCGAAGCACAGTACGGCGACACGATCAATCTGACGCTCGAGGCCGAAGGATGCCTCAACTATCTCCAGAACACAGCGAAGGGGCGAGCTAAGAAGAGCGTCGTGGCGACCTTCAACAACTGGTGCAAACGAGCTGAGGCGGACGCGGCTGCGCCTCAACGCCGTCGGCCGTCGGTCGCCGAGGACGCGGCGCAGGCGAAACGGTATTACTAGATCGTGAACAGTATCAACTTCGCAGCCCTAGCAGGCGCCGTCGAGGCCGAATGGAAGACCTGTACCCGACGTAACTGGGAGCCGGACTATGCGGCCCAGTTCAAGGCCGGAATGCTGGTACAGGCTCACTCAGACCGACCCCACTTACGAGGGTCGCGCTTCGGGACGGTTCGGCTGCTCGCTGACGCGGAGCTCTCTGACGTGTACCCGACGATGGACTATCACCGCGAGGGTTTCACCTGGGCGCGTCTCAATCCTCACCATGATCCACGACCACCCGACTGCGAAAAGATGTGGTGGAAGTGGATCGCGACACGTCCGGCGCTATGGGTTGTTCGATTCCGACTGGTGGAGCTGATCGATGAAGACGGACAAACGAGGCCCACTCCTACGGATCAGCGAAGTGATCCATAACTCGCCCTACGTTCGGCATGGGCAGCTGAGGCGCCACGTACGCCTCGAGTGCGGCCATGTGGTTTTTAGCACCGGCCGGGCCTGGTCGCGGTGTCTCCTGTGTGCCCAATCGGAGGACACGGCATGATCATCCTCGGCCTCGATCCTGGCACCTACAACCTCGGCTGGGCGGTCCTCGAGTCCACCGACGGGGCTGTTACGAAGACCGCCGCCGGCGTGCTGAAGCATAACAGCGTGCTCCATGTGCGGGTCCCCTACCTCTGGCTGAAGCTGACGGAAATCGTGGCGACCTATGAGCCCGACCAGGTGGCCATCGAGGACGGCTTCATCGGCAAGAACGCCAGGACCGCCCTGGTAATCGGCCAGGCGCAGGGCATCTGTATGGTCGCGGCCCAGTGGCACAACCAGGGGGCCGTGCGGCCGGTGGAGCTCTACAAGCCCTCCACGGTCAAGAAGGCTGCGACGTCGCGGGGCGACGCCAGCAAGGAGATGGTGCGGCTGGCCATATTCAAGCTCTACGGGCTCGAGCTCGAGCAGGACGCAGCCGACGCGATGGCCGTGGCGCTTTGCCATTGGATGAAGCTCGACGAGGGAGCTCTGCCGATCGTCGCGGAAGGCCAAGAGTTCGGGAGAAGGAGTTGATCCGTTGGGCGAAGACAAGACCGCGACAGTCGGGTCGCTTTTCTCAGGGATTGGCGGGTTCGACCTCGGACTGGAGCGCGCAGGATGGGAAGTCCGTTGGCAGGTCGAGCTCAATCCTTTTCGCCAGAAGGTGCTAGCGAGGCACTGGCCTAATGTCGAGAGACGAAGCGACATCCAGACAGATACCAATGGACTTGAGCGGGTCGACCTCGTCTGCGGAGGATCGCCCTGTCAAGACCTATCCGTGGCGGGAAACCGCGCTGGCTTGGCTGGAGAGCAAAGCGGTCTCTGGTTTGAGTTTGTTCGGGTGGTCGCCGAGATTCGGCCTGCTTGGGTCCTCTTCGAAAATGTCCCTGGCCTCTTATCTTCGAACGGAGGTAGAGACTTCGAGATCGTCGTCAACGGTCTATCCGACCTCGGGTATGGCGTGGCGTGGCGGGTACTGGATAGCCAGCACTTCGGAGTGCCCCAGCGACGCCGTCGGCTCTACCTTGTCGGGCGTTCTGGAGCCCCATGCCCACCCGAGATTCTATTTGAGCCCGAGAGCTGCGAGCGGCATCCTGCGGAGAGCCGAGAAACGCGGGCGGGCCTTACCCGCGCTTCTCTATCAGGCATTGGCAGCGGTGGCCCGGACGACAACGATGGACAGGCAGGACGAATCATCCCCGAGCAGGCACGAACAGTCACGTCACGAGAAGGATTGCGACACGACGACTCAGCCGAAACCTACGTCGTCAACGCCCGGCAAGACCCCGACTGGGAGCACGGTCGAAGCCTCCCCCTCGACGCAGGACACCCCACTCACGCCGTCGTCTCAGGAACCGTCACCGGAGCGGAGACACACAACGGGAACTCCAACCCGATCCCTGAGAACTACGTTATATCCAACGGCCAAGGCGACCCCAACTGGGACTACGGACGATCCTTCGCCCTTGACACCGAAGCCCCACCAGCAATCGCTATCCAAGACGCCCGAGGAGTCCGCGACAAGGCCCAGCACGGCATCGGAATCACCGAAGACGGGCCGATGTACACCATCGACGGAACCAGCCGACACGCCGTCGCATACCGCAAACAGACGGGCGCCCACGGACCCTACGACGGAGACGAATCCTGGGAGTACACAGAACGAGCAGCACCCATTACCAGCTTCATGCCGGGGCGAACCACACTGGTTGGTGCGGCGCCTGACCCCAACGGAGTGCGAGCGTCTACAAGGGTTCCCCGACGACTGGACACTCCCGACGGCCCCCGATACGCCGCCCTCGGAGACGCCGTGACGGTGCTGGTTATCGAGTGGATCGGGCGCCGGATCATGGAGGCTCATCAATGAGGCAACTCGGCTTCGACCTGCACGCCGCGACAGCGGCCCGAGACAACGGGATCGCATTGGGTGAGTCCAGCGCAGGCGTCGCGTGGCAGGAGGCGGCGCTCGAGGCCATCCGCATGTGTGCCGTCTTGAACCGCGAGCTTATCGTCGACGACGTCTGGCCGTACCTCAGCCATGAGGTCACGACGAAAGACCTCCGAGCGATGGGGTCCATGATGCTCAAGGCCGCTCGAGAGGAGTTGATCGCGCCGACGGAACGCTATCAGCTCTCCGCCAGGGTGAGTTCACACCGCAACCCGAGACGTATATGGCGATCGCTACTACATGAAGAACGGGAGGTGTCTGACCGTGGCTGAGAACAGCGCGATCCAGTGGACACAAGCCACCTGGAACGTGGTGACCGGCTGTACGCAGGTCTCCCCAGGCTGTGCGAACTGCTATATCGAGAGGACACCACCATTCCGCAAGGCCGGGCAGCACTTCGATATGGTGGGGAAAGAGGTCACCACTGGGGTCACCTGCCACCCCGACCGCCTCGACTGGCCGCTGAAGTGGCGAGAGGGGCGTAAAATCTTCACCTGCTCGCTGGGCGACCTCTTCCACGAGGCCGTACCGGACGACTTCATTGCGGCGGTGTTCGGGGTCATGGCTGCGTCTTGGCAGCATACATTCCAGGTATTGACCAAAAGGCCCGAGCGCATGAGCGCCCTGGTGAGCAAGATGACGGTTGACGAGGGGTTTATCCGTGCAAGCCTCAAGCTCTCCGATAAAGGCTTTCAGCGGTTTCGAGCGTCGGGCAAATCCCATCCTGAGCCCTACCCCTGGCCGCTCTCGAATGTCTGGCTGGGCACGTCAGTCGAAAACCAGACCTGGGCGGAGCGCCGCATCCCGCTGCTTCTCGAGACGCCGGCGGCCATCCGGTTCCTCAGCGTCGAGCCCCTGCTGCGGGAGGTAGACCTGAGCCTATACCTGGCCTGCCGGACCTGCGGTCACAAGAAGGGCGATCATTGGGCCGGAGCGCCGCTCCAGGCCCAGCTACCACCAGACCATCCGTATGTGGGCGTCGACTGGGTGATCGTCGGCGGGGAGTCAGGACACGGCGCTCGAGTGCTCGAGTTGGAATGGGTGAGGCGGCTGGTGTGCCAGTGCCGGGAGGCCGGCATCCCGATCTTCGTGAAGCAGCTGGGCGAGGTATGGGCGAAGCAGCAGGGCGAACGCGGACGCCACGGAGGGGACATGAACCTATGGCCCGAGGATCTACGAGTCCGCGAGTTCCCGGAGGTGGCCAATGCGACGGCCTAAAACACCATCGTGGCGCCGGCGTATAGCCACCCTGGATTTCATCGTCGACTACAAGCAGGACCACGATGGCGTGGCGCCCACCATGCGGGACATCCTGGCGGTCTCGGGTGCGTGCTCGACGTCAACGGTCTTCCAGGACCTCCAAGCGCTCGCAGGCCAGGGCCTCATCGTCTATCAGCCGGTAGAGGCCAGGACGATCGAAGTGGTGGGCGGCTACCACAAGGCCGCAAAAGCGAGGGAGGCGTGAGCGATCCAGAGCAGCAACCCATCCCGATTCTCAGGACTGACGCGGATATCGAGGCTTACATCATGGGCGCTCGTGTAGTGGGCGTGAAGACCACCGGCCAGCAGCAGATCGCGGTCCACTTCGAGGACATCGGTGGCCGGAAGATCGACATGGTGGTGAAGGATGGCGCGATCGTACAAGCCGTCGCGGCCGGGGTGAGCTTCGGGCAAGGGACGCCGATCACTCTCGTGCAACACCTGGACATCACCCTCGTCTGGAGGGCTCCCAAGGTGGAGGCGCCCACCGATTGATGGATAAGCTCAACGTTCGCCAGACCGTCTTTGTCGCCGAGTACGCGAAGGACGGCAACGGGAAGCGGGCAGCGATCGCCGCCCGCTACTCGGAGAGAACGGCCGAAGCGCAGGCCTCACGGCTGTTAAGGAATGTTAAGGTCCGAGCGGCTCTGGCCACGCTCCAGGATGCGGCTGCCGAAAAGGCGGAGATCAGCGTCCAGTGGGTACTCGACGAGTTGCTCGCGGCTCTCGAGAAGGCGAAGGGTGACGACTACGACGCAGCGACCGTCGTCCGAGTCCTGCGGACCATCGGCGAGCACCTGCGGATGTTCCCGAAGGGCGCGGAGGTGAGCGTGAGCCAGACCAGCACCCACATGACGATCACTGTGGTGGAGAAGTGACAGGGATGGGCTTAGGAGGCTCGATCGGCCCAGTCTTGAAAGGTATGGTCTGCGACCAAGTCGCTAGCGTGTGGCCATGGATATCCCGAGCGATGACACGCAGGCTCAGCGTGTCAGCTCCATCTTTCTTGCGCTCGAATACGACGGCCTGCAAACCGGACCACGACGCGTGGGCAGGTATATCTAGCGGCGCCCCTAGAACGACCTCTCGTCTCAAGACTCTATCCTTGGCGGTGTCCCCTGTCGGATCGCTGAAGGTCACCGTTGTAAAGTCTTCGGACGGTATTGCTGGTGGAACGGAAAAGCCGAAATCACCTTCGTCAATGCACAATTCGATGTCGTCCACGGTTCGCCCGCGAGACGCTGGATTAACAAACGTGACGCTGAGCAATCCCAGGATGAGTTTATCAACCGAGTTATCGTCGACTTCTAGATATCTTATCCGCATCCGAAGCGGCTGGTAGTAACGCGGCACTTCAAGGGCCACAACGGTGAGGGATATAGCGAAACCCAACACACCGAGGATTTCTCCAGCACTCATGCGAGCAAGGATACTACCGGAGTACAAGAAGTGACCAGTGTCCAGCTCGAGGCCACCGTCCAACTCAAGGCCCCTCACCCGGCCCAGGCTCCGCTCGCCACCGCGAAGGTCAAGCGGATCATCGTCCGCGCTGGTCGGCGAGGCGGCAAGACGGAAGCCCTCGTCTACCGTGGAGTCAAGGCGTTCCTCGCCGGCCGGCGGGTCCTCTACGCCGCCCCTACCCAGGACCAGCTCGAGACGTTCTGGAAGGGAGTCAAGTACGCTCTCGGACAGCCCCTCGAGCGGGGCGCCTACTACAAAAACGAGACGTCGCACATCATCGAGCTCGCCGGCACCGAGCAACGCATCCGGGCCAAGACCGCCTGGAACGCCGACACCCTCCGGGGCGACTACGCTGACGAGCTGTACCTCGACGAGTGGCAGCTAATGAACGAGGACGCCTGGGAGTACGTCGGGGCGCCCATGCTCCTCGACAACAACGGCAATGCGGTCTTCATCTACACGCCGCCCTCGTTGCACTCCCGGTCAGTCACGAAGGCGAAGGACATCCGCCATGCGGCCAAGATGTTCGAGAAGGCCAAGGCCGACACCACTGGCCGCTGGGCGGCCTACCACTTCAGTAGTTTCGAGAACCCGCATCTGAGCGCCGAGGCCCTGGCAGAAATCAGCCAGGATATGACAGCCCTCGCGATCCGGCAGGAGCTCCACGCCGAGGACTCCGATGAGGTAGAGGGCGCCCTCTGGAAGCGCAAGGACATCGGACCCCACCGGGTCCAGGCGGCCCCTGAGCTGGTGAGGGTGGTGATCGCGGTAGACCCGCCCGGCAGCAAGAGCACCGAATGCGGGATCATCGGCGGCGGGATCGACGCGAAGGGTCACGGCTACGTGCTGACAGATCCCAGCCTGACCGGGTCACCGGACGACTGGGGCAGCGAGGTGGTGGAGGCCTACTTGGCGGCCAGGGCCGACCGGATCGTGGGTGAGCGCAACTACGGCGGCGACATGGTCGAGAAGACCGTCCGGACGGCAGCGCAGGCCGCCGGCGAGGTGGTGAGCTACAAGGACGTCCAGGCGACTCGAGGCAAGGCCGTCCGGGCGGAGCCGGTGGCGGCCCTCTACGAGCAGGGCCGGGTCCACCACGTCGGGGAGTTCCCGGAGCTCGAGGAGGAACTGTGCACCTGGATCGCAGGGGTGACCACGCGATCGCCGAACCGGCTGGACGCGCTGGTCTGGTTGTTCACTGAACTCATGCTGAACAAGCGAGGAGGGCTGGGCGTATGGTGAAGAACAGTCTTATCTGATTAACAAATCTGTGAAGAGGCCGGTGCGCGTTTTGCCTCCTCAGATGAGGTCGCAAAACAGGAAGCGTATAGCTAGCTGGGCAAGAGTGAAAGTGACTATATGATGCTTGAGGAGGGCTAACGGTGGTCTGGAAGCTGCGGTATGTCCAGGGACACAGTATGGCGCCGACCCTGCTGCCAGGTGACCGACTGCTCATGCGTCCGGTCGGTGAGAGGGCTATCCGGCCGGGAGACATCCTTTGCGTGCGCATCAAGGACGGTCTGATTTGTAAGCGCCTCGTGGCCCTTCGTGATGGCGGGATGCACCTCGAGGGAGACAACCAAGACTCCAGCGTCGACAGCCGCGACTATGGACTCGTCCCGGTGGACTGCGTCGAGTCGAAGGCTGTGCTCCGCTATTGGCCCCCGTGGCGATGGGGGCGGGTTGGGCCGTGAGCACTGTCAGCCTCGTGGGCGGCGTGTCCAGAGGTTGAGGCTTATCCAGCGGTGGTAGCGTTCTAAGAGAACCAGATGGTAGGTAGCACCTACCATCATCGACAGGATGAGGAATACCCAAGGCGACGTCACGATGGCAAGAGCTATCTTCCAACTCACTACCCCGAGCAACAGCAGCGCCACTCCTGCGGCGCCTAACACCGCGACAAGCGGGCCCCACCACGTCGCCGACCATTGTCGCAAGTGTCATCGCCCCATGCTCAAGTTCGATAATTCTATCAGACACAGGAACCACGCCTTGACACGCTCGAACATCTCTGCCTAGACTGAGGATAGGCTGCACTGGGGGTCCCGACCTGTCGGGGCCCCCTTTTTCTTTTTCTCAGGAGGAGCACACCATGAACCTCCGTCAGCGTGTAGCCAACATCATCGACCCACCCCGTCAGCGTGAGAACCCGGTGGGGTCCGCCCTGGTCCAGCCGGGCCTCGGGACCGCCTCACAGGGCGGCTACACCTACTCACCGGCCACCTACGGCGAGTACATGGCGAAGTCCATCTCCATCTACTCGGCGATCCAGCTCCGGGCCAACGCTCTCGCCAGGCCCTCGGTGATCGTCTCCCGCCAGGTGATGCGCGACGGCAAGCTCACCAAGGAGCCCGTGGGGCCAAACCATCCGGCACAGCAGCTCCTCGACAAGGTAAACCCGTTCTGGACTCGAGGCGCCCTCTGGCGGGCCACCGAGACCTACCTGGGCCTGTGGGGCAAGTCCTACTGGGCGATCTTCAGCGAGGGCGGTAATCCATCGGAGCTCTGGCCTCTGCGGCCCGATCGGGTCAAGCCGATCCGGGACCCGCAGGAGTATATCCGAGGATACATCTTCACCGGCCCCACCGGGAAACTGATTCCGTTCCTCCCGGAGGAGATTGTCCGCATCGTCTACTTCAATCCGCTCGACGAGTATGAAGGCCTCTCCCCGATCGCGCCCCTGAGGCTGTCCGCGGACCTTGGCTTCGACGCCCTCAGGGCCAACCGGAGCGCCCTGGTCAACGACGCCAGCACCGGCATCTTCCTCGAGACAAAAGAGAACCCAACATCCGAGCAGGTCGACGAGTTCTATGAGCACTGGGAGAAGCGCTTCAAGGGTCCGGACAAGCGCAACCGCCCGGCGATCCTGGGCGGCGACATGAAGGCCACCAGGATGGGCTTCAATCCTCAGGAGCTTCAGCACCTCGAAACCCTTCGATGGACCGTCGCTGACGTCGCTCGAGCGTACGGGGTCCCGGTTGGGTTGCTCCATGAGCTCTCGAGGTCCACCTATGCGAACCTCCTGACCATGCGGAAGATGTTTTGGGAGGACACGATCGTCCCGCAGACGGTGTTCTATGAGGAGGCGATTCAAGAGCATCTGCTGCCACGGTTCCCGGAGGACCTGGTCGCTGACTTCGATCTGAGCGCGATCGAGGCCTTGCAAGAGGACGAGGCTGCCAAGGCCACACGCCGGACGCAATACGTCAACTCCGGGATCATGTCAGTCAATGAGGTCCGTTTCGAGATGGGTCTCCCGGCCGATCCGACCCCGGAGGCGGATCAGCTGAAGCTCGGGGCGCCGGTGCCGGCCTTCTCGGCGACGCCACGGGCACTCCCGGCTGGCCGTCGGCAACTCAACGGGATGCCGTGGGAGGAGGTTGGCCGGCAGCTCGAACGAGCTTTCCTGCTCGAGTTGAAGCCGAGGGAGAACAGCCTGGGCGCCGATCTGCGGGCGTTGTTCGCGAAGCAACTCAATGCGATGCTGGCCAAGCTCAGGGAGGGACGCTCTATCGCTCCCTCCCACGAGCAGGCCTTCATCGAGAGACTGTATCTCACCACACGTGAAGAGCCGGACGACACTGCCATCCTGGGTGGCCTCCAGCTGTTCGCTCCCGACGAGTGGCAACTTGACCTAGTAGAGATGGCTCGGCCGCACATGGAGTCGGCGATGGCGGCCTCGGCTCAGGCGGCCGCGGACCAGTTCGAGCTCGGCATATCCTTCGACGTCAACCGGCCAATCAACCAGCGTTGGCTCACGGACCGGGCTGAATGGTGGGCCGGGCACGTCAACGAGACCACCGGCAAGAAAGTGACGATAGCGGTGGCTAAAGCCAACGAGGAGGGATGGTCACTGAAGCAGCTGGCCGACGAGCTCGCACCGATCGGAGACGGCGGTCTTCAGACACAGGCCCGAGCAGCCAGGTCCGCGCGGACGGAGATGGTGAGCGCACAGAACGAGGGGCATCTCCAGGCCTACGCCCAGGCGGAGGTGGGTTGGAAACAGTGGCTCGCCAGTATCGACGGCCGGGAGCGCCCGACGCACGGTATCGCCCACCTCCAGGTCAGGCCCCTCGAGGCCGACTTCGAGGTCGGCGGCGCCCTGCTCCGCGCTCCCGGTCAAGGCGGAGTACCGGAGGAGACCATCAACTGCCGATGCGTGGCGCTGCCGAGGTTCGAGGCCGCCGAGTGAGCGGCCCCATCATCGGACGTCCACCGCGACGCCCGTAGAAGCGAGGGAGAGACATGGCTGACGAACCAGAACGACCAGATGCCGCGCCACGGCTCAAGCCCTTTGACAGTACGCCTGTCAGCTGGCGCCTTGATGTTGCTCGTTGCGGCGAGCACGTCGAGGTGACCGGGACTCTGATGCCGGCAGAGGGGCCGCCGATGCCCTCCAGTGGCTACCATCCCCGAGAGCATGTCTCCGCGCCGAACTGGTGGGAGCGCTTCCGAGGTGTCACTTGGCAGGAGAAGATCAGGAGAGCCGAGCTTCGAGTCCGGGCTCGCTGCCACTGCATCATTGAAAAGGCTACAGAGGCAAGGACGGCCGCCGACGCCGCTGAGGAGGGGGTGAAGGCCCGAGAGGACGATCGCGTGGAGTGGCTAGCCACATGACCACCGAGCCGCCCACCTTCCAGGTCCTCCGTCCCTGCTACCGGGTGACCTGTGTCAAGTGTTGTATTGACTTCGATCGCCGCCACGCTTGGCGCTATAAGCTCTACGAGGACCCGGTGGGCTTCTATGTATACGCCTGCCCGGCCTGTGAGGGCGAGGTCTACGGTCTCCGCGTACACCTCGGAATCGAGGACCTTTGGACGGCGACGATCCCGGACCTGGCTGGCTTCATGCGCTCCGTATGCGGTGCCGTGAAGGGGACCCGCCCGACGGCGATCGAGGGACCCATCTACGAGTACCCGTGCGGCCTGTCCATCTCGCATCGGCTCATCGAGACGACAACCCCGGAGGTCCTAATCGCGATCCGGGACGGTCACGAGCGCCACCACGCCGCTGGTCACGGCTACTCCCACGGTGGTCCCCAGTGGGCGCTCGAGAGCCAGATGGTTCGCGGCGCCCCGGCCATCTACTGCCCAGGAGAGACCCCTGGATAGCAAACGCCATAGCTGCGACCAGTGCGAGCGCACAGCCCTCCGCCAGGAGGGGGACGAGGTAGTCGTGTTGCACTGGCACAACCAGGAAAAACACGAGACCCGCATCCCGCTCGAAGAGCTCCAGGGCGACCTAGTCGAAGAGCCGCCGGCATGAGGCGCGGTATCCCTAGTGCCTCCCGAGGGGCTTGACACAACATCTAGCGGTATGGTATTTGTAACTCAAGCGGCTTAGTTGAGTGCCTTTGAGCGCCCCGCAATTGCGGAGGCGTTTTTCTTTTGCTAGAGGCCCCAGCAGCCGACCCTCCCGTAGACCCTCAGCAGATACCCCTCGACGATCGGACTCAGGTCCAGCAGCGCGCCGTGATGGGTGTGCGGGACGTCGAGCAGACCGGGGAGAACTCGTACAGCGCTACCATCATGGCGAGCGAGTTCGCCCGCGACCCCATCCAGCTCGTCTTCGAAGGCCTATCCACCGTCAACTATATGAAGAACCCGGTGGTGCTGTGGGCTCACAACTACATCACCTCCCAGTCTGGCGGTGTCCCCATCGCCAAGACGATCGAGCTCGCGGTCACCGGACCCCACTCGCTGCGGGCGGACTTCGAGTTCCTAGAGGGGGATGAGTTCGCCGGCCGCGTCAAAAACGCCTGGGATCGTGGCTTCCTGCGGGCGGCGTCCATCTCCTGGTATCCCATCGAGTATGAGACGACTGACACCGGCTGGCGGGACCTCAAGTCCGACATGCTCGAGTGGTCCATCGTCCCGGTCCCTGCTGATCCGGACGCCCTCCGGGAGGCCCACGGTCGGGCAATGGAGGCGCTGATCCGGGCACCAGAGGAGAACGGCATCCCGATCCTCGACCTCGTGGACTTCGGCGAGAACGACCTTGCCGAGGCCCTACTCGAGAACGAGGACCTTCGCAAGATGATCCGCCAGATGATGGTGGAGCTCGCGGAAGAGGCCGACAACGGAATCACGCTGCTGGGTGGCCGATCCGATGAATCCCTCATTTTCCTCACACCGGAGACTTTCGAGGCCCGTGTGATCGAGGTGATCAGCAAGCTCGGCGTGCCCGGCTGGCCGGTGATCGTACCCGCTGCCGAGCCCGAGGGGGATGAAGCGCTACAAGGGGCGAAGGGCTTGCGTGCCATCGCCCAGGAGACCCTAGCCAAACTCAAGAGAGGTACACCCTAATGGTTGTTGAGCTCGACGTCATTGCACAGATGGAAGAGGCCCGCCGCACCCTGGCGGAGATTCAGTCCTTCGTAACCGAGCGCTTCGATCCGGTCGAGGAGTCCAGCCGCATCCTCGGCGAGGAGATGGCGCGGCTCAAGGTCGACGTGGCCAGGGTTCTGGACATCGGCAAGGACAACCGCCGGGAGGCGCTGCTCGGGACTCAAGAAGATGAGGTCCTGCGGGTCCGCGAGGGGCCGTACGCCGGCATGACGCCCTTCGACCTCCGTGTCGTCCGGGGCATTGCCCACACGCAGGCGCGTCAGGAGTACGGGCCGGCGTGGGTGGCCACGGCCGACGCGGCCTACCGGGACCTGGCCGACCAACTCGTGAAGCAGCCCGACGTGATATACGCCTCCGGGGCTGCTATGGAGCGGGCGGCCAAGAAGGTGATGAGCGTTGCCGAGTACGACAGCCACATGCGCGGAGTCATGCGAGATGTGACCGTGAGGGCTGCGATGGACTCGACCACGGCCGCGGCCGGTGACGAGCTCGTCCCCACCCTTGAGGCCCGCGAAATCTGGATGGACGTCAACCTCCAGACGCAGATCGC
Organism: Dehalococcoidia bacterium; assembly: GCA_965248615.1. Lineage (GTDB taxonomy): Bacteria > Chloroflexota > Dehalococcoidia > Lucifugimonadales > CBDFJT01 > CBDFJT01. Next base: position 744,890 of record CBDFJT010000001.1, on the reverse strand, counting down.
GCCGCTGATCCCGACGTTCCCGATGCCGTCGAGCCCCTTCGATATGCCGACGCAGCTGGGGGACGTTAACTTCTATCCAGGCACGGAGAACGTCGTCGGTGCGTCCACGGCACTCACCACGGCCAAGGTGACCCTGACGGCCTATGAGCTCACGGGTGCGGTCCCCTACTCGTTCACCCTCGAGGAGGACGCGGTGATCGCGATGCTCCCGGAGATCCGGCAGACGGTCGTCCGGAACCTTGCCGAGGTTATCGACGACATGATCCTCAATGCCGACACCACGGGCGCCAACGGCATCAACTCGGATGGCGCGACCATCACAGCGTCCAGCGCCGGCAAGGGTCACTGGCTGATCGGCTACGACGGCCTGATCCACCTGCCGCTGATCGACAGCTCAGCGGTTCGCAACGACCACAACGCGGCCGTGTCCGACGACATGTTCAACGAGATTCGCGCCAAACTTGGCAAGTACGGCGCCCGGCCTTCAGAGCTGGTGTGGGTGATGGACGTCAACACCTTCATCCGCTCCCAGTCCATCTCGAACTTCCGGACGATGGACAAGCTCGGCCCCAACGCCACACTCCTGACGGGGATGCTGGGAGCCGTGGAGGGTATCCCGGTCGTCGTGTCGGAACAGATGAAGCTCGCGGACACCGACGGCAAGGTCACCGATGCCGGCAACGGCACCGACACCGGCCGGCTGCTCATCGTGAACCGGACTCAGTGGAGGCAGGGCTTCCGCCGGGAGATCACCATAGACGTGGACAGGGACGTCCAGAAGCGGCAGACCGTCATTGTGATGAGCCTGCGCCACGCCCTGACGGAGAGGTCCGGGACCCGCTCGACAGCGACCCACACGGGCCTCCAGTACGACATCACCGGAGTCTAGCGGGTAGAGCTAGCCTAGCTGGGCGGGAGCGCCGGATTCCCGGCGCCCCGGCCCTTAAACGAGGGGAGAACAATGAAGTTTAGCAAGTTCCTCACCGCCGCCATCATGGAGCGCATCTCCGGGCAGGTGGTCCATGCGCTCGAGGGAGACATCAACCCGAACAGCCCCACGGCGGAGATTGTTCGGGACATGCTCCCCAAGGAGAAGCCTTCCGGGGTCAAGCTCGGGACGCCGTTTATCGTCACGGAGGACCTGGTCGCTGACGCCAACGTGCACGGCATCCAGAACCCCTGTGATTCGGACTGCATCGTGGTCGCGATCGTTAACGTCACGACGGTGGATGCGACGGAGACGATCGACGTCGGGATCGACACCGACGGCACGAACTCCGCCGACACCCTGATCGACGGCGGAGACGTCGGCGCGGCCGTGGCCACGTTGGCCTCCTTTGACGATGACGACTCCGGGACCAACGGCCAGGCTTGCAAGCTGATCGATAAGAAGGGCGGGACGAACGACTACGTCACGTTCACCTGCACCGCCGGCACCGACGCCCTGGTCGGCACCATCATTCTGGTCTTCATCCCGATCGGCGCGTAAACGCGAATCCCAAGACAGGCTGGAGGACTCCTGGCGTTGGCCCTCGCTTACGCCAGGAGCTCCTCCGGATTCAATCTAAGCGAGGGAGAGAAGCATGGTAGAGGTCCTAAACACCAGCGGCGTCCCGCACAGATACGAGCACCGTCAGGCGGACGTGCCGACGCGGGTGACCTACGTGTGGGGACCGGGAGAGGTCCAGGACGTGCCCGAGAACGTGGCCAGGGTAGTCACGACTCACCATGCGGAGAAGATGGTATACACCCGATCGGCCGCGAACCGGATGATGGACACCAGCGGCGCGACCTCGAGTCGGGCCGGGCGCCACTATCACTACTACCGCGTCGACGACAACATCTGCCATAGCAAGCTCCCGGACGGGACGGTCTGCGGCAGGCAAAAGAGGGGCACTGCGCCCCCGGCGGCGCCGGCTGCCCAAGTCGGCGCTGGGGACCAGGACGCGGGGCCTGCTGACCATTCTGAGGAGGAGGAAGCGGACCCCTCTTGATAACTGGCACCATCAACGTCGTCACGCCGGGGACGGCGGTCGTCTGTCCGAAGGCCGGAACGGTCTCACAGATTCTCTGGATCGCTCGAGCGGCCAATGCCGACACCATCTACCTGGGCTCCTCAGACGTCTCGAGCACAGACGGGATCAGTCTTGAGCCTGGACAGGCCATCACGATCCCCTTCGCCAGATACGGCAGCCTTAAAGACTGGTATGCCGACGCAGACACAGCGGCCGACAAGGTCGATTTCTACGGGGACAACAGTGGATAGGTGGCGGTGGTCGGTGAGCATGGAGGTTCCTAGTGCAACCATACGAGATCACCTTCTCTGACGGGTGCCTCATGCTCGTGGCTCGCGACAGCCGCGGCAGAGCGCACCTCGACCGGCTCCCAGGCCGCAAAGTCCTGACTTGCAATCACGACGAGGTCCTGGAGCTCCCCGACGGCGTCAATCTTACCGCCACGACGCGTGGCGTCCGTGTATTCCAGGGCCCAGCGCGCACCGGGATAAGAGGTCGATAGATGGCTGACTCAAGGACACCGATAACGCTCTCGAGTGAGAAGACGGGCACTGCTGGCACGCCCACGAAGCTAGCGGCTGCCACCGTGAAATGTGCATCGGCCACCGTAATCGCCAAGAGCGGCAATACGGGCCAGGTCTACATCGGTGGCTCGACCGTGGATAACACCGTCAACGACGGCCTCGCCCCTGGCGACGCGCTCGAAATTCCCGCGGGCGGCAAGCCCTGGTTCGACCTGGCCGATTTCTACCTCGACGTTGACACCACCGGGGAGGGCGTAGACATCTACGCGGTCACAGCATAATGGGCAGAACAGCCAACGCCGTCCGATATATCCCTTCGACCATCTATAAGGCCGACGGCAAGCCTCTCGTCTTCGGGTCCTCGAAGGACTCCCAAATCCTCTACGACGGCACGAACGACGAGTGGACCGTCCAGACGAAGGACGCCGGTGCCACGCAGACCGACCGGTTTAAAGTCAAGTCGAACCAGGACATCACCCTGGTTGAGCTGTACAACGACGACTCCGGAGCCACCGGCGTTCAGCTTGACGTCCACCACGACTCGGCCTCTCCCGCCGACAACGACGTCCTCTTCCATCAGCGCATCTACGGCGAGGACGACGGCGGGGCCAAGACTCAATACGGTGGTGTGAAGTTCACTGCTCTCGATGTCACCGATGCCACCGAGGATGGCAAGGTTACCATTGAGACCTTGACCGCCGGCACACTCAGAGCCGTCGATGTCCCAGCTATCGCTGCCGACGACGTGTTCACCGTCCTGGGCTTGGCCCAGGCCTTCAGTGCCGACAAGACGTTCAACGACAACGTCAAGGTGCTACTGGGCACTGGCGCCGACAGCTCCATCTATTACGACGGTACAGACACATTCTTAGACTTGCGGGCCGTTGGTACCGGCGACCTTATGGTTGCCCTGGCCGGCAGCTTCCCGTCCCCCGATCCCGGAGCTGTACACATTTGGGCTGGGAGTGCAGGATCAGTCACCGCGAACAGTAACGCCCGCCTCGTCATCGAGGACAGCACCACCACGTATATCAACATCCTGACGCCGAACTCTGCTGCCGGCGGCATCTTCTTCGGTGATCCCGAGAGCGCCGTAGCTGGCGGTGTCTATTACGACCATCCCAACACCAGAATGGCCCTGTACGTCGAAGCTGGGCAGCGAGTCTATCTCACCGCAACGTCCTTCGATTTCCAGCAGGCGACGACGATCAGCACGACCACGGGCAACCTGACGCTCTCAGCTGCGGCGGGCGCGGATGTCCTGGTGGGAGACGACGCGACCATTCTGTATATCGACGGTGGCGAGAACGGGGTTGGCATAGGCGCCGCTCCTCCCAGCGGATTCGGAAACGGCCTCTATCTCGAGTCGGCCACCAACCGAAAGCCCGAGCTACGGATACTCAACACGACCTCTGGTGCTAACGGCCTTACCGTAGAGTTCCACAAGAGTCGCGGCGGTGCTGCTGTCAGCGACAACGACGTCGTTGTCCAGATGGAATACCACGCCATGAACTCCACGCCCGCAATGACCGAGTACGGCGCATTCAACTTCGTCGTGACCGACGCTACAGCCGCGACGGAGGACGGCGAGTTTCAGTGGTACACGATGGTGGCCGGGACGGAAGCCAAGCGTATGACCCTCCACCACGGCCTCGTGCAGGGTACCCCTTCTGCGGGTGGAGACAAAGGTGCTGGGACCATCAACGCTGAGGCTGTCTACGACGACAACGTGCTCCTCACGGACTTCGTGTTCGAGGACGACTACAACCTGCTCCCTATCCCGGAGATGGTGCGCTACTACGAGAGCACGAAGCACCTCCCGACGATCCCAGGCCGGGACGACTGGGAGGCCAACGGTTCCTTTTCAGTGGGCGAGCTCGGCACCCACCTATGGGAGACCGTCGAGGTCCACGCCCGCTACATCGGCGAGATCGAGCGGCGCCTGAGTGTAGTGGAGCAAGCTGAGGACATCGCCAGGCAGGCATCGGAGCGCCTGGACCAGCTCGAGGAAGACAACAAGATGATGCGAACCGAGCTCGCCGAACTTCGGGAGCTCGTGCGTGAGTAAGCGAGGGAAAGAGGCCGGCTACAGAAGGAGGGTCGGAATGGACGTCTATTTGAAGTACGAGGACGAGTTTCTGGACATCAACGACAACAAACTGGCGTTGCCTGATCCGGACCCGAACGCCAACCGTTTGGCGCTCAAGGATGCCCAGGACGCGATCGACGAGGCGCGCAAGGTAGCCAAGGAGGAGGGGAAACCCATCGTCGCGCCGCGGCCGTTTCAGCCGTCCCTGATTGAGGACGTTACCTGTGCCCAGGTGATGTTCTACATCGCGGACGGTATCCCCTACGGAGAGCCACCCACCAAGTCCTGCCCGGAGTGCAAGAAGACGATCGAGACCGGGCCGGCCCTGCGCGCCACGAACGAGGACCGCCTGAGCGCGGCCCAGGTGATCCGGGCGTTCAAGAAGGCCAGCAAGGAGAAGCTGGACCACGTCATTCTCCCGCAGGAACCCCTCAGCTGGATGGTCAAGCTGGTGGAGGAGCACGGGGACACGCTCTTCAACTCGGCGACCGTCTCCGTGATGGTCCTGGACCGCCTCGAGAAGATGTCAGCTGAGGATGAGGTCGAGCTCACGAGGCGCCTTGGCCTCACCGAAGACCTCAAGCAGCCCCAGCATGAGGCGTCGATGCCCTCAGCTGCGAACGGTGAGGACGGCTCTGCGGCGTCGGCGAGCGCACAGGTGGAGGCGGTAGAGGCAGACAGTTCCGCGGTGAGGCACCCGAGTGAGTGACAAGCGCCTCAGCACCCTCACCCGGTTCGTGATCCTCCTGGTGTTCATCTTGGTGAACTTGGCCATGTTCTGGTTCCTGATCGATGGCCTGGTGGTCGCCGAGGAGGAGGAAAAGCTCGACGCCAGTATCGCCGCCCTGGTGGGCGCTCTGATCGGAGCAATCACGGCCGGCATCGGGATCGCTGTGCGGGATTTCTTCAACACGGCCAACGGTGACGGATGAACGCCTACGTCACCCTGGACTACCTCAAATCCGCCGGCATCTTGAACATCACCGGGACGGGCGACGACACGCGCATACGCCGGCTGATCGAGGACGTCAGCCGGATCGTGGACCGCTACTGTAACCGGCACTTCTACGCCCTGGCGGTGACTCGCAAGTTCGACGGTGACGGCGGACTGACGCTGCTGATCCCGGATCTGATCAGCGTCGACTCGAGCGGGCTCAAGACGGACGACGACAAGGACCGGACCTTCGAGACGACCTGGGCCACGACGGACTACCTGTTGCTGCCGTCGAACGCGGACCCCACGACCAGGGAGAACCCGGAGTCCCGGCCCTACTGGAAGGTGTGGGTGGACGTCGACGCGGGTAACGAGGACGTCTGGACGGTAGGAGTCCAGACCGTGGAAATCGCCGGCCAGTGGGGATACTGGCGCCACCTGCTGCGGGCGACGGAGACGATGGACGAAATCACGAGCGCCACGGCTACCTCTGTGGTCGTGAGCTCACGAGCGGACGTCGAGGCCGGCCATACACTCCTGCTCGACTCAGAGCAGATGTATGTCCAGAGCTATAGCACCAACACCCTCACCGTCGTGAGGGGCGTCAACGGCACTACGGCGGCGACCCACGCCGCGGCCACCGTCATAGACATCTACGAGTACCCGGCGGCGGTCCAGGAGGCTACGCTGATCCAGGCCTCCCGGCTCCTCAAGCGCAAGGACACTGCTTTTGCCAGCTCGTCGGGCTTTCCGGACGGCTCCTTCCAGAGCTTCAAGGCGATGGACCCGGAGGCCAAGGAGATGCTGGGGCCGCTCAAGAAATGGGCAACTGGGGTGGGTGTCTAGTGACGACGCAGGGCGGCATATCAATACGGATGAGCGTCAAGGGTATCGATGAGCTCCATCGGCGGGCTCGGAGGCCGGAGACCATCGCTCGGCCGGTTCGTACATACCTCCGCCGGAGCGGTCTTGCGGTCCAACGTGGCGGGGCCCAGGAGGCCCCAGTCGACCAGGGGCGTCTCCGGGCGGACATCAAGATCGAGCTCGATCGGCGTCCGCTCCCTCGCTGGGTGAAGATCGGGCCGAAGGTCGGGTATGCCATTTTCCAGGAGCTCGGGACGGGCATCTACGGCCCCAGGCGCCGGCGCATCCGGCCCCGACAGGCGAGGGCCCTGCGCTGGATGGGCGCCGGCGGGCAGGTCCACTTCGCCATGTCCGTAAAGGGTGTCCCCGCGACCCACTTTATGAGCAACGGGCTCAGGCGGGCCATGCCGCAGATCAGGCGTGAGCGCCGCAAGCTGGCCCGGAACATAGCGCGGAGGCTCGCTCATGGCCGATGAGATAAAGGACGCCAAGGACGGACTGAAGACGCGCCTCGAGACGATCTCCGGGCTGAAGGTCTATGACCACCTACCCGGCAGCATCAACGAGTTCCCGGCCGCCGTGATCGCCTTCGATGGGCGCGACACCGTCCACACGAGCGAGCTGGGCCTCGCCGGTAGCAGCTTCGTCGGGTTCTTCACTGCGACTGTTCTGATAGGCAAGGCCGACGACCTCGAGGGCTCCGATGAGCTGGACAAATACTGTGCGCCGCTCGGCACTGAATCGATCGAGGCCGCCAGTGACGGCGACACGACCTGGGGTTCAAACGTCGACGTGGGCCGGCTGCTCAGGGTCGAGAACGTGGGCAAGCGCAAGGTCCTCGAGGGCGACTACTGGGCCGCGGACTTCGTGTTCGATTTCACCAAGCAGGTGCTCACTTAGATGGCCTTCTTAGACGCTCAGAAGAGCAGGATATACGTCGCCGAGTTCGACCTCTCCTCGTTCCTCACGGAGGGCAACCTCGTCACGGCGCGCACAATACACGATGCCACGACGCTGACGGACACCGGCAGGAAGGGCCACCCAGGTACCAACAGAGACACGCTGGCCGTCCGCATGCTCTACGACGACGGCGCCACCTCCGGCTCCGAAGTCATAGCGGACGCCCTGCGATCGGCAACGGCCGTCAAGGTCGTCACAGCCATGCCGGACCCGGCCCTCGGCAAGCAGGGGTATGCGTCCGGCGAGGGCTGGTCGACCGGCCTCGAGGAGAGCTCTCGAGTCGGCTCTCTGGTGGAGATCGCCGGCTCCCTCGAGCTCGCGCTCACCGATCGGGTCAAGTCCCTGGGGGAGAAGGTATCGAAGACCGCCTCTTTCAGCGGGACGTCGATCGACGACAGTGCGTCCTCCTCGAGCGGCGGCAAGTGGGTATACCACATCTTCACCTTCTCGGCGACGGGCGGAAACGCTCGCTGGCAGATCGTCCTCCAGGATAGTGCGAACAACTCCACCTGGGCCACCGTGGCCTCAGAGAGCGTCAACATCACCGCCGTCGGGGCCGCCCGGCGGACCTTCACCGGGACCCTGCGGCGCTACGTCCGAGAAAGGGTAGTCCTAGATGCCACTTCTGGCACGCTGGAGTTCTTCGCAGCCTACGAAAGGGATTAGAGAATGAGCATAATCAGATACGTCCTTCGCATCCTTGGCCTCCGCCGGGAGCCCAGCGTCACTGTCTTCATCGACGCGGTCGACCAGGCGACCTCGAGGCTTGACCAGTTCAAGGCCAGGCTCGAGTGGCTTGGCATCCTGATCCGTGGCGGCATCCCCGTACACGCCGCCTTCTTCGACTCTTCAAAGTCAAAGTTCCTGTTCGACCAGTCCGCCGGCGGCGCGCCGGTGGATATGTCAGCCTTCGTCACGGAGGTGACTGGGCTGCCGGGCCCGCGGACCCTCTCTGAAGTGACGGCCATCAATGACGGCGGTTCCAAATTCCATCCGTCGATCGAGTCCGTCACTTTCAGCGTCCGGGGTGTCTACGACGACTCCGCGGCCGGCTCAGGAGGCCCCGAGGCGGTCTTCGGTGTCCATCGCACAGCGACTCAGACGGCCTCATTCGACTTCCGTCCGGAGGGCAGCACCACCGGGATGCCGGCGTACACTGGGGAGTGCTGGGTGGAGAATTTCGAGATCGGCACCAGGGTCGGCTCCCACGTCGACTACACGGTCTCTTGCCGGGTCGACGGCGTAGTCACCCGCGGCACCGTAGCGTAAATCCCCATTAGGAGCCTACCGCAGCTAGGCGAAGGAGAATGACAACATGGCACAGGAGATTACGCGCGTAGAGCTACCATCCGGTGGGTGGGCCGACCTCATCACTCGGCCCACCACTCGGGACATCTTCGAGAAGAAGGAGATGCTCCTGGCTATCGCCGGCAAGACTCACATCGAGGTAGACGGTGTCGAGGTCCCGGTCACCTACTATGCCCTCGCGGCCTTCATCAAGAAGTGGAGTTTCAAAAAGGGCATCCGCCCGTCCTCCATCCTGGACCTGGACATTGAGGACTCCATCAAGCTCATGCAAGTCTTCACCGACACGGTCGTACCTTTTTTAGTCCGGATAGCCCCAAGTCTGCCCACGAGCAGCTCTTCGTCGAGCTCCGAAGGCCCGGATGCTGCCGGGGAGTCCCTGCCGGCTACCGCGACGCCTACATAATGAAGGTGACGGGCTGGTCGTGGGATGAGTACATGAACACGCCGGCGGACGTCATCGTGAAGTACATGACCCTCCATAACGTCTCCACCGTGATCCAGGGGGGAGGCGCCCTGACGTTTGCCGAGGACAAAGAAGGCGGGTGCTGTAGTTGAGCACTGAGCGCAGCCGAGTCGAGGTCCTCCTCGAGCTCCGCGACCGCGCCTCCTCTGGCCTCCAGCGCTTCGGGCGTAATCTCCGCATGTCGGGCGACCAGGCCCGGCAGATGTCCCTTCGGCTGGGCATCGCCTCGGCTGCCCTCGGTGCCTTCATCTTCAAGGCGGCCGAGGCCGGCAGGACGCAGCGTATCGCTGTCGACGCCCTGCGGCAGACCCTCAAGAACCTCGGCCACGACTACAACGCGCTCCTCCCTCAGATATTCGCCGCCACCGCTGCCCTCCAGAAGAAAACCAACTTCGGCGATGAGGAGCAGATTAAAGCACTCGCTAGGCTCATCCCTGCGATCGGTGACTACGAGACGGCTATGGCTGCCCTGCCGTCCGTCCTGGATGTGGCCACGGCCTTCACGGTCGACCTCGAGAACGCCTCCCGCATGGTGGGGAGGGCCGTCTCTGAGGGCACCGGCATGCTCATCGAGGAGCATAAGCAGATCGCCCTCATCTCGGACCCGCTCGAGCGCCTCGCGGCCATCACCGGCATCTACAGCGGCCGAGCCGAGGCGGCGGTCAATCCCACAAAGCAGCTCTCGAACTCAATGGGAGACCTCCTGGAGGCGCTCCTGATAGACGTCAAGCTGGACAAGCTGGCCGAAGGGCTCACGGGATTGGCTAACTCTCTTGGGGAGACAGACCCGGAGACGCTGGACAAGATCGGCACAGCCGTCCTGGTCCTCTTCGGGATACTGGCCGGCGCCACCGTGGCGCTCGGCATAGCGGTACTCATCGCTATGGCCGGAGCAGCAAGCCCCTTTATCCTCGCGGCCGCGGCCATCATCGCGCTGGGGGCGGCGATCGCCATTTGGCGGGACGACATATTCGACTTCTTCGAGGGGCTCTTAGGCCTGGATAATCCGAAGTGGATAGAGGACTGGAACGCGATCATCAAGTTCTTCAAAGACTTCGCGATGGAGGACGCTGACGACCTGGTTCCCCCGGCCACACCGCCGGGGTCCACTCCTCCTATCCTTCCACCACCAGGCGGAGGCGGGGGTGGAGGGGGTGGAGGGGGCGGAGGTGGAGGCGGTATGCCTAGGCCGCCCGGCGGAGACCCTGATCCACCTGATGGCGGCGGAGGCGGTATGCCAGGACCTCCTGGCGGAGACCCTGATCCGCCCGCGTTTCCCACACCACTGCCGCCGGTGGTGGACCCTATCTACATGCCCTCGCCTATAATCCCCCCCGGAAGCGGACAGCCGCTTCCGGGACTACCAGGCGGCGGTAACATCCCCATGCCTACGCCCCCCGGCAGCGGGCAACCTCTCCCTGGCTGGCCGATGCCCTTGCCTATCATACCGCCAGGCAGTGGTCAGCCTCTCCCTGGCTTTCCCATGCCCCTCCCGCCAGGCAGCGGGCAACCTCTCCCTGGCTGGCCGATGGGTAGCGGGAACGTTATGGTGGTCAACCAGTTCAAGGAGACGGTGGTGCTGGACAATGAGGCCTCACTAGAGAAGCTCGCCACGAAGCTGACCACCAAGACCCGAGACATCCTCCGTACTCAGAGGGGATTTTGAGCGATCTAGTCCTTCAAGTCCTGGCCGACTGGAGCGGAGACGGCGACTTCCTCGATGCAGATGAGGACATCACCGGGGACGTCAAGCTCCTGCTTTATGAGCACTACCGGGACATCGAGACGGAGTATATGAACGGTGGGCGCCTCCAGATACATCTCGACAATACCAGCTTCAAGTACTCCCCCACCAAGGGCACCATATCGGGGCTGGCCTCCGGGGTCGACGTCGTGGTCCGCCTCTACTACCCATTCGACACCTTCGACGGCACCGCCGGCGTCCAGCTGGCGGCTCACAGCCTGAACGAAGATTCCAACTACTCCTGGGTGGAGAACAAAGAAGCTTTCGATCTTGACGGCTCCGGTGCGGCTAAGACTGACTCCACTCAAGGCAATGGGCATTGCATCGCGACGCTCGATTTCGGCGATGAGGACATCACGATCGCGGGCATCATCAGGCGGGGGACCGATGCTGACAATCCGGGGTTCGTGATCCGCTACGTCGACAACTCGAATTACGCCTACGTCTCGGTCGGCGAAACGACGGGCCCAAGGCTTCACAAGGTCATTGCCGGCACCGACACCGAGGTCGGCTACTTTAGTGGCAACAGCTCGATCCTATACACCTGGAGCGACAACACCTCCCACTTCATGGAGGTCCGCTGCCACGGCACCAAGATCGACCTCTTCATCGATGGCAAGCACTACAAGGGGGACGTTGGGATCAGCCCAGAGACCGGCGCAGGCCCCACATGGACCCTCGATAATGCTGCCATCAACGACGGCACCAAGTTCGGGCTTTGGGCGAAGGACGAGACGGATGCTGAATGGCGAGAGTTCGGTGGCCACCGGGTGCTCTTCTACGGCAAGATCGACGACATCAAACCGCGGCCCAAATCCAACTACTGCGTGATCACGGCCTTCGATGAGTTCGAGTCCCTCAAGAAGGAGGAGGTATTCTCGGCGACGAACCTGGGCGGCGGCGCTAACATCGCCCTCGGCGGCCGAGAAGCCCTCGACTCCGTGGACACGGACATAGGCTCCGTTCTTCAACAGATATGGGATGCCTCGATCTCGTTACGGTCCACCGATAATGCGGCCCTCAAGGCCGTCACGGGGAGCGCTCTCGAGGGCATCCTCTTCCAGCTGCAAGACGAAGAGGACGGCTTTCAATACATGATGGGCCGAGTCTCCGTTTTCGAGAACCGTGACCATCGCACCGCGGACTCCCATGCCGCCTCGATAGGCACCTACAAAGACGCCTACGATGGCACCAATCCCGCGTTCACGGACATGGAGTTCGGCGAAGGTAAGGAAGGCGTCGAGAACCGCATCGTCGTCAACGCCCGCCGGGCCACTGAGACGGCCGCCACAGGGGTCTGGCAGTCGCAGGAGGTCGCCGACAACGCCATCTCCTTCAACGCTTCTGAGCCCAAGCTCTTCCTGGCTGAGGTTACAGGCTTCGACGTGGCCGATAACTGGGTCACGCCCGTCGACAACACCGACTACGAGGCCAACACTCAAGCTGATGGAGGCGGCACAGACATCTCCTCTGAGCTCACCGTGACACTTGTCGAGACGGCTCGCTACGATGGGATTCGGCGCATGATCTCCGTGACCTTCGGGGCGACTGCCGGGTTCCTAACCAAGCTCGAGCTCAGGGCTGACGGGTGGACGTACCAGGACAAGCACAGCATTGTGGAGGCCGACTCCACCAGCAAGGACAACTATGGCGAGAGGCGCAAGGTGATTGACTGTATCTTCCTGTCAGACGATGCCGAGGCCAGGGCCCTCGCCGTCTCTCGAGAGGCCCGAAGGGACGATCCGAAGCGGGTCCATTTCATCACCACTATGGCCTCTGACAAGCCCACTCTCCACGCGATGATGCAGCACCGCATATCCGACCGAATCACGCTCAACTACTCAGATCACGGCATCAATGAGGACTACTACATCGAGGGAGAGTCCTGGGAGATCGGGCCCGGAGGCAAGGACGTCAAGCGGGTCCTCCAGCTCCGGCAGGTATAGGGACGATGAGCAACAGGTTAGCATGGGGGCTGGCTGGGGTTCTGGCAGCTGCGATTGTCATTCTCCTCCTCACTCAGCCCCCCAAGCCCCACGTCGAGGTCCACATCCTGCCGGTCCAGGTGGTCGAGGTACGGGACGTAGCAGAGACCGTCGAGGTCAACTACGTCACTCCCAAGGGCGTAACGGTCACTGAGTGCTTCACGCTCGAGACGGCCGTAGAGGTGGAGTGCTAGATGGACGCAACAGAGCTGCTCATCACGATCGCCGCGCTCGTCTTCACGATCCTCATGGCGGTGGGCGCCGGTCTCTGGCGCCTAAGCGGCTTCGTGACGGCCTTCAAGAACTTGGCCAGGGACTTCTACCGGGAGCGGGAGGACAACAAAGACGCCCACGCTGAGCTCCACGACCGCATCGATGAGACGAACGCGGAATATGTCTCCCACGTCAAAGAGACGAACCGGACGATCGGTGAACTGGCCGGCGAGATGAAGCGGTTGAACGGCGGGAGCAAGGAATGACTCGAGTCAACTGGGGGCCCTGGGCGTGGTGGTGCTCGCAGCGATCCTGGCAATCCAGGTCCTGGTCGACCTTCGGGCCGTACATCGAGGGGCGCTGGGCGTAGCTACAGCGCTAGCCCATCACCCTGATTTTCGCCAACGTTCCAGCCAGCCATCGAGGTTGAGGTCGCAGCGTACGAAGGCTCTTAGCTCCTTTGCCGTCAACCTAATCTGCTTAGAGATCAAGCCGAGAAGGAAACTGTCAATCTGGCCGCGTGCGCTGTGAGACACTTTCGTAGCCCTATAGGACTTACCATCAACTTCGATCCAGTAGAAAATGTGGTCGCCGGATCGGTCTTCCTCGGCATGACCTTTTGAGACCAATGCCTTTTGAAGGTCGCGATAGTCCACAGGCCACAATTTTATGACGACGCGGGCGAACCGTATGAGGGCATGGGTGTGGATAGGTATGACGACGCTGGTGTAGACCCGGTTGATGATGCCGGTCCAATGAGGCGCTCCAGCTGCCTGAGCTCTTCTCGCGCTGAGGCGCCGAGTTTCCCCTTTCGTTTCTTGAGCCCCTCTCGGTAATCCCCGAGGGAATTCACGAGGTCGGTGATTGCGTTCTCGTCTGTGTCCCCATCGCCGTACTCCGTTATGCCCGCCAGCCATGTACTCGCGATCCGTCGCTTACGGCTGCGCCGCAATTGAACGATCAGCACTGACTTGAGATTCCACGCGCCTACGTCACCCGAGCTCAGCGCAAACACCGTCAGTGTGTCTGGTTTACGCGGATTCGGGGTCTTGCCAGGCTTAACGACGGAGAGCCTCAACTCCTCGGCGGAATAGGATAAAGCGGTTATGTCGATCGGCGGATTCGACGGGTACCAAGCCGTGTCCAGCTCATTGGAAGCCGTCCTCATGCTATGCACCTCTTTCTCATAGAGGTCCAGACCCCTTCCAGAAGGTATCCCAGTCTTCAGGCGAGATTTGAAGTTGGTTGAGAACTTCGCGTGGTACTTCTGCCTTGACGCCTGTTTGCTCCTCGACTTGAAGTACCTGACGCCTGATGATCATCACCATTGTCTTCAAGTGCTCCACACTCATTCATACGGTTCCCAAGTGCTCTTGGCCTGGCACCTTTCCTGAGGACGGGTGTGCCTCCCTCAGACCAAAAGACAGGTTGGCTCCAAACGGGAGGACCGTGATCGTGAAATTGTCAGCATATATGTCGAACGAGTCCGTCTCTGCCATATCCGAGAATACACCTCCCGTGTGCTATGCGGGGCTAGTATAGTGGTCCCGCGGAGGCTGAGCAATGGTGTCAACTCCACAGGACCCCCATGGCGGCGCCTGCCACGTCAAACGCCGGTCAAACCAACTCAGGGCACGGCACCGTCGGCGACCAGAGGGTCCGATGGGTCGTCCAGTCTGTAGACTAAAAGCCAGAGGGCAGGATAGGCCGGTGGAGCCTCTGAAGGGTTTAGGAAACCACTGCTCTATCCTCTGAGCTACAGGGGCGCAGTTCACGAGGGGACGCTGCCGGCCATTTTACAATGGGCCAACTCGACACACCAGGCCCGCATGCCACCGCCGTGCGCTTCCTTGACACGATTATTGGCACGAAGTATCCTCCGACAACTGTACCGAGGCAAAGAGAGTTCCCTACAGAGGAGGCCTGCTTTGGACGAGATCAGAGCCCTCTCGCCGACCGGTATGCTCGGCTCCGGCTATGCCGACGCGTCGCTGAAGACCGCCATGGAGTGGGAGCCGCACTTCGTCGCCTGCGATGCGGGCTCGACCGACGGCGGACCCGACGCGCTGGCCACCGGCAAGTGTCACTTCTCGAGATCGGCCGTTAAGCGGGACATAAGACTGATGCTCCTGGCGTCGAGGCAGGCCCAGATCCCGCTGATTATCGGTTCGGCAGGCTCGGCGGGCGCCGACCCGAACCTGGCGTGGACGGTTGAGGTGGTCGAGGAGATAGCCCGAGAAGAAGACCTGCATTTTCGGATGGGCGTGATCCACTCGGAGCAGGACAAAGGCTACCTCAAGCGCAAATTGCGCGACGGTAGGGTCCGCCCGCTGAAACCCGCACCACCGGTGGACGAGGACGTCATCGACCGCAGCGTCCACATCGTCGGCATGATGGGAGCCGAGCCGATAGCCAGAGCCGTCGACGACGGCGCAGAAGTGGTTATCACGGGGCGAGCCAGTGACACGTCCCTGTTCGCAGCGATCCCCCTCGCCCGCGGCTTCCCCGACGGTCCGGTGTGGCACGCCGCCAAGATCCTGGAGTGCGGCGCCGCCTGCGTCGCACTGCGCCTGGCGCCCGACTGCATGTTCTCCTCTATTCGGAGGGACCATTTCATCGTGGAGCCGCCGGGGAGCGAGCTCTGGTGCACGCCCCAGAGCGTGGCGTCTCACACCCTTTACGAAAACGCCGACCCCTTCCACCTGTACGAGTGCTCCGGGATGCTCGACACCTACGAGGCCCAGTACGAGGCGGTGTCGGATCGAGCGGTCAAGGTGACGGGCAGCAGGTGGGTCCCGGCCGAAACCTACACGGTGAAGCTGGAGGGGGTGGAGCTGGCCGGATACCAGAGCGTGATCATCGGCAGCGTGCGCGACCCCCTGATTATCCGGCAGATCGATAGCTGGCTGGACAACCTGAAGGAGCGGCTGGCTCCACGTATCCGCGACGCCTTCGACGGACTCGAGATGGACAAAGACTTCAGCGTCTTTTTCCGCATCTACGGCCGGAACGGGACCATGGGCGACCTGGAGCCGGTCGAGTCGCTCGCTCACGAGCTGTGCATACTGATCGAGGTCACGGCCAAAAGCCAGGAGCTGGCCCGGTCTATTGCCGACAGCTGCCAGCACCTGGCGGTGCACAACCCGATCCCCGAATGGAGTGGCCTTATTACCGCGCTGGCCTATCCCTACAGCCCGGCCGTCCTGGACCGTGGCCCGACCTACCGGTTCAATCTCAACCATCTGGTGGAGCCCGACACGCCGTACGAGATGTTTCCAACCGAGATGGTTAGTGTATAGGCCCCGCTACCCAAACCCTCCGCTCGCCTTTGGCGGCCTCAGGGTGGCGGAAACGTTACGCACGGTTAGCAGGGAGAGCCAGAGGTTACGATGGCGAAGCTCTGGGAAGTGACGAAGCTGGTTCGCAGCAAGAACGCCGGCCCGTTCGTGCTGACGTTCGACATCATGTTCGATGACCCGGCGACCTACCGGCTCGTGCAGGACTCCGGCGTCATCACCCGGGAGCTGGTGGCTCGCATGTATCGACAGCAGGAGGATGACGTCCTGTTCTTCTACTGCGACAACGCGCTGGCCATCAAGTTCAGCATACCGCGACCCGCCATATCGGGAGACCTGGCGGACAGCGACGTCTTCGGCGGCCAGCAGTACGCTCCACTACTGGACATCGACGTTCCAGACACAGGAGGCTCGCAATGACGTCGCCCAGAAGCAGGCTCCGCGAGAAGCTGTCGAGAGGCGAGACTATCGTCGCGCCGGGAGCCTACGACGCCATAGGCGGCAGGGTCATCCAGGAGCTGGGTTTTCCCGCAGTCTACACGGGCGGCTACATGTCGGGCGCCCACCTGGCGGTCAGCGAGCCTCTGATGACGATGACCGAGCAGATCGAGGTGGCGCGTAGGGTCGCGGTAGCCGTTGACCTATCTGTGATCGTCGACGGCGGCGCCGGATACGGCGACGCTGTGCATACGGCCAGGGCCGTGAGGGCTTACGAGGACGCCGGGCTGGGAGGAATGCATATCGAGGACCAGGTCTACCCGAAGCGGGCCTCGTACCACAAGGGCCTGGAGCACATCATCCCGGCCGACGAGTTCCTGGACAAGATGCGCTACGCGCTGGAGGCTCGGCGCGACCCCGACTTCCTCGTGATCGGTCGCACCGACGCCTTCTCGGCGGTCGAGGGCTCGATGGACGAGGCCATCAGCCGGGGACGGGCGCTCCGAGACCTGGGCGTCGACGCCGTGATGCCGCGAGGGGTGCGAAACAGACAGGACCTAGCCACGTTTCGCGAGGGCGTGCCGGACGTCCCGCTGCTGGTGATCGCGGGGGCCGACGACATCTCGGTCCAGGAGTATGCCGGCCTCGGATACCAGATCGTCATCTACGCCACGACGCCGATAATAGCCGCCACGTTTGCCCTGCTAGACGTCTATGAGCACCTGAGAGACACCGGGCTCACCGGCCTCAGCGCCGAAGAGGTAGCAGTCAAGAGGAAGAGGGTCGAGGAGCTGATCGGGCTGCCGGAGTACTACCGGATCGAGGCCGAGACGACCGAGCGTCGCGGCTAGTCCGGACGAGCGATCAGCCTTCTTTCGCGTAGACCTGTATGCGGTGCCGGCAGCTATCCACGACGTACACCCTGCCCTCGTCGTCCAGCTTCACCGACGTGGGTCCCCAGAAGAGCTTCTCTATAACGGCTGACTCGTCTCGAAGACCCGCTCCCGGATGCAGGTGCAGCTCGGGTTCCATGTCGGCCTTTTGTCTCTCCTCGAGCTCATCGGGGTTGGCTGCGAAGTACTCGTCCGACCAGGCAGTCGGCTGTGCATCGCCGCGGAACTTGGCGATAAAACTCCCATCCGGCGCCAGGATCTGGAGGCGCTCGTTGCCCCAGTCGGCGACGTACACGATGCCTTCCTCGTCAACGGCTACACCTGCAGGACCGTTGAGCTGACCGTCGCCTTGACCGAATGTACCAAGGGTCGACAGGTGGTTGCCTTGCGGGTCGAACTTCTGGATGCGGTGATTGCCCCAGTCGGCGACGTATACGTCTCCCTCGCCATCGATGTGGATGCCCCAGGGCATATTGAGCTCGCCGTCGCCGCCTCCCCCGCGACCCCAGGCGTTCAGGAACCTCCCATCCTTGGTATAGGTCTGGACCCGGTTATTCAGGCCGTCGACTACCAGTAGATTTCCGGCGCCGTCGAAGACGAGGCCGGCAGGCCGGTCGAACTCGCCGTCTCCGCTGCCCTGCACACCCCATTGGCCAATCGGCTGTCCGTCACCGTCGAATATCGAGATCCTGTGAAGGGCTTCGTCGGAAACGTAGACATTCCCATCACGGTCCATGGCTATGGAGGCGGGCCACATCAGCTCCCCGGTGCCTGTTCCACCGGTGCTGAACTCGCCCAGGTACTCGTCGTTGGTCGCACACATAGTGATCTTCTTGTACGGCAGCTGGACCCCAGTGTCGGCTCCGGCTCTGTTCGCCACGTACATGAGGCCCTTGCCCATGACGATATCGACGGGGTTGTTGAAGCCTCTTCCTTGGAGAGAAAAGAAGCCTATCGCGTGACTGTACCGAAAGGTAGCCTGGCCGATCATGACGGTGCCTCCCGGGGCTCTCGGTTGGTCGGTTTGTCTGGCCCTACCCACAGAAGTCGGCATCGAGGGCCTTTGCGCCCATTAGACTGGCGTAACCCCCGACGCGACTGCGCCTAAGCGAACTGATACTCCCGTGTGGACACGATTAGCTGCAGCATCTCCCTGACTCTGTCCTCGGAGGGCCGATCGTCCTCCCCGGAGCCGAATCGCAGCTCACCGCCCGCGACCGCGTGGTCCACCAGCTCCCGCCGGGCGCTGTCCGACAAGGTCAGGGGGCCTATAAGGTCCAGGCAGGCGTCTACCAGCTCCTCCGGCGACATCCGCGGCCCAAGGGCCCGTACACTGTCAATAATCGAGCTGACCCCCGGCGCGTCTGCGTCGCCGAACTGCTGTACGGCGAAGTTCACCCGCTGTACCAGCGCCGCTGTGTTGATCCACTCCTTGCCCGTATGCCACCCCTCGACGCTGGGCGGATCCAGGAGCCGCTGGCCCATGTAGCCGGCCACAAGCCCCAGGTCTACATCCTGCAATGCCGGGAAGCGATGCGTCCCAGCCATGCGTGCGGTGCCGGCCACGAGCTCGGCAGGGTTCTTGACCCTGGCAAAGCGTGCGCTCTTGAAGAAGTCCGAGTTGAACAGGACCCGCAGCACCGAGCGCAGCTCGTACCCTGAGGAGACGAATGCATCCATGAGGGTCTGAACCGCGTCGGGATCGCCGGGCGGAACGGTGTCCCAGGCGGGCACCTGGGGCTCGTCGGCGACGAAGAAACTGTAGAGGTGGCGGGCAACGAATTTGGCCGTCGCCGACTGGCCGCAGATGATATCTATGACCTCTTCACCGTTGAAGGCGCCGGACTCCCCTAGAAACTGCTTCTCGTTGTCATCGTGATCGTCATCTCTGTACTCGAACTGCCAGTCGAGGCGGCCATAGGGCCATACTGAGTCCCGCGCCTGGCGCGCCGTATGCATTGTATTGTCT
This sequence comes from Dehalococcoidia bacterium, assembly GCA_965248615.1. Taxonomy (GTDB): domain Bacteria; phylum Chloroflexota; class Dehalococcoidia; order Lucifugimonadales; family CBDFJT01; genus CBDFJT01. The sequence continues at coordinate 725,195 of CBDFJT010000001.1, read as the reverse complement.
TCAATGGTCCAGCCGGTGAAGGCATGAGAGCACTGCCGTACGTCGGTCTCTGTGTAGTTCCCGACACCCATGGAGAACAGCTCGAGAATCTCCCGTCCGTAGTTCTCGTTCACCGCGCCCTTGTGGTTGTCCTTGTTGTCGAGCCAGAAGATCATCGCCGGGTCGCGGGATACCTGGATCAGCAGCTCGCGAAAGCTTCCCAGCCCGTGGCGCCGGAACATGTCGATCTGATTGAGGATGGCCTTCGGCTGATTGAGCTTGGTGTAGCCCGTGGCGAAAATCCCGTGCCAGAAGAGGGCTAGCTTCTCTTCGAGGGGCCGCCTGGTGTTGATCATGCGATAGACCCAGTAGGCCTGGCAGGTCTCGAGTATCATCAGGCTGTTTGCGTCCACGTGGTAACGCCTGATGATGTGCTCGTCTGACAACGCGGGAGGAGCATCCTCAGGATGAAGCAGCTCCTCGACTGTCGCCTCGTATCCCTTGGCGACATACGCCTCCAGCTCGCTTCGCGTCGCCCCGAACCCGGCACGGCGCATAAGGTGGGCCATCAGGGCGATTTCGTCTTGCGGCATTGTGGAGCCTCCTTAAGCGGCGCTGCCTCGACCGGGTTGCCCTTTCAAGGTCTGGTCACCGATCAAGGGGCCTATGCTGACGCTTGCCGTTTCGAGCTGCCGAGTTGCAACCGTTGCCACTTCGATGGCCCTCATTATATGGAGTGTCAGATTCGGTTTCAAGCCACGTAAGTCGTCAGGCTGTACCCGACTACGCATGTTTACGGAGTAAAATAGGCTGGAAAGGAACGCAAAGGCCTTGATCAGGTGGGCACGCTTGCTGGAGGAGGCTTACTTAGGCAGCGAGCAACCTCCAGGCCGCTTGTAGGGGGCGGTGGCGTGTGCGTTGATAGCCAACTTCTCTCGGGCGCCCCTCTTCTTTAACGTGTACTTCGCACCCTTCCAACGGACGCGGTATCTTGTCGACCACATCGAGCTGATCGGCTGGCCGGTCTTTGTCGACGCACACTACGATCCTACCGGCCCCGGGGCCAACTGCAAACACACCCGGGAAACTGAAGAGGTACTCCGCATATTTCCGGCTCAGCTCAAGGATCTTCCTTCTTTCGGGGTCTGCTTCACGCCACGACCGATCATCATCCGCGTATTTGGGTTTCTCGTAGGTCACCGGCTCACACTCCTCGGGCTCGCTGGTGGCTGTAGGGCTAGGACTAGTTGTTGCAGTCTGAGCTGGCTCAAGTGCCTCCTCCGTGGGTTCTACACTTGGCGTGCCAGGTTCAGGCACACCGTTATCGGCCCTTCCGCAGGCCAGGGCCAGCGTCAGCAGGGCCAGGGCTAAGATGAGGGGCCACAGGAACTGTACTCGCATGAGACCATCAGGCTAGGCTAATCATCTGAGATAGAGCACGCCGTCGGAGCAGCGCCTAGGCTTTCAATGAAGCAGGGCCCGACGAACACGACGCCGAGGCTTCATATGCGCAAAGGCTAGCCGCTCTTCGCCTTGAAGACGTCGGCGGCCCGGGCCGGGTATGGCAGCTCCTCCGGGTCGACGGGTATCTCAATGACGGTCGGCACGTTCTCGGCAAGCGCCGCTTCCATGGCAGGGGCCACATCCTCGGGCCGCGCAGCGTAGAACCCCCGGCCACCGCATAGCTCGACAAGCTTGTCGTAGCGTGGGTTGCCTATGTCCGCCTCCACGTACCGCTCTCCATACAGTATCTTCTGGTACGCCTTCTCCGAGCCCCAGCAGCCGTTGTTGAGCACCACGCTAACTACTGGGACCTTCCACCGAACGGCTGTCTCCAGCTCCTGGGCGTTCATGAAGAAGCCGCCGTCGCCGTTCATGCTGACGACCTTCTGGTCGGGCCTCGCCATCTTGACGCCGATGGCCTGGGGCAAGCCCGAGCCGATGCATCCCAGGTCGAGGGTCGCGAACATCGTCCTTGGCCCCGAAAAGTCCAGCCGGTCGTATCCGTAAGCGGGCCCGCCCCCCGCATCGAAGACTACGGCCGCGTCCGCCAGCAGACCCCGAAGCTCGGCGTAGACGCGCTGGGGCTTCATGGGGAGTCCCTCGAGGCTGGCCTCGGCTTCGATGCGCCGACGCCGCTTGTCTCGCAGCTCCGACACCTGACGTGCTCGCAGCTCGCGCGACTCGATGGGTACGGCGTCCTCCAGGCCCCTGACAAGGGCCTGGGTGACCGCCCCGGCGTCACCCAGGATGCCGACGTCCACCGGGTAGTTGCGCCCGATCTCTCGCTGGTCGATCTCGACCTGGATGATGCGCGCGCCCTCCGGGACGTGGCGATGGTCGTAGAAGGTTGTGAAATGGGCCAGCCGGGTGCCCAGAGCAAGCAGCACGTCGGCCGACTGACAGGCCTCGGTCGCCTCCGGCGCCCCCGCCCGTCCCAAGGCGCCGATGTACAGAGGGTGGGAGTTGGGCACCGCGTCGTTGCGCTCGTACGATGTGATGATAGGAGCACCCAGCAGCTCGGCCAGCCGGCACACCTCCTGGTCGGCCTGTGACCAGACGACGCCTCCGCCGGCGAGGATGACCGGGGACTTGGCCTCGCGAAGCTGTTGCAGCGCCTCTCGAACCCGCTCGCTGTCTGCCTCGGGCCGTTGTGCGGGCCGGTACGCCGACGGGCCGGGGATCTCCAGGTCCAGGCCCTCGACGTTGAGCAGGTCCCTCGGCAGGTCCACGTACACCGGCCCCATCTTTCCCGAGTAGGCCACGCGAAAGGCCTGGCTGAGTATCTCGGGCACGCGCTCGGGGCGGTTGACCTGAAGCACCTCCTTGCAGACGGGACGAAACACGCTCATGTGGTCCAGCTCCTGGAACGAGTCCTTGTATAGCTGGCCCATCATCGGTGCGCCGCCGAGAACGATCATGGGAGTGTGGCACATCATCGCGGCGGCGGTGGTCGTAACCAGGTTGGTCACGCCGGGACCGTTCTGAACGAGGCACACGCCCGCGCGGCCGGTAGCCCTGGCGTAGCCCAGGGCCATGAAGCCCGCTCCCTGCTCATGCCGGCAGCCGACGAACTCGATATCTTCTCGGCCATACATGGCATCGAGGACATCGAGGTAGGCGGAGCCGACCACGCCGAAGATATAGCGAACGTCCTCGGCCCTCAGGGCCTCTACCACGGCCTCTCCGGCTGACATCAGTGGCATCTGTAGCTCCTTTCGACTCCGGTCGCCGTGACTAGTATGAGGTGAAGAGCTAACCCACGGCGGAAGTTAGATTGCACCGCGCTCATCGTTGCGAGACAACTCGGATTGTGGCGACTGCATTACAAGCAGTCTATTCTCAATGGCGGAAGGGTCACCTGAGCAGACCGTAGACCCGCTCGGGGTGGACCAGCGCGACGACGGCGTCCTGGTCGCGCATGGCCTGATCGTACTCCTCCCAGTCGGGGTGATCCTTGTCGCCGCAGGCACGGTACACGTCTCGAAGCAGAATACGGAACTCCTCTGCTTCCGTGTTGCGAAAGTCGCGAAGCTTTGCCCGACCCTCGACCACCACATAGCTGCTCCAGTCCGATGTCACCGCGAGCACGGTGCATCGAGGGTCCCGGCGCAGGTTGTGGACTTTCCGAGAGCTCCCGTAGACGCAGACGAAGGCCGCATCTCCCAGGTGCGCGCCGCACACGACTATGCTCGCCTGCGTCGATCCATCCCGCTGGTATGTTGTCACGACGCCGCGATGATACTTCTCCATGAACGGACGAGCGTCTTCGAAACGCATTGGGCCTCCTTCGGAAAGCTAATCATACGCAAGCACCTATGATACCCGACGTGTACGGGATTGGGATAACATGCAGTCGATAGCCTGAGACCAGGGGTAGCGAATGTCAACTAGAGGCGATGCAGTGAGGACAGAGAATGGACGCGGCCTGCGCGTCGTGGTGGTAGGCGCCGGCATCGTCGGTTCCACCCTCGCCTTCTATCTATCACGGCGTGGGACGTCAGTCACCGTGGTCGAGGCGCACCAACCCTGCTCGGGCGCATCCGGCCACTCTTTTGCCTACCTGAACGCCTTCGACAAGCTTCCTGGCCATTATCATACGCTCAGCCGTCGCTCTATGGAGCTGTGGGACCGCATGGCGCGGCTGCTGGACCGAGACATAGGCCTTCGGTGGGGTGGCAGGCTACGCTGGGAGTCGACACCCGAAGGGGCAAAGTGGCTGGAGGGGCTGGTCGAGCAGTTCCAGGCTCTGGGCTACCCAACGCGGCTGGTCGACGTAACGGAGATGCGGGCCCTCGAGCCGCATCTCGATCCAGGGCTGGTCGCAGCCGCGGCCCTCAACGAGTCCGAGGGCCAGGTGGAGCCCCCACTTGTGGTCCAAGCCTGCCTCGACCGCGCCCGCGACAACGGGGCCAGGGTCCAGACCGACGCCCGGGTGACGGGGTTTTCCTCGGGCGATTCGAGGATTCGGGCCGTCCGAACGACGAGAGGGGACATACCCTGCGACGTGGTCGTGTTGGCCGCGGGCGTGGCCACGACCGAGATCGCATCGATGGCAGGCGTAGACGTCCCGCAGGAGGAAAGCCCTGGCGTGGTCGTGAGGACCGACCCTCGGCCGCCCCTGGTCAACTCGGTAATCTACGCGCCCAGCGTCGACGACCGCCATCCCGAAATCCACCTTCGCCAGGCCGCCGATGGCCACCTGATGATCGGCGAGGGCACCCAGGAGAGCCTCGCGCGCGACGACTCCAGCGAGCACGCCGAAGACCTTCTGGAGCGGGCCACTCGCTACTTTCCGGCTCTGGCCGGTGCTCGGGCCATTCCGGTGCCGGTGGGCTACCGACCGATGCATGCAGACGAGCTTCCGATCCTGGGATTCACCAAGGAGGTCGACAATCTGTACATCGCGCTGATGCACAGCGGAGTCACTCTCGCGGCGATAGTGGCGGAGCTGTCCACCATCGAGATCGCAGACGACACCGACGTCGAGGCCCTGGAGCCCTACCGCCTGGAGCGATTTGCCCTTGGGGAGGCGTCCGCCCGGAGGGCCGGCTAAACCCCCGCGCTGCTCGACGTCACCAGGTTAATGAAGTCGATGCTTTTGAGCTCTCGCTCGATCACGAAGTGCAGGTGGGCTCTCGTGAGGCGCTCGACCTCGCGCATCTGGTCCGGAGACACCCGCAGCCCCGCTACGCCGGCGTAGCTCCTCTCGCGGAGCATGAAACGCAGCACCTTCATCGCGGTCTGGGGCAGCGGTATCAGAGCGCCGCTGGCGGACGAACGACAGCTGGGACACACGGCCCCGCCACCGGCACAGGTGAAGAGGTGATCCGCCGGCTCCAGTGCCGAACGGCACTCGACGCACTCGTACAGCTCCGGTCTGAAACCCGACTGATCCAGTAGCTGTAGCTCGAAATAGCGGAGCAGCAGGTCCGGCGCGTCTTCCACCGTCAATCGCTCCAGGGTATGCTCGAGGAGCTTGTACACGCCGTAGTTCGGAGATCGCTCACTGGAGAAGCCGTCGATCAACTCGGCGACGTATAGCGCCCTCGACAGCCGATCAAGGTCTTCGCGTAGCTCGATGAAGCTCCGAACGACCTGGGCCTCGTTTACTACGTCGAGGTTTCGGCCATGGGACAAGGACAGCGCTACCTGATTCAGTAGCTCCAAGTGGCCTGCCAGCTTGCTTTTCGGCCGCCGGACCCCCTTGGCTACAGCTCGTACCTTGCCAAGGTCTGGCGTATAGAAGGTTAGGATCCGGTCGGCCTCGCCCAGCGCCAGCTGTCTGACGACAAAGCCCTCGGTCTTGTACGTCCTTATCCTGGCCATGACATCGAAACTGGGATTAGAACTCCTGGCGCCCCTCGATGGCCCTACTCAGAGTGACCTCGTCGGCGTACTCCAGGTCGCCCCCAACGGGCAAGCCCCTGGCCAGGCGGGTCACCGCGACTCCCAGCGGTGAGATGAGGCGGTGTATGTACATCGACGTGGCCTCGCCCTCGAGGTTCGGGTTGGTGGCCAGGATGACCTCCTGCACGCCGTCGCTAATGCGGCCCAAGAGAGGCTGGATCTTCAGGTCGTCGGGGCCAATGCCGTTTACCGGCGAGATGACTCCGTGTATCACATGGTACAGCCCCTTGTAGGTCCGGGTGCGCTCGAGGGCCACCACGTCCAGCGCCTCCTCAACGACACAGATGCGGGCCCTATCCCGCGACGGGTCACTGCAGACCGGACACGGATCGGCCTCGGTGATGTTGTAGCACTGGGAGCAGAGCACGACCCGGTCCTTGACTGCGAGGATGGCTTCGGCCAGAGACCTGGCCTCTTCCTCGGGCATGCGAACCAGATGGTACGTCAGCCGCTGGGCGGTCTTCGGGCCTATGCCCGGCAGCTTGTGGAAGGCCTCGACCAGGCTCGCCACCGGTGCCGCCGCGTGGATGCCGTCCATCGTCATCTCGCGGCCTCGCGCTACCCGAGTCCCGGAATGTTCAGGCCGCCGGTGATCGCGTTCATACGGCTTGACGCCATCTCCTGGGCCTTCTCGATCCCCTCGTTGACGGCTGCGACCACGAGGTCCTGGACCATCTCCGGCTCCTCTGAGGCCAGCACCTCGGGTTCGATCTCCAACGACTCCAGTCGCATCTTGCCGTTGACCACAACCTTGACGGCGCCGCCGCCGGCGGACCCCTCCACGGTAGCGGCCTCCAGGTCCTCCTGTAGCTTCATCATGCGCTGCTGGAGCTCCTGAGCCTGGCGGATCATCTTCTTGTTCACTGCGGCTCTTCCTCCTTTTCATCGACGACCCTGGCGCCCATGACCTGCGCGGCCCTTACCAGGGGGCTACGCAGGGCGGCTCCTTTCCGTGACGCGTCATCGCTTGCGTCAAGCAGCGCGACCTGGACCCGATACTCGCCGTCCATAGCGCCGGCGATGACCCGCTCGACTTCCCTGCGGACCCCTGGATCGCCGAGCTCTTCGTCCATGCGGGCTACGTGAGATGCGTGTTGAAACTTCAGCGTGACGACCCCGTCGGACACGGCTCTGCCTTTACACCCCCGAAGCAGCGCCCCGAGCTTGAAGCGTTTGCCCGTATGTCTCAGTTCCTTGATAATCGAGTCCCACTGGGCGTCCAAGCTCGTGCCGGGCGGTCCGCCCGTGGACTCCGGGACGGCCTCTTCCCTCGCAGGCGGTCTGGGTGCATCTGGCCCGGGCGCAACGGGTTCGACGGCGACCGGGTCTGGTGCGGCGAGGTCTGGTTGATTCGTGTAAGGCCTTGTGGTCGCGGGAGTCGCGGCTGGCGCTTCGGCGGCTGCCGGGGGCCTCGCGCCCTCGGCCCTGGGGGCCGGCGCCGTATTGGGTCGCGGCGCCGGCTCCGGACTCGGCTCCGCAGCAACCTCCGGGGTCGAGCAGGCCTCGACGACCGCGAGCTCGATAGGCAGAGGGGATGCAGGGTCCTGGCGAAGATCGGCCTCGGCAAAGGCTTTCAGCGCCTGGACCAGGTGCCCGGTCGAGGTGTCTTCCGCAAGCGACCTCAGTCGCTCCACGATAGCATCCGGGTGTGCCATGGATTCGCCGGCGCCGGCCTTCAGCAGCAGCGCGGCCCTCAGGTACTCCACGGCGCCCCTCTGAAGCTGGCGCAGGTCGCTGCCTTCGCCCGCCACCCGATTCACAGCCACCAGGGCGTCGCGCAAATCCCGGCGTATAACGTGAGCGACGAGCTCCAGAGCGGCTTCCTCACCACCCAGCTCGAGTAGGTCGCGCACGTGGTCATGGGTAAGAGGCGACCCATACGATACGAAGGCCTGCTCCAGCAGATTCTCGGCATCTCGCAAGCTTCCGCTGGCGGCCCGGCATATGACACGTAACGCCTCGGTCTCGGTTTCGATCGACTCCTGGACGCACAAGTCCGCGAGCTTCTCTGCCATGAGCGCGGGAGGGATTCGCCTGAAGTCGAATCGTTGACAGCGCGATATTATCGTCAGCGGTACCTTGTGGGGCTCGGTCGTGGCGAGGACGAAAATGGCGTGGGCCGGCGGCTCCTCCAGCGTCTTCAGCAGGGCGTTGAAGGCCGGCTCGGTCAGCATGTGCACTTCGTCGATTATATAGACCTTGTACCGGGCCTCGTTCGGAGTGAAGCGAATCTTTTCGCTCAGGTTGCGGATGTCGTCGATGCCACGGTTGCTGGCGGCGTCGATCTCGATCAGGTCCAAGGCCCGGCTTTCGTTCATCGACCGGCAAATGTCGCACTCGTTATCCGGCTCACCGTCCTGGGGCGACAGGCAGTTCACTGCCTTGGCGAGAATGCGCGCCGTGCTCGTTTTGCCCGTGCCCCTGGGGCCGCAGAACAGGTATGCGTGAGCCACGCGATCCAAAACGACGGCCTGGCGCAGCGTCTGGGCGATCGGCTCCTGACCGACGAGCTGGTCCAGCTTTTGGGGGCGCCACTTGCGGTAGAATACCTCAGCCACTGTCGAATACCTGCGACAGGACCCTGGTCTCAAGGGCCTCCATAACCAGCCTCTCGTCCTGGCCCTCGTGGTCGTGGCCTAGCAGGTGCAGCACCCCGTGGGCAAGCAGGTGGCCCAACTCTCGGTCGATGCCGTGGCCCAGCTCCTGTGCCTGGCGAGCGGCCTCCGGATACGAGACCACGACCTCGCCTAGAACCGGCCTAATACCCGGCGCCGCCACGAAATGAACCTCCCGCGCCGCTTCCTCACCGGGGTAGCCATGACTGTCAACCTGGTCGAACGAGAAGGACAGGACGTCCGTAGTCTCGTCCAGTCCCCGATACCGGCCGTTCAGTCGCCGGACGTCGTCGTCGTCGACGATGGCCACATCGACTGAAGGAAGGTCCTCGACCACGCCGGTCGCTGTTGTCAGCGTGCGCTCGACCACTCTCTTGACCCAGGACTCGGAGACCAGGTCACCGAACTGCTCGAAGACGTGGACGTCGATGCCGGCTGTTGCGGGGGCGTTGGCGGTGGGTGGCTCTGAAGCCAAACGATTCTCCGCAGCTAGTATTGCCCCATTATACTCGGCGCGTGAGCGCGGCGGGGGAATTCTCTGCGGCTTCCGGGAAACGTGTTGGCTTAGGCTACGGGAGGCAGGCGACGATCTGGCTGCCGTCGATATTCGAGTGGACCTCATGGGTTGTTCCGTTGATCTCGAATATGAGATTGTAACCGGGTACCGTGACTTGAGCGTACACGCTATCGGGCTCGGCGCAGCCCAGGCTGGTGTCCTCCCAGCTAAGTAGCTCGGCCTTCGTCAGAACCGGCTCTTCGCCGTCCACCGCAACCTGAGTGGAGAGGAACTCGATGGCCACCGACTCTATGCGTGCCAGGTCCGACGTCGACTGGATCGGAGCCACACCCTCGTCGGCGCCGTCGGTCAAGCCGTCCGGCGACTGCAGGAACTGGAACAGATCGCTACTGGCCGGCAACACGAAGGTGGTGTTCTGGTTGAAAGAGGCCTTGTACGCCTCCAGGCTGCGCTGGAAGGCGTAGAACTCGGGGTCCTCCTCCAGCGCGTCGGCGAGTATCGAGATGGCCTGAGCCTCGCCCGCACCCCGGGTGATGTTCGCGTCCCGCTCGGCCTGTGCGAGGATGATGGCGACGTCTCTGTCCACCGCGGCCCTGATCTCCAAATCCTGCTTCGCGCCCTCGGCACGCTCGGCGTTCGCCTGCTCCTTACGTTCGGCGCGCATCCGCTCATATATGCTGTCCGCGACCTCATCGGGGAAGTCGACCCGTTTCATCCTGACGTCGATGGTCGAAACTCCGAACTCGTCCAGCGCGGGAGTCACGGTGTCCCGGACCTTGTTCATTATCGTTTCGCGGCTGGTCCGTATGATCTCCACCCGGTTGTCGATGGCGATCTCCTTGCGAAGCTCCGAGTTGATGATGTCGGTTCCGCGGGTGACCGCACCCTCGGGCGTGCGCACGGTCTTGAAGAACAGCAGTGGATCTACGATCCGGGCCATGGCGTAGGCGTCGATGCTCAAACGCCTCTTGTCTTCGTCTAGGAAGTCCTGGGCCGGCGCATCGAACAAGGTACGCCGCTTATCGAAGTAGGTTACCGTTTCGACGAAGGGTGTCTTGACGTAGAGGCCGGGGTCTTGGATCGAGGGCCGAACCGGGTTTCCGAAACGGGTGACTATGGCTGACTGGGTCTCGTCGACGACGAAGAAGGCCTGGGGTCCGAGGATGCCGGTCAGGATCACCAGGATGAGGAGCAGGATTGCGTATCTCATCATGGACTCGCCTGTCCCGTCGGACCCGTCTGTCCCGACCCAAAGGGTGTTGGCACAGGGTTGCTGGTCAGCGGAAGGAACTGAAGCAGGTTACCGTTGCCCTCAGTTGCCACGATGAACTTGGTGACGCTGGGCAGGATCTCCTCCATGGCCTCCAGGTACAGCCTCTGTCGAGTGACCTCCTCGGAGTTCTTGAACTCGGTAAGGATGGCGAGGAAGCGGTCCGCCTGACCGGTTGCAGATGCGATCTTCGCCTGTTTGAACGCCTCGGCCGCCTGGCGAAGCCTGGCGGCGTCACCCAGGGCCCTGGGCAGAATGTCGGCCTGGTAGGCGTTGGCCAGGTCGATGATGCGGTCCTTGTCCTCCCTGGCGCGGAGCACGTCGTCGAAGGCGTCCTGGACCTCGAGTGGCGCGCGAACGTTCTGCAGCTTCACTTCGCGCACGTTGATTCCCGTCTGGTAGACGTCGAGGAGGCCCTGGAGAAGCTCTTTCGTGTCCTCCTGGACGCCCTCCTTATCGGTCACCAGCACGTCGTCGATGTTTCGCTGGCCGACGACCTGCCTGAGGGAAGTCTCGGCCGCGCTCTTCAGCACCGATCCCCCGGGGTCGGAGACTCTGAAGAGGAACTGCTCGACGTCCTTGACGTCCCATTGGACCAGGAGCTGGGCGTCGACGATGTTTTCGTCGCCTGTAATCATCAGCGACTCTAAGAGCACGGGCGTCGCTCCTCTGAGGCCTAGCTCGAGGCGCCGTACCTCCTGTACGGCCACGGTGGCGACGGTGCCGATCGGCGACGGCCAGAACCAGTGGAGGCCGGAGCCCTGGATGCTCTCGAATTTGCCGAGGCGTCGCAGGGTGGCCTGCTCGCCAGGCTGAACGGTGTAGAAACCAGTCGACAACCAGATGATTAAAGCCAGCAGCAAGACGCCGAATATGAGGAGGGCGACCGGGTTCCTGCCCTTGCCGCCGCCCAGCCGACCAAATACGGCGCGAATCCTTCCCAGGATCTCGTCGAAGTTTACTTCCGGTTCTTCTTTTCGCTGCATGCTTCCCGGCCGTTCATACTACTCGTTGGCTAAGCCTCAGGGAATGCTATCACACTTTGACCGGGTCCACACCGGTAGACATCGGCGACACCCTCTAGGAGCCTGGGTCGACGGCCGGCGCGGGAGCCTCACGCCCCCCTTCCAGCTCCCGCAGGGCGCTCAGAAACCGCTCGTAGCTCGACATGCCGGAGACCTCCCGGATAAAGGCCCCGGTGTCTGACATCAGGCCGCGGAACCGATGAAGCTGGTCCCCGATGGGACTTACCGACGCGGCACTTTCGGCATAGGTCCCGTAGAAGGCGAAGTAGGCCTGGTTGAGCTTGCGGATCAGGAACCTGTTCTCTACGAAAATCTGTCTGCGCTCCTCCATATAGGCTTCCGCCTCCTCCACCCTCCCACTCGCCAGGAGCTCGTCGACCCGTAGCCTCGTCTCCTGCATCTCGCGACTGAAGTCGAACGTCCCTGTGTCGTCCGCGCTGGAGGTGGGCGACTCACCGGCCGAGCCCTCGGAGGCGGGCGGCAATACCCCGCCGAGGAGCACGAAGGCTCGATCGCCCAGCTCCCGTCCGGCCATATCCGCAGCCGTCTCGTTGAGCGTCTGCATGTTGGCGTTATCGAACATGTGCTGGCCAAGCGGCTTGAAGAAGAAGTGGTGGTGGAGCCACTCGTGAGCCGCGATCCGGAGCGTCCACTGCAGCGGCTGGTTACTGGGAAGAGACGCCGGGTAAGTGGCCAACCCCCCTATGTTCAGCACCAGGGCTGCGAGGTCGGACTCCAGCAACAGGTTGTCCTCTATGCTCTCTCGCTCTGAGAGAGCAACGTCGGATCGAAGCAGTACGTCGTGAGCGCGGTGGATGCGGTCCCTCGGCGAGGTGACGAGGAGCTTGGGTGGCCCGGTGAGTCGAATGTCGACCGGCGGAATTATCAGGCCTGCCCAGTAAGCCAGTCCCTCCTCCGAGATCACCGCACTGATCGTCGCCTCGATCGTCTCCTCAACGTTGTTTCTGAGGCCGCCTCTCCTTCGACTGAGCTCATCCAGCCGGCGCTCTAGCTCCGTCAGGCGTTGGCCCGACCCCTCGCCAGTCACGACCGCCGCCTCGTTTATTTCGTTTTCCAACGCGGCGATCTCCCCGCCCAGCTCGAAATACCGCTCCACCTTGCCGGCCTTTTGCTCGTCGGACTGCGAGTTCCAGGGCATCGACGCCAGCGCAAGATGGAACCACTTGCTCATGAAGTTGGACGCATGCCAGCCAACGAGGTCGTAGATGTAGGGTGCGGCCACTCGCTGCGCTGGGTTGAGGTGAACCTCGTCATGGCTGACCCCGAGGATTACGAAGGCCAGCACAATCGCCAGGAGCCACTTTACGAGCTTGATCAGCTTGGAGATCATTAAGGTCTACCGGCTACTCCAATGGTCGCCCAGACGGGTCAGGATTGCAGATACATGGCGTTTAGCGCAAATTGACAAGCTAATATAAGCTATTTACGCTGGTGCGGTCTCAACGGGTTCCTCCGATATGTGTGAGGCCGGCACCCGATCGCCTTTATATCCTGCCGCCTTCGCGCCTTCAACGGGCGAAACGGACATACGCCATCTGCGGGGAGCAAAGCTTGTGCTAATGGTTCAGTGCGACTTCGACGGCACAATCACGGACGGTATTGTCAGCGAGCTCATAAGGGAGGACTTCGGCCCACCTGAGCTACGGGCCATGGAAGAAGAGTACGTCGCGGGCAAGTTGAGTGTCGAAGAGAGCAACATCAGGCAGTTTGCCCTTGTGTGCGCGGGCAGTGAAGAGATCGAAGACCTCGTTCTAGGTGGCGTGGTCGTGAGGTACGCCTTCGACGAGTTTGTCGACTACTGCCGGGGTGAGGGTATTCGATTTGCCGTGGTGAGTAGCGGGTTGGACCTCTACATCAATCCCATCCTTGGGCAGATGGGACTGGACGACCTGGAGGTCCACTCGGCCGTCACCGATGTCTCGCCCAACGGCATCAGGGTGGAGTACAGCGACCCTGCGGGGTGTCTGATATCGCGGGGCTTCAAGCTCTCATACCTGCGTCACTTCAAGGAGCAGGGACATACAGTCGTCTACCTGGGGGACGGGCTGTCGGACATCGAGCCGGCCCAGGAGGCCGATTTCGTCATTGCCCGAGATAGCCTGGAGGCGTACTTCCGGGAGAACGACCTACCCCACTTCAGCTTCGAGAACTTCCAGGATGTCGCCGCTCACGTCGAACAAATCCGGGGCGAGCTGGCTCCGCCGCAGTAGACTCGCTGGGCCGGATCCAGGCTAGAACGAGCCCTTGCGGCGAAAAAGGCTCAGGAAGCGGTCTTCGTAGTAGCCGAAGGCGCCCCAGCGGTCTAGCTCGCGCTTCAGGACGCCGGCGTCGCCCCCGCGCTCGACTTCGCTGAACATCGCCTCGATCTGCTGGATCGCGGCGCCGGGCAGACCCCCGCCGGCGGCATAGGGGTCCAAGAGTCCCCTTGCGCGGAACTCCTGCACGTTGTGGGCCGCCGACGACGATGTGAACTCGTAGATGAAGTTGAGCAGCGCCACATCCCAGAGCTCGTCGACGCCCACCATCACCACGGACAGGGCCTCGTCTCTCCGGTCCAGGTCTTCACCGATTCGGCGCGCGATTTCCATGGGCACACCGCTTACTATGTCTGTCTTTTCGGTCTCGTTCTTGTACTGATAGAGCACTCCCGGGCTGTTGGGACCGTAGCTCTGCGCCAGATGCCGCAGGTATGCGTACGCCTCGTCGCTGAACCCCTGCAGGTTCAACGCGTAGGTCGGGGTGATGACCGAGGGTTTTTGAGCGATTACGCGCCCGGTTCGTACCACGCCCTCGTCCTGCTCGTTGAGGTCCAGATCTTTGTAGATAGGCTCGGTGACCACGTAGTACGCGATGTTGGTGGAGCCGAAGGTCGCCAGGAGCTGCTTCGGAGGCCGCACGACCTGCGTCTGTTCCAGCGCCCTTCTCCAGTCCTGCTCGCTTTCCATGGCCTCCCTGCAGCACATTCGGTGCAGTCCAAAGGATATCCGTAGCCTGAACCCTGAATTGATGCTAGAGGCGGTTTCCCGCTATGTCAAGGCGCTCGATGCTCTGGGTCCGCGGCGGTGGGTCTATTGGTGTGCGTGCGCGACCTGCACTCTCTAATAGAAGACCGGTCGGTTGACGCCTACTCACGGGCTCCATAGAATGCCGGCACCCCGCACTGGCGGCCTGGGGAACCTGAGCCGGCGCCCCGACGATCAGCCGGTACTGCGATTTAAGTACATGCGATGTATGAGCACAAGGGATGAAGAGCGTGCTGCAGCGTGTTGTAATTGGCCAGTCCCTGCTTGGCCGGGTATCGTATCCGCGGCCGGGTTCGCATCTCTAGCAGAAGGACGTGGCTCGAATACGAACGCCGGAGAAGGCCTGTGACGAATATTCGGGTGCTCATAGCCGACGATCAGCCTGTCGTACGTCGTGGGATCACTCTCCTGCTAGGTGAGGAGGCCGACCTGGAAGTGGTCGGCGAGGCCGGGGACGGATTGCAGGCGGTAGACAGCGCGCGCAGGCTGCGGCCCGACGTCGTGCTCATGGATATCGACATGCCCTCGCTGTCCGGACTGGAGGCGACCAGGCAGATCGTCGAAACCTTGGACGACGTCGCCGTGCTGATCCTGACGGTATACGACCGAGAGGACTTCCTATTTCAGGCATTACAGGCCGGTGCCATGGGTTTCGTGCTGAAGACCGCCTGTGTCGAAGAGCTGATTGGCGGCATTCGGACGGTAAAGTCCGGCGAGGTATTCATTTACCCGCAGATGGCCACCAAGCTCGTCGGAGACTACGTCAGGAGAACGCATATGCACCCCGGTGAGGAGGGGTACCAAAAGCTAAGCGGGCGGGAACGACAGGTGCTTCCGTTGCTCGCGGAGAGCTACACCAACCAGGAGATCGCGAGCCAGCTGCACTTGAGCCCCTTCACCGTCCAGACGTATCGGCAAAGGATCATGCGCAAACTCGACCTTCACAGCCGGACTGAGCTGTTGAAGTACGCGCTCCGCAATCGGCTGATTAGCCTGGAATCATAGCCGACCGGCCCGGCGCCTGAAGCGCCTCGACGCACCCACGCCGACCACCCCCACCAGCAGAGCCAACAGGGATATATCGACGGAGCCGGGGCGAGTCGGGGCACCGCAACCACCACCTGACCTGGGCTCGTCCCCGTTCTGGTCCGCCGCAGGCGTGGTCTCATCCTCTAGCTGTGGCTCGAGACCTGCGTCTTGGCCGGACGGCTCCGGCACCGCCGTTGCCGTCGGCTCCATCTCTTTGGCGGGAGCCGACTCGACCTCCGCCTCCGCCTCCGAGGTGGCCTCCAGGCTGCCTATCGTGGCGGACCCGGGCTGCGGCGTGAGACTGAAGGGTAGCACCGTCGGCCACGGAATAGGGGTAGGTCGAGCAGCGCCGACTTCCGGCGGCACATACTCGGGCGCCCCTATAGCCTTGCGCCACTGATTCTCGAGTCCGGTCCCGTCGACGCCGTAGACCTCCGTCAGAGCGTCGTCCTCGCTCTTGCCCTCTTTGAGCAAAGCCATCAGCTCCGTCATGCTCTCGGAGCCATAGCGCTCGACCATGAACCTGACGATGCTCCGGGCCTCCCCGTAGAAGATGATCACGTCTTCAGGGTCCCCGGGCAGTGCCCTAAGGGTGGTGATGGGCAGCAGCCGGTCGGTCGCGAGAGCGAACTGCAGCGCGAGGTCGTAGGAGAACCCTGGTTCCAGGTTGCCGTATTCAGCCAATCCCTCGTTGAGCCAGGATGACACCGAGCGGAACGTGCTGTCTCCCGCTCGATGAACCAGGATGTGCGTCACTTCGTGGGAAGCCGTGCCGACGGAGCGCTGGTTTCCTCCGAGCACCAGCAGAGTACCGATCCTCGTGAACGCCTGCCCCTCCGTGATCAGCTCGCGGCGGATGGTGGTGCTGCCGGGCGGCAGGCCCCCAAGCATCTCGGCCCTGTTGTTGTACATCGTCACCCGAATAGGCTCTTCAATGTCGGCCCCCAAAATGGGCCCGATGTGCTCCAATGTCTGTATTATCGTGTCCATGATCAGCCGGGCCCGGGTATGGACGGGGCCGTGATACGAGACGGTCACAGAGCCGCTTGAGACCTCCTCCCACGTGAAGCGGGCGTCGTGATAGACGAACTCTTCCTGGTCAGTTGTTACGCGGTTGCCCTCCGAGTCTTCGATCTCGAAGCGGTACGTAATAGCCGTACCCGGCGGGATGTATCGAGCCCGCGTATCAGTGCGCCATAACAGCTCTGCGTCGACCAGCCTACCCTCTTCGAAGTCCAGGTATTCGTAGGCGCCACGCGTCTGTCTGCCGATTCTCAACCGCACCGCAACAGAGGTAATCTCGGTGTCTGAGTCGGCCTCCACCGTGAACCGAAACCCGTCTGGGAACTCGTTGGCCACGCTGGTGGATACGACCTGGATCGAGCCTTCGTCTGCCCTAGCCGTCGCGCTCGGCCACACCAGCAACAGGGATGCTGCGAGCAGGAGCAGCGCTATCGTCGTGTACTTTGTGGGCCATCCGGCCCGCTTCTCTGACATCCGCAGAACGGCCATCCTTTCGCCCCAATCCATCAGAGGTGTTCGCTGACGCCGCCTACCCTATCGGCGTAGTCTGCTCGGAGGTGTGCTCCTGGTTGTCCTCGGGTTCTTCCTCGCCCACCGCCTCCAGCACTCGCCTGAGGAACACCTCCTCCTTGACCGCCCCGGTGAACTGCACAGAGTCGTTAATCACAGTCTTGGGTACGCCCATGACACGGTGGGCCTGAGAGAGGTGCGGAAACTCCTGCACCTCTATTACGTCGGCGGTTACCCTGGAGGTTTCCAGGGCCATCGCGTGAGCCACACGGGCCACAGCGGGACAGTACTGTCAGGTCGGCGTCACGAACACCTGGATATGGACGTCATCCTGCAGCCGCTTGAGCCGGCGCCTTGTCTCCAGCTGCAGCGGGCTCGTTTTGCTGGCGGCAGCCGCGATCGTGTCCAGCAACAGCGCGAACTCGAAGCCCGACGGAAGCCCGAAGAACCTCACGTTGTGGGCTGCGTTCGCGCTTATCACGATACCCGGTATCTTGTCGATTCCGTGGGCCTGGGCCTCCGCTAAGCTGGCATAGTAGTCCACTACCTCCAGGCTTAGCCTGGACGATAGGACACTCACCTCTTCCAGCAGCTCCTGTGTCGTGCCACAGGTCTTGCACTCCCGGCCGGGGATGTACAATCCTCCCAGCTCTTTTTGCGTATACAGCGTGATCTTTACGTCGCGCTTCAGCTCTAGGTCGAACCTCTGCTGCACCGCATCACGGTCGCGTTGCTGTAGTATCGGCATGTGATCACCCGGTCCAGGCTCAGTCGGGCAGTATGCGCGACGACCAGGGCTCACACAGCCTGGCATCACGAGGCCGCGGCTGGCTGCCCTCTAGACGGGCAAGATGGCGTTCGTACCGAGGAGTTCGTGCACGTGATGCCGTTTCCCCGACTGGACGGAAGCTCGCGGAGCGGTTCAGTTGGGATCGCCGTCTGTTGGTGACCTAGATTGAGTGCGTGGAACCGGCAACAGCCCGCCTACTGGCTCAGCGGCGCGACACAGACCAACTTTCGACGGAAAACACGGTGCAGGGCCAATCGTCCGATGGTCATCTAAGCTGACAGTACCACTTCGGCCACCTTTTGGGAAACTATGTTGGCATCTTCAAGTTCTTCCCTGAGCAGTTGTCGAACGCCCACGACACTCATTTGTGAGGGCGGCTTAGGCACCTCCACCAACGCGTTTAGTAAGAATCCGTTCACTTCATCATACGATAGAGTGATCTCAGTTTCCTTTTCTCTTCGGAGGAACACCTCGACTCGGCTTGGCTTCACGTTAGCACGCCATTTTGCATCTTTTGAAACCCACGAGACCTTGATGCGTGAACTTTCGCCCAGAAAGTCTCCATCCATATCAAGCAAGCTGCCATCATTTCTCTTCGCATCAATATATTCGGCAAGCGAGCGGACGTCGCACTGTTCATTAAACGTAACGCGAGTGGTTAGATATTCTCGGGCCTCCTGCTCGATCGTCTTGACGCGCCGAATCAGCCAGATCGCAAAACCCGCACTGAGCACTATCGATATAGCAAACAGCACGCCGGGAAATTGCACGGTGTCCCAAACGTCTCCCCCCAATACGTCAGCGGCTGACCATTCTCCCACGAACATGCCGACAATCTCAAACATCAGTGTCGCCGCCAGGAGGTATTGAAGAAATTGTAGAGCTGATCCCGTTCGATCATTTGTCCGCGTGATATCCTCAAGATTCCTAGTATTATCCTGCAGCTCCCTCTGCACTTGGTGCATTCGCCTCTCATTTGCAGCATTGATATTGTCTCGCAGCCCCTGCAAGATCGTTTTAGTACCATTGACGATGTGCTCAAGGTCGACAATCCCTGATTTCATGACCGCCATTTCGCGTTCTATCGCAAGTATCCGTGCTAATTGGGAATCCGTCTCAGTGGAAAGGAAATCTTCACTCCATACTGCTTCTTTCAGCGTGGAGTTTACTTCTTCGAGAAGCGCTACTTCGCTTGAAGTCTTCACCAGCTTTGCTTGAGCAATTGGGACAGATGTGGGATCACGATCCGTGCGGGTCATAAGGTTTTGTATCTCCACGACCTCCTCGTTCATTGCAAAAATCCTGGTGAATAAGTTCTGTTTGAACATGCCGGTTGAAGACAGCAATGCAAAGGCCGCTAGCGGCCTCAGGGCTGGATTATCCGGATCTGCGACCAGAATTGCGCCGTGAACTCCCCTGACCAATAAGGCTCCATCATCTAGAACCCAGACATCTTGTATCTGCTCGACGATCTGTTGTAGTTCGCTCTCGACAGCTTCGCCATCTCGAAGTGTTCCGCTGATTTCTTCTTGATGTCCTCGCGTGTTGCCCTGCTCAAATACGACTTCGCGGCCTTCAGAGTCATTGATCAGGAGTTTTTTGGCATGAATGAAATAGAATTTGTCGCGATATTCGGACTTATCGAAGAACACTAGATTCAACAAATTCTGCTGATAAGGAGTCAAGAGGGTCTGCATCAGTCTGGACGAGTCTCGTACCACATCGACGAGAACCCTCGAAATGTCATCAAGCCAAATGCCGTCTCTTGCTGAGACGTCGTTAGCTTCCAGGAGCTTCAGGTGATAGGATAGTGCGCCCGTGTGGTTCACGGTGACTCCGAACCTCTCGTCTTGCTCAACCCTGCCGTCTTCACCCTCCCCCGCGGGAAAGGCTATCTCCGCGTCAAAGTGGACGAAGTTATTCAGCGAATAGCGTTGCACATATATATCGGTGAGGCCGCCTTTTATCACACGAATGCTTTTATTCGGCGTGTCTGCTTCCCACGCCGTGAAAAGCCTATTGGGATTCGGTTTTGATGAACCTAACTTGTTGTTCAATGCAAGCATGTGGTTGGCGCCGAAGGGTATCCACTCGTAGGTGGATATGGACGGTTCAACGAGCCGGACCACATTTGACTTTTCGGAGCCTGCTAGCCTCATTAGATCAGGCGCCATGGTCATCGTCTGCTCCCTCGCGTGACGGATAAAATGGGTCGGACCTGTAATTGACGTTCCTAATTCTAGTAATGGCCATTACTCTAACCTGGTGGCATTTAGGGCATACGAAATCACATCCTTCGTCAATTTCACTCTCTATCGGTGTCGTCACGTCTAGTGGGTGGTGCCCACACTGTAGGCAGCTAGTAAAGCTCTGTATGTCCTTTTCAATCTCTTTCGAGACGTCCTCGAGAAGTTCAGCGCCCTCCTCGCTGACTCGATAGTTTGTCGTAAATTGGTGTTTCGCAGTGGTCATCCTGAGTTCCTCAACAAGACCCTCCGACGCTAGGTCGTTCAAGTCATCTTCTCCCTCTCGGCTGATATTGAGGAAGCGACGTCCAAATGGTAGTTGCACGCTCGATGGCGCATAGTCCCATTCTGGGAAAACACCGTTATCGATCCCTTCTATCATCAGGGCTTGCAATGCCGTGTAGGCGATCCATGGGGCTTCCTGGCCGTGTCCGGCCATTGTATACAACCGAATAAGGTACATGAGTTTGGTCTGCTCTCCAGTCAATACCCTCATGTATGGCCTTTCCTGGTTTTCCCGACATTCGGGGCATTTAACGGTCACCGGGATGTGTTGACCTGTCTTGTCCTGTACGATCTCAGTCCCTATGTCCAACATAAGAGGCTGTTTGCAACTTGCCGGGTGACAGTCGAGATGTTGAGTAACGGATTCCATCCGATTATCGCTATGTTTACTCAAAATGTCGCTCAACTTCGTGGTGGTCTGTAGCCCAGAGGTTTCCCAAGGCCATCCAATCTCCGGGGCTGTTGCGGACCTCAAGAGGTCTTCCTTAAGAAATGATTGAATCATCCTCTTTCCGCGATGTGAGATGACGGATGGACTGATCTTCAGCGCGCCACATTTTTTCAGGTCAAATCGAGGGAAGGCTGGTGGCTGGGCTTCGGTGGAAGATTTGACGGCTTCGCGAATCAGGCAGCACACTTCGTCTAACCGCAACCATTCATAATCTTCAGCGGATTTGAGCCACGGCCTCCCTGCGACAGACAGTATGTAGAGCAGCCTTAGCTCGTCACGCCGGCGTGGTCGGTTCTCGTCTTGGTTAATGGGTTGCGTCATTATCCATTCAACCTGGTGATGCCCGAATGTTCAGCGTTCGACGCATACGATGTTAGCGGCCGCTCGATATTGAGTCAACTCACCACCATTCTGCTGAAGAATACTTCTACCTGAATAGTCTCGTTGACTCGTCACTTGGGGAATTGGTCTGGGCGAGTTTGTTGACTTCCCAGTATGTGCCGCGAGCAGAGGACGCTTAGCTTTGTTACTCGTCTCCACGACCAAGCCTGTCAGTGTAGGGCCTAGATTCTAGCCAAACTACGCGTCGGAATCTAGCGCCCGTCCTTGAGCTCGGCCCAGCTGTGAAACAGACGCTGGACCGATGTAAAGAAGGCAAGACCAGCAACGGCGGCGAGGACGACCAGCACCGCCACCGGCCACCAGTGGCCCAGCACCAAGCCTATCCCCAAGGCGACCACGCGCTCGGGGCGAGTCATTATGCCTACCCGACACTCGATGCCGAGCCCTTCTGCGCGAGCTCTCAAGTAGCTCACCAGCACGGAGCCCGCCAGCGCCAGGTACACGAGCACAAGTCCCTCGGCCGAGGAACTCTGTATGTACAGAACGAGCAGGCCCAGCAGCACGACCATCTCGGACACCCGGTCGACAACCGAGTCGAGAAGAGCGCCGAAGCGTGAGGCCCGCCCGGTAGCCCTGGCCAGCGCGCCGTCGAACAGGTCGAATACGCCCGAGGCCAGCAGCACGACTCCACCGGCCCATAGTAGGCCGACGCTCAGCAGATAGGCGCTGGCCCCAGCGACGACGAGGCCCAGTAGTGTAAGGGCGTTGGGGGAGACTCCCAACCGAGCCAGCAATCCCGTGACGGGCTGCTCGAGGTAAGAGGTGAGTACTCTGCGCGCTGTCGCCCGGTTCATCTGCCCATGCGCAGTGCAGGAGTTGCATCGAGGACTGAGACGATCAATCGGGCCAAGTGCTAGGCCGCTACCTGGAGGCGACAGCCTGCTTCGTATCTAGGAACGTACGGTAGTAGCCCATCACGCGGCCAGCGACCCGATCCCAGGAAAACTCCTGGGCGCGCTGCCTCCCATTCTCGCCCAGCCTGCTGCAAAGCGCCGGGTCCTTCAGAAGCAACGCAATCGAGGCGGCCAGCGCCTCATCGTCCTTTGGCTTGACGAGGAGTCCTTCAACACCGTCCGTAATGACGCTTGCGTACCCCTCGATGCTGGTGGCCACTACTGGCTTGCCTGCAGCCATCGCTTCGAGCAGAACGATGCCGAAGCTCTCCCTACCGGTGGCCGGGGCGCAGAAGATATCGGCCGAGCTGAAGTACCTGGCCTTCTCTTCGGCCGACACGTTGCCGACGAATACCACGTCCTGGAGGTTACGCTCGCTCATGATCCGATACGAGTCGGCGTCCGGCTTGCCAGGCCCCACTACCAGCAGTCGCAGGTTGGGCCAGTCCCATTTTAGCTTGCTAAAGGCCCCCAGCAGATATTTCAGGCCCTTCCGCTTCTCCAGACGCCCCACGAACAGCAGGTTGATCATCCCATCCCGGAGGTGATCGAAGGGCCGCGCGCTCGTGAACTCATCGACCTGGATACCGTTGGGGATGATCTCGTAGTCGCCGGGGAAGTAGCGGCTGATGAACTGATGCGCCGGCACCGACACGGCGATGCGTCCGTCGAGGCGGCGGTAGTATGGCATCGCCAGCTTAACCCCTCCCATGCCGTAGAGGCGCGTCCCCTTGTAAGTGTGGAACGTCCCTATCATGACGGAGCTCAGCGATGGCGCTATGCTCAGGGTGTTGAGGGGTACGAACCCGGCGAAGGGTTCGTGCACGTGGACTACGTCGAAGCGCTCCCGATTCAGAACCTGCTTTATGCGGGGACGCAACCAGATCGAGAGCGAGACCCTTGCAATGGAGCCGCCGCTGGGCACGGGCACGGGCCGGCCCATGGGAATAAACTCCGCGTCGTCGATCTTCTGAGGCTCCGAGCACGGGGCGATCACTCGCACGGTGTGCCCCCAGCCGCGGAACTGGCCTGCCAGCTTGTTGATGTGGTCTGTGACCCCGCCGAGGGCCGCGTGGTCGTAGGGCGACACCAAACCGATTTTCAGCGGTCGGTCGTCCAACGCATCTAGCACCGGACCCGGTGCCGACGTTCCCCTTAGCTCAGCGCTGCCGCCGTTAGGTGGCAGGTTCACCATCCGAACTACGTCCCTCCCGAGCGGACCCGGCGAGGTCTGGCTACAGCTCTTCGCCGTCCCGTCCCGCGATGAAGTCCTCCACCATCTGCCTGGCCTCTTCATCGGTATATTGAACAGGTGGCGACTTCATGAAATACGCAGAGGGGCCGGCGATGGGCCCGCCCAGTCCTCTGTCCCTGGCTATCTTGACGCAACGGATGGCGTCTATCACGACGCCTGCGGAGTTGGGGCTATCCCAGACCTCCAGCTTCAGCTCGGCGTTTATTGGGACCTCGCCAAACCCCACGCCTTCCATCCTGATGTAGCACCACTTCTGGTCCTTCAGCCAGGGCACGTAGTCGCTGGGGCCTATGTGGATGTTGTCCTTGCCGATATCGTAGTCAAGCTGAGAGGTTACCGAGTTGGTCTTCGATATCTTCTTGGACACCAGGCGCTCCTGCTCTAGCATGTTGAGGAAGTCGGTGTTGCCACCGAAGTTGAGCTGGTATGTACGGTCCAGCCTTACGCCTCGGTCCATGAAGAGCCGCGTAAGAATCCGGTGGGTTATGGTTGCGCCCACCTGCGACTTGATGTCGTCTCCTATGATCGGCGCCCCGGCATCTTTGAAGCGGCGCTGCCAGTAGCTTCCGGCGCCACTTGCAATGAAGACGGGCACGCAGTTGACGAACCCACAGCCGGCCGCCAGCACCTGCTCCACGTACCACTTGGTGGCCTCTTCGGAGCCTACCGGAAGGTAGTTGACCACCACGTCGACCTCTCGCTCCCGCAGTATCGTGGCGATGTCGTCGGTGGGACCGGCCGATTTCTTAACGACGTCGGCGAGGTACTTCCCTACACCGTCGTGGGTCATCCCGCGCTGGACCTGCACTCCGTTGGGAGGCACGTCTTGGAACTTTATCGTGTTGTTCGGCTCGGCGAAGATCGCCTCGGAGAGGTCCAAGCCTACCTTGTTGGCGTCGATGTCAAAGGCTGCGACGAACTCGATGTCGGCGATGCCATACTCGCCCAGAACCGGATGCATCAGCCCGGGGATGGAGTCGTCGCTGGACGCGTCGCCGTACTTGGTCACTCCCTGCAGGAGTGCCGAGGCACAGTTACCGACGCCGATAATCGCTACGTTGATGCTTCCCAACCCGCTCGTACACCTCTCGCTTGCTTAGTGAATCCTCGATCAGGTCCCCCGTAGGGCGCAAGGGAGACAGTGTCCTGAGTTGAGGGAGAACGTAACCGTCGAGACACGAATCCGCCAGATTCTAGCACCAGGCACGCATTCTGAACAAGCCCCGGTAGCCCGTGTAGTCCTCGACGGCGTCCCGCACCGCGCGGCGTTAGCCTTCGTCAGGTCCTCGACGCACGAAGAGGATGCCGGGCTCCCCTACGTAACGGTCCTTGACGGCCTCGAAAGCGGCGAGCTTCTCCGGTTGGAATGCCGTGGGTTTCTCGTCCTCGTCCAGCCAGGGATTGGGGAAGTAGAAGCGCAGCAGCGTCCCACCCTCGGCGTCCGATAAGCGTACGTAGTAGAGCCTCAGCATGTCGTGGCCGTGGTCCTCGGCCTCCACGAACTGCACGCCATCGACGGACTCGAGCTTCAGGTGCACGTGCCAGCCCTCGGCCTCGATGGTGGCCCAACCGTTCTTGAAGTTGGGCAACGTCGATCCGCCGGCCGACATCTCGCTCACTGCATCGCCGGAATCTATCACTACGAGCATGTGGTCGGCGGTCACCAGCTCGGCGATGAGCTTTTCGAGAACCGCTCCGTCCAAGTCTGCCATCTGTATCTGTGAGGCCCTTTCGTCGCCGCCGCCTGGCCGTTGACGCGGTCAGGGGGCGGTGGTAGCATCGCGAGCGGCCTTTTCGCCTGGCGGCCTGTACACGCGGGAGAATAGCTTTGCACATCGCGCCCCGGCTGGCAAGAAGCACGCCCTTCTTTTATGGCTGGGTGATACTGCTGGCGGCCGGCTCGTCTCAGTTCGTGCGGAACGCCGCCGCCAGCCTGACGCTGGCGGTTTTCGTCTATCCCATCTCCGAGGACCTTGGCTGGAGCCGGGTACTGATAGCCGGCGCCGCCGCTGCCGGTGGCCTGGCCTCGTCGGTGGCATCACCGATCGTGGGATGGATGATTGACCGGTGGGGCGTTCGCATCATACTGACCGGCGCCGTCCTCATCCTTGGCCTGTCCACGATTTCACTGTCCTGGGCCGTGGCTCCCCTGGCCTTCTACGTAGCCTACGGCGCGGGCCGCGTAATGTTCTCCAGCCCGATGCAGATCGGCTCCACCGTCGTCGTGTCCCGATGGTTCGTTCGGCGTCGAGGCAGGGCAATGGGGATACTGTTCGTCTTCGCGGCGGCGGGCATGGCCGTCTTCCCTCTGATCGCCTCTCTCCTCATACAGTCTCGTGGCTGGCAAAGCGCGTGGATATTCTTGGGGTTCCTCGTGTGGATCGTAGCCCTGGCGCCCGTATCGCTCCTTCTGATCCAGCGACCCGAGGACGTCGGTCTGGCGCCGGATGGGGCTCCGGCCTCGCGGGGGCCGAGCCTGGAGACGACACGCGAGCCCAGCTGGACCTTCATGGAGGCCATCAGGACCCCCACTCTATGGCTGCTCGCCGTGTCCGGTGGCGTTGTGTTCTTCATCCAGGCCGGCACCAACATCCACCAGGGCGCCTACTTCAGGGACCAGGGCCTGTCAGCCACGATTTCAGCGTCGGCCCTCAGTGTCACCGCCGTGCTCGCCGGGGTCGGGGGACTGTTTTGGGGATGGGCATGCGAGCGCCTGCCGGTGCGCTATGTCTTTGCGGCGGTGGCGCTCATGATGGCGATCGTATCCGGCTTGTTCATCCTTGTGGACACGACGGCCGAAGCCTTTTTGTTCTCCGCGCTTTTCGGTTTTGCCCTCGGCGGCATCCTGGTGGTGCCACCGATAGCCTTCGCCGACTACTTCGGGCGCCGATCCCTGGGGTCGATACGCGGTGTCGCAGAGCCTCTCGTCACACTCGGCCAGGCGATGGGCGCGATCCTGGGCGGCGTTGTGTTCGAGGCGACGGGGAGCTATCGCATCGCGTTCCTGACGTACGCGGCGTTGGGCATCGTGGCGGTGGCGCTGATCCTGTCGGCGAGGCCGCCGGTCCGCGCCACGAGCCGGGACGGGACCGGCCCTACGGGCTAGGCTCCGGGACCTCGCTCCATCGAGTGAGGCTGCCATCGCTTCAGGCCCGCCCCGTCGAGAACCGACGGATTCACACACGTCCTGGGCCAGCGCCCGGTCAGGACCAGGGCGATCTCCTGCCCCACACGTCTCCATGTCTCGACCGACATCCTCGAAGAGGCCGAAGCCACGTGAGGGGTAAGGACCACGTTATCCATGAACAGCAGCGGGTTCTCGGGATTTGGCGGCTCCTCCTCGAACACGTCCAGCGCCGCGCCGGCGATCCAGCGCTCCTGCAGGGCCTTAACCAACGCCGCCTCGTCGACGGTGGGGCCCCGGCCATTGTTGACGAACAGAGCCGTGGGCTTCATGAGCTTGAAATGCTCCTCGCCCAGCATGTGGCGTGATTCGGGCGTGCCCGGCACATGCATCGAGACGATATCGGATCGCTGCAAGAGGTCGGTGAGTCCCACGGGCTCGACACCGTACTGGCTCATCGCCAGCTCCTCTATATAGGGGTCGTAGGCGATCATCTGCAGTCCGAACGGCTTCGCCCGGAGCGCCGTAGCCCGCGCCACGTGGCCGAACGATACGAACCCGAGGGTCTGGCCCATCAGCCGGGGATGCTCGGACAGTATCGGACGCCCCTCCTTCCAGCGGCCCTCGCGCACCAGCCGATCCATCTCGGTCACCCGGCGAAAGGCTGCCAGTATGAGCATCATCGTGTGGTCCGCCACTTCCTCGATGAAGACGTCGGGCACGTTCGTGACCGGTATACCCCGCTCTGTGGCCGCGGCCACGTCGATCCCGTCGGCTCCGACACTGCCCAGCGCGATCATCCGACACTTTTGCAGGCTATCGATGATACGCGACGTAATGCGGCGGCCGCTCGCGATCAGGGCATCGGCATCCCGGGCTCCGTCGATGAACTCCTCCTCGCTTTTCGCGGCTACCTCAAATACGCTCGCGCCTATCGATCCCAGGGACTCTGTCTCGAGAAGCTCTGCCCCGCCGGCAAGCTCGTAGGTTATTGAAGCGGGCTTCGGGATGACGACCTTGAACGTTGCCACGTGACAGCTCCTTATGTAGCCAGAGTATGTGTAATTGGGCCAGCGACAACAGAATACGAAAGCGCCGACCGGCTGTCCAGCCGCCGAGGCTCGCGCCCCGGCCAGCCGAGCCCGCCACGTCTGCTACGCCCCGTGTCCACGGAGACCGGCCCTTAGACTCGCTTGACACAGGCGTTCGCAGTCTGCTAGCATCGTACGGAACGTGGATGAGTGTTTCACGCGACCGCCTGCGTACATCGCGCCTAGCTCTGGGCCCCAGCCTCGAGCTAGGCGCTCTTGCTTTGTGACGCTATGACCACCTCGGCGGCCGTCGTCCTGGCTGCGGGCAGAGGCTCCCGCATGAAGTCAGCTAGGCCCAAGGCACTGCACCGCGTATGCGGCAGGGAGATGGTGGGCCTGGTAGCCGATGCCGCCGCCGAGGCTGGGTTCGGCCGCACTGTGGTCGTCGTCCCTCCCAACTCGGGCGAGATCAGGAAGCTCCTCGGCGAGACAGTGGGCTACGCCGAGCAGCGAGAGCCCCTCGGCAGCGGTCACGCCTTGATGCAGGCCAGAGCGGCGCTGGATGGCGTAACCGATGTCGCGGTCCTCTACTGCGACCTGCCGTTGGTTCTACCCGCCACGCTCGAGAAGATGAAACGTCTTCACCAGGACTCGGAAGCCTGCATCACCCTGCTAACTGCGAGCCACCCGTGTCCAGACGGCTACGGCCGCGTGGTCAGGTCCGACTCCGGTGGAGTTGCAGGCATCGTCGAAGAGAGCGAGGCCGACGAGTCGACCCTTGCCATCAAGGAGGTCAACGGCGGCGTCTACCTGTTCCGTGCCCCGTGGGTCTGGGACAACCTCAGCAGGCTGGCGCCATCGGGGAGCGGAGAGCTCTTCCTCACCGACCTGATCGCCCTCGCGACCGAGCAGGGGCAGTCTGTTGAGTCACTGGAGGCCTCGGAAGTCGACGAGACCCTTGGAGTGAATACTCGGATCCAGCTGGCTGAAGCCGAGCGAGTCCTCCGACAACGGGTACGCGAGCACTGGATGCTGAACGGCACAACCATCCACGACCCTTCGTCCGTGTACATTGACGCCACGGCCAAGGTGGGCGAGGACACGGTCCTGCTGCCCAACACGCACCTCACCGGAAACACGCGCGTAGGACGCGACTGCCGGATCGGCCCGAACTCCGTGATCTCGGATTCCCAGGTTGGCGACGGCTGCAAGATCGTCGCCTCGGTCGTGGAGAGTGCGACGCTGGACCAGGATGTCAGCGTAGGCCCCTTCAGCCATGTACGGCCCGACAGCCACCTGGCAAAGGGCGTCTACATCGGCAACTTTGCAGAGATCAAGAACAGCCGCCTGGGCCCAGGCACGAAATCGGGCCACTTCAGCTACATAGGAGACGCCGAGCTGGGGTCCGACGTGAACATCGGGGCTGGCACGGTGACCTGCAACTACGATGGAGAGAAGAAGAACCGCACCACGATCGGGGACGATGCTTTCATCGGCTCGGACACCATGCTGGTGGCGCCCATCAACATCGGACCTCGCGCCTCAACCGGTGCGGGCTCAGTGGTCACGAAAGACGTCCCACCCGACTCGCTGGCAGCGGGAGCGCCGGCCCGGACGATTCCCAAGAGAAAGGCCACAAAGCCGAAGGGGTGATCACCTTGCGATCAGGCTCGCCGTCATACCCCTTCGACGCGTGACCCCGCACGGGGTGACTTACCATTGGAAACCGATAGTCAATTATCCGCAGCGTTACTGGCTATCTCAATGGTGATATTCATAGGGTCCACCATTGGGGAGGCCGGCATCGACTCGCTCCGCCGTGAGCCTCTTGAGGAGCTTTTGCTCCGCGACTCACGCGCCTCCAAGATCGTGGCGCGCCTCTCACGCCTTCCCATGGGCCCGACGGGGGCCGTAATCCTATTGAAGGTCGTGTCCTTCTCCACGGTGCTGCTGACTACGAGCGCTCTCGTAGTCGCGCTGGCCGGGGCACGCTGGCCGCTCGTAGCCGTGGCGCTGGTGGGAGCGCTCGCATTCCTCGGGGGAGTCAACAGCATCTCGAGGGCCGTCGGGGCACGGTACGGGGAGCCCATCTCCAGGACGATAGCAGGGCCGGTCCGAATGGTGGCTTGGCTCCTCAGTCCCATACTCACGACTCAGGCCACGCTTATCGCTAGCGTAGGCGGGAGGCGCTCCGGACACGCCGACGCTCTGTCCGGCGGCGCGGCTGCTGACAAGGACCTACCGCTCGAATCCGACGACGAGTCCCTGGACGAGCACGAAGTGCAAATGATAAGAGGGGTCGTGCGCCTGGACAAGACAACCGCGCGGGAGATCATGGTGCCCCGCGTAGACATGGTGGCAGTGGAGATCGACACACCGGTGCCCGACCTGGCCGAGCTGATGGTAGTCAAGGCCCACAGCCGGATTCCGGTGTATCGCGACGACGTGGATAGTATCGAGGGCATAGCCTACGCTCGGGACATCCTGCGCCATATGGTGCAGGAAAAGGGATCAGCCGATCGGACGATTCAGGACTTTATCCGGCCGGCCCTGTTCATCCCGGAGGCCAAGACCCTCGAAGAGCTTCTCAACGAGTTTCAGGAGAGCCGAGTCCACCTGGCAATCGTGGTCGACGAATACGGTGGTGTGTCTGGCATCGTGACCATCGAGGACCTCCTCGAGGAGATCGTCGGGGAGATCCGCGATGAGTTCGACATGGAAGGCACGGAGCCACAGGTCGTGCCCATCGACACAAACGTGTTCATGGTTGACGCTGGAGTCGGCATCGACCAGCTCAACGAGCTCTGGAGCGTGTCCCTCGAAGGCGAGGGCTTCGACACGTTGGGCGGCTTCGTGTATCAGCGACTTGGCAGGATACCAAGCCCGGGCGACAGCGTCGAGTACGATGGGCTGCGGATCGAGGTCGTCTCTACTACGGGCAGGCGGCTGAAGCGGCTTCGCGTGATCAGAACGGTCGGCGAAAACTAGCGGTAGCTGAGCGCCGGCATCGAAAGCCCCGGATTGCGCTAGCGCGGCCTACTTCGGGGTCACCAGTAGCGGCGTCGTAGCCTCGGAGCCGGCGTCCCCCGTGGCCCTCATCGTGTATATACCCTCGCCCAGGTCGATAGCCGCCCTCATTTCAAAGGCGCCCGACTCGTTGGCCACGCCTCCGACCACCAGCAACCCTTCCTCCCCTTCAACCGCGGAAGCCACCGTCATCGAGACGAACTCGCCGGGCCCGAACCCGGCGCCCCATATCGTAGTCACGTCACCGGAGTCGACGGCGGCCGCCACCAGACTTGTAGATGGAGACGTGGGTTCCGCGCTGACCGCCACCATTATGATCGGTGCGCTGGCTGCACTGCCTTCGTCTCCACGAGCAAGCAGCGTTCTTACCCCTAGAGCGGTCGGTCCTGCGCCGAGACGGTCGACTTTGAGCACGAAAGCGCCAGCCTCATTGGCGGACACCTGGCTGCCCACGGCGCCTCCGACTATCGGCTGGTTCACCTGATCTATGAGTAGCCGAACAACTATCCGCTCGCCCGCCCGAAAACCGGAGCCCCAAATCTCCAAAGGCTCATCCAGGGCTACGCGCGTTTTGCTGATGGTGATCCTAGCCGCAGTCGCGGACTCGTCTTTTCCTGCTGGGCCAGCCGGACCGGGTGGCCCCGGCGCACCCGGGTCGCCAATGCGCCCCGGCGCGCCCGTCTCGCCCTGGATCCCGCCAAGGCCTGTGGCTCCAGGCTCGCCTTGAACGCCCGCAGATCCCTGCGCGCCCGTGCATGCCACGGCAAGCGCAACCAAAACGGAGAGTGCCGGCATCAGTACAAGGGTCGTCAGCGAAAATCGTCTAGCCATCGCGCTCCTCGCTACCCTGCGTTTCGGCTCTCCCTGACCTGCCCGCTTGCTTCGGCGTCTCGTAGCCCCCGGCCTGTAGACTTACGTCGGGGGCACGAAAAGCCCTCGTGTGCCTCGCACACGAGGGCTTCGTTCTCGATGGTGGCGCGGAGCGCCGCTACTTCAATCCGACGAGCAGCGCGGCGGTCGCGTTAGAGTCCATATCCCCCTGTGCCCAAAGGGTATAGACCCCATCGGCCAGGTTGACGGTGCCGCTCGCAGCGAAGGCTCCTGACGCATTCGCAGTCGCGCTGGCGAGAACTGCGTCGCCTGCGGTGAGCGTAACGACCTCACCCGCCTTGAACCCTGCACCCCACACGTTGGCCATGCCGCCGGAGACTACGGCGGACGCAATCAGACTCGTAACCACGTCGGCACCGGGCGGGCCGGGAGGCCCAGGAGGTCCGGGGTCACCGACGAAGCCCTTCGGGCCTTCGACTCCTCGGGCGCCGCGCTCGCCATCTGCCCCCTGCGTCCCAGCAGCACCCGGCGCTCCGGGATTGCCGGGACTCCCTGGTTCGCCGGAGTTACCCGGCAGCCCGGGAGCGCCGGAGGCCCCTGCACACGCGAGTAGTCCGACCAGAACCAGCGAAAGGAGCAGGCTCAAGACAATGCCTACTGAAGGAAAACGTTTTCTCATATGAACCCCTCTTTAAGTGCGCCCTTTGAACGAGCATCGCGCCGGGAAGGCCCGGCGACCCTTAAGCGGCGCCCTAATCATATTCACGGCATCTATCGTATGTCAAGCCCCTTGAACGCCTGTTGGATTGCAGCTTTCGTTTCGCTGCGGCATCCCAAGGAACCGGGGCGCTCCCATCTGGCGGCTATCGCAGCACGGTGGTATAGTTGGCTCACTGGCCCCCGTAGCTCAGCGGATAGAGCACTGGCCTCCGGAGCCAGGGGCGCGGGTTCGAGTCCCGCCGGGGGTACTTGTCCAGCCGCCGATCCAACAACCTCAGTATCGCCCGCCCGATCACTCGCTAAACTTCCCCTGGCGACCGTCATTAGCGGGTGCGTGGGTTCAGCACGTCGCCGAGGGCGTCACCGAGCAGGTTCCAGGACAGGACCATCAGCCAGGCGACGATGCCGGGGGCCAACAGCAGCCACGGCGCCTCTCTCAACGCGCTCAGGTTACCGCCCTCCAGCAGCATGACTCCGAGGCTGGGCCGCGGCGGCTGGATGCCAAGCCCCAACCACCCCAGAATGATCTCGGTACCGATCAGTGCACCCATACCCATGGTCACCAGCACGACGATCGGCCCGATGGCATTCGGCAGCAGGTGCCTGAAGAGGATCCTGGGAGTCGAGGCCCCAATAGCCCTGGCCGCCTCGATGTACTGGGTCTGTTTGAGAAACAGCACCTGTCCTCGGACAACACGCGCCATTCCAATCCACCCGAAAGACACGAGGGCTACCGAGATCACGAAGTAGTCTGCGACGCCGGTCCGCACCAGCCCGTCGAGGAACGTATGGGCCTCGATCCAGCGCACCCACTCGGTCATTCTGGGCTTCAGAGTAGCAGCGAGTATTATCACCAGAAAGATATCGGGAAAGGAGGCGAAGACCTCTCCCACCCGCATGATCACGGTGTCGATGCGCCTGCCGAAGTAACCGGACACCAGGCCCAACGTGACGCCGATTACGAGGCCCCCCGTGGCCATTACGACGACTGTGATAATGACCGTGTTCTGGATTCCCCAGATCACTCGGCTGAACAGGTCACGCCCCGCGAAGTCGGTGCCCGCCCAGTGCTCGACGCTGGGCGCCTTCCGAATGACCGTGTAGTCCTGATCGGCGTACCCGAAGGGGGCGATAAGCGCGGCGAACACGCCACACGTGTACACGGCGAGAAGAACGACCATGCAGATCACGGCTATCTTCTTGCGGAACAGCCGTGACATCGCGCGCATCAGGTGACCCTGGCGGCGTAGCCGTGCCTCCCTGGCCAGGCCGGCCGGGCCTACGCGGCCCGCTGCGAGGTCCTGATACGCCATGCTATGTGTACCGAATCCGCGGGTCCAGGAAGGAGTAGACTATGTCTGCCAGCAGGTTGGCGAGTACGAAAGCGGTTGCGATTATCAGCGTGCTGGCCATTATTACGGGGTAGTCCCTGTTCCAGATCGAGTCGAGCAGGAACTGCCCTACGCCGGGTATGCCCAGAATCCGCTCCGTGATGAAGCTGGTGGTGAGCATTCCAGCCAGGGCGAACGCCAGTATCGTCACGATAGGGATAAGGGCGTTCTTCAGAATGTGGCGGTAGTCCACCGCGAAGGGCGAGAGTCCCTTGGCGTGAGCGGTCCGAATGAAGTCCTGGCCCATTACATCGAGGGTGCTGGCCCTCATCAGACGCACAAGGCCGGCGACTCCCGGAATGCCCATGGTTATGGCCGGGACAACCATACGCAGGTCCCAGAGGCCTCCCCACCCCCCACACGGGACCCAGCTCAGTTTCAGACAGAGTACCCACAGCACGAACGGGATACTAACCATGATCGGGATGGACATTAGGACGAGCGAGATTGCGACGGCGGTCGGGTCCTTCCAGGTGCCTTGGCGGTGCGCGACCCAAAACCCCAATGGGAGGCCAATCCCCAGGCTGACAGCCAGAGCCGCAGCGTTTACCTGGATGGACACCCACATCCTCTGGGCAAGTAGCGGCCCCACATCGCGGCCGCGATATCTGTAGCTCTCGCCAAAGTCGCCTCGAACGGCGCCCCACATATAGTCGCCGTACTGGCGGGCGAAGGACCTATCGAGGCCCAGCGAGTGGCGTATCCGCTCCGCGGTCTCGGGATTGTATCTGCTACCCAGGATGACCTGCACCGGGTCGCCCGGCCCGAACCGTCCCAGGGCGAAGGTGATGAATGATACGGCCAGGAGCAGGAATGGCAGCCAGACGATGCGGCGAGCTATGTAGACCCCCATAGCTCAACCTCGATATTCTGGGCGACGCCCGCTCGTGTCTCGGCCGGGTCTATCCGGGGTTCCCACGCCCGTCGCGCGCCTAGTTCCCGATGTACACGTAGCGGAGCTTGGGCAGGATCATGGGTGTCAGCTTATAGTCCTTGATGTGGGGCTTGACGAGCGCGTGGCGTTCGCCCGTAAACCACAGGGGAACCCATGCCGCGTCCTCGACGATCATCTCCTCGGCCTGATTGTACAGGGCCATGCGGGCGGGGACATCGGGCTCGACCCGTGCCTCCTCGAGAATATCGTCCAGCTGTGTGTTGGCGTACGCTCCGTGGTTTATCTCGCTCTCGCTGTGGAACAGTATGTCGAGGAAGTCCTGGGGATCGGGATAGTCGGCCGACCATCCAAGGCCGGCGAAGGCCTGGAACTTCTGCTGATTTAGGTCCTCGAGATAGGTAGCCCATTCAACCTGCTGGATCTCGACCTCGACGCCCAGCGTCTGGCGCCACATCTCGATAATCACCTCGAGGTCCAGTCCTATCGTTCCACCGGTACCGGGGACGGTTACTACGATGCGATCGTAGCTGTCGGGGGTTGAATACCTGGACGTCTGCAGGAGCTGCTGCGCCAGCTCGGGATCGTATTTCAGGCCCTGCAGGTCTGGGTTGTACCCGGGGAAGCCCGGAGGCAGGACTCCGTAGGCCGGTACCCTCAACCCGGCCAGTACCTCGGTGGCGATCAGCTCCTTGTCTATGGCGTGATTCAGGGCCTGGCGGAAGTTCAAGTCGTCGAAGGGAGGAAGGTTGGTGTTGAATCCAATGTAGCTAACGCTGAAGCTCGGCGGGACGACTACGTACTCCTTGTTCAGCGGCTCGTTCGGGTCCTGGACCCGCTCGAGGTCGAACAGGCCGACGCCGGTGAGGTCTATCTCATCATTCTCATACATGGCCATAGCCTGACCACCAGCCAGGTTCATGACCACCTGGTCCAGATGTGCCGGCTCAAGATAGTAGTCGGCGTTTCGCTCAAACACGATGCGCTCGCCTATCCTGTACTCCTTGAGCTTGAAGGCGCCCGTGCCGTTCGGGTTGTCGGTCCAGTTTCTACCGCCGGCCTCGACGTTCGCCTGGTCCACTACAAAGGCTGTGTGGTATGCCATTTTGGCAAGGAAGTAGGCCTTTGGCTTATCGATGGTGACCTGGAGCGTGTGGTCGTCGATGACCTTGACGCCGCTGATCTCGGTCCCTATTCCGTCGAGGACGTCCTGCACGCCAACGATGTCACCCAGGTAGGTCTCGGCCACCGGGGATCCGAGGTCGGGGCTTACCGCCCGCTCGAAAGACCACTTGAAGTCGTGGGCTGTTACGGGCTTGCCGTCGTGAAACTTGGCTTCGGGTCTCAGGTGGAACGTGTACGTCAGGCCGTCGTCGCTGATGTCCCAGCGGGAAGCTATGTCAGGTACAAGCTCCAGGTCGGGATTGAAGGTAACGAGGCCACTGAATATCTCAACCACCAGCGCAGCCGACGTGGTGTCACTTGTCAGGTGGGGATCGAGGGTGGGGGGATCCGCCCACAGCCTGCGAAACGTGCCACCACTGGCCCGAGCTGTGACCTGCTCTGGCTCGGTTTCAACCATCTCTGTAGGAGCCGCATCCCCCGTTTCGGCCGGAGCCACTTCGGCAGCCGGTGACGGAGCGGAGGTCCCCGGCGCCTCCGTGGGCTCGGGAGCCAATCCGATCGTCTCACTGCCGCAGGCGAGCGCTGCAGTGGCAACTACGACGAGTATCATTAGGGGTATCACCTTGCGCATCACACACACCCTTCCAAATTGAATTGCCAGGTTAGACGTGCACCGGTACACATCGGTTCTAACGACGGGCCGGCTGGCTCTCGTCACTGCCCAAAGTCGAGGCCAGGTACGCTTCGATGAAGCGATCGATGTCCCCATCGAGAACGCCGTCGGAATCTGCGGTCTCTTGATCGGTCCTATGGTCCTTCACCATCCGGTAGGGGTGAAGGACATAGCTGCGAATCTGGTTGCCCCATTCCGGGGAAACGTGCTCGCCCTTGAGCTTGGCCATCTCCTCGGCCCTGGACTTCATCTCGCGCTCGACCAGGCGGGCCATAAGAATCCGCATGGCGATTTCCTTGTTCTGGTGCTGGGAGCGCTCGTTCTGACAGCTAACCCTGATGCCCGTCGGGATGTGGACCAGCCGCACCGCCGTTGAGTTCTTCTGCACGCTCTGTCCGCCCGCACCGCCGGCTCGAAAAACGTCGACGCGAAGGTCGTCCGAATTGATGGTGACGTCGACACCCTCCTCCGCTTCGGGAAGAACCTCGGCCAGGGCGAAGGAGGTGTGCCTTGCGTGGTCGGCGTCGAAGGGGGACAACCGCACCAATCTATGAACGCCTCGCTCGGCCTTGAGGTACCCGTATGCGTAGGGGCCGGAGACCTGCACGACGGCGCTCTTGATCCCAGCCTCCTCGCCGGGTGACACGTCAAGCACCTCGCTCGCGAACCCTCGGCGCTCCGCCCATCGCAGATACATTCGCATCAGCATCCGGACCCAGTCCTGTGACTCGACCCCGCCGGCCCCGGCATGCAGCGCAAGGATCGCGTTCCGCTGGTCGTACTGGCCCGAGAGGGTGAGTTTGAACTCCAGGCGCTCCAGCTTCTGCCGCAAGCCTGCGAGGTCGTCGCTCAAGGACTCGGTCAGGGACTCATCGTCCTCTTCCAACGCGAGGGCGACCAGCTCGTCGAGAGAAACGGCCTCCTGGTCCAGCCCTCGCCACTCTTCTACATCGGCCGTCAGTCCGGAGAGCCTCCGCATCTTGTTCTGAGCCCGAAGGGGGGTGTCCCAAAACGTTGGTTCCGCCGCCACCTTTTCGATCTCGGCTATCTCCTTCTCTTTACCCTCCAGGTCAAAGACGCACCGTTATCTCGGAGATCCTTTTGCGGATTTCAGCCAGGGCGCCCTTCGTCTCTTGCATTGTATTACGACCCTTCCACAATGACGGTTTCGGTTGGAGCCTTCGAAGAACCCATCTTCTCCTGACACCACCGTGATCCATAGACCCGCGGGAAGATTTCTCAACAGCGATTATAACAGCGTGTCCGGGACATCCCGCCATCCCCCCAAACGCGGCCCGGTGCAAGCCCGATCGACCGAAAGTCTGTTGGTCCCCAGGCTACGAACGTGTACAATGCGGCGCAAATCGGCGGAGTGAAGGGAGGGTGCCCATGCTGGACCTTCTGATCAAGAACGGGCTGATCATCGACGGAACCGGGAATCCCGGCTACTCCGGCGCGGTCGGCGTGGAGAACAATACGGTGCGCATCTTCCGCGGGGACGTGTCGTCGGTAGAGGCGACAAGGACCATCGACGCCACCGGCCACGTCGTCTCTCCCGGCTTCATGGACATGCACTCCCACGCGGGTCTCGTGATGTTGGCCGAGCCGCGCCACGAACCGAAGGTGCGCCAGGGCATAACGACAGAGCTCGTAGGAGTCGACGGAAACTCCTATGCGCCTTTCAGGTCCCACGACGACTTCCTCAAGTTCGTAGAGCTGAACTCCGGTCTCGACGGCGACCCACCCCTTCCCGGCAAATGGTCCACCGTCGAGCAGTATCTGAATATGTTCGACCGGAAGGTTGCGGTCAACGTGGCCTACATCCTCGGCAACTCGCCGGTGAGGATCGACGCCATCGGCTGGGACGACAAGCCGGCCACTCCCAAGGACGTAGCCAACATGAAAGCGGTGATCAGAGAGGCCATGGAGGAGGGAGCCTTCGGTCTATCCACCGGGCTCGACTACCCGCCCGGCGGCTTCGCGGACACGGACGAACTGGTTCAACTCTCCGAGCAGGTCGCCGATCTCGGGGGCATCTACCATACACACGTCCGGTACAGGATGGGCGATGCGTTCCTGGACCCATTCAGGGAGGCGATCGAGATCAGCGAGCGCAGCCGCGTGCCTCTCCACGTTACCCACTTCTACCAGCGCTCGCCCAGCCCGGGCGGCGGTGACAAGCTGATCCACCTGTTGGAGGACGCTCGGGAGTCGGGCATGGACGTTACCTTCGACAGCTATCCCTATGTGTTCGGGAGCACCCGGGTTCTCATCCTGTTTCCCGACTGGGTCCACGACGGAGGCCCCGACAAGCTCAAGGAGGCGATTCGCACCGAGGAGGTTCGGAAGCGCCTGCGCGAAGAGGTGATCCCTCGATCGCAGTCCTGGCACGACATGTGGCTAACCTACTTCAAGAAGCCGGAGAATCACCAGTACGAGGGCCAGTCGATAGCCGGCCTTGCCGAGTCCAGGGACACGCACCCGATTGACGCCCTGTGCGACGTGCTGCTGGAGGAGGACCTTCAGACCTGCTTCGTGATGGCGGGGGCCAACGGGCTCAGCCTGCCGGCCTTTGTCACACACCCGCTGTCGATGGTTGGCAGCGACGCCGTGCTCCTGGGCGACTTCCCCAGCCCGCGCACGTACGGCTGCTTCCCCGTTATCCTTGCGGAGTATGTCCGCGAGGAGAACCAGATGTCGCTGCCCGTCGCAATCCGCAAGATGACGTCCTTCCCGGCGCAGCGGCTGGGTATCCCCGACCGAGGAGTGCTACGGGACGGGTTCAAGGCCGACATCACCGTGTTCCATCCCAAGAACGTGAAGGCGCCGGCTACGCGCACCGAGCCCAAGCAGTTCCCCATCGGCATCGAGTACGTGATCGTCAACGGCACCGTGGTAGTGGACAAAGGCGAGCACACCGGCGCCCTGCCGGGCATGGCCCTCAAGCACGGGCGCAGCTCTTAGCCGACGGGCTCGGCAGAGGGGCGCACCGTGTAGCTGTGCGCCCCCTCTTGCGTCGGTCGATTCGAACTGAACATCTGGCTGGGTCACCTTTCCCGTAAGTGAACTGAAAGGGAACTTTTGCCCGATGGGCACCGTCTACAGTTTTGAACGCGATGCGTATATGACCAACCCCCACTTCACTGCAATGGATAGAAAAGCTCTTGGTGTGTGGCTGGTGGTCCTACTTCTTACCCTAGCCGCGTGCAACGGTTCGGACCCGGAAACGCCGGATACGGACCCGTTGCCCACCGGCAATATCACACAGGTCACCACACCGAGACCTACAAGAGGGGTTCCCACGCCCGCACCGACCGTGGCTGCTCCAACACCGACGCCTACAAGAGAAGCTCCCACGCCCGCACCGATCGTAGCTGCTCCAACACCGACGCCTACAAGAGAAGCTCCCACGCCCGCACCGACCGTAGCTGCTCCAACACCGACGCCTACGATGGCCGCTCCAACGCCAACGGCCAGCGAGATTGGAGAGCTGGTCTCTGCGAACACAGATTTCAGGTTCGATCTGTTTGCCGAGCTCGCCGATCCCGGGACACACGAAAACGTCGTCATGTCCCCGTTGAGCGTCTCGATGGCGTTGGCGATGACCTATAACGGCGCTGGCGGGGAAACTCAACGGGCCATGGCGAAGGCGTTGGGGCTTACCGGTATGGAGCTGTCTCAGGTCAACCAAGCGAACCAGGCGCTGCTTCAACATCTCGCCGAGCTCAACCCTGAAGTCGAGATTAGCATTGCTAACTCGATATGGGCGCGCGAGGGAGTCGAGTTCTACCCAAGTTTCCTGGAGCGAACCCGAGAGCATCTCGGCGCTCAGATAACCCCGCTGGATTTCGGTGACCCCCAGTCGGTGGACATCATAAACGGCTGGGTAGATGAGAATACAAAGGGCAAAATCAAGAAAATCATCGATTCCATTGAACCTGCACACGTAATGTTCCTGATCAACACCGTCTACTTCAACGGCCAGTGGTGGCTATGGCCGTTCGACAAATCGAAAACAACGGAGCGTACTTTTCATCTCGCTGATGGCCGCGAGAAGCAGCACCCAATGATGTCCAGATATGGCAAGTTCTTGTATCTGGCCGAAGACGACTTCCAGGCCGTGAGG
Source organism: Dehalococcoidia bacterium (assembly GCA_965248615.1). Classification (GTDB taxonomy): domain Bacteria; phylum Chloroflexota; class Dehalococcoidia; order Lucifugimonadales; family CBDFJT01; genus CBDFJT01. The sequence continues at coordinate 685,011 of CBDFJT010000001.1, read as the reverse complement.
CTACCCTATGCTAAGCCGCAGGTAGCCATGTACGTCTTCCTACCTGACTCAGACTCTACTCTTGGAGAGTTTCTCGGGAGCCTGAGCTTAGAGAACTGGAGCAACTGGATGTCGCGGTTCATAGAAGGTCACGGCGACATCGTGTTGCCACGTTTCAAGTCGGAAAGCGAACATATGCTCAACGATGCGCTCAAAGCCCTCGGCATGGGTATCGCTTTCGGTCCAGAAGCCGACTTCTCAGCAATGGGCCCTGACAACCTGTGGATCGACGAGGCTAGACACAAGGCTATCGTGGAGGTCAACGAAGAGGGGACAGAGGCCGCCGCCGTAACCTCCGCGGTAGCAGTACCGCTGTCGGGATCATCGCTGGAGTTCGATTTTATGGCGGACCGCCCGTTCTTCTTCGCGATTCGCGATGACCTCTCGGGGGCTATCCTGTTCATGGGCGCGGTCTTCGACCCAGAGGAATGATACGACGCTCTGGACCCGCCGCGATGCTGACTAAGGCTGTATCGGCAAGACGATATGGGACGGGCAATCGGCGTCGTGATAGATCGTCTGGTGCGCGGCCTGGTAGCGCCCCTCAACACCGAGCGGACCCCCGGTGTTGGGATTCACGTCGAACCGAGGCCAGTTGCTGCTGCTGACGTCGACCCGAATCCGATGGCCGCGCCGGAAGACATTGGACGTCGGGTATAGCTGGAAAACGAACTCGCAGTGCTCCCCGGGGGTCATCAGCTCCGGCCGCTCCCAGCTGTTGCGGTACCGAGCCCGGATGATGGAGTCGGCGACGTTGATGGCCAGCCCGTCGGGATAGTCGGCGCTCGGAGGGTGCACGTCGATGAGCTTGGCCGTGAAGTCGGTGTCTACCGCCGACGAAGCCGCCCACAGGTGCATTTCGATGGGCCCGGTGACCTCGACGTCCTCGTCGAGCCCAGGCGTCTGGAACGTGAGGACGTCACTGCGATAGTTGAGTGGCAGCGTATCCCTGCATCCGAAGAAGTCCGGCCGCCCGCGCTGGTCGAAGCCGCCCGGCGCCATGATCGGCTCGGCCGCCGAGATGCCGCCCCCGATCGTGGGCACGGGGTCCCTCGGGTTGAAGGTGTAGGTGCTGGCCGAGCCGCCGCCATCGGGCCTCTCGGTAGACAGAGAGCCATCGCCGTGCAGGTAGTACGGCGTGAAGCTGGTGTCCGGCAAGGGCCAGTCCTGCTCGCCGCGCCAGTATCCCTCGTGGCGCACGCGCCCTTCATAGTTACGCCGGCCGTCGCCCGTCCCCATCGTGAAGATGCGCACCGGCCTCCAGTCTGCGACCTCGGAGCGCATCCCCCTGAGGTAGTGGTCGAACCATGCCAGCTTCAGGTCGTTGTAGTTGATGTGGGCGTCGATTCCAAAGTCCAGGTCGCCGGCGAAGGTCACCTCATAGGCGGCGTGGGTCCACGGTCCCATCATCAGCCGCTGGTGGGATCTCTTGGTCTTGCTGAGGGCCATGTAGCTCTCGCAGGTGTTGCGGGCGTACGAGTCGTACCAGCCGCCAAGATACAGCGTCGGGACGTCGGCATGCTCCTCGTAGTACTCGGATATGGCGTAGCCTCGCTGCTTCCAGTAGTCAGTGTACTCACCGTAGGTCTGCAGGTCGATGGCCCACCGCTCGTATGACGGCAGCAGCCTGAGGGGCGTGGCGCCCTCCTTTAACGGGAAGCGGTACACGGCGTCTCGCGTCTGCTCAAGGTAGGCCTTCGTCAGCGCCGCCTGCAGTGCTGGATCGGCCTCTGCCTCCTTGCTGGTGACGGCCATGCGAAAGGCGTAGATCAGGAAACGCTGCTCCAGTGCCCCGTTCTGGCGCATCGAGCTGTGGTAGTAGTTCGATGCACCGACCGCGACGATCATGGTGGTAAGGTGCGACGGATTCAGCGTGGCCAGGGCCGACTGATCGCTCCCCGCGTACGAGTCGCCCATCGTCCCGGTCTTACCGTCGCTCCAGGGCTGGGCTCCGAGCCACTCCACGGTGTCGTAACCGTCGGGCGCCTCCTTGGCGAAGGCGTACCATTCGCCTTCCGACTTGAAGCGGCCGCGAACGTCCTGGATGACGCAGACGTAACCCCGTCGGGCAAAGTACTTGCCCTTGGTAACGTTGCGTGCCGAGGCCTTGTCGTAGGGCGTGCGCTCGAGGATCACCGGAAACGGACCCTCGGCACGCCGTCCGCTGACAGTTGGAAAGTAGATGTCCGTGGCGAGCCTGGCGCCGTCGCGCATGGGCATCATGAAGCTGGACTCGCACTGGACGTCGTACTGCTGATGAGAGCCTTCGTAGGACTTGACCATAACTTCCTCTCGTTAAGTCCTTTGGCAAGACTGGAACTTGGTTCCAGCGATCGCCAACATATCCCACCCGCCCGCCCCAAAGGGTTTCTCTGGGGAGTCCGCTTCAAGCAGGCTCAGGGCAGGCCCAGACCCCACTAGTCCCGACGCGTCGGGACTGGAACCGTCGCTGCTTAAGGACGTGGAGGCCGCCGCCTCGGTCGGGCGGCACTACACTGGGATTTCTGCAACTGGCAGTAGCTATCAGCTTTAACGCGGTTCGAGCTCCTGCCGGCCCTCCGCCTCGGCGACGATGCGCTGCCAGTCGTAGAGCATAGGCACGAGCCTCAGGTCGCCCCAGACCTCCACCTGGTCGGTGTAGTGACGGCTGCCGGGATGGCCCGACGCGCCAAGGGGGCTGACCCAGGCCGAGTTGCTCCAGTCGCCGAGGTCGAACACATAGCGCGACACCGACGTGCCGGCCACCACGAAGGGCTCTTCGGTGCAGTAGCCGGCTGCCTGCGGCGTTTCACCGTCGCCTCCCATCTCGACCTGAGGCGGGTCCAGAACCCCGGCGAGCTCTGGGAAGGCGCTTGACAGAGTGTGGCGCGGCCTCGTGTGGTGCACCCTGCCCCATCGCCACGAGTCCACATCGTCGCCCAGCGCCTGCTTCAGGTCCGCCACGCCCTCGGCAAAGGCCTTTGCCGACAGCGACCCCCAGTCCTCGCCCGGCGGCAGCATCGACGTATCCCGCTCCCGGGCGTGACCCTCGAGCAGCGACCACAGCAGGCGCAGCTGGTCCTCCACGCACTGGCCGTCGACCTTGATGCCAACCCCGTCGCTCAGCATAGGGTCCAGCAGATGGGCCGCGATGGCGCGATGAAGCCGGTAGCGAAACGCGCTGTATATGGTCGGCGCCACAGCGTCCCGGTCCATGGTGGCGTCCCATCCTCGGAGTTTTTCCAGCGCCCTGGCGCAGAGGTCGTCGGCGGGCTCCACGCGAGCCAGTATACCGAGATAGGTTCGGGCCGGAATAGAAACCCTCTCGCCGTGCACTGCCCTCATGTCCTCTGCGGTGGCCCCGGTCAGACCCTCGACCCTATCCAGAACCCGCCGGGCTCGGTACTCCGGGGCGTAGTCGAGCGAGATATAGTACGGATAGTCGTGTCCGACGATGCGATTGTTTGCCGTGACGATGTATCCGGTGTCGGGGTTGCGAATCCGGGCCAGCTCCTCGAAGGGAATAGCCCCTTGCCACTCGTGCTCGCCCGACCAGCCCGGAACCGGTAGCCAGGCATTGTCCATCGAGCGGATTGGCACGACCCCCCGGTTCAGGTAGGCGATGCTCCCGTCGACGTCGGCGAAGAGGAAGTTGTTGCAGGGATCCACCCACGGCCGCATGGCCTCGTCCATCTGATCGACCGTGGTCGCCTTCATCATTTTCAGGATGGCCTCGGAGCCTCGATTCACCTCGGCGGTAGCGGTGTACTTGAAGGCGATGCCGTAGCCCTCCGCCGGGTCGCCGGCGACAACGGGGCCGTGGTGGGTCACGGTCACGTCCAGCTCGACCGGCTTGCCGTCCCGCACCTGGACGGTCTCGTGGCGGACCTCGGCCTCTCGCCACTCCCCTTCGAACTCGTATCGATGAGGCTTCTGCGCATCGAAGCGCTCGACGTACAGGTCCTGGTAGTCGGCGCCGGCGTGGGTGACGCACCACGCGACACGGGCGGTGTGTCCAAAGTGGGGAAAGCCCGGGAATCCTGGGAACGAAAGCCCGACGACGTCGAATTCGGGGCACGCGATGTGGTTCTGATAGTAGACGTTGGGTGTCTCGAGGCCTCTGTGAGGGTCTCCAGCCATCAGCGGCATGCCGGAGGCTGTACGGCCGCCGTCCAGGACCCAGTTGTTGCTGCCGGCCTCCTCGTGCTTCAGCCAGCTTACGGCCTCGAGGCCCCTGGTTAGCTCATCGAGGCCGTCGAGCATCGGGCCGTCGTAGTCGACTCCGGGCGGCACCACCAGGAGTTGGCCTGTAGGGTAGCCCTTCAGCAGTCTGGCCGCTCTCTCGGGGCCGATCCCGTTGAGGAGACGTGTGCGCCACATCTTCTGCTCGAGCCTGCCCATGAGGATGTGGCGGACCTTGAAGACCGCCAGGCAGTCCCAGGGACGCCACGTCTCCGGACGACCGCCCACCAGCCTGTACTCGATGGGAAGAGCCTCAGTCGACTCGATGAAGGCGTTTACGCCGGCCGCGTAGGCATCCAGCATGGCCCTGGTGTCGGCGTTGACCGCCTTGTAGTCGGCCTCGACGGTGGGGCCGATCTGAAAGCGACGCATCATCAGGTCCTGGTCTACGCCGCCCCTACCCGAGTACTCCGCCCAGCGACCGTAGGCCCTGCGTCGGTCGTAGTCCATCTGCCAGAGTCGGTCCTGGGCCGTGACGAATCCCTGGCCGAAGAAGGCGTCCTCAACGCTCCGCGCCCTGACGTGGGGGATGCCGTACCGGTCGCGGTAGACCTCTAACGGGTTTTCCAACCCCGACACGCTCAGGGTGCTCGAGGTGTCGGGCAAGGCGGATTCCAGATCGGTCTTCGTAATCAGGGCGGTGGCCACGATGCGCCTCCAGGGTGTTACTCGGCAGACACGCGCGATTATGACAGCACCGAGGTCCCACTTCAAGCCGGGCCAGGGTGGGGTGGAGGCGGTGCTACAATCTTCCTAGAGGTTTCTCCCGCAAGACCGTCGATTGAACGATGTACGCATCCTGATAGTAGCCGGTGACCCGCTGGCCCGGGCCGGACTCGCTACCCTGCTAGCCGACCAGCCAGGCTGCCAGGTCGTTGGGCAGGTCGGGGTGGACCCCAGCCTGTCCGATAACGTCTGCGCGTTCCAGCCCGACGCGCTGGTCTGGGACCTGGGATGGGACGCCGACGCGACCCTCGAAGAGATGGCCGACCTAGCGGACGCCGGCCCACCTATCCTCGCCCTGCTTCCCGACGGAGCCCATGTGGCCGGGGTGCGAGACTCGGGGGCACTCGGCGTACTGCCGCGGGAGGCGGACCCGGAGAGCATGGTCGCCGCAGCGGCGGCGGTCTCCAGAGGCATGGTCGTGCTCCATCCAGACCTTCAAGTCCCGCCGGCAGCCGACGGCATCTCTCCGTCCACAGCCGCGGTCAACAGTCCGCTGACGGCCAGGGAGCAAGCTGTGCTCAGGCTCCTGGCCGAGGGTCTGCCCAACAAGACCATCGCCCACCGGCTCGGCATCAGCGAGCACACCGTCAAGTTCCACGTGGCCTCGATCATGAGCAAGCTCGGAGCTCAGAGCAGGACGGCAGCCGTGATCCTGGCGTCGCGATTGGGTCTCATTCCGCTATAGCTCAGTCCTCAACTCTCAGGTTCCCAGAGAGCTTTCCAGGTAGTTCCCACCCACCCGCCCGCGGGTATCGTCGGGGGCACCCCGAACCCCGGCGGTCCGACACGTCGGGCCTGCACTCCTTGGGAAGGCCTTGTGTCGCAGTACGAGGCAGCGCGTCGGGGAGGACTGAAAGGGAAAGTCCACCTCAGGCTGACCGCCTTGAGCAAGGCCAACATCCACTGACCTCAAGATGGCTGCGTAACTAAATGCTAGGTTCGCTAACACGGCCGCGCATGAGGGCACGCTGCTCTTGGCCCCAGTTGAGGGTTCCAAGTCCCGACGCGTTGGGACTGGTGGGCGACTGGGGGTATCCCCCAGAAAAGACCCTGCTAGGAGGGCGGGTGGGATAGGAGTGCGGTTGACGCAACCGAATCCTAGCCTTTCTTCCGGGTCCATCCCCGTCCAAACGGCCTGTGCAGCGGCGCTCGAGGGTTGCTAGGCTGAAATCACGTTACCCAGTCATTCTGTTTGAGGTGAGGACATGATGGAAACCTTGAGCCAGGTCTCCGACGGCCTGGCAACGATCGTAGAGGAGCAGAGTCGCGTGGTGGTTCGCGTCGAGGCCCGGCGACGGCTGCCGGCGAGTGGCATCGCCTGGTCGTCGGACGGCGTGGTGGTCACCGCCCACCACGTCGTAGAGCAGGAAGAGGACATCAGGATCGGTTTGCACGACGGCAGCGTCGCGTCAGCCACTCTGGTGGGACGCGATCCGACGACCGACGTGGCGGTGCTACGGGCCGACGGCACGTCCCTGGCTCCGCCGGTCTGGGCGGAGCCCGACGACGTCCGGGTCGGCAACCTGGCATTGGCACTGGGTAGGCCCGGCCTGAGCGTGATGGCCACGCTGGGCGTGGTCAGCGCGTTGGGCGAGAGCTGGCGAACGCCAGCCGGAGGCCGTATCGACCGCTACGTGCAGGCGGACGTTGCGATGTACCCCGGCTTTTCAGGCGGCCCTCTGGTCGATGTACAGGGCCACGTCCTCGGACTGAATACGTCGGCGCTGCTAAGGGGCATGTCCCTGACCGTGCCGAGACCGACTCTCGCGCGTGTAGTCGAGGCCCTGCTGGCCCACGGCCGCGTACGCCGTGGCTATCTGGGCGTAGGCACCCAAGTAGCGCGTCTACCGGAGGGCCTCGCCGGCGAGCTGGGCCAGGAGACCGGACTGCTGCTGGTCTCGGTCGAGCCGGGCAGCCCCGCCGACAAGGCCGGCCTGCTTCTCGGGGACACCCTGGTGGCCCTGGACGGCCAGCGGACCCGGGAGCCGGGAGACCTCCTGGCTCAGCTTAGCGGCGATCGCATCGGCCAATCGGCGTCAGGCCGCATGGTGCGTGGCGGCGTAGTCCAGGAGCTATCGGTAGTCGTCGGCGAGCGGCCGGAGTGAGCTCGCCATGAGTACGGCGGTCAGCGGACTTGACGGCCAGATGGCCGACCTGGGGGCAGGGATAAGGCAGAGCCTGGTTCAGATAAGGAACGGCAAGCGCGGGGCCGGGGCCGGGACGATCTGGCACGGCAACGGTCTGATCCTGACCAACGCCCACGTCGTCGACGGCGATCTCGCCCATATCACCCTGCCCGACGGCCGAACAGCGAGTGGCCGCGTGCTGGCGCGCGACCGCGACCTGGACGTGGCGGCCGTCTCAGTCGACGCGGCCGGTCTGCCGGCCGTCGCCCTGGGAGAGTCGAAAACTCTCAGGCCGGGGCACCTGGTGATGGCCTGCGGGCATCCCTGGGGCGTGACCGGCAGCGTGACATTCGGCACCGTCATCGGCATCGGGAGCGACCTGCCGGAGGTCCCTTCAGGGGGTCGAGAGCTGATCGCAGTCAGCCTGAACCTGCGGCCGGGCAACTCGGGAGGCCCTCTCATGGATACGGAGGGAAGGCTGGTCGGCATCAACACGATGATGACCGGACCCGAGGTCGGCCTAGCCGTGCCGGTTCACGTCGTCAAGAGGTTCCTGGCGAAAGCCCTGGGCAGAAGGTCAGCCGGACAGTAGGCCCTCGACGAGCGCGGCCATCACCCGCTCGTCGGCATGGAGGACGTTGGCGTTGACCATATCCAGGACCTGGTCATCGGGGTAGCCAAGCAGGCCCTGCAGAATGTCGCGAGTGTGCTGGCCGAGCATCGGCGCCGGGCCGCTGACGCCGGCCTCGGCGCCTTGCAGCCGGAACGGCGAGTTCATGACCGGCGTATCGCCCATCAACGGGTCCTGGACACGGGCGATGAGCCCTCGCTGCTCCGTGTGAGGGTCCTCCAGCATCTCCCTCCACGTGCGAACCCAGCCGCACATGACGGCTCCACGGTCCGCCAGCAGCTCCTCTACCTCCCGCACCGAGTCGAAGGTTCCGACCCACTCCTCCACGAGTGCCTCGAGCTCGTCCCGGTTTGCCATCCGGGCCTCACGGTCGCAGAAGCGCGGGTCTTCCGCCAACGCCGGCATCCCCATGGCCTCGGTCAGGTTTTGCCAGCCGGGGTCCGTCGACGCCACGATCGTGACCCAACCATCCCTGCCCCTGAACAGGTTGCCGGGGATTAGGATAGGCCTCCGGTTACCGTAGCGGGCCGGCACTTCCTCGCCCTTGCTTAGGAGCAGGTACTGACTCGCCCACTCGTTTTGCCACAGGACACAGTCGACGAGCGCGAGTTCGATGTACTGGCCAAAACCGGTCAGGCTACGTCGGTACAGAGCGGCACAGATGGCGCCGAAGGCATGTAGCCCGCCGGTTGTATCGCTCAGCGCCATGCCGACCGTCTGGGGGGGGCCGTCGGGATCACCGGTCAGCGATGCTATTCCGCTCATCGACTGAACGACCATGTCCCCGGCCCGCCTTTGAGCGTACGGCCCTTCCTGGCCGAATGCGCTGATGGAGCACATGATGAGTGCGGGATTCACCCCGCAAAGCTCCTGATATGCGAGGCCGAGGCGATCCATAACCCCGGGCCTGAAGTTCTCCAGAACCACGTCGGAAACCTCGACCAGGCGTTTCACCGTCTCGACGGCATCGGGGTCCGCGAGGTCGAGGCACAAGTCCTTCTTTCCGCAGTTCTGCTGCATGAAGTAGCCGGACACCCCCTCCGGCGTGGTGTACTCGAACTGCCTTGCCACATCTCCGCCGGGGGGCTCGATCTTGATGATCTCAGCGCCCATGTCGGCCATGATGCGCGTGCAGAAGGGCCCTGCAAGGGCTCTTGTCAGGTCGACGACGCGAACCCCGCTCAGGGACCGGCCGTCCTGGGGCGTGGGAATCATATACTCACCGCAGAATCAAACTCAGGTCGAAAGGGTGTCACAGGGGCGCAGGGGTGTCAAACCAGCGTGGCGGAGTAACCGCTAGGCCAGAACCCCGGCCTGCTCCAGCCTCCGTATTTCGTCGCGTGGCATACTCAGCAGTCCGCCCAGGACGTACTCGTTGTCCTGACCGCCTGAGCGCCACCAGTCCAGCCGTCCGGGCGTCCGTGACAGGCGCACGCACGGCCCGGGGTACTCGACGGGCCCCGTTTCCGGGTGATCGATGTCCGTCACGAAGCCACGCTCTCTTAGATGGGGGTCCATGAACAGGTGCTCTCCGTCCTGGACCGCCGCGGCCGGCACGCCGGCTCTCTGAAGAATCTGCATGACCTGGTGCGGGCTGAAGTCTCGGGTCCAATCACCGATCCGCCGGTCCAGCTCCTCCGATCGGGCCAGCCGTCCCTCCACGGTTGCCATGCCCTCATCTTCGGACCAGGTTGGCGACCTCATAGCCAGCTTCAGCGCCTGCCACTCCTCGTCGTCGCGGGCGGCGATCACGCACCAAGCGTCGTCGCCCCGGCACGGATACGCCCCATGCGGGGCATATCTGGTGCTGCCGTTGCCCAGGGGTCCGGCGGAGTGACCGTTGACGAAGTAATCGAGATACGTGGTGCCCAGCAGAAAGGCGGTCGCATCGACCTGGCTGAGCTCGATGAGCTGGCCCTTGCCGGTCGCGTCGCGGTGCCTGAGAGCGGCCATGATCGCCACGCCGCCAAAGGCCGCGCTCAGGTAATCGGGCGCCCACACCGGCGGTCCGGCGGGCTCCGGGCCGTCGGGGTAGGACCACAGGTGGTACATCCCGGTGATCCCCATTGCCACGGCGGCCAGCCCAACGTAGTCTCGATAAGGCCCCGTAAGACCGAACCCCGGCAGACGGGCCATTATGATGTCTTCGCGCAGCGCACGCAGGTCCTCGTAGCCCAACCCCCATCGCTCCACCACTCGTGGGCTGAAGTTCTCCACCACGATGTCGCAGTGAGGGACGAGCCGGCGCACTATCTGCACACCCTCGTCGGTGGACATGTTTATCTCGACGGACCGCTTGTTGCGATTGACGTCCGCGAAGGTCACGCGCTGCTGAAGCACGACGCGAGGGTCCATATCCGGTCTGACCCTGCCCCGCTGCTGGTGGGCGCCTGACTCGATCTTAATAACCTCGGCGCCGAAAGCGGCCAGCGACTGCGTCAGCACCGGCCCCGCCACTGCCTGGCTGAAGTCCAGGACTCGCACACCGTCGAGGGGGAGCGCAGTGGCCGGCTCGACTTCGGAGGATGCCAAAGCCCGCGCGGACAGCCTCTTGCCCACAAGCTCGGAGCTGTGTTGGCCCAGTAGCGGCGCCGGCCGGGACACGTTGGCCGCCGTCTCGCTCAACCTGAATGGCGGTCTTACCAGCCGGCACTCCCCGATAACCGGGTGCTCTACGGTTTGAAACGCCTCCCTGGAGATCGTGTTGGGGTCCTCTGTGAACTCCTCGGGCCGGTTGATCGGAGCCACGGTTATGTGACGGCTCTGGCCCTGGCTGAACAGCTCGGACCTCGTGAGGCTCCGGGTGAACTCGTTGGTCATGCCCTCGATCAGATCGGGGTTGGCGATGCGCACGTGCCGGTTGTCCCAGACGGCGTCGTCGAGGGCGTCCGGCTTGCCGAGCCAGTCCACGAAGCTGCGCCAGTGAGGCGTTGATATAACGGCGAGATGGGTTGAGCCGTCCTTGGCCGGGTAGACGCCGTACGGCATGCCGCCGCCGGTTGGGGTCCTGCTGCCGGCGCGGCTCAGGATGTTCTCGTTTGCGCTGTAGTTGACAATGATGTGCTGCTCCGAGGCCTGGACCTCCTGGCAGGAGACCTCGACCCTCTGACCCAGGCCGGTCGTCTCACGGCTGCGGAGCGCGAGTAGGATCCCGAGGGCAGCCAAGACCGACGCCAGATGGTACGGCTGGTCCTCCGGCTCGGTCAGCGGCGGCCGGTCCGGGGAGCCGCACAGGTACATCACCCCGCCCATGGCGGCGCAGACGATGCTCGGTGCCTTGAAGTGCCTATACGGTCCGGATAGCCCGAACCCGGTGACCGAGGCCATCACCAGGCCGGGGTTGGCCGCCGTCAGAGTGCCGTAGTCGAGGCCCCGCGCCTCAAGCCAGCCTGGAGGGCGGGTCTCGACGATGGCGTCGGCGCTGGTGCTCAGCGCCAGGAAGGACTCGCGGCCCTCCGGGGTCGAAAGGTCGAGAACGACGCTTTTCTTACCGGCGTTCAGGGTGCAAAAGGAGAGGCTTGTCTCAGGATCGGAGCCAGTGCCCTTGAAGGGGCCTCGCCGGCGGGCCGCATCCCCATCCGGCGGCTCGACCTTGATGACCTCGGCACCCAGGTCGGCCAAGACACGCCCGCACATGTGGCCTTCGGACTGCGTAAGGTCGAGGACCCGCAGGCCGTCGAGCGCCGTGGTCATCGCAGGATAGCCCGGCGGGCCAGCTTCCGCCGGGGCCTCACGCCCGCGTCGGCAGGGCGACCCAGGCGCCCCCTCGGATGGTGGTCTCGTCGCGCTGGTCGTGGCCCCACAGCTCTAGCTCGACGAGGTGCTCGTCGCCCTCGACCTTCTTGTCGATGACCTTGCCCTTGAGCCAGTGGGTGTCGCCGACCAGGTTGAAGCGGCGGACCTCGCCCCAGAAGCTTCGGATGAAGCCGTCGTCACCCATCCAGTTGGTGAGCACCTGGCACAGCCAGGACACGCGCTGGGGACCGGTATCGTAGGCTCCAGGGACGCCGACTCGCTTGGCGAAGCCCATGTCCCAGTGGACGCGCTCGGGCACGTCCGGGATGCCGAACTCGTTTTCTATAAATGCCGCGGGAGCCTTCTTGCGGAGCTCCACCGCCAGCCTATGGGCGTAGGCGAATGGACGAAACCCCCAACCGATCTTCCAGGCGATGTTGTCGGTGACTCGCAGCGGCCCCTTCACCACGTGGGGGAGCTCTTCTCCAGCTTCGGTGTCCTCCCAGTAGCGGGGCGTGACGCCTCGTATCTCCTCGAGGTCGTACTCCGAGAAGATTCGCTCGATATCCTCCGGTGTGTAGCTCGCCTGCTGCAGATAGCTGTACTTGTCCCGCTTACGCGCCGCATCCCGCTCGGTTCGCATGTTCCACTCGCTGACCCTGCCGAGGCGAACCGCGTCCTGATCGACGAAGGTGTACGTGTGCTCCTGCAGGACGGCCCGCCCTGCAAAGTTGGTTTCCTTGGGCGTGAGGCCCGTCAGGGCAACCGTACCGCTGATGCGAGAGCCGGCCTTCACGGGGCGATCCATCTCGAAGCGAGCGCCGGCCCACATCCCGTGTATTCCCCGCAGCCCCTCCACGGCGCCCCTGCCAAAGCAGCTGAAGAGGAAGCTGGGCGGAGCCACCATCGACCCCCATCGCGTGGATAGCCCGTACTCCTCATCGGTGAACAGAGGATTGACGTCTCCTATGGCGTGGGCGAAGTGCCGAATGGTGTCGAAGGCTGCGTAGCGATTGAATGGGTCCTTGGCCTCTCTTTCCTCGTGCATGAGGCCGCGAAGTCGATCTAGCTCATCATCGGTGATGGTTGGGAACTCTGTCTGCTGGACCAAGCAAGGACACCTCGGCTGAAACTGATCGAATCCTAGCAGCGGCTAGAAACAGTGTCAAAGGGCGGCAACACGCCGCGCGGCGCATGATCGGAGGGAGTAGCTAAGCGAATGAGAAGGGAAGGTAAGCGGCAGCGAGGGACCACGAAAGCCTAGGGCTGGGCCTCGGGCTTGATGTTGAAGCTAAGCATCCCCTCCTCGAATCCGGGAGAGCGCAGATCGTACTCCTCGGAGCTGGTAGTGAAGTTGACGCTCCACACGTTGCTGCCGTCCTTGAACGAGTAGACGACCTGCTTGGATGTCGGCATCTCGATGCTAAGCTCTTGAAGGACGAACCGATGGGCCTCGTAACTGCCGACCGGGATGATCTCACTCGACACCAGGACCATGTAGCCGGTTTGATGCGAAACCTCGGAATCCACCAGGTCTTGGAGAACGAACTCTTCCCGGTTAAAGTCACGTACGACGAAGACCATGTTCGGGATATTGTGCTCCCCCACGTTGGTATCGATGGCCAGCATCGAGTATACATGAGGCAGCTTCTCCACCAATCGAGCCACCTGTATGGCCGTGGGATTCAGCCCGTCGATCTCGCCTGCTAGCGCCTCCAGGTCCACGGACTTTGGGTCTCCACCGACGAACGTGTCCGGCAGCCACAACTCGACGAACCTGGAGTCGAATTTCTCCAGGACGACAGGGCCAGGAGTTGCGGGGATGGCCGTCGGGGCCGGGGTTCGGGGAATAGCGGTCGCGGCAGGGGTTGGAGAGATGGCCGTCGGGGCTGGGGTTGAGGGAATGCCGGTCGGGGCGGGAGTTGGAGGGATGGCGGTCGCGGCAGGGGGAGCGGACTGGCTGCAAGCAGCGGCGAGGCCAAGCAGGCCGAGCGCCGCAACGACAGCGATTAGGGCCTTCATGACGCGCTGCCGCCAAGTGGTGCCATAGCGCAACCCCCTAAGATGGGCGCGGGTGGCCAGCGCCCCGTCTCGCGCAACGTTACTGCGGGCTTACATCCCTGTCAATCGGAGACCTTGTTCGCGGGACAGGCCCATACCGTACGAAAACCCGATGCAGTCACCAAGAATACGATGCCGAGGCGTTACCGGTTCCCGCGCTGACCCGCGGGCGCCCTGCGACTCAGCCATCGCGCTCCACATCCTCCTTGGTTTTACTGAGTTCATTCCGCTTACTAGTAACAGGCGGGGTTGCTGTTTTTGCACGGGTTTCTACGAAATAACACTGCCTTATCGGAGAACTCACTGGCCGCAGCTTCGTCTAAAGTCGAAAAGCTCTCCATAATGAGCTTATCGTCGAACTCACTGGCTGTATTCGGCTGCAACTCGTATTTCAAGTAGATGGTTCTGGGATTTTTCCCCCTATCTGCCCCGATGCGTGCCACCCCAACTCTTTCGTTACCAGAGAGAATGTGAAACTTACTCCGCCGGAAAAGTTGGCCATCATACAGCGGTTTTCCCACAACCTCTGCCCCTGACTGCTCGACAAACAGGCCTGACATCGTGGGAAACTCTTCAAGCGTCTTCCAGTATGTCGCCTGGTGCAAATCGGCCTTCTTCATGAGAGTCACTACCGACCATGCCGACCCGTCCCACATGTCTGGAAGGTCGTCCTTAAACCAAAAACCCCATATCGTGTCTTGTTCATTAATATTCAGCCGGCTGTCTTCGATGTCAGAATATGGAAAAGTCCCGTCTTCCAGGAGGGTTTCATAAGTTGCCTGGTAATCTTCCAAGATAGATTCCCGCACATCATCTACGAAATAATCTAGAGGGTTGACCATGCTGTTCCACCGATCGCTGGGATCTGGTGTCAATCCGGCATCTATGCTCCGGTCACGCACCCCAAAGTTCACTCCAGGGCTCCCGTAGCCGATGTGAGTGCCGGCCTCGAGGACAACGCGATTCGGAAAATCCTGCACCATCGCTATGATTTCATCACGTAATGTCAGATGCTGGTAGAAGACGGTGATATCCGGAGAAACATCGACTCGGACCTGAACATTTATCAGCACTTTTTCACCGTTGACGTGTCCGTCAATGCCCTCTTCACTGCCAAAAGCTTGTATCGCCCTCTCATACAATGCTCCTTTGGCGGGCAGATAAACCTTCATAACATCCTCGGGACAAGCCGAGATGTACCATTTCTTGGGACCTTCGGCATGGCTGGTGTTGTAGTAATTGAAGAACGGCTCAAGCCTGGGGTAGTCCCAGCAGGTACTGGTCGCGTTGAGGATGGCACGGAAATCAACCGGCATGTGGGTGAAGCCATTAAATCCCAATGTGGCGGCAAATTTCTCACTCGACACAAGTCCCGTATATGGCGCCTGCGTAGGTGATTGGATAGGTGTAGCTGTTGGTGTGATGGCGAGGACAGAGGTTGGCGCAGGCGTCGGTGTAGCCGTATACGCAGAAATCGGCGTAAGTGTTGGCGTCGCAGCGGGAGCGAGCGGCGCAGTGGCTTCTGGGCGATCGGTGGGGGTAGTTACTGGAGCATCGGTTGGAGCAGTCCCACCTTGCTGACTAGCACAAGCCGCTACAGCTAGCACTAAAGCTATACCTGCTACTGGGACAAACCCACTTGTACTCGTCGCTCTACTACCGTAAGGTCGCACGCCAACCTTTGAGGTTCAAAAACGATCGCGCCTTTTTCGCAAAAGAGGATGAGTCACTGCCAAGAATCCGCCGTCGCCTCCGTTTAACCGCGACCGCCCCGTAGGCTCTCCCCAGTATAGCAATGCTGAAGGGTTATTGATTACCGGACCGGGTGTGTTTCGGATGGCTCTGGAATAGAAAGCAGGTGGCCTACCCCTGCCTGTGGACGAACGGTTCAATGCAGGTGGCCGGATATAGCGGTTTCGACCTAACCGCTAAACAAAAAGACCACCCTCTCGGGTGGTCTCCATCGCACCGTGTCTTCGTTAGTCTGAGCCGGTTGGTCGGGGAGACTGGATTCGAACCAGCGACCCCCTGCACCCCATGCAGGTGCGCTACCAAGCTGCGCCACTCCCCGACCCGCGGACTAGGATAGCACAGGGGTTCGGCCGCCTCAAGAAACGCCGGTGGCCCCGCCATCCGTGCCCTGCAACCGCCTGCTGTGAAACAGGTACTGATTGGCGTAGCCGGCGTAGGCTCCGAAGCGTCGCTGCGCCCAGGCGCGCATGTCCTTCTTCCGGACCTTCTCAGGCCGGGTCCCGTTCAGGTACCACTCCTCCAGCGCTCGATGGACCCACACGTCTACGGGAAAGGCGTCAAGCTTGTCCAAGGAAAACAGCATTACACAGTTCGCGACCTTGTCGCCCACCCCCGGTAGCGCCGTCAACGCCTCCAGCGCCTCATGGTACGAGGCCTCTCGCAGCGCCATCAGGTCCGTGCGTCCTTCGGCGATCAGCGTCGCCGTCGCCGCTACGTACTTGGCCCGAAATCCCAATCCCAGCCGGCGCAGACGTTGCTCGCCGGCCGCGGCAAGCTCATGAGGCGCCGGAAAGGATTTCGGGAAAGAGGCGCCCAATCCCAGGGGTCGGCCCAGCTCGTCGGCTAACGACTCGACGTTAGCCATGATTCGCGGGATGTTGGAGTTCGCGGAGCAGATGAACGAGACGAGGCATTCCCAGGGCTCCTGGCGAACGATCCGCAGTCCTCTATAGCGGTCGATTGCAGACTGAACGCGATCGTCGACCCCGATCGAACGGTATATTGCGTCGACGTCGTCGTCGAGACGGAGGTAGTCTCGCAGCAGTGGCGCGATGGTGCGCTCGTCGTCCGGCGAGCAGTAAAACTCTACGCCCTCGGCGACACGTCGCATTCTGAACTCGTTGGCGAACACGACGCCCCGGTACCAGGGGTTGGGAACCGCTTCGGAAGCGTCCTCCCTCCTCCAGCGAAACGTCTGCCCGCTCTCGAGGGTCGCCGTCAGGTCCAGGGGGCCGACAACCGGAACGAGCATGACCTATCTGTCGATCCAGTCGGCGATCTCGTGCCTCATATCCGCCAAGTGGCATGTCTTTACGGCGACGTCGGGTAGCGCCTCTAAGAAGAGCCTCCCGTACCTGCGAGCCAGAATGCGCCGGTCCAGCACGACCACGACTCCTCTGTCGGTCTTGCTGCGGATCAGCCTGCCGAACCCCTGCCTCAGTCGGAGCACAGCCTGTGGCACCGCGTACTCGTAGAAGGAGTCTTCGTAAAGGTCCGACCTCGCCGAGAACACCGGCTCCGACGGCACGTTGAAGGGCAGCCTCATCACCATCAGGACTTTGAGCGACTCTCCTGCGAGGTCGACGCCCTCCCAGAAGCTGGCGGTGCCGAGCAACACCGCGCTGGGGTCCTCCAGAAACCTGCGCATTAGCTGGGAAGGTGTGCCATCGATTCCCTGGGCAAGGACGCGCACACCGTTGGACTCCAGGTCCTCGCGAACCGCCCCGGCAGCGGTCCGAAGCGAGGCGTGGGAGGTGAAGAGCGCCATGGCCCGGCCCTCGGCGGCCAGCGCGCCCTCGATGATAGCTCGCGCCGCTGCGGCCGGGTAGCCTCCGGTGGACGGCTCCGGCATGTCGTCCGGAACGCACAGCATAGCCGCGTTGGGGTAGTCGAAGGGCGAGCCAAGGAGCAGCTCTCGGGAGTCGGAGAAACCCGTACGCTCGCGAATGTAGTCGAAGGACCGGTTCGCGCTCAGGGTGGCGCTGGTCATCACCACGCATTCCTTCTGAGAGTAGAGGAGAGTGTTGAGGGCCTCTCCCACCTGGAGCGGCGCGACGCGAAGCGTCATGTCCCCACCTGGACCGGACAGCGACACCCAGTAGATGCCATCGGCATTGGGATGGGCCACGAACTCGCGCAGCCGCTCGCGCAACTCGGCACCCCACTGCTCCGCGTTCGCCAGCTCGATCATCAAGTCCTCGTAGTTGATCAGTCCGGCTTCGTCCAGGCCTTCGAGGGAGACGCGTAGACTCGCGAGCCTCGCGGCCAGCTCTCCCAGAGACACATCGACGTTCTCCCATTGGATCTCGAGCTGTGACCACGCCGGCTGCGCCCTCGTGGCCGAGGTGATCCGCATCTCTCGGTCCGGCTCCCGCCCCTCCCGCGACTGGTCCGCCAGTATCCCGGCCAGCAGGGCGAAGAGTCGTCCGGCGTGGTCCCGTATGGACGGAATCCGCGACGCCGTCTCGACCGCTGCCTTTTCGACCGCTTCACGTCTGGTCTCCGCAGCCTTGGAGCCGCGGAAGGCGGCGACCGCCTCGCTCAGCAGGCTTCTGTCTGCAACCAGTGACCTCAGCTGTTCATCGATCCTGGGCTGCGAGACTTCGAAGCCCAGGTGCCGCGTCGCCTCCTCCTCGAGGTGGTGGGCCTCGTCGACGATCAGGATGTCGTGATCGGGTATGAGCGCGCCGCCGGTAGTGAGGTTCGACATTAATAGAGCGTGGTTCACGATCACGAGATGGGAGGCCGCGGCTCTATCCCTGGCGGCCCGGAGGAAGCAGGGGCCGCCGAGGCCCAGACACTGCTGAGCACCCTGCGCTGAAAGTCGCTCCCACGGACCTGCGGCGCTGGGATGGCCCAGGTTCAGCTCCGACCTGTCGCCGGAAGACGTGGTTTGAAGCCACATCAGCGTCTTGGCCAGGAGCCGGGCCTCGCTCTCGGACAGGCTCTCGCCTGACCCGAGATGGGACCATCGTCTAAGACAGAGGTAGTTGGCTCGCCCCTTGAGCTGGGAGTATTTGAAGTCGTCCGCCGATACGCCTTCCACCTCGGACAGCCCACTCGCAAGCGCCGGGATGTCTTTGGTCAGCAGCTGCTCCTGAAGGTTGATTGTGTTGGTGGAGACGACGACCCTCGAGTTGTTCATCAACGCGTGGAGGACCGCCGGGAGGAGGTAGGCCAAGGACTTGCCGACGCCGGTTCCCGCCTCGACGATCAGACGGCCTTTGCCGTTGATGGCCTCGGCCACGGCTCGGGCCATTGCGGCCTGCTCCGGGCGCTCCTCGAATCCCGGTAGCGCACGCGCCAGCGGGCTCTCCTCGGCGAAAAGCGAGGCCACGTACTCTGGGTCCAGGTCTCGTGTGGCCTGGTTCGAGCGCAGGGCCTTCCCCCACTGCAGCCGGCTCTTCAAGGAGTCGACGTCCAGACCGGTGACGCCGACGCGGCCATCTTCCAAGCGGCCGGGCTCCCCCGTCCGGTTTGAGCCGTTGGACAGCTTCCACGCCTCCATCCTCGTCAGCACGTGCGAGAGCATCCATTGAGAGCGCGCGGCCAGCCGCTGCATCGTAGCCAGTGTGTAGATGTCGAGCGAGGCGAGCTCCTCGCCCAGCATCAGGAAGACGCCCCTCGTGGCCAACGCGTCGTCGACGGCCCTGTGGGGTTGGCGCAGGTCCACACCCATGCTTCCGGCAAGTCCTGTCAGTGAGTAGTCCGGCAGCCCCGGCAACAGCACATAGGCCAGCTCCCACGTGTCACACCTGGGATTCCCGAGTCTCAGGCCGTTGCGATCCAGGAAACCCAGGTCGAAGCGAAGATTGTGGCCGACGATGGGCGTCATTCCGATGAAGGATGCCAGGTCGGCGACAACCGACGAGAACGGCGGCGCTACGTCCACGTCCCCCTGGGCAATGCCGGTGTAGCGCGTGATGAACCCACTCAGCGTGCGGAAAGGGTTCACGAAGGTGTGATACGTGTCCAGGACCCGGTCGCCTTCGAACTTGACGGCCCCCACCTCGATGATCTCGTCTTCGTTGGGGTCGAGGCCGGTCGTCTCCAGGTCCAGGGCTACCCAGACTTCTTCCAGGGGCGAGGTCTTTTCGGAGAAGAGGGTCAACGGTTGGCCTGGTCCTGACGGGTGGGCTCCAAGGGAGTATAGCACCGGCGCGCTCAGGTCATGCCTAGGTGGAGCACCGGAGATTTCGAGCAACGGCAGCCGGCTCGCTGCATCTAACTCATTGGAGAGGACTCGCTCGTAGCCGACACGCGGCGACGCGAAGTCAGGAGTCGAGCCCATGGACGCGCTCATAGACTTGAGCTGGCGGATCTACCCTGCCACGGCGTTGGTCGGCCTGGGGGCAGCGTTCCTCTACCGCGGTTTGCGCAAGGTCTCGGCAGGCCTCAAGAGTGGATCAGCCGGAAGCTCCGACATGGCGTCCTTTGTGCTGGGGTTCCGCCTAGCCGTGATCGGCATTGCCCTTGCCGGACTGGGTGTGGCCTGGATCGGCCACGTGACGTGGCTCCTGGTACTCTCACTGGTCTTCGGCGGCGAAGAGATACTCGAGTCGACCGCCCACCTTGCCATCCTGCGACGGTGGGGTCGTCGGCCAACCGCCGACCCGGCCGTGAAGGCGGAACGCAGCAGCACGGGCTCTACGCCCCACGCACCTAGTCGAAGGTCGTTAGCTGACCGACGTGAAACCCCTCGCCCGGGGTGTACGCCTTCGACTTCAGGGCCTCGATGAGCTCGGCCTCCGACCTCACGTCGCCGTCGAAGACGGTTACGCACTTGCCGAGGCCGTGGGTCGAGTGGGCGTCACTGCCTGCGGTACCGCGCAGGCCCAGATGCCGCGCCACCTCCAGGCAGAAGAGGTTCTCTTGCTCGGTGTTTGCGCCGTTGGCGACCTCTATGTCGTCCACCAGCTGGAAAAGGGGATGGCCGGCGGCGCCATCAACCGTCTTGGGCGCAGGGCCCGAGTTCCTGAACACGAGATTCACGTCGTAAGGAGGCTTGTTGAACAGGTTTCGGAAAGGGTGTGCCGAGATCATCACACCGCCCGCGCGGTCCACGGCCTTCCTCAGCTCGTGGGCCTTGTGCATTCCGTTCACGTACGCGGCGAGGCCGAAGACCATTATGTGGCCCATGTCGGTTTCGACCTCCAACGCTTTTATGACCGTTATACCGCTGCCGCCGAACACCTCCTCGAACTCTCGGCTCTCCCATCCGCCGCTGTGCTCGGTCAGGCACACGCCATCGAGGCCGAGCTGCTGAGCCTCTTCTATCAACTGCACCGGGGTCAGACTGCTATCGCTGCTGCCTCGAACCGTGTGAACGTGTAGGTCAAAGACGGCCAAACTAACGCTCCTGGCTCAGTAGTCGGTGGCTTGTTCTCGATTTCACGATTGCAGCCCCGTCATTCTATTCTCGGGGTAACTGGCGGTCAACGGCCGAGGCGGTACCGGTTGCTCCGCCCGTCCAGGGAAGGGAACAGGCCCATGCTGCGCTGGTCGGCTAGGCGGCGAAGAACGGCAAAAACCATCCGAACAGGCCGACAAAGGCCAGGGCGATTACGAGAACCCCCGGCAACACGCGGCGGAGAAGCAGCAGCGTCGGCGCCGCCATCATCAACGTGACGACGAGGACCGCGGCAGTGAACACCAGGTTTGGGCTGCCCATGCCACCGCCCGGCGCCTGCTCGGTGCTTATCTTGTATAGCAGCCCCAGGACGGCGCCTATGATCCCCCACACGGGGTAGGCGAAGAACACCGCCGACAGCGTAAGCCGCGCAGGAGAGACTTTCTTCGTAAAGGCCTGGAATCCGGGAGTCGGGTCCTTCACCAGGGCAAACAGCATGAGCACGAGCGCGCAGGTGAACACCGATGCCATAAGGAAACCGATGGCGGCGCCGGCGATGACCCAGCTCACGCCTTGACCCCCGGCTGGTGCCGCCAGGTGGAGACGAGGTGAGCCTCCCAGTTGAAGCGGTGCTTGAGCAACAGCTCCAGCGCGGTCCCCACCTCCCGCTGGGAGACCGGCGCGAACATCGACGGCCCGCTGCCCGCGATGTGGATCTCGCGGGCCCCAATGGACGCGAAAGCGTCCCAGTACTCCTGTAGACCGGGGTACACGTCGAAAGCGGCCGCGTCGAAGGCGTTGAAGAGGAACTGGTAGGGGACGTTGCCGCCACCACGGATCCGGGCCTCTAGCTTACGGGTAAGAGCGCCGTTCGTATAGCTGGCCGGAGTCACCTTGGCGTAGGCCGTCGCCGTCTTGTCCGGCACGTCGATAGGCGGCGTCAGGACCACCAGCCACTCCAGGTCGGCCGGCGGCAGCATACGCACGCGCTCGCCTCGGCCCTGGAGCATGGCGGTGCCGCCGTACAGGAAGAAGGGCACGTCGGACCCCAGCCCAGCCGCGATCGGGTCGAGCTCCTCGATCGGCAGGCCGAGCTCCCAAAGCCTGTTGAGCCCCAGAAGGGTCGCTGCCGCGTCGCTGCTGCCCCCGCCCAGGCCGGCGGCCACCGGTATCCCCTTGCCGATGGAGATGCGTGCGCCTCCTCGGTGGCCTGTCATCTCCTTGAGCCTGGCTGCGGCCCGGTACGCGAGGTTGTCCTGGGTCTCCAGCTCGGGACGGTCGCAGACCAAGTCGATCTCGTCTGCGTGATCCAGGGTCACCGTGTCGCTAAGGTCGATGGTCTGGATAATAGAGACGATGTCGTGGTAGCCGTCGTCGCGCCGGCCCAGCACCTCCAGCGTCAGGTTGACCTTGGCGTATGCCTTGAGGGTCAGCATTCGTGAAGGACATCCGCCGGCCGGAGCTTCCCGAACTCGCGGTAAAGCAAACCCCACTCCGGCAGCGAGACGGTTCCAGGGCGCCGCTTCGGGTCGACTCCCGCCTCGTCCAGCATGGCCGCGACCTCGTCGGCGGGCATATCCAGGCCCCTTTTGAGGCAGTTGTGTATCTGCTTTCGAGGCGCGCTGAAGCCCGCCTTCACCAGCGTGAAGAAGTGCTCCTCCGACTCGAAGTCGACGGCGGGCCGCTCGAGTACGTCGATCCGCACCACGGCCGAGGTGACCTTCGGTATCGGACGAAAGGCGCGCGGCGGGACCGAGAACAGGAGCTTGGGCTTCCCGTAGAGCTGGACCGCCACCGACAGGAGGCTCATCTTCCCGGGGGCGGCCACCATGTTCTGGGCCACCTCTTTCTGAACCATGATTACCAGGAGCTTGGGCTTGTGCTCAACTCCGAGGAAGCGACGCACGATGGGAGTCGCGGCGTAGTACGGCAGATTGCCGACCAGCTTGTAGGGTGTGGTCTGCGGCACCAGCGAGGCCAGGTCCACATCACGGGCGTCGCCCACACAGACCTCGACATTCTCGCGGTGGCCCAGCTCACGGTCGAGCTCGGCGGCCACGTCTTCGTCGATCTCGATGGCGACCACCCGGCCCGCGCGAGCGGCCAGCTCGCGCGTCAGAATGCCTCTGCCCGCGCCGACCTCTACGACAACGTCGTCCGCCGAGAGGCCGGCGGCGCTGGCGATGCGGTAGGGTATTCGCCTGTCGACGAGGAAGTTTTGCCCCAGCGACCGCTTCGGCCTCGGACGCGAAGACATAGCGCGCTGGTCAGTGGGAGCGGGAGTCGGTGGCACCGTACGTCAGAGCGGCCCCAGCCACGGACGCCGAAGAGAGGAGGAGTGAAGCATGTGGATCAGTATGGGTGTATAGGCCGTGCACCCTCGTTCGATCTCTCCCCGTAGCGTATCTCCCGAAAGCGGCTCAAGCCAGGCATTCCTGCGGCACCCAGAAGATACCGCATACCGCTGCTTCCTTCCGGACCTGACGGGGTTCACAGCTTTCTGCCGCGCAGGACCCAGCTCTCGGCGCCGGCATCCGGGGAAAGAGG
This sequence comes from Dehalococcoidia bacterium, assembly GCA_965248615.1. Lineage (GTDB taxonomy): Bacteria > Chloroflexota > Dehalococcoidia > Lucifugimonadales > CBDFJT01 > CBDFJT01. The sequence continues at coordinate 661,823 of CBDFJT010000001.1, read as the reverse complement.
CTCCGAAAAGCAGACCTCCCGAGGGGATTCAGCCTCGCTAGAGCGGATTGCGAGTACAGGGCACCGCTACCTCCCCGCCTAGCACGGCCCAGTCTCATGTTAGAGGACCGGCTTGCGGGGTGTCAACGGCGCGGGCCACCGCCCGGGACTACCGCTCGGTTCTGAGTATCCCTAGGAAGGCCTCCTGGGGAATCTCGACGCGGCCGACCCGCTTCATGCGCTTTTTGCCCTCGGCCTGCTTCTCAAGCAGCTTTCGCTTGCGGGTAACGTCGCCGCCGTAGCACTTGGCCAGCACGTTCTTGCGCAGCGCCTTGATCGTCTCTCGGGCTACGATCCGGCTACCGATGGACGCCTGGAGAGGGACCTCGAACATCTGTCTGGGTATCAGCTCCTTGAGCCTCGAGACGAGGTCACGACCCTGATGATAGGCATTCTCCCTGTGGACGATCGCCGACAGGGCGTCCACAGGCTCGCCGTTGACGAGGATGTCGAGCCTGACCAGGTGTCCGGACCTGTACTCCGCCAGCGAGTAGTCCATGGAGGCGTAGCCCTGTGTACGAGCCTTAAGCTGGTCGTAGAAGTCGACGAGCACCTCGGAGAGAGGAATTTCGTACTCGAGCAGTACGCGCACATGTGACTCGGAAAGGTTGCCGTTGCCGGCGTCGGTGTGCTGGAGATACTCCATGCGCCTGTACTCGCCGCGCCGGCCGTTCACAAGGTCCATGATCGCACCGATGTAATCGGCGGGCGTAACGATGCTCAGGTTTAGCCAGGGCTCCCTTATCTCGTCGATGCGCTGGGCGCCCGGCAGCCGGGCCGGGTTATCCACTTCGAGAACAGTGCCGTCAGTCAGGATCGCGCGGTAGGCGACGCTGGGCGAGGTCGCGATGAGGTTCAGCGCGTACTCGCGCTCGAGCCGCTCCTGGACGACGTCCATGTGCAACAGCCCGAGGAACCCGCAGCGAAAGCCGGAGCCCAGGGCCACCGACGTCTCGGGTTGGAAGCTCAGCGCCGCGTCGTTCAGCCTCAGCTTCTCCAGCGCGTCTCGGAGGTCGAGGTATTCCCCACCGTCGGCGGGATACAGGCCGGCGAAGACCATCGGCTTCAGCGGCTGATAGCCCTCCAGGGGGCTCTCAGCACCGTTGGCGGCCAGCGTGATCGTGTCGCCCACGGGGGCGTCCCCTACACTCTTTAGACCGGTGGCTACGTAACCGACCTCGCCGGCGCTCAGCCGATCGACCCGGCGGGGCACCGGGCTGAAATACCCCAGCTCCAGGACCTCACTCTCGGTACCGGTTGACATGACTCGCAGTCGGCCCCTCGACGGTACCTCGCCGTCCCGGACGCGCACGTAGGCCACTACGCCCTTGTACGGATCGTACTTGGAGTCGAAAATCAATGCTCGAGTGGGGCCGCCCGCCTGTCCCTTGGGGGGCGGGACCCTGTCCACTATCGCCTCAAGGATGTCCCCGGCACCTGTTCCCTCCTTGGCCGAGGCGAACACGATGTCATCGGGACCAAAACCAAAAGCCTGGCGGACCTCGTCGGCGACCCGCTCGGGCTCGGCCACGTCCAGATCGATCTTGTTGACAACCGGAATGATCTCCAGGTCTTTCTCCAACGCGAGGTAGACATTGGCCAGTGTCTGGGCCTGGATCCCCTGGCTCGCATCAACCACGAGCACGGCCCCCTCGCAGGCCGCCAGGCTTCGGGATACCTCGTAGGCGAAGTCCACGTGGCCGGGCGTGTCGATCAGGTTCAGCTGATAGACCTCGCCCGAGCGTGCCCTGTAGCTCATGCGCACGGCCTGCGCCTTGATCGTGATGCCTCGCTCCCGCTCCAGGTCCATCGTGTCCAAGAGCTGCTCTACCATGTCCTTGGGGTCGACGGTTCCAGTGATCTGAAGGAGCCTGTCGGCGAGGGTCGACTTGCCGTGGTCGATGTGGGCGATGATGCAGAAGTTGCGGATCAGACGCGGGTCCATAGGGCCATCCTAGCACAGGGGTAGCGGGCCCTCAAGGCGAAGACAGACTACTAACCGGTCAGGCGTCGGACGCCGTCGAGCGGTACTGGACCTTCGACCTGATTAAGATCAGCGCGGCAATCAAGACGATGTTTCCCGCGCCGGCCAGGTCACGGTAGAGCGCGATCGACAGGGCGAAGGCGGTAACGACGACCAGGGCGCCGGCCCATCCGCTGTTGCGGAAACGCCACACGACGAGCAGCCCCAGGACGCACCCGAGCAGCACTCCGACTACGTTGATACCCAGCGCCGCACCCATGCCCTTTGCAAGCCCGGTGCCACCCTTGAACCCCCAGAAGACGGGGTACATGGTGCCGAGCATCACCATAACGGTGCCGACGACTCGGCACACTTCGGGCAAAGGGAGCCACCCGGTCGGCAGTACCGCGGCGATACCCATTAGACCGTCGGCCAACAGGACGGCGATGCCCTGCACCCGGCCAACCTCTCGAAAGACGTTGGCCGCGCCCGGGTTTCGGTTGCCCACCGACGAGATGTCGACCCCAGCCCAGCGCGCGGCCAGGTAGCTCCAGTGCAGGGAGCCGAGGAGGTAGGCGAATACGCCCCACAGGATCGGGACTACGAAGTCGGGCATTCTCTGCGCAGACTAGGGTCGGCTAGCGAGGCTTGAGGCCGGCCATGAAGTCGATGGTCTCCCTCGATTCGCCGCTCACCGTGGGCAGGGTCACGCCTGCGGCGATGTACTCGGTCAGTCTCTCCCGCACCTCGTCCTCGTCGCCGTAGCAGCCGAGGCTGTCAACGAGCTCGTCGGGAATCAGCCTGGCCCCGTCCATGACCTGCTGCTCGGTCGCGGGCCACGGAATCACCGCCTTCACCCGCCCCGCCAGCTCGGGGTCCACCTCGGTCGGCCCCTCGATGTGCGGTTGCTGAGCGAGGTACATAGCCAAACGAGGCTTGGCGTCCTTCAACGCCTGCTTCTTATCGCGAGTCACTCTCAGGCGGATCGGCTCCACCCGCTCGATGTCGGCGAGGGAGCGCCCCGCCGACTCGGCGCCCCGCCCGATCTGCTCTACCGCGCTCCTCACCGCGCCGACCGTGTGATTCGAGTTGAGGACCACCCCGTCGGCGATGCGGCCGGCCAGGCGCAGCATCTGCGGACCCACGGCGGCGACGTATATCTTGACCTCGTGGGGATCGCTTCCGCCGTGGTCCAGGTACAGCCGGTCCATGTGCACATACTCGCCCCGATACGTGACCGGCTCCTTCATCGAAAAGAGAAGTCTCGCCGACTCCACGACCTCCCGCATGGCCCGTAGCGGCTTCTCCCGCCGCACACCCGCACGGCCTGCGAGGGGATCCCACCACGCGCCGAGGCCGAGGACGATTCGACCCGGCGCCAGCAGGTCCAGCGTCGCGAAGGTCTGGGCAATGAGCGCCGGATTGCGCGTCCACATGGGAATGACGCCGGAGCCTATCCTGATGCGGTCCGTCGCCGAGGCATAAGCGGCCATGGGAGCGACGGCGTCCGTCGTCAGTCTGGTCTCGATGACCCAGATGGAGTCGACGCCAGCGCGGTCGCAGTATCGAGCCGTCTCCATATGCCGGCGGACATCGGTGCCGGGAAGCGTAATCCCAAACCGCGCCAGGGGGTCTCCCATGCCACCCTCCTACATCGCGGCGAGTGTAGTAGGCAGCCCGAGGCCTGTCAACGGCATCCAACCGTGTGACCCACGCAGGCAAATCGACGCATGTTACAATCCGACCCGCCGATAAGACACAAGAACGAGTACACTGAATGAGAGTCCTATTCCTCTGCAAAGCGAACATATCCCGTAGTCAGACGGCCAAGGCCTTCTTCGATAAACTGTCGAAGCACGGGTCGGAGAGCGCGGGTGTCATAGTCGGTGACAAAGACGGCATGTCGATCCGTGACCAGATCGAGCTTCGTGGCGTACAGGACCACGTGTTCGAGATCATGGAGAAGCAGGGGCTGGACATCACCCCGAACGTGCGGCGACAGGTTACGCCGGAGATGGTGGAGCGCGCCGACAGGGTCATTGTACTGACGGACAAGTTCGAAATGCCCGACTACATCCTCGCAAGCGACAAGGTAGTCTACTGGGACGTCAGCGACACGCTGAAGGTGCCCTACGACGTCGCACTCGAGGTCAGCAGGGACATCCGGTCGCGCGTCGAGGAGCTCGTGACGGAGATCGGCTAGATCCGTGAGCCTGGATGCCCCAGGCGCCCCCCAAGAGCTAAGGAGACGGCAGTGGTAACCCAGGTTGACCCCATAACCCTCGAAGTGGTGCGAGGCTTCCTCGTCTCGACGGTTCTGCAGATGCGAGCCACGCTCATCAGGACGGCCTACGCGCCGATCCTCTACGAAGCGCGAGACTTCTCCTGCGGACTGATGACCGCCGGAGGAGAGCTCGCAGCCATGTCGGAGGACTACTCGGGGCACGTCTTCGCGATGGCCCTGGGGCTCGACAGCGCGCGAGACAAGTTCCGCGACGAAATTCACCCAGGTGACGTGCTGGCGACGAACGATCCTTACACAGGCGGAACGCACCTCAATGACATCGCCTTCTACACCCCTTTCTTCATAGACGGCGAAATCCTGATGTACATCGCGGTCCGGGCGCACCACTCCGACGTCGGTGGGGCCACACCCGGAAGCTTCTCGGGCCAGGACACCGAGATCTACCAGGAGGGTATGCGCATCGTCCCTGTCAAGTTGGTCGAAAAGGACCGGCTCAACCAGGCGCTTTGGGACGTCCTGTTCGCGAACATGAGGCTCAGCGAGGAGCGCCAGGGCGACGCCCTCGCCATGCTCGACACGGCGCGCGTGGCCGAGGCCGGGATATCCGAGCTCTGCGAGAAGTACGGTCCCGACACCATCAAAAAGTGCCTCAGTAGCATGCTGGACGGCGCCGAGGCCAAGATGCGCCAGCGAATATCGGAGCTGCCTAACGGCGATTACTACTACGAGCACTACATGGACAACGGTGGCCTATCGCCCGAGCCGATGCCGATCAAGGTAAAGCTCACCGTCCATGACGACAGCATGACCTTCGACTTCGCCGGGACGAATCCGCAGGTGGTGGGGCCCATGAACTGCGGCGTGCCGGTGACCCAGGGAGGAGTTTTCGTCATCGTGAAGTCGTGGCTCGATCCGAAGTCGCCGGTCAACGGCGGGACGTTTCGGTCGGTGGACTTCATCATCCCCGAGGGAAGCTGCCTCTCCGCCCAGCTGCCGGCAGCGGTGGGCGGATGCTGGGACGTGTTCCGCCACCTGCAGTCCACCATCGTGGGGCTGTTCTCCCAGCTAATGCCCGACGAGCCCGGGGGCGAAGCCTACGTATCGGCGGTCCACGTTTACGTTGGCGGTTACGATCAGGTCCGTGGCAGGTACTACATCCTGTACGAATACCCGTCCGGAGGGACCCCGGCCAGCGCCGACACCGACGGGGTCACCGGCGCCTTCGGATACGACGCCGGAGACATCCCGAGCGTATACCCGGCGGAGAGCGCAGAGCAGCGCCAGCCTCTGCTCATGGAGGGCGTCTCGGCGAGAGCCGACGGCGAGAGCCCCGGCTACCGCAGGAGCGGCTTCGGGGTCACCCGCCGGGTCAGGATCCTGGCCGACACGAGCCAGCTCAACGTGATGGCCGACCGAGCGATCATCCCGCCCTGGGGCGCCTCGGGGGCATCACCGGGCAGTGTCAACAGCTATACAGTCATTCGCGATGGCCAGGAGCTTCAGACCTCTCCCATACCGGGGAAGGTCAAGTCCTTTCCGTTGAAGGCGGGCGACGTCGTACAGGTTAGGGCGACCTCCGGAGGCGGTGTCGGGGACCCCCTCGAGAGGGAGGTGGAGCGCGTCCTCGCAGACGTACGAGAGATGTACGTGTCCCCCGAGAGAGCGCGAGACGCGTACGGAGTGGTGGTCGAGAACGGCCAGGCCGACCTGGCTAAGACGAGGGAGCTTCGCCAGGAGCTACGCAAGCGCCGACAGTACGTCGAGCTGGCGTCAAGCGCGACCGACGAGTACGACGAGATCGGCTGCCGCATCGCCCGACTCAACGGCGAGGACGCGTCCAGGTTGGGGGTCGAAGACGGGGATCTGCTGGAGTTCGTCGCCAAGACAGGGGCGCCCCTCAGGGCATGGGTCAGGGTGAACGCCGGTGCGACGTCGAATGGCGTGCCCATGGGGCCGATCGGAATGAGCATCATCAAGCTAGCGGCCGGCGACCGGGTTTGGGTCCGACCCCTCGACGTCGACGTGCCGTCCATGTAGGGCGGGCCAGCGCCCGCCATCCGGGACTCGTTCGTCGTCCTTGCGAATACAGGGAAAGGCCGGCGCTGGGATCAGGAGCGGTTCGGGAACCGGCCCTACCCGCGCACCTTGCGTAGAACGCCCTCTAACACGGCCAGCGTTTCGTCCTCTCCGGTCTCTCGGAGCTCTACAAGCAACCGGTCCGCGCCAGCGTCCTCGTAGCGCTTCATGAGGTCGATGCCACTGGGCGGAGCGAACAGGGTCACCTCTATCGACGCGGGGTCCCTGCCCGCATCGGTCGCGAGCTCGTGCAGCTTCTGTCTCCCGCGCTCCACCTCCACGGGAGTTATTCGGTAGGGCATCCACCCGTCGCCCCAGGCGACGACGCGCTTGAACACGTTGGCGGCGACGCCGCCCAGGTGAATCGGCGGGTGGGGCTTCCGCGCCGGCTTCGGAAACGAGTAGACGGCCTGAAAGTCGTAGTGCTTGCCGTGGAACTCCGACTCCTCCGTCCCCCACAGCTCCTTCATGGCCTCGATCGATTCACGGGTCTGGGTCCAGCGGTGCTCGAAGTCCCCGCCCATTATCTCCGTCTCCTCCTTGTTCCAGCCGGCGCCTATGCCGAACAGGAACCGGCCTTTGGAGTACATGTCGAGGGTAGCGACCCGCTTGGCCAGATGCAGAGGATTGTGCTCGGGCACAAGGCAGATTGCCGTCCCCAGCTTGAGCTTCTCGGTGACGGCCGACGCCCTGGCCAGCGCGACGAAAGGGTCGGTGATGCGGAAAGCGGCGTCCGGAATCTCTCCGTTGGCCGAGCCCGGATAGGGGCACGTCGTCGTCTCGGGGATGATCGGGTGTTCTGCTACCCAGATCGACTCGAAGCCCATCTCCTCGGCCCGCCTGGCCAGAACCGCGATGTCTATCGTGTACTCGGTCTGTACCGAGAATACGCCTAGCTGCATGTGTTCAGCTCCGTCGCCAGAGTGGAGCGATTATACAGCCGAGTGTGGGGAGTCGCCAAACAAGCAGAACCCCGTCATCAATGCCCGCTCGAAAACCAAACTGATCACGTCGACACGCGCCGGTGTCACTAGACTGCGTAAACAGGTGACCTTGAAACGCAGATACAGAACTTTGTAGCTGGTAATCGCCGATGGGATGTCCGACGATTGACCGTGTGGACTGGAGGTAACTGGGGAGCTACACATTAAGTGGGTACCTGGAGGTCCATGATGGCCACTTCGAGATTAGCGGACCCTAAGCAACTGATGGTCGAGCATTATCAGGTTCTTAGAGCCTACGCCGAGCGGGTGGCGCACCGCGGTGAGGTACTCACCGCCGCGGAGGAGGCCGACAAGAACGGCCGCATCCACGAGTTTTTCGCGCTCGGAGTCACGGTGGGGTGCACGAAGAAAGAGCTAACCGCGGTTCTTTACCGGGGGCTCTTCAGGGCAGCGGCCAGGTGCGGCTGCTTCAACTGCAAGTTGCGCACCCCGGCCCAGTGATCCCATCCGTGCCTCGGCCTGGCCGAGCGGATACGACAGTGGCTCCTGCATCTGCCCACCGTGTTTAATCGGCACACGTCAGGGGTCCGAGAGACATCAGTCCTGTCGCTCGAGTTGGGTTACATTAATGCCTCTACGTTTCAACGCTCCTCGGCACTAGGAGCGTGACCCTCCGCCCTCGGGGGTTCCTCAGAAAACCTTCGAGTACGGGCGGGATGTAATGGAGTTGCTTCAACCTGGCGCTAGTGGTTTGTCCTGAGGTAGTGCACTATCTCCTCCATTACGCGGCAGTCGATCTCGTTGTAGCGCACGATCTCCCGCATGAGCTCCGTCTCCCCGAGCGCGACACCCTCCCGGCGGGCCTCCTCGTCGCATGCCCAGGCGCCGACCATCGCGCCGAGGCCATCGAGCTGGCTGTCGCCCCACGAGGTCTCGATGAGGCCGTTGGAGTGCATCGCCTTGGCGAAGGCCTTTAACCCGAAGCTCAGCGCACCGCGCACCACCACCGGCTCAGCCCGCACGACGTTCTTCCAGCAGTCGAACCACCGAAGCGCGGGCCACTGACTCTCGGGATGCCGTGACCGGGCGGAGTTGTAGGCGTCCTCGAAGTTCAGAGGCTCGGCAAAGGACCAGTGAAGGAGACGGGGTCTCCCCGCCCCTACGCCGCGACGAGCCTCTACCCTTGCCACGTAAGCCACCCACTCATCTACCATGCCTCGCTCGGCCCGCTCGGAAAGCTCGTCCGCACAGAAATTGCGGTACCTCCACTCGCCGTCCTCAACGTATCCACACCCGATCATGAAAATCATCGGACGGCCGTTCTGGTCGGGTAGCTTAGAGAAGTCGTCGTTCACGGAGTTGACGGTCTCGAAGTCGACGTAGAACTCGAGCCTGGGCTCTGGATGCCACTCTGTCCGCGCGGCTCGGATATACGCTGGCCTCACGGCGGGACCCGGCCTGGCGCGGTTCACGTCCAGGATGGCTTGGAGCCTGCGGGCGGTAGACTCACCCTTCACCCCTGCGAGCGACGCCGTGAGCGCCGGGTCACGCCAGCTATAGACCTCGCTCCGGTGCGCCAGGTCGCGTCCGGGAGGACCGACCCACCAGACCATCGTGATGTCCGACAGCTCCTCCGCCACTCGTGACTTGGCCGTATGCCATGGAAAGTCGCCCGTCTCCTTCATGTTCGGCCAGAGCTCCCGGACGGAAGGCCGTGGCAAAGGCGACCAGGCCGATCCCAGCGTCCGGACTCGGCGCACCCAGTCGGCAGCGTTCGTGACCTGAGAGCCCAGCGAGGCATCCATGGGAACGGGCCCAAGACGCTCCATCGCGCTGAAGCCGCGAGACGTGTGACCCTTCACCGTCTGCTGCCAGCCGCGTCCAACGAGGTAGGCCATTGGAGAGGTGTGCCCTTGAAGGCGGCCCAGAGCACGGTTGTACACGTAGACCTGGGCCTTGTATGCGGATTGGGAGCCGCCGTTCCCAACAAGCCCGGACGCCTGGAGATGCAGCGTCGTGAACTTCGCGTCTACGACCACGTAGTGCCAGGGCTCGGTGCCCAGGTCCGGCGCGTTCGTCTGCCGGCCCTCCGGGCCGACCGAGTCGGGGAACAGGGCCGGCATGTAGTCGGAGCGGACCAGGAAGTCGGGAGCGCCGTAGGTGCGGGTCTCTGCGTCCCACAGGACACCCTGGTGAATGACAGGCTGCCCGGAGCACATCGCATCGAATGTGCCTTTCGCGGCGCCTAGGTCGCGAATGTCTTGTGGGCTCTCGGCGATTGTGTGTATCGGCGCGAGCGTCGCCAGGTACTTCGTTAAGGCTCTCTCGAACTCCTCCCCCTTGCGCATGATGTAGAGGGTGAACTCGAATCGCTCGTCGAAGCCTGGGAGATCGGAGTCGCGGACGAAGCCACCCTGCTCGCCGTACAGGTTGAACCAGTCGATGAGCGTGTTGCTTAAGAGGTGGTTCCGCGTGGACGTCGCGCTGACCCATCCGAGCCACGCCGTTTCGTCGGTCGGGGCCATCTCTGTCCCCGTCGAGTCGGTGGTTAGCGACCGGATGCTCATTGGATACGAAAACTAGGGTCTCGTCAGCCGGGCCGGGTACCCTCGTACATGGAGGGCCGATTCTTGCTGTACCAGTCGATAATCTCTGAGCCTGTGGCCTTCCATACCCCAGCGTTGCTCACCATATGTCCCAGGGCCTGGTCCAGGTACTTGATCCTGTGGGGCTGGCCCATGCACCAAGGGTGCACACTCACCATCACCAGTCGGCCATTCTTGGCCCCCTCCAGGTATTGCACGTCAAAACTTACCTTTACCAGGTCACGCCACTCGTCTATGGCAACCCGCCGGTTGAAGGACATGGCAACGTCGTCCAGCTCCGACAGAATTGGGAGGGCAAAGAGTTCACCCGCAGGTGTGCTCATGGGATAGGGCTGGTCATCGTTGCCCCAGTCGCAAACGTACTGTATCCCCATCTCAGCCAGCAAGCGTGGCGTGCGTTCAGACTCGCCAAACTCGGGCCCCAGCCATCCCGCCGGCTTCTTACCCGTAGCGCTGGTCAGGGTGTCTATGCTCTGCCGAATGTACTGGCGCTCCTCGGCCTCGGACATGTTGCTGGTAATCATGCGCCTGATACCCACCCCATGGGCGATGATCTCATACTCTCGCTGCTGGCACTCCCTGACAAGGGTGGGGTATTTCTCCGCAGTTAGGGCATCCATGGCCACCGTGGCCTTGATGCCGTACTTGTCCAGCACCTCCATGACCCGGAAGATGCCTACCCGATGGCCGTACTCCCGGTGGGTAGTGGTGTGGAAATCGGGATAGGGAATGGGCCACATGGGGCTGGTAAGGGTGGGTGAGTCGAAGGAGCCCTCGGGGGGATTCCACTCGTAGTGCTCCAGATATACCACTACGCAGAGGGCCACGCGGGCCCCTTCCGGCCAGCCCAAGACCCCTCGTTTAACAATGGGCGACCAGTCTGTGTATTCCTGGTCCATTCCGTATCTTGTCACTGCTGGCATCTTTGCACCTTCTCACGCCCTGGATCAGAGCGAACTTCATGATTCCTCGCAGCGGGCTGCTATCTTAGGGGGTTTTTCAATTCCTCGCAGTGGGCCACCATCTGGTCATAGTAGTTAGCGATGTAGTACTCGGCAATGTCATCGGCCGTGGTCTGCCACACCCCGTCGTGGGACATGACGTAGTCCAGCACCTCATCCAGGAACGGAGCGCGATGGGGGAACCCTACGCCCCAGGGGTGCAGGACGATGCAGTACACCCGCCCGTCCTCGGCCCCTTCCTCGTACAGCCGGTCAAACTGGTCCTTGCACATCCGCACCCACTCCTTCCCCTCCGAAGGCCGGTTGAACAGAAAGAGGAGGGTGTCGTTCAACTCCATGGAGTAGGGAACAGAAACCAGCTTGCCGGTACTGGTCCTGATGGGAGTCGGCTGGTCGTCATGGAACCAGTCGGCGTGGTAGATGATACCCTCCTCAGCTAAAAGCTCCGGCGTCCACTCGGTGCAACGCTGCAAGACGTTAAAGCCCTTGAGCTGCTTTCCGGTCGTCCTCTTCAGAGCGTCCTTAGCCTCCCTTATAAAGGCCCGCTCCTCCTCCAGTGACAGGTTCCTTGGCTCAGGCCCGGTGTTGTAGAAGCCGTGGCAGCAGAAGTCCCAATTTCGCTCCACCATGGCATCCCGTATCTCGGGGTGATGATCATGGAGGGCCAGATTGATGTTGACGGTGCAGCGGATCTTATGCTTGTCCAGCACCTCCAGCATCCGCCAGAATCCCACGCGGTTCCCGTAGTCTTGGTGGGCGTAGAAGTTCACGTTAGGAGCTGGTATGGGCGAATACTTGACGGACATTAGCGAGGCGAGACCCGCTGGACGGGGCTGGTACTCGTAGAACTCGACGTTGGGGATCACCCAGAATGCGACCCGGGCGTTGTTGGGCCACTTGATCGGTGGGCGGTTGTTGATAGGACAGTAGTCAATTAGCTCAGCAGGCTTTTTCATGGTCTCTCCTTCATCTGTTCAGAATGTTGACCAACCCACGGACCTCACCGTGTCCCACGGTAGGAAGCCGACTCTATACTGTGAATATTATGCCCGGAATTGTACACCCACTACTGGCTCATCGATGGACTGGCGGATAAATACGATTATTCATGTTGAGCGATGATGCCATCGAGCGAATGGACGCGGTCCTGGCCTAGTTCAAACCGCGCTGTCGTCAAACGCACCGAGAGCGCCCCATCCTCTCAAGGGGCGCTCTCTCTTAACCAGTCTATATCGCGATGTGGGGAAGGGGAGACTCGAACTCCCACGCCTTTCGGCACATGATCCTAAATCATGCTCGTCTACCAATTCCGACACTTCCCCACGGCGTCGAAGGCTCCGGCCAATTATACAGGCCCAACGCCGAACCGGTCGACGGGACTCGGGCCGCGCAGGGGCCACGCCGGCTCCACCACTGTCGTTGACAGCCAAACAGGCCCTCGTTACACTCCCCACTTGGTACGCGGAGCCACTGACCCTGCCAATGGGGTCTTACCCTCTTGCAATCCCCACGGGGCGGGGTGAAGGTCCCGGCCTAGACAGGACTCCGCCACACTGGGATTTCGGTAACCGACACAGCGCCTTACACAGGAGGATCCTGGATGCTACCCGAGCTGAGCCTTGAGGGCAGAGTTGCGATCGTCACCGGCGCCAGCCGCGGAATCGGGCGCGCCATTGCACTACGGCTGGCCGAGGCCGGCGCCGACATCGTTGCGACCGCGCGCACCGAGACCGACCTGGAGGATACAGCCAACGAGGTACGAAAGCTGGGACGCAAGGCCCTCGTGATCCCGACCGACGTCACGAAGTCGGCCGAGGTCGACGCCATGGTCGAGAAGACCATCGACCAGTTCGGCAAGGTCGACATCATGGTCAACAACGCCGGCCAGTTTCGCGTCCAGACGCTGGTGCCCCTACCCAAGCTACCCTTCGAGCACCCGCAGGTCGTCGATGCCGATAAGCGCATCAGTGACGAGGTCTGGAAGGGCATGATGGACGTGAACGTCAACAGCGTGTTCTACGGCTGCCGTGCCGTCGGCCCCCACATGATCGAGCGCGGTTACGGAAAGATCATCAACATCAGCTCGATCAGCGGCAAGCAAGCCTACCCCATGTTCAGCCTATACAACGTGGGCAAGACGGCCATCGACATGCTGACCCGAATCCTGGCCCTCGAGTGGGCGGACTACAACGTCTGCGTCAACGCAATCGGGCCGGGGCACTTCCACACTATGCTCAACGGAGAGGACTGCGCCAATAATCCCGATGCCTGCACGATGTACACCGAGAACATACCGGTACATCGGGGCGGCGATCTCCGAGAGCTCGGAGCCCTGGCCGTGTACCTGGCCAGCCCGGCATCCGATTACATGACCGGCCAGATCAACTACCTGGACGGCGGCTGGACCGCCCGCTAGGCGGCGGTCCCGAAAGCCGAAGTAGACTGTTCGAGCTCAGGCGTCTAAACGCCTGAGCTTGAACACTACACCCTGAGCCAGTGGCCGTTCGCGGCCACGATCTTCTTGGTGTCGACGCGATTGACGCGAATCTTGTCGCCCTCGGACACCTGGAGTATCCCTCTGCCAACAGGCCCCAGCGAAACGCCGCCCTTCGGAGCGTCGCCGGTGACGCGCACCCAGGCCCTGAGTGGTGCGGCCGAGTTGCCAACGTACTCGACGATGGAGCCGTCCTGCACGTCGATTTGCCCGGCGATATCTTCGCTCAGCTCGCAGATGCGACACCCTATGTCGTCGAACCCGTCGGGGCCGGCCACCACATCGTAGTACTGCCGCTCCCCCTTCTTCTGGCGCCGCGTCTCCTGTGTCTTGGCCACGTCCACGTGGTTGTTCTCGATCACTACGCCGTACATCTCCCTGGCCCTCTTGCGGGTCGTGTATCCCTCGAAGACGTCGGTCCTCACGAGGTCGACGTCCCTGTCCAGGGGGTCACCGACTCCACCGCCGGCGCAGCCCGTGATCGCAACGACGTCGCCCTGGATCAGGGGGAAGGCCTTCACCTTACCCGGCCGGGGCGACGGCTCGATCTCTTTGCCGTCGCGGAAAACAGTGCAGGCGTTCATGGCTGCGGGCGGAGCGCCCGCAGCCCCCCAGGGAGGAACGATGGACCGGTCGGTCATCACACTGAGCATGCTCGTGTTCGACAGGACTCTGATCCGCCTGGTGACTCCGAGACCGCTCCTGTACCGGCCGGCGCCCTCCCCGTCCGTGTTGATGCTCAGGCCCTCGATCAGCATAGGCTCCCGCTGCTCGATGCCCTCTGCCGACCGCACGCTCGGGATGTCGCCGCCGTCGTAGTGGAAGACGCCTGTGGCGCCATCTGTGTCGTTCGTCGCGGGAGTACCGCCGTAAGGGTACTCGTAGAGGATGTAGGCCCTGCCGCGGACCGCGTCGAAGCCGGCGACGTAGTGGTGCTGCACGCCCCCCTCGTTCTCAGCCCCGACGTTGTCCGGGATGATCTGAGCGAACAGGCCGATCACCGTCGTCTGAAGCTGGCGATACAGCTCCCAGCAGCCTCCGACAGCGGCGGGTAGCTGGGCAGCGAGACAGCTTCCCTCGGGGATGATGAAGTCCACCGGCCGAAACGTCCCGCCGTTGACGGGCGAATTGGGATCGAGCCACGACTTTATGACTACGTAGACCCCACCCTTTGTTACCGGGATCCCGCAGTTCATCGGCGCCACGACCTGCGGGTTCGACCCCGTGTAGTCGAAGAGCATGTGGTCGCCCTTAATGGTCAGCTTCACCTTGAAGGGCATCGGCTCGGCCGACAGGCCGCTGTTGTCCGCGTACTGCTCATAGTAGTACTCGCCGTCGGGAAGCTCCCTGATGCGATCCTTCATGGTCTGCTCGGCGCCGTCGAGCATGATGTCGATGGCGGTCGAAACGACCTCAGGACCGTACTTGTCGACCACCTCCCGAATGTTCATCTCGGCGACGCGAGCCGTGTCCAGCATCGCCATCGCGTTGCCCTCTTGCTCATCGGCCAGACGCATGTTGGCGAACATGACGTCCCACAGAGCGCGATTGATCTCGCCTTTCTCCAGGAGCTTCACCGGGACAATGCGAACCCCTTCCTGGTATATCTCGGTGTCCTGACCCGAGAAGCTGCCGGGGGTCGCACCCCCCACGTCGGCCCAGTGTGCGCGTACCGCGATGTACATCAGGACCTTGCCGTCCACGAAGAACGGGGTGTAGAAGGCGATGTCGTTCATATGCGTGCCGCCCGTATAGGGGTCGTTCACGGCCAGCACGTCGCCCGGGTCGATCTGGTCGTTGAACTTCTTCCGCGCCTCCTCCAGGCCGAGCGCCATGGCAAAGACGTGTCCGGAGAAGTCCTCGGACATCGCCGCGAGCTCTCCATCGGCGCTTATCAGGCCGCACGAGAAGTCCTTGCTCTCGTAGAGGATCGGCGCATAGGCCGTTCTGACCAGCGTCGCGCGCATCTGCAGCACTGTCGAGACCAGTGAGCCTCGTATGACTTCAAGGGTTATTGGGTCAACCTGGGTTACCACTGCAACCTCCTTAGCTTCTCTTTAGTCTCTCTGTGTCGGGCGATAGCCTATCGCCTTAGCGTCCTATCACCCGGGTTCATGTCACTCCCGCAGCGGGTAGTGCTCGGACTTCCAAGGCCAGTCGCCGTCGGGCTCGTAGACCGGCTGACCCCGGTCGAGTCGCTCGTGATAGGGACTGGCGATCGGCTCGCGCCAGGGATAGATTCCGCCCTCGTAGACCTTGGCGCCGAGCTTGAAGTGCTTGGCCTCCTCGTCGCTCTCCACGAAGGGGATGTTGATGTCGTACAGCTTATCGAGTGTCTGGGGTCGCGGGCCGGCCTTGGAAACGTGTCCGTATAGCGGATGGCCAAGGATGTTCTCGCACAGCCACACCGCGTCGATCAGCTTATCGATATCGACCCCTGTCTCGATTCCCATGTCCTCCATCATATGGAGCAGGTCTTCGGTCGGGGCCTGGCCGGTCATCCGGCCGTTTCCGCAGTAAGGGCATCCGCCGAACCCGCCGATAGTGCCGTCCAGCTCGAGGGTATCCGTTGGCTCCAGCACGCGCAGTGCCGCGTAGGCCGAGGCTATCGCCATGTTGCGGCCGTTGTGGAGGTGCAGCCGCACGTGATCGATCTCGGGCCAGCGCGACTTGACCGCAACGACGGTCTCCTCGACCTTGTGAGGGAGGCACCAGCTCATGGGATCGCCCAGCGAGACGCTCTTCACCGGTATGCCGGCCTCATCCCACAGACGATGCTGTCTCTCGAGCATGGCCATACCCCATTCGATGGGGAAGTCGCCGAGGAAGTTCGAACCCCAGGTGGCGTTAGTGCCTATACCGGCGGCGGTTGCGCCGCTCTCCTGGGCTTGCGCCACGATGCGCGGCCACTGCTCGATCTCCAGGCGCTGCGACCGATTGGTATTGCGGCGCACGAAGACGTCGCACATGTGGCACGTCAGGCGGGGGAACTCGTCGGTCTCCAGGGTAAGAGGGGGCACGTACTCCATGGCCCGCTCGATGCCCCGCTCGTTTAGGGCCAGGGCCGTGTACTTGACGCCCGGCTTCGGGTGAAACCGCCGAAGCAGCTCGTCGACGCGGGCCATCTGAGGTGTGTAGCGGGGACTCACGAAGGACCCGACGACGATCCATTTGAGGCCCGTCTCCGACAGGGCGTCCAGAAGCTCGACCTTCGCGTCGATGGGGATATCGGCATCCTCGATCTGCATGCCTTCCCGCATGCCCTCTTCTTTGTAGACAACTGTGGGCCATCTGCCTGCCATGGCTTCTCCTTGGCGTGGACCGTCTGGACGGTCTGGACGGTCTGGACGAAACTTTCAGCGCTGCTTGTTCATGCCGAACAGGTCCATCGACTGTCCGGTCATATCCTGGGAGGCGGACGTTACAAGGAAGAGGGTTGCGTCGGCCACCTCCTCGACTGTGCTCCAGGAATCGGTGTCGACGACCGGCAGTGTTGGGGTTATCTCGGTGTAGACCCAGTCGGGGCTAACGGCGTTGACCCGAATGCGATATGGCCTGAGCGACTTGGCCAATGAAGCCGTGTACCCCATCAGCCCCCACTTGGAGGCGGTGTATGCGCCGTACTTGTTGGTGGCCAGGCGGCCGAAGATCGACACGAGGTTGACGATGTGGCCGCTGCGACGCTCCATCATGTGAGGCAAGACGGCTCGGGTGCACAGGAAGGCGCCGCGCAGGTTCGTGCTCATCAGCCGGTCCCAGTCCTCCACCGTGGTCTCCCACACCTCGTGATCGGGATCGACAACCCCGGCATTGTTGACGAGGACGTCGATCTGACCGAAGGTCGACAGTGTCTCCTCCGCCATGCGGAGCGCATCTTCTTCCACCGACACGTCCATCTCTATCGCGCGGACCTTGCCGCCCGCCTCCTCGATCTCCTTCGCGGAATCCGCGAGTGGGCCTGCGTTCCTGGCGGTTATCACTACGTTCGCCTTGGCCTCGGCGAAGGCCTTGGCAATCCCCTTCCCGATCCCTCGGCTCCCGCCGGTAACGATAGCCGTTTTCCCTTCCAGCGACTGATTCAATTCAACCCCTTCGAGTATGGTCCGGTCGCGCGACCCAGGGTATCGTATTGGCAGCTTCGGCGGGTGTCAAGCGCCGCAGCCCGGTTGCTGGCCGTCCCGGTCTGTAGTAGAGTCAGCCTCATCACAGGCGAAGATCATAGCGGGAGGTGGGATATGGCAGACGGCAAGGTATACAAGCTGATCGAGATCGTGGGCACGTCCAGCAGCAGTATCGACGACGCCATGAAGAGCGCGGTGATCCGGGCGTCCAAGACCCTTAAGGGTATAGATTGGGTGGAGCTCGAAGAGGTCCGTGGCCTGGTCCAGGACGGCAAGCTGACGGAGTTCCAGACGAAGCTGAAAGTCGGCTTTCGGCTTATGGACGAGACCGAGCTCGAGGCATAGGCGACCCATTCCGACTCGTGGCCTCGCCGCTACGAGCAAACACGGGCCGGCCTAAGCCACAATAACCAGGGGGTGAGAGCTATGACCGACTATGCGCTTGGTATGTTTCCCACGGACTACTCGATGCCGCCGGGAGACGTGGCCAGGGCGGCGGAGGAGAGGGGCTTCGAGTCAATCTGGTTCTCGGAGCACACCAACATCCCGACCAGCCGGGACACGCCCTATCCACTGGGCGGCGAGATGCCGGACCAGTACTGGCACACGCTGGACCCTTATGTCGCGATGACGGCGGCCGCGATGGCGACAACCAAGCTGAAGGTGGCCAGCGGCATAGCGCTGGCGGGGTACCGCGACCCGATCATCCTGGCGAAGACGATCGCCTCACTGGACCTGCTGTCCAACGGACGGGTTATTCTGGGGATCGGTGGAGGGTGGTGTCGCGAGGAGATGGTAAACCACGGCCTCGCCTACGAGGACCGCTGGAAGGTGCTGCGCGAGAACATCCTGGCGATGCGTGAGATATGGACCAAGGACGAGCCCGAGTTCCACGGCGAGTTCGTGGACTTCGACCCGCTGTGGTCGTGGCCCAAGCCGGTGCAGCCCGGCGGGCCGCCGATCCTGCTGGGCGTGCTGGAGGGGACCCGCCAGTTCGGCCGGGTGGTCGAGTACTGCGACGGGTGGGTGCCCATCGCGCCGGCGGTCTACACATCCTACGGCGAGGACGCCTTGCGCACGGGCCGGCAGCAGATGGACAAGATGCGCGACGGCATCCGGAGGCTGCGCGAGGCCGCCGAGCAGGCGGGACGGTCCTCGAACGAGATCAACCTGACGGCTTACGCCGTGGGAGGCGGTTCCAGTCCCGAGACGGAGGGCTTGCTGCCCGGCGCCGAGGACGAGGCCCGAGAGCTGATCGACATGGGTTTTCAACGGCTGGTGTTCATCCTACCGCCGCGCAAGGCGGAGGTGCTGCTGCCCGTGATGGACGACTACGCCGAGCTGGCGGCGAAGGTGGGGTAGTAAGCTATCAGCCTTCAGCTTTCAGCCGTCAGGGTTTGGGAAGGCCCATCTGACGACCGCGCGAACTCGTTGAGTCGTCTAGCCTACTCTCTGGCGTCTTCGTCGCCATGAGTACGTGGCGAGCGCTGCTCACCGTCTTACTCATCGCGCTGGCATTATTCGCTCTCCTGATGTCAGCCGAGGCCGACGGGCCGGAGCTGGGCCCCGACACACCCGTGGCGCCGAAGCCGAAGTTCCCGCGATTGGACTCGCAGCTCAACCAGATGGTCGATCAGATCGGGGAGCAGAGCGACAGCGCCATCGCGCAGCGGGCCCCTCTGTCCCAGGACACGGCGGTGGCCGTCAGCATCCGAACCGTCGGCAGCGCCACATCGACGGCCGAGTTTCTCGAGCAGAGCGGCGGCACCGTGGCCCACCTGGGCACCGACTGGCTGGAGGCGTACGTCCCCGTCGCGCTTCTGCGCGGACTTGCGGAGCACGAGGACGTGCTATGGGTGCAGACCATAATCCCACCCCAGCCGACGGTCGTCAGCCAGGGGGCGAGCCTGCACAGGTCGGACATATGGAACGCCCGGGAATTCACCGGTGACGGGATCAAGGTCGGGGTAATAGACGTTGGGTTCGAGGGATATAGCTCCCTGATAGGGGTCGAGCTGCCCTCGCCGGCGGCGGTGCGATGCTACACGGCCGTCGGAGTCTCCACGTCCAATCTGGCAGACTGCGAGACTGACGACGTCCACGGCACCGCGGTCGCAGAAGCGGTCGCCGATATGGCCCCAGGCGCGAGCCTCTACCTGGCCAATCCGAGCTCTTTCGGAGACCTGCTGGAGTCGGCTGAGTGGATGGTGGCCGAGGGAGTCCAGGTGATAAACCACTCGGCGGGCTGGACCTGGGCCGGGCCAGGGGATGGGACATCCCTCTTCAGCAATAGCCCCTTGACGGCAGTGGACGTCGCGGTCTCGGGAGGAGCGGTATGGGCGAACAGCGCGGGCAATGCCGCCGAAGACAGCTGGATCGGGGCCTTTACGGACGCTGACGCTGACGGGTGGCTCGACTTCGATACCGGGAGCGTAGAAGGCAACTCTGTGACGCTGGTCAGCGACGAGACGATCACAGCGCAGGCGAGATGGGAAGATAACTGGGGCAGCGCTGGCATTGACCTAGACCTCTACCTCTACGACAGCAGTGATACTGCTGTAGCTGGAAGCGTTGATCCACAGGTTGGAGGGAGCGGACAGGACCCGTACGAGAGACTGATCTACACGGCCTCGGCTGCCGGCACATACTACCTGGCGGTGTTTCGATTCTCTGGCTCGGCGCCGGCGTCGGTGCAGCTCAATGCGTTTACCGGGCAAAACCTCGAGTTCGCCGTCGGGGACACCAGCATCGTGAACCCGGCCGAGAGCGCGAATCCGGGTCTCCTGGCAGTTGGGGCCGCATACTGGGCCACGCCGAGTACAATCGAGGACTTCAGCAGTCTGGGGCCCACGACCGACGGCAGGACCAAGCCGGACATAGTCGGCGCGGATCGCGGAGACTCGGTGACTTATGGAGCACTCGCCTTTTCCGGGACGAGCCAGGCGTCGCCCCACGTTGCGGGCCTCGCTGCCCTGGTGCTCGAGCAGTTCTCCGACCTGACGCCTGAGCAGGTCGCCGACTTCCTGACATCGAACGCCGACCCTCGCGGCTCCGTGCCCAATAACACGTGGGGATTCGGCCTGGCCAAGCTGCCGCTGCTGGCCCCTGGGGCCCCAGCGAATGTTACCGCCGTCGCGGGAGACGAAGAGGCGACGGTGAGCTGGACCGCGCCCAGCGCCGACGGGGGAAGCGAGACCACCACCTACACCGTCTCGTCGAGCCCCGAAAGCCAGGCCAAGGAGATCGATGGGTCGACGCTGAGCACAGTGATGACGGACCTGGCCAACGACACGACTTACACCTTCACAGTGACCGCCACCAACGCGATCGGCACGAGCGTGGCATCGGCGTCCTCGAATGCGGTAACACCGGCCAACTTCCCTCCTGTTGTCACGGCGGAGGCTTCACTCACCACCGACGAGGGCAGCGCTCTGGACCTGACGGTAGCCACATTCACGGACGTCGGGCCGGTCGATACGCACACCGCCACCATCGACTGGGGTGACGGAAGCGAAGTCGAGGCTGGAACGCTAGCGGAGGTCTCGAACTCTGGCTCCGTGGATGGCACGCACACCTATGCCGACAATGGCTCCTACATCGTGACCGTGACCGTGGCAGACGGCGATAGTGCGGAAAGCAGCGATAGCTTAACCGTTACCGTAGACAACGTCTCCCCTACAGTAACTGCCAGCTCCGATCAAACCGTAGGCGGCGTGTTCCTCTACCTGCCCGAAGGGGCGACCTTCACGGACCCTGGGACCGACGACACCCACACTTTCACTATCGACTGGGGAGATGGCACGATAGAGGACAAGACCAGTCTAGCCGGAGAGCATCAGTACGACGCCGCGGGTACCTTCGTGGTTGCGTTCACCGTGACGGACGACGACGGCGGATCGGGTTCGGACAGCCTGCAGCTAGAGGTAACGTCAGCACCCGCATCCGTGAATATCCCGGGAGTGACAACGTGGGGTCTCGTCGCCTTGTCTGTGCTTCTCTCGGTTTTCGTCGTGGCCACGTACAGGCGGAGGCGGACGGCCGCCAGTCGCGGCGCCTAGCAGGCTGCGCCGCCTACTGGGCGATCCAGCCCCCGTCGATAACGAGCTCGCTGCCGGTGACGTACGACGCCTCGTCCGAGGCGAGGTACAGGACGCCGTAGGACACCTCCTCGGCCTGGCCGTACCTGCCCAACGGCGTCCGTGACACCATCATCCGCTTAAAGTCGGGGTCGGCGCGGCGGCCCTCTGTCATCGGCGTCTCGATTGGGCCCGGGTGCACCGAGTTTACCCGGATGCCTTCGCTGGCGTACTGGATGGCGGCAGACTTGGTGAAGATGCGCACTGCGCCCTTGGATGCCTGGTACTGAGGGCTGCTCGTGTCGGAGCCCACGAGCCCCATCTGCGACGATACGTTCACGATGGAGCCGCCACCGGCTTTCCGCATCTCCGGGATCGCGGTCCTGGTGCCGAGGAACACTCCCGTGGCGTTGATGTCCATGACGCGGTCCCACTCCTCGACGGACGTGTTCTCGAAGCTGCCGGTGCCGCTCACGCCGGCGTTGTTTACCAGGATGTCCAGCTTGCCGAAGCGGTCCACGGTGGCTTGAATGGCGCGCTTCCAGTCGGCCTCGCTCGTCACGTCCAGACGGACGAACAGGGCCTCGCCACCCGTCTCGCTGATCTCGGCCTCGACCCGGCGCCCCTCGTCCTCGAGGACATCGCCAATGCCAACCCTGGCCCCCTCTCGCGCGAACATGCGCGCCTCGACGGCGCCCATCCCGCGGGCGCCACCACTGATAAACGCAACCTTGCCTTCTAACCTCATACCATCCTCACATTTGAGCTACGTGGCCCGGGCTGTGCGCAGGTGCCGCGTGACCTCCGAGATGCTTTGGATGTCTCCCAGGGCGTCTATCGCCGCGATTACGGCCTCCACCTGCTCGTGATCGAGCACGTCCGCGGCCAGGCTTCGGAACTTCTCCGCTATCTCGTCCGAGGTCATCGGATTGTCCGGCTCGCCGCGAGGAGAGCCGACCTCCAGGGCGAGCCGCTCTCCGGAGACTGTCGTGATATCGACGCGGCCCTGGAAGCCCGAAAGTCGGTCGTCGACGTGGACGTCGACCCTGTCCATCATCTTCTCGAGCTCGGGATGGCCGAGGCGCTCGTACGCCTCCCAGGCGTACCTCCCGCGGAGCGCGGCCTCGGCGGCCGCGAAGAAGACGCTGAACTGGCCCTCCACCAGGTTGCTGGGGCGGCGCTTGTCCTCGGGCGGCTCGGCGACTATGGGATATCCCGTCGCGGAGAGATAGACGTCTATGGCGCCGATGTCCGACGGGCCGAGCTGATGCTGCCGAGTTAGCGCGAGCACGGCGTCGATCGGCGCGTGGTTGTACCGGCAGCAGGGGTACGGCTTGGTAGCGGTCGCCATTACCTCGAACGTCTCCCCGAGCCCTCGCAGCGCCTCGTCCAGGTCGTAGCCGTCCTGGCAGTACAGATTGAGGTAGCCGAACCGGCCCTCGATCGGCTCCGCCGCGCCCCTGAACCCCTCCCGTGCGAACGCCAGGCTGTAGATGGCGTTGTGCGCCGCCAGCCCCACGTGGAGCCGCTTGTTCCAGGCCCCGTTCTCCAAGAACTGCTGCGAGCCCGCAGCCTGGCTGACGTTCAGGCCCATAGCGTTGAGAACCTGGTCCTCCCCGAGCCCGAGCAGCCGCCCGCCCGCGGCCGTGCAGGCGAAGATGCCGGTCGTCGCCGTCGGGTGAAACCCTCGTTGGTGCACCGAGTGTTTGTGGACCTTGCCCAGCTTGGCGGCAACGTCGTATCCGGCAACGGCAGCCGTCAAGAACTCCTGTCCTGATACGCCAGTCTCTTCGCCTAGCGCCAGGAGGGTCGCAAACAGGGGCGCACCGACATGCATGATCGACTCCGCGTGGGTGTCGTCGAAGTCCATGCTGTGCGCGAGAGTGGCGTTGGCCAACGCCGCGAAGTGGGAGGGGGCTCCGGCGCGCTGGCCCAATACGGTCGATGGCCCCGACGCTCCACCCTGCAGAGCCAGGATAGCGGTCAGCACCGGCCCGGTGGAGTCGGCCTGCAAGCCGCCCAGCCCGACGCCAAGGAAGTCGAGAAACAGGTCCTTGGCCCTCTGAGACACGGCTTCCGGTATCTGGTCGCGCCTCAGCGCAACGGCGTATTTTCCCAGCTCCTCCGTTACTCTAGTCGCGGTCGTGGTCATTTCCTCCCCCAGTCTGCTTACGAGTCCGGGCGGCTTACCCGATGACAAAGCTAGATGATTATCTCGTAGATCTCGCGGTAGCCTTCTACGGTGTTATCGTTCATGTGTCGTATGAGTTCGGCGGACTCAGGCTCGGGGTCCACGTAGTCCGCACGCTCTTTGGTGTAGAACGCGTCGAGGCTCTCCTCCTCCCACTGGAATACTACGGTGTCGAAGCGTCCGCTCATGTCGACGAATATTCTCCCCGTGGTGTTCCCCGCCTCGACAAAGGAGCTGTTGAACGCCTTTAGATCCGCCACGATCTCCGGCGCTTTGCCCCGCCTGCAGTGGAGGACCTCGCGCACCAGGTACATCAGGGCAGCCTCCTTACCGGGAATCGGGTCTCGATATTATGCGCCACTCGCTGCTCGGACGCCAGCGGGTGGAGCGCCAACGCATCGGTTGCCACGGCGGCGCCCAGCGGGTAGGCCACAGGCCCAGGCCGACCCGATCACTCTGTTCAGGTCGCTCGTTGACTCACGTCCCCGCCACTGCTACGTTAGCTCTCGTTGACCGTGCTAGCCCACATACCTCAGAGGTGAATCATGGGAAAGTCTATGCCAGAGACCGGACTCGACCGGGACGCCATACAGGACCACCTCTTGGAAGCGCGGAAGGATGACATCGACTGGCGGGCCGGCAAGATCACGGGCCTGGTGTACTTCGGAGGCGACGACGTCGTCGAGGTGGCCAGAGACGCTTACAACACGTTCTTCGTGGAGAACGCGATACATCCGAGAGCGTGGCCCAGTCTGCAAGGCCTCGAGTCCGAGGTAATCGACATGACCTCGGATCTGCTCCACGGCGGCGATGACGCCGCGGGAAGCATGAGCTCCGGTGGCACCGAGAGCATATTCCTGGCGGTCAAGGCCGCGCGCGACTGGTCCCGGGCCAACCGGCCGGCCGCCGGAACCCCAGAGATAGTGGCGCCACGGACCGCGCACCCGGCCTTCGATCGGGCGGCAAGCTACCTGGGCATGAAGGTTACACGGGTGCCCCAGCGCCCTGACTTCCGCGCCGACTCTGCGCGAATGGCCGACGCCATCACCAAAGACACGGTCATGTTGGCGGGCTCCGCGCCGACCTATCCCCACGGCGTCATGGACCCCATAGACGAGCTGGGCGAGCTGGCTCAGTCCAGAGGTCTCCTGCTCCATGTGGACGCGTGTCTCGGTGGCTTTATGGCGCCGTTCGTCAAGAAGGCCGGCTACCCGGTCCCCGACTTCGACTTTACCGTGCCCGGCGTAACCTCGATCTCCGCCGACATCCACAAAAACGGCTATGCCATGACCAAGGGGGCATCGGTTGTGCTGTACCGTAACGCGGAGTACCTCAAATACCAGGGGTTCGAGTTCGACCAGTGGCCCAGGGGCCATTACAGCAGCAAGACCTTCTCCGGTAGCCGGCCCGGCGGGGCGATTGCCGCTGCCTGGGCCGTGATGAACTACCTCGGCGAAGAGGGGTACGTCCGCGTCGCCCGAGATGTGATGCAGACCAAAGACGCGATGGTCGACGGGGTGAACAGGATCGACGGGCTGGAGACCTACGGCGATCCGGAGCTGGTGATATTCACGTTCGGCTCGCCAAGTCTGGACATCTTCGCCGTGGCCGACGGCTTTGCCGACGCCGGCTGGTATGTCACCCGCATCCAGGAGCCGCCCGGCATGCACATGATGCTGTCGCAGCTCCAGGTGCCGCTGGTCGAAGAGTTCCTGACCGACCTTTCTCTCGTGGTCGAAGGGGTCAAGGCGGGGCAGATAGTCGCGCGGGGTACGACGGTCACGTACTAGTGCTTGGTTGCAGCAACCCCGTTACACTCCACCCGCCCGCCCTGGAAGGTTTTCTGGGGAATCCCGGCTTTGCACCCAAAGTCTTCTCAAGGCGAAGGTTTGCTTTCCCTCCCACCCACCCCGGAGGTATTTTTCTATCTGGGGGCACCCCAGACCCCGGCCGGAAACCGGGGTTTTCGGCACCTTCCTATAGTTTCCGTGGAAAGCTGGGGAATCCCCAAACCCCTCCAAGGTTCCAAGGGGATGCACGAGCAAGAGAACATCTACCCCTGATCGCCCTTCGACAGGCTCGGGGCGAACGGAATTATCGACCTACGTTCGTGGTGAGCCCTTCGGCTGGCTCAGGACAGGCTTGTCGAACCACAGGCCGTATCGGGGCTTTTGGTGCAAAGCTCCTCCGAGTCCCGACGCGTCGAGACTTGGAACCCCCGAACGTAGGAGGTACAACATCCAGCGCGCTCAGCAGCGTTGAGAGGTAAAGATACCAACATAGTCAGGCGCTAGCTGGCCAGGCCCAGCGCTGCCTCAACCTCGAGGGCGATGGCTATCAGGGACTCGTCGGTCCCAGGCGCGCCCAGAAGCGATAGGCCAACCGGCATGCCGTCTACCTCGGCCACCGGCAGGCTGATCTGAGGGGCGCCGATAGTACCTGCTATGGGAGTGAGCACAGCGATGCGGGACCGCGGGGCTTGTCGCTCCGATAGCTTCTGGTCTTTGGGCGGAGCCGGGAATGGCGTAGTGGGCAGGCAGATGACGGTCCCGGCGGCCAACAGTCCGCCCATCCGATCAATGATAGCCCGTCTGACCGGCTTCGCCTCCTCGACCTCCTCATCGGTAATGGACCTGCCGGCGACGTACCTCTCCCCCACCTCGAAGCTCAGGCGCGGGTTCACGCGATCGATCCAGGAGCGGGCCGTCTCCCAGGCCTCCCGACCCTGAAGCACCTGCTGCTGCATCGACCAGTCTGCCAGATCGCCGGGGGCCAGTCGCTCGGTAGCCACGGCACCGATGAGACCAGCCACCGTGTCCACCGCCGGACGCAGCGCATCTCTCACACCCTCGTCCGCTACCTCGAAGGCGTCGGCTGCGATGACCAGACGGCGCGGTCGCACGTCCGCGATCTCGCTCCGTAGCAGTACCTCCGCGATCCGGGCGAAGGTCACGGCATCGCGAGCGAACCACCCTACGGTGTCATAGGTGGGTGCCTGGAGCAGGACCCCTTCTAGTGGAATCCGCCCGTGAGTCGGGCGGAGCCCGTAAAGACCGCAGAAGCTGGCGGGCACCCTTACCGAGCCGCCGGTATCCGAGCCCAGAGCGAAGTCAACCAGCCCCCCGGCTACCGCCGAGGCGGAGCCGCTCGACGACCCCCCGCAGACGCGTCCGGGCGCACGCGGATTAAGGGGGGTGCCGTAGTGGGCATTTCGCCCGAAGATGCCCCTCGTTAGCTCGTCGGTCACTGTCTTGCCGACCATGGTTGCGCCGGCTTCCACCAGGACCTGCACGGCCCAGGCAGTACGCCCGGCCGGGCCGTGGGTAGCCCGCCAGTCCGGGTTTCCACCGCCGGTTACGTGGCCGGCGACGTCGAAGATATCCTTTGCGGCGAAGGTCAAGCCGGACAGGGGTCCCCCAGCGGTCCCCTCAAGGTACGCGTCAGTATCCCTGCAGAACGCGTTCAGCCGGTCGTCCATGGCCGGTTGGACTTGTGTCATGGTCCATCGCTCCTCGAGAGCAGGCTCCAGTGCTTTTGGCGGCTTTGCACCAAAGTCTTTTTTAAGGCGAAGGTCTGCTTCCCCTCCCACCCGCCCGGAGGTATTTTTCTATTTGGGGGCACCTCAGACCCCGGTCCCGACGGATCGGGGCACCTTCCTATGGTTTTCGTGCAAAGCTGCTCTTGGGTAAACGGCAAGGCGGAACGCGCGAGCCTCCACGCGCCCGCGCCCGCGCGCTTAGGCCAGGCTGGCGTCCACGGTCCTGATTTGCAGCCTCCTC
Organism: Dehalococcoidia bacterium; assembly: GCA_965248615.1. Taxonomy (GTDB): domain Bacteria; phylum Chloroflexota; class Dehalococcoidia; order Lucifugimonadales; family CBDFJT01; genus CBDFJT01. Next base: position 634,327 of record CBDFJT010000001.1, on the reverse strand, counting down.
ACCCACACCTCATCGCCCGGAACAACCTGCAGTATGCTTCGGCCGATCGGTCCCAGAGGCAGCTCGTCCGAGACCAGGTCTTCGTCTACCTTGGCCCATGACCTGATCGGTGCGGGAGCGTCGCTGATGTGCTCCATCATGTCCCCGTCCACGACACCGATCCGGGCGGCCGCCTCTCGGCTGATGACGCCGACGCGACAGCCTCTATCGTCGAACTCGTCCGATGTCGCTTCCGCAATCCTGAGATAGAAGCGCTGGCTCCGCAGCTTTTCGCGCAGCCTCTCCGTGCGCACCGGGTCGGGGCTGCCGTTCTCGAAGACTACACCATAGACGTCCCTGGCCCGCTCCATGGACACATACCCCTCGAGCACGTCTTTGCCGACCCTCTCTATCTCCCGGCTGAGCGCGTCGCCTACGCCGCCTCCGGCCGACCCCTTCATAACGACCACGTCGCCCGGCATCAGCGGAAACGACTTGACCTTGCCCGGTAGCGGAGACGGATCCAGCTCCCGGCCGTCGCGCAGCACCGTGACCGAGTTGACGGTGCCGGCCGGCGCTCCCAGGGCGCCCCACGGCGGGATGACGGACCGGTCGGACATCACGTTCAGCTGGCTACCCTCCACCAAGACCCTCACCCTGCGAATCACTCCGAAGCCGCTCCTGCGAAAGCCGGCTCCCTCGCCACCCGGCTGCGCTTCGAGGCCCTCGATCAACAGCGGCTGGCGCTGCTCGGCGCTCTCTGCAGGGTACACGCACGCCATTTCACCACAATCGTAGCCGAAGGTGCCGGTGGCGCCGTCCGTATCGACCGTCGCGGGGGTGCCGCCCATCGGGTACTCGTACAGGATATATGACCTACCGCGCACAGGATCGTATCCTGCGACGTACACGTGGTTCGTCGTACCGGTGGTCTCGCCTCCCGGCTCGTGGGGCATGATCTGGGAGATCAGTCCCACGACGCACGACTCCATCTGGCGATACACCTCCCAGCATCCCCCAACGGCAGCCGGGAGCTGGGCCGCCAGGCAGCTACCCTCCGGGATGACGAACCTCACAGGCCGAAACGTGCCGCCGTTGACGGGAGTCTTTGGGTCGAGCCAGGACTTCGCCACGACGAAGACACCCCCCTGAGTGACCGGCAGGCCGCAGTTCATCGGTCCTACGACCTGCGGAGCCGAGCCGGTGAAGTCGAAAGTCATCGAATCGCCCTCGACCGTCAGCTTCCCCTTGATGGGCAGCGGCTCGGGAGATAGCCCGCTGTTGTCCATGTACTGCTCGTAGTAGCACTCTCCGTCGGGGAGCTCCCGCACGCGCTCACGCATGGTTTCCTCGGCGCTGTCCAGAAGAACCTTGAGGCACTGCCTGATAGTGTCGCCTCCATATTTCTGGCAGAGCTCACCTATTCGCATCTCTGCCACGCGTGCCGTGTCGAGCATGGCCAGCGCATCGCCCTCTCGCTCCTCCTGGCCACGCATGTTGGCGAACAGGACGTCCCACAAGCCCTGGTTCCGCTTGCCCCGCTCCACGAGCTTCACCGGCACGATGCGCATTCCCTCCTGGTAAATCTCCGTGTCCTGCCCGGAAAAGCTTCCCGGTGTCGCGCCACCCACGTCGGCCCAGTGCGCCCGGACGCCGATGAAGAGCAGGATATCGCCGCCGAAGAAGAAGGGCGTGTAGAAGGCGGTATCGTTCATGTGGGTGCCCCCGGTGTAGGGGTCGTTCACCGCGATCACGTCGCCGGGATGGATGTCGTCGGCAAACTTGGCCTGCGTGTCCTTCAGACCCAGCGCCATGGCGAAGACATGGCCCGAGAAGTCCTCGGACATCGCCGCCAACTCTCCTTCAGCGGTCAGGAGGCCGCAGGAGAAATCCAGCGTCTCGTAGATGATCGGAGCATAGGCCGTGCGTATCAGGGTCGCTCGCATCTGGAGCGCCGTCGCGACCAGGGACCCTCGCACGACCTCCAACGTGATTGGATCTATGGCCAGCACAGATTCACCTCACTGCCGCTGAGATTTCAAACGCCTGTTGAGTCATGGCGGAACGCACGAGCGCGAGTGCCTCGACTTCCGGAGGCCAAGGATACTGAAAAGGAAGGCTCATAACAACAGGCCCGAGAAGCAGCAGTCCCGGGGTATCGGCCGAGCCGGCGGCGCCAGGTTTTGGCCCACGAGGAGTTATGTTCTGGAACCTTACGGCTGTGCAAGGGACGCCTGCGTCGGTAGGCTGTTGGCAGTCGTCGATGCCAGTAGCAATTTAAGGAGGAAACAAAGGACATGAGAGCAGGAAGCTTCTTCAAACGCGTACCGCTCTGGGGCAAGGCAGTGTCCCTAATGGCGCTGGCCGCGGGCATTGCCGCTGCAGTAGCCGGCTCTGGGATTATGGGTGACAACCTGGTCAAGGTCCAGGACCCCATCACCGTAGTTACAGCGGAGGCCGGCGGTGCCGTTGGCGTGACCTTCAACGACGATCTGAGCTTCGAGGTCACCGCCGAGAGCTATCCGGGCGACGCCTACATTCTGATGGTTCAAGTCGAGAACGAGACCTCGGTCGACCAGACCCATCGCTTGACGCTCGACTACCCGGACGGCTTCCGCTTCTCGACTAGCACCGATATCACGGCCTGCAGCTCGCTAGGCCAGGGCGCGGGGATAACGCTGACTCAAGAGAACCCGAACGCGTTCGTCTTTACGGCGACCACTGCGGCGGACGGCACCGGGACCACGGGCGAAATGGAAATCTGTGTCGAGATCCTGCCGCAGGTGCTTCCGGGCTGGTACACCATCGGCGGTTCGACCTTGGCCCTTGAGACCGACCTCACCAACGTAGGTTAGCAGAAACTCACAAGCTCACTGGCGTAGACAGGGGGCGGCCGTAGCGGCCGCCCCTTCTTTTTTGGTGGTAGCGAGGCACCCGTTGCCAGCATTCATGTTTAGCAGGCGGGGCCGCAAAGAGTGCCAGGGTTAGGCCCGGTCCTCTCCTCGATGGCCTCGGCTACGGGCAACACGGCACACCTTCTCAAACCTAGTTGGCCACCTTCCTGGCGAGCTCGTCTTGGGCAGCAGGTCCTTAATCTCTTCGCGTAACTTGAAATCGGGTATCGGCGGTGTGCGGCCTTCCTTGGGTACGTAGTGCCGTCGCGACCACGAAGCCTCGCACGACCTCCAGCGTGATTGGACCTATGGCCGGCACAGAGTCAGCTCACTGCCACTGAGATTTCAGGCGTGGCCCGCCGGGCCTTGCGGAACGCACGAGCGCGAGTGCCTCGACTTCCAGAGGCGAAGGATACTGAAAAGGAAGGCTCATAACAATAGGCCCCAGCAGCAGCAGTCCCGGGGTATCGGCCGAGCCTATGGCACCGAGGTTTGGGCCACGAGGAGTTATGTTCTGGAACCTTACGGCTGTGCAGAGGACACCCTCGTCGGTAGGCTGATGGCAGTCGTCGAAGCCAGTAGCAATTTAAGGAGGAAAAGAAGGACATGAGAGCAAGAAGCTTCTTCAAACGCGTACCCCTGTGGGGCAAGGCAGTGTCCCTAATGGCGCTGGCCGCGGGCATCGCCGCGGCAGTAGCCGGCTCCGGGATTATGGGTGACAACCTGGTCAAGGTCCAGGACCCCATCATCGTGGTGTCTGTGTTCGCCAACGATGCCGAAGGTGTGACCTACAACGACGACCTCAGCTTCGAGGCCACGGCCGAGACCTACCCCGGCGAAGAGTACGTCCTTGAAATCGAAATCGAAAACCTCACGGACGTCGACCAGACCCACCGTCTGACACTCGTCTACCCTGACGGCTTCCGCTTCTCCCGGGACGAGTTCGCCCAGGACGGCGGGATGGTGCTGACGCAGGAGTCGCCTAGCGCGTTCGTCTTCACGGTAGATGACCTCACCACGGCCTCCATGTTCATAGACGTAGAGGTCCTGCCGCAGGTGTTGCCAGGCTGGTACACCATCAGTGGTGACACCTTGGCCCTGGCCACCGACCTCACCAACGTAGGCTAGCAGAAACTCACAAGCTCACTGGCGTAGACAGGGGGCGGCCGTAGCGGCCGCCCCTTCTTTTTTGGTGGTAGCCGGGCACCCGTTGCCGGCACTCATGTGCAGTAGGCGCGGCCGCAAGGAGTGCCAGGGTTAGGCCCGGTCCTCTCCTCGATGGTATCGGCTACCGGCAGAAGGGCACACCATCTCAAGAGTTGTTGGCCACCTTCCTGGCGGGGTCGTTCTTGGGCAGCAGGTCTTTGATCTCCTCGCGTAACTTGAAATCGGGTATCGGCGGCGTGCGGCCTTCCTTGGGTACGTAGTTGGACCGCTCAACGAGCTGGTATTTGTGGATATAACGGGGACAATTATTGTAGATTTCCGTCACCTGCACCCGCACGATGAACTGCGCTCCAGGGTATGAGGAGATCAGCTCGTCCTCGTCATGGATGGTCACCACGCCCTGGAGGCGAAGCCTTCGCCCCTGCTCAAAATCGATGAACAACATCCCAACGTGCGGGTTTTTGAGGGTGTTTCCCAAGGACTGGTATTTGCCGTTGCCATCGTAGTTCGGAAAGGCAATCCAGGACTCGTCCAGCACTCGTACGAAACCGGGATCGCCACCTTTATACGAGCACGTAGGCAGCCCCCGGTCGTCACAGGTGGCCAGAAAGAACATATCCGCTCTTTCGATGAACTCACTTGCATGGGTGTCGATTTCGACCCTGACCCCGCTGGAAGCTATATGGTCCGCGAGGCGCCGCGTGTCGAATCGGTCCTGAAAGTAGCGGTTACCTTCGTGGAAATCATGGACCCGGTCGGCCATCACGTCTCTCCTCAATGTGGGTTTGTCCTTCCGCTCGCCCTGAGCCTGTCGGGCAGCAGGCCTGCTGAGGGCTAGGTAACCCCGGACTTAAGTCCGGGGTTGCTTTGCCAACCAGCGCTCAACTGATTGCGGACGCTGCTGGTATTAGCGGACGGGCTCGAACCGGCACTTGCTGTTCACTGCCGGTAGCTGTAGCGAACGCACCCCAGCATGAAACCGTCTCCCCGTAAGTATATGTGGTCTATGGAATAGCTGCTGACGGTTGCTGGGTACACGATATGGTTAGCCGCCCCATCCTGAACGCAAAGAGTCTACCGACACGGTTAACGGCCGGATAGCACTGGTAGAAGCCTTCCGTCTGATAGACTTCACCCCAAGCTCAGGCCCTGACTCAAATGACGACTTACCCGCAATCAGGGACTTCAAAAGGGGTGAAACAAGGGGTGAAACATCGTGGCTAAGGCGGAGGTAGCTATCATTGGCGGCGGCGCTATTGGCTTCTCCACGGCCTACCATTTGGCCGAACGGGGCATCCCCTCTCAGGTGATCGAGATGGATGGGATCGCCGCCAAGGCCTCGGGGAAGGCCTTCGGTTACGTCGGGGCAGCAGGGGTGTTGAGCTATGAGGGGGAGTTATTCCCCAGAGGCAGCCTGCGTCCCGTTCTGGCGTTGGGCTGGGAGAGCTGGCGGCGTTTTCCTCAACTGGTGGCAGAGCTAAAGGAGGAGGGAGGTGCAGACCCCGAGTATGGTGAGATTGCAATGGTCTCTGCTGCCTTCGATGAGGAAGGGGAAAGGGCTCTGAAGCGACGCATGGCGGAGTTAGGGGCTGAGGGCCTCGAGGTAAGCTGGGTGGGACCAGATGAGCTGAGAACCCTGGGCTTGGGACTCAACCCCGAAGTGAGGGGGGCCATCCTTCAACCCGATAATGGCCAGGTGGAGGCATATCGTTACGTGCTTGCCCTGGCCCAGGCGGCAGAGCGGCGGGGGGCCAGCATCAAATACGGCGAGGCGATGGGGTTTGGCCAGCAGGGGCAGAGGGTGAACTCGGTGAAGCTCACCAATGGAGAAGAGGTGGGGACCGGGGCGGTGGTTATCGCCATGGGCCCGTGGAGCGCTCAGGGAACGTCGTGGCTAGGTGGGGAGATGCCGCTGGAGTCGGTGCGGGCTTCCACCGTCAAGGTAGAGATGCCTCAGCGCTATCCCCCTTATGGGCCGACCCGAGGCATGGACTCTGCTGACGGCGTACTATGGCCTAAGGTGGACGGCTCGGTGCTGGTGGGCTATGTCGAGGACCGAGGCGTGGGGTTGGATGATGACTGGGTAACGCTGGGGACTATCAACAAGATGGTGGCCGATGGCGTGAGCCTGGTGCCCCGGCTCAGCGAGGCCCGCTTGTTAGAGGCCCGGGCGGGGATTCTCGGCTACACCCCCGATTCCTTGCCCGTCCTGGGCCGGCTTTCGGGGTGGGATAACGTGTATGTAGCGGCCGGGTTGGGCACCTTCGGTATATGCCTCAGCCCAGCGGTGGGCCGGATCATGGCTGACCTCATCGCCACAGATCGCACCGCCCAGGATATGGAGCCACTTAGCCCGGCCCGCTTCGGCTTATGAGTGCCTCGGGCAGTGCCTCATGCCGAGACCGTGCCCCTAACCCGCTCGTGGGCCAGAGCCTGGGAATGTACGGGCGAGGCTCCGTACCGGAACCAGGCTATTAGTGGCGCTACCTCGGGCGCGATTCAGCGTAAAACTCGGCGGTAACACTAGTGTCGGGGGTCGCCACGGCGACCGATCCATAGAGAGGTCAACGACGCTTCCAGATGTCTACGAGGTGTTCGCCGTCGGAGTCGTCTAGGCCCCACATCTGGAAGTGAATGCGAACGTCTTCGTAGACCGTGAGGTCACCGGGGGTCGCGTCAGGGTCTCGGTAAGCCTCGGCGCTCACATCCATCCAGTCCAGCCCGATCTCTTCTTCCCTGGCGATCCGCTCCACCATGTTGATGGCGCAGGCCGTGATCCCAGAGAGGAACAGCTCACCGGCGCCGATCTCGTCCCCGCCGACGTCGTCGGCCACCCAGTGATGGTTCCGTGCGTTGCAGATCGCACGCCCCAGGGTGCCCGAGCTGTAGCTCCGTGCCCTGTAGGCCAGGGATAGCTCTGCCATTCTCGACGACCTCCTGTTTCATGCGGCTCTGCGGCCGAAGGCTTCACACAAACGGTAGCACGCGCAGGCGACGAATGTCATCGACCTGGCTCTTCGGGGGCTTGAGACGCCGGCCCAACCTTCCAGACACGCCCAGCCTTAGCCCGTGACCCGCGTCACCGTGACGAGATAACCACCGACCTCGAAAAACGGGCTAGTCACTATGATGAAGTAGTCCCCTGTTTCGGGTGCCGTGTAGGTGAGTTCAGCGTTGGTACCGAATACCCCGCCGCCACTGTCGTCGTCGGACGCCTGGCTGTCTCCGGGAGATCGGCGAAGGTTCACTACTAGAAGAGGGTCAATCATTACTGATTCAACTTCGACCCTAACCCTCTGTCCTTTAGGAAGATTGATTACGAAATGGTCAACGTCCCCGGCGTAGTCAAGTGCACCCAGGGTTTGACCTAGAGGCAGGATTGCGCCGTCATCAGGGTCTTCAAATGAAGAAACGGGTTCTCCCCGATCGTCATAGGCCATCTCGCGACTTCCACGCGCTAGAGAGCTTTCCCCGTTAATGATCTTCCCCATCAGAGGTAATACGTCTGACCCGGATACCGCCACGGCGAATGCTCCGAATCCAAGAGACCAATTTGAGATCCCGATAACGTCGCCGCATTCGGACACCAGTGCGCCCCCACTCTGGCCTCCGGCGATAGGTGCATCGGTTTGAAGGAACGTCATGCCATAACGGTCCCACTCTCTCTTACGCGACAAAATGCCCTGGGTCATCGTCGGGCTGGGGATTACCTCCGTTTCTAATGGGTATCCAAGGAGGTAAACTTGAGTTCCTACGCTCAACTGCTCCCCGTTCGCCAGCGGCCCCCCTGGCAAATCCGTGTTAAGAGGGCCCACGACGGCTATATCCGTCATTAGGTCCCAATTCACTACAGGCGCGTTGGAATATTCTGATCCATCCGGAAAAGCGATCCTGACCGTTCCGAACGGCCATACCACATGGGCTGCTGTTACTACGTAACCGTCCTCCGTAAGCAGTCCGGTTCCGCGCGCCGACGGGGTTTCGATGAGGGCCAGAGACAGTGAGAGTTTGCTGTAGATTTGCGAAGCAGCCATGGGGACGTCGCAGTCGGACACGGCGGCGACGAACTCAGAATCATACGGTCGTTGGCTACCTCCAGATGAGGTGGAGTAACCAATACCAGCCAGAAGCACCAGCGTCGTAGTGCCCAGCAAAACGATGGCGCCCAAGGCCGTTGCCAGAGTCAAATGCTGATAGCAAGATGAAAGGGCTTTTGCGGTCCAGCCGAGGTGGCCCTGCAAGGTTACCCTCCATACCGACAGAAGCGCATGAAGCCGGTATGCCTGCCCTTCGCAACCATGCCAGGGGGCTTCCTGGCCCAGAGCCCTGTAGTCCCGGCCTGGGTCAGTTGAGGCAGATATCCAGTGTCAACACGCCAGACTTAAGCAACGAACTGAGGTCCGCCAATCTCGTCAAGCAATGGGAGCAACGGAGCACCAAGTGCTCTTCGATGATCTCCTTGTCGGGTAATTCTAGCCCCACGACGTAATCAACGAGGTCGTGGAGGTCAACGGAGCATGAGGTTGCCAACATCACCGACCACCATTCCTAACAAAGCTCGGTTAAGAAACTAACCTTGCCCGACGATAACTGACGTGGAGGGCAAGAGTCAATTATTGGGAGTTCATTGAACCTACATTAGGAGCGGAATGGCTGTAACCGCGGGTCATTTTGGAGCACCGTCAACTTGGTGTAGGTTTCGAGCAAGGGGAATGCTGCTTTTTGCCCAACGATATGCGACGACGAACACGTCGGTGACACTACAGGCGCGCAGTAGTAGGAGCCCGCCGAGTACCACCAGCCGGCGCAGCCCGCCGCGCAACACCCATACCGTCACGCCGGTCCAACTCCGCCCTCAGGCGGTGCTATAATCGCGGCCACCACGGTGGGCGTTGGACCAACGGTTGGCCTGGCGGAACACGTGGGAGGGCAGGCTATGAGACTGGAAGGCAAAGTCGCACTCATCAGCGGTGGCGCCCGCGGGATGGGCGCAGCTGAGGCTAGGTTATTCGCCGAGGAGGGAGCCAAGGTCGCGATTGGCGACGTTCTTGAGGAAGAGGGACGGCGACTAGAGGCAGAGATCAACGAGACCGATGGCGAGGCGCTGTTCATCCAACTGGACGTGACCAGCGAATCGGACTGGGAACAGGCCATCGCTGCCACGGTGTCGCGCTTCGGCAAGCTCGACATCCTGGTCAACAACGCCGGCATATACCGCGCGGAGCGCGTCCTGGAGACCAGCGAAGAGCTGTGGGACCAGGTAATGGACGCCAACGCCAAGGGCGTGTTCCTGGGTACGAAGCACGGCATCCCCCAGATGCTCAAGACGGGTGGCGGCTCGATAATAAACATATCCTCGGTCGCCGGTCTCATTGGAAGCTGGGAGGCGGCAGCCTACCACGCCGCCAAGGGGGCGGTGAGGATCTTTAGCAAGGCGGCCGCTATCCAGTACGCGAGGGAGGGCATAAGAGTCAACTCGGTGCACCCTGGAATGGTCGTCACTCCGATGACAGAGGCCATGAGAAGTGATCCAGAGGGCGACAAGTTCTTCCTGCGTATCCCCGTAGGGCGTTATGCCCAGCCTGAAGAAGTCGCCTACGGCGTGCTGTACCTGGCCTCGGACGAGTCGTCTTACGTCACAGGCAGCGAGCTGGTGATAGACGGCGGGTGGACGGCCCAGTAGGATACCCCAAACGATTTTTCGGCTCACTCAGAGCCGTATCCCTTGTGCCGGGAAAGACTGGTGGAACGGCCACTTGTCCCCGGTGAGTCCTGGAGGTCGTGATGGTCCAAACGTTAGATCCTGTGATATTCGCAACCCTGGCCAACAGGCTGGACGGCATCGTCCGGGAGTCTATGCAGGTCTGCCTACAGAGCGCCCGCTCCTCGGTGATCCAGGCTCGTGACCTGTCTGCCTCGATCTGCGACAGCAAGGTCAGGCTGGTCAGCATCGCCCAGGGAGTCCCCATCCACGTCCTCACCTCCAATATGTCCATTGCCCCTATTCTGGAGTTCTTCGACGACATCGCCCCCGGCGACTGCTTCGTCAACAACACTCCCTTCCTCGGCTGCGCCCACCACGCCGACTACTCCTTCTGCACGCCGGTCTTCCACGGGGACAAGATCATGTTCTGGGTGATGCTCAGGGCTCACCAGGCAGACACAGGTGCCCCACTGCCCACGGTGTACTTGCCCTTCGCCAAGGACGTGTACGAGGAGGGAATCCACTGGCCCTGTGTGCGGATGCAGCGGGACTACAAGGACCTAGCGGACGTGGTCAGGATCGCCACGGCCAACATTCGTGTGCCCGAGCAGTTCTATGGCGATTTCGCTGCCGCCGTCGGTGCCACCCGTATCGCCGAGCGAAGGCTTCTGGCCCTCATAGAGAAATATGGACCCGAGACCGTGGAGCGGTTCGTGGATGAGTGGGTCGATTACGGCAGCCGCCGGATGCTCGACGAGATCAAGAGTTTGCCCCAGGGCACCTGGGAGAGCGAGACGACCCTGGACCCGCTCCCCTTCGCTCCCGAGGGCGTAACCATCAAGATCAAGCTCACCGTCGACCACAAAGAGGAGGCGCTGATCGTAGACCTGACTGACAACCCCGACCAGTTCGACGCCGGCATCAACCTGACTGAGGCTGCAGCCAAGGCCGGGGTGATGGAGGGCATCTTCTGGTGCCTGGACCCTACGCTGCCCCATAATCAGGGCGCATTCGACAGAGTGAGGTTCAAGCTGAGGAAGGGTTGCGTCGTCGGCATACCGACGTTCCCGGTAGGTACCTCGCTGGCCACGACCTTCACCGCCGACCGGCTGGCGAGCTGTGCCATAGCACTGATGGCAAAGGTGGACCCCGACAGGGGAGGCGGAGAGGGTGGCTACGTCAACTGGGGCATAGCGGTCTTCTCCGGCGAGGACCACCGAGACAGCAACGCTCCGTACGTCGACGAGCTTATGATAGCGGGCGCATTCTGCGGTGGCGGACCCGGTGTGAAGGGCTACGACGGCTGGCTGACCTGGATGATCGGGGCCGCCATGGGCGGAGCCTGGACGACCGCCGTCGAGCTGTGGGAGAAGGCTCACCCGCACGTGATCGAGTGCGGCGCGAAAGTCGTCCCGGACTCGGAGGGAGCAGGTGAGTTCTGCGGCAGCCCGGCAATGAGAGTTGTTGTTAAGGCCAGGGAAAATCCAACTGTGGCCGCGGGCTTCGGCGATGGCAAGGTGTTTCCGCCTAAAGGGGTCCTGGGAGGACAAAGTGGAGGCCCCTGCCTCGGTTTCGTCCTCGACGAGCAGGGTCAGAGGATTCAGGAGCTACCGCTCGTCGGGCTCTTCGAGATAAAAGCCGGGCATGCCCTGGAGGCTCTCACGACAGGTGGCGGCGGCTATGGCAACCCTCTGGGCCGGGACCCGGAGAGGGTCAGAGATGACGTCCGCAAGGGCTGGGTCTCGGTAGAGAAGGCGCGCGACACGTATGGGGTCGTGATCGATCTGGAGCCGGAGCTACTGGCAGTAGACTATGAGGCAACCCGGAAGGTTCGAGAGTCCAGCCAGAGAGCCATCGGGCGAACAGCTCCGAACCGTGACGTGCCAGAGGCGTCGGGCCAGTAATCCTGCGAGCCGAGCCACTGAGATGGTCAACCACTCCCTGACACTAGAGCAGTTGAAAAGGAACCCAGACGAGGAGACGGCGCCGTCGATCGGTGGAGGCGACAGCCGCGCCGTTGATCCTTATGTTCAGCAGGGTCGCGCAAACGTGCGGATAACTCTACAAACCACTAGTGGATAAACTGCCTTTCCATCTCACGATTCTATATAAACAGGATTGAAAGTAATCGAGTCCATAATGATAGGAAGACCATCGAATGCCGCAAGCAACACTTTTATAGACGCAGAACTAGATTATGACGCAATCGTAATTGGAGCCGGCATTTCCGGGCTATATCAGTTGTATACCTTGCGCGAGCTAGGATTGAGAGTTCGCGTTTTCGAGGCTGGAACTGGAGTAGGTGGCACTTGGTATTGGAATCGTTATCCCGGAGCCCGATTTGATTCTGAAAGCTATTCCTACGCTTATTCTTTTTCACAAGAACTTCTGGACGAATGGGACTGGACAGAACATTTCGCCTCGCAACCAGAAACTTTGCGGTATCTGCAACACGTTGCTAATAAATTCGATCTGCTAAAGCATATTCAGTTTTCGAGCACAGTTGAATCCGCTATCTACAGTGAAGATAAGAGGGCCTGGCAAATTCAACTAGAAACTGGTGGCTCCTATATGTCTAGGTTCCTAATTACCGGCATCGGAATTCTTTCACAGCCCACATTACCGAGCTTTGAGGGAATAACGGTATTCAAAGGTCGTTCTTTTCATACATCAAGATGGCCCCATGAGGACGTAGCTTTTAAGGGTGAGAAAGTCGCAGTTATCGGTACCGGAGCGTCTGGAGTACAGACGATACAAGAAATAGCCAAAACCGTCGGGCATCTAACCGTTTTCCAACGTAGGCCGAACTGGTGTACACCTCTTCATAACGCAAAAATCGATATCAATGAAATGAGTGAGATAAAGGCCAGCTACCCAGATATATTTGAACGATGTTATCAAACTCAAGCTGGGTTCTTACATACAATCGACCCACGAGGAACATTTGAGGTCACGGAGGAGGAAAGAGAAGAATTTTGGGAGAAGCTTTATGCAGGCCGTGGGTTTGGCACTTGGCAAGGAAACTTCAAGGATGTTTTGGTAGATCCCAAGGCAAATAAAGCTATGTCTGACTTCGTAGCAAATAAAATACGGGAAAGAGTTAACGACCCTGAAATAGCAGAAATGTTGATCCCAAAAGATCATGGCTTCGGAACCAGACGAGTGCCTCTCGAAACGAACTATTACGAAGCTTATAATCAGTCAAATATCGAGCTTGTAAATCTTAACAACACACCGATAAAGAAGATAACTGAAACTGGAATCCAAACCACGGATAAGGAATTTGAATTGGACTACATTATTTATGCGACGGGTTTTGATGCGATAACAGGCAGTTATGACCGAATAAATATTGAAGGCGTGCACGGGTGCAAACTTAAAGATCAATGGAAGTCCAAGCTGGAGACGTTCCTAGGTCTCCAAGTCGCTAAGTTCCCCAACTTGTTCATGATCCTAGGGCCGCATGCCATGTTAGGTAACAATCCACGAAGCATTGAATATAACGTGAAATGGATAACAGACCTTATTGAGCACATGACGACGGAAGACCTAACCCGTGCAGAAGCGACTCAAAAAGCGCAAAAGGGTTGGGCACAATATGTCCAGGAACAAGGGGAAGGATTGTTATCGAACCAAGTCGACTCCTGGATGACCGGTATCAACAGCAACCTGAAGGGCCGGCAAACCCGCATAATCGCTCGGTATAGTGGCAGCGCGCAGTCCTACCGTAACCGCTGCGATGAAGTTGCGGAGAACGGATACAAGGAATTGAACTTGGTTTGAGAATATCTATCCAACAACGGCCAGGTGCATAAAATCTGACAGTCGAGTCGATCGGCGAACTCTTGAGTTAGCATTTCGAACCCGGAGCCTTGATGCCAGTCCTCATACGAAGAATGTGTCCGGTTCGCAAGTCGAGTTGTTGATTCCGCGCTCACTTCATGAGGTAGCCACTTCTGGAACAACTCAGAAGCGAGGTCGACGCGCAGGCCTTCGGATGCCTTTCGGCACTCCATCCCGGGTCTCACAAGCGGAGTCTTCTGCCTCAACATGGCGTTGGAGGGCCGCCGGGGCGGCAACGGAACTGTCTAATGTTACGTCCATGTGCCCTGAGATCCCCGTCTCCATATGACCAAGCCCTCTAGTGGACGCACTGAGGCAAGCGGATCGCTACATGCTGAAGTGACGGACCCAGCCAACCTCTACCGGCACCTATCCGAGCGGATTCCGATTTGCAAGTATTTGAAGTGGAAGCAGAAGATGTCGGCCACTGGGAGATGAATATGAGTCTGGCCCCGATAAACCTATTTGACTTCGAAGCCCGCGCCAAACAGGTCCTGCCGCCACATGCATGGGATTACATAGCGGGGGGCGCCTTCGACGAGGTCACCCTCAGGAGGAACCGGTCTGCACTGGACGCAGTGGCATTACGACCGCGCTTCCTGGTGGATGTTCGGGACCAGGACTTGTCCACCATTGTCCTCGGGCAAGAGGTCACCTTCCCGGTGATGATAGCGCCCGCCGGCGGGTATGCGATGGCACACGCCGAGGGCGATCTGGCTGCCGCCCAGGCGGCGGGCGCCACAGGAACCATCATGGCGGTCAGCACTGCCTCCGGCTACAGCCTGGAAGATGTGGCGCATGTTGGCACAGGCCCCCTCTGGTTTCAGCTCTTCCACTACGGACACGAGTCCTCTGCGATGCTGGTCCGCCGCGCCGAGGAAGCGGGATACGTCGCCATCTGCCTCACAGTGGACATCCCCATTCCAGGAGCTGCGACGGAGCGGGATTTTCGGAACCAGCTGGTTTTTCCACCGGAAGCAGCGGCCGGAAATTTCGCTGGCGAGCACACCAAGCTGGTTCAAATCATGGGGACTGATGTGACCAACGACTGGGGTCTGCCACGGTGGGTTCCACTAGAGTGGTCAGAGCTCGAGTGGCTGCGCTCTCTCACCTCGCTGCCTCTGGTAATCAAGGGGATTAGGACCTCCGAGGACGCCAGGTTGTGCGTCGAACACGGGGTGGATGGCATCGTGGTTTCTAACCATGGCGCCAAGCAGGTGGATGGCACGCTGTCCTCAATCGAGACCCTCCCCGAAATAGCGGAGGTGGTCCAGGAGCGCAGCGAACTGTACCTGGACTCGGGCATAAGGCGCGGCGCGGACATCCTGAGAGCCCTGGCCCTTGGGGCGAGGGCGGTGCTCATCGGGCGGCCCGTCTTCTGGGGCCTCGCGGTAGATGGGGCGCCAGGGGTGCAGATGGTACTAGAGCTCCTGCGTCAGGAGCTTGCTCGTGCAATGGCGTACTGCGGCGCAACCGATATCGACGGCATCTACCGCAGCCAGGTAGCGCTGCCAGGTGAGGCCGGCTGGGTGCGCCAGGAGTTGTAAAAACCGATTCTAGAGCCTGTCCAGCAGCCGCGCCAACTCCGGGACCTCCTTGAGGTGGCCGTCAATCGGCACCTGTTCCCCGGTTAGGTCTATGGCGTACCTGTTCCCGCCTGAGAGGACCACAAGTCCCGAAAGGCCCTTCGATCCCCGAACCACAGCGCCACCCTCCATGCCGACGCAGCTCACGACGGTGTGCTCGATCGGGACCAGCGTGATCTCCCCGACTCTGATCGGCTGTCCGGCCTTGACCTCCTCGATCTTCAACGCCCAATCACCATCCGTTTCATCGCTCGCAGACCGGCCGGTGACAGGACGAACAGGAGCACGGACCACACCATTTGTATAGGAAACACCCTGATCCGTCCCCGTGCGGTAAGGTCCAGGACCGGCTCCTCAAAAGAGAACTCCATTCGCACTTTGGCCGAGCTGTTATAGGTGAGGGGGACGAGTACCGGCCACAATACGGAGTAGAGCATTCCCGTAGCTGTGGGGTCGTCCAGCCCTATTCGCAGACGGGCGTCCAGATGCCTCACCCTTACGCCGCTGAGGATTCGCCTGGACAGCTTCAGAAGCCCTCTTGCGACTCCTTTGGTCATGGGAAGGGATAGGAAAAGCCTCGCACTCCGCCTCTTCTTTTTCCTCTTCGATGCTCGTTCCTTGGGCTCGTCGATGCCGTCCAGTTCCACAGGCGCCACGGCTGCATCCGCGAGACGCCGCTCAGCGGGGTCCTTGCTTACCCGCTCGATCCGGTCGTTCCCCCTCCAGCCGAACTCCTTCCCCAACAGGTCGAAGAGCCACCCCACCCTTATCCTCGACCTCGCTGCTCCAGGCCCACGCACGTCGAAGGCCATGTCCACCGGGATGGAGAACACGAGGAGGATGAAAAAGGCGATACCGGCCACGATGAAGAGGGCTAGCATCCTCTATGCGCCCTCTAATTGCCTTCCCCTTCTTTCCCTTCGTTCTCCATCACCTTGACCACCAGGTCGGAGACACTCTCCGCAAGGGATGATAAACCCCCCTTGATCGCCTCAAACTTGACCCCTTCCTCGTTGACTATGATCAGGGCGACGGGCTTAACGCCGCCACCTCCGCCGGTGGCCCTGCCTGTACCCTCGCCGGTTTCCTTCTCGGAACTGCCTCCCTTGCCGGTGCCGGCTCCTACGCCGAAACCGAAACCGGCGCTGACGAGTGGGATGATGGTGTTGCCGCCAACAACGATCGGCTCACCCACCACCCTCTCGGCAGAAAGCACCCCTCTTATCTCCTCCAAGGACGTCTTGACCAGGTTCTGTGTCTCTTCCAATTCCGTTCCCTCCTTTTCGTTCAATCTTGCATTCAACTCTACGTCTTACATCTCGGCCAAGTAATCAGGCGTTAGGCTGGTTCCCGGAAAGCAAAATGGCCGATCGTGGGATCGGCCATTTTGCGGATGCTCTATCGTACTTTCTGAAGGCCGTCCAGACCCGGCTAGGCCGTAGCTCCCTATCCTTAACTTTGGCCGTCTACTTCCCCGTTACCTTGAGCATGGACGAAGCGGCAGCCCTGGCATCCGCTGAGGCGAGGGCCCGTTAGCAAGCCGTTACCAAAACCCCTTTTCGAAATGCGAAAGCCGCTCCTGCGATTCCCTAGAAGCGGCTTGGCTATGAACTGCCTTGGTGTGACCCGCCTCGGACTTGAACCGAGAACCTACTGATTAAGAGTCAGTTGCTCTGCCAATTGAGCTAGCGGGCCACAGCGGAGCGGACGACGAGCGGTCGCCGTCGCACAGCACCCCATTCTAGCCAGCCGCCTGTTCGAGGGTCAAGGAGATTCGCGGCGCCCGACGGGCCGGACCTCATTGGGTCGTGCCCCACGAAGCGCGGCTTATAGGCGCGAATCCTGTTGACCGTCGCCGGCCCTTTGTGCTAATGTGCGCTCGTGAAAACTTGCACATACCGGCTTCGGTGCGAGCGTTCCGACACCTGACGCTTTCAGGCTGCAAAGGCGCTCCCTTGTGATTCCGCGACGGACACCCGGGCCCAGAGTCCAGCTCCTATTCCGCGCCTTAGCGGTCGCTGCTTTGGTCGGCGCCTTCTTCCAGGTGACCCTTGGTGGAGTGGTCCGGGTGACAGAGTCGGGGCTGGGCTGCCCGGACTGGCCCCTCTGCCACGGCCGCATCATCCCTCCGTTCGATCTCGCCACTATCATTGAGTACTCCCACCGCCTCTCAGCATCGGCTCTGGTATTACTGGTGGTGCTCATGGCAATCATGACTCTACTGTTCTACCGGTCGAACCGGTGGGTCCTGAGGGCCAGCCTCCTGTGTGTGGCCCTTGTGGTCGCCGCCGGTGTATTTGGAGGCGTGACGGTGCTCGCCGACCTGGCCTGGTGGACGGTCTTGGTCCACCTTGGCATCGCCGAGATCCTTGTTGCCGCTATCGTCGTGGTCGTCTTGACTTCGTGGCGGGCCCATAGGATCTCAGCGCCCGTACAGAAAAGAGATCGCAGCGGCCTTCTCGTACCCGCCGCAGTGGTCGGAGCCTTCGCCCTGATCCTTAGCGGGTCGTACATGGTCGGATACGGGGCAGGCTCGGCCTGTCCGTCGTGGCCGCTCTGCAGGGGTGGCCTGATTCCCGAGGGAACGGCGTATACCGTGCACATGGTGCACCGTCTGGCCGGCGCGGTGATCGGGGTGATCATCATCGTCGCCGCGTCCCGGTCCTGGTCTCGTCGAGAGCAGGACCGTAACGCAGGCTGGGCTGGACTTGCGCTTGGGGTAACCTTCGTTGTGCAGGTGCTATTGGGTGCCGGGTTGGTGTGGTCGGGCTTTGCGGCCGAGTTGAAGGTGGTTCACCTGAGCCTCGCCACCGTCGTTTGGGTAGCGTTGATGTTCCTGGCGGCTCTGATATACTCCCCTGGTGGTTTTGAGGCTGCCCGCGCCGGTTCGCGCGCAGAAGGGGTTTCTCAGCTGAAGGGGTTCGCCACTTGATTGCTCAGGTCGCCGCCACCCAAACCTCCCTACGGGACTATGTGGCCTTGGCCAAGCCACGCATCATCGTGCTGCTACTGGTCACAGCCCTGGGCGGCATGTTCCTGGCGGCGAGAGGCGTGCCCGACGTCCAGCTCATACTGCTGGTGCTGGGAGCGGGCGCGCTGGCCGCGGGAGGAGCGAACGCTCTGAACCAGTATCTGGAGCGCGACATCGACGAGCGGATGACTCGTACCCGGAGCCGGCCGGTGGTATCGGGCCGCATCCAGCCCCGACAAGCGTTAGCTTACGGCATAGCACTCAACGTTATCGCCTTCGTGCTCTTCGTAACCCTCGTCAATCCCCTTAGCGCGGTCCTGACGCTAGGGGCGACGCTGTTCTACGTCCTGGTGTACACAAAGGGACTGAAGAGGTCGACCCCGCAAAACATCGTGATCGGAGGTGCTGCCGGAGCCATCCCTCCCATGGTGGGATGGACCGCGGTCAGCGGCTACCTCGGACTGCCAGGCCTCTACCTTTTCGCCATCGTCTTCTTCTGGACGCCCCCCCACTTCTGGGCCCTGTCGCTCCTGATCAAGGACGACTACGCTCGCGCGGGCGTGCCGATGCTTCCGGTCGTGGCCGGGGTGCACGAGACGAAGAAGGCCATCCTTTCGTACACGGTGTTGATCCTGGCGTTGACCACCATGTTCGTGGTCACAGGCGCGGTCGGATGGATCTACGTGGCCTCGTCCCTGACGCTGGGAGTAGGATTCATCTACTACGCGTGGCGTCTTATGCAGAGGCCCGAGATCGAGGGAGCCAAGACTCTATACATCTACTCTCTCCTATACTTGGCTCTGCTCTTCGTGGCGATAATGGTCGATAGCTCCGTGGGAATACGAATATAGGCCCGAGTTAGGCCCGCTCATCGCCTTGACTGGCCTTCCAGGCTTTTGATAGATTCTATGGCGCTGCCAGGAGCGACAAAGAGAAGGAGCGACCGACTCCCCAATATGCTGTTCGTTGACCCTCGCCGACTTAGAGCCCCGGCGCTCCTGCTACTGCTGTCTCTGGTCGCCGTCCTGGTCGGCTGCACTCGCGATCACCCCCAATCGACCTTCGACACGCTCGGCCCGGTGGCAAGGTCCCAGGCCAATCTCTTCCTGGGCATCTTCTGGGCAGGGCTGGTCGTGTTCATCGTCGTGATGGCTGCCATGGTCTATGCCGTTGTCAAGTATCGGCGGCGGGCGGGCCAGGGGGACCCCGAGCAGACACACGGCAACACACCGCTCGAGATCGCCTGGACTATCGCCCCCGCGATAATCGTAGTTGCGATTGCTGTTCCAACGATCATAACCGTAGTCGATAATACCCACTCGCCGGTCCCGCCGGACAAGGGTGGCCTCGTCGTGGACGCGATCGGGCACCAGTGGTGGTTCGAGTTTCGCTATTCCAACCCACAAGAAGAGTCTGAGGAGATCGTGTTCGCCAACGAGCTCCACATTCCGGTGGGCGAACCGATTAACTTCCGTCTCATCTCCGAGGACGTGATCCACAGCTTCTGGGTGCCCAAGCTAGGCGGCAAGGTCGACATGGTCCCCAACAACGACAACACGCTCTGGCTCCAGGCGGACGAGCCGGGCGTCTACTTCGGCCAGTGCGCCGAGTTTTGCGGTGTGTCCCACGCCAACATGCGCTTCAGGGTCGTCGCCCAGCCTCGAGAGGAGTTCGACGCCTGGCTCATGGCACAGGCCCAGCCGGCAGTCGAGCCGTTCGAGCCGCTGGCGGTAGAGGGCAAAAGCGTCTTCCGCGCCTCAGGATGCCAGGGGTGCCACGCCACCAACAGCATCATGAAGCGAGCCGAAGACGGCTCCCGGCTCGTGGGCCGAGTCGGGCCAAACCTCACTCACGTCGGCAGCCGCCGGATTCTCGCGGCGGGCGTCCTGGACAACGCTGACGATCAGGGAGTCGTGAGCGACAGCCTGATACAGGCCAACCTTAGGACGTGGCTGGAGAGCCCTGAAGAAGTGAAGCCGGGCAACATAATGGCCCGGGACGCAGCCGTGTACAACGACCCGGAACGGGCGCTGACGGAGCCCGAGGTGTCGGCGCTGATCGCGTACTTGAAGTCCCTGAAGTAGCTTGGGCTGTCTGTGAATGGGTTATAATAACGCGCTGAGTTCCGGCAGGGTTTCGTAGCGAGGAAGGCCAGTCATGACAACGCTACCACTGGCGATTCCACGACCCGTCCACCCCAGCGGGGTGTGGTCGTGGATCACTACCGTCGACCACAAGCGCATCGGCATCCTCTACGGTGTCACGGCCTTCATCATGTTCCTGTCGGGCGGGATCGAGGCCCTGGTGATGCGCACCCAGCTTGCCACTAGCGAGCAGGACATCGTCAGTGCCGAGGTGTTCAACCAGCTCTTCACCATGCACGGGACGACGATGATCTTCCTGGCGATCATGCCGCTGGGCGCGGCCTTCTTCAACTTCGTGGTTCCACTTCAGATCGGCGCTAGGGACGTGGCCTTCCCTCGGCTGAACGCCTTCAGCTACTGGACGTTCCTGGCAGGCGCGATAATCATGAAGTTCAGCTGGTTCATGGGGGGGGCTCCCAACGCAGGGTGGTTCGGCTACTCGCCAGTGACGGGATTGGCCTATAACCCGGGGCACGGCGTCGACCTGTGGCTGGTCAGCCTCCAGGTCCTCGGAATCGCGTCACTGGCCGCGGCCTTCAACTTCATCATCACGATCATCAACATGCGGGCGCCGGGCATGACGTTCACACGGCTGCCGCTGTTCACCTGGATGACTCTGGTCACGTCGTTCCTGCTGGTCCTGGCCTTCCCTGTCATCACCGTCGCCCTGATCGAGCTGATGTTCGACCGGTTCTTCGGAGCCAACTTCTTCAACGTCGCGGCCGGTGGCAACCCCGTGCTCTGGCAGCATCTGTTCTGGGTGTTCGGCCACCCCGAGGTCTACATTCTCATCCTGCCTGCCTTGGGCATCGTCTCGGAGATCATCCCCACCTTCTCGAAGAAGCCCCTGTTCGGCTACCCGGTCGTGGTGCTCTCGGGAATCATTATCGGGTTCATGGGCTGGATGGTCTGGAGCCATCACATGTTCACCGTGGGGCTCGGGCCGGTCGCCACCTCCGTTTTCGTCGTTACAACCATGGCTATCGCGATACCTACGGGCGTCAAGATCTTCAACTGGCTGGCCACGCTGTGGAAAGGATCTATCGAGCTGAACACGCCTATGCTGTTCGCGCTGGGCTTCGTCGCGGTGTTCACCATCGGCGGGATCAGCGGCATCATGCACGCGTCGGCGGCGTCTGACGCGCAGCAGCAGGACACCTACTTCATCGTGGCCCACATACACTACGTCCTCTTCGGCGGCAGCATCTTCGCCCTCATGGCAGGAATCTACTACTGGTTCCCGAAGTTCAGCGGCCGAATGTTCAACGAGAGGCTAGGCAAGCTCGGCTTCTGGGTCATGTTCTCGGGCATGAACCTGGCCTTCTTCCCGATGCACTTCACGGGCATGGACGGCATGCCTCGCCGCATCTACACCTACCCTTCCGGCATGGGATGGGACCTCCTGAACGCCCTGTCCACAGCAGGCGCCTTCTTGCTGGCATTCGGCGTCCTCCTGTTCTTGCAGAATATCGTGCGCAGCTGGCGAAAGGGCGAGCGGGCCGTGGGCGACCCCTGGGACGCCCGGACGTTGGAGTGGTCCATTCCGTCGCCGCCACCCGA
Organism: Dehalococcoidia bacterium; assembly: GCA_965248615.1. Lineage (GTDB taxonomy): Bacteria > Chloroflexota > Dehalococcoidia > Lucifugimonadales > CBDFJT01 > CBDFJT01. Next base: position 612,479 of record CBDFJT010000001.1, on the reverse strand, counting down.
GTACAACTTCGTAGAGATCCCGGTCGTGCATGACCGAGACGACTGGTGGGCCCAGAAGCGCCGGCAGGTACCGCTTGCGGTGCCGGTGGGGGGCGGCTCTTACGAGGCCGACAGCGAGCACTCGATTCACCTGCCTCAGCCCTCCTACTGGCCCATACTGGTCTCGATCGGCCTCCTGATCGGAGGCTACGGCCTGATATACCACATCGCCGCCGCCGCCGTCGGGGGGGCGATAGCCCTCGTTGGCATATACGCCTGGTCCTTCGAGCCGGTCAACGAGCCGGAAGACGGGTCGGAAACAAGTCACTAGCATCGGAGTCTGAACCTTGGCACAAGCCTCCTCCGCGCCACCCGAGGCGCTCGAGCACGAAGCGACAACCACCGGCCTGAACCACAGGAAGATGCTCATGTGGGCCTTCCTGGCCTCCGACTGTATGTTCTTCGGCTCGCTGATTGCCACGTACCTCGTTTACAAGGACAAGAGCCTCGCCGGCCCCCTGCCCGCCGACGTCTTCTCTATACCCGTCACGTCGGTCAGCACCTTCGTCCTGCTGATGAGCAGCATGAGCATGGTGCTGGCGTACGCGGCCCTGACGCGGGGGAGCATCAAGGGCTTCAGGATATGGATCCTGTCCACCGCGATCATGGGCATGACCTTCCTGGCCTTCCAGGTCTTCGAGTTCAGGGACTTCGCACAGCACGGCCTTACGATCAGGACCAACCTCTTCGGCACGACCTTCTTCACGCTCGTGGGCTTCCATGGAGCCCACGTCACGCTGGGCGTGGTCTGGCTCTTGTCCCTCTTTTTCTACTCGTTCAAGAAGGGCGGCGTGACCCCAGCACGCAACCTGGACGTAGACCTGGCGGCCCTCTACTGGCACTTCGTCGACGTCGTCTGGATCGTGATCTTCACCGTCGTGTATCTGTTCGGGGTATTCGAGGGGTTCTAGTTCGTAGAGCAAATATGAGCCAAGAGACGCAAACACGGGGCGAGGAACAGGCCGCGAGCCACGAGGTGCACACGGGGCACCCCACGCCGGCAACCTACTTCAAGGTAGCCGTAAGCCTGACGCTGATCACACTCCTCGAGGTCGGGATATTCTATGTGACCGGGTTGGGGTACGGGATCATCCCCATCCTGGCGATTCTGTCCGTGGTCAAGTTCGTCCTCGTCGCGATGTTCTACATGCATCTGAAGTACGATGCCGAGCTCTTCACCCGGTTCTTCGCGGGTGGGCTCGCGCTTGCCGTCGCCGTCGTGATCACCCTCATGGCCCTGTTCCGCTTCTTCGTATAGCCTCCGGAGGCGCCGCCTGAGCGCCTGTTGGGAGTAACGTCCATTGCCTGAAGTGGCCGGGTCCCTGTGGACTCACTGGCACGCTCACCCCGACGTCCTTATAGGCCTCGCCATTCTCGAAGGCGCATACCTGCTCGGAGTTGGTCCGATCAGAGAGCGCTTCAACCTGGCCGACTCCGTCGATCCCCGCCAGGTGGCCACCTTCACTGCTGGCGTGCTGACAATCCTAGTGGCGCTGCTGTCTCCGATCCACGACCTGAGCGACAACTACCTGTTCAGCGCCCACATGGTCCAGCACGTGCTGCTGACGCTGGTCGCGCCGCCGCTGCTTATACTGGGTGCGCCCGACTGGCTGATCAGGCCGATGCTGCGGTCGGACTGGGCTTTCCGCCTGGTAAGGTACGCGACTCATCCCGTGGTGGCCTTTGCGCTTTTCAATGTTATCTTTTCGATGTGGCACATACCCGCCCTGTACGACGTCTCGGTCACCAACCATGGGGTGCACGTCCTCGAGCACATCGTTTTCATCGCGGCGGCCGTGCTGATGTGGTGGCCGCTCGCCAGCAACATGCCCGAGCTACCACGCCTATCCTATCCACACCAGATCGGATACCTGTTCGTGCTGTCGATTGCACAGCTAATCCTGTTCGCGCCTATTACCTTCGCGCGAGAGCCGATATATCAGCACTACGTAGACGCCCCGAGGATATTCGGCATGTCCGCAGTGGTCGACCAGCAGATCGGCGCCATCCTCATGAAGATAGGCGGAGGCGGCCTCTTCATGACGCTGTTAATCGTGGCCTTCTTCCGCTGGTTCAAGGCGGAGGACAGGCAGGAGAAGACCGACCCGGCACAAAAAGGGTACACTTACCCGAGCGACAGCCCCGAGCTGGAGGAGAACCTGAGTTGAGAGAGCGCAACATGTTTGCCGTACTTTTCCCATTCCTGGCGGTGATCACGATCGCGGTCTTCGCAGGCGGGCTGGGCGTGATCTTCATGCTCCTCGAATCGACCGCGATGGAGGAATGGGGTGTCGTCCTGCTGGGGCTCATAATCCTGATCAGCGTCCCGGGCATCGCCGCACTCGCGCAGCGCGCCGTCGACCGCCGAGAGTAGGGTCTCAACCTTGGTGATCTCAGACGCACTAACCTGAGCCATCCGGTTGAGATCGTGGTCCGACCAGCCTGTCCCGAGCCAGCCGAAGGGCTCGGCACGAACGGCCAGCGGCGGCGGTAGGATCCCGGATACAGCTACGGCCCAGCTGATGGTCCTCGGCGCCATGGCGGACGCCGTGTTGAACGACCACCGGGCTACGGATCGGTGCCGCCGCTCCGTCCTCGTATCCGTCTCCATCCTCATCATCACCGTCCTGGCGGCCTGCTCGTCGCCGGCGACATTCCACGGCACCGTACTCGGGTCCGCCCAGCAGGCTGCTCCCATCCAGCTAGTGAACCACCACGGACTCGAGACGTCCCTATCCGACTACAGGGGCAAGGTGGTGGTGCTGACCTTTCTATACACCAACTGCCTCGACGTCTGTCCCATAACCACGGGCCAGCTCAGTAGCGTCCACGAGATGCTCGAAGGCGACGCGCCCAGGGTAGCCTTCGTCGCTGTCAGCGCGGACCCTGAGCGGGACTCTGTAGAGGCTGCCTACGACTACTCAGAGAAGTGGGAGATGACCGATCGGTGGGACTTTCTCGTGGGCGAACGTGAGAGCCTGGCGCCGATCTGGAAGGCCTACTACATAGACCCAGTGGCCCACGAACCCGGCGGCGAAAGCGGCCACGGCCCGGCGCCAGGCGACGACGTAGAGGCGAGTCGCGGGAGCATAGAGCAGCCGGGCGCCGTCATAGCAGGCGGCTATCGCGTGATCCACTCGGCGCCGGTGTACCTCATCGACCGGGAGGGGCGAATGAGGGTCGTATTCACCCTGCCGTTCGAGGCTGAGGACGTGGTGCACGACCTGAGGCTGTTGCTGGACTGATGAGTTGGTCGTCACCGCTCCCACACCAGGCACTGGGGGCCTGGTCAGGACGAGTGACTGGCACCGGGGCGTGGGAAGAGGTGTCGCTCTGCTAGGTGGAAGGCGCCTGCAGCTGCTCCTTGGCGCGCTCAGCTATCTGAGTGAAGGCAGCAGGGTCGCGGATGGCCAGGTCGGCCAGCATCTTGCGGTCAACCTCGGCTCCGGCGAGCTTCAGGCCGTGAATCAGCTTGCTGTAAGAGACGCCGTTGGCACGTGCTGCGGCGTTTATGCGAATGTTCCACAGGCGCCGCATATCGCCCTTCTTCTCTTTGCGATGGTTGTACGAGTACTGGAGGGCGTGGATCAGCGACTCGTGGGCCCTCTTGTACAGCGAGTGCCGCACACCCTGATGACCCTTGGTCATCTTGAGGATCTTCTTGTGTCGGCGCCGGGTTACGGGGCCGGTCTTTACGCGCGTCAAGTCGGCTCCTGGTCCGTGAACTGGGTAGGGACTACGGGCTCGGTTCCGGTGGACGTCAGCGGTTGCGGCGGCTACGGCAGCCCATTGGGCAGCATGCGCCTCACCCTAGGCGCGTCAGCCGGACTGACCGGCAGCTTCTTCGAGTAAAGCCTTCGCACGCTGGCTGGCTTCTTGCGGCGCAGGTGACTGCGATGCCCTTTCATACGGACCAACTTGCCTGTGCCGGTGATCCGTATTCGGGCCGCCGCTCCCTTGTGGGTCTTAAGTTTTGGCACCTTCGGGTTCCATCTCCGCGGGTTCTATCTCGGCAACTTCGGTGTCGGCGAGTTCCATCTCGGTGGGCGCGATCTCCGCTACTTCCGTGTCGGCGACTTCTGTATCAGCGGGATCTGTCTCGACAACTTCCGATTTTTCGTCGCGTTTCGCGGTCGGAGCCAGGATCATGGACAGCCACCTGCCCTCGAAACCGGGCGCCTTCTCCAGCAGGGCATCGTCGACTAGGTCCTCGGCCACTAACCGCAGCAGTACCATGCCCCGGTCCGGATGAGCTATCTCCCGGCCACGGAACATCACGGAGACCTTGACCTTGGATCCTTCGCCCAGCAGGCGCTTGACCAGCCGAGTCTTCGCCGAGCGGTCATGCTCCCCTATCCGCGTCTTGAACCGGACCTCGCGGAGCTCGTTGCTGGGTTTGCCCTTCCGAACTTTGCGTGCTTCCCGCTCTTTGCGGGTCGCTTCGTACCGAAACCTGCCGTAGTCCATCAGCCGGCATACAGGAGGTGCTGCCGACGGCGCTACCTCTACCAGGTCCAGGCCTCGCTCCTCGGCGATTTTCAACGCCTCAAAGGTCGGCATGACACCCAGCTGCTCGCCCTCTTCGTCAACAAGGCGGACCTCTGGTAGCCGTATTCGGTTATTGGTCCGGTAGTCTTTAGGTATGCCCCACCTCCGGGCGACGGTAGGCTAGGTGGCTAATGACTATAGCATAAGGTTCGAACGCAAGGCAATAGTAATAGTCCGCCAGCGACGTGGGTAATCGCGCCCAGTCAATCGCCTTGCGCGATGCCTAGCTGCGGGCCTCGACCTCCTCGCGGATCTTGGCCACGATGTCGTCGACTGGCATAGCCCCCAGGTCGTCGCCTGATCTGAGGCGAACGGAGGCCTCGCCGCTCTCAGCCTCGCGATCGCCTACTACCAGCATGTAGGGGACCTTCTGGAGCTGTGCCTCTCTGATCTTGGCGTTCATGCGCTCGCTTCGACCGTCGGTACTGGCCCTGAGGCCGGCTGCGTCAAGCTGCGTCTCGACCTGTTTGGCATACTGAACGTGCCGATCGGCTATCGGAATGACGACCACCTGCACCGGGGCCAGCCAGGTAGGGAAGGCGCCTCCATAGTGCTCAATGAGCACTCCCATGAAGCGCTCCATAGAGCCGAGCAGTGCCCGGTGCAGCATATATGGCTGCTGCTCTTTGCCGTCCTCACCTATGAAAGCGAGTCCGAACCGCTGCGGCAGGTTGAAGTCGAATTGGATGGTGGTGCACTGCCACATGCGCCCAATGGCGTCTTTGATGTGGATGTCTATCTTGGGCCCGTAGAAGGCGCCGCCCCCTTCGTCCACACCGTATCTGAGGCCACGCTCCTCCATAGTCTGGCGCAGCGACTCCGTCGCCAGCTCCCAGCGCTCGGCCTCGCCGACAGCCTTCTCGGGCCGTGTGGAAAGCATGATCTCGAAGTCGTCGAAGCCGAAGCTGCTGAGGAGGCTGAAGGTCAGGTCGAGGATGCCGTTTACCTCGGAGACGACCTGGTCCGGCCGGCAGAAGACGTGTGCGTCGTCCTGCGTCATACCCCGGACCCGCAGCAGGCCATGGAGCACGCCACCTCGCTCGTATCGGTACACCGAGCCCAGCTCTCCGATGCGCATCGGCAGGTCGCGATAGCTGCGCAATGCCGTGCCGTAGTACATGATGTGGAACGGGCAGTTCATCGGCTTCAGGTAGTAGTCCTGCCCGTCCATGTCCATTGCGGGGAACATATTGTCCTTGAAGAACTCGAGGTGCCCGCTGGTCTCCCACAGCTTGGACCGTCCGATGTGGGGCGTGTAGACCAGATCATAGCCGGCGCGATAGTGCTCGCGCTTCCAGTAGTCCTCCATGACGCCGCGAACCCTGGCGCCCTTGGGGTGCCAGATTATCAGGCCCGGACCCGTCTCATCATGTATCGAGAAGAGGTCCAGCTCGCGGCCGAGAATTCGATGGTCGCGGCGCTTAGCCTCCTCTAGCTGCTCCAGGTACCGGTCAAGGGCCTCCTGCGTCTCGAAGGCGGTGCCGTAGATTCGCTGAAGCATCGGGCGGTGCTCGTCGCCCCGCCAATAAGCGCCGGCGACGTTAAGAAGCTTGAAGGCCGGGATCTTCCCGGTCGATTCGACGTGGGGCCCGGCGCAAAGGTCCTCGAAGTCCCCATGGCGATAGGTGGAGATGGGCTCGTCCTCCGCGATCTCCTCGATCAGCTCCGTCTTGAAGGCCTCCTCGGAGTTGAGGGCGAGGGCGTCCTCCTTCGAGTACTCGGAGTACTCGAAGGCAAGATCCTCCGCCACAACCTCGGCCATCCGCCGTTCGATCTCCTCTAGCTTCTCCGGCGTAAAGGGCTCCGCCACGAGGAAGTCGTAGTAGAAGCCATCGTCCGTCGAAGGCCCTATGGCCAGCTTCGCCTCAGGGAACATCCTCCTCACCACGTCCGCCATAACGTGAGCCGCTGAGTGCCGGATGCGAGCCCTTAGCTCGGCAAGCCGTGGGTCCTGCTCTATTACCATGAGGCCTCGTATCTCCAGGTATTGCGGCGGCGCGCTTCCCCAGGCCTGGATTCCGCCGCAGGCCAGATTGCCGCCAGAGGTTATTTTAAGAACCCGACTGTCTTTGCGCAAACCCGTTCCAGCCTTGTTCAGCGAAGCAAGGTGGTGGTAACATCGACGGAGCGCATGCCTAACTAGCCCCTGGCCCGCCGCGGAGTAATCGAAGCACCGCGGGCGAGCACATCGAATACGAGGAGGAGCTTGAAACTCCAGCTCGAAAGCGTCGAAGTCACCGCCGTCGAGTTCGGCCCGCAGACCTCGTTTTCACGAGGCACGTTGACGATAGATCGCGAAGAGCTGCGGGGCCTGGCCCGGGATGCCGCATCCATGGCCGACGTGGACGTGGAGCTCGCCTCGCCGGGCGAGGACACCAGGATAATCCATGTATTGGACGCTATCGAGCCCAGGGTCAAGGTCTACGGCGATGGCGTTACCTTTCCCGGGTTCCTCGGACCAGCTCGCACCGTGGGCGACGGTGTGACGCGCAGGGCGAAAGGCCTGGCCGTACTGGCGTCGGCGGAGCTTCCCGAGCCTACGGGCGGAATCCTGGAGTTCAACGAGGGCATCATCGATATGAGCGGGCCCGGAGCCGACATGTCGGCATGCTCCGCTACCCAGGACGTGGTCCTGCTGTTCAGCGCAGCCACGAGCACCACCAATCGTGAGTTCGAGGGGGCGGTCCGTCTCGGCACGCTGCGCGTTTCGCAGCGTCTGGCGGAGGCCGTCGCGGCCGGGAGCGAACCGGACGAGGTGGAGGAGTTCGAGCTGGGCGAGGTCGATCCTTCCCTCCCGAGAGTAGCGTACGTGGACCAGGTACAGCAGCAGGGATTCCTGGTCCAGACCTTCCTCTACGGCCAGCCCGTCGAGTCACTGGTCCCGACGGTGCTGCATCCCAACGAGTACTTCGACGGGGCCGTGGTGAGCGGTAACTACCGCAGCATGATGAAGGTGCCGACGTGGCTCCGGCAGTCCCACCCGGTCATCCGCGAGCTTTACCGGCGGCATGGACGGGAGCTGAATTTCGTCGGCGTGATCTTCTGTCGGGGTCACCACGACGACCACAGCATGAAGGAGAAGAATGGCTACATGGTGGCCAACGTGGCCCGGATGATGGGCGTAGACTGCGCGGTCATGACCCTGGAGGGCACCGGCAACACCTGGGTGGACTTCATGCAGAGCGTGAAGGCCCTGGAGCAATCGGGCGTCAGCACCGTCCAGATCGTACACGAGCTGGGTGGGGTCGAGGGCCGGGAGTGGCCCATCGTCGACTATACGCCTGAGGCAGACGCCATCGTCACCGGAGGCGGGGCCGATCGGCGATTCACCGTGCCGGCCATGAAGCGCGTAGTCGGGGGAAGTCAGGTCGTGTTCAGCTCCAACGAGGGCTGGGGAGAACGGCTGAACGCGGCCGACAGCATGGTGCTGAGCGCCCACGAGATGTACGGCGGCTTCTGGATGATGCAGACGAACGGGTTCGCGGCGCGGGATTACTGATGTCTGGCCACTCCGCCGCTTTGTCGTTCCCACCCACCCGCCCCCAGCGCATTAGGGGGCTTCGCCCTCGAACACGCCCAGCTCCGTTTAGCTTCTGGAGCGGCGTCCTGAGGAAGGGCTCGGAGGAGCTTCGCACAAAGACCGCAGGAAGATGCCGGAAACCTCCGGTTTCCGGCCGGGGTCTGGGGTGTCCCCAGGTACAAGAATACCCTCGGGGCGGGAGGGAGGGAAAGCAAACCTTCGCCTTGAAAGGACTTTTGGTGCAAAGCCGTTCGCAGGGGAACAGCACTCTCTGATCAGGTGAAGGCAGACGGTAGTAGATATGAAGAATAAGGTCAGGGTCATCCACTACCTAAACCAGTTCTTCGGAGGCGTCGGCGCCGAGGAGAAGGCCGACACGCCGCCGTCCCATCGAGACGGCCCCGTGGGGCCGGGAGTAGCGCTTGCCCAGAATCTCGGCGACGGGGCCGAAGTGGTGGCAACGCTGATCTGCGGCGACAACTACTTCACAGAGCACCCGGAAGAGGCCCTGGCGCGACTTCTGGAAATGGCCGAGGCCTACGACGCCGACGTGCTCATCGCGGGCCCAGCTTTCAGCTCGGGCCGCTACGGCACGGCCTGCGGCACAGTGTCCTTGGAATATCAGAAGCGGGGACGCGCTGCCCTCGCGGCGATGAACGAGAACAACCCCGGGGTCGAGCTGTTCAAGGGGGACCTGTACATCGTGCAGACGGGTTCCACCGCCGCCGCCATGGGCGAGGCGCTGGTGACGATGGCGGCGCTGGCGTTGAAGCTGGCACGAGGTGCGGAGATCGGCCCAGCGGGCCAGGAGGGATATTTCCCCCGTGGGATACGCCGGAATCTCCGGCTCGGCAAGGGCGCCGCGGAGCGCGCCGTAGACATGCTGATGGCGAAGGCCGCCGGGCGGCCGTTCCAGACGGAGCTGGCTGTGCCCAGCTTAGGCAGTGTCGACCCCGCACCGCCGGTCCTAGACCTCGGGCAGTCACTGGTTGCGCTCGTCACAGAGTCTGGTCTGGTGCCCTTCGGCAACCCCGACCGGCTGGAAACCTGGAACGTTTCCAAGTGGTTCAAGTACCCGATCATCGGCCGCGACGGGCTGGAGCAGGGCGAGTTCGAGGCCTGGCACGGCGGCTGCGACACCACCGGGACGAACGCCGATCCCGACAGAGCTGTGCCGCTGGACGCCGCGCGGTCTCTTGAGCGTCAGGGCGTGATCGGCCGCCTCCACGACTACTATTACGTGACCACCGGAAACATGGCCAACATTCGCACGATAGCGCGGCTCGGGTCCGAGATCGCCTTGGACCTGAAGGAGGCGAGCGTCGACGCGGTCATCCTCACCTCGACCTGAGGCACCGGGACGCGTAGCGGTGCTACGCTGGCGAAGGAGATCGAGCGAGCGGGCATTCCCGTTGTGCTCATAACAGCCCTCATAACCATTGCGGAGCGAGTTGGTGCGAACCGCATCTTCAAGACCGAGGGGCGCTTCCATCATCCCCTGGGCAACCTGGCTATGGCACCTCAGGCCGAGTTCGAGTGGCGGCTGGACCTGGTCCGGGCTGCGGTCAAGATGCTGACGCAACCCGTCGAAGGCCCCACGGTGAAGGACCTCGCCGAGCTGGGGGCGAGCTGATGGGCTATCCCGTTATCACCGCCGCCTCGACCATCCTGGCCCACGCGCCGGGTCTGGTCCGGTACGGCTCGCGACCGCTGCGTGACATTAAAGCCGACCCATCGCTGCTGGGACAGATCGGAGCCCGGCTGCGCTCCTACGAGGACGCCGTCGCCTATGCGCCGAATCAGGCCTATATTGGCAACCTGGCTCCGGAGGACCTTTGGGGGCTGCCGCGGCCCTGGTTCAACGCCGCCGACGGCATGTCCAACTCCAGCGGGCCCTTCGGCGATATCATCGCCGAGCCCGAGCTGCTGAGCTTCATGAGGCTCTGCGACGGCGCACGGCTCGTCGCGATGGACGGGTCTGTGCTGGGGCGAGGAGCCGAGGGCCTGCTTGGCCGTGGCCTGGCCACTAGGGCGGAGCTCGACCGCCTGGAGCCGGCCACCGCCGACGCGGTGCACCAGCCGATCGGCACCGGCGAGGCAATCCCGCTCTCGCTGGACGACGAGATCGTCGGATCGATCTCAAGGGGCCACGAGGAGGACGAGGCCCTGACGGCTAACGTTCTGCTCGAGAACCTCGCCTGCAAAGCGACGGCGGTTCTCGCGCTGCGGCGTCTGCTGAACTCCGTCGAAGCCCGGCTGGACCCGAGCGAGATCGAGTTCGTGATCTCGGGGTCCGAGGAGGCGGTCGGTGACCGCTACCAGCGTGGGGGCGGGAGTCTGAGCAAGGCCATCGCCGAGAGCGCGGGTCTCACCCGGGTGACCGGGTTCGACCTGAAGGCCTTCTGCGCATCGACCCTATACGCGATGTTCAACGCCGCGGCGATGATCCACGCCGGTGTATTCTCGCGAGTCGTCGTGGTGGCCGGCGGCTCCCTGGCCAAGCTCGGGATGAAGCACCGAGCCCACCTGGCAAAGGAGATGCCGGTCCTGGAGGACGTGCTGGCCGGGCTGGCCATTCTCGTGGAGGACGCGGACGCAGACGGACCTCGGATCAGACTCGACACGCTCGGATTCCACGCCGTCAACACAGGCTCCTCCCAGCAGGCGATTCTCGAGGCACTGGTTTCTCGTCCGCTGGAGAAGGCCGGATACGGCATGACCGACGTGGACCGATACGCAACCGAGATGCACAACCCGGAGGTGACCGAGCCGGCAGGCAGCGGCGACGTTCCCGCGGGCAACTATCGCCTGATAGCCGCATTGGGGGTGATGCGTGGCGAGGTTCCTAGAGATGGTCTCGACGAGTTCCAGGCGACCCACGGCATGCCCGGCTTCGCCCCGACTCAGGGGCACATAGCATCCGCCGTCTGCTACATGCCCCACGCCCTTCGCGCCCTTCGCAGCGGCGACATGAGCCGTGTCCTGTTCATGGCAAAGGGTAGCCTATTCCTCGGGCGTATGACGGGCTTATCTGATGGTGTATCATTCCTGGTCGAAGCCTAGCTGGAGAGGGAGCATGGATCTAAAGGGAAAGCGTGTCCTAGCGATAGGAGAGCGCGACGGCGTGCACGGACCGGCGATCGAGGCCGCCGTGATGAGTGCGGGGGCCGAAATCCTGTACAGCGATACGCTCTGCTTCGTTTGAACCGCCGCAGGAGCAATGGACCTTGAGGATCAAGGTCGAATAAAGCGGGTGCTGGACCAGTACGGCACCGAGAACGTCGTAGCTATCCTGGGCGCCAACTCGGCCGAGGCGGTCGAGATGCCGGCAATCACACTGTTGACCGGCGACCCGAGCTACGCTGGTCCGCTGGCAAACGTCGCCCTGGGTATCCCATCATTTCATGTGCTCGAGCCGGTGATCGTAGACCAGATCGACCCGGCTGTGTTCGAGCGCGAGCTGGCTCTGTCCTCGATGGTGGCCAACGTCGATGAGCTAACCGCTCCGTTGAAGGCGATCCGCGAGGGCTAGCGCTCAGCCTGGGTTTTCGGTGCCAGTCTCCCGACCTCTCTTTAGCTCTCCGTGTGAAGGGAGAGGGCGGTCCGTTCCCCAGTGCAGGGGTTAGAAAGGGGAAGCGTGGTAACCGACGCTCCTACGTACAAATTTGAGGAGATGCTGAGATGAGACTCTCTATGGCTAGGATGCGCGCGAAGTTGACCTGGTTAGCCACGCTTTTGGCCCTGCCTATTCTCCTGACTGCCTGTGGTAGCGGAGTATCACAAGAGGAGTTCGACTCGGTCCAGGGGGATTTGCAGGCGGCGCAGGCGCAGGCCGCAGCCCTTCAGCAGCGGCTGGATCGAGGCGCGGATATCGGGGAGGTGTTGGACATCCTTACTAGCAGCTTTGAGGAGGAGGGCGGAGGGCCATCGGCGGAGGATATCCTGGGGCTCACCGCCGTGATCCAGGCCTCAGGCGCCCCGGCGTTGCAGGCCAACTGGGTGGAAATCATTGACTCTGTTCTGGCCAGCGCAGGCCCGCCGCCACAGGAGGCTCTGAGTCAGACGGCCGCCGCGGTTCAAGCTTCGGGGAACGTGCAGGCTGCGGAAAAGTGGGAGGAGTTCCTAGCGGCGACGGCGAGGGGTGAAGGAGGGGCGGTATTCCTGGAGTTGGGCGCCCTGATCCAGGCCTCCGCTGACCCCGCTTTGCAAGCGTGGCTCGTCGGGGCCGTTGAGGCCACGCTGGTACAGGGAGAACCGTCGGATCAGCTGTCTGGCGAGCTCTATGCCCTGGTTCAGGCCTTAGGGAATGTGGAGATCCAGGAAGCATTCCAGAAGTTGAGCGGGCCTCCACCGGAGTTGCTCGAAGAGGTCGGGGCAAAGTTACAAGCTCTTGGAGACCCAAACTTGCAGGCTCTCTTTGAGGCGACGTCCCAGTCCCCGAGTGGCGAGACGTTCGGAGCCTTTTTTGAAGGCCTGGCGGACGGGCTGAGAGAGACGCTGAAATAGAGACCCAGTTCAGGTGAACGACCGAAGGCATGCCATTCTCTACGCCACAAGAAGGGCTGGATAGGGTAGACGGAGAAATGGCAGGCTGGATGGGAGAGCCGTGAAAGACCCAGTATCGGAAATTGCGGCTAAGCTTGCTCAACGGCGCTAGGGTACCGAAGCCGGCTCCTCGGTCTTCACCACGCCCTTTTCGTACAGCTCATATATGGCGCTCTCGGAGAAGCCGACCTCCTGGAGCACCTCCCTCGTCTGCTCGCCAAGGAGCGGCGTCGGCTTGCCCTGCAGCGTCTCCGTACCGCCGAACCTGATGTAGTGGCCGGCCACCCTCATAGATCCCAGAACCGGGTGCCGGTGGATCGCGATCATGTCATTCGAAGCGCTGTGAGGGTCGTCGAGGAACACCTCGCTGTCCCCTGCCTCCGCAGGCCCGCACGGGACGCCGGCCTTTGTTAGCCGGCCCAGGCTGTCGTCTAAGCTCAGGTGAGCGAAAGAACGGGTCAGCTCCTGTGCCAGCGGGGAGTCGGCCGCTGGGACAACGTCTGCTATTGCACTGTCAGCCAGGTCCCCACGGCCCGCGGCGTCGCAGACCGCGGCGCGCTGCTCCTGGGTCTGGGCCACGACATAGAGCCAGCCGTCGCTCGTTTCATACAAGCGATGGAAGGCGTCCAGGCCGTACTGGCCCTTATCGGCCAGCCGGCGGGCCGGCTTACCCTCATACCTGGTGAAAAACTCCGAGCTGAGAACCGCCCCCCCATTGATGAGGTTTGTATCGACCCGCTGCACGATGCCCGTTCGCTCCCTCGCGAACAGCGCGAGTATCGTGCCGAGTGCGCCCATGGCCCCAGCGGTGAAGTCGGTGGGGGCAAGCTGCGCAGGGAAGACCGGCGGGTTCTCCGGGCCGCCCTGAGCCCGCTGCAGGCCCATCAGGGCCTGGGCGAGCGGATCGATCCCCGGCCTGTGAGCGTACGGCCCCGTCCAGCCATACCCGGTCACGTGAGTCTCTATCAGCCGCGGGTTCAGCTCCTTCAGCGCGTCTGGGCCAATGCCCATGCGCTCGGTGGCGTGAGGGCGCATGTTTGCCAGAAGCACGTCCGCACTGGCCGCCACCCGCTGCGCGACGTCCTTACCCTCGGGAGTTCGCGTGTTGACCGATAGCGAGCGCTTGTTGGCGTTGATGTTGAAGAAGTAGGTCCGACCGATGGGCCGGGATATGTCTCCGTCCAGGGGCTCCATCTTGATTACGTCGGCGCCCAGGTCCGCGAGCAGGCGACCTGCCGTCGGTCCGGCTATCAGGTTCGTGATCTCCAGCACCCGCACCCCCTTGAGGGGCACATCGAATTTCCCCTCTCCTGGTGGCCGTGGCCGCCGGTCGTCGGCTTTGGATGCTTCGCCCGTCAAAACATCCGGCAGGCGATCGCCGGGAAGCATCCTCGGGCCCTTAACCCGGCCGGGCGTTTCCGAGAGCTGTACGGGTACGCCCATCTGAGAGATGGGTCCGACCTCGAGGTCTACGAGATCGACTACCATCTCGTTGACCTCGACCTGGGGATCATCCATGCCTTCGTCGGTGGTGCGTGCCTGGGCGAAGGGAACGTCGGCCTCATCGAACAGCCTCGCCCAATCATCGTAGGGTTTGGCCCGGATGGCGCGACCCACCAGGTCTCGAAGCTCCATCTCGTCTTTCTTATTGGGGACGTTCACCCCGTCCCCAAACCTTGGCTCGTCGGCGACATCCTTGATGCCCATGACCGTCGCTGCCGACGCGATGAAGCGCGGGTGGACGCAGCCAAGCTGCACCCATTTGCCGTCGGAGCACTCGTAGACACTGTAGAAGGGCGCGCTGCCCGCCGGATGCGTCTGAAACGGCCTGGGCACCAGGTTGTCACCCGTCACCTTGGGGTGGTACAGGAGGGCGCCGGCCATCAGCGAGGTCTCGACCCTCCGGCCCAGGCCAGTCTTCTCGCGCGCCAGCAGGGATGCGGCTATGCCCTGGGCCGCCAGCAGCGCGGCACCCACGCTGGGGAGCGGGTGCACCAGATGCACCGGCGCGGGCCGGAATCCGGGCTGGCTCGCCAGTATCCCCATTCGGGCCATCACAAGGTCGTCGATGGGCGCCTCGTCCTTGAGGCGGCCATGCCTTCCGTAGGCCGTGATGGAGCAGTGGACCAGGCGAGGGTTGATGGAGGACAACCAGTCGTTGTCGACCGCCGTCTGGCGGTCCGACGATGGGGCGAAGCTATCTACAAGGACATCGGCTCCTCGTACCAGCTCCTCATAGATGCGTGCCGGCTCATCCGCACCGGCCTCGCCGCGGGCGTCGTCCGAAGAGCCGCGCTGGCCCGGTGGCCCAACCTGCGAGAGGTCCAGCCGAAGGCACTCTTTGCCGCGGTCCCATACGAGGTACCCTCCCCTGCGCGAGGCCTCGTCGTTCACATCCACGACGCGCACCACCCTGGCCCCGTGATCGCACAGGAACATGGTCGCCTGGGCTCCCGCCGGACCGTCGGTGAGGTCGAGTATAGTTATGCCGTCCAGCGCGCTGGCCATTTTTCCTCGTTTTTAGTCCGGCGGGCAGCCCTGGCGAGAATGGGCTGGCTCCCGGTTCGTAAGCTACCCCATTGTCATTTCTGCATGTTGAGGGTGTCAAGCGACCGGCATCCAAGCAAGAGGCCCCGGGTCACCTCAGGCGGCCCGGGGCCTCTCCATCGCGATTGTGACTCGCGCGCTAGTCGCCTGCGGCTGCGCCGACTGCTGACAATTTCTCCCTGATGTCGCTTCGCATCTTCTTGACGCGGGTCAGGTCCGGGTACTTGCCGCCCTCGTCAGCTCGATCGAATATCTTGTCGCCGCCCGCGAACACCTTGAGCACGCCGCTGTCCCCGGGGGTTACCGTGATCGCGACGTCCTTGCCCGCTTCGGCGAAAAACTCGGAGGCCATCCAGACCGCCGTACCGTGGTAGGCTCAAGGAACGCAGTAGATGATCTCGACGTCGAGCTTGGCTTTTCCCGCCATGAGTCCCTCCCCAAGGTTTCGTTCTGAAAGTCCCGATTCGTGTGGACCGAGCAATATGGTAGGGCCCACGTCAGGATCATGTCAATTGTTCTGGCGAGCGCCTATTCCGTCCCTGCCAAGCACCTCACGGAGCAGGAGTATGGCCACGTGCTTGTCGAGCGGCTGGTTGTTGTTGCCGCACTTGGGCGACTGGATGCACCCGGGACAGCCTGCCTCGCAGGGACACTCCGACACCACGTCCAACGTCGCCTCCCACAGCTGCTCGATGACCTCGAAGCCGTGCTCGGCGATGCCAACGCCTCCGGGGTGGCCGTCGTGAATGAACACCCCCGGCCTGCCGGTGTCCGGATGCAGCGGCGTGGACACGCCCCCAATGTCGTTCCGGTCGCAGAGGGCAAACAGAGGGAGAACGCCGATCGCGGCATGCTCCATAGCGTGCAGCCCACCGGCCAGGTCTAGCCGCCTCTCCCTCACGTATTCCACGGCCGCCTTCGGTACGTCGAACCAGAGGGCCACGGTGTCGTAGCTCTTAGCCGGTAGGTCTACGTACTCCTCGCCCAGGACCTCCTCGGTGAATGGCATCTTGCGCTTGAACCCTACGATGGTCGTCGAGACGTTGACCTCACCCAGGTACGCGGTTGCCCCTCCCGCCTGCTTCTGCTTGAGCTGGTTCAGTATCCTGGTTTCCGTGAAGTCCCTGACCTCGGTGTAATAGGGCACGTCGGTCTTCACGGCCTGGGCCGTGCGCCCCTCCAGGTCCAGCTCTTTAATCAGATATGGCTCGCCCTTGTGCAGGTACACGGCGCCGGGGTACAGCTGGAGGAAGGCCGACATCTCGTCCAGAGTTTCGAGGACAACCCCGCTGTCTCCTTCCACCAGGGTGTAGAAGTGGGTCGAGCTTGACCTGATACCCACCTCCTTAGCCGGATAGGCTATCTCCGCATCCAGGTGCCACTTCCCTCCTCTCTTATGTAGGAACTCGTGCTCGCACAGCTCTGCGGCCTGCTGCACAAGGTCGGAGCCGAAGAACCGGGTGTCTTCGATTGTGAGCGGAGCCTCGTAGGCGGCGCAGAGCAGGTGGGGCTTCAGCACGTACTCGTTGGCGGGGGATATCCGAGCACTCTCGTGGGGCTTGCCGAAGAAGCTATCGGGGTGGCGCATAAGGTACTGGTCCAGCGGGTTGTCCATGGCAACCAGCACGCTGAGAGAGCGTTCGCCGGAGCGCCCACTGCGCCCCGCCTGCTGCCACGTGCTGGCAATGCTGCCGGGGTACCCCGTCAAGACCGTGGCGTCGAGGTCGCCTATGTCCACACCCAGCTCCATGGCATTGGTTGTCGTCAGTCCCAGCAGCCGACCCTCGAACAGGTCGCGCTCGATTTGCCGCCTGTCCTCCGGCAGGTAGCTGGCCCGGTAGGGTGCTATCCTGTCGGCCACCGACGAGTGCAGCTCCCGCAACCGGTCGCGCACGTAGACGTATAGCAGCTCCGCCAGCCGGCGAGTGCGAACGAAGGTCATGGTCCGAACACTGCGGCGCAGCAGCTCAGCCGAGATAAACGCGGCCTCGGTATTGGTGCTCCGGCGGCTACCCTTGGCCATGTCTATCATGGGCGGATTCCAGAACAGGAAGTCCTTGCCCCCGTAAGGCGACCCATCCTCATCGACGACCTCGAAGGGCAGGCCGACGAGTCGCTCGGCGTGCTCGCCCGGGTTAGCTATGGTGGCCGAGCATAAGATGAATTGGGGGTCGCTTCCGAAACGGCTGCAAAGGCGCCGCAGACGCCGGATGACGTTGGCTACGTGCGAGCCGAAGACGCCTCGGTACACGTGAGCCTCGTCCAGCACAACGTACCGGAGCCCCCGCAGCAGGCGGTACCACGCTCGATGATTGGGCAGGATCCCTAAGTGCAGCATGTCCGGGTTGGTGATCACCACGCGAGCGCTGCGCCGTATGTCGGCCCTGTCCGCGGATGGTGTGTCACCGTCGAATATGCCCGACCTGACGCGGCCGGCGTCGGGCATCAGTGCGGTGAAGGCCGCGTGCTGGTCCTGCGCCAGGGCCTTCGATGGGAACACGTAGAGCGCCCCGGCCGACCGGTCTTCCAGCAGGGATTCCAGAACCGGCAGGTGGTAGCAGAGGCTCTTACCGCTGGCCGCCGGCGTGGACACGATTACGTTGCCACCACGGCGAAGGAGGTCCACCGCCTTCGCCTGGTGCGCATACAGGGCCTTGACGCCTATATCGGCAAGCGCCCGCTGCAGGTTGCCGCTCAGAGGCGGATCGACGTCGGCGTGAGTTGCCTCCCTCGCAGGCACGTCTCGCCGGTGTGCTATCTGACTTCCATACCAGGACTGTTGCTGGAGTTCAGTCAAAAACGCGGCTACGTCCATGACGAGAGCGACTCGCTCAGAACCCGGAGATGGTTTCGCGCTGCTCGGACACAACCTCGAGGTCCTCACGGCTGGACTCGATGAAGCTCAGGACGCTACTCAACATTTCGTCGGCGTGCCGAGAGCTGTTGCTGACACAGGCGATGCCGAGCGTCGCCACCTGCCATACGTCGTTGTCGTCAACCTCGGCGATTGACGCATTGAACCTATTCCGTACCTTCGACGTAAGGGAGCCGATGACCCTCCGCTTCCCCTTTAGGCTCTGGTTCTCAGGTAAGCGAAGGCTAAGTCTACAGACTGACACATTCATTACACGCCACCCGAAGGCCGGGAAGTTTCGACACGGCTCGCATTATAGCACCGGCCGCAGAAGACTCTTTTGCCGAAGGAGACCTTCAGAATGCTTTGCCCGGACTGAAGGCAGCCGCTATCATCAACTACGAAGAAGGGTTCCGGAGGAACACGGTGGACGGCATAGACGAGACGGCCGAGGCGCTTGACGGATCTCCCGCCTTCGCCCATCCAAGCGAGCGGGAGTTCGCCCAGATTCTCGACTTCTACGGCGTCCGTTGGCTATACGAGCCACGATCGTTCCCCCTCAGGTGGGAAGGAGATCGGGTGCTCGAGATGCTGACGCCGGACTTCTACCTGCCGGACCTCGACCTTTACATCGAGCTGACCACCATGAAGCAGAGCCTGGTCACCGTGAAGAACCGGAAGATTCGCCGAGTGCGGGAGCTTCACCCGGAGCTGGACATAAAGCTCCTGTATCGAAAGGACTATCACCGGCTGCTGGCCAAGTACGGATTCGGGCCCCTGGCTCAAGCCGAGATCACCGGCATAGACAGAATTCTTTTTACAGCCCAGCAGATAGACCAGCGGGTGTCCGACCTGGGTCGCCAGATCTCACAGGACTATCGAGGACGCGAGCCGGTGTTGGTGGGCGTGCTCAGGGGGATGCTGTGCTTCATGGCAGACCTCATGCGGGCGATAAGTCTCCCCGTTGAGGTCGAGTTCATGGCCATATCCAGCTACGGAGACGACGACGCTCCTGGGGTAAGAATCACCAAGGACCTGGACTCCAGTATCTCGGGCAGGGACGTGATTCTGGTCGAGGACATAGTCGACAGCGGCATGACCTTGAACCATCTGATGGGGCACCTGAGGTCCAAAGAGCCGTCAAGCGTGGGGGTGTGCACCTTGCTGGATAAGAGGGCGCGCCGCCTGGTGGATTTGCCGATCAGGTACATCGGCTTTGACATACCGGACGAGTTCGTAGTGGGCTACGGGCTCGACTACCGTGCGAAGTACCGCAATCTGCCGTTCATCGGGGTGCTGGACGCAAAGGAGCCTTAGAAAGCGAGCGCCCCAAGTAACCTTGCCTCTGCTCTCCGCCCACGGGACCCTTTGGCTCAGCGCCGCCAGCTCCCACCGGCTTCGACCCTCGGCTTAATCACTTGGGGCACCTTCCATTGTATCAAGCTTTTTACCCCAGATAGCCAAGGCCAGAGCACTGACGAGCACAAAAGCGCAAAGGCAGGTTACAAGGCGTCGCCAGCCCCAACAGAAACCACGACCTTTCCCTTGTGCCGGGCCGCGCCAAAGTGCTGCACCGCCTCGGGCACGTCGGCCAGCTTGTACGGTCCGTCGAGCACGCACCTGAGCTTGCCGGCCTCAAACAACTCGTTCGCTCTGTTAAGGTCCTTGTTGGTCTTGAGAGACACGATACGCATGCGTTTGCTGCTGACTCGCGATGTTAGAGATCCCGCCACCAAAATCTGCAGAAGCCGCGGCAGCTGGCCACCTACCGTCGCGTAGGTTCCATTGGGCTTGAGCACCCGGCGGTAACTGCGCGCCGGCCGGTTCGTTTTGGTGTCGAGAATGAGGTGGTAGCGTTCGCCGCTTTGGGTGAAGTCTTCCTGTCGGTAATCGATGACGTGGTCGAATCCCATATCCCGCATAGTCTCTAGCTTTTCGGCGCTATCGACACCGGTGGTCTCGGCACCGTAGTGCTTAGCGAGCTGTACCCCAAGGTTTCCGACACCTCCTCCGGCGCCATTGATCAGGACTCTTTGGCCCCCTTGGATACGCCCTTCATCCACAAGCCCCTGCCGCGCCAACGCGAAGGCGTGAGGTATGGATGCCGCATCCTCGAAGGTCATGCGTTCCGGCTTTGGGACCAAGGCGCTCTCACGAACGCAGACGTACTCTGCAAAACCGCCGAAACCCGTTCCTGAGATATCACCGTAGACCGCGTCTCCCGGCTTAAACCTTTGGACGCCAGCTCCAACGCCCTCGACGCGCCCCGCCACCTCGGCGCCAAGAATGGTGACTTTGGGTTTCCTAAGTCCCATGAACAACCGGTACACGGCTGGCTGGCCCCGCATGAAACACCAATCCCAATCGTTCACGGTCGTTGCGTGGGTTTTCAGCAGGACTTCGTGATCCTTGGGAACTGGTTTCGGGACTTCTTGGAGCTTCAAAACGTCCCGTTCACCGTATTTTGTCAGGACAATAGCTTGCATGCGCCCCTAAGTAGCGTGCCCATTAGAGATCGGACAGTCTGAGAATGTAACTTTTATGGAAAGCAGAAGGCCGGCCGACCGCCGCATCCTCGCGACTATGAGCGCCCGTGCAACACTAGGGCCCATGCTAGGCAGCCGAACGCCACTGTCGAGGCCACAGCCCGGAAGAGGTTCCAACCGACCCACCTCGCTTCGTGGAACCGCTCGCGCACAGCGGGGAGATCGGCGATCAGGTCCGGATCCCCGGCCGCCTTGATCTCGTCGTTGAGCGGTACGTTGATACGCATGGTAATGACAACAACCACCAGGTGTAGGACCAACGCGCCGCCGATCCAAGGCAACGCCGATCGCTCGTCCGCACCAAAGTGGAGCGCCACCGCTAGAGCGGTGAAGCCCAGCGCACCGAAGAACCAGAAGAACAACCAGGGGCTAATGATCGCCGTATCGATCTGTTGGAAAGCGCCGACGAACGTACGATCGTCGGTCCTGCGTAGCCCAGGCATGATGGCGAAGTTGTAGAGCTGGAAGACCCCCGCCCCTATCCCCATGGTCATCGTGGCCGCCAGCAGTACGGCCGCTCGAAGTATGTCCAGCATCGTGGCCTCCTTACTGCCGTCCGACACACCGGCGGCCGTCAAGCATGCTTCGCACCCGAAGGGCCACGGGCTCGATCACCGTGCGAAGTACCGTAATCTGCCGTTCGTCGGGGTGCTGGCCGCGAAGGAGCCTTAGAAAGCGAGCGCCCCGAGTAACCTTGCCTCTGCTCTCCGCCCGCGGGACCCTTTGGCTCAGCGCCGCCAGCTCCCACCGGCTTCGACCCTCGGCTTAATCACTTGGGGCACCTTCCATCCTATCAACCCTGAGGTGCCGTTGTCAATACCCTGGACTTAAATTTACCTTCTTTTTCCTCCACCGTTTCCCTCTAGACCTCAAGTGGGTACCTCTTAGCCCATCGTTGCGCGGCGCAGCATGGCCTGGAACAGCCTCTCGGGAATCAGCCTCGCACCGAGGATTCCCAGCCTTGCTTCCAGCCCTACCGGGTGTCGCAAGGCTGGATTCCGAGATCGTATGATTCGCTCGATCACCCCAGCCACGCGCTTCGGATCGGCCGACAAGCGGTCGAAGCGGGCGTGTTTGGACCAGTAGCGTTCAATGTGCTGGGCGTACAGCCCGCCTTCGGCCTGCTCGGCCTCGCCGACGACCCGGTTCTCCTGGAAACCCGTTTGGAACAGCCCCGGCTCGACGAGGCATACCCGCACTCCAAAGGGCGAGAGCTCTGGGCGAAGGCACTCGCTGAGCCCCTCAAGAGCGAACTTGCTGGCCGCGTATCCGCTGTTGTAGGGCGTCCCCAGCCTTCCGAGAATCGAGCTGACGTTGACGATCGTGCCGCTGCGCTGGTGCAGCATTCCAGGGAGGACGGCCTGGATCATTCGCACGGCCGCAAAGAAGTTGGCATCGAACTGCTCTCTGATCTGGCTCAACGTGAGGCTTCCTATCGGTCCCCAAAGCCCGTAGCCGGCGTTGTTGAGGAGCACGTCAATGACGCCGTGCTCCTCAACAAGTCGCGGAAGGAGGCCGGCCACCGCCTCATCGCTGTTGATATCCAGCTCTACACCCTGGACAGAAAGTCCCTTCTGGGTGGCCTCCTCTTCAAGACCGGCCAGTCGGTCTCTGGCGCGGCTTGTGCCGATGACAGAGTAGCCTTTGCCGGAGAGGAGAAGGCACGTGGCTTTGCCGATGCCCGATGAGGCTCCAGTTACGAGTACGGTTTTCCGCTTCGAAGTAGACATTGGCAGCCGACACGGATTATATCAGCGGGACGTGGGGACAGGCTGCCTCGACGGCGTAATGGCTGGCGCAGGTTGGGGCCACGGCGAGTGGCCGGTCGGATTAGACGACGGCTCCGCGGCCGGCGTTGCCGTTGGCCGGAGATTTGGGGTTCCCGTTCAGAGCGCGGCTGAGATTGCGCGCGCTGTGAATCAGGCCGATGTGGCTGTATGCCTGAGGGAAGTTGCCCATGAACCGGCCGGTCGAGGGATCGATCATTTCCGCGAACAAGCCGACATGGTTGGCGCACCCCAGGATTCGCTCGAAGTAGTCACCGGCTTTGTCGATTTGGTCGGTGTGGATGAGATTGCCCACCAGCCAGAAGGATAGAAACACAAAGGCGCCTTCCTCCTCCCCGCCGAGGCCGTCGTCGGTCTCCCCCGGGACATACCGTCGGACGAAGGGACCGTCGGCGAGCTCGCTGGTGATCGCATCCACATTCGACGAGACGCGCGGGTCATCCGAATCAAGGAACCCTACGAAGGGTATGACCAGATTGCTGGCGTCCAATGCTTCGCCGCCGTACCGCTGAACGAAGGCCCGCTTGCGGTCGCTCCATCCAAGCCGCAGAACCTCTTCCTTTATCATGGCGGCGGTCCGGCTCCATCCCGACGCCTCACCGTTGCGCCCCAGAACTCTTGCCAGCTTCGCGGCCCTGTCCAGCGCCGCCCAGCACATGATCTTCGAGTAAACGAAATGCTCCTGGCGACCTCGGACCTCCCATACACCGCGATCCTTCCGGCGCCAGTTATTGACGACAACGCCGGCGAAGCGCTCGATCAGAGACCAGGCGTCATCCGATATCGCCCCGCCGCTTCGCCAGAGCGCGTCGATCCCGAGAATGACCTCCCCGAACGCGTCGAGCTGAAGGTGGCGCGCCGCTGCGTTTCCGATCCGCACGGGACCGGCTCCGCCATGCCCTTCCAGGTGATCAAGAGTCGTCTCTTTCAGCGAGGAGTTGGGGGAGATGCCGTAGACGATTCTCGTCCTCCCGTTAGTGACTTTGCACTGTCGGACCAGCCATGCCAGGTAGCGCTTGGCGTCCTCGGTATGGCCTGTGCGGTACAGTGCTTCCATAGTAAAGCTGGAGTCGCGCAGCCACGAGTAGCGATAATCCCAGTTCCGCGAACCACCCATGTGCTCGGGGAGCGAGCAGGTTGGCGCGGCAACGATGGCACCGGTCGGCTGGTAGAGCATGAGGTGGAGCACCAGGAAGGAGCGAATCACCTCGTCACGCCAGTGCCCGTCGTACGTGAGCGATGATGCCATCAGCTCCCAGTAGACCTTGGTGTGCTCGAATTTCTGCCGGGTCCTGTAAGTGTGGAGCCTCTGGGGCCGGGCATGCCCGTAGGCCAGAACAAAGACCGCCTCTTCGCCCTCGCTGAGTGAGAACTGGGCCGATGCGGTGTCCGCAGCGATGCGAAGAGGCACCTGCGTGCACAGCGAGAGAACCTGGCGGCCGCCTCGGGCTACCACTCCCTCACCTATAGGCCGCAGGTCGGTCGTCGTTCTTGCGTAATCGAAGCGAGGAGTGAAGGTGCAGCGGACCTCGACAGACCCGCCGGTGCACCGGACGATACGATGAATCTCGTGAGGGCCTGTGGTATCGGAGTCGCCAGCCGCGACCGGCATGAAGTCGATAAGCGACAACTCGCCGGTAGGGGTGGTGAACTGAGTCTCGAGTATGTTGGTGTTCGGGATGTACGCCTGGCGGCTGGTGACCTGGGGGGAAGAGGGGGCTATTCGGAAGCACCCTCCCTCCTCATCGTCGAGGATCGCCGCAAACACGCTTGGGGAGTCGAATCGGGGGAAGCAGCACCAGTCTATCGACCCATCAGTTCCAATCAAGGCCGCGGAGTTCATGTCTCCGATGAGGCCGTACTGCTCAATAGGCTTATAGGTCATGCTGGCTGATCTGCCAAGACCTCCATCTCAAGCTCAGCCTTCAAACCCCGTCCACAAAACGTGAATCTCCCCTATGTACTACGTTATGACCGATATGAAGGGTTTGTAAAGGGAGTCTGGGCCTATTCAGAATGGTAGTTTTAACTCTCTTTTACCAGTCACTTGGTTCTCAAGCCCAGTCACAGTCGCCGCCCCTTCAGTGTGAAAGCGCCCGGAAGCAGCGTAGACGCCGGTTGGTGGCCGTCCGGCAGGGTGATATAATCGGCGTACATTCAGGGTTGCGGGGACCAGGTTGATTATCTCGGTTATCGGAGACAGCATCGCACCCGATCACATAGCCGAACTGGCTGAGCAGGTAGGCCATGAGCTCGGTAGTCGGGGCGTCATCCTCGTCTGCGGCGGCCTGACCGGGGTCATGGAGGCCGCTTGCAAGGGGGCCAAAGCCACCGGCGGCACCACCATAGGCATATTGCCTGGAAGCGACCCGAGCGAGGCCAATCCCTGGGTGGACGTTCCGATATGCACGGGGCTCGGCTACGCGCGGAATATCATAGTCGTAAGGACCGGCCGAGCTGTGATCGCGGTCGGCGGCGCGTACGGGACCTTGTCGGAGATCGCCCACGCCAAGGTGGACGGAATCCCAGTGATCGGCCTGCAGACGTGGTCTTTGTCGCGGGAGGGACGGGACGTGCACGGCTTTGAGCACTTCACACTGGCCACCGACGCCGTTGACGCCGTGGAGAAGGCACTCTCGGCCGCCAGAAGCCGCGACCCGTCGGGCGTATAGGCTCTGCCGCCGCCATACCTTTCCCCTATCCACCCACACTTACGACCGGGTCAGGCACCACCGCACGCCTCTGTAAACCTGGCTAAGCGGACCGGAAGCGACTTGATGATTGCCATAGACGAAGTTACCGCGCGAGAGGTCCTCGACTCCCGAGCCAACCCTACGATCGAGGTCGAGGTGCTGCTCGCCGACGGCGCGCGCGGGCGAGCGCTCGTCCCGTCGGGGGCCAGCACCGGCGCCGGCGAGGCAGTCGAGCTTCGAGATGGCGATACGCATCGGTTCCTCGGACGCGGCGTCCTGAAGGCCGTCGACAACGTACGTCGCCTCATAGCGCCCGCAATCATCGGAATGCCGGTCGCCGACCAGGAGAAGATAGACACGGCGCTTGTGGCGCTGGACGGGAGTCCTGACAAGGCGAACCTCGGCGCCAACGCGATCCTCGGAGTCTCCATGGCAGTGGCTCGTGCCGCTGCGCGGAGCCGAGGCAGCCCGCTCTATGAAATCCTCGGCTCCGGCGTCCCGCCGGTCCTGCCGGTGCCGATGCTCAACATCGTGAACGGCGGTAAGCACGCAGAAGACTCCACCGACTTCCAGGAGTTCATGGTGATCCCCGCGGGGTTCGACAGCTTCGGAGCGGCCCTCCGCGCCGGAGTCGAGGTGTACCACGCCCTAAAGGCCCTGCTTCGCAAAAGGGGGCTCAGCACCGGCGTCGGCGACGAAGGCGGCTTCGCTCCCTCCTTGCCCTCGAATCGCGACGCGGTGGAGCTCGTCCTCGAGGCGATCCAGCTTGCTGGCTATGCGCCCGGGAAACAGTGTTTCATCGGACTTGACGTCGCGGCTACCGAGCTTCTGGCCGATGACGGCCGGTACTCCCTCGCCAGGGAGCAGAAGCGTCTATCGGCCCGCGAGCTCACCGGACTGTACGAGCAATGGGTGCGAGACTATCCGCTGATCAGTATCGAGGACGGCATGGCCGAAGAAGATTGGGACGGCTGGCAGGCGATGACCGCGAACCTCGGAGCCACGACCCAACTCGTCGGCGACGACCTGTATACGACTAACACGGAGCGCATCCGCCTCGGGGTGGAACGCAAGGCCTCGAACGCGGTGCTAATCAAGCCGAATCAGATCGGCACCGTATCCGAGACACTGGCCGCCATACGCATGGCCCAGGACTCCGGCTGGGGCGCCATTATCAGCCACCGTTCCGGGGAGACGGAGGACACGACCATCGCGGACCTGGCGGTGGGCACGTCTGCCGGACAGATAAAGTCCGGGGCCCCGGCCCGGGGCGAGCGCACCGCCAAGTACAACCGCCTGCTCCGCATCGAAGAGGAGCTGGGCAGCCGAGCCACGTTCGCTGGTCTTGCCGCCTACGACTTCATCCGGGGCTAGCCTCACCTCAGAGGCGGAGAGAAGTCTAGCTTAGGCACCTAGACCTGGCGCAAGGTCCGAGCCATTGAGTACAGGGCGCCAAGTCGTATAATGATGCCGCAAACAAGATCAGCGCCGTCGAAGGGGGTGTCGCCATGGCCACCAGGGTAGGCATTAACGGATTCGGACGCATCGGCAGACAGGTGTTGCGCGCGGTGATGGAACGTCACCCGAAGACGCTCGAGGTGGTCGCAGTCAACGACCTGGCCGACACGAAGACCAATGCGCACCTCTTCAAGTACGACACGAACTACGGCGTCTATCCCGGTGAAGTGGGCGCCTCCGATGGCGGCATCCTCATCGATGGCAAAGCCATCAAAGTGCTGTCGGAGCGGGAGCCGTCCAGGCTCCCCTGGGGAGACCTGGGCGCCGACGTCGTGGTGGAGTCCACCGGTTTCTTTACCGATGCGGGGAAGGCGGCCGGGCACCTGGAGGGAGGCGCAAAGAAGGTGATCATCTCGGCGCCGGCCAAGGGCGAGGACGCCACCTTAGTGCTGGGCGTGAACGAGAAGGAATACGATCCGGAGCGCCACCACGTCGTGTCCAACGCCTCGTGCACCACCAACTGCGTTGCCCCCATGGCCAAGGTGCTGCACGACACGTTCGGCATCGACAAGGCTCTCATGACTACTATTCATGCGTACACGAACGACCAGTCGATCCTGGACCAGGTCCACACCGACCTTCGCCGGGCACGTGCTGCAGCCAGCAACATAATCCCGACCACCACGGGCGCAGCCCGAGCCGTTGGCCTCGTGCTGCCGGAGCTGAACGGCAGGATCCACGGCATGTCTTTTCGGGTTCCAACCAGCACGGTCTCCGTGACAGATTTCGTCGCGGTCCTGAACCGGGAAGCGGCGGCGGACGACGTGAACGCCGCGTACCAGGAGGCAGCCGGCAACCATCTCGCCGGCATTCTGGACTACTCGGACGAGCCGCTGGTCAGTACCGATTTCAAGCAGAACCCCCATAGCTGCGTTATAGACGGCCTGTCCTCCATGTCGATGGGAGGCAACATGGTCAAGGTGATAGGCTGGTACGACAACGAGTGGGGCTACAGCTGCCGGACCGCCGACCTCGCCTCCTTCATCGCGGGTCGGGGCCTGTAAATCTCGCACCCACGCTACCGAAGAGATGCCAGACCAAGACAGGGTCCGCGGGCACATCGACCTCGTGCGCGAGCTGTCCAATGAGCTCGCGGGGTACCTCTACTCTCTGCCCGAGGACGTCTGGAGAAACGCCAACCAGTACGCGAGCGGCTGCGAACGCTGGAAAGTCGCCGACGTGGTGGCCCATCTCGTCTCGGACGGCATGATGCTACAACTCAGCGCCTCCCGCGCCTTGAAAGGCGTTACCTCGCCGCCATTGGGGTACGGGGACCTGGCCGGTGTGGAACAGGTGGACCGTGTCATCTCCCTGCGAGTCACCTTCGACGAAGACCTGTTCCCGGAGTTCTACACGAGTTGCAAGCAGCTGAACACGCTGCTGGCCGGCTTAGAGCCCAGTGTCTATACCACGCCGGCGTGGCAGCCGGAAGAATCTACCCCGATCTCGGCTCTGATCGAGGGCCGCGTGCTGGAGTTGGGCGTGCACGGCTGGGACATACGCTACGGGCTCGACCGCGCGGCGGGCTTGAGCGAACGGGTGCGTCCGTTTCTAATCGATTTCCTGCCGATCTGGCTCCGCACCTACTTCCGGGGGAACGCCGGAGCATCGCCGATCCGATACCGATTCGAGATGAGCGACGATAGGCTCAAGAGCTACGACATCGCAATCTCCGGCGACGAGTTCCTCCTAGGCCCATCGGAGAGTGATGACCCAGACGTGACTTTCCGATGCGACACGGACACATACATTCTGTTCGTGATGGGCAGGCTGTCCTTCGGCAGGTCGGTGCGGAGGGGCCGGTTGTCCTTGGAAGGAAACGAGACGCTGGCCGCCGGATTCACGGACTGGTTTCTGACAGATGAATCTGTAACGCGAAATTTGCCGCGGCAACTGGGCGTCGACCAGATTGCCAAGGCTTTTTGACATGCAGTATAATGGAGGCCAACACTCCCACGCAGATTTGGAACGGAGGGGACATCGAATGGCAGTTGACACGACTGAAACGGGTACATGGCGGGTTAAATCCGGGCTTGCCCAGATGCTGAAGGGCGGCGTGATCATGGACGTGGTCACCGCCGAACAGGCCAAGATCGCCGAGGACGCCGGTGCCGTTGCGGTAATGGCCCTCGAGCGAGTGCCATCCGATATCCGCAAGATGGGCGGCGTGGCGCGAATGTCCGACCCGACCATGATCGTCGAGATAATCGACGCGGTCACCATTCCCGTCATGGCCAAAGCCAGGATCGGCCACTTCGCGGAGGCGCAGGTTCTCGAAGCCCTTGGCGTCGACTATGTCGACGAGTCCGAGGTGCTGACCCCGGCGGACGAGAACAACCACGTCAACAAGCACGACTTCAAGGTGCCCTTCGTTTGCGGCTGCCGGGACCTGGGCGAGGCGCTCAGGCGCATCGGCGAAGGAGCCGCGATGATCAGGACAAAGGGCGAGGCGGGCTCGGGCAACATCGTCGAGGCGGTGCGACACGCCCGGATGGTCATGGGCGAAATGCGCCGGATTCAGGGCATGGGCGAGGACGAGCTGATGGCGGTGGCGCGCGACCTGAAGGCGCCCTACGAGCTGGTCAGGGATATCCACGAGACCGGGAAGCTGCCGGTGGTCAACTTCGCCGCAGGTGGCGTATCGACACCGGCGGACGCGTCTCTCATGATGCAGTTGGGCGTGGACGGCATCTTCGTCGGCTCGGGCGTATTCAAGTCAGAGAACCCGCAGCGCATGGCCGAGGCCATCGTAAAGGCCACCACTCACTACAACGACCCCAAGATCATCGCAGACGTATCTCGGGGCCTGGGCGATGCGATGGCCGGCCTAGACGTCAGGACCATGCCACTGGAGGAGCAACTCGCCACCCGGGGCTGGTAGTTTGCCCAAGGTTGGAATCCTGGCTGTCCAGGGAGACTTCCTGGAACACCGGCAGGCCCTCGAGAGACTTGAAGTGGAGACGCTCGAGGTTCGCCTGCCCGACCAACTGGACGAGATCGACGGACTCATAATCCCCGGTGGTGAGAGCACCACCATCGTCCAGCTGATCGACATCTACAATTTCAGGCAGGCTCTCAGGCAGAAAGCACAGTCCGGCATGCCGATGTGGGGTACCTGCGCCGGCATGATCGTTTTGGCAGACCGCCTCACCGACAAGCGCCCCGAGCCCCTGCACCTGATGAGCATCGAGGTCAGCCGCAACGCCTTCGGACGCCAGGTCGATAGCTTCGAGGTCGACCTGGATATCCGGGACATGGACGGCCCACCCTTCCATGCCGTATTCATCAGGGCTCCGGCGGTCAACACAGTGGGCTCAAATGTGCGTGTGCTGGCCACGCTGGAGGACGGCCGTCCTGTCGCGGTCCGGCAGGACAACCTCTTGGCCACCTCCTTCCATCCTGAGCTATCCGACGACACTCGGGTCCACGAGCTATTCGTGCGGATGGTCGAAGACTCAGCAAAAAGGTAGACCGGTACTATCAGGCAACTGAACGCTGCCGATCTCATTCGCCTATCGCTGGCTGGCCAGAGGATAGGGCCCGACGTGGAGTACCCTTTGGGCAGCCGTGGCGGACGCGCCATAGTCCAGGACTCCCCGACTCCCGTTCGTGAACCCGTCGTTTGTGACCAGCATACGCGGGCCAAGCGCGCGGCGGTCCGCTAGAGAGACGACGCGCTGTAAGACATCACAGCCGTGTCAGCTTGAGGAAACGATCCCCTGGGAGGTGCATTGGGTCCTTGCAAGACCGGATAGACACAGACCTGGAAACCTTAATAGAGAAACTGCCCCCTCACATTCGGGACCCGCTGCGCCAGAGGGAGGATCTCGCCGAGCTGCTCGAGGTAGTCCTCGATCTCGGGCGTACTCCGGAGGCTCGCTTCCCTTCCGGGAACTGGCTTCTCAACCTGCGGGAAGTTACCGAAGACGACATCGGGCACGTGGCTGAGAGCATAGGGGCGTTCGGCGATGACAATCGCGCCGGCATCGAGCGAACGCTCCACAGAATATCCGCGATACGAAACCGAACCGGCGCGATCGTGGGGCTGACCCTACGAGTGGGCCGCGCCGTGTACGGCACCATCAGGATAATCGATGACCTGATCTTGACCGGTAAGAGCATCCTGCTCGTTGGCAAGCCCGGCGTCGGGAAAACCACCATGCTGCGCGAAGTCGCTCGGGTGCTGGCCGATGACGCCCACAAGCGCGTTATCGTCGTCGACACTTCCAACGAGATCGCGGGCGACGGGGACATTCCCCATCCGGGCATCGGCAGAGCGCGACGAATGCAGGTCCCGACCCCGTTGCTCCAGCACGCTGTCATGATTGAGGCGGTCGAAAACCACATGCCCGAGGTCATCATCATCGACGAGATAGGAGTCGAGGCGGAGGCAAACGCGGCTCGTACCATAGCGGAGCGGGGGGTGCAGCTCGTGGCCACCGCTCACGGGAACACTCTGGATAACCTCATCATGAACCCCACCCTCTCGGACCTGGTGGGTGGAGTACACACTGTCACCCTTGGCGACGTTGAGGCCAGGCGGCGCCGTTCTCAGAAGACCGTTCTGGAGCGCAGGGCCCCGCCTACCTTCGACATACTGGTCGAGATTCAGGGGTGGAACCAGGTGGCTATCCACGCCGACGTATCAGAGGTCGTCGACCGCATGCTGCGTGGTCAGGCCGCAAGGCCCGATCATCGCGCAATCGGCGAAGAGGGCACCATCCAGCGGATCACGGAAGAGCCGGAGGTCGCGCACGTCGAATCGCAAAACGGCGGGGTAAGCCTCAGCGTCGAAACGGCCCCCGCAGAGCCCCAGAGGGTCACCTACGTTCTCCCCTACGGCATAAACAAGGGCAAGCTACAGCAGGCGATCCGCAACTTGACTGCGCCCGTCGACCTTGTCGCCGATATCGACCAGGCGGACCTGCTGATAACCACGAAGAACTACTATCGCCGCCGAACCCAGGCTTTGCGTACCGCGGAGCAGAAGGGCCGGCCAGTCTACGTGCTCCGCAGGAACACCGTGGCCCAGATAGAGCAGTTCATCAGGGCCCTCGCGAGGCGCCAGGACGGAGATCTGCCAAACGAGGCGGTCAAGCTGGCCCTGCACGAGGCTGAGGAAGCCGCGACCCTCATGGACCAGGGAGCCCACGAGGTCAAGCTGAATCCTCAGGGAGCCTACGTGCGCCACCTGCAACACCAGATAGCTGAGAAGTACGGCTTCGCCTCATCCAGCGCCGGACGGCCTCCTAGCCGGCACGTCGTAATGTACCGCCGCTAGGGAAGGACCCGAACCCCATGGGGATTTTCGTGGTCTTCGAAGGGGTCGAAGGCAGTGGCAAGACAACACAGAGCAGGTCGCTCCAGCGCCGACTTTCCGCGGCCGGTCACAAAACAACCCTCGTCCACGAGCCGGGGAGCACCCCGGCAGGCGAGCGCATTCGTCGCTGGCTGAAGACCGGCACGGAGCTGACGCCCCTGGCCGAGCTGTTCCTTTTCTCGGCCGCACGGGCCACGCTGGTCGAGACCGTCATACGCCCCGCACTGGCTAGGGACGAGATAGTGGTATGCGACCGGTACACCTATTCGACGGTGGCATACCAGGGCCACGGCCGGGGCATCGATTTGCGGACCATCGCCGAACTCAACGACGTGGCCTCGCGCGGACTTGTTCCCGACCTCGTCCTGCTCCTCGACATGCCGGCGGACGATGGCCTGGCGAGGAAGAGCGGCGGAGCCCGAGATAGGTTCGAGGCTGAGAGCGCCGACTTTCACCACCGGGTCCGCGAGGCATATCTCTCTATGGCCAGGCAGGACCCGGATCGTTGGCTGACCATCGACTCCACTCGCGCCCGGGCCGAAGTATCGATTGCCGCCTGGGAGCGAGTCTCCGCCGTGCTGGGCGAGCGTCGATAGGAGTCCCCCGCGGGCGCTCGCCGATCGAAGTGGGGCTCCGCATAGCCCGATAACCGGTCTCGTGGTCCCGCGTCCGTCTCACGCCTTGGCTCTACGCAGGCCCGTATCCTAGCCTCGCTGCCAGAACCGGAACCAGCTCCTGGGCTCCGCGACGGTCCGTGGCAGGTCCACCTCCACGGGTCGGTTCTCTGTGATCGCCTTCGGCGTCTCCGCCACCATGGCCCGAACCCGCTCGGCGCCTACCAGGGCTACCGCGGCTTCAAGGTACCCGGGTAGCTCGGGGGAGCGTGGCCCCGACGGAAAGTGAGCGTCGGAGGCGAGGACATGGACGAGGCCCCTCCGGAACAGCGTGGCGGTGAACTTCCGAACACGCTGCCCGAACGCGCCCGCAACACTCCCAGCGGTGATCTGGCTCAGCATTCCACGCTCGACGAAGCTGGCAAGTAGCTCCGGATCCGTTTGAAACGCCTCGATGCGCTCCGGATGAGCCAACACCGGCGTCAGCCCTTGAAGCTGGAGCTCGAATAGCACCTCTTCGACGTAGTTTGGCCGGCCGAAGAAGGGCATCTCGACGAGGATGTAGCGGGAGCCGTTCATGGACAGAGCCCTGCCAGCCGAGACCTCACTCGGCAGGTCCAGATCCAGGTGGTTCTCCATTCCGAGGAGCAGAGTGAGGTCGATGTCCAGATCGCGGAGCCTCGCGTTCATTTCATCGACCAGCCGAGTGACGTAGTCAACGGATGAGCGCTCGGTGACGTCTTTGCGATGAGGTGTGGCGAGGATCACCTTGGTCCCGCTCTCGGCAGCGACCCTGGCCATCTCCGTGAAGTCTTCCACCGTCTTGGCGCCGTCGTCCACGCCCGGCAGAATGTGCGAATGCACGTCGTACACGGATCCGCTATCTCCGGATCGCGATGCGACGAAACGCCTCGGCGTACTCCATCTCGGCCATCTTGCCCATCGTCCGCGCGTCATTTTTTACCCACTCGTCGACTTCGCGCGCGGAGGAGATCTGACTTGCGTGCTTCGTCAGCGACTCAATCTTGAGGTCGACCGTCTCCGTGACGTCGATCCAGGTGTCCGGCTCCTCCGTTGCCCACAGAAGCACGTCGCCGACCTTGTGAGTCTCGAGACCCTCACGACTGTGCTCCGGGTAGTGAAGGTGATCGCGAGCATACGGGAACACCGCGTCGAGGGTCACCAGACCGCAGATGCGGTGGTCGCGATGCAGGTAAAAGGTCCGCCTATGGGGATCGGGACACAGGACTACATCCGGCTTGAAGGATCGCAGTGCCCTGACCAGCTGCCCGCGAAACTCGTAGGTGTCCTCGAGTCCTCCGTCGGGATTGCGAAGGTAAATCACCTCTTCGACGCCCAGCGTCCGGGAGGCGTCCGCCTGCTCCGTCTCACGAGTTGCGGCGAGGCGCTCCGGCGCCATCTCGCGGTCTTCGGTGCCTTTGTCTCCGTTGGTGCACAAAACGACCGCAACCCGGGTGCCTTCTCGTACCCATCGGCCGATGGTGCCACCACAGCCACCCTCCGCATCGTCGGGATGGGGTGTGACAACCAGAGCCCTTTCCGGCCTATCCATAGTCCTCTGTTACCCTCACTAAATACCCCGCCCTCGCAGGAGCGGGGTGATTTGCCACGGATAATGATAAGCGCACGGCCCGCCTACGACAAGCTGCAAGCCGAAACACCTCCGGCTGGGGACCACCCTGCCCCGCACCAAGGAGACCGTTGTGGGCCAGACATGCCTCTGCTACAATCCGCGAGGCATGACCCGCGTGGCCTTGGCATCAAGGAATGCAGGTCCTGGAGGCATATGGCGGCCGACGCAGACATCCGCAGCTTTCGGTGGGGAGACCTTGAGCCCTTTACCCGGCTGTTCAATACAGTCAACGGCATCTCAGGTACAGAGAAGGCCTTCGATGCGAAGTTCATGCGGCAGGTACTGGCGCAGCCATCATGCGACCCGCTTCGAGACTGCTACGTGGCCGAGACCGGCGGCTCCCTGGCCGGCTACTGTCTTATCTCCCGTGAGCTGCCCATAGGCCGGACCGTCGCAGCGGGCGGAGTGCTGGAGGAGCACCGCCAGCACGGCATCGAGCGTAGGCTGGTTGCCAAGGCCATCGAGTACTCAAGCTCGCTGAACGCATCGGTGCTCCACATCGAAGCTCCCGCCGACGGCGTCGAGGTCCGTCGTATGCTCGAGTCCCAAGGATTCACGGCGGTCCGCGACCACTGGAACATGAGCTGGGAGGACAACGAGCTCCCCACCGCGGAGCTGCCCAGCGGCCTTTCGATCAGACCGTTTAGGCTTGACCAAGACGAAGAGGCGCTCACAGCCCTCCAGAACGCCGCCTTCGGAGAGAACTGGGGGTTCTGCCCAAACACCGTCGACGAGATCAGCGCCCGAGTCCGCTTCAAGAACTGTGACCCCGACGGGATCATACTGGTGGACGACGGCGAAGGGCTCCGCGCCTACAACTGGACCTTCGTAGACGCCAACGAGACGCGATCGGTCGGACGGATCTCCATGACTGGCGTTCATCCAGATCATCGCCGTATGGGCCTGGGCAAGCTAGTAGTGCTGGCGGGCATGAGGTTCCTGAAGTCAAAGGGCGTGGACGCTATCGAGCTTCAGGTCGACGCGGAGAACGCCGCTGCGCGGAACCTGTATCTGAGTCTCGGCTTCGAGCGCATCGCCGAGACCGTGTGGTATGAGCTGTCCCTCGGCGGACACGCCGACTAGTTTCGAGGCGGCGTAGTAAACTCCGGGTCGCTCTTGAGCCGCGAGACGTCCGGCAGGACGATACCGCCGGAGAAAACTATCTTCATGGCCTCCTCGACCGAGTAGTCCGTTTCTATTACGTCCTCCTCGTTCATGAAGGCTACGAAGCCTGACGTTGGGTTCGGGGCCGTTGGGATATAGACGGCCACCATGGATCGGAATGGCTCCTTCGGAGAATCCATACGCCCCGTAACGAAGCCTAGTGACAATACACCGGGTCTGGGCCACTCTACCAGCACCACCCGCCTGAACTGCTTTGCCAGGGGCCCCGAGAGGGTTTCCGTCACCTCGGCGGCGACGTTGTAGATGTTCTTCACCAGAGGGATTCGGCTCAGCACCGCCCCCTGCAGCACCACGACCCATCTCCCAGCCCGGCTTGTCACCAGAGCGCCGACCAGGTAGAAGACGAGTAGGGCGGCGATGAGGCCGATGCCGGCGAAGTCCCACGGCCGCTCTCGAACGTACGGGAGCGGGCGCACGACACCGTCGACGGAGACGATGATCAGCCGAACCACCAGGACCGTGATCAGGAGGGGGATGAGCACGAGGATCCCGGCCGACATGCGGCGCAGGACGTGGCCCTCCACTCGCTGCAGAGGGGGACGCTGCGGCGTTAAGGGGTCCGGGACCCCGTCGGGTGCTTGACGACGATGCCGTCCGTCCAAAGCTAGGCCCCGGACACCTGCTGCAACACACCGTCGGTCATGCCGGAGTAGAGTGTCGACAGACTGGTCGCCACCTCGCTCCAGCTCATACTCATCGCCTTCGCCCTGGCAGCCTTCGCCATCGTATCCCGGAGGCCGGGATTCGCCAGCAGGATCTCCAATCGCTGGGCAAAGGCCTCGGGGCATCGCCACGGCACCAGATATCCGGTCTCGCCGTGTCTAACGAAGGATTTGAGCCCACCAACCCGCGAGACCACGACCGGTGTGCCACAGGCCATCGCTTCCAGGGCCACGAGGCCGAAGCTCTCATAGTAGGAGGGAAGCACAAGCACGTCCGCAGCGCAGTAGTAGTTCGGCAACTCCGTATGAGGCACCGAGCCCGTGAAAGTGACCATGTCGGTGATCCCCAACCGATGTGACAGCGACGTCAACCGATCGAGCTCTGTGTCTTCTCCGAGCCGGCCGCCGACGATCACCAGCTTTGTGCCGGCACGGTCCTCCAGAAGGTGGAAGGCCCGCAACAGCACCTCCAACCCCTTCAGCGGTTCTATTCGCCCCACATAGAGGATCACGTTCCCGGCGTCCATCCCAACGCGATGGCGCGCCTCCGCCTGATCTATCGGGCGGAACAGCTCCAGGTCCACACCGGCCGGCACC
Source organism: Dehalococcoidia bacterium (assembly GCA_965248615.1). Lineage (GTDB taxonomy): Bacteria > Chloroflexota > Dehalococcoidia > Lucifugimonadales > CBDFJT01 > CBDFJT01. The sequence continues at coordinate 575,850 of CBDFJT010000001.1, read as the reverse complement.
ATGTGGATCTTGGATGGATCGGCGGCGTAAAGGCGAACGAGGTCCTCCTTTTCCTGCTCGGTCGACACGACGACACCATCCGCACCATCGACGACCAGCTTCTCGGTGCTGATGCGGATGTCCGGCTCCTTTTCGCCGGCCCTGGCCCTCAGCTTAATCTTGGCCAGCGTGTGAAAGGTCGTAACGTGCGGCACGTCCCAGGCGTCGCTCAGGGCCATCCCTGCGCGTCCGGAGAGCCAGTAGTGGCTGTGGACGACGTCGTAGCTGAGCCCGGCCGACTCCTGGAAGGCGAGGAGACTGGAAACGAACTCCGGTATGTATTCGTAGAGGGTCTCCTTTGCTTTGTGATGAGGGCCGGCCTGCAGATGCACGACCCGAGCGCCTTCGCCGAGTTCGATGACCTGTGGGTCCTTGGGGTCGTGCTTCCTGGTGAAAACATCGACGTCAAAGCCAAGGCGGCCCAGCTCGCGAGCCAGGTGGAGCAGGTATACATTCATCCCGCCGGTGTCTCGCTCTCCCAGGCGAGCCACGGGGCAGCCATGGAGGCTCAGAAGCGCAATCCTATCCATTGGGCACTCTCTTCAATCCCATGTTCCAGCGCACGCAAGCGGCTGCGTGGCCCTAGTACTGACTCCACTCGGAAAGGGTACGGCTCCGCGGGCCATACCGCCGCCTCAGCGGCGGACCGTCACGCTGTATATGGCGTGGTCTTCGCCGCCGAGATCGTACTTGTAGCGCTCGGTGCCCTTCAGAAAGTCGAACGAGCGCCGGCCCTCGTCGATGGCGTCCCTAATCGTCAAGGCCTTGTTGATCAAGCCGACACTCAAGGCCGAGAAATTAGGGTCGTAGCCGCTATTATACAGAAAGTAGGAGTCGCCATAGTCGAAGCAGATGCAGCACGCTACCCGGAGGTCATCGACTTCCAGGAAGTAGAGCTTGAACTGCCCCCGGCGTGCCAGCTCCTGCGACATATCTATAAAGAAGCGCTCCCGCTGAGGCGTCCAGAACGCCTCCTTCTCATGGCTGCTGGCGCGGTGAAGCCGGAAGAAGTCTTCCATCGAGGCGGCCAGCCCATCGACCTTGTCGCACACGTACTGGCTGGAGTGGTCCGTGCGCTCGAGACGGCGCATCTTCCTGCGAAGCTCATGTCGGTCCTTCTTGCTCAACCCCGCCAGGTAGTCGTCCCACGTGTCGGGGAGGGACGCAGCCGGCGACATATCCCGCTGGACGACCTCTGTGGCGAACCCTTTTTTATCGGCCAGCGCCGGTATGATGCGAAGGGTGGGCGAGTTCTGCCTCAGGGCTGGCAGCTCCATCGTATGCCATTCGAGGTTGACCAGGTGCTCGTACAAGGCATCGTAGAAGGCAGCCTCGTGGTCACGGGTGACCGCGAAGTCCAGGTAGTCGAAAAGGTCTGTATCGCCCAGGAGCGAGATCACTCCGTTCCGGCGCGTCATCGGCGCGACGCCGATGACGTCTTCGCCTTCACGCACCGACAGCAGCAGCAGCTCCAGTCCGTCCCCGAAGTGATCCCACCACAACTGCTGCCAGGTCGGAGTTAGAAAGACGGTGTCGGCCTCGCATAGAGGCAATACCTCCTCCCAGGCGTCGCGGATGCTGTCGAAATCCTCCTCCCGGACGGTGTAGCTCACTGCTAGATCTCCCCTAGCAGCGCGAAGAAATCGTGCCTGACGCCGGACTTCGTCCTCAGACTGCCTCGACTGGCGGTGGTCAGGATCTTGCTGCCCGGCTTCTTGACCCCGCGAAGGGACATGCACAGATGCTCTGCGCCTATCACTACGGCCACTCCCTCCGGGTTGACGGTGTCGTATATGACGTCTGCCAGCTGGTTGGTAAGTCTCTCCTGGATCTGAGGGCGCCGAGCCAGCGTGTCCAGAGCCCTTGCCAGCTTGCTTGCGCCTACGACCCGCCCCGCTGGTATGTAGCCGATGTGCGCGCTCCCGAAGAATGGCAGGAGGTGGTGCTCACAGATGGAGAAGAAGGGTATGTCTCGCAGTATCACGGTATCGTCATGGGCCTCGTCGAAGCCCGTGCTGAGTACCTCTGAAGGGTCGGCGCAGAGCCCCGAGAAGAAGTCTGCATACATCCGCGCGACCCGATCGGGCGTCTCAACCAGCCCCTCTCGGTTCGGATCGTCGCCGATCGCCACGAGGATCGAGGAGACCGCCTCTCTTATCTTCTCCTGGTCTATCAAACGATATGCTCTACACAATCGTCGGCTATGCCGATTCGCTCAGGCGAGCGTAAGGGCTTGCTCGACGGCCGACAGCTCGGCGGGATGCTCCCCGATGTAAACGGGGTCGAGCCCGGTCGCCAGCTCTGGGTCCTTCAGCCCCGTTCCGGTGATGACGCAGACCACCCTCTTGTCCTTAAGATTCGCCCCATCAGCGACGAGGTTCAAGAGACCGGCGACGGAGGCGGCCGAGGCCGGCTCACAGAAAATGCCTTCCGACTGAGCCATCACCTTGTAGGCCTCTATGATCTCGTCGTCGGACACGGCCTGTATCACGCCGCCCGACTCATCTCTGGCATCCACTGCTGCCTGCCAGCTGGCCGGGTTACCCACCCTGATAGCCGACGCCACGGTCTCCGGCTCCAGGACCGGCTCGCCGCGAACGATGGGCGCTGCGCCGGCCGCCTGGAAGCCCATCATCCTGGGCCTGGTCGTAGCCCAGCCCAGGCTCTGAGCCTCCGTGAATCCCAGCCAGTACGCCGTGATATTCCCGGCGTTCCCGACGGGTATGCAGAGGTAGTCTGGGGCATCTCCCAGGTCCTCGACAATCTCGAACGCGGCTGTCTTTTGCCCCTGCAGCCTATTGGGATTGAGTGAGTTGACAAGTACGATAGGGTGTTTCTCGGTTAGGCTCTTGACCAGGCTGAGAGCGAGGTCGAAGTTGCCGTCGATCAGCACGATACGGGCGCCGTAAGCGATGGCCTGGGCCAGCTTACCCCGCGCCACGTTGCCCTTGGGAACGAATACCGTCGTGGGTAGGCCACACCGGGCTCCGTAGGCAGCCGCTGAAGCGCTGGTGTTGCCCGTTGAGGCACAGGCTATGCTGGTGCTCCCCTCCTCCAACGCCTTGGCTACTGCCACCACCATGCCTCGGTCTTTGAAAGAGCCGGTAGGATTACACCCCTCCAGCTTGAAGTACAGCTCGTCGCACCCCACGCGTGCACCGATGTGGCGCGACCTGACCAGGGGGGTGTCGCCCTCGCCGAGACTGATCAGAGGAGTGGCGTCGGTTAAAGGCAGGTGCCTTCCGTATTTCTCGAGTACGCCTTTCTTCATGCCGTCCTGCTGGAGGGTGCCAGGGGATTGGAGAGGTCGAGGTGCACGGTCAGCGTGAAGACGTCCTCAGGTTGGCGCATCGGAGTTGCGTCCGCCAGTTCATGAGCCTAGCCGTCAAGTGTAGAATCGGCTCGATGTGTTGAAAATACTCTACCTCACACCTACCGATGTGGCAAGCCGCTCAACTTGAAAGGTCACTTCGGGGTCAATACAATGGTTGTGGGCTTGTGAAAGCCGAACCGGGAGGTGCGAGACTCTGGACCTCGAAATACACGCTAAGAATCTGGAGCTGAACGACCAAGCGCGAAAGTACATCGACAAGAAGTTCGAGAGACTGAAGCGCCATCTAAGGCCGATCAGAGACGCCCGGCTGGAAGTGTCGCAGACTGCGGCCCGGTCTCAGGCCGACAGGATCGTGGCCCAGATGACGATCACCACCAGCAGCTACACGCTTCGCGGGGAGGAAAGCGGACTTAACGTATTCGCGGCCATCGATGCCGTTGCCGACGTGATGGACCGGCAGATCCAAAAGTACAAGGCCAAGGCATACAGGACGGCCCAGGCCAAGAAGTCTGCGAAGTCCGACTCGGCCAAGGCATCGGGCCTGACCACCGTCCCCGAAGAGGTCGCGGAGGAGGCAAACCTCACCGAGGGTTTCGGCACCGTAGTCAGGGCCAAACGATTCCGCATGCATCCCATGACCGCCGACAAAGCAATTACGGAGATGGAGCTGCTGAACCACGACTTCTTCGTCTTCTACAATGCGGAAACCGAACAGTACAATGTCGTGTACCGGCGCCGCAACGGCGACTACGGCCTAATAGAACCCGAGCTTGCATGACGGAGCCGCGACGCGCACAGATTCTGGGAGAGCCTGAATGAGCGCACTTGCCGAGCGTGACCCCGAGGTAGCTCGGGCCATACGAAGCGAGGTCGAGCGGCAGCAGACCAACATAAACCTGATCGCTTCCGAGAACTACGCAAGCAAGGCAGTCCTGGAAGCCCAGGGCACCGTGCTGACCAACAAGTACGCCGAGGGGTATCCGGGGCGTCGGTACTACGGCGGGTGCGAGTTCGTCGACGCAGTCGAAGAAGTCGCCGTCGCGAGGGCCAAGACGCTGTTCGAAGCCAAGCACGCCAACGTCCAGCCCCACAGCGGCGCGCAGGCCAACATGGCCGCCTATTTTGCCCTCCTAGACCCCGGCGACACCGTCATGGGAATGAGCCTGGACCACGGCGGACACCTCACACATGGGAGTCAGGTCAACTTCTCTGCGAAGCTCTACAACTTCGTGCCGTACGGCGTCGACAGGGAGCTAGAGCTGATCGACTACGCCGAGGTCGAGCGTCTGGCAAAGGAGCACAGGCCCAAGCTGATAGTAGCCGGCGCCACGGCCTATACTCGCATCATCGACTTTCCCAGGCTAAGGCAGATCGCCGACGACACCGGCGCGCGCTTGATGGTAGATATGGCCCACATCGCCGGACTCGTCGCCACCGGCGAGCACCCTTCGTGCGTTCCCTACGCGGACGTGGTGACCTCGACCACGCACAAGACCCTCCGCGGTCCCAGAGGCGGCATGATCTTCACGACCGAGGAGCTGGCCAAGGATGTGGACCGCGCCGTTTTCCCCAACGCCCAGGGCGGCCCTTTGATGCACGTTATCGCCGCGAAGGCCGTCGCCTTCGGCGAGGCCATGACGCCGGAGTTCACGGCCTACCAGAAGGCAATAAGGAGCAACGCCAGTGCGCTGGCCGACGGGTTGAGGGGGGGAGGACTGCGCCTGGTGTCCGGCGGGACGGACAACCATATGGTGCTGGTTGACGTGACGCCGCTCGATATCACAGGTCGCGAAGCCGAGGACGCCCTCGGCCGGGTCAACATCGTGGCCAACAGGAATGCGATCCCCTATGACCCGAAGCCACCCAGGATTGCCAGTGGGATGCGACTAGGGACGCCGGCAGTCACCAGCCGCGGCTTCGGCACGTCCGAGATGGAGCAGCTGTCCGCCCTTATCATCAGGACGGTCACCAATATCGACGACGAGGCAGTGGAGCGCGAGGTTCGCGCCGAGGTGCTTGGCCTGGCGTCGCGATTCCCGGTTCCGGGCATCGACGGCTGAGGCGCTAGGCTACTCCATCGTGGAGCTGCCACGCCCGGGCGAGGTGGCCCCCGCCGTCGGCTCGACGATGACGTTAAGGACTGCCGCCTTCCCGCTGCCGAAGGCCCGCTCCAGCGCCGGCCGGATCTCGTCCGGATCCTCGACCTGCTCTCCATAGGCCCCAAGGGCCTCGGCCATCTCGTGGAATGCCGTGAACCCAAGCTCTCGCCCCGGCTTGCGCTTATTCGGGCTCCGAGCGGTCCAGCCGGCGTTGTTGCTGATGACCGTGACGACAGGCAGGTCATAGCGCACAGCGGTATCGATCTCCATCGCGTTCATGCCCATGGACCCGTCGCCGTGCAACACCAGCACCTGCTTGTCGGGCTTAGCCAGCTTTGCACCGATGCCATACGGCAGGCCGACGCCCATGGTCCCCGTGACTCCTGAGTTGAGCCGGTGGCCGGGCACGTACGACGGGATGGATTGCCGGCCGAAGTGCAGGATCTCGTTGCCATCCACACACAGGATGGCGTCTCGGTCGAGGAACTCTCTGATCTCCTTGCACAGCCGCAGCGGATGTATCGGGGCCTGGTCGGAGTTCAGCAACGGCGCTACCTTATTGGCCCTGCGCTCCTCGTCCTCACTGAGGTGCACGACCCATGGGGACTCCAAGGCGCCGGCGAACCTGGACGCCTGATCCTCCGCCTTGTCGGCCAGCTGGCTCAGGACCGTCTTGGCGTCGCCGACGATGCCCAGGTCCACGTTGCGATTGTGTCCTATCTCTCCAGCGTCGATGTCTATCTGTATGATCTTCGCCTGCCCGCTTATGCGCTGCCCGAACTGGAGCATCCAGTTCAGGCGCGTCCCCGCCACGAGAACCACGTCGGCCTCCCTCATGGCCATCGAGCGAGCGCCCTGGAAGGAGACGGCGTGATCCTCGGGCACGAGGCCGCGGGACATAGGCGCGGTGTAGAACGGAATGTTGGTGACGTCGACAAGCCGCTCCAGCTCCGAAGCGCCGCCGGAGAAGAAGACCCCACCGCCGGCCACAATGATCGGACGCTCCGCGCCGGCCAGCATATCGACGGCCTCTCTCACGGCGTCGGCCTCGGCAGCCGGTCGGCTGCGCTTGACGGCGCGGGTCGGCTTGACCGCCTGGTCTTCCTCGATCTCCTCGTACAGAACGTCGGCACCGCAGTCTATGTATACAGGGCCCGGCCTTCCCGAGAGCGCCTGGCGATAGGCCGTGCTGACGATCTCCGGGTACCGCGCTGCCATCGTTGGGCGGTGCGAGTACTTGCACAGTGGCTGCATTATCGAGACCTGATCGACCTCCTGGAAGTCCTCGCGTCCGATCACGTGAACCGCGCTGGCCCCGCCGAGCACGACCATGGGGGCGCAGTCGATCGAGGCCGTGTAAACACCTGTGAGCAGATTCAACGTACCGGGCCCCGAGGCCGCGACACACACCCCAGGCTTCCCCGTGACGCGGGCGTAGGCGTGAGCGGCGAATGCCGCTGCCTGCTCGTGTCGGAAGTCTATTGTCTTGATTCCCAGGTCCTGCGCCGCCATCACGATGTCGAAGTTGGGCCCGCCCATCAGGTAGAAGAGCGTGTCGACTCCCTCCTCTTTCAGGGTCCTGGCGATCAGGTAGCTACCGTTGACTAAGGCCATTCTTAACTCCTGGAGTAACACTATAGGCAGAACCCATGCGAGGATCCGCAGGGGTTTCGGGTAGCGCCAAGCGGCGCACGAGGCGAAGGGTACCACAAGGTGCGTAGTGCGACCAGCGCGTGAAGACTATACGTCGTAGCCCAGTGCCTTGAGGGCCTGGCTGGCCGCCTCGGCCTCCGCCTCCGACTTACGCCGACCCCTTCCCCGACCCACGACCTCGCCCGATACCGTCACCTCGCTGGTGAACTCGCGGGCGTGGTCCTCGCCGCTCATCTCCACGACGCGATAGGACGGAGAGCCGACACCCCGGCGCTGGACACGCTCCTGAAGCACAGACTTGGTGCTCTTGGGGACGGATTCTACGGACGGAATCTCGTCGGCCATCACGCGTAGAACGAAGTCCCGGGCAGCCTCATAGCCCTGATCGACAAACACCGCACCGAGCAGGGCCTCGAAGGCGCAGGCGAGGTTGGACTGGCGTTCGCGGCCACCGCTCGCCTCCTCGCCGCGCCCCATGAGCAGGTGCTCGCCGAGCTCAAGCGAATCCGCGATCCGGGCCAGGGTGTCACCGCGCACCAACGCGGAGCGCAGGGTCGTGAGCTCACCCTCAGGCTTTTCGGGATGGCGCCGAAAGAGCTCCTGCGCAACGACCAGGCCGACCAGGGCGTCACCCAGGAACTCGAGCCTCTCGTTGGACTCGGAGAAGGCGCCGGGGTTCTCGTTCAAAAAGGACCTGTGTATCAGGGACAGCCGCAGGAGGTCCTTATCCTTGAACGAAAGGCTCAACGCCTTCTCAATCGGATACCCGCCCATGGGGAAACGCGGACGCTACACGGCGCCCTTGGGCCACGGTGGCTGGGGCCGCTTCAGCTCGCCGACATAGGAACGATTGTCTATCAACTCGACGAAATGCTCGAAGAAGGCCACCGACTCCTCCTCTGGTGGGATGAAGGTCTTGAGGTAGCCTGCGTTGCCGCCATCGAAGACGAACGTCGGTGTGCCGAAGACGCCGTGGGTCTCCGCGGCCTCCTTGTGATCGCTGGCGATAATCTGCAACAGAGCACGGTCCTGGAGATCGCGCTCGAACCTATCAGCGTCCAGTCCCGCGTCGCGGGCGACCTGAACCATACCCTCATCTTCGTTGAGAGGGAGCCGGCTGTCGCCGCCGTGCCGGGCAGTCAGCAGCGCGAGGTGGAAGCGCTCAAAGGCCTCGTCTCCCTGCCGGCGTGCCGCTTCGCCCGCCATGGCCGCCACAAGAGATCTGCCCTCGTGTTGATCGGCAAGGTCCCATACTTTTCGGTCAGATTCCTCTTTGTTGTTGACCTGCTCTAGCTGGAAGTTCTTCCAGGTGATCTCCAGCCGGTCCCCGTAGCTTTGCTTGACCTTATCCAGCCACACGGCTGCGTTGTAGACATAAGGTCAGGCATAGTCTCCGTAGATGTCCACCTTGATGCGTTCCATATCTCTCCGTTCTCCTGTGCTCGGCTCATCGAATTGTACGGAGCACCGGTCCTCAAGTCAAAGTGCATACTTTTTCATCTTTTTCTCAAAAAGTGTACAGGATTCTACTTTCACCCCAAATGCATGGTTGCTACGATTCGGCCTGGAAAGGCGGCAGCCCGGCAAGGCTCTGTGGCCCCATGACTGTACGTATCACCGCTGGGTCGCACAGAGGAATCAGGCTCAGCTCGGCCAGGGACCCCAACCTTAGGCCAACGTCGGCACGCGTACGAGAGGCGATCTTCTCGATCCTCGGCGACGTGGTGGAAGGGGCCCGGGTCCTGGATCTGTATGCCGGCACTGGGGTGATTGGCATCGAGGCGCTCAGCCGTGGAGCAGTCTGGGTGGATTTCGTGGAGACTAATGCAAAGCGGGCTCAGCGCATACGCGAAAACCTTCGGGAGTTGTCGCTGAGCGAGTTCGGGAAGGTGTATCGCGCAAAAGTCGAGAGGGCATTGGACGCAGTGCCTGGACGCTACACCCTCGTTTTCGCGGACCCACCGTATGACATGAGCAACTGGGATGGCATGATGAATCGCCTGGGCAGAGAGGGGCTGCTGGAGGAGTCTGTCAGTGTCACGGTCGAGCATCGGTTCGGAACAGGACCCTCAGATCGCTATGGCGCGCTGGTGCGGAGTGACTTGAGGAGGTACGGAGACACGGCGATTTCGATATACCGGATGTGGGCCCCGAATGGCTAAGGCCGTGTACCCTGGGAGCTTCGATCCCGTGCACAACGGACACGTCGATATCGCGACACGAGCCGCAAAGCTGTTCGACGAGCTGGTGATCGGTGTGTACGACCCTTCTCCCAAGTCGATTCTTTTTTCGACCGAGGAGCGGGTCAACCTATTTGCGCAGTCGGTGAAAGACGTCCCCAACATCCGGGTAGAGTCCTTTGCCGGTCTGGCTGTGAATTTCGCTCGCGACGCAGGGGTCCAGTTCATCGTCCGAGGGCTGAGGGCCGGATTCGACTTCGAGGTGGAGTTCGAGATGGCGCTTATGTGGCGAAACCTCGCCCCCGATATCGACGTCGTATGCATGATGAGCGCCCTCGAGTATCAGTTTGTGTACTCGAGTCGAATAAAAGAGGTAGCCCAGCTCGGAGGCAATATCGCGAGCCTGGTGCCCTCCCAAGTCGCGGAGGCGCTGGATTCGAAGTTCGGATAGAGCAGTTTTGGCTTCAAGGCAACAACCAGGAAGGGGGAACGCTATGGACATACTTCGGGTCATCGAAGAGCTTGAGTCGCTTGTCGAAGCTGGCACCCGGGTACCCGGGTTTCGCAAGAAAGTGCTGGTCGACATTGACCACATTGCCGGTCTCGGCGACGAGCTGCGCAGATCGGTCCCGGCCAACATCCAAGAGGCCCACGAGGTCCTGAGTCAAAAAGACAGCATCCTCAACCAGGCCCAGCTTGAGGCCCAGCGCATCAAGAACACCGCCAGTGATGAGATGTCGGCGTTGAACGTCGCCGCGCAGCAAGAACACGATGCCATGGTCGAGGAAACCGAGGTCGTCAAAGCGGCTGACACAAGGTCGCAGGAGATCAAGGACGAGGCGATGATGGAGAGCGCCCTGCTGCTGCAGGACGCTCAGAAGCGCGCCCGCCAGATCGAGAGCGACGCCGATGCCTCCGCCGTTCAGCGGCGCAACGGGGCCGACCAGTACGCGCGAGAGGTCCTGTTCCACCTCGAGGAGCAACTCTCCGACGCCCTGGGGCAGGTCAGAAGGGGAATCGACGCCCTGAGGGCAACGGAGACTCCGGCCCCGCCCGTCACCGACAAGGTGCCAGCCTGACACAGCTCCCACAGGGAATGAGCCTATAAGCGACGGGGGGGGGGGGGGGGGGGCGCGCTCGGCGAGCGGCGCCCCCGTCGGTCGTGGCGCCGTCAGCTGGGCTTGTGCGCCCTTACATCAACGCTGCGGAAGCTATCCATCCAGTCCCCGGCATGGGATGCGGGCGACTCCGAGACCACCTCTACCTCGACGAAGCCGGCTTCGCCAAGCCACTGAAGGTAGGCTGATCTTGGCTCGGCACCGCCGAGACACGCGGCCCAGCTATCCAGGTCCGATGCCACGCCCTCGGGCAGCTCCTCCGTCAACACCACGTCCGAGACCATGACGCGCCCCCCGGGACGCAGTATCCTGAAGACCTCGCGGAAGACGGCCCTCTTGTCCGCGGCGAGGTTTATCACGCAATTGGAGATGACGACGTCTGCGAGGCCGTCGGCCATCGGGATGCTGTCGATCTCGCCGAGACGGAACTCGACATTGGCGGACTCGAGCTCGGTCGCATTACGCCTGGCAAGCTCCACCATCTCGGGCGTCATGTCGACGCCGATCACCCGCCCCTCCGGGCCGACCTCCTGCGCCGCCAGGAAGCAGTCGATGCCACCACCGCTGCCGAGGTCCACTACCGTCTCGCCCGGCTTCAGCGAGGCCAGTGCCGCGGGATTCCCACAACCCGCCGATGCCCCCAGTGCCTGTGCCGGCAAGCTCGCGACCTCGTTTTGTGTATACAGAGGCGCCGGGCCGCAAGTCGACCCGCCGGGCGGACAGCACTCGGTCCCGCAACAGTGCGTGCCTGAGCGCGCAACCTCCGTATACCGTCTGATCACGGCCTCCTTGATCTCTGTCTTGTCCTTCCGAGCCATTTCATTCCTCCAAAGCACCGGATTGGCTAGCCGCGAGCCCCAAGTCCATCTCCTGACAACTGCCGCATAGCGCATCGTCGCACTTCGCCTGCGCAGCGCCGACTTCCCCAGGGACATTGACACCCCCCTGTCTCACACACTCCTGAAGGAACGGCAGCACCTGGGCCCAAACGCCGGCTCCCGTCCTCACGGCCTGCTCTCCTTTCGGGGTCAGGTGGCAGACCTTCCTGCTACGTCCGGATACGATCTCCGTATGGCATTCGATGTACCCCTCTGCGAGCAGCTCCTTTATCGTCGGGTAGATCATGCCGTCGGTGGGCCTAGACCAGCCCTCGCAGCAGGTCTCGATGCTCTTGGCTATGTCGTAACCGTGCATCGGCCGCCGGTACAGCATGCAGAGCAGAAAGTAGCGCGACACGCTCCGCTTGATGAGGGACTCCCAGTAATCCGCGCCGGTCATGTCGTGTCGTTCGTTCATGGCTATACCTACTATGCTAATGTATAGGCTCCCTATATATTAGCCGGTCGAGGCAACCACGTCAAGGGAGCGACGCAGTTCCTCTTTCTGAGGGCGTGGGCAGTTAAGGCAGTGAGTTCGAGTTTTCAATCGGAGGGTCGCCCAGGCCCTGGATACGTTGCCGCCCAGAGAGAAGGCCATCCAACACAGGAGGTTCTTGGGAGGGCTATCGCAGAGGCAGGTCGCGGCGCTGTCTCGCAGATGCACATCTGGGGGCTTGAGCGCTCAGCCCTGCGGAAACTCCGAGGCCGGATGCCGCAGAGCGCTGGAGCGACCCGATTCAGCCCACCGAGCGAGGCTCCCAGCCTTCACCCGTCCGCCACCTGAGATGCTGCAGTGGACGTAGCTCCGCGCCGCCATGACGCGTGGCAGGCGCCCCTCGCTATCCGGACGCTCCCTGGTCCGTGAGGTATTGATGAAGCCGCGAGAGGGTCTGCTCGTTCTCTTCGAGGGTAAAGGTGTCGACGCTGTACTGCTGCTTACCCACGACTCCGTCGATGGCTCCCGCGTCCACGGCACGCTTGATTCGCTCGCGGTCGACGTCCACCTCGGGCAGCAGGTTCTTGCCGGTCTGCTCGGACATGGCAGCGACCAGACCGTAGCCCCCCCAGTTGCCTACGCTACAGATGACCAGCTTGGTAGTCTGCGTCGTGCAGGGGAACTTGACCAGGGTGGGCACCTCCGGTATCAGCGGTGCCATGAGACCCATTCCGATCTCATTCCCTCCGTCGCCTATCCCCACGGTGCCAGGATGATTCAAGAACAGGTGGTCGACCCTCGCGGTGTACTGTGTAATATCCTGGTCTCGCATGTTCCGGTACAGGCTACCCTCGCTCAGCCCGCACCTCTCGATGGCGATAAGCACGGAGGGCCCGTACTCGTCCATCAGCTCGTCGGCGAACCTCTTGCTCGAGTCGTCGTCGGTTATCGGGAAATCGACGATCTCGGCGCCGGGCTCGGTGATCGCCTCCATGATAGACATGGAATGTGTGTCCGTGATGTACAAGACTCGATAGCCAAGGGACTGCAACGCGTCTCCCATAGCCACGGCGCCCACGGGACCGTCGGTCTCAGGGGCCATGCCGCTCAGGATGAAGAAGCCGGCCACGATTGCCACGGTACCTTCATGGCCTAGAACGAAGCCACCCGCCTCGCTGCAGAAGTCCGGTGAAAGATGGGGGCGCAGGGCAGAGACGCCCCGACGGTCGCCGTCAAGTATGATGTCCTCGATTGACATATTATCGACCACCTACAGAAGCGCCAGATCCTCGTCCTTGGCGTCGGTGACGAACATGTGCCCCGGGGCGTGAGCGATGAGCAGAGGCGGCTTACAGCTCATCACAACGGCCTGAGGGGTCACCCCGCAGGCCCAGAAGACAGGCACCTCTCCTGCTCTGATCTCCACCGGGTCCCCGAGATCCGGCCGCATGAGGTCGCGAATCCCTATGGCATCCGGGTCGCCTACGTGTATCGGAGCCCCGTGCACCGCCGGGAATCTCGACGTTACCTGGATAGCCCGTACTATCTTCTCCTCCGGTATCGGACGCATCGTGACGACCATCGGACCCGAGAACACGCCGGCGGGGGTCGTCTGGATGTTGGTTATGAACATGGGGACGTTGGTCCCGGCCTCGATGTGTCTTACCGGGACTCCGGCCCGGATCAGGGCGTCTTCGAAGGTGAAGCTGCATCCGAGAAGGAAGGATACGAGGTCGTCGCGCCAGAACTCTGACACGTCTTCGACTTCAGCGGTAAGCTCTCCGTTCCGGTAAACACGGTATCTGGGCAAGTCCCGACTCAGGTCGGCCCCCGGCGCCATGCGTCTTGGCTCGGTGGAGCCATCCTCTATGACCTCAAGCAGAGGGCATGGCCTTGGATTCCGCTGGCAGAACAGCAGGAAGTCAAAAGCCAGGTCCCGCGGCAAGACGGCCAGGTTGGTTTGAACGTAACCCGGCGCCATGCCTGCGGTCGGCTGGACCAGCTCGCCGTTCCTCATAAGGGTTCTGAGCTCGACCGGGCTTGCCGGCAAAGTGGACGTCTGCATCAGGTAACCTCTGGTGTCCGCTTCAGGAGGCTCGCGGCCTAAACCGCGCGGCCTCGCCCCGCGGGTAGCGCGGTCTCGCCCCGCGGTTAGGGTATACAGCACGTCCCATCTAGTCAAGGAACCGGTCAAGGAACGGGCTCCCGATGAGTTTCTCCGTTCAGGTCTCTTTCGCAAATTGCAAAGCGATGTCAAAAGAGGCGATAAATCGTACGTCGGTCCCTAACCAAGCACATTATCGTCCACATAGTCGATAAAGCTGACCGCCTCCCTGCAATATGGGTACAAGTCTGACGAATTACAATACGGATTTCCTGATACAATCCGCAATACGGCTTGCCTTGGAAGATCCAGTCCGCTCCGGAGGTGGCATGGCGACCCTCGTACGTCAGCTTGCGGTATCCGATCTGCTCGTGGCGGCGCTTGACCCATGCTCCGATCCCGTGGAGATCAGCATCGCAGCCGGGGTGATCGCCCACGTGAATCCAGCCTGGTGCGCGCTGTTTGGGCTCGCACGGGAGGCTGTTATCGGGCGCACCAGACGCGAGCTGGGGCTTCGAGCGCTTGACAGGGGTGGCGGGAGCGGATGGCTCTCGCTCCGAGCAGTGAATGGGATCGCCTTGGCCATACACTACACGCGCCAGCTTCTCGGAAGCCCTGTGGGCGCGCCCAGCGCTGAGATCATAGTCTATCAACCCCTAACGAGTCTTCTTGCGTATGCAGATTCCGTACCCCTCAACCCGCTCCCGAGCCCCTCCCGTCACCCGATAGCGGTTACCGATGCCCATGGCCGCATACTACACGCAAACCGGGAGTTCCTACAGCTCACGGGATACGCAGAGGATGAAGTAGCCGATGTCAGTCTACCGAGAGTCCTCAACGGAGCGGACCGCCTCCTGGTCGCTCTGGACCGCGACCGCACTTTGTGGAGTGGCAGCACCATCATCAGGCACAAGTGTGGCATCCCGACGACACGCCGGCTGAGCGCGGCTCCACTAGTAGACAGCTCCGGCGAGCCGGTGGCTTTCGTCTTCCAGGTGTCCCTCGAGCCAGTCGGCGCTCCCGCCCCGGCCACCAGCTCGAGGCCTTCGCCTGATATCGCACGACTCGCTCACCGCATGCGTAACCTCCTCACCGTCGCATCGATGAACGTTCAACTGCTCGAAAGCTGCGTCGACGGCAGTGGCTCTGTCGAACGGCTGTCCCTGATCAAGGAAGCCATAAGCAGCGGCCTGGACGTCCTCACGGGGTTCGACGATCTAGGGCGCGCCGAGCCGTCGACTAGCTAGCCTCTCGAATCCGCGACCGGCTGCCCCTCGGTCGGCCTGCCCCATCCCGGCGCCCCACCGTGTTTCATCGACGAGTGCTGTCGTTTACTTAGTAAGGGCCGGATGAGGCCAGCGTCCGAGGGGTGCCCAGGGTCACACCGATGAAGGCCTGGGAGGTGACACCCACGTCAAGTTCCCTAGTCGTTATGGATGTCCTCAACCTGGAACCGCCAGAGGAGTCGGGTGTTACACTTCTCGTGGGAAGAGGCTAGAGCGGCAGCGCAGCCACCGCGGTGGGTCGAGGCACAATGACGACAACAGAGGTCGACCAGATCCGAGTCATCATCGTGGATGACCAAGAAGTCATACGAGACGCCCTCGGAATGATCATCTCGAGCGATGAGTCGATCGAGGTGGTGGGCACGCTGAGCGACGGCGAAAGCGCCATCAAGATGGTCCCGGTGCTCAAGCCGGACGTCGTCGTGATGGACGTCAAGATGCCGGGGCTCAACGGCATCGCATCGGCCCAGCAAATACGCGATGCCTACCCGGAGGTCGGCTTTGTCATCCTATCGTCCTACGACGACTCACGCTTCATAAGGGAGTTTCTGAAGGACGATCCCCGGGGAAAGGCCTACCTCTTGAAGCAGACCTTGGGGACAAAGGACGAGCTGATCCGGACGATTCGTGACGTGGCCACAGGGCGGACCGTGTTGGACCCGGTCATGGTCGAGAGACTGACTTCCGTGACGGGCATACCGGACAGCTCGCCCATAAAGTCGCTGACCCGTCGGGAAATGGAGGTCCTCTCCTTGATGGCCAAGGCCTGCACCAACGGCGCCATTGCAGGCATTCTGTACATACAGCCGCGGACCGTCGAGCACCACATCAACAGCATCTTCGGCAAGCTCGGCATCTCGCCGGATGGCGGTCAGCACGCCCGGGTGCAGACGGTGCTCTCTTACCTGAAGGCGACGGGGCAAACACGCGAGGACGCTCAGGGCTAGCGCGCGTGATCAGACTCCGGGCTCCAGGGCCTTCCCCTGCAGCTCGTACAGCTTGTTGATGGCCTCCAGCGGGGTCATCGAGGCCACGTCGAGCGATAGTAGGTCTTCGAGCGCCGGCGGTGTTGTCCCAATGAGGGGCAGCTGCTCCACCGGCACCCGTCCACCCCTCCGCGAGCGACGAGACGACGGCGCGGCGCCGTTCTCCAGCTCGGCCAGCACCTCCCAGGCCCTGCTCACGACGCTTGGCGGCAGCCCGGCGAATCGCGCTACGTGTACCCCGTAGCTCTTGTCGGCCCCTCCCGGCAGAATACGGCGAAGGAACACCACCTCTCCCTGGTCCTCCGACACCGCAACGTTGAAGTTGCGCACCCGCGGCAGGAACTCGGCAAGCTGCGTGAGCTCGTGGTAGTGCGTCGCGAACAGGGTTTTGCAGCCAAGCCTGGGGTGGTTGTGGATGTACTCGGCCACCGCGCGGGCGATGGCGAGTCCGTCATAGGTGCTCGTGCCGCGGCCGATCTCATCGAGGACGATCAGCGATCGGGGCGTGGCGTGGTTCAGTATCAGCGCCGTCTCCACCATCTCGACCATGAAGGTCGACTGACCCATGGTCAGGTCGTCCTGCAGACCGATACGCGTAAATATCCTGTCGACGACCCCGATGGCCGCCGAGTCGGCGGGAACGAAGCTGCCGATCTGGGCCATCAGCACGATTATCGCCACCTGTCGTATGAAGGTAGACTTGCCCGACATATTGGGGCCGGTCAGTATGATGAGCTGGTCGTCGCGGTTGGACATGCGGGTGTCGTTGGGGACGAAGGACCCGACTGGGAGCATGCGCTCCACGGCCGGATGACGCCCCTGCAAAATCTCAAGCAGCTCGCCTTCGTCGAGCTCCGGCCTGACGTAGCCGTGCGAAGACGCCACCTCGGCCAGCGAGGCGAACACATCGACCAAGGCGACAGCCTGAGCTGTCCCCAGGACGGTTGACGCCGAATCCGCCACCTGCTGGCAGACCTGCCGAAAAAGGCTCGTCTCCAGCTCGCCGATGCGATCCTGTGCGTTGAGGACCTGTGACTCGTACTCCTTCATCTCCGGCGTTATGAACCGCTCGCCGCCCACGAGTGTCTGTCGCCTCACGTAATCTTCGGGCACCTGGGATAGGTTCGACTTCCTGACCTCTATGTAGTAGCCGAACACACGGTTGTAGCCGACCTTCAGTGACTTGATGCCCGTACGCTGGCGCTCCCTGCTCTCCAGGCCGGCTATGTACTCCTGCGCACCCCGAGACGACTTACGGAGGGTGTCCAGGTCGGTCGAGAACCCTTCGCGAATGACCCTCCCCTCCCCGATAGCCACCGGCGGATCGTCTACGATGGCGCGACGCAGCAGCTGCACTACCTCATCATTGCCGGCCAGCCCACCGGCGAACCACTCCACCTGCCCGGCGTCCTCGTCTTCGCCGAGAATCGTCCTGATCCGGGGGGCCACCTCAAGGCTGCCGGCCAGGGAAACCAGGTCTCTGGGCGCAGCGCTAAAGCCGCGGACCCGATTGATCAGCCGCTCGATGTCGGCCACCTGGGCCAGCAGAACCGCGATCCGTTCCCTGCGAAGGGCACCGCGCGTCAGCCAGGCGACGGCGTCCTGTCGCTGGGTGAGCTGCCACACGTCCAGTAGCGGTTGTCCGAGCCAGCGTCTGAGCAGGCGGCCCCCCATAGGCGTCCGCGTCCGGTCCAGGACCGACAGCAGCGACGCCTTCGACGACCCGCTGCGACCGGCTTCGAACAGCTCCAGGTTGCGCACGGTCTGGGGATCGAGCGTCATGTAGGCCGACGGCGAGTAGGTATGTAGCGAGCTGATCTGGCTGAGGGCAAAGCGCTGGTTCCCGCCGAGGTAGTCCACGATGGCCCCGGCGGCGCCGACGGCGAGGGGCAAGTGCTCGCAGCCGAAGGGCTCCAGCGAGATGACGTCGAAATGGCTCAATAGAGTTTCCTCGGCGGAGTCCCGCCGGAAGAGCCCCGGGTCGGCGCGGGTCACCGCGGTCTCCCCAAGCGCCATATCCTCGTGGGTCTCCGGCACCAGGATCTCAGCCGGCGCAAGGCGACTGAGCTCAGCCGACAGCAGCGATACCGGCATCTGAGTCGTTGCGAACTCGCTGGTGGTGATATCCACATAGGCCAGGCCCGCCTCGTCGCCATCGACGATTATCGAGGCCAGATAGTTGTTGGCCCTCTGGTCGAGGATCGAGTCCTCGATGATCGTGCCCGGCGTCACGACCCGGACCACCTCGCGATCGACGATGCCCTTCGACGTGGCCGGATCGCTCACCTGGTCGCAGATGGCGACGCGATGACCCTTCCTCACCAGCTTGGACAGGTAGGGCGCCAGGGCATGGTAGGGGATGCCGGCCAGCGGCACCCGCTCCCCTTTCCCCATCTCACGGGAGGTGAGGGCTATCTCCAGCTCCTTCGACACCAGACGAGCGTCGTCGTCGAAGGTCTCGTAGAAGTCGCCCATGCGGAACAGGAGGACAGCGTCCTCGTGCTCCGCCTTTATGCGGAGGTACTGAAGTCTGGCGGGGGTGGTCATTTCTCTTTCTGCGCGAGCTTTCCGATCCAAGCCTATTGTACCGGAGGCCTACGCGGTGCCGCCAAGAGCCTACGTGTGACCCTTGTTACAATGACGAGGAACTCGTTCAGAGGGTTCGCGTGGACTGGATAACTTTAGGAGTTTCTTTGCCCTCCGTGCTGGTTAAAGCAGCATCTGCGTTTGTACCGTGGCTACGCAACCGGCACCAGACTCAACGTGAGCGGCTGTTGGATTACTTCAGTAGCTACGAGAAACAGATTGGGTCTGCGGAAAAACGGGGTGATTTGGAGGAGGTAGCCAGATTAAGAGAGGAGTACGAGAAACAGCAGGAGGCCTGGCGAGCCCAACAGGATCTCGGGCTAATGGCCCCAAGGGACATGGCCGCAGAACCAGCACGCTTATCTCCTGCAGAAGTAGGGAAGTTGCGGGCGCTGCTGTCGCAGTCTACAGCGCTGGGGCAAAGTGCACTCTCGGCTGAAGATTACTTTCTACGCGGAAACTCGTACCTCGAAATCGGAGAGCATGAACAGGCAGTTCAAGCCTATACACAGTCAATTCAACTTAACCCCAATTCATCCACTGCGTACAACAATCGAGGCAATGCCCACTTCCGGGTCAGGAAATACGATCTAGCAATAGGCGACTACAGCCAGGCCATACGCTTGAATTCCCATGACTCGATGGCTTTCAGTAACCGAGGTTTGGCTCGTCGAGAGGCAGGTGACACTGACCAGGCCATCGTGGATTGTACTGAGGCGATTCGCCTCCAGCCCGATTTCGTCGTGGCATACAACAACAGGGGAGTAGCCTATCTCGACAAAGGTGAGTACCGTCTAGCCATCCAAGATTATACCGAAGCACTCCGGCTGAACCCTAGCTACTCTAAGGCACACAACAACCGCGCAGCAGCCTACACTCGCCTAGAGGAATACGATCTGGCGTTACCGGACCATAACAAGGCCATTGAGCTTGCTCCAAATGAAGCCTTGTTCTATGACGTTAGAAGCATCACGTTTGGCAAGATGGGACAGTACGATCGAGCGCTTGCGGATGGTAGCAAGGCTATCCTGCTCCAGCCAGACCTCCCGGGGGCGTATGTCAACCGTGGCAACTGTCACCTTCGGCTAGGAAACTTTGGGCAGGCGTTCGCAGACTCTGAAAAGGCGATAAACCTAGATTCTGCATTAGCGACAGGGTACGTTAACCGCGGTCTAGCTAGCTTGTTCATGGGAGAGAATGCCGCAGCCGAAAAGGACTTCGCCAAAGCCGAGGAACTTGGATATCATCGGTCTGATATTGACCATGAGGTCGAAGAACTACGGCGGTTGCACGATCATTAACCAGGACAACCAACTGGCGGCGAGCGCAAACCGTAGGATATAAGAAGGCCCGCAGTGACTGCGGGCCTTCTTATATTATCTGGCGCGAGTCGTTATAGAGCGCCCACTTTAACCCAGCCTCAGTCTTCCTTCCAGAAGCGCTCCTCTTCGATCTGGAAGCCTTTGGGGGCCATCCGCTCCTTTACGTCCTCTATCATACCGGGATGGCCGCAGGCGTAAATCAGCGTATCCTCGGGGCTGAGGCCGAACTCCTCGACGTACTTCTCCACGACGAGGTTTACGCGCCCCGTCTCGCCCTGCCAGCCGCTGTTTCGCTCCTCCGTCGGACGGCTAACAGCGGGCACGTAGCTGACGGTTTCGGGGTATCGATCAGCGTAGCCCTGCAGCTCCTTTTCGTACGTGAGCTCGTCGTGGTAGCTGGCGCCCTCGAGAACGTAGAAGTGGTGGCCACCAAGACCGTTGCCTAGGTAGTCACGAAGGATGCTGACATAGGGGACTGTACCGGTCACCGTGCCGACCATCAGCTGGTTGGGATGAGACGGCTTGAGTGTGAACATACCCTTGGCCTTGGGTCTGATCGTAACCGTCTCGCCCTCGGGCAGCTCCCACAGCTTGGGGGTGAGCTGGCCGTCGGGTAACGGCAGGAGCTCGATGAATAGCTCCAGGGATTCCTCATGAGGCGCCGAAACGATGGAGTAGGGCCGCTCGATCCCATCTCGCCCGATGGTGCAGTACTGGCCCGCTTCGAACGTGTACCCTTCCGGCTTCTCGATCCAGATAAGCCACAGGTCCGGGGTTATATCCCGACGCTTCAGAATCCTGGCTTCAGCTAGCTTCGGCTTCTGCGGCTTCAGCGTAGTCAACCTCGCACTCCCAACGTGTATGGTGTCATAAGTGGCCGCCTATTGGAAGGGTGACGACCCCGCTTTTGGGGCGGAACCGAGCAACTTCACAGGGTGCTGCCTCTAATGTCGCCTCGGGGCACACACCGTAAACGTGCCCCCAAGTGATCTGGGGCCGCCACGTCAGTCCGCCGCAGCCATCGCCGTTGACTTCCGTACCCTGGCCGGAACGAGCGGGAGCCCGGGCACCTTCAGCATCGGGTCGGGAGCTTCACTGGACTCTAGGTCGGTGATCAGCTGCCCGAAGAGCGACGTCGTCGCGATGAGTCCCCGCTGAGGACCGGACACCTGTGCCGTGCCCTGGACTCGCCCGTCTGAGAACACCACGTCTACCCAGTCCCCCTCCGATATTCCCAGCTCACGGGCATCCTCGTCGTTAATCTCGATTACCTCCCGCCTGCTGCTCCGATTCCGACCGTCGTCCTTTACGATCTCCAGCTCCCTGTCCGGCTGGTGCAGAACACGTCCCCTGGCGAGAAGGAACGGGTACTCGGCGTTCTCGCGCAGCGGCGGCTCCGATAGCACGACCGCTCCCAGCCTGGCCTTTCGAGTGTCCAGCCCGGTAGCATAGAGGACGGGCGTATCTGCCATGTCCGCCGCCAGACACGGCCACTGAAGGCCACCGGCCTCCAGCCGCTCGTGCGACATGCCACCGTAGGTGTCTATGACGCCCGCCAGCTCGTCGAAAACCTCCTCGGCCCTTTCGTACGCGAAGCCGTCAGCGCTCATTCGCCCTGCGATGCGAGCGAGGATGCGCCAGTCCTCCTCCTCCTCGCCCCGGGGACCGAGGGCGGGCCGCAGTAGCTGGACACGGCGCTCCAGGTTTGTGTAGGTGCCCTGCCTCTCTGCAAACGTGGAGGACGGCAGGACCACGTCGGCCGCCTGAGCGAGCTCGCCGTCGAAGGTCTCGTGCACCACCAGGAACTCGAGTCCCTGGATAGCGAGAAGGAAGTCGCCCATCTCCCGGCTGGTGAAATTCGGACTATCTCCTATGACGTGTAGTGCCTTGATCTCTCCCCGCCGTATGGCCTGGGCCACTTCCGTCAGTGCGAGGCCGTTCCCCGGCGGAATCTCGGCAGACCAGGCCTCGCGGAAGCGCCGACAAGTGTCCTCGTCGGCCAGGTCCCCATAGCCGGGCAGGTGATCCGGCGAGCATCCGACGTCCTTCGAACCCTGTTCGTTGGCACCCTGGAAAAGCGGGTACAGTCCAGACGATGGCTTCCCCAAGTTGCCAGTAACCAGCGCCAGGTCCACGAGCGCAGTTGCGCAATCCTCGCGCGCCTCCCGTGACAAGGTCTCGAGGCCGTAGAGGATCGCCGCCGGTCTGGTCGAGGCAAAAAGCCGGGCGGCCTCCCGGATCTCCGCCTGAGTCAGGCCCGTGATTTGCTCGACCTTGATCAGGTCGAAGGCCCACAGCACGTTCTTGAGCTGATCAACGTCCTCACAGAAATCGGCGAGGAATTCGTGGTCGTCCAGCGACTCGTCCATGATCACGCGGAGCATGCCGCCTATCAGTGCTCCCTCGCTGCCAGGCTTCGGCCTGAGCCACATCGTGGCGTGCCGGGTCAGCTCGGTCTCGCGCTGGTCGACTACTATCAGTTTGGCGCCGGCCCGGGCCGCCTTCTTGATCGGTACGGCGACCACGTTCTGCTCCTCGGTCGCGTTGCTGGATACGACGAGGAAGCAGCCGGACCCCTCCAGGTCCCAGATCGGGTTGGTGGCGGCGGGGTAGCCCAGCAGCCTTTCAAGAGGCCGCACGAGCTCTGAACCCAGGTTCGAGGAGACGTCGACGTTGTTGGTCCCCATCACGACCCTGGCAAACTTCTGAGCCACGTAGTTGTCTTCATTGGTGCCTCGTGGCGAGGCAATCATCGCATACCGCCCGCCGCGATACCGCTGAAGCCGCTCCGCGACGAGATCGAGGGCGTCGTCCCACGAGGTCTCCACCATCGAGCCGCTCTGCCTCACCAGCGGCTTCTTCAGCCGGTCCTTGCGGTTGACGAAGTCCAGGCCGAACTTACCTTTGAAGCAGACCTGGCCCCGGTTGGCGGCTGCATGAATGTCCGGGGTCGACCGTATCACGCGGTTCCGTTTGCTGACCTCCAGGTTCATCTGACACCCCACCGGGCAGTGAGGGCAAATGGTGGTCACAGTAGAGGCGGCCTTCTCCCACTTGTAGTCGCGCTCCACCAGGGCCCCGGTCGGGCAGACGTCGATGCAGGCGCCGCAGAACTCGCACCCCGATTCCAGGAGCGACGTGCCATGAGAGGTTCCGATCAGGCTCCGACCCGACCGTTCAATCAATGTGAGAGCGTCGTCGCTTCGGACCTCGTCGCACACCCGGACACACCGGGCGCACACGATGCACAGATTCATGTCCATCTCCCAGAAGGGATCGTCGACCTGCAGTGGGAGATGCCGGTTGTTGTAGGTCAGTGGGGTATCCATGTCCATTTCCAGATACCGCACCGTGTCCTTTAGCTCGCAGCGCTCGTTCTTGGGGCAGGTGACGCAGCGGTCGTTGACCGCGACGTGCCTGAGGCAGACGTCAGTGGGTCCGCACAGCTCGACGCGATGGCAGGTCAGACACCCGTGGGGATGCTCCGACAGCAGCAGGTCCATGACGCCCCTGCGCAACTGCACCAGGTCGGAGCTGTTGGTGTGGACGATCATACCGTCGGCGACCGGGGTCGTGCAGGAAGCGGGGCTGCCGGGCAGTGGACGGTACTCGCCGTCGGGGGTCTTCTGCTCGGCCGTGATAACGCACATCCGGCAGGCCCCGAAGGGCTTCATGCCTGGATAGTAGCAGAGGTAGGGGATGTACACGCCGGCGTCAATGGCGGCCTGGAGCACCATGGTACCCGGCCTGGTCTTGATCTCGACGCCGTCGATGGTCAGGCTGATTTCGTCCGCCACTTTACTGCTCCGGGTAGACTGATGATCGAGCTGTCTAGGTCGTGGAAGCTGCCTCGGCGGGACGACCCCCAGGCACGAAGTCGATGGCATAGGGCCGGGTGTTCCTCGGGGCCAGCTTCGGACCGTCGCAGCTTCCGGTGGGGCAACGCCCCTCCTCCATGTGGACAAGGAAGTCCTGTTCGAAGTGCTTGAAGGCCGAGCGGATCGGGCCGAATCCGAGCTGCCCATGCCCGCACAGGGAGCTCGACTCCATAGTTTCGCCGATGCTCCGCATCATCTCCATGTCTCCAGGCCGGCTCTCGCAGCGGGCGATGCGCTCGACGATCTCAAGCAGGTGCTCCATGCCCATCCGGCACGGGAAGCACTTGCCACAGGACTCGTACTGACAGAAGGCCACCAGCACCCGCGTCAGGTCAACGGCGCAGGTGTCCTCGTCCGCGACGATGATGCCGCCCGAGCCCAGGATCGCGCCAGCCTGCCGCATCTCGTCGAAGTCCAAGTGGATGCTCATGCTGTCAGCGCCCAGCACACCCCCGAGCGGGCCGCCGGTCTGGAGAATTTTCAGCTTCTTGCCGCCTGGTACCCCACCGCCTATGTTTTCGATCACCTCCCCAAGGGTCATCCCCATGGGCACCTCGTACAGTCCGGGATATGTGATGTGCCCGTTGAGACAGATGATCGCCGTGCCCGTGCTCTTGTTTACGCCGATGGAGGAGAACCACTCGCTGCCCCTTGCGATGATCTCGGGAGCGTAGGCCAGTGTCTTTACGTTGTTGATGTTGCTGGGCTTGCCCCAGAGGCCGAACTGCGCCGGAAAGGGGGGCCTGTATCGAGGCATTGCGCGCTTGCCCTCGATGGACTCCATCAGAGCCGACTCTTCGCCTGCGACGTACGACTCGCCCGTGAGCGAGACCTCGATGTCAAAGCTGAAGTCGGAGCCCAGGATGTTCTGGCCCAGCAGGCCCGCCTCGTAGGCCTGCTCGATGGCACGCTCCGTCCGGTCGATGGGCCCGTCATGGCCGTGGCGTATGAAGACGAAGCCGTTGGTGGCCCCAGTGGCGTATCCCGCTATGGCCAGCCCCTCAAGCAGTATGTGCGGATCGCTCTCGAGTATCCCCTTGTCGTTGTAGGCCCCGGGATCGCCCTCCTCGCAGTTGCACAGGATGTACTTCGTGGGACCGGGAGAGCGCACAAGGAAGCTCCACTTGACCCCAGTCGGGAAGGCAGCCCCTCCCCGACCCCGCAGTCCCGAGTCGGTGATCTCCTTGATAACGGCGTCCGGCTCCATCTCGGAGGTCGCCTTACTCAAGGCGGAGTATCCCCCCTGCGCGATGTACTGGTACAGGTCGTCCGGGGCGATGTGGCCCGCGTTGCGCAGGGCCACGCGCTCCTGGTACCTCATACCCGGCAGCGAGTTCAGGTCGGCGACGCCGTCGATGGGGCTGTCGCCCAGGTAGCCGATAGCCTTGCCCGCAGGCACCCGCCCGTTGACCACGTACTCGTCCACGATTTGCGGTACGTCGTCCGGCGTGACGTTGTTGAAGAAGAGGCGAGACCCACCGGGCTTGAGAACGTCCACCAGTGGCTCGGCAAAGCAGATCCCCAGGCAGCCAACCTCGTCGATCTCTGCATCGACCCCCCGGCTCGCTAGCTCCGCTCTCAGCGCATCGATGACCTGGTAGGCGCCAGCGGCGTGGCCGCACATGGCCGTGCCGATCCGTATCCACGGCCGGTCGCCTGCCGTGAGCCTGATCCAGCGCTCATCCGCCTCGGCCTTCAGCTCCTGGTAAGACGCCATGCTCAGGCCGTGGGCTCCGATCTGCTGAAGTGTGGCGCAGTGGTCTTGAACGCGGTGTTCATCAAGAGCTTCCCCTTACGAGCTCACCCACCAGCCGTCGCGCCGACTCAGCGGTGAGCCGGCCGGTGAGCCGGTGGTCCATGCTCATCACGGGCGCCTGGGTGCATGCCCCCAGGCATGTGTTGTACTTCAGGGTGACGGCGTTGTCTTCGGTCTCGCCTTCGCCCGACAGCCCCAGGTCCCCCTGGATCCCCTGGAGGATCTGGGACGCCCCCGCGAGGTGACACGTGGGCCCCCAGCAGACCTCGACCACGTGCTGTCCCGGTGGCGTGAATCGGAAGTTGGTGTAGAAGGTGGCGACTCCCCAGACCTCATTGATGGTCGTATCGGTGAAGTCCGCTACCTCCTCGATGCTCTCGTCCGGCAGGAACCCCAGCTCGTCGTGGGCTGCCAGGAGTGAGGAGAGAACGGTGACGGTAGGCCGTTTCTGGGAGGATATGACCCGGCGCACCCGCTCTCTCAGTTCATCGCCTGTGGCTGTCAACAGCGACGTCTCCACCCCGCTGGGAAATCCGGCCCAAATGATAGCACAAAGCTCCGTCCGCCCTCAACGGCGCCGTCATCTGCGCTTGGTCGCGTTGGCGATCAGCGCCAGCGGCACGATGGCGTCCGAGGTCAGCCATCCTTCGCCCACCCATGCTGATTCGAACCCGCTGTCTTTACAGTACCTGGCAAGCTCCACAGCCTCATCGAGGGTACGCGTAACTCCTATGGTGATTCCAAGCCTCATGGCGACCCTCCGAACCAGGCTTTTGGCCCCTGGGCTCTCCGTCCGATCCGAGATAGCTCGTCGTTACTATAGCGGGGTAGGGCAAAGGTGTCACCAGTTAAGTCGACCACCGCTCCGGCGTAGCTACGCCGCTCACCGTGCAGCACGCTGCGCGGTGGGACGCGCGATGAGGCACCCTCAAAAGGTGTGTCAGTGAGGAAGGCGGTGCAACCTACGTCTGAGTTCAAATCAGGGCTTGGTAGAGGCATTTGTGAACCAGTCCCAACTGGTATCGCGATACCAACAAAACCCGGTACACATGAACCTAACACGGCAGCGAGTTCTTGGGCAGCATAGAGATCGGCTGAGTGCACGGACCGGTGTGTACTAAGAAAACGAAGGCCGAGGGTTAGCGGAGAGGAGCTGCGGCATGAGAGAACAGCAAGAGCAGACGCAAGAAGGACCTTTTTACCGCTTTCGCCGCTTCTGGGTTGCGTTAGTCGCCACCGTGATACCGTTCTTCGCCCTACCCTTCGTCGTCGTCCTCGTTACAGGGTTTGAGGGGCTTGGGGCATGGAGCATGGGAGAGATCTTTCCTGAATTCTTTGATGCCGTCGCGATAGGCTTTCTGATTGCATTGAGCGTTGGCGTATTGGCAATTGTCGTTCGGGCGATCGGGTTGCAGCTCAGGGAACGTGCCACACACGTCGGGAGGGGTATCCTTATTGGGTTAATACCGGGCATCGTAGCCGCGGGGATAGCATCGCCCATTGCCGTTTTTCAGGCGCCGACGCCCTCATATTGGGATGAGATGGCCATTGCGCCAGTACCCGCACAGGCTGCGCCAGTACCCATACAGGCTGCCAGTACCTATACGGGCTGCTGCTCCAAGCACACCGGCTGCTCCAAGCACTCCAGTTCCTCTACCCGACAACGTGCATCATGTAGCCGAGTGGGGTTCCCGCAGAGATGGCGACACACAGTTCGCGACTCCCACAGGGATAACGGTCGACGCCTCCGGGAACGTCTATGTAGTCGACAGCCGTAATCACCGCGTCCAGGTCTTCCGCCCTGATGGCCAATTCGTGCGGCAGTGGGGCTCTCAAGGCGGCAGCGACGGCCAGTTCTTCGAGCCCGGAGGGATAGCGTTGGGCCCATTGGGGAATATCTTTGTAACTGACTGGGGAAATAACCGAGTACAGGTTTTCAGTCCAGATGGCCAGTTCCTCCTTAAGTGGGGCTCAAAAGGCGCTGGCGATGGTCAGTTCTACGGACCTTATGGAATAAGTGTGGACCCCTCCGGACACGCGTACGTAGTTGATCTGAGGAATAACCGAGTACAGGTTTTCAGTTCAGATGGCCAGTTTCTCCTTAAGTGGGGCTCAGAAGGCGCTGGAGATGGTCAGTTCGACGGACCTTATGGAATAAGTGTGGGCCCTTCCGGACACGCGTACGTAGTTGATTTCAGGAATAACCGAGTACAGGTTTTCAGTTCAGATGGCCAGTTTCTCCTTAAGTGGGGCTCAGAAGGCGCTGGAGATGGTCAGTTCGACGGACCTTATGGAATAAGTGTGGACCCTTCCGGACACGCGTACGTAGTTGATTTCAGGAATAACCGAGTACAGGTTTTCAGTTCAGATGGCCAGTTTCTTCTTAAGTGGGGCTCAGAAGGCGCTGGAGATGGCGAGTTCTCGCTTCCTCGCGGGATAGCGGTGGACTTGTCGGGAATGGTGTACGTGGTCGATACCAACAATACAAGAGTGCAGGTGTTCAACGCAGAACTGCCCACGCCGTGAGCTTTGCGTCAGCGATCGATACCTGGATGGACTACGGGCCAGGGTCGCCGTTGAGGGGGTCGCCGCCTGACGTTATCTACACACTGATTGACGTGACCTCCGCGCTACGGCGCGTTGGTCTGGTCGGCACTCGACCACTCGTCCAGCTTCGCCAGACCCTGAGCGATCCTGTGCCTTAACGCCTCAGCAGACTCGGGAGTCCACTGGTTAAAACCCCTGCCCGACTTCACGCCCAGCTCTCCGCGCTTCACCCTCTCCGCAAGCACGTTAGGTACCTCGGGCGACGAGGCTAGGTGGGGGAACAGAGACGAGGCGACGGCGTGCATCAGGTCCCAACCCGCAAGGTCGAGAACCTCGAAGACACCGGCCACGGCCCAGCGCCGCCCGATGCTGGTCCTGATGACCTCGTCCACATCCTGGGCGCTCGCGACCCCGTTCTCGACGATCCACAGAGCCTCGCGGAGCAGGGCACCCTGCAGCCGGCTGGCAATGAACCCAGGGGCCTCCTTGCGGAGGACCACCGGGCGCTTTCCAATCCTGCGCAGCAGGTCGGCCAGGGTCTGAACGGTCGACTCGGACGTCTCGGCGCTTGGAGTCACCTCCACCATCGGAACCAGGTACGGGGGGTTGATGTAGTGTGCGCCGATCACGCGGTCCGGGCGCGCGGTGGCCGACGCGAGCGAGCTGGGGACGAAGGTCGATGAGTTACTGGCCAGGATCGTGCGCTGCGGCGCGAGTCGATCGATCTCCGCGAGCACCTCCCGCTTCAGCTCAAGGTCTTCATACACCGACTCCACAACCACGTCGGCCGACTCGACCGCATGTGCAAGCCCCGTGGTGGGCTGGAGCTTCCGCAGCGCCCGCCGGCCGTCACCGGCACGAGCTCTGCCCAGTGCTTCGAGCCTGCCGATGGTCTCTTCAACCCGGCGCATACCACGCTCCAGACCGGCGTCCGAGCGAGAGTGGACACGAACGTCGTAGCCCGCCATAGCAAACTCCAGGGCGATTCCGTGCCCCATGAGGCCAAAGCCCACCACCGCAATCCGGTTGACTTCATCAGCTTCCATCGCCGAAACCTCGACCGCGAAAGGCTCGCCAAAATGGCGGGTCTGGTCTGTCCACCAGATGGCGGCTGCCTGATATCTTAGTCCAGCGGGTCGCCCAGGTGGTACGGTATCGGCCTCGACGCGCAGCACCCCAAAAGAGCGGAGGAGATCAGATGGAGCGTTACGGAGTCGCATTCTGGGGCGGGATGCCCGTCGGCGACCTGGTCGACTGCGTCCGGCTGGCCGAAGAGCATGGCTTCCACTCCGCGTGGCTCATCGAGAGCTATGCGGACGTGTTCGCCGTGCTCGCAGCCTGCGCCTCTGTGACCGACTCGATCCAGCTCGGGTCCGGGGTGGCGACCGTCTTTACGCGCAACCCTACGACAATCGGTATAGCCGCCGGCACCGTCGACGCTATATCGCAGGGCCGATTTCTGCTGGGCCTTGGCGTCGGCCACAGGGAGATCCACGTTACGCGGGACGACCCCGAGGGCGCCATTGCGTTCGAGAAGCCCCGCCAGCGCCTCCGAGAGACGGCGGAGATCGTGCGACTTGTCCTCAAGAGCGCGTTCGAGGGGACCAGCGTCACCTATCGAGGAGAAATCTTTACCATCGAGGGGTACGAGCCCTGGTTCAAGCCCTACAGAGACCGGGTGCCCCTATACCTCGCTGCGCTGACAAAAGGGACTACGGAGCTGGCCGGCGAGATGGCGGACGGGGTGATCCCCGTCTTCTACCCCCTGGAGAAGATTCGTGAAGTAGTGCAGCAGGTCAGCGTGGGAGCCGATCGAGCCGGGCGGGACCCGAGTACGGTCGACATCGGCTGCTACATCCCCGTGTGCGTCAGCGACGATGCCGCGCAGGCCTACACGGCGTTGCGCTACCTGGTCTCCAGCCATATCGCAAGTTTTCGCTTCTACCAGAACTACTTCAGAAGCACGGGTTTCGTTCGGCAGGTCGACGGCGTACTGGACGCTATGAGCACGGGCGACCGCCATGCCGCAGCGGGCTGGGTGACGGACGGCATGGTAGATGTCGTAGGCGTCGGTGGACCGGCCGATGTCTGTCGCGAGAGACTCAAGGACTACCGTCGCGCGGGGCTGACGCTGCCGATCATCTACCCGGTGCACCCCGAGTTCAGGCAGTACGGACCCGATCCGCTGGCGATGGGAGGGATTGGGAACGCGATCCGTCTTTTGGGACGCGGATAGAACGCGTCTGGACCGCCGCCCGTCGCTCGGGCGGCGTGCTTCGCCAACCAGAGCGTGCCCCGTCCTCGCTTCTGGTTCGACGAGCTCTCCACAGACGCAAGGGATCGTCCAGCGCTCAATGGCTGTCGCGCGGCAGCTAGTGCTTCGTTAGGTAGATTCCTCTACGTTTCAGCACTGGCGGGCGAGTGGGATGTATAGCGACTGCTGCAACTTAGCACTAGCCTATGTCCTCCATAGCCAATCCCGCCACGTGCCGGCCCATACGAACGCTGTAGTTGGTGCCCCGGTCCTGCGGATAGACCTGGGTCGTGTTGGCGAGGTAAAGCCCCTTGATGGGCGTTCGGTGGTCCGGAATGCGCGACGAGTAGTTCGTGCCGATTATCGGCTGCGCGCCGTCGACGCGGTGGTGGTAGCTCGTCTCTATCCACGACTCGTCGAAGGCCGGGTTGACCTTGCGCAGATGCGGAACGTATTCCGCCAGCAGCTCGGCGTGGTCCATCTGATACAGCGGATGCTCTCGGCTGAGGTAGTTGGACAGGTACACGATGTGCTTTCCGCCGTAGTGGGCCGGCTCGATGAAGTTGGTATGCTCGATCACCGCAACGAAGGGCATGGAGCGGTCGGCCACGTTGAGCCAATAGACGTGGGACAGCGGACGGTCCAGCACCAGGATGATGAGCACCGCAGCCATGTATCGAGCTTCGGACAAGACGGCCCGGTACCGCTCCGGTAGCGACGGCACGAGGCGTGGAAAGACGTTGGACGGGGTGGTGGCGATCACCGCGTCGAACGCCTCCGAACTGGGCGCTGCGCCTTCGAAGGCCACGTCGAGGCCGGTGGCCCGGCCGTCCTCGACGATGACCCGATCCACGGACGCCGACAGGTGGACACGGCCTTCTTGTCGCTCGATTACCTCGCCCAGCACGTCGAAGACTTCCCCGAAGCTCCCAATCGGGTAGCCCAGCTTCTCTCTCGCCATGCTCCGGCCTCGGGAAGCCACTCGGGTGTTCACCTTGCCCCAGACCCAGGCCATCCCGACCTGATCGTAGTAGTCCTCGCCGAACTTGCCGCGCAGCATCGGACCCCAGAAAACATCGTAGGCTTTCTCGCCGGCGTGCCGTCGCAGCCAGTTGTGGGCTGTGACGGCCTCCAGCTTCCGCCAGTCGCGTTTACGCTGCAAATACACCGTGGAGAGCCCCAATCGCAGGCGGTCGACCAGGCTGAGGGGCGTGAACTTCAGCAGGTCAATGGGGGTAACGAAGTCGTAGATCCTGCCGTCGTGAAGGGTGCCGACCTTGGAGTCGATCCACCGCATACGGTCCCCCAGGCCGATCTCGTCCATCAGGTCGATGATGTCGGTGTCGCTCGTAAAGAGGTGATGGTACCCCCGCTCGAGACGCGCGCCGCCGACGTCGAACGTCGAGGCGTGGCCGCCCACGAATGGAGCCCGCTCGTAAACGACGGCGACATGGCCGTGTCTCCCGAGCTCGTACGCGGCGGCCAGGCCTGCCGCTCCCGCACCTATGATCCCAACTCTCATCGGTTCGCCTACGGCCTCGAAGGATGTGCTTGCTCGTCTCGGGCTGCCCGGCCACTCCGCGACAGGCTGCGGAGCGATATGTGGCCGGTCCAGAGAAATACCTGGCCGAGCACGATCATTGGAAGCAGCAGAGTGGCGTGGACCACCGCAGCGTATCCTCCGGCCACCGCCCTATCCAGCGGCGCCAGCGGCAGCAGCACCAGCGTCTCGCGTGAGACCAGCTCGAACAGGCCGATGCCTCCCGGCGCTGCCGGCACAGAGCTTCCGATGTTTGCCAAGGAGGTCACCAGGATACTCGCCACGGCCATGTCTCCAAGGCTATCGTAAACTTCGTTCAGACCGAACGAGAAGCCTACAAGGAAGAAGAGGCCAGCCTCAAACAGCCACACAGGTACCGACAGGACGAAGACCAGCGCCAGCGTTTTGGGGCTCCGGAGCGACGCCAGCCCCATGAGCAGCATATCGAGAAGCCGGTATAGCGGCTCCTCGAACCTCGAGGGCAGCGGCCTGATCAGGACTGACGCCACTATTCGGGCGCGGTCCGTAAAGAAGGCGGACAGCAGCAGCGCCCCGAGGGCCAAGACGAATGGCGCGCTCAGCAAGACTACCAGCCAGGGCCACGGTATGCCCAGCCTGTCGCCGAAGGCCTCAGCCAGACCGGAAAGGGGCACGAACAGGGCGATGGCGGCGACGAAAAGCAGCAAGACTACTGCGTCGAAGACGCGCTCGACGAAGATCGTCATCAGGGCAGCGGTCTTGCTGATCCCCTCCCTCTCCCCGACGTAGTAGCTTCTGACCAGCTCGCCCATGCGGAGGGGCAGCAGGTTGTTGGCCATATACCCAACGACCACTACCGGGTACAGCCGTCTAACGGGCACGACGCGCAGGTGACGTAGCATCACGTGCCACCGGAGAGTCCGAAAGAGGAGCGAGATCAGGTAGAGGGCCAGGCCCGGCGCCAGGTAAACGTAGTTGGCCCCCGCCAACGCCTTCAGCATACGTCCCAGGTCTACCGTCACGAGGAACAGCGCGAGCAGGAGGACGGTAACGGCGAAGCCGATCCACAGCTTACGGGTAGCCAACATTGAGCTGCGCCTAGGATACCACAGGCGGCCAGAAACCCTATGGCGCCGGCGAGAAGGCCAGCGGCAGCTCCTTCGATATGTAGAGGTAGGCGTCCTCGCTGCCAAGTCGATCTCGCACGCCCTCGCGGTACAAGAAATAGTCCATCGACCTGCGCCACGCCCCACGGTCTCCAAACGAGGAGAGGAAGCTACCCAGCGTAAGGCCCCGGTAAGTCTCCTCGGGGAACCACCAGCGATGGCGTATTCGCGCCCCCTCTCCGAGGGCGTCGCCCAGCGACTCGGTCACCTCTTCGTTATTGTTCGAGTGAACGAGTACGACCGAGCTGTTGGGAGCGCTTAGACCTTTCGACGACGGCAACGAGTAGTTGACTCCCTCACGCCCCCTCAGATACCACGCCCACGGCCAGCTAAAGCCGCTGGTCGGGTCGACCGAGACTCGGAGCTCGGCGGCGTCGGCTTCGTCTATGGTCCTGGTCAGACGTGCTATGTCTGGCGATGTCTGCGTGTACACGATCATCTCTACGGGCACATCGCCGTTCCGATAGCTCGATATCCACCCGGCGCGGATCGTCAACACCAGGAGCACGACCCCGAGCGGAACCAGGGCCACCGCCGCGAAATCCCGCAGGCCCATCTTTCGGCCAACCCAGACCCCAGCCGCCAGGATGACAGCAGCCGCTATCGCCAGCCCGGCCACGACCAGCCCGTCGGGGACGCCGGAGTCCCGAGCCTCGAAGAAGGCGAGCTGCCACACCAGGAAGAGGAGCGCGGGGACACCCAACACCAGCAACACGCCGCGCCCGGGCGACAGCCCACGCCACTGAACCCCACGGAGCGCGTCGGCGAGGAACCTGCTCGACAGCAGTATCAGGGGCAGCGTGACGTTGACCAGGAGCCACGGCATCTTCTCGCTGGCGATGCTGTAGAGGATGAGCGTGGCGAGGGCCCAGAAGACCAGGAAGTGGCCGAAGACGTCGCGCTTGCGCAGGTAGTACACCGTGGCGATGGCTCCGAGCAGGAGCGGCAGGAACTCGTAAAGGGGAGTGATCACGAAGTAGTAGAACCAGGGCTGTCCACCCCTCGCCTCGCCCTGCTGGACTATCCAGTACCCCAGCGACTGCCAGACGCCCGACCCTAAGCCGCCGATGAAGTTGGTGAAGAAGGTCGTATACAGCAGAACCCACACGCCGTAAAAGATGAGCGCACAGCGCCACCACACCGACCACCTCCACCGGAAGCCCCAGTAGACAGACAGGCCCAGCAAGATCAGCACGACCAGCACCGCTATGACCTGCCCGCCCCCAGAGGGAGCCCCTATTGTTGGACTGCCGATCGGTGCGGCCAGGACAAGGTTCGACCAGCGGAGCACTGCGGTGTCCTGCAGAACGCCGATCAGCGCCGACCACTGGGGCAGCGAGAGCGTCACCAGCAGAATGAGGAACGCGGCGGGACGTGAAGCCCTGGACAGGTTCACGCCGCGCCGGTATGCGTCCCACAGCCCCCCAAGTATCCGCCCAACGGCTTCGGGGGGCGATACGTCCCGTGAGTCCAGTCTGTTCAGTATCGCCATCCAGTTCCCCGGCGTCACCAGCAGTACCAGGAAGAGCCCGAGGATCGCGGTAACTAGGTATGCGGTCTCCTTGGTGGCGAAGGCCAGCGCCAGGAGAGCCGCGGCGAAGTACAGGTAGCGGTTTCTGCCCTCGTCCACGTACCTCCACAGGCATATGACGAGTCCGAGGGTCCATGCGGCCATCAGTATGTCGTTGCGGGCGAAGCGGCTGAAGTAGAGCATGGCCGGTGAGAAGGCCAGCATGACGGACGCCAGCAGGGAGCCGAGCCGGCCGAGCCGCGAGCGAAAGAGCAAGGGCAGCGCAACCAGTCCGGTTCCCACCAGCGCGTAGAGCAGCCTTGCGGTGTAGTCTCCGTCGCCGGCTATGAAGAAGACTGCCGCGTTGGCCTCGAACTGGAACGGACCGTGCATCATCGGGATGTGGGTATACCCGGAGCCGTTGGCGAGGCCCCACGAATAGAAGGAGTGCAGGCTCTCGTCGTGATGCATCGCCCGTGCGCCCAGGTCCCAAAGGCGCATTACCGCCGCGACCGACAGCACGGCCCCGTAGGCCGCAGCCTCCCACCACCGGAACGCCGGCCCGACCCGGCGAGCGGTCGCCGCGACCACACCCTTCCTGAGCAGGCCTTCGAGGCGGGCTCCCAGGGTCTGTTGCTCGGCGGGTTCCCTCGGCGCGTCGGGTGACATTACCTGTTTATCGGAAGCTGGCATCGTGCCCCGCTGTCAACGCACGATCCGGTAGATGCGTACGTCGCCGCGACTGAAAACGGTCTCCGTAAAGCCGGAAAACTTGGCCAATCCCTGAGTGCCGTACTTTTCGGTTTCTCGTAGACCCACGTATACGTAGTCTACGTTATACCTGTCCAGAAGGACTTTCGCCTCCTCCACACTCTCGGTCGAGTATATCGTGGCGATGTCGGCCTCCCGGTGCTCAAACTCCTTGGTGGAGCCCCGCCACGTGTGCTCGTGCCCAGGCCAGTTAAGTACCGTAGGAACCCCGGTGCTGCGGGACATGAGGCCTGCGTCGCCCCATTCGCCGACTGCCTCGACCATCGTCGAGTCCGTATCGGCGTTGGCCCTCAAGAACTGTATCGCCTCATACTCCGCTGGGCGGCTCTCGCGTACGAAGGCGAGGCCATCCAGCGTTGCGCCGCCGGCCGCCTCCGTGCCTTTGCTCGGAACCGCGGCGGCGGGGTAGTAGAGCGACGCGATAAGCAGAACTACGAACACGGTGCCCCAGAAGGTCGTCAGCGACCGCTTCCATCCCGTGAGAGACGCACGCAGAGTGCTCCAGTAGTAAAGCGAGAAGCCGGATGCAACAGCCAGAAGGACCCACGACTGATAGTAGAGCTTGAAAAGGGTGTTTACGCGGGTATTGAAGAAGTCGCGTATGAACAGCAGCTCAGACCCGGCTATCAGCAGCAGACCCAGCGCGGCGAGGGTGAGCGCGAAGACCCTGCCGCTGACCCCCTCGTGTCTGGCGAGCCACACCAGCGTGTAGACCGCCGCGCTGATCAGCAGACCCAGAGGCAGATGGTGGAAGAACCTGCCTGGCAACGGGTCCGAGGCACCACCGGTAAGCAGGTGCAAAAGCGCCCAGGCCACATAGGGCAGAAAGCCGGCGCCCAGCCCCAGCACTGCCAGACGGCGCCAGTCCGGGCCCACTGTGGTCCGCAGGAAGCTCACGCATATGAACGGCACGACAGCGACCAGGAAGACGGCCCACACGATCAGCAGATGAATCGGCCTGGTGGTGGCTCCGACCACCGAGGCGACGCCGCTTGCGGAGGTACTGAAGGAGGCATAGTACGGGACGTACAGCAGGAACGCCAGGCCTATAACGACCACCGCCGAGAGCCCGGCCTCAGCGGCCAGCTTCCACGCCTCTCCGCCGGCGGACCGGTACGCTCTCAGGAAAGTCGCCCCGAGGAAGAGCGCCGCGAAGACCGGCATGTCCCATATGTTCGCGAAGGCCAACCCTCCCAGAGACAGACCCATCGCCACCAGGGATACGGAGTCCTTGCGCAGCCCCCCGGTTGACCGGACGTAGTTCCAACAGAAGGCGACGAACAGGAGCACGAAGGGCACGGACATGACGTGGGCATGCAGGTCGCCCAGCACGTAGCTGAAGAAGGGGAACTCCTGGATCGTGTAGTCGATGCTCTGACCGCCGTCGAACGTATTGATGACCCGGGTCGCCCGAAACCACCACCAGAACTCCTCCGGCATCCAGCTCTCGCCGGGCGCCTGCGTCCCATCAAGGCCGTCGACGCGGACCCAGTCCCAGAAGTCCTGTGTGCCCATGCCGTTGGCCCGCATGAACTCCAGGACGCCCTCCAGATTGGCTGACAGGCCCACGAGAAAGGCGGCAGCCAAGCCGGCCACGATGGCATATCCCAGCTTGGACCCCTCGGAGCGGACGAGGTTAAGCACCAGCCCGAACACCGCCGCTGCGGCGAGCGCCGGGATCAGCGCGAGGGCCAGGTTGTACGTGATATTCGAGCCTATCCCCGTGAGCTCGCTCACCACCCCCATCATCCAGTGGCCGAAGTAGTAGTAGCTGATCGACGCTCCGCTGAGCCACGGATCTCGCGGAGAGCCGACCGTTGACTCGATCGAGCCGTTGAGGAAGGCGAAATCCATCGGCTGCTCGGTGTGGTTTATCGCCGGGTCATAGGCCTGGAAGATAGCCCAGCCTATGAAAAAGGCCAGGAACACGGCCTCCACGATGACGATTGTCCTCCACTCCCGACGAACGAAGGCCTTCAGCTCCTCGCGGTGGTGCCACGCGTACCAGGCCGACGCCGCGCCCATGGCCAGCAGCAACAGCGCAATCGAGAGACGGACGCTGGGAACGACGTGGAGCACGCTGAGGATCCAGGCGAGATAGCCCAGGATCAGGATGCCCAAGGGCTTGGTCACGCTGTAACCCCGGTCACGGAGCCGGGGCAGAAGGGCGTAGGCGATAGGGAAGGCGGCGATGCCTATGGCCTCGACCGTCAGAAGCCACCAGAACGCGTTAAGCATAACGTCAGGAACTACGGATGCAGGGTGACATCAGGACGCAGCCCCAATCCCAAAGGTATCAGTAGCGAGACACAGCATACCCTGTATCGGGCACGCAATCTGTCGCAGGTCAGGGCTCACCGGCGCGATCCTCCTGGAGCGGACTGTTCCCACTCGGCCCACCGCGAAGCGCTCGCTCCGGAAGAGGGGGCCCACCCGCCACTGGCACCTCGGGCGGCTTCGCCCACTGACGCGCTCTCGGCGCGCAAGTCGGATTCGCGACCCTGTGGATCAGCCGCTAGCCGGAGTCCAGGGGAGCAAATAGCCCCTGGACGAAGTCGGCTGGCTCGAACGGGGCCATGTCATCCGGCTGCTCGCCGGTGCCAATGTAGAGCACCGGCAGTCCCAGCTCCTGTGCAATCGCCAGCACAACGCCGCCCTTGGCAGTGCCGTCCAGCTTCGCCAGGAACACCCCATCGCACTTGATCGCCTCGGTGAAGGACCTTGCCTGGAAGAGCCCGTTCTGGCCCGTCGTCGCGTCGAGGGTCAGCAGCACTCGATGCGAGGCCTCGTCGCCCTGTTTCGACAGCACGCGCTGAATCTTCTTGAGCTCTTCCATGAGGTTGAATTTGGTGTGAAGACGGCCGGCTGTATCGATGATCACCACGTCTGCGTCTCGCGCCTTCGCCGCCTGGAAGGCATCAAAGGCGACGGCCCCCGGGTCGCCGCCCTGCCGGTGAGCGATTACGTCGACCTCCAGGCGGCGTCCCCAGGCCTGCAGCTGCTCAATGGCGGCGGCCCTGAACGTATCGGCTGCTCCTATGATCACCCGCCTGCCTTCGGACTTGTGCCACTCAGCCAGCTTGGCGATACTGGTCGTCTTGCCGGCGCCGTTCACTCCGACCATCAGCACGACCAGGGGCCTGCCATCCACGCCGACACCGTTCCCCGTCCCGTCGATCGACAGGATTCCAACCATCTCTTCTTTGAG
The DNA here is from genome assembly GCA_965248615.1 of Dehalococcoidia bacterium. GTDB lineage: Bacteria > Chloroflexota > Dehalococcoidia > Lucifugimonadales > CBDFJT01 > CBDFJT01. The sequence goes on along the minus strand of CBDFJT010000001.1, from coordinate 537,220 downwards.
CAAGGCAAGCGCCTCGTCCGGCCGGCGAATGCCCTCCTCGCGAAGGCGCTTCCTCAGACGGCCGAGGAGCTCCTCAGTCGTGCGCACGCCGACGTCGGCCGAGATCAGCAGCTCCTCCAGCTCGTCCCACAGCTCGTCGTCGAGCTGTGACCGCTGGAACAGCGTGGTCATGCGGCCGAACCACGTGTGCCGCGTCTTTTGGACGGCGTGCTCCGTCCTGTCTCGGTCTCGCTGAGTTAACCGCTTGAAGAAAGCCACGTCTATCGAATGCACCTGGGATGTTTGCACCTGGCCGCTACCAAGAGACTAGCACGGGCCCAAACCGCTCACAAGCGAAGGCGGGCCCGTTACCAGGCAGATCAGCTCTTGATGCCGACCAGCTCCGCCGTGACCAGCACGCGGTAGTCGTAGTAGAGGGTGGGGTAGCAGGTGACGAGCGTTATCCTCGAGTCATCAGACCCGTACAGGGCAAGGTCATCCTGGTGAACAATCGCGGAGTCGATGACCTGATACAGGTACTCTGCACCATCGTTTACCAACCTGACGTACACGGACTCGCCGTCCCGGAGCAGGTTTGATACCTCGGGCAGACGCCGGAATACGCTACCCTCGCCGCTCAACCGGCTCTCCAGGTGTCCGAAGAACCAGCCGTTGCCGGCATCGCCGGGGTTGGGGGTGTCAGGTATGTGGCCGACGACGTTGTCAGGGGTCTCGTAGGCCCTACTACTTCCAAGGTCGAGGATTTGCAGCTCCTGCACTTCCGAGTCCACGCCTATCATCGGGATGAGGATACGTGAAGCGACCGGCGCAGCTTCTTGCGAGAACTCTCGCTCCGGTGACGACACGACCTGGAACCCATCGGGTAGGCCGCCGTCTTCTATTGGGTACGGGTCTGAGCCGGCCCACAGCGGCTGTCCCCAGTACTTCGGGTGCATCACGGAGCCTGGATAGATCAGCGCGTAGCTCGACACGGAGATGGGGTTTTGCCTCGGCGACGCGCTGCGTGAGTGGCCAACGGATGGCTCGGCGGCCTCGGGCGCTGCCAACTCGAGTGCGCCCACAGGAACGGCGGCCTTTACAGCGGCCACCTCAATGCCTGCGGGGACGAAGCCCTCTCCCTCGGCATCGGTCGGGAGGGAGGCAGGCGCTTCGACGGCGTAGTTCAGGTCGTCGAGGCCGGAGTGGGCATAGACACCATACCCGTAGTATGCGCCCACACCGGCCAGCAGCACGGCGCCGACCAGAATCATCGCGATCCCGATCGTCCGGGTACGAAACCGACTCTCTCCCGGCTTACCGGCTATCGCGTTTGCCCCTGAGCGAACGAACCCGCCAGACACGGTGCCCCTGCGCGCTGAATGCTATCGATGATACGTAAGGAAGGCTGGTTTGGGCGGCAGCCTACAGCCATTGTAACCAAGAGCTGGAGCGGCGGCCAGGGGTAATGGCCGGGGGGCGCGGTCGCAGACGCGCTTCGGAGGTAGGTTTACGGTCTATCTCGATCGCGGGGAGTGCGCTTCCCCGCTCCCAATGGGCTCGTTCAGGTAGACATCACCGTTCCGTATCTTTATGTTGAAGCCACAGTCGGGATTGCTGCAGACCCACGCCTTGTAATGGATCGGGGCACCCTGACTTCCGAAATCCGATAGGGGCAGCAGGTCGCCCTCGTGACACCTGCGGCACGACGGCCAGCCATTCTGATCCACGACATCCTCCTCTATTGCTCCACCTTGACGGCCACCGGGAGTATATCAGCGGCCGGCGCGATTAGACAAGCTGATTCTCTGCTCAGGCGCTGGTTGCGGTGTCGAGCGGTATCGAGGCGATGCGTTCATAGGCCGCGCCGTCTGGGTGCAGCCTGCTTCTCATTAGGCTGACGGTCGTGACGCCGATCGCCTCGGGCGTGTGCAGCGTAGCCGACATAAGGGCCTCGACCGCCCGGCTACGTTCGGTCCTGGAGGCCGTATCCTTCAACCTGGCCACGGTCAAGTGGGGGCTGAAATCGCGCCGCTCCTTCGCGAAACCCAGCGGCTCGAGCGTGTCTTCGATCCGACCCTGCAAAGCCCGCAGCGGCTCGACATCGCCTCGCATGTCGACCCACAGGACCCTGGCTCTGGTGGTGTTGGGGAAGACGCCGGGCTGTCCAAGTACGAGCGAAAAGCGCGGATGCCCGCGCGCAGCCATTGCAATGCCGGATTCTATAGCGCCTATCTGATCGTGCTCCACGTCGCCGAGGAACTTGAGGGTAAGATGTATCCCCTCGGGCCTCACAAGTCGAAGCCCATCGATTCGGGCTCTGCGCAGCTCCTCGCCGACGGCGGCCAGCGCGTGCCGTACAGCATCCGTTAACTCGATAGCGACGAACGCCCTTATCGTCTCCCCCATGCGGGTGCCCTCTGTGCGGAGTGGGCCTCTGTCCTGCCGTTCTTCCCGGGGCACAGCCTACCACTACCTTCCGGGCGTTGCTTGACGCCCGAAGCCTCGCTATCTAGAATTCCAGCCGTCGAGGCGACCGCAAACCAAAGCCTCCAGCGACGCCCCATACAGGAGAGAAACCATGCGGGTAGACGTACACACCCACTTCTGGCCCAACACGTTCTACGACGCTACCCGTGGCGGCCGGGAGTGGCACGGCCTCAAGCTGGAACGGGACGGCGACGGCGCGGAGAGCCTATCGGTCCGGGGGCAGAGCCTTGCCCTTGCGCCGGAGCTGAGGATCGAGCCCGAGGAGCGAGCGCGCGTGAGGAAGGAGGGGGACGGCGTCGACGTCCACGCATTGTCGCTGGCCGCCTACTACTACGGATACGAGCTCGAGCCGAAGGCCGGGGCCGCATACTGTCGCGACGTGAACCGAGACCTCGCGGACATTCAGCGGGCCGATCCGGAGCACTTTCTCGGTCTGGCCATGCTGCCTCTTCAGAACACCGCTGCAGCGATGACGGAGCTGGAGTTCGCGGTCAAGGACCTGGGCCTGCGGGGCCTGGTCATCGGGGGGATGGTGGCCGGCAGCAATCTGGACGACGAGTCCCTGCTACCGGTGTTCCAGGCTGCGGCAGCCGAAGGGCTTTTCGTCCTCTGCCACCCGCCGTCGCACACCGACGTGGCCGGGGACTTCATGGGCAGGCACATGCTGAGCCTGATGGTCGGGATCCCACTGGAGACCACGCTTGCGATCATGTCGCTCATCTTCGGGGGCGTGCTAGACAGGTGCCCGGAGCTCGACATCTGCTTCTGTCAGGCCGGTGGCTACGCCTGCTACGCGATTGGACGCGCCGAACTCGTGTACAACCGGATGTGGACCGGTCCGAAGCACCTCGAAAACCCACCGAAGTCGTACCTCAAAGGCATCTACTACGACTCCATGGCGCTGAGCAAGGAGAACCTCCGCTTCCTGTCGGAGACGGTGGGCGCGGACCGCATCATGATGGGTACCGACTACCCCTTCGCCATGTCGCCGCCCGAGGGCATGGCGAAGTTCATCGAGGACTGCTCGTTCCTGACCTCCGAGCAGCAGGAGCTGATCCTGGGCCAGAACGCCGCCCGGGTGCTCGGCCTGAAAGGTTAGGCTACCGGGCGGCTCCGCGGCCTCCTAGATAGGCGGGCGGCGCATGTGCCACGAGGTGCTCTGCTCGTAGGCGTGAGCCACTCTGAGCAGAAGGCCGTCCTCGTGGGCGCGACCCATAAGCTGCAGCCCCACCGGCAGGTCCGTGCCGTCGACCGAGGCGAAGCCGCAGGGCACCGACAGGGCCGGTACGTTGGCCAGATTGGCTATCCCCGTCAGGCTCCGCCGTCCCGACATGCGTGAAGCAGCCTCCTCCTTGCTTTTCAGCCCCGCCTCCTTCATGACCGGCGGCGCGGGCTCCGAAGAGGTGGGCAGCGCCAGTACGTCCACCTTCTTGAAGGCCTCGGACACCTGGGCTCGGACGAGCTCGCGTACCTTCTGGGCCTTGTGGTATACCTGGGCCGGCAGGAGGGCGCCAACGAGGAAGTCGAGCTGCACGTTGTAGTCCCACTCGGACAGGCGGTTGTGGACCAGGTCGGTATACAGCGATGCGCTCTCGACGGCCAGCAGAACCCTGGTCACCGCAGCGGCGCCATTCATCAGCGGAATAGAGACCTCTTCGAGTGAGGCGCCCAGCTCCCCCAGGTCGGTAATAGCCTTGCCCACGAAATGCTTGACTTGCGGATTCAGAAAGTCGGCGTCGACCGCCCCCGTTACGAGGCCTATCCGGACGCCACGAAGGTCGCCGGTCAGGCCTGACCGGTAGTCGGGGACATCGACCCGCGCCGTGTAAGGGTCGTTGGGGTCGTGGCCCGCGATGGCCTGTAGAGTGATGGCGCAGTCTTCGACGGTGCGCGTTATCGGGCCACCCGTGTCCATCGACCACGACGCGCCCATCAGACCGTACCGGCTCACCAGACCCCAGGTCGGCCTCAGACCCACCACACCGCAGTTATTGGCGGGATTCCTGACGGAGCCACCTGTGTCCTCTCCCAGCGACGTGCCGGTCAGGAAGGCCGCGGTCGCGGCTCCCGAGCCGCCGCTCGAGGTCCCCGGATTGCGCTCCGGGTCCCACGGGTTGCGGGGCGTGCCGCCCGGATGATGGAAACTGTTGCCGGTGGCGAACTCGCTCATGTTGAGCTTGCCCAACAGTATCGCCCCCGCCTCCTTGAGACGCGCCACCGCCGTGGAGTCATAGTCGGGAACGAAGTCCTTGAGGATAGCCGAGCCCCCGGTCGAAAGCACCCCCTTGCTCAAGAACTGGTCCTTGACCGCGAAGGGGACACCGTGCAGTGGACCGCGATGCTCTCCCCGAGCGATCTCCTCGTCGACCCGTCTCGCCGCGTCCAGCGCGTCGTCTCGACAGACCGTAATGTAGCTATTCAGCGCATCGTTGACGGCTTCGATGCGCTCCAGATGCGCTTCGACCGTTTCGACCGCCGAGACCTCGCCTTTGGCTATGAGCTGCCCCAGCTCTGTCGCCGAGTGGAACGGGATATCAGCCTTGTTCATGCCAGCTCCTCTCATGCGGAGGGATTACCGGGAGGGCCTCGACAGCGTCGAGTCCCTCCGGCTCGATCTCGTCCATCAGGTCTCGAAGGGCGTTGATGTAGTAGCCCACCTCTTTGAGCTGAGAGTCCTGAATATCGATCCCCACCGCGCGCCCCAGCGTCCTGACATCATCCTCGGATAGATCAGCCATCTGTACCCCCTTTGCTACACGGGTAGTGTGTTCCGCGTTCCGAAAGGTCTCCTGAGACCCACAGGGCTGGCTCGCGAACCGTCCAACACGCCGTCTTAGCCAGCCTTTTGCGCCAAAGCCCTACCAGCTTCCTCCAGGAAGTAGGTGCCGCCGTGCACCAGCATCTCCCTGGGAGACGCCGTCACCAGCCGAACACCCTGCGCCTCGTAACGGGTGAGCTGGTTGCCCACGTCCGTATCCAGCCACGCCACCATGCTTCCCCAGAGTCCCGCGTCCGCCACCTGACGGAGCACACGGTCGACCACCTCCCATACGACGGCCCTGTCGGGCATGCCCATTGACTGCCACAGATCCTTCGGGCCCATCTGGATGGCGTCGATGTGCGGCACCGAGAGGATGTCCTCGATGTTGCGAACGCCCTCTTCCTCTTCCACCTGCAGGATAACAAGCGTCTCGGCGTTCGACCGCTCCGCGTACTGCTCCTCGGTGATGCCGAGGCCATAGTTGCCCGAGCGCCCCACGGCGTAAAACGTTCTCTTCCCCTGGGGGTGAAAGCGGCTGGCCTCTACCACCGCCTGGGCTTCGGCCTTCGTGTTGACACGGGGTACGTGGACCCCCTGAGCGCCAGCGTCCAGGAGGCGGAGGATGAGGTCTGGGTCGTTGGGCACCCTCACAATGGGTGTCAGGTCGAAGGCTTCAGCCGCTCGGATGCTGTGGGTCAGCGAGAGCTCGTCGTAGGCCTCGTGCTCCAGGTCCAGGGTCACGAAGTCGAAGCCCATAGCGCCCAGTATCTCCACCGTCTCGGGTGAGTGGTAGGTCAGGAGGGCCCCCAAGGCCGTCTGGCCAGAGGCCGCCTTGGCCTTCGTCTTGTTATGCCGTGGCTGCAAAATCCATTACTCCTCGACTCGGCGGCCGCTGGCCACGAAGTCGGCGTCGACGAAATCCGCGAACCTGTCCGGAAGGAAGCCGTCCATCTCGACCGGCACCTCGGTCTCGCCCCCGGTAGCGTAGTCGGCGATGATGCGGCCTGTGATCGGGCCAAGGTGTATCCCTTTGGTCGTGTGGCCGGTTGCGATCAGTACGCCCTCCCAGCCCGGGACCGGGCCGATGATCGGCAGCCGATCCGGACTCAGCGGCCGTGAGCCGGCCAGCTGGTGCACGAGCTCGGCGTGCTCCACGTCAGGAAGCACCTCCATCGCCCGCTTCAACAGCTCGACCTTTGCCCCTTCGGTTGGCCGGCGGTCGAACTCGTCGCCCATGAACAGCTCTTGCCTGTCGTAGTCCCGGCCCCCGGTGCTGCCCACGCTCAGCAGCCCATCCAGCCTGCTGATCATGTGGCCCCGTTTGGGAGAGCTAATGAGCACCGGCAGTGGCGGGCCGCCGTACCGCAGCATCACCCGCTCTCCCTTCAGCGGGCGCACCGGTATGGGAAAGTCGAGCCACTCGCTAAAGGCGCCGCTCCACACACCCGCGGCGACCACGACCGTGTGGCAGGAGAGGTCTCCATCGGTAGTGCGCACGCCGGTGACGCGGCTCCCGTCCGTTGCCAGTCCGGTGACCTCACGGAGCGCCAGGTGCGCCCCCTTTTTCTCGGCTGCGCTCGCCAGAGCGAGGTTCAGACGATAGCTGTCGAGCTGAGACGACTCATCCTCGTAGGCTGCGCCGATGATCCGGGTCGTCAGCCTGGGGTCGACGCGACGCACCTCGTCGCCGTCGATCCATCCCATGGAAACGAACTCCTGCTGCCAGGGCATCATGCCCTTTATAAGCTGGACCTCATCGTCTTCGAGGGCAAGTCGCAGCGACGGCCGACGCTGGAACAGCAGGTCCATGCCTGTCTCTTGCTCGAGTTGCGGCACAAGGTCGGCGAACTCGGCATAACCGGCCAGGCCGAGCTGAAAAGAGGGGCCGGGTCCGAACTCGGTGCCCAGAAGGCTGAGGGAACCCGTGGCGTGAGCCGAAGCGCCGCTGCCGATGGCTTCGCGCTCGAGGATCGTTACGCTTAAGCCCCGCGAGGCCATGTAGTAGGCTATCGAGCAACCGACTACTCCGGCGCCCACCACGACCACGTCAGACGTCTCTGCCATCAGGCCTCCCGGCGCGTGATTCGCGACGTACGCTCGATGAGCGGCGACTGCGGGGCGCTACCGGCCCAGGAGGCGCTGCCACCACGAGCTCTTGGGCATCTGTTCTCCGACGGGCTCACGGAGGTCGCGGATCTCGCGCCGCATAGCCTCCAGCTCTCCTCGGAGACCCCCGTATTGACCTGGGTCCTGGGGACGGCCCTGGGGCGGAGCGGTCCGTCCCGGTGGCCCGTATCCGTAGCCGCCTCTCTCAGCCCAGTACTCGCTCTCGGGCTGCTGGTAGTACCCTGGACCCGGAGGGCCGTACCAGCCAGGTCCCGGACCCCGTCCATGCTCCGGGCCGGGCTCGTCAGGACGCTCAGACCTCTGGTCACCCGGCCCGTGCTCTCCGGGCAACACTATGTCGTCAGGGAACTCCGGCGCTGGCAGGGCACTCCTCTGCAGCTGCTGGAGGAGCACGTGGAGCTCCTGAATCTCCCGACACCTCGCCTGCAGCTCGGCGGCCTGCGCCGTAACCTGAGTCTGTAGAGCCGAGACGAGCTCTCGCACGGTCGAGCCCTGGTCCGGAGGCTCCTGCTGTGCCTCCAAGTCTTCCTCCGGTACGTTCTCCTGGGGCTGCTGTTGGCCGGCCTCCTCGGGAGCGGCCGCCATGCTAACGCCTTCTTGAGCAGGTGCCTCAACTACGGACTCCGCCGGAGCGGCCGCCACGCTAACGGCTTCCTGAGCAGGTGCCTCAACTACAGACTCCGCCGGAGCAGCACTCATGGAAGCTCCACACCAAGCGCACAGGCCCGCGCCCGGGCCGTTGGCTCGCCCACATTGGGGACAGCGAGGAAACGAGTCAAGGTCAGGCAGCTCCTCCGGGGCCGCCCCGGCCGCCGGCATCTCGAAGGCCGCCGGGGTCTCCTCAAGCGGGGGTGGATCCAACCAGCCAGACTCGGTCCCCGGTCCTGCCGCTTGCGCTTCGGGCCGGGCCGGCGGTGGCCCGGGTGGAGGCTGGGGCTCGGACGAAGGCTGCATAGCCGCACTGGGCACGATCTCGACGGGCGGCGGACCCGTCCCGGGGCCGCCTGCCACGGACTCCAGCGACGCGCCGCACCAGACGCAGGTGGTAGCGGTAGAGTCGCTCACCCCGCCACACGCACTGCACGTGGATATTCCGGGTGGGCCGGCCGGCGCACCGGCGGCCGGGGCGTAGGGTGGCTGGGATGGGCCAACTGGCGTCCCGCCGCTGGGAGGCTCGGGGAACGGTGGAGGGGGAGTTGCAGCGCCGCCTAGGTCGTAAGACGAAGGGCCAGCCGTTTCATCGCCGGGCAGAAGCACACCCATCCCGATGCCTTGATCACTGGGCAGCGGTGCCGATTGCAGCTCACCGTTCCGAATTCTCTTGCGGACCTCCTCGGTCGGGACCCCGAGACGCCGTGCAGCCTCGGCTACGGATACTGGCTCCATCGTGCTCTCCTACCAGTCCGTTCGATTCGTCCGCCGCTGGCCGCGTCTAAAGATAACGCCGTTCGACCACTCCGAATCTCGTCCCTGGTCACGGTAAGAGGCCGACGCGTTGGATCACCCGAAAGTGTAATAGGGGGCCTGAATCGTGTCAACGTCGGCCTTCCCGTCGGAGAGCTAGGAGGTCAGCCCCAGAGCCACGAGGCCCGCCAACACCAGCGCCAGGCCCGCCATCTGGTTGAGGGCCAGCTTCTCCCGGAACATAAAGATCCCTCCGAGGATCGGCACGACTGGATACAGGGTAAGGGTGGTCGCGACGATAGATACGACACCGACCTCCATCCCTCGGGCTAGGGCGAACATCCCGCCCGTTTCCAGAATACCCACGACCGCGACAGTCAATCCCATTTTCGCAGTGATCTCGGACAGCGCGGAATGGCCTCGAGCAACCTGCACCGGAAGCAGGATAACCACGGTGACGATCCGGCTGAGATAGACGGGAAGGAACCAACCAAGCTCTTTGGACAGGATACCGACGTAGTAGGTCCACAGTCCGCCTCCTACCAACACGACCAGTCCTATTAAGACACCTTTGCTGACTGGCCCGCCGCCTGCGCGGACGCGGCGAAGGTCGGTCGAGGAAAGGACAACGCCCACAATAGCGATTCCAGCCCCCAGAGACTGGCCGAGGCCCAGCCGCTCACCGAGGAAGACGACTGCCAGCAGGATCACCACTATCGTGTTTGCCGAGACTATGGGCGTCACCACCGCTACGGGGCCGATACGCAGTGCGGTGTAGAAGACCATAGTCAGGACTAGGGTCGACACGCCCAGGCCTGCGATCTGTCCCCATTGCGCGAGCGATAGGGTCGACAGGCTTGGGGCAAAGGGTAGGTAGGCGGCGCCAATCAGGACAGCCGCCAGGTCGGCACCCAGGACCAGGTTGATGATGCTGACTCTTCGCGAGACGACCGCCGCGAGCAGGTCGGAAAACCCGAACCCCAGCGATGCGATCGCGCCGAAGAGCAGGCTCTGTAACGCCACAGCAAACCTTTCTAGTTGCTATCGGGCCCGCCTGGGGCACACAGTAAGAGGGGCTGGCCCGGGGCCAGCCCCTCTCCACAGGTCCAGTGTAGTCGGGGCGCCGGCTACCGCTCGGCCGGCGCCCCGACTACGCTGCCGTATCCGGTCCGGGACCCGTCGTCATTGCGCACCTTATCGTAGCCAATAAGCTGGGCTAGCACAAACCAAGCCGCTAAGTATCCATGGGCAACGCGTGCTGACATCAAGACCTTCCGACGTCAGGGTGCCTGTTGCGCACAGTGGGGCCCGACGCGCCCGCGGCAAGGAGCACCCGGGCCGCAACCGGCTCAGCCTTACCCTTTAGAGTCAGGTCTTTAGCGGGTGCGTCCGGGAACTGATCTACCACCCAGGCGTAGGTCTCCTCGGTAACCAGTACCTCACCGGCAGCGGCGGCGCCCTGTAACCTGGCGGTTGTGTTGACCACGTCGCCGATCACCGTGAAGTCGGCGATCTCACCCTCGGCGACGTTTCCGACGAGGGCCATGCCGGTGCCTACGCCGGCGCCGACCTCGAGGGCGTCCTCACCCTCGGCCATCTCATGCATCCCACTCACGATCTCCAGAGCGGCTCGCACCCCCCGTTGCGGATGCCCCTCTTTCCTGAACGGCGCGCCGAAGAAGGCCATGACCTGGTCGCCGATCATCTTATCCAGGGTGCCATCGAGGCTGAAGACCGTCTTCGCGGCCAGATCGTAGAAGCGGTTGAGCCTCGCGGCGACCTCTGTGGGAGGAAGGCGCTCGGCCAGCGAAGTGAAGCCTCGCACGTCCACGAACATCACCGACACCTCTGCGACCTCCCCACCCGGGGGAGCGAACTCGTATCACATGGTGCACAGGTTGGGATTCTTGCGGGACGGACGTATCCGGACGATCTGAAAGGGAATGGCGAAGACACCTTTGAACGGGACCAGGCACTCTTTGCAGCGGCGAGCCGATGGCAGGCGGCGGAAGATGCGGCGCACGCTTCGAGGGCCGCCGATGGCAGAACGCAGCATTCCGACCGCTCCCAGGCCTGGATCACGCACCGCAACACCGCCACAGTGCCCTGACGCGATTCTCGACGATTCGGGACATCCGAGCCTTTGCCGGCTGCAATATGGCCGCCTCAGGGGGTTTGCACCAAACGAAGGTTTGCTTACCCTCCCACCCGCCGTGGGGGTATTTCTGTATCTGGGGATACCCCAGACCCCAGCCGGAAACCTCCGGTTTCCAGCACCTTCCCGTGGTTTTTGTGCAAAGCCCCTCTCAGGGGCTATGCGATCAGATTTTGCTCGCTACCCACGCATCGGCGCTCCGCACCATGCGAGCCAGCGCTTGGAGCATGCCGCGGGCGATCTCGGGGTGCTGCGCCAGCGCCTCGACGAAGCGTTCTCGCTCGAGGAAGTAGCACTCGGTCGGCCGCATCGCTTCGACGCCCGCCGAGCGGGGCATGCCGTCGATAAGACCTATCTCCCCACAGCTGTCGCCTCTACCGAGGATGTTGAGCACAGCCGCCGGCCCTCCCGCTTCCGCCGACTTGGTGACCTTGACGGCGCCCGATCTGATTATGTACAGCCCGTCCACCGGGTCGCCCTCGCTGAAGATCGGGCCCTCGGGATAGGAGATCAGGTTCATTTCGTCTGCCAGTCCGTCCAGCACGGCCGTCTCAACGTGTTCGAAAATAGCCAGCTTGCCCAGGAATTCAGCGGTCTCGGACGGTTGCCCGGTCCGTGGCGGGTCCGTAGCGGCAGAGGCCTTTCCGGCCGCTACCGCTGAGCCACACCTCGGGCAGAACCTGGCGTTGTCAGGAAGGGTCTCGCCGCATTTGCGACACATGGGAACGAGCTCTAGCATCGGTCGGGCTTTGCGACTTACACCGAGGGCAGTCCATGGCCGGCGGCACCCATCAGCAAAGCGGACAACTCAGGATAGCATGAAGCCATCGCGAGCAAAAGAGGCAAGCGTAGAGAGGCCGACTGATGCTTGGTCGCTTGGCTCCCTTACGATTCAGCGGAGGTGACCAGGAAGACGCCCCAGCCGTCGGGTGCGTGGGATTTCGGGGTTGCTACAGCTCAGCGCTAATGTATGGCGGCGGCGGGCGCAGCTGCCCGTTCGTTAACCAGCAACCCCTCCCGGAACCTCGACAGCCGGAAATGCCTGATAAGCTCGGGCGTCTCGCCGGAGGCGATGAGCTCTGCGATGGACCGCCCCGCCGCCGGTGCTGCCTTGAATCCCCAGCTACCCCAGCCGCATGTCAAGACGAACCCTTTGATGCCATCCACCTCGCCCATAATCGGAGCGTAGTCGGGGGTCATGTCGCAAAGGCCCGCCCACTGCCGCAGGACCTTGGCGTTTCTGAGCGACGGAAACATCTCGACGGAGTGCAGGGCCAGCTCCTCGAGGGCCCGGAGGGTCGAGCGTTGGCTATAGGTTGGATAAGGATCGACACCACCTCCAACGACCACCTCGCCGCGGTCGGTCTGATACACGTAGGCATGAAGGTTGGCCGACGAGATGGTCTTGTCCAGGAAGGGCTTTAGAGGCTCGGTCACGAAGGCCTGGAGTGGGTGGGTGACGACCGGCAGGTTCAGATCCACCATTCGGGCTATCGTCGAGCACCATCCGGCGGTCGCGTTGACCACGGTCCTCGCCCTGATCGTCCCTCGACTGGTCTCGACGCCGACGACACTCCCATTGTCCCGAGTGATAGCCCTGACCTCGGTGAAGGGGTGCAGCTCAACGCCCGACCGGCTCGCGCCGCGCGCGAAGCCCCATACGACGGCATCGTGACGGACGACTCCGCCAGGCGGATGGTAGAGCGCTCCCATGATCGGCAGGGTCTTGTCCTGACGCAGGTCGATGGCCGGCACCAGCTGCTTCACCTCGCTCGGCCCGACGATGCGGCTGTCCACGCCCAGCAGCTGGTTGAACTCGGCGCGGAGCCGCAGACCGAACATCGCCGAGTCGGTATGTCCCAGGTCGAGCCTTCCCATCTGACTGAACAGGAGATTGTAGTCCAGCTCTCGTGCCAGCTTCTGATACAGCTTGAGGCTCTCCCTGAAGAAAGGGATGCCTTCAGGCGTAAGGTAGTTTGCACGGATGATAGCGGTTGTACGGGCGCTGCCCCCGCCGCCCAGGTAGCCCTTGTCCAGCACCGCGACCTCGGTCACACCCAGCTTCGCCAGGTAGTAGGCGGTAGCGAGGCCGTGGACGCCGGCCCCGATTATGACCACTTCGTAGCGGTCCTTCAGGGGATGGCGATCCCACATGCGCGTTTTCTTGAAAAGCTGGAGCATAGGTCTCTTTATGCCAGGCGATCCATCGCCTCTAATCCGTATGGCGCCACGGAGAACTCCCTTCCCGCCTCCATCAGAGACTCCCACACATACCCGCCGAACTCCCGGCCGACGAACAGGTCGTAGCTCAGCAGGCCGCTGATATCCATGCGGAGCAATAGGCCGTAGACCTCGACGAACTTCGACTGGGCGCACGTACGGTCCACGAATGCCCCTGGGTCGACGTCTATCTCGGTGAGGCCGGCCAGCAGAAAGGGACTCGCCGGGCCAGTGACCCTGATTCCCGTCAGCCCCGAAGTCAGGTCCACTACGTGAGCGCAGCCGGTCGCGTCCTGACGGATTTCCTCAAGGACCTCCACGACCTGGCTGGGCGAGGTCAGAAACATTACCTCGTCTTCGGCCAGTCTGGCAACGGTCAGGCTCAGCCCGTTCGAGCGGTGATCGAGGACCGCGCCGGATACCGGGAGGTCCCGAGGACCGAGCAGCCTCTCGGCCGCCAGACCCACGTTAGCGCCCTGCAGCAGAAGCTTGCCAGCCGGGCTGATGTCTGCGAGGCCCACAGCTCGACTCAAATGGTCAACCTCGTCCTCGGCCGACGTGTACCTGGCCGGGCGCTGCCAGCCGTCGCTCTCCACTATCGTGGCGACCAGGTCGAGGTGAGCGTGGTGCAGGGCGCTGAGTCGCTGCGGCGTCCAGGTCGTCATTTTGGGCTCCGCTACTCCCTCAGCCGCTTTCCTTCAGGATCGTAGAACGGCTCCAGTCGAATGTCCGCGGGGTGGTCTCGTCCGTTCAGCCTGATCCAAATCTCCTGGCCTTCCTCGGCCTCCTCGATTGGCACCCAGGCCATACCGAAGCCCCGGTCCAGGGTTGGACTGAGGCGGGAGCTGGTCACCCGGCCGATGGGGTAGCCATCCCTGACCACGGGGTCGCCATCGTCTGGCACTGTCCGGTCGCGCATCACAAACCCGACCAGCTTGTTGCGCGGGCCTCGGTCCCTGGCCACGGCAAGACCTCCCCGACCGATAAAGTCCTCCTTGTCGAATCGCACGACCCACTCCATGTCGCTATCTAGCGGGTTCGACACCGAGTCGGTATCCTGCCCCACTATGACGTGCTTTTTTTCCAGGCGAAGTATGCGCTGGGCCTCCAGGCCAAAGGGAGCGATGCCGAACTCTCTGCCGGCATCCATCAGGGTGTCCCACATGTACTCGCCGTACTCTGCGGGAAAGTGAAGCTCCCATCCGGCCTCGCCGACGAAGCCGATCCTCAGAAGGACCGTGGGAACACCCGCCACAAGGTCCTGGGACGACCTCATGTACCGGAAGGCATCGGACGAGAAGTCGATATCGCTGAGCTTGCTCAGAGTGTCGCGTGCTCGGGGTCCAGCCACGTTTATGGCGCCGTAAGCCCCTGTCACGTTGGTGACGTGGGCGCACGTATCCGTGCCGGCCATCCACCACTTGAACCACTCCTCGATCAGGGCGATGTTGCCCGTAGTCGTGGTAACGAAGTAGTGGTCCTCGGCCAGTCTGGTCACCGTGCCGTCGTCGATGATCGACCCGTTGTCCGAGCAGAGTACCCCGTAGCGTATTCGTCCGACGCGGAGGTCCGAGAAGCGGTGGGTGTACACCTTGTCCAGTAGGGCTGGGGCATCCGCTCCCCGGACGTCCAGCTTACCGAGCGTACTGACGTCGATGAGCCCTACGCGCTCGCGCACCGCCAGGCACTCGTCCTGGGGCGAGCCGTAGCTGTATGCCCTGCGCCACGGGCCGAGGTCGACTACCGAGGCGCCCAGGTCCTGATGATTCCGATCCATCGGCGTGCGCATCACCGGCATGTGCGGAAGCCCGGCCAGTGCTGCCAGCGGCACGGGCTCGAGGGGCGGCCGGGACGTGGTGACCCCCATCTCCTCGACCGTGCGACCGGTGTGCCGTGACGCGAGAGCCGTGAAGGACTTCAGGCACATCTTGCCCTGGCACGGCCCCATGGTGCAGGTTGTGTAGCGCTTCAGCGTCTGGATATCGCCGAACCCCTCGTCGACTGCGTCCCCGATGTCGGCGGCCGTCACGTCCTCGCAGAAGCATACGAATTTCTTGCCCTCACCCGGTGGAGTCGCGCCAAGGTCCGCAATGGCGACATCGTCCCGATAAGATGCCTCGAGGCGCTCTATCTCATGGCGAGGTCGCACGCCGCGCTCCAGAGCCACCCGCCCGACCGCCTCGGCCGCCTCCGCGCCGGCAAGCCTGCCCTGGAGCAAAGATAGCGGCAGGTCATGGTATCCGGTCACCTCGCCCGCTACATGGATGTTTGGCGGCAGCTCCCTGGGAACCGCTTCTCCGAGAGATGGATCGTGCGCGATGTCGACGCCTGCCTGGTAGAGGAGGGAGCTGGCGGGCTGGAAGCCTCCGGACATGCACAGCACGTCGCACTCGAACCGCCTCTCCTCGCCCGTAGTGCCGCCATCGACTCGCCGAACCAGGGCCGCCGTCACCCGGGTGCTGCCCTCGGCCCTCGTCACGGTGTGCCCGGTGAGCACGGGCACGCCTCGTGCCTTGAGGGCCTCAGCAGCTTCTCGAGGTCTGGGCTCGCCCGGCCGTGTATCTGTCACCGCTGCGACTCGGACGCCGGCGTCCATCAGATCCAGGGCAGCAGCATATCCCTGGTCTGTGCTTGTTGCCACCACGGCCCTCGCTCCAGGCGCGACGCCGTATAGGCCCACCAGGCGTTGAGCCGCGGTGACCAGTATGACGCCGGGCAGGTCGTTCCCTCCGAAGACCAGCGGCACCTCGTAGGAGCCGCTGGCAACGACGATTTGCCTGGCCCTGATCTTGATCAGCTGCCGCGCCGAAAGCACGCCAAGCTGGTTGTCCTGGTACAGGCCGAAGGCGACTGCGTTAGGCATGACCTCGACCCGCTCGGCGGCGGCCACCGCCTCAGCCATGTGTCTCGCCATCTCGAAGCCGCTGACAGGCCGGTCGAAGCCGGGAGCGCTATCGTAAACCGACGTGTCATAGCGCAGGCTGCCACCAAGGCCCGGCTGGTCGTCTATGAGGGTGACGGCAGCGCCGGACTCGGCGGCGGTCAAGGCTGCCGACAGGCCGGCGGGCCCTCCGCCTACCACCGCCACGTCCGTGTGAAGGCTCCTGTGCGTGTAGGGGCTTTCGGGAACCTGCTCGGTCTCCAGCGCGCCAAGGCCGGCTATCCTTCGGATGATGGGCTGGGCCAGCCGCCACAAGACATCTGGACGGTGGAAGGCCTTGTAGTAGAAGCCCACCGGCATCAGCCAGTCCAGCTTGTCGAGGACTGCTAGAAAGTCTCTGTCCAGGGAGGGCCACGCGTTTTGAGCCCGCACCTCCATGCCGGCCGTCACCTGTCTCGTACAGGCACGAACGTTCGGCACCCCATCGACGGTCACGAGGCAGTTGGGGCAGCGGCCCGAGACGCAGAGGAGTCCCCGAGGCCTGTGGTATTTGAAGCTGCGGCTGAAGGTGGACCGGCCTGCGGCGGCCAGGGCCGAGGCTATGGTGTCTCCCTCCAGGGCCTCGACGGATGCCCCGTCGAACTCGAAGGCGACTGGGCAGGTGCGGTCGATGATCTCGGTGGTTTGGGCCGGGAGTCTGCGGGCGTGCCTCTGAGTGGCCATATCGCTACGTCAGCCCCGGCCAGACGGTCTGCTCTACCTCGTTGCTCATTGTGTCGCGGCGGGCAACGAACCACTTGCGGCAGCCGAACTTGTGGTACCACCACTCCCGCTGGACCCCGGCCACGTTGGCCCGGTCGTAGAAATACTCAGACCACTCCTCATTGGTAGCGTCGGGCTGGGGCCGTACCATCAGCTCGCCGCCGAACCGGAACTCGTAGACGCTCCGGTCCCCGCAGCCAGGGCAGGTCAGCAAGAAGGCCATGTTGGCAAACAACTCCTGTTGATGGTCCAGCTCGTTATCTCGCCGCTAGGAAGTCTTGCCGGGATAATCCAGCGCGGCGGATCAGGGCACGCAGCGTGCCCCGGGCGACTCGCCGATGGTCGGGCACGGACAGGGTGGCTGGATAGCCGCTCTTGACGAGAATGACATGGCTACTCCGCCGTCGAGCCACCTCCCATCCCAGTTTCTCAAAGATTCGCACGACCTCATTTCCAGTCAATATCGGTAAGGGCTCATCAGACCGCAACTTCTACCTCATACGTCGCGACCGTCGGAGGCATGCCGCGTTCCACCCTTACCTGGAGACATTCTCGTATGGCGTCCTTTATGTTGTGCAATGCTTCTTCTTCGGTCGGGCCCTGGCTGACACACCCAGGGATGGCCGGGCACTCTGCAACGTACACGCCGTCTTCGTCCCTGTCGAGAGTAACCACGAACTTCATTGGATGCGCTCCCAATCCACCATAACTCCTACTCGAACCACGCCATGAACTCGCTGCCGGACTGGAACATCTACGAGTTCCGGTCGCCACGCTTAGAACATGTCAAAGAAAGGCCAGGTCCTACGCAAGCCTAGAACAGCGTCAGGTAGCGGTCGATCTCCCACTGGCTGACGTGCCGGTGGTACTCCTTCCACTCGGCCTCCTTCAGGGTGACGAACTCGTCGTAGATGACGCCGAGGGACCCTTGGATAACCTCGTCCTGTCGTAGCTCGTCCAGGGCCTCCGCCAGCGACTGGGGCAACAGGCGGACGCCGCGGCGCCGTATCTCCTCCAGGCCCAGGTCGTACATGTTGCCGAGGTTGGGCTCTCCCGGGTCTAGCTCCCTGGCGATGCCGTCCAGGCCGGCGGTAATGTATGCCGCAAAGGCCAGGTAAGGGTTGCACGCCGCCGAGACGGTCCGGTCCTCCAGGTGCCCCGGCCCGGCGGTTCGTATCATCTGGGTCCGGTTGTTGTCGCCGTAGGTGATAAAGGCCGGCGTCCAGAGGAAGCCCGACCTGGAGCCACGCAGCCCCGCCCCAACCTGGAGTCTTTTGTAGCAGTTCACTGTGGGTGACGCGACCGCGCACAGCGCCGGTGCATGGGCGAAGATGCCGCCGATGAAGTGGCGGGCCGTATCCGAGAGTCCCAGGCCCTGGGCATCGGACTCGTCCAGGAACACGTTATCGCCACTCGACGCGTCGGCCAGGTGGAAGTGGATGTGCCCACCGCTGCCGGTCCTGTCGGTGAAGGGCTTGGCCATGTGCGTTGCGATGGCACCGTACTTCTGCGCGTACTGGCTGGTCATCATCTTGAAGAAGGTGTAGCGGTCGGCCGTCGTCAGGGCATCATCGTAGACGAAGTTGATCTCGTACTGACCGTTAGCGTCCTCGTGGTCCGACTGGTAGGCGTCCCAGCCAACCTTCTGCATTCCATCCATCATGTCCCGCAGGTAGTCCATGACGTTGGAGATTCCCTTGAAGTCGTAGCAGGGCTTGTCCAGCTCGTCTACGTGATTCGGGTCCCATACGGAGATGGAGCCGTGCTCGTCACGAGTCACGAGAAAGTGCTCCGGCTCGATGCCCACGTTGAACACATACCCCTGCTCTCTGGCCGCAGCGAGGACGCGCTTCAGGTTCTGGCGAGGGCAGAACATATACGGCTCATCGTCCACGAAGAGGTCGCTGGCGAACCGGGCCACGCCCTGCTTCCAGGGGAGCGGAGTATACGTGTCTATGTCTACGCGGGCCATCATGTCGTGGGAGTGCGGGCCCTGGCCCAAGCCCATCACCGCTGCGCCGGCAAAGCCGGCTCCCACGTCCACGACGTCGTTGAAGTGTCCCACCGGAACCATCTTCACCTTGGCAGACCCGTTTATGTCGACGAACTGGGCCAGCACGTATTCGATCGCATCCTCCTGCATCTGCTGGAAGACCTGCTCTCGCGTGGCCATTACATTGGCTCCTTCGTCAGATTAGTGGCGGCGTCGGATTCGCGACGGGAACCGCTCGAGATCAGCGCTGGCGTGGCTGCGGCGACGAGCTGCGGTGCTACGCGCCGAAGACCTTATCGGTTCCAGCCAGCGGCACCCGTGCCATCGCCGACGCCTCGATAGTGAGGGCGGCGAGGTCTTCGGGCTCCAGGCTGTGAACGTCGCTCTTGCCGAGCGAGCGGGTGAGCAAGGCCATCTCCATAGTCATCGAGTTGATGAAGTTGGCGACGCGCTCCGCGCCCTCGTCGGGATCGAGGCGACGCATAAGCTCCGGGTCCTGAGTGGTGATGCCGACGGGACACTTGCCGGTGTGGCAGCGGTTGCACTGTCCGGCGGGCACACCTATCTCAGCCGGGAAGTCGCTCTCCGGTATCTCCTTGTTGCAGTTCAACGCCAGCAGCGCCGCGATGCCGATAGCCACCGCGTCGGCGCCAAGGGCCAGCGCCTTGGCGGCGTCGGCTCCGCTGCGAATTCCTCCCGAGGCAATGAGACTGACCGTCCCGTACAGCCCCATCTCCCGCAGCGCCTCGCGAGCCATCACAATGGCCGGCACCGTCGGGATGCCACTGTGATCTATAAGCACCTCTGCCGAAGCCCCGGTCCCTGCCTGCATACCGTCGATGACCACCGCGTCGGCCCCCGCCTTGGCTGCGAGCTTCACGTCGTCGGCAACCCGACACGCCCCAAGCTTCACGTGCACCGGCACCCGCCAGTCGGTGGCCTCCCGTAGCTGCTCGATCTTCACCGCCAGGTCGTCGGGACCAAGCCAGTCCGGATGCCTGGCCGGGCTCCGCTGGTCGACCCCTGGCGGCAGGTCACGCATCTCGGCGATATGGTCCAGCACCTTCACGCCCATCAGCAGGCCACCGGTGCCGGGCTTGGCGCCCTGGCCCACGACGATCTCGACGGCCTCGGCCTGGGCCAGGTGGTGCGGATCGAACCCGTATCGGCTGGGGAGCACCTGGTAAATGAGCTTACCTGAAGCCGCACGCTCGCCTTCAAGCATGCCGCCGTCGCCGGTACAACTGGCCGTGCCGACCATGGCAGCCGCCTTCCCCAGGGCCACCTTGGCGTTGGCCGAAAGGGCTCCGTAGCTCATGCCCGTGATGTATACGGGCGTCTCGAGGACCAGGGGATTCTCTGCGTAGCGCGCCCCGATGGTCGTCTGCGTGTTGCATCGCTCCTTGTACCCCTCGAGGGGGAACCGCGTAAGCCCGGTTGACAGGAAGGTCAGATCGTCGAAGTGGGTCAGCTTCTGGAACGTGCTGAATCCCCGGATGCGATACCGTCCCAGCTGGGCCTTCTCATGGATGTCCTCCATGACCCAGGGGGGGAATAGCTGGCTGTTTCCCATCACCATCGGAGGAGGGCCTCAGATCACGGTTTTTTCGAGTCGCTCGAGCTTATCGTAGTGGTACAGCCTCTTTTGTGAGACCACCTTTACGAACCCATTTCGTCTGCTTACCCCATTGCGCTCCAGGGCGTCCCAGACGCCCATCAGCTCATCCTCGGTCGGCTCTTCGGTCTTGGCGTCGCTCCCCAGGGAGCCCACCTTGCCGGCTATGTAAATCACACCCTCATACATGGAGTCGCCGACGGCATCGCCCACGTCCCCGCAGACAATGATCCGACCCTTCTGCATCATGAAACCCGTGAGAAAGCCGGCGTTCCCCTGGACTATCAGCGTGCCGCCTTTCATCGATATGCCTGCCCTGGCCCCGGCGTTGCCCCCTACGAACACCTCTCCCCCTCGGATGGTCGCCGCGGCTGACGCTCCGGCGTCCCGTGTCACGGCGATCTTGCCGCTCATCATATTCTCGCCCAGCGCCCAGCCGGCGTTGCCCTTTATGGTCACCTCAGGGCCGTCGAGCATGCTGGCGGCGTAGTAGCCCACGCTGCCCTCGATGCGGATGCGGCAGGAGTCGAAGACACTAACGGCGATGTTGTGCTGTGCTCGTGGGTTCAGGATGGTGATGTCGGCGCCTTCGCGAGCCGCTTCCTTGATCCGCCGGTTCAGCTCGCGGGTGGTCATTTGGCCGGCATCTAGATCAACCAAGTCATGACCTCGCTCTGCTGAGGCTCGACCCTGTCGATCTCCTCCGAGAACACGCTTCGCAGGGCGACCTCCTCGGAAGCGAGGGCTACGACGTCCTCCGTCTCCATCGTCACCAGGGGCTTGGCTGACCACGGGTCCTTGGCGTAGCCCAGTCCCTCCTTGGTGGAAACCAGATAGGTGAAGGTGCCGTCGAGGTCGTCGAGGGAGCCACGCAAGGCCTCCTCAAGCGAGTCACCTCGGGCCAGATGCTCGGCCAGGTAGACGGCGATGAGCTCAGAGTCGTTTCCGGTCTGAAACCGGTAGCTGCGATCCTCGTACATCCGCTTGAGCTTGTGATAGTTCGTGAGCTGTCCGTTATGGACGACGGTGACATCCGGGAACGGGAAGGCCCAGAAGGGGTGGGCGTGGCTTATGTCAACCCGGCTCTCTGTGGCCATCCGCACGTGGCCGATCCCATGGGTGCCCTGCATACGGCTGATCTCGTGTCTGCTGTCCATTGCGACGGGCGTGCCCACGTCCTTGACCACCTCGGACGCCTCGCCGATGCTGTGGAGCTCGACTCCTTTGGTATTCAGCAGTGCCTCGCCCAAGTCGCCAACCTCGCCCTCGTAGTTGACCGTCAGGCGAAGGAAAGCGCCCCGCGCCTCCTTCGAGGTGATGACGCCGCCTGCCTTCAGCACCGTCTCCTCGGACCTCGCAAGGACCTCGTCGGACCTGGTCTCGTCATCCGTCCAGATCCTTATCAGCAGGCCGCCGTCTATCGGCTCGCCCGCGACGGTGACTCCGCTGGAGTCCTTGCCTCTGTGAGTCATCGACTCCAGCATGTTCACAAGGTGCTCGCCTATCGGAGCAAGGCCCTGAGACACGCTGTTCTTGTAGAGGATGCCGCTTATGCCACACATAGCCCCGCCCGATGTCGGCCCGAGCAAGCCCAGCCGACGTTTCGGCCAATATAGCACCCGTCCCCTAGGGGCGCAACCGGAGGCCGAGGTGGTCGACACCGGGGTCCTATGACGCCATGCCCCTTGTCTACCGTGAGGAGAACCCTCTGCGGCACGTGGGTGGCAATACCTAGTCGAGCATGGCGATGGCCTCGATCTCGATGTCGAGGCCGTCCTCGGCCAGTGCCGTGATCTCGATCAGGGTATTGGTCGGGTTCTCGCCCTTGAACTGCTCGCTGAGTATCGATGTCCACTCTTTGCTGTAGGTCCGGTAGTCGGCGATGCTCGTCACGAAGGTGGTTATCTTCACGATGTCGCCCGGGGTGCCGCCTTCCGCCTTCACGATGTCTGTGATCCGACCGAGGGTCACCCTCAGCTGGTCAACGAAGGGTCCGCCCTGGGCCGGCGTCCCGCGTGCCGTGCAGCCGGACACGAACAGCATGTTGCCGCATCTGAGACCCCTCGAATAGGTCGGCCCCGAGGGAGCGATGTCCGGATAGTCTCGCCTTAGCTTCTCCATTTCCAACCTCCATTTATGGTAGGGGACTTTCATTGGGGGTAGGGGCGGTTCGCGAACCGCCCCTACCCCCAACATTCGCTAAACGGCCACCCTCTATACGGGCGGCTGCCACGTGGCCGGGTCGTTGGCCCGCTCCAGCACAGCGCCGGCCTGCAGCACGGCCGCCTCGTCGAAGTGCCTGCCGACGATCTGAACGCCGATGGGCAGCCCCTCGGAGCTCATGGCGTAGGGCACCGACATGGCGGGTGATCCGGTCAGGTCCCAGGGTATCGTGGCCCTGAGGGCGTTTCGAGCGGCCACCGTCTCCCCCGCCACGTCCAGCTCGGTGATGTCGTGCGGATGAGCCGGAACGGGAACGCAGGGGCACAGCAGCAGGTCGTATCCATCGAAGAAGGCGGCCATGTCCCGCTTCAGTCCTTCCCAGTCCTCCAACGCCTCGAGGTACTGGCGGAACTCCGGCTTGGGCAAAGCCAGACGTCGCTGGATGTTAGGAGACAGCTCCGCCTCTCGGCCGG
Organism: Dehalococcoidia bacterium; assembly: GCA_965248615.1. Lineage (GTDB taxonomy): Bacteria > Chloroflexota > Dehalococcoidia > Lucifugimonadales > CBDFJT01 > CBDFJT01. The sequence goes on along the minus strand of CBDFJT010000001.1, from coordinate 514,200 downwards.
TTACCAGGGGCTCCAGGTAAAGGCCTGCCTCCGAGCTGAACACGACCATGGAAATTGTCTGGGTATCTCTGTTCTCGAGTGCCGGCAGCGAAACCTCTTCAACCCGGCACCCGGCCTCGGCCATCAGCGACGCCGCCTTTTCGACGGCCGCCCTCACCTCCGGGTGCACCGGGCCGAATCCTCGTCCGGTGTTCCATCCTACCCTGAGGCCGGAGAGCGAGGCGTCGTCCGCCGGTCCGGACAGAGGGACCGGTACAGCGTACGGGTCTACGCCGTCCGGTCCTGCGATGATGCTCAGGGCCAGGGATACGTCCCGAACGCTCCGGGCCATCGGCCCAACGTGCATTGCCCGCAGCAGCGTCTCCGGCCAGTGGCCCGTCAGGGGCACCCGGCCATGAGTCGCCTTGAGTCCGACGATACCGCAGTTGTGCGCCGGGTTCCTGATCGACCCACCAACGTCGCTGCCGATGCCGAGCGGTGAAAGCCCGGCAGAGAGCGCCGCCGCCTCGCCGCCGCTGGAGCCCCCCGGCGTGCGCTCTCTATTCCAGGGATTCACAGTGCGGCCGAAGACCACGTTGTCGCTCTCCCACCACAGCGCGAACTCGGGCATGTTGGTCTTGGCCATGAATACGCCACCGGCTTCGATCAGCCGCCTGACGACCGTTGCATCCGTAGCGGGCATATGGTCCTGAAACAGCTTCGAGCCCCGCGTCGTCCTCACACCCGCAGTGTCGACGCAGTCCTTTATCGTGAAGGGCACACCATGAAGCGGGCCCAGGCTCTCTCCTTTTGACAGCGCCTGCTCGGCGGCCCTGGCCCGGTCTCGCGCGTCCTCCACGAGCGTGACGACGGCGTTGATCCGGGGGTTGAGTGCCTGAATGCGATCCAGGTGGGTGTCGAGCAGCTCGACGGGCGAGACCTCGCCCTTGCGAACCCGCCGCGCCATCTCCGTCGCGTCCGAGTACCAGATCTCGTCTGTCAAGGCCGTCCTCCTGCCTGCGTCCGTAACCTGGTCCTTGCTAGGTAGATTCCTCTACGCCTCAGCGGTGGTAAGCGCCCAGAAAGCAGCCCATCGCCCGTAGGGGGTTCCAAGCGGGGAACACCCCCTTCGCGGAGCTTTGGACAGAAACCACGGGAAGGTGCTGGAAACCGGAGGTTTCCGGCTGGGGTCTGGGGTATCCCCAGATACAAAAACACCCCGGGGTGGGCGGGAGGTATGCAAACCTTCGCGGTGAAAGGACTTTTGGTGCAAAGTCCCTTCGCGGGTCCGGCGGACACCCTCGGAAAACCTTCTGGGGCGAGCGGGTGGGGTGTATCGGAATTGCCCCAACTTAGCACCGGTGGGGACACCCATCGAACAGGTAATTGGGATACACACGATCGTGGCAACCAAGCCTTAGCACATGCTGATCCGCATCGCTACGGCACCACCGCCACCGTGGCATAGGGCCGCGATGCCTGTACCGAGACCCCGATCCCGCAGCGAGTGAATCAGCGTCACCAGTATGCGGGCGCCGCTCGCAGCGAGTGGGTGGCCCAGCGCGATGGCGCCGCCCTTCACGTTGAGCTTATCCCAATCCCAATCCAGGACTTTGCCGTTGGCCAGCACCTGTGACGGGAACGCCTCGTTGACCTCTAGCAGGTCGATGTCGCTGAGGGCCATCCCACCCTTCCGGAGAAGCTGCTCGATCGCGAGTACCGGAGCCTCGAAGAGCCGGGCCGGGTCTATTCCGACGGCGGCGTAGTCCTCGATGATCGCCATCGGCTCGAGACCCAGCTCACGAGCATGGGGCTCGTCGGCAACCGTAAGCGCAGCGGCGCCGTCGGAGATCTGGGACGCATTACCTGCCGTTATAGTAGCGTTCGGTGGAAAGGCCGCGGGCAGCTTGGCAAGGGCTTCCATGGAAGTATCGGCGCGCGGCCCCTCGTCGGCATCCACCTCCCTAGTGCCTTTTCTGTCCTCGACAGTAACCGACACGACCTCCGCGTTAAATCCGCCCACTTCAGCGGCGTGCACCGCCTTCTGGTGGCTGGAGACGGCGAAGCGGTCCTGCTCCTCTCTGGAGATCTCGAACTTAGCGGCTGTCGCCTCAGCGAGGTCGCCCATGGGGCGGTCGTTAAAGCAGCACCAGAGGCCGTCGTGAACCATCGTGTCCTCTAGGTCCCAGTCTCCCATGCGCCTGCCGAAGCGACTGCCCTTCAGAAGGTGTGGCGCGCGGCTCATCGACTCCATTCCGCCGGATACGACGATCCCGGCGTCGCCGGCCTTGATAGCCTGTGCGGCCAGCACCACGGCCGTGAGGCCGGAGGCGCAGACCTTGTTGACCAAGAGAGCCGAGCATGTATCCGGCAGGCCAGCGCCGATGGCGGCCTGCCGGGCCGGCGACTGACCGAGCCCGGCCGAGAGCACGTTGCCCATTATGGCGTAGTCCACCTGGCCGGGCTCCAAGCCTGCGCTCTCGACGGCGCCGCGGACCGCCACGGCGCCCAGGGACGGCGCGGGCTCCCCGGACAAGGCGCCGCCCAGCTTCCCAACGGGAGTCCGGGCGGCGCTAAGGATCGCAACGGCCTTTGAGGTAGCCATAACACTCCTCCCGGATGTTCAAGACTAGCCGACCCAGGTGCGTTAATTGTCACTCTGAGCGAAGTGAAGAGTCTCGGGCAGCGGGCTTGCCATGCCATACGCCGCGCCAGTCAACGCGAGTGTACCGGCGCTCAGGAGCCGCTGTCAACGCCGCGCGGCTGCCCGGCTGCGTTGTGGCTGTGCTACGATACCGCCGAAACGAAGAAGGCTTGAAGGAGCCTGTTATGCGAGCCATCGACATGCACGTCCACGTGCCCCGGCAGCCGGGCCTGCCCGAGATCGAGATCGAGGAGCACCTGCGCAGCTATTTCAGGCTCAAGTCTGCGCCCGAGGACGCTGACGAGATGGCGGCCACCTACAGGGACCTGGACCTGCTAGGCGTGATCTTTTCCGTGGACACGGAGACCACCACCGGCGAGGCCCCGGACTCGAATGACTACGTGGCAGACATAGTGAGGAAGTACCCGGAGCAGTTCATCGGCTTCGCCACCGTCGACCCCTGGAAGGGGAAGGCAGCGGTGCTTGAGGTTGAGCGATCGGTCACCGAGCTCGGCTTGAAGGGGCTCAAGCTCCACCCCATCCACCAGGCCTTCTTCCCCAACGACACGCGCTTCTACCCCCTCTACCAGAAGTGCGCGGATCTCGGCGCGCCCGTGCTGCTCCACAGCGGCTTCGGCGCAGCAGGCGCCGGCATGCCCGGAGGCGGAGGCCTGAAGCTGAAGTACGCCGCGCCTATACCGGGCATCGACGACATCGCCGCCGACTTCCCAGACCTCACCATCATCATGGCCCACCCAGCCTGGCCCTGGGTCGACGAGCAGATCGCGGTTGCACTGCACAAACCCAACGTCTACCTGGACCTTTCGGGGTGGTCGCCAAGGTTCATTCCCGAGGCCTTGATTCGCGAGACGAACACCCGTCTCAGAGACAAGGTCCTCTTCGGCTCCGACTCCCCCTACCTGCCGCCCGAGCGCTGGCTCGCCGAATGGGAGGAGCTGTCGATCCGAGACGAGGTTCGCCCGAAGGTATTGGTCGACAACGCCAGGAAGGTCTTGAAGCTGGACGGCTAACGAGGCGCGGCGCCGCGACTACGACGGGTGGGCTGCCCTCCAAGAGATATAGTCGCTGCGGACGCGAGCGCGGAACCTCTCGGCGCTGAACCGCTCCGCCCAGGAGGATAGGGGCTGAAGGTTGTGCTCGAATGCAGAGTCGAACTGGGCCCAGCGGCGAGCGTGCTCTTCCGACCGGAAGAGGTTCATCCCCGCTCAGTTGTAGGGCCTTTTCTCGGGCGTCCCACCCATCTCTGCGTAGACGTAGCCGACCATCTCGACGGGATCGACGGAGGTCAGCTCCTCGTCGCGCATCTCTACGACGATAGGCTCACCGCAGTCCAGGCAGGGAGCGTCGACTCGGACCGTCTTGCCGGGGAAAAGCCAGCGGACCGCCAGCGCCTCGAAGCCTCACTGGGCAAACCAGCTCTGCCGTCCATCGATGGTGATCCTGTACTGCGTTGGCAGGTTATGGAACGGGGCGAAGGACACTATGTAGTCCGTCCCCGGGTGGAGCCACGCCGGAATGCCGGTGTCGATCAGGTCGTGCAGCAGCCCGCGCCCCTCCTCCATCGACAGGCCGAGGTCTGCCGCCAGCTCGGTGTAGTAGGGGGCCTGACCCGTGCGGATGAAGCGCTGCATGATGCTGTTAAAAGCCCTGTCGAGCATCGTCAGGTCAGCCATTTTCGTGCCTCCTATACTCCCTTTTCAGGGGCGGTTGGCCGCCGGGCGCTTTCAATATCGGCTCGGGTGAAAGCGTCATAGCTAGAGCTGGGTTTGACCGATATTGCTCATATCGAATGGCTTAGTCCTGCTACGCCTCGTAGCCGGGCGGAGCGCGAAATCCGCCGATCTCCTGAGCCACCAGCGCGGCGAAGCGAACGGTGGTTCGATCCTCCAGGTAGGGCCCTATCGCCTGGAGGCCCACAGGCAGTCCGGCCCGGGTCAGGCCCGCCGGAAAGGCCGTCGCCGGCTGCCCGGTAAGCGTCGCGACGGCCGGATAGGCCATCTGGAGACCGTATTGCACCTCCCGGCCGTTGACGTCCAGGGTGCGCTGAGGCCATGGGGCCGTCGTATGCTCGAAGGCCGGGCCTAACGTTACCGGCGCCAGCAACACGTCCCAGTCCTCGAAGAACTCGCGATATGCCCGGCGGAACAGCTCTCGCTGACCCAGGATCAGGATGTAGTCGGCAGCGCTCAGCTCCAGGCCTCTCGCGTATGCCTCGCCGAACTGGTCGTCGCCGGCGCGCATCCTCTCGGCGAGGGCGCCACGCTCTTCCTGAGACCGCCCCAGCGAGGTCATGAGTGTGAGTAGAGTCGCGTACACCTCGTGGTGCCTCCGCAGATCGCCGAATGATCGGGGCAGCGCTTCCTGTACCCTGGCCCCCGCCCTGCTGAGCGTCGACGCCAGCCGTTCGATGGCATCGCCGATCTCGTCGTCGACCGGCAGCCACGCGATGGCGGGCATGACGGCCACCCGGTAGTCGGACAGGCGCAGGTGACGCGGTGCCGGCAGCTCCAGCCTCCACGCCGCGTCCTCTCCGACGTCGGGCCCGGCGACCACGTCCAGAGCAAGCTCCACGTCCTCGGCGCTGCGGGCCAGCGGCCCCTGGACCAGCATTACGATGCCTGGATTGGGGTGGGGCGAGCCTGGGAAGTGGCCGCTTCTGACCAGAGCCGTCTCGCTGGGTTTGTGGCCGTACAGTCCGCAGAAGGCGGCCGGGATGCGGATTGAGCCGCCCACGTCGGACCCGAACTCCAGCGGGGTCAGCCCCGCCGCCACGGCCGCCGCGCCGCCTCCGGTGCTGCCGCCTGGTGTCCGGGCCAGGTCCCAGGGGTTGTTAGTGCGACCGAATATGGGGTTGTTGGACTGCCAGTCGGACAGCTTCGCCGGTACATTGGTCTTGCCCATGATGACGCCGCCCGCGTCGCGCAGGCGAGCCGCGAGCCGTCCATCGGCGGACGGGCGGCGGTCGGCGAACTCCTCCATGCCCGCTGTGCCGAGCAGTCCCCGAACGTCGATGCTGTCCTTGATGGTCAAGGGCAAGCCCAGCAGCAGACCGGCGCCGTCTTCGGCGCGGGTAGCGTCGGCATTGGCAGCCGCCACACGTGCAGCATCGTAGTCCGGCGTAACGATGGCGTTCAGGGCAGGGTTGTGCCGCTCGATGCGGCGCAGGTGCAGCCCCAGCAGCTCGACTGCGGAGACCTCTCGGTCCCGAAGCGCGGCCACCATTTGGCTCGCGGTGGCGAAAGGGTCGATCTGGATTGCCGTCATGACAGAGCTCTAGCGGACCTCGGCGATGGACTCGAACCTCTTCACCTGACCCTCCTTTACCACCCTGGCGTACCAGCCCCTCCGGTCCAGCGTGGTTTTCAGGAACTCCGGCCCCTTTTCCTCCCCAACGTACGGCAGCACGTAGAGGTAGGCGCACGGCGGGCAGGACTTCGAGATCTCGATCACCGCGTCGCCGATCTGGTACCGCTTGCCCGGGGAGAGGTCGTTGTACTCTATGCCCTCGATTGTGAAATTCTCGCCGAAGTCTCCGGGCTTGACGGGCCAACCCTCGGAGGTCAGGTCCCGAATCGTCTCCAGCGGCAGCACCAGCACGGCCTGATCCGGGTCGCCGTCCATGTCGTCCTCGCGATAGTTGTTGTGATCGCCATCGAGGCCATGCGGGCCGAGCTGCACCGAGTCCACGGACCGCTTCGGTAGGCCGTGCTCTCCAGGAGTCTTCGACTTGACGTTTATCTGGTACACGCGTCCTGCCATGTCTTTTTCCCTTCCTTGCCGGAGCGCCGCGAGCCGGAGAGGCCGACTCCCAGCGCGGCGCTCGCTGGTTTCTATCGCGCTACGATTCGCGGGCCCCGCGCATCGTTTGCCTGAGCTTGTCGGTGGCGCTCTGGTCCACCTCGTACCCCAGAACCTCTGGGTCGACCGCGTTTATGACCACTCCGTAGTCCTCACGCGCCTTCTCCAGGGATACGAACTCGTCGAGGATGTCCTCCAACACCGCGTCCGGGTCCCTGTCCAGTGGATCACCGTACCCGCCTCCGCCCTGCGTGTAGTGATTAACCACGTCGCCCTGCTCGGCGATCACGCCCTTGAATATGACGTCCAGCCACCTCTCATCCGGCCTGCCGGGGTTAAGGACCGCTCCCTGGTATATCCCCCGCTTCCCTCCGAACAGGCCGGGCGGGCCGCCGGGCCCGTTCTTGCCGCGGTCGCTGACGTACGACAGGGTCACACCCCCGCTGTTGTCGAACCTGATCGACGTGTCGAAGCCGCAGCCGCCGCGCCACTTCCCGGCCCCCATGGAGTTCGTCTTGTGCTCCATGAGCTGCAACGTCACCGGCCACTGCCTCTCTTTCTGCTCTATGGACTGGTTTTGCAGTCCAGCGCCGAAGATCGGTGTGGCGCCGCTTCGGCCGTCCCGTCCGTGCATGCCGCCATACCCTCCAGTGACCCAGTGGTAGTGGATGAAGTACTTCTCGAGCCCTGGCCGGTCGTCGTGGCCGCCGGACAGAAAGTAAGCGCAGTTGAAAGATGCAGCCCAGGACTTCTCCGGCTTGATGTGCGCCCAGATCGCGAACACGGAGTTGACCAGCTTTTCGTAGGTACCGGCAACCTCGCCGCAGACGGCGTAGGGCCGTGACACGTTCAGCACGCTCTCCTTGGGATATATGCCCTCGACGACCCTCAACCACCCTGCGTTGAGGAGTATCCAGGGGAATATATGCTTCGTGCCGCCGACGATGGCACCGAAGGACGAGCTCCTGATGGAGTTCATGCCGGAGTTGGTCGGCGGGCCCGAGCCGCGAACGTCGTATATGAGCTTGGGTGGGTTGTGGGTTATCGTCAGCTTGGCGTGAACCCGGATAGGTCCCTTCTCCGGAGCGTTGGGGTCTCCGTCGATGAAGTCCTCCGCCTCCCAGGTACCCTCCGGGCACATCAGGACCTCTGCGATCACCTGTCGCTCGGTGTGATCCATCGTCTCCTGCATGGCGGCGAGAACGAGGTCGAGGCCGTACTTGCCGATCATCTCGAACAGGCGTCTTTCGCCCGTTTTCGTCGCCTCTATCTGCGCCCACATGTCCCCGGCGCTCTCGACCGGGACCCTTATGTTAGACATGAGGTTGTTCACAACGTCGTGCCTCGGGACGCCCTCTTCCACGATCTTCGCCGGCACTATGTCCTGCCCTTCCTGGTATATCTCCGTCGCCAACGCGTCCATGGAGCCCGGGATGGAGCCGCCAACGTCCAGCCAGTGGCCCTTCTGACAGGTGAACCCAATACGCTTGCCCTCCCAGAAGATCGGTCGGATGAAGGACATATCGGGGAGGTGCGTGCCGCCTCGATAGGGGTCGTTGAACATGAAGACGTCGCCGGGCTTCATCTCGCCTTCGGGGAAATCCTCGAGGATGGCCTTCGTGCTCGGCTGAAGAGCACCGACGTGCACCGATATGTCCCTGGTACCCTCCGCCACCAGGTCACCGTCCGCGTCCATGAGGCCGCCGCTGAAGTCACCGACGTATATCGAGAAGGACAGGCATGAGCGTTGCACCGTCGAGACCATCTCGTCCACCAGAGCGACGAAGGCGCTCGACAGGATGGAGAAGGTCACCGGGTCGAGCCTGGTCCGCTGAGTCGTAGCCATTTGTTACACTCCCGTGCGCCGGCCTCGGCGTAGTTCGCTAATTGTAAGCGGTTCGCGGCGTGGGTCAAGACGTGGCGCCAAGCTCGCGGCGCCTAGGCGGGGAAGGCGTCTTCCAGGAGTCGCAGATGATCCTCAGATAGACGCCATCCAGAGGCGCCAGAATTCTCCTCGACCCGGACGACACTGTTGGACTTGGGAATCGCGATGACGCCCGACCTGGACGTACACCAGTTGAGCGCCACTTGGGCCGGCGACCTGCCGACCTCGCGCGCCACTCGCTCCAGGCCGTCGAATCCTGCGCCGCCGCTGAAGCGCGGCCTGGCGGCAAGGGACCCGCTCTCCAGGGGCGTGTACGCCATCACGGTCACCTCGTTCTCCTGACAGTATGGCAAAAGCTCCTTTTCGATCTCCCTACGCTTCAGGCTGTAGTGGACCTGGTTGGACACGATGGGGTGCCGGACCATGACGGACTGGGCCTCCTGTAGCTGGTGGAGCGAGAAATTGCTGACACCCACGTAACGGATGCTGCCGGAGTCCGCCAGGGCCTCCATCGCCCTCATTGTCTCGCCGATCGGAACGCTGGAGCTGGGCCAGTGCACCTGGTACAGGTCGATGCGATCGACTCCGAGCCGGCCGAGGCTCGCCTCGGCGGCGCGCATGACGTCGTCGTATCGCAGGTGGCTTCCAGAGACCTTGGTGGCAACGAAGACTCGGTCGCGAAGCCCCTGGATCGCCTCGCCGACTACACTCTCGGTGCTGTACATCTCGGCCGTGTCGATCAGCGAGGCGCCCAGCTCGATGCCACGCCGCAGCGGCTCGACGCCACCACGGTAGCGCCAGGTGCCCACTCCGATCTCGGGCACGCTCACACCTGTGCGGCCAAGCTCCTTCAGCTCCACTGCTATCGGCGACTCCTCTGGGCTAGCCGTCGGTTCCGAAGGCCTGGCGGAATCTTACAGAACCTCTACCCCGCCCTCAAGACGCCGGAGGCCGCCGAACATGCGTGTGATACCATTTCGCCTCGAAGACATGACTGGCCGGAAGAACAGCCTCAGCTCCTGGTCCCCACGCATCGGCGAAATCCTGCTGGGCAAAGAGTTTTTCCTCCTCTGGTTGTCCGGCAGCCTCCTCTGGCTCTGTCGCTGGGCCGAGTGGTTTGTCCTCGCGCTGCTCATCTTCGAGCTGACCGACTCGCCCTTCCAGGTCGCCCTGGTGTTCGTCCTCTACTGGACGCCCATGCTGTTCTTGTCGGTGGTGGCGGGCATGGTCATCGATCGGGTAGAGAGATGGCGCATCCTGATGCTGGCCCACGGCGGCGCGATAGTGGCGACCGTGATCCCCCTTGCGCTACTGCTGACCGACCGCCTCGAGACGTGGCACGTGTTCCTCGCGGTCCTGTTGCTGGGAACCACCATGACCTTTGACTTCAGCGCCCGCGCCGCAGTCGCCTTCGACATCGTCGGCCCTAGTAAGGTGGTCAGGGCCATGTCGCTTGAGATGGTCGGCCTCGCGGCGGGCACCTTCCTGGGGCCCCTGGTCGGCGGATACCTTATCGAGCTGGTCGGATTCGAGGGTCCCTACTGGTTCCTGCTGGGCGTCTACCTGCTGGCCGCGGTTGTCATGGGGACCGTGCGAGGCCGTTTCACCAACGCCGCCGCGGCCCCAGAGTCGCCGCTGACGGGCCTTATAACGGGGATTCGCTACTGCGCCCGCCACGGCGTCATCCTGGGGGTGGTGGGGTGTACGCTGCTGGTGAACTTCTGGGGCTACAGCACGACGGGACTCTACCCTATCGTCGCCATCGACTTCCTGCACGTGGAGCCCGGCCAAGCCGGGCTCCTCAGCTCTGCTCAGGGCATCGGTATGCTAGCCGCCGCGTCGACACTGGCCGTATTCGGCGTGGGCGGGAACCGGGGGCGGCTATTCTGGCTGACGTGTATCTCATGGATGATCTTCCTCCTGGGGTTCGGCCTCTCCCGATCGTACCCTCTGTCCTTCGTCATGCTGCTGCTCAGCGGAGTGTCCATCGGCACCTACTTCCCGCTGCAGAGGACGATTACGCTTACCTCGGCCGAGCCGGAGATGCAGGGACGCGCACTGGGAGCGGTGGGGATGTTTATCGGCGTAACGCCGCTGGGCGGGCTGCTGGTGGGAGCATTGGCGGAGGGATTGGGCGCACCCCTCGCTATCGTCGTCAGCACGGCAGCGGGGGCCGTGCTGCTGTTACCGATCCTGCTGCTAACGCCTCTCGCCCGGAGGCATCCGGTGGCGGCCACGCGGAGCGGCTAGGCTCTGGACAAGTAACCCGAATAAACGCGAATCGCCGGTCCCAGTTGAACTGGAGACCGGCGACCGGTTTCCGATGAGCCCCCGGTGAGTTTACTCCAGCATGGCCAACGCCGCGTCGGCGACCTTCTCCTTGGTGGGGAGGTACTCCTCCTCCAGGGGTAGGCTGTAGGGTATCGAGGTGTGCGGCGCGGTGATCCTCTTCGGCGGCGCGTCGAGGTAGTCGAACGCCTCCTCTGCAACCAGGGCCGACAGGTCGCTGGCGACGCTGCAGCGGGGATAGTCCTCGTCGACGATTACGACCTTCCGCGTCTTTTTCACCGACTCTACGATCGTCTCCTCGTCCAGCGGCGAGATCGACAGCAGGTCCACCACCTCGGCCGAGTAGCCGCGTGCCTCCAGGATGGCGGCGGCCTCGAAGCAGACCAGGGTCGTATAGGAGGCCCCGATTAGCGTGATGTCCGTGCCTTCCTTGTATATACGCGCTTTCCCGATGGGGGTCTCGAAGGCCTCCTCGGGCACGTGGGCGCCGCCGCCGAGTCCCGCCATCGCCCCCCGCCCCATCAGCAGCTTGTGGTTGAAGATGATCACCGGGTCCTCGTCCCTGATGGCCGATATGTACAGCCCCTTGGCCGTATAGGGATCAGAAGGGGCAACGCACTTGAGCCCCGGGAAGTGTGCGAAGACCGAGTAGAGCGTTTCGGAGTGCTGAGCGGCCGAGCTGGTGCCCGCCCCTATGCTCGTCATGATGGTGAGGGGCACCCTGACCTTGCCGCCGAACATGTAGTGCATCTTGGCGGCGTTGTTGAGGATCTGGTCGGCGCACACTCCCAAGAAGCCAACGAACATCAGGTCCACGACGGGGCGCAGGCCTGTCGCGGCGGCGCCCACACCCGCCCCAATGAAGCCGGCCTCCGATATGGGCGTATCGCGCACCCGCTCGGGGCCGAACTCGCCGATCAGTCCCTTCGTGATTCTGTAGATCCCGCCCCAGGCGTCCTCGAACTCTTCTCTTCGTCCGCCACCCGCGATGTCCTCGCCCATCACGATAACCGTTGGATCTCGCTGCATCTCCTGGCGAAGGGCCTCGTTGGTAGCCTGTATGTACGTCAAAGCTCTGGTGGCCTGGGCCTGTTGTGTCATGTCAAGCCTCCTGGTGGATGCCTCTCCGGCCCGATGCGGTCGGTGAGCGGCAGACTAACAGCAGGTGAACTGGGTGTCAATCTACAACATCCGGCCGGGGCTGTGACTATGTGAAAACCGTTGACACGCCCCAGGAGCGATAGTACCTTAGCCCCGTCGCTCAGGGCCGCAGCCCCGTCGCTCACGGCTGTGGGACCTAGGGGAGGCAGGGGATCATGGCCAAGCCAAAGATAGCCGTTTTTTCCGGCCCGTACGCGACGATTGCCAATTCGCCCACGCTGGTCACCTCCAACAAGGGACGGCTGCCCGGCGACCCAGCTCTGCCAGGGCGATTCGATCACCTGGCGGCCCAGACCCTATACGAGCCGGTCATGATCAAGATCGCCAAGTTCAGCGCCCATCCCCTGGAAGAGGACGCCCGGGACGTCTACCACGACGACGGCAAAGGCTACTACGAGGTAGAGCTCCGGCCCGAGGACGGGCACTACCCGCTACCGTACGTGGCGCGGAGGGCGGACGGGTCCTCCGATGGCGTGCCCTTCGAGGAGGATGACCTGTCGGACCCCGAGCTGGCCTACGGCGGCCGCCAGTTCTTCTTCCCCGACGCCTCCAGGATATTCGCCGACATCGACAGGACCATCGGTGGACGCGACGAGCGCGGCGAGGGCAGCACCCTCGACCGAAAAGCTGAATTCGATTTCATCAGAGCGCTGCCGTCCGGGGGGCATACGCGCCGTGGCGAGGTCGCGGGCAGGGATTTCTTCCCCTATAAGCCCCTTGCCATCGGACAGACGAGGTCGCGCCTCAGAGACCTCGCCACCGTCGCCAACAGCGTGCAGTGCGCCTTGGATTCGGGTGATTACGCCGGCGCTATCTGGCTGGAGTGCTCGTCGACCATAGAGGAGACGCTGTACTGGCTGAGCCTCATGGTCGACACCGACCTTCCGATCGCAGGCTGCGCCTCACAGCGCACCCATGGACAGCTCGCCAACGACGGCGACCGCAACATCGTGGACGCGGTGAGCTACGTGCTCTCGGGCAGCGGCAACGGGCTGGGAGCCGTCGGCGTACAGGACGAGCGAATCTTCGCCGCCCGCGACTTCAAGAAGGGCGACGACCGGCCCGGCGGCTACAAGGCCACGGGAGGGCACGGAGGAATTCTGGGCACCGTGGGTCCACCGGTGACCATCTGGTATACGCCAACGTACAGACACACCGCCGCTTCCGCTGTCAGCCTGCACAAGCTCGAAGAGTACCTGGAGTCCACGGACAGGGCGTCAGGCACCGCCAGGGTGAGAATCAAGAGCCCGGACGGCGCCCTCGACGGGGCAAGCATCCCGCGCGTCACGATGTTCAAGTACGCCTCATACATGGATGAGAACGATGGCCCCGACCCGGACGCCGAGGTCGGTATCATGGCTAGGGTCAAACAGGCGCTCGACGAGCAGGCGGACTCCCACGGGCCAAAGCTGCACGGCATGGTGCTGGAGGGCGACAGCCCCTACGCCATGGGCAGCGGGGGCCAAGCGGCGGCGCTGGCCATCGCGACCTTCAGCGGAATCCCCGTCGTGCGCGTGGGCCGTAGCGACCCCGGCGGCCTCGTGCCTTCGGGCCTCGTCGAATTCACCGTCGAGGGGAGCAATCTCGATGCCAACAAGGCCAGGATTCTGCTGATCGCTTCGATGCTGAAGCTCGGCAGGCTGCCGAAAGCCTGCGACCCGCGGAACCCGACGGCCAACGAGCGGGCGGCCGTCAGCACCAAGCTCGCCGACTTTCAGGATGTATTCGACAGCCACTGAAATGCCCATCGACCCACACTCATACGGAGACTCCTTCCACTCCCCACAGGAGGTGACGCGTGAAATTCGCGCATCTGTCGCAGGTCTTTGACAGGGAGGGCGAGACGGCTGCCGAGAGGTACGAGCAGCTCTGGCGCGAGATACAGCTATGCGAGGAGGTCGATTTCGACTACGCCTTCGCGTCCATCCACCACTTCAGCCACCTCAGGCCCCAGGCGACCGTGTTCTGCACCGGAGCGGCGGCCCGCACCAGTCGAATCAGGGTCGGCCCCATGGGCTACACGGCGGCACTCTACGATCCCATGCGCATCGTAGAGGAGGTAACGGTCCTGGACAACGCCACCCACGGCCGGCTGGAGGTGGGCATAACCTCCGGTGTTACCCAGGACGAGTTCCGCGTCTATGGGTCCGATTGGGACAACCGATTCGAGATCGCCTACGAGACGGTGCTCCTTCTGAAGAAAGCATACACGTCGGAGAAGCCCTTCGACTTCGAGGGCAAATTCCACTCGTACCAGGAGGTGCGGATGTCGGCCGAGCCCCTCCAGTCGCCCCACCCCCCGCTGTGGCTGGTGTCGGTCTCCCCCGCCTCGCTGGAGCTGGCGGCGCGCGAGGGCGCTCATACCGGCTACATCTACTTCCGTCCGCCCACCGAGGCTGCTCCTCTCCTCGAGAGCTATCTCCGCATGTGGAAGGAGCATCGACACCTCGATCCCCCCAACATCCAGTTCCTGGCCTTCGTCTACGTCGATGAGACCGACGAGGCCGCGGTTAAGAAGGCGCTGCCCCACGTCCTGCACAGCACCGAAGCGATCTACGGCGGGGAGCTCGGCGGCGGCGGCACCGCCATTGCCAAGATCCACGAGGCCCGGGGCGAGCGCGCGATGGCCGAGGTCAGGCACAATATGTACAACATGGAGTACCTGCTGGACCACGACCTCATTTTTGTGGGCGCGCCGGACACCGTCGCACGGAAGATCAGAAAGGCTGCCGAAGACGGCCTGTTCAACGTGCTCGCCGGCGAGTTCAACGTCGGAGCACTGGCTGAGGAGGACCTGATGCGCTCGATCCGGCTGTTCGGCGAAGAGGTCATTCCCGCCCTGAGAGACATCGACCCCCCGAGAGACTACCTTGGGCAGCTGGGTGGCTGAGTGCATCGCCTTCGGTAGAATCGCCGGAAAGAACGGCGCCGACGAGAAGCCCTGGTAAGGAATTCAATGCCCATCGACGACGAGGCCCAGGCGGTCTTCGACTACATCGCCGAGCGCGAGACCACTCCCCTGCCGGAGATGAGCCCTGAGGAAGCGCGGCGGTTCGAAGGCCTGCCCCTGGCGCCCGGCCCCGAGGTGTTTCGTGTCCAGGACCGGCGAATCCCCGGCCCGGCGGGCGAGATACCGATCCGCGTATACACCCCCGGCCCCGGAGACTCGCTCCCCGTGCTGGTGTGGCTTCACGGAGGCGGCTGGGTGCTCGGCAACCTGGACTCCGAGGACGCGACGTGCAGGCGGCTGGCCAACGCCGCCGGCTGCGTCGTCGTGTCCGTCGACTACAGGCTGGCGCCCGAGGCGAAATTTCCGGCGGCGGCCGAGGACTGCTACGCCGCCACCGACTGGGTCGCGAGCAACGCCTCGGCAATCGGCGGCGACTCGACGAGGATAGCCGTCGGGGGCGATAGCGCTGGCGGCAACCTGGCGGCGGTGGTGGCGCTGATGGCCCGCGACAGAGGCGGGCCGTCTCTTGTGTACCATCTGCTGGTTTGCCCCGTGATCGAGCGCGACTTCGAAACCGCCTCCTACGAGGAGTGCGGTAACCTCTACCGCCCAAGCCGCGACCTGATGGTCTGGTTCTGGGACCACTACCTGAGGAACGAAGCCGACGCCGAGAACCCGTATGCCGCGCCCATAAAGGCGCCGGACCTGAGCAACCTGCCGCCGGCACTGGTGATCACCGTCGAGCTCGACCCGCTTCGTGACGAGGGGGACGCCTATGCGAAACGGCTGGCCGCGGCTGGCGTGTCCGCCAGGCACGTCCGGTACGACGGCACGACCCACTTCATCTTCCTGCTGGCGCACATGCTCGAGAAAGGCCGGACGGCCATCGACGAAGCGGCGGTGGCTCTCCGAGAGGCTTTCGCCTAGCGCATCGAGTCACAGGGACATTCAACCGGCAGAGCGACCTTCGGCGGGACTGGAGGCTCCGCTTTAGGCCCATGCGCCGCTACTTATTTCTTAGGGGGATTGTTTCCTCTGTCCGGTCCCGAAGGATTACCAGTCTTACTCGGCCAGTTGGGCTTTGGCGCACTGCCTCCGCTCTTCCCCCCACCCTTGCCACCTTTACGCATCGTTGCATTCATTTGTGCCTCCTTTCATCAGTTTGGGCCGGTTGTTAATGATTTACGCTCGCTTTGGACACTTCGGTTTCGAGGTAAAGGCGAAATTGCTCCAGGCTGAACACTCGTAGTATAGGTCATCGTTGAGCAGGGCCTTGTCTTAGGACTATCATCTACACACTTCTGGATATGAATGCTGGAGCTTACTGGGGAGGTTCACATGAATCTGAATAAAGCGCGGGCATCTGCCATCATGGAGACGAACGGCCTGGACGGACTAGTGGTTACTACTCCAGCCAACGTCAGGTATGTTTCCGACTTTGGAGGGACGGGATACCCGCTTGAAACCTTCGCCGTTTTGCCCCGTTCGCCGTCGATTCCGCCTACTTTGGGTGCAGGACACCGGGCGCTGGTACTACTGGCAGCCAACCCCACGTGGATGCCGAGTTTTGTCACGTTTGAGCAGGTGCAATTCGCGAATATTTTCCCGCAGCCGGGCGATTCCCCCGACCATCTGTTGTCCATCACCCCAGAGGTCGACGGCGAGGTACGCCGTTTACTGAAAGAAGCGCGCAAGACCGGCGCTGACAACCCGGTCGAGGCCCTGGCGCGCACATTGAGAGACCTGCAGCTTGAAAGAGCAACGCTCGGCTTCGACGACATGTCTCTGGCCCACAGGCTGCGTGACGAGTACCTGCATGACCTGCAAATCGTGTCTGCTCACGAGATCATGCTTCGGATTCGACTGGTGAAGACCGATGAGGAGCTCAAGAGCATTCGTAAGGCAGCCGAGGTGAACCAGGAGGCATTACAGGAGGCGCTTGCCGTGGCCAGGGAGGGAGAGGACATAGCCGACGTGATCGCCGCATTCAGGTCCGCAGTATCGAAGAGGGGAGCCGTCCCTGCCCGGACGGGGTTCCTCACCGGCCCATTCGAAACGGTACTCTGGGATCAGCTACATCGAGTTTTGAAGAGAGGCGACGTCTTCCCTTCGGGCGCTCTCACCGCGTACAACTCCTACCACAGCGATTTCGGCAGGTCCATCGTCGTGGGACCACCCACGCCGGAACAGGAGCGGGGGCACGGCGTGGTGCGGGCCGCCTTCGATGGTCTGCCCTCGCACATCAAGCCCGGTGTCGTCACCGCCGAGCTGTTTGACTCTGTAATGGAAAGCGTGAATCAAGCGGGCGGCGACGAGAAGCGGCTGGACATGTACTGTCACGGGATCGGCCTGGAGGTGCTGGAGCTCCCCCACCCGATCCGCCATGACGCTGACCGCGAAGGTTTTGTCCTGGAGCCGGGCGTTACATTCTGCGTATTCGTAATGTACAGGTCGCCCGAGACCAATGAGGTGCTGGCCGCTGAAGAGCAGTACATAGTTACGGCAGCAGGACACGAGTCGCTTTGTACGCTGCCCCTGGAGCTTATTGAGGTTGGCTAGAAGTCAAGCGGTTCCCTCCACCGCGCTCCCCTTGCCCCTACCGCTGTCGCTGGTAGGTCCCCATAAGCTGGCCTTGGGCCAGAACGTGGCCCTCCATGGCCTCCAGGTCAGGGCCCGCGGGCGGGCAGCCTTGCGGGCGCCCTCTTCCAGGCCTACGGCCGTGCCCAGGGCGTAGACTCTGAAGAAGTAGCGATGGGGGTACCCGCGGGCGCGGTTCGCGAACATGAGCATTCCATACCAGCACCCCGCACGGGGTCTCGACCTGCTTGGACGCTACGCCCGAAGTGGTAAAATGCCTACCGGACCTCGGCTGGAGAGTTCGAATGGCCATGACGGAGAAGCTGGACCCGGTCATATTCGCGACGCTGGTCAATCGACTGGACAGCGTAGTGCGAGAGGCGATGCAGGTCTGCGTTCAGAGCGCCCACTCCGCGACCATCCAGGCCAGAGACCTTTCGGCCTCGATCTCGGACAGCAAGGTCAGGCTGGTCAGCATCGCCCAGGGCCTACCAATCCACGTCCTGACTTCCAACATGTCCATCGCTCCCATCCCTGAGCTCTTCGACGACATAGCCCCCGGTGACTGCTTCCTCAACAACACCCCCTTCCTTGGCTGCGCACACCACGCCGACTACTGCTTCTGCACGCCGGTCTTCCACGGGGACAAGCTGATGTTCTGGGTGATGCTCAGGGCCCACCAGGCCGACACCGGAGCCCCGGTTCCCACGGTGTACCTGCCCTTCGCCAAGGACGTCTACGAGGAGGGTATCCACTGGCCCTGCGTGCGGGTGCAGCGGGACTACAAGGACGTTGCCGACGTGGTCAGGATCGCGACGGCCAACATTCGGGTGCCCGAGCAGTTCTACGGCGACTTCGCCGCTGCCGTCGGCGCCACCAGGGTGGCCGAGCGCAGACTGACGGCGCTCATCGAAAAGTATCGGCCCGATACCGTTGAGCAGTTCGTCGACGAGTGGATCGACTACGGCAGCCGCAGGATGGTCGACGAGATCAGGAGTTTACCGGAGGGCACCTGGGAGAACGAGACGACCCTGGACCCGCTCCCCTTCGCTCCCGAAGGCGTGACCATCAAGATCAAGCTGACCGTCGACCACAGTGAGGAGGCGCTTATCGTCGACCTGACGGACAACCCCGACCAGTTCGATGCCGGGGTAAACCTGACTGAGGCCACCTCCAAGGCCTCGGCGATGGAGGGCATCTTCTGGTGCCTGGACCCGACACTGCCCCACAACCAGGGCGCCTTCGACCATGTGAAGTTCAAGCTTCGTGAGGGATGCATGGTGGGGATACCGAAGTTTCCGATCGGGACTTCGGTGGCGACCACGTTCACTGCCGACCGGATGGCGAGCTGCGCGATAGCGCTGATGGCGAAGGTCGACCCCGACATGGGCGGAGGAGAGGGTGGCTACGTCAACTGGGGTGTCGGCGTATTCTCCGGCGAAGACCACCGGAACGGCAATGCGCCCTACGTCAACGAGTTGATAGTCTCCGGCGCCGAGTCCGGCGGCGGCCCCGCCGTAAAGGGCTACGACGGCTGGCTGACCTGGATGATCGGGGCCGTCATGGGCGGAGGCTGGACGACCGCCTGCGAGCTGTGGGAGAAGGCCCATCCACACGTCATTGAGGCAGGGGCGGAAGTGGTTCCGGACTCCGAGGGCGCAGGCCAGTTCTGCGGCAGTCCGTCGACGCGGGTCGTGGTCAAAGCCAAAGGCAGCCCGACCATGGCCGCGGGTTTCGGCGACGGCAAGGCCTTCCCCCCAAAGGGCGTCCTCGGCGGCCAGAGCGGTGGCCCGAGCCTCGGCTACATCCTGAATCAGAAAGGCGAGCGGATCCAGGACCTTCCGCTGGTCGGGCTGTTCGAAGTCGAGCCCGAGCACGCTCTTGAGTCCTTCTCCACGGGCGGAGGCGGCTTCGGAGACCCGCTGGAGCGCGATCCCGAGCGCGTCAGGCACGACGTCCGCAGGGGATGGGTCACCGTCGAGAAGGCCCGGGCTACCTACGGCGTGGCGCTCGACCTCGGCCCGGAGCTCTACGCCGTAGACCGTGACGCCACCGAACAGCTGCGCCGGACCCTGAGGGGCGAGAGGCCATAAGGCTTCGCGTGCGGCTACACCTGGTCCCGCTCGACCAACACCAACCGCCATCTGAAACGGAGGTGACTCAGTTGAACAGCATCGACCCGATTACGCTAGAGGTTATGAGGGGCTATTTCGTGTCCACGGTCTTCCAGATGCGCGCAACGCTGCTCAGAACCGCCTACGCCCCGATCCTGTACGACACGATGGACTTCTCATGCGGCCTGCTGACTCCGACCGGTGAGCTGATGGCCATGTCGGAGGATATATCGGGCCACGTCTTCGCCATGAGCCTGGGGCAGAAGGCGTCTCTCGAGAAGTTCGGCGACGATATCCACCCGGGCGACGTGATGGCCGTCAACGACCCTTACACCGGCGGCACCCACCTCAACGACATCGCCTTCTACACGCCCTTCTTCGCCGATGGCAAGATACTGCTCTACATAGCCGTTCGCGCGCACCACGCCGACGTGGGCGGTGCTACGCCGGGGAGCTTCTCCGGACAAGACACTGAGATATACCAGGAGGGCGTTCGCATAGTTCCCGTCAAGCTGATAGACGAGGGCAAGGTCAACCAGGCTCTGTGGGACGTAGTCTTCGCCAACATGCGCCTAAGCGAAGAGAGGGAGGGCGATGCCCTGGCCATGCTGGACACTGCCCGCGTAGCCGAGATGCAGATAGCCGGGCTATGCGAAAAGTATGGCATCGAGACGGTCAAGGGTTCCATGGAAGCTCTGCTCGACGGCGCGGAGGAGACGATGCGCCGGAGCATCTCCGGGCTGCCGGACGGGGAATACTACTACGAGCACTACATGGACAGCGGGGGGCTCACCCCGGAGCCGGTGCCCCTAAAGGTCAAGCTCACCATCAAGGGCGAAGGCATGACCTTCGACTTCACTGGGACATCGCCCCAGGTGGTCGGCCCGATGAACTGCGGCATACCCATAACCATGGGGGGCGTCTTCGTCATCATAAAGTCCTGGCTGGACCCTAAGACGCCGATCAATGGGGGCACGTTCCGCTCGCTCGACTTCGTTATACCCAAGGGCAGCTGCCTCGCGGCGGAGCTGCCCACGCCCGTTGGCGGGTGCTGGGAAGTGTACCGCCAGCTCCAATCGGTCGTCATAGGTCTGCTGTCCCAGGTGATCCCCGACGATCTCGGCGCTGAGAACATGGGCACGGTCAACCACATATACGTGGCCGGCTTCGATGATACCCGAGGCAAGCCCTACATCCTCTACGAGTACCCCATGGGCGGAGTGCCGGCCACCAGCGACACCGACGGAGCCACGGGCATCGCCGGCTACGAGAACGGAGACATACCGGGGGTGTACCCAGCCGAGAGCGTCGAGCAGAGGCAACCCCTGCTGGTCGAAAGCATGGAGGTGCGCAGCGGCGGCGAGGGCGCCGGATACCACCGCAGCGGCTTCGGCGTTACACGCCGTGTCCGGGTGCTGTCCGACTCGGCGCAGCTTAACGTGATGGCCGACAGGTCGATCATCCCCCCTTGGGGTGTTGCCGGCGCGCCAAGCAGCAGCCTCAACTCCGTGACCGTAGTCCGCGATGGGGTCGAGGTCAGACCCTCACCCATCCCCGGTAAGGTCAAGGCCTTTCCCCTGAAGTACGGCGACATCGTGCTGATGCAGGCCGCCTCAGGAGCAGGCGTCGGCGACCCGCTGGAGCGAGAGGTCGAGCTGGTACGGAAGGAGGTGTTCGACGAGTACGTCTCCCTTGAGCGGGCCAGAGACGTCTACGGAGTCGTGTTCGACAACGGCGCTGTCGACCGGGCCGCGACCGATAGGCGCCGCGAAGACCTCAAGAAACAGCGCCGGTACTTCGACGTCGTGGCGAGCGACGACGATGAGTTCGACGAGCGCGGCTGCCGGGTGTGCCGGCTGAGTCCGCGCGCGGCCGAGCGCCTGGGGGTGCGCGAAGGCGACATGATCGAATACGTCCCCGACAAGTCCGCGCCGCTGCGGGCCTGGGCCAGCGTGGGAGACGGCCTCGCCGAACAGGCGGTGGCCATCGGCCCGGTGGGCAGGCGAACCCTGCTGGTCTCGGCAGGCGACCGGATCTGGGTCCGAGCCGTAGCCACGGCCCCTGTCGGTCCGCTCACGTCCTAGCGGGCCAGGCACCTCAGCACGCGGGTACTGTTATGAAGACGCGGGAGTTCATCGAGAGCCTCCCCGACCTGCTCCGTCAACAGCTGCCGGCCGAGCTGGGAGGCTTTCACCTGGCCAGATCGGCCGGCACCATGATGAAGCTCTACTACGACCACCCAACGGTCCACTACGAGGTCTGGGTCCAGCGTCGCAAGGGCCAGGTCGAGCTGGGGCTGCACCTCGAGGGCGATCGGGACGCCAACGCTGGTTACCTGTCATACCTGGACGGGCGAGCGGACGACATCCGCGAAGCCCTGGGCGAAGACGTCAAGATAGGCGCCTGGGATAAGGGCTGGGCACGGGTCCACGAGTCGCTGCCCCTGGAGCCCCTGACCGACGACTTCCTGGTCGAGGTCTCTTTCCGGCTCTCGGCGATGATCCGCGTGCTGGAGCCCATCGTAAAGGAGGCTACCTCTGCTGGGCTGCGGTAGGATACGGGCGCAGCAAACCCGTTCCCGCGCCCTTCGACCCCCCCCCCGGGCCAAGCTTCGCGTATCCTCAACCTTTATCTATGCCGTTCGGGGGGCGCGTCCGCGAGTAGCATTCGAGGCGGGTGGGTTAGGTAAACCACCGGGCTGGGGCTCGGTCACCACCGGCTCCAGGCGCTGGGCTTCGCTCAAAAACCAAGGGAAGGTGTCCCGATGTATCGGGACTGGGGTCTGGGGTATCCCCAGATACAAAAATACCCCAGGACGGGTGGCAGGGTAAGCAAACCTTCGCGTTGAATGGACTTTTGGTGCAAACCCCGAGGCGCTGGGCTTCGCTCAAGCGCCCCCAGTTTGGTCCACTCCAAGCTGGTAACATGTAACCGATTACGGCCAACTGCGCCGTCGCCATCGAGCCGGCCGCTGAGAACGCAGGAGAACGATTTGGCTTCCGAATCCCCGCGCTTCCGTGTGATCGGAAGAAGCACGCCCAAAGTCGACGCTGTAGCGAAGATCACCGGCAGGGCCCAGTTCGGAGCGGACGTCAGACTGCCCCGGATGCTGACCGCCAAAGTGCTGCACAGCCCTCACGCCCACGCACTGATTAAGAGCATCGACACGGGCAAGGCCAGGGCCTTACATGGAGTAGCGGCGGTGATCACCGGGAGGGACCTGGCAAACATCACCCCCGGCGTCGAAGGTCCCCGGGGGACTGTTTCCCCCGAACACTACTATATGAGCAAGGAGATCATGGCCAGGGACAAGGTCCTGTTCCAGGGCCATCCAGTCGCCGCCGTGGCCGCCATCTCGGCAGACGTGGCGGAAGAGGCCCTGGAGTTGGTGCAGGTGGAGTACGACGTGCTCGACCACGTCCTGGACCCGGTCGAGGCCATGAAGCCCGGCGCCCCGCTTCTCCATGACCACCTCGACACACAGGGTCCGGACGGCGGCCCTCCCCTCTCCCGGAACGTCGCGGAGCACCTCGTATTCGGTCGCGGTGACGTGGAGCGCGGTTTCGCCGAAGCTGACGTAGTGGTGGAGCGTTCCTTCACGACCCAGGTAGTACATCAGGGATACATCGAGCCGGATGCGGAGGCAGCCGAAGTCGATACGGACGGTAGCGTGGAGGTGTGGGCCAACACCCAGGCCCCGTATGCCGTGAGGGATGCCTTGTCGGTGCTACTGGACATCCCTTCCAGCAAGATAAAGGTCACGCCAACGGAGGTCGGAGGGGCCTTTGGGGGCAAGGAGACCGTGCGTGTGAGCGCGCTGTGCGCCGCCTTGTCGCGAGAGGCCGGCCTGCCGGTAAGGATGGCCCTGACCCGCGAAGAGGTACTGCGGGCCACCGGGCCGGGGACCGCCACGGCAAGCCGAGTAAAGGTTGGCGTCCGTCGAGACGGCATCATCACCGCAATCGAGGCCAACATCGTGTACGACGCGGGGGCCTTCCCCGGAGCGCCCCTGCGCTCGGCCCTGCGGCGCGTGTTCTCCCACTACCGCACGCCCAATCTCAAGATCGACGCCTACGACGTCGTGACCAACAAGCCTCACGTCGCCGCCTACCGGGCGCCTGGGGCGACGCCCACTGCGTTCGCCCTGGAGTCGGTGGTGGACGAGGCCGGTGAGAGGCTTGGCCTGGACCCACTGGAGTTTCGCCTGCAGAACGTCTCGCGCGCCGGCGATCCGATGCCAGACGGGGTGCTGCTGCCCTCCGTCAACCTGGCGGACGTGCTGGAGCAGGTCAAGCGCCACCGCTGCTGGACGACTCCGCTGGTGGGCCCGAACCAGGGGAGGGGGATAGCCCTGGGAATGTGGACCATGCCCGGCGGCACCACCAGCTGCCACGTGACCGTGTCCGGCGACGGGTACGTCACGCTCGTGCTGGGAACGGTGGATCTCTCAGCCACCAGGACCAGCCTGGCCATGGTCGCGGCCGAGGCCCTCAACATCGATTACGAGGACATCCGCGTCGTCATCGCAGACACGGATACGGGCGCGTATTGTGACGGGAGCTCCGGTGACAGGGTGACCTACTTGACCAGCAAGGCGGTCCATGAGGCCAGCAAGGACCTTCTCGACAAGCTGAAGGAGCTCGTTGCGAAGGAGCTTGGCGTCCCACCGCAGGAGATCGTCTTCGAGGGGAAAGGGTTCCGCGTAAAAGAGGCTCCCGAAAAGCAGATCACGCTGGCGGAGGCTGCGCGCAGGTCGCTGCGAAGCGGCGGCGCTCTCGTCGGTTACGGGAGTGTGAGCGAGTCCCCGGATCGCGTCGCCATCGCTCCCAACGCAGCCGCCCACGTTGCCGACGTGGAGATCGACCCCGAGACGGGAAAGGTGGACGTCATCGGCTACACCACGTTTCAGGACGTTGGCCGCAGCATCAACCCTCCCCAGGTGGAGGGCCAGATGCAGGGCGGAGCCACCCAGGGCATCGGGTGGGCACTGTCGGAGGAGTACGACTTCGACGAGGCCGGAGGGCTGCGCAATGCGAGCCTGCTGGACTATCGGATACCGACTATGCTCGACGTCCCCCGCATCGGCGCCAACGTCGTAGAGATTCCGTCGGACGATCATCCCTACGGCATCCGCGCCGTGGGCCAGGTGCCGATAGTGCCGCCGGCGGCAGCCATTGCGAACGCGATCTACGACGCTGTCGGCGTGAGGATGCGGGAGCTGCCCATGAAGCCCGAGCGGGTCTTCTGGGCCGTGAAGGCGGCGCGGACCGCGAGCTGAAGACAGGGAGACGGACTTTATTCAAGTACCCTCTCTGACCAGGCGAGGCACGCTCTGCGAACGACGCCGGTCTAGTCACTGACTCAGTAGCCACCTGGGAGCTTTCTTGACACGAGACGTGCTATGAAACAGGATAGAAGAACATAAGCCCTTTGGCGAACGAGGCAGCGGATAACATGAAGTTTGCAGTCACACTCGGACAGGACGAAGACGGCGTCGTCATAGCTAGTTGTCCTGCCCTGCCGGGATGCCACTCGCAGGGTAGAACCAAGGACGAAGCCATCGCCAATGTCAAAGAGGCAATACGAGGATACGTTGCCAGCATGCGAAAGCATGGGGAGGAGGTGCCTGAAATAAAAGAAGTGCGAGAAGTGGAAGTCGCAGTCTAGCGATGCACCTGCCTGCAATTTCGGGAGACGATTCCTAAAAGGCAAGGGCCCGAAATAGCGACTAGCGGGCGAGGCCTTACTCTCACCTCCGCAAGAGAGCCGAGACCTTGCCAATCACGCGGTGGGCACCGAGCTGACCTCCTCCAGGCCCAGCTCGGCTACCGAGACTTCGCGCATCCTGAACTTTTGGATCTTGCCCGTCACCGTCATGGGGAAATCGTCGGTGAAGCGAACGTACCTCGGTATCTTATAGGTAGCGATCTTCCCGCGGCAGTACTCGACGATCTCCTCTTCGGTCGACTCCGCGCCCTCCGCGAGCTGGATCCAGGCGCACACCTGCTCCCCGTACCTGGCATCGGGCACGCCGATCACCTGCACATCTTTGATCTTCGGATGGCCGTACAGGAACTCCTCGATCTCCCTGGGGTAGACGTTCTCGCCGCCGCGAATGATCATGTCCTTTATCCGGCCGACGATGTTGACGTACCCGTCCTCCCTCATGACGGCGAGGTCCCCGCTGTGCATCCATCGCGCCTCGTCGATGGCCTCGCGGGTGGCCTCTTCGTTGTTCCAGTACCCCAGCATTACCGGGTAGCCCCTGACGCATAGCTCGCCGGCCGTTCCGCGGGGCACCACCTGGCCGCTCTCCGGGTCCACGAGCTTGCACTCCACGTGGGGCATGACGGACCCGACCGTCGAGACGCGCACGTCGATCTCGTCGTCGGTCCGGGACTGGAAGGAGACCGGCGACGTCTCGGTCATGCCGTAGGCGATCGTGACCTCCCGCATGTTCATCCGATCGATGACGTTTCGCATCACCTCCACCGGGCAGGGTGAGCCGGCCATTATGCCCGTCCTGAGCGTGTCGAGCCGATACGAGCCGAACTCGGGATGATCCAGCATCGCAATGAACATCGTCGGCACGCCGTACAGGGCCGTACAGCCCTCGTCCTGGACCGCTTCCAGGCACCGCTGGGCGTCGAAGCTATCCGCCGGGATCACGACGGTCGCCCCGTGGGTCATGAAGGCCATAGTGCCCAGAACCATGCCGAAGCAGTGATAGAAGGGGACCGGCAGACAGACGCGGTCTTGGGACGTCAGGCTCAGCCGCTCGCCGATGAAAAAGCCATTGTTCAGGATGTTGTGATGCGTCAGGGTCGCTCCCTTGGGGAACCCCGTCGTGCCGGACGTGTACTGGATATTGATGGCGTCGTCGAACTCCAGGGACGCCTCCCTGTCGCGCAGCCGGTCCGCGGAGACGCCGGCCGCACCATCGAGCAGGCCGGCCCATGGGACCGTGTTCGAGCCGACCTCGTCGCCCAGCAGCACCACGGCCTTGAGGTCCGGAAGTCGAGGCCGCACCTCCTCGAGCATTGGCAGGTAGTCAGTCTTGCGGAACCCCCGGGCCGTGATCAGAAGCGAAATCCCCGACTGCCGAAGCGCGTACTCGAGCTCGTGGACCCGGTAGGCGGGATTGATGTTTCCGAGAATGGCCCCGATCTTGGCGGTCGCGTACTGGACGATGACCCACTCGGCGTTGTTGGGGCTCCAGATCCCAACCCGGTCTCCCTTTCCCACGCCCAGGGCCATCAGTCCACGGGCCGCAAGCTCCACGCGGCTATGGAGCTCACTATAGCTATAGCGAAGCCCCTGATGCAGGGAGACCAACGCTTCGTTGCCGGGGACCTCAGCCGTGATGCGGTCGAGGTACCGCCCTATCGTCTCGCCGAACAGCGCCATGTCCGACGCGCCGTGAACGTATGAGGGACGGCCCATAGGCGTTACCTCCAACTCAGAGGTGCAGCAGCCGACCTTATGTGCGAGGCCAGGCGGCGTTGCGGTGGGTTACCCGGTCCTTTTTCTCACACTTGGATCGCACCCTGGGGGGTAACGATCTTCAGCACCCTGAGCCAGACCCGGTCTCCGGCTTTGACGTTGAGGATTTTCCTGCCTATCGGGCCCAGAGCGATTGCCTTGGCCGGCAGGTCCGAGCTGACGCTGGCCCAACCTCGCAGGGGCGCCGACGAGCTACCGGAGTACTCGATCATGTCGCCGTCACTGACTCCCAGCTCGGCTGCGACCTCAGCGCCGACCTGGCTTACCCGGCAGCCGCGATGGTCGAACTCGTCGCTTTCCTGAGCGACTACGTCGTAGTAGCGGCGTTGCTCCTTTATCTTGCGGCGCTGCTCGACCGTCCTGTTCACGTCGACTTCGCCGTTCTCAAAGACGACGCCATAGACGTCCCGCGCTCGGCTGGTCGTTATCAGCCCCTCGAAAACCTCCTCCTGCACCAGCTCCACCTCCCTTTCCAGGGCGTCCCCTACCCCACCGCCGGCGCTGGCCTGCATGAGAACCACGTCGCCGTACTGCAGTGGGAAGGACTTAACCTTGCCCGGCAGCGGCGAAGGCTGGAGCTCCTGCCCCTCTCGCAGAACCGTAAATGAGTTCACTTCGCCCGACAGGGCCCCCGAGGCGCCCCAAGGGGGAATGATGGCCCTGTCGGTCATGACGTTAAGCTGGCTCGTGTCCGACAGCATTCTGACCCGGCGTGTCACACCGAACCCGCTCCGGCGAAAGCCCGGGCCCTCACCGTCGGTTCGGACCGTCAGGCTCTCGATCAGCACCGGCTGTCGCTGCTCCGCACTCTCGGCCGGGTACACGCACGGCATGTCTCCGCCGTCGTAGTTGAAGCAGCCCGTGGTCCCATCCGTATCGCTGGTCGCGGCCGTGCCGCCCATGGGGTATTCGTACAGGATGTATGGTCTGTTGCGGACGGGGTCTTGGCCCGCGATGTAGCAGTGGTTCACGGCACCCTGGTTCTCGCCGCCCGGCTGGTCGGGCATCGCCTGAGAGAACAGCCCGACCACCGTCGACTGCAGCTGGCGGTAGATGTCCCAGCAGCCCCCCACCGGCGCCGGCAACTCAGCGGCGATGCAGCTGCCCTTGGGAATGTTGAACTCGACGGGGCGGAAGGTGCCGCCGTTGACCGGCGTCTTCGGGTCCAGCCATGACTTGACGATGACGAAAATCGCTCCCCGGGTCACGGGCACGCCGCAGTTCATGGGGCCGACCACCTGAGAGGCCGTCCCGGTGAAATCAAAGGCCAGGGTGTCGCCCTTGACTGTCAGCTTCGCCCTGATCGGCAGCGGGTCCGGCGTGAGCCCGCCGCTGTCCATATAGAGCTCATAGTGGAAGTCGCCATCGGGTAGCTCGCGTATCCGGTCCCTCATGGTGGACTCGGCGCTCTCCATCAACGCATCGATGCACTCGGTTATGGTATCGGGACCATACTTGTCGCAGATCCCGGTTATGTTCATCTCGGCCACGCGGGCAGTGTCCAACATGGCCAGGGCATCGCCCTGTCGTTCGTCGCTGAGTCGCATATTGGCAAAGACTACGTCCCACAGAGCCTGGTTGACCTTGCCTTCGTTTATGAGCTTGACAGGGACTATGCGAACGCCCTCCTGGTATATCTCCGTGTCCTGTCCGGAGAAGCTCCCCGGCGTAGCACCCCCGACGTCGGCGTGGTGCGCGCGAACGGCGATGTAGAGCACTATCTTGCCATCGGCGAAGAAGGGCGTGTAGAAGGCGATGTCGTTGAGGTGGGTGCCGCCGGTGTAAGGGTCGTTTACGGCGAGGACGTCACCCGGCTGGATGTCGTCCTTGAACTTATCGAGGGCCGCGTTTAGCCCAAGGCTCATGGCGAAGACGTGTCCGGAGAAGTCCTCCGACATGGCGGCCAACTCTCCGTCGGGCGTGAGGAGGCCGCAGGAGAAGTCGTGCGTCTCGTAAAGGATCGGCGCATACGACGTCCTGATCAGCGTGGCTCGCATCTGAAACACGGTGGAGACCAGATAACCTCGCACCACTTCCAGGGTAATTGGGTCTATCTGTGCCATTCGTCAACCTCCTGGGTTATGGGGGCGCTGAACCGCCGGGTCACATCTTTTCTGACCGCGGCATCGGACGCGATGTTACTACATCCGCTCATGGTGACGCCAACTCTCGTCGATCTCCTCAGACTAAGCTTCACCGCACATCTGAGGAGATGGCGCGGCGGACGGCTGGGGTCAGTGAGATAACGGTAGCGGTCATCAGCGCAACGACTGGCCGCCAAAACGCGTCCTCGCCCACAGCTATGTAGCCGAACGCGAATATCAACGACAATATGAATAGGCTGCTATCGAGTCCGCTGCGTACCAGCCTGAGAGCCAGGTATGTACATACGACCGTGCTGACGGCTATCCAGGTCCAGGAGAACCAGGGAGCCGTCCAGCCGTAGCTTGGAACGCTGATGAGTGCGAAACCCGACCAGCCCCTTGGGAACAGGTCGAAGCTGAGGTGGATCGCGACGCCTAGAGCCACGCCCAGCGCAAACCAGCGGAGCCGAATCGATCGGGTGCCTGATGCGAAGGCGAAGACGATAATAGGGACTAGCGGACCGTGGGTGACAATTGACCGATGCAAGAGCAGGCCGGTCTTCTGGTCGATGTCAGGAAACGCATTGCCGACTGCAAGTCCAGCAAGGAGTGCGACGAGGCCGAGCAAGTATTTCATTGTCTACAGTGCTCCACGAGCTACTTCACGTAGACATCGACGTATCTAAGGGCAGGACAACCCCGCGAGTGGGGCTATTTCACTTGACGTATTAGTGCAAAGACCAGTACCGATCCGGCGATCGCCGCGTCTTCACTAGTTCGGAAAGGAGTGAAAACATGAATCTTGTGAGACGGCACCGCATGACTAAGGACGGCGCGAAGGAATGGGTCGATGAGCGGCTACCCAACCTGCTTGATCAGTTCAGCAATTCGGTCCAGGGTGCCCAACATCGCTGGGAAGGCGATGTAATGCACTTCTCCTTCGCGGTCAAAGTCGCGGGTCAGTTTCAGGGAACCCTGCGAGTCACCGATACCGACTACGTTATGGACGTTTCTTTTGGCTTTGTCCAGAGAATATTAGAGGGAAAGGCTCGGGCTGCAATAGAGGGATGGTTGGATGAAAATCTAGTGTAGAGCCTTACTAAAAGCCAAGCGTGAAGTTCGGCGCCCGGTCTCGAAAGTTCTTGAGTCGGGCGGGAATCGTTAGTGACCATCACGTCGATAAGGGTCAAGTGCGTCCAAAGACTGTATTAACCGGTGCCGCCCTGTTGGAGTGCGTGACATCCAGTCTCAAACTAGGCGCTTATTGTATAGCTGACGCGCCGGCCTGTCACATCCTGTGCCTGCACGTTAGTCGGTGAAAATGTGGCAGCTTCGGCCCCACCGCCGTTAAGGCAGGTCGTCACCAAAAAAAGAAGGGGGCGGCAGAACCGCCCCCTTCTAGGAGGAAGAAGGACCTTAGTTGTTAGTCAGGTGTTAAGGAGGTTGATCTAGTGTTCCTGCACCGAGGTCCGTGATCTGTGGTGGGGCTCTCGGTTTTCCTGATGAGGGGGGTGGCGGGAACCACCCCCCCTCATCTAGGAGGAAGAAGGACCTTTAGTGTTAGCCGACGTTGGTGAGGTCGGTCTCCAGGGGCTCGGTCACGCCGCTGATGGTGTACCAGCCGGGCAGCACCTGGGGCAGCACCTCAACATGGATGACGATGTCCGAGTCGACAGTTCCGGAGTCAACCTCGAACACGAAGTTGCTCACGTCTTCCTGAGTCAGCACTACGCCGGAGCCCTGGTCGGCTTCGACCCGGGAGAAGCGGAAACCGTCAGCGTAGTCGAGCGTGATGCGATGGACTTGCGTTACCGACGTATTGTTCGTGATGCCGATGTTCAAGTCGTAGTTGTCGCCAGGATACGTCTCGGCGGTGACCTCGAAGCTTAGATCGTCGTTGTAGGTCACGCCGGTGAATGTACCCGCGCTTGAGCTGGCCTCGACGGCAGCCACACTGATGGGCTCCTGAACCTTGACCAGGTTGTCGCCCATTATTCCGGAGCCTGCTATGGCGGCCACGATGCCCGCCCCAAGCGCCATTACCGGTATTATTTTGCCCCAGAGGGGTATTCTCGTCTTCTTCATGATTGCTTTCCTCTCTCCTTGTTGATTTTGACCGTTTAGTTTTTCCAGTCGCTTTACCGGTGTTTCCTGACACCGGCGCCCCTGACCTCCGGCGGGGCTCCCGGGTTGCTTGCCGATGTTGGGTTCACATAATCCCTTTCTCCCTTCTGGTATTTGGCTTTGAGAACTTGTTCTAGAGTTAAGTTCTTAACCTCAAACCCAAGTTACCAGAGCACCAGGAGAATGGACAACTATCGAAACCTATCAGGAGCTACATGGACACTAACCTAGTCCTTAACCAAGTAATAATGGCCTGTTTGATCTTAGTACCTCCATAACTTAACGAATCTCGACACTACATTAGTGTGCCGCCAGGCAGCTGACATGACCGCAGCGAACTAGTCGTAACGTGTCACAGTAGCGCTCGACCCCATGGCGAACGTGAGCTCGAAGTGAACGTGGACCCCCAAGCGGACTACGGGCGAGCGCTGGGGTGGTTACCCTCGTTGGTACCCGATCGAAAGCATGTCCCCCTGCTCGAGTGGCAAACTCTGGGAGTGTCTTGAAAAGGGGGGAGGCTTAGAAACGGAGCAGGGCCGAGCGGGAACGCCTGGACCTAAGCCGGTCATAAGCGTGAGCAGGTCCGCTGTGGGGAAGCTTTCGGAGCCGCTCGCCGGCAGGGGCTGTTGAATGGCGGGCGTTGGAGGCGTAGGAGTTAGGCAGGACGGCGCCAAATGTCTCCCACTCTGAGAAACGATGCCGGGATTTTGCTGAAATGGTTTGAGGGGTATCATGGGACACCATGAGGGGCAACGGTATGCACCTGGAAGGTGAGGAGTGAAGAGATTACAGCAGCGCCTCGAAAACGGCGAAGTCGTTCTTCTGGATGGAGCTATCGGCACTGAATTGCAGGCGATGGGCGTTCCTATGGACCAGGCTTCGTGGTGTGGGAAGGCCCTTAGCACCCATCCAGACACGATAAGGCAGCTTCACGAGGACTATATTAAGGCCGGCGCTGAGATCATCACTGCCAACACCTTCTCCTCGGCTCGACACAATCTGGCAGCGACAGGCCTCGGGGATAAGACCCGGGAGTTGAATACCCTTGCGGTAAAGCTAGCCATCGAGGCGCGAGATACTGTGGCGGCAGCTAAAGCCGTCTATGTAGCAGGTTCGATGTCGACCTATGGAACAACCAGAGGCACTCTTGTTTCGCCCCAGCCTTCGACGGATGAGGCAGGAGACAGCTACAAGGAGCAGGCCGAGATCCTGGCGGAAGCCGGAGCGGACCTCCTGATCCTGGAGATGATGACCGAGATCGAGCAGGCCACTATGTGCCTTCAAGGCGCTCTGTCCACCGGACTGCCGGTGTGGATCGGGTTCAGTGTCGAGACCAGCGGAACCGGCGAGCTGACTATGTTCGAGAATCCACAAAACACTGCGTTCATCGAAGGCCTGGAGGCGCTCACCTCGCTAGGCGGGTCCGTGGTGACGGTGATGCACTCTGAGATAAAAGATACGACGCCTGGGCTAAAGGTGGTGCAGGAGAAGTGGGTAGGTCCTGTGGGTTCCTACCCCAACTCAGGTCGCTGGACCCGGCCTGACTGGGTGTTCGACAACCCACTATCACCAGAGGATTATCTTCGAGAGTGCAAGGGATGGGTGGAGATGGGGGTGCAGATCATCGGCGGCTGCTGCGGTATCGGACGTGAGCATATCGCTCTGCTGGCAGAGCGGCTGCCGAGTCGTATTCCCAGCTAGGAAGTCTGCCGCGCTTGAGCGATCCCCTCGCGGCGTAGGCCTGTGAGTCCCTTTCCCAGGAAGATGGGCGAATGCAGCATCCGCCTCTATAATAATAGCCCGTTGTCGCATTTGGGGCGGCTGTTACCGGTCAGCAACTGCGCTGGCGCAGTATCCCATTCAAAGAAGGACTGAGAGGTACACATGCTTACAGAGGAAGTGGGCGCGTTTGTCAGCGAGAACCGTCAGGCGGTGTTGAGCACGTTTCGAGGGAACGGTGCAGCGCAGATGAGCATTGTCCTTTGTGGTCCCTACGACGGTGGAGTTGCGTTTACCACACCTGCTGACCGCGCCAAGCTGGCTAATCTCAAGCGGGACCCCCGCTGCTCCTTGTTGGTATCGCAGCGTGACTGGTGGGGCTACGTCGTCTTGGAAGGCCATGCGAGGCTGATGTCACCTGAGAGCACAGATGGCGAAGAGCTGCGGCTGGCTCTGCGAGATGTGTTCCGAGTTGCTGCGGGCGAGGAGCATCCGGACTGGGAGGAGTATGACAGGTCCGTGAGTGACGAACGCCGCTCGGTAGTTGTGGTTGTGCCGGAGCGCGTGTACGGCACCGCGCCCTAAGAGCCCCGCGGATTCCGGACAAAGGGAATAGTAATACTAATAGGATTCGTCCGGAATCGCCGCGCCGGTACGATGGCCAGACCCGTTTTCAATAAAATCTGTGCGGGACCGTCTACGTCTTCTGATGTGACGCCAAAGGGGGAATGGCTTTTCTGGCGGCCACGCTATACTTGTGGCTGTAGCCCCGCACATCGTTCTGACCCCACGCTAGGGACCAGTGGCAGGCGCGTCGGTGAGCGGGGCTCTCCACTAGCAGATCTGCTAGCCCGATCCGGTTACCTCTCCCGCATGATCACAGCCTTGCCCGCTGCGTGCACCAGCTAGAGAGTTCTTGGGCCTTCCGTAGGCATGGCGCTCGCCGGGGCGGGAGTCAGTTAGTTGACCGTCACGCCATTGGCCAGTCTATCATGGGCTGTATGTGGTGCCGAAGGCCGGATTCGAACCGGCACGGGATTTAACTCCCAACGGTTTTTGAGACCGCCGCGTCTACCATTCCGCCACTTCGGCTGTGATGTCACGAGGACGCAGGGCAGTGATTATCGTCCACACGCCGAACCTCGGTCAATCCGGCGCCCTTTCTCGCTCACATGTCCAACTTCTTCTTGCCCGAGAGGTAAGCTTCGGGCTCCTTCTGGAACTCCCGGTTGCATCCGGGTCCGCAGAAACGATACGTGGTGCCCCGATACTCCCAGGCGCCGCCCGGAGGGCTACCGGAGTCGACGCTCATGTGGCACACCGGATCCTCGGCCTTGGAGTTACCGCGCCTCAGTACGCCAGCAGCCTGTACCAGGAATCTTCCGATGGCCAACTACCGTACCTCCTCGAGTGGCTTGAACCCTTTCAGGCGAAGCGAGTTGGCAATCACCGTTACGGAGCTGATTGCCATCGCCGCCGCGGCGAGAACCGGATTGAGCAGGCCTGACTCCCCGAGAATCGGGCGCAGTGCGGCCGGGACTTCGCCGCCGGTGAACACAGGGTACAGCACACCGGCCGCTACGGGGATCAGGAGCACGTTGTAGGCAAAAGCCCAGAAGAGGTTCTGCTTGACCGTGCGCATCGTGGCCTTGCTCAAGGCGATCGCGGCGGGGACACCCCCAAGGTCGCCCCTCATCAGGGTAATGTCGGCCGCCTCCATCGCAACGTCGGTGCCCGTGGCGACGGCAATGCCGACGTCGGCCTGAGCTAGCGCAGGCGCGTCGTTAATGCCGTCGCCAACGACGGCCACTATCTTCCCTTCCCGCTGAATCGTGCTCACGATCTCGGCCTTGTCGCCGGGCAACACCTCTGCTTCGACTCTATCAACGCCCAGCTCTTTGGCAATGGCCTCGGCGGTCAGGCGATTATCTCCGGTGAGAATTACCACTTCGAGCCCCTGCCGTTGCAGCGAGCCGACCACTGCCGCGGACTCGGGCTTCAGCGTGTCGGCTACCGCGATGATGCCACGTGGCTCGCCGTTGGACGCCACGTACATCGAGGTCTTGCCACGCTGGGACAGCTCGAGCGCCCGCTCCTCCAGACCGTTCAACGCGACACCCTCGCGCCGCATCAGGGCCAGGTTACCCACCAGGACCCGGGCTCCGTTCACTTGAGCTTCGACTCCGAAGCCAGGAATCGCGCCAAAGGTCGTCGGCTGCTCCTCATCCAATCCTCTCTTTTCAGCGGCCGCTAGCACCGCCCGAGCGATTGGATGCTCGGACCAGCGCTCGGCCGACGCGGCCAGCCTCAGCAGGTCGTCCTCGCTCCCGCCGCCCGCGTCGACGTCGGTCACGGACGGCCTACCGACTGTCAGCGTGCCCGTCTTGTCCAGAACCACCACCTGGACCTTATGGGCTCTCTCCAGGGCTTCGGCGCTTTTGATCAGAATGCCGGCCTCTGCTCCTCTGCCCGTGCCGACCATGATGGCGGCTGGCGTGGCCAGACCCATAGCGCAAGGACAGGCAATGATCAGCACCGCGACCGCGGTGACAATGGCGTTGACGTAACCCGGCGACGGCCCAAAGACGAGCCACGTCGCGAAGACCACGATCGCCACGGCTATCACGGCGGGCACGAAGTAGCTGGATATGACGTCTGCGAGTCGCTGGATCGGCGCTCTGGAGCCCTGCGCCTCCTCGACCAGACGAACGATCTGCGAGAGTACGGTATCCCGTCCAACCTTGCTGGCGCTGAACTTGAACGAGCCGGTGCCGTTGACAGTGCCGCCGTACACCCGGGTCCCGGGCGACTTGTCGACCGGCATGCTTTCGCCGGTGAGCATGGACTCGTCTACCGACGACGAGCCCTCCAGAACCTCCCCGTCAACCGGCACGCGCTCACCCGGCCTGACCACCACCGCATCGCCGACTCGCAGGTCCTCGACGGCGACGTCGACCTCCCGGCCGTCGCGCACGGCCCGCGCTACCCTTGGCTGCAGGCCAACCAGGGCTCTCATTGCACTCGCTGCGTGGCTCTTGGCTCTAGCCTCCAGATACTTACCGAGCAGTACCAGGCCGATGATGGCAGTTGAGGTGTCAAAGAAGGTCTCAGCCTCGCGGCCGGCAAGGAACGACCCCCCCGACGCAATCACCGCCACGCTGTAGAAGTAGGCCACCGAGGTGCCGATGGCTATCAGCGTGTTCATGTTGCTTGTGCGGTGCTTCAGAGCGGCCCATGCTCCCGTGTAGAAGCGGCCACCGGCCCAGAACTGAACGGGTGTCGCCAGAGCCAGCAGCAGGTAATCTAGGTTGAAGGGCATCCACTCGGCCACGCCCGGTGAGAACATCAGCGCCATGATCGCGGCAGCCGCTGCCAGGCTGGCGGCGAACCGGAC
The DNA here is from genome assembly GCA_965248615.1 of Dehalococcoidia bacterium. Classification (GTDB taxonomy): domain Bacteria; phylum Chloroflexota; class Dehalococcoidia; order Lucifugimonadales; family CBDFJT01; genus CBDFJT01. The sequence goes on along the minus strand of CBDFJT010000001.1, from coordinate 477,958 downwards.
CCTCAGCGAGAAGACCTCGGCCGCGGTACCGGGTCTGTCTTGCTGGCCAGCGACACCTGTCAGCGAATAGCCGGCGTCCTGGACTGCAAACCGCATCTCAGGGAGGCCGGCCGCTTCGGCGACGTACTCGACGGTTGCAGTCTCGGCGGCCAGGTTAACGGCCGCCGAGATAACGCCCTCGACGCTGCGCAGGGCCCGTTCGACGTGCCCGACGCAGGACGCGCAGGTCAGGCCACCGATCGAGAGGGTCAGCTTTTCTACGCCGATGCCATACCCGGAATCTTCGACCGCGCGCTTAAGCTCGTCCAGCAACACGCCGGCGGAGTCGACCGTCACAGACGCCCGCTCCGTGGCCAGGTTGACGCTCGCCTCACTAACACCCGGCAGCTCCTCCAGCGCCCGGGTTACGTGAGACACGCAGGAGGCGCACGTCATCCCGGTGATGGGAAGATGCAGGCGTTTGTCGGTGCGGGTTGCCATCTATTACCGCCGGTCGGTCAGGGCGTATAGTTCCAAGAGCTCGCCGAGCACCTCGTCCTCACGCCCGTCCTTGACGCCCTCGATGACGCACGAGTGAAGGTGACCCTCAAGGAGCCTCCCCTCTAGTTTCTGAATGGCGCGCCTGACCGCAAAGGTCTGCTTCAAGACATCGACGCAGTACTTATCCTCCTCGACCATCCGCCTGATCCCCGCAAGGTGGCCCTCGATATAGCTCAGCCGTTTGAGGGCATCCTTCTTGGCTTCGGGCAGCTGTTCGACGTTAATGTTTGTTGCCATGAGCCTTCTCCAGGTTCACACCCCTACCCCCTGGGAGGGGGTTTAGCTCATGCTAGCAGGCTCGGCCCCGGGCGTCAACCCAACGAGTGCGACCGCGACGCTACCTAGGCTTGCGCCGCCACAAAAGCAGGAGCCGGGACCAGGCTTGGTCCCGGCTCCTGCTTTCGGTCTCTAGCTGCCGGCGCTTACCCTACAGTCCTGACGACCCCGACAACACGCCCTCGAACGGCGACGTTGTTAGCGGGCAGGGTTATCGGCTCCATCGTAGCGTTGGCCGGCTGGAGCCTCACCTTGTCTCCCTCAAGATAGAAGTGCTTGAGGGTGACCTCCTGGCGGTCCTCCAGCCAGGCTGCCACCATGTCGCCGTTGGATGGCTGACCTACCGGCTCCAGCAAGACCAGGTCGCCATCGGCGATGAAGGCATCGATCATCGACGTGCCTTTGACCCTGAGGCCGTATACCTGCTCGCCGCTCCCCGTCAGGAACGCCGGCAGGTCAACGGTCTCGAACTCATCGTCATACCGCGAATCGTCGGGCGGAATCGGCAGCGGCTCCCCAGCTGCGATATTGCCCAGCACAGGCACTCGGACCATGTCTCGCCGGGGCATCCTTTGTACACCGTCCAGCAGCTCGATGCCTCTCGACACCTCGGGAAGCCGACGCAGGTGGCTCTCCCTCTGCAGGATGTGCAGGTTATAATCGACGACCGAGGTGGAGCTGATCTCGCACCCGGCCTGGATGTCCCGCACCGTGGGCGGGAAGTGGTGATCGTCGATGAAATCCGCTATGAAGTTGAGGATGTCTTCCTGTCTTCGTGAGAGCTTCCGCTTCATGTTCCCCTCTGTTTTCGCGCGACTTTTGGGTTGTGTCAAGGACTAATGTTCTGGTCAAATTTAGCAGAGCGCCACCCGTCGTGTCAACCCCGCGCGAGTCTTGCGTCGACTCGTTGACCCGACAACACCCAGGTGGTACTCTGTGTGAAAGAGTTCACCAAGTCACTTTTCCGGAGGAAGCCGTGATTAAGCGACTCATTCAGCTGTCGGCCGCAGTCAGCTTGATCGCACTCGTCGCGCTGGCATGCGGCGGGGGTGGCGAGCCGGCTCCAACCCCTCAGAGAGAGTCGCCGCCGCCGCCCGAGCCGGCTCCGGCTACGGCACCGACAGAAGTGACTGCGGTTCCGGTCACGGGACAGCCTGATAGGACGATCGCCGTCGACCTGGCCGACGGCGGCGGGCCCGGCCCCTTCGTATTCGGGCCCGCCGAGCTCAACATCGCGACCAGTGAGAGGATCAGGTTCCAGCTGAAGGGCGAGTCCCAGTTCCACACGTTCACCGTCGAGGATCTCGCCATCGATGTCGAGGTGGATGGCGGCAGTACGGTGGACTTCGATTTCACATTCGATCAGCCGGGCACGTACACGCTCATTTGCATCCCCCACGAGAGTCTCGGAATGGTAGGGACCATAACAGTTAGTGGAGCGGCCGCTGCTGCACCGTGCTGAAGGCGAGCCAGAGATGGCAGAGCCGGAGGCGGCCCCGGCGGCGAAGCGAGCGATGAGCCTCGAGTTGGCCGATGGAGGGGGCCGCGGCCCCTTTGCCTTCGAGCCCGCCGAGCTCACCTTCAGTACCGGCGAGACGGTTGAGTTCACCTTCAATTCGGACTCTCAGTTCCACACGTTCACCGTCGACGAGCTCGGTATCGACGTCGAGGTGGATAGCGGTGCCCCGGTCAACTTCGAATACACCTTCGACAAACCGGGGACCTACACGCTGGTATGTATCCCTCATGAGGGCCTCGGGATGGTTGGGACGATCACCGTCCAGTAGCGCTTAACACCCGTTTAGTCGTCGAGGCGCTCCCGCGGGCTACACGGGAGCGCCTCGACGTTTTGGAACACAACCCCTACGCCGTTGTGAACTGCATGAAACTGCAGGCCGCGAGCATTGACTGGCATCTCGCGGCGACTCTATACTTACGGCCAACTCAACGGAGGGCGACACATGCGGCTTTCCTGTCTCCAAGAGAACCTCAGCCGTGGCCTCTCTGTGGTGGGGAGAGCCGTTGCGACGAGGACCACGCTACCGATAACCCAAAACGTCCTCATATCCACAGACCAGTCGCGGATAAAGCTGGCCGCGACCAACCTCGAGATCGCCATAAGCACCTGGATCGGGGCCCAGATCGACGAGGAAGGCTCGATCACGATCCCGGCGCGGCTGCTGACCGAGTTCGTTAACTCCTTGCCCGCGGAGCGTATCGACGTCACGTCCAAGGACCAGCCCAGATCCCTGGCCCTCAGCTGCGCCAGGTTCGAGGCCAACATCAACGGCACCGACGCGGCAGACTTTCCGCCGATACCCACGGTCGAGTCCGGCGTCGTCGGCAAGATCGAGTCTCAGGTGCTGAAGGATGCCATCGCCCACGTCGCCTTCGCTGCCGCGACGGAGGATTCGCGCCCCGTCCTGACCGGTATCAAGGTCGAGATCACCGGTGCAGACTTCACGTTTGCAGCGGCCGATGGCTTCAGACTGGGTGTCTACAAAGGGAAGCTGGCCGAGCCCCTGTCGGAGGACGTAAGCTTCATCATCCCCGCCAGGGCGCTTCAGGAGGTGAACCGCCTTCTGGTAGGACAACCCGCCGACGGGTCGCCGATCGAGTTCACCGTGACCCCGTCCAAGAGCCAGGCGCTGTTCCGCCTCGAGGACATAGAGCTGGTGTCCCAGCTCATTCAGGGCACCTTCCCCAACTACTCCCAACTTATCCCTCAGAGCTACGAAACGAAAGTCGTAGTCGACCAGGAGGAGTTCCTCCGGGCGACGAAGACGGCATCCATCTTCGCAAGAGACGGCAGCGGGATCGTGCGGGTCCAGGCCACAGAGGGCGAAAACGGATCGCCGGGACGGCTGTCGATCTCCTCCCGCGCCGAGGAGGTTGGCGACAACCAGGGCGACATCGACGCCAAGGTCGAGGGCTCCGAGTCCAAGATCGCGTTCAACAGCAAATACCTGGCCGACGTGCTGGACGTCCTGGGCAAGGGTGAGGTTGCACTGGAGACGACCACGCCGTCGAGCCCAGGCGTGCTGCGGCCCGTGAGCCTACCTCCCGACGTAGACTACATCCACGTCGTCATGCCGATGTTCGTTCAGTGGTGACGGATTTCACAAAGTTCCCTCCCCCTAACTTGAACCAAGTCCGCCCACCAGCATGACAGAACTCTCAGTTCAAAGTTAAGCACAGGCTCATAGACTAGATACGGGGTTCGTGTAGGCTTCGTGTCCGATGCCCAAGTCCTCAATAGCACGAGTTCAGAATGCGAGTATTCCTCTGCCACTCTACCAAGGACAAAAAGCAAGTCCGACGCCTAGTTCGTGACTTGGAGGCCCAGGGTATCGACGTTTGGCTCGACCAATACGAGGTCGCCGTCGGCGACACTATCGTGGAGAAGCTGCAGCGAGGAATCGACGAATCAGATTTCGTAGCGATCTGGCTAACAAAGAGAGCGGTGGAGTCGAAGTGGGTTCAGAAGGAGTGGTACACCAAATACCATGAGGAGATCGAGACAGGTCGCACAATGGTGTTGCCGCTCCTGGCGGAGAATTGTGCCGTGCCTGCCTTCCTCAGGGCCAAGCGCTACGCTGATTTCCGCAGAGACTACAACGCCGGGCTTAAGGACCTCCTTGGCGTCTTCGCAAGGCATCCAGTCTACAACGCGACGATCGAGTTCGAGACTCAGGATCCGGTCTATTGGTCGATCTTTGGGTGTCCGATGACCGTCCGCGTTTCCTGCGAGAGCGTTTCAGGGGAGAACAAGATTGTAGTCTTGCAACGCGTTGCATCCGAAGAGGAAGACGTCTGGCACCTGCAATTCGAACGGCGGCTCGATCAAGCAGACCGGACCGTCCGTGGCAAGGTCTGGTATGGAACGAAAACACAAGGCGACCTTCAATACCACGAAGTAATGACTGGCATTGTCCCAAAGGAACGCAAGTACAAAGGTTGGGGGGCTCGACTAAGATTAGACTACGAGGACTTCCTGGCTTGGGAAGTGTGTACGGTCTACCGAGATGACCAGTGTACGAAAGGGGTCTAACCCTGCAATCGGGGCAGCCGTACCCTTGAGATCCAGAGGCGGTGACTTGGCGCTGTCGTCCTTGGTAACGGGTGTGAGCCTAGGTGTCTCCATGCCGTCCAGCGTCGATAGGTATCAAGCCCAACGGAGCAGGACAAGATGGGGCCTGTCTGTACTATTGACGGTCGAAGCTCGACCCTCCTCCGTCTTTCCGTAGAATCATACTGTCCCCGCCATAAACCAGCTTATTGAGCGAATCGACGGACTTAGCGGCAACCGTCACCATACAGGCAAAAGCGGCCAGCTGTGTACGGGTTAAATGCGGCCACCTGAGGCCGGGGCCGCGAGGAGGCAATGAGAGCGGACGCCACCACCGGGTCAAGTGGCTGGCTCGCCTGCCGCGGCCGAGCATACCGGCTGTCGACGGAACGGCTCAAGGCTGCGAGATAGAGTGTCGTTGAACCCCGGTCCGCTGGCTTCAACGTGATGATGTGACCAACATCCCGATGTTCGTTCAGTGGTGAGTAGGCACCAGGATTCCCCTCCGCAATACCCCTATCCCAGTCCTCTGACATCTAGGCTTGTCCCCAAATCACAACCTGCTTCGTCGCCTTCATCCTCCGGCGGTCCACGCCATCAAGACAGGCGGAGGCAAGCTGTGTTAGGCTCGTTTTCGCGTGTTTGGACAGCGGAGACCGCCAAGCGCGATTAGGAGGACGGCATGGCAACCCTGGTTACCGGCGGAACGGGGTTCGTGGGAAGCAACATAGTTAAAGCCCTGGCGGAGCGAGGCCACGAGGTCGTCTCCTTCGATATCGTGGCCCCTAACGCTCTGGTCGAGAACTACCTGAAGCCCTGGGCGGCGCAGGTAACTTTCCTCCAGGGCGACATGCTCAGCGAGGCCGATCTCGAGCCGCTGGCGGCGCACGGGGTATCCAAGATCGTGCACGCCGGTGTTTTCACCGGAGTCCTACCCGAAGTCGAGGCTGCACGTAGCCGGTCGATAGTCGATATCAACGTGATGGCGACCACAAATCTGCTGGAGCTGGCATCCCGGCTCTCCGTTGAACGGTTCCTGTACGTGAGCTCAGGGTCTGTCTACGGAGAGGGCCATGTTCCCGACGGAACGCTACACGAGGACAGTCCCCTGCGACCGCGGAGCCTATACGCCGTGACGAAGTACACCAGCGAGCTGCTGACGCGCCGATATGGTGAGCTCCACGGATTTCAGGCGGTCAGCGTGCGGCTCGGCGGGCCCTACGGCCCGATGGAACGGGTCACCGGCCACAGGGCCAATCAGTCCCTGCTGAAGGATTGGACCGGAAGGCTCGTCAGAGATGAGCCCATAGAGGTCAGCGACCGCACCCTGAGGAGATCGTACACCTACGTGCCCGACATCGCCGCCGGCATCTGCGCCGTCCTGGACGCACCATCGCTCTCCCACGACGTCTACAACAACTCCTCGGCAGCGAACAACAGCCTGGAGGAGATGATCGAAATACTCCGAGATATCCGTCCGGAACTGCGGGTCGTCGATTCCCCTTCCTTCGACGTGCCGGGAAGCGCTTACAGGCTGGACGTAACCAGATTGCGTCAAGACCTGGGCTTCACCGCGAGATTCGACCTTGCGTCGGGCCTGCAGGACTACATCGCCTGGCGACGTGCCGAGAATTTCACCGATTGAGGTCCAGCAGTAGGACGTTGGATCCGTTTCGGGGGATGCGGACTCCGACTCGACGCCGCTAGGTTTCGGGGACTGCTTGGGGAGCTTCCTCGGCGCTGGGGCGTAGGGCAAGTCCGGCCACAGCCAAGGACAGAGGCGTGAAGGCGGCAATCAGCAACCCCGTCTGGAGGCTGCTCAGGAACTCCTGCAGGTAGCCCACCAACAGCGGCCCAATTACGACCCCTCCCGAGATCATAACCATGAGAAATGACATGGCCATGGCCGTCTCCCGCGATCGAATCCCGCGGAGGTAAAAAGGCACGCTGTGAAGGATCGGCCAGAATCCCCACGCAACGCCGTTCAAAAGGGCGAAGATCACGAGCAGGGGCACAGAGCCGCTCAGTGCCATCCCCGCGTAGGAACCCGCCATCAAAAGGCCGAGCGCCTGCAAAATCATCCTGCGCCGGCCGCCGCTCATAACCGCGTATCCGACCGCCACCCCCGCGACGCCGCCGGTGATAATCATGATCGCGAGGATACCACCCGAGAGCTGTAGGGACAGGCCATACTTGTCCAGCATGAGCGTGGGGTAGAAGCTGACGAAAGCCGACCACGCCGTGTTCGCCCCGAGGAAGCCGAAGCCCGCCACCCACAGGTCGCGATAGCTGAGCGTCCTCCGGAGTACGTTTGCCTCCCGCGGCGCCTCCTCCTGGACACGCTGCTCCTCCGGTACATGGCGCTCGCGCCCCAGCGCCATCCACAGAAGCGTCAGCACGCCAAAATACCCGCCGAAGATGTATATTGGCCGCCGCCAGTCGTCTCCCAGGCCCCCGACGATGATGGGGGTGATCAGCAACCCTGCGCCAACGATGACCCCGAACAGCAGGTTGAAGATGCCGTTCGCCATCACGATCTCTCGCTGGGGGAACCACTGCCGAATCAGGAAAGCCCGCGCCGGCTCCCGAGCGATTGGCGTAATGCCGAACGCCACGCGGGCTATGAGCAGCACGACGAAGCCGGGCGACCATCCCTGAAGAAAGAGGAACAGAGTTCCCAGGATCATGGTGACGGTCGTCAGCGTCGTGGGCCTGAAGCGCAACGTCCACCACCCCAAGGGAACGGCCAGCGCCAGACCACCCCAGAAGGCCGCCGATCCAAGGAGGCCCTTCTCGCCGGGCGATAGCGTGAACTCCGCGGTGATGGCGGGAAGAAGGATGCCGATGGTGTTCGAGATCGAGTAGGCTGAGACCGTACAGAGAGACCAGAGTCCCATGACCACCCAGCGGCGGCGTGGCGGCTTTTGCGCCTCTTCTGCTGGCTCCGTCATGCTGCCGATTTGTCACTGGTGCCGGTCAACGCTTCTCCTGAATCAGCCGAAGGCCGCTTTGCGGCAGGCCCATGCTTTGATACCATGCCCGCAATGGTACACGAGCCTCGTGGGAACGAATACTGGGTCCTTCCCAAACGTGAGACGGCAGAACGTGGCTTGAATGACACCGCCGCCTGAGGAGGGTCGATGCCTATCATAGACCACAGCGCCCAGCCGCTCGCTCGACGGGACGACAAGATCAGCGTCCGGTCACTGGTGGACGTGGAGCGTGGCGCACAAGCCCTCACGATAAGTGAGATGGTTGTGGACACCGGTTTTGAAGGGCGGCTGCACACTCACGAGGCAGAGCAGGCAATCACCGTGCTCGAGGGTTCGATCCAGTTCATCGTCGGCGACGAGGTGCAGACCGTCCGCTCAGGGTACACGTTATTCGCTCCTGCCGGTACCCCACACAAGCTGGTGAACAACACGTGGGTGCCGGCGAGGATGTACGTCGCCTGCCCGACCGACCATCTGGATACCCGTTACCTGGAGTAGGCCGACCCAGCATAGGAGATGGCCATGTCCAACCCGAAGACCCTTGCTCGCGAGATACCGCAGCTGATCCCGACCAATCCGGGCGGACGCACCTTCTCTACTCCTCCGAAGGCTCTTCAAAGCCGGATCACACCCAACGAGCTTTTCTACGTCCGCAACCACTGGAAGGACGTGCCGCAGATCGACGCCCGGTCGTACCGGCTGGTCGTCGACGGCGAGGTTGAAAAGCCCGTGACGCTGTCGCTGGACGACGTCCTCCGTCTGCCGAAAAAGCGGCTGGAGGTCGCGCTTGAGTGTTGCGGGAGCGGATTCGTCCCGGAGAACTGGGGAAGCCCCGTGCGCCTGGGCTCGGTGATGGAGAGGGTCACCGGACACGGCATAATGAGCAACGCCGAATGGGCCGGGGTCTCGCTGGCGGACGTGCTGAACCTGGCTGGGCTGAAAGCCTCGGCGGTCGAGGTGATGTTCGAGGGGGCCGACCAGGGCGCGGACGAGATCGGCGGCGACCCTCCCGACGTGACCTACGAGCGAAGCCTGCCTGTTAGCAAGGCGACCCGTCCTGAGATGATGCTGGCGTATGAGATGAACGGCGAGCCTTTGCCGCCGGCCCACGGCTTTCCGCTTCGGCTGCTCGTTCCCGGCTGGTACGGCATGTGCTCGGTCAAGTGGCTGGCCGGCATCCATGTCCTCGACCACGAGTTCAAAGGCTTCTATCAGACACAGCGGTATATGACCATCAATGGCCCTGACGCTCCCACCTTCTACACCCACCACACCGAGGTCAAGGTTAAGTCCATCGTCACCACGCCCGCCCCGGGCCAGCCAATACCTGCCGGGGGGTTCACGTTGAGCGGAAAGGCCTGGTCCGGCGAGAGAGAGATAACCAGAGTCGAAGTCAGCACAGACGGCGGCGCCACCTGGGCCGAGGCGCGACTTCTACCCCGGTCCGGCTATTCCTGGTACGAGTGGGAGTTCTACTGGGAGGCCCCAGGCCCGGGCCAATACACGGTAACGTCTCGCGCCACCAACGATCAGGGCGAGACTCAGCCGATGGAGTTTCCCAACAGGTGGGACGGCCTCAGCTACGCCAACAACATGGTCTTTCCGCACGTCGTAGAGGTGCAGCGCCCGTAGGCTCCCGCGGTGCGCGTCCGGTCGCTGCCGAACGGAACCAGCGATGACGGATCCGACTAAAACGAACGCACGCTGACCGCTCCGGGAAGGTCCGTGCGAGCCTGCGAAGCGGCGTTGCTCGGGGCCCGCAACCCGGACTCATGGGGACCCAACGGCGACCAGCGCTACCCCGGCTACTACCAGGATGACTCCGCCCAACGTGCGCCACGTGACCCGCTCCAGACGCCGCAGCACAACATAGGAAAGCGTCACCGAGACGAGGGGGAAGGTCCCCGCTGCGGGCGCGACCAGAACGACGGGGGCCTTACTCAGTCCCAGGAATAGGAACGTCAGGCCCCACGTCGACGCGCACCCGGCCAGCACTATATACGCCCAGGCCCGCCGCGGCACCCTCGCGACTTCCACCGAGGCCTGCCGATGGAAGATCACTGCCATCAGAACGGTGCCGAACAGCAGCGAGAAGGACGTAGCCACCAGCGGAGGGGCGAAATCGCCCACGATCTTCCTGCCGATCACCGAGACGGCGCCATAGGATAAAGAGGCTCCAAGGGCGGCTGCGTACCCGAGGACCAATGTCCTTCTCGGAGTTAACATCGGCGTACTCATCGCTGGCTAAGCACCAGGGCCAGTCCTCCGATGATGGCCACAATACCGATCATCAAAGTCACGGTGACGGTCTCGCCTCCGACCGTGACGGCCAGGATCGTGGCGAACAGCGGGGATGCCCCGACTATCGGTGACGCTCTGGAGACACCGACCATGCCAACCCCGGTGAAATTGAGGAGCCTGCCTAGTGGAAAGTTGATAAGGCCCGCGAGCAGGAACCAGACGAAAGCGATGCCGCTGAGGCTGAGGATCTCCCGTGTGTGAAAGCTGAAGGCCAGCGCCAAGGTGATTACCGTGCCCACCACGAGCGAGATCAACACCCCGGTCGACGTGCGCATATGTTGCAGACTGAGACGCGCCAAGACGGCGCTGGAGCCGAAGCCCAGGGCCGCCGACAGTCCGAACAGCACTCCTAGGAACGAATCGGATGCCATCTAATGCGTGAGCCTGGTTACAGATCGACCATAGACTTGGGAGTTCCCGTGCGCCTTGACCCTACCGACTCTAGCCGGTTCCGGGTTCAACGGTGGGCGTCCATATCCCTTGAACCGGAAACGCCTCACCCTCTCCCGGCCAGGGCGGCATCGTGGCCCCGATCGCCTGAAGCGGCTCATGGCCGAACGAGCGGAACTGGAAATGGGTCCCGACCGGGATTGTGATACATACGCCGGCCCCGACGGGGACCACCTCTTCTCGATCTCGCAGACTGCGCCACATCTCGCCGCGGCCGCCGAGGAAGTACCATATCTCGTCCACCGTCCTGCTGGAAACCGCGACCGCCGTCTGACCCGGCGCCAGCTCGAAGTGTGCGAGACCTCCGCGAGTCAGGCCCAGCAGCACACGCACATCGGACCCGTCGGGAGCAACGACGTCGCGGGCTACCGGCAGTTGCTTGGTATCGAAGCTATCCACTACCGACCTCCCTGGGTAAGCTATGCGCTGGAGTGCGTGGCGCAATTAGTGTAAACGAAGCAAGGTCGGACAATACGGTCGTGGCGAGTGGGACGTGGGGCGTGGAGATGCTGGACACCGAAGTTTGCCCTTACCTGGGTCCTGAGATAAAGCACCGAGGAGTGTCACGCCAGCTCGGAAGATGGAATTCCCGACCGAGACCGATACGGCCGATCTATCAAAACCGCGGACAGTACCACCCCCACGAGCGCGACTCCAGCCGCTAACACGAAAGCGATTCGGTAACTCCCTACCGTGTCGAAGACGTAGCCGGCGACAAGGGCGCCGACCACCCCCCCAAGGCCATCGCCCAGCAGTAACGCCGCGTAGATGCTCCCCATGTGGCGCGTGCCGAAGATGCGGGCGGCCAGCATAGGAATCTGGGGAAACCAACCACCCGTCCCCACCCCGAAGGCCACCGCGAAGACATAGAACATCCACATCGTCGCCGAAGCCGCCAGCCAGAACATCGCCAGGGCCAGGAGCAGCAACGAAGCCAGGTACACGCGGCGAGGCCCGAAGCGGTCACCCAGGACGCCTCCCGCGATTGTACAGACCAGGTTGACCAAGCCGGTGACGGTAAGCAACGTCACTGCGGTCGAAGATGATACCCCGGCGTCGACGGCTCGGGGAACCAGGTGGACCAGGATCATATAGTACGCAAGGCTCCCCGTCCCCATCATTGCAAACAGGGTCCAGAACGAACTCGTGCGCAGGGCTGGAAGAAGGCTTACGCCGGCCTCATCGTAGAGGAGGAGCCGAGCGGCGGGCTCCGGAGTTGGGTGCCCCGCATCCGGCGGATCGACCTGAGGGTTGATGCCCTCGTGAGCAACGGGCGCGGAGTCAACGCGCGGGCGTACGCCCTTCAGCAGGATCGCCCCTAGGAGGAAGGCCCCCCAGATCAGGAAGCTCAGACCCCGAAAGCCGAAACGCCATCCGTCGGCGGAGATCAGGTACTCGGCCAGCACCGGCATAGCAGCCGATGCCGCGCCAAAGCCGGCGTAGATTATACCGACGGCCATCCCCGGCCTTTCGGGGAACCAGCGCGTCGCCATAGCAGTCAGCGGACCTGTAGTACCTCCCAGTCCCAAGCCCGCAATGAAGCCGTAGAAGAGGTACATCTGCCACAGGGAGTTCGAGATGCTCGCCAGGAACATTCCCGTTCCCATGAGCAGCCCGGTCACTGCCACGACGCCACGCACGCTCCATCGGTCTGACAGCCATCCCCAAAAGATGCCGACGACAAACGTGACCATCAGGTTTATCGAGTGGGCCGCGGAGACCCCGGTCCGTGACCAGCCCATCTCCTCCGTGAGCGGGGTCACGAAGGCACCGAAGCCACCAAGCGCCGGACCCCACGAGACGGCCAGTACGAGAAAGGCTGTTCCCGCTATGAGCCACCTATACATGCGGTAAGGCTCCCGCGGTCAGGTCGCTATCCGGGAAACGAAGGGGACTGACCCACGGGCGGGAGGGATCTTGCGCCACCGAACGATGTCAGCCGTCGATCGGCGGCCGCCTCGTGTGCCAGTCCGTCGCCTGCTCGTAGGCGTAGCCGATTCGGCACAACAGGGGCTCATCCAGGTGTTTGCCGACGAACTGGAGGCTCAACGGCAGACCCTCGCTGCTGAGCCCGCACGGTAGGGATAGCGTCGGGGCCCCGTTGAAGTCGGAAGGCGCCGAGAACCGCAGCCGCCACGGGTCCAGGTCCATCGGCCCGTGCAGTTTCGAAGGGTCAACCACACCCGGAGGCTCATGCATCGTTGGGCACGCGAGGATGTCGATCTGATCGAACACGAGGCGAAGCCTTCCGTTGCACTCCGCCCTCATATTGTTTGCCTTGGCATACGCCGCGCCGGTCACGCTCGCCCCCAGGTCGAGCCAGCCTCGGAACCATTGCCCGTATTCGTCCCTTCGCGAAGGATACGTTGCTTCATGAGCGGCTACCGCCTCGGCGGAGCACAGCGTCGGCCAGGCCTGCAGGTACTCGCCCAGCTCAGGGAGCCGCACCTCGACGATGTCAGCGCCTAACCCCTCGAGGACCCGCACACCGGCCAGCACGGCCTCGGCCAGCTCGGGGTCGACGCCCGTGGTGACGTAGCGCTCGTCGAGGCCGATCCTGATGCCCTTCACCCCGCGGTCGATACCGTCGAGCATGTCCGGCACTGGGTCGGGCAGCGAGGTCGAGTCGTTGGCGTCCAGCCCTGCGATTGCTCCTAATACGATTCCGGCGTCAGCGGTGCTCCGGGTCATCGGGCCTACGTGATCCAGCGACTCGGCCAGAGCTAGAACCCCGTAACGGCTCACCCGACCCCACGTCGGCTTGATCCCCACGAGTCCGCATGCAGCGGTCGGCAGCCGGATCGACCCCCCGGTGTCGCTGCCCAGCGACGCGAAGCACAGCCCGGCCGCCGTCGCGACCCCGGACCCGCTGGAAGACCCCCCGGGCCAGCGATCGGCGCCCCAGGGATTGACAGGAATATCCCGATCGGGGTGATAGCCAGCCATCGCCCCCTCGGTCAGGTTCAGCTTGCCGAGGAGGACCGCGCCGGCTGCGTTCAGCCTCTCGACGACGGTGGCATCGAACTCGGGCACATGGTCCGCCAGCACTTTGGTGCCGCCCATCGTGCGGACGCCCCTGGTGAAACAAAGGTCCTTGACCGCTACCGGGACGCCGTGCAGTGGTCCCCGGTAGCGGCCGTCGACGATCTCCTGCTCAGCCGCCTTCGCCCGGGCCATCGCCTCTTCGGCCATGACGGTCGCATAGCTCTTGAAGCGTCCGTCCTCGGCCTCGATGAGCTCGAGCAGTGCCGTCGTGACCTCTACCGGCGAGACCTCCTTCGACTCGATCGAGCCGGCGATCTCCGTGATCGTCTGGAATCGTAAGGACTTCGCGTTCATCGTTGGACTCCTTACCTAGTGCTTCGTCTGGTAGGTACCTCTACGATCCAGCGCTGGTAGCGCGCAGAAAGGCAGCCGTGGTTCTTAGTGGGCGCCCAGGCGGTAAGACCCCCTGGGCGGGGCGTTGCTAAAAGTCCCTTCAAGGCGAGGGTTTGCTTGCCCTCCCACCCGCCCTGGGGATATTTTGCATCTGGGGACACCCCAGGCCCCGGCTGGAAACCTCCGGTTTCCGGCACCTTCCCGTGGTTCTGGTGCAAACCCCTAAACCTTCGAGGGCGGGCGCGTGTGATGCATCGGGACTGCTGCAACTTAGCGCTAGCTCTAACGGCCCGGCAAGGACACGCGGGCGTGTCCTTAGGTAGCGGCGCGGCCGCGGCGCAGGGCGCGGCCTGCCAGAACGCCGGTGTGCTCGCTCTGGTCTACAACTATGCGGCCGTTCACGAGCACGTAATCTATGCCCACCGGAAACTGCTTGGGCTCATGGCGCGTTGCAGGCGACTTCACTGTCTTGGGATCGAACACCACGACGTCTGCCTTCATGCCATCGCGCAACATACCCCGGTCCGGGATACCCAGCCGAGCGGCTGCGAAGGAGGTCATCTTTCGAACTGCCTCCGCCAGGGTCATGGAGCCCTCCTCGCGCACGTAGTCGGCGAGGATCGTCGGGTACGTCCCATAGGTGCGCGGGCTCGGGTAGTCCCCAATCAGAAGGGCGTCGGTGCCCACCATGGACAGGGGATGGGTGACGAAGTCCGGCAGGGTCGGCAGGCTGGGACCGGGAGCGACGTACGAGGTCTGCAGGTCCTCGTCCAGCAGCAGGTCGCACATGGCGTCCACCTCTCCCTTCCCCATCATCTCCGCCACCTCTGAGATGGAACGGCCCTCGTACTTGCGATTATGCGGCTGCTTGAAGTAGGTCAGCCAGAAGTCCTTGAAAGAGAGTCCCCGAGGGCGGACCTCCCGGCGCAGGCGCTCCCTGCCCTCGGGAGAGCGAAGTACCTCCTTCAGCTTCTCGGGCCCTCCGTTGTGAGCCCACTGGGGAAACATTATGAGGAGTCGTGTGCTGCTGTAGGTATAGGGGTAGCAGTCCATGGTCACGTCCTGGCCCTGGTCGACAGAGCCGTCCACCAGGTCCAGCAACTGGCGCGCGCTGCCCGCGTGGGTGATGCGCCGGTAGAAGTGCGTGAGGTGGCAGGGGACTCCGGCCCTCCGCCCGATCTCCAGCGCCTCCTTGACCGGGTCCAGGAAGCCGTCCCCAAGGGTGTTTCGCAGGTGAGTGTGGTAGATGCCTCCCAGCCTCGCCGCCTCCCGGGCCAGCTCCACCAGCTCATCGGTGTCGGCGTAGCTGCCTGGGGGGTAGTCGAGGCCGGTGGAGAGGCCAAAGGCCCCCTCCTCCATACCCTCCCGCAGCATCGCCCGCATGTTCTCCACCTCGGCGCCGGTGGCGGGCCGGTCATCCCATCCGGCCGCACAGATCCTCAGTGGGGAGTTGCCGATAATGTAGGCGATGTTAACCGCGACCTTGTTGTCGAACATGGACAGGTACTCGGCCACCGTAGACCAGTGTCCCGGCAGCGGCGGGTCGCCGTCCAGACCCGAGTTCACCTCGATGAAGGCGAGGAGGTCCTCGTGGGACGTGAACGGAGCATAGGAGTTGCCGTCCACGCCTACCAGCTCGGTCGTGATCCCCTGGCGTACCTTTGGTTGGTGCTCGGGCTCTGCCAGTATCACCAGGCCCGTGTGGGCGTGCATGTCGATGAAGCCGGGGCAGACCACCTTTCCCGTGGCGTCTATGACCCGTGTGGCCTCGGTACCCGACCAATCTCCGCGGAAGATGTGGACGGACTCTCCTTCCACACCCACGGCTCCGTAGAAGCCGGGGTTGCCGGCGCCATCAACGATCAGCCCGTTTTCGATTAGCAGGTCGAGCAAGGTGCACCCCTTTGTCGTGTTGCGGCGATACCCGCGCCGTAGGCCGTCTGCCGTGGCCAGGTCAAATGGTCCGGGCCCAGCTTAGCACAATACTCCCCGCCTACCCCTCGAGGTGAGCCGTCGTCGGGCTTTGCACAAAAACCACGGGAAGGTGCTGTCCCGACACATCGGGACGGCTGGGGTCTGGGGTATCCGCAGATACAAAAATACCCTCAGGGCGGGCGGGAGGGTAAGCAAACCTTCGCGTTGAATGGACTTTTGGTGCAACCCCCCGTCGTCGGCCTGTGCCCGACAACATCCCGCCCGAGCGAGCATGCCATTCATACGCCCGCCGGACTTGACAGTACCGACTGGCCCTCCTTAGGCTGATGCCTCCTCGCGGTCACCCCCGCGCGGTCACCCC
Organism: Dehalococcoidia bacterium; assembly: GCA_965248615.1. Classification (GTDB taxonomy): domain Bacteria; phylum Chloroflexota; class Dehalococcoidia; order Lucifugimonadales; family CBDFJT01; genus CBDFJT01. Next base: position 461,655 of record CBDFJT010000001.1, on the reverse strand, counting down.
CACGTTCAGCTCCGTTACCTCGTCCCAATAAGAGAAAACAGGTGATTTCCATGGTAGGCACCCGCTCGCCGCACAGCTCCCATCCAGGGTCCGACGGAGAAAAGGTTGTCGAGCTTTCCGTTGCAGACAGCGTAGCCTGGCTGACGCTCAGGCGCCCGGATGTGTTGAACGCCATCGACGGGGCAATCACCGACCAGTTTGCGACGCTCGTGAAGGAGCTCCGCGAGCGAGACGACGTACGCGTCGTGGTCACGCGAGGGGAGGGCCGCGCGTTTTGCGCGGGGAGCGACCTGCACTACATAGCTCCCATGTCTCCAGCGGAGGCTGCGGCCGCGGAGCTAGAGCAGGGCGAGACATTTGCGCTGCTCGATGACCTGCCGCAGCCCACCATTGCGCTGTTGCACGGCTATGTCCTAGGCGGCGGCGTTGGAATTGCCCTCTGCCACGACTTCAGGATCGCCGGGGCGTCGGCTGTCCTGGGTAAGCCGGAGGTCGAGCTTGGATGGTCGCCCCCATGGGCGCTGGGCCGGCTGGTGGACGTGGTGGGAGCGGCCAGCGCACGATGGCTGGCGATGACCTGCAACCGCTTGACCGCAGAGGAGGCGAGGGCACTCGGCCTGGTTAACGAAGTGGTCCCCGACGAGCTTCTGACTGAGCATGTCGAGGCGCTGGCGCGCCGGCTGGCCGCTTTGCCGCCCGCCGCCTTGCGCCACACCAAGGAGCTGATAGCTCAGATGTCACCGCTGCGAGATCCTAAATGGGACGCGGCAGCCGCTGAGGCTTTCGGACGCTGCTACGGCACCCCCGAGGCACGGGCGAAGGTGGCCGCGTTCGTTGCTCGCCGGGGACACGGGAGCCCACAGTAACGAGACAGGCGACTCAGCCTACGAGGTGCCGCGGCCGAGCGTCCTGGTAGCCGAGCCAACCACTGCCCGTATAATCCGCTGCATGTGGGTTGGCCTCCTGAGCCTTCTGATCCTGGCGCCGGGTGTTCTGTTCCTGGTAGGCTGCGGCGCGCCGGACGCGCCACCTGCACCGAGGCCCGCGGCGGCCGAACCGGCCAGCGTCGTATCGCCAACGGCGACGGCTACGCCCAGTGCCGCTCCCACTCCCACGCCAACAGCCGCGCCCACGGCGACGGCCACCGCGTCGCCCGCGCCGACGGCCAGCGCGTCGTCCGCGCCCAGCCCGGCAGCGACCGCATCGCCGTCTGCCACTCCAGCCGCTGCTACCGTGACCCCTGCACCGACATCCACGCCGATCCCGGCACAGAGCTCAACACCTAGGCCAACGCCGAAACCGACGCCTCCTCCCAGCGCTCCATCTCCGGCGCCGACACCCAGCCCAGGCCCGTCCGCGACGCCAACCGCCGAGCCCGCGCCCTCCCCCACCTCGACGATTGAGATCTGGAAGCCGGCGCTCGATACAACCTGGCAGTGGCAGCTCCAAGGCCTGATTGATCGCTCCTTCGACGTTGCTATGTACGACGTCGACCTGTTCGACACGGACGCAGCCGTAGTGGCCACGCTACATCTTGAGGGGCGAAAGGTCGTTTGCTACGTCAATGCCGGCGGATGGGAGGACTGGCGACCCGACGCCGAAGAGTTCCCGAGCGCGGTTATAGGCGCCAGCCTCGACGACTGGGAGGGAGAGCGGTGGCTGGACATTCGCCGCCTCGACGTCCTGGGCCCGATCATGGAGGCCCGTATGGACCTGTGCGAGGCCAAGGGGTTCGATGCCATCGAGCCCGACAACGTCGACGGCTTTCTCAACGACACGGGCTTCTCGCTGACCTACGCGGATCAGCTCGCGTACAACGTCTGGCTGGCGGCCGCCGCCCACGAGCGCGGGCTTTCCATCGGACTGAAGAACGACATGGAGCAGATACCCGACCTGCTGCCGCACTTCGACTGGGCGCTCAACGAGCAGTGCTTCGAGTACGAGGAGTGCGAAACGCTACTGCCGTTCATCGAGGCCGGCAAGCCCGTCTTCCACGTCGAATACGAGCTCGGGACGGACGAGTTCTGCCAGCAGGCCAGAGCGATGGGGTTCAGCTCGATGAAAAAGGGATGGGACCTCGACGCCTCGCGCGAGCCCTGCGACTAGTACTCAGTCCCAAAGAGCTTTCCAGATCGTTCCCACCCTCGCGCCCGCAGGTCTTATCGGGGACACCCCGAACCCCGACGGCCCAACACGTCCGGCCGGCACGCCGTCCGAAGGGCCTGTGCCGTCGTGGCGGGACAGCGCCCCGGGGTGGGGCAGCGCCCCGGGGTGGGCCGGGAGGGGGTAGTCCCCTTGAGGCCGCCGCCCTGGGGGGCCGGCGTCCAAGTACCTCCTAGACAGTTGCCTAGTGAAGCACGAGTGCTGGCCTAGCAGCCGGGCCCGTTCAGGATCTCGGGCGCCGTTTTGCGGTTCCCGATAAGCTGTCCGTCCCTCACGTCACCGAGCAGCGCCCCGTCCTCGACGATCACCTTGCCGCGCAGGATGGTGGTGACCGGCCACCCCTCCACCTCCCACCCCTCCCACACACTGTAGTCGGTGCCATGGAGGTCCGACAAGCTGAGCCGCTTCCGGACCGTCGGATCGATCAGCGCTATGTCGGCGTCGCTCCCAGGCGCGAGCGCTCCCTTTCGCGGATACATGCCCAGGATCCTCGCGGCGTTGGCCGAGGTAACGTCGACGAAGCGCTGCAGCGACATCCCGCGTTTCACGACCCCTTCCGTGTAGGTGATTCCGACGCGCTCTTCGGTTGCGGCGTTGCCGCCCACCGTGTCCTCGATCGTCCTGCCTGAGAGCTTGACCTCGCGCGAGCACCATAGGACGTCGGTGGCCACGGTGGACAGCGCGCCATCGACCAGCCCTCGCCACAGGGCATCGGCGTCTTCCTGGTACTTCAGGCTGGGGTAGGTGTGGTAGAGAGGCCCCTCCGGGTCCTTGTAGACTTCACTGTTGAAGCTAGTGTAGTGGTGCAGCGTCTCGCCATATACGGGCTGCCGCCTGCTCCGTGCCTCCGCTATCGCCTCGACGCCATCACCGGCGCTCACGTGCATAAGGTATACCGCCGCGCCCGTGCGCTCCGCCATGCGGATCACACGCCTGAAGGACAGGTCCTCGGAGATGTTGTTGTGGGCTTCGTGGAGGAACTCGGTCCCTACCCGCTCCTCCTCGTGTAGCTTCCGGTTCATGAACATCACGATGTCGTCGTCTTCGGCGTGGACCGCCAGCACCCCACCCGCCGCCGATAACCGCTCCATCATGGCCCAGATGTGTCCGAAGCCCACCATCTGCTTCGGCCGGGTGCTTGACGTGTTGGTGGTCCAGACCTTGACCGTGGTAAACCCGCCCCGGACCAGGTCTTCGATCTGGTCGATAACGGAGAGGGGCAGCGGCACGTCGGACTCTGGCGTGGCACCCTCTGTGCCCATGCCGACGAGTATGCAGTGGAAGGTATAGTCGCTGTAGCAGTGCCCCTTGAAGAGGGCGTCCTTCTGCTCGATGGCCTGCGGGAGCTCCGTCCCTGGCCTCCAGTTGGCGAAGTCCACGACCGTCGTCGTTCCGCCGAACACGGCGGCGCGGGAAATCACCTCGGGCGACCCGGAGGTCAAACCCTGGGCCCTGACGCCCGGGTACGGCAACGGCATGCCGGCGTGAGCGTGAGGCTCAATGCCGCCCGGGATCACGATCTTCCCCCCGGCATCCACGACGCGGCCTACTTCCGCCGGAAGCGTCCCCGGCTCGGCTATCGCCACGATCTTCTCCCCCCGGACGGCAACGTCCCAGGAGCCAACCCCCCACGGCGCCACCACCTGTCCGCCTCTTATTACCAGGTCAAGCATCGCTCCCTCGCTCCCAAGTCTGGGTCAGGATGGCACATTATACGTTGAATGCCGCTCACTCATTCGACACGGCATCCGCCTGTACGAGTGCTACACGAAGCTGAAGAACGAGGCAGAGGCAGCCCGCATACTCAGGGAGAGGTACGGCTAGCAGTCCGTCGGAGGAAGGGGGCCTCTCGAAAAACCATTCCACGACGTCGCCGGCTGAACCGGGAGGCGTCGCGGTTCTGGAGGCCACGGCCCCAAGACTAGAACGGACAGACCTCCTGGATGACGCCGTCGATAATCTCCACAGCCTCGTCCAGCTCGCGGTAGCTGATGGTGAGAGGAGGCGCCACCCTCCAGACGCAGGTGTCCAGGGAGTAGTCCACCCAGAGCCCCGATTGCAGGCACCGGCGGGTTATCTCGGCGCACTCGTCGGGGGCGCGCTCCTTGGTCACGGGATCCTTGACGAACTCGACACCCAGTAGCAGGCCACGTCCCCGCACATCCCCGATCACGGGGTGCCGCTCCTTCAGCTCCAGCAGCTTGCCCTTGAGGTAGGCGCCCTTTTCCCGGGCCTGCTGCACCAGGTTCTCCTCCTCCAGGATGTCGAGCACGGCCAGCCCGGCGGCCGCCGTCAACGGGTCGCCCATGTGGGAGGTCCGGAATGCGAACCCCTTGCTGAACAGGTCCTCTTCGATGGCCGGCGTGGTGACGGTAGCGGAGAGGGGCACGCCGCCCCCCATGGTCTTGGACAGGGAGAGGATGTCGGGCACTACTCCGTCCTGTTCAAAAGCGTACATCTCTCCCAGGCGACCCATGCCCGTCTGGGCCTCGTCCAGGATGAACAGCATTCCGCGCTCGTCGCACATTCGCTTGACCGCCGGGAAGTAGCCCGGGGGAGGCTCGACGATGCCGCCACCACTGAGGATGGGCTCGGCGATGAAGGCTGCGGGATCGCCCACCGTCTGGCTGTCCAGCATCTCGAACCCCAGCTTGGCGCAAGCATAGTCGCAGGAGGGAAAGGTCATGGCGAGCGGGCAGCGATAGCAGTAGGGGGTTGGTATCGCGTAAGCGCCCGGGGCCAGGGGGCCAAAGCCCACGCGGCGGGAGCCGAACGAGGCGGACAGGGCGCCTCCGGTATGGCCATGATACCCACGCTGGAGCGACGCGATCTCGAACCGGCCGGTGTGCATCTTGGCCATCTTGAGGGCCACCTCGTTGGCCTCGCTACCGGTGTTGAGGAGCAGCACCTTCTTTAGCGGGGCCGGTGTGGCCTCCGCAAGACGCTTCGCCATGAGGATAGCCGCTTCGGCATACAGGGAATGGTTGACGTGGATCACCTTGTCGGCCATTGCCTTGACCGCCTCGACCACCTTCGGGTGGTTGTGGCCTACCGTAACCGCCATCTGGCCCGAGCTGATGTCCAGGTACTCTTTGCCGTCGGTGTCTTTGAAGGTCGCGCCACTCGCCTCGGCGATGATGGGCTCGCGGGGCTCGCCTGAGTGTCGAACACCGTACCGCCGCGCCCAGTCGAGGAGCTGCTTGGTGGTGGGTTTGCGCCGCCGTCGATTCTGATCGGACATGGTACACTCCGCAGCCGCGTCCAGGGACTCGTCCGGCCTCCGGCCTGCGTGGTTGACTGTAGCCGCGGAAGCATTCGGTGTCAAACGGGTCGCCAGGGCTTAGGTCGCGTCGCTTCGGCACGCCAAGCTCATCGACATCCACCCGCGTCCTCGAAGACTGTTCCGGGCGTTGGCGCTTCGTGGGCTCAAGAGGGTGATTGACAGCGTTTCCGCGTGTCCACACCATAACCGGTGTAAGAAGCCTTCTTTCATGTAGGTAACGTTAGGATTATTGAGGCACGGATAGGTTGAGACGCGAAAGCCGGACGCATTACCGCCAGGCTCAGCAAGCTATGACCCACGATAGGTGGAGGAACGGAGTAGAGTAGCCAACTCCGCAGCCATTACATTTGCGTCGGACCGTGTTAGTACCGACGGTACTGAACGAAATTCATGGCTCCAGTAAGGAGGGCAGAATGGCTCGGAAGTTCGTCGTTGCAGCTCTGCTGGTCGTGTGCCTCACGATGGTCTCCTTGGGCTCGGCGTTCGCTGCTCAGGGAACGATCACGGAGGTCAACCCTTCCGGCATCGGTAAGGGCAAGCCCGCCGGCGTTACGGTTGATACAAATAAAACCCCGAAGGGAGCTAAAGGAGTCATCGCAGATGTGAACCCGTCCGGCTCGGTCAAAGTAGTTTCGCCGGGCAGGGATGACTCCGGCCCCAGCGACAGCACCGGCGCGCAAGACTAGACAAGTCCGGGGAAAACACAGAAGTCGACCTCTCTGGCTTCGTAAGGTCGAAGTCCCCGCCAAGCACGCAATCTAGTACCGGGCAGACCCCGGGCCACTCGAGAGGCCCGGGGTCTACTCTTGTCCGGCAAATACGTCTCTCCGCGCACTCGCCTCGGCCGGTGAACGCGACGAACCGAGGTGCCGACGCTCGGCTGCCCACCGGAGCCCAGGACTACCGTGGTTTGACAGGGCGACGGGCCACGCATACACTGCGCCTCGGAACCCATAAACGCCCCATAGGGTCGCCGAACCGCGTCCAACCACCTGCCTCGGACGGACCCGGCCCGCTGGTTTCGAGCTCACCAGGTGTCGGTATTACTTACAGCGCAGCGACGCGACTCCAGAAGCAGACCGGCGCAATCCAGCAGACAAGGCAAGGAGGCTAAAGGAATGTCAATGATCGAAGCGCGCTACAACGAGATGTTTTCCAAGTCCAAGGAGTGGTACGAGCGGGGCAAGACCGCATTCGCCGGCGGGGTTACTCACCAGTCACGCTTTAGCTCGCCGTTCCCCACCTACTACGAAAGCGCCAAGGGGCCGTTCAAGTACGACGTGGACGGCAACGAGATCATAGACTACGTGATGGGCAACGGAAGCCTGCTGCTGGGCCACAGCCCGAAGTCCGTTACCGATGCCGTGATGGCGCAGATAGGCAAGGGTACACACCTGGGTGGGGCGACGACCCACGAGGTCATATACGCCGAGGCCGTCAAACGCCTCATGCCGAAGCTCGAAGCCGTGCGGTTCACCTCGGCCGGCACCGAGTCCACGCTGCTGGCCATGCGGATCGCCCGTGCCTATAGCGGCAAGGAAAAGATCATCAAGTTCTACGAGCACTTCCACGGGTGGCACGACTACGCCGCCATCGACTCGGGCCAGTCGACCGGCGGCGTGCCCAGGGGTGTGCTGGATTCGGTAATCGTCGCGCCTGCGGATGTGGGCGCCGTCGCACGCATACTGGAGCAGGACAGTGACGTGGCAGGCGTAATAGTCGAGTGCAACGGAGCACACTTCGGAACCTTCCCGCTCCAGAACCCGCAGTTCCTGCACGACCTCCAGGAGGTCTGCCGCAAGCACGAGGTCGTGTTCATAATGGACGAGGTCATCACCGGATTCCGGCTCTCCAATGGAGGCGCACAGGAGCGTTGGGACCTCGATCCTGACCTGACGACCACGGCGAAGATCGTAGCCGGAGGACAGCCTGGCTCGGCGGTCGGCGGCAAAAAGCACATCATGGACGTAATGGCCATCACAGGAGATCGTGACTACGACACGACGAAGCGGGTCGCTCACGGAGGCACGTACAACTCACAGCCCATCACCGCGGCGGCGGGGATCGCTCAGCTTACCGAGATCGCCGAGACCGACGCCGTGGAGCGCGCCGACGGGGCCGCCAGACGGCTCAAGGAAGGCATCAACGAGGCCTTCACAAAGAACGAGGTACTGGGCCACGCCCACGGCATCTCGTCGCTTGTGCAGGTTAATCTCGGCTACGACTGCAACTGCGACCGCGAGCTGTGCACGATGCCGTACGAGGAGATATACAAGAGCATGCCCGCAGAGAAAACGCGGGCGCTGCGGCGAGCGCTGCTCGTCAACGGTTCCGACGGCATGGACTGGAACGGCATGTGCTTCGTCGTGTCGTCGGCCCATACCGACGCCGTGATAGACCGGACCGTAGACGGCTTCGACCAGGCGTTGAAGGACCTCAGGGACGACGGCGCGATCTAGCGCCCCGCATCCAATAGACGCCTGCGCGGCGGCACGGTCTGCCTGAGGCGCGAGGCCGGCGGACCGCCCGGCGTGACTGTCCGGGCCGCCGCCCCCCGGGGCGCGGCGATGCCTGCGATCACGAAGGAGCCTTCATGCTGCCTGACCTGAGCCTCGAGGGCAAGACGGCCATAGTGACCGGAGCCGGCAAGGGGATCGGACGCGAAATAGCGCTGGTCCTCGCCGAAGCGGGCTCGAACATAGTCGCTGCCGCCAGGACCGAGTCCGATATAGAGGCGACGGCAGCGGATGTCAGGGCAATGGGACGAGAGGCGATTGCCGTCACGACAGACGTCACGAAATCGGCGGACGTGGACGCCCTAGTGGAGCGGGCCGTCGGGCATTTCGGTCGAGTCGACGTCATGGTAAACAACGCGGGCCAGCTCCTGAGGCTGGCGACCGTCCCGTTTCCCGATGTGGTCGTAAAGCCAACCAGGGTCAGCAGGGAAAGCACCTCCCGCACCACCGTGGAGGAGTGGCAAAGCATCATCGACGCCAATCTCAACGGCGTGTTCTACTGCTGCCGCGCCATCGCCCCTTACATGATGGAGAACGGGTACGGCAAGATAATCAACATCAGCTCGAACAATGCGTCGATGGCTTTTCCGCTCATGGCCGCGTACAACTGCAGCAAGGCCGCCGTGAACATGCTTACGCGGGTGCTGGCGCTGGAGTGGGCGCCGTACAACATATGTGTGAACGCTATCGGCCCGGGTGATTACGACACCCACATGACCGGTGACACGTGGGTCGACCCCGAGGGGCGCAAGCGCCATCTGGACGGCATACCTTTTCACAGAGAGGGGGATCTCAGGGACCTGGGAATCCTAGCCGCATACCTGGCGAGCCCCGCCTCCGACTATATGACCGGGCAGATAATCTACATGGATGGCGGCATGACGGCGAAGTAGTGGAATGGCACGGTCGGCCCGGCCATAAGGTACAGGCATGAGATTCGGTTCTTTCGTCTTTCCAGTAAGCCACGACCCCGAGAACGACGGCTCGGTGATCGACGACGCGCTCCGCGAAGTGGAGATGGTAGAAGCGATGGGGCTGGACGCCGTCTGGCTGACCGAGCACCACTTCTCCGGAGAGGTTGCCTACGTCGATCCTGTGGTATTCGGCGCCGCGGTTGCCGTGCGAACCAGTCGCGTAAAGATCGGTTTCGCCGTGGTCGAGATGGCGCTGCACCATCCGGTGCGCCTTGCGGCGCAAACCGCCCTGCTCGACAACCTCAGCCACGGGCGCCTCATAGTAGGCACAGGACGGGGCACGGCCTTCAACCACTTCGAGTACACCGGCTTCGGGCTCACGATGCAGGACGGGTTGGAGATGATGGACGAGGCGGAGGACCTGCTGATCAAGGCATGGACCAGCGATAGCCTCGAATACGAGGGCAGGCACTGGAAGGTGTCCATGTCCCTGCTTCGCCCTCGGCCGTACCAGAAGCCGCATCCGCCCCTGGCACGCGCCTGCCTCAGCGAGGCCTCGGTGGTCGCCATGGCCGGCATAGGCCGCCCGATCCTGCTGGCGCCGCTGGCGGACGACGTTCTCGGGAGCAGGTTGGAGCAGTACAGAATAGCTCTCCTGGAGGGTGGACATGAGGAGTCCGCCGCTGGCATCCTGGACCAGGTCTGGGCAACGAAGAACATGGTCGTCGCCCCCACCCTGGAGGAAGCAACTCGCATCGTGGAGGAGGGATTCACGAGGGAGTTCGAGCATGCCAAGGACGCCAGGCAGCGGCTCAACCCCTCGGGGACCGCCGCTGCGACCGCCACGGCATCGGGCGGCGATGCCAGGTCGCTACGAGACATGTCCATCTTCGGGACGCCCAGGCAGGTCGCCGATCATGTGACGGCGCTCCGCGATCTGGGGGTGCCGAACTTGATGCTAAAGTTCAACATCGGTGAGATGCGCGCTTCAGAGGTCGAGCAGTCAATGCGGCTCTTGGCAGAAGAGGTCATTCCACTGCTCGGGTAGGCGCGGGTCCGCGAGTCGGCCCCCAGAAGGCCGGGGAAGCCCAGTGTGGCTATCCGTACCTCTCCCACCACCACCGGGCGATATCCGATCGCCGGGCGAACCACACTCCGGGGAATCCCTTGGCGTACTGAATGAAACGCTCGAGCGCCTTTGAGCGGCCGGGTCTGCCGGAGATGCGGCAGTGGATGCCCACCGACATCATCTTGGGGCTAACCTCGCCCTCCTCGTAGAGCCGATCAAGCGTGTCCACCATCGACTGGGAGTAGTCGGCTACGCTTCCGCCTGCCCGGTACGACCTGGCGTCGTTGGTGTCGAAGGAGTACGGCACTACCAGCCAGTTCCCGTCGCTGATCGAAACGAAGTAGGGGATGTCGTCGTTGTAGGCGTTGCTGTCGTAAAGGAAACCTCCCTCCTCGACGACCAGCTCGCGGGTGTTCAAGCTGTTGGCGTACCGGTTGTGCCATCCGAGGGGTCGTTGGCCCGCGACACGATGGATTACTTCGACGGTCTTGCGAATGTCCTCGCGCTCGGCCTCGCGGTCCATCTTGAAGGCTTCGACCCAACGGTAGCCGTGGCCGCAGATGTCATGGCCGCGCCGCGTGATCTCGGGGCCGACCTCGGGGTTGCGCTCCAGGGCCAGCCCGCAGCAGAAGAAGGTCGCCTTAACTTCCTGCCTGTCGAGAAGATCCAGAACCCTCCATACACCGACGCGGCTGCCGTACTCGAACATCGACTCATTGACCAGGTCGCGCTGGTCCATGGGCACGGGCGAAACGATCTCGCCCGTGGGCTCCCGATGAGGGTCGCCGTCCAGGAGGGAATACTCGGAGCCCTCCTCATAGGCGACCGAGAGAGACACGGCGACGCGAGCGCCGTTGGGCCACTCGGCGCGAGGCGGATTCCGTCCGTAGCCTACGAAGTCTCGCTGCATGCCCTGCTCTCGATACTTGGGCGGGATGCTCTCACTAGTACCGGATGATGGAGCGGGCAACCTCGCCGCGTTCCAGCACGTCGAAGGCCGTGTTGATCTCATCGAGCGAGAAGGTGCGGCTGATGAGCTCGTCCAGCTTCAGCTTGCCTGCCATGTACAGGTCTATCAGCATCGGCATATCGGCCCGCGGGTAGCACGAGCCGTAGGTGCAGCCCATGAGCACTCGATCCTGGTGCAGGAAGTCCGGGTCGATTGTAAGCTGCGCGCCCGTGGGAGTGACCCCGACTGCCACGGTAACCCCTCCGCGGCGGGTCGTGCTCAACGCCTGATTGATCGCCTCGGTTGAGCCGATGACCTCGAAAGCGTAGTCAGCCATCTCGCCGTTGGTAATGTCCTCGACGCGGCCCATCACGTCCTCAGTCGCCGCATTGATGAGGTGGGTGGCTCCGAACTCCAGGGCATGTTCCAGCTTGGGCCCCTTGACGTCGACCGCGACGATCGTCCCCGCTCCGGCTAACGCTGCCCCCTGCACCACGTTAAGGCCGACGCCGCCAACGCCGATCACGACCACCCTGCTTCCGGGCTGGACCTTGGCGGTGTGGATGGCCGCCCCGACACCGGTCGGCACCCCGCAGCCAATGAGAGCCATCTTGTCCAGCGGGGCATCGTCGCGCACCAGCACCAGCGCATCCTCTTCGACCACGGCGTACTCTCCAAAGGTAGAAAGGCCATTGAAGTGGAAAATCTCCTGCTGCCCCTTCCGAAGGCGCGTTGTGCCGTCGGCCAGGGTGCCGCGAAGGCGGTACCGGACCTCGCACAGGTTCTGCCGCCCGCCGACGCAGTAGGAGCATTTGCCGCAGCTTGGCACAAAGGACAGGACCACGCGGTCCCCGGGCCTGGCGTAGGTTACACCCGGCCCCACCTCTGCCACGGTGCCGGACCCCTCATGCCCAAGAACAACCGGTAGTTGATGCTCCCGATCGCCTTTGATGAAATGGAGGTCGCTTTGGCACACGCCACTGGCCTCCATTTTCACCAGCACCTCGTGCTGCCGGGCGGGTTCGAGCGTAAGCTCCTCGATCTCCAACGGCCGGTGCTTCTCATACAGGACCGCTGCCTTCATCCCGATTCCTCCGACAGTGTGGTCTGGGTACGCTGAGTCTCGGCTGGCGGGTGTAAACGTAGCAGCGCCGCGTAGTCACGTCAACGGAAACGACTCAGACGACCGGCGGGCGGCACGCAGTAGCTATCCATGCAACTCCGTATTACTCCTTGGTTCCCAAAGAGCTTTCCAGGTCATTCCCACCCACCCGCCCGCAGGTATTGTCGGGGACACCCCGAACCCCGGCGGCCCGACCCGTCGGGCATGCACCCACTAAGAGGGGCTTTGCACAAAAACTACAGGAAGGTGCCGGAAACCGGAGGTTTCCAGCCGGGTCCTGGGATGTCCCCAGATACAAAATACCCCCCAGGGCGGGTGGGAGGGCAAGCAAACCTTCGCTTTGAAAAGACACTTGGTGCAAAGCCCTTGGGAGGGGACTTGCGCCGAAGTGCGGGCAGCATCCTTCCCAGGGAAGGGCTGGGAGGGGACAATCTACCTGAGGCCGACGACCCTGGAGGAAGGCCGGCGTCCGCTCACCTGCAAGATAGTTGCGAAACCTGGCATCAGGCCTCCATCCCACCATCCAGCACCATGCCGTGGCCGGTGACGAAGGAGGACGAATCCGAGCATAGCCAGACGACGGCGTCCGCTACCTCGTCGGCCGTGCCGAAGCGTCCCAGGGGATGCCCGGTCAGGAACTGGGCCTCTCGTTCGGGATGGCCCATGACGGTCTGCTCTAGCATCGGTGTCTGTATCGCGCCGGGACACACGGCGTTTACCCGGATGCCCATGGGACCGTACTCAAGCGCCGCTGTCCGGGTGAGCCCAATGATGCCGTGCTTGCTGGCGACGTACGCCGACCTCCCCCGGCGGCCGACGAGTCCGGCCATCGACGACGTGTTGACGATACATCCGCCCCCCTGCTCCAGCATGTGCGGCACCTCGTACCTCAGGCAGAGCCACACGCCCTTCAGGTTGACACTGATGACCTCATCCCACACCTGCTCCGGGTACTCGTGTATCGGCGTCTCGAGCACACCCTGGACTCCGGCATTGTTGTGAGCGCAGTCGAGGCGGCCGAAGGCCTCGATGGTCCGCGCCATCAGCGCCTCGACCTCCGCGGCTCGTGACACGTCCGCGTGGACATACGCCGCTTCCCCGCCCGCCCGTCCGATCTGGGCCACCGTATCCTCGCCTCCGTCATCATCCACGTCCGATACGACCACCTTTGCGCCTTCCCTGGCGAACGCCAAGGCAGTGGCGCGCCCAATCCCCGACCCTGCTCCGGTTACGAGGGCTACCTTGCCATCCAACTGCGCGGCCATGTGTGTTCTCCTTGGAGTGAGTGCTCGTGCCGAGCCGTGGAGAGTATACCTCAGGGATCCGAGGCACAGTGACAGCCAAAGCCGCTGCAGCGGTGAATGAGGGCGCGTGCCTATGCCAGGCGGGCTTGAGCCACCATAGGCACGACCGCGCGGCTCAAAACCGGCCGTAGCCGTTGGAGAGCGACCCGGGCCGGTGGCTAGCCGCTCCGAGACCAGATAGCCTTCATGATCTCGACCGGATTCATCGGGAGCCTGCGCAGCCGGACGCCAAGGGCGGCGTATATCGCATTGGCCAGTGCGCCGGGGGGCGTGATGATGGACGCCTCTCCCAGTCCTCTTGCCCCGAAGGGATGTCCGGGATTCGGCACCTCCACGATCACCGTGTCGATCATCGGAAGGTCCATTGCGATGGGCATCCGGTAGTCGAGAAAGCTGCTGTTGGTCATCCTTCCGGCGTCGTCGTAAGCGTACTCCTCGTTCAGCGCCCAGCCGATGCCCTGGGCTGTCCCGCCCTGGAGCTGCCCTTCGACATAAGCGGGGTGAATCGCCTTCCCAGCGTCCTGGACAACCGTATACCTCAGGATAGTGACCTTGCCCGTTTCTGGGTCGACCTCCACGTCGACGATGTTGCCGACGGCCGAGCCGGAGACGCCTGCCGGGGTGACCGTGGCGCTTCCCACCACCGTGCCACCGGACCCCCTAAGCATCCCGGCAAGCTCTTTGAAGGACATCTTGAGCTCCGGGTCGTGCTTGGACCGGATGACTCCGTGTTCCATCACGATGGAGTCAGCGTCGGCCTCCCAGATCCTTGCGGCCCGCTCAATCATCTGGCGCTTCACTTCCAGGGCGGCGTTGTGAGCAGCCCAACCCGTCGCGAAGGCGGTGCGGCTGCCGCCCGTTCCGAACGTATAACCTACGGAGTCGGTGTCCGCCACCGTGGGAAGGACCTCCTCGGCGGCTATGCCCAGCACCTCGGCCGCCTGCATCGCCACAGCCGTTCGCGTGCCTCCGATGTCCGTCGAGCCCTCGACGAGGTTGACGGTCCCGTCGGCGTTCACACTCAGGGTGCAGGCCGACGCAAAGCCGCTGTGATAGAGAAGGCCGATGGATACTCCCCGGCCACGGTTCGGTCCCTGGAGAGGCGCCTTGTAATGGGCGTGATCGCGCATCGCCTCAAGGGTCTCGACGACACCAAGCGCCGCGTGAGCAGGGCCGTCGGGCCGGCGAGCCCCCTGCCTCGCGGCGTTGTTTAGCCGAAACTCGATGGGGTCCATCTGAAGCTTTTCAGCTATCTCGTCGATCACGGTCTCGGCGCCGAAGCTGACGTTGGGCACGCCCGGCGCTCGGTAGGCGCCCGTCTTGGGCTTGTTGACCACAACGTCGAGTCCTTCGATCATCACGTTGGGGATGTCGTACGACCACAAGGTAGCCACGGCGGCCCCGGCGACTGGGGACCCGGGGTAGGCGCCTGCCTCGAAAGCCAGATAGGCCTCGGCCGCAGTGATCCTGCCTTCCCTGGAAGCCCCGATCTTCACCCTGACGTACGAGCCGGATGAGGGCCCCGTACCCATGAACACCTCGGCGCGAGTAAGGACGATCTTGACCGGACGGCCCGTCTTCCTGGAGAGAATCGCCGCGGCAGGCTCAGCGTAAACTGCGAACTTGCCGCCGAAGCCGCCACCGATCTCCATCGGCACTACCTTGATCCACGAGACCGGCACGGCCAGGATGGCGGCGATCGATTCCTGCACCCAAAACGCCCCCTGAGTGCTCGTCCAGACAGTGATCCTTCCGTCGGCGTTCCACAAGGCCGTAACGGGATGGGGCTCGATGTACCCCTGGTGCACCGTCGCCGTGTTGAACTCGCGCTCGACGACCACGTCGGCCTGCTCGAACCCGGCATCCACGTCACCGAGCCTGTGAACCAGCCTTGCGGCGATGTTGGTCGGCTCTCCGTTGGTGTCCGCGGCGCCAACGATAGTCGGATCGTCCAGCAGGATCGGCGCTCCTTCGGCCATAGCGTCGGGTGCCGTCAACACGGCGGGGAGCACCTCGTACTCCACATCGATCAGACCCAGCGCCTCCTCGGCGACGTCGGCGCTGACGGCCGCGACGCCTGCTACAGCGTGGCCCTGATACAGCACCCTGTCGTTGGCCAGCACGTTGTCCCGCATATCCCTGACG
The DNA here is from genome assembly GCA_965248615.1 of Dehalococcoidia bacterium. Classification (GTDB taxonomy): domain Bacteria; phylum Chloroflexota; class Dehalococcoidia; order Lucifugimonadales; family CBDFJT01; genus CBDFJT01. The sequence goes on along the minus strand of CBDFJT010000001.1, from coordinate 446,189 downwards.
CTTATGGGTCCCAGGCCCAGGTCCGTGGTCTCCTCCGGGCCGCCTTTGGGCAGGTCCTTGCCGGTGACCACCGCCTCCACGCCGGGCAGAGCCTCTGCTCTCGACGTGTCCAAAGACCTGATACGGGCGTGGGCGTGGGGACTGCGCAGTATCTTTCCGAACAGCAGCCCAGGGATGTGAAAGTCGACGCCGTAGAGTGCGCGCCCGGTGACCTTGTCTGCGCCGTCGTGACGGATCGGGCGTGTCCCGACCACGTCGAACTTACGGTCAGCTAGGACGACGTTATGCTCGTAGGTCTGTGTCAAGTGGCGCTCCCGAAAAGTCGCGTTGCTCAGGGGGCTCGAACTCAGGTCGCTGGGAGTTTAGCAGCGCGTGGATAGGGGGTCAAACCGAAGATGCCGGGGCATACTCATCGAATTAGCTTTTTGACGACCAGCTCTACTGTGGATAGCCCCGGTCAGCCTGATTATGGGTGGAGTCCCGCCTCGCAAGGGATGCCCGTGCAGACTTCAAGTACCTCAGCGTTCGGCGGAATGTCCCACTGCTGCCAACCTAGATAGGCATAGCGCACGATACCCTCGCGGTCGATGACGAACAGTGCCGGGCGCTGGCCGAGGGACATCAGCGTGCTCTTCACCTCGTACCGGTTGTAGACCTCGTGTTCCGGATCAACCAGGCACGGGAAGGGGATGTTATGTTCTCGGAAGTATACCCGTGCGACCTCCGGTGTGTCCTTCACCAACGCGATGACCTCCGCGCCTGCGACACGGAACTCCTCGTACTGCTCCGTCAGCCGACGGAGATGCCTGCGGCAGAAGGGTCACATGAAACCCCGCAAGAAGGCCATGACGACGCAGGCCTTGTCCTGGTAGTCGCTAAGGGCAAGCGTCCCGCCGTCTGCCGTGGGTAGCGTGAAGCCGGGGGCGACTGATCCTACTGGAATGAGCGTGGGTTGAATAGGTATCGCAAAGCTCCTCAGCGTTCATGAGACTCAGACCGGCACAGTCGAGTTACAGGCTAACAGACTCCCTCTCAGCTCGCTGTGGATGCCAGCTCTACATCTCTTTCCACGGGATCGCTTACACCTCATCCGCCGCAGCCCCAGTCGGCACACGATGGACACCCCACGGTGGGGTGCTTATCGCGTGCCGATTTCCTTCTCGAAACCGCGGCTGCAACCAGGAACGTGGCTTGCACCACGCCCCTGGGTCACGGTGGAGGTGTAGTAGCGTTACTGTGGGACAGGTTCGATCTGGCCGACTAGCCGCTTAAGCAGCTCACGGGTGCGCTGCGGGGACTCGGGGTCGCCGACCGGGAAGAGGGAGGCCAGCAAATCGGTGGCGCCCGCGTCGGAAAGCGCGCGGATGTCCGCTTCGACCTCCACCTCCGTGCCGATAATCGCCGCGTCAGCGGGACTGTCGACACCCTCCGTTTCCAGCATGCGCCTGTAGCTTGGGACACGGGCATAACCTTCGAGCAGCCTGGCAGCACGTCGACGAGCTCCATCTCGGTCGTCGGTAACGGCTATCGGAACACCGACGCAGACCCGGGGGCTCGGCCGGCCTGCGGCAGAAGACGCCTCGTTTATGCGGGGCACGACATGCCCGCTAATAGTCCTGGGCCCAGCCATCCAAGTGATGGTCCCATCCGCCAGCTCGCCGGCGACGCGGAGCATCATGGGCCCGAGGGCGCCGACGAGGATCGGACAGGGCGTGGCACCGGGGACCTGCAGGGAGCTCCTGACGGAAAAGACCTCGCCGGTGAAGTCGATCTCTCCGTCCTCGATGAGCGATCGGAGCACCGTAAGGTATTCACGCAAGTGCCGGACGGGCTTGTCGTACGAAAGGCCCAGCCAGCCCTCCATGCTCGAACGGTGGGAGGGTCCGATACCCAGGGTTAGCCGGCCGCCCAACGCCATCTGCGTCGTCAGCGCCTGTTGGGCAAGCGCAGCCGGGTGCCTGGGAAACGTCGGCACCACGGCGGTGCCTATCTCGATGCGCTCAGTCCGTTGGCCCGCGAGGGCGACGAGCGTCAGCGCGTCTGCGCCGAACACATGCGAGAGCCAGAAGCTATCGAAGCCGTCGTTCTCGGCGTCCTCGACCTCGCTCGCTCGATTCTCAGAGCTCGCGTTGATGTTGGTCGAGTCAATAAAGAGGCCTATCCTCAACGTGCAGACTCCCCGGCACCATCGTCCCCATCCCGAACTCTGCCTTGTTCCGTTGCCCGTTTATGCGAAATCGCCCGTGGCTGCCGCGTAGAGATTAGCTGTGGATCAGTATGCCGCACGTCTGCCCCGACGTAAGCGTACGGGGTCCCGACTACGTTGCCCCCACAACCTCGCCGGGCTTGAACACCTTCACCTCGATGCTGGCCTTCTTGCGCACCTCTTTCGCTATGCTCTTCTTGCGCAGCGCAGCCAGCCCTTTGCGGTCACGGGTATACATAGCGATGAGGTCGACGTTATTGGCATCCGAGTAGTCCAGGATTCCCGTGACCACATCCGAGGAAACCGCCGTATCGCACATCCATCGGATACCGTCTTCAACGCGATCGCGGAACGTGAGCTCACAGCTCGTCTGAACCGCGGCCCTGGTCTCGTCCTCTACGACCTGCATCTGCGCCGGGGCCACGACCCGCAGAAACACCACCTCGCCCCCGGCCTCAACCTCGTCACGTACGTTGGGGAGAATCCCCTGTGCTTTTGCCGAGCCGTCCCACGGGATCACGACCTTCTGATACATCGTTCACCTCCTTGCTCTAAGTCGTGCTCACCCTTTTCGATCTGAGTTCTGTTCGGCCCACCCGTAGCCGGCTCCCACCGCTCCGGTCGAAGAGCCGTGTTGCTCTCACGCTGGTCTCGGCCCGCTACGTCGTGTGTCAGACGAGCTCCGCACAATCACACCGCCACCAGGTCTTGCTCTTCAGCTTGCGTGGCTTCGAGGCTTATCCCTGCTGGGGGTGTCCAGGAGCAGGTCCTGTCCTTCTCGTCGAGGATCACGTAATATCGCACCCCGGGCAAAGGAATCTTCACACCCAGGTAGATCTCAGATCCGACGCCCTGGTCCTCAGACAGGCCTTCGCTGGCCTCACCGGGACTGAGCTCCTCTAACATATCTAACCTCCTTGTGCACGCTCGAGTCGGCCAGACGGGAACGAACATCCGCTCCCCCTGGTCTGGAGAAACGAGAGGGCCGCACGAATCCCACCGATCTCGTGGGCTTCATGCGGCCCCTACACATTCATTCCTGGACCCCGCTGCCCTCAGGGCGCAAGGCTGGTGACTCCACGACTGCTCCGCTCTTAGCCGAATCGCTGTGGCTGAGAGACCAACTCAATCGAGCAGGCGAGACACCCCCTTGGAATCAGTTGCAGTACACTGCCGGTGCCACTCGAGCCATAGAGTTACACACGACTCACGCATTTGTCAAAATTGTGTTTCGTTTCACAACTTTCTCGTAGCCGGTAGTCCATTGTGAATCAGATAACAATAATGTGAACGGATTCACGCACTGCTTTCGTCTGAAGCGACACCAACGCACTCGATCTGCGCCGGAGGGCCGTAGACACCTGTCTGGTCGTGTATACTGCGACCCGCGAACGTCGATCTCTGAAGCGAGCCGGCTTATGTGGGGCGGGGCTTTCATCAAAGTGGCAATGGACACCCGCACACAGGGTCACAGTCGGATGCGCAGTCCGGGGGACGAGCGTAGGAGGGGCCTCCCACACCGGAAGAGAGGGCAGGGCCCGTGACCATCGCGCTCCTGTGGATTCAATTCGCGGTCGGCGCGGCCATCGTTCTTGGGGCGTCCAGCTTCCTGGTCCGCTCAGCGGACGTGATTGCGCTCAAGACTGGGCTTGGCCGGACCTTCATAGGTATCGTGCTACTGGCCACTGTTACCTCGCTGCCAGAGCTGGGCGCAGGAGTCAGCTCGGTGGCCCTGCTGGACGAGCCGGACCTGGCCGCCGGCGACGCTTTCGGCAGCAATCTTTTCAACCTGCTTATCATCGGCCTGTTGGAGATCTTCTGGCGGAACCGGTCTGTACTGGAGCACGCCGATCGCGGGTCGGTGATGATAGGTCTCCTGGGCATGGCCGTCATATTCCTGGGGGCGTTCGCCGTCCTGATACATGGCTACGCCACCGGCCTTTCCGGCTGGTACATAAGCCCCTTCTCAGTGTTGCTGGTCCTGGTGTTCGCAGGCGGAATGTACGCTCTATTCCGCAACAGAGGGTCGGACGAGGTTCTCCCACCCGATGCCGACGACCGGACGGCCAGCGTCTCCCGGGCGGCGCTGATCTACGTTTTTGCCGCTGCAATCGTAATAGGCGCGGCCTTTTGGATCACGATGACAGCCGACAGCATAGCGGTGGAGATGAATTGGCGAGCCAGCTACGTGGGCACTCAGTTCCTGGCTCTGTGCACGTCGCTGCCCGAGCTAGCGGCCTCGGTGGCGGCTATGCGACTCGGCGCTCCTGAGCTCGCCATCAGCAACCTGTTGGGAAGCAACGTCTTCAATATGGGCTTCATCCTGTTCATCGACGATCTGGCCTACGCTAAGGGGTCTCTGTGGTCGGCGGTGTCCGATATTCACGCCGCGACGGCGGCTGTCGCGGCGCTGATGACCTCGGTCGTCTTGTTGACGATGCTGAGGCAGCCCCAGCGCCGGCTAAGCCGGCGCTGGCCGGTGGAGGGAGCCGCTATAGTTGGACTCTACATCGCGGCCAGCTTCATGGTGTTCGCCTTCGGCTGACGGAGCCGACCTCCGTCCGGCTCATGCCCCGAAATCTTGAAAGAGGATGGGGTCTGGCGTATCCTACCGCCCGAGGAGAACTTCGTGAAGCTGACCCTGGCTATACATCCGATAACCGACATGGCCTTCGGCGCCTCTACTGAGCTGGACGGTACGCGGCTGGTGATAGACGCCGACGAGCTCCGGGACCGGCTCTTGGAAGACAGACGCATCGAGAGCGTGGACCTCGAGGTCGTACGTCCGGGCGACAGCGTCCGCGTGGGCTTCGTGTACGACGTGGTCGAGCCCCGGGCGAAAGAGCCGGGGACCGGCTCCGACTTCCCAGGCATACTGGGGCCTATCGGCACGGTGGGTCATGGGACGACTCACGTGCTCCGGGGAAGCGCCGTGACCGTCGTAGACGAGGGACAGGCCGGAGGCTCCAGACAGACTGACTCCAAGGGATACAACCCCCGCTTCGACACCCTGGGCTACACTCCAGGCAATACCAGGGGCGCCGGAACGAAGATCCTGGAGATGAGCGGGGAGGCCGCTCAGGCCTCGGTTTACGGCTCGCTGCATCACCTCGTGGTAGTCCCACACGCGAAGCCCAACACCGACCGGCTCGCGGTGCTTAACGCCATCCGGGTAGCCTCCGTCAAGGCGGCGGTGTATCTGGCGCGGGCCGCGGCCGGCCATGCGCCGGCGACGGCCGAGGTGATGGAGCTGGCGGATGCCGACTCGCCCGAGCGCGCCGCGCTCCTACGAGTCGCCTATATCGGCCAGGTCCACGGCCACCAGCACGGCACCGCGCCCGACGAGCACATCCTGTACGGCAGCAACACCGAGCGCATGACGCCTGTGGTCCTCCATCCGAACGAGTGGATGGACGGCGCCGTGGTCATATCTTATGCCTGGGCCGCCAGGGACTTGGAGACCTTCTTCCACCAGAACCACCCCATCATCAACGAGATGTACCGGCGCCATCGTGAGGGCGAGATCAATTTCGTCGGCACCATCGCCACCACGTCGGCCAACGTCAGGGAGGAGAGGGAGCGCAGCTGCATGATGGCGGCCAACCTGGCCAGGTGGACCATGAAGGCCGATGGAGTCGTCATCACCAAGTACGCCGGGGGAGCACCCCACACCGACATGTTCGAGGCGGCGCGCCTGTGTGAGTCCCTCGGCGTCAAAACGGTGATCCTCGCGTCCCCGGTGGTCGGGCCGGGTGGGGAGGCCGACTCGGCTTTGGTAATGAAGGTGCCCGAGGTGGACGCAGTGGTGTTGCTGGGCGAAGTCGGAGGGACGCGGTGGCAGCTTCCCGAGGTCGATCGGGTGGTAGCGGGCAGCCCGGAGGCGGCAAAGCGGCTGGCCGAGGCGATGGAGGTCGCACCCGGCAACATCTGCGGCACGATGAACGGCCAGGGCGGCTCGCGGTTCGCCTCGGCGATCTACTAGGAGTCAGAGGATGAAGGTAGTTCACTACCTGAACCAGTTCTTCGGCGGGGTCGGCGGCGAGGAAGAGGCCGGCTCCCCGCTAGAGGTGCGCGATGGACCGGTAGGCCCCGGCGCCGTCTTGCAACAGGCCCTTGGCGACGAGTGGCGCATTGTCGCGACCATAGTCTGTGGCGACAACCACGCCGCCGAGCGGTTGGACGAGATCGGCCCCCGAGTCGTGGCCGCGGTAAAACAGGCGGGCGCTGACCTCTTCGTGGCCGGGCCCTGCTTCGACGCGGGACGCTACGGCGTGGCCGCCGGGGCGCTCTGCGCCGCAGTGCGGACCGAGCTGGACATCCCGGCGATCACGGCCATGTCGACCGAGAACCCCGGCGCAGACCTCTATAGGCGACAGGTGCTGATCGTCGACTCGGGCGGCAACGTGGCAAGGATGCGCGACGTGATGTCTGGCATCGCGCGGATGGCGATCAAACTCGTGTCGGGCGAGGCCGTCGGCCCGCCCTCTGAGGAGGGCTACATACCGCAGGGGGTTCTTCGCCCCGCCTTCGTCGAGAAGACGGCCGCCGAGCGGCTCGTCGACATGCTGGTGGCGAAAACGAACGGCGAGCCCTTCGAGTCCGAGGTCCCGCTCGACCCGTTCCCGCCCGTGCCTCTGCCGCCACGCGTCCGAGACCTGTCGAAGGCCAGGGTTGCCCTGGTGACCGACGGCGGGCTGGTGCCCACGGGGAATCCAGACGGGTTCCCTCGAAGCGGGGCCACTGTCTGGGCGGCCTACGACATCTCCGGGACCGACGATCTCACGAGCGATGGGTACGAGGTGCAGCACGGCGGCTACGACAACCGGCCGGTTCAAGAGGACCCTGACAGGCTGGTGCCGATCGACGTCCTGCGGGAGCTCGAGCGAGAGGGCGTCATCGGTAAGCTTCACGAGGAGTTCCTGTCCACGCCGGGGAACGTGGCTCCCCTGGAGAACGGGCAGCGAGTCGGCAGGGAGATGCTGGCGAGGCTACAGGAGGCCGGGGTCGACGCGGTGGTGCTCACCTCCACCTGAGGCACCAGCACTCGCTGCGGCGCAGCGATAGGGACCGAGATCGAAAAGGCGGGGATACCGGTGGTGCAGATCACGCCCGTGGACCCGGTCGCCAGAGCGGTAGGCTCCAACCGGATCGTCAGGGGTCAGGCTATAACCGCGGTTCTCGGCGACGAGACGCTGCCGCCCGACGGCGAGCGGGAGCTGCGCCGCGATCTGGTGCTGAAGGCACTCGAGGCATTGACAAGAGACGAGGCCACCCGGTAGCCGCGGCCGCCCGTCTCGCGCTTCAGGGTTGCCCGATCTGCCGGCAACGTCCCGATAACGACGGCAGGCGTCGTACGCCGTTTCGCCACCGAGCCATCACATTGAGGAACTGCCAGTGAAAACGCGCGCCGACGCGAAGGCGGAGTCCATCCGCCGCATGCTCAACCCCAGGTCCATCGCCGTCGTGGGAGCGACGGAGCGCATGCAGTACGGCGGACGCTTCCTGAAGTCCGCGCTGGGAGCAGGCGAGCGAGTGAGCGTCTATCCCGTGAATCCCCGATACGACGAGCTGCTAGGGGTCAAGTGCTACCCCTCGCTCCGGGACGTGCCCGAGCCGCCCGACCTTGTAGGGATCATTGTCCCATACGACCGTGTGATCGGAGTCCTGGAGGAGTGCGTCGAGGTCGGAGCGCGCTCGGCAATCATCATCAGCGCCGGATTCGCGGAGCGAGGCGACGAAGGGCGCAGCGACCTCCAGGCGCAGATCAGCGCCATCGCCGAGAGCTCAGGCGTGCGTGTTTGTGGCCCCAACTGCCTTGGACTGGCCAACGTAAAGGACGACATATGGGCCTCGTCGTCGAGCCTGGACGAGATCGGCGCCACCGGTCCTGTCGCGCTCATATCGCAGAGCGGAGCCTCGGCGTTCGGCCCCTTCCTGGCCCGGGCGGGGGACGCGGGCGTCGGCTACTCCTACATAATCTCCACGGGCAACGAGGCCGACCTCGACGCAGCCGACTTCATCCAGTTCCTGGCAGATGACGCCGACACGAGGGTAATCGTCTGCTCCATCGAAGGGATCAAAGAGGGACGGAAGTTCCTCGAGGCGGCACGCCTCGCCGGACAGCGAGGCAAGCCCATCGTGGTCATGAAAACGGGACGATCAGAGGCGGGAGCCAGGGCCGCACTGAGTCACACCGCGGCCCTGACAGGCTCCGACACCGTCCACGACGCGGCCTTCGCACAGCACGGCGTCATCAGGGTGGAAGACTACGATGAGCTCCTGGAGACGGCTCAGCTGCTGGCCCACAGCCCGTCCCCCGATCCTGAGGGCGTCGGTGTCATATCTCACTCCGGCGGGATCAGCTCCCTCATAGCCGACAAGTGCGGCCAGATGGGGCTGGAGCTACCGCCGTTGACCAAGGAGGCTCACGCCGAGATCAACGAGGTGCTGCAGGGGTTCGGCTGGGTCGCCAATCCGGCAGACGTTACGGGCAACGCCTTCCGCGATTCCTTCTATCGGATACTCCAGGCCATGATAGGCGAGCCGGAGGTCGGAACACTGGTCGTGGCCAGCTCCGGCGGCGACGGCCAGGCCGACCAGGTGATTGGGGTGCGCGACGACAGTGGAAAAGCCGTGGCCTTCCTCTGGACCGGTAGCCAGTTCGAGACCGACGGACTTCACAGGCTGAAACAGGCCAGCGTGCCGGTCTTCTACCAGCCCGACGGACTAGCCCGCGCCCTGAGACGCCGTCTCGACTATCAGCGCTGGAGGGACCGCCAGGCGAAAGCTATCAGCGGGGCAGTCGGCTCTCCAGTGGACCGGCAAGCGGTCGACGGGCTGTTGCTCTCGGAGCACGGTACCCTGACCGAGCACGAGGCGAAAAGGCTGCTGTCGCTGTACGACATCCCGGTCACCCTAGAGCACCGAGCAACCACCGCCGAGGAGGCGGCCGCGGCAGCGGCGGAGATAGGCTACCCGGTTGTGATCAAGGTGGAGTCGCCGGACATCCTGCACAAGACCGAGGCCGACATCGTCAAGACCGGCATCGGCAGCGAGCAGGAGCTGCGCCGCGCCTACGACGAGGTCATGAGCAATGCCAGCCTGCACCAGCCCGACGCCCGGATACATGGCGTGCTGGTGCAGGAGATGGTGGTCGGAGGGATCGAGACCATAGTCGGCGTGTCGCGGGACCCGACATTCGGACCCGTGCTCCTCTTCGGCATGGGCGGCGTGCAGGCGGAGCTGTACGGGGACGTGTCCATGCGGGTCTGTCCAATAGACGGAAACGACGCCCGCGATATGATCGGCGAGGTCAAGGGCGCTCGTCTGCTGGAGGGCTATCGAGGGAGTCCGGCGGCCGACGTCGACGCCCTGGTGGACGTGCTGCTGAAGGCCTCGACGCTGGCGATGGACCTCGAGGAGCAGGTAGCGCAGCTGGACGTGAATCCGCTGGCCGTGCTGCCGCGGGGCGAAGGAGTCAAGGCGTTGGACGCGCTGGCGGTGTTGCGGGCCTGAGTCGCATGTTTACGGAGTCCGCGTTCGCGAGAATGTCACCCCGAACAGTGTCATACGCGGACTCCTCAGCAAGAGAGTCTAATCAATACGACAGGGACCGAATCCAACACAAGTCTAGGACAGCCACATGCCCACTAAGCAAGACGTATCAGACGCAGCTTTCGCTTTCTTACAGAAGGTAGCCGAGGAAGCCAAGGCCCAACTGGGCGATAACCTCACGCGTACCCGGCGCAGCCAGTGGATGGTTGCGACCAGTGACACCGCGATGTCAAGTCAATATTTTGACCGCGAGGCGCCTGACACCCGCACGGTCCAATTTATTTACCAGCTGCGACTGACGCAGCGCGAATTTCCGGAGCAAGACCGATTAGCCAAATTACTGGAGGAGGCGGGAATAGATCGACAGGACATACCTTACGGTTACATGACACAGCTAATTGCAAACTGGCTGCAGAGCTCAAATCCGCTCGCACTTGACGGAGACGCGGCGGACGCTGTGCTGGATGACTTTGCACGTGCTGTAGTCGACAAACTAATAACAGTGCGGTCCCGGGATGCATTTGCCCAGGTCAATGTGGCTCTAGTCGAGAATGAGGTCAGCCTGGACGAAAACGTCATACTCCGGCCTATCTATCAGGAAGAACTGTGGACCTTTGGAGACACGGACCGGTTCCCGTTTGACCCAATGAGAATGCCGTCTGAGCGATGGTCAATCTTGGATATCCGTGCTGAGGACGCCGGGTCTACGCGGCAACCAGTAGGACAGGTGTTCAGCAAAGTAAATGAGCTGCGGAGAGCCGCGCTTTCCGCGCTCCCTATCTTATCGCCCGGATATTTCAGCGTGGTTGCATTGGGGGTTAGGAATCGCTACGGCCCAATTGCAGGATCGCAAACGCCAGTTCCGGAGAACATCGGCCGTGGACATCCGTATGTCCTCAACGGGGAAGATGTAGAGCGTCTCAGGGAGTGGTGGCCGCGCATACGCGACATCATGACTTCCGATGACCATTACCTACGTCTTCCGGCACAGCGACTTTTCGACGGTGGATCGAGAAGCCGGGCCGACGACGCCGTGATCGACTACGCCATCGGTTTGGAGGCACTTCTCCTGGCGGGAACACAAGACGAATTGAGCTACAGGTTTTCGCTTAGGGGGGCTACTATCCTCGCCTGGGACAAACCGGGCAAGGCACAGCACTTCCAAAGGCTGAAAAGTTTCTACGACGTGCGAAGCGCAGTCGCACACGGGAGGGTCGTTCCGCGAGAGAAGCTGAGCACGGCGATGTCGGACGGGGAGGAGGTCCTGCGCCAGATCTGGCAATGGTGCTTCAATCTGGAAGACGTCTCACTCAAGGAAGCCACAAAGAAGATCGACGCCGAAATCTTGAAGTAGCCTACTAAGCCAGCGTGTGGGCAAGCTGATATGTCACCCCGAGCGAAGCGAAGGGCCTGGGGAGGCGGAGTCCCGCAACTGGAACGAATTACGAGCTCCACCCCAGACGCTTCGGCCGCCTACCGCACCCTCAGGGTGACAGCGCAGTAGTCAGTCCGACCCAGCGAGCTCGACTGCCCGCCGCTTCTCCTCGTCTCGCCGGCGGCACGCAGAGGCAAGCTCCAGAACGTCCTTGGCCCGCTCGTCGACCGGCACGTCGATCATGCGGCCCTTGAACGGCACGGCCGCCGTGCCCGCCGCCACCCCCTCGGCGAACACCTGCCGTACCTGCGTGTGGTGGTCCACATCGTCGTCGGTCGGAGTGAAGGCAGCGTTAACCGGAGCCACCCACGACGGGTGAGGGCATATGATCCCATTGAAGCCGACGTTCCGGCTCTTCAAGGCCAGCTCTCGCAGATCGTCGTGAGGCAGGACACGGGGCAGGAGGCCTAAAGGATAGGCGCTGCCGATCGGCTGGACGCCTGCGGCAATCCCCTCGACGACCACCCGGCCACGTGCATACTCGTACGGGTCGAGCTCGTCGGAAGCGTAGAGGCCCAAGTCGACGGAGAGGCCACCCTCCAGCAGCGCTACCTGCGATACTCGGGGACTGGCCTTTACTATCTCCCTTACATTCCAGACGCCCCGCGCCGACTCCAGGAGCAGGATAACCTGGGTCGATCCCGGTTCCATGCCCCGCGCGCGCTCCAGCCCATCCAGCAGCAGCGACAGCGTCTCCACGTCCTCGGGAGCCTCCACCTTCGGTAGCGCGATGCCGCTCAGGCCCGAGCTGACACACGCGTCCAGGTCCGCTTCCAGGTAAGGGCTGTTGACGCGAACGAATACCTCGGCGCCGCCCCGCGAGGCGAGGCGTATGGCTTCCCTGACGAGGCCTCGGGCCTCCTCCTTCCGAGACGGAAGGACGCCGTCTTCGAGGTCCAGCGTCACGGCATCGGCGCCGTGGCGCCAGCTTCCGTTGACGTGCCGCTCCTCGGTAACGGGCACCATGAGATTGGAGCGCCTCAGTAGCCCTATGGGTGAGTCGGCGGCGTCGGTCATTGGGGAGGCGCCTCGGCGGCTAGCGCTCTGGCCACGGCGTCGGCCTTCTCCGTGTCCCTCTCGGAGCAGGCCAGGGCCCAGTCCAGGACCTCATCGGCCCAGGCCGCCTCGTACGCGTCGATCACGCTGCCGTCGGCCTCCGTAAGAACTCGCCCGGAGGTCTCGACTTCGCGGTGGGCCTCCAGGACCCGCCGGGCGTCCTCGACCTCTTCCGCCGGAGGCGTAAACCCCCGGTTCTGCGGCTCCACGACGCTGGGGTGTAGTCCGCCCCCACGGCGCAGCCCACACCTGCGGGCCGCATCCGCTTCATCGAAGGCGCGATCCGCGTCGCCGACGCTGCCCGTGACGTCGGACAGATACGGCATCCCCTGTAGCTCCAGGCCGTTAACCCGGGCCGCAAGCTCCAGCTCCCCGTTGCCGTAGGCGAACTGGTCGAAGCCGACGAACATCTCTATGCCCAGGTCCCGAGACATGTCATAGCCCGTGGCGCCTCCGAAGTCCTTGATACGCGAGCTGGCGGCCGCCATCTCGAACCCATTGGCTACGCCGACGGCGGTCTCGATGTTGGCCCCGATCTCAATGCTTCCTGGGCGTATGCCGCGCTCTCGCTCCAGCTCCGTTATCAGAGCGTCCAGGCGACGTATCTCCTCGGCAGTCTCGGCCTTTGGGTAGTTGATCCGCGTCAGACCCGGCCATACGGCTGCTTCGAGGTCGGCCCGAAGATAACCGTGATTGATACGCACGAACACCTCGGCCCCGCCTTTCGCCGCCGTGCTGATGGCCTCTCTCACGAGGATGCGGGCATGGGGCTTCTGCCACTCGGGGACCGAGTCTTCGAGGTCCAGGTTGATGAAGTCGCAGCCTCGGGTCCATGCCTTGTCGACGAACCGGGCGGTGTTCACCGGCATCGTGAGGCCGGAACGTCTGACTCTTTGCTTGGCCACGTGTATCAGGAGCCTATGAGGCCGCCGCGCGGGCCGCCTGGGACTTCGCCTCGTCTCGGGCCGCGCATGCCTCGGCGTAGGCCAGCAGCGCAACGGCCTGCTTCAGCGTGGACAGGTCCGCGATTCGATCATCCGTCCGCAGGGCTGCCGCGCCCTCGGACTCGGCAGCCCTGTAGAGCTCTACCAGGCGGCGAGCCCCGTCCACCTCCCCGGGGCTCGGGCTAAACCCCCTGTTCAAAGGCTCGACCTGGTCCGCACTCAAGCAGAGCGATCCCCTGAAGCCGGCTCGGCGCCCCCGCAGGGCCGCCTCGTAGGTGTCGTCTGCGCTGGCTATCAGGCCACGCGCGGGCGAGCGCCACCACGCCCCCAGGGGCGTGACGCCCGCCGCGTTGGCGACCGTTATCAGTCGCTGCATCAGGTACGGCAGAAGGTGGATTTCGCCGGAGGGCTCCGGACGCAGGCCCATCACCAGGTCCGCTCGACCAAGCGTCAGTCCCCAGACGCGCGACGACGCGGTAGCCACATCGTAGGCGTTGCGGTTTCCAAGCGCCGTCTCCACCGACGGCACGACCTGCACTGTGCCGGCATGAAGGCCGCGCCTATCCTCGAGGCTTGCCAGGAGCTCGTCCGCGGCGAGGACATCCCGTGCTGACTCGGTGCGACTGACCACGACCCCGGCCAGGCCGGGCCAAACCGAGGCCTCTAGGTCAGCGTAGAGCAGCTCGCTGTCGACCTGTACGAATATCTCGGCGCCGCTATCCCCTGCCACGGCGATCGCTTCCCTGACACAGAGGCGGGCATCGTGCTTGGCCGACTCGTGGACCAGCTCGACCAGGTCGAGCACCACCGCATCGGCGCCGCTGCTCGCCTCGCGCACCGCGTCGCTGTCGGAGGCCGGGACAAGGAGCCAGGAGCGTCGGACCATGGGACGTTCTCCAAGAAAAGGTGGCACGCACTTTGACAAGCGCGCCGCGTCGAGATCTAAAAGGGAAGCTAGATGAACCGCGCCTGCTCTCGCTGAGCCCCGGCGTAGTCCAAGTAGACCGTGATCACCTCGCTGAAGAACTCCACCGCCTCTACCCCCTGCTCGCGGTGCCCCACGCCGGAGGACTTGAGCCCGCCAAAGGGCAGGTGGACCTCGCCACCAAGGGTGGGCGAGTTGATGTGGACCATGCCGGTCTCCACTGTGTTGACGTACTCGAAGGCCTGAGTCAGGTCTTTGGTGTATACCGATGACGACAGGCCGAACTTGACATTGTTGGATATCTCGATCGCCTCGTGCAGGTCTTTGGCCTTGAAGACCGTCAGCACGGGGCCGAATATCTCCTCCTGGGCGATGCGCATGGACGGGTCGACGTCGGAGAAGATGGTAGGCTCGACGTAGTAGCCCTCGTCGTAGATTCCGCCGGAGAGGCTGTTGCCCCCATAGGCCAGTTTGGCGCCCTCCTCGGTCCCAACGCCGATGTAGCCGGTCACGGTTTCGAACTGCGACTCGCTCGCCAGAGGGCTTACGTCGACGTCGGGGTCCATGCCATCGCCGATCTTGAGCTTGCTCGTCCGCTCGAGAAGCCCCTCCATGAACTGGTCGTAGATCGGCTCCTGGACGATGACACGGCTGGTAGCGGTGCAGCGCTGTCCGGTGGATCCAAAGGCGCCCTGCACTATCCCGCCCAGCGCCTTGTCGAGGTCAGCGTCGGCGAGCAGGATCACCGCGTTTTTGCCGCCCATCTCGGCTTGCACCTTCTTCAGGCTCTTGGCCCCCTCGGCGTAAACGCCGGTGCCGATTTCGGTGGAGCCGGTGAAGGTGATGCCCTTGACGTCCGGACTCTCCACGAACGTGTTGCCGACGGACGAGCCGGGACCGGTGACGAGGTTCAAGACACCCGGAGGCAGGCCTGCCTCCTCGAACACCTCGACGAGCTTCACGGCCGTCATCGGAGTGGACGAGGCGGGCTTGAACACCACCGTGTTGCCGCAGATCAGTGCCGGCGCCAGCTTCCAGGCGGGGATCGCCAGCGGGAAGTTCCAGGGGGTGATGATGGCGACGACTCCGAGGGGGCGTCGAACGGTATAGGCCACGGTGTTGGGTAGCTCCGACGGGGTCGTATAGCCGAACATGCGCCGCCCCTCGCCCGCGGCGTACTCGATGATGTTCATCGCCCGCTTAACCTCGCCCATGCCGTCCGACAGAGGCTTACCCTCCTCTGTTGTGATGGAGCGTCCCATCTCGTCGGCCCTCCGCTCCATGATCGAGAGGGCTTTGAAAAGCACCGCCGCCCGGCTCGGCGCGGGTGTCTGTGCCCAGGCATCCTGCGCTTTTTTGGCCGCTGCGATTGCTCGCTCCGCGTCTTCGGCGCCGGAGCGCTGAAACGCGCCCAGCACCGTCGACTTCCTGGCGGGGTTAGATATTTCGTAAGTCTCGCCAGTGCTCGAGGCGACCCACTCGCCCCCGATGAAGTTTTTGTATGTTTTCAACTCAGTCGTCCCCATGAAAGCTCCTCTGTCCAGTGCTCGAGGGCGTCCGCCGGCTCCCCCGTTTTCAGGGAGGACCTCGATCCTCGTCATGCTGTGAAGCGAAGCGCAGCAGCCGCGCCGCAAGTCCTATTACTCGTAAGCCCGCTCGCCGTGCTGAGACAGGTCTAGGCCCTGCTCCTCCTCCTCGTCCTTGACCCTTATGCCAATGGTGTACTTCAGAATGAGAAGGATTATCGCCGTCATGACGAAGCTCCAGCCGATTGTCGCGCCTATGGCCGTGAGCTGCCGCAGGATCTGCTCGCCCCTTCCCATTCCCGAAAGGACGTGCTCGGAAAGGCCAAGGAACCCGATCCCAACGAATAGACCCGTGGCGAGCATTCCCCACACGCCGCCGACCCCGTGGACCGCCCATACGTCCAGGGAGTCGTCGAACCGGAGCCTCTTCGCGAGCCGAATCGCGAAGTAGCAGATAGCGCCTGCACCCAACCCTATGAGCATCGCGGGCATGGGCCCCACGAACCCCGACGCGGGCGTAATCGTGGCCAGTCCTGCGACCGCCCCCGTGGCGGCGCCTACGACCGTCGGCTTCTTCGCTACTATCCAGTCGAGGAACACCCAGGTAAGGGCGGCTATGGCAGCCGCGGTATTGGTGGCGACGAAGGCTGCGGTGGCGCTGCCGCCTGATGCAAGGGCGCTTCCCGCGTTGAACCCGAACCAGCCGAACCACAGCAGCGCAGCGCCGAGGACGACGAAGGGGATGTTGTGCGGGTCCATCCGCACCTGTCCGTATCCGAGACGTCTTCCTATGATCAGAACCGCCGCCACCGCGCCGAATCCGGACGATATGTGGACGACCGCTCCGCCGGCAAAGTCGAGTGCACCCCAGCCGTTGAGTCCCAGCCATCCTCCGGTGCCCCATACCCAGTGGGCCAGCGGCGCGTAAACGATGGTCGTCCAGGCCAGCACGAAGATGATCAGCGCACTGAACTTCATCCTTTCGGCGAAGGCGCCGGTAATAAGCGCCGGCGTGATTATCGCGAACATCGCCTGGAATATCATGAACGTCTGGTGCGGTATGGCGTCCGAGTACGGACCGGGCTCCACTGCCGAGACGCCACGCAGGCCTATGTAATCCAGGTTGCCGATGAACCCCGCAACGTCTGGGCCGAACGCGAGGCTATACCCCCACAGCACCCAGGCCACCGCGACCAGTGGGATCGTGAAGAAGCTGTGCATCATCGTTCCGAGGACGTTTTTCCCACGCACCAGGCCGCCGTAGAAAAAGGCAAGTCCCGGAATCATGATGAAGACGAGAGCAGACGACGCCAGGATCCACGCGGTGTTGCCAGTATCCATCCCAGAGCCTCCTCGCCAACCTGATGGAAGAGACCTCTCAGGCCGGGCGGGTTGCGGCCTTAAATAATTCCCAAAGCCGCGCCACACTCGCGCGGGGGCCGCTCCGGCGAAGGATATTCGCAACGTTTGTGGCTGTCAAGCGCGGCGCAGTGCGACGCCATGGCGTTCAGCCATCCAGGGACCGCTCAGGAATTGACACTCCCATGCCGTGCCACTACACTCGATTCAACGGGTGGCCGACACACAAGCGTCGGCGACAGGTCGCATCGGCCCGAACAACCAAGTGGAAGGAACGCTTAATGGCGACACAGACTCTTTTCCCGGTAACGGTGGTTGGGAGCTGGTCCAGGCCTCCGTGGCTGATCCAGGCCCTAAGGCGCTGGCAGGACGGGGAGATCACCAAGGAGGAGTTCGACAAGGTCGCCGACGAGGCGGTGCTCCTCGCCATCAAGTACCAGGAGGACGCGGGCACCGACATAATCACGGACGGCGAGCAGCGGCGAGACAACTTCTACTCCTTCGTCGTCGCCAAGATGGCGGGCATGAAGCTGATGAAGGTCTCGGAGCTCATGGACTACATGAAGGACAGGGCGAGGTTCGAGGAGGTGCTGCGGGCCCTCGACGTCCCGGCCTTCGCAATCAAGAGCCCCATCGCCGTGGATCGGATCTCTCCTTACGATGGGCTGACGCTGGACGAGGTCGACTTCCTCACCAAACACACAGACAAGCAGGTCAAGGTGCCGTTGCCGGGGCCTTATCTCCTGCTGAGGTCATCGTGGTTCGAAGGGCTGTCGGACGAGGCGTACCCCAACCAGGACGACCTGGCCGATGACATCGTAAAGATCCTCCGCCAGGAGATCGTCAGCCTCAAGGAGCGCGGCGTCGACTTCATCCAGTTCGACGAGCCTACGCTCTCCCAGGTGGTGCTGGGCGAGGAGAGCACCGAGACCTTCATGTGTGCTGCGATGGCCAACCGCAAAGACCCGTCAGAAGAGCTGGAGCTGGCGGTCGACCTCATGAACCGCACTATGGAGGGCATGGACGGCGTCAGGTCCGGTGTCCACGTCTGTCGCGGCAACTGGAGCCGGCGCGAGGACGTGCTGCTCGAGGGCAACTACGGCCCCATGTTGCCGTACCTGATGCAGATGAACGTCGACCAGCTAGTGCTCGAGTTCGCCACGCCACGCGCCGGGGAGCTCGAGGTGTTCAAGGAGTACCAGAACGAGAAAGAGATTGGCCTTGGGGTCGTGAACCCCAGGTCCGACGAGACCGAGTCCCCCAAGGAAATCACCGACCGGGTCAAGGAGCTGCTGCGCTACTTCGAGCCGGAGAAGGTGTTCCTGAACCCCGACTGCGGGTTCGGCACCTTCGCGGAACGCAACGTCAACACGTCGGAGGCGGCCTTCCAGAAGATGCAGACGGTCTCGGCGGCGGCGGACATGCTCCGGCAGGAGTACGGATAGGCCGGTCCCCGTTTGGGCGAACGGTGCCGCTTCACACCCAGGAGTCCTCTTGGGTCGAGCAGACGCGCCTCCCTCGCCTTCACCGGAGCTGGACCGAAAGCGATTGAATTAGCCGAGTGCTCGATTGAAGCAGCAGAGGAGGAGAGACAATGGCTGAAGAGGAACTGAACGGCCTACACCCGGAAAAGCTGAAGGCCATCCTCGAATCGTTCAAGCAAGACGACGTGTTTCAAGCAGTGACCGGCCCGTGGCGGTCGCGCATCCAATGGCAGAGCGGCTTCCGTGCAAAGGCGTACATGCGCACGCACGAGGTCGAGATGGACGAGCCAGCCGACCTGGATGCGACGGACCGGGCGGCCAGCGCCCACGAGCAGCTCCTTTCCGCCATCGGGGCCTGCATGACAGTGGGCTACGTGCTCAACGCCACCAAGCGAGGCATCAAGATCCACGACCTCGAGATCGCCATGGAAGGCAACTTCGAAAACATCCGCAAATGGGCCGGCGTAGAGGACACCGGCAATCCCGGCTACGGGGAAATCAGCGCCAAGTGCTACGTGAAGGCCGACGCCGATGAGGCAACCCTCAAAGAGATTTGGAAGCTGGCGGTCGACGGCTCGCCGGTGACCCAAACCGCGACGAGGGGCGCCCGGCTCAAGACAGACATCGAAGTGATCTAGCCTGTGCGGGTCGCATCGCCCTCTGCTGCCAAATGACAACGCTGGTAGATTGCGTGTGGGTCGAGGCCCGCCTCGACTCTCCCGAAGCCTTCATCCTGGACCCGCGCGGCCGAATGGCCTACCTGCGAGGCCACGTCAGAGGCGCCATAAACCTGCCCGTGACACGCCTTCTGGGCGAACGGAGTAGGCTCCTTGGCGCCGACGAGATCGCCGATCAGCTCAGCGCAGCGGGTCTGACCGACAACAGCGCCCCGGTCCTGTACGACTCCTTCGACGGGCAGCGGGGCGCGATGATGGCCTGGGTACTGGAGTACCTCGGGCGAACCGACGTCCACCTCATGGACACGTTCTTCGACGGCTGGGTAGCCTCGGGCAGGGAGGTATTTTACCGCCCGGTGGAGTCCACGCCGGCCAACTTCACCCCCTCCGTTGATGATCAGCGGCGGGTCTCGCTGGGCGAGGTCCAGCACCGTGGCGACGCAAAGCTCTTGGACGTGCGCAGTGTCGAGGAGTTCTCCGGCCAGTCGGAGATAGACGAGAGACCCGGGCACATCCCCGGCGCGGTGAACATCGAGTGGCGGGACTTCGTCGGCACCGACCACGGCTACCTCGGCCCCGCTGAGGAGACGGAACGCCGGCTCAGCTCAGTGGGGATAGAGAAGAGCGACCGGGTGGTGACGTACTGCCGCGTCGGGATGAGGTCGGCCGTAGGCTATCTGGCCCTGCAGCAGCTCGGCTATAGCGTCCGCATGTACGACGGGTCCTTCGCCGAGTGGGCGGACGCAGGTCTGCCTGTCGAGGCGTAGTACGTAGCCCCAGGCATCCCATGTCATCCCCACTCATCCGCCCGGACTAGCCCAAGGGCTTTACCTCCTCAAACCACCGTTCGCCTCTACGTTTCAGCGCTTACGTTTCAGCGCCGGTGAGCTCCCAGAAAGCGCCCAATTGCGCTTAGAGGGCTCCAACCCTCCTTTGACCCTGTTTTGACTCGATGCTAAAATGGCCCAAAGAACGTCTATGCCCACCGGGAGGAGCCCATGTCGGGGCATTCCAAATGGTCGACCATAAAGCACGCCAAGGGTGTAACCGACGCCCGTCGGGGTAAGCTCTTCACCAAGCTGACCAGGGAGATCATGGCGGCCGCTCGACAGGGTGGCGGCGACTCCACGGCTAACCTCCGTTTGCGCATGGCCATCCAACGCGCCAAAGACGCGAACATGCCGAACGACAACGTCGACCGTGCGGTCAAACGGGCCACGGGTGACGGCGAACAGGACCGGATAGAGGAGGTCGTCTACGAGGGCTACGGCCCGGGCGGGACCGCTATCCTGCTCGAGGTCCTCACCGACAACCGCAACCGCACCGTCTCGGAGGTTCGCTCCATCTTTACGAAAGCGGGAGGTAGTCTCGCCGAGGCCGGCGCGGTCGTGTGGCAGTTCGAGCAGAAGGGCGTCGTCGTGGTGGACGCCGTTCCCGACCAGGCCGACGAGCTAACGCTGGCTGCCATCGACGCCGGCGCCGACGACTTCGAGACATACGACTCGACGCTGCACGTCTACTCGGAGCCGGGCAAGCTGGAGCATATCAGGGCGACCCTGGCCGAGCACACGGCGGACATCAAGTCCTCGGAAGTCGCCATGATCGCCACCAATACGGTGGCCATGGACGAGGGGACGGCACTACAAGCTCTGCGCCTTCTGGACCGGCTGGAGGAGTTGGACGACGTGCAGCGGGTCTTCTCCAACGCCGACTTCCCCGACGAGGCACTGGAACGATACGGGAAGGAGTCCTAGGCTGCACACTCCGAGCGTAGGGCTCCCAGCGTGCAGGTCGTGGATGCGCCGTCGTTTGGGCCTCGCGATCTCAAGGTCCACCGGCAAGGGGTAGGATTGAATTGCGCGTCCTTGGCGTCGATCCCGGAACCCTCAAAATGGGCGTCGGCCTGGTCGATTCCGAGGGCGGCGAGCTTGTCATGGTACATGCCTCCACGCTCAGTCCTTCAGCGTCCGACTCGTTGGCTGACCGGCTGCACCACCTGTACGTGAGGCTGCTCGATCTGATAGAGGTCTATCATCCTTCGGTAGTCGCGGTCGAGGAGCCCTTCGTCGCCAAGAACCCTCGCGCGGCCCTGGCCGTGGGCCAGGCCCAGGCGGTGGCCATGGTCGCGGCCTCGCACCAGGGATTGGAAACTTTCATGTACGCACCCTCTCAGGTAAAACGCAGTGTCACCGACTACGGGGCCAGCTCCAAGGGCCAGGTGCATGAGATGGTCAGAGTTCTGCTGCGTCTCCCCGACGACTGGGAGCAGTCCCCGGATGCTTCCGACGCTCTGGCCGTCGCGATATGCCATCTCGCCGCGAGCCGGGTCCAGGAACTGGTGCCGGGCGGTTGATGGAGATCGAACCGCGTTGTCCTCGCTAATCTCATCGGTCAGGGGTACCCTCGAAGCGGTCGGCGCAGACTGGGCCGACCTGCTGGTGGGCGGCTTCACATTCAGGTTGAGCGTCCCAGCAGGCACCGCGGAACGGCTCGGGAAGGCCGGTGAAGGGGTACGTCTGTTTACCTCGCTGCAGGTACGCGAAGAGAGCATTACTCTGTACGGCTTCGCCACGGAGGAAGCAAGGTTCGTCTTCGAGACGCTTCTGAGCGTAAACGGCGTTGGCCCGAGAGTGGCCCTCAGCGTTCTTTCCCGGCTCACGCCGGAGTCCCTGGTCGAAGCCGTAAGGGCCGGCGACACGGACGCATTCAGCACGGTCCCAGGCGTCGGCGCGAAGACGGCGAGCCGTATCGTGCTGGAGCTAAAGGGCAAGCTCGATGGAGAGTGGGCGCTGCCGGCTCTTGGCGGCGACGCCGAAGTGATCGAAGCGCTGGCCGCCCTTGGCTATACCCCGGCAGAGACCAGGGCGGCTGTGTCTGCGTCGGGCCCAGAGAGCGGCTCTTCGCTGGAGGAGAGGGTCCGGCTCGCCCTCCTGCAGATAGCCGGCGGCTAGCGTTCGCTTGGAAGCGCTACCTAATCCTCTCGTTCCGCCGGGCCGCCTGACCCTGCGTCCGCTAATCCGTGGCGAGACCCTAAACAAACCCGAACATCTAGTGCCGAGATGAGCGAGCTTGTTTACGACCGGTGGGCCGATATCTACGACACCGTCTACTCCTACGTAATCGATGACATCCCGTTCTACGTCCAGGAGGCCCGCGAGGCGGCCGGCCCCGTGCTCGAGCTGGGATGCGGCACCGGCAGGGTCGCGCTGCCCATCGCCCAGGCCGGCGGAAACGTCGTCGGGCTGGACTTCTCCGGAGGCATGCTGCGGGTAGCCCGGCGCAAGCTGCGGCGACTCGAAAGCCTGCCGGGCTCGGTTGCACTGGTACGGGGCGACATGCGGGATTTTTCGCTCGACCAGGAGTTCAGCCTCGTCATTATCCCCTTCCGGGGATTTCTCTCGCTGATGACGGTCGAGGACCAGATCCGGGTGCTGGATAGAGTCAAGGCACACCTAGCACCGGGGGGACGCCTCATATTCAACGTGTTCGTGCCCGACCTCAACATGCTGGTTCAAGAAGGAGACATACCTGTCCATTTCCGCGACGTCACCGATCCGGAGACTGGATCGCAGTACGTTGTATGGCACCAGAGCCAGTGCGATAACTACAATCAGATCATCGACGTGCGGGCGACTATCGAGGAGCTGGACGACGATGGCGCAGTGGCAAGGAAGCTGTACCGAGACTTCCAGCTCCGGTATGCGCACCGGTGGGAGATCCACCATCTGCTCCTGAATAGCGGGTACAGGGTGCTGGACCTGTTCGGCGACTTCGACCGCTCCACCTTCGACGAGGCCAGCGGAGAGATGATCTGGGTCGCGGAGCGTCGATAGCCCTTGGTGAGTCCCACACCGCCCACCAAGCGGCCCCGTGCTTTACGTGACTTACTGTAGAATGTTTAACGAAGCGCCATCATCTGAGTCTTCGGAGATGCGGACCCGCCGGCCATAATCGGAGCGCACACGCTCGAAGCGTTCCTTCTGTCGGTGGACCCGGTGGCACAGCGTCTACTGCCTGTCGAGGGCTACTGGCTATAGAGCGTCAACATCATGTCTGAGTTCGAGATAGCCGCCGACTTCGTCCCCACCGGCGACCAGCCCCGGGCCATAGACGCCCTGGTGAAGGGGGTGCAGGAAGGCCTGGTTCACCAGACGCTGCTTGGCGTGACCGGCAGCGGCAAGACCTTTACCATGGCCTGCGTAATCGAGAAGGTTCAGCGCCCTACCCTTGTCATCGCTCACAATAAGACCCTGGCCGCCCAGCTGGCGACGGAGTTCAAGGAGTTCTTCCCCAAGAGCGCCGTCGAGTACTTCGTAAGCTACTACGACTACTATCAGCCGGAGGCGTACGTCCCTCGCAGCGATACCTACATCGAAAAAGACTCCGACGTTAACGACGAGCTCGACAAGCTCAGGCACGCTGCGACAAGGGCGCTGCTGACCCGTCGCGACGTGCTAATCGTTGCATCTGTGTCCTGCATCTTCGGCCTGGGCTCTCCTGAGGAGTACCAGAGCTTCGTCGCCCATGTCCGCAAGGGTGAGCAACGCAACCGGAACCGGCTGGTGCGCGAGCTCGTGGACATGCAGTACGAGCGCAACGACATGGACCTGTCCAGGGGCAAGTTCCGCATCCGCGGAGACACGTTGGAGATACTGCCCGCCTACGAGGAGGTGGGGGTACGCATCGAGTTTTGGGGCGACGAGGTGGAGCGCATTGTCCAAGTCGATCCGGTCACGGGCGAGCTGCTGGGCGAGCGTGACGACATCGAGATATACCCCGCCAAGCACTTCGTTACCTCCGATGAGAAGATGGAGCTGGCGCTGGCCGACATCGACGTGGAGCTCCAGGAGCGCGTGACCGAGCTGGAAGCCGAGGGCAAGCTGCTGGAAATGCAGCGCCTGGAGTCGCGTACCCGCTACGACGTCGAGATGATGCGCGAAACGGGCTACTGCGCCGGGGTAGAAAACTACTCTCGGCACCTGGCGCGGAGGTCCGCCGGCAGTGCGCCCTACACTCTGCTGGACTACTTCCCTGAGGACTACCTGCTGTTCATCGACGAGTCCCACATGACGCTGCCTCAGATCAGGGGCATGTATTTCGGGGACCAGTCCCGCAAGGAGACCCTGGTCGATTTCGGGTTTCGACTGCCGTCAGCACTCGACAACCGCCCCTTGAATTTTGGCGAGTTCGAGGAGCGCATCAACCAGATAACCTACGTCTCGGCGACCCCCGGGCCATACGAGTACGAGCACAGCCAGAACGTGGTCGAGCAGGTCATCCGACCCACGGGCCTAACGGATCCCGAGGTCGAGGTGAAGCCCACCACAGGTCAGATAGACGACCTTATGCAGCAGATCCAGGCCCGAATTGGCCGAGGTGAGCGGTGCCTGGTAACCACGCTCACGAAGCGCATGGCCGAGGAGCTGGCCGACTATCTATTAGAGATGTCGGTCAAGACCCATTACCTCCACTCGGAGATCGACACCCTGGAGCGCAGCGAGATCCTCCGAGACCTGCGGCTCGGCGTGTATGACGTGGTGGTCGGCATAAACCTGCTGAGGGAGGGGCTCGACCTGCCGGAGGTTAGCCTCGTCGTCATACTCGACGCAGACAAGGAGGGCTACCTGCGGTCCTGGACCGCGTTGATACAGACCATCGGTCGTGCGGCCCGGCACGTCGACGGCCACGTAATCATGTACGCCGACGTCATTACCGACTCCATGAGACGAGCCCTTGACGAGACAGACCGTCGCCGCAGTCTCCAGGAAGCCTACAACCTGGAGCATGGCATCACCCCGGAGGGCATCCGCAAGACGGTCCACGACATCACCGAGCGGGTCAAGGCCGTCGCCGAGACCCGAGCGGCGTACGTGGTTCAAGGCGATCTGCCGAAGGATGAAATCCTGCGCCTGATCAAGGACCTGGAGTCGCAGATGAAGATCGCGGCCCGTTCCCTCGAGTTCGAGAAGGCCGCGCTCCTACGAGATCAGATCGTCGATCTGCGTAAGGTGGTCGCTGACTAATCCCAGGTTCCGAAGCACCCATGCAGGTCATACTCGTCCACCCGCTCACGGGTCCGCCGCATACGGAGCCCCATGCGGAGCAGAGCTTATGCCGATCCGCAAAAACCCGCGAGACTAGGTGCTATTCCACCGGGGTGGGTCGCTCAACGGCATTAAAACGCAATGCCTGCACTTAGCATGTAAATTGACACGCTGGGGTGCCGAGTTTAGAATTGGTGCGTACGTCTATCTCCACAAGGAAAGGGAGCAACTGATGGTAGAAACAGCGACGGTAACCCGCGACGATGTCCTGGAGGCGCTGAAGGACGTCTTCGACCCAGAGATACCGGTCAACGTCGTGGACCTCGGCCTCATATACGACGTCGACGTCACGGACAACGACGTCTCGGTGAAAATGACGCTTACCTTCGCCGGCTGCGGCATGGGCCCCTACATAGCGCAGCAGGCCGAGTGGCGCATCGCCGAGATGGAGGCGGTCGAGGACGTCAACGTCGAGATGGTGTACGAGCCCCCCTGGACCCCAGACCTGATATCCGAGGACGGCAAGAAGACGCTGGGCCTCGACTAGTCGACGACCGGAGCCCCCACCGCCCGTTCGAGCGACGAGCTCGCCCGGAACGTCCACGCCATCGTCTCCGCGCGGGCTTGTCTGCGCGACGAGCCAAGGAGCCAGCTTGACCAATCAGCCGCAGATGAACCCGTCGCAGGCCGCGCAGGCGCGCCAGAAGATCGAGGCGATGAAGCGCCAGTTCGAGCAGAAGCGCACAATCTCCGAAGCGCTCTCCTCGATCAAGAACAAGATTGGCGTCTACAGCGGGAAGGGTGGCGTCGGGAAGACGACGGTGGCGGTGAACCTGGCGGTCACGCTCGCCCAGGACGGAGCGCGCGTCGGGATACTGGACGTGGACATCGACTGCCCCAACGTCGTTCGGGCCATGAAGATCCACGACCCTCCGACGGTCGGCGAGGACAAGAAGATGGTGCCGGCAGAGCGATTCGGGGTCAGCGTAATGTCCATGGGCTTCTTCCAGGAGAACGAGGAGGAGGCCATCATCTGGCGCGGGCCCATGGTCCACAACGCCATAAACCAGCTCCTCCAGACGACGCAATGGGGTGAGCTAGACTACCTCATCATGGACCTGCCGCCGGGGACCTCGGACGCACCGCTAACCGTGATGCAGTCGCTGGAGGTGGACGGCTTCATCGTGGTGACGACGCCGCAAGAGCTGGCCAAGATCGACGCCATGCGTTCCATCAACATGATCCGCAAGCTGAACGTGAACGTGCTGGGCGTCGTTGAGAACTTCTCGGGCGACATCTTCGGGTCTGGAGCCGGGGAAGACCTCGCGAAGGAGCTGGACCTACGGTTCCTCGGCAGGCTCGAGCTCAGGCCGGAGTACCGCGATACCTCCAAGCCAACGGTGCTCAACAGCAAGGCCGTGAAGGAGGAGTACCGGCGCCTCGCGGCCGAGGCCACCGCGGCGCTCGGTAGCAACGGCTCCGCCTGAGCGAAGCGGTCGGAGCTATCCGGCGCTCGCGCTCGCCCGCTCCTCGATCACCTTGTCCATGACATCGGTGAACGCCTCGTACGGGCGTGCGCCGGTGAACAGGTAGCGGCCCATCAGGAAGGCGGGGATCCCTCGCACGCCTAGCTCTACGGCCTCCTGGAACTCACCCATCACGGACTCCTCATAGGAGCCGGCGTCCAGGTTTTTGGCCATGTCGGACCAGTCCAGACCGGCCGCCTCCGCGACGGTCCTGATCACCTCGGGGTCGCTCAAGTCCAGGCCGTCCTCCCAGTAGGCCCCGTAAAGGCCTTTGTGAAAAGGGAGAAAGGCTCCCTGCCGTTTGGCGTACTCAGTAGCCTGCAGCGCGTACAGGGTGTTGGGGGTGATGGACGGGGGGCGCATAATCAGCCCCGAGCGTTCGGCCTCGCTGCCCAGCGGCTCGCTGAGTCGCTCGGGCGACTCGCCGGGGTACGCCTCTCGCGGCTTGCCCTCTTTCGGCGTGTCGGGGCGCAGCAGGAACGCCTTGCCCTCAACGGTAATGTTGTAGTCCTGCTCCAGTCTCTCGACCCGCTCCAGGCCGACGTAGCACCAAGGTCAGATGTAGTCGTACCAGATGGTGACGTTAACCGGCTCCTGCTCCGCGCCCGAGGGCTTAGTCATTGCACACTCCCCGCGAACCGACCCTTCGCGACTGCCAACATTCGGTATCGCCATAATACGGCGTCCGCTCACTAGAGTCCATCTCAGAGCACCGAGACACAGCGAGGCGGCGTAATTCTTGCCCGATACGGAGTGCGATGCTAGCATGACTCCCTGGCCGAAGTCGGCAAAGCGAGGAGCGACAGTGGCAGACGACATCCAGCCCGAAGGCAAGCATTTCGACGTGGACGAGCTAAAGCTCCACTACGTCGATTGGGGAAACCACGACGCCCCGACGATGCTACTGGTTCACGGCTTGCAGGACTGCGCTCGCAGCTGGGACTTCTTTGCGGCGAACATGTCGAGCGAGTACCGGGTCGTAGCGCTGGACCACCGCGGCCACGGCGACAGCGACTGGGCGCCCGAGGGGGGATACCGGCTCCGTGACTACGTGTCCGACATCGAGGCCCTGGTCCGTGAGCTGGAGATCGACAGCATGGTCCTCATCGCACACTCGGCCGGGGGACGGAACGCCTTCGTCTACACGGCAAGCCATCTGGAGGTGGTGGACGCTCTCGTGATTGCCGACATCGACCCAAACGCCGCGAATCCCGACTCGCAGAAGATGTTCCAACGCTACCAGGCTGAGTCCGACGAGTGGGAGTCCCTCGACGCCGTGACGGAGCGTCTTCGCACCCGGCAGCCCAACTCTAGCCCGGAGATGCTGGCCCATCAGGCGCTCCATATGACAAAAGAGCTGCCGGACGGCAGGCGCGTGTGGAAGCGAGACCGGAAGCTGGTGGAGGCATACGAGCGTCCGGATATCTGGGATGAGTGGTCTGAGGTTGGCTGTCCCACTCTCGTCGTCCGAGGTCGCGACAGCCAGCTGCTGACCCGCGACGTGGCCGTCAAGATGCGTGACTCTGTGCCTCAGGCGACGTTGGCCGAGGTGGACGGGGGCGGGCACTGGTTCTACCAGGAGTCGCCGGAGGCCTTCGAGGCTACTGTGAGGGACTTTCTGGGGAGCCTTCCAGACTAACCGGCTCATCGTCGGCAGCTATCGCCTTGGCGCGCTCGGACTCTTCCTCCAGCACGTAAACCGCGTGGGCGATGAACGAGACGGGGCCCGCGAGGCCGTACCCGGGACCCAGAGGCTTGACCATCGAGCGTATGCCTTCTTCCCACAGGCGGTCCGCCAGGAGCCTGGCTTCGAACTCGTTGGGGTAGGTGACCACCAGAACCTCACGCATGCGAAGGCCCGCTTATCTGCCCTTGAACTGGGGCGGTCGCTTCTCCACGAAGGCCTTGACACCTTCACGGTGGTCCTCGGTGAGGCGCGCGATCGTCTGGGCCGGGCCGGCCAGCCCTAAGCTCTCTTCGAAGTCGGTGTACAGCGACCTCTGAACGAGTCTCTTGGTGACGGCCATGGTGTAGGTCGGACCCTGGGCCAGTCGCCTGGCCAGCTCCATGGTCTCGTCCATCAGCGCCTCGTGGGCGGTCACCCTGTTGACCATGCCAAGCCGCAGCGCCTCCCGGGCGTCTAGGACGTCCCCCGTGTACTGCAGCAGCAGAGTGTTGCCGAGGCCGATCATCCGAGGAAGCTGCCAACAGGAGCCGTCTGCCGGAATCAGCCCTCGGCGGATGAAGGTCTCCGATAGCTTCGCGTTCTCGGAGGCAATGCGGATGTCGCACGACAGGGCGATTCCCAATCCGAGACCCATAGCGTGGCCGTTGACGGCGGCGATCGACGGCTTCTGTAGGTTGTGCAGCCACAGAGGCACAAAGCGAACGCCGTCGCCCTCTTCCTCTTCAGGCGGCGCTCCGTCTCGGGCCTCGCTCCACTTCTGCTCCAGCAGGTCCCAGGGCTCAACCCCCGCGGGTATGCCCTCCTGCGGCTCGCGACCCTCCGTCTCACGCTCCATCCTTTTGACGTTGGCCCCCGAGCAGAACGAGGGATCGCGGCCTGTAATCACAAGGGCCCGCAGGTCCGCGTCGGACTCAAGCCGCTTCAGCTCGTGCTTGACCTCGGCCGCCATCTCATCGCCAATGGCGTTCCTCGTCGGCGGGTCGTTCAAAGTTATGACCAACACCCCGGAATCCTGGCTGACTTCTATGAACCGGTGAGCCAACGCAACCCCTCCTGCTAACGCTCTACCTTTTCCTTGAGGCAGCTAAAGAACTGGTTCATCAGCATGTTAGAGGCGCTACCGAGGAGCCGCTGTCCGACCCTGGCTACGATGCCGGTTACCTGCCCGTCGCCCTCGAGGTGGACCCAGGTCGCGTCCCCCTCCCGAGCGAATCGCAGGACCGCCTCTCCCTTGATCGTGCCGACGGAGCCGCTGCCCTCGACTGCCATCCTGTAGCTCTCCAGCTCCTTGATGTCGCTGACCGCGACGACGCCCTTGTAGGCGCCGCTGATGGCCGATACCTTCGCCTTCACAGACACGTCGTAGATATTTGGGCCCGTCTGCTCGAAGCGCTCGCACCCGGGGATGCACTCCGACAAGACCTCGGGTGACAGCAGGGAGCTCCAGACCTTTTCCAGGTCAGCGTCGAACGAGTATGAGCCTTCGACCTTCAATGCGTCACTCCGCTTCCGCGAGTCCGTAGGCCAAGAATCTACCACAGCGTGATTGCAGACACCAGTCACGGCGGTAAGTGGCTGGTTCTTCTCGATCTGAACCGGATGTAGCCGGGCCAAAACTTTGCTGATATAATCCCAGCCAGCCTTCGAGAGAGGGCTGTGCACTCTCGGTCCGCAGGAGGCTCCCCCAATGGGCTACGGCATCTCGGTGACGGTGAACGGGACCAAGCACTCCAACGAGGTCGAGCCTCGTCTGCTGCTGGTCGACTACATCAGGGAGGTGCTGTCTCTCACAGGAACCCACGTGGGCTGCGACACCAGCAACTGCGGCGCGTGCACGGTACTGTTCGACGGGGCCGCGGTCAAGTCCTGCACCCTGTTTGCGGTCCAGGCCGACGGCAAAGAGATCACGACGATCGAAGGCCTGGCGAAGGATGGCCAGCTTCACCCCCTGCAGGAGGGGTTCTGGGAAGAGCACGGCCTTCAGTGCGGCTTCTGTACACCCGGCATGATCCTGGCCGCCCACGACCTGCTCCGGCGCAACAGCAATCCATCGGAGGCTGAGATACGTCACGGGCTGGCGGGTAACCTGTGCCGGTGCACTGGCTATCACAACATCGTCAAGGCAGTCCAGTACGCCGCGAAGAAGAGCTGAATCGCATCCCTGCGTGTCCCACAGGAGTCTGACATGACCACCGGCGCCTTCGAATACTACGCTCCCACCAGCGCGGCCGAGGCCGCCGAGCTACTGGCAAAGCACGGGGACGACGCCAAGCTCCTGGCCGGCGGGCACAGCCTGGTGCCCCTCATGAAGCTGCGCCTCGCCCGGCCTCAGGTCCTGATAGACCTGGGCAGGATAGCCGCGATGTCTTACATTAAAGAGCAAGACGGCGGGCTGGCCATCGGGGCAATGACGCGGTACGCAGAGATCGAAACCTCCGACCTGGTCAAGAGCCGCGCACCGGCGTTGGCTGACGCCGCCGGTCTCGTCGCCGACCCGCAGGTGCGTAACCTAGGAACCATCGGCGGCAGCCTGGCCCACGCCGACCCGGCAGCCGATCTGCCCGCCGCCGCCCTCGCGCTGGGGGCACAGATCATAACGAGCAGCACCGGATCGCATCGGTCCATAGACGCCGACGCCTTTTTCGTAGACCTGCTCACCACGGCCCTCGAGCCGACGGAGATCCTGAGCGAGATCGTGATCCCCGGCCAGGCCCAAGGGACCGGCTCGGCCTACATGAAATTCGCGAACAAGGCCTCCCATTACGCGATTGTGGGCGTGGCAGCGGCTGTGACCGTCGGAGGGAACGGCGTATGCCAAGAGGCGAGGATCGGGGTCACGGGCGCCGGCCCGAAGGCGGTGCGGGCCAACCAAGCGGAGGGAGCCCTGAAGGGCCGTAAGCTCGACGATGCCGCCATCAAGGCCGCCGCGCAGACGGCCGGTGCCGGCATAGACTTCAACGAGGACGTGCACGCGTCGGGCGAATACCGCGCCCACCTGACGACGGTGTACGCCGAGCGCGCGATTCGCGCCGCGGCGTCCCGGGCCTCTTAGGTCTAGCAGGAGGGTTCTGAGAACCCGTCCAGCCATCCACCTTCCTGGCCAGGAAGGTGTCAAAAGGCAGCTGGTTCAGCTCAGCCGTCGACCCCGAGACCACGCCACACCTGCGCCAGGTCGACGTGCTCTTCCAGTAGCTCCCCGAAACGGGCCAGCTTCCGCGGATGGTCGAAGCGCGCCCCGGCGATCACCGAGCTCATCGCATCCATCGTGGTCAGGGTATCGGTCTCGACCACCATAACCGAGACCTCCTCCTGCTCCGCCTCATACTTCACGTACTCGATGGGGTCAACGCCCTTGGTCAGGATCAGGCACGCGGTTGGGGTGACCAGTGCCGACATCTGGACGTCCGGCCGGTCGCCGCGAACGATGACCGCCTTGTTGTCGCGGAGCTGGAAGGTGAGCTCACCCGGATCCATCCCGTATCCGCCCACCATGAAGTGCTCGACGAGGGCGTCGGCCTTCTCCTGGCAGGCGATGAAGCGGCCGCCCAGCTGTTGGGCCAGCTGCTCGACGCTAACGCCGAGGAGCGTTCGGTCCTCGGGCACGACGCCGATGGGTCGCAGACCTTCGGCGTCCAGGGAAGGCAGCAGGCGGTCGCGGGTGTCCGTGCCCGCGTACCGGCTCATCCCGTTGACGATCGAGCCCAGCAGCCGGTCCCCGAGCGCTTGCTGCCACTCCTTGAGCTCCGCTCCACTCCGCCCACCCCGGTGTCGCAGCACGAGGAGTACGCGTGCGTCGACAGCCTCCGCCACACGGGCCGTCGTCTCGGCGGACAGCCGGCATGAGCCCTCGATGAGCGTTACGTCGGCCCCTTCCGACTCCGTGGCAACGGTCCCGCGTATACTCTCTAAGCGCTCCGGCCCGGGGTCGCCCTCTTCGGCGTCGAGCGGCCAACCGTCGGGTTGTCGCTGATCAAGCAGCTTCTCGTAGACACCCGCGTCGCCATCGACCCCGGTGTCAGCGTCCGCCGCTAGAGGCTTGAGCGTGGTTACTCTCATGCCGCGCCGCGACAGCAGGTGAGCCAGCGTAGCGCAGACCGCAGTCTTGCCTGCACCATCCTCGTCGGACGCAACGTACAGCACGCTCATATACTGGAAAACACCTCGTCAGATGTTGGCTACGTAATACCGCTCCGCCGCTCTATCATCTGCTTCGCGAGATTATAGCAGAACGGGATCGTAACTGCATTCCAAGCTGATCGATTACAGGTATAATGTAGCGTGCCGCTTCGGTCTCGGCACGTCCGAAAGCAACAAGGGAGGATGATGGGTAGGGTCTGGCAAGCGCTGATCATCGCCACCGCAATCGCTCTGATCGCAACGGCATGCTCATCGCGAGCGGACGTCCCTGAGGAAGAGCGTCGCGCGTACAGCCTCAACAAGACCATCATGTGCCCCGTGTGTCCCGGAGAGTCTATCGATCAGTCGCAAAACGCGCTGGCGGGCCAGATGCGGGGCATCGTATCCGACAGGCTGGCACGGGGATGGACCGAGCAGCAGATCAAAGACTTCTTCGTCGAGCGGTACGGGCCGAGCGTCTTGCTGGAGCCTCCTCGCCGGGGCATAAGCCTGGCGGTCTGGATCGTTCCGCCGGTGGGTGTGATCGTCGCCGGGCTGATCCTGGCCGCGACGCTCCGCACGATGCGCCGAGCCCCCCGGCGAGAGGCCGACCCAGAGCCAGGACTGACCGAGGAGGAGCGGGCGCGGTACTTCAGCCGCATCGAGACGGCTTTGAGCGACGACGCCCCGGAGCGCAAGCAGTGACTCAAGGGCACGTGAGAGCGTAGGGGAACTCCTGGATGGTTGACACCGGGCAGATAGCGCTGGTCATCGGGCTCGTGGTCGCGGCTTACGCGGCCATCGCCTCGCTACTCGGTAGCTGGCGCGGGGTACCCGAGCTTGCGCTGAGCGGGCGCTATGCCCTGTATACTCTCCCGGTCCTCCTCCTCATCTCGTCGCTGGCCCTCTGCTATGCCTTCGTGACCGACGACTTCTCCGTTCGCTACGTGGCCGAGAACAGCAACCTGGCCATGCCACGCGGCTACACGTGGGTAGCGTTTTATGCGGGCAACGCGGGCTCGCTGCTCTTCCTCGCCCTGGTGCTGTCGGTCCTCGCAGCGCTCGCGGTGCTGAGCATCCGCCGTCGCCTGCCTTACACCACCCCTTACGCGGCCTGCATCATGGCACTCGTGCTGACCTTCTTCCTCGGCATCATGGTGTTCCTGGCAAATCCGCTGGAGCGCCTGCCGGTCATGCCGGCGGACGGAGAGGGCATTAACCCCCTGCTGGTCCACTTCGGGATGTTCATCCATCCACCATTGCAGATGACGGGCCTGGTCTCGGTTTCCATACCCTTCAGTATCGCCATCGGGGCGTTGGTGGCCCGCCGCGGCGGGCGAGACGAGTGGGTTGACATGGGCAGGATGTGGGGCATGGTGTCCTGGCTGATCCTCACCGCAGGACTGCTGCTCGGGGCGTGGTGGGCCTACACGATCCTCGGCTGGGGCGGCTACTGGGCCTGGGACCCCGTCGAGAACTCGGCGCTGATGCCGTGGCTGGCGATGACGGCCTTCGTCCACTCGATTATGGTCCAGAAGCGACGCGGCATGTTCCGCATGTGGAACATGGTTCTCATAATCGTAGGCTTCACCCTGGCCCTACTCGGCATGTTCATAAACCGGGGTGGCCCGGTCCCGTCGGTGCACTCCTTCGCCCAGTCGACGATGGGATGGCTATTCCTGATGTTCATGGGCGTGACCCTTATCGCCTCCCTGATAGCCTTCGTGTTGCGAATGGACACTCTGAAGAGCCGTGAGAACCTGGAATCGCTGCTCTCGCGGGAGAGCGCGTTCCTGATCCAAAACGTGGTGTTTTTGGCGGTGGCCTTCGTGACCCTGTGGGGTACGGTGTTTCCCATCTTCTCGCAGGCGACTCAGGGCACTACCGTCACCGTAGGCCAACCCTTCTTCAATCGAGTAAACGGTCCCCTCCTTCTAGTGCTGATCGTTCTCATGGGCATCGGCCCGCTGCTCCCCTGGAGGCGAGCGACGCGGCAGAACCTGGTGAGGGCCCTCAGATACCCCATGGCCGTAGGCGTCATCACGGCGATAGCACTGGTGGCGGCGGGGATGCGGCAGCCGGTTGCGGTCCTCGCCTTTGCGGTCGTCGCCGTCGCGGCGGCGGGAATACTCCACGAGTGGATGCGGGGGACCCGGTCACGCCACCGCAGGGGAGAGATCTACCCGGTAGCCTTTGGACAGCTCCTGGCAGCGAACCGGCCGCGCTACGGCGGTTATATCGTGCACCTTGGCATTCTCATGCTGACTATCGGCGCGATCTCATCCTCCTTCTTCAGCGTTCAGCGCGACCTGCCCATGCGGCCGGGCGACACCGCTTCGCTCGGGGCGTACACGTTCACCTACAAAGAAGTAGGCTACACGTCGTACTCGGACCGCGACGAGGCCGTCGCCGAGCTCGACGTATACGTCGGAGACTCCTACGTCGGCGTCATGCGACCTTTCCGTGCCATCTACCCGGTCTTCCGGATGGCGGCCACCCGCGGTGCTATCAGAAGCACCCCGGTCGAGGACTTTTACATCGTGCCGTCGGAGTTCGACGACCAGGGAGGGGCCGTGTTCCGCGTCATGATTAACCCCCTGGTGTGGTGGATGTGGGTCTCCGGCCCTCTGATGGCCCTGGGCGTCGTGCTCGCCTTGTCACCGCAGCGCAGGCCGGCCCCGGCGGCAGCGCGTGTGCCGGCACACGCCGAGGCCGCAAGGGCGTAGCCAACCGCGTTCAATCTGCTCAAATCCCTGAGCTCATGCTGATCCTGATCGCCGTTCTTCTGGCCCTCATACCGGCCATCGTCATCCTGTACCCCTTCCTGCACCGGCTGCAGCGGGCTGAGCCGTTGCGGGATGAGAGTTCACCCGAGGCTGAGCTCGAGCGCCGTTGGGACTCGGCGGTCGCCGGGCTCAGGAACGCCGAGCTGGAGCGGGCCATCGGCAGTCTATCCAGCGAGGACCACGAGTGGCTGCGGCAGCAGTACATGACGGAGGCTGCGCTGGTCATGAAGGCTATGGAGCTGGAGGAGCAGCAAGAGCTGGATCTGCTCGCCTCGATCGACATCGAGCTCCAACGGGCGAGAGAGCAGGTTCTGGGCGTCGTCGGCACTGGACCACCTCCGCTCGAGTGCCCCGACTGCTCCTCCCCCGTGTCCGAGGCCGCCGACACCTGCCCCGACTGTGGCCGGCCTCTCGACGCGCAGGTCGATGGAAGAGCCGAGGCCGACCCAAAAAGTGAGGCGGTCGGTGATTAGGGCTCTCCTGCCGGCGCTGGCCCTGCTCTTAGCGATCCAGCTTGCGTCGGTTGGCCAGGCCCCGGTTGCATTGGCACAAGGGGAAACGATCGTCATAGAGGGCAGAGTGACAAACGGCACGCCGGGCGGCGGGGCCGTCTCCGGTCTGACGATCATTCTGCACCAGGAGAGCGCAACGTCTCACGTGGACCTCGAGTCGGTGACCAACGACGAGGGCCGGTTCCGGTTCGAGGACATCGCTTTCGATGCCGCAACCTCCTATGGGGTGTCCACGCGCTACCAGAACGCGCTATACGGGCAAGACCTCGAGGCTTCGAACGGGGTGTTTGCCCCTGTGGCCCTGGCAGTCTACGAAGCGGCGCAGGACCAAGAGCTGCTCTCGGCCCTGTCGGTATCGCTGCTGCTGGCCGAGGCCGACAGTGGGTCCCAGACCATATCGGCGCTGGAGATAGTCACCATAGCCAACGACTCGGAATACACGTACGTAGCCGGCTCCGACCCGATGAGCCTGCTGCGATTCGGGCTGCCGACCGGGGCCGAGGAGCTGACCGTCGACACGCGATTACCGGGGGCCGACTACGTGCAGGTCGACCGGGGGTTCGCTCTACTGGCCAGCGTACCGCCCGGGGAGCACGAGGTCATGTTCGCCTACCGGTTCCCCTACTCCGGCACCGACACCACGTTCACGAAATCGCTCCCGTACGGGGCCAGCAGGCTCCGCGTGATGGCCCCATACGAGGTGCTGACTCTGTCCAGCGACCAGCTCGGCGACCCCGAATCCGTTGAGATTGGCGAACGGCCGTACCAGCTCCTGGAGGCGTTGGAACTTCCCAGGGGCACACAGATCTCTTTGGGTTTGAGCGACCTGGTGGAGGCGTCGCTTGGCGACCGCATAGGGCGTGGGGCGAGAGGGATCCGCCTCGAATACGCGGCCTCGATCGGCCTCGCCCTACTAATGGTCCTGGTTATTGCTTACGCCGTGTGGCGCCGCTCCAGGAGCCGACAGCAACCTGTAGCCCTTGAGGCCAGCGCGGACTCCGCAGTCGACGACGAGCATCAGACGGTGAGGGGAATGCTGGTGGACCTGGCGCGCAGCTTCAGGGCGGGACACCTTAGCGAGGAGGAGTATCAGCGCAGACGGCGGGTCCTCGCCAGCCGGCTCGCCTCGCGCTTCCGAGAGTAGGAACGCAGGCCGCGGAGCTGCGGTATCTGAGCCGGCCCTTCGACACGCTCAGGCGATCCACCCGCACCGGCGACCCATCGCACAGGACCAGCTAGAAACTGACCAGGCGGGTTAGGGCCGCACGATGCCGACCCCATCTTCTATCTCCACCTTGGTTCCGAAGGGCTCCGACAGGCGCGCCACTCGCTCCAGTATCTTGCGTCCCAGCTCCCCATCGGCCAGCAGGGGCCGCCCCCTCTGAGGTCGGGATCGGCCAAAGCCCATGTCCACCGGGTGGAGTTTGACCTGCTTTAGCTTATTATCGCTGTACTCACACTCGGCTACGACCGCCTCCCAGAAGGCCGAGTCGACCGGGAAGCCCCGAGAGTCGTTGGCGCTTCGGGCATCGTAGAAGTCGGCGGGCGTGGTCGTGGAGTCCAGCTTCATCAGCTCGTAGTTGTGGGAGGGCTGCCACCGGACGGTGTCGTTCTGAAAGATGTAGTTCCCCAGGCTGTAGAAGATAGGCTTGCCGTTATATATCTCGACCCCCTTGAGGAAGTGGGGGCCGTGACCGAAAAAGGCGTCTGCGCCTTCGTCGATACACGCCCTGGCAAAGGTGATTAGGAAGTCCGGGGGGTCCTCTCGCGTCACACCCCTCTCGTGGCTGTGAAACGAGACCAGGACCCAATCGGCCATTCGCCGCGCATCCCGAATCCACTTGAGGTTCTCGGCCATGTCACCGGCGTGGGGCACGGTCTTGATGGCGAACTCTTCGCCCAGAACGAACCTGTTCTTCAGGAAGTGGAACTCGGTATCGGTGTCTCCGGGCGTGTTACCCGTGAAGGCGAACTTGCGCTCTGCCTCCTTACGAGCCTCCAGCCCCAGGTCTTGACTGATTCGCCGCAGCTCGTCGAAGGCCGGGCGATCCACTACGTATGACGTATCGAAGCGCTGAGGGTTCAGCCCGGGGCGTCCTTTGGCATCCGGCCGCGAGTTTAGTGCCTGGCCCGCCTCCTTGAAAGTGGAAGCCGTCGAGATCAGCGCCACCCGCCCCTTGGGTGTGTCAAGGTAGCCGGGCGCCCTGGCTTCACTCAGGTTCCGGCCGGTCCCGGCATTGACCATTCCCGCCGCCTCCAGGTTGGCTAGATTAGTCAGGGTGCCTCCCTCGCCGTAGTCGAAGTGGTGATTGTTGGCGCAGGAGACCATATTTATGCCTGCCCACTTCAACTCCTCGAGGTTGCTGGGGTCCGAGGCGGTGTAAGTCCCGTCGGAAAGACCGGGCGGGTGCTCATATCGATGGATCAGCATCTCGAGGTTGGTGAACCCGACGTCGGCCCTGCGGAACAGGTCCGCCAGGGCAAGGAATCTCTCTTCCCGGAAGACCGACAGCCGCCGCGTGATCATGGTGTCGCCACTGGCCACCAGGGTCAGGTCGCCAGATTCCGACTCATAAAGCATG
Organism: Dehalococcoidia bacterium; assembly: GCA_965248615.1. Lineage (GTDB taxonomy): Bacteria > Chloroflexota > Dehalococcoidia > Lucifugimonadales > CBDFJT01 > CBDFJT01. Next base: position 407,770 of record CBDFJT010000001.1, on the reverse strand, counting down.
AAAGGCCTCCCGGACACGCTAGGCAGGTGTCGAAAATCGGGGCGTTCGAAGGCTGGACGCGCTACGACCCAGGCTCGTCGTCCTGGACGCGTTGTGCGAACTCGGTGGCCAGCATTCCCATTACCACAGAGTCGAACCGCGATCCTTCGTGGGGGCGGCTCTTTCGAAGAGTGCCCTCGTGAACGAAACCGAGGCCGGTGCAGAGGTTGAGCGCGGCCGTGTTGTACTCCGGTATGTCAACCCAGACACGATAGAGCTTGCACTCGTTGAACGCGTGCTCCACGGCGGTCCTCATCCCGACCGTGCCGTAGCCCCTGTGCCACATGTCTTTGCGCCCTATAAGGATGGAGATTTGCCCGTCGGCGAGGGACTCCTCTATCGCGACGTGGACCTCGCCGATATGCTCTCCTTCGTCGGTATAGATGGACAGGATGCGGTGCTCGGGGTCCTCGAAAACGTGTTTCCAGCGATCTTCAGACGCCGTCTCCATCTCTACTGGATGATACCCCAGGTGTGCCGGGTCTCCATACGAATACCGCCCGAACCAGCTGTCCGACACATCCTCGTCGGCCAGCCACTGCTTGATGCGGGCCACGTCTGCTTTGCTGACCGGTTGCAGGGTCACCGCGGGCTTAGCCATGACGCTCCTCCTTGAGAACGGGAGCCAGTCGGGGCATTTGAGCATCGCCTCGTCGGAGAATGGTAGCAGAGGGCCACATGGCTCGCAATTACCACTCGACACCCGGGAGCGCGGAGCGATCCGGCAAGGGAAACTTGTAGCAATCGCGAGAGGCCGGTATGATGGATGGCCAGCGCTGGACAGGCGCCGACCCGGGAGAGAGACTATGGAACTAAGCAGCACGCTACAGGACGCGCTCAACAAGCACATAAACGCCGAGCTCAGCTCCGCCTACCTGTACCTGTCTATGTCGGCCTACTGTGATTCGATAGACATGCCTGGGTTTGCCCACTGGTTCCGCGCTCAGCACAACGAGGAAACATCCCACGCGTTCAAGATATTCGATTTCGTTAACGACCGGGGCGGACGGGTCGTCCTTGAAGCGATCCAGCAGCCGCCGTCCGACTTCACGTCAGTCCTGGACGCGACGCAGCGAACGCTGGACCATGAACGGAAGGTAACGTCCATGATCCATCGCCTCTATGAGCAGTCGGTGGAGGAGAGCGATTACCCTGCCCAGGTCCTTCTCCAGTGGTTCATCAGCGAGCAGGTAGAAGAGGAAAAGGCCGCCAATGAAATCCTCGAGCACCTCAAGCTGGTGGGCGACGACGGCGCCGGTCTGCTGATGATCGACGCCCGCCTGGCGGAGCGAGGGTCCGGCGACCCGACGGGATAGGCAGTCCTTGGCCGGTCCCATTGACGCCGTCGTAGGTCAGGCCCAAGCCTACCTACGCAGTCACGAGCTCGCCGGGTGGCTGCTCTACGACTACCGCGGCTTGAACCCCATCTTCTGGGACACCGTCGGCCCGATCCCCCACGTGACGCGGCCATGTTGGCTGTGGATCCCCGCGGCCGGTAGCCCGCAGCTCCTCGTCAGCTACGTAGACCGCGGGAGGTTTGCGCACCTGGGACTGCTGACTAACGTGTTCGTCAGCCGCCAGGAGATGGTGGACGGGCTTTCGAAGCTACTGACGGGAGCCGGCACGGTCGCAATGGAGTACTCTCCCGGCGGCGGGCTGCCCCGCATCTCCCGGGTGGACGCGGGGACAATCGAGCTCTTACGCAGTCTGGGTGTTGAGGTCGTGACATCCGGGGACCTGGTCCAGCACGCGACGCAGCGCTGGAGCGACGACCATCTGCGGTCCCATGAGGCTGCCGCGGAGAAGCTCGGCCTCATCGTGCAGCAGGCGTTTCGCCATGTCGGCCAGACGCTGGCTTCGGGCCCCACGGAGCACGACGTAGCCGAGCTCATACGGCAGCGCTTTCGCGAGGAAGGGCTGCAGGTAACCGATGGTCCAATAGTCGCGATCAACGAGCACGCCTCCGACCCCCACTTCGAGCCGACACCCGAAACCTCCAGGGTGATACGCATGGGGGACTGGCTGCTGATCGACCTGTGGGGCCGCCTCGAGGGCGACGACACGATGTTCGCCGACATTACGTGGACCGCCTACGTGGGTGACGCCGTCCCCGACCGCCACCAGAGGGTGTTCGACGCGGTGATCGGCGCGCGGGACGCCGCACTACGCGAGCTGACCCTAGCCTTCGCGGAGGGCAGACTGCTCCAGGGTTGGCAGCTGGACAAGGTTGCCCGGGACTACATCGTCGAGGCCGGATACGGCGACTACTTCAGCCACCGCCTGGGGCATAGCCTGGGCAGGGAGGTGCACGGCAACGCCGTCAACCTCGACGGCTGGGAGACTCAAGACACCCGCCAGGTGATCCCTGGCGTCGCCGTCACCATGGAGCCGGGGATCTATCTGCCCGAGTTCGGCGTGCGCTCGGAGATCGACGTTTACGTGTCGGAATCGGGACCGCGCGTGACAACGTCGGTGCAGGACGCCGTAGTGCTGATCGAGGCGTAGCCCCTATTCACCCGCGCCTAGCGCGGACGCCTGGTTGGCCGTCTTAGGAAGCCTCATCAGTGCCAGCACCAGCGTGCCCACCAAAACCATACCGCCGGCGTAGAGGAACGCGTTGGGCACTCCGTGGGCGTCGGCGATGATGCCTGCCAGCAGCGGCGATACCGTTCCCAGGAAATTGGCGCTATAGATTACAGCCACCACGGTCGACTGTACCTCTCCCTCTGCGACGTCCATAGCCGCGGCGATGAATATCACATGCAAAGAGTAGAGGAAAGCGCCCACACCAAGCACCGCGAGCACCAGCTGCGCCCCCGGAGCCGCGAACCTCAGCGAGATGATGAGTAGGCCCAGCGCCAGCATGGTCGGGATCAGAACGGCTTTGCGCCCGTAGCGGTCCGAGAGGAAGCCGAGACCAGGCTGCACCACGATGCCCATGACCTGGGCCATAGACAGGTAGATGGCCACCCGAGCGATGGAGAACCCGAGGTCTTCTCTAAGATAGACCGGAAGGAAGATCACCGTGGCGCTCTGGCCCATGCTCCTCAGGGCGGTAACCACGATGAGGACGAGCAAAGCTCGCTTCCTTAGCAGCTTCCCCACAGAGGCAAGGTAGGCTCGCGACGATGACGACCCGGGCACGTCTCCGGGGATGCGGCGCATCATGCCCCAGATGAGGACGGCCCCTATCAGCGCAGGGAACATGCTGAGCCGAAGGACGTCCTGCCAGACCAGCACGGACAGCGCGCCGGCCACCACCAGGGGGCCCAGTACCTCGCCTACGCTGCCACCGGTGCCATGAAGGGATATGGCGAAACCGCGCTTGTCGGGGAAGCGCCGAGACAGCGAGCCGATGGCCGGCGGGTGGTACATCGAAGGCCCGATGCCGACGACCAGCATGGCGATGAGCATTATCCAGTAGTTCGGCGCGCTTCCCGCAAAAAAATAGGAGGCGCCCATCAATGCGAAGGCGACCCCCAGCATCAGGCCGGCCCTGTTGGCAAAGCGGTCCCCCACGTAGCCGGCGCCTATCGTCGTCACCCAGCCGGCGGCCCTGCGGGAGAAGGCAAGCGATCCCAGCTCGGTCGCGCTGAGGTCCAAGCCTATCTTGATCTCGGGCAGCAGGATGGTCTGCAGTCCCGAGTTGTAGATGTGCTTGACGGCGTGGCCCACTACGACCGTGACGGCAAGCCGGTTACGGCCCTTCTTGAGCTCCGGCGAGACTGTTGGTGCTTCCAAGCGGTCTCAGACCCTCCCCGCGAAATCACAAACCCGCCCATTATACCCCGGCAGGCTCGCGAGGCACCCACGTCTCGGCACACCGTAGCGGCCCGGTGGCTTGATGCTTTCGCGGTTAACCAGTGGAGACTGACAACCTAACCCGGCGGCGGACCAGCCATCTCCATGCCGTACTTGGCCATCGCCGCTCCAGTCACGCCGTCTATCTCCTTGAACGCCCCTTCTCTCAGTTGCCCGGCGTACGCTAACTCACGACGTCGAGAGATGGTTTTGTGAGCTTGATTTGGATGGTTGACGGCATTCGTCAGTGATACTGTTATCGCTCTCGTCGAGGATGGTGCGTTGTTTGGGTCCAGGCAGCTCGATGCGGGTGTTTCCCGCTTAATCAGCACGTTGAGGCCTACCACCAGAGGCCCCGCGCATCTAGGCTTTGGTAGCCGCCACATGGTACAGTTCACCGACTGTTCCAGGCGGTACTGGTTGCGGTGACGATACCCACGTGGGAGCTCCCCTCTATTGTCTAATGGTACTTAGCCGACTCAGAACGAAGGAGACGCCGCCCATCCTCTGGTGGCAGCGCTTCTACCAGTTGAAGAAACCGGGGATTAGCTTCTGCGCCTCATTTTTTTGGGCGAAAGGAGTCATCGAGAAAACTGAGATGCACTCCCACCCCGATGTCGTCGCCTACACAGTGGCGGGCGGAAAAGCGAGATTCGAGTTCCCAGGCGGCCATAGCATGGACATTGACTCGAAGCCGGGTGAAGCGATGTTCATGGACGGACACAGCCACAGCGCGGAAAACACCGGAGACAGTGAGCTTCACGCCATTCTCATTGAGCTGAAATAGCGGCGCTGCGGACTGGACTTTCCTCCAGGCCCTCCCCATCCGTGAGTCTTCAAGGAATCTAGTCTACTTGTCTGGCCAGGGTAACGGGCACGATCATTACAGCATTGCCCGCAAGCTTGAGGCTTGAGCGTGCGGAGAAAAGACGAAGAGGACGCGAACATGTGGATTGCTATCTTGCGCAGCCAGGTGGCTACGGTCTTGGTGCTGGCGATCGCGCTGGCCGCTGTCGCCGGCTGCAGTGGCGCAGACCAACCGCCCGCACCGCGCGAGCCAAGCCCAAGCCCAACCGCTGTGCCCTTATCTCCTGGGCAAGTGGGCATTAGCCTGGGGATACTGCGAGGGTGGCCGGGTACCGGACCTATCGTAAGTGAGACCACCCTTGAGCCGGGAGATGAGTTTACAGTCGTCGTCAATGCAGATACCAACGGTGAAGTCGTGACGCTGGGGCTGGTCGAGCTCAGTTGGGACGCGTCAGCACTGGCTGCAGTCGAAACCTTACGGGAAGACCTCATGTTCTCTACGCCGTTTGGGTTGTACGAGCTCACTGGTTCACAGGAGGCCGTATACCAGGGAAGTCTCAAATACACGGTTCACGGTTACGAGCTGCCGGACGAAACGCCGCCAGGGGTCTTGGGGAGATTCAAGTTCAGGGTCGTGGACGGCAGGTTCGGCGAGCCTCGAGCGGAAGAGGGAGCGTTTCGGATTGAGCTCACGCGGGCGGCAGTGACCGACGATAGGACAGCGCTCGCATCCGCCGGCGACGAGCTTCTTCGATTGGAGCGGTCTGGAATAGAGGCGGTGCTGCGGGGTGCAGTGGTAGTTCGCGTAGAGGACCCGTAACCCCGCCGCCTGCGTCGCTGTCGCGCCGTGGTCCACAAAGCGAGGGTCGAGCCACGAGCTTCCTCGCTTTCCCCTTTCCCGCTCAAGACGTTTCCGAGCGACCCGTGTCAGGCCAGCCACGAGTCCCCCACAGCTCGTAGAAGTGGTTCAGCGGGCCATGACCACTACCGATGGAGAAAGCGTGTCGCAGTGCGGCGGTGACGTACTCTTTGGCTTGAGTAGCGGCATTCGGCAGGCTCAGACCCTTGGCAAGCCCGGCCGCGATCGCCGAGGCAAAGGTACAGCCCGTTCCGTGGTCGTTGGTCGTGTCGACTCGCGGCGTCGCCAGCTCCACGAAGTCCCGGCCGTCGTAGAGCGTGTCGACGGCCGGTCCCTTCAGGTGCCCCCCTTTGACGATGGCCGCGGCGGCGCCCATGTCCACCAGCGCGCGCGCCGCGTCCCTAGCGTCCTCGAGTGTTTCGACCGTAAGTCCCGTCAGGGCCTCCGCTTCGGGGCCGTTCGGCGTCACCACCAGGGCCAGTGGGAGCAGCAGGGTGCGCAAGGCCTCAGTCGCATCCTCCCGGAGGAGCCGGTCGCCGGCCTTGGCGACCATGACAGGGTCCACGACGAGTTTGCGAAGCCGGTGCTCTCGAACCTTCTCGACGACCGTGCTTATCACCTCAGAGCTGGACAGCATACCGGTCTTGACGGCGTCTGCGCCGATGTCATCCATGATCGCGTCGATCTGAGACTCGATCAGCGTGATCGGCAGCTCCAGCACGTCGGTGACATCGCGGGTATTCTGCGAGGTGACAGCCGTCAGGACCGACGTGCCGTATACTCCCAGGGCGGCGAAGGTCTTCAGGTCCGCCTGAATACCTGCGCCGGCGCCGGAGTCGGATCCCGCGATGGTCATAACCGTCGGAACGCCGGTCAAGCTTGCATGTCCTCGGCTCGAGCGCCCAACCCTAGCTCTCTTTCTTGAGAAGCTTCTCCGCCCGCCGCCGGATGATCTCCTGAAGCGTCCTCACGCTGCGGCCGACGACGCGCATCTTGCGCCGTTGCCGCTGTTTCTGCGCGCGTCGATCGCCTTTGGTGGGTTGGTCTTCCATTGCTACTCATCGGGCCAGCCCTGTCCGCTGTATGCCTCCTCCCAGAAGAGGTACTCGTAGCGAAGGGTGGTCTGGAAAATCCTGTCAGCGCGGGGCATCCGCTCCGCCGCTATCAGGTCCATCTGAAGGCTCGTCCAGCATACCATCTCGTCCAGCACATCCGGCCCGTGGATGTCTATCCACTCCTGGTATACAGGGTTTTCCGGCCGCTCGCCGGCCTCGATGAGCCTCCTTCCCCAGTCGAGGTAGGTGCCCTCCGTGACCGCCAGTACCGTGACGACATCCCAGTAATCGCCCTCCATTCCGACCCGCGCCATGAAATCGCCGAAGGCCTGGGTAACAGGCGAAGGAGTGGCTGAGGTGTACCCCCGGGGAGGCACGCCGAGTGCTCGGAAGCTCCGGACGAAAAGGTCGTTCTCGGGGTCGAGCAGCAACGTCAGCAACTGATTCAGCCGGTAGGCCGACGCGACGTCGGGCGCCTTGGCGATGCCGTGGGCGACCATAGGGATCATACTGCGCCCGAAGAGGTAATCCTGGATGAAGTAGGCGCGGAATTTCTCCAGCGGCAGAGTGCCGGCGCCCATCTCAACCACGAAGGGATGGCCGACCATTCGCTCCCAGAGGTCGTCATACTTCGTGCGAAGCTGTTTGGCTAGAGACATAGCCAACTCCTCCTATGCATAACCGTAACCAGCCGCCTGCCCTTGGATCGGGCGGACCCGCTCGATGGATCGGGCGGACCCGCTCGCTCAGCCAGCTACTCGACACGTCCGACGCCAGACAGGTGGGCCCGGCGCAACGAAAAGAGCCGCCTCATCTGGGCGGCTCATCCGAAGTTACGAAAGGTCCACATCCCTTCGCTGGCATTACCCAGATCAGGTTCTCGGGGTCGCTCCGGTGCATGTCGGAGCCTCTCAGCCTGGCAAAACCAAGCTCCCCCAGGGCCGTTATGCGATTACGGGCAGAGTTTATTCGACGATCTATACCATGTCAACCTCGGAAATCTATGACCTCACCGACCTTCCTCCGCCCCGCGGCCGATGGTATAATCGCTGACGGTCGTCAGGAGCAGTCCATTGACTGTTGCACTGAGATGCGCTTCGGCTCTGGAGGCACTAGATAGTGACCGGGACGGTGCCCGGCCAGCGCGTCTCCGAAGCGGGAGATGCGGTGAAGGCTAGCCAAACGACCGACGGGACGGGGGCTGCGAGGGAGAGGCACCAGGACCCCACAACGAACCAGTTGGAGACCGGCGCCCACACCCTCGGCATCCGCCTGGAGCCCCATCAGCTAGAGCGGTTCCGTCTTTACCACGAGTTGCTGACTGAGTGGAAGGCCCGCGTCAACCTCACGTCGGTGACCGCGTGGGAGGAGGTGCAAACGCGGCATTTCCTGGACTCGCTGACGGTGAGCCAGGGTGTCCCCGGAGCCATGCTGACCTCAGGCCGTCTGGTGGACGTCGGGACGGGTGCGGGATTCCCGGGATTGCCCCTCAAGATAGCCTTTCCAGGCCTGTTCGTGACGCTGATCGATTCCACCGCCAAGAAGACAGCTTTCCTGACCCACGTCGTAGAACGGCTACGGCTCGACGGAGTGGACATTCGCACCGGCAGGAGCGAGGACCTCGCCCATGAGCCGGAGCTACGCGAGAGCTTCGACTTCGTGGCGGCGAGGGCCGTCGCCGGGCTGGCCACCCTCGCCGAGCTGACTCTGCCCTTCTGCAGGCTAGGGGGACGCGTCGTTGCCCAGAGGACCCTGGGAGATGAAGAAGAGGTGCGGAGGTCGCGGAAAGCGATCCACCTGCTCGGAGGTCACGTGGCAGAGACAAAGCGTCTCCCCTGGCCGGACCGAGACGAGGACAGGGGACTTGTGATTCTGGAGAAGATCGGGCCGACGCCCGCAAAGTACCCGCGGAGGCCCGGGGTGCCCACCAGTCGGCCCCTCTAGCCTCTGGGTCCCCGCTGAGCCAATGGACGACTCCAAGAACAACGACCGCACCGTCTCGCTGAAGAGGCGCGTGTTCTCGCTGCCGACGCTCGTATTCTTCGGGATAGCGGTGGCCTTCATCTTCTTCCTGGCGACCCGTTTCGACCTGGACTGGGCCGCCACCTGGGACAACGTGCGTGCGATGAACCCGTGGTTGTACGTCGTTGGCTTCCTGCTCTACTACGTCAGCTTTCTCTTCCGAGGGCTGCGCTGGCGCGTCTTGGCGGGTAACGCCGGCGTTCGTTCCTCACCCGGAGCGCGGCTGCCGTCCGCCATCGAGTGCTCGCAGCTCATAGTTATCGGCTGGTTCGTGAACGCCGTCACCTGGCTCCGCATGGGCGACGCCTACCGCGCGTACGCCTTCTCGCACGACTCGAAAGGCGGCTTCTCCTGGAGCCTCGGCACGGTGTTGGCGGAGCGCGTCGTCGACATGGTGACGATATTCGCACTGCTCATCGTGGGAGTGCTGGTCCTGTCCGCGACGACGGACCACGCCGTGTCCCGTTATATCCTCATCGCTGCCTCGGCCATGGCCTTCGCTCTCGCGGGCATTACGCTGGTGATGAAGGCCTGCGGGCCGAGATTGGCACGCTTCTTGCCGGGCCGGATCCAGAACGCGTACGAGCGCTTCCACGAGGGAACCATCGGCAGCTTCAAGCGTCTGCCGACCCTGTTGCTGCTGAGTCTGGCGGGTTGGATCCTGGAGATCGCGCGACTCTACTTCGTCGTTGCCGCGTTGGGCTTCGACATAAACCTGGCGCTGGTGGTCATAGTGGCACTGGGTCACGCCATTCTAAGCACCGTGCCCACGCCCGGCGGAGTCGGTGCAGTGGAGCCCGGCGTCACCGCCTTGCTGCTGATCGGCCTCGCCCGAGACGACGCAGTGTCGGTGGCTCTGGTGGACCGCTCCATAACCTACGTGAGCGTCATCGGAATCGGCGGGCTCGTATTCACGCTGAGACAGATGGGCCTGGGGGGACGGGGTCGGACCCCGAGTACCGCCCGTGCGAAGACAGAGCGCGTCCCGGCCGACTCCTAGCTGACCGGACGAGACCCCGACCGTTTCGGCACCGATTCCTGCACGGCCTGCCGCGCCGACAAAACCTTGAGTCGGGAACTGCTCTCGATACTGGCAGTTTCACAGGCCCGACGCGCATTGTCGGGGGTGATTCGCTGTGGCGCCTTAGAATACAGGTTGACGTATCATATTCACGAAATGAATAGAGTCAGCATGGCCAACGACCCGGGTGCCGGCCGAGCGGAGTCGCCACGGCAGCCTACCATTCGCCATATCGATATCGCGCATCAGCTCGCGCCTCTTGACCTGAAGTGACCCCGCCGCAGAGAATCATGGCTTGGCAACCGATAGAAGACACGGCCTAAGGGCATGATGTCAAATCCGTTTTTCAATATGCGAGTCGACCACGCCGGCCCGAGATCAAGAGCCTTGCCGCTGTGACATACAGGTGGGTAGTGGCAGGAACGGCTTGCCTGGTCCTCGGTATCGCCTGGGGTACTGCCATCGGCGGATTCGGGACGTTCGTCAAACCGTTGACCGAAGAGATGGGCTGGTCGCGCGCCGCAGTGTCCGGCGCCTACTCCATAAGCGTGATGGTCAATTTCACGGTCGGCATCTTCTGGGGCTGGCTGTCGGACCGGTGGAGCGTGCGCGGCGTCATTGCCATCACCGGAGTGCTGATGGGGGCTGGCCTATTTCTCACCGGCTACGCGCAAACCCTTTGGCAGATGTACCTGTTCTTCGGCTTCATCGGAGGGGTAGGCCTCGGGGGTACTGCCGGTCCCTTGACTGCAATCACGACTCGGTGGTTCGAGCAACGGCCGGGAATAGCAATCGGCATCATCTACGCCGGGTTTGGAGCCGCGTCGGCCGTGATGCCGATACTCGCCGAGCGTCTCATCGCCTACAACGGTTGGCGGTTTAGCTTCCAGGTCATCGCCGTCGTCATCTGGGGGGTGTTCATCGTGGGATTCCTCCTCCTCAGAGAGCCGCCGGCAGCCGGCGGACGGAAGGTACAGGAGTCACGCCGAGAAGACCCATCGACCCCTCGCAGCAGTGACGATCAACGAGGTGGGGAATCATCCGTATCGTTTGCAGCCGCGCTGCGAACGAGACCGTTTTGGCTGCTCTTTGGAATGATGACGGCCGCAAGCATCGTCCTCGACATGATACTCGTGCACATCGTGCCGCGGGCTGAGGACGCCGGAATCGCGTCCCATGTAGCAGTCACGCTTCTTACGGTCAACGGTTTGGTGAACATGGTCGCCACGTTGGGAGGGGGTGGCCTCGGCGACCGGTTCGGTCCTCAGCGGGTGTTTTTATGGTCAATGGTGATCATGACACTCTCGCTCATCTGGCTAACGGGCAGCTGGAGCCTTTGGATGTTCTATGTGTTCGTGGTGGCCTTCGGCGTAGGCAACGGCGGATGGTTCCCACAAACCCCCATCCTGGCGGCGCGGATCTTCGGCAAGCGCAACTTGGGGGGCATATACTCCGCGATCCTCCTGGGCGCCGGCGTTGGGGCGCTCGTCGGGCCCACGCTGGCCGGCTACGTCTTCGACACCACGGGGCGCTATTTCATTGCGTTCGTCATAGCAGTCGTTATCTCCGCGGTAGGCGTGGTTATTACCATGCTGTTGCGGAGAGACGCCAGACGGGCGGGACAGACAACCGCCGCGCCCGAGAAGACGGGCTGAGCGAGCGGTCGCCCAGGGACCATTAGCCCCATAGCCTTTGAACAACCCCTCATCGACGACATCGATACAAACTATTTATCAACATCACTTGACTACATACTCCGATAAGGTTACATTTGGGGCGCTGCCTACCTTGGGGTAGGTACGCCTCCTTACTGGAAGCTGTAGCAACGCAGGAGGAACGAGGAAATGCCCAAATCAGTGCACCACGTAGTGAAGCGCCCCGGCAGGAAGGCTGGCCACCCGGATGTGGATATCCCCGTTGCCGACGAGTTGGCCACGGTTCCGGGCATACCAACGATGGAGGGCGATGTCTCCTTCTACAGCAGGGAGTATCCCATCGAGACTCAGAACATCGAGAAGTCGGCAGACCGAGAGTGGGTCTGGACCGTGTTCACAGACGATGTGTACGAGTTTCGCAAGAAGCACGACGAGGTCACCGAGCCGCTGATCAAGGCGGCGGCCACCTCGGGTGATCTGGAGGCCACTGGGACGCCGGAGCCCGGGAAGGACTTGACCGAGCTGATACGGGCCAAGGCACAAGAGATGGAGTTTGGGGAGGTCGGGTTCACGAGGTACGATCGACGCTACGCATACTCCAGCAAAAAGCAGTGGGCGAAGTACGAGCACGCGATCTGTGTCGCACTGGAGCAGGACTACGCGCAGACGCAGCAGATCCCCAGCCTGGAGGCCGAGTTCGCGCACTTCGGCACCTACGAGGTGCAGGGGGACCTGCTCCTGCAGCTTGCGGACTACATCCGCTCTCTCGGTTACCACGCGCAGGTCCACAGCCCCAACGACAACAGCGCGGCCTACATCCCCATGTTCGTAAGTGCCGGGTTGGGCCAGCTCGGCGCCAATGGCCAGCTTCTTTCGCCCCACTTCGGGTCAAGAGCGCGGCTCGCCATCGTCACCACCGATGCCCCGGTCACCTACGACGAGCCGGTGGACTACGGCATCCACAAGTTCTGCCAGACCTGCCAGGTGTGCGTGAACCGCTGCCCTGGGCGGGCTCTGGTGAAGGACAAGGTCTGGTATCGCGGGGTCGAGAAGAATAAGCTGATCTACGACCGCTGCCGCCCGGTGATGGCCCGCTACGAGGGTTGCGCCGTCTGCATGAAGGTCTGCCCCGTACAGCGCTACGGCATGAAGCCGGTGATGGAGCACTACGTCGAGACGGGCGAGGTGCTGGGCAAGGGCACCGACAATCTGGAAGGCTACGAAATCCGAGACAAGGGATACTTTGGCCCAGGCGAGCTTCCCCAATTCGACCACGAGTTCTTCCAGTTCCCCCACGGCACGAGGGAGGACTACCTCTTCGAGCAGTTCAAGGCGAGATTGGAGAAGGAGGGCGTGCCGCCCGAAAAGGAGCTCGCCGGCTTCGCCACAGCTGTGAAGAAGGTAATGGACGAGGGCCAGTTTACCGTAGGAAGCGAGTAGCGTCGGCTCCTACGAGCAGCTAGCGCACTCATCGAAACCAGCCGCGGGGCCAGCCAGTCGCTGGCCCCGCTCTCGATTGTGCTCACGAAGAGGCATGCCCGATGTTCGAGAAGACTCACCTGGACGCGCTCTACGCCGACCTGAAGCAGGAGTGGCTAAGCAAGCCCGAGTACGAGGACCTGCTGCGGGACGCCCACCTCGGAATAGCCTACTCCGACTCCGGGCGCCCCCTCAACGACATCGATCCAGTCGTGGTCGGGCTGATCGAAAAGCACAAGCCCAAATAGCACTGCCGCGAGCCCCGAAAGCTCGGGGCCTGACGCGTACGACACACCCCGGACTTTAAGTACGGGGTGATGACAAGCCAGCAGCGAGGGCTGTGCGGCTCGGGCGCTGAGCCGCACAGCCCTCGGTCTCATTCCCCCGAACCGCATCCCTTTGTATAATGTGGCTGGCCTCCTGCCGGAGCGGCATCGATCTCAAGCCGGCGGCGGTAATATCAGCGACGCAACACAGGGGAGAGCATTCATGTCCACCCAGACCTCATCCAGCCTCAAACGCAAAAGCCACGTGGTGAGCGACGGCGCGGACAGAGCCGCCGCCCGCGCGATGCTTCGGGCCGTCGGCCTGAAGGACGAGGACATGGACAAGCCGTTCGTCGCCGTTGCTAACCTTGCGAGCGACGTAACGCCGTGCAACGTGCACCTCGACAGGCTGGCCCAGAAGGTCAAGGAAGGCACCTGGAAAGCGGACTCGGTCCCATTCCTGTTCGGTACTATCACGATCAGCGACGGGATCTCGATGGGCACCGAAGGGATGAAAGCCTCGCTGGTCAGCCGCGAGGTGATCGCCGACTCCATCGAGACGGTGACCTTCGGCGAGAGCATGGACGGCCTGATCGTGGTCGCCGCGTGCGACAAGAACATGCCCGGCGCGATCATGGCGATGGCGAGGCTCAACATACCCTCGCTGTTCGTATATGGCGGCGCCATCCTTCCCGGCAACTACAAGGGCAAGGACATCAACATCCAGGACATGTTCGAGGCCGTTGGCGCCTACTCCCAGGGCAAGCTGTCCTACGACGAGCTGATCGAAATGGAGCGTATCGCCTGCCCCGGCGAGGGGGCCTGCGCAGGCATGTTCACGGCCAACACCATGGCCTCGGCCATCGAGGCGATGGGCATGTCCGTTCCCGGTGCTGCGTCGGTCCCCGCCGTGGACCCGCGGAACGAAGAGATCGCCCTCGGCGCGGGCACGGTCCTCCATAACCTGCTAGAAAAGGACATCAAGGCGCGGGACATCCTGACCAGGGAAGCCCTGGAGAACGCGATCACGGTCGTGCTGGCCATGGGCGGATCAACAAACGCGGTCCTGCACATGCTCGCCATCGCGTACGAAGCAAACGTTCCCCTAGACATTGATGACTTCGACCGGCTGAGTCGTCGCACGCCCTACATCACCGACCTTCGGCCTGGCGGACGCTACGTGATGTCAGACGTGGACAAGGCTGGCGGCGTTCCCGTGGTGATGAGGGAGCTACTCGCCGCCGGGCTTTTACACGGCGACGCCATGACGGTCACCGGCCGGACCGTGGCGGAGAATCTCGACGCCTTTCACCGGGAGCCGGACGGCCGCGTGATCTACCCGGCCGCGTCTCCTCGTAGCCCCACGGGAGGCCTGATAATCCTCAAGGGTAACCTGGCCCCCGAGGGCGCAGTCATCAAGGTAGCCGGCACCAAGCACCTGAGCCACGAAGGGCCGGCCCGCGTGTTCGACGGCGAGAGGGCCGCCTTCCAGGCCGTGACCGGGGGCCAAATCAAGGACGGCGACGTCGTGGTGGTTCGATACGAGGGACCTAAGGGAGGTCCGGGAATGCAGGAGATGCTGGCGGTCACCGGAGCCATCGTCGGCCTGGGCCTGGGCGATAGCGTGATGCTTCTCACCGACGGCCGCTTCTCCGGCGCGACCCACGGCCCGATGATAGGGCACGTCGCACCCGAGGCCGCGGTGGGCGGGCCAATCGCCCTGGTGAGAGACGGAGATACGATCGTCATGAACGCCGAGACCCGAGAGCTCAGCCTGAGGATCTCGGACGAGGAGATGGAGCGACGTCGCAAACAGTGGCAGGCACCCCCTCCCAACTATGAGAGGGGCGTCATGGCGAAGTATGCAAAGCTCGTCTCGTCGGCGTCGAAAGGGGCGGTGACGACGTAGGCGCCGCGCACAAGGTTCCCGCTAGTCATCGCCAACCGACTCGTGATACATTGCACACATGGTTGAGGCAACGGCCCTACCCGAGGTAACGACACGCGGCCGCAACAGGGCCTGGCTGGTAAGGGACGGCCTGCTCGTGGCAAGCGCCGCCCTCATGGCAGTAACCCTGTACCTCATCTACTTCTGGGTCCCCACCGAGCAAAACCTCGGTGTTTCACAACGGATATTCTACTTCCACATCCCTCTTGCCTGGCTTGGCATGGTCTCCATCGTTCTCGTCGCCATCGGCAGCGTCATGTACCTGATAACGAAGCGGGAGAAGTGGGACAGCTTCGCAAGCACGACGGCCGAACTCGGCGTGCTCTTCCTATCGGCGCTGCTTATCACAGGGGTCATCTGGAACAAGCCGACGTGGGGGATCTGGTGGACCTGGGACGCACGCCTGACGACCACGCTGATCCTGTGGTTCATCTACGTCGGATACCTGATGGTCAGGGCCTATGCCCCCAAAGGATCTCAGGGAGCCAGGTACGGCGCGATCGTCGCACTGATCGGACTCATCGACGCGCCGATAATCTACATGGCCACGGTCTGGTGGCGGACCGTCCACCCCGACCTCAACATAGGACCCCTGGCCGAGTCGGGAGGTCTTGACAGCAAGATGGCGACCACCCTCTGGGTCTCGCTCATCGCCTTCACGGTCGTTTACGTGTACATGCTAATCGAGAGGTATAACCTAAAGAGGACGGAAGTCGCTCTCGATGAAGTTTTCCAGAGCGCAGGGTAGCCCGGCGACACGCCGGGGCTTTGCCGCCGTGGCACTGGTCGCCGTCCTGGTGGCGGCCGCTCTGGCGGTGGGGTCGGCCGACGCCTTCGAGGAGCGACAAGAGGACTGGCCCGCTGAGGTTGTCGCGGCGCCACCACAGCAGGACCCGCAGGCTCGAGAGCCCGAGGCTAACCTCCCCTACCTTTTCGCAGTGTTCATAGTCACCTGGGCGGGATTCTTCGCCTACGCCTTTATCATGTCGCGGCGCCAGCGGGAGATGCAGCGCGAGATCGAGGCCTTGAAGCGGATTCTCGGCGAGAATGAGGAGCGCGAGGTCGGCTCCTCGCCGAGTTAGGAGCGGAACCCAGCAATGTCGCAGGCGATGGATCAGCCAGGTCAGCCCTCGGTCCCCCAGCCCGTCATCCAGGAGGGTGGAACTCTCCTGGTCAACAGGGGTAAGATCCTGATCGGCTTGCTGGTGCTGATCGCGGGGCTGGGCTACTTCGGCTTCATGGCCTTCGACAGCGCGACGGTCTACTATTACACGGTCGGCGAGCTAAACGAGATAGGTCCGACACCCGACGGCAAGCTTGTGAGGGTCAGCGGCAAGCTGGACGCCTCATCCTTCCATCGGGACGACAGCTCCCCCGTTGCTCGTTTCACGCTGACCGATGGTAGCGAGACGCTCCACGCGACCCACAACGGCGTGCTACCGGACCTCTTCTTCAACGAGCACTCCGACATCATACTCGAGGGCGGCTACGGGCCAGACGGAGTCTTCGACAGCCAGAACGTCATCGTTAGGTGCCCCTCGAAGTACGTGGCCGAAGAAGAGAATAGCTAACCTCGCACCCGTTCCGCGGGCTTGAGCTAATCGGTCGAGCCTCAGCCGCCGCATCACCGCCTTCCGCTTTTCCTTCTGCCGTGACGAACGCCCAGCTACTTGCTGCTCATAGTTGCGCCCACAACCTCTCTCTCTCTCTCTCTCTCTCTCTCTCTCTCTCTCTCTCTCTCTCGCCACTACTGCCAATAGTTGTGCTTGCAATAGTTGTCATATTGACATACTTCCACTAGAATCGGCCCATGAGCCAGTCGCCTAGCTGGGACAGAATGGTCGTGTGGCGAGAGTTCATTGCCACCTACTCCAGGATCATGTCGGCCCTGGACGAGGATATGCGAGAGCAAAACGACCTGCCTCTGAGCTGGTTCGATGTGCTGGTGCAGCTTTCCGAGGCGCCAGGCATGCGTCTCAGAATGCAAGAGCTCGCGTCGTCGGTGATGCTGACCCGAAGCGGCCTGACCCGGCGAGTCGACAGAATGGTGGCCGCCGGCCTTGTGCGTCGCGATCCCGTACCCGGCGACCGACGCAGCGTCTGCGCAGTCCTGACCGAGGAGGGCTTCCAGAGGCTGCTCAGCGTAGTGCCCGGCTACAGGGAAAAGGTCGAGCGGTACTTCAGGGGCCACCTGAGCGATGAGGATGTCGAGGCCATGCGGAGGATCTTCCGCAGGGTGCTAAGCGCGACCGGCGACCCCCTGCCTGTCGAGCAGGCTTAGGGCCCGCGGCCGCCGCTACGTCCCCGCAGTGCGCGGGACAGGGCCGGGACGACCTCGGCGAAGTCGCCCACGATGCCGAAGTCCGAGGCCTTGAAAATGGGCGCCCTGGCGCTGTTATTGACCGCGACCACCGTCCCCGCCCTCCGGATGCCCACCGTGTGATTAAAGGGTCCCCTCACTCCAATGGCAACATAAAGCTCCGGCGCCACCGACTTACCGGACAGGCCGATCTGCTGTTGCCGTGGCAGCCACCCCAGCTCCGTGACGTCTCGGGTTGCCCCGACGGACGCTCCCAGCACGTCGGCCAACTCTCTCACTACCCCAAGGTTCTGAGGGCCGCCGATACCCTTCCCTATCGCTACGACGACCCGAGCGTGTTCGAGCTCGGCGCCCCGGGCCGACGCATCGACTACGCGCTCCAGCACTCGCACTCGGGGCTGTGGGAGCGCGTCGAACGTCAGCGCCACGATCTCAGACTCGACGGTGAAGTCCGGCACCGCGGCCTGCAGGATTCCTGGGCGCACCGTCGCCATCTGGGGCGTCGTGTGGGAGAGTATGGGCGCAACGATACTTCCTCCAAAGGCCGGCTTGAGCTGCACCAGCCAGCCTTCGGCGTCGATCTCGAGGCCCACGCAGTCGCCGGTCAACCCCAGCTCGAGCCGGGCGGCAAGGCGCGCCGCCAGGTCGCGGCCGTTGCCCGTAGATGGGAACAGGACGGCGTAGGGTCGATTGGACTTGAGGGCCCCAGCCAGCGCTGCGGCGTGGACCTCTACGTCGAATAGCGCCAGGCGCGGGTCCTCCGCCAGATGGACTCGATCCGCGCCGTGGGCCGTCAGCGGGGCGACGTGCTCCCCGACCTCGTGCCCCAGAAGGACCGCCTCCACGCAGGTCCCAAGCGATTCCGACAGCTCCGATGCGCGTCCGAGGAGCTCGAGCGTCACTGCCCTCACCTCGCCCGCCAGAAGCTCGGCCACGACCCATATCGGTCCCGACGGGCCTGCGCGCCGCCTCGGACCTCGCACATGGCCTGTGGACTCGCCAGTCGCTCCTTCCGAGAAGACGCCACGCCCTTCCAGGTATTCGACCAGCCGACCCACCGCATCCTCGATAGGCTCGTTCCGCAGGACTATGCCTTCCCTGTTGGTCTCGACCGAGTAGATTTCGCCAACCCAGGTTGGGGAACCGTCGACGCCAAAGATGCGACCGTCACTCGACAGGCCGGCAGCGGAGACCTCGACGATGGGCCCGTCGCCGGCCGCCTCCATCGCCGCCCCGTCCGGATAGACCTCAGGTGCGATACCTTCGGTGACCGTGATCAGAGCCGGCAGCGGACAGTAGACCTCCTCGTATCCATCGTCGGTCAGGCGCTCGGCCGTGATACCCGTGCCCGAGTCGCTGACCTGCAGGCCGCGCACCGCCGTCACCAGCGGCAGGCCGAGAAGCTCGGCGATCTCGGGGCCCACCTGGCCGGTCTCGGCGTCCACGCTGTTGAGCCCACAGACGACCAGGTCGAACTCTTCGCGGCGTATGGCAAGGGCGAGGGCCCGTGCGGTTGCAAGCGTATCGGAGCCGGCGAATGCCCGGTCCACCAGGTGAATAGCTCGATCAACGCCGGTGGCGAGGCACTGGACCAGCGCCTCGCGTGCATGGGGCGGACCCATCGTGATCGCTACTGCCTCGACCGGCATCGAGCGCTTCAGGCCGACCACGGCGGACAGCGCGATGACGTCGAACGGGTTGACCTCGGACGGCACGCCCTCCCTGACGAGTCGCCGGGACTCGTTGTCGAACCTCAACATCGAGACAACCGGCACCTGCTTTATGCAAACGGCAACCTTCATGTGCCGCTCCTCGACGGTTGGGAAATGCCGCGACGGGCTACGGGTGACAGCAGAGGGCCCCCGATCCGGCTAGAATCGGGGGCCTCCTTGAGCTACTCGTTTAAGGAGAAGGAGACGGCTTATCGGAGCTTTCGGCCTTCACGCTCTCACGGACGCGCCGGCTGAAGCCCTCCGGCGCCTGACTCTTCGGCATATCTCGCAGCAGCTCGATCGTCGTCCTGAGGGCGTTCACGAACGAGCGACATGGCCCACACTTATCTAGGTGAGAGGCCACCCGAGCCGCCAGGTTCTCTTGCAGATCGCCATCCAGGTAGTCCGAGGACATCTCTCGGAGCTCCCTGCACTCCGCCATCTTCCCTGGCATTAGGATCCGGGCTAGCCAAGAAATCATTCACATACCCCGCACGAATTCGCCTGTGGACAGATGCCCATAATTTAGTCGAGGCCTCCTCTGCAGTCAACAAGACCCTTCAACTTTCAGATGCCATCCTATACAATTCGGTTCGACGTTTGCAAAACACCCTGAACCGTTGGAACCACGATTGCCGCCACTGCCCTATGGACACAACCGCAGATAAGGCAGGCGAAAGCCAGCCCACCCCCGATTTCGACGAGATAGTCGAAAAGCACGCCGACTTCGTCTACAACGTCGCCTTCAAAATGATGGGCCAGCAGGAGGATGCCGAGGACGTCGCCCAGGAGGCGTTCATCTCCGCTT
The DNA here is from genome assembly GCA_965248615.1 of Dehalococcoidia bacterium. Classification (GTDB taxonomy): domain Bacteria; phylum Chloroflexota; class Dehalococcoidia; order Lucifugimonadales; family CBDFJT01; genus CBDFJT01. The sequence goes on along the minus strand of CBDFJT010000001.1, from coordinate 387,978 downwards.
ACCGTGCCTTCGACCGCTTCCGGGGCGAGTCCCAGGTCACGACGTGGCTGTACCGAATCACCGTGAACGCGGCGCTCATGAAGCTCCGGAAGGAGAAGCGAGCTCGCACCCTGACTCAGACGGGACTCGATGACATGGATATCCCCGACTTGGGCGACTCACCCGAGAAGTTGGCGATGAACTCGGAGCTCGGCGGACGGCTCCAGGAAGGCATAGCCCGGCTGCCGCACGACCTGCGGGCTGCCATCGTCCTCAGAGACGTGCAGGGGCTCTCGAACACCGAAGCCGCCGAGGCGCTGGACGTCACTGTGTCGTCGCTCAAGTCCCGCCTTCACAGGGGGCGGCTGATACTCCGCAAGCACCTGTCAGATTACGTCGCGGCCAAGCAGTAGGAACACCCACGCGCTACGCTGCAACAGGTGGCGCCAGGGATACGTCCAGCACCTGCTCGGACCAGTGGGCGGCTGCGAGCAGAGCCTCCTCGTCGAAAGGCGCCGCGGCCATCTGGATCCCCATCGGCAGTCCCGAGCGACTCAACCCAGAAGGAATCGTCATAGCCGGAAAACCGCAGTTCGTCCACGGAGATTGGAATCGCGGATCTCCCGTCGTACTCAGGTCCCTGGGCGCGGGCGCCGGTGTGGAGGGCGTTAGGAGCACGTCGAAATCCTGGACGGCTTCAAGCATGTCGCGCTGGAATCGACGTCGGATGCGCTGGGCCTGCACGTACGTCACCGCCGGGGTGATCAGCCCGGCCTCTATCGCGTCCCGCACGTAAGGAGAGAAGTCATCGGGGCGGACGCTGAAGTCCGCTTCGTGCACCGCCGCTGCTTCGACGGTCATCACAACCCGGTGGGCGTCCAGCAGGGTGTCGAAGTTGGTTGGGACACTGACCTCTTTGACCACTGCACCGGCCTCCTCCAATCGCGCCGCGGCCCTATCGGTGTTGTCCCGAACCTCGGCATCGCACACCTCCATGAAGAACTTGCGCACGAATCCGATTCGAGGGGGGGAGTTCCTCGTTGCCAAGGCTGCCAGGTAGTCGGGCACCGGCGTCGGGCTGGTGGAGAAATCGCTGGGGTCATGGCCCGCGAGCACTCCCAGTGCCAGTGCCGTGTCTTCTACGGAGCGGGCGAATATCCCGACGTGATCCAGCGACCACGAAACGGGGATCACGCCGTACCTCGATATCCGTCCAAAGCTGGGCTTCAACCCGACTACTCCGTTGTACGCGGCGGGCCTTAGCATCGAGCCGCCCGTCTGTGTCCCCAGGGACAGCGGCACCATCCGCGCCGCGACGCCGACGGCGGACCCGCTGCTCGATCCACCCGGCGTGTGCGCCGCATCCCAGGGGTTGTGCGTCGGCGATGGGTCGCCCAGAGCGAACTCCGTCGTCACCGTCTTGCCCATGATGATGGCGCCTGCCTCCCGCAGCTTCGCGACCGCCGTAGAGTCGTAGTCGGGCACGAAATCCTTGTAGATGACAGAGCAGGCGGTCGTCTTCATGCCTTTCGTATGGTAGATGTCCTTTAGGCCCGCCGGCACCCCGTGGAGCGGGCCGCGAGGACCGCTGCGATCAAGCTCCCTCTCCGCCTCGCGCGCCGATTCCAGCGCCCCCTCGGCATCGAGCGTTACCCACACCTGTAGGCTCGGCTCCAGCGCCTCCGTCCGGGCCAGCAGCGACTCGACGAGCGCCACGGGCGAGAGCTTGCGCTGGCGTATCTGCTCGGCGGCCTCCGTCGCGGTCAGATCGTAGGGCTCTGCCATTGGCTGGCTCCTTTTGCCGCGTTGTTGGTTGGCGTCGTGGCCTAAAAGGTCAGCGAGACCTTGAGGACGCCGTCCTCTTTGCTGTGGGCGAGGTCGAAGGCCTCCTGCACCCGCTCGATGGGTAGCCGGTGGGTGACGAACGGCGTCATGTCGATCTCGCCGCGGGTGATGTAGTCGACAGCCATCTGGAAGGCCGGCAGGCCCGGTTCATCCTGCGCACCGAACACAGCGTGGATGTCCAGCCGCTTGCGGAAAAAGGTGTCCCAATCGAACGGCACACGCTCCATGGTCGGCGGCAGGCCGAACACGGCCACTCGTCCCAGCGGACGCGCCAGCTGAAGGGACTGGTTCAAGGTCTCGACGCTGCCCACGGCCTCGACGACGAGGTCCGCGCCTTCGCCGGCCGTCAGGTCCAGCACGGCTTCGGTTGCCCGCTGCCCCGTCACGTCTACGACATCGTCCACGCCCATTGCCCTGGCCGCCTCAAGGCGGGCCGGTACCGGCTCAATCGCTATGATTCGGTGCACGCCCAGGCGCCGGAGCATGAAGTCGTGGAACAGGCCGACCGACCCCTGCCCTATTATGGCGACGGTCTTGCCCAGAAGCGGCGGTAGGCGCCTGCACCCGAACACCACGGTGCCCAGCTGCTGCGCCATGAGAAGGTGGGCCTCGGGCGTATCCTTTGGCAGCTTGAGCACAAACTGGGGGTCGAGGAGCTGGTAGCCGGCGAAGGCCATGGAGCTCCAGATGTTGGGCGCGGTCAGCACCAGATCACCGGGGCAGAAGCCTGCACCACCGCCGTCGATGACCTCGGCCACCGCTTCGTGGCCCGGATAGCCATGCGCAAGCGGAAACTCGTGCACGTTCCAGCCCATGTACACGATGTGCAGGTCGCTCCCGCAGATGGACGCCAGGCGCGTCCTGACCAGCACCTTGCCCGGCTCCGGGTCCGGCACGGGTACCTCGTCGCAGCGTAGCTGCTTCAGGGCGGTCGCGATCGCTGCGGGCATTGTCGTCATTAGCGGGCACTCCAGCCGGATCGGCTAGCGCAAAAGCTGATGCGGAACATCATGCTAGGTAGGCTCCAAGACCTTTGTCAATCCCGAGCTAGCTCTCCACCTACCGCTCGTGGAGTCGATATATGCCTCCGTCGAGAGATAGGACGAACAGCTCTCCCGACTCGTCTTCGGCGAAGGACGATATGGACAGGTCCGAGTCTACGAGCTCCAAGTGCTCGGTCACCTGTTCGCCATCGTACCTGAGGGCCCATATCTTGCCACTGCAGAAGTCGCCGTATACGTAGGCGCCTAGGAGAGACGGCAGGCTAGGTCCACGATAGACGTATCCTCCCGTGACGGAGCACCCCTCCGAGTGGTCGTACTGGGCCACCGGTAGTTCCAGGCCCTCAGTGCGACAACCGGAGCGAGGCTGGAAGCACTCGGTTCCCTCCATCACGTTCCAACCGTAGTTGCCACCGGGCCTGATGATGTCGATCTCCTCGAGCCTGTTCTGGCCGACGTCGGCAGCCCACATCTCGCCGGTCTCGCGGTCGAAGGTGAACCGCCACGGGTTGCGCAGCCCATACGCCCATATCTCCTCACGCACGCTCCCCCGGAGCTCGACGAACGGGTTGTCATCCGGCACGGAGTATGAGCCGGCCGAGTCAACCGTGCTTACGTCGATTCGCAGAATGGAACCCAAGAGTGTAGACCTCCGCTGTCCGTTGCCCTCGGGGTCGCCACCGCTTCCACCGTCGCCAAGGCCTATGTACAGGTATCCGTCGGGGCCGAAGATAACCTGGCCCCCGTTGTGGTTCGAGTACGGCTGGGCGACCTCCATGACGACGCTCTCGCTGGTGGCATCAGCCCTATCGGGGTTCCCGGTCCGGACTGAGAACCTCGAAATGACAGAGCGACGGGGCCCCGACGCCGAGTAGTACACGTAGAAGTATCCGTTGTCACGGTAGTGTGGATCGAAGGCGAGGCCCAGAAGACCCTCTTCGCTGCCCCGATCACTCACACTGTCACGTATGTCCAGGAATACGGAACCAACGGCCGGATCGTTCTGGAACATCACGATCACGCCCGGCTTGAGGACTAGGAAGAGTCTATCGGTGCCGTCGTCGGCATAAGCAAGCGAGACGGCCTCGGGATTGGAGATGGCAGGGAAGACACGCTCGATGCTCATTCTCGCAAGCGGTCGCGTCGCCGGCGTGGCCGTTGGTGTGGTCGTCAGCGTGGGTCGAGTCACGGGCACGGCCGTCGGTGTGGCCGTCGACGCCGGCTCAGGCTCCAGCCCGGCGGTTGGGGCGGGCGTCGGAGGCCGCGACGCAACCGGCGTCGCGGTAGGAGTGGTCCTTGCGGCAGCAGTGGCCGGCGCTGGCGTTGGAGCGGGCGCTTCCCGGGCTGCGCTGATCGCGGGAGTGGGTGCCGAGAGGGCGGAGTCTTGACCCGGCTGAGAAGCCGCGGTTGGTATCCCCTGAGCCGATTCCGTCGGAGTCTGAGCCGACGGCTGATCGGCGACGCCCCCGGCGGTGCAAGCCGTAGCCATCGTGGCCACGACTAGCAGGCCGGCAAGCAGGCGCATCATGGGCCGATTATACCGTAGCGTTTGCAACGTACAACACCGCCGCCGCCCTGCTATCATGACCCTCCGAATCGTGCCGCCGGAATCGAGCACATGACAGCGGGTCGCTCCCGGCCCGGCCGCGCGGGGTCACCGCTTACAAACCACCAGGAGGACGAAACAATGGGGATGAGAATGTACCACACCGGATGGGTGGTAAGGGACATCGATAGCCTGGTTCCCTTCTACCGAGACGTGGTCGGATTGAAGGACGTGCGCTACGCCGAGCGTAAAGGACCGGCGGTCGCGCAGGCGCTGGGATACGAGAACGCTCACCTGAAAGTAGCCTTCCTCAGCTCCGGCGATGGGCACTTCCTTGAAATGGTCCAGTACCTGAACCCCTCGCCGAGCGACCGAGTGCCGGGCGAGCGCAACCTAATGGGCGCTTCCCATCTGGCCTTCTTCGTAGACGACATTCAACAGACCTACGAGGAACTGATCGAGGGTGGCGCCACCAAGCTCAACCCTCCGGCGGAGATAGCACCGGGCCGCAAGATATGCTACATGCAGGACCCGGAAGGCAACTGGATCGAGCTGGTCGAGACCACCGAATAGGGATCAGGAGCCGGCCCCGCCCAGGAGGCCGGCGGGGTTCCCTTTGACGAGCATCAACACCTCGTCGGCGCCCATGCCTGCGTGAAGCAGGCCGGCGATAGCCATCCGCATGCCCTCCGCCGGGGCCGGATCGGCCCACCCTCCAAGCCCGGTGGTCACTACGCAACGCTGAACGCCAAGGCTCTTGATAGAGGCCAACAGGTCGTCCAGGCTGCGCCGGGCGCAAGGCGGGAGCAGCCATCGATACGCTCGCTCGACGTAGACCCCGAGCGACGCAAGCTCATGGGGGGCATCCCCGGGAGTATCTCCGGTGTCGGTGGCCAGCATACGCTCGACTCCCCGAGTCGAGGCCTCTTTGAAGAGCGCCACGGTCTCCGCCGGCGAGGCGAGTCCCGACACGAGGAGCAGGTTACGCTCGGCAACGACGTCCAGCACCTGGCCTACCTGCGGCAGTAAAGCTCCAGTGTCATCTAGCAAGGGTATCCCGGGACCGGGGACTCCGTCCCGGCGGTTCGAGGCGGCGTCCGCCGTCGGCATCCACACAGCCCTGCCCCCCAGGTCGGCCGTCACGCGGACAGCGTCCGCATTGAGCCCGCCGACGGCGTGGTTGAGCACTACCGCACCGACGACGTCGAGGCCGGGGTACATCCGGGTCAGGGCCTGAGCCAGCGGGGCAGTCGTGTACGAATCGGCCTTGAGCACGAAGCCGCTCATCTCGGCCTCGTAGGCGCCGCGAGCGACCTCGAGCGCGTCATGTCGGGTCTCGCCCCGAGGGTCAGGACCCGCGTATAGGTGCAGATCCCACGATCCCTTAAGTATTTCGTCCACTCGACTGTTCAATCTTGGGTCGTTTCTCTCTCGCTGTCGGACCGTTGAGGCGACTGACTCCGGTGCAGGGTGATCCACTCCGCCCCGGTGAGCGACCTACCGATCCGGCCGTACCGCACGTCCTGCCACCCATAGCGCATGTACTCGCGGTGCAGCCCAGGAATAAGCGCCGCGTACGGGTGTTGTCGGCCGCCTCTTCGACGACCCGGCTCGCGCTTCGGAGGCTACCACTAATCAGGTCGAAGCACCAGATATCTCGTGCAAGGCCAGGTGGCGGGTCATCGGCAGGCTGCCGCGGTACCGCTTGTGTTGTAGAATGGGCCGGAAGTCTTGCGCGGAGGCACATAAGCGTCCGTAAGGGGATGCTGTCAACAGATGCTGAGAAAGCTCGGGCGACGTCAGACGATCGACCAGGACCTGGAGGGTCGCGAGGTTCCTCCCGGTCAGTTCGTTACGGAAAAGTTCCCCGTACTGACCTTCGGGGCGGTGCCCAAGATCGACTTGGAGACGTGGCAGTTCAAGATCTTTGGCCTGGTGGAGCAGGAGGTCAAGCTAAGCTGGGACGAGTTCCTGAGAGTGGGAGCGAAGGAGGTTCAGGCCGAGTTCCACTGTGTGACCCAGTGGAGCCGTCTGGAGAACACCTGGCTGGGCGTACCGTTCTCTGAGCTGATGCGGCTAGTCAAGCCGAAGCCCGACGCCCTGTTCGCCATGGTGCATTGCGATGGAGGCTACTCCACTAACCTGCCGCTCGATGTCCTGCTGGATGACGACGTCCTGTTCGCATACGAGCACGACGGAGAGGCGTTGACACCCGAGCACGGGTGGCCGTTACGTCTCGTCGTTCCGAAGCGATACGGCTGGAAGAGCGCCAAGTGGGTCAGCGGCGTTGAGCTGATGGCTGAGGACGCCCCCGGCTTCTGGGAGCTACGTGGTTACCACATGCGTGGCGACCCCTGGCTCGAGGAGCGGTTCTGGGACGATCTGGCCTAGGAAATAAGGGGCAGGGGAAAAGGGAGCGGGCCCTCTCGCCTGAGAGGGCCCGCTCTATCCGCAAGGCCATGATTCAGCAGGGGCGGCCCGTCAGGCGGCCTTCTTCTTGGATCGAGGCTGCTGCGCCGGCACTGCCAGGAGACCGTTAGGCTGCTTGAGGTCTACCATGTGCCCGCACTGGAGACACTCCTTGTAGGCGCCATACATGTCACGGTTAGTGTGCATATCGCCTTTGCACCGGGGGCATGACCTGAGGTACAACATCGGGAAATCACCTCCGTTAGCTTTCATAGCTCTCACCCATCCCTTCATCACTGTTATACGTTTGATGCCCAAGTCCGGTTTTGGATTCACTGACGCTGCACCGGTCGATGCGCACCGATCATACAGCGGTTATATTATAAACATTGACATAGACCGTGTCAACTAGTAATATATGCCCAAGCGAGTAGTCTCGACACAAAGGAGCTTTGAGACGGCTATGTCGCGTCATACTTCGGACCCGGATAAGCACCGGCGCCAGCGCCCGGCAGCCAGCCGCGAGCCACGCCCGTCCTTCAGGCTGACCGTTATCCCGCAGCAGCCGCAGGGCGAGTCGCGCATGGACAAGGCGGCGGGGCCGCCTGCCGGACGGAGGAGTGAGCAGGACGCTGGCACGGAGCAGGTAGAGGGGCTCTACATTATCAGCGTCGCTGCGCGAATCCTTGACATGCACCCTCAAACTCTGCGCAAGTACGAGCGCGTTGGGCTGTTGTCCCCGTCGAGGACTGTAGGCATGCTGCGCCTTTACTCGGAAGAGGACGTCGCGCGCCTTCGGCTGATCAAACACCTGGTTGGAGATCTGGGGCTCAATCTCGCAGGGGTTCAGCTGGCCCTCATGATGTTCAACGTGCTGATGAGGGTCCGGGGGCGCATGGACGGGCTAGCCGGTGGGGAGCTGCGAGCGTTCCTCAAAGAGAGCCTCGACGAAATGATGGATCTGCTGCACGCGAGGATAAGCTAGCTTAAGCGCGGAGGCACTGGCTTGGTCAGCGAGGAGAACAAACCAGAAGATGTGGAGGGTGGGCAAGAGCCACAGCCCGCCTCCGACGCAGATATACACGAGCAGCTCGAGGAGGCGCTGAGAGAAAAGGACCAGTTCCACACCATGGCGCAGCGCGCCCAGGCGGACCTGGTCAACTACCGGCGCAGGGCGGCCGAGGAACAGCAGGAGGTCAGGAGGACCGCTAACAGGGAGTTTCTTCTCGGTCTGCTGTCGATCGCCGATGATCTCAACCGTGGGCTCGACATGGTGCCCGAAAACGCGGTGGCGCCAGGATGGCTCGATGGCCTGTTCCTGGTGCAGCGTAATCTGAACAACCTTCTCGAGGCGTCGGGAGTAACGAAGATGGAGGCCGAAGGTACACACTTCGAGCCCCGAGAACACGAAGCCGTCCTTTACGAGGAGGCACCGGATGGGCACGAGGGAGTGGTCACGAGGGTGATAAGGGACGGGTACAAGCTACATGACAGAGTTCTGCGTGCCGCCCAGGTCGCGGTGGCCAAAGCGCACGAGCCGGAACACCAACAGGATAGCAACGAGCAGGAGGAATAATTCATGGCCAAAATACTGGGCATAGACCTGGGAACGACCAACTCGTGCATGGCCATCATCGAGGGCGGCGAGCCGCGCGTACTTGAGAACGCGGAAGGTGGGCGGACAACCCCGTCCGTAGTTGCCATCAACCCCAGGACCGACGAGCGTTACGTCGGCATGACGGCCAAGCGGCAGGCGGTGACCAACCCCGAGAACACCGTGTTCTCCGTAAAACGATTTATGGGCCGACGATTCGGCGACGAAACGGTCCAGAAGGACATCGAACTGATCCCCTTCAAGGTGACGCAGCACTCCAACGGCGACGCGCACGTAGCCATGAACGAGAAGTCCTTTTCGCCTCCCGAGATCTCGGCTATGGTCCTGCAAAAGCTCAAGCAGGACGCGGAAGCCAAGCTGGGCGAAAAAATCACCCAGGCCGTGATAACCGTTCCGGCCTACTTCAACGATAGCCAGAGGAACGCGACCAAGGACGCGGGGCGGATCGCCGGGCTTGAGGTGCTTCGCATCATCAACGAGCCAACGGCCGCATCGCTGTCGTACGGTCTCGACAAGAAACAGGACGAGACGATAGCGGTCTTCGACCTTGGCGGCGGCACGTTCGACATCACCATCCTGCAGATTGGCGAAGGGGTCTTCGAGGTAAAGGCGACCAACGGAGACACACATCTGGGCGGAGACGACTTCGACCAGGTGATCGTGGACTGGATCTGTGAGGAGTTCAAGAAGGAGCAGGGCATAGATCTGAAGCAGGACAGGATGGCGCTTCAGAGGCTCCGCGAGTCGGCCGAGAGGGCGAAGGTCGAGCTTTCGACGCTCCAACAGGCCGAGATCAACCTGCCCTTCATCACCGCCGACTCGTCCGGCCCCAAGCATCTCGTCATGACCCTGACGAAGTCCAAGCTGGAGCAGCTTGTGGGCCATCTGGTCGAAAAGACGGTCAAGCCGTGCAAACAGGCTCTGGCCGACTCAGGGGTTGCCGCCGACGCCATCGACGAGGTGATCCTGGTGGGTGGCATGACGCGGATGCCGGCCGTTCAGAAGACGGTCGTAGACCTGTTCGGCAGGGAGGCCCACCAGGGAGTCAACCCCGACGAGGTGGTGGCCGTCGGCGCCGCCATACAGGCCGGGGTACTTCAGGGCGAGGTGCAGGACATCCTGCTGCTGGACGTGACGCCCCTATCGCTGGGCATCGAGACCCTCGGCGGCGTGTCCACCTCGCTGATCGCGCGCAACACCACCATACCAACCTCCAAGAGTGAGGGGTTCACCACCGCCGCCGACAACCAGACGAGCGTCGAAGTACACGTGGTCCAGGGCGAGCGCGCGATGGCTGGGGAGAACAAGACTATCGGTCGCTTCATTCTGGACGGCATCCTGCCGGCTCCTCGAGGCATGCCACAGGTGGAGGTTACCTTTGACATCGACGCCAACGGCATTCTGAACGTTTCGGCGAAGGACAAGGGCACAGGCAAGGAGCAGAAGATTACCATTACCGCCAGCTCGGGCCTCTCTCAGGACGAGATCGAGCGGATGGTAGGGGAGGCCGAGCAACACGCCGAGGAAGACCAGCGAAAGCGAGACGAGGTCGGCACCCGGAACATGGCCGACAACGCCGCCTTTACCGCCGAAAAGCTGGTACAGGACAACGTCGACAAGATTCCCGACGACCTGAAGCAGGACATCGAGGGCAAGATCGCAGCCGTACGCACGACGCTCCAGGGAGAGGACCTGGACGCTGTCAGCTCGGCAACAGAGGCTTTACAGCAGGCTGTTCAAAAGGTGGGAGAGCTGGTGTACAGTCAGGCGGGGGCTCCAGGAGAGGCCGGCCAGGCGCCACCCGAGGACGGCGAACCCGGAGACCAGCCTCCGGAGGATACCGTCGAAGGCGAGTTTCGCGAGGTCTAGCGGAGCGGAGCGGGCTGAGGGGTTCAATGGATCTGGTCTGGGGGACCGGCGTAGCGGCGACCGATGGCTGGGCGGGTAGCCTGGCTGGTGCCTTCGTTACCCCAAACGACAACCGGGTCACACACCTGATCGTGAAGCGGGGACTGGTATTCGCCAAGCGTATGCCGGTCCCCGTCGGGCATCTACAGCGCTGGGATGGCGAGAGCCTCTACCTGGACCTGTCCATCCTCGACGTATTGCGACTCCCACGAGCCGAGCCTAGCGCCGTAGCTCTGACAGCGCGGGCCAGAGTCCGGTTGAGCGACGGCGCTAGGCTCAGGCTCGCTGGTGTTCAGACGACCGACGGCTCCGTTAGCCGTCTCGTACTAGGCAGGGCTGTTCCGCTTTTCGACGACGTTTTGTTTCCTGTCGAATCCGTGGCGAGCCTCGACTCCGGCGAGATCGTCGCCGAGGCCGGCAGCGGCGACCTCAAAACGCTGACGGCCTACAGGCAGGGCCGGGACATCGAGGAAGATTACTGGGAGACGTTGCATGCCTCCGAGGAGGTTTCAGACGTGGACCTCAGGGGCATGGCCGCCAGGGTCGACGGGAGCCGTATGGTGCTGGAGGGGAACGTCAGGACAAGGGCCGCTGCGCAGGAGGCCGAGCGTTTCGCCAGGTCGGTCCCCGGCGTGGCGGAGGTCGAAAACCGGATCGTCAGCGACTGGGACATCGACCTGGCGGCCGGGGCCTACATCTCGAAAGAAAACCCCCGGCTGGCCGGGTTCGTCGCGTTTCACACGCAGCTCGGCACGGTCCAGGCCGAGGGACTGGCACCCTCCGCACATGAGCGCGACTCGCTGATGGAAGGCATAGGAGCGCTACCGGGCGTTCGGGGAGTCGACAGCTCCATCGGGATAGCGCCCGAGGCCTTTGTCAGGCCGGAGCCACCGGCAGAGGCCGAGGCTGGCGCCGAAGAGGACGCCGACCAACTCGGCGACCCAGAAGACCAGCGCGCGGCCCCCGACGAGGGCGCGACCGGGGACGACGGCAGCGCCCAGAGCGAAGACAGCTCTTGAAACGCGTCCCCCGTACCAGTCGGGACTCGTCATAGTGACAGCCGATCAAACGACACCTGGCCAAGCATGATCACGCTAAAAGAGTAAGGGGACGCCGATGGGCGTCCCCTTACTCTTTACTCTTTCGATCGTCCCGACTAGATGATGTGGTAGCCGACCAGGTGCTCCCGGAGCACATCTGTGGCAAAGTCGTTTTCCACGTCCCGCCACACCGAGTGGATGTGGTTGGCGTCGTTCTGCCAGTTGTCGAATTCTACCAGGAAGCTGCCGCCGTGGATCCGGTAGTAGTGCTTCTCCGCCCTGTCCACCGGGCCACCCCAGGCCCAGTAGAGCCGGTCCAGGCCACTCTCGGTCACCGCCTGTAGCTTCTGCTCGGCGACCTCGCTCCGCAGGCGGCCGACGTACTCGGTGACGAGGGCCATCAGCATCTCTCTCTGAGCTCCGTTCATCTTGGACACGGGCAGTCCCTCCTCCTGCGGGAGTGACACCCGGGTAGCGTTATAGGTGACGATGTCTCTGGGCGCCTCGTCGTAGATCGTCGCCTTGCTTCGCTGGCTAGCGTCGAGGTCGCTCATGAGCTCGAGTGCCAGGTCCTCGGAGCGGGCGAGGATACGCCGGCCCGCCTTGGGCCCAGTCCGCACCTCGGCCGGGTTGGAGCCGAAGAAGAAGGGCGTCGTCGAGATGATCTGGTCGCCCCATACGCTGAAGTTCAGGGACAGGTGATGCCCTTCGGCCTTCCAGCCCCAGGGGGCCTCCCCGCCGGGCTCGCCGAACACCGTGAAGTAGTAGAGCCCTGGGTCGCGGTCCCAGGTGACCTCTCCCCGCTCGGCCTCCAGCGGGCCAAGCACGGTCTCGAGGTCGGTGATCTGCCCGGCCTTCTCGTAGGCGTCGTCGGTCAGCGCACTCGCGATGATGGCATTAGCCAGGGCCTGCTGATTCGGCTCCATATCCCGCAGGGGCAGGCCGTGCCGGTTCAGCGGAGGGTAGTACCAGAAGACCCGCTCGCCGTCCTCGTACGAGTAGGTAGTTCTCTCCCTCTGATCAGGAGAGAGACTCTCCAGGAAGCGGGCACAGGCACCAGCCATCTGCTCGGCAGCGATCGAAGAGGTGGGCGCAACCGTCATCACAAAACCTCCTTGGGGCAAACCCGCAGCTTGCGGAGAGTATAACACGACCACTCGCTCTCAATCCTTAGCCTGCGAGTAACCTCAGCCTTCGAGTCGCCTCCCTACCCCGCTCGTGCTGAGCTGGTCGAAGGACCCTGGGGGTACGATTGCGATGCCTCGATGGGCTCACACACGAGCGTTCTCACCGGACCGGCGAGGACGATGGCTTGAACAGCGAACCGCGCTCGTGTAAGTTAGGGGCACCTTTTCGGGGGGTGAGCATGATGGCTTCAACAAACGAGGGACGGATCGTATCGCTGCACTTGTGTGTGGGCCACCGGGAGCCTATGCGCACCGTCGACAGCGCCAAGGTGGTTACCGACTTCGGGATAGACGGCGACCGCCACGCCACGTCGGACGGAGAGCGGACGGCGCGGCAGGTCCTGCTGATGGACGAGGAGACCCTTCAGGGCTTCGGGCTGTCCCACGGGGAGGTGCGCGAGAACGTGACCACGTCCGGCCTCGACTTCGCGTCGCTGGAGGCGGGCCAGCGGGTGGCCCTCGGCAACGAGGTTGTGCTGGAGATCACCGGGCTCTGCGCGCCCTGCCCCCGAATGGACGAGATAAGGCCGGGGCTCAAGGACGAGCTTCTGGGCCGTCGCGGCCTGCTCTCGCACGTGGTGCGGGGCGGAACCATCAACGTGGGCAACGCGGTCAGCGTAACGGCGTCGGCACCGGCTTAGCGTGTGTTCCTATGATGCCGCGCTAAATGCCCGTTAGCATCCATTGCCGCCTGTGTTAAACAGAGGACAACTCGTCTAGTGCCGCCAGGAACTTGGCATCTATTGAGACGGTCTCTTCATTCTCGACTGACACCACATTGCTATCGACCAACTCGTCTATGATGAATTCCTCGCGGAGTATAAACGCGGCTCGACCCGCCGGATGCCGCAACCCAATAAGTTCCAGTTCGTCGGGGCCTAGCACTCTCAACTCTTGAGGACTCAAGTCTCGAACTCGTTCCCGAACCCGTGCTTCGAGATTGTGTTTTTCAATAGCTACTCGCATTAGCTCTTCATCTGACAACAGTGCTTGCATCATCTTTAGCCCCTCCTTCCCTCTCGATCGGAACTCTCTGAGGAGGAGCCTCTTCGGCCCCTCCTCCAAACCACTGATTGCAGGCAGCGCCTCAATCCCCCTGAGCCGTCGGCCGGAGAAATAGTCGGTGGCGGCCAATATGGCGATCGCCGCTAACGCAGCCACGAAGAGCGCCGCAATGAATCCAATAACGTAAATTACTGCTCTAACAACGTGGATGGAAACGCCACCACCGAACAATCTTGATGCGAAAGAACGGGTTCCCTCGTCGCGGCCGACCTCAACCGCGACTGGTCCGCTGACCCCGGCAATCTTCCCAAGGGGCACGATTTCAGGACGGCGGTCCTTTTGGTGAAGCACAAGGGTTTCGATAGTGAAATAGCTTCCTCTTTCAAGAATTATCTTAGTGAAAGAGACCGTATCCTCACTGATCAGAACCGGGTTCACGTTATCCTGCGCGTAACTAGAACTCGCCTCCGTTAGCCTTACTTCAATGATCTTGCCGTGTAGTACCTGAAAACCCCACACATCGTTCTGATCGTAGTGGGTTTGAAGGACGTCAGAGCCACCTCTGTTCTCCAGACGCAGAGAGTAAATCCTGAGATTCTGACTCGTCTCCTGAATATCGCCTCCTTGAAACAGGACCTGCAGGTCTTCTATGGGTTTATGGACGTCAAGTACATTCGCTTCGTTGATGATTTGAAACGAGATCTCAGGCCGCTTCTCTTGAGAAGCGCACCAGCTCGACACGCCCACAACCAGTGAAGGGACAGCAATTAACAGACCTACAGCGACATTTTTGTCGACGCGTCTGAGCCAGCGAGCTATATAGGCTGTCATGGTTACGTCCACGATAGTAAAGGCCAAGCATTCGTGTCAACGAATGCCTCCGACAAACAGCGAAAGGGGCACCCCGACCGTTCGGGGTGCCCCTTCGTAGTTGAGGCGACGCGAAAAGCGGGGCCTACAGAGGAGCGTTCTCCTCCCGCAGGTCCTTGAGGGACTGATCGAAGGCGGCGACGATGCGGTCTACGACTCCCTCGTCGTGGGCCGACGAGACCATGAACCCGCGACCGCCCATGATGTCGACCCCGTTTACCAGCATCGCCCGCCTGAGGTGGCGAGTCTTCTCGTCGGTCATGGTGCGGTGTATCTCGTCGTAGGGCATCGTGCAGATCTCCCCGTCGCAGTTGCAGTCGGCCCCCAGGTTGATGTGCACGATAGACGCGACTCCATGGGCATGGCCCGTGACCTCATTCTTGATGAAGGTCTCGGTAAGCCCCTCCTTCAGTCGCTTGGCCATGGCATCGGCCCTTAAATTGACGCCCTTGGTCGCGATGGCGTCCAGAGCGGCGGTGCCCGCGGCGGCCGTCACCGGCTGCGCGTTGTAGGTTCCCGCCTGTGCGACCCGCCGGTTGTAGTCCCAGTCGGGGTCGCCCCTCGTCGCCATCATCTCCATGATGTCTTCTCGGCCGCCGACCGCCGCCCCAGGCTGGCCACCGGCCATTACCTTCGCCATCGTCGTCAGGTCGGGGGTCAGGTTCCAGCGCTCCTGGGCGCCGCCGGGCGACAGGCGGAACCCGGTTATGACCTCGTCCATGATGAAGACGACGCCGTGCTGTTTCGACAGCTCTGCCAGGTCGTGGAGGAACTGCGGGTTCTGTAGTGGGAACTGACCCCAGTGTGCCCCGCTGCACTCGACGATGACCGCGGCGACGTCGGTGTCCTGCTCGAGGATTCGCCGCACCTCGCCGAGATCGGCCTGAGCTACGATGGTCAGGTCCTGGACTACCTGCGGGATGCCGCCAACGGAGTTGCTGCCGGAGTCCATCGATACGTAGTCGTGCCAGCCGTGGAAGTGGTCCTTGAACTTGATGATCTTGTTCTTGCCCGTATAGGCGCGAGCAAGCCGCAGCGCGAGGTAGGTGGACTCGGTGCCCGAGCTGGTGAAGCGTACCCGCTCAATGGACGGCATCAGCCGCTTGATGGCCTCGCCGTACCGCACCTCATGGGTGGTCCCGCCGGCCAGGTGGGTGCCGCGGGCCGCCTGCTCGGCGACAACCGCCGCTATCTCGGGTGGGCTGTGGCCCATGATCAGGCTGCCCTGGCCCATGAGCATATCGATTATCTCGTTGCCGTCCACATCGTATTTGAAGGGGCCGGTAGCGTGCTCAAAGTACACCGGGAAGGGCGAGGTGAATCGCGTCTGGTGGGTTACCCCGCCGGCGAACAGGGACTTGCTCCGCTCGTGCCACTCCTTGGACTTCGCGAATTTTTCTTCGTAGCGCTCCTCGATGGTTGCCATATCGCATCTCCCTCGCTCTTGTGTAGTAGGTGGCGTGTCGCGAAGCGGGCGACAGGCGCCATTCCGTGACGAACGCGCAGGATTATATAGACTGCGCCGCGGGAAAGCTAGTGCTGGGTTGCGGCAACGCCGTTGCATCTCGGCCGGCCCGTGAAGGCTCTCTGGCGATTACCTGCGCCTCGACATGGACAAAGCCCATGCATCGGCACGAGCCATGACCTATCCGGCGCTGTAACGAGACCGGATACCAGCCTCTCCCGCGTGTCCTCCTCAACACGCAGAAGTGACCGGTAGCCGACGAGCTTGACCTCGTTAAGGAAGCGCCCGATAATAAGCGGAACGCAGTATCTGTAGTCGTAGGAGGGTCACAAATGGCCACCCAGCAGCAGACCAGGCTCGACCCCGTAACCTTTTCGATCCTGTCGAGCGCTTTCGTCAACCTGGTGGACGAGATGGTGTCGACGGTACGCCGCTCGTGTCTTTCTTTCGCCATATTCAACGGCGACTTCAGCGGCGGCATGATGGATACCGAGGGCAAGCTGGTGGCCCAGGGAACAAGGGATGTTTCGGTGCATGTCGGCACTCTCGAGCCCTCGACCAAATCGATAATCGAGGACTTCCCCACCGAGCGGATGAACCCGGGGGACGTGTTCATGTACAACGATCCCTTCAGGGGCGGCACCCACCTGCCCGACCTGACCTTCTTCAAGCCAATCTTCTGGGAGGGCAAGGTCGTCGGATTCGCCTGCGTCAAGGGCCACTGGCTCGATGTCGGCGGCAACACGCCGGGCTCCATGGACCCCTTCGCCACCGAGATCTACCAGGAGGGACAGGACGTCCCCCCGGTGAAGATCATAGAGGAGGGCAAGCCCAGGCGCGACGTCATCAACAAGCTGATGTCCAACATCCGCGTGCCCCTGGAGAGCAGCGGCGACATGTGGTCGCAGATCGAGGGCGCCAACACTGGGGAGAAGCGCCTGCTGGAGCTCATCGAGAAGTACGGCATCGACACGGTGCTGGCCGCGATGGAGGAGACCATCAACCACACGGAGCGGCTCGTCATCGCCGAAGTTCTCAAGTGCCCGGAGGGCACCTGGAAAGGCGAGGACTTCATCGATCTCGACCCCAAGTACCCCGAGAGGGGTCCTATACCGATCAGGGTCAAGCTGACCATTCAGCACGACCCGCCCAAGCTCATCTTCGACGTCACCGAGTCCGGTCCGCCGACCAACTCGGCGATGAACGCCACCAAGAGCTCGTCTCACGGGGCCATCGTCGCTGCCTCCAAGCACACCTTCCCCTGGATCCCGCTGAACCACGGATGGCTCAGGGTAATACACTCCATATACCCGGAGGCGAGCGTGCTGAACGCGCCGCGACCCTACGCCGTCTGCGGCGAGGTGGCGGGGTCCTACGACAAGCTGGTCCATGCGACGCTGATAGCCTGGGCCCAGGTGAAGCCCCAGGCGGCCTTAGCCTCGGGCTTCAACCTGGAGTATTTCATGGCCGGCGGCTACGACGACCGGCCCGGCATGGACAACAAGTACTTCATCTACTACTGCTACGCGACGGGCGGCCTCGGCGCTTTGTACGGCCAGGACGGCCGGAGCGCCTGTGCGCCCGTGTTCGGTCTTGGCGTGACCAACCAGTCCATCGAGCAGAAGGAGCGCATGTGGCCGGTGTCGTTGATGAAGTTCCGCCATAAGACCGACTCCATGGGCGCAGGCCAGTGGCGTGGGGGATCCGGCATCGACACCGGCTTCCGGATCGAAAACGGCGCCGGCGTGCAGACGTCGTATTGCGGCGACCGCGGCAAGTTCGGCCCCGGCGGTCCCCAGGGCCTCTTCGGGGGCACGCGCGGCATTCACCAGGGCGTGACCCTGAACAAGGGCGAGCCCGACGAGACGTACCTCGACACCATGTTCGCCCGCGTCATGGTGGACCAGGGCGGAATCCTCTACCACCACACCTCGGGTGGCGGTGGCTACGGCGACCCTCTCACACGGGACCCGAACGCGGTACGGGAGGATGTCCTTGACGAGTTCGTCTCGATCGAGGCCGGTCGCGACAAGTACGGCGTCGTCATCGAGGCAGTAGACGCAGAGATCCTCGACTATCGAGTAAACGAAGCCGAGACCGAGAAGCTCCGCGAGCAGATGCGCAAAGCCTAGCGCAAGGCACCCGGCTCAGACAAAGGCAGAGGCCCTTCACCCAGATTGGGTGAAGGGCCTCTTTTTATGGGCGACGCTCAGGGGCGCTATGCCCCGGCCAGGACCATGCTCGCGGCGCCAACGCCGGCGCCACGAGGGATCTCGTAGCCCTGCCGCGGAAGGATGTCGTCCAGGGCCGATAGCAGAGCCAGTACGTACTCCGGCTTGCTCGACTCGCCCATCAGGCCAACGCGCCAGGCCTTGCCGGCGAACTGGCCCAGCCCCTTACCCATCTCGATGCCGTGCTCGCGCAGAAGCAGGCGGCGCACCTCGTCGTCGTCGACGCCGTCGGGGATCCACACAGGCGTGATCTGGGACAGACGCACGTCATCGGGTGCTACCAGCTCGAGACCGAGCGCCTCCAGGCCGGCCCACAGCGCCCTGGCGTTGCGCCGGTGCCGCTCGAACCGCGCCTCCAAGCCTTCCTCCAGGACGATCCGTAAGCCTTCTCGAAGCCCAAAGATCATGCTGGCCGGCGCCGTGTGGTGGTAGACGCGGTCGAAGCCCCAGTAATTGGCGATCAGCGACAGATCGAGGTACCAGGACATGGGCTTCTGCTTCCTGTCCTTTATGGTCTCGAGCGCGTCGGGGCTGAGCGCTATCGGGGACATTCCCGGCGTACACCCCAGGCACTTCTGGGTCGCGGAGTAGCAGTAGTCGATGCCCCACCGGTCCACGGCGACCTCGTTACCTCCAAGCGAGGTGACGGCGTCGACCATGAACAGGGTATCGTGCTCCTTGGCCAGCCGGGACAGGTCCTCCAGCGGCTGCTGAATACCTGTCGACGTCTCAGCGTGTATGGCTGTCACCATCTTGACGTTGGTGTGTTTCTTGAGCGCCTCCTCCAGCATCTCGGCCGGAAAGGCGCGACCCCAGTCGGCACGCAAAGGCACCACGTTGGCCCCGACCCGAGTGGCCATATCCACCATGCGCTCGCAGAAGAAGCCGTAGACGCACATCACCACGGTGTCGCCGGGCTCCAGCAGGCTGGACAGTCCCGCCTCCATCCCCGCAGAGCCGGTGCCGGATATGGCGAAGGTGGTGTTCCGGTTGGTCTGGAAGACCCGCTGGAGAAGCTCCGACACCTCGTCCATGATCAGCATGAAGTCCGGGTCGAGGTAGCCGATCATGTTGGACATCATCGCCTGTAGGACTCTGGGGTGGGCGTTGCTCGGACCCGGACCGAGCAGGATTCGAGGCGGTACGCTGGGCATCTTGGATTCGGGAAGCGCATCTATCGTCATAACGTTCTCCTGTGCAACCTATCATTGAGCGCCTAATTCTACATCAAGGGCTCCACCGGAGCGCGGATGGTGCAGTCCTCCGCTTGCGATGAGTCGGTCGAACGGCCAACCCGTCCTACTGGCTCGCCCTTCGTCGACACCAGGACAGGGAGTCGGCTAGGTGATGCGTCGATACCGCCAGACGGCCAGTGGTACGAACACAATCAGTATTCCGCCCATCCAGGCAAACGTGCGCAGCAGCGGGGTCGTCACGGGCCCTCCCAGGGCAAGGGCCCGCATAGTGTCGACCACAGAGGTGATGGGGCTGATCTCGGCATATGCCTGTAGCCAACCCGGCATGGTTGCGACGGGCACGAATACGGAGCTGATGAAGACGAGGGGGAATACGAAGACGAACCCGGCGACCTGCGCCGTCTCGACCTCTCGCACCGAGATGCCTATCAGCGCCGAGATCCAGGAGAAGGTCATCCCGAACAGCACCCCCAGACCCACGGCCGCCAGCGCCGGGATCACGCCGTTGTGAAACCTGAACCCCACTGCGCTGCCGACTCCTATCATCAGCGCGATCACGAATACGGTGCGCACTGAGTCGGCCAGGATACGCCCCGACAATACGGCCGGGCGTGCCATTGGCAGAGACCGAAAGCGGTCGATCATCCCTCGGGAGAGGTCGTCGGCCAGACCGACGCCGGTCTGAGTGGACCCGAACACTGCGGTCTGTATGAATACGCCCGGCAGCAGGAAGTCGACATATGAGACGCTGCCTACGTCGATTGCCCCACCGAACACATAGATGAACAGCAGCGTGAACATGATCGGCTGGATGGTCGCGAATACCAGAAGCTGGGGAAGGCGGACGTACCGGAGGAGGTTGCGGTGGGTCATGACGAGCGTATCGGAGACCGTCCAGACCACCACACGCTGAGCGTAGCCGGCGGTCATCGTCGCCACGGTCGCCTCCTACGCCTGGGCGCCTCGCGTGCGCCGTCGACGCCATCAATATCATCGGATGTCGCGTCGAGGCTCTGACCGGTCAAGGCGAGGAAAACGTCGTCAAGGCTTGGCAGACGCACCGCCATGTCCGAGATCGCGAGGCCTGCGCCGTCGAGCCGACGGACGACCTCGGCGAGCTTCGAGGTGCCGTCGACGATAGGGAGGGTGATCAGTCCCGTGTCGGCGGCGACCTGAGCGGTGCCGTCGCCGAGAGCATCGATGAGTTCGGCTGCGGTCGCCGTTTGAGAGCGGTCCACCACTCGCAGCTCAAGTATCTCGCCGCCGGTGCGCGACTTCAGCTCCTCGGAGGTGCCTTCTGCAATGATACGGCCGCCATCGATCACCGCGATGGTGTCGGCAAGGTGATCCGCCTCCTCCATATACTGGGTGGTCAGAAGCACGGTAGTCCCCTCGCGGACCAGGCCCTCGATCTCGTCCCACAGGCCGAACCGGCTGCGGGGGTCAAGCCCCGCCGTCGGCTCGTCGAGGAACAGCACCTGGGGGTCCGCCACGAGACTGGCAGCCAGGTCCAGGCGCCGGCGCATCCCGCCGGAGTAGGTTTTCGCGAAACGGTTGGCGGCATCCGCCAGATCGAAGCGGTCCAACAGGTCTGAGGCTCGCCGTCGCGCCTCCGACCCGCCCAGGTGGTACAGCCGTCCCACCATCTCCAGGTTCTCGCGTCCGGTGAGATTGTGGTCCACGGCGGCGTATTGGCCTGCAAGGCCGATGATAGGCCGCAGAGAGGCGGCCTGCCGGACTACGTCGTAGCCGGCGACCCTTGCCGAGCCCGCGTCGGGCTTGAGCAATGTCGTGAGTATCCGCACCAGGGTCGTCTTGCCGGCCCCATTGGGTCCAAGCAGTCCCAACACGGTCCCTTCGGGCACGTTCAGGTCGACTCCGTCCAGGGCCTGCACCGGGCCGAAAGCCTTGCTCATCCCCTCCACGATGATTGCGGCGGAATTCATTCCAACAGCTTTACCCAAATGCCGATTCTATATGCGGAATCGCAACCTTGGAGCGACCACAGCCGACGCGCGCACGAGTACCGTATGAGCTGGTGTCATTTACATTGCCCGGCTACGGGAAGCGGTGGGGCTCGGGCAAGCCGGGAGCACCCCTAGTCATGGCTATGACGATTGTATCGGTCGTCGAATCGCTCGATGTCGTCCTCGCCGAGATAGCTCCCGGACTGGACCTCGATGATCTTCAGAGGCACCTTGCCGGGATTCTCCAGGCGGTGTCTCGCGCCGAGGGGTACATAGATCGACTCGTCCTCCTTGAGGACAAGCTCGTCGTCGCCTCTGGTCACTTTCGCCGTGCCCTCGACGACGACCCAGTGCTCGGCTCGGTGGTGGTGCCTTTGCAGCGACAACGCCTCGCCGGGATTCACCGTCAACCGCTTAACCTGGAACCTGGGCCCCACGTCGACCGTCTCGTAGCTCCCCCACGGACGGTGTACCTTGCGGTGGTCCCTCTGCTCCGGTCGCCCTGCTTCCTTGAGCTCCGCGACCAGAGCCTTTACGTCCTGCACCTGATCGGCGTGAGCAACGAGAACCGCGTCGGGGGTCTCGACCACGATGACGTCCTCCAACCCGACCGCGGCGACGAGTCGATGCTGGCCCAGCAGTAGCGAGTTCCGCGTCGACCGCACGTGCACGTCGCCCTGGCACACGTTGCCGTCGGAATCGGGCCGGCCGCGCTTCCACACAACCGACCACGAGCCGACGTCCGACCAGTCGGCGTCCATAGGAATCACGACGCAGGCGGTTTCGAGAGGAGAGTCTCCGTCTTCGGTTTCGTCCGACCCCACTGCGCTGGCCACGGAGCCGCCGACGATCCGTTCCATTACAGCGTAGTCTATGGAATCGCTGGGACAGGCGGCGAATATGTCAGGGTCGGGACGGTAGAAGTCGCCATCTAGCCTGCCCTTGGCATGGGCGTTGCCGCAGATCTCGGCGATGTCGGGCCTGCAGCCCTTGAGCTTCTCCAACCAGACGGAGGCCCGCATCATGAAGATACCGCTATTCCACAGGTAGCCTTCCGAAGCCAGCAAAGCCTCGGCCTCCGCGCGGTCCGGCTTCTCGATGAATGCCGCAACAGCGTGAGGCGTGCTCGCGCCATTTCCTTCGCCAGCAGGGGGCGTGCCGGCCGGGAGCTCGATGGCTTCACCCTTCCTTATATACCCGTATCCGGTCTCAGGTGAATCCGGGAGGATTCCGAACGTGACCAGCGCACCATCCTCGGCCAGGGCGGCTCCCCGCCTGACCAGGGATTGAAACCCCGGAACGTCGCCGATAATGTGGTCGGCGGGTGTTACCAGCATTACCGGGTCGACGCTCGAACCTTCGAGGGAGAGCGCGGCCAATGTAAGCGCCGGGGCGGTGTTACGTCCGACAGGCTCCAGGATTACTGAGCGCGGAGTCTTTCCAATCTGCCTTGTCTGCTCTGCGACGAGAAAGCGGTGATCTTCGTTACACACAACGATTGGGTCTGCGAGGCCATCTATGCCGTCCAGCCTGCTCAGCGTCTCCTGGAGCAGCGACCGCTCACCCCAGAGGCTGAGGAACTGCTTCGGGTAAACCTCCCGTGAGAGAGGCCATAAGCGAGTGCCGGAGCCTCCGGCTAGGATTACCGGTTGCAGGTTCATGTTGGCCTCCAGAGGGAGGGTCACCGGTCAGCCGGTCGGACAACCTGACTGCCGTGCGACGCCACGCCACTATTCGGCACCGTTCAACGACAGATTATAAAGGAGCGCGCCACCAAGGGGTCAACGTAAACCCGGTACGTGTCCGCCTCAATCGCCCCCGCATACTGACAGACGGATCAGTAGCGCGCAGCCCCGTGTCCGCGGGAAAGTGTCAGGCCAACATATTGACAGGGCCTATACCTAGTGCTAGCATTTACCATCGTAATGCTATGTAGTCCTCGGCTCCGCATGACGAGGGTCATAGTCGCCGGCGCACAGGCCGGGTTTCCGCAGTCCATAGACCCGCCCAGAGCGGTCCAGATGGACTACCGTACCAGTGCCGACGCCGCCCCCCAGCCCAAGAGGTCACTCGCTTGGCTACCCCCCCGCTAAACACCGCCGATCGGGAGATCGCCCAGCTACCGGGGATGTTCCAGCGGTACAGGCCTCATATTAGCAAGGCGCTAAGGCAAGGCCTGGAGCGGGACAGTGTCGGCGTCTACCATATGCTCAGGTACTCCATGGGCTGGGTTGATGTCGAAGGGTCGCCAACAGTGGCCGCACAGGGAAAGGCGCTCAGGCCCACCCTGTGCCTGCTGGGCTCTGAGGCCGCGGGGGGCACTATCGACGCGGCGATGCCCGCAGCCGTCGCCCTGGAATTCATCCACAACTTCTCCCTGATCCACGACGACATCCAGGACCGAGACCGGACGCGCCACCACCGCCCGACCCTCTGGGCGGTTTGGGACGTGCCCAAAGCGCTGGTCGCAGGCAATGTCCTTCGAGTGGTGGCCGACACCTGCCTTGAAGGCCTGACGAGTCGCGGTGTAGAGTCCGGTCACGCACTCGGCGTCATAAGCCTGCTGACCGAGGCCTACCTGGAGATGATCGAGGGACAGTACCTCGATATCTCGTACGAAGGGCAGCCCGACATCAGCATCGACGACTACATGACGATGATCTCCCGCAAGACAGGCGCACTTATCCGATGCGCCCTTCACCTAGGCGCCCTGATAGGCACCGGCGACGCCGGTGTGGCCGAAGCGTTTCGTGAGTGCGGCAGGTCGCTCGGGTATGTCTTCCAGATCCGGGACGACTACCTCGGCGTTTGGGGCGACGAAGGCACGACAGGGAAACCGGTGGGCGCAGACATACGGCGCAAGAAAAACTCGTTCCCCGTCGTATGCGCGATGTCGCAGTCGAGCGGCAAGGACCAGCAGCTGCTGAAGGAGCTCTACGGCAAGGCCGATCTCGACGACGGCGACGTGGCCCAGGTCTTGGAGGTAATGGAGGGGAGCCGGGTCAAAGAGCGGGCCATGAGCATCGCCTCGGAGCACAGCGATAGGGCGATTCAAGCTCTATCGGACGTCGAAATCGCTCCTACGATACGCCAGGATATCGACGACCTGGTCCACTTCCTGCTCGTAAGACAACACTAGCGATCAGGCTCAAGGAGTCGCTGATGGGTAGACCATTAGAGATGGCAGTACGGCTGGGCTGGTACATCGTCAAGACCAAGGTGGCCAGGCGCAAGCGCTTCCCCCTGGTTACGATGCTGGAACCCTTGGAAAAGTGCAACCTCGCCTGCGAGGGATGCGGTCGTATAAGGGAATATGAGCCCGTGATCGACCGTATGTTGACGGTCGATCAGTGCGTCGCCGCAGTCGAGGAGTCGGGTGCGCCCATCGTATCGATCGCCGGTGGCGAGCCCACGCTCCATCCTAAGATCGATGAGATAGTAAACTCCATCACCGCCCGGAAGAAGTTCGTCTACATGTGCACCAACGCCCTCCTCATGGAGAGGGTAATGAAGAGGATTCCTCCGTCTAAGTACTTTTGCTTCGTGGTGCACCTCGACGGTATGGAGGAGGCCCACGACAAGTCTGTATACCGCAGAGGCGTGTTCAAGATAGCCATGCGCGGCATCGAGACGGCGCTCGCCGAAGGCTACCGCGTTACCACCAACACTACCGTTTTCAACGGGTGCGACGAGGACGACCTCATCGAGATGTTTTCCACCGTCACCGAAATGGGAGTGGAGGGATGCATGGTCTCGCCCGGCTATCAGTTCAAGGACGTGCCGAAGCAGGACTTGTTCATTTCCCGAAAAAGGGCGCGGGAAGTCTTCAAGAACGTCCTCGACCCCATCAGGAAGATCCGCTTCTACAACAACCCTCTGTACCTCGAGTTCCTGAGGGGCAATCGCGAATACCAGTGCACGGCGTGGTCGAACCCGACGTATACGATCATGGGCTGGCGCGAGCCTTGTTACCTGCTCGGCGATAAGCACACCCAGAATGCCGACGACCTGTTCAAAGACGAGCTGTGGGAGCGCTACGGGGTCGGCAAGGACCCTCGATGCGCGAACTGCATGATGCACTGCGGCTTCGAGTCGGCCTCGGTCCTCGGTGCGTTAAGCAACCCGAAGGACGCGTTGAAGATGATTACCGGAGGCGCTGTTCAAAACGCCGGCGTCGGCGCCTGATGGCCAACGGACGATACAGAGGCAGACCTTGCTAGCAGTCGTTGCGGCGTTCAAGGAAGAGGTCAAGGACTACCTGGAGAGGCGGGCCTTCAGGCTGGAGTCTGAAGAAAAGCCGTTACGCTTCTACGAGTCACCAGAGGAGCCCGGGGTCGTCGTCGTCGACGGCGCGTTCGGCCGGACCCGTGCCGAGCAGGCTACGAAGCGGGTAATAGAACGCTATAAGCCTGACTACATCGTATCGGCGGGATTCGCAGGCGGATCCAGAGGGGGACTGCGGCCCGGAGACCTGTTCGTCTGCGATCGTTTGATGTCCATGGAGGGGCCGGCCTCGCTCTGGGGGACGACCAGCCCGAATGAGAGACCCCCTCTGGAGGTAGACCTCCCGGGGTGGATTATCGAGGACGGCGAAGAGCGATTCGACTACTGTGGGTGTATGTCGGTGACGCAGCTGGTGCCCACCAGTCAGATGAAGGAATGGATCGGCACCACCTACTCGGTCGGCGTCATAGACATGGAGAGCTACTGGGTAAGCGAGATGGCCTCGTCCCACGGCATATCCCATGTGGTTGTGAGGTCCGTTCTCGATCCGCTGGAGCAGACGTTGCCCAAGTTCGTCGGCGAGGCTGTTGCCGACGAAGAGCGCCACAGGTGGATTGCCGCTCTCCGGTACCTCGCAACCAACCTGACCGACGCTCCAAGACTCTTGGAGCTGCCGAAACAGGTAAAGGCAGCCAGCGCATCATTGGACCGGTTTCTGGGACAGCTGGTGCCGGCGACGGCGTAGGTGAGGCTCGGAAATGGCGAAGGCCGCAGCCCCGAAAACTCAAGACCAGCTCAGCGCTACGGAAGCCGCAATTCGGCGGTCGCAGGAGTACCTGTTCAGCCACCAGTACCCGGATGGATACTGGTGGGCGGAGCTCGAGTCTAACACGTCCATGGAAGCCGAGTTCATACTGCTGAACCACTTTCTTGGCACAGCCGACGAAGGCCGTATGCGCAAGGTGGCCAACTACATTCTTCGCCAGCAGCGGGAAGACGGCACCTGGGGTCAGTTCTATGAGGCGCCCGGGGACCTGAGCACGTCTACCGAGTGCTACTTCGCGCTAAAGCTCACCGGCACCTCGCCAGACGAGCCCAATATGCGAAAGGCTCGGGAGTTCATACTCTCGAGAGGGGGCGTGCCCGCGACACGGGTCTTCACCAAGATTTGGCTGGCGATCTTCGGCCAATGGTCCTGGAAGGGCGTGCCGCTGATGCCACCCGAGATCATGCTGCTGCCAAACTGGTTCCCCTTCAACATCTACGAGTTCTCCAGCTGGGCCAGGGCAACGGTTGTCCCGCTGCTCGTAGTGCTCGACCGAAAGCCCGTGATGTCCATTGACGAGTCCCTCCACATCGACGAGCTCTATCCGGTTCCCCGGGACCAGGTCGACTACTCGGTCGTGCTACCCAAGCGAATCATCGGCTGGGAGTCCTTTTTCTACTTGGCGGACAAGCTACTGCGGCCGCTGGAAGGGGCCCGGTGGAGGCCAGGAAGAAGCCGCGGTGTCAAGGTCGCCGAGGAGTGGATCCTCGAGCACCAGGAACTCGGCGGAGACTGGGGCGGGATCCAGCCGCCGTGGGTGTACTCGCTAATCGCGCTCAAGGTACTGGGATACGGCACCGATCACCCTGTGATGGCCAGGGGTATATCGGGGTTCGACCTATTCTCGATCGAGGACGAGGAGACCCTGCACGTGCAAGCCTGCATATCCCCGCAGTGGGACACCTGCCTGGCTATTACCGCCCTAGTTGACTCGGGCGTCGACCCGGATCACCCCGCGGTGGTGAAGGCCGGAGAGTGGCTGATAAGCAAGCAGGAGCTCCGCGGTGGAGACTGGCAGGTCAAAGCCAAAAACGTGCCGCCAGGGGGTTGGGCCTTCGAATTCCACAACGTTCACTACCCTGACATCGATGACACGGCGGAGGTAGTGATGGCCCTGGACAGGGTGAAATTCCCACCGGGCAGCGGCGCGAAGGAGGCCATCGACCGTGGAGTCCGCTGGACCGTCGGGATGCGGAGCTCAAACGGAGGCTGGGCGTCCTTCGACAAGGACAACGACAAGGTATTCGTAGCCAAGATCCCCTTCTCCGACTTCGGCGAGAGCATAGACCCGCCCAGCGTCGACGTGACGGCCCACGTCTTGGAGATGCTTGGCCGGCTGGGCTATAAATCAGACCACCAGGCCGTTGCCGCTGGTTTGAGATTCGTGCTGGCGGAGCAGGAGGAGGATGGGGCCTGGTTCGGGCGATGGGGAGTCAACTACATATACGGCGCCGCCGCCGCATTGCCGGCCCTCGAGTCGCTGGATATGGACATGAGCGCCGAGAATGTGCGGCGCGCCGCAGGGTGGATAGTCGAGCACCAGAACGCCGACGGCGGCTGGGGCGAGAGCTGCTCGTCGTACTCCGACCCAGCCTACAGAGGTGTCGGACCCAGCACGGCCTCGCAAACCTCCTGGGCGCTGATAGCGCTGCTTTCGGCCGGGGAGGGAGGCCACGAAGCGGTGGCCACGGGCGTCGACTACCTGCTGCGAACACAGCAAGATTGGGGCTCCTGGGATGAACCGTACTTTACGGGAGCCGGGTTTCCCGGCTACGGCGTGGGCAAGCGCCTGGATCGGTACCTGAAGCCCGGCGAACAGGACTACCAGGGACCTCAGCTGTCCGCGGGCGTAATGCTCAACTATCACATGTACCGCGACTACTGGCCGTTGACGGCCCTGGGGCGTTACAGGAGGTACCTCAGAGAGGGGGTGGCCTTCACGCCGCGAAGCGTCGCAGAGGTACCTGTCAACCTGTGAGTTCAAGAGAGAAAGGTCCACCAAGCCGATTGAAAACAACTCTACGGATGTGGTAATGTTCGGCCTGGTGAATTCTCGGTTAACACCAAGAGGGCATCGAGAGGTTCTTCAATGAAGGTATCAACAGAGGCTTCCCTCAAGACCTGCGTCTACACAATGCAGGTGCACTCTTCGAAGGCGCCGGAGTTCATCGACATAACCGAAAGCGTCGAAGATTACGTGCGTCAGTCCGACGTTCGTAACGGATTCGCTGTGGTATTCTCCAAGCACACTACAGCAGCTATAACCATCCAGGAGAACGAGCCTCTCCTGCTTGAGGACATGGCCCATCTCATGGAGCGGATATCCCCGCGCAACATCCACTACCGGCACAACGACTTCAGCGTGCGCACAGTGCACATGCACGAAAACGAATGCCCAAACGGACACTCGCACTGCCAGCATCTGACGCTGGGCGCCAGCGAGACCATACCGATCGTGGACGGGAAGTTGACTCTGGGGAAGTGGCAGCGAGTCTTCATGGTCGAGCTAGACGAGGAAAAGCCCGTGCCCCACAGGGATATCCTGGTGCAGGTGCTGGGCATCTAGAGGCCCCATGGATGCCCCTCTCGCAGGCACATTAGAGACATGTAGCGTCGAAGAGAGCTACGCTCGCTGCGAGAGGCTGGCCAAGACTCACTACGAGAACTTCACCGTTGTCTCATGGGCAATGCCCCGAGGCAAGCGCAGGCACTTCTACTCCGTATACGCTTTCTGCCGGTCCGTGGACGACCTCGGCGATGAGTACGAGGGAGATCGCCTCCAAGCCCTCGACCTGTGGCAGGAAGAGTTGGAGCATTGCTATAGCGGCACGGCCCAGCACCCCTACATGGTCGCGCTCCAGGAGACGATTCAAGAGTTCGACATCCCGCGTGACCCGTTCCTCAAGCTCATCGAAGCCAACCGCATGGATCAGCGGTCGATGCGGCATCCTACATACCGGGACCTCGAGTTTTATTGCCAACACTCGGCCAACCCCGTGGGCCATCTGGTGCTCTACGTGTACGGCTACGACGACGAGGAGCGTCAGAGACTGTCGGACTTCACCTGCACAGCGCTTCAGCTAGCAAATTTCTGGCAGGATGTATCCAGGGACTTCGACATAGGCCGCATATACATACCGCTGGAGGACTTGGACCGCTTCGGTTACACAGAGGTGGAGCTGGCGCGCCGCGAAGTCACCCAGGGGTTCCGCAGCCTGATGGCCTTCGAGGTCGAGCGAGCGCGGGACCTCTTCCAACGCGGACTGCCGCTGGTCGACACGCTGGATGGCTCGCTAAAGCTGGACGTGGCTCTGTTCTCCAGGGGGGGCATGAAGGTTCTGGACGCAATCGAGGCCCAGGGGTATGATGTGCTCAGCCGACGGCCCACGCTGTCCAAGGCCACCAAGGTTCGCCTCATGCTGACCACGATGGTGGGAATGAAGCTCTGGGGCAAACCCTAACCTCGCCGCTGCAGATCATCTGAGGTTCGTATGGTTACCGAGCTGGAGCTGGCCTACGACCACTGCCAGCGTATAGCCAAAGAGCACGCCAAAAACTTCTACTACGCCTTCCGTACCCTCCCGCCGAGGAAACGGCGCGCCATTTACGCCGCATACGCCTTCTGCCGACACTGCGACGACGTGGCAGACGAGGAGATGCCTCTCGACGAGAAGCGCAGGCTCTTCGCAGAGACGCGCGGACGTCTCGCCGAGTCCCTGGACGGCCGCAGCGACGACCCGGTCTTTGCCGCGCTGGCCGGCGCCACTCGCGAGTTCGACATCCCGGCTGAGTACCTCGAAGAGATCATTCAGGGCGTCGAAATGGATCTCACCTGGACACGCTTCCAGAACTTCGAGGAGCTACGAAACTACTGCTACGGGGTGGCCTCGGTCGTCGGGCTCCTCTGCATCGAGGTGTTCGGGTACACTGACCCCAACGCCAAGGAGCACGCCATCGACCTGGGTCTGGCAATGCAGCTGACCAACATCATGAGGGATGTCAAGGAGGACGCGGAGCGGGGCCGCGTCTATATACCCCTTGACGAGATAGCCTCCTTCGGCTACTCGGAGCAGCAGCTGATGGACGGAGTGGTCAACGACGAGTTTAGAAATCTGATGGCCTTCCAGGCCGAGCGGGCCCGCCGCTACTTCGAGAGCGGCCGGCGCCTACTGCCACTGCTGCCCGCAGAGTCCCGCGCATGCCCGGCCGTACTGCACGGCGTCTACAGTGCCTTGCTCAACCGCATCGTGGCGTCACGCTACGACGTCTTCCAGCGGCGCATCGGTCTTAGCAAGGCCGAAAAGCTTTTCATAATGACGAAGCTATGGGCAGCCAGCCTGATACCGACGATTCTCCCGGCAAGACGGTAATCGTTCTCGGCGGCGGGCTGGCCGGGCTATCGGCTGCCCGCTGCCTGATCGAGCGCGGCTACCACGTCACCCTCGTAGAGAAGCGCGCGTTTCTCGGCGGGCGAGCCTTCTCCTTCCACGACCCGCAAGCCGGCTGCGAGATCGACAACGGCCAGCACGTGTTCATGGGCTGCTGCACCTACTACCTCGACTTCCTGCGGGACCTGGAAGTCCTCGACAAAACCTACATGCAGAGCAGGCTGAGGGCCGAGGTCGTGTTGAACGGGAAGTCTGGGGTTCTGTCAAGCACTCCGGGCCTGGGTCCGTTCCACCTCCTGCCGTCGTTCCTTCTGTATCCCCACCTTGGACCCACCGACAAGATTCGGGTCCTCTACGGCCTGCTGCGAGCGAAGCTAACAGACCGCCGGAAAAGCCGAGACGGGCTGGAGAGCCAGACCTTTGCAGAGTGGCTGCGGCACCACCATCAGACGGACCGCGCCATCAAGAGCTTCTGGTCGCTCATCATCGTCCCGACACTAAACGACGACGTACACGACGTCAGCGCGAACATGGCCCTGATGGTGATCCAGGACGGGCTGCTGAGCCGCCCGGTCGACGCCACCATCGGCTTCGCCCGGGTCGGCCTAACGTCGCTGACCGGCGAGCCCGGCCAGCGGTTCATCGAGGAACGAGGAGGAGAGCTGCTCCTGGGCAGGTCCGTTTCCCGGTTAAGAGTCGAGCACGGGCGATGCACCGGCGTCGAGCTGTCAGACGGAAGCCTGCTGCAAGCCGACGCCTATGTCAGCGCGTTGCCCTTCGACGTGCTTTTGCAGGTGCTTCCGGAAGAAGTGATCGAGGGATCGGAGCTCTCCGCCGCGGCCCGGCTGAAGTCCTCGCCCATCGTCGGCATCCATCTGTGGTACGACCGGCCGATAATGGACCAGGACTTCGTCGCGTTCCTCGACAGTCCAGTTCAGTGGGTGTTCAACCGAAGCCGCATACAGAACGTCAACGCCCAGGGCGGACAGTACGTCTGCATCTCGCTGAGCGGAGCGTGGGACTATGTCGACAGGCCAAAGGAAGAGCTTCGTGAAATCTTCGCACGGGAGATGGAGCGTCTCTTTCCCAGGTGTCGCGGAGCTCATATAGAGCGCAGCCTGATCATCAAGCAGCCCAAGGCGACATTCCGTTGCCTACCCGGGGCAGCGGACCTTCGCCCCTCACAATCCACATCTATCCAAGACCTGTTCCTGGCCGGGGAGTGGACCGACACCGGGTGGCCGTCGACTATGGAGGGTGCCGTACGGAGCGGAGTCTTTGCCGCCGACGCGGTGGCCGCCGGTGCAAGGTGATGCGGGCGCTCATACTGGCGCCCTTCAGCCAGCAATGCCTCCAGGAGCTGAGCGAGTCCATGCAGGTCTCCTACGAAAGCTGGCTTGACACGAGGCGCCTTTGGGACCCGGAGGAGCTCGGCTCCAGACTCAAGGACGAACATACGGGCGTGCTGGTAGTCGAGTCAGACTTCGTGTTCGAGGAGGTTTTCGAGCGGGCTGCGGATCTCGAGTTCGTCGGCGTCTGCCGCGGCTCTACAAGCCACGTCGATGTCGACGCTGCCACGATGCGCGGCGTGTTGGTGGTGAGCACACCCGGCCGGAACGCGCGGGCCGTAGCCGAGCACGTTCTGGCACTCATGCTCTCTCTGGCCAGGAGGGTACCCGAGGCCCATGCCTACGTGAAGGAGCGGCGCTGGCAGAACCCGATGGAACCCTACGTCGAGATGCGGGGAGTCGAGCTTGCCGGACGGACCCTCGGTATCATCGGACTGGGCGCTATCGGGAGCAGACTGGCCCTCGTAGCCTCTGCCCTGGAGATGCGGGTGCTCGCCCACGATCCCTACGTGACGGATTCTGTCGAGGGAGTCACGATGGTCAAGCTGGACGAGCTGATGGCGAAGTCCGACTTCGTTTCAGTCCACGTACCGGAGGGTCCCTCGACCTGCGGTCTCGTCGACGCAGGGCTCCTCGCGCTGATGAAATCGACGGCGTACCTGATAAGCGCCTCCGACGCCTCGGTGATCGACCGGCGAGCCCTGTCGGACCTACTACGAGACAATAGGATCGCGGGCGCGGCCTTCGACGTGTTCGAAACCCACCCCGTATCTCCCTCAGACCCTCTGCTATCCGTCGAGAACGTGGTCCTAACGCCCCATCTAGGCGGCGCGACGGAGGAGACCGTCGAGCGTCACTCGCGCATGATGGCCGACGACATATGCAGGTTTCAGCAGGGCAAACGTCCTCGACACCTGGTGAACCCCGAGGCCTGGGATCAGCGTGGCAAATAGGCACGTACTGACCATAGACGCCGGCACAAGTCGGATGCGGTGCCTCGTCTTCGACCGGGATCTACGCGTAGTCGGGTCCAGCGTCTGCGAATGGAGCTATCTGGCGGAAAAGGATGCTTCCACGCTGGCCCGCGCCTTCGACGCCGAAGCCGTGTGGCGGAGCGTTTGCCGTCTCGTCCAGGAGGCGCTCGGAGACGCTCGATCGCCGGCCCGTGACGTTGCGGCTGTGTCGGTCACAAGCCAGCGACAGAGTGTGGTGTTCCTGGACGAGGCAGGAGAGGTCATATACGCGGGTCCGAACCAGGACTTGCGAGCCTTCTTCGAGGGGGCGGCGATAGACGACGGCATGCGCGACGCCGTCCACGAGACGACCGGGCATCTGCCATCGTTTCTCTTCGCCGCCGCGAAGCTGCGATGGTTCCAGGGCCAGCGCCCGGAAGCCTATGCTAGAATAGCCGCTGTTCTGACGCTGGCCGACTGGCTGGCCTGGCAGCTCACCGGCGTCCAGGCCAGCGAGACCAGCCTGGCTGGAGACGCCGGCCTGCTAGACATAAGCCAGCGCCGCTGGTGCAGCGATCTCCTGGCGAGCCTGGACCTCTTCAGCGCACCGACTCCCCTGGTCGAGGCAGGTACGCCGCTTGGCGAAATCCGATCTGAGGTGGCTTCGGCGACCGGCCTCCGGCCGGGCACGACGGTCGTAGTGGCCGGCGCCGACACGCAGTGCGGTCTCCTGGGGCTGGGGCTCCGCCAAGAGCACGACGTTGGGGTAGTGGCCGGTTGGAGCGCGCCCTTGCAGATGATATCGAGGAGCCCTGTGTTTGCCCCAAACGGCAGAACCTGGACGGGATGCTCCCTCGAAGCTGACCGGTGGGTCGCAGAAAGCACCGCCGGCGACATCGGCAACTCGTATCGATGGCTGGCCCGCACGCTGAGCGGTGATCAGCGCGACGGCTTTGCCGAGATGGATGCCCTGGCGTCGGCCGTTCCGGTTGGGTCGGAGGGCACTGTCGCGTTACTGGGTCACACCCGGATGGACATGAGCACAACGGGGATGCGACCCGGCGGCATTCTGTTTCCGGTCCCGGTGACCCATAGCGAGACTGGTCGAGAGCACCTGATCAGGGCCTCTCTGGAGGGTTTCGCATACTCGATCAAGGGGAACCTGGAGCAGCTCGAAGAGCTGGCGGGTTGTCGCGCAGAGCGAGTCGGGGTGGGCGGCGGCATGACCAGGACCGGAACGTTCACCGGAGTGCTCGCCGATGTACTGGGTAGGGAGATCAGCGTGTCGCAGTCGCCCGACGTGACCGCCGTCGGGGCCTGCCTATGCGCCCTTGCCGGCCTCGGCGAGGTCGGGTCCTTCGAAGACGCCGCCTCACTGGCGGAAGGGGGCCTCGTGGCCGTCGAGCCCGACCTGACGAACTGTGCGGAGTACGAAGACCACTACGGGGAGTGGGCCCGAGTGTCGGAAAAGCTTCAAGAGATCGGCCTCTCGTAATGGCCAGCCGCTGGGGACAAGACAAGGCGGCCGTCGTCCGGACTGCCAAAGAGATGACGGCTCGAGGTCTGGTGACCGGCAGCAGCGGCAACGTCAGCGTCCGCCTGGCGACCGAGTCCGGCGCTCCGGACCTCATGGCCGTCACGCCTATGGGCAAGCCCTATGCAAGCCTCTCGGATGAGCAGATCGCAGTCGTCGACTTCGAAGTGAATCAGGTCGAGGGCGAGCTGGCTCCATCTTCGGAGTCGCTTCTGCACGTGGCCATCTATGGGGCCCGGCCGGATGTGGGAGCGGTGATCCACACCCACTCGGTCTTTGCAACCGTTGCGGCGGTAGCCGGCCTGGAGATACCGCCGATCATAGACGAGATCACGGTGGTGATCGGAGGGGCAGTCGCGGTCTCCGGCTACGGGTTCCCGGGGACCGACGACCTGGCGGTCAACGTATGCGCGGCGCTGGCCGAGAGGAACGCGGCCCTGATCAGGAACCACGGCGCGGTTGGGGTAGGCCGCTCGCTCGACGAGGCGCTCGAAGTGTGCAGCCTCGTCGAGCGAGCGGCACAGGTTTATTGCTATGCATCGCTGCTCGGAAAGGCCAACGAGCTCCCCCCCGAAGCGGTCGAGGCAGAGCTCGCGATCTATCGAATGCGGCAGGGATTCCAGCCCGGCGGCAGCGACCAGACAAAAAGCTGACAGCCCGGCTTCATCTCTAAGAGAACGTTATGGTTAGCGTACCGGGGTTTCTCCTCAGACGGCTCTACGTAAAGCGGAGTCTCAGGGCCACGCCTACAGGCTTCGAGATGCAGTTGAAGAACCAGCTGGGCTCTGGCTACGCGCACAAGGTGTGGCCGCTGACGGTGGACGGCGAGGAGGTGCCGCCGGAAGCGACCTTCTTCGCCATCGACGGCGAGGAGACCTCCTTTGCCGAAGTGTCCGGAGATAGGACCTTCACGCTCGCAATGAACAAGACCATAACCATCAGAGCGGAGGGCTTCACGCTGGAGCCCGGCCCACGCAAAATCGGCATGGGGTTCGATGTCCCTGGATTGGGCACGCTCCGGTTCGAGATCACCGACACGGTGTGATGAGCTACAGAGATAGCGTCAACCAACTACCAGCCAAGAAGGTCACGGCGAGATGGCACAGCCGATTCGCCGGGTAGCGGTCACGGGCGGCTCGGGATACGTCGGAAGCCGAGTTATCCAGCGGCTGGAGCGTGAGGAGTCGGTAGAGCGCATAGTGGCCATCGACGTGCGGCCTCCCGGTCGCCCGGCGGGACCGAAGGTCGTGGTCGTGCAGGGTGATGTCTCAGGCTCGATCGAACAGGCCCTCTCCGACCACGCCATAGACGCGGTGGCTCACCTGGCCTTCATCCTCGAGCCGAGCCGGAACCCCGCCTTCGCACGGCGTGTGAATGTCGAAGGTACGAGGCGCGTGCTGGAAGGCTGCTTTCGCGCCGGTGTGCGGCACTTCGTGTACCTGAGCAGCTCGACCGTATACGGCGCTCATCACGACAACCCGCCGCTCATCACGGAAGAGTCGCCGCTGAGGCCGGTGAAGGGCTTCCAGTACGGCGAGGACAAGGCCCTTGTAGAGGCCGTGATCGACGAGTTCCTTGCCCAGTCCGGCGCGCCAACGGCGGCCGTGCTGCGCTCCTGCCCGGTGCTTGGGCCGAATGCCGATAACTACGTGGCCCGCTCCTTTTCCGGGCCACTGCTTGTCCGAGTCAAGGGCAGCGACCCGCCGATGCAGTTCCTACACGAGGAAGACCTGGCCGAGCTTATGGCTCACTGTATATTGGGTCAAGTGTCAGGTGTTTACAACGCTGCGGGCGACGGAACCATAGCTTGGCATGAGGTGACGAACGGGTCGGGCAAGGTGGTGCTGCACCTGCCCCACAACCTCCTCTATGGCATGACGAGCATCGGTTGGAGGCTGGGGCTGCAGTCGAACGCGCCTCCCGCCGGCCTCGACTTCATACGATACCCGTGGGTGGTAAGCACCGAGAAGCTCACGCGCGAGGTGGGGTTCAAGTTCAGGCACTCGTCGAGGGAAGCCTGGCTGTCTTTCGTTCGGCGCCGGGAGGACACCGCGCAAACACCGTGAAGGCCGTCATAGACACCGACCCAGGGACCGACGACGCCATCGCACTGATGATGGCGTTGAACTGTCGCGACCTGGACATTCAGGGCCTGACCACCGTGGGCGGCAACGTGCCGCTGGCACGGACGACGCGAAACACCCTGAGGCTGCTCGACTACCTGGGCCGGTCCGAAGTCCCGGTGGCCCGCGGGTCG
Organism: Dehalococcoidia bacterium; assembly: GCA_965248615.1. GTDB lineage: Bacteria > Chloroflexota > Dehalococcoidia > Lucifugimonadales > CBDFJT01 > CBDFJT01. The sequence goes on along the minus strand of CBDFJT010000001.1, from coordinate 351,183 downwards.
GCGCGGCCTCTCAGAGGCCACTTCGAGTACGCCTACTACTTCCACGGCGCCAGCGGCCTGACCGCCCGCCTTCCCGAGCACAGGTCGCAGCCCCGGCCGCTGGGAGCGACGGACTACATCATAAGCCTTGCGTACTCTTTCCCCGGCGAGCTCACGCTCATCGCCCTTGGACCGCTGACCAACGTGGCCAAGGCCATCGCCAAGGAGCCCCGCGCCAGGGAGTGGATCAGAGAGATCATCGTCATGGGGGGAGCCGTGGAGGTAGCCGGCAACGTCACACCTCACGCCGAGTTCAACGTATACAGCGACCCAATCGCCGCCGGCCGCGTCTTGTCGTCGGGCATCCCAATAACGCTCGTTGGCCTCGATGTCTGCAACGGAGTCGTCGTTGAGAGGGATGAGCTGCCGTGGCCCCTGGGGCGCTCATCGAGCGCCACGCTAGCTGAAAAAATACTTGCCGGATGGTTCGCCAGTCACCCCGGCCACGGCAGCTACAACCTATGCGACCCAACCGCCATCGTGGCGGCGATACGGCCCGATCTCTTCGATTTCAAGCGGGCCACGGTCTCGGTCGAGACCGCCGACCCCGAACGGATGGGGAGCACCACCGCCATCTACGGCGACGGGAACGTCAAGGTCGCCTGCGACGTCGACGCTGTCCGGGCCAAGAAGGTGATCGAGTCGCTCGTGGTCGGCGCCTAGGCCCCATCCCCGTATATCGGAGGCACGCCCCCGATATACGGGGATGGCGTCGTCCTGGCGTATCGCGGGCCTGCCGCCCGTCCTACCAGGAGCCCGGCGTCCCGACGTGTCGAGGCGAAGCCGCCGGTGGGACTCCTCAAAAAGATCTGCGGGCCCAGGGCCTGGTCAGACGCTTTGCACCAAAAGTCCTTTCAACGCGAAGGCTTTGCTTACCCTCCCACCCCCCCAGGAGTATTTTATATCTGGGGATACCCCAGGCCCCAGCCGTCCCGATGTGTCGGGACAGCACCTTCCCATGGTTTTTGTGCAAAGGCCTGGTCAGGCGCTTGTGACGCCTGGTTCAATCCCTTTTTTAGCAACATTGCGTCTAAATCGTTGACCGGGTGTGGCTAGAGGTTGTATATTATCTAGGGATTGTTGACCCTGGAAGTCAGGAAAGAGGTAGAGAGACACCGGTATATGACCACACAAAAGGTTATCTCCCGAGAAACAGGCGTCGACGAGACCAACTACAAATGGGGCTTCGAGCTCGATATCGAGTCGGAGGTCGCTCCAAAGGGTCTCAGCGAGGACACCGTACGACTGATCTCGGCCAAGAAGAAAGAGCCGGAGTGGATGCTGAAATGGCGCCTGAAAGCCTACCGCCATTGGCTGCGACAGGGGAGCGAGGAGCCTACATGGGCCAACCTCCAGCACCCTCCCATCGACTTCCAGGACATCATCTACTACGCGGCCCCACGCTCCCAGTCGGACGGCCCCAAGAGCCTGGACGAGGTCGACCCGGAGCTACTCGAGGCCTTCAATAAGCTTGGGATTCCTCTGCAGGAGCAGGAGCGCCTGACGGGCGTCGCGATCGACGCCGTGCTCGATAGCGTGTCGGTGGCGACCACCTACAAGGACATGCTGGAGAAGGCCGGAGTCATCTTCTGCTCTATGAGCGAGGCGATCCAGGAGCATCCGGACCTGGTGCGGAAGTACCTGGGCTCCGTGGTGCCGTACAGCGACAACTTCTACGCGACCCTCAACTCCGCCGTGTTCAGCGACGGCTCCTTTTGCTACGTTCCGCCGGGGGTGCGTTGCCCCATCGAGCTCATGACCTACTTCCGCATCAACGAGGCGGACTCCGGGCAGTTCGAACGGACGCTGATCATTGCCGACGAGGGCAGCTACGTAAGCTACCTCGAAGGGTGCACCGCCCCGATGAGGAAGAGCCACCAGCTCCACGCGGCGGTGGTAGAGCTCGTGACCCTCGACAACGCCGAGATCAAGTACTCCACCCTGCAGAACTGGTACCCGGGCGACAAGGACGGCGTGGGAGGCGTCTACAACTTCGTCACCAAGCGGGGCAAGGCCGCCGGGAAAAACTCCAAGATCTCGTGGACTCAGGTGGAGACCGGATCGGCCATCACCTGGAAGTACCCCAGCGTGATCCTTCAGGGCGACAACTCGGTAGGCGAGTTCTACTCGGTGGCCCTGGTCAACAACTACCAGCAGGCTGACACGGGCACGAAGATGACCCACATCGGCAAGAACACCAGGAGCACCATCGTCGCCAAGGGCATCTCGGCCGGTCGGGCCACCAACACCTACCGCGGCCAGGTCAAGGTAATGCCATCCGCCGAAAACGCCAGGAACTTCACCCAGTGCGACTCGCTGCTGGTCGGCGACAGGTGTGGCGCTCACACGGTGCCCTACATAGAGGTCCGTAATCCCACGGCCCAGCTGGAGCACGAGGCGTCGACCTCCAAGGTGAGCGACGACCAGCTCTTCTACATTCAACAGAGGGGCATCTCCAACGAAGAGGCCCACTACATGATAATCAACGGGTTTTGCCGCAACATCTTCAAGGAGCTCCCATTCGAGTTCGCCGCGGAGGCTTCCCAGCTACTGAGGGTTAGCCTGGAAGGCGCCGTGGGATAGAACATGAGCGATACCGGCACCCCGGTCCTCGAGGTCCGCGACCTCCACGCTTCGGTGGGGGACGTCGAGATCCTCAAAGGCGTCGACCTCACGGTGAATCTGGGAGAGGTCCACGCCATCATGGGTCCCAACGGCTCCGGCAAGAGCACCCTAACCAACGTCCTGGCGGGCCGACCGGAGTATCGGGTCACCCAAGGCGAAGTCCTCTACCGAGGCGAGAGCCTGCTGCTCAAAGAGCCCGAGACGCGGGCCAGGGAGGGCATGTTCCTTGCCTTCCAGTACCCCGTCGAGCTGGCCGGCGTACGTACCTGGCAGTTCCTGAAGGCGGCCGTCGACGCCAGCCGGGAGCACCGCGGCCTGCCCGAGCTCAAGATCCGCGAGTTCGACAAGCTGCTCGACGAGAAACGACAGCTAGTCGAGATAGACGCCGATCTGGTCAAGCGGTCGGTAAATGAGGGGTACTCCGGCGGTGAGAAGAAGCGGAATGAGGTTCTGCAGATGGCTCTGCTCGACCCGACGCTGGCTCTGCTGGACGAGACCGATTCCGGGCTGGACATAGACGCCCTCAAGATCGTGGCCAACGGTGTCAACCAGTTCAGGGGCCCCGAGAAGGCCATCGTCCTGGTGACCCACTACCAGCGCATTCTCGACTACATTACACCCGACCACGTCCACGTGCTGATCGAAGGCCGCATCGTCACGTCCGGCGACAGCACTCTCGCCCTCGAGCTAGAAGATAGGGGATACGATTGGGTCAAGGAGTCGGTGGCAAGCGGAGCCTGATGACTCAGACGCCGACGAAGCACGATCCCTACCTCTCAGCTTTCCGCGCCTTCAAGGACGAGCAGGCCAATAGCACGCCGGCGTGGCTCGACGAGGTTCGTGAAGCGGCTATCAGCAGCTTCGCCGAGGCTGGCTTCCCCACTGCCCGCAGGGGCAACGAGCAGTGGAAGTACACCAACGTCGCCCCTATCGCCGAGGCCTCCTTCCAGCACCTCTCGAACGGGTCTCACGGTGACGTAACGGAGTCAGACCTGAGAGGCGGGGCGCCATGGTCACCGGACTGGACTAACCTGGTGTTCATCGACGGCCGCTACCACGAAGGCCTCTCGAACACACACCCCGCCGACAATGGGGTCCAGGTCGTAAGCCTGGCCAGCGGCATACGCTCCGACGATGGCGTCGTGCAAAGCCATCTGGCTCGATACGCCACGGTTGAACAGGACGCCTTCACGGCGTTGAACACCGCCTTCGTCGACGACGGCGCCCTGGTCCACATCTCCGACGGCGCGGCGCTGGACACGCCGATTCACCTGGTTTTCGCGTCAACGGATCGCGGAGAGCCCGGCGTCTCGTATCCCAGGATCCTGGTCGTGGCCGGCCGCGATAGCCGGGCGACCATCGTGGAGAGCTACGTAAGCGCCGGCGGCGCCCGATACCTCACCAACGCGGTGGCTGAGATGCGTATCGGTGAGGGTGCGCAGGTGGAGCACTACAGGATACTTCTGGAGAGCGAGGAGGCGTTCCACATCGGCAAGGCCAGGGTGTACCAGAGCGAGGGCAGCAGGTTTTCGTCTGGAACTTTCGAGAAGGGACCGGCGCTGGGCCGGTACGACCTGTACGTCGAGCTGGACGGGCCCGAAAGCTCCTGCGTCCTTAACGGCCTCTACCTGACCCGGGGCGACCAGCACATGGACAACCTCGTCAACATCGACCACCTCAAGCCCCGCTGCACCAGCCGGCTGTACTACAAAGGTATCCTCGACGGTAGCTCCAGGGCCGTGTTCGGAGGGACAGTCTGGGTGCGCGAGGACGCTCAAAAGACAGATGCCATGCAGTCGGACAAGAACCTGGTGCTATCGCCCGACGCCGAGGTGGACAGCAAGCCGGCGCTATTCATATATGCCGACGACGTCAAGTGCGGCCACGGGGCCACGGCGGGCAATGTGGACCGGGACACGGTCTTCTACATGCGCAGCCGAGGACTGGACCTCGAGACCGCAAGCGGCCTCTTGATCTACGGCTTCGCGAGCGAGGTCATCGACACCGTCCGAGTGCCGGAGCTTCGGCGATACCTGGAGGAGACTTTCCTCACTTCACTGCCCACCCACAAGTTCGAGTTTTAGGACTGAGGTGTTGAGGATCATTCCCGCCCGCTCAGGAGCGCCCAATCGGCTCGCGCTGGCTACCTGCAGCAGATACCCATCGGCAAAGAAAATATGTCGAGATTTAGGATGGGCGCACGGCGCGATAGTGGCACTGGCGTCCGATAACGGTAGGCATTCAAAGCGATGCTAGACCTCGAAGACCTCTACCAAGAGGTGGTCATGGACCACAGCCGGAGGCCCCGCAACTTCCGCAAGCTGGAGAGTGCGAACCGGACCGCCGAAGGGTTCAATCCACTGTGCGGCGACCAGATCACGCTGTACCTGACGGTGGAGGACGGCCTGATTACCGACATAGGATTCGAGGGTACCGGCTGCGCCATCTCCAAGGCCTCAGCGTCGATGCTGACCGAGAGCGTCAAGGGCGTGAGCGAGGAGGAGGCCGAGCGCACGTTCAAGGCGTTCCGAGGGATGGTCACTCGGGCACCCGGCGAGGACTACGACGCCGACACCCTGGGCGACCTGGAGATCCTCGGCGGCGTCGCCGCATATCCGGTGCGCATCAAGTGCGCCACGCTGTCGTGGCACACGCTGCACGCTGCGCTGGCGAAAGAAGAGGCACCGGCGAGGACGGAGTAGCCGCCGTCTCCAAGGGGGAAGGGCGATGTACATACCTGTGAAAGTCGACTACGGCGTGAGAGCACTCGTGGACCTGGCTCTGCACGCGCCGGACGGCACCGTCCGTGCAAAGGACGTGGCCAGGCGCACCGTCATACCGGAGCCCTTCCTGGCCCAGGTGCTACACACCCTCAGCAAGAGAGGCATCGTCCGCAGCCAGCGGGGCCCAAACGGCGGCCACACACTGGCCATGGACGCATCCGAGATACGCCTTAGCATGATAATGGCATGCCTCGGTGTAACGGACGCGCTGGTGGTGTGCCTTGACGATTCGAACCGCTGCATACACGTCCCTTCATGCGCTCAGCGAGAGGTCTGGCGCAGCGTCGACGAGGCCGTTCACAACATCCTGGAGTCGACCACCATCGCCGACCTTGCGGAGCGGACCCGCGTCCTGCAGACCGCCATACGGGAACAGCTGAAGCCGGCGGCCGTCTAACGCGCCGACCTTCGAAGACGACCAGACTAGGTAGAGAGAGGACAGATGGCCTTCAAGAAGATCGGAAAAGCCAGCGAGGTCCCAGCCGGGACGGCAAAGGTATACGAGGTGGACGACCGAGCCATCGCCATCTGCAACGTTGACGGCGACCTCTTCGCCGTGGATGACGTATGCACCCACGACGAGGGCTCGCTCGATCAAGGCGAGCTGGAAGGGTATGAGATCGAGTGCCCGCGACACGGCGCCAGGTTCGACGTGCGCAGCGGAGAGGTCAAGGCTCTTCCCGCTGTCGTGCCCCTGGACACGTTCAAGGTCCGTGTCGAGGGCGACGACATCGAGATCGACCTTTAGTCGCCGAGCCGCTCGGGCCGACCCTGCCGGCAGATACGACAAGCTTGTCGGAGGACGCTAAATGCTAGACGCCAAGAGAATCAAGGAGGACTTCCCCATCCTCTCCAGAGAGGTATATGGGAAACCTCTCGTATACCTCGACAACGCGGCAACGTCACAAAAGCCCCGCGCCGTCATCCAGGCCCTGACAGACTACTACGAGGGGTACAACTCGAACGTACACCGCGGCGTCCACGCCCTAAGCATGGAAGCGACCGACCGTTACGAGGAGGCCCGCGCCAAGGTCGCAGCGTTCATCGGGGCCGAGACGCCGGAGAGCGTCATCTGGACCCGAAACACGACCGAGTCCATCAACCTGGTCGCCAATACCTGGGCCCAAGACCACATCAAGGCCGGCGATGAGATCGTCCTGACACCCATGGAGCACCATAGCAACCTCGTGCCCTGGCAGAAGGTTGCGAAAGACAAGGGCGCGGCGCTCAAGTTCCTGACGTTGGCCGATGACCAAACCCTGGACCTGAGCGACATCGACTCGATCATTACGCCTCGCACAAGGCTCCTTTCCATCGTTCATGCTTCAAACGCGCTTGGGACCATCAATCCGGTCAAGGAGCTTGTCGCAAAGGCGCGGTCGGTAGGAGCCGCCGTGCTGATAGACGGCGCCCAGAGCGTCCCCCACATGCCCGTCGACGTGAAGGACCTCGATTGCGACTTCCTGGCCTTCTCGGGCCACAAGATGATGGGCCCTACGGGAATCGGCGTCCTGTACGCCAGCCGAAACGTACTCGACCAGATGGAGCCTTTCCTACGCGGCGGAGAGATGGTGCTGGAGGTTTGGTACGATCGGGCCACCTGGAACGACCTGCCAATGCGGTTCGAGGCGGGCACGCCCAACATAGGAGACGCCATCGCGCTCGGGGCCGCCGTCGACTATCTGCAAGGGCTGGGCATGGAGAGCGTAAGGGAGCATGAGGAGCAGATCACCCGGTACGCCCTGGAGGCCTTCAAGCATCTAGAGGAGGTGGACGTCTTTGGACCGCGCGATGCCAGCGCCAGGGGCGGCATCATCTCGTTCCACTCCGACGAGGTCCATCCGCACGACATAGGCACCGCGCTGGACCGACAAGGGATCGCTATTCGTACGGGACACCACTGCACCATGCCGCTGATGCGCACTTTGGGAGTCACTGCCACCGCACGAGCGAGCTTCTACGTCTACAATACGGAAGAGGACGTGGACATGCTGGTAGGCGGCCTGGAGGAGGCGCTGAGGTACTTCGCGCATGGCGCTCAACGAGCTTGACGGCCTCTACGACGATCTGATCCTCGACCACTGCCGCAACCCCCGGAACCCCGATAGGCTGAACGACGCGGACATCACCGGAGACAGCGTCAACCCCTTCTGCGGGGACGAGGTGCACCTGGATGTCTCACTCGACGGCCAGGGACGCGTCTCCGAGGTGGGCCTGCAGGTAGAAGGCTGCTCCATAAACCAGGCCACCGGTTCAATGCTGTCCGAGGCCATCAAGGGCAGGACGCTGGATCAGGTCGCCGAGCTATCCTCCGCCTTCTACAGCATGATGCGGGATCCGGAGCCCACATCCGACAAGCTCCACGAGATGGGCGACCTGGAGGCTTTGGCCGCAGTGCGCCTGTTTCCGGTCCGTATAAAGTGCGCCCTGCTGGCATGGAACGCGCTCGACGAGGGCCTGGCCTCCTACTCCTGCGACAACCCGTCATAGAGGCATCGGCGCCCCTGCCCGTTCTCCGCTGCCGCTACTCGCTCAGCCACACCCTGGACCAGTGCGAGTACTCGGAGCCGGCGAAGTTCGGGTAAAAGTCTTGCACCCTGGGCCACCAGGACCATATCGATATCCGGGTCGCCGGCATGAAGCGGTAAGCGTTGGTCAGCATCCGGCGCTGAATCTCCTGGACCAGGGTTCTGCGAGTAGATGGGTCTAGCTCGCTCGCCTGTGCCACTATGAGGCCGTCGAGCTCCTGGTCCCGGTGCTCTGTAGTGTTCCAGCGGCCCTGGCTGTGGAGGACCGACGCCAGGTAGTTATTGGGAGTAACCGCCGGGGCGGGCGGCCCTACCATCATCTGATAGTTCCCACCCAACCACACGTCCTCGCCAAAGGCCCTGCGGTTCACGAGCTCCACGCGCGCCTCGAAGCCGACGGCCGCCATCTCCTCAGCCATCCTCTCGGCATGGGCCACGTACTCGTCGCCGAAGTCACCGACCGTGATGGTCACCGGTACGGGCAGGTCTACGCCGGCCTGTTTCAGGAGATCTTGCGCCAGGTCGGGCCGCCCGAAGATGGTCGCCAGCTCTTCTTCGCCAAGCAGCCAATCGGCCGCGGCAACGGGAAAGCCGGCACTGACGTACGCCGCCCCGCCCCAAATATCTTCAATGGCCTGCCAAGGGTCCACCGCCGCCAGAACGGCCCTGCGCACCAGCACGTCGTCGAATGGCGGCTCAGTAGTTTTGAGGGCCACTTCCAATCCAACACCCGACTCTTTCACCAACGCGAACGGCATATCCGGCCGCCGCTGGCGGAGCGCTTCCCACTCGTCAGGCTCCAGCTGGTGCACGTCGACGTTGTTCACTCTGAAGGCGGCGTCCTGTGTAGGCCCATCCTCGATTACCCGGATGGTCAGCGAGTCGACTAAGGGCAATCCGCTCTCGAAATAGCTGGGGTTGGCGGTGAACGTGTGGGACACACCGGGACGGCTCCCAGCAAGCACCCAGGGACCCGTGCCGATCGTCGGTCCCGCGAAGAGATCCCCGGAGAGCTCGACTGCTTCGCGGGCCACGATCTTGGAGTGGGCGTCGGCGAGGGCCACCAGAAAGTCGGCGTCCGGCGACGCAAGCTCGATACTCAGCGTATATGGGTCAAGCGCCTCCATGGTCCGGATGCCGCTGAGCAGCGCTGCGTTGGGGAATCCGTCCTGAAGCTGGCGCCTGTAGCTGAAAACCAGATCGTCGGCCGTTAGCTCGCGCCCGTTTACAGGCGGGATGTCGTGCCACCGTACGCCGCGGCGAATATGGAAGAGGTACGTCTTGCCATCCTGCGTTTCGTAGCTTTCACACAGCTCACACTCAACGGCAAGGCTCGGCAGCTCCACTTCGGGCCCCGACCTGAAACGCATAAGCCTGCTGTAGACGATCCCGGGTCCCCATGCCGCCAGGGCCGGCGATACGTCCCGGTGTACGTCTTGATGGGAGATGTCGTGCCGCGCAACCAGATTGAGTGTACCCCCGTATAGAGGACCACCGTCGGGTGCGGGCGTGGCCTCGGGCAGCCTGGGAGTGGGCGTGGGCGTGGGGAACGACGTAGGAAACGGCGTCGCCGCCGGCGCTGCGACGGTACCGGTTGGCGATAGCTCCGGCTGCGGCTGGGCCAACGGGCTGGCGGTTGGCGTGGCGGCTGCCTGCGCCGTAGGAAGACGTGTCGCGGTCTGTGCCGCGACGGCTGTAGCCGTAGGTGACAGCTCCGGCTGCGGCCGGGCCGGTGGCGTGGCAGAGCGCACGGCGTCGGCCCGCGCGGTCGCCTCTGGAGACGGCCCGTCGAGCGTGCCGCAGGCCCCAGCAAAGCCGACAAGGGCCAGCAAAAGGAAGACGGAGAGTCGAAGGTGGGCGCGGATGTTCACAGGCCTGGGGCCGGCCTCATGAGCCTGTGCCTGGACCAGGGCCGTGGACGGCACCGACTCCCCGTACCGCCAGTCCACGGAGTCGGCTGAAGGACACAACGCCCTCGCGGGGCAGGAACACGGCCGCGATCAGCGTGGGCGGAAGGAAGAAGACAGCGTGAGTGATGATCGCAAAGCCAAAGCCGGCCTCCCTGTCTATTCCGAAGAAGTCGAGCACGTACATGACTGCGAACTCGAAAGTGCCGATGGCGCTGGGCGCCGCCGGCACGGCCGTGGCGAAGAAGATGGTCCCCATAATAACCAGCGTCGCCGTCATGGGAGAGATGGGAAGATCGACGGCGACTGCTATTATCCACGCCGTCACGCCTACCATTACCCAGTAGACAATGCTGACCAGAAGAGACATGAACAGCCTGGTGCGCTCCTTTTCCAGGTCCCGAACCGCGATGGCGAACGCGGCGACGAACGCGAAGCGCTTGATGAAGCTCAGCGCGTGGCTGCCCCACGCCAGGAACCTGACGAGCACTATCGCGACGATGGCGGCTCCCACGGCACCCCACACGTAGATCGTGAAGTTCTTCATCTCGGGGACCAGGAAGAAGGCCAGAGCGAGGATCAGGGTGCTGGCGATTACGTCTATGACCCTCTCCATACCGAGGGTAGCGAGCGCCTTGGCCCCGTCTATGCGGTCCCTGATGGTGAGAACGGCCAGCTGCATCGGCTCGCTGGCCACGCGGACGGGTATAACGTTGTTCAGGCCGATGCCCTCGTTTTGGATGACAAACAGCCTGTTCGTAGTTATCCGCTCGTTGACGAAGAGGATCTGCCACCTGAAGGCCCTCACGTAGCTGGCGGCCAGGAAGACGAGAACGGCGACGACGATCAGCGAAAGCGACACGTTCTCGATGGAGTCGCCAACCAGCCCCCAGTCGAGGCCACGGACGGCGAGCCAGCCCAGGCCGCCGCTGGCGGCCAGCGCCGCGACGAGCTTGGCAACCCCCCGGAGCCTGCTTTTCATAGATCAACCCGTGGGCCTCATCGGCCCGGGTATCCGGTTTCGCTCGGTGTGAACGACGATGTAGTATAATCGACCGCGCCCCCGATGGCTAGGCGTGCTTGGTACTAGTCGGCATCTCTCACGCGCTCTCCCGTGACGGCCGAAGGCGGGCTGGGTGCGACCACCGTTGCGTGACAAGACGGTTTCGTAACGGTCCAAGCGCTCGGTACCGGATGGCCGAAACGTTGACCATTACCAGGCGGTGACACTGGAGGAAAACTCGCTTGTTGGTAGACTGCCACGTCCATCTCGACCCATTCGACAACGACGAGGTGTCCCGGATACTCCGACGTGCCGAAGAAGCAGGGGTCGGTTTCGTCATATCGGCGGGAACCACGGTGGAGTCCTCGCAGCGGTCAATCGAGCTGTCCAGTCTGTTCACTGGGCTTTTCTCCGGGGTCGGAATCCACCCGATGGACATACGCGAGCCTCTGGACGACGCCGCGTATGGGCGGCTGCATGAGCTGGCGACCTCCGAGAAGGTCGTTGTAATGAGCGAGATAGGCCTGGACTTCATGGAAGGCGCCCCGGACCGGGCGACCCAGTACCAGGCCTTCAGGGAGCAGATACGACTTGCCCGGGAGCTCGACCTGCCAATTGTGTTCCACAGCCGGGAGGCCAACGAGGAGGTGCTTCGCGTGCTGCGGGAGGAGCGGGCCTACGAGGTTGGAGGGGCGATGCACTACTTCCAGGCCGACGAGAGAACGGCGAGGCAGGCGATAGACCTCGGCTTCTACATCTCCCTGGCGAGGCCATTGCTGAGGCTACCGGATCTGCAACAGGTCGCCGCCGGCCTGCCCCTTGGGAAGATCGTTCTCGAGACCGACGCTGCGCCCCAGCCGTTCAAGGCCAAGCGCGAAAATTGGACCGAACCCCGACACCTCCGCGACATAGCCACGAAGCTTGCCCATCTGAAGGGCCTTCCGGTCGAAGCGGTAGAGTCGGCCACGACCGAAAACGTCAGGGCCATCCTCAGCCGCAGGTGGGGCGCCGTAGAGGAATCGCTGACCGCAGTGCGGCCGGACAGAGCCCAGGCCGGCGAATCATAAAGAAGCCTGGCAAAAACACGCCGTCGTATAATAGTCGTCTATGGAACCGGCCAACTTTCACCAGCTATGCAGGCGCTCCTGTGATTTCTCGAAGAGGAGCGTTCGATTCCCGAGGTTCCGCCGCTCATCTCTTGGCGGAGGCGGCGTGGGGGTTCCGTGGTCGAGCTACCGTTTCTCCGCATAGCGGCGGACCTTCTGGCCGGCCACCTGTACGCAGTGACCGGTGAAAGCATGGTTCCCGCGTTCAGGCCAGGCGATCGCCTTCTCGGGGGCCGTGCCAACTCCCGAGAAGGCCCGATCTCCCGCGGCGACACGGTGATCGTCCGGGACCCTCGCGATCACGGACGCCGGTACTTGAAGCGCATCGTAGGCCTTCCACGAGAGGAGGTCCGGCTCACGGACGGCGTGCTGCTCATCGACGGACGCCGCTTGCCCGAGCCATATCTGGAAGGGCTTCCTGCGTCGCCAGGCCTGGGCGATAGCGCATGGCAGCTGGAGGCGGGCGAGTACTTTCTGATGGGCGATAACCGGGTCCACAGCGCTGACAGCCGTGACTTCGGACCGGTACGCCTGGGTATGGTTGTGGGGAAGGTATGGTTCCGGTGCTGGCCGATCAGCCGCTGGGGCGCCGTGGCCTGACGCGGCCCGGGTCTGCGGAGAGCCGGCTAGCTCTCCCCCGCCAGCCAGCGAGCGATCTCTTTGGCGTGGTAGCTGATTATTACGTCGGCGCCGGCGCGCTTGATCGAGGTCAGGATCTCCATGGTGACGCGGCGCCCGTCCAGCCACTCGTTTTCGGAAGCGGCCTTCACCATGGCGTACTCCCCGCTTACGTTGTAGGCCGCCACGGGGTATCCGAACGCCTGCTTCGCGGCTGACACGACATCTAAATAGGACATGGCCGGCTTCACCATGACTATGTCCGCTCCCTCCTCGATGTCCTGCTCTATCTCGCGAAGGGCCATACGCACGTTGGCCGGGTCCATCTGGTACCCGGCGCGGTCTCCGAACTCCGGCGTGGATCCCGCAGCCACCCTGAACGGGCCGTAGAAGGCCGACGCGTACTTGGCTGAGTAGGACATGATCGGGGTATCGCGGAGGCCGTGGGCATCGAGGGCGTCCCGAATGGCGCCTACCTGTCCGTCCATCATGGCCGAGGGGCCCACCATGTCTGCTCCGGCGTCGGCCTGGCAGACCGCCATCTTCGCCAGCAGCTCGATGGTGCTATCGTTGTCGACCTTGCCGTTCTCGATGACCCCGCAGTGGCCGTGGTTCGTATACTCGCAGAGGCACACGTCGGTAATCACCATTAGATCGGGGACGGTCTGCTTTATGACCCGTATCGCCTCCTGGATGATCCCGCCGGGCTCGTAGGCCTCCGTTCCGAGGTCGTCCTTTTCCGCCGGGATGCCGAACAGCAAGACCGCTGGGATACCCAGCTCGGCGACCTCGCCGACCTCGGAGATCAGGTGGTCGAGGGAGAGCTGGTACATCCCCGGCATAGGGTCTATCGGGTTACGCACGTCGCGGCCGTGGGTCACGAATATGGGGTAGATGAAGTCCTTGACGGAGAGGCGGGTCTCCTGGGCCATGCTCCTGAGCACGGGGCTCTCCCGCAGCCTGCGAAGCCGAGACCTGGGGAAGTTACTCATGGGTCCGACCCTCCTCACCGAAGTAGGCCTCCAGGGCCTCAACCAGACCCGCCACCGTGTGCTCACTAGCTACTATATCAACTCTAAGTCCGAGTTTCCTAGCCGTCCCGGCGGTGACCGGGCCTATGCAGGCGATCGTAGCGTCGCAAACGCGGCTCACGTCGCCGTCGAGCAGATCGGCAAGGCCCTCGACCGTGGAGGAACTGGTAAACGTGGCGACGTCGATGCCTGCAGATAACGCCGCTTCGACATCACCGCGGGGTCGCGCGACAGCGGCGGTGCGATAAGCGACCACCTCATCTACTACGGCACCGAGGTCCGACAGCCCCTGCGGCAAGGCCTTGCCCGCGATATCGGCCCGCGGAAGCAGCACCCGAGTGCCCCGGATTCCCCTGTCACGCAGGGCATCCACCACGGCCTCGGACACGAACCGGTCGGGCGTCAGGTCCGCCACCACACCCCGATCCCGCAGGCTTTCCGCCGTGGCGCTGCCGATAGCCGCCACGGACGAGCCTCCGAAGGCCCGTGAGTCGAGGCCAATGGCGTAAAGACGCTCGAACACGACGCGGACGCCGTTGGCGCTGGTAAAGACCACCCAGTCGTAGTCGCCCAGGCGCTTCAGGGCGTCGTCGACGTCCGCGTAGCCGTCCGGATCGAGGACCTCGATGGTCGGCAGCTCCACCGGCTCAGCCCCCCGTAGCGACAGCATGTCGCAAAGGACGCTCGCCTGGGCCCGGGTCCGTGTTACGAGGACTCGCTTGCCGAACAGCGGCCGGTTGTCGAACCACCGCAGCCTCTGTCTCAGGCCAACGACGTCTCCGAAGACTGCGACCACCGGCGGGGTCAGGCCAGCGTCGGACGCGCGCTCGACTATGTCGGAAAGCGAGCCGACTACCGTCTGCTGGTAGGGCTCGGTACCCCATCGGACCAGCGCCACTTCGGTGTCCGCACCCCACCCATGTCGCTTGAGCTTCTCTACGATACAGGGCAGGCTCTCGAGGCCCATTAGGACAACCAGGGACCCTCCTTCGCCCGCCAGCTCGTGCCATGCCACCGAGGAGCCCTCTTCGAGGTCCGCGGCCTCACTACCTGTGACGACGGTGAAGGAGGAGGCGACGCCTCTGTGAGTCAGAGGTATGCCTGCATAGGCGGGGGCGGCAATGGCCGACGTGACGCCTGGGACCACCTCAAAGGGGATCCCGGCGTCTGCCAGCGCCTGGGCCTCCTCGCCTCCCCGGCCGAACACGAACGGGTCCCCGCCCTTGAGACGCACGATGTTCTTGCCCTGCACAGCCAGGTCCACCAGCGTCGTATTGATCTCTGCCTGCTTCGCTCCGCCGTCACCGGGCACCTTGCCTGCGTCTACCAGTGTGGCCTCGGCGCGAGCCTGTCCGAGCAGCCGCCTGTCCACGAGGCGATCGTACACGACCACGTCGGCCGTCTTGAGGCAGCGAAGGCCCTTTACGGTGATCAGGCCCGGATCGCCGGGTCCCGCACCAACCAGGTAGACCCTGCCAACCATTAGGGTGCCCCGTCCCTCGCGATGATCTCGCCGGCGCCAGCCTCGATGAGCGCCTCGGCGGCGGCGCGACCTGCCGCTTCGGGGTCGGCTGGATTGGCCGAGACCTCGACGCGGAAGCTTCGGCTTCCGTCGGGCAGAGAGGCCATGGCCGAGATAAGCAGGAGGTCGCCTTCAAGACGCGAGTATGCCGCCACCGGCACTTTGCAGCCGCCGCCAACCGTTCGCAGGAAGGCTCTCTCAGACTCCACCTCGGTCCTTGTACGCTCGTCGTCTACCGTGCACAGCATCGCGAGGAGCTCGTCGTCGTCGGCGCGGGCCTCCACTGCGAGGGCTCCCTGGCCCACCTCTGGAATGCACTGCTCTGGGGTCAGGTACTCAGCGACCTCGTCTTCCCTGCCGAGCCGAATCAGGCCGGCGGCGGCCAGCACGACGCCGTCGTAGTCGTCCCCGCGAGCCTTGTCAAGGCGCGTGCCGACGTTGCCCCTGATCGGGAGCAGGTCCACGTCGGGGCGAAGGGCCCCAAGCTGCCCCGCTCGCCTGGGGCTGCTCGTGCCGATCCGAGCGCCGGAAGGCAGGTCTCGGAACGCGAGACCCCACCTGTTCACCAGCACGTCCCGGGGGTCGCGACGCCTGACGAAGGCGCCGATCGTCAGGCCGTCGGGAACAGTGGCGAGCATGTCTTTCGCGCTGTGGACTGCGAGGTCGATCTCCCGCCGAAGAAGGGCCGCCTCGATGTCCTTCACGAACATACCCCGGCTCATGCTCAGGAGTGGTGCGTCCTTGCGCCTATCTCCCCTGGTCGTCAAGGGAACGATCTCGAACTCAACCGAAGGGTAGGCCTGTCGGACGGGAGCAAGCGCCTCCTCGTTTTGGACCAGCGAGAGAGGGCTGGTCCTGGAGCCGACTTTGATCCGACTGGCAACAGTCATCGAGAGACCGGATTCAGAGGGATTGGGGGGAGACGAGCCTAGTCGCCGGCCGGGACTGGGGCGCTGCCGCTGAGGAGGCTTGACATGAGGGTTTGCCGGGCTTCGTCAGTGCGGCCCGCCTGGACTAGGTCTAAGAGCTCTTCGGTGATACCGGCCTGCCATCGGTCGGGCGGCACCACGGCCCCCATGCGCTTAAGCTCGGTTCGCGCCTCCGAGAGGATGGGAGCGAGATCGGCGTACTCCATCAGGGGGTTGGTAGTGAGCTCTTCCCTGAACTTCCTTGCCAGGGCCGGGCTGGCCCCTCCCGTAGAGACGGCGACCGTAACGTCACCTCTGCGCACAACCGACGGCGCTATGAAGGTGCACAGGTGGGTCACGTCGACAACGTTGAGGAGCACGTTGCGGCTCTCGGCCTCGGCGGCGATCTGCCTGTTCACCTCATTGTCGTCGGTGGCGGCGATAGCGATGAAGGCGTCGGAAAGGTCTCCGGCGCGGTACTGGCGCTCAGTCCAGGATATTCGACCCTCTTCGCTCAGCAGCCTCACGCCCTCGGCTACCTCGGGGCTGATCACAGCCACGTCAGCCTCGCAATCCAGCAGCCTGCGTACCTTCTCCTCCCCTATCGCGCCCCCTCCGATAACAACGCACCGCCGACGTTTCACGTCGATGAACACCGGGTAGTAGACAGCCACCTCGCTCCCCTACCGCCTACACGAAGTACCTGACCCGCGTCTTCTTGTACTCGCGGGTGCTGTACAGCAGCATGTATTCTTCGATGCCGGTCGCCTCAGAGATGTCCGTGGCGACCTCCTCGCACTTCTCGCTGGACGTAGCGTGGATCATGGTGAAGTGAGTGTACTGCCAATCGGGGAATGTCGGTCGCTCGTAGCAGTGAGTCACCCACTTGGACTGGGCCATCATGTTCCCTACCTCGACCGACCGCTCCGGCGGGACCTTCCACACAACCATGGCGTTGGCCTTGAACCCAGCGCGTCGGTGATGCAGAACCGCGCTATAGCGGCGCATGATTCCGCGCGTCTGGAACTCGGCGGCGATGTCGAACAGTTTCCGCTCGGTGACGCCAAGTCGCTCCGCCATGCCTCCGAAAGGTTCGTGTTCCAGGGGCAGGTCTTCCTGGAGCTCCTTGATGGCCTCGATCTCGAAGTCGGTCACCGGCTGGGCACTCTTCCAATCGTCGCCGCGGCCCGCGCTATAGCCGTCGGGGCTGTAGTAGTCCTTGGCGGCCCCCTCCTGCTTGACCATGTCGAAGTTGACACCGATCTTGAAGAAGCGGATCGTGGGCATCAGCCTATAGGTCTCCGCCCCCGTTCTCTGGGCCATCTCCTCGACCGTCTCCTCCAGGCTCTCGTAGGGTGGCACGGCCACAGTAAACCAGAGGTTGAAAGCGCCGTCGCGAGCGTAGTTGTGGCTGACGCCTGGGTGCTCGTTTATTACTTGAGCGCCACTGTCCAGCTTGTCGGCCGGCAACCGCATGGCCACCAGAACTGTCTTGTAGCCGAGGCGCCTGGTGTCGAAGATGGCGCTGATCTGCCGGACGACGTGCTTACGCTTGAGCCGGCGGATGCGGTCCATTACCTCGCCGCCGCCGATGCCGACGGCTTCGCCTATCTCCCGGTAAGGTCGCTGCGTCAGCGGGAAGCTGGATTGAATGATGTTCAGCAGCTCGCGATCGGTGCTGTCGATATCCGATGCGGCTTCGGTTGTCTTGCTTTGCGTCATTGCTCCGAAACCCTGGGCGATCTAGGTGGCAAGGCCGTTCCGTAAGGTTAGCATGCCATCCAGGGGGGGTCAACGAGGCCCGCCGTCCTCGAGCGCATGTGACGCCGACGCCGATATGGTATAAATCGTTCAGTCGGCTGTTTAGCGCTACGCCTCATCCGTCCACACTCAGGGGAGGAATGCCCTGGAGGATGCCAGACGCCACCTTCTAGCCAACCTTCGCGATGAGTTGGGCGACTCAGACGTCATCCGAGCCATGGAACGCATACGTCGCGAGGAGTTCGTGCCCGAGGCGGTGCTTCACCTCACCTACGAAGACATGGCGCTACCCATTGGAGAGGGGCAGACCATCTCGCAGCCTTACATAGTGGCCCTTATGGTTGGCGCGCTGAAGCTTCAACGAGGGGACCGCGTCCTCGAGGTGGGCACGGGCAGCGGCTACCAGACGGCGATCCTGGCCGAGCTGTGCCGAGAGGTCGTCTCGGTCGAGCGGATCCCATCGCTGGCGGAGGCGGCCCGCCGGCGTCTGGAGGCGGCTGGATGCTCCAATGTTCGCGTCCTGGGAGCGAGCTCGGCACTGGGGTATCCCAATGAAGCACCCTACGACGCCATCATTGTAGCCGCGGCCGCTCCCAAGATGCCCCGAGAGCTAATGGATCAGCTAGCCAGAGGCGGAAGGCTGGTCATCCCAGTGGGGTCCAGGGAGTCCCAGGAGCTGACCAGAGTCAGCAGGACGACCTCGGCGTTTTCCTTTGAAACCCTGGGGGCATGCCGCTTCGTGCCGCTGATTGGGCGGGACGCATGGCCTGAAAACGAGGCCGAGCGGAACGGGGACCGGCCGTGATGCTCCCGGTTCCGGGCCATTTCACGGCACTTACCATGTTGCCATAGGTGGGCGATCTCGCCTATACTTTAGCGTCTGTAATGCGAAGGATGCCGATTCCCAGACAGGGTGTAGCCAGCTGACTACGGAATACGAAGTCGTCATCGGCCTCGAAGTCCATGCCCAGCTGTCGACTAAGAGCAAGATGTTCTGCGCTTGCAGTGCGGCCTACCAGGACTCGCCTCCAAACTCGCTGGTTTGTCCAGTGTGCATGGGTATGCCTGGCGTGCTGCCTGTCATCAACGAATACTCGGTTGAGCTGGTGGCAAGGACCGGGCTGGCGCTCAACTGCTCCATTGCCGCTGAAACGAAGTTCGACCGGAAGAACTACCCCTACCCCGACCTCATGAAGGGGTATCAGATATCCCAGTTCGACCAGCCGATCGCCGTTAACGGCCGCCTGACCATCGCGTCCAACGACCACGAGACCGAGGTCGGCATTACGCGTGTTCACCTGGAGGAAGACGTAGCAAAGCTACTCCACCGCCCAGCCCAGGCCCAGGATGGCGAGGCCTATAGCTTGCTGGACATCAACAGGGCCGGCGTGCCCCTTATGGAGGTCGTAAGCGAGCCCGACATGCGAAGCGCCGACGAGGCGAGAAGCTATCTGACACGCCTGCACTCGATCCTCCGGTACATCGATGTGACCACGGCCAACATGGAGGAGGGGAGCTTTCGCTGCGACGCCAACATCAGCGTCAGGCCGAAGGGCTCGCAGGAGCTGGGTGCCAAGGTCGAAGTAAAGAACATGAACAGCTTCCGGTCCGTCTACCAGGCGCTCGAGTACGAGGCCGAGCGACAGATACGAGCCGTGGGCGAGCAGCAGCGTATCGTGCAGGAGACGCGAGGTTGGGTGGAAGCCAAAGGAATCACGGTCTCGCAGCGGTCCAAGGAGTACGCCTCTGACTACCGCTACTTCCCCGATCCGGACCTCCCACCCGTGGTCATTGACCCGGAATGGGTCCGACGAATCGAGGAAAGCCTGCCTGAGCTGCCCCAGGCTCGAAAAGCTCGATTCGTAGCCCAGTTCGGCCTAACGGACTACGATGCGAACCTGCTGACGGCTTCGAAAGCGACCGCCGACTTCTTCGAGGAGGCGGTGGACTCCAGCGATCGCGCCGGTGAAGAGCGCGAGCGCCTGGCCAAGGGCGTCAGCAACTGGGTGCTGGGTGAGCTAACGCGGCTTCTCAACCTCACCCACATGGACGTGTCCGAGATCGGGATACACCCCAACCACCTCGTCGAGCTCCTGGACCTGATAGGCGGGAACACTCTTAGCAGCAGCATGGCCAAGACTGTATTCGAGGAGATGTTCAACACTGGCCAGCCTCCCAAGCAGATCGTGGAGGAGTCAGGGATGATCCAGATCAGCGATGCGGACGCCATAGAGTCCGCGGTAGAAGAGGTGGTCTCAGCCAACCCGCAACCCGTGGCAGACTACCTCAACGGCAAAGATACGGCCATACGATTCCTCCTCGGTCAGGTGATGAAGGCCACAAAGGGCAAAGCCAATCCCAAGATCGCGTCCGACCTGCTGCAACAGCGGCTGGAGGCCATGAGGTAGGCGGATGAGTGGGAGCGGGACAAGAAACGGGGGCGCAAACGGGACGCTTGGGCAGCCCAGGCCGCTGGCCGACCGCTGGGCCTCCCGACTGAAGCTGTTCTACCCCGGCATGGGGATAAAACGCTGGCTTTTGGCGGGCGGCCTGGGCATCGGAGTCTGCTCCATCGGCGTGGTATTCCTGCTGAGGAAGCTTTTCGCCGTAACACTGCCCGACTTCCTTCCATCGTACCTCGAGGGCGTAGCGGTCTTAGCGGTCGGAGTCGCGATCATCCTGCTGGCGATCTTTGGCCTCTACCGCTCCATCGGCCCGTTGATCCAGGCGCCTCCCAACATCGAGAGCCTGGCCGACACGATATATGCACGCCGGTCTCGCGGCCGCGGCCCTCGGATCGTGGCCATAGGCGGTGGCACCGGTATGTCGGTGCTGCTGAGAGGCCTGAAGTCCCATACGGACAACCTGACGGCGATCATAACAGTGGCCGACGACGGCGGGAGCTCGGGACGCCTTCGCCGAGAGCTGAGCATGCCCCCACCGGGAGACTTCCGCAACTGTCTGGTGGCGTTGTCGGAGTCAGAAACCCTGCTGGCCGAGCTGTTTCAGTACCGATTCGACCAGGGTAATGGGCTAAAGGGACATAGCTTCGGCAACCTCTTCATCGCAGCCATGTCCAATATCACCGATAGCTTCGAGCAGGCACTCTCCGAATCCAGCAAGGTTCTAGCCGTGCGCGGACAGATCGTCCCGGCGACCGTGGCGAGCATCAGCTTGTCGGCGCTGCTGAAGGACGGGACCGTGGTTCGTGGCGAATCGAGCATCACCAAGCACGGCGGGCAGATCGAGCGCCTGTTCATCGAACCCTCCGAGCCCGAAGCCTATCCATTGGCCGTCGAAGCCGTAGAGCAGGCCCACATGATCGTAGTAGGGCCCGGCAGCCTCTACACGAGCGTCCTCCCGAATCTGCTGGTACCCGGCTTAGCAAGCGCAGTGGTCCGCTCGTCGGCGACCAAGGCCTACGTGTGTAACGTAGCTACCGAGAAGGGGGAAACCGAGGGATACACGGTAGCCGACCATGTGGCCGCACTCGAGAGCCACACCGACCGGGCTATCGTCAGTCACGTTCTGGCAAACGACAATGCGGAACCGCGCAGCTCGCAGGACCCCGTCAACCCGGTCGTCTTGGGTGGCGAGCAGCGCCTGGCCCATGTCGTACTGGAGGCGGCGGACCTGGTCGACATGGAATCCCCATTACGCCATGAGGCCACCAAGCTAGCACAAGCTCTTATGGACGTTTGGGGTCGAGAGCGCAAGGGCCTCAGATTGTCAACAAGGTCATAGGTTCGAGACACATGCCGATCGGCGTCGTAAACTTCATTCAAATAATCATATCGATTACCCTGGTGGTCACGATCCTGATCCAGGTCAAAGGGCAGGGCTCGGGACTGTTCGGCTCCGCCGAGGCGTCGTACCGCACCCGCCGCGGTCTCGAGAAGACGCTCTTTCAGTTCACCCTCGCGCTTATCCTGGTGTTCATAGCCTTCTCTATCATCAGCGTCAGGGTTTTCAAGGATTTCTAACGGGGCACAGGCCTTAAACCGGCCGCAAGCAGCCACGATCCGTGGGCGATAAACCGAACCCCATCATCACGCTGACCTCGGACTTCGGCGTCCGCGACGGCTACGTCGCCGCCATGAAGGGGGTGATTCTTTGCATTTGCCGCGGAGCAACCATCATTGACGTATGCCACGACGTCCCGCCACAGGACGTTTCTCACGCGGCTTTCGTGCTCGGATCGACCTATCCATACTTCTTCCGGGAGACGACCCACGTAGCCGTCGTCGACCCCGGCGTCGGCACAGAGCGCCGTCCACTGCTGCTCGAGACGCCGGCCGGATGCTTCATAGCGCCCGACAACGGCCTCCTGACGTACGTCCTCATGGCCCACGGCGGTGTCCCCGGCCCGCCGGCCTCTTCGCACGAGGAGTGTTTTCTACGACCCGTAGTCGCGGGCGTGCCCGAAAGCTGCACGGCGTACGTGCTGGATCGCGACGGGTACTGGCTCAGCCCCGTAAGCAGCACCTTCCACGGCCGCGATCTGTTCGCCCCGGTAGCCGCCCATCTCGCGGCGGGCACAACGCTCGGAGAGCTCGGCACACCGACCGACGCCCTCACCTACCTCTACGTCCCGAGACCCATCCGTCGAGGCCGCGCCATGGAGGGCAGGGTGATACACGCCGACAGGTTCGGCAACCTCGTCACCAACATAGGCCAGAATGACCTGCCGGACCGCGACCTGGTCATCGAGTTGGAAGGGCACACAATCAAAGGCCTGAGCCGCTCCTACCTGGACCGGCCGGGTTTGCTGGCGCTGCTGGGAAGCCACGGCTACCTCGAGGTTTCCGAGTCTCTGGGCAGCGCCGGGAAAACCCTGGGGGCCGGAGTCGGCAGCAGAGTCGTTGTCCTGGGCGAGTAGATCCAGCCGATCAGCCGGCCAGCTTGCCTGGATTGAGGATTCCAGCGGGGTCGAGGGCCTCCTTCAGCCTGCGTAGCACGGCCATCCCATCTCCCAGCTCCCTGTCCATCAAGTGGGCCAGCTTAACGCCAACGCCGTGACAATACTCCATCGTGCCGCCCATGTCCTGGGCAAGCATCAGGACCTTGTCGACAGCGTCAGCCATTGCGTCCGTGGCTTTCGCGTCCCCGTCGTCCTCGTCGACGACCAGGAACGAGAAGAACTCGGGCCTGGCCCACAGCGACCACTCCCTAACGATTACACGGTGCGATGCCAGTATCCGCTCGCACTGCGCGCGGTAGTCCAACACCCGGGAGGAAGGGAGGGAGACATGGATGTAGTCCATACGGTACGTCCGCTGCTGCCTGGCCCTGCCAGGGTCCCTGCTCTCCAGCACGTCTCGCCTGTACCTTTCCCCCCAAGCGTGCCGGGTTTCCCAGAAGCGGCGAGCCTCGGCCTCTTCGGCCTCAACTCCTCGGAGGCTGCGCCATACGTTGCGTGCCCTCCGGTAGTGCGCCTCGACGTCCGCGTCGAATCCCTCAAAGGCCACGTAAAGCGTGGCCTCTCCGCCCTCGTTCGGCTCGGCCGGCCAGGTCTCCTCGCCGTAGTCGATCATGCTGGGCCGCACACCCTCGGCATATAGGCGCCTCACTGCTGCGAAGCCGGACTCGAAGTCAGGGAACACGACCGATCGCAGCAGGCGTTTTTCGGGTCGGGGGAAGGCTCTCATCGTCGCCTCGGTGATGACGCCGAATGTTCCCTCCGAGCCTATGAGTAGCCGGTTGAGGGACTGGCCCATGATGGCGTTGGGCACGTCTCGGGTCCGCACTATCTCGCCGCTCGCCAGGACCGCCTGGAGCCCCAACACCTGGTCACCCATCGAGCCGTATTTGGCGGCGGTGTAGCCGACGCCGTCCGTAGAGATGGCGCCGCCGACGGTCGCAATAGGACGGCTCCACGGGTCATGCCCCAGGAGGAGGCCTGCCGCTTCCATGACGGACGAGGCGTCGTCAAGCAAAACGCCGGCCTGGAACCCGGCGGTCATGTCCTCGCCGCTGACGCCGAGGACAGAGCTCATGCGCTGGAGGTTCAGAACGATGCATGCGTCGGCCGGAGTCGCGGCGCCCATGACTCCCGTGCCGCCGCCGTACGGAACTACGGGGACCTGCTGCCGGCTGGCCAGCTTGAGGACGGCGGAAACCTGCTCGGCGCCGACGGGCCACACAATTACGCTCGGCCTCGCTTTGAGCGAGGGCGACGCCCGTAACGCGCGATAGCTGCCGAGGGCGTCGCCGCCAAACCTGTCGAGGTCGCTACCGTGGACCGACACGCCCTGAGCGCCCACAATGCGCTCAAGGTCCTTTGCCAGGCTGCTACTCGGATCGCTCATCGCACGGCATCAGGTGTGCAGCAGCGAAGTCCGGGCCTCGCGTTCGACGGGTCGCGACCTACGACGAGCGGTGCACCCACTCCGTGCCCCGGGGGGTGTCTTCCAGAGCGACGCCAAGATCGGCCAGGCGATGCCTCACCCGGTCCGCCAGGTCGAACTGCTTCGCCGCTCGCAGGTCTGAGCGAATCTCTATGAGCAGCTGTATGAAAGGCTCCACGTTGGCCTGATCCGAAATGCTGGGCTGGGCCAGGGTGAGCCCGAGGACTCCAGCCAGGTCCTTGAGGGTCTGCTGGCCCTCCCCCACGTCATGCCCTTCCTCACGGCCGCGGTTTATGTCCCGAGCGAGGTCGAAGAGAGCAGCCAGAGCACGTGGCGTGTTGAGGTCATCCTCCATCGCTTCGATGAAACGCTCTCTGTACTCGCTGAGGTCTACATTATCGCCACCGGCGGCGGCCTCTGCTGGCTTGACTGCGTTGCGCAGGCGCTCCACAGCCCTCTCCTGGGCAGTGATCGTCTCTTCGCCGAACACCAGCGGGCTCCTGTAGTGGGAGCTAAGAAAGAACAGCCGCAAGGCGTCGGGCGAGTATCTGCTGAGGGCGTCTTCAACGGAAATGATATTGCCCAGGGATTTGCTCATCTTGTCGTCGCCGAGTCGTAGCAGGCCGTTGTGGAGCCAGAAGCGAACGAATGGACCACCGTCGGCGTAGGCCTCCGTTTGGGCCAGCTCGTTCTCGTGATGCGGGAAGATCAGGTCCTGCCCGCCACCGTGGATGTCCAGCGCCTGGCCGAGGTACTCGAGAGACATGGCGCTGCACTCGATGTGCCAGCCGGGGCGTCCAGGGCCCCAGGGACTGTCCCAGGCGGGCTCCCCCGGCTTCTGGCTCTTCCACAGGGCGAAGTCTATGACGTCTTCTTTGTCCTCATCGATTTCAACCCTGGCGCCGGCCTTCAGCGAATCCAGGCTGCGGTGGCTCAGCTTACCGTACTCCTCGTGCCGCCGAACGCGGAAGTACACGTCACCCTTCATCGGGTAAGCGAAGCCCTTTTCGACCAGCACCCCGATCATCTCGAGTATCCGAGGGATCTCGTCGGTGGCCCGCGGGTAAACGTCGGCCCGCAGCACGTTAAGCTGATCCATGTCCCGAAAATAGGCTTCGATGTTACGCTCAGCCAGCTCCTGGACCGAAATGTCCAGGCTGGCGGCTGCAGCGATCATCTTGTCGTCGATGTCCGTAAAGTTCTGAACGTGGCTGACCTCGTAGCCTCTGAACTCCAGAAAGCGCCTGGCTACGTCGAAGACGACAGAGCACATGGCGTGGCCTACGTGCGCCGCAGCGTAGGGCGTCACACCACAAACGTACATCCTGACCTTCCCGTCCGGCGTCGTAAAGGGCTCGGTCGTTCCGGATAGCGTGTTGTAGAGTCTCATTGCGCTTTCTTAAGAGTCGCGATGGCCAGGGCGGCAATCCCCTCACGTCTGCCGACGAACCCCAGGCCGTCCCCGGACTTGGCTTTGAGGTTCAGCGCGTCGAGGTCGAGGCGGAGGGACGAAGCGAGCGCCTGCTTCATCTGGTCCATATAGGGCCTCAGACGGGGGCGCTCGGCCATTATTGTAGCATCAACGTTTTCTATTCGCCATTTGCCCGCCGCCAGGAGACCCACCGTACGATCCAAGAGCTTCACACTGGCGATGCCCTCGTACTCGGGATCGTCGGAAGAGAAGTGGGTGCCGATGTCCCCTAGCCCGGCTCCTCCGAGAAGCGCGTCGATCACGGCGTGTATGAGCACGTCTCCGTCGCTGTGTCCGGAGAGCCCGTTCTCGTGGGGAATCTCCACGCCGCCGAGGACTAGCGGCCGCCCGGGGACCAGCGGGTGGACGTCGATGCCTATACCTGAGCGAAAGATCATCTGCTTGTCGAAGGGTCCTGGGCCGTCCGAGCCCTCAGGATGCCCTCCGCCAGGAGCATGTCGTCGGGCGTGGTAATTTTGAGATTGTGGTAGGACCCCAGGAACAGGCGCACCCTGCCCCCAGCTCGCTCGACCATGGCCGCGTCGTCGGTCACGTCATCCTGCACCTGCCGATGGGCGTCCATCAGCAGGTCACGACGGAACACCTGTGGCGTCTGCACGGCCCAAAGGCCGTCTCGCGGAATCGTCTGAATGACGATCTGGTCTGTGTCCGCCGACTTGATGGTGTCGTTCACCGGAACGGCAGCTACAGCCGCACCCGTGGACCGAGCCTCTGCCAGGCCCCGCGCTATCATGCCGCCTTCGATGAACGGCCGTGCACCGTCGTGCACGATGACCCAGCCCGCGTCCGGCAGCCTGTCTACGCCGTGGCGGACCGAGTCCTGCCGGCGCTCGCCGCCGACACAGATGTCCGCTACCTTAGCCCACGCGCCTGATCGAGCCAGCCGACGCCCCTCCTCGAGGTTACTGCGGGACAGCACGAGAACTATGGCATCGACCTCTGGGGCGCCGTTGAGTGTGTCGAGGCTGTAGGCGATGAGGGGGCGGCCCATCAACGGGGCGAATAGCTTATCTGTGCCGCCCATTCGCCTGCTGCCGCCTGCGGCGACAACCACCGCTCCCACGTTGGCTTCCGGCATCTCTTTTCGCGAGTCCACGGCTGGCTTTGGCAGAGCCTCCTGCGATGCGGGCGCATGCGTATGCCAGTCCCGGCCCCAGCCAGGCCGCGAACCGGAGGTCAGCGTAACATCGCCCCTGGGACGTGTCAAAAAGGGCACCGGCCGTCCCGCCTTACTAATATAATGAGGCCGACTAAGTCCTGATCGCTGAGTTCCCTTCATAATCCAGGTTATTTAGGATCGCGCTCAGGACGGACGCCCGTGGTCCGACGAGCTCACCAGGAACGGGAATGATGCGTTTTCCCGTTCCTGGTGAGCTCGTCGAAGGCCGTTTCGTTTTCTGACGAACTTCTGACCCGGTATCTTGGAGCATCGAATCAATGAAGGTAACCCGCCTATTCTTCCGCCTGCTGCTTGGCCGCCGCTTGCCCACGATCGATGGGACGATCAGCACGGCGGGCGTAAGAGGCGAGGTACGGATCAGACGCGACTCCTTCGGCATCCCTCACATCGAGGCGCAAAACGACGTCGACGCCTGGTACGCGCTTGGCTTTTGCCAGGGGCAAGACCGGGCCTTTCAGCTCGAAACTCTGCTGCGAGTCGCCCGCGGCACGCTGTCGGAAATCGTCGGTGCTGACGCCCTGCCCGTGGACCTGCTCTCGCGTCGAATGGGACTTCGCAGCGCGGCGGAGCAGCAGGTCGCGATCCTCGACGACGACGTGCTCGCTGCCCTCGACGCCTTCGTTAAGGGCGTGAACGAGGGCTCGACGCTCGGTGCCCGTCGCCGGGCCCACGAGTTCTCCCTGCTTCGGGCGTCCCCAACTCGGTACGAAGTCGCCGACGCGCTGGGCGCCATCAAGCTCATATCACTGGCGCTGGCGTCGAACTGGGACGTGGAGTTGGCGCGGCTCAAGATACTTCAGGGGGACGGACCGGAGGCTCTGCACGCCCTGGACCCCAGCTATCCCAGCTCACACTCGGTAACGAGCCCGGTGGGGGCTGTCGCCGGCCCGGCCGTTGACCGGCTGATGGAGGACGTCCAGGTCTTTCACCAGGCTGCTGGGTTGGGCGGCGCATCGAACAACTGGGCCATCGCCGCGTCCCGGACGGCCAGCGGGCGCCCGATTCTCGCCAACGATCCGCACCTCCGACCCTCGCTGCCCCCACACTGGTACCTCGCCCACATCCAAACCGCTGAGTGGGCCGTCGCCGGCGCATCGTTCCTGGGCGCACCGGCCTTCCCCGTTGGCCACAATGGGATCGGGGCCTGGGGCGTCACCGCCGGATTGATAGACAACACGGACCTGTTCATAGAAGAGGTGGGCCCGGACGGACGGAGCGTTCGCGAGGGCGACGTGTTCGTACCCTGCGAGGCGCGACGGGAGGTAATACGAGTCAAGGGCGGCGCCACTGTCGAGGAGGAGGTGCTCATCACCCCCCGCGGTCCCCTGGTCGGCCCCTCGCTCGACGGAGAGCTGGGAGCGGTGTCGCTCCGGGCGACCTGGTTGGACCCTCGGCCGGTCAGAGGCCTGATTGACGCACCCAGGGCGCGCAGCTTCGACGAGTTCCGCCGCGCCTTCGACCGGTGGCCTGGACCGTCCCTCAACGTCGTCTACGCCGACACGTCGGGCAGCATTGGCTGGCAGCTGGTCGGCGACGCGCCGAGGCGTCGCAAAGGCTGGGGGATGGTTCCCCTCCCGGGCTGGGACCGGGACACGGGCTGGGAGGAGGACATAGTCCCCTTCGACGACATGCCCTTCGACGTCGACCCGGCGGCGGGGTTCGTGGCCACTGCCAACAACCAGCCCTTGCCATCGGGTCGGGGCCCGTTTCTGGGCGTAGACTGGGCCGACGGGTACCGGCACGGTCGAATCGTGGAGGCCCTTGGCCTCCGCAGCAATTGGGACCTGGACGAAGTCGCCGTGCTGCAGATGGACGAGGTCTCGCGACCATGGAGCGAGTTTAGAGACGTAGTGCTGTCGGCTCCCGGCGACGTCGCCGAAACGCGGCAGGCGCTCGGGCTGCTACGCGAATGGGACGGCATTGTCTCCCTCGACTCCGTGCCTGCGACAGTCTTTGAGCTCTTTCTGGACGAGATGTCCAGGCGGGTGGCCGAAGCCAGGGCGCCACAGTCCGCTCGATGGGTATTGGGTAACGGGTCCACGCCGCCGGTGACGCACACGGCCTACGTTGTGCGACGCGTCGGCCATCTGGCCGGGCTTCTACGCGAGCAGCCCGCGCACTGGCTCCAGCGCCCGTGGCCCGACGAGGTCGCCGACGCGCTCGCGGACGCGATCCGCCGGTTGCGCCGAGACCACGGCAACGACAACGGCAGATGGGCCTGGGGCCGCGTACGGCCGCTCACTCTACGCCACCCGGCGGGAAAGGGGCCGCTGGCACGCGTGTTCAACCTCGGTCCCTTTGCCTGGGGCGGGGACACCAACACCGTTGCACAGGCGGCTGTCGACCCGGCGAACGTAACGGCCAACCCTCTGTACATACCGTCTCTACGCGCCGTCGTCGACATCGGGCGCTGGAACGATTGTCGATTCGTCCTGCCCGGTGGTCAGTCTGGCAATCCACTGTCGCGCCACTACGACGACATGCTCCCCTTATGGAAAGACGGTAAAGGGGCACGCATCGCCTGGACAGCCGAGGCCGTGGACGAGGCTACCGTGGCAACGCTGAATCTCGTGCCCCCCAGCAGCGGTGCCTCAGACGGCACGACTCAGTGAAATGGATGGCACCGAAGGAGCTTGCACTAAAACCACAGGAAGGTGCCGGAAACCGGAGGTTTCCAGCCGGGGTCTGGGGTGTCCCCAGATACAAAATACCCTCAGGCGGATGGGAGGGCAAACAAACCCTCGCCTTGAAAGGACTTTTGGTGCAAAGCCCACCGAAGGGGTAACGGCTCACGGAGGTGGTAACATATGTAATAGAGCCAACAGCCGGACACGGAGTACGACGCGATGGGAAAAAACTACTGGATGGTAGTAGACACCGTCGAGAACTTCCAGACTACCAGGGACCTCGGCTACACCGTGTTCGGAGTCGGCCCCCGATACAAGCGGCGGGCGCAGCGCATGCACCCGTCCGACCGGGTCCTTTTCTACGTCAAGACGATCTGCAAGTGGACCGCCACCGCCACCATATCGTCGAACTCCTTCGAGGACCACACGCCGATCTGGAAGTCCACCCACAAAGGTGACGACTTCATGTATCGAGTCAAGATCACCGCCGACGTCACGCCTGTGGAGGACGACTACATCGACGCTCTTCTGCTGGCCCCGAGCCTCGAGTACATCAAACGCTGGGTGCCCGAAGAGTGGCCGATGGCATTCCAGGATAGGCTTCACCTGCTGCCGCAGAAGGACTTCCGCCTGATCGAGGGCGAGATGAAGCGGAACCTGTCGAAGAGGCGTAGACGGCCCCGTCAGTATGGAGCGGACGGGGCGCCAGCTGAGTTCCCTGTGCCTACCCAAGAGGCCGCGGAAGAAGAGGTGTCCCGGGCAGAGCCGGAGTCTAGGCTACTGCGGCCCCACCGATATGGAGCGGACCGGACACCAGCTGAGTTCCCTGTGCCTAACCAAGAGGCCGCGGGAGAAGAGGCGTCCAGGGCAGAGCCGGAGTCTAGGCTACTGCGGCCCGACCAAGATGGAGCAGACGGGGCGCCAGATGGGTCCCCTGTGCCTACCCAAGAGGCCGCGGAAGAAGAGGCGTCCCGGGCAGAGCCGGAGTTTAGGCTACTGCGGCCCTACCAAGATGGAGCGGACGGGGCGTCAGATGGGTTCCCTGTGCCTACCCAAGAGGCCGCGGAAGAAGGGGCGTCCAAGGCAGAGCCGGAGCCTAGGCTACTGCAGCCCCACCAAGATGGAGCGGACGGGGCGCCAGATGGGTCTCCTGCGTCTACCCATGAGGCCGCGGAAGAAGGGGAGTCCTGGGCAGAGCCGGAGTCTGAGCTAGCACAGCCCGAAAGCTAGGCGACGACCGCTGCTCGGCTACCCCGGCTTCGCGCTGGCGCTAGTCGGCGGCGGACGTCTCCTCGACAGGCTCCAAGTAGAAGTCCTCGTCGTATAGCTCGGCTACGCGGTCGAGGAACTCCCCGGGAATGTCTCCGACCTCGGACGCGGCCGCGAACTCCTGAAGCTGCTCGACGCTGGTGATGTTGGGCAGAACGGCCGCGACCTGTGGACCGGCTAGAGCAAACCTGATGGCCGTCTGGCCGATGGTGGAGTCGAGGTCTTCGATGAGGAACTGGAGCTGCTCCAGCTTCTTGAGTCCCCTCTCCAGCCATTCACGGCGCCTGTGGCTGCGGTGGTCATCAGCAGCGAAGACCGTGTCCTTGGTATAAGTGCCATCCAGCAGCCCCGAAGCATGGGGCACGCGCGTAATCAGGCCGGTCGATTGCCGTTCCGCGATGGGGAAGAAACGCCTGGCCGGGTCCTGCTCCAGGACGCTGTAGATGATCTGGAGGGCCGGGACGTCCCGCTCCGTCATAGAGGCCTCGCCCTCCTCGAACCAGCCTATGTCTGGGCCGAGGGCTACGCTGCAGTACCGGACCTTGCCCTCGTCGATGAGCTTGTCGACCGTCTCGAACACCTCGTCCTTCTCGATCGTATCGATGCGAGGATTGTGTAGCTGGTACAGGTCTATATAGTCGGTCTGAAGACGTCGCAGGCTCTGCTCGCAGGCGAAGCGGATGAACTCGGGAGTGAACTTCTGCGGTCGCTCCTGGTGTCCCTCTCGCGGCAGGTTGTCGTAGAAGTCGTACCCGAACTTGGTTCCGATGATCATCTCGTAGCGCTGCTTTTTGAGTGCCTTGGCCAGAACCTCCTCGCCGTAGCCCTCGCCGTAAGCGTCGGCCGTGTCAAAGAAGTTGACCCCCAGGTCAAAGGCCTTCACCAGGAGATCGACAGCCTGCTCTTCGGTGATCTTCCCCCACCAGTTTGTGCTTACCGACCAGACGCCGAATCCGACCTCGGAGACCTTCAAGTCGGTCGTGCCCAGAGTTCTGTACTTCATTCGACCTCTTCCTCGACGTCGGAGATCCGCTACGGCATGCCCAGCGCGTCTCGGATCGCCGCGGCGTTCTCATCATACTCGTCGTCGGATTGAACAGGCTCCAGGTAGCCCAGCGGCAGGTCCTGACCAAGCTCGACCCACGACTTGCACCCGATGTACTCGTCGAGGATGGGCAACGCCTGGGGCTGCTGAAGCCGGTATGCCCGTAGAAGCGCGACGGTCAAGGGTTGCTTTGGCCGCCAGTGAAGCCGTTTCTCCGCGTAGTCGTCGGTCCAGATGTGAAACGGCGATATCTTTTCCAGCGTCTCGTCTTCTCTTACCTCGAAGGTATCCGTGACCCGACACCAGTGGGACAGAGTGATCAGGCCGGGAACGTCGTCCTCCTGCGACACCTCTTCGAGGTCTCTGTGATAGGCCTCTTCGAGAAGCTCGGGCTTCTGGTGCTCGTAGGTCGGATACAAGAGGAACTCAGGGTGAACGACGCGGAATTCCTTGTCGTCCTTATGGACCCCACCTTTCCTCAAGATGAGTATCTGCTTACCCCGCGAAATCGCTTGGCACGCGACCGCCCACTCCTTGAGCGCGAGGTCGCAGTCAGGCGGAAGCAACATGAAGCGTACACCTCCATCGAGCCGTGGACCATCGTTGCATGGCTCATTATATCCAACAGCGCCCGGCCCAGTCGAGACACGCCGTTAGCGCTCCCAACAGATACGACTCAGTTCCGCTTGACACGTCTCCAACGGGAAAGTAGGGTTTGGCGATCACTCGATGATCAGGCCTAGGAAAAACAGGGACGGAAACCACGGCATCTATCAGGGCTCGGTCGAGGTCAACGGGGCCTCGGCTCCATACATCGCCGCAGGAAGCGGCGGGGAGCCGATCCTGATGGTGCATGGCGGGGCCGGGGACCGGCGCGACTGGGTCGGGAACATCCCTGCGCTGGCGGATCTACACAAGGTATACGCCCCCGACCTGGTAGGGTACGGACAGGCTCCGCGATTGGACGGCCCCTACACCGTGCGCCACTTCTCGGACTACATCTTCGACTTCATAGAGGCTTCGGGACTGTCCCGGGTGACGCTCATAGGACATTCCCTTGGGGCGCGGGCCTGTCTGGAGATCGCTCGGCAGACGCCTGATCGCGTCGCCAAGCTCGTGCTGGTGGCACCCATAGGGTTCGGCAGGCTGTCGCCCGTCGGTTACGTCCTGGGAGCGTCGGCCTGGGCTCTTACCAAGGCGATACGAAGACCGCTCCCCTACCCCGACCTCGACGTGGAGCTGAACGAGCGCGGCCTCGACGGCTTCGGACAAGCGCATCCCCCGACACTCATTCTATGGGGCAGGTGGGACCTGTTCTTCCCCCGGAAGTACGGCAGGCGAGCGGTTAAGGCCATCCCCAACTCCCGGTTGAGGGTCTTCAATCGCTCGGGCCACTCCCCGCACAAGGACCAGCCGTCGGCCTTCAACGAAGCGGTCCTTCGCTTCCTCGAGACGCCCGAAGGACACGGCTAGCAAAAGGGGTCGGGCCGAGGCTACGGCCTTGCACGGCGGCCCTCGTTACTGTATGGTCTACGTGCTCAATTTCGTGAGGAGGATGGCACGACACCTATGAGAAAGAAATCTTTTCTTCGGTGGTGGACACCCTTCGTCAAGGTCGAGGC
The DNA here is from genome assembly GCA_965248615.1 of Dehalococcoidia bacterium. Lineage (GTDB taxonomy): Bacteria > Chloroflexota > Dehalococcoidia > Lucifugimonadales > CBDFJT01 > CBDFJT01. The sequence continues at coordinate 317,770 of CBDFJT010000001.1, read as the reverse complement.
CCACTGCGACATTCCGTGTGGCATCTACGATCCGATATCGGCAAAGATAGCAGCCCAGACCGTATTGAAGATGGTAATGCGCATCGAGGCGATGGAGCCGCCGAGTCCCACCTCCAGCGCAGACGAAAGGCGCACCGCGTTCAACACGGCGAACCGCTACGTGACCGTCAAGGAGGAGCACGCCCAGCTCGTCAAGAAGGAGCTGGACATCCTGTGGCATGACTATTTCCGCCCGGACCACCTGGAGAAGTATCCGGACCTGCACACGAGCTTCTGGGAGGCCACCAAGCTCGCGTCCAAGAACAAGCAGTCCGTGGACATGGACGCCGCCAAGCAGCTCGTTAGCGCGGTCGACAAGATCGCGGAAACCTTCTGGGCGACGAAGAACGTCACCTACAGCGACCCCGTGGCGGAGACTCGCCTCGGGACGTAGCTGGACCCGCCGTCGCTGAACTGAGGAGGGCGCTCGGTTGCGAGCGCCCTCCTCTGCGTTATGGCTTGTACTCGTCTCGCGGCGGGCTGAATATGTCCAGCGCCAGGGACCAGCCGTCGGACCCGACCAGGCTGTGCTCAACGTCGCCCGGGATAACATATGCGTCGCCCTGACGGAGACGTTTCGTTTCGCCTCCGATTGTGAACTCGAACTCTCCCTCGAGGACAAGCCCCGCTTGCTCGTGGGGGTGAGTGTGGTTCGGCACGACGGCGTTAGGAGCAATCTCGACCATGCTCATCATGATCTTGTCGCCCCACATGGGACGGAGCGTCACCCCCGGCACCAGCTCTCTGCGTTCCACCTCGGAAGGGTCGTGAAAGTATGCCATTCGCGCCTCCTAGCTGGACACCTTTGATCTGGCCCTGTTGTCGGCGACGGTCAGACAGGCCGTGATGAAGTCGTTGGCCGGCGTCGCCACACCGACCTCCTTGCCGGTGGCGCTCACGGCCCCGTTGAGCACCGACCGCTCCAGGGGGTTGCCGGCCTCCAGGTCGACGTGCATCGACGAGATTATGTCGTGCTTTTTCTCCTGGAGCCACGCCATCGTCGACTCGACAATGTCCTCGTCCAGATCGACGCCCTTTGCCCTCGCCACCTGCTCGGCTTCGCGCATGACTCGCCACGCCAGCTCAAGGGTCTCGGGCGCGTCGACCACTTCGGCCAGCGACCCCCTGGCGATGCAGGTCATACCGCTCAGCACACAAATGAAGAGGAGCTTGTCCCAGAGGTCCTTCAGGACGTTGGACGACAGGTGGACGTCGATGCCCGACGCCAGCAGGGTGTCGTGTACTCGGATGGCTCGGTCGGTCTCGCCGCCATCGGGCTCGCCGAAAACGATGCGCGCGTCACCGCCCACCTCGGCGACAAGGCCGGGAGCCTTGCGGCTGGCGTCGACGTAGGTGGCTCCGAGCAGAATCTTGTCCCTGCCGAAGGCCGCGCCCAGCTCGTCACCGCTGCCGATGCCGTTCTGAAGCGTGAGGATCGAGGTGTGGCTCGCCACCGCCGGCGCTATCGTGCGAATGGCCTGCTCGTTGTGATAGCTCTTCACGCAGAAGAGCACCAGGTCAGCCACCGAGCCGGGGGCTGGCGCCTCTGCGGCCGGGGCCCGCACCACGAACTCGCCGGCACTCGTGCTCTCGATCCTCAGCCCGTCGCGGTTTATCGCCGCCAGGTGCGCGCCGCGGGCCACGAAAGTGACGTCCTCCCCACCCCTGGCCAGCACCGCGCCGAAGTATCCGCCGACGCCGCCGCTGCCCATGACCAGTATCTTCAAATTCCGACCTCCGGCGCCGTTCGGGCATCGAGCCCCAACGGCACAGGGAATCCGTCCTGGGCAGCGCGTGACGTGAAGGCTACCCTACCCGACGCCGGCGACCGGCGGTGGTCCAGGCAGCTGTACCGGCCATCCACGAGGTGGATGGCAGAGCGGCCCTACTTCTTGAGCTCGATAAGGACGTTCGTGTATCGGCTGTCCGTATTGTTGATGACCTGGTGGATCTTGTGCTCCCCGTGGTAGGTCCAGACGCCGACGTTCGCAGAGCCCTTAACTATCGTGCCGTCCTCGAACTCGACGTCGAGGCCACCCCCTTCGACGCAGACAGTCACGTAGTCCCTTGGGTGCATATGCCAGGAGCTGGCCTGCCCGGGCTCCACGATCAGGTTCCATATCTTGACGTTGTCGTTCTCGAAAAGGACCTTGGTTGCGATATCCCCCAAAGGCTCGTTTCCCCGAGGCATAGTTATCCTCCTTGCTGTCTAATCGCTTCGCCGCCGGCCGGCTCCACTCGACTCGGCCTCGTGTTTGAGCTCCACTACCGCGTTCCGATAGCGTGCACTGCCCATGTTGGTCACCTGATGAATCGAGTCCTTCTGACCCATCACGACCTGGCCCAGGCTGAGATCGGCGACGTCGGTGGTACCGTCGTCGTACTCGACCTTCAGACGGCCGGGCTCAGAAACGATGAACAGGTAGTGCGTCGTGTGATGGTGCCAGGGGCTGGCCTGGCCCGGCTCGAGTATTAGGTCCCAGACCTTGACGTTCTCATTCTCGAACAGAAAGTGCGTGCCGACGTCTCCTAACTCTCTTGCCATTGGCGGCCTCCGGTCGAATCGTGTGGGTGACGAGTATTATACGCTACCGGCTCGGAGGTTTCTCATAACAAGTGTCGAGCGGGCGTCCTCGAGAGAGCATGGGCATTCCATGCCACGACAGGGAATGCCTTCGTGTTCGGTGCAAAAAGGGCGCGGTTGCGGGCCGCTGGGAGATCAGGGAGAAGGGACCCTGCGCCTTACACCGCGCCTCAATCGGCGCTCAGCGGCGCCGTTAGAGCCTGGCGCTCTTGCTGTGGATGCCTGTGGCGCCGCTGGGGCGGTTGCCATGCTCCTCCTCGATCTGTGGAGTGCCATCAAGCTCGGCGCACCGCACCTCGAACTCGTGCCCGCCCGCCTGGAAGGGCCAGTCGTAGCGCCATATCACCCAAGTCGTCTCCGACAGAGGCGTCCTCAGCATGGCCTCCTGCCAGGGGCCTCCGTCTACGCGGACCTCGACCTTGGATATTCCTCGGGCGCCTGCAAAGGCGATGCCGCCGACGGGCACGAGGGTCTGGCCGTTGCTCTGGTATGCAGCTTCCGCAGCAACCGCGTCGATAACCGACGTGGCCTTGACCCGGGCCACCTCATCCCACCCACGCTCGACCCAGTAGCCCTCCTTGTACTCCTCCCTCACCTCGATGCCGATAATCCATTTGGGCTGTTTCATGCCGTAGCGGTCCGGAAGCCATATGCGCAGCGGGAAACCGTGGTCGAGCGGAATGGGGTTCCCGTCCCAGGCATAGGCGAGCATGATGCGCTCGTCGGAGGCGATAAGGTCTAGGTCCACCGTCTCGTAGAAGCCGTCGCCGCTGGTGATGTACAGGTAGCGAGCGTTTTCATTCGGCCTGACGTCGGCGAGGACGTCCTGGATGCTGACCCCTGTCCACTGGGTCGTGCTGATCAGGTCGGTCCCGATGCGGCCCGAGATGCACGATAATGTCACATACTGGTCACGCGGCTCGTAGTTGTTTCGGATGTCGTCGATCGTCAAAGTCATGGGGTTCCCGACGGCGCCAATAATTGGGAGCGACCACGTCGCCCCGTCGATGATGGTGGGCTCTACGCGAATAAACACCTTGTAGTGGTCTTTGAGGGGCGTATACTCGGGCCGGGTGCCCGGGCCCGGCATGACCGAGGCGTTGGTGTTAGGAAATGCCGCACTTGCGCTCCCTTGGGACTCGTGCGCCATCGATGCCGCGAGCTCCGCCTCGAGCTCGCGGCGCGCCGCTGCCGCCAGCAGGTTGCCCAAAACGGTGCTTGCGACGGTGATCGTTGCAGTGGCGCCGCCCAGCCGGATCAGGAACTGCCGGCGGTTTATCTCCTCGACGGCCTTCCCCTGCCCTTTCGGCAGCGCCGCGTGGCCCTCAGCAGGGTTGAGGCGGGAGTAACCCTCCCTCAGGGCCACGCCCCAGGCCAGGAACAGCGCCAACAGCCACAGGATGCTGAGGATCGGCTCGCGGTCCGACCCGCCGATGGCGATGCTGATGGCTATCATTGGGAGCCCGGCAATAACGCCGAACACCAGTCCCGACCGGAGGTTTGGCTGGGCATCGCGGAGCCTCATGATCCCGAAGAATATCGCGCCCACGCCCACGCCCATGAAGAAGAACTGCACGACCGCTACCACCTTCTCGGCCGTCTTGGCGGCGTCCGCCACGCTGATCCCGAAGAACAGCATCGTGTCGATCATCAAATCGATGCCAAACGTGACAAGCGGGCCGGGGAGGACACGGGTGGCCCAGTCGAACAGATCGTAGGGCGCGAAGGGCAGCCCCGCCAGCTCGTTCGCCAGATACATCAATCCAAGGAGCGGCGCCGTCACCAGCGCGCCGACTAACGCGCCGGTCGCAAGGCTAAGCCTCCGTATCTTCATCTCCACACCTCACCGATCCAGCGGTCATCCGATCCAAGCAAACGTGCCCCATTTCTAATTCGTACGAGATCAAGGACTTTTTAGATTATCCCGAGAAGCCGGCTGGTTCGCAACCAGGGAGGCGCATTACCATCAGCTGCAGACGGATCGTAGGCATATGAGTGCGAACGCCAAGGACCTGGCCCTGTCGGAGTATACTCTTTTCGCCGGAGCATAGAGGTCAGCCCCAAGACGATGGTGTAAGTATCGTGAGCCTACGTCTTAGAATACTCGGTTCAAGAAGACACGAGTGTTGGCAATCAGCACAGATGGGACGGATTGGGACCCGAGAGATTAGAGGTCGGGAGAAGGCTTGGTGAGGGTTCCTCGAGGTAAGCCTCAGGATACCGCGTACAATCTGCACGGTCGGCATGTGAGAAGGTAACGAACCTTCGACGAGTCCAAAACGCCCGTCTAGACCCGGAGTCACGGATACAACGGCTCCCTCTGCAGCGCTCCACGGAGCTAGTCGAATCGTCGCAAGTCATATCAAGGTATTTGCCTTCCGAAGCACACGGCGTCACCCGCAACACAACGGCTTCACTCCACTACTGATCCCCCCCTATCACTTTAACCCGCGCCATCGCATTATAGGCACGCTTCTCTCAGTACACCGCAGGCGCAGGTGGCCCACATTCACTTTCAAGGGTCTTCCTGTACCGCTCGAGTCTGAGCCGAGTCCGCTATACTCCGCTCCATGCGAACTCGCTCAATTTGGTTTCTTGTCTTGGCCTTAAGTGCCTTAGAGCTGGCCTGCGGTGGACTGAGTGATGCTGACCAGCACTACAACGCTGGTGTCCAGCTCCAGGAGCAGGGACGCTCGGACCAAGCCATAGCTGAATACGACGAGGCCATCCTCCTCAACACCGAGCTCGCTTTGGCTTACCGCAACCGGGGAGGCGCCTACAATGAGCTGGGCCAGTTCGAGCGGGCCGTCCTGGACCTGGACGAGGCCATTCGGCTCGACCCCCAGCTTGCCGCCGCCTACAACAACCGGGGCTTCGCCTACAATGAGCTGGGCCAGCTCGAGCGGGCGATCCAAGACTTCGACGAGGCCATCCGCCTCAATCCTCAGTATGCTGAGGCCTACGGCAACAGGGGCGGCGCCTACTATGGCATAGGCCAGTTTCAGCGTGCGATCAAGGACTTCGACAAGGCCATCCGCCTCTATCCCGAGCTTGTTGAGGCCTACTACAACCGGGGCCGCGCCTACTATGGAATAGGCCAGTTTCAGCGTGCCATTGAGGACTACGACGAGGCCATCCGCCTCAACCCCCAGCTTGCTCAGGCGTACTACAGCCGGGGCGGTGCCTACTTTGACCTGAACCAGCCGTGGCGTGCGGTCGAGGATTTCGACGAGGCGATCCGCCTCGACCCCGAGCTTGCTGAGGCTTACGTATACCGGGGCTTCGCCTACAAGGAACTAAGTCAGTTCCAGCGTGCCATCGAGGATTTCGGAGAGGCCATCCGGCTCGACCTAATGCTCGCTGGGGCCTACGTAAACCGGGGATTCGTCTACAAGGAACTGAGTCAGTTCCAGCGTGCTATCGAGGACTTCGACGAAGCCATTCATCTCGACGCACAGTTTGCTGAGGCCTACGGACACCGTGGCGCCGTCTACCAAAAACTCGGCCAGTTCCTCCGTGCCATCGTGGACTTCGACGAAGCCATTCGCCTCGACCCCCGGCTTGCTGAGGCCTACGTCAACCGGGGCTTCGCCTACCTCAACCTAGGCGAGTTCCAGCGTGCCATCGAGAACTACGACGAAGCCACACGCCTCGACCCCCAAGACGCCGTGGCCTACGCCAACCGGGCGGTCACTTACACCTTCCTTGGTCAGGACGCACAGGCCCAACAAGACTTTGACCAGGCAGTGGCACTGGGGATTGACCCCACCATTCTGAGGCAGGCGATCGAGGGAGCGAAGAACCAGAGGTAACTCTGAACAGCCGCTAGAAGCCCAGGCCTTTGTCCTTCATGCTGACGTAGCCGTTACCGCCTATGATGACGTGGTCGAGCAGCTCGACGTCCATCATCTCGCCGCTCACCCGAATCTGCCTGGTGATCAGGATGTCGTCGGCACTCGGGGTCGGGTCGCCGGAGGGATGGTTGTGGACTACGACGATGGACGGGCAGTTATCGCGTATCGCCGGCCGTAGCACCTCGGCCACCCTCACGAACGAGGCGCCGACGTTGCCGACGTAGAGCTGGTCAATGCCCAGCACGTCGTTTTTGGAGTTGAGCAGGAGCACCTGAGGGTGCTCCTGCTCAAGGAAAGCCATCTCGGCTCCGAGCAGGTTGTAGACGTCCTGGGGAGAGCCGATCCTAGCGCGGTCCTCGGGGTGCAGTGATACGAGCCTCCTGCCGAGCTCGAAGGCGGAGAGCAGCTGACACGCCTTGGCGTCGCTGATGCCTTTCAAAGAGCAGAGCTCGTTGTAGGTGGATCGAGCCATGCCAGCGAGCCCGCCAAGCCTGGAGAGGAGTCGCGTAGACAGGTTGAGGACACTCTCGCCCTCCACGCCGGTACGAAGAAGAATGGCTATGAGCTCGGCGTTGCTCAGGGAGCCCGGCCCCCGATCTCGGAGGCGCTCCCGGGGCCGTTCGCCCTGGGGTAGATCGCGGATCATGGTGGCGTAAGTGGGCTGCGCTTCGTCGGTCATGTGAGACTCCAACTCGCTCGCCGGACACCGGAGCCCGCGCCGGCGTGCGCCCTCAGCGGCGTCCGGCGAGCTAGGCCCTGGGCCGGCTGTCCAGGATGACCTGCACCTGCACCGTCTCGCCGTCGTCGCGTAGAAGGTCCAGCGTAACGACGTCGCCCGGACGAGTGGTCCCGACGAGGAAACCTATCAGGTCGCCCATGGTCTTGATGGGCGATCCGTCGATGGCCACTATAACGTCGCCTCCGACAGGGATATCGGCGCCGTCGAGGGTGCCCGTCCGGGTGCTGGCCCTGACGCCTGCGCTCCTCGCGGGGCCGCCGGCGGTGGTATCGATGACCAGCGCGCCGCGCGTATCCCTGGGAAGGTTGTTGAGCTCGGCCAGGTCCGGCCTCAGGGTTACACCCATGATACCCAGGAAGGCGTAGTCGTATCGGCCCTCACTTATCAGCGCGGGCACCACCCGCTTAGCTATGTCGACCGGCACGGCGAAGGCCACGCCGACGTTGGTGCCGCCGCCCTGGCTGATGATTTGTGTGGTTATGCCGATGACCTCCCCATGCCTATCGAGTAGCGGGCCTCCTGAGTTGCCCGGGTTGATGGCTGTATCGGTCTGGATCACAGAGGGGATCGAGAACCGGGCGTTGGCGCTCGGGATCGTGCGGCCCAGCGCACTGACGATGCCCGTGGTTACGGTAAAGGACTGGCCGAAGGGATTGCCGATGGCTATCGCCATCTGACCCACCTTTATCTCACTGCTCTCCCCCAGGACGACGGCGGTAAGCTCGCCGGGGACCACGTCGACCTTGACAACGGCCAGGTCCGAGTCGGGATCGGTGCCAATGACCTCTGCGTCGGCCTCGAATCCGTTGGAGAAGGTGACCTCGACACGATCGGCCCCACTGACCACATGGTGGTTCGTGATTATGTATCCGTCTTCACTCCAGACGAATCCAGAGCCCTCGCCAAGACTGAAGAACGGCTGGGGGATATCCGGCAGATCGAACTCGAAGTTCGGCGGAATGTCGGGCTCGGGGATCAGACCCTCGGCGTCGACCCTGCGGACCACGCGGATGTGGACCACGGACGGGAGCACAGCCTCGTATACGCCGTTGATCACCTTTTCTTGCGCGGCCACTACGGCATCGGCGTCCAGCTCCGGAGTCGACGGCTCGGTAGCATCAGCCTGGCCGCCTACCGCATCCGACTCGACTGCGGCAACCTCATCGGCGCCGGCGTCTTCCTCGATATCCGTCACGCAGGCGCCCAGCACGGCGACGGCGATCAACGCCAGCAGTACGACCAGTCCGCTATGCAAGCCGCTCTTCATTGTCTTCCACCCCAAAAGTCGCGTTTGGCCTGGCCCTCGAAGGGCGGGCTCGGTGACTCGACGCACCATCAGTTCGATTCTAATGGCGCCGACATGTGGCGGTCAATCTGCGCTTTCCCGGGGCCGCCGCCGCTCGCTTGACAGCCCCGGTAGGGTCAATACAATAGGCCCGGTGTAGGAGTCGCCATTACCATGATAAACCGCGAGCGCCTGGTGAAGACCTTCTGCGAGCTGGTGCGGATCGACAGCCCCTCGGGAGAAGAAGAGGCGACCGCTGTCGACCTCCTGAAACGCCTGGAAGCATTAGGGCTGTCTACTGCTCGGGACGACTACGGCAACGTCATTGCGAGCGACGGCGGGTCCGATCCGCTCCTGCTTTCCGCACACATGGACACCGTCGAGCCCGGCCGGGGTATCAGGCCGCAGGTTGAGGGGGAGCGTATCGTCTCCGACGGAACGACGATCCTGGGCGGCGACTGCAAGGCCGGCGTAGCCGCCATCCTCGAGGCGCTGGAGTCGGTCCGCGAGGACGGCACGCAGCGCACGTCCATCGAGGTGGCCTTCACCCGGGAGGAGGAGATCGGCCTCGTGGGGGCGCGAAACCTGGATCTTGACAAGATCACGGCCAAAGAGGCTGTGGTCTTCGACGGCGAGGGACCGCCAAGCCGCATCACGTCGGCCAGCCCGACTTACATCGGCTTCGACATCGAGATCACCGGGCGGGCCGCTCACGCCGGGGTGGAGCCGGAGAAGGGCCTATCGGCCATCCGCGTCGCGGCGGAGATCATCGCCAAGCTGCCCCAGGGGCGCATCGACGAGGAGACGACGTTCAACGTAGGGACCATCGAGGGCGGAACGGTGAGGAACGCCGTCCCGGAGAACGTCAAGGTCAGGGGCGAGTTCCGAAGCCGCAACATGGAGACGCTCGACGATATGCGCCTTCAACTCCAGGAGGTGATGGACGAGGCGCGGCGGGCGGTGCCCGAGGCGGTGATCGAGTCCCATCTGCACACAGAGTTCGAGACATACACGCTGACCGACGACGATGCGGCAACGAGGCGGGTGACGATAGCACTCCGCAGCCTGGGGCTCGAGCCCGCCATGCAGCCCTCGGGCGGCGGCACCGACGGCAACGTGTTCAGACGAAACGGAATCAGCGCGGTTGTCGTCGGCATGGCCGACCACAACATGCACACCGTCCGGGAGTACGTAACGATCCCCGACCTCGTGGACGCTGCCCATCTTTGCGAGACCCTGCTCACGAGCTGAGGCACCGGCCCATGAGCTCGCTGTATGTTGCTCAGGCCACTCCAGCGTAACGTACTCTTGAAGCGGCGGTAGGTGTAGGCTGGAGAAGACGGTCATCAAACATATCTCGAGCCAGATCCAAATCAACGCCGCTCCGCAATCGGCCTGAAATGTGCTCACCCACTTTGCCGCGCCGCCCGAGTGCAACCCCATGATCACTCACCCTCATTTTGGGGCAGGTCGCGTCGCGTAACATTCAGACCATAGGATTCGCACCACGAGCCACAATGAACTACCTTCTGGCGCTATTACTACGCTGTTGGCTCGCCGATGGTCCACCTTGCAGATAGAAAGGTGTTTCCAATGAAGACAAACGCGAGTTCAGCCAACGATACGCGGCTTCGGGAAACCCTTGACGTCATCGCCAAGCTGGCCTCCGGAGACCTCGACGCACGAGTTGCTCCTTCGCGCCGCGGTGATGATCTAGATGGCGTGATGACCGGTCTTAACGTGCTGGCTGAGCAGATGTCTTACGAAATCGGCGAACGCAAGCGGGCGAAGGAGGGGCTCCGGAAGAGTGAGGAGAAGTTAACGGCGTTCATGGATAATTTGCCGGGCACCGCATTTCTGAAGGACGCTTCAGGCGGTTACACATATGTGAATCGGATGTATGAAGACGCCTTCGGTATAAAGCAAGCCGAGTGGCTAGGTAAGACCGACGAAGAGCTGTTCCCGCCGGATATTGCTGAGCAGTACAGGAGCAATGACCGGAAGGTCCTAGAAACTGGGCGACCCGTCCACACCATCGAACCTGCCTTGCGGGAGGGCGATGTTCGTCATTGGCTGGCCTACAAGTTCCCTATCTTCGACGAGGCAGGGGTTCCGGTCATAGTTGGAGGAATCGGGCTGGATGTTACGGAGTATGAAAGGTCGAAGGAAAGGCTGCGAGAGAGCGAGGAGCGATATCGAGCACTGGTCGAGGCTGCGGGTGACGCCATATACATGAAGGACGCCCAAGGTCGTTACACCACGGTGAACCCAGAATTTGAACGGGTAGCAGGCAAGTCCAGCAGTGAGCTTGAAGGCAAGACGGCCCGAGACATGTTCTCAGCACCGGTAGGGGATGAGGCATTCAGGGTCGACATGGAAATCTTGAATACAGGTGTAACGCTAGAAACCGAAGGCGAATTGCGGACTCAGGCTGGGCCGAGGACTTATCTTACGCGGAAGGTGCCGACTAGAGACTGGAGCGGCCAAGTCGTTGGCTTAGTAGGTATCTCGAGGGATATAACCGAGCGTACGCGAGCGGAGACGGAGCTGCGAGAGAGCGAGGAGCGGTATCGAGTACTGGTCGAGGCTGCGGGTGATTCCATATACGTCAAGGACGCTCAAGGTTGTTACACCTTCGTGAACTCGGAATTCGAGCGCCGCTTTGCACGTTTTGGACTTAAGGCGTCAGGCAAAGACGAGATATACGGCAAGACGTCCTCGGAGCTATTTGGCGGACCGCTGGGAGCCAAGGCCCGGGAAGCCGACATGGAAGTCTTGAAAACAGGCATCCCGGTAGAGACGGAATTAGAGGTGCCGACTGAGGACGGGTCCGTGACTCATTTCTCTCGCAAGGTGCCTCTTAAAGACGAGAACGGCCAGGTGATTGGTTTACTTGGCATCTCCAGGGACATCACGGAGCGCAAACACCTGCAAGAGCAGCTGATCCATGCCCAGAAAATGGAGAGCGTCGGCAGGCTCGCCGGCGGGGTCGCCCATGACTTCAATAACATGCTCACGGTGATCATCAACTACACGCACCTGGCGACCACAAGGGCCTCCGGGTCTGGGGCAGTCGGCGAGTACCTACGAGAAGTGCAAGTCGCCGCCGAGCGTGCCTCTCGCCTTACAAGCCAGCTCCTGGCCTTCTCGCGACGTCAGGTTATCGCGCCCAGAGTCCTCGACCTCAATGACATTATTGCAGACACCAGTAATATGCTGCGCCGTCTTATCGGCGAGGACGTGGAGTTGGTCACGCTGCTGGGGGTAGAGCTGGGATTGGTGAACGTGGATCCAGGGCAGATGGAGCAGGTGCTGCTCAACCTCGCTATCAACGCGCAAGACGCCATGCCCGAAGGCGGCAAGCTGACGATCGAGACCGTGAAGGTCAGGCTTGATCAGGATTCGTTCATGGTCGATCCGACGTTGGCTGCCGGAGACTACGTCATGCTGTCCGTAAGCGACAACGGAGTTGGCATGACGGACGAGGTACGGTCGCACATATTCGAACCTTTCTACACGACCAAAGAAGTTGGAAAAGGGACTGGACTGGGGCTCTCAACATGCTACGGGATAGTCGCGCAAAATGGGGGAGGCATAGAAGTGCGGAGCGAACTCGGACAGGGGACCACGGTACAAGTCTACCTTCCCAGAGTTGAGGCTCGCCTCCAGTCGCTCCCCCTTCGCGACGAGGAGGGCTACTTGCCTGTCGGCTCTGAGACGGTGTTAGTCGTCGAAGACGAGCCACTGGTGCGCGGGGTGACAGCTGAGATGCTCCGGGCGCAGGGTTACAAGGTCATGGAGGCTGCCAATGGCACGGAGGCAATCAGTGTGGCCGAAGAGGTCGATGACCCAGTCGGCCTCTTATTAACAGACGTGGTGATGCCTCTAATGGGGGGCCTCGATCTCGCTGAGCGGCTCAGGAAACTGCATCCTCAAACTAGAGTGCTCTACATGTCCGGTTACGTTGACGACGATCTGGTCCAGCAACAGGTGTCGCAGGACCAGGGCGCATTCTTGCAGAAACCGTTCACGGCGCACGCGTTAGCCCATCGAGTCAGGGAGACGCTGGACCGAGAGCTGGTTTGATCCTGGGCTGCGCAAGCCCTGCCACAGGGCTTTGCACCAAAGTCCTTTCAAGGCGAGGGTTTGTTTGCCCTCCCACCCGCCCTGAGGGTATTTTGTATCTGGGGACACGTCAGACCCCGGCTGGAAACCTCCGGTTTCCGGCACCTTCCTGTGGTTTTGGTGCAAAGCCCTACCACAGGCACTAGGGGAGCGTGAACTTTCTCTGGTACCCCACTGGCAAACAGCATTCCAGGCTGCTGAGTAGCCAGCTGTTCGCGGTCGACAAGCCTGTCCTGAGCCAGCCGAAGGCCCTCATCGCGTTATTTCATGGTTTTGCCGCAGCCTCATCAGGTTCTTCTCCACCCGAAGCCGGTCAGAATGACATGCTGTCGTCTCCCGGGTTCGGTGACTCAGCAGCGACCTGGCTTACCTCCATCGCCATTCGGAGATGCCGCGCAGTGCTAGCTTACTAGCCGAGGCACCGATGGTCAGAAAGCAAGGGGGCAGCGCCTCGTAAGGCGCTGCCCCCTTAAAGCGTCCTTTGCCGATCGCCCAGTCACTACTCCTGAGCCGGCTGCGGCACCGTGTCCTCCTGAGCACACCTGGAGCAGACGTAGCTGTCTCCTTGCTCCAGCGCAACTCCCCTTGGCACGTTCCTCTTGCGGCCGCACGCGGCGCAGGTAACCTGCTCCAGGGGCACGTTGCCCGGTCGGCTCGGCTCGCTGCCGTGGCCCCTGAACCCGTGGTAGTCGGGGTTCAGTCGCTTCATGGACTCGAACCGCTCGCGATCCTTACGGCGGCTCATGACGTGCCTCCTGCACCAGAAAAACGGCGCCGTTCGATGACGCGGGGAGGCTACTGGACGGCGACGACGGCTCCCGCGGACTCAAGCTTCTCCTTGAGCTGATCGGCCTCGTCCTTGCCGATCGCCTCTTTCACGGCCGTAGGTGCCGATTCGACCAGCTCTTTGGCTTCCTTCAGACCAAGTGTAGTGACCTCTCGGACCGCCTTGATCACGTTGATCTTGTTAGGGCCGATCTCCTGCAGCTGAACGCTGAACTCGGTCTGCTCTTCGTCCTCCTCCGCCGCGGCGGCCTCCGAGGTGGCGGCGACGCCCTGGACGGTAGCCATGCCGATCGGGGCTGCCGCTGTCACACCGAACTCCTCCTCCAGCGCCTTCACGAGCTCGGAAAGCTCGATGACCGACAGTCCTTTAATCGACTCCAGTATCTCGTCCTTGGTAGCCATTTTCTTTACGCCTCCGTTCTCGACTCTTCTCTTTGGGTGCTAGACCTAGTCCGCTTCGGCCAGATTCTCCGCGTGCCTCTGGAGTACGCGTGCCAAATCCGCTATCGGTGCGTTTAGCACATAAACTAGTTTCGTGATGGGGGCCTGCATCTGGCCGAGAAGACGCGCCACCAGCTCCTCTCGCGACGGCAGTGTTGCGAGGGTGTCGACCTCCTGGGCTGTCAGGGTACGGTCACCCAACACGCCGCCGGTGATCCGCATCGGAGCCCGGGCGGCCCTTATGTGGTCGGCCAGGGCCTTGGCCAGGGCCGCAGGCTCACCGTCCCCAAAGGCGATGCCCGTAGGCCCCTCCACGATGGTTTTCAGCTCAGGCCGGCCGGCGGCATCCGCCGCCAGGTGGGCAAGGCTGTTCTTAATGATCCGGAACTGGACCCCCTTCTCACGGAGCGTCCGCCTCAGGTCCGTCATCGCACCAACGGACATGCCTGTGTAGTCCGTCGACACGGCGATGGTACAATGCTCCATCCACTGCCGCATCTCGTCGACCGCCTGTATCTTTCGCTCGGTCGGCAAGCTTCACCTCCCTGTCACTGACGTCCAACGAAAACGCCCCGAGTCGCAGACTCGGGGCGAGAATCACGAACCTGTACGAGGTCTGATCTCGACTCGCCTCGGCGGGCTGGCGTTTTAATCCGCGGTGGCGGAGCCCGCTGTCTGCGGCGCGATAAACCTATTCTACTTTCAGAGCCGTGACCAAAGCAACGTCCAGGCCAATACTGGGACCCATAGTCGTTGTCAGATAAGCCGAGCGAATGAACTGTCCCTTTACGCCGCCGGGCCTGGCTCTCATGATGTTATCGATGAGGGTCGTAAGGTTCTCGAGGAGCTGGTTTTCGTCGAAGCTCGCTTTGCCGATGGGCACGTGGATAAGCGCAGTCCGGTCCACGCGATACTCGACTCTCCCCATCTTGGCCTCGTTGACAGCCCGCGGTATGTCCTCTGGCTGTACGACGGTGCCGGTCCTGGGATTGGGCATAAGCCCTTTCCTTCCCAGAATGCGTCCCAGACGCCCCACACGAGCCATCATGTCTGGAGTCGCGATAGATACCTCGAAATCGGTCCAGCCGTCTTCGATCCGCTTGATGATATCGTCACTGCCCACGTACTCAGCCCCGGCTTGCTCCGCGGCAGTCGCAGCCTCACCCTCTGTGAAGACGACGACGCGGACGCGTTTCCCGACGCCGTGGGGGAGATTTGCCACGCCCCTTACCATCTGGTCGGCGTGCCGTGGGTCGGCCCCCGTGCGCAGATGCAGCTCGACTGTCTCATCGAACTTCGCCGTCGCCGTCTGTTTGGCCAGGGCAACAGCCTCCAGCGGCTCGTAGCCCTTGTCTTCCTCGACGAGGGCGGTAGCGCTTGCGTACCTCTTACCTTGCTTCGGCATCTCGCTTAGGACCTTTCCACCTGTATGCCCATGCTCCGGGCCGTCCCCTCGATGATGCGAATCGCGCCTTCCACGTCCGCTGCGTTCAGGTCGCGCATCTTCGCCTCGGCAATCTCTCTTACCTTTTCCACAGGTATCGACGCCACCTTCTCAGTGCGCGGGTTGGCGCTCCCCTTCTCGATTCCGGCGGCCTTCCTCAGCAGCTCGGACGCGGGGGGGCTCTTGATCACGAAAGAGAAGGAGCGATCCTCGTACACTGTCAGATCGACGGGCACAATCGTACCGGCCTGGGAGGACGTGCGCTCGTTGTACTCCTTGACGAAGCCCATTATGTTGACGCCATGCTGGCCCAGGGCCGGACCAACGGGCGGCGCGGGAGTCGCCTTGCCAGCCTCGATCTGGAGCTTGATTATTGCCCGTACCTTCTTAGCCAACTTGCCTACTCACTCACAATCAGGCTCGCTCGACCTGCAGGAAATCAAGCTCTACCGGCGTCTCCCGTCCAAAGAAGGACACGAGCACCTTCACCTTGGACCGGTCGGTATAGACCTCATCGACCAAACCCATGAAGTCCACGAAAGGTCCATCCGTGATACGGACACCCTGTCCCTTGGAGAAGCCCGCGCGGACTCTCGGCGCCTCGGATTCCATCTGCTTGAGTATATTCTGCACCTCTTGCTCGTCGAGAGGCACCGGCTTGGGTCGCGCTTCCTGCTCATCTTCTGCCGAGACGAAGCCGGTGACCCCTGGCGTGTTCCTCACGATGTACCAGCTGTCGTCGTCCATTTTCATCTGGATCAGTATGTAGCCCGGGAACACCTTCCTGGGGACCGCCATGCGGCGACCGTCCTTGATTTCCATCTCGTCCTCGGTGGGGACGATAACCTGGAAGATCTTGTCCTGGATATCCATAGTGGTGATACGCTGCTCGAGGTTCTTCTTGACACGCTCCTCTTGACCCGAGTAGGCGTGCAGAATGTACCAGCGAACCTCAGTATCGTCCTTGGTGGTCACGAGGCTAGTTTCTCTGCAGAATAATGTCGAATAGCCGAGAGAACCCCATGTCGATAAGGCCGAGGAATACGCCGATGGCGACGGCGACCACGATTACCATGATGGTCAACCTCGTGGTCTCCTGACGTGTGGGCCACGTGACCCGCCGCAGCTCGGAGACCACCTCGCCGACTATCTTGAAGCTGAAGGCCCTGCGGGGCGTATCGGCGGGCAGTCGCCTGGGGACCCCTACGTTCCTGGCCATGCTAGGCTAGCGCACCTCCCTGTGCAGGGTGTGCGTACGACACCTGGGGCAGTATTTCTTTAGCTCCATGCGCTGCGGGTCGCTCTGGCGATTCTTAGAGCTGGAGTACGTCCGCTCTCTGCACTCAGTGCAGCCTAAGGTCATTAGTATTCGGTTCTCTCTTCGTCGGGCCATTGGGTTTTTTCGCTCAGCGCATCCCTCACCCCACTAGTTGGGGGACTACTTGACTATCTTGGTTATTACGCCCGACCCCACCGTGCGTCCGCCCTCGCGTACGGCGAAGCGGAGCTGCTCGCTCACGGCGACGGGGGTTATGAGCTTGACGGTCATCTCGGTATTGTCGCCCGGCATGACCATCTCGACGCCCTCCTCGAGCTGGATTTCCCCTGTGACGTCGGTAGTGCGTATGTAGAATTGGGGTTTGTAGCCGGTGAAGAAGGGGGTATGCCTGCCGCCCTCCTCCTTGCTAAGCACGTACACCTGCGCCTGGTACTCGGTGTGAGGCGTAATGCTTCCTGGGGCAGCCAGCACCTGACCTCGCTCGACATCATCGCGGTCGACCCCCCTGATCAACACGCCCACCGCATCGCCGGGCTCGCCCTCATCGAGAGTCTTGTGAAACATCTCGACACCGGTGACCACCGTGGTGCTGGTGTCCTTTATTCCGACGATCTCCACTTCCTGCCCCACGTTCACGACTCCCTGTTCCACCCTGCCCGTGACCACCGTGCCTCGGCCCTTGATGCTGAACACGTCCTCTACGGGCATGAGGAACGGCTGTTCCTTGGGCCGTTCTGGGACGGGAATGTACTTGTCGACGGCGTCCATCAGGTCCCAGACGCCCTTTGCCCATGGGTCGTCGCGGGACATATCCTCGCTCTCGAGAGCCTTCAGGGCGCTGACCCTTACGATGGGGATGTCGTCCCCAGGGAAGCCGTACTGGCTCAGTAGCTCCCTAAGCTCCAGCTCCACCAGCTCCAGCAACTCCTCGTCTTCCATGGCGTCTACTTTATTCAGCGCCACTACGATCGCCGGAACCTCAACCTGACGCGCAAGCAGTATGTGCTCCCGCGTCTGGGGCATAGGTCCATCAGGAGCGCTGACCACAACTATCGCCCCGTCCATCTGAGCGGCCCCGGTGATCATGTTCTTTATGTAGTCGGCATGACCCGGGCAGTCGACGTGGGCGTAGTGACGACTCTCGGTCGCATACTCCACGTGCTGAATGGCTATCGTCACACCTCGCGCCTTCTCTTCGGGCGCGTTGTCTATGCTATCGAAGGGTCGATAGTCCGCGAGGCCGGCGTTACCCAGGATTCGAGTGATCGCCGACGTCAGCGTCGTCTTGCCGTGGTCGACGTGCCCGATTGTTCCCACATTGATGTGGGGCTTCGTCCTTTCGAACTTCTTCTTTGCCATCCAGGATTCCTCCGATTTATGGAGCCCACAAGCAGATTCGAACTGCTGACCTCGTTCTTACCAAGAACGTGCTCTACCGGCTGAGCTATGTGGGCCCTTTTGAGATCTGATTGCCGCAACCGCTTCTGGTGGAGGGGGCAGGATTCGAACCTGCGTAGCCCTTCCGGGCGCCAGATTTACAGTCTGGTGGTATTAACCGCTCACCCACCCCTCCCGTCCGAGCTTAAGTCTAGCACAGGCCATTGACCAATCCAAGGCCTGCGCAGTACATCACGGACGGGCTTTTGAGGGGGCTTAGCCCCAGAGGGGATTCGAACCCGCTAACCTGCCGATTACAAGTCGGCTGCGCTGCCAATTGCGCCACTGGGGCACGGCCGGACCGCGCTTCCCGGAGACGCCCGCCGGGAATCAGCAAAAGGAGACTAGCTGCCTATCATAGCCTGGCCACTAGCCTGCCCCTTGATCATTCTATAAGACCCGCGGGCCGACGGTCAATCGAACCAGCGGGTGTCATTACGGAATCCGCAGCGCGCGAGGCCTGCCACATGCGGCACCTTCTAGGCAGCACACCTAGCCTGCCGGGCCTAGCCGGTCGAATCCAAGAGCTGGTCCTCCGCCTCGCGCTGGACCACTCGGTAGACCTCCCGCAGCGGCAGGCCCTGCTCCAGGGCCACCTCACGGCAGGCCTCGTACTCAGGCGACACCCCGACGTTGCGCCCTTCCAGGCGTTTCACCTTAACCCTCAAGCGACCGAGTGACGTCTCTACTTCCACCTCTTCGCGCTCGGCCTCGTACCTCGCGAGCGGACGCACTCTCACACCGAGCGTGGGCGTCTCTTTCATGATGAGATCGACGGCCTGGCTCTCCATATCCGCGGGGACTATGGCGCTCAGCATCGTTCCCGGGCGATTCTTCTTCATCTGGATCGGAGTAAACCAGACGTCGCGGGCACCCTGGTCCAAGAGCCTCTCGTGAACGAATCCCAGGTGCTCGCCGCTGGCGTCGTCCAGGTTGGTCTCGACAAGGGCCAGCCCCGTCGTGGAAGCGCCGGCCTCCTCCCCGACCCAGAGCGCCAGCACATTCGGGTACTGGGGCGAATCTCTGGATCCCAGGCCGTATCCGACCCGTTGGACGTTCATCGTGGGTTGCCGAAACGTTGCCAGCGTAGTCAGGATTGCAGCACCGGTCGGGGTAACCATCTCGCCAGTATCCACCGCACCCGCGGGTGGCCAGGTCAGGGGCGCGTTTGCCATCGCCACGAGGGCGGCAGTGGCGGGCGAAGGCACTGGAAGCACGCCGTGCTCGGTGCGAACGACGCCGGAGCCCGACGGGAAAGGCGACGCACATATCTGGTCGACGCCGAGAACCTCGAGGCCGGCCACGCTGCCGACGACGTCGACCAGCGTGTCCAGGTCGCCGAGCTCGTGGGCCGGGGCGTCGCCGGCACCGGAGCCGTGCGCCAGGGCCTCAGCCTCGCTCAAACGCCGTAGCACTGCGCAAGAGCGCTCCACCGTCCGGGCCGGCAGTGACGAGGCTTCTACGATCCCGACGAACTCGGCCAGCGCACGTCGCTCCGCTCCCTTTTCGTCTATCCGGACCAGAACCCGAGTCCCGCTGACACCGCCTCGGGTCGCCCTCTCCAGGGACAGCGAGAATCCTTCGACCTTGAGCCGCCCCAACGCATCCCTGATATCTTCAAGTGGAACGCCGGCGGCCACCAAGGCGCCCAGGATCATATCGCCGCTTGCCCCGCCGATACACTGGAAGTAGGCCGTTCTCAGAGCTTTCCTCCCTGGTCCTCTGTCGGTGAGGACCGCCGGTTCGACGATGGCCTCAGCAGGCATGCGCGTACAGCCTCCGCCAGCGTGCTCACCGGGGTCACTTCCACGCCCTGTGTGGCCGAGGCCTCTTCGGGCGTCCCCGCCGGCACCAGGCAGCGACGCAGGCCCAGGCGGGCGATTTCCCGAAGTCGTCGCTCTATCTGAGGAACGCCACGGACCTCGCCGCTCAGGCCCACCTCACCGACGGCCGCGAGGTCGGGATCAAGGGGGCTGTCGCGCAGGCTCGAGGCGATGGCAAGGGCCACCGCCAGATCGGCTGCCGGCTCCTCGACCTTGAGGCCGCCGGCGACGTTGACGACGACGTCTTGATTCGACAATGGCATGCGAAGACGCCGCGTCAAAACAGCACAGAGGACGAGGAGGCGGTTGAAGCTGACGCCAGTGGCCACACGCCTCGGAGCCGGCAGCGCCGAGGGGCTCGTCAAGGCCTGGATCTCGAGCAGCAGTGGCCGGCTCCCCTCCATGGTGGAGACGATGACGGAGCCCACCGCCCGGTCCCTGCGACCCGCGAGGAAGGTCCTGGATGGATCACTGACGTCGATCAGTCCCGCCTCAGTCATCTCGAAAACGCCCACTTCATTCGTGGAGCCGAAGCGGTTCTTGGTCGTCCTGAGCATACGCCAAGAGCTTATGGGATCGCCGTCCATGTAAAGCACCACGTCGACGATATGCTCCAGTACCCGTGGGCCTGCTATGTCGCCCCCTTTGGTGACGTGGCCACTCAGGATTATGGGAACGCCATTTTCCTTGGACCAGAGCATGAGCCGACGAGTGCATTCCTTTATCTGAGTCACGCTGCCCGGATCGGACCGGACGGAGGCGTCGTGCATGGTCTGAATGGAGTCTATCACCGCCAGGGCCGGCTTCTCGGAGTCCAGCTGACCCAGGACGTCCTCGATGTCCGTAGTCGTGAGCACCATGAGGTCCTGCCCTGCGATGCCGAGACGGTCGGCACGCAACTTGATCTGAGCGGCCGACTCCTCGCCCGAGACGTAAAGGGCCTTACCGGACGCAGCCGACACGTCGGCCGCCAGTCTCAGCAGCAGCGTCGACTTGCCGATTCCCGGCTCGCCCGCAACCAGTGCCAGTGAGCCGGGAACGATCCCACCCCCCAAGACGCGGTTGGCCTCGCCCGAAGAGAGCTCGATGCGGGCCACCTCGTCCGTCTCCACTTCGGATAGCGCCTGCGCCGAAACGGTCGGACGGTGGAGGCGTTGGCCATCCCGGCCGTCCATCTCGACCTCGATCAGCGAGTTCCACTCTCCGCAGGACGGGCAGCGGCCCTCCCACTTCGGTGCGGGGCTTTTGCAGGCGTCGCAGACGAATAAGACCCTGCTCTTGGACCTCGGCATGGAAATGTTGGCTTCCCGTAGATGTGGCCATATTGTAGCAGCGGTACGTTACGGAACAAAGCCGCCGTAAGCGGGTGCCCGGCAGGGGCGCGTCAAAAGCATGAGCCCGGGCGCGTCGGTGCACCTGGGCTCATGTTACCTAACTTCGTGGCGCGGTCGGACTAAGCCGAGGTTAGAGGGACCGGCGACTGGGACTTTATGGTGATCTCGCCATCGTCGATGTCGATAACGGCAGTGTCACCGGGGTTGAGGTCTCCATGGAGAATGGCGTCGGAGAGCTTGTCCTCGACGTTGTCCTGGATGACCCGACGAAGTGGCCTGGCGCCGAACTGCGGGTCATAGCCGTTCTCCGCTATCCAGTCCTTGGCACCATCGGTTACCTCGAGCTCGATGCCCTTCTCGATCAGGTTCGAGGCGACCTCGATCATCATGAGCTCTACGATCTGGTGCATGTGTTCTCGGCTCAGGGCGTGGAAGACGATGGTGGAGTCGATCCGGTTGAGGAACTCGGGCCTAAAGAAGCGCTTGACCTCGTCGGTTACATTGGTCTTCATACGCTCGTAGCCTTCTTTGTCCGCCTGGGATAGATCGCCCCTGGCCGCAAAGCCGATGCTCCGGTCTTGCCGGATGAGGTCCGATCCGATGTTGCTCGTCATGACGACGATTGTGTTCCTGAAGTCCACCTTGCGCCCCTTCGCGTCGGCCAGGTGGCCGTCGTCGAAGATCTGAAGCAGGATGTTGAACACCTCGGGATGTGCCTTCTCGATCTCATCGAGGAGAATGACGCTGTACGACTTGCGCCGAACGGCCTCGGTCAGCTGGCCGCCGTCCTCGTAGCCTATATACCCAGGAGGCGCTCCCACCAGCCGGGCGACAGAGTGCCTCTCCATGAACTCGGACATGTCTATCCGTATCATGGCGTCTTCGCTGCCGAACAGGAACTCCGCCAGCTTCTGTACGAGGTAGGTTTTGCCAACTCCTGTCGGGCCGAGGAAGATGAAGATACCGGTGGGCCGCTTGGGGTTCTTGAGTCCGGCCCTTGCCCGGCGCACCGCTTTCGAGACCACGACGATAGCCTCGTCCTGGCCAATGACCTTCTCGTGGAGGACCTCCTCCATCTGCACAAGCCGCTCGGTCTCCTCGGCGGCCAGCCTGGTAACGGGGATGCCCGTCCACATGCTGACTACTTCGGAGATGTCCTCTTCGCTAACGACCGGCCGCTCCTGCCCGACCTCCTCCTTCCAGCCCTCTTCCAGCTCGCCGAGCTTGTCCACCAGCTTCGTTTCCCTATCGCGAAGCTCGGCGGCATACTCGTACTGGCCCGAGGAGATGGCCTCCTCTTTTTCCTTTCGTACGCTCTCCCGCATCTTGGCCGCTTCTTTGACGGAGAGCGGCGTGATGCTGTGACTGATTCTAACCCTCGAGGCCGCCTCATCGATGAGGTCGATGGCCTTGTCAGGGAGGTGCCTGTCGGCGATGAACCGAGCCGACATGGCGGCAGCTGCTTTGAGGGCATCGTCCGATATGTCGAGCTGGTGGTGATCCTCGTAGCGGCTTTTGATGCCGCGCAGGATCTCGATCGTCTCCTCTACGGTGGGCTCCTCGACCTTGACCGGCTGGAAACGCCTCTCGAGAGCGGGGTCCCGCTCGACGTACTTACGGTAGTCGTCTAGGGTGGTGGCGCCGATGGTCTGGAGCTCGCCTCTGGCGAGGGACGGCTTCAGTATATTGGCGGCGTCAACCGCGCCCTCCGCGGCGCCGGCGCCGACCATGGTATGTACCTCGTCTATGAAGAGCACGCAGTTGCCGGAGTTGCGTATCTCCTCGATGACCTTTTTCAGGCGCTCTTCAAACTCGCCGCGATACTTCGTGCCTGCGACCAGCGCTCCCATGTCGAGAGTCACCAGCCGCTTTCCCTGAAGGGTCGGGGGAACGTCGTTGCCGGCTATTCGCTGGGCCATGCCCTCCACGATAGCCGTCTTGCCGACACCGGGCTCGCCTATCAGGACGGGGTTGTTCTTCGTACGCCGGCTCAAGATCTGGATGACCCGCTGTATCTCCTGCTCGCGACCGACGGTCGGGTCTAGCTTCCCGGCGCGAGCGGCGGCGGTGAGGTCGATCCCAAGCTGGTCCAGCGTGGGTGTCTTCGTCGAGCTCTTCGATCCCCCACTGCCCTGGGTTTGCTGCACGGTCTGCGTCAAGATACGGCTCGTCTCTCCGCGTATCTTGTCAAGGCTGACGCCGAGGCTCTCCAGAACGCCGGCCGCCACACCCTCGCCTTCCCGCATCAGGCCGATCAGCAGGTGCTCGGTCCCGATATAGTGGTGGTTCAGGCGACGTGCCTCGTCGACCGCCAGCTCGATGACCTTCTTGGCTCGAGGCGTGAGTCCTATCTCGCCGGGAGTTGAGCGCTCGCCCCGGCCTATGATGAATTCCACCGCGGAGCGTACTTTACTCAGCTCTACGCCAAGGTTGGTCAACACCTTCGCGGCCACGCCATCGGTCTCTCTTACAAGGCCGAGGAGTACGTGCTCGGTGCCAATGTAATTGTGATTGAAGCGCTGGGCCTCTTCCTGAGCTAGCGAAAGGACTCTGCGAGCCCGCTCCGAAAACTTCTCGAATCTACTAGCCATGTCGATATCTCCTGTGGAGTGCCGAGCCGATCCTTCTTGAGCCTAGTATTCCTCATCCTCCTCTTCGAGCCCTTGCTTGAGGCTCAGACCCAGTCGACGCCTCTCGGGCTCAATCCTGAGCACCTTGACCTTCACAGCCTCGCCCTCGCTGACGACCTCCCTGGGGTGACCTATCATCCGAGAGCTGAGCTCGGATATGTGTATCAACCCCTCCACCGAGCCTTCAACACCCTCGACACGAGCGAAGGCGCCGAAATTTGTCAGCTTCGTGACGGTCGCATCCACGAGGTCCCCGACCTTGTATCGCTGCTCTATGGTCTCCCAGGGCTCCGGCTGGAGCCGCCTCAAACTGAGTGCTATCTTCTTGTTCTCGGCATCCACGCGGAGGACGTAAACGTCGAGCTCTTCTCCTATCTTGACCACGTCTTCGGGCGCCCTGATCGGGCTCCATGAGAACTCAGAGACGTGGATCAGCCCATCGGCACCGCCAAGGTCGACGAAGGCCCCGAAGCTGCTGATTCCGGTCACTTTGCCGTGTCGAACCTCTCCCTCGGTGAGCTCTTCGATCAGCCTCGCCTTCTGCTCGTCGCGCTGCTCCTGTAGGGCCTGACGCTCCGACAGTATGGCGCGATTGCGGCCCCGGTTGACCTCGAGTAGTTTCAGCTGTAGGACCGTGCCGATGTCCTCGTCTCGAGGATCTTTGACGGGCTCGTCGCCCGTCTCGCCCTCGGCGGCGGCGGCGGCGTCCTCTCCCCCACTGCGGCCTACGGTCACCAGCTGGGACATCGGGACGAAGCCCTGAACGCCCTCCACCTCGACTATCGCACCGCCGCGATTGAAGCCCGCGATCGTGCCTTCGAGCGAGCTTCCCATCTCCAGGGCCTTCTCCAATACCCGCCAGCCCTTTTCGCCCTGCGCCCGGTCGATGGACAGGACCGCGCCTCGATCGCCCGATTCCCCCCTCACGACCAGAGTGACGATCTCGTCCCCCACCTTGAGCTGCTCGAGAGCCTCAGGCTCAAGGGTCCTCATCTCCGCCGGCGGCACTATACCTTCAGACTTGTCGCCGATGTTGACAAAGATCCCATCTGTGTCGGCCCGCATGACTATCCCCTCGACCACGTCGCCTCGGCGGTGGGGCTTCATCGGCTCGTAGGAGTCGAGGAGGTCCCCCATATCCTCGCCGGCGCCGGCGTTCTCTTCTGAGGAAGTCATTACGTCACTTTTCTCGGCGTTCGGATACGTCATGAGTAAATTATAGATAAAACCGTCGCAGAGTGTAAAGGCACAGATAGGGTGCTGGCCCCGTCATTAAACGCGTGGATGCGATAACGGCCCGCAGCGTAGACACCCGCCTTCTCGAGGTTGTGAAGATTGTAACACATTGCACAATGGTTTGAGAAGCTGATTGGCACGGTAGATTTGGCGACGAATGACCGAGCACTCTGGGGTCCGAATCAGGTTAGCGTTGTCGAATGCACAGCTCAAGGCAAACGTGGCATCGGGTGTGCGAGTTTCGGCCGGTGGTGCAAAGCAAAACCCCTGGCGGTGACCTATTTTCCCACCCCGTTGCCAGGGCAGTATCGTGGGCGCTGAGGCGTTTCACTTCCGTGTTCGGGATGGGAACGGGTGGGGCCGCCTCGCTAGGACCACCAGGGGATTTTGACCTTTTTGGCGACACTGCCGTGTCCGGCGGCGTCGCTCACAATATACTTTGGTGGGGGCGTGGGTGTCAACGATCTGTCCGCGCTTTTCGCTGGCGGCGTTCTTTGCGGTGCTCCTTTGACTTGAGCCGGCGTCGCGGTTAGCCTACCACCCCGGAGGTGTACAGTCGCCAGCGACATGACCGCACATGCTTCGATCATCCGCGCCGACGGGCTGACCAAACGCTATGGGGACCTCGTCGCCATCGATTCCGTGTCGTTCGCAGTGAGCGAGGGCGAGGTGTTTGGCATCCTGGGTCCCAACGGAGCGGGCAAGACCACTACCGTGGAGATCCTCGAGGGGATGCGCACGCCTGACGTGGGCCGCGCAGAGGTCGGGGGAATCGACGTTATACGCGAGCCCGGGCGTGTGAAAGGGATTATCGGAGTTCAGCTCCAGTCCAACGCCTTCTTCGGCGGACTCAGCCTCGTGGAGATTCTGAGAGTGTTCGGACACCTCTACCGAGCACGCGTCGACCCAGCCGAGCTCCTCGAACGGGTTGAGTTGACCGACAAACGCAAGTCGCAGTACAAGGAGCTGTCCGGGGGACAGAAGCAGCGTTTCTCTATCGCGGTTGCCCTCGTGAACGACCCGCCGGTGATGTTCCTCGACGAGCCTACTACCGGCCTGGACCCCCAGGCCCGGCGCCACATGTGGGAGATGCTCCAGGTGCTCCAGGGCCAGGGTAAGACCATCGTGCTAACGACTCACTATATGGAGGAGGCCGAGGAGCTCTGCGACCGCGTGGCGATTATGGACAGCGGCCGAATCATCGCTCTGGACTCTCCCGAAGCTCTGATTGACGACCTGTTAGGCCGGGGCTTTAGCAAGCCCCAGGCGACCCGGTCAGCCAACCTGGAAGACGTGTTCCTCGATTTGACAGGCAGGCACCTCCGCGAGGACTAGATGGCCCCGACTATCGCGCTGACTATCGCATCCCTCAAGATGTACTTCCGGAACAGGCAGGCCCTGTTCTTCTCCCTGATCCTGCCGTTTCTCATCATGGCGATCTTCGGTGTCATCAACTTCGGGGGCTTCTCCAGTGTCAACGTAGGACTGGTCAACGAGGCCAAAAACAATGTGTCGGCGAACCTCATCCGGTCCCTGGCCGCAACGGACGTCCTCGACCTGACCTTTGGCGACCGAGAGCAGCAGATGCGGTCCCTGGACGACGGAGACCTGGACTTCCTGCTGGTCCTCCCCGCAGGATTCGGCCTGCTCGGGGAGCAGACCAGGGTCCAGGGTTTCTTCAACGCCAGTCGGCCGCAGGAGGCCCAGGTAGGGGCGACGGTGGTCGCCCGTGCGCTTGACGATCTGACTTTCGAGGTGACCGGCACCAAGCGGCTTTTCGAGTTCGAGACGCTCGAGGTGGAGGGCAAGACCACCGACTACGCCGACTTTCTGGTCCCCGGCATCATCGCGATGTCGATTATGCAGATGGGCCTCTTCGGCGTCACCTTCGCGATAATTCAGTACCGGCAGCAAGGGATCCTGCGACGCATGCGCGCGGCGCCGATCCACCCGGGTCACTTCCTCGCAGGCCAGGTGATCACACGCCTCATCGTGTCGATAGTCCAGACGCTGATCCTGGTCGGCGCGGGGGTACTGTTCCTCGGCGTCGATCTGCGTGGCAGCGTGGCGACCCTCTTGCTGCTGGCGGTCATCGGCGGAGGTCTGTTCATCAGCATGGGTTACGCCATCTCCGGGTTCACGCGGTCAGAGGAAACCGCGGCTCCGATAACCAACCTCATCGCTCTGCCCCTGATGTTCCTTAGTGGCGTCTTTTTCTCGCGAGAAAACCTGCCGGGGTTCCTCGAGCTCGTCACCGACTTCTCTCCGCTGACTTATCTAGCCGAGGGCATGCGGGAGGTCGTAGCCGGGGGCTCGGGCTTAACGCAGATCTCAGGCGACATCGCGGGACTGGTCGTCTGGCTAGCCATCAGCTTCCTGGTCGCCACCAGACTGTTTCGATGGGAGTGAAATCCTCCTTGACCGACCCACGGAGCCGATGCTAACATGGCGGAAGGGAAACGCCCTTTATTGCCGAAAACGCATCGAATACCCACGGAGGTACCCTGTGGCGACGACAGCACTACTAGAGGTCACACCTCAGGCGGCGGAAAAGCTGGAAGAGGTCTTGAAGGACCAGGACGAGGAGGGCTCTTTCCTTCGCGTGATGGTCGTCCCCGGGCCCAACGGCGGCTTCCAGTACGTACTTGGAGTCGAGAAAGAGGCCAAGGATGACGATTTCATCATCGACACAGATACGATCCAGGTGATCGTCGATGCCGAGAGCGCTCCGCTGATCGAAGGGGCCCAGATCGACTACGTCGACAGCCTCATGCGCAGCGGTTTCGTAATCAGCAATCCCAACCTCCAGGGCGGCGGCGGATGCGGCAGTGGGGGTTGTGGATGTGGTGGTGGCGGCAGCGGCGGGGGATGTGGCGGCGGCGGTGGGGGTTGTGGATGTGGGGCCGGAGGCGGTGGGGGTGGCTGCTCCCACTAGCCGAACAGACCAGCGACGCTCGAACAAGAGGCGGGACCGATCGGTCCCGCCTCTTGCTTTGTCGGCCCGCGGGCGTCGATCTTCGACCGCAGGACAGTCTGCACAACCGTCGATGGCTGTGTAGACACTTCCTGCTAGAATCTGTTATGAATACCCCGGCCATCATGAGTGCGTGGAGGCAGGCGTGGAGCGGATAACAATCGTCGGTCTGGGGCCGGTCGGTATGTCGATGGGCCAGGCTCTGAGGCGGACCAAGCTCCCCGATACCGAGATCGTCGGGACGTCTGCCAGCCGCGACGCTATGAGCACGGCGAGCAGGCTGGGAGCCGTAGACAAGACCGAGGCCACTCTTCGGAGAGCGGTAGCCGGGACAAGCCTGCTCGTACTGGACGTGCCGGTCGACGAGGCGATGGAGATCATCGAAGCGGTAGGGCCGCAGCTGGCGAGCGGATGCGTCGTCACCGATACTGCCGGCCCGAAAGCCCCCGTCATCGACCGGGCCAAGCGGTGCCTTCCGGATGACGTGGCCTACGTGGGCGGGCATCCCCTTATCCCGGCTGGGCGCACGCGGGCCGAAGAGGCCGACCCCGCCTTGTTGAGCGGCGCCGACTACTGCGTGCTCACGCCTGAGCACACCAACCCACATGCCGTCAGCGCCGTGGTTCAGCTGGTCGAGACGGTGGGGGCCAAGCCGCTGTTCCTGGAGGTGGCGGAGTACGACAGCTACCTTGCCGCTACCGAGTATCTCCCGGTCCTGCTCTCCGCAGCGTACGTCAACTGCACGATAGGGAGCCAGGGCTGGCGGGAGATGCGACGCCTGGCGTCATCGGTCTTTGATGGGATGTCGAGCCTCGCCTCCCGCGACCCAAAGTCGACGCTGGCAGGATCCACCGCCACCCCGGACCTGCTTGCCGGCTGGCTCGACGCACTGATTTCGGAGCTTCAGGCCTTTCGGGGGCACATCGGCGAGGGACGCAACGACGCCCTCCTTGAAAACCTCATTGGCGCCTGGGAGGGCAGAGCCCAATGGTGCGCCGGCGCGAGCGACGATGATGGACGACCGAAGCTACCATCGGCCGGCCGTTACATAGCTACCGCACTGCTCGGGGATCGGCTGGCCGGCCGAGTCGCCCGCCTCGGTGGAAATCATCAAAAGAAGGCCCCCTGGAAGTACGACCGGGACCGCTAGGCCCAGATGAGGAAGCTCGTAACCTCACCCGCGCGCATCGAAAGCGTTGTCGTACCTCCCGGCGACAAGTCCATCTCTCATCGGGCCATGCTTCTCAACTCCATAGCCGAAGGAGGCTCTCACGTCTCCAACCTCTGCGTCGGAGACGACAGATCCTCGATGCTGCGCTGCCTGCGGGGCATTGGGGCTCAGATCACAAGGCACGCGCCCTGTCCCGTTGACGGCGCCGACGAGTGCTTCGAGATCGACGGCCGGGGCCTCGAAGGCCTGCGAGAGCCCGAGGCGGTGCTGAACGCCGGCAACAGTGGCACTACCATGCGGCTGATTTCGGGGCTGCTGGCGGCGCTGCCGGCCTTCAGCGTCATCAGCGGCGACCGGTCGCTTCGGACCCGGCCAATGAAGCGAATCGTTTCACCTCTCCGGGAGATGGGGGCCGCAGTGATGGGGCGGTCTGACGACTCCCTGCCACCCCTGGCCATCCGAGGCGGCAGCCTCACCGGCATCGAGTACGCCCTGCCGGTTGCAAGTGCCCAGCTCAAGTCCTGCCTGCTCATCGCCGGTCTGGCTGCCGACGGCGTGACGACGATTCGCCAGCCCGCCGCCTCGCGGGACCACACGGAGCGTATGCTGCGAGCGATGGGCGCGCCTATAGATGTGCAGGACCTGACAGTCAGTGTGCGCGGGAGCGCGCTCACACCCCTGGACATCAAGGTCCCCGGCGACGTCAGCAGCGCCGCCTTCTGGCTGGTGGCGGGCTGCTGCCACCCCGAGGCCAGAATCAGGGTCGCCGGCGTGGGCATCAACGAGTCGCGGACAGGCGTCTTGGACGTCCTCAAGTCGATGGGCGCACGTATCGGGATCGAGAACGTCCGAGAGTACGCGGGCGAGACCTCGGCCGACCTGGTGGCGGAGTCCAGCAACCTCGAGGGGGTCGAGATAGGCGGGAACATAATCCCGCGCGTCATCGACGAGCTCCCGGTGTTGGCCTTGGCGGCCGCGACGGCTCGCGGCACAACCGTAATCACGGATGCAGGCGAGCTGCGTGTGAAGGAGTCGGACCGCATTCGCGCCACGGCCAAAGGCCTGTCCAGCCTTGGCGCCAGAGTGGAGGAGACGTCCGACGGTATGATTATCCATGGAGGCCCGGCCCTTCGAGGAGCAACGTGTCGGAGCTTCGGCGACCACCGCATCGCGATGACCATGGGCATCGCCGGGCTGCTGGCGGAGGGCGAAACCACGATCGTAGGCGCAGAAGCCGCCAACGTCTCCTACCCCGACTTCTGGGATATAGTGTCCGATCTACAACGACCGGCGGCATAGCCTTTGGGCAGGCAACAGCCGGATTCTCCAAGCCCCCTGCTCCTCGTTCTGTCCGGGCCCTCCGGTGTAGGCAAGGACGCCGTGCTGTCCAGGATGAGGGAGACCGGAAGGCCATACCACTTCACTGTCACCGCGACCACTCGCCCGCGCCGGCCCGGCGAGAGAGACGGTGTCGATTACATCTTCGTTACGAGGCAGGGTTTCGACGATATGCTGGACAGGAGCGAGCTCCTGGAGTGGGCCTGGGTCTATGGAAACCTGTACGGGGTGCCCAAGGCCCAGGTGCGGGATGCGCTGGCGCGGGGGCGCGACGTCATGATAAAAGCTGACGTGCAGGGTGCGGTCACAATCAGAGAGCTCGCGCCGGAGGCAGTGTTCATTTTCCTGGCGCCGCCCGACCTGGACGCGCTGACCCTTCGCCTGAGCCAACGGCTGACCGAGTCGCCAGAGACGCTGCGAACCAGGCTGCAAACCGCAGAGGAGGAGATGACGAAGGCCTCGGACTTCGACCACGTCGTGGTGAACCACAACGGACGCCTGGACGAAGCCGTTCGAGAGATCGAGGCCGTGGTCGAGCGTGAGCGGGCCCGCAAGCCTCCGCGGAGGGTCCAGCTCTAGGGCTCGGCGGCCTAGTCCGCGCCGGGTTGGCGGACCTGCACCTCGAACACCTGTATCCTATGGTTGCCGGCGTCGGCGACGTAGGCGTTACCCTCCCCATCCAGCGCCACGTCGTACGGCTCCAGTAGCAGGCCGTCCGTCGAGCCCCTTGTGCCCCAGCTACCCAGGAACGTGCCTTCTGGGCCGACCGCCTCAACACCGTGGTTACCGTAATCCCCAGGGGGTCCAGGTGAGGTTGGTCCAATTAGACCCCATCGGTCTAGAGGACGATAAAGGGCTCGCCTCTCTCGTCCGCTCTTCTTCTATGGCGAGATTAGGTATCTCCAGAAGTTCTTCGTGTTATCGCCACGGAACGCATAGAGGTAGCCTGACACATAGACCAGCGCGCCACCCCCTCGAACATCGTCTGGAGCATTGCGTAGCGATGTCCAGGTATCCGTTGAAATAGTGTACTTCCAGAAGTCATGCCGGCGAATGCCTCTCAAAGCGTAGATCGAGTCATCGCCGTCCGACGTGAGAGTTGCCCCCGAGCCGACGCTCCTGGGAGTATCAGCAAGGCTCTGCCATTTGTCCGCTACGATGTCGTATCGCCAGAAGTCGTCCCTGACACCTCCTCGGAACGCATAGACGTAGCCTGACACATAGACCAGAGCGCCACCCTCTCGAACATCGTCTGGAGCATTGCGTAGCGATGTCCAGGTATCCGTTGAAATAGTGTACTTCCAGAAGTCATGCCGGCGAATGCCTCTCAAAGCGTAGATCGAGTCATCGCCGTCCGACGTGAGAGTTGCCCCCGAGCCGACGCTCCTGGGAGTATCAGCAAGGCTCTGCCATTTGTCCGCTACGATGTCGTATCGCCAGAAGTCGTCCCTGACACCTCCTCGGAACGCATAGACGTAGCCTGACACATAGACCAGCGCCCCTCCCTCTCCGACGGAGCCTGGTGGCTTCTTAAGGCTAGTCCAAAACCCGAAGGAGGGTATGAATTTCCAGAAGTCTTCGTTGCCGCCGCCTCGGAACGCGAAGGTGTTGTCGCCATCGGTGGTCAGGGCGCCGCCGAAATTGACCTCACCTCGGGCACTTGGCAGCTCCTTCCAGCTTGGAATGGGCGTAGCTGTGGGGGTCGGGGTAAGCGTCGGTGTCACGGTCGGTGTCGGTGTAGGCGTGGGAGTGGGAGTAGCTGTCGGCGTGGGCGTAGGGGTAGCCGACGGCGTCGGCTGGGGTGTGGGCGTCGGCGTGGGTGTGGGCGTAGGTGGGATCGGCGTCGCGGGCACGGCAGTGGCCGTCGGGGTCGGCGTAGGCACCCGCGTTGGGGAGGGAGGAGGTGAGGCGAGAACGGTCACCTGGGCGGAATCGGTAAGATCGAGGAAGCGCAGGGTTACCCTTGTGGTGCCTTGGGCCTTGGCAACAACGATGCCCCCGGGACCGACACTTGCAACGCCGGTGTTGGTGCTGGACCAGACGCCGGGCTGGCCGATCGGCTGGACGCTATCGTCGGACAGGACGGCGCGGGCCATCAGCTGCTTCGTCTGGCCCACGCTCATCAAGAGGAAGCTGGGCGTGATGGAGACGGAGACCGGACCGGAAACGGTCACGACGATGACCTGCTCCGCCGAGTCTGATCCGGCGGGCCCGCGCACGGTCAGCCTGGTAACGTACTCTCCCGGAGCCTCGTAGGTGTGCGATGGGCTGGGCTCGGTGCTGTCTACGGCGCCATCTCCGTCGAAGTCCCAGCCCAGCAGGCTGATGGCGCCAGAGGATTCGTTTACGAACTGCACCGTAAGAGGAGCCGCGCCCGTGGAGGGCGTCGCACTGAGCTGGGCGCGAGGCGGCACCGCGGCCACGGCGGATTCGTCGGCGTCCTCGTCAGCCCCGGAGCAGGCCGCCACCCCAAAAGCCAGGGCCAACAAGATCGAGAGCGGTACCACCCTCATGCTGTTGTACCCTGCCGTCACCGGGATGCCACTGACCTCGTGATCTTGGATCCGACCGGCTTGCCGCGCGCCGCCCAGGGTTCCCGGTTAGCGTCCCATACGTTGGAGACCCAACGCGTCGAGCTCCTACAGCTTGTGAATGCCCTCGACCATGGCTCGTATGCGGTCTTCGTGTCCTTCCCTGGGAAGAGGGTTGTGGAGCGCGACGGAGTCGCCATAAGAGCCGAACCGCGCCTTCACCATATCCGGTATCTGCTCATACGTGCCTACGACCGCGAAGGTGTCTATCATTTCGTCGGTGATTTCATTGCCCATCTGGGACCACTTGCCCTCGGTGGACATCCGGTATAGTCGCTCGGCGACGTCTCCCCAGTCATGGGCCCGCATGACAGGGGCGTAGCTGCGGGTTGAAGCATAGAAGGCGATCCGACTCCTCAGCTTCTCGCGGTGCCTGGAGACATCCTCGTCGTCGACCGCCGCAATGACGAACCCGCCTCCGCTTATCTGCAGGTCCTTCACGTTCCGGCCTGTCCGGGCCGCTCCCCTCTCGAGATTGGGCATAATCACGTCAGTCGTGTAGCTCGCCGAGTTGAAGGTGTGCAGAAGAACGCCATCACAGACTTCGCCGGCCACTCGGAGCATGTACGGGTTCACCGCCGATACGAAGATGTCCACGTCCGGGTAGTCGGTCGGACCAGGGCTGAAAAAGGGAGTCATCAGGTTGAAGCTGTAGTGGTCACCATGGAAATCCAGCTTGGTCCCATCCTGCCAGCACTTCCATATAGCCCGCAGCGCGAGAACGTACTCCCTCATACGCGGAGCCGGCGGGGTCCAGTTGACGCTGTACCGTCTGACTATATGTCCCTTCACCTGGCTACCCAGGCCAAGCATGAAACGCCCCTTGGACTGAGCCTGAAGGTCCCAGGCCATGTAGGCGGTGTCCATCGGGCTTCGCGGGAAGGCCAGCGCAATCGAGGTCAGCAGGCCTATCCGTTCCGTATGCTGGGCCGCCACGACCAGCGGGAAGAACGGGTTGTGAGCCGACTCGTTGGACACGAAGGTGTCAAAGCTCAGATCCTCGGCTCGGCGGGCCGCCCTCGCCACCTCTTGCCACGACTCTGGTTCGATATAGACCCCGACCTTCATGCTTGACACTCCTCCTGATCGCGTGCTGCCACATTCTACCAGAGAGCCACGGGCCGCGGACCCGTACACCGCGGCCCGTAGCTCAGGCCGCATCTGATATACTCGGCGACGGTCTCGGCAATCAGGGACCCACCTATCCAGCTAATCGAGGACTAACATGGCTTACGAATTCATCCTCTACGAGAAGAGGGACCGCGTCGCCTACGTCACGCTCAACCGGCCCGACAGAATGAACGCGGTACACCCACCGGCCAACCAGGAGATACTGGACGCATTCACTGACTTTCGAGACGACCCCGAGGTGTGGGTCGCGATCATCACCGGCGCCGGCGACCGAGCGTTCAGCACTGGCAACGACCTCAAGTTCACCGCCGAGCACGGCTGGACGTTCAACCGGCCCGGAGTGAGGGTTCCGCCGGGTGGGATCACCTCGGACTTCACCTGCTGGAAGCCGATCATTGCCGCCGTCAACGGCTATGCGCTCGGGGGCGGGCTCGAGATCGCCCTGGCCTGCGACATCATAGTGGCCGCCGATCACGCCGAGCTGGGCCTTCCCGAGCCCCGGGTCGGGCTGGCCGCCCTGGCCGGCGGGGTCCACAGGCTGCCGCGACATATCCCGCTCAAGGTGGCCATGGGGATGATCCTGACGGGGAACCGGATTACGGCCCAGGAGGCCTACCGCCTGGGGCTCGTGAATGAGGTCGTGCCCGGCCCCGAGCTGATGTCGACGGCTGAGCGGTGGGCGTCGGACATCCTGGAGTGCTCACCTCTATCGACTCGGGCCAGCAAGCAGATGGCCATGACCGGCCTGGACTGGCCCCTCGACGTGGCGATGAGCCGCACCTACAGCGAGCTGCAGCGCCTTATGGGGTCCGACGACCTCCGTGAGGGCCCGGAGGCCTTCGCGGAGAAGCGTAAGCCCAACTGGACCGGGGGGTAGCTCAAGGGAGCCCAACCCCACCGAGCAGCGAAACTATCGCGGGAGGCAAGATGGCACAGTCCAGCGCCGTGATTCTTCCGGCCAACGTTAAGCCCTCGAAGTACACGATCACGCTCGAGCCCGACCTCGAGGCCTTCACCTTCGACGGCCGCGAGACGATCGAAATCGAGATCCTGGAAGCGGCTCGGGAGATTACGCTCAACTGCGTCGAGATCGACGTTGGCTCGTGCCGGCTTTTGCATGAAAGTGGCCAGACGCTCTCTCCGGCGAAAACGGTCTACGACGAGTCGGGGGAGACCGTTACGTTCAAGTTCGACGCCGAGGTTCCCGCCGGGCGGGCCAGCCTGGATATCGAGTTCGTGGGAGAGCTGAACGACAAGCTGCGCGGTTTCTACCGGAGCCGCTACACCGACTCTCAGGGCAAGGAGCGCTACCTCGCCAGCACGCAGTTCGAGGCCACCGATGCCCGCCGGTCCTTCCCCTGCTGGGACGAGCCGGCGTTGAAGGCTATCTTCGACGTAACCTTAATGGTCCCATCTGCGCTGGTGGCCTTGTCCAACACTCCCGTCGCCGACGAGACGGAGCCGAAGCCCGGTGTAAAGGCAGTACATTTTGCCGAGACGCCGCCAATGTCGACTTACCTGCTGGCCTTCATCATCGGCGACCTGGCCTCAGTCGAGCAGCGCGCGGACGACGGCACCCTGGTCAGGATCTGGGCCACCCGTGGCAAGGAGGAGCATGGGCGCTTCGCGCTGGAAACGTCTGTGCAGCTGCTGTCCTACTTCAACGACTACTTCGACATCCCATATCCGCTGCCGAAGCTGGACCACATAGCCATACCCGACTTTGCGGCGGGCGCCATGGAGAACTGGGGCGCCATCACCTACCGCGAGGTGGCGCTGCTCGTGGACCGAGAGCACAGCTCGGCGGGCACCCGTCAGCGCGTCGCCTCCATTGTCTCCCACGAGATGGCACAC
This sequence comes from Dehalococcoidia bacterium, assembly GCA_965248615.1. Lineage (GTDB taxonomy): Bacteria > Chloroflexota > Dehalococcoidia > Lucifugimonadales > CBDFJT01 > CBDFJT01. The sequence continues at coordinate 281,675 of CBDFJT010000001.1, read as the reverse complement.
ATGTGGTTCGGCGACCTGGTCACCATGGCCTGGTGGAACGACCTGTGGCTGAACGAGAGCTTTGCGTCCTGGATGGGCGACAAGGCCGTGGACTACCTCTACCCCGAGTGGGAGATGTGGACCCAGTTCCTCTCCGCAGACACCAACCGCGCCCTCGGCCTTGACGGCCTGAAGAACTCTCACCCCATCGAGCAGGAGGTGAACAACCCCGCCGAGATCGGCCAACTGTTCGATGCCATCAGCTACAGCAAGGGGGCCTCGATTCTGCGGATGCTGGAGCAGTTCCTTGGCTCCGAGCCATTCCGGCAGGGGCTGTACCAGTACCTCAAGGCCCATGAGCACGGCAACGCCCGGACGGAAGACCTGTGGGCCGCCCTTGGGGAGGCCTCGGGCCAGCCCGTCTCGGCCATCATGGACACGTGGGTCAAGCAGACCGGTTACCCCGTCCTCGACGTCCAGGTCGACAGGCCGGGCGACGGTATAGACGTAGCGCTCTCTCAGAAGAGGTTCCTGTACGAAGACATTCTCGGCAAAGAGGGGCCGGAGGACACGATATGGCGGGCGCCCGTGGGCGTCAGGACCGCCAGCGACGCCCATCCGGTGTCGATCCTGATGGAGGAGCACCTGGCATCGGCCCGTGTCGAGCCGACGTCGTACGGCTCTCCCGATGAATGGATCAAGGTGAACCCCTTGCAGACGGGGTTCTACAGGGTCAACTACCCACCGGACGAGACCGACGCGCTCAAGGCGCCGATCCGAAACCTCGTTCTGCCTGCACCGGACAGGCTGGGGCTGCAGAGCGACGCCTACGCCCTGACGCGAGCCGGCCACATCCCGGCCACCCAGTTCCTCGAGCTGGCCGAGGCCTATGACCAGGAGACAGACGCATCGGTGTGCAGCGATCTGGCAGGGAACCTGGGCAGCCTCGAGGTCCTGCTGCGGGACCAGCCTTTTTACGGAGCGTTCAGCGTTTACGGCCGCGGGATCTTCCAGCCCATCGGGCAGCGTATCGGATGGGACGCCCAACCCCGTGAGGGCCACCTCGACGCGTTGCTGCGCAGCACGGTTCTGGCGCAGCTAGGCACGTTCGGCGACGAGCCCACGCTGGAGGAGGCTGCGGCACGCTTTGCGGTCTATGCCAGGGATACGGCAGGCGTCCACCCGGACATCCGCGCCGTGGTCCTGACGCTGGCCGCGAGGCAAGGCGACCGCTCGATCTACGATGCGATGTGGGAGCTCTACGGCCAGGCCACGCTTGAGGAGGAGAAGGTCCGCCTGCTGGTAGCCTTGAGCCGCTTCGAGCGGGCGGACCTTCTGCAGGAGACGCTGGAGCGTTCCCTGTCGCCCGAGGTCCGGACCCACGACACGATTAACGCCGTGGTGTCTGCGGGTGCCGCGCGAACCGGTCGCGGCCTGGCCTGGGAGTTCCTGAAAGCCAACTGGGACGAGTTCGATCGGCGCTACGGCAAGGGCGGATTCGGGCTCATGCGGCTGGTGTCCATAACCTCGGCCTTCACGACCCTCGACCACCACCGAGAGGTCGAGGGTTTCTTCGCCGACCACCCTGCGCCGGCAGCGGAGCGCAGCATTCGCCAGTCGCTGGAGCGCATCCGGCTCAACGCGGCCTGGCTGGAGCGGAACGGCGACGAGCTCGCGACGTGGTTTGGGGAACGGGGTTAACACCAATGTGGCTTCGTGGTTCGACGGGCTCACCACGAACGTAACGCAATTCCCCGGGCTGACGATTCACCGGGATCACAGTGTCGATTCGGGCAACACCATCGTCAACAGCAATATTTTCAACTACGAGCCGCAGCAATCGCTGCTTCTCCTCGAAGGCCAGATTGTCGAGCCCTGTGGAGATCTCATCGCAAAACCGTGTCAGGTGCTCCGAGGCAACACGGCTCTCTTCTTCGACAACCTGCCGCCGTTCAGTCTCTCGCCGGATTCGTTCCAACCCTTCGCGCTCCTGCCGGAGCTTACCCATCTCTGATTTGTAACGGGCCAAGTCCATCGCTTCCTTTAAGTAAGCGTCGGTGACCCTGTCTTCTAGAGCTTTGATACGCTTCAGCGCCAGGCCTACCCGCCTTTGCTCCAGCTTCGAATCGTCAGCCGAGCAGGTATCCCTCAATCGTCGCTCATACTCCTCGACTAGCAGCTCCGGCCGCTCCAGGGCCTCCTTGACTGCTTCCCATACAGCGTCCTCCACAGGCTGAGCCGCAACTGCGCCGGGAGAGCAGCGCTTTCCTGTTGAAGACGATGCCCAATTCGCCCGGTTACACCTGTAGCCACGATAGCCACGTCGTGAGTGGCCTGTATAAGCTCCACTACATCGCGGGCAGCGAATGAGGCCACGCAGCAGGTATTGGTTGCGCCCGTTGTTCCGTCTGGAGTACTGGCTGTTGAGCTCCAGCTGGTGCCGAGCGGAGTCCCAGGTTGACTCAGTGACGACGGCTGGAACCGGTATGGAAATGTCCTCCTCCTGGGGGTGACGATAGCGGTATTGGCCCTTGTACGCCGGGTTGGTCACTATGCGAAACACGGCCGTTGGCTACCACTGCACAGCTCCCCTTGACCTAGGCACACCTGCCTCGGTAAGGCGCCTGGCGATGGCCCGGGTGCTGAGCTTCTCTTCGACTAACCAGCGGTACATCTCTCGCACCACGGCTGCGTGTGGCTCGTAGACCTCTAGTCGTGCCCTTTCCTGGTCGGTGCGACGGAGCCAAGTGTACCCGTAGGGTGAGTGACCCCCGACGAGAGCACCTTTCCGTGCCCAATGCAGCTTGCCCCGGCGAGTGCGCTCGGTGATCTTGGCTCGCTCGTACTCGGCAAACAGCCCCTGCATGCCGAGCATCATTTTCCCCTCGGGACTGTCGTCCACGGGATGGTTGATAAACTCCACCCTTACACTCGCCTGTTCCATCTCCTCCAGCACTAGGTGCTGGTACAGCGCCTTGCGGGCAAGGCGGTCGGGTGAATGGATCAAGACCACGTCCACCTCGCCCGACGACACAGAATCTCGCAGGGCATCCAGTCCAGGCCCGGCCAGGACACTCCCGCTATGGCCGTCATCCAGATACTCAGCTGAGGCTTCGTAGCCATTGGCCGCCGCGTACCGACGCAGGGCCTCAAGTTGGCTCTGGATGGTGGCTTCTCTCTCCTGCCGGTCGCTGGAGACTCTGGCGTAGATAGCCGTGCGGTTCATGAGTCACTCCTTGATCGGAGAGGTCCCGGACCTTTGACGTAGTCCTTGGCAAAGTCGATCACGGCGTTTCTTGGTATCGCCCAAGTTCGCCCAATGCGTATCCCGGGCAGACGTCCTTGCCGTATCTTCGCCGACACTGCCTCCTGGCTGATCCCTAGGATCTCGCCGGCCATCGCGGTGGAGATGTAGACGGGATGTTCTTCGTTCATAGGAATCACTATATTCCCTTGTGCCGTTAGTGGGCAAGTACGCACACCTCTCGCAGTTCGGACAGACTCCTCTTCAGACTATCTAGGTCAGGGTGTTCCGGCTCGCCCGTTTCTATAGCCGCCCACCGTCTGGCGCTCTCGGTGTCACCCACGCGTTCCGTCCACAGGAGCAAGGTATCGGCGTGCTCCACAACGACATCATCGACGGAGCGCCGGAAAGCCGTGTACCCTGCTGCGGCCTCGTCCATCAGCTTCTGATGGAGTGTCCATCCCTTGAGCTGAGCGTAGGCTTCGTCGCTTAACTGGCTTTCCGCTCGGGGATCCCGTCTTCCTTGGACGACACTGGCTTGAGTGGCGTGCGGGGGCTCGTACTGCCCCAAGCTGTATGCGAAGGACAGCTCCTGCAGCAAGGCGGCGCGTCTCATCGCCGCGCGTCGGCGGGCATTCGGTGTCTGATTGCTCATCGCGTAGTTCTATTATCGGCGTTCCGTCCCCTCCGAGCGAGCCTCAGTCCCCTCAGGATCTGGTGTCGATCTAGTTGCCGGACTAACTTCTTATGTCCTCACTACCTCCCGCAATGGAGGGGTAAGATGCGCCTTTTGCTCGGTAACATCGGGGCAGGCCTGTTACGCGCCGAGCGAAGGACATCAAGCTGAACCATCGCTCAAAAATGTTCGTGGGTTGCTGTTTCTCGCCGTTGGCAGCAGTCGAATTAGGTGTGTCGCCGGGACGAGACCAATGGATGTAGCCTTACATCGGATGTGCATGGGCTGTGCATCGGATATGCGTGAACGGTTCATGGCAGTTATGAAGCGAGGCGCAGGTCAGCACGGCGCTGGACGGTTGACGAGGCTCTTCAGAAGCCTGTGGCCGAACGCGCCGACGGTACCAGGATACCAGCCAGACACGTGCACATTCGTCCTTAACATGAGCCTTGGCTGCAAACCGAGGTCGCTGGGCGATTTGGCAGCATCCAACTCTCGGCCTGCCGACCCACATTCCCCTAGGGCGCCAGCTTCCGTGTGAAGTCCGCTTGATCTCCATTATCGCTCTCGGCGAAGCCGTCATATCGATTGGCATCGGCGCGTCTGGTCTGGCGATCGACAGCAAGGTTGTCATCCCCTCCCTATTGGGTCTCGGTATTATCGCGGCAATGTGGTGGACTTACTTCGATGTATCCGCACTTGCTGCAGAGCGCCATCTGAAGGCCCTGAGCGGCGTTCCCCAGATGCGGTTAGCACCGCACGTATTCACCTATCTCCATCTGCCGATGATCATCGGGATGACCCCGCATCTCTTGCTGCGCGTTCCTAACGGGTGCACGGGGTTATGTAACGCGGTACGATGTGGCACCAGGGGAAAACAGGGCGGTGGAAATCACTCCGCAACCCGGCGAGGCAGGTATACACATAATCCAGGGCCGCCTCGAATGGTTTTTCGAACCAGGGGATTCCCCGATTGAAGGAGAGAACCTGTCCCTACGCATAGAGGTAACGGCACCAGATTAGCCAGCGGTGGGGCGGTACAATCCGCTCTCAAGAGAGCTGCCTCTCCGACTCTGTCTGCTTTGACGATGAGCGGTAGATTGCGGACCGAGCCGGGAGGGGTATCGAAAATGCCTTTGCAGGTCCCGGCAGCGCAAGCGATTGCGCCGGCCTCAGAGTAGAGGTTTAACCCAGTGGGAACCTGAACGAGGATCTCGATCCTTGGTACGACGTCGTTCAGCTCTGGGTTGTCCTAGAACAGGTCTATCAGCGCGTCCTGGGACTCCGTAATAACTGTCCGGTTGACCGCCGGCCTCACGGTCGGACTGACCCGCATGGCCCCGCTGTCTCCTTCCTCAGATGCTGCGTCTGGCCCTCTGGATCGACCCGAAGGCTATGCGGCTCAACCGGCACATCGACAGCACCAAGCGGGTGCTGTCGGCGCTGGCCCACACTGGTCCTTTCCCTCCCTGCCTTCCCCGGGCTTCGCCCGAGAGAGGAAGGCCTACCCGCTCCAACCGTGGCGCCGAGAGGGCCGCCTGGCGGATCAGGATCGCATGATTAGCCGTCACGGCCAGAATATACGAGGACTCCCCGTTACCCTTTTGCCGCCAAGATCGAACAAATGCCTGCCCTTCGGAGTCAATGAAGATGGCCGCCGGGACCGGAGATGAGATAGGCGGCACATGCTCCATGGAAAGTGCTACTGCCCCTCGACCGAGAGTTGGATCGCTCCCTCGTCTTTTCTATCTACCGAAAATCAGCAATTCGCCCCATTTACGAGGGGAGTTCTTAAGCTATGATTAAGTTGACGCATCGCAATGCGCCCATCGACTCTATATGCCTCGTATCAGGACCAGTGCCTGACGCAGGGCTGGGCGCATTTAGTAGGAAGAAGAGGGGTATGATTCAGACAGCAATCACTCATCGCGAGGAAAGTGCCGGCCAAGAGATTGTCGATAAGCGGCCGGACCTTCTCGAGCAGCACATCGACTATCTAGTCGACAGCGCTCCGATCATGATGCATGTCGTAGACCTGGACTTCAACATCGTCAAAGTCAACGAGCGTTGGCTAGAAGCCTTGGGGTACGACGAAGACGACGTGATCGGCCACAGGAGCACTGATTTCCTGACAGAGGAATCGCGAGCCAGGGTCATCGGCGCCGTAATACCTCTTTTTCTGCGGACCGGGTCCACTCGAAGCTGCGGGGTGGATTTCTTGAGGAAGGATGGGCGTGTCCTTTCTCGCCTACTCGATGCGGAGGCCAGAGGTGCTACTGCCGATACTACCTCCTTACTATATGCCGCGATATTCCATCCCTACGAGCCTAGCCAATGGATTCAGGCGGCCGCGACTCTAGGGGCTCTCCGTGAGCTCATTCGTGTTCGCAGCGAGGTCGAAAGCGCGCGGCCCTCACCGGGGAGCGCAGAAGTGGATATAGATATCAGAGACAAAGTGCTACAGCTAAAGTCTGCTTTGGGGCTTCTGGCAGAGAAAGACGGTATTCGAAAGTTCCCTCCCCTGACGAAGAGGGAAATGGAAGTGCTCCGACTACTGGCCTCGGGTGCTCGCAACAGCGATATCGCCGAATGTTTGTCTCTGGCAGTCAACACGGTGAAATTTCACAACGAGAGTATCTACCAGAAACTCGGCGTCCGGACCCGTACCCAGGCCGCCCGAGTGGCCGCCGAGCGAGGTCTCTTGGGCTTCTGAGCCCCATTTGGGAAACTACCACCCACCCGAAAGGGCGGGCTCAGGCCCGCCTTTTTTTGTTGCTCCAAAACCCTCCATCCTACCGGTTTCACGTCACGAAAATCGTGACATCCTAAGAATAGACCGCAACCGACGGATGCACGAGCGACGGAGACCCGCCCCGGAAAAGGAGCAATGATGGCGACGAAATTGCGCACGTCAATCCAGGCGTTTGTCATCGCGGGAGTGGCATCGGTACTGCTATTGCAGTTGGTCGGATGCGGGGGGGGGCGTATCCGAAGGCCCGCCGGTCATGGTGGGGCTAATCGCTCCCATGACGGGCAGGTTAGCGGTCTCTGGCGAAGCGATTCAACGGGGTATGCTGCTGGCCATGGACGAGGTCAACCAGGATGGAGGGGTGCTCGGCCGACCGCTCCAGCTGGCGGTGCGGGACGTTCAAAACGACCCGCAGGCCGGCGTGGCGGCACTACGTGGCTTAGTGGAGCAGGAGGGAATCGTAGCCGTATTTGGCGGCATATTCAGTCCGGTGATGATCGGCCAGCTGGACGCCATCCACGAGCTCCAGATCCCTCTGATCAACCCTTGGGGCTCGGTGACTCGTATCACCAAGAACGGGCGCGACCCTAACTACGCCTTCCGGGTCTCTTTGAGCGACGAATCCGCTGATGAGTTTCTGGTCCGGTACGCACTGGAGGTTCTGGGAGTCCACCGGCCGGGAATTATCGCCGATACCACGTCCTGGGGCGACTCAAACGTTGCCGGCCTTTCAGACTGGCTCACGCGGCTCGGAACAGACCCGGCTGACATCGAGCGGTTCGATCAGGGAGACAACAACATGAACGCGCAGCTGGCGCTATTGCGCGATGCGGGGGCTGATTCGCTGCTGATGGTAGCCAACGCTCCTGAGGGTGCAGCCATTGTGCGCGGGATGGCCACTTTAGGTTGGAAAATACCGGTGATCGGCCACTGGGGGATTAGCGGTGGCCGATTCGTGGAGTTGGCTGGCGTGGAGAACGCCGACGGGGTACTCACGGTCCAGACCTACTCGTTTTTCGAGCCTCTTTCACCAAGAGGTGAAGAAGTTCTGCAAGCCTATCACGACCGTTATGATACCCGCCGAACAGAGGATGTCCTGGCGCCGGTGGGGGTAGTGCACGGGTATGATGGCGTCCATCTACTAGCACGAGCGATTCAAAAGGCCGGGACCGTGGACGGGCCGGCGGTCCGGGCCGCTCTGGAAAACCTGGACGGCTACGATGGCGTGGTCAAACGCTATGCACCAGCATTCACTCCGGAGCAGCACGATTCTCTGACGGCGTCCGATCACCTCATGGCGGTCTGGAAAGGCAACCGGTTGGTTCCGGCCCAACCGGCTCGCCTAGATAGGTGAGACTGCTGGGTCGAGCTTGTTTAAATTCCTACGAACACTCCATGCCCGCTTGCTTTTGGGGTTGACACTGGTCGCTATCCTACCTCTGGCGGTGGCAGGATTGTTGGTGGCGAATCTGGATCGGGACGCGCTGGGAGAGCAGGCGGCTCGGGAGTTGACCGGTCTGGCTCGCGGCCTGGCTCGTGGCCTGGCTGGACAGTTGCGGGTAGACCTGGAAGCGATGCTAACCACTACCGTCGCGTTCGCCTCCTCCCCTCAGATTGTCAACATGGTGCCAGTTCAACAGGAGTCATTCCTGGAGGAGGTCTACCTCTACTATCCACGTTTCTCGTCCATTGCAGTCTTCGACCTTTCGGGGCGACCACTGGCTTCATCCCTCTCCGATCGGTTGCCATCGGTTGCCGAGCGCGAGTCGTTCCAGACTGCGGCCCGACACGGACATCAGGCATGGATGGTGACCAGTGATTTCGATACCGAACGTCCCAGGTTGCTGATCCATACGCCCATTCGTGACGCCCAGCGGCGGGTTGTGGCCGTGCTAGGAGCGGATGTGAACCTGGAGGTCCTCTCGGTGTATGTAAGGAAAGTACACATCGGCGGGAGTGGCCAAGCGTTCGTGCTGGACACTGCGGGGCGGCTTCTCCTCCACTCCAACCGGGCAGAGCTGTCGCAATACCCTGACCCGCCGTGGATGGGCGTCCCCATGCAGGCCCGTCCGACTAGCTCAGGCTCGAACACGTACCGGTCCGGAGGCGAGACAAGAATCTCCGGCTATGCTCCCGTGCCGGACATCGGCTGGACGGTAATCGTGGAACGTCCGGAGCGAGAGCTGCTGGCGCCTTTGACAAGGACTTGGCGCCTCTCCATCGCCGGCCTATCGGCAAGTGTGCTGTTTGCTATGTTAGCCACGATGTTTGTCATCCGAAGGCTGACGCTGCCGTTGCGCCAGCTTGTCGCGGCGGCACGTGCCATTGGCTCGGGGGACCGGACCGCCCCTCTGCCTGCCCTACTGCCGCACGGCGGCGAGTTGGGTACGCTGGTAGAAGCCTTTACGACAATGCACCAGGCGGTCGACGAACGTGAACAGCGACTGCTAAAGGAGGTCTCCGAGCGCAAAGAAGCCGAGGCGCGGGTCAAGGCCTCTCTCGCAGAGAAAGAGGTGCTGCTGAAGGAAATCCACCATCGCGTCAAGAACAATCTGCAGATCATCTCCAGTCTGCTCAACCTCCAGTCCAGGCATGCCGCAGATCGGTTAACCCGCGAGATGTTCAAGGAAAGTCGCAGCCGGGTCAAGTCGATGGCCCTGATTCACGAGCAACTGTATGAGTCCGAAGACCTGGCGAGGATCAACACCGCGGACTATATACAGAGGCTGACCGCCGATCTGTTCAGGTCCTACAAGCTGGATTCAAGTGACGTTGCCCTGAGCTTGAACGTGTCGCATGTCTTGCTGGGGGTCGATGTGGCGATTCCTTGCGGTCTGATCCTCAACGAGCTTGTTTCCAACAGTCTCCAGCACGCGTTTCCGAAGGGCCGCAAGGGCGAGGTCTGCGTCGATCTGAACGCTGTCGAGCACGATGAACTCACGCTGACGGTCAGTGATAACGGTGTTGGACTCCCGGAAGCACTCGACTTCAGACGCTCCGAATCGTTGGGGCTCCAACTGGTCAATACGCTGGTAGAGCAGCTCAAGGGTACGATCGAACACGCCGGCAACCACGGGACGGAGTTCAAGGTTACGTTTCCCCGGGAAGCGGATTCAGCAGGGGGACCAGGCAAGTGGTCGGTATGAAGGTCCTGGCTGTCGAAGACGAGTACGTGGTAGCGAAGGACGTACAAAAAGGCTAGCTCCCTGGAGTAGGGCGTTCCCGCCCTTTTGTCAACGTTGAAGGCGAAGAGAGCAACCGGAGAGGAAAGAGGCACGTAGATGTTGGAGCACTACATACGCACGAGGCTGCCGATGGTGTTGTTCATGCTCATTGGGGCAAGCGCTTTGCTTGGCGTCGGATGTGGGTCCGGCTCCCCTCCCTACGAGAGGGTCACGGAGGCGAGCCTCATCGAGGGCGCCTCTCTCCCCGACCCAAACGGAGCCGTTATCCTGACCGTGTCGGGAGCTATCACCGCTCCCAGCGGGGACAGCTCGCTGGCCTTCGACATGAAGACCCTTGAACAACTCGGCCTGGCGAGATACTCGGTCTACGACCCTTGGTTCGAGGTGGAGGCCAGCTACACCGGGGTGCTGATGTCGGACCTAATCGCGTTTGCCGGCGTATCGGACTCGGCGACCACCGTCCATATGGAGGCCCTGGACGACTATCAAGTGGACATCCCGATCGATGAGATCCGAAGGTGGCCGATCCTGCTTGTCACCCGGACCAACGGCGAGTACATGACAGTTGCCAATGCTGGGCCTACCCGCATCATCTTTCCCAACGACTCCTACCCTATAGATCCCTCAACCCATAACGACCTGTGGATCTGGAGCGTCAGGAGCATTGAAGTACGGTGAACGCAGCGGGTGTCCAAGGGCGACACTCGCTTTCGAGAGTAGAGCTCGCCCTCTGCCTGCTGGTCTCCCTGCTCCTTTTGGTCATGGGGGTATTGATTGTCCGCGCCTACGCCCAGAGCGCCAGCACGACGTCCGACTTTGAACGGAGTGGCCATATAATCACCAACATATCCAACATCCAACGCGAGGTGCTCCTTCTGCGAATCGAAACGGATCAGGACATGCTGGAGAGCGTGGGAGGGTTAGAGCGCGTCCAGCTCCGCAGGGCATTTCTGACGAATCAGATGAAGGTGTTTAAGGCGCAGGCCGCGGATAGTCCCGTGACGCTTGCCAGACTGGAAGAGATCCAAGGCGGCCTTGAGGACTATGATGCCATGCTTGCGGGATTCACATCCGGACGCACCAACGTCGCCTACGAGCTGGACGAGGTCTTCTCGCGGCTGGAGAGGGACGTGAAGCAACTCTACGACACCGAAGAGATAAGATTCTTCCGTGCTCTTGCCGCCTCCCTCGATGTCCAGCACGCATCTCAGACACTCTTGGTGGGGGTAAGCGCCACGGCTTTGACTTTAGGACTGGCGCTACTCTTTTCGCTTCGCCGGAGCGTCGCCGGCAGATTTCAGAAGGCATACAAGGCATTGGAGCAAGAAGTCACGGAGCGCTATCGGGCCGAGCAGGCACTGGCGCGAAAGGCGCAGGAGTTGGCTACCTCCAATGCTCGACTTGAACGAAGGGTGAAGGAGCGGACGGGCGAACTGGTGAATGCAAACGAGCAACTCCACATGGAGGTCGCCGAGCGCAAAGAGGCCGAGGAGCGGGTCACGGCCTCTCTTGCAGAGAAAGAGGTTCTGCTCAAGGAAATCCACCATCGGGTCAAGAACAATCTACAGATAATCTCCAGTCTGCTCAACCTTCAGTCCAGGCATGCCGCAGATGGGCCGGCCCGCGAGATGTTCAAGGAGAGCCGGGGCCGGGTCAAATCGATGGCCCTGATCCACGAGCAACTGTACGAGTCCGAAGACCTGGCCAGGATCAACTCAGCAAACTATATACAAAGGCTGACGGCCGATCTGTTCAGGTCCTACAAATTGAATTCGAACGACGTTGCCCTGAGCTTAAACGTGTCCGATGTGTTGCTGGACGTTGATGCGGCGATTCCTTGCGGTTTGATTATCAACGAGCTTGTTTCCAACAGTCTCCAGCACGCGTTTCCCGCGGGCCGTAAGGGCGAGATCTGCGTCGATCTGAACGCTATCGAGCACGATGAGCTCGCGCTGACGGTCAGTGATAACGGTGTTGGGCTCCCGGAGTCCTTGGACTTCAGACGTTCCGAATCCCTGGGGCTCCAACTGGTCAATACGCTGGCAGAGCAGTTGAAGGGCACAATCGAGCACACCAGCAACCACGGTGCGGAGTTCAAGGTTACGTTTCCCCGGGAATCGGATTCAGCTACGGGACCAGGCAAGTGGTCGGTATGAAGGTCCTGGTCGTCGAAGACGAGTACGTGGTGGCGAAGGACGTACAGGACAGCCTGAGCTCTCTGGGATACGCCGTCCCCGCCCTTGCGTCCTCCGGAGAGGACGCCATACAAAAAGCGGAGGAGACGCGTCCCGATCTGGTCCTCATGGATATCAAGCTCGCCGGAGATATGGACGGAGTGGAGGCCGCCGACGAGATATGGCACCGCTTCAACATCCCGGTGGTATACCTCACCGGAAACTCGGACCGGAGCACATTGCAGCGGGCAAAGGTGACGGAGCCGTTTGGATACGTTCTCAAACCGTTCGAGGATGAAGAGTTGCATGCCGCCATCGAAATGGCCTTCTACAGACACAAGTCGGAATCCCAAAGGGAGGTCGCCAGATCGGAGCGGGTGGAGGAGGACGTTCGTAAGAGCGATGAGCGCTTCCGGAAGCTCTTCTACTACTCAAGCGACGCGATATTTCTTATCGACCCGACGCGGGACAAGATTCTCGACGCAAATCCCAGAGCCTGCGACATGCTCGGCTATTCTTACGAGGAGTTATTGTCTCTAGGCATATCCGCTGTTTACTCGAGCAAAATGCCCGAGCTTATGTCCTTTGCCCAGTCGGTCTATGAACGCGGCTACGGATGGTCTGATCAGCTGGAGTGCACAGGTAAGACGGGACAGGTTGTGCGGACTGATATGTCAGCAACCATGTTCGACATCGGTGGGAAGTCATGCGTGCTGGCGATGATTCGGGAGATCACAGGCGACAGTCCGGGGAGCAGACTGCCCCGGAAGGGAGGTGGGTGGCCGAACGCCGCGGCAGGTGTCCAGTTGACTCGGCGCGAGCTCGAAGTGCTCCGGTTACTGGCCTCGGGGGAGCGCAACAAGGAGATCGCCGGCCATCTGTCATTGAGCGTCAACACAGTCAAGTTTCACATTGAGAACATCTTTCAGAAGCTGGGGGTCCAGACACGAACGCAGGCGGCGCGAGCCGCCGCAGAATGCGGTCTCGTGGACAGCTAGACTTCTCGGTCCCCTACCACCTATCCAAGCGGGCGGGCTTAGGCCCGTTTTTTCGTTCTCCGGAAACGGGCCAAATTCCGGTTGTATCGAGGCACCTTGCGTCCGATGCTGGTACAGATGCAGTAGGCAGCTTTGCGCAACATCGACACATGTCGGGGGTGGGGCGAGCAGCATGATCCGCGTTCTGGTGGCGGACGATTCCGAGGTGGTCCGAAACGCTGTGGCGTCGACTTTAGAGTCCTACACGGACATCGAGGTGGTGGGATTGGCCAGAAACGGGGTGGAGGCGACCGAGAAAACGTCGGAGCTAGTTCCGGATGTCGTCGTCATGGATGTCGAGATGCCCGCGATGGACGGTCTAGAGGCTGCAAGGCGAGTCAAGCAAGCCCTTCCTAGGGTAGGTATCCTCCTCATAAGCGCCTCTGCTGAATATCAAGAACTCGGTATCGCCGCTGGCGGCGACGGATACCTTGCAAAGCCCTTTAAGACAGAGGAACTGCTATCCGAGGTTCGACGTATCGCGGCCAAGGCGGACGCGTAAGGTCAGATCCTGGTCGGACCTGGAGCTAACGAACCCGGGCAGGCCGATAAGTGAGCTGAGAGCCGGGGGAGGGGTGCATCATGCCAAACGCGCGCATCCTCGTTGTCGAAGACGAATATATCGTGGCCAAGGATATACAGAGCACTCTGATCGCCGCGGGCTATGGTGTCCCCGCCGTGGTCTCTTCAGGAGAGGAAGCCATCAGAAAGGTTGAAGAGACTCACGCCGACCTCGTGCTAATGGATATTGAGCTATCGGGCGCTATGGACGGAGTGGAAGCGGCTGAAGAGATAAGCAGTAGGTTCAACGTCCCAGTTGTGTATCTGACCGGTAACGCTAACGGCCCCACGTTGCATCGTGCGAAGATTTCCGCTCCATACGGCTACATTCTAAAACCATTTGACGAAGCGGAGCTACACCCTGCAATCGAGGTGGCGCTTCACAAGCACGAGGTGGAAAGCCAACGGGAGGTCACAGAGCGACGGCGCGCAGATGAGGAGCTGCGACAGCGCGAGGAGCGCTTCCGCAGGATCTTCGAGCACTCCAACGACGCGATACTTGTCATCGACCCAGCGCGGGATGAAATCCTCGACGTTAACCCGAAGGCTTGTGACATGCTCGGATATTCAAGGGAGGAGCTTCTGTCTTTGAGCGTTTCAGCCATTCATCCAAACGACATGGCCAAGTTAATGAACTTTGCGCAGTCGGTGTTTGAACAGGGGCATGGTTGGACCGATGAACTCGGATGCATAACCAAAGCTGGCGAGGCTCGTCCGGCCGAGATCTCAGCATCCATGGTCGACCTCCACGGAAAACTATGTATGGTCGCCATCGTGCGCGACATCACGGAGCGCAAGAAGGCGGAGGGAGAGCTGCGAGAGAGCCATCGGCAGCTGGAACAACGGGTAAGGGAGCTTAACGCCCTACACGCCGTCGTTCGAGACCACTTGAAGCGCTGCCAAGAAGCATCACAGCACGATCAGAACCGGACGAGCCTCTGAAGCGGAGGACTGTGTCAGTACTCCCGCAAACTCAAACTGAATGAGAGGACCAAGACAGCATGATACGAGTCCTGATCGCGGATGATTCCGATATTCTTCGACCTGCTCTGTCCATCCTTCTGGAGTGTGAACCGGACATCGCTGCTGTTGGCGTGGCCACAGACGGGATCGAGGCTGTACAGAGAGTTGAGGAGCTGCTCCCGGACGTTGTCGTCATGGATGTCGAGATGCCCAACATGGACGGACTGGAGGCAACCAGGCGTATCAAGCTAACCCATCCCTCTGTAGGTGTCCTTATGCTCAGCAGCTCGCCGAGTTACGAGGAGGCAAGCATCGCTATCGGCGCCGACGGCTACCTCACGAAGCCCTTCGAGCGCGAGGAGTTGTATCTGCGACTGAGGAACGTCGCGGCGAGATACGAACACATCGCTATATGACACAGCGTGGAGAGGGCCAGGGGCACGGTCGGAAGGGTTCTCCAGCTGTCTGCTGAGGACACGAACTCCGGCACAACCGCCGAGCACATTATCATACCCGTCTTCTAGGGGAGCGAGATGAGGGTGCGAAGTAGAATCAAGCGCCTGCCCATGTGGGCAGCGGTCCTCCCGATGATGCTGGCGTCGTCCGCTGCTTTGGCGTTGGGAACTGTCGCAGGCATCACCGGTGACAGCACCGCCGTGGTGTTAGAGCCCCTTGCCGTAGATCCGAGTCCGGGGGGTTCGAAACTGGTGCTCTCCACCGGAGCCTCCACTGACCTGGTGGTATTCAATGATGACACCTCCTTCGCTGGGACGGCCCGGACCTTCCCCGGGGATTCCTACGCTATCAAGATGCTGTTGGTCAACGCATCGAACGCTGATGTGATTCAACGTCTCATGTTCGAGAGCCCTGACGGCTTTAGATTGGCAGCATCGGGCGGCAGCCGCGTTTCGTTGTCTCAGGAGTCGGCCAAGACGTTCCTGGTACGGGTTGACAAGGATGCCAGCGCCGGGGGCACGTTGACCAACGACAACGACGACAACCCGGCAATGGATGAGTTGCGGATCAAGATCGAGGTGGACGACCAGGTTCTACCCGGATTCTACACAGTGAAGATGCTGACGGACCAGTTGGTATCGCGCAAACTGGGTGAGGCCAGGTGATCCATATGAACCGGAGAGAAAGGTATCGCGGCGGCATGATCACTATGGACTCTCGATCGGCCTTCGACTCGAACGAACCTGAATGTGGACAGGACCTCGGCGCGAGCGAAAGGCACCCCAACGGAGTGTTGGGGCTCGAAGTACCGGACCATCTAACGTCCAGGCAGCGACAGGTGCTGGAGCTCGTGGCGCACGGGTACAAGAACGCCGCAATAGCGGACAGGCTGTCGGTCAGCCCCAAGACGGTAGAGAACTATATCAACACCATCTACGACGCGATGCACGTGCACTGTAATCCGATAATGGAGCCCCGGGTCGTAGCGACACTTTGCTATTTAGGACGAGACGGGCGGGGCCGGCCAAAGTCGGTAATTCCGAGTTAACCCAAAAAGGTCTTTCGCAGGGCTCTCCAGCACGGCCAACACTTCCCTGAGGGTATCAGAGGAGAGCTTGATCAGAAGCCGATCACCCCTGTGGCTCCTTGTAGCGCTCGACTCGTTTGTCAGCACCCCATCCCGGCTTCGTCGGGCAAGACCAACCGCCATCGACTCAATCGAGAGGGTGATTGCCAGGCCAACGCCGCCCTCTATCGCGTGGTCCTGGATGCGACTTGAGCAAAAGCCAAAGCGGTGGCGACCCCGACTGGATGGTGCGTCCCGGTAGAGGCGTGTAAACCGCCCATACCCCCTAGGGGCCCCGGTAACAAGTCCGATAAGCCGAGTGGCGTGACGAGCTCGCCACATACTACCTGTCCTTGGTTCTGCATTCCTTCCCTGGCTAGGAGTCCGTCAACGGCATACGATGCCGACGGCACCCCCAAAGCGACCTTAGCCGGGGAGTGGTGCGAACGCGGCTCAAATATCCCTTGAGCGTGATATCGGAGGCAGTAAGTTGCGGCCATTGTGTTTCACGAGAGGCCGACTGACAATGAGTTGGTTAGGAAATTAACTCAACAGCCCACGAGGGAGAGGATGCGGAAGGCGCAATCGAATCGCCGGACTAAGAAAGAGCTGCGTGACCAAGAGTACGCCTATCGGTCACTGTACGACAACGCCCCGATCATGATGCATTCGATCGAGTTCAAAAACCGCACGCTCGTCAGCGTCAACAATCATTGGCTTGAGGTGCTTGGGTACGAGCGCGGCGAAGTAATCGGCCGAAAATTCATCGACTTTCTGACCCCCGCATCGCGCACCTACGCGATTAAGGTCGCTTTGCCTGAATTCGTCAAGACCGGTGTTGCCAAGGACATCGAGTACCAGATGGTCAAGAAGAACGGAGAAGTCATCGACGTGCTTCTGTCCGCTCTTGGCCTAAGGGATGAAGCTGGCCAGGTTACCGGCACGCAGGCCTTCATAGTTGATGTCACGGAGCGGAAGCGCGCGGAGGAGGAGATGAGTGACCGAGAGTACGTCTACCGGTCGCTGTACGACAACGCCCCGATAATGATGCATTCGATCGAACCAAAGGACGGCACGCTCGTCAGCGTTAACAATCATTGGCTTGAGGTGCTTGGGTACGGGCGCAGCGAAGTAATTGGGCAAAGCCCCACCGACTTTCTGACGCTGTCCTCCCGCCGCGACGTCGTTGGGGAGGTGTTGCCTGAATTCTTCAGGACCGGTTTTGACAAAGACATTGAGATTCAAATGGTAAAGAAGAGCGGAGAGGTGATCGATGTGCTTCTGTCCGCTGTCGCCCTAAAGGATGAAACCGGCCAGATTACCAACACACAGGCCTTCATAGTTGATGTGACTGAGCGCAAGCGTGCGGAGGAGGCACTACGTGAGAGCGAGGAGCGGTTCAGGGAGCTGTACGAAGGCGCCCCGCTAGCCTATATCTCGGTTAGCCTGGACGGTCATATCCGCATGGTCAACCGCGGTGCTGAGGAGCTGCTCGGTTATCCTCGAGACGCCCTGATCGGCCGCTCGGTCATTGACTTGTACGCCGATACGCCGATGGGGAAGGAAGAGGCACGCAGCATAGACAAGAGAACTCGTGCCGGAGAGGAGTTTCGTGACAAGGAACTGCAGATGGCGACGGCAGAACGCCGTCCTGTATGGGTCAGTGTAACTGTTCGGCCGGTCCGCGACCGGCATGGAGCGATCGTCGAACGGAGGGGCATTGTTACGGACATCTCCGAGCGTAAAAGCGCGGAGGAGACCCGGCGCGAGCTGGCAGTGGTTGAGGAGCGGAACCGGCTGGCCCGGGAGATTCACGACACGCTGGCGCAGTCGCTGATCGGCATCATGATTCAATTGGAAACGGCTACAAAGCTGCTCGTCCGTGAGCCCGAGGCTGCTGGCGCCGAAATACAGTCCGCGCGCGACCTGGCCCAGCGCAGTCTGGAGGAGGCCCGCCGCTCGGTATGGGAGCTGCATTCGGCTCGCCGTGAGTTCATTGACCTGACCAGCGCGATCCGTCAAGAGGCCACTAGCACCACCGAAGACACCGTTCAACTCTCGGTGGAAGTTGAAGGGACAGAACCCGAGTCAATAGACCCACGCAATGAGCTAACTGCCCTTCGCATTGCCCAGGAAGCGCTGAGTAACGTCCGGCGTCATTCCAAAGCGAGAAGAGCGACGGTAAGGTTAAGCTACGGTGTTTCAGAGGTGCGGATCCTCATTTCGGACGGTGGTGTCGGCTTTGAGCCCTCCCGGACGAAGGGGATCCTATCAGCGACTGGGGGGTTCGGCCTGACCAGCATGCAGGAACGTGCCCGCTTGGCTGGCGGCAACTTGGAAATCCGCAGTGCCCCCGGGAGGGGTACACAAATTGACGCCAGGATTCCTTACCAGGTAGGTCCAGAAAGGCCTCCTCTCACACAGCATACTTCACGAAGTGCCGTCCCCTCTCAGGGCGGAGCTTCGGACGATGTCCGGATCCTTGTGGTGGACGATCAGGAGGTTGTCCGACGTGGGATCCGTAGCATGCTGGCGCGGTTTGACGGCTTGGTGGTCGTAGGCGAAGCGGGAAATGGTGAGGAAGCTATAAGACAGATACGGGCCCTCGCGCCAGATGTGGTGCTAATGGACATTCAGATGCCGAAGCTGGATGGTGTCGAGACGACACGGCAGCTGCGTGAGTTGGGCCTGGACACTCACGTAATTCTCTTATCGGTCTATGCCAACGACGAGTACATCTTCGACGGCCTTCGGGCCGGCGCGCGTGGTTATCTCCTGAAAGACGTAGCCGAAGACGACCTTGTGGGCGCAATAAAAACGGTACATGGCGGAGGCTCGCTGCTGGAGCCGGTCATTGCCAGTCGGCTGATTGAGCACTTGGAAGGCGAGCCTAGTCCTCAGCTTACCAAGCGGGAAAAGGAAGTTCTTGGGGCGCTAGCCTCGGGAGCTCGTGACAAGGAGATCGCTGGTGAGCTGTCGCTCAGTGTCCGCACGATCAGGTTTCACGTCGAGAACATCTTCCAGAAGCTTGGTGTCCGGACCCGCACCCAGGCCGTCAGAGTCGCCTCGGAGCTCCGGATCTTGGACAGTTAGACCGAGTACAGATACGACCTGTCGAAAATGCCAGGCGGATGCCTGGTTTTTTTATCCTCTTAAACCGGCAGAAGCTCCGTTGTGTCAGCACCAGTCCCGTGAGATTCTCGGCAGAGAGGTGCGATGCTGGCGGAGGCAATATAGATGTTTGGGCTCCGGCTCCTGGAACTTCGTTTGGGACACCCCAAGGCTAACACGAACGCATCTGGGGCCTACCATCAAGCCGTGCAAGTAGCGCTAGCTCAAAGCCAGCAATGGGCGGGATTTGTCCCCTGAGGGGTCAGCTAGCCCCGTCGTCCTGTCGAGTGTCGGTGGTGCTGGTGGAACGGTGAGATGGCGAGGGGTCACATCTATGGCCGGTGGAATCCGTCAGCAACGAAGGATCGATCAGAGATGGAAATCACATATGATCCGGATTTTAGTCGTCGAAGATACCTCCGTTACCAGGGACATATTCCCCACCCTCTTCAGAGCCAGCCCAATTTCGAGGTAGTCGACACCGCCAGCGACGGTCTGGAGGCTGTGCAAAAGGTACGAGACCTACTTCCCGATGTGGTCACCAGGGACGCCCTAATTGCCCAACATGGAGCGGCCTCAGCACCCGCGAGCGTGAGGTCGTGCCTCTGGCCGCGACCCTCACCAACCAGGAGATTGCCGACATGTTGCCCTTGAGCCCGTACACTGTCCGGACGTACCGGCAGCGGATAATGAGAAAACTCGATCTCCAGCCAGAGTGAGCTCCTCAACTACGCCCTGCGCAACGGCCTGGTCGGTCTGGACTCGTGAGCCGGCGCGACTAGGCAGTGCCTATCGCCGTTCTTGGCCCGCTATGTACTCCTAGTGCTGCACAGGACCGCGTGGAGTCCGAGTCGAGCAAGCCTCGAATACTGGACGCGCATGTTCTCTCGCCACCCGCCCTACTCTGTCTTTTGTGAAGTACCAAGTGTCACCGTAACGATACGAGCAGTCACTCATGGGTGTTATCTATGGTTCACAGGTATACCAAGGATCGGTTTGACGACCGGCTGTCGCTGGCCCAGATGATGGAGGCCAGCGGGAAGCTCTCCGTGGCTCTGGCCCACGACGTGGGCAACATGTTGACGCCGATTCGCGCGTACTGCCAGTTGATCGCCAACGCTCTACCAACCCAGAGTCCCCTACGTAGCTACCTAAAAGAGATTCAGGAGGCAGCCGAGGCGGTCGCCGATCTGACCTCCGAAATGATGCGGCTGTCTTGCGATCAATTGCCCGGCCTTAGTTTGATCAGCTTAAACGACTTGATTCTGGATGCGGACAAGCTGATACGCAAAATCATCGGGCAAGAAATCGAACTGGTCACTCGTCTTGCCCCAGAGGCTGTGACGGTGAGGATGAACCGTAGACAGTTATGGCAAGTGTTGCTCAACCTCGTCTTTAATGCGCGCGACGCCATGGCCAACGGCGGTACTTTGACAATACGGACAGCCAATGTCCCTTCGGATGACGAGTATGTTAAACGGCACCTCAGATCTGCCGCCGGTCCGCAGGTAGTATTGGTCGTTGGCGACACCGGCACCGGAATGACGAATGAAGTCAAAGAGCACATCTTCGAGACCTTCTTTACAACCAAGGAACTCGGCAAGGGCACCGGTCTGGGGTTGGCGATGTGCTTCAGTGTCGTGAGCCTAGCCGGCGGTCACATCACGGCTGATAGCGAACCCGGACGCGGGTCCTGGTTTAGGGTGTACCTCCCGAAGGCTGAGGACTTAGGGATGAACGGGTCCCCGCCCCAGTCGAAGGCCTAAGCTGAGTCTGGCCTCAACGTCCCACATGCGCACCGCTTCAATGAGACATCGTGCGCAAGCTGGCAGACGCGCCGGATGCGATCGATCGAGCGCTCGAGCTGAAACGAAACGACTTCACGCGTCTAAGGTTGTCTTCATTACAGGCGACACGATCAGCCCCGAAAGCCGTGAGTTCTTGTCTACAAAAAGCAACCCGCTACTGGAGAAGCCGTTCACAGCGGAGGAGGTTATGGGAGTGCTGTCGAGTCTACAGCGTGGTGGTGATGTCGGCAGAACCTAGCCGCAGAGTGCTCTTCGTCGTCGACGAAGAGCACACCAGAGACGCAATGCAGAGGCTGCTGACTGGCCTTGGGTACGAGTGTGTGACTTGCGGCGACGCCGCCAGCGGTGCCGAGCTACTGAAGTGCAGCCGATTCGACTTAGCGATTGTAGATCTTGTCATTCCTGGGAAATCTGGCATTGAGTTTCTCCGGGATATCAAGGCTAGTGATCCGAGCATTGGCGTGTTGATCTTGAGCGCCTTCGCCTCGACCGATTCGGTCGTTGAAGCGATGAGGTTAGGAGCGGACGATTATTTGACCAAACCTGTGCAGCTCGCTGAGTTGCGCGAGCGCGTCCGGAGCGCCCTCCAGCGACGCGATGAGCGCCATCGCCCAACGCCGGCGCAGGCTGAAGGCGTCGGTCTGTCAACAAGATCGAGCACTGGCATCGAGCGGCTCGATCAAATGCTCGGAGGAGGGCTGCCGCAGCAGTCCCTAGTTGCGGTTGCGGGAGCGCCAGGCACTGGCAAGACCATTCTGGTTCTGCACACTCTCGCAGAGGCTGTACGCCGGGGACACTGCGCCTTATACGTGACCACAACGCACCAGCCCGTAACCAAGATGCGTGATCGATACGGTGATCTCAGCTTCCTCAAGCCCGCCGGCCTCATTGACCAGATCGAGTTTTTGGAATTACAGCCACACCTTCAAAGCCATGACCTGTCGGAAGTGATGAACGTAATAGTCCAAAGGTTGCAGGAGGAAAAGACCGCCGTTGTTGCTGTAGATAGTTTCCGAGCCATATCGGATGCCGCGCCCAACCGCATCGGTATCCGGCGATTTCTTGGTGAAATGGGTCATCAACTCATCGTCTCAGGCTCTGTGGGCATCGTCGTCGGAGAGTACGGACTCCCGCAAGCCCTAGACCTTCCCGAGTTTGCAATGGCAGACCTGGTCATCTACTTGGGTATCGAAAGGCAACGGAGCGCAGACTTGCGGTCTTTGCAAATCTTCAAACATAGGGGGACGAACTACGAAGAAGGCGCCTCGCCGTTCGTTATCACGGGGGACGGGATTCACTTTTCCGCATGAGTACAATCACGAAGAGTGCGAGCGCATAGTGATCTCCTCCACCATGGCAATATCCGTGGCGTATTCGAGGAGGCGCCTTGAAGACCACGCACCGTGATTGTAGGCGGTTAGGCGGTAACCGCAGTTCAGGCAGCTAGCAACACCGGTCTCTCGTGTTCCAGGTGGGAGCTCGACCCTGCAGCCAAAGGATCGTTCCACACGACGCCGCGAACGTGACCTGTTTGTGCCCACGTCAGGGAGGTTAGTGAAGACCAGAAGCGATTGAGCGGTTTGGAGACGGCCATTGTCTTGATCGCCTTCGGTACAACTGACCTGGCGACCCTTTGCAAGGCACCTAGCGGAACTACCAGAGGCAGTGCTACGGGTACAACCGCTGTAGGGTCATTGTGCCTATCTCGGAACACCGTCCTCCCCGAGGCGTCGTCCACATGCTGGCTCCTCGCATCGCCGGCTTGAGATTCCCACTCATGAGTTGAGGTGCTAGCTCCATCCTGTTTTCGGGGCCAGTTTGGGTAATCTGGTAGTGATGAAACCGTACGTGGGGACGATGCCTGAATTCGACGTTTTCGTGACCAGAGAACATCTGGCCTAGGGGATCAGCGCCTGCGGGCGACGAGGTGTACGCAAGAGATGCTGAAGGCTGGTACACCTTGGTGAACTCGGAATTCGAACGCCGCTTGCACGTTCAGGACTTAAGGCGTCAGGCCAAGCCCAGATATATGGCAAGCCGTCCTCGAGAGCCAAGACCGGGGAAGCCGACATGTCATTCTTGAAAACGGGCACCCCAGTTGAAACGGAATTAGAAGTGCCGACTGAGGACGGGTCCTGACTCATTTCTCCGACAAGGTGTCTCTTAAGGACGAGAACGGTAGAGTGATTAGTTTACTCGGCATCTCCAGGGACATCGCCGAGCGCAAGCAGGCCGAGGAGGTGCAGTCGGAGAGCGAACTTAGATTTCGCCAGCTAGCCGAGAAGGTCCGAGAATTTTTCTGGGTGATCGACGCCGCCGATTATCGATTTCTGTACATCAGTCCCGCGTACGAGGAGATATGGGGTCGCACACGCGAGACCTTGTATGAGCAGCCGCGATCCTGGTTGAAGGCCGTCCATCTCGAAGACCGTGAGCATGTGGAAGCCACTCTGCAGAGACAGATGACCACGGGGGAGTTCAGCGAGGAGTATCGAATTGTTCGACCCGACGGATCGGTACGCTGGATAGCCGCTCGTAGCTACCCCGTCCGGGATGAAGCTAAACACATCTGCCGCATCGTGGGCGTCGCCGAGGACATCACCGAGCGGAAGCACCTGCAAGAGCAGTTGATCCATACCCAGAAGATGGAGAGCGTCGGCAGGCTCGCCGGCGGGGTCGCTCATGACTTCAATAACATGCTGACGGCGATCATCAACTACACACATCTGGCGACCAAAAGGGCCTCCGGATCTGGGGCAGTCGGCGAGTACCTGCGAGAAGTACAAATTGCTGCCGAGCGCGCGACTCGCCTTACGAGCCAGCTCCTAGCCTTCTCACGACGTCAGGTTATAGCGCCCAGAGTCCTCGACCTCAATGAGATTATTGCAGACACCAGTAATATGCTGCGCCGTCTCATCGGCGAGGACATAGAGTTGGTCACGCTGCTGGGGGCGGAACTGGGATTGGTGAACGTGGATCCTGGGCATATAGAGCAGGTGCTGTTCAACCTCGTTGTCAACGCGCAAGACGCCATGCCCGAAGGCGGCAAGCTGACGATCGAGACCGCGAAGGTCAGGCTTGGTGAGGATTTGGCCACGGCCGATCCGGAGCTGGCTGCCGGAGAGTACGTCATCCTGTTCGTGAGCGACAACGGGGTTGGCATGACAGATGAGGTACGGTCGCACATCTTCGAGCCTTTTTACACGACCAAAGAGGTGGGAAAAGGGACTGGCCTAGGGCTCTCAACCTCCTACGGCGTAGTCGCGCAGAGTGGTGGAGGCATCGAAGTACAGAGCCAACTTGGGCACGGGACCACGGTGAAAGTCTACCTGCCGCGAGTTGATGCTGCCCTCCAGTCCGTTCCCCTTTCGCGACGAGGGAGGCTACTTGGTAGGCGGAACTGAGACGGTGTTAGTTGTCGAAGATGAGCCACTGGTGCGCGATGTCGTGGTTCAGATCCTCCGAGCGCAGGGTTACAAGGTCATAGAGGCCGCCAACGGCACGGAGGCAATCCGCGTGGCCGAAGAGATGGATGAGCCAGTTCACCTGTTATTGACAGACGTGGTGATGCCTCTGATGGGGGGCCCGGAGCTCGCTGAGCGGGTCAGAAAGGCGCATCCTGAAACTAAAGTGCTCTACATGTCCGGTTATGTTGACGAGCCACTGGTCCAGGAGGAGGTGTTGCAGAACCAAGGCGCATTCATACAGAAACCGTTCACGGTAGAGGAGTTGGCTAGTCGAGTCAGGGAGACGGTGAACACCTCGCTTGCTGTAGGCGATCCGAACAAGGCCATTGCGCATACGCACATCGGTCGTGACGCACAGGCCTAGCACGACTTCGAACAGCGTGTGGCCCGGGTTGCGCCCCAGCCTGTCTGACGCAGGCGATCGGAAGGATGGCCAGGTGGAAAGCCGACCTCGGCCACGCCGCCATGTCAGGCGGGCCGGAAACACCCCGTTAGCAACCCGTCGGTGCCAGCAAGAGGGAAAAGCCCGAATGGCAACTCGCCACGACCTATGGTGCTAGGAACGAAGAGGTCGAGCCGCAAGCAGTATTGCGGCTCCTTTGTTCCGGAGGAGTTCAACCCTTAGTGTCCGGACTGCCCACCTTCCCCGGTCACGGTCATGGGACCATCTGGGTCTCTCTGCAGCTTCAGGCAAATCCCAGGGAGCACCTGAGTCTGGGGAGACTATCACCTTGGGAGACTGAACTCGCACCAGCGGCCTCCACGTAGCGAGTATGGTATTAAGGTATCACTCTTAACCGTACTCGGAGGCTCCCATGTCAACCATCACCTCGGTCGCCACAAAGCGTGCCGTCGGCTACCTTCGCGTCTCAAGCGCTGGGCAAACCGGTGAGCGCCATAGCTCCCTCGAGACTCAGCAGTCCCGATTCAATGACTATTGCCAGGGCAACGACCTCGTTGCCGTCGGGACCTTCATCGACGTTGGCTCAGGCCGGCGTGATGACCGCAAAGAATACCGTCGGATGGTAGAGCACGTCCTCCAAGGCGGAGCCGATGTTATCGTCGTCCAGTTCCTCGACCGGTTTGGTCGAAATCCACGGGAAATACTCCAACGTTACTGGCAGCTTGAGGATAGCGGCGTATCGGTAGCCGCGACGGACGAGGACATCAAAGACGAGCTGCTTCTTCTTGTGAAGGCGGGGATCGCAGGGGCTGAGAGCCGCAGGACGTCGGAAAGGGTCAGAGCCAACATGAGTCGAGTGGTTCAAAAGGGTGTTCACGCAGCCCGAGCGCCGTTTGGCCTGCGCAGGGTATATAAAGGAAAGGAAGTCAAGTGGGAGCTAGACCCAGATGAGGCGCCAGTGGCCAGGGAGATGTACCGTATGGCGGTGGAGGAGAACCTGGGATTCAAAGCCATCGCCGATAGGCTGACTGAGAAGGGATATAGAGCCCGCGGCGGCCGTCCCTTCGCCTCTTTCACCGTACAACACATGCTCACCAACGAGGCCCTCGTAGGTACGCTGTCGTACGGCAAGCGGCCCCGAAAGGGTAACCCGGCCCAGGAGGTGGTCCGCGTTGCTGGGTTCTTCCCGGCGATTCTGTCGCAAGAGGAGTGGGACCGCCTGCAGGAACGGTTGACGATACGCAGGGAGTCGTCGCGGGGGAAGACACATGCCAGCGTCTACATGCTGAGCGGCATCGCGAAGTGCGGAAGCTGCGGGGGTCCGATGGCAGGTAAGGTTGGGGCTCTAAGAAAGGGGAAGCGGTATCGGAACTACTGGTGTTCGCGGGCCCTTCAATCGCGAGCCCTGTGTTCCGGCTACAACGGCCACTCGGCGCCGAAATTGGAAAAGGCGATCCTCGAGTACCTGAGCGAATTCTCCGATCCCAGTCTTGTGCGCGAGCATATGGCCGCCGCTGAGCGCAAGGAGGCAGACGAAAAGAAGAAGGAGCTTAAGTCGGTCACTAGAGGACTTGCTGACGTGGAATCGCAGTTCCTGAAGCACCTCGATCTCCTGAAGAGGGGGATTTTGAATGAGCAGGAGTTCACGACTGCGAACGAGTCATTGCGGAGTCAGAAAGCTGCACTGGAGGACCGACAGCCCGTTCTAGAGGACTGGATTGGGGAACAACGTGACAAGGTGTCGGCGGCAGAGCGGATTCCCGGCGCCATCAGGACTTTCTTGGAAGACATGCAGGCTCTGGACCCCAGGCTGCAAAAGGCGCACCTGCAAACCATACTGAAAGCCGCTCATGTCCACCGGGACGGGAACATTGAGTTGGAGTTCAGGAGCAAATTGCCGTAGAGGACATTGCCCACAGGAGCGATGCAAAGGGAACTATCGTCCCCCTACTCGCGCGCTCGCCTCTGACGGGGTCTGCCTCGGCCACGCGGCTTCAGCCAGAAGTACACTTCGTTCTCCTTGCGTTTGATTACGATGTCTTTACCCGCGGTCTTCGCTGCTGCTCCAAGCCTTCGTCTTATCGCAGCGGCACTCTCTCCCTCGCTCGGCTCTAACTTACCCGCCTTTCCTTCGTTTAGCTGGTTGATGTATCCCAGATACTCCTCTCTAATCAACGCTTGCTTGGGAGTAATGGTCTTGGATTGAGCCACTTGAAGATCTATGAGATTAAACACGGGCATCGTCAAACACTCCATACCTGTAGTACTGCGGACCTGGAAGTGATATTTTGCATTCCACGCCTTAGGTCTAGTTCTTCAGACTGTCAAATACTCCTTGCTAGGAGTCTTGGTGGCTTTGGCCTGCGCCCCATAAACAGGACCATGGATAATCAGAGTCCTCCGGAAAGCGAGGACGGAGGACCAGTCAGGATACGGTCGATCGAGGAGCGTCCAAGTTACTAACTCGCGTCGGAATTGCCAAGTCGACGCCAGGTGGTTTCCTCAGTCGTAGATCCGTCCGGTTGCGTCCCCCGAATGATCATGGTGTCGCCTTCGATGGAAAAATCGAGCTCCAGGTCCCGACCGAGGTAATCCGGAACTCCCGACAAGCCATATTTGAGAATAGCTTTCGAGCCTGAAATCGTATAAGTGCCTCCAGACAACTGCATTGTCTGGTTGGCTTCCAACATAGCCCGCGATGGTTCACCTTGATTTAATGATTTTTCCGAAACGTGAATACTAAAATTAGCCTCAGTGAAGACCGCCATGCCTTCTCTTGTTTCTGAGATTAATTGCCACGTCCCGATAAGTGGTCCATTCATCAAGAACTCGCTGAATCTACAAGTTGAAGTTATAATCTCACACATGCTTGATATGTCAAGGTTTCATTCAGCGTGGGTTATCAAGCGATTAACTGAACGAGCCAATACCTACGTTAAGCAAGAGGATACTGGCGTGGACAACAAGGTACAGAAATAATGCCCTATAGCGACATTCCAACCCAAGAAATCATCCGGTCGATGATAAACGCTGTCCTGATGGTGACACCCGGATTCAGAATTGAATCGGTTAATCAAGCCGCATGTGCTCTGCTCGGCTATAGTGAGGACGAGTTTCTGGGCATGCCGATCAACGAAATTTGCCCAATCGACCAACTGTTTCAAGTGAAAGGGATCACAGACCTGCTCCAGGGTGGGTCTGTAACCAACGTAGAGCGGGAACTTCGATCCAGGTCCGGAGATAATATCCCGGTGCTGTTTTCAGGTTCCGTGATCAAAGACGAAGTCGGTAGCATTCAATCGATTGTGTGCGTAGCAGTCGACATTTCCGAGGCTAAAAAAGCCTCCGCTGCCAAGAGTGAGTTCCTCGCCGCCATGAGCCACGAACTCCGCACGCCCCTGAACGCGATCATAGGCTATAGCGAAATGCTGAAAGAAGAAGCCGAAGACCTAAACCAACAAGACTTCATCCCAGACCTGCAGAGAATTCACGAGGCTGGTACCCACCTGCTGACCCTCATAAATGACATCCTTGACCTCTCCAGAATTGAAGCAGGCAAGACAGAACTCTACCTGGAGACCTTCAATGTATCAAATATGGTCAGGGAAGTAGTAGGAATTATCCAACCTCTGGTGGAGAAGAACGCCAATATCCTGGAAGTCCAGTGTGAAGATAGCATCGACTCTATTCGAGCGGACATGACGAAGGTGCGGCAGACGTTGTTTAACCTGCTAAGCAACGCCTGTAAGTTCACCGAGCGGGGTACCATCACGGTACATGTATCCCATCGAACCGAGCATGGCCAGGACTGGGTAAGTTTCAGCGTGGCCGATACGGGTATCGGCATGACTCCTGAACAGATGAGCAGGCTTTTCCAACCCTTCTCCCAGGCCGATGCCTCGACGACGCGTCAGTACGGCGGTACTGGACTGGGGTTGGTCCTCAGCCGTAGATTCTGTCAGATGATGGGTGGGGACATAACTGTTGAGAGCGAATACGGTAGCGGATCTACCTTCACCGTCAAGCTCCCCACAGAGGCGATGGAACCTGCTGATGAACCAGCGCCTCCAGAGGAGCCTAGCCCTGACATCGTGATCGAAGGGGTAAGCAAGGTGCTGGTCATAGACGACGACCCGTTGGTGCACGACATGATGAAGAGGCTGCTGAGCACCGGAAGGTTTCATGTGGAGAGCGCGTCAGATGGTGAGATGGGGCTGCGACTGGCCAGAGACCTGCGCCCTGATATCATCACCCTGGACGTGTTTATGCAAGGGACGGATGGCTGGACTGTTCTGGCACTGTTGAAGGCTGATCCCGACCTTTCCAGCATCCCCGTCATTATGATCACGATTGAGGACAACAAGAACAGGGGATACATGCTAGGTACATCGGATTACATGGTCAAGCCTATAGAACGTGACCGCCTTATGTCTGTTCTGAACAGATATCGACCAGACTATCTGCCCTGCTCAGTGCTGGTGGTAGAGGACAACGTCGAGACACGCCGAATGATGCGTCGGATGCTGGAGAGAGAGGCGTGGACGGTGACCGAGGCTGAGAACGGGCGTGTTGGGCTGGGGCTTTTGATGGAAAGCCAGCCAGACATAATTCTGCTTGATCTGATGATGCCCGAGATGGATGGTTTTGAGTTCATGGACGAGTTGGTCAAACACCCAGAATGGCGAACCATCCCTGTTGTGGTGGTCACTAGCAAAGACATCAGCGCGGAGGACCGGCTGCGGCTGAATAGCTACGTAGAGAAAATCATCCAGAGAGGACAACATAGCCGAGAGGAGTTGCTAGAGGAGGTCCGCCGCCTGGTTGAAGACCGTGTTCGTAAGGGGGCCTCTGAAAATCGTAGTTCGTAGCTACGACTATAATCACTAACTTGTTTGCAGGGGAAGACTGATGTCTAAGCTGCTTTTGGTTGAAGACAACGAGATGAACCGGGATATGCTATCACGCCGCCTTCAGAGGAGAGGCTATGAGATTATCATGGCTGTTGATGGAGGAGAGGGAGTTAGGATGGCCCAATCGGAAGCACCCAATTTGATACTGATGGATATGAGTTTACCCGTGCTAGACGGCTGGGAGGCAACCCGACAGCTTAAGGCCGACCCCGAGACTCAGGCGATTCCTATCCTCGCGCTTACAGCCCATGCCATGTCGGGCGACCGAGAAAAAGCATTGGAGGCCGGATGCGACGACTATGACACCAAGCCGATAGAATTCTCGCGGCTGCATGACAAGATTCAAGCCCTCTTGGGGAAAGAAGGCCTACCATGACCGCCGAAAGCACGTCGCCAGATCAGGCCTTCGAGTCTAGCCTTGACAAACGCAAGGTCCTTGCCAGCATGAGACACGAACTACGCACGCCGATAAATCATATCATCGGCTACGGCGAGATGCTGCAAGAGGAGGCCGAGGACCACGGTCGGAAAGCCTTAATATCGGACCTTCAGAGGATTCAAGACGCAGGCCAACAACTTCTCACCCTTGTCAATGACAACCTCGACCCGACCAAGATTGAGACTGGCAAAATAAGCATGAGCCGTCTGCGCCATGAACTCCGTACGTCCCTCAACCCTATCATCGGCTACAGCGAGATATTGCAAGAGGAAGTCGAAGACGAGGACGGGGAAGACTTCGTTCTCGATCTTCAAAAGATTTCCTCGGCGGCCAAGCAATTACTCGTTCTTGTGAACGATAACCATGCCTTCTCAGAGATCCTGGCTGACGATATTGTCCCCGGACGAAGGGTCTCCCGTGCACCTGAAATAGGCCAAGAAGTGGAGGACGCTATTCGGCCATCTCAAGGGACTGGCGTCCATAGCCCACCGACTGTACACGGTACGCTGCTCGTTGTTGACGACAACGAGATGAACCGAGAACTTCTGTCCCGCAGGCTTCAACGGGAAGGCCATACGGTCGCCGTGGCAGAAAGCGGGCCACAGAGCCTCGAGATGATCGAGGCAAATAGTTTCGACCTGGTACTCCTCGATATCATGATGCCGGATATGGACGGATACCAGGTCTTGGAACGCTTGAAGTCCGACGATGTATTGCGCCATATTCCGGTTATTATGCTCTCTGCTCTGGATGAGATAGACAGTGTCGTGAGGTGCATAGAATTGGGGGCGGAGGACTATCTGTCCAAGCCCTTTAACCCGGTGTTGTTGAGGGCCAGGATAGGCGCATGCCTGGAGAAAAAGAGACTGCGCGACCAGGAAAGGTTGTACCTCCAGCAAATCGAAGATCAACTCCAGGAGTACGCTCAACGACTGATCAACATCTCTGAAGGGGACGTAAAGATCGATTTCGCTGAATACGAGTTAGAGGGCTTCCACGACGAGATGATTGACAGCAGTGGACAGCCCCGGGGTGGATCGGCACTTCTAGCAGAATTTGTCGAGGGTCTCCCAGCGGGACAGCTCCTGCGACACCAGAGGGCAGCTGAACAAGCCTTCACCCGTCTGGGGATTAACTTCAACGTGTATGGAGACGAGTCTGGGGTCGATAGGATTTGGCCATTCGATATTTTGCCGCGCATTGTCGAGGCTTCGGATTGGTCCTACATAGAGCGCGGTTTAAAGCAACGAATTCATGTGCTCAATACCTTTATCGATGACATCTATCATGATCAAAAGATCGTCAAGGACGGAGTCGTCCCTGGGCACATGATTCAATCCGCGCGTAATCTACTCCCGGCCTGTATGGGGCTAAATCCACCTAAAGGAATCTGGTGTCATATTACTGGTACCGACTTGGTGCGAGACGGTAGCGGAACGATCTTCGTTCTTGAAGATAACCTACGCTGTCCGTCTGGCGTCTCTTACGTTCTGGAGAACCGGCAGGTGCTGAAGGGCACATTTCCTGAGGTGTTCGAGGCTTCTCAGGTTCGTCCTATCGACGACTATCCCAGCCGGCTATTGGAAATGCTGCGATATATCGCGCCCGAAGGAACATCTGCACCCGTAGTCGTGTTGTTAACACCGGGCATTTATAACTCAGCCTACTTCGAACATGCATTCCTCTCGCAGCAAATGGGCATTGAACTAGTGGAGGGTCGTGACCTAACTGTGGTCGACGGGTACGTCATGATGAAGACCACGCAGGGGATGCAGCGAGTGGACGTAATTTACCGGCGGATTGACGACGACTTTCTGGATCCTTATGTCCCACAGATGGTCAAGTATTACTTGATTTGTTCGTAAAAACCCCTCGCCAGCCTGGGGCACTTGTGTTTCGATCGGATTCCCAGCTTGGAGTCCCGGGTCTCATGGAGGTATTCCGACAAGGACGAGTCGGTCTAGCTAATGCCCCAGGGACCGGGATTGCCGATGACAAAGCGATTTATGCTTATGTCCCACAGATGGTCAAGTATTACTTGGGTGAAGAAATCGTTCTACCAAATGTGGAAACTTACATATGCTGGGACGACAATCAAAGAAGTCATGTTTTGGATAACCTGGACAAACTTGTGGTCAAGGCTACCAACGAGTCGGGAGGCTACGGGATGCTTATTGGTCCCCACGCGACCACTAATGAACGTGAGGATTTCGCCCAACTGATCAAAGCCAATCCGCGAAACTACATCGCCCAACCGACGTTGGATCTGTCAAGGGCGCCTGTGATCGTCGAAGATCACTTTGAGGGACGTCATATCGATCTGCGGCCGTACATTCTGCATGGTGCCGACACCTATGTGTTGCCTGGGGGCCTCACTCGGGTTGCACTCCGCAAGGGCTCACTCGTAGTTAATTCGTCACAGGGCGGCGGCAGCAAAGATAGTTGGGTGTTAGTAGAGGACCAACAGTAATGTTAAGCAGAGTGGCCGATTCTATCTATTGGATGAATCGCTACATTGAGAGGGCTGAGAATGCGTCGCGTTTCATCGACGTGAACCTTCACTTAATGCTCGATATGCCTTCTGGCGCTGATGAGCAATGGGAGCCATTATTGCATGCCACCGGCGATTACCAGGCATTTCAAGAACGATTCAGTGATCCGAGCAGGGAAAACGTAGTTGCTTTTCTTACTTTCGATGCCAACAATCCAAACTCAATCTTCTCGTGCTTGCGTGAGGCAAGAGAGAATGCTCGTAGGCGGCCCCCGGTCACCCTCCAGTCTGCCTAGATTATCATCAGAGTCCCAAGCCAAGCGTCGCCCGACGAGCCTTCCTTAGGGGCGATCAATGGGTCAGGATGCGAGAAAAGACGATATCTATGCTGTATGAGGTCTTCCATAAGACGGACTACGCGTATACGAAGCCGGTCTTTATTGAGCCGCTTACAGTACAATTGCGACCTAGATCTGATGCCTGGCAACGAGTGGTAAGTTTCCAACTAGAAGTGAATCCAGAACCCGCCGGAGTCACCAGCATCATAGGTTTGCATGGCACTCCAGGCGAACGTATCTGGTTCAACGATCTCCATGTGGCCCTCTCGATCAAATCTAGGGCCACTGTCGAAACACTGTCGTGTAACCCGTTCGATTTCGTCCTCGACACGTCTGCAGCCTCTGTTCCCGCGTCTTACCCACAGGAGTTGGAGTTCGAGTTAGGCCCCTCACTGAAGCCTGCCACTCCGTCTACAGAGGTAAAAGGGTTCGCTAACGAGATCTCGAGAGAGGCTGGGCAGAAAACGCTAGCTTTCCTGACGCTTCTGGCACAGCGGATCAGGGAACGCTGTCGTCCCATAATCAGGGTCGAAGGAGATCCATTGCCGGGACCGGTGACGTTGAGCCGAGGCGAAGGCGCCTGCAGAGACCTCGCGGTAGTCTTTATGGATGCCTGCAAGTATGTTGGGCTCGCGTCCAGATTCGTCAGCGGATACTACGGCGCTGGCTCGCCCGCAGAGGAAAGATACCTGCATGCCTGGGCTGAGGTATATCTAGAGGGGATTGGTTGGAGAGGGTACGACCCAACGAATGCCCTGGCAGTTGCCGATAGGCATATTGTGCTGGCTGCGGCTTCGATGCCACGGCTGGCTATGCCGATCGTAGGGACATTCAGGGCCACAGGCGCAGACTCATCGCTAAAAACCGAGATCACGATCCGGGAAGCAGATACGAGCGCTAGCGCCGCGGGGGCAGCGGATCGCTAGCAGACTTCAGAGCTGCTCATGGAGGGTCGCCCCATGCTACGAATCGAGTCGACGGCTTGAGCAAGGAGACCATGAAGCTGAAACTGCTTGCGAGCAAACGCGAACGTTACGGAAGCAAAGAACCTCTCGCAGAGCACACTACCGGCTTAAAAACAAACGTGGAGGTGCAACCGTTGAGTTCTCATAAGGTTGAATATATCTGGATTGACGGTCAGAAACCTACGGCAAAGCTGAGATGCAAAGCCATGATCCTGCCAGAAGGAGCAGACCCTCCAATCTGGGGCTTTGACGGATCGAGCACAGAGCAAGCTCCAGGTAGCAACTCGGATTGCGTGCTGAAGCCTGTTTTCGTTTGCCCTGACCCGATTCGCGGAGGAGATAACAAACTGGCTCTCTGTGAGGTTCTCCTCACGGATATGTCACCGCATCCCTCGAATACACGAGCTGCTCTTATGGCCGCCGCCGAGAAATACGCCGAGTTCGACACGTGGTTTGGCATCGAGCAGGAGTATACGCTTTTCAGTGGCGCGCGACCGCTAGGGTGGCCGCCCAACGGCTTCCCCGCACCGCAGGGAGGATATTACTGTGGCGTCGGCGCGGATGAAGTGTTCGGCCGTCCGCTCATCGAAGCACATCTGGACAACTGTCTGGATGCTGGCCTCCGCATCGGCGGAATCAACGCTGAGGTGATGCCTGCACAGTGGGAGTTCCAGATCGGGCCACTCGGTCCCGTAGAGGTCAGTGACCAGCTCTGGGTGGCCAGATGGCTCTTGTATCGTACCGGCGAGCAGTTCGACGTGAGTGCGATGCTAGATCCGAAGCCAGTCAGGGGTGACTGGAATGGCGCCGGTGCACACACCAACTTCTCAACCAAATACATGAGGGAAAACTACGACGCGTGTATCGCAGCAGCCGAGGCTCTCGGCACGAAACCTGAACTTCACATCGCAAACTACGGTGACCGAATCGAAGAACGATTGACCGGCCTCCATGAAACATGTTCTTACAACGAATTTCGCTACGGGGTCTCTGATAGAGGGGCTTCAGTCAGGATTCCTTGGCAGGTCGCTCGAGACAAGAAGGGCTATATCGAAGACCGGCGACCAAACGCCAACATGGATCCCTACGTCGTCACCAGGCTAATCGTAGAGACTGTGTGTGGAGCGGCCTCCGCTTAGGCCGCGACTCTAGGGAAACATTCGACATGCTGACCAGGGGCGAGCAGCCACAGGCCATGCTACAAGGCTGTCGATGGCGCCGACGAGTTCGACCATCGAGGTTGCCGGGTCGGGCTATTGGGTCCCGAAGCCGCCACAAAGATAGGCGTTCGCGACTGGGACGTGTTCGAGTACGTCACCATGGCCACGGCGCCACTCCGGGCGTGGGCCAGGATCGCCAGTAGCCTGCCGTCCGACGCGGTTCCGCTGGGGCCCATGGGCAGAGCCATGCTCAACCTGGAGGCCGGTGGTGAGGTGTGGGCGCGAGCGCTCCCAGTCGGGTCCGGCCAAACCCTCGGGAAGCTCACCCATGAGTCGGGACCGGCGATCTGAACCAGATTAAACTAAGCAGCCAGCAGCACCGCCGCTCCGTGTTCCTGGTGGAGTTCAACCCTCGAGCCTGTCTCAAAAAGGCGGCGAGACGAGCAAGCGGAGTAGAATCAGGGGAGCCCAATCTGAGGAGCTGCCCGATGCCGATTCGCCCGCTGAATCGAGACCAGAGCTGGCTATTCCCACCCACCCTCGACGAGCTTCTGCCAGATGACCACCCTGCCCGTTTTGTGGCTGAGTTTGTGGACGGTCTGGACCAGGCCGACTGGGCTGAGATGGGAGTCACGCTAGACGGCGATCCACTGGGAGCACCAGCCTACCACCCTCGTGCTCTCTTGAGCGTGTGGCTCTACGGGTTCATGACCGGAGTGCGCTCCTCCCGCAAGTTGGAGGCTGCCTGCCGAGACCAGATACCCTACCTATGGCTCACGGGCTGGCAACACCCCGATCACAATACCCTGTGGCGGTTTTACCAGGCGCATCGGGGAGCGATGCGGACGCTGATGAAGTGCTCGGTAGGGACAGCTATGGAGATGGGGTTGGTCGATCTGGCAGTGCAGGCGGTGGACGGCACCAAGATCCAGGGGAATGCATCGAGGGACCGGACTGAGACGGCCATTGCTGAGTTGGAGGCACAGAATGAAGGAGGAGACGATCCTCCACCACCACGACTGCCCGAAAAGCTTAGGCAGGCACAAGGGCTGCGAACTCAGGTCCGCGGAGCCATGGAGAAGATCGCAAATGATGAGGGAACGGCGCGGGTGAACCTGACTGATGGAGATGCCCACCTCGTGAAGGGACGTCATGGGATAGTCGCTGGATACAATGCCCAGACCGTTAGTGTCGCCCTTGAACCCAGCGCTGGGAAACGGGATGTTGATCACGGCGGCTGACGTGATCAACAAGGCGAGTGACTCCGCCCATCTCGTGCCCATGCTGGAGATGTCGGAGGAAATGACGGGAGCGCGAGTCCCAATCACTCTGGCGGACGGAGGCTACCATACGGCGGCAAATCTCAGAGCCGGCGAGCAGCGAGGCGACGTGTTGGTAATGGCCGAGCGCTACCACCCAGGTGTACAGGGACCCTACTTCAAGGACCGGTTCGTCTACGATGCGGCGACGGACAGCTACCAATGTCCTCAGGGTCAGAGGCTACCGTTTCGAGGGATGCGAAAGGTAAACGGCAAGATCCGAGGGCCATTTCGTGTCTACCGGGCCTCAAGAACTGTGTGCCGTGCCTGCCCGGCGTACGGGGTCTGCACCAAAGATGCACACACAGGTCGTGCACTATGGATTGGGCCTGCCGACGCGTTGATCCGCGAGCACCGCCAGTGGATGACCACGGGTGAGGCTCGGGCCATGTACACTCAGCGCAAGCAACTGAACGAGCCGGTCTTTGGCATCATCAAAGAGCAGATGGGAGCACGGCGCTTCCTGCTGCGGGGCCTGGCTAACGTCAGCGCCGAGTTCGTGGTGCTGGCTACGGCCTTCAACCTGCGAACACTGTGGCGGGCGTGGGCTTGTAAAAGAACGCCGCGGAGAACTCCAAGCTCACCCTTCACAATGGCCGCGGCGCCTTCTTGATAAGCGTCACCAGGCTGTTGATCTCCTCGCCAATTTGGAATCCGCTGCGCTCCACAACGGTCTAACCGCCGACCGACACCTCTACAACGCCTTTTTGAGACAGGCTCCCTCCCCCGTCTCCACCACAGACGACCGGTTCGAGTCCCTCAGCCTTTTCGACCTACGCGCCCTTCCTCACACTAACACCGGCATTACCAGGACGCTCCGACACCCGTTTCTGACGACGTTACCAGGACACGAATAACCTCTCCCAAACCTACCGCTCTTCGACCTATGTCTGGGTAATGGTAATTACCGGGACGCTTTCAGCGGCGCTCCATAGCCCAGTGGCGAGCACAAGCGTTGTTAACGCCTGTCCCCTTCCACACTGGCGCCCTTCTCTATTAGTTGAGTTATGGAGGACAGCGCCGACGTGCCATCCCATGAGACCGGGGGCGCAGTCGACACCCGACTTCTACCGCTGGAGCTCGCCCAGTGCTCGCTGACTGTTCAGTAGTGATGGAAGGCACAATGTTGACGTCCTCGCCGAATTGTCGATAGCTTGATCCCGTGGTTCTCGACCACCTTGAGGTGAGGCGTGCAAACGAAGAAGTGCCAAAGTTGCGGCTACCTGTCGCCCGCAGCACGTGAGACGTGCGAAAGGTGCGGTGAACTCGTGGGGAACGATTCTTTCTCCTGTTCGGAGTGCGGCCAGACGTTCCTCAACGACCATCTACTGGCGGATCACCGGCTGGTAGAGCACAGACTGGAACCTGAGCGCGAGAAGAGGCCGGACAGGGAGGAAAGGCAGCCTCTAGAGAGTATGCGAACGAGGAAGTGCGAACGTTGCGGCTATTGGACGCCCGCCGCGCGTGAGAAGTGTGAAAGGTGCGGCGCACCTTACTCTTGTTCGTACTGCGACCTCGCGTTTATGAACGAACGTCATTTAGGTATACACGAGCTTGGGCACCAGAGAGTACGGGACGATGGTGAGGAGAGCGGCCCGGACGAGAGCCGCGGAGATGCCCTGGGAGCGGCCGCGCAGAATAGGCTGCGGCTACCGGTCGCTCAGCGCAAAAGCTACCTGGGAGGATTCGTACAAAGGGACCTGTGCATAGCTTGTGGCTGGACAACTGGTCCTCTTCGATTCTTCGGGTTGATTCCATATGACATCAGCGTTTGGGGTGAGTGCCACTCATGCGGCGTGAGTTACTGTGGCGAATGTGTTCAGTTACTTCAACAAAGCACTGAGGATCGGCTCATCTTCTTCACGACGACAATGCATTATTGCGAGACTTGTGGAGCGGGACTGACCATCCACAAACCGCAGAGGAGTGCTGGTCATGCTTCTTCCGGTGGCATTTAGTTCGGTGCTGTTCAACTAGAGCGAGGCGAGGGTAAGACTCGTGCGTTTATTGTCGAGCTTTAACGCAGTACTCCTGGCCGTGACCGCAATCTTCATCGCTTGCTCGAACCCCCACCCTCTGGAGGATTACAAGGCGCGATTGGCGCTCGATCATGACATCGAACGGATAAAAACGCAACGTTAACGATCAGCGCCCTCACTGAGATTCAAACGCGCACTGAGGAGGTGGACCTGATGCGATTGTTCCCGAGTCCCGTCTACGGCTCCTGGCGACAGCTGCTTTTCGGTCCTTTCTCTCTGGGGAACGTTGACAGCTGCAAGATTGCCGAAGGAGTCTGCCCGGTCGTGACGCCATGAGAGCCCTATTCTCGCTGCTACTGGGCTTTTTCGCTCTGAGCCTGCTCGTCGGCTGCGGGGTAACCATTGTCGAAGTCTCCAGACGTAGCGGCGAGCGAGACAAAGTTGAACCACACACCTCAGCCGGATTGGACCTTCTTGAGCAGGGCCGTTTCGAGGAGGCTATAGCGGAATTCGATGAGGCCCTTCGACTTGACCGAGGGTCAGCGGAGGCCTACAGCAATAGGGCCTCAGCTTACTACGGGTTAGGTCACTTCGACCGTGCAATTGAGGACCTGGACAAAGCTATACGCATCAGCCCAGAATATCCGGCCGCTTACTACGGGCGGGGCATCGCATATGACGGTCTGGGCCAGCACGAACAGGCCATACTGGATTTCAATGAGGCCATCCGCCTTGAGCCCACAAACGCCATGGCCTACGGCAAACGGGGAGGCGCGTACGCCTACCTGGCGAACTTACAGAGGGCTCTCGCAGATTATGACGAGGCCATTCGCCTCGACCCAGAGTTTGCCGCTGCCTACGGCGCCCGCGGTGTGGCCTATCTTTACTTAGGTCAACCCCGACTCGCAATCGAGGCTTTGGATGAGGCCATCCGACTAGACTCTGAGTTCACGCACGCCTATGCCAATCGAGGTGCGGCCTATGGCGAGCTCGACGAGTTTGACCGGGCCATTGACGACTTAGACGCAGCTACTCGCCTTGATCCTACAGATGCCGTCCCTCATAAGAGCCGGGGTAACGTTTACATCGAGCTCGGCGAGTTTGAAAACGCCCTCCAGGACTTCAGCGAAGCCGTTCGGCTCGATCCGACATTCGCCGCCGCCTATTACGACCGCGGTGGCGTTTACATGGACCTCGGCGAGTTCGAGCTGGCCGTCCAGGATGTCAACGAGGTCATTCGTCTTGAGCCAGGAAATGCCCGGGCCTATAACGACCGCGGCATCGCCTACCGCAAACTAGGGCAGTTCGAGCAAGCGATAAACGATTTCGATGAGTCAATCCGTCTCGACCCTGAAGTGGGTAGGCCCTATGCGAGTCGTGCCATCGCGTACACCCTTTTGGGTGAGGACACCAAGGCTAGTGAAGATTTGACCCGGGCTTCAGAACTTGGCGAGGACCTAACAGACGTCGAGGAGATTATCCAAGAAGAGCGAGAGGGGCGCTAACCAGCATCGCTGCGTCAGTCTGAAGGAGCTTCGACGCGCAAGAGTGCTAACACCGTGCGGACCCCCCAGACAGTGGTCACCCTGAAGCATCTGTTGACCCGGAGGGTCGGATCATCCGGATTCCAAGATTCGCCCGGGTAACATTACGCCCCGGCCAAAGACGCTACAACCGGGGTATCATGAAGCCTCCTCAAGTCAGCGGCCGTCGTGGAGGTCAATCAGTGGGCCAGATAGACCCGATCACCCTGGAAGTCGTGCGAGGCTATCTCGTCTCTACCGTGCTCCAGATGCGGGCTACTCTAGCCAGAACAGCCTATGCTCCCATCCTGTATGAGACCCGCGACTTCTCCTGCGGCCTGCTGGCACCTAACGGTGAGCTAGCAGCCATGTCCGAGGACATCGCAGGACACATCTTCGCGATGAGCCTGGGACTGAAGGCTGCCATGGCGAAATTTCATGACGACATATACCCCGGTGACGTGTTGGCAGTTAACGACCCCTATACCGGGGGGACCCACCTGAATGACGTTGCCTTCTACCTGCCCTACTTTATCGATGGGAAGCTCCTATTGTTCATCCTGGTTAGGGCCCACTTTGCTGACATCGGAGGCGCTACACCGGGGAGCTTTTCAGGCCAAGATACAGAAATCTACCAGGAAGGAGTCCGTCTCGTTCCGGTGAAAATCGTTGAGCGAGGCAAAATAAATAGGGGCCTTTGGGATGTAATATTCGCCAACATGCGCCTGCAGGAGGAGCGAGAGGGAGATGCCCTGGCGATGCTGGACACGGCCAGGGTGGCTGAAGCAGCTGTATCGGAGTTATGTGCTAAGTACGGCCCGGAGACTATTGGCGAGTGCATCCAGGTCTTTCTGGACAGCGCCGAAGAGGTTGTGAGATCGCGGATTTCGGAACTGGCGCCGGGGGATTATTACTACGAGCATTATATTGACAACGACGGCCACTCCAAGGGACCAATGCCTGTTAAGGTCAAGTTGACCATTAGGGGCAGCTCGATGACCTTCGACTTTGCCGGGTCAGCGCCCCAGAGCGTAGGGCCTGTGAACTGCGGGGTCCCAGTAACTATGGCGGGCGTTTTCGTCGTTGTGAAGTCGTGGCTGGACGCTAGTTCGCCGGTCAACGGTGGTACCTTTCGCCCCTTGAAGTTCATCATCCCTGAGGGTAGCTGCATGGCAGCTCAGCTACCGGCAGCCGTGGGTGGATGCTGGGAGGTAAACCGCGCAGTAGAGTCTGCTGTGGTAGGCCTTTTCTCGCAAATAACCCCTCAGGATGTTGGCGCTGAGGTGCAAGGGGGAGCAAACCACATCTTCATCGCGGGCTATGATGAGCTCCGGCGAAAACCCTATATCCTCTATGAATATCCCTATGGAGGCTATCCAGCTACCAGTAATACAGATGGCGCTGACGGGTGCGTCCACTATGACGCCGGAGACATCCCGCTTGTCCAGCCTGCGGAAAGCGTGGAGCAACGTCAACCGCTGCTAGTAGAGTGTTTGGCAGTCAGCACAGACCGCGAGGGCCCTGGCCGCCGCCGCAGTGGCCGCGGGGTAACCCGGCGAGTCATGGTCTTATCGGAGACCGCCCAGCTAAACGTGATGACCGACAGAGCAATCATCCCGCCCTGGGGCACGGCGGGCGCATACCCAGGAAGTGTCAACTCCTTTGCGGTCATCCGCGAGGGCCAGGAAATCCAGCCGTCGCTAGTGCCTGGGAAGGTGAAGGGGTCTCCTCTGCAATACGGCGACGTGGTGTTAATGCAGGCTACCGCTGGAGGAGGAGTGGGTGATCCGTTGGATAGAGATGTTGAACTGGTGGGCGCGGATGTATTTGAAGAGTACCTCACCGCGGAACGGGCCCGTGAGGTATACGGTGTGGTCGTCGGCGAGGCTGGTCACGTCGACGAGGCGAAGACCCAAGAGCAGCGACAGGAGCTGAGAAAGCGGCGTCAATATTTCGACGTGACCAACGGTGGGAGCGACGACTACGACGAGCGAGGGTGCCGGATATGTCGCCTAAGCCCGCGATCCGCTGGGCGGATCGGAGTCGGCGACGGGGATATGGTGGAGTACGTCGGTCATAGCACCGCGCCATTGAGGGCCTGGGCGAGGGTTGTAGACGATGTTCAAGGGGAAGGAGTTCCACTGGGTCCCATCGGTAGGAAGATTCTACGGGTGGAGCCTGGTGACCTGATACGGATCAGGAGCCTGGGAATTGAGAGCTTGGTGTGATTAGGAAGTCCACCACCGCCCAAGTCCGGCTCTCCCGGTACTTCCGAAACCTTATCCATCCAGGGGCGTCAGCTCGGAGTAAGCAAAAGTGTAGTTGCGGCACGGCACACGCCGCCGTGGGGGCAATGGAGTTGGTCGTGGAAGACCTGTCTCAAGCTAACAGAAGCGGTGAAGTGCTGCGTTAGGAGAAGTCTTTATACCGACCGACGTGGGGAAGCGGGCCGTGTCCATCGCCTGTCTGGACGTGCTGCGCCCAGTTGGGCTGTACAGGGTGCCGTGTGCTATCCTCCATCACGTGGACACCAAAACCTTTCCCCCGATCAACCGCAATGCCATATCCCGCTGCACGGGAGTGGACCTTGCACACATCAGTAGAATATTCAATCCCAAGCACAACCACATGCCCTCCGCCCGTCTTGCTCCGAGGATAGCCAGGTGTCTCGGTGTCACGACCGAGGAGCTGCTGGAATACCTGGAATCACTAGGCAAGCCTCGCTGATCCCGCCTCGATGGCTATCTAGCCCGTGGTCGGCGGCCTGCTCCC
The DNA here is from genome assembly GCA_965248615.1 of Dehalococcoidia bacterium. Lineage (GTDB taxonomy): Bacteria > Chloroflexota > Dehalococcoidia > Lucifugimonadales > CBDFJT01 > CBDFJT01. Next base: position 238,900 of record CBDFJT010000001.1, on the reverse strand, counting down.
GTCACCCAAGCCAGTACCAAGCAGTCCCCGCTTGGGATTCCGTACCTCATCGTCAACGGCAAGGTGGTGATCCACGACGGGGAGCACACCGGCGCCCTCCCTGGGCTGGCCTAAGACATCGCCGGTAGAGTAACGGGATCAATCGCGCATTGAACGATTCTGGGACGAGAGCTACCAGGTCAGGGGAAGTCCCCGGGGAGGTCATGACGATGCAGATAGTTGGCTATGCAGACCGGCTCAGCGTGCAGCCGGGGGAGACTATTCGGTTCATGGTAAGCACCGAGCACCCGACCTACGGAGCCGACATCGTTCGCCTCATCCACGGTGACGAGAATCCCCAAGGCCCCGGTTTCAAAGAAGAGGTTATCGATTCCGAGGTCAACAGCCAATATACCGGTCGCCACCAGCCCATCCACAGCGGCTCCTACGTCACCGTGCCCGACTCACCTGAGCTACGGCTGACGGGTAGCTTCACCCTCCAATGCTGGATTTATCCCACCACTCCGGGGTCGGGTGCTCAGGGTATCCTGACGAAGTGGTCGGCGAGCGACCGGTCGGGATGTGGTCTTGTAGTGGGCGAAAACGGGAGCCTGGCCCTGTGGCTTGGTGACGACAGCGGTCGCGTCGTACGGGTAGGCAGCGGCGTCCCTCTCAGGGCCGCCCAGTGGTACTTCGTAGCCGGGGTGTACGACGCCGAGAGCAAGAGCGCCTCTGTTTACCAGGAGCCTGTCACGATCTGGCCCAGGGACAAATCCCGCTCGGTCTCGGAGAGCGCCGTCGAGTTATCAACCCTGGGGCAGACAGACGTGCCTTTCCTCATGGCTGGTTATTGGGACCAGGAGGAGTCTGGTAAGGTTATCGTCCAAGGCCACTACAACGGCAAGATCGACAGTCCACGCGTCTTTGGAAGAGCCCTCAGTCCCGACGAGATCGGTTCACTCCGGGATGGAGCACGGCCCCAGGACCTGGGCGATAGCGTCGTCGCCGCCTGGGACTTCGGCAGATACTTTTCCTCGACGGTGGTGACGGACACTTCCCCGAACGGCCTGAACGGGCAGACTGTGAACATGCCCGCTCGTGCCATGACTGGCCACAATTGGAAGGGCAACGTCGTCAGCTTCAACCTCGCTCCCAATGAGTACGGTGCGATCTACTTCCATGATGACGACCTGGAGGACGCTGGGTGGGAGGTCGACTTCGAGCTGACCGTCCCAGAGAGCATGAGAAGTGGGGTATACGCCGCCCGGCTCCGGGTGGGCGAAGAAGGCGAGGACTACGTTCCCTTCTACGTGCGGCCAAGAAAGGGTACATCCTCGGCGCCGATCCTGTTCCTGGCCCCAACCAACAGCTACCTCGCCTACGCCAATCTGTACAACCTGAGGAGCGCCAAGGCGCGAGAGTGGCTTAGCAGACTGGCGGGGGAGGACGTCGTGGCATACGAGGTTCCGTCCCAAGACGAGTACATGTTGGAGCACAACCTGTTGAGCCTCTACGACCTCCATACTGACGGCAGCGGCGTGGCGTACTCATCGCGTCTACGACCTATCATGAACATGAGGCCCAAGTACCACTATATGTTCCTAGGCCTCGGACGAGGCGCACCTCATCAGTTCAATGCGGACCTGCACCTTGTGGACTGGATGGAGGTCAAGGGCTACAACTATGATGTGGTTACAGACGAGGACCTCCATCATGAGGGCTCAGACCTTCTGGCACCATACCGCGTGCTGGTGACCGAATCACACCCGGAGTACTGGTCGGACCAGATGCTCGACGCCTTGGAAACCTATCTGGCCAACGGCGGACGGCTCATGTACCTCGGGGGAAACGGGTTCTACTGGGTGACGTCTTTGGCTCCGGACCGTCCTCACGTCATCGAGGTCCGGCGCTGGCGGGGGACCGAGACGTGGGAGGCCGATCCGGGTGAGTTCTACCACAGCACACAGGAGAGGTCGGAGGTCTTTGGCGTTTCCGAGGCAGGCCACCCCAGAAGCTCACTGGCGTAGGCTTCAGCGCCCAGGGGTTCGACTATAGCGTTGGGTTCGACAGGCAGCCAGGGTCCTTGGACCCCAGAGCAGCCTTCATATTTGAAGGAGTTGGTGAGGACGAGGTCATCGGCGATTTTGGACTTGTGATGGGAGGAGCGGGAGGATTCGAAGTCGACCGCGCCGATGCCGAGCTGGGCACGCCCTCTCATGCCCTGGGTCACGTCCCGTCAAGTGGTGTAAGAGTACGTCATCCTGTTGATCGCGGTCTATGCCACTGCCTTCGCTAGATCCGCCTCGGGTAGAGCTTCGTCGATGCTGTAGACCGCGGGTGTCGTGTATAGACGGCCGACGGCCCATTCGTCGTGCTGTTCAGCGAGGACGGCGCCAACCAGGCGACGCACGGCTGGTCGGTTAGGGAAGATGCCCACGACATCGGTGCGACGCCGTATCTCCTTGTTGAGGCGCTCCAGGGGGTTGTTGGACCAGATCTTCTTCCAGTGGGGGACAGGGAAGCTGGAGAAGGCCAGGACATCCGCACCAGCCTCGTCCAGTAGAGAGGCCACCTGAGGGAACGGGTCCTGTAGCTGGGCGATCACCCGCTCGAGCTGTGCGTGGACCTCCTGAGGGGACGGCTGCTGGTAGATGGTGCGGACCATGTTGGCCACCCAGGGCTGAGCGCGCCTGGGGACCCGAGTGAGCAGGTTGGTCATGAAGTGGGTGCGGCACCGTTGCCAGCTGGCCCCACCGAAGACAGTCGCGATGGCATCCCTGAGTCCCTGATGCGCATCCGATACCACCAGATCCACCCCGCTCAGACCCCTGGCGGACAGTGAGCGCAGAAAGGCCAGCCAGAAGGCGCCGTCTTCGCTGGTACCCACGTCCATCCCAATGATCTCCCGCTTGCCCTCGCCATTGACCGCCGTTGCCACCACCACGCTGACGTTGACGATCCTGCCGTCCTCTCTGACCTTCTGGGTTAGTCCGTCCAGCCACAGGTAGGGATATGGTCCGCCGTCCAGCGGACGGCCCAGGAAGCCATCCACCACCACGTCCAGCTCCTGACAGATACGCGACACCTGGCTCTTGGAGATACCCTCGCACCCCAGGGCCTTGACCAGGTCGTCCACCCGCCTTGTCGATACACCTTCCACATAGGCCTGCTGGATCACCGCCAGCAGAGCTCGCTCGCTGCGACGCCGTGGCTCCAGCAGGCTCGGGAAGTAGCTCCCCTCTCGAAGCTTCGGGATGTGCAGCTCCATAGTCCCTACACGGGTATCCCACGCCCGGGACCGATACCCGTTGCGCTGGGTCACCCGCTCAGGGCTGCGTTCTCCATACTCAGCACCGGTCCTCGCAGACACCTCCGCATCCATGATCCCCTCTACCAGCACTCTCAGAGCCTCCCGTAGGAAGTCCACGTCACCGTCCATTCCCCCCTTGCGCAACAACTCCAGCAGGTCCATCCTTTCCTTGACCACCGTTGTCCTCCTTTCTCGAGCTTCTGTTTTGCCCGCTAAGGATGACGCGGTGGTCTCTCTTACTCCAGACCCCCTCCTCTTCTTACACCACTTCCTGGGACTCTACTATGCCCTGGTGGTGGCAACGGCCACCGGATTCTCAGACGTCTATCAGCACGTCGTGGAGGAGGTATTGCTTAGCGACTCCTACCAAGGCGGGAGTGTGAACCCCATGGTGAAGGGGGACATGGTTTATCTCGAAGGGCCAAAGGGCGGGGCTGTGTTCTCGGTTGGTTCCATCGCCTGGTGTAGTGCACTATCGCACGCCGACTATGAGAACAGTGTCTCCCAGATCACCGGGAACGTGCTGAAGAGGTTTGCCTCTGAGGAGCCTATCGGCTGAGCTTTAGCACGAACGATGTTCTGAGGGCGAAGTCCACTGGAGCGGTTCGTACCGCTAAGCCGTGATAGTCTCCGGCCTCCAGACTAGCCGCGTCAGCCGACGAGTTTCTTCTGTGGGCCTGAGGCTGCACCTAGGCTTTGCGCTGATGCTGGAGCGGCCCCAGCCTTGAAGACGACATTCCCACTCTGGATGTAGGTCCTGCGTCTTCACCCCCAGCGGGCGTGAACATCGCGGTGAGGTCCCGCATGAGCAGCTTGTTCTTGCCGCCCTCGCTGATACCAAGAAGTAACGCTACGTAGGTCGCAACCGGGTCGGTGCTCATTTGGCTATACTGACCGCTTGGCGCGATGAGAGGAAACACCTATGCTTTAACACCGGGATCTCAGAGTGTCACGAATCGGCCAGTCACAACGATTTCCTTTCAGAGCACCCTGCCGCCGAGGTCATTGCGTAGCTGGAACGCGAACTTCCCTTTTGGAGTATCAGTAAGCCGCATCGATAGCCCTCATTTAGAAGGCGAGGTGCCTGGTACGGTGACGAACAGGTTGCTGGCTGGCTGGAGTGAAGCCGTGGAAATGGATACTGTAGACCAGGCGTTTTTATCAGGCCAGCGCGGGTATATCACTACGTGAGCTCACTATGTGTTCTGGCTGGTCGGCAGATCCGTGATGACCAATTCCCCCCACAACCTGAAGCCGCCTGTGGGCAGCATTCTCTTTCCTGACACATGGTGAGCGGCCCTAGCCTATAATCCCCCTATGGTTGATTCGCCAGGACAGACGGTCGCTACAAGCCCACTACTTGAGACCAAGCTCTATATCCCCAAGTGGCGTCCCGGTCTGGTAACGCGTCCCCGCCTGGTGGAGCAGCTGAACGAGGGACTCGATGGCAAGCTCGTGCTTATCTCCGCGCCTGCCGGATTCGGCAAGACCACGCTACTGAGCGAGTGGGCAAAAAATGCAGATATTCCAGTACCTTGGGTTTCGCTTGACGCCGCGGACAACGATCTTGCCCGTTTCCTGACCTACTGCGTGGCTGCGCTCCAATCCCTACGGCCGGGCATCGGAGAGGCAACCCTTGGGGCACTGCAAACACCGCAGCCGCTCGCTATTGACGCGCTGCTGACGTCGTTAATAAACGAAATTGGCGACGGGCTCGATTCTTTCGCCTTGGTTCTAGACGATTACCATTTTATTGAAGCGCAGCCCGTCCACGCAGCTCTGACATTCCTGCTAGAAAATCTGCCGCCCCAGATGCATGTGGTCATTGCGGGCCGCGCCGACCCTCCGCTCCTACTAGCTCGCCTGCGAGCGCAGAGACAGTTGAATGAAATCCGCGCTGCCGATTTACGCTTTACCGCCGACGAGGCCGCTGCTATTTTGAGCAAAACGATAGGGCGGCCCGTCTCGCCTGACGCCGCAGCTGTGCTGGAAGCACGCACGGAAGGATGGGCGGCTGGATTGCAGCTGGCCGCTATTTCAATGCGTGGGCGTGAAGACATTTCGGCATTCGTGGAGGCGTTCACCGGCAGCCACCGCTTTGTCATCGATTACCTAGTGGAAGAGGTGCTCAGCCAACAACCTGAGGCGCTCCAGGATTTTCTGTTGGCAACCGCCATCCTCGAAAACCTGAACGCCCCACTATGTGAGGCCGTCACGGGGGAACGTGAAAGCCAGGTGATCCTAACGCGGCTTGAACAGGCCAACCTATTCTTGGTCCCGCTCGACGACGAACGCCGCTGGTACCGCTATCACCATCTTTTTGCCGACTTGCTGCGTCACCGTCTTGGGCAATCGCACCCTGATCGGCTGCCGGAATTGCATCACCGTGCCAGCGTCTGGTATGAGAACCACGATTTCCCCGAGGAGGCCATCTACCACGCCATCAGCGGAGAAGACTTTCGCCGTGCTACGTGGCTGACCGAAGTAAACGGCGCAAAATGGATTGCTCGAGGCGAGCTTGGGACGCTCAGACACTGGATAGAGGCGCTGCCTAAAGAATGGGTTCGCACCCGGCCACGACTAGGGGGCTTGCACGGCTGGGTGCTGGCGCTGACCAATCAGCTAGACCAAGTAGAACCGCAACTACAGGCCGCAGAAGAGTCTATTCAAGACGCGCTTACGCAACCGGAGTTGTTTGAAGAATGGGACGTCGATGACCCTGAAAGGTTTGTGGCTGAATGCAGGGGATACATGGCCACTTGCCGAGCGGCGCTTGCCCGCCAGCAGGGGGATGGACGCCGCATGGTTGAGTACTTGCATCAGGCGCTGGCGCATTTCCCTGAAGACGAGCCGGCAGGGCGTAGTGTGGCCTATTTATATATGGGGTCTGCCCTTTGGATGGCGGGCGATATGCCGGGCGCGCGCCGAAACTTCGAGGAAGCCAATCACGCCGGTCAGGCGGGCGGTCAAGTCTACGTTGCCTTAAGCGCAATGGGCGCGCTCGGGAGGCTGCTTAACGAGCTCGGCGAGCTGCGTGAGGCCGAGCGGATGTACTGGCAGGCGTTCCGGCTGGCAGATAACCACACCCATCAAACTAGAAGGCCGTTACCCGCCATCGCCGTCGCGCACTGGGGAATGGCGTTGTTGTCATATGAATGGAACGACCTCGCTGAGGCCACTGCCCATGTAACCAGAGCGATAGAGATGGTCAAGCCCCTGGGCGTAACCGAGTATCTGTTGAACAGCTACGTAGCTCTCGCCCGCCTCCAGTACGCGCGAGGCGAAATAGCCGAGGCGCTTGACACCGTGGAAACAGCCGCCTCGCTTGTAGAGGGCCCCCAGGTGTCCGCTCTGCTACGCGCCGAGGTGAGCGCCCATCGGGCACGGCTGTGGATCGCTCTGAAAGATGAGCAACCGAGTCACGTAGTGGCCGCTTCCCGGTGGGCCAGCGAGGCCGGCCTAAAGGCCACTGACGCCCCGATCTCCTCGCGTGAACTGGAGTATCTCACGTTAGTCAGGTTGATTCTCGCACATGGGGCTGCGGGTGATGCCATTGGATTGCTCGACCGGATGCGTGAGACCGCCGAACCAGCAGGACGCAAAGAACGAGTAATCGAAATCCTGGTACTCAAGGCGCTCTCGCACTACGGACAGGGCCACGTGTCCCAAGCCCTCGCGCCGTTGGAACGTGCACTGGACCTCGCCGAGCCGGAGGGGTACGTCCGTACCTTTGTGGACGAAGGAGAGCCGATGCGCACTCTTCTAAGGCAGCTGGCTGATCGTGGGGTCAAATACACTTACGTCCAGAAGCTATTGGCGGCCTTCGACGGGGCTTCGGGTGTGGAGATGGCGGTCCCTAACCAAGCTCGCACTCACGGACTGACCCCACGCGAGGTGGAAGTCCTCCGTCTGATTTCTGCAGGCCTCACCAATCAAGAGATCGCCAACCACCTTGTGATCAGCGTGGTCACGGTTAAGCGTCATATATCTAACCTCCACGGCAAGCTGGGCGTTACTAACCGTACCATGGCGGCAGCTCGAGCCAATGAGCTCGGCCTCCTCTAAGCCCAGTGTGTACTGGGGGCACCGCATGAACTGGATCAGTCTCGCCTTGCTGGTTGGCCTAGCGTTTGCTCTCAGCGCGTGTCAAGCAACGCAGCCCCGACAACCAACGGTTAACGGTCGTTTTGACATTGGGGGCATGTCCTTATATCTGCAGTGCTTTGATGCCCGCCCCGCGCCTGATGCCAGTCCAACTGTACTGCTTGAGCACGGGATTGGACGGCGCGCCACCTCGGAGATGTGGGTGGATGTCCAACATGATGTGGCGCCGTTTGCCTGCGTGTGTCGTTACGATCGGGCGGGTGTCGGGAAGAGTGACCCGCCGCTCCTTCCACACCGTACTGGCGCCGCGATGGTTGAAGAGTTGCACCAGTTGCTCGCCGCAGCTGATATTGCCGGCCCCTATGTGCTGGTTGGGCATTCTTTTGGCGGTTATCCCGTCCGGCTCTACGCCCATCACTACCCCAAAGAGGTGGTGGGCATGGTGTTGGTTGATGCGGCGCACGAAGAGATGATTGACGAAATCCCGTTGGAGCCTGAGTCGCTCGACGCGGCGGCGATTGGGCAAGAAGTCCGTGCGGCAGGTACCCTTGGCGCCATGCCGTTAGTCGTGATCACCCGTGGGAAAGATCGGAGCGCCCGGTGGGAGGCGTTTCAGCAACGGCTGCTCGCGCTCTCCACCCAGAGTCGACAGGTGATTGCCACCGAGAGCGACCACCAGATCCCGGTGAACCAGCCAGAGATGGTGGTCATTGCGATTCAGCAGCTGGTAGCTCCGAGAACGTCGCGATGACCGTTGCTAACCTCTCCAGCGCCTCCTTCCAAATAGGCTTTTATCTGCTCGCCCTCCTACCTAGAGAGGAGTTTACTGCGCTGCACCGACGATCTGGCTCTTGGACGGCCCTTTTTCCCAGAAGTTGAACTCTACACTGCTCTTCCCATCCACCCAGGTGATGCGCACTAAGACATCCGTGGCCCGGGTCACCTCCTAGTCCAGCCCTAGCAAGCTCCGACCTCTCCCTGCCCCCTCCGGGTCTTTCTACAACCCTTAGATACAACCCCGTCTGCACCTTTTGGACGATTCGGCGTGATCTCCGTCCCTATATGTTGATTGTACGACGCCTTATCCAAGCTGTAGAGGGACCTGAGCAATGAGCGACATCTACGAGTTTCACGTAAAGGGGCACCTCGACAGCTGCTGGTCTGACTGGTTCGGTGGGCTGAACATACACCATAAAGAAGATGGCAGAACTCTACTAATCGGTCCTATTCCTGATCAGGCGGCCTTGCATGGCGTGCTCGCCAAGATACGCGATTTGGGGCTCCCATTGCTGGAGGTCAAGCGTACGAAAAGGAGCGGGGTTTAGGGATCTTTTCCGTTATGGGATGTGAGCGCGCAGACACCTAAAGCCGATAAAGAAAGAGCATAGCTGACGGGACAGGAGAGACTAATGAAACAGCATTCACATCATTCGGCAGCCGCCGACAGGGTACGGGCGTTGAGAAACCTCTATTTCCACCTCCTTGTATACCTTGTGGTGAATTTGGCGTTTTGGCTTGCGGAACTCGCCACGCCAGCATCGGAGGTCTGGTCGGTGTGGACGACCGTCGGCTGGGGCACCGGAGTTGGTGTCCATGCTCTATGGACGGGTCTCAGCGTTGGCGAGTTCATCACGAAATGGGAGGAGCGCCAAATCATGGCGCTGATGAGAGAACGCGACGGGCAGTAGGGGAGAAGGTTTGGAGAAATGACAATCGGAGTCCGGACTTAGAACGGGACACTACGAAGACAACCAGGAGGATCAACCATGACTAGTCAACGCGATCTACACGTGGTATTCGGCGCTAGCGGTGGAGTTGGCAGCGCGGTAGTACGCGCCCTAGCTGACCGAGGGATGTCAGTCCGCGCAGTGAGCAGGAGCGGCCAACCGGATGTCTTTCACGGGGTGGCAGCTTTCTCTGCCGACGCGACAGACCCGGCCAGCACCCGCGCGGCTTGCGAGGGGGCCGCAGTGGTCTACAACTGCGTCCACCCGACTCCCGGCGAAGAATACGGTCGGTTCGTCACGATGTCGCAAAACATCCTGGACGGTGCGGCAGCCGCAGGTGCCAAGCTGGTACTCGCCGCCAGTGCTTACCCTTACGGCAAGGTGGACCGCCCGATGACGGAGGATATGCCGCACAACCCGCTAGAACCTACCGGCGAATCACACGCTAAGGGCGTTGAAATTGCGCTGGCGGCCCATAAGCAGGGGCGTGTACGGACAACGGTTGGGCGCGCTTCGAATTACTTTGGTCCGAGCGCCCGTCGCTCGTTTGCCGGGGATAACATCTTCGACAACGCATTACGCGGCAAAGCCGCTTCCGTGATCGGCAACGTTGACATGCCGCACACGTATACCTTCGTCGATGATTTCGCCAACGGACTGATCACGTTGGGCGAACGCGAAGAAGCGTTGGGTAAGGTCTGGCATGTGGAGAGCGCGGAGACCGTTACGACCCGGCAATTCATCGAGATGGTCTACGGTGAGGTCGGGGCCAAACCTAAGATCATGGCTGGGAACCGCAGTGTGTTGACCGTCATGGCCCTGTTCAGCTCTAAGATCAAGTCGGCGCTGCAAGTGCTCCACCAGTTCGACCGTCCCTTCATCATCGATCACAGCAAGTTCGAGAAGACATTCGGTGAGAACCATACGCCTCATCAGGAGGCCATTCGACGTACCGTAGCGTGGTATCGAGATGAGAATCAGATCAGCCAAGCCCAGGAATCTTAAGGACGAAGAGTTCCAGGAGAGAGTGACAACAATGAATGCATTCACGCGGCTTACGGAGTTGCTCGATCGGTATTCAGGGAGGATCATCCTCGCCGCCGCGGCACTCACGCTATTGCTGATCGTCCCGCTGGTGGCCATGGCCCCGGAAGAGGATGCGTCCAGCGATCCCGGTGGTGATGTGGCTGAGCTGCAAGAGGACATAGATGACCGCTTCGAATCCCTCATTGACGCCAATGGTTACATAGTCGAAGCCCGGGGCGAGGACGTGTTGACGCAGGCGGTACTCTGGGAGCTATACCAGAACACTAGGGAGCTTTTAGCTGCCGATGAGAGGGGCGAGCTCGCCCCGGAGGGTCTGCCCGCCCAGACGTATCTCTACCAGGCCTTCGATACGGATACGAGTCGCCCATTCACAGGCTTGAACACCCTCGCGGATTCGGTGCAGCGCGTTCTCAGCGACCCGGCCTTTGGCACCACGTTGGAGTTTGCTACCGACGACCAGGTCAAGCTGGCGGTCCATATACTCCTTTCCAATCCTGAGACAAGTGGGCTGAAGGACTCTTTGTCCGTCCGGGCCCGAAGCGAAATGAGAGTTATTGGCGGAAGGGAGATAGATTACTGGACCTCTCCTGCCCTGATCTTCGGCGTGTTGGCGGATAACGAAAAGCTAGGTGGAGTCTCCGGCTCCGGGGGCGGAATTAGCGCCGATGAGAGTGACCTGGACATTGAGGAGTTCAACCGCAACGTCCAGCGGGTCCTGCGAGGTGAGGAGCGTACGTACCAGCTGTGGGGCATCGCCATAGACCTAAGCCTGGAGATCGCGGACGAAGGCCAAACGGCAGGCATGTTCCTCATGTTCGCCGTTATCGCAGCGGTAGTCGTCGTGGGGATCAGCCTTCGCTCCTACTGGGCAATGGCCCTGACGGGAGCGGGTCTGGGGGCCCTCATGATCTGGCTGAAGGGCATCTCCAACCTGGTCGGCCTCGAGGGTGGGTTCACCATTGAACTGCTTGTCCCCATAGCGATGATCGCTCTGGGTGTGGACTTCGCGGTTCACGCCATGCGCCGATACCAGGAGGAAAAAGCCCTTGGGTATTCCCCTCGGCGTGCGTTGCGGATTGGCTTTGCCGGGATCCTGGGCGCTCTGGTGCTGGCGATGCTAAGCGACGGCATCGCTTTTCTCTCCAACTCTGCCTCCGAGATAGAGGCAATCGTCCACTTCGGCATTGCCGCGGGGATCGCCGCGGCGTCTTCCTTCCTGGTGCTGGGAGTTATTGTCCCACTCGCAGCAATGCGCATAGACGAGCTCCGACGCCCGCGCCCTGGCTCGGCTTCGTTGCTGGGACGAGTCCTCACCCTTGTGGGTGGTGTGGGCGTGGCGGCTCTTACCGGCACCAGCGTTCTACTTCTAGTAGTTGGCCTGACTATCCCAGGAGTGGTAATCCTGCTGGCGACTATAGTTGGGTTCCTGGTGATACCGATACTGATTATGCGCTGGCGAAACCGTGGCCTGGCACTCCAGGATGACTCATCAACCTCCCCTATCGAGGAGGCGAAAACCTCGTGGCTGGTGCCTGTGGTTACGGGCCTCGCACGCTACCGGTCCCTGGTGCTGCTGGTCATGGCTGGGATCACGGTCGCTTCCGTACTATTGGCGCTCAGACTGGACCCCGTGTTTGACGTGAAGGACCTCTTCGACAACAACTCGGATTTCGTGGTGGGCCTGGACAAGCTGGATGAGCACATCGCAGAACGAAGCGGTGAGGCAGGTAGCATCTACATCAAGGGGGATCTGACGGATCCCCAGTCCCTGGCCGCGATGCAACAGTTCGTAGACAAGCTCGCCGACAATCCATACGTTGGTCGGGGTGCCGACGGCGTCCCCTCACTAGGAGACAACGTATTAAGTTGGCTGGATAGGGTAACGGGCAGCGAATACGCTCGGGGCCAGGTAACACAGGCCACTGGCCTCGAGATAACGGATAAAGATGGCGACGGCATTCCGGATTCTAAGGAGCAGATCAAGGCCACCTATGACTACATAATCCAAAACGGAGTCCCCCTGGACGAGAGCACCCTCGTCTACGATGTTGGACAGGTAAGAGAGGGATTGTTCCACGACCCCAGTGGTGGCGAGGAGAACGTGACGGTCTTGGTGGTCGGCATCCCCGGCACTCGTGAGCAGACTGTGGTAAAGGCCGCCCGAGAGGCGTTAACGGAAGACCTGGAGATCCTGCTCCAAAACCCGCTAATCACCCGCGTTGGAGTGACGGGATCACCCTTCGTCCGCGAGGGTCAGCTAGGTGCCGCAACGAGTTCCCTTCAGACCTCATTGCCCATAGCGGCGGCCGCTGTCCTGGTACTGCTTCTTCTGACGATGCGTTCCCTCCGCTACGCCGTGGTGACCATTATCCCCATAGGTCTGGTGGTGGCCTGGCTCTACGCTTTAATGTACGCGATGGGGTTCAGCCTAAACTTCGTGACAGCCACCATCGGCGCCATATCCATTGGCGTTGGGATCGACTACTCCATCCACATGACGGAGCGCTTTCGGGAGGAACTGCGCAGGGCGGCGACCAAGATGCAGGCTTTACGGCGGGCGGCTAATGGGACCGGAGTTGCTCTGGTGGCGTCAGCCGTGTCCAGTATGGTGGGCTTCACCATCCTGGGGTTCGCGCCGATGCCCATGTTCTCGTCCTTCGGGTTCTTGACCGCCATCATGATCTTCCTGGCGCTGGCCGCCTCCCTGGTGGTCCTTCCCTCCCTGTTGCTACTGGTGACCGCAGAAAAGGCGGCCCAAGGAGCGCCTGTAGCTGCAACAGGGAAGGTGGCCGAGGGAGCGCCTGTAGCTGCCACGGCCTCGGGGGATTAGTTACCCAATACAGGCTGATGGATCCGGGCACGATTCAGGGACCGGCTCCATCAGCCTCAAGGGAGGGAGTCAGACCATGTGGTTTTAAGAGTGTCCTCGATGTACGGAGGGGACGTGTGTTCACACACCAGGACGGGTTCAAGCATTGCGTGACCTGCGGACACACCCAGTACCCGAGAAAGTCGGCGGATATTAGAGCAAGTGCTCGCCGAGAAGCTCGATATCGAGTACACCCAGTGGGAAGCCCATCAATGGCGCTTCGTCAGCTCAGGGAACACGTCGAAGGGCACGGTAGGGTTACAGTAGCCCAGGACTGGGGTAGAAGAAGTAGTCCAACCGACGTCGGCGCTTTGAACAAGACCCTTGCAGCTCTTACAAGGCTGTTGTGCAATCGTTGCAAGGCATCGGGGGTATCGTTTCCCAACTGTGCCACCCCTACGTGAAGCCCTGCACCGGTCATTCCAGCAGCAGAGATGTTTTTCGCCCAGTTGAGGTTCATCTCGCCGTATCTAAAAAGTGGGAACTGGCTAGATTCTGAACATCGGGCCGACACGCTGAGTGCACAGGGCACATTGTCCTTCTGGCCTGCCGCGAAGTAGGAGATCGTCGACAAGGCCTTCAATTTCATCGACCGCTTCGGCAATCGACCCATAGGCACCCTCAGCGGGATCCAGTCTCTCTCCAAGTGATAGTTGGTCCAGCACCTGATGGTACCGCCTGACGGATCGGCTCGACGGCATGCTTCTCGGCTTCGAAAGCCTCTAGGTGAGTTACTGCGACTTCAAGCTGTACCGTCACCCGGCTCTCACCGCGTTCCTCGATTCGTGGCCCGTCACCAGTTAGCCCGAGTAGTTTCGACATAATCGCCGAGTGGGCATCAGTGACCAAACGGAGAACTAAGAAGAAGCCGCCGGCTACGGTTAAGTAAATGGTGAGCAAGATGTTGCGAAGCCCCTCGTTGTGCTGAATATTTCGCCATGCTATTTCCATAATCCTGACGGCTTGATCTTCCTTGTTTACGTCAACTCCGGTGTCGGCCGGTAGTTTCTTGCTCACGTTCTCGAGACCTCCCAAAGCACTCAGCGACCACAGCTGAACAGTCTAGCCGCGTTACAATGAGCGGCAGCATCCGATGATGTGCACTTCCGTGGATCTGCTCTGTCCTAATTACTGGTCCTCCTTTTCTGGCTTTCGAGAGGGCTCTCGCTACCCACTCCCCTGTTCCTGGGAGCAGGGTACAGGTACCAACCCACCTTTGATAACACGATGAGTCCGACCCCACGAATTCCCACTGGAGAAGAGTATGTGAACGTCAAAAAGTCCCATGACTTCATTGGGACGAATTGTTATGGGCAACACAAGGTTGCCACCTGTGCCCAACCCGATAGCCTCAGGCTGGGGGTAAAAGCGAGCCATCTTTAGTAGTGCGTCGACTCGGTACGGTTTCCCGTACTCGACATCAGTATTTGGTGCCGGCTCAAGAATGTCGATAGCAGGTGGTGAGAACCACACCCAACACAGCCAGTCCGAATAGTGAGTGGCACCAGCAATGGATTTCGATGGGCGGAGATGGTCATGTGAGGCATAGTCCTAGATTATAGTCCTGACGCTCCTATCGTGTAGCAGCGTCGGTTGACCAGACGGGCCCATCGGCGGACAGTTAGTTCAACAGCCCTGACAGCAACTGGGCCTGGCCGAGCTTCGTCAAGGCTTGTTCTATCCGGCCAACGCTGTCCTGTACGGAACTAAGGTACTGAAGGAAAGGGCCCTTTCAAAGGACACAGAGCGAGAAGGCTCGGGCAAGCGCCTGCAACCCGCTGGGAATGGGAAATTGGAGCGACTCGGACCGGCGATCCGCTGGTCCCTTTGAAGGCATGTATAGAAATGGAGGCGCTGAATTAGGGCAGCCGCAGTACAGTGTTCTGGCTGGTCGGCAGATCCGTGATGGCCAATTTCCCCGCAACCTGAAGCCGCCGGTGGGTTCCATTCTCTTTCCTGACACTTGGTGAGCGGCCTTGGCGTATAATTCGGCCGTGGTTGACTCGGCAGGATATGCGCTCGCTGCAAGCCCGCTGCTTGGGGCCAGGCTTCATATCCCGAAGTGGCGTCCCAGTCTGGTACCGCGCGCGAGACCGGTCAATTCTCCGACTGTTTTCTGTCGGAATGACCAACCAGGAAATTGCCGGTCAACCCGTCATCAGCGTCGCCACCGTCAACCGGCTTATCACCAACGTGCACGGCAGGCTGGGCGCGCTGGCGCTCGATAAACTGTCGGCATGCTCGAGCGCGTCAGACATAGCTACGCAGACCCCGCGAAAGCCCGGCAGTACAGACTCGCTGCGCTGCTAGTCGCTACAGCTGCATTTGTAGCCTTCGGCATCGCCAACGCTGTGGACCCACCAGAGCCCGGCAGCGTCTATAAGAAAGAGGGCACGGTCGGCATCCTATTGGTGCTCGGACAGACGCTCCCACTCGCGATCGCATTCCGCTACCCGATGATCGCGCTGGTCGTGATCCTGGCGTCATTCACGGCGCACACCGGCCTCAACCATGACGTGATCTGGATCATCCGGTTCGCGGCCGTCCTTTCAACCTTCGTGGCAATCACCCGGGGGTGGGGGTCGCCAGTCTCTTTTCGTGCTCTTGCTGGTCTCCCTCAGCATCTTCGTCTCATTCGGCATATTCAGGGAGCTTGAAAAAGCAGGCGAACAAGTAGGCAACGTCATATTTGAGATGCTGCTTTTCGGCGGACTCTGGATCATCGGCAACCTGCTCCGTACGCGACGGATCCGGCTCGAGTCGACCGAGCAGGTGCTTGCAGAGCTGGGAGCCGAGCAAGACCGCCTTGCCCGAGAGGCTGTTCAGGACGAGCGTGCCCGCATCGCCCGCGATCTCCACGACATTATTGGGCATACGCTCAACCTCATCGTCGTCCAGGCAGGTGCCGCACGAACGGTGTTCAAGTCTAGACCGAACCAGGCGCTTGAATCCCTGAACTCCATCGAGACGACCGCAAGGGAGTCACTGTCAGACATGGAGCGCATGCTGGGGATTCTCCGGCCGCCGGAGGCCGAGGCGGCACCATACGGTCCTCAGCCAGGGCTGGGGCAGGTCGATAGGCTTGCCGAGCAGTTCACCGACGCGGGCTTGCCGGTGGAGGTAAACGTGGCGGGGAAGCCGCACAGGCTCCCGACGAGCCTCGACCTCTCCGCATACCGGATTGTGCAGGAGGCCCTCACCAACGCCCTAAAGCACGCCGGCCCCGCCCGGGCGCGGGTAGCCATATCCTACCTCGCCGACAAGCTGGAGCTGGACATCGTTGATGATGGACAGGGTTCAGGCGACGACGGACACAACGCAGGTGGAGGCCGGGGACTGATCGGGATGAGGGAAAGGGTCTCCCTGTTTGGAGGCGAGCTGAACGTGGGTCCTGCCGCAGAGGGTGGCTTCCGCGTGCACGCCAGTCTGCCGCTCGAGGAGAGCCGCTGGTGAGCATTAAGATCCTCATCGTCGACGACGAGGAACTCGTGCGTACCGGGTTCCGCGTGATCCTCGAGGCTGAGGACGACTTCGAAGTGCTTGGCGAGGCATCGAGTGGGACCGAGGCGGTTGAGATGGCCCAGTCGCTCCAGCCCGAAGTCATACTGATGGACATTCGCATGCCCGGTATGGACGGGCTGGAAGCAACGAGGCAGATCGCCGAAGCCGAGAAAACGCCCAGTAGCCGGGTCCTGATCCTCACCACGTTCGACGAGGATGAGTACGTCTATCAGGCTTTGCGCGCAGGCGCCAGCGGCTTCTTGCTCAAGCGGACCCCGGCGGCGACCCTGGTCGAAGGAATCAGGGTGATCGCAGACGGCGACGCGCTCCTGGCGCCTTCGGTGACCCGCCGGCTAATCGACCAGTTCGCCCGCTCCCCGGAGCCCGGTAAGCCTGAGGCGAAGGCCCTGCAGCTCCTCAGCCGGCGGGAACGAGAGGTGCTCACCCTCGTTGCCCAGGGACTGTCTAATGGCGAGTGTTCCGAGCAGCTCTTCATGAGCGAGGGCACCGTCAAGACGCACGTGAAACGCATCTACACGAAGCTCGACCTCCGCGACCGCACGCAGGCGGTCATCTTCGCCTACGAGGCAGGCATGGTCGAGCCCAAGAGGTCCTGAGCCTGGATGTCCTCTGAGTCCTTGACTACATCGAGGCTCAGGAAACGGACCATATCCGGTCATTCGAAGAGCCACACCTTCCGCTACGTCGGGCTCTCACACGAGTAGCGTCGAAGTCGTTCTCCATACCTGTACCTCTGAAGAGGTACTTCGCAGCAACCTTTGTCCCTCCAGATTGGAGGGCAATTTCCCCCCACAGGGAGACGCCAGCAATGATGCTTGGCGGTACTGTTGGTCCCGAACCGATCCAGGAGGAGGCCAACAATGTTTGAAGCAATGAGGAGATACGCGAACAGGACTTCTGGAGGCGTGAGGGTTGGAGCCGACCAGCGTGCCGGAGACGCGTCCGCTGTGTCGTTCACCGGGCGCGTCGCCGGGTGGAGCGCGCGTCACCGATGGATCGTTGTACTCGGTGCCATAGGTCTGCTTGTCATTTCGTTCCTGCTGTCCGGCTCGGTTGGCGTTGAGACGAGCGACGTGTTTGGAACAGGGGAATCCCGAAAAGGCCATCAGCTGATCGAGGATCGGTTCGAGCAGATGCCGTCCTTCGACTCCGTGATCATCAAGAACCCCGGTCTAGACGTCGATGATCCGGCCTTTCGGTCGACCGTTGAGCCACTGGTCCAGAAATCCAGGGGCCTTGATGGCGTTGCAGATGTGGAGAGCTATTACGATTCCGGAGCTACTCACCTTGTTTCCGGCGACAGAAACGTTGTCATTGTCCGCGTGGAGCTTGAGAAAGCGGAACAGGACGAGTTGATCGACGTCGCAGAGGGGCTGATGGAAGCCGTTCTTGAAGCTGAGACTTCAGCGGCAGCCAATGGATTCGAGCTTGGGGTTTTCGGCGGGGCGTCGCTCAACGCCGCTTCGGAAGAAGTAGTCGGCGAGGACTTCCAGAAGATTCTTGTCATCACCCTTGTCGGTGCTCTGATCATCTTGACTCTGGCGTTCGGCACAGTGGTGGCTGCTCTGATTCCACTCGTCATGGCGATTGTTTCGATCTTCACTGCCGTTGGCTTGGCCACGATCGCAAGCCAGGCAAAACCATTGAACTTCAACTTCTTCGAGATGATTATCCTCATGGGCCTAGCCGTCGGTATCGACTACAGCCTGTTCATCATTAATCGATTCCGAGAGGAGCGGGCCGCCGGCCGAGACAAGATCGAGGCGATCCAGGTCTCATCCGATACCACCGGCCGGGCAGTTTTCTACGCTGGTATAACGGTGTTCGTGTCGCTAGCAGGCATGCTGCTGACGGGTGACCCCCTGTTCTATGGTCTGGGCTTGGGTGCGATGATCGTCGTTGTCCTGGCTGTGATCGCTTCCCTCACTCTCCTTCCAGCAATAATCTCGTTGCTTGACCACCGGTTGAACTGGCTACGGATTCCAGGCCTCGGAAGGCCTTCCACCGGCGGAGGCATCTGGGGGGCCATCACCGACGCGGTCCTGGCCCGCCCGCTGGTATATGCCGCAGTGACCCTGGTCGCGCTGATTGCTCTGTCAGTACCACTCCTTTCGTTGAACATAGGTGACACGCCGATCACCAAAGTCTTCGACTGGGACGGTGCTAAAGAAGACGGAGGGAAGATCGGACTCCTCGGTCGTGGCGTCGGCCTCATGGATGAACACTTCATTCTCGGCGAGGTCGGTGGCCTAGTAGCGATTGTTGATCCGGGAGAGGGTAGCACGGTAGACACGCCTGCAATTCAGGCGTCGACGGCGAACCTCATCGCGGCTGTTCAGCAGGATGATCAGTTTGGTGAGCCTATAGAGACGATCGTCAACAATCAGGGTGATCTGCTCGGAATTTCGGTTCCCGTGACGGACAGTGAAGACACGTCAAAGGCCAATGCGGCTGTTCTAAGTCTGCGTGAGCTCGCTCCTGCGGCATTCGCGGGAGCTGGCGTTGACGTCTACGTGGCCGGGGGGCCAGCCGGAACATTCGATGCAAAGGCTAATACGAAAGACAAGGCGCCCATCGTCTTTGGCTTTGTATTGATTCTGGCTTTCGTGCTGCTCCTCGTGATGTTCCGTTCCATCGCTATCCCAATCAAGGCCATCATCTTGAACCTGCTCTCCGTTGGCGCGGCGATGGGAGTGTTGGTCCTCGTCTTCCAGGAGGGCGTGGGAGAGGGGCTGCTGAACTTCGAGTCAGCCGGGACAATTGAGATCTTCATGCCTCTGTTCCTCTTCGCTGTGCTCTTCGGTCTGTCTATGGACTACCACATGCTCCTTCTCAGTCGCGTCAAGGAGGCCTACGACGCCGGAAGTAGCAACGATGAATCCGTGTCGTTGGGCATCAAGTCGACAGCTGCCCTCATCACGAGTGCTGCGATCGTCATGGTGCTAGTCTTCGGCGCATTCGCGACATCAAGAGTGATGTTCTTCCGACAGATCGGGGTCGGGCTGGGGGCGGCGATTCTCATCGACGCTACGATAATCCGAGCTATCCTGCTGCCCGCCAGCATGAAACTGCTGGGCGACTGGAACTGGTGGCTACCGTCATGGCTCCGGTGGCTGCCCAGGATCTCGGCGGAGGGAGAGCACAAGGTTGCGCCCGCCGCGGCGGCCGACTAGGGTCCCCACGTGCCATGTACCCAGGGGCTCGGTAAGCCCGTGTTACAGGTGGTGGGAGCGAGAGGGAGTCAAACCCGCCGCCCCGACCGAAGGGCCGGTTCATATCGGGAATCCCGGGCTAGGGCATTCCCCGGCGAGCCGGCCCGCTGTCACCACCAGGGCGGCGCTTCTCCCTCCGATTTTCGGACCCTAGCCTCGCTTCCCTCGACGACCCCTAAATACGACCCTGTCAACGACCTTTGGTCGATCCGGCACGTCACCCCCAACTGTCAAGACGCACGTGAAACGCACCTACACGAAGCTCGACCTCCGCGACCGCACGCAGGCGGTCATCCCCCCTACGAGGCAGGCATGGTCGAGCCCAAGAGGGCCTGAAAGGCCGATTACACCGGGGCTCAAAAAACGGACCATATCCGGTCATTCGAAGAGCCACCCCCCCCCCCCCGACCTCGAGCCCTCACACGAGTGGCGTCGAAGTCGTTCCCCATACCGTGTACCTCTGGAGAGGTACTTCGCCGCAACCTTTGTCCCTCCAAAGTGGACGGCAATTTCCCCCCACAGGGAGACGCCGGCAATGATGCTGGGCGGTATTGTTGATCCCACACGGATCACGGAGGAAGCCAAAGTAACCGGCATGATCCGAAGCCGTATAAATTACCTGAGGAGGGAATGATGAGAAAGCCACAGACAGTCATAGCGAGTCTCGTAATGGTGGCGCCGCTCGTGATAGCGGCAGCGTGCGGGCGCGATGAAGCCAGCCCCGAAACCGCCGTCCTCACTACGCTCGCGCCGGAGCAGGTCGTCCCAGCGCCTGCTCCCGCTGCGCCTGCCCGCTCTGCTCCAGCTGCGCCTGCAGCCGCAGACTTGCCAACGGTTGAAGTGAAGCAGGAGCCACAACCGCTTACTGATCAAATTCTCACAGACTTTGGCGCCTACGTAGAAGCTACCCGTGAGTTTTATAACGTCCCCGGGACAGCCGTTGTCATCGTTCAAGGTGGCGAGGTCGTTTACGCTGAAGGCTTTGGTATAAGAGAAATCGGTGGCGATGATCCGGTTACGCCGGAAACAATCTTCAGTATTGCTTCGCTAAACAAGGCGTTGACATCAACTATGCTAGCTTCGTTAGTAGATGAAGAAACCATCAGTTGGGACACTCCCATAGTGGAATTCATCCCCGAATTTCGCCTCGCAGATGAAGGTGCATCTCAGCAGATCACCCTGCGTCAGGGATTGAATCATACATCTGGGGTGTCGGGTATCGTCGATGTGTTCTTGTTTGGTACAGGCGTGGAACCAGAAACCGCTATTGAATTCTTGGCTGATATTCCCGTGCAGACACCACCCGGCGAAAGCTATGAATATGAGAACCAGATAAATGCATTGGGAGCGTATATGGCAGCAGTCGCTTCTGGCGCAGAATATGGAAACAACCTCGTTGATGTGTATGGTGAACTCATGCAAAGTCGTGTCTTTGACCCGATTGGTATGGAAAGCGCAACCTTTTCGATTGAAACAGCCCAGGCCAGCGGGAACTTTGCAACCCCTCATTTTGCAAGTATAAATGGATCAATTGGCGAGACTGGTTTTACCTTCACGCCAACCAACTACTGGGATATGCAAGCCCTTAATCCTGTCGGTGGTGTCCGTGCGAATGCGCTCGATATGGGACGTTATCTCATCACGTTGTTAGGGAACGGCGCGACACCCGATGGAACACAAATTGCTTCGCCAGAAAGCCTGATGGAAACTTGGACTCCACAAATTGAAAAAAATCCCGCTCCCGATGTCTTTTTGGAGAGTGCGAGCTACGGCATGGGCTGGAATATCGTTTCCTACCAGGGTGTTGAATTGATGACCCATGATGGGAATCTCGGTGGCTTTACCTCAAGGATGGGGTTCATCCCAGATGCGGATATAGGCATTGTGGTTCTCAGTAATGCAGATGTCGGGACAGCATTAGTTCGCGACGTGCATTACCGCCTGATCGAGCTGGCTCTTGGCCTCGATCCACTTATCGAGGAATTTGCGCAGGCTGACTACGAGGGAATCGCTGGGCTGGGCGGGTTGTTCGGTCAACTTCAGCCTGTTGATCCTGAAGTAATCGCGCCTTTTCTCGGAAGTTACGAGTCCATTGGTTCACCCTGGGTGGTCGAACTTCGTGGTGAAAGCCTCCGTGTTTCACGCGGCACGGTGGATACCGTTGAGTTGCTTGCCGCACCAGATGGTAGCTATGTTGCCATCAGCGGTGCGGATTTCCTGCTCCAACCCTTTAGTTTTAGCCAGGCTGAAGATGGCAGTATTTCCCTTAACATTTTTGGGGCTTTCGATTTTCCGAAATTGGCCGCGGGCGATTAAGTTACCAGGGTCGGCACCTACGAAGCTGGCGGAGAGTCCGGTCGTCCGCGGCAACGAGGACCAGCTGAGGCAGGCGCTCGAGAACCTGTTGGACAACGCAGTAAAGTTCACCCCGCCAGGGGACGAGGTCGGCGTCACACTCACCCAGGAGGACGGCTGGGCGGTTCTCGCCGTGCTCGGCGCGAAAGAGGGCGGGCCTTCGCCCTCAGGCTGAGGCGGGTTCTCGCCTTTGCAGCTTGACATGGGAGATATCGGATAAATAGCGTCCTTAGAGCTACGCAGCCAGCAACACCGCCGATCCGTGTTTGTGGTGTAGTTCGACCCTAGAGCCTGTCTCAAAAAGGCGTTGTAGAGGTGTCGGTCGGCGGTTAGACCGTTGTGGAGCGCAGCGGATTCCAAATTGGCGAGGAGATCAACAGCCTGGTGACGCTTATCAAGAAAGCACCGCGGCCATTGTGAAGGGTGAGCTTGGAGTTCTCCGCGGCGTTCTTTTACAAGCCCACGCCCGCCACAGTGTTCGCAGGTTGAAGGCCGTCGCCAGCACCACGAACTCGGCCCTGACGTTAGCCAAGCCCCGCAGCAGGAAGCGCCGTGCTCCCATCTGCTCTTTGATGATGCCAAAGACCGGCTCGTTCAGCTGCTTGCGCTGAGTGTACATGGCCCGAGTCTCACCCGTGGCCATCCACTGACGGTGCTCGCGGATCAACGCGTCGGCAGGCCCAATCCATAGAGCACGACCTGTGTGTGCATCTTTGGTACAGACCCCGTACGCCGGGCAGGCACGGCACACAGTTCTTGAGGCCCGGTAGACACGAAATGGCCCTCGGATCTTGCCGTTTACCTTTCGCATCCCTCGAAACGGCAGCCTCTGACCCTGAGGACATTGGTAGCTGTCCGTCGCCGCATCGTAGACGAACCGGTCCTTGAAGTAGGGTCCCTGTACACCTGGGTGGTAGCGCTCGGCCATTACCAACACGTCGCCTCGCTGCTCGCCGGCTCTGAGATTTGCCGCCGTATGGTAGCCTCCGTCCGCCAGAGTGATTGGGACTCGCGCTCCCGTCATTTCCTCCGACATCTCCAGCATGGGCACGAGATGGGCGGAGTCACTCGCCTTGTTGATCACGTCAGCCGCCGTGATCAACATCCCGTTTCCCAGCGCTGGGTTCAAGGGCGACACTACGGTCTGGGCATTGTATCCGGCGACTATCCCATGACGTCCCTTCACGAGGTGGGCATCTCCATCAGTCAGGTTCACCCGCACCGTTCCCTCATCGTTTGCGATCTTCTCCATAGCTCCGCGGACCTGAGTTCGCAGCCCTTGTGCCTGCCTAAGCTTTTCAGGCAGTCGTGGTGGTGGAGGATCGTCTCCTCCTTCATTCTGTGCCTCCAACTCAGCAATCGCCGCCTCTGTCCGGTCCAGCAGCTTTTGTAAGCCGACCGCGTCGTAGGTGCGCTCCCTCGATGCATTCCCCTGGATCTTGGTGCCATCCACCGCCTGCACTGCCAGATCGACCAACCCCATCTCCATAGCTGTCCCTACCGTGCATTTCATCAGCGTCCGCATCGCTCCCCGATGCGCCTGGTAAAACCGCCACAGGGTATTGTGATCGGGGTGTTGCCAGCCCGTGAGCCATAGGTAGGGTATCTGGTCTCGGCAGGCAGCCTCCAACTTGCGGGAGGAGCGCACTCCGGTCATGAACCCGTAGAGCCACACGCTCAAGAGAGCACGAGCGTGGTAGGCTGGTGCTCCCAGTGGGTCCCCGTCTAGCTCGACTCCCATCTCAGCCCAGTCGGCCTGGTCCAGACCGTCCACAAACTCAGCCACAAAACGGGCAGGGTGGTCATCTGGCAACAGTTCGTCGAGGGTGGGTGGGAATAACCAGCTCTGGTCTCGATTCAGCGGGCGAATCGGCATCGGGCAGCTCCTCAGATTGGCCTCCCCTGATTCTACTCCGCTTGCTCGTCTCGCCGCCTTTTTGAGACAGGCTCCCTCCCCCGTCTCCCCGTCCAGATCTGGCGGCGTCTTGTCGCCAGCCGCTCCCATCAAGTATGGATTACTATGGACGCGTCTCGGTGGAGCATCGACGGTGATGGGTGACATACGATGTATGCGATTGCTTTATCGAGTGAAACAGCAGGAAAGGGTGGTTGGGGTGACTGGACTCGTACCAGCGGTCTCCACGTCCCGAACGTGGCGCGCTACGAACTGCGCTACACCCCGACGATTGATACATAATACTATGCGGAGCGTGCGGAACATCGCGCGCTGCGGACTGCGCTGCCCTGCGATGACATCGGTCCGAACGACGTAAAGACTAGTGAACTACCGGCATCGCGGACATCGAGCAACGACGTGGGCATAGACCCCAGCTAAGTTGCTATCTCGAGGCTCAACTCAAAGGTCCGCGGAGTTGTGCGTATTGTTCCCAATGGTGCACTTGAGGGGACTCGACCCCACTACGAGTCGATGCGCCGGCTCGTGGGCTTAAAGCTGTACTATCTGCCGTTTTAGCGTGAACCGAAAAGGTATAATTGCGTTACACTCGTCACCACGAACGAACGAATGGGATGCCATGCCTCGCACCGAGCTCGGCAAAGGGCCTATTGGCTAGCGCCAACCGCTGTTCCGGTTCAGTACCCGCACCCTGCGCATTAGTAGGGGGTCCCGAGGGGAGTCTGGGGAAGTCCCCTAGAAAGACCTCACAGAGCGGGTGGGTGGGATATAGGGGCTGGCACTGACCCCTTACTTCCCCTCGTACAGCTCTTCGGTTAGCCGGCCCTGCTGCTCGGCGAGGTACTGGTCCTTTGTGGTGCGGGGCTGGCTCTTGCTCAGAACCTCGTTAGCCCACTCGGCGCCACTCGAAAGCAGATCGATTACGGTCATGGCCATGGCCTTGGCCGGGTTGATGACACCCTGGTCGTAGTCCTGGATTAGGTAGTCATTCCCGTGGCCGGTGCCCGACGCCGCACCTGTGTACGGGTGTATAACCGGCATTATCTGGCTAAGGTCTCCCATGTCAGTGGACCCCCCTCGATTGCCATCGGGGGGGTGAACCACGACGTTGGACTTGCCCACCAGCTTCGACGCGTTGCCCTTGAACAGGTCCATCATCACATCGTCGTTAACAACGGGCATATAGCCGGGTATGGTGATGATCCGTACCTGAGCACCTATGGCGAGGGCGCCCGCCCTTAGGCAACGATCCATCTTCATGTTAGCGTCGGCGATCGCCTCCGGGGTCCGGCCGCGCACCCGACCCTCGTAGCGCACGTCGGCCGGGACGGAATTGGTCGCGGTGCCGCCTCTGGTCATGATCCCATGGAGCCGCACCGTATCCTCGTTGCGCAGGGTCTCTCTCTGAGCGTTCAGCGCGTTGAGAGCGACGGTTGCCGCCTGAAGGGCGTTGATCCCCTGGTCGGGCGACCCGCCGGCATGAGCGGCCTTGCCAATGAAGTTGACGTACTTGACGACGTGGCCGTTGCTGGTCCCGCCCAGTGCGAACTTGTGGTCGTCGGGCGAGGACGAGGTGTGGACCATCATCGCCATGTCGACGTCGTCGAAGGCGCCGAGGCGGATGAACTCCTGCTTTCCCGACATCAGCCCCAGCTTGCCCTCCTGGTGCAGGCCCCATCGGTACTCGACGTCGATGAACTCCTCGGCGGGAAGCGCCATCAGGGCCACTCTCCCCGCCAGGCCATCCATGACGCCAGTCATGCCGAGGCCCACGGCGACACCCAGCATCATCGCCACCTGGCAGTGGTGGCCGCAGGCGTGGGCGGCTGCCGTATCGGGATCGGCGTGGGGATGATCGGCGACTCGGATGGAGTCGAGCTCTCCGATGACGGCTACGGCCGGTCCCGGCCGCCCGCCCGTCAGCACGCCCTTGATCCCCGTTAACGCGATCCCCGACTCGTGGGCGACTCCTAGCTCCTGCAATCGCTCGCTCACCAGCCGGGAGGTCTTGACCTCCATGAAACCCGGCTCGGGATTGACTAGGACGGTCCGAGCCACGTCTATCAGCCAGTCCCGCCGCCCGTCGATGGCGGACTGGGCCGCCGCCTTCAGCTCCCGGACGCTTGGCATTGATGACTCCCGCGGTGCATCACTCGGTGTACGTCTCTTCCTTGAACATGCCACGCATAAGGTCGAGGTACTGCTGTTTCGTCATGGGCGCTCTGTACCTGGCCTTGACCTCGTTGGCCCTCCTCGCGCCTTTGGCCAGGAGGTCGATCACCGTGGCGGCCATCGCCTTCGCCGGGGTAACGACCCCAAGATCGTAGTCCTCGATGACATAGTCGCTGCCGTGGCCGACGCCTCTCGCCGCCACCGTGTAGGGATGTATAACCGGCATGAGCTGCGATAGGTCTCCCATGTCGGTGGACCCAGTACGATGCACCAACCTCGTCAGGTTCTCCTCGCCCACCAGGGTCGCAGCGTTCGCTGCGTACAGCTCCAGCATGGTGTCGTCGTTCTTGATGGGAAGGTAACCGGGCAGGGTCGTTATGTTCACGCCCCCGCCTACGGCCATCGCACCTGCCCTGAGGGCTCGGTCCACCTTTTCACTCGCCGAGAGAAAGGCCTCGACGGTCTTTCCACGGACGTAGGTCTCCATGCGAACGTCGGCCGGCACCGAGCTTACGGCTACGCCGCCCTGGGTGATGATCGGATGAATTCGAATCGTGTCTTCATCCCGATACGTCTCGCGCTGGGCGTGGATGGCGGACATCGCGATCATCGCGGCGTTGAGGGCGTTTACGCCGGCGTGGGGGGCGCCTCCTGCGTGGGCCGCCTTCCCAGTGAAGCCTATCCGCTTGGCTACGATGCCGTTGTTGGTCCCTCCGTAGGCTATCTTCCCCTCGTCTATTCCGCTGGACGTATGGGTCATCATCGCCATGTCTACGTCATCGAATGCGCCAAGGCGGATGAACTCAGGCTTACCACCGAGGAACTCGATCACGCCCGCTCGCCTCAGGTCGTCCCGGTACTCGATCTCGATGTACTCCTCGGCTGGGACGGCTATGAGCGCGACCCGCCCCGCCATGTGCTCAATGACGCCGGAGTCTTGCAGCCCCCACCCCACGGCGAGCATCATAGCGATCTGGCAGTGGTGCCCGCAGGCGTGGGCTGCCCCCGTCTCCGGGTCTGTGTTCGGATGACCCAGCACCTTGAGGGAATCAAGCTCACCGATGACCGCCACGGTCGGTCCCGGGTTGCCCGTGTCGAGAATCCCCTTGAGCCCGGTGATCGCGATTCCGTCCTCGTAGGGAACACCCATCTCGTCGAACTGCCGGGCTACCAAGCGGCAGGTCTTCACCTCTTTGAACCCGGGCTCCGGGTTGTCGAGGATGGTCTTGGCGATGCGAATCGCGTCTTCGCCTCGAACGTCGATCGCCCCCGTCGCCTTGGCCTTGAGTTCCTCTACCGTCGGCATTGCAAAACGCTTTCGCTGAGTGTCATCGGCGCGATTGTAGCAGAGCACCGGAACCAGGCCAAGGCGGCGGTCAAGGGAGATCCGGCCCAGCTGAGCGCAGGGTTGATTGGCTAGTTTCGCTGTGCTAAAGTCACCCTGCTCCGAAAGGGGGGCGTTTCACGACCTTAGGCCTGGAGGCTGGCAAATGGCTGGACCGTATCCGGTTAAGTACGAGCCCAACATCCCGCTGATGCTCAGGGATGGCACCATCACCTACGTCGACGTATACCGCCCGGACACCACCGATAAGTTCCCCGCCCTGCTACAGCGCACGCCCTATGACAAGACTGCCGCCATGACCACAACCGGCTTCGTAGACGCGCTGCCGGCCGCGAGTCGAGGCTACGCAGTAGTGATCCAGGACGTCCGGGGGCGCTACACGTCGGACGGCGAGTTTTACACCTTCGTCAACGAGATCGACGACGGCTACGACTCCGTGGAGTGGGTGGCGAGCCAGCCCTGGTGCACCGGCAAGGTCGGCATGTACGGGATCTCATACGTCGGGGCAACACAGTGGCTGGCCGCCAAGTCCAAGCCACCGTCTCTTGCCGCCATCGCGCCTGGAGTGACGGCATCCGACTATCATGAAGGCTGGGCGTGGCAGGGCGGAGCCTTCGAGCTGGGCTTCAACCTGTCGTGGACCATGGGATCGCTGACGGCCGCCAACTGGGAAAACCTATCCAAGCGACTGCACATCCCGGCGGGCCGACTCGACGACGTAATCTCCGCCAAGGACGACCTGACGACCGGGTTCTCCCAGCAGCCCATGCTGGAGCTACCGGACCTCAAGGGAGACCTTGCGCCCTACTACTACGACTGGCTGAGCCACCCCGAGTACGACGACTACTGGAAGAAGGTCAGCATCGAGGAGGCTCACTCGGAGATAACGGTCCCTTCTCTGAACTCGGGGGGCTGGTACGACATCTTCCTCGGCGGCACCATACGCAACTACACTCGGATGCGCGAGCTTGGCGCGACTGAGGAGGCCCGGAAGGGGCAGCGGCTCATCCTCGGCCCGTGGGTCCACTCCGGCAACCCGTTGAACGTTTCAGGCGAGTACAACTTCGGCACGAAGGCGGCGGCGCTGGCCTTCGATATCCAAGGCGCCACCCTGCGCTACTACGACTACTGGCTCAAGGGCGAGGACAACGGAGTCGCCGACGAGAAGCCGGTGCGCATATTCGTGATGGGCGACAACGTGTGGCGGTTCGAGGACGAGTGGCCGTTGAGCCGCGCCAAGAACGTCGACTACTACCTGCACAGCCAGGGAAAGGCCAACAGCCTGAACGGCGACGGCCGGCTCAGCACCGACCAGGCGGGCAGCGAGCCACCGGACGTCTACGTGTACAACCCAATCGACCCGGTGCCTACTCACGGCGGTGCACTGTGCTGCGACGCCGCCTTCATGGCCCCTGGGGTCTTCGACCAGAGGCCCACCGAGGCAAGGTCTGACGTCCTGGTTTACAGCACACCACCGCTGGAGCAGGATACAGAGGCCACCGGGCCCGTCACCGTTACGCTCTACGCATCGACCTCCGCCCGCGACACCGACTTCACGGCCAAGCTCGTCGACGTGGAGCCCAATGGCTACGCCCGAAACCTCGTGGACGGCATAATCAGGGCCAGGTATCGGAGCCCAAGGCAGCCGGCCAGCCTCGTGCAGCCGGGGGACGTCTACGAGTACACGATCGATCTGTGGGCCACCAGCAACGTCTTCAAGAAGGGCCACCAGATCAGGCTCGAGATCTCCAGCAGTAACTTCCCTCGCTTCGACCGGAATACCAACACCGGGGAGCCGATCGGCAGCGACGGCGCCTTCGTCTCGGCGTTACAGACGATTCTCCACACCTCGGAGTACCCGTCCAGGGTCACGCTGCCCATCGTGCCCCGGGAATAGCGGCGCGGGCGAACTGGCGGGCCAGCCACAATGGTCCAGGCGTCCGAGGGCGTATCCGTTCAACGTGAAAGGCAAAGAGACAGGATGGTCGGAGATGGAACGCCGAGAGCCTCCATCCCAGAGATCTTGCCTCTCAAGCACATTCCATACGCCTCGGCAGCAGTTTCGAGGTCGGCCTCATAGATGCGGGCAAGTGCAAAAACTGTTTCCAAGTCTTCGGAAGAAATCGTGGTCCTGCCTTCACTTATGGTCCCGACAACATTGAATACTTTCTGGGCCTCATTCTCCGTGTACGCGAACGAACGACCGAGTTGCCTCAGCATTGGCTTAAGTGCTTCCCAATCATCAGCCAACCGTGGATACGCGGCGACTAGTATGTCTGTCTGAGCGTCGATGGCACGACCATTGTCGGCGGTAAGACTAACCAAGATGATTAGGAGAACCAACAGCGCTCCAACAGCAATCCAGAACTTAGGTCTCTTGTAGAACCGACGCTTGGCCGGCTCTGCGACCTCCTCGGTTCCGCTCACGGAACTTGCTCTGCGCTCGTCAAATACGCTTCGGGGGTCGAAGTTGGAGCTGGTGGTAGTGATTGCGGAGCGGACGAGCCGCAGGCCAACCCCAGCAACAAGTAAAAATTGACTACAGCTATAGTCCCTGTGACCTTATGCATGTCTGCTACCCCATGCTCGTGTCGAGTGCTGCAACATCCGCTGTGGTTTTCCTCCGACCCAGCGGGGTTTGGCTGAGCCGATTAATACCCTCGAGACGTTCCTGGGCCGGCGGGGGGGGGGGGGGGGGACGACTGAGGTATGTCTCACAGCATTAGGCCAAGCAGCGAACGGGGCCGCCGTTGTATTCGATCATCTGGGCGGCGATGGCGGCGAAGTCGAGCTGGGTGCCCAGGGGCTCACCTCGAATCTCCGAATAGGCTCGGTGCAGGTTGCCGACGATCCGCTCTCGGTCGTGCCAGTCGGCGAACGCCCCGAGGTCGGCGCCTCGCGCCGCCTCGAGGGGCGAAACGCCGGCGTCGAAGGATTCTTGCCCCAGGTGCTGAACGAAGTGTAGGTAGGCCACCTGATCGTCGATGACCTCGGGGCCGCAGACCGGCCCGTGGCCCGGCACGATCGTCTCGGCTCCCAGCTCGCGTAGCACGTCCAGGGCTCGCAGAGACCCCGCTACCGAGCCCATAGCCACAAAGGGCGTGCCTCCATGGAAGACGAGGTCGCCCGAGAACAGCACTCCACGCTCGGGAATCCATACCACGATATCGTTCGTGGTGTGGGCCGGGCCGACGAAGGTAGCCTCTACCCGCAGGTCGCCGACATGGAGAATAAGCCGATTCTCGAACGTAACGGACGGTGGACGGGGACGCAGCTCACCCCAGTCGACCTCCTGGAACAGAGGATTGCGGACCGTCGTCAGCCCCGTTTCCAGGATGGCGGCGCGGCAGAGCTCATGGCCGACTATTGTGGCCTCGGGGAAGAGATAGTTGCCGTGCGTGTGGTCTCCGTGGTGATGGGTGTTCAGCAGCGTCCTCAGCGGTAGGCTGGTGACCCGCTTGATGGCTTCGATGTACGCCCGTGTCCGTCTCTCGGTAAAGCAGGTGTCGACGACCAACGCGGAGTCGTCCCCCACAATGAACCCGGCGTTGTTAAGCCCCCAGCTTCCGTCGAGCTGAACGTAGGCGAAGACCCGCTCGCTCACCTCTTGGATAGCAGGCTCGGGGATCGCGGCGCCCATCTCCGCTACCCGGCGAGGAAGTCGGCCACCATGCCGGCGAAGTCGTCGGGCTGCTCGTGGATGAAGAGGTGGTTGGCATTGGGCACTACCTGGAGCTTGGCACCGGGTATCCGCGCCACGATCTCGTCACCGTAGGCCGGGGGTACTATCTGGTCGTTCTCGGCTACAACCACCTGGGTAGGTACCTTTATGCGGCCGAGCCGTTTCTTCAAGCCCTTGTCTGGGATGGGCCACAGGTACTTCCCAACCGTCGACAGCGACAGTCCCCTTTCCACGTTGCGCGTCATGCGCTGCTCGTCGGTGTCTACATCCGGCAGGATGCCTTTGGCCAGGTCCGAGTCCGGGTCCTGGAACAGGAGCGAGCGCAGGTTGTCCGGTAGCACGACGAAGTAGTCGATACTCGGGTGGTCGTCCAGCCAGAGCCCGGCAGGAGAAGCCAGCACCATCCTACTCATGCGGTGGGGGCATACTGCGGCCATCTCCGCCGCGATCATGGCCCCGAAGAAGTGGCCTACCAGGTGAGGCGCATCGAGCCCCAGCGCATCGAGCAGGTCGAAGTGGTACAGGACCACGTCCAGGATGTCGTCGAGCTGCTTGACGCTGTCCGGCTCTCCGAAGCCCGGATGAAGCGGTGCATAGACGGTGAATCGCTCGGAGAGTCGATCCAGAAAGGGATGCCAGC
Source organism: Dehalococcoidia bacterium (assembly GCA_965248615.1). GTDB lineage: Bacteria > Chloroflexota > Dehalococcoidia > Lucifugimonadales > CBDFJT01 > CBDFJT01. The sequence continues at coordinate 207,021 of CBDFJT010000001.1, read as the reverse complement.
CCTTATATCCGAAAGCGCCGTGCAGGTACACCAGCGGCTCGCCATGTCCCGCTTTCAGGACTTCGGCGCTCAGCGGGCCGACCTCAACGCGCGTAACCGTCTGTGCCGTAGCCATCTCAGCTTACCTCCGAACCCGTCTCGAACTGCGAGGGCCAGCCTCTATCCGGCTGGCCCTCGCAGTATTTGCCTGTCGACTTACGAACGCCGCGTCTAGGAGGAGCCCCGAGGACTTACCGACACGCGCTTTCCTGTCTCGAGGGGGGTCGGCCACCAATGATCCTCGTACTCGCTCCACATGTCCTTGACGTAGGGCATAACCTCCTCGGCGAAGAGCTTGGTGTTTTTCATCGTAAGGTCGGGAGGCATACTGCCGATCTGTAGAAGCACCATGAGCTGACCCACCCTGAGCTGCTCGATAGCGTTTCTAAGGTCCTTGACGACGGTCTTGGGGCTTCCGGCGATGACGTAGCCGTCGTCGACATAGTCTTTCCACGTCGGACCCTTGCCCGCCGTGCCGGTCGGCGAGCCTGGGGGAGCCACGGTGCCCTTCTGCACCGTCTTGACGGTGGTGTAGCCGGGGGCGTCGGCGAAGCCGGGGTCCACGTGCAAACACTTCTTGAAGAAGTAATCGACGTGAGCGGCGTACTCCTGCTCGACCTTCTCATCGGAATCCGAGACGCAGACTAGCTGGAGGAATCCCGCCCGGTACGGATTGTCGTCCGCGCCTATCGCCGCGACGTGATCCCAGTAGCGCCGCATCGTCTGAGCCCCTCGCTTGTATCCGAAGTAGCTGAGGTAGCAGTAGACGTAGTTCATGCGGCTGACCCAGTCCCAGGTCTCGACGCTGCCTCCGCCCGGTATCCACACCGGCGGGTGCGGCTGTTGGAGCGGCCTGGGCCAGATGTTCACGTAACGCTGTTGGTTGTACTTTCCGTTGAAGGCGAACGGTTTCGGCTCCGTCCAGGCCTTGATCACGAGGTCATGGGCCTCGTAGTACTTCTCACGCAGCGTAGCCGGGGTCTGGCCGTAAGCGAAGTTCGTGTCCATGGAGGTCCCCACCGGAAAGCCTGCCACCAGCCGGCCACCGCTGGCCACGTCCAGCATGGCAAACTCCTCGGCTACCCGAAGCGGCGGGTTGTACAGTGCCAAGCTGTCGCCGAGAACGATGATCGCGGCCTTGGAAGTGCGACGCGTCAGCATTGCGGCCGGTATGTTTGGCGAAGGCATCAGGCCGTAGGCGTTGCTGTGATGCTCGTTGATGCACACGCCGTCGAACCCCATGTCGTCGGCGTATTCCGTTTCGTCGAGGAACTCGTTGTAGAGCTGGTGGCCCTTGACCGGATCAAACAGCTCGCTCGGCACGTCCACCCAGACGCTGGTGTGCTTCTCCTCGAAGTCGTCGGGCAGGAACCGATAGGGCATCAGTTGGAACCAGCTAACCTTCATGGTCGCCTCCTTTCGCGGAGCCCCAGATGAATTGACCCATATTACACACTCGGTATCCTGCTGCCAACACTTCAGGCTACGTCCCGTATCGAACGTCCAGCGGTGGTAGGCTCTCCACGACCGGGAATTCGTGCTCTTGTCGGGATGAGTTTCTCGAGGGCTCGTGGTGCACGCGCCTGCTGAAAAACCCTTCCGACTATCCCCCTCCTAGCCAGGAAGGGGAATGTAAGATTATATCTGAGGGAAACCCTCAGACTCCCGGCAAGGGGCTTGGCCCCTCTGCACTCTCCGTTTTTCAGCAGCCTGTTAGGGTTTCAAGTCCCGACGCGTCGGGATTGGCGGGGGTTCGGGGGACACCCCTGGAAAACCTTAGAGGGCAGGCGGGTGGCGTAACTGGAGCGGACTAATCCTCCTCCAGAGTGCTGGTGTCGCCTTCCGGCAGACCCAGCTCTCGCGCCTTGAGCAGGCGGCGCATGATCTTGCCGCTACGGGTCTTGGGTAGTGAGTCCACGAACTCGATCTCTCGCGGCGCCACCCCGGCCGCCAGCTTCTGGCGGGCGAAGCCCAGCAGCTCTCTGCGCAGCTCGTCCGATGGCTCGTAGCCTTCTCTTAGGCCGACGAAGGCCTTTACGATCTCCATGGCGATTGGGTCGGGCTTGCCGATAACGCCCGCCTCGGCGACGGCCTCGTGCTCGATCAGGGCACTCTCCACCTCAAAGGGTCCGACCAGGTGGCCGGCCGTGTTGATCACGTCGTCGGTACGGCCCACGAACCAGTAATAGCCGTCCTTGTCCACACTGGCCCGGTCGCCAGTTATGTACCAGCCCTTTCGGAACTTGGAGTTGTACATCTCCGCGTTGTTCCAGTAGGCGTGGAACATTGCCGGCCACCCCGGCCTGACGGCCAGGTTGCCGTCCTCGCCGGGCGGGACCTCGTCGTAGTTGTCATCCAGGATCCCAACGTCGATGCCGGGGATCGGCCGGCCCATGGAACCGGGGCGTACGTCCATGCCGGGATAGTTGGCGATGAGGATTGCCCCGGTCTCCGTCTGCCACCAGTTATCATGGAAAGGCTTGCCGAAGACCTCGACGGCCCAGACGACGGCCTCCGGGTTCAAGGGCTCCCCGACGCTGTTCAAGTACCTTAGCCTGGACATGTCGTAGCGCTTCGGCAGCTCGTTGCCCGCTTTCATCAACATACGTATCGCCGTTGGGGCCGTGTACCAGACGGTCACCTTGTGCTTCTGAATCATCTCGTACCAGGCGCTTGCGCGAAACCCGCCCTCGTATATGAGCTGCGTGACGCCGTTGGTCCAAGGGGCGAGCATCCCATACGAGGTACCGGTTACCCAGCCTGGGTCGGCGGTGCACCAGTAGACGTCGTCCTCGTGCAGGTCGAGCGCCCACTTGCCGGTGGCGTACTGCTGAATCACGGCCTGGTGCCGGTGCACCGCGCCCTTGGGCTTACCGGTGGTGCCGGACGTGTAGTGCATGACCGAGTAGTCGTACTGGCTGGTCGGCACCATGTCGAAGTTGGCCGACGCCTTCCCCATCTCTTCGTCGTAGCTGAGATCGGCCATGTCCTGCGGGGCCGGGTCGCGGTTGTCTTTGTTGACAACGACGATGTGTTGGAGTTCGAACAGCTCGCGAATGATCTCGGAGACGCGGCGTCGCAGATCGGGCTGCGTCACGAGGATCTTGGCACCGCTGTCTTGCAAGCGATCCTTGACGGGGTCGGGGCCGAAGGCCGAGAAAAGTGGGCCGCAGATAGCTCCTACCTTGAGCGTTCCGAAAAAGGCTATGTAGAGCTCGGGGACCCGGTCCATGAAGATAAAGACCCTGTCGCCCTTCTCGACGCCCAGGCTCTTCAGGACGTTGGCGAACTTGTTGGTAAGGGTCTTCATCTGGCCGAAGGTATACGTCTCCTGCTCCCCGTTCTTCCCCTCCCAGATCATCGCGACCTTGTCCCGAAGCCGACCGTTGGCATGTCTATCTATGGCCTCGTGGGCTTTGTTAAGGTACCCACCCTCGAGCCAGTCGAGCTCGCCGTAGATGTCCTCCCACCGAAAGCCCGGCCTCACCTTCTCGTAGTCGAGGTTGGGGCGGACCTCCATCTGGTCGATGCTCGGCTTCTCGATGGCTGGGAAGGTCGTCATGCTTTAGCCTCCGTCGATATCGCGTGCGGGAGAACTGAGGGCCGCCTACTGGGCCCTAAGAGATGCAAATAAGCGCCTTTGGTGCCTGCGAAGGTGCTCCCGTCCGGAGTCGTGCTGTATCACTGGGCCTGTGGGTGAAGCGTCTGGCGGATGTAGCCTGAAACAAGTACAGACTCCGTTAAGCATACACCTGCACGCTTGGTCTAGCACTGTTGCGAAGGGTTCGAGTTGCTCTGTAGTGGTTCCGATAGGTAGACGGTTCAGCGGCCTACACCGCTAATCTCCTCACCCATACCTCATCACCATGCGTCAGCTTGAGGATGCTCCTCCCGATCGGCCCGAGCAACACGCCCTCCTTCGGCGAATCATCCCCTACCTTCACCCAGGCCCTCAGCGGGGCCGTAGTGTTGCTGACATACTCCACCATGTCACCGTCCTGAACGCCGATCCTACTCGCAGTCTCCGGACTGAGTGTGCAGCGGCGGCATCCGCGCTCGTCGAAATCGTCCGCCCCAGCGTCAACAACCTCAAGATACTGTCGCTGCATCGCGAGCTGCCGGCGGAGGTCTTCAGTTTTCACCAGGTCAACTTCGCTGCCTTCTATGACGACGCCGTATACGTCGCGGGCCCGCTGGGGAGTCACGTGCCCCTCGTATACGTCCTTCGCAACCCTTTCCACCTCCCTCTCCAGAGGATTGCCAACCCCTCCACCTGCAATAGAGCTCATAACGACCACGTCGCCGGTCTTAAGAGGAAATGCCTTGACCTTACCGGGGATCGGGGACGGAGAGATCTCCTCACCGCCTCGTATAACAAAGAATGCATTGACGTTTCCCGAGGGGGCGCCCGCCGTGCCCCAAGCGGGAATAATTGCCCGGTCGCTCATGACGTTAAGCTGACTTGTGTCAGATAGAATCCTGATTCGCCTCGTGACTCCCCAACCGCTTCTTCGATACCCGGGACCCTCCCCGTCCGTACGCATGCTGAGGCTCTCGATCACCACGGGCTGGCGATGTTCCGCGCTTTCCGCGGGGTAAACGCTGGGAATATCCCCGGCATCGTAGGATGGAAAGCCGGTTGAGCCGTCGGTATCGCTCGTTGCCGCCGCTCCTCCCTGTGGGTACTCATACAGGATGTACGGCCTGTTGCGCACCGGGTCATAGCCTGCGACGTAGACGTGATTGGCGGTCCCCTGGTTTTCGCCCCCAAGCTGATGCGGCATGACCTGCGAGAATAGCCCGATGGTGGCGCTCTGCACCTGCCTGAAGATCTCCCAGCATCCGCCGACAGCGGCAGGCAGCTGGGCGGCCAGACAGCTCCCCTCGGGAATGACGAACTTCATGGGGCGGAAGGTGCCGCCGTTAACCGGTGTCTTTGGGTCCAACCAGCTCTTGATTATGACGAAGACCCCACCTCGGGTTATCGGTATGCCGCAGTTCATTGGACCCACGACCTGAGCGGCCGTGCCGGTGAAGTCGAAGGTCATGTGGTCGCCATCAATGGTGAGCTTCACCTTGATCGGCAGTGCTTCGGGAGACAAGCCGCCGTTGTCCATATAGTGCTCGTAATGGAACTCTCCGTCGGGCAACTGGGAGATACGCCCCCTAATCGTGTCCTCGGCTCTGTCCATCAGAGCATTGATGCACTGCTCAACCGTCTCCGCCCCATATTTGGCGCATATCTCCGATATACCTGCCTCGGCCACCCGGGCCGTGTCCAACATGGCCAGGGCATCTCCCTGTCGTTCATCGCTCAGGCGCATATTGGCAAACAGGACGTCCCAGAGGCCCTGGTTGAGGACGCCGCGGTCGATGAGCTTCACCGGAACGATGCGGACGCCCTCCTGGTATATCTCGGTGTCCTGCCCCGAGAAACTCCCCGGCGTAGCCCCGCCCACATCCGCGTGATGGGCCCTCACGCCAATGTAGAGGAGTATGCGGCCATCGACGAAGAACGGAGTGTAGAAGGCGATGTCGTTGAGGTGAGTTCCCCCGGTGTAGGGGTCGTTCACGGCCAAGACGTCTCCGGGGTAGATGCTGTCGCCGAACTTCTCCCGCGCCACGTTTAATCCCAGTGCCATCGCAAAGACGTGGCCCGAAAAGTCCTCCGACATCGCGCCAAGCTCGCCCTTGCTGGTCATAACACCACAGGAGAAATCCTTTGTCTCATACAGGATGGGCGCATACGCAGTCCTGACGAGCGTAGCCCGCATCTGCAGGACGGTAGAAACCAGGTAGCCCCTCACTACCTCCTGTGTAATCGGGTCGATCGTCTGCACTTTAATAACCTCCCGACTGGCCCAGCGACCTGGTGCTTGGGCGCGCTGGTGAGAGTCCCACTATCGCTACCGGTTCGATCCGTTCGCCTGAGAGCTTATTGCTTCCTCGCGTGCCTTCCGGGTTGCCTCATAGTCTACAGCGAACAGCTCCGGCTCCAGGTCCAGCACTACTCCGTAGGTGTTGCGGGCCTTCTCCACCGAGACCCAACCTCGGCGGACATCGTGTCTCACTCGTTCGGGGTCGCGCTTTAGTGGGTCGCCGAACCCACCACCACCTGCGGAATAGGATTCTAGCGCCTGCCCGGGCTGAATCTCGAACGCGCCAACCAGAGGTAGCTCCCGGACCCTCCCTCCGTCCTGATCCAGGATGAACCCCAGAGTAGGACCGCCACTCTCGCCCCCGGAGACGCCTTTAGGAGGAAATACTTTGCCATCCGCAAACCCGGTGGCGTAGGTCGGATTTCCTCTAGCCCTTAGTAACACTCTTGTCCCAGGACTACCGCTGTACTCTCCAGCCCCCTCAGAATCCTTGACAACGCGCGCGCCACACTCCACCAGATATGGGCGTGCCCTCTCACCCAGCTCGACGGAGGTAGTCCAGGCCACTCCCAATGCGGCGCCAAGCGCCCACGTCAGCCAGCCATCGAAGCCCTTTACTCCAGGCCCGCCGCCGGATTCCGCCCCGGAAATAATTAGCTCGCCGAGGTAGAGAGCGTCCTCATGACGGTAGTCCTTACCCGAGACGGCGGAAAGCCCCAAGTTGATGAATCCCCCTTCTCCCCCGCCCCTGTTGGTGTCTACCTTCGCCATCAGGGCTATGGCGCAGCTGGCCATCCGGTCGGCAGCGAAGGTAGTAGCTACCGAGGTGCCAACAGGAAAGGTCGGTATACCGGCCACACATCCCTCCCGCAGCTTGAACTTCACGTGGTCGAACACGCCCTGATTGTGCGGCAGCGTCGGGTCCAGACACCAGAATATGCCCTCCATCACTGAAGCTTTGGCCGTCGCCTCAGTCAGGTTGATGCCGGCGTCGAACTGGTCGGGATTATCGCTCAGGTCTACGATCATCGCCTCTTCATCGTGATCGACCGTAAGCCTGACCTTCAACGTGACTCCCGCAGGGGCGAAAGGCAGTGGCTCCAGGGTAGTCTCGTTCTCCCAGGTGCCCTGCGGTAAACTCTTGATCTCCTCGACCATCCGGCGGCTACCGTAGTCGACCCACTCATCTACAAACCGCTCAATGGTATCGGGGTCGTACTTTTCGATGAGAGCCAGAAGCCTTCGCTCGGCGATACGGGTGGCACCGACGGCGGCTGCGAAGTCGCCGTAGAACTGCTCGGGCGCCCGAATGTTGGCCGTGGCGATCCTCACCACGTCGGCAACGTCCTTGTAGTCCCGCTGCACCCGCACGCAGGGCCAGTGGATTCCCTCCTCGTACACGTCCTTGGCGAAGGGCAGGTACACCGTGGGCAGTGGGGCGCCTGTGTCCGCTTGGTGTGCCCTGAGCATCACCCAGAACATCAGCTTGTCGCCGTAGAAGACAGGTGTACAGAAGGAGTAATCGGCGTGGTGCGCACAACCGAGGAAGGGGGTATTGTTCAGAAAGCAGTCGCCCGGGGCGATGTCATCGAAGAGGTCGGGTATCGGGGCGACGGCCATATTAGAGGTGAGGACGTGTATGGGCAGCCCCTGGGCTATGCTAACCAGCCTGATATCAGCGTCGGATATGGACGCCGACAGGTCCCTGGCTTGAAGTACCGTGGAGCGGGCGCTCTGGACGCAGACCCGCATGGCCTCTCGAACGATGCTGTCTAGCCTGTTGGCCAGAATGGCGAACGTAACGGGGTCCAGCTCCCTCGTCATACGTTTGCTGCTCTCCATTGAGGTGCAGGCATCTTACCACTTCGGCCGCGATCGTCTATGCCTGCTTGGCCGATGCCGCGGGGGTCTGGTCGAGGGTGGGGAGGCTCAGAAAGAAACGGAGGCGATAGTAGTAATGGACTGCGGGGGCAAGCGCACTCCGCGTGTCCGATACACCCCACCATGGTTTTCACAGCCGTCGTGACACCGGAGCGGGAACACGACAACGGTCACTAATCTCAGACTACTTCAGCGCCCGCCGAGCTATCCTCTCCAGCTCTTCCAGCGCCTCCTCCTCCGGGAGGCTGGGTATTGGGAGGACTACCTCGTCGGCACCTGCTTCCTCGTGTGCTTCGACGAGCTCCAGCTCATTCTCCATGCCGAAGACGGTGATGGAGATGGACTCGGGATCTCTCCCTTCGGCTTCGGCGAGCTCGTCCAGCTTGGTGCGGGCGGCCTTCACCTGGGCCGGAGGCATGTATTCACGAGCCGGCCAACCGCTGGGTAGCCAGCCGTCGCCCCAGGCTACAATCCGTTTGAACACGTTTGGCGAGCCGCTGCCTATTAGCACAGGTGGGTGAGGCTTCTGGGCCGGCTTGGGGTGGGACCGCAGGGGTGGGAAGTCGTAGTGAGTTCCGTGGAACTCGGCCTCCTCCTGCGTCCACAGCTCCTTCATAGCCGCGATCGCCTCGCGCGTCTGACCCCAGCGACGCTCGAAGTCGACCCCCATGACCTCGGCCTCTTCCCTGATCCAGGTTGCCCCGATGCCGAAGATAAATCGCCCGCCGGAGTAGTAGTCGAGCGTGGCAATCTCTTTGGCCAGTACGATCGGGTTTCTTTGCGGCACCTGGCAGATCCCCGTCCCCAGCTTGATCGTCTTAGTGGCGGCAGCCACCCGGGCCAGGCTGACAAAAGGGTCCACCATCCCGTAATACTCCTCCGGTAGACGCTCCCCGGGTACAAACCGCCAGCCGGTCTCCAGCTTCACTGGCACGGCAACCTCTTCTGGAGCCCAAAAGGAGTTGAAGCCCAGCTCTTCGGCCCTCCGGGCCAGGATCACCGGGTCGATCGTGTACTCTGTCGCAACTATCCAGACTCCGATTTTCATCGTTGCCTCCTCGCCTCGAAGGGCCGGTTGGTCGGGATCCAGAATGTCTATAAGCCGAAACGAACCGGGCTAAGTGGCTCTATAGCCTGGGCGATGCGGTTCATGGCGATAAGGTCAGCCATAATCCGGCCTACCGCCGGGCTGAGACAGATACCGAAAGTGCCCAACCCCGCTGCTATATACACGTTGTCCCACCCCGAGAGCCGGCCCAGGATGGGCAGAGAATCGGGGGTGTAGCCAAGAATTGCCGCCCGGACCTCCACCAGGCGGGCCTCGCTGAGCCGGGGCACCAGGCGCACCCCATTATCCACCATCTCGTTGAGGATCTCCTCCGAAACCTGGTCATCCTCCAACTCTACCCCTCGTTCCTCGGTATATCCCACCATCACTGAGCCATCCACCTTAGGCCATATTGAGCCATCAGCCGAGTCCGTGCCACGCATCGGCCAGTAAGGAGGATAGCGCTCGGGCACCTCTACTCTGACGCAAGAAGCCCTCACCGGCTCCAGAGGCACCTCACCACCTAACCACGAAGTTCCCTGAGCGCTCCACGGCCCCATGGCGATCACCACAGCCCCGGTTCCCACCTCTTCCCCACTGGCCAGCTTCACCGAGTCCACGCTCCTCCCCCGCTGGCCAAACCCGACCGCCTTGCCATACTTGATGCTGGCTCCCCGCCGCTCTGCTGCCTGGGCCAGGGAGAGCACATAGCGATAGGCCTCGACCTGGCCACTGTCGGGTTGCAGGAGGGCTCCCCTCACTTCGGGGTTGAGTCCCACGCCCAAGTCTCTCAGCTCATCTGGTTCTACCCAGCGCAACCCAAAGCCTTCATCCGCTAAGTCCGCCAGCCGTTGCTTCAGAACCCTTTCTTCTTTTTCATTGAAAGCGGCAGAAACCATCGCGATATCGCCATACTCGGGGTCTACCCCTCCCTCCTCCTTTAGCTCTGCTGCCAGTTCGGGAAAGCGCCGCCAGCTTTCCCAGGCCAGCTCCAAATAGGGACGCAGGCTGTCTCTGGGGAATAGCTCCGCCTCATAGCCCAGCACCCCTGCTGCCCCCACATAACCAATGGCCTTCCCCGAGGCCTTGGCGGCAATCCCATCCATCTCGATCACCTGGGAAGGGATGCCCTGTTTGGCCAAATGGTAGGCGGTGGAGAAGCCAATAACGCCGCCGCCAATGATAGCTACTTCTGCCTTAGCCGCCATATCTCGCCTCGCTTTTCCTTCCTCGCTGTCGGTGAAGTCCCCAGCTCAGCGTGGGCCGGGATACCCCATGTTCGCTCAGGGATTGAGGTAGGCTTGCTTCGAGATCACTTTCCTGATGCTGGTCGCTGAGTATGGATTGTGAACCTTGAACTTGGCCGCGAGTCAGGGACTACCTGGGGATCGTCGGCATCAGGCGCTTCCCGGCATCCCGGCTTTGCACCAAAAGTCCTTTCAAGGCGAGGGTTTGCTTGCCCTTCCACCCGCCCTGGGGGGTATTTTATATCTGGGGACACCCCAGGCCCCAGCTGGAAACCTCCGGTTTCCGGCACCTTCCTGTGGTTTTGGTGCAAAGCTCGGCATCCCCCTTCCACCCTCGGATCAACGGGAGGCTGGGGCGCTACTGCAAGGCCCTGGGTAACGCGACACCATCAGGCGTGCTCAGGGAAAGGCGAGAAGAGATCCTACGGCGCAGGAAGGGGGTGCAGACTCAAACGCTGGTTGCTAACACGAACGAGGGCGACACCAATAAGCATGGCAGGAAGACACTTAACCTCGTTATGGTCTCAACACCAACGTTCCACCGAACCGACTCTGGTAACGATCGTGTTCTTTCCGCTTATGCGGTGGCTTCTGCTACGAAGACCGGGATTGCGCGGTCGGTCTTTTCCTGGTACTCCTGGTAGGGAGGGAATGCTTCGACTGCGATGTCCCAGAGTCGTTGTTTCTCGACTGAATCTTCTACCTGTCGAACCTGCATCGAGTAGACTTCGACCCCGTCGCGAATTTCAACACTCGGATCCGCCTTCAGGTTGTGATACCAAAGTGGATGTTCTGGCGCTCCACCCCGAGATGCCACGAGGACATAGCTATTTCCATCCACGACCTTCATTAACGGAGTCTTACGGACCGCCCCTGTCTTCCGCCCTCTATTGGTCACGATTATGACCGGTAGGCCGTTCAGTGTCGTACCGTCGGTGCCTCCACTTCCTTCGTACAGTTCAACCTGCTCTGCCACCCATCCGGTGGGACTGGGGATATATTCGCTCATGGTCACCTCTTCTTCTCGCTTCTAGTCCACTTAACGCACTGTGCCTACTGGTTTCAGCCCCCAGTGGGCTCTTAGCCACTATACCACCCCGCATCAGCGTATCTCTAAGGGTAGTTGCTGCGGACGGCACGCCCATTGGCTCCCGCCAAACTCCTCCTAGTGTACCCTGTTTGGCGTAGAGGTCCCACAAGCGACAACCTCTCGACGGACGATAACCGCTTATCGCGCAGCACCTGGAGCTGTAGCAGTCGAGAAGCCGTGCATGGTGCCGTTACGCGTCTTCGATTACGCCCATCCGTTATAGGAGCAGACCTCGTCCAGAGGCTTCCTGCTAGTCGGGCCGAAGCGGCCTCTCGGGTAGCCCAGCTGAATACAGTAGACAACCTGGGCGGTGTCCGGTATACCGAACAGGCTGTGGACCCGGTCATCGACCTGAGGGTGGAGGGTGGTGATGGTGCCGCCGATGCCCAAGGCTCGGGCGGCCAGGAGCATGTTCTGGGCAGCCGGTATTATCGACGCTGCCTGGGCCGGGCCGTTACCCGTCGCGCACATCAGGACTATCACCGGGGCATTGCCGATCTCGTCCGCAAGTCTCATGGCCGAGCGCATGACGCTCTTTCCGGGTGCGATGTCCTCCGGCCCCCGAATGCCTGCATCCTTTCGCTTCGCCCACCAGGCCTCGTGGTACAGCTTTGCCAGCTTAGACTTCAACTCCGGATCGGTCACGACGATGAAGCGCCAGAGTTGCTGGTTACCGCCGTTGGGAGCACGGATTGCCGCCTCCAGGATGTCTCGAATATCCGAGTCGGGGACAGGGTCAGGTTTGAGTCTTCTTATCGCTCTCAAGGTGAAGATCGCTTCGCCGAGGGGTATAGTAAGTCGGTCTTCTGTGCTCATGGGAGTCCTTTCCGCTGTAAGTCACCGTACCGAGAAAGGTTACCAGTTTTAGGTTATGGAGTGACCGCATCCAGCAGCACCGTAGCCTTACACATCTCTGCTACCCTATGCGACGTTGACTGTTGCAACATCCGCGGCGGTGTTTTCCTCCCAACCCAGCGGGTTCTGGGTGAGCTTTTCGTGACGAGCTGAGGCGCGCGTCTTGACCAAGCGATGGTGGCTCCTCGTAGGGGCATTCTCCCTCTCGGTAGCTCTCCTGGTCGTCGGTTTTGTCCTGGGGAGTACTGGGATAGTGATCTCCGGTGTGGCCATCGGGGTGGCCCTTTACTTCAGCCGCAGATACTTCGAGTAGCACGTCCATAGTCCGCCTACCCCTTTGCTCCCGATGGCTAGAAGGGTCACTCCTTGTATACTCTTCGAAGCCCTCCACCTCTCTGAGAAGACTCGCCGGCTTTCATTCGCCGATGGGGAAGTCGACCTGTCTGGGCGACTGTACAGGTTTTGATGAGGGAAAAGCCGTGAGGTATGACACCATCGTGATAGGTGCCGGCTCGGCCGGCTCCATCCTCGCTACTCGTCTTACTGAAGACCCCAGCCGATCGGTCCTGCTTCTGGAGGCCGGACCGGACTACCCCGATCTGGACAGCCTGCCGGCCAGCGTGAAGCTCGGCTACACGACGATGGCGGACATCTCACCAAGCGACTACGACTGGAACTTCGTGGCTCAGGCCACGCCGTACGCGGAGCCGATGAACGTTCCTCGGGGCAGAATCACAGGCGGCTCCAGTGCCGTCAACGCCCAGGTTTTTCTACGGGGCCTTCCTGAGGACTTCGACTCGTGGGCCTCAGCCGGAAACGACCGGTGGCGCTTCCAGGAGACGCTTCCCTACTTTCGTAAGCTCGAGGCTGACCTAGACTTCAAGGACGACTTCCACGGGACGGACGGGCCAATAGTGGCGCGACGTTTTAAGCGCAGTGAGTGGCTTCCCGTTCAGGCCGCCTTCAACGACGCTTGCCTGGCCACCGGCTTCCCAGAGAGCCCAGACCATAACAGCCCCGACGCGTCGGGAGTAGGGCCGCTGCCTGTCAACAACGCCGACGGCATTCGCTGGAGCACAAACCTTGGCTATCTTGGCCAGTCACGTCACCGCCTGAATTTGACGATCAAGCCCAACTGCACGGTCCACCGCATCGAGTTCAGTGGACGTAGCGCAGATCGCGTCGTCGTAGGGAGCGGGGGTGAGGTCTTCACCGTGGAAGGGGATGAGATCGTCCTGAGCGCCGGTGCAGTCGCCTCGCCACATATCCTCATGCTATCGGGCGTGGGACCCGCGCACCAGCTCTCTACACTGGGAATTCCGGCTGTCCACAACCTGCCGGGGGTCGGCCAGAACCTCAGAGACCATCCCTCCGTGAGCGTGGCATGGCGCACGAAAGAGGGCTTTTCGATGGATGCCGACGCGCCGAGATTTCAGGTTGCGCTTCGTTACACTGCCTCAGAATCCGAGTTTCGCAACGACATGCAGATCAACCCCGTCTCGTTCGCCACCCAGCGAATCGCCCGGGGCGGGGATGGAAGGAAGCCCATCGGCATCGCAATGAACGCGGTGCTGAATCTGGCGCTGGGGCAGGGTGAGATGAGATTGACCTCCATAGATCCCAGCGTTCAGCCATTGCTAAACTACAACTATCTTCAAGAGCCATTCGACAGAAAGAGGCTTCGCGAAGCCGTTCGGCTGTGTGTCGAGTTGGCAGAGCACGACAGCTTCAGCAGTATCGTCGGGGATCGGATCGCGCCGTCGGACGCCGAGCTCGAGTCGGACGGGGCCCTCGACGATTGGTTGATGCGAGAGGCGTCCACCGGGCAGCATATCTCGGGTACCTGCAAGATGGGACCCTCGTCCGATCCCATGAGTGTCGTCGACCAGTTTGGCAAAGTCCACAGCCTGGACCACCTAAGGGTGGCCGACGCCTCGATTATGCCCAACTGCATCCGGGCGAACACGAACGTGACCACAATGATGATCGGTGAGCGGCTTGCCAGCCTTATGCTGGGCGGCGACTAAAGCTGGGCGGCGTTCTCTCTCGCGAGCGACGGGCCGCAAAATGCCTCTTGGCGATACAGAGCGCCCACCACGGCAGAGTCACCGCCGCCGCTTGTATGTTTTCATAGGGCGGGTCTGGGCATGATGTGCTCGCGGCCCACGTGTCATACCCCGCCAGTTCCACGGCGTCCTGGACAGCAAGGATACATCGCTCAGGCGTCGCTGTTGATACCTGCTCTCTCGTGTCGGATAGCGATGCGCCGCCTCACAAACTCGGTTGGGCTCGACACAACGAACCAGTGGTTCACTCGGACGCCGTGAGAACAAACCAGTTCAAGGCTCTCCCAGTCGAAGGTCCACGAATCGTTCGTTATGCTTTGGAGTTCCTGCGTCGCTTCCAGCACGTCATCTGTGAATCCAGAGGTTACATAAGGAAGGGCATGCACTTATCTCACGCTCCTCGCTCCACGTCTATATATTAGGATGCCACCTCAAGGACGAAAGACGCATGAAGATTCACGCGAGGGTGTGAGGGAAGTGGGAAGTAGAAACCCGCATGTCAAGGCCAGCCGGCGGGGAAGCTTGACTCCATTCAAGGCTGAGGGTAGCTTGGTATGGCCGCCGAAGAGCTTCTTGCAGGGACCCCCGGCGACTCTGTCTGCCGTACGAGAGGACTAGGTGTAATAGTGTCTGCTCAGTTTACCCACCTGTTTACTCCATTCAACCTGGGGCAGATGCCGGTGAAGAACCGAATCGTGGTCCCGGCCCACGCCACGTTGCTGATGCCAAAGGACGGTATGCCTACGGACCGGATATTCCATTACTGGATGGCGAAGGCAAGAGGGGGAGTGGGACTGATAATCACTCACATCCACAACGTGCAACCGGATCAGGGGGGCGCTCCACCCACCGCCCTGGAGACGGAAGAGGGCATAGCGGCGTACCGCAGGATAGCCGACGGGCTGCACCGGGAAGGGGCCAAGTTCCTGATACAAATCGGCCAATGGGGCGGGAACGCCAACTCACAGCTGCACGGCGGCGGACTTATGGGGCCATCGGCCGGGCCGTCCAAAGTCCTATCCAAGTTCTTGCCGGCGGCGGTGGAGACGGCCCATGAGATGGAGACCGAGGACATAGCGAGGGTGGTGACGTCGTTCCGAGAAGCCTCGGCTAGGGCCATGCGCGCGGGCTTCGATGGGGTGGAAATCCAGGGGGCGGCCTACTTTATGGTGACCCAGTTCATGTCCCCAGCGACCAACCGCCGTCAGGATGAGTACGGGGGCAGCCTGGACAATAGGCTTAGGTTGGCACGCGAGGTGATCCAGGCGGCACGAGAGGGGGTGGGCGAAAACGGGGTGGTGGGCATACGGCTGAGCGGCGACGAGTTTTCCGAAGACGGGCTGAAGCTTGCGGACATGCTGGAGATTGCGCCCCGGCTTGAGGCGACTGGCCAGCTGGACTTCATTGACGTCATGGCAGGGCCGGGCTCTGCAGCGCTGGCTCCACCGTCCTACTACAAGCCGGGCAGCCTGGTCTACCTGACGGAGGCGATAAGGGAGGTGGTGAAGCTGCCGCTGATCTGCTCTCAGCGGATCAACGGCCCTGTGATGGCAGAGGAGGTGCTGGCCAGCGGGGCCGCCGACCTCATTGCGATGAACCGCCCTATCATGGCGGACCCGGAGATGCCCAACAAGGCCCGAGCGGGGCTTCTCGACGAGATCAGGGGGTGCATTGCCTGCAACGAGTGCCTGTACAGGGTCAACTCCGGAATGCCAATGGCTTGCACCGTAAACCCGGAGATGGGCCGGGAAGAGCAGATGGAGCTGCAGGCGGCGGAGAAGCGGAAAAAGGTTATGGTGATAGGGGGAGGCCCCGCGGGCCTGGAAGCAGCCCGAGTGGCGGCGCTGAGGGGGCACCAGGTGAGTCTCTATGAAAGAGGCCGGGGATTGGGCGGTCAGTCTCTCATCGCATCCCGCGCTCCTGGGCGGGAGGACCTGGACGAGATACGCCGCTACTACAGCCATCAGATGGATCTGCTTGGAGTGGAGGTCCATTTGAAAACGGAGGCAACGGCTGAGGCTATCCAACGTGAGGGACCGGATGAGGTGGTGATAGCCACCGGATCGCGGCCGGCGATGCCAGACCTGTCCAGCGCCGGCTTGCAGCTAGTCGACCCCAGGGCGGTACTGTCCGGGGAGGTGCAACTCGAAGAGTCGCAGAGGGTAGTGGTGCTGGCGGGCGAGCACCACATCCAGGCACTGAGCACCGCCGACTATTTGGCGGACAAGGGTTGTGAGGTGCAGGTGCTGACGGAGGCGTTGTACGCCGGTTCTCAGCTGGAGGCGAACCAGGTGGAGCTGTTGTATCGGCGGCTGCTGAGCAAGGGGGTGGTGATAACCCCACTCTCGGCGGTGAAGCTGATAGACGGGCGCACGGTGGTAACCGAGAACGTGGCCACGAAGCAGGAGGCCACCATTGAAGAGGTGGACCTGGTGGTCGCTGCGTACGGCGGCAGCGCTGACGACTCCCTCTACCATATGCTGAAGGGGCGGGTGGACGGGTTGACGTTGATCGGAGACGCACTGGCGCCGCGCCGATTGATGGACGCCATCCTGGACGGGGCCAGGGTGGGTCGGCGGCTCTAACCAAGGTTTGTCGTAGCGACCCCAGACCGAGCGACAGAGCGGCGCGCCGCCGGATTTCGATCATAGCCAAGGAGGCATGCCATGGCACAAGCTAAGAAATGGAGTTTGCGGGGAGAGTATTGCGAGAGTTGCAACTGCGACATTCTGTGTCCCTGCCTTACCTCGAATACCACCGCGACACCGACCCAGGTCCATTGCGATGTGATGCTGGCGTACCACATCGAGGAGGGGAATGCGGATGGGCTTTCGCTGGACGGGCTGAGCTTTGTATTCGCGCTTCAGACGCCGGGTCCGATGATAGAGGGGCACGCCAAGGTGGCCGTTTACATTGACGAAAAGGCGAATGAGCAGCAGCGGGAGTCGCTGAGGACGATACTGGGGGGAGAGGCCGGCGGGCCGCCTTCCGCGATAATGGATGCGGTTCGAGTGGACGAGATGAAGGGATTCAGGTACGCACCTATCATATTTACCATGGAGGGCAATAAGCGAAGCCTGGATATGCCGGGGATCATGGAGATGCAGGTAGAAGGGATTGAGGGGGTAGAGGGAAAGGTGATGGAGGTGAGAAACACGAAACACCCGGCCAATCCAGACCTGGCGCTGGCGCGGACCATCAGCGCGACATACGAAGACTTCGATTTCGACTGGGACAACGCAGGGAAGAACGGCCACTACGCACCGTTCAAATGGAGCGGTGCGTAGCCAGCGCAGGCATCCGGCTTTCAGACCACACGGTCTGGACGGTGTTCTCGGTGGTGACCCACGCGGCCTATAGTCCGCGGGCCAGGCGGTGACGAAATCGCCGGAGGATTAGGGGGCGGTCTGCGGACGCGCTCAGCCAGCGCATAATTGCCACCAGCCAACGAGCCCCAAACCGGTGGCCCGGGGTGAGCCCTTCAAATGGCCGCGTCATGCCGCGGCGACTCTCACCCAGCGTCGCCGACGCCGGCGGCTGTCGCCTGCGCCAGGATGTCTCCCCTCTGCTTTCTGATCGCGGCGTAGTCCTCCCGCCTCCACCTGTAGGGCAGCGCCCTGATGGTCCCGGCCTCTGTCGCGTGCACCAGCAGGTGCAGCGCGTCCTCGACGATGACGCGCTGCTGGTCGACGTTGCCGGGCTCGCCCAGGGGCTGCCCGAATGGGAACCGCACCAGCGCTACCCTGGGTGGCTTCACGGCCTCGGCCACCTGCCGGTACATCATCGCTATCACGGTCGAGATACCCTCCGCCTCGATCGCCCTGGCCACCAGTCCAACGGACCGGTTGCACAGCGGTCAGGTCGAGGCAAGGAACACGGCATCGACGCCGGCCTCCCTGAGCCGGCGAGCCGCCTCCGGTGCAGTGCGGCTGACCAGCTCGTTTGGGTCCGGTATCAGCCCCATGAACGAGTAGCTGGTCTCGGCCAGCTTCCCGATGACGCCCTCAGCCTCCAGCTCGGCGAACCGGTCCAGCGGGAAGATACAGTTTATGTCCTCGCTGGCGGGTCCGTTGTCGTAGCCGGGATGCCAGATGCGGAGCTTGTCCTTGGGAGTCGATGTCGGTATCTCACGGTAGGTGGCGTCGCCGCGCTCGGTGTAGGGCGTCTGCCCCTCGACGAACACGCCGCCGGTAGTCACCAGCGCGATCGTGCTCTGGGCGAGGGACTTTTGCAGCGGGGCCCAGGGGATGGCAGCGGCCTCGGGCATCTGCATGCTCTGGAACTGAAGGTCCGTGGCGACCTCGTCCCAGTGGTCGAGGAAGTCGATGAGCTGCTGCCAGTCCCCGCGATACCTGCTCTCCGCCGCGGCCAGGAAGAGCTCGTTGATGAACTCCTTGACCTGGTCATCGTACCCGTATCGCTGCAGGTACTTCAGGCGCGAAAAGGCCGCGGTGCCGGGGTTGTCCAGCAGCTCCTTCAGCTTCACGGTGCCCTCCACGTGGGTGTGATCGCCGACGGCTCGGCAGCGGTCCATATTATACACAAGCATCCGGCCCGACCGCTTCAGTTGCCGCTGGGCAAATAAGTCCCCACACGGCCGACTGTAGGCCTGGCCTTTCTAGGGAGGGTGCTCACTATACGGGCGCTGCCCGCTGTCGCCGTTCCTTGACCCGGCTCAGCGTCGCTACCTATAATGGCGCCACCCTTGCGCCGAGGTCGCCATTGAGCTACGAGACCATAATCGTCGAGAAATCCGACGCAGTCGGTGTCATAACGCTGAACCGTCCCGACGTGCTCAACGCCCTCAGCCGCCAGGCGTACAGGGAAGTCGACGAAGCGGTCGCCGAGATGGAGGCCGACGAGGAGATCAGCGCGATAATCTTCACCGGCCAGGGCGAGAAGGCTTTTTCAGCGGGCGCGGACATCCACGAGCTGGCCCGGCTGGCCGAGGACCCAGACCCGCCACCACCCGACCCGCGCCGGCCGATCTACCCGTGGCACATCGCCGCCTGCACCAAGCCCACCATCGGCGCCATCAACGGGCTGGCCTACGGCGGCGGGGCAGTGATGGCGTCCAGCTTCGACATTCGCGTCGGCTGCGAGCGGTCCAGGTTCCGGTTCCTTGCGGCGGCCTACGGCAGGGTCAACTCCACCTGGTCACTGCCGATGCAGGTCGGATGGCCCATCGCCAAGGAGCTCCTGTTCACGGCACGCGTGGTCGAGGCCGACGAGGCCCACCGCATCGGCCTGCTGAATCACGTGGTGCCCTCGGAGCTGCTGATGGACAAGGCCCGCGAGCTGGCGGGCCTCATCGTCGGCAACGACTCGCGCATGGTCCAGGGCATCAAGGAGCTCATGATCCAGGACGTAGGCACGGGCTGGGAGCAGATGTACCAGGACGAGCTGGCGGCCCAGGAAGACAAGCTCTCGCCGACGCCGGTTCTGGAGGGATTCAAGCCGTTCCTCGACAGGAAGGGCCGGAGGTAACTCGATGGGCAACCTGCCGAAGACCCCGCTGGAGGGAATCCGCATGCTCGACCTGGGCCGCTACCAGGCCGGGCCCCGCTGCGGGCTGATGTTCGCCCGGCTGGGCGCAGAGGTCATCAAGGTCGAGGCGCTGGACGGCGACGAGAGCCGCAAGAACACGCCGACCGTGCGCGGGCAGAGCGCCTACTGGGTCCAGTACAACAGCGGCAAGAAGAGCCTGGCGATCAACCTGCGTACCGACAAGGGCAAAGAGGTGCTGCGGGACCTGGTAAAGGTCTCGGACATCCTGCTCCAGAACTTTCGCCCGGGCACCATCGAGACCATGGGATTCGGCTACGACGTGCTCAAGGAGCTGAACCCCCGTATAGTCATGATCAACGTGTCCGCCTACGGGCAGTATGGCCCGCACCGGGACAGGGTCGGCTTCGACCCGATCGGCCAGGCCATGGGCGGCATGATGTCGCTCACGGGCTTTCCCGACGGTCCGCCGACGGTGACCCCTTTCCCGCTGATCGACAGGATAACCGCACTGCACGCCACCATCGGGGCGCTGGCGGCCCTCCGTGAGCGAGACATCTCTGGCGAGGGTCAGGCCATCGACGTTTGCCTCGCCGACACCGGGTTCACCACGAACGAGATACCGATATCGGCCTACCTGGGCGCAGGCATCGTCCAGAAGCGCGAGGGCAACGGCGTAGGGCTGAGCAACGCGTACCAGACGACCGACGGCTGGGTGTACATCGTGGCCCACAACGACGCCATGTGGAAGCGGTTCTGCGAGGCCACGGATAACCGGGCGTGGCTCGACGACCCTCGCTTCGCCACGCGGGCCACCAGAAGGGAGAACTCGGCAGATCTCGAGGCCTACCTGGCCGACTGGTTCGGCGCGAGGACCACCAGGGAAGCGGTCGACTTCCTGTCGAGCCACAGCATCCCGTGCGACTCGGTTAACGACGTGGAGCAGGCGGCCAACGAGCCTCACCTCCACGAGCGTGAGATCCTGGTCGAGGTACCGGACCCGGTGGCGGGCACCATGTACGTGACCGGCAAGATGGTCAAGTTCAGCCGCACTCCGATGACGGTCGGCTCCGCTCCGGTCGTCGGCGAGCACACCGAGGATGTTCTCAGCGGCATACTGAGCTACTCCCAAGAGCAGATCGACGCACTGGAGCGCGACGAGGTCGTGCGAAGCTCGAGGCCGGCACCCGTCTCCAGCTAGGGACCGGCGACAACTCAGACCGATGCGGCGCTGCTTCTAGTTACTGGGTAAGCCGATGCCCGGCGATCAAGCATCAGCCGAACGCTGAACGAGAGGGTAAGAAATTGGCCATATCCGGTAAGAAAATAGCGGTCATCGGCGTCGGGGCGATAGGCGGCTCGCTGGGTGGGTTCATGGCCCTCAACGGCGAGGACGTGACACTGATCGACCCGTGGCGTGAGAGCGTCGACAAGATGCGAAGCGACGGGCTCCTCCTGGACGGCAGCGTCGGGGAGCATCGGGCTGAGGTCACAGCGCTGCACACCGACGACGTCGGCGAGCTGCGCGCCCCGAACGAAAAATTCGACGTCGTGATCGTAGCGGTGAAATCCTACGACACGCGTTGGGCCACCGAGCTGATGCTGCCATTCATGAAAGAGGACACCTGGGTCGTCAGCCCGCAGAACGGCATCAACGAGCTTCAGATCGCGCCGATCGTGGGGGCCCGGCGCATGTTGGGTTGCGTGTCCACGATCTCGGCCAACATGATGGAGCCCGGTCACGTGAACCGGACCCAGAGCGTGAGCCAGTCGATCCAGGCCCGGCCGGTCTGCTTCAAGGTTGGAGAGCTGGACGGCAGCGTCACGTCCAGGGTCCAGGAGCTGGCGGAGATGGTCCAGCCCGCCGGCGAGTGCATCGTCACCGAGGACCTGTGGGCGGAGCGCTGGACCAAGCTGACGATCAACTGCATGGCCAACCCGACCGCCTCGATGACCGGCCTGACCAACTACAGCATGCGCACCGACGACGACACCCGACGCCTGATGCTCAAGTTCGGCGTCGAGGCGATGAGGGTGGGCCGGGCATTGGGACACGATGTGAAATCGCCGGTCGCCAACTTCGACCTAGAGGACATAGAGCGGGCCTCGAACGGGCCGCATCCTGAGTTCGAGGCGGTTTTCGTCGGCAAGCCGCCCGAGAGCCCGGGCAGGCCGTCCATGGCCCAGGATGTCATCAAGGGCCGAAAGACGGAGATCGACTACCTCAACGGGTTCGCTGTCCAGGAGGGCAAACGCATAGGTATGCCTTCGCCCTACAACGAGGCCGTAACCGCCGTCATAAAAGGCATCGAGTCGGGCGAGTTCGCGGTCGGGACAGACAACGTCGACCGGGTAGTGTCGATGGTCAGGGCGACGGCTTCGAGGTGAGTCGGACCCGGCTGTGAGCGCTATCAAATCGAGGAGCTCGCTGACAAGGTTGTCAAGACTGTTCGCCTGCGGTCTGATGACAACAGGCTTCATGGTTTTTGGGTTGGCCTGCACGTCAGCCCAATCCCAAGAACAGGTCAGGGCGTTGGTAGAAGAAGAGGTGGCTACGGCGGTTAGCGACATGAACCCACAATTTGTTGGGCGTCCTGGCCCCGAGGGTGAAGCGGGTCCTCAAGGACCGCCGGGCTCTCCCCCTCCTGAGACAGAAATTGCAGATTTAATCAACAAAGTAATCAGGGAGCGACTGGATGAGCTACGTGGCCCACAAGGGGCGACCGGGAGCCCAGGGCCTCAGGGACGGCAGGGATCCCAGGGTCCATCCGGGCCTCAGGGACCCGAGGGGCCGCAGGGGACGCAAGGGGAAGGTGGTCTTCAGGGCCCGCCAGGTAAGAAGGGGCCACCAGGCCCCCAAGGCGAAGCATTTATAGTGGTGTCCAGACCCGGTGTCTCGCCTAACGAACAAATTGGTGACGGGATATGGAAGGTTGGAACGGACATCGAACCTGGCCTTTATTGGACCGAAACGGAGGGATGCTACTGGGCGAGGCTCAGCGGCTTCAGTGGCGGGCTTGCGGACATCAATGCAAACGGCAATACGTCCGGACCTACATACGTTAGGATCGCTACGGCAGATGCGGGCTTCGAGTCGTCCAGATGCGAGGCTTGGACCCGAGTGGAGGACTGACACTTATGCCCACTCACGTTGAAGGATAGAGTGCACCAATGCCGCTAGGACTCGACTCCTACAGGCCATCCGTAATGGGCGCGACCCACGCCGTGTCGGCGGGGCACTACCTCTCCGCGGCGGCCGGATATCGCATCCTCGAAGAGGGAGGTAACGCCATTGACGCAGGCGTAGCGTCCGGCATCGTGCTCAACGTCGTGCTGCCCAACGCCACCAGCTTCGGTGGGGTCGCCCCCATCATCATCTACCTGGCTGAGTCGGACTCGGTCGTGACCATAAGCGGCCTGGGGCGCTGGCCACGCGCAGCGTCCGCTGAATACTTCGAACGTAATACAGGGGGAGAGATACCCGTCGGGATCCTGCGATGCGTGGTGCCGTCGGCCGCCGACGCCTGGCTCACGGCCTTGGAGCGCTACGGCACCATGACCTTCGAGCAGGTGGTGACCCCTGCGCTGACACTCGCCGGGCAGGGGTTCCCCGTGTCGCCCTATCTTCGCGGAGCACTGGAACAGCCCGAGGAGGCGCCGGCGGGCTCCCGCGCGCCGTGGGCCACCTGGCCGTCGTCGGCCGAGGTGTTCATGCCCGGCGGCCGGCTCCCGAACGTCGGCGAGATGCTTTTCCAGCGCGACCTGGCGCAGAGCTTCAGTCGCCTCATCGAGGTGGAGCGCGCCAGTGCCGGCCTCGGGCGCGAGGCCGCCCTTCGCGCTGCGAGGGACTACTTCTATACCGGCGACATAGCCCGGGAGATGGTAGCCTTCAGCCAGGAGCAGGGGGGCTTCCTGACCCTCGAAGACCTGAGAGACTTCTCGGTGAGGATCGAGGAGCCGGAGGTCGGCCGGTACAAGGACTATTCCGTATACACCTGCGGGGCGTGGTGCCAGGGGCCGGTCGTGGCCCAGACGCTCCAGATGCTGGAGGCCGACAACCTGCGCGCCATGGGCCATAACAGTCCAGACTACGTACACCTAGTGTCTCAGGCGCTTAACGTGGCCCTCGCCGACCGGCACCACTTCTACGGCGACCCGGACTTCGTGGACGTGCCAATCAAGGGCCTGCTATCGAAGGAGTACGCGCGGAACCGCCGCAGCGATATCGACATGCAGCGGGCCTTGCCAGAGATGGCGACGCCCGGCGATCCGTGGGCCTACGAAGGGACCGCCAGGAGACACGCAGTGTCGCAGCCGGTGGCCGGCAGTGCTGCGCCACTGGAGCAGGACACGAGCTACACGTGCGTCGTGGACCGGTGGGGGAACGGCTTCTCCGCCACCCCCAGCGACACGCTGTTCGGTAGCCCGCTCGTGCCGGGTTTGGGGTTCCTGATCTCGTCGAGAGGCAGCCAGACATGGCTGGACCCCGAGCACCCCTCGGGCCTGCAGCCGTGGAAGCGGCCGCGGCTGACACCCAACCCGGCGCTGGCCTTCAAGGACGGGAAGCTGTTCATGGCCTTCGGCACCCCAGGCGGCGACTCCCAGTGCCCTTCGATGGTGCAGCTCTTCCTCAATGTGGTCGAGTTCGGTATGACGCCCCAGCAGGCCATCGAGCAGCCGCGGTTCGCCCCCTGGAACTTCCCCAACTCATTCTGGCCCCACGCCTATCACCCGGGCCGTCTGGACATCGAAGGGCGGGTGCCCAAGGCCGTGCTGGACGACCTGGCGAAACGCGGCCACGGACTCAAGGTGCTCGACGACTGGTCGCCCAGTATGGGCAGCCTCGCGACCATCGTAGTGGACCAGGACTCCGGCGCCCGCGTGGGTGGAGCGGACCCCCGGCGGGAAACCTACTCCATTGCCCGCTAGCGAGTGGGTCACCCACGGCGTGGCACAGCGATCCGCGTGCTATAATTCCCTTCGAGGACACTCCCAGAGGTAGCAGCTCTGAAGGTCACACTGCGGCTTTTTGCGGCATACCGAGAGAGGGCGGGCACAGCCGAGCTGGAGCTGGACCTACCCGACGGCGCAACCGTGGGCCGGCTGGCGGCAGATGTCGCCGCCCTCTACCCGCGCATCACCCGGGACCCATCCAAGCTCGCCGTGGCGGTCAACCAGGAGTTCAGCGATCACGACCATGTGCTGAGGGACGGCGATGAGGTAGCCCTCATACCACCGGTCAGTGGAGGGTAGTGCCCGCTCATGGGAAACCCTATCACTCCCACCTACCCGCCGAGAAACGCCAACACCCGAAGCTGAGGAGCGAGATGATCGAGATCACCCACGAGCCTCTGGACCCCGAAGCCATCACTGCCGGGGTGCGCAGGGACACCAACGGAGCCGTCGTGACCTTCCTGGGGTCGACCCGTAGCGCTACCGGCGATCGAAAGGTGCTGCATCTCGAATACGAGGCCTATCGACCGATGGCCGACACCCAGCTGGGTCAGATCGTTGACGAGGTCCGCGAACGCTGGTCCATCCAGGACATGGCGATGGCCCATCGGTTGGGTCGGCTTGAGATCGGCGACATCAGCCTCGTGGTCGCCGTAGCCTCGCCGCACAGGAAGGCGGCCTTCGAGGCCTGCCATTACGCGGTCGACCGAATCAAGCAGATCGTCCCTATCTGGAAAAAGGAGTTCTTCGAGGGCGGCGAGGTGTGGGTCGGCAGCCAGGACGACGCTCTGGCTCACATGCCGGCCGAGGCAGCGCCGCCAAGGTCTTAACCGCTATGGGGGCCCGTGTCCCGTTGTGCGCGACCCCACCCCGTGCTATATTTTAGCTAGCGGAGGGATCGCATAGTGGTCTAGTGCGGCCGCCTGCTAAGCGGTTACCTCGGGAAACTGGGGTCATGGGTTCGAATCCCATTCCCTCCGCCGCTTCTCTTATCCACAGGTCGCGCACCGAGCAGATATGCAAAAGTATTACGTCTGGACCATAGGCTGTCAGATGAACAAGGCCGACTCCGAGCGCATGGAGAGCGCGCTCGGCCAGATGGGCTTGGCGTCCACCGGCTCCCCGAAGGACGCCGACGTGGTCGTGCTCAATAGCTGCGTCGTGAGGCAGGGAGCGGAGGACAAGGTCACTGGCATGCTCACCAGCCTGAAGCCGCTCAAGCAGGGAGACCCCGACAAGATCGTCGCTCTAATGGGCTGCATGGTTGGGCCCAAGACAGACTCGCTGAGCGCGCGTTTCCCCTACGTCGACGTCTTCATGCGGCCCCAGCAATACGCGCCGCTGATCGACCTCCTCGCCGACCGGATGGGGATCGACCCCGAAGGCTGCGTCGGGCCCCTCACCGCCAGGCCCGACGTCACGGCCTACGTGCCGATCATCCACGGCTGCGACAAGTTCTGTTCCTTCTGCATCATCCCCTACCGGCGCGGTCGCGAGGTCAGCCGGCCAGTCGAGGACGTGGTGACCGAGGTACGTCTCCTCGCGGGACGAGGCGTGAAGGAGGTGACACTGCTGGGGCAGAACGTCGACTCCTACGGGCACGACCTGCCGGGAGGCCCAGATCTCGGGGACCTGCTGGCGGCCGTGCACGACGTCGACGAGCTGGAGCGAGTCCGGTTCCTCACGTCGCACCCCAACGACATGAGCGACCACATCATCGAGTCGGTCGCCAGGTTCGACAAGGTCTGCGAGCATATCAACCTGCCCTTCCAGGCGGGAGACGACGAGGTCCTCGCCAGAATGCGCCGCGGCTACACCAACGACGAATACCGCGCGCTGATCGACAAGATACGGGGTCGGGTTCCGAGTGTCTCGCTGAGCACCGACGTTATCGTCGGCTTCTGCGGCGAGACCGACGAGCAGTTCGGCCGCACGCTGGAGCTGATCCGGGACCTGAGGTTCGACAAGGTTCACGCCGCCGCCTACTCCCCCAGGGAGGGCACTATCGCCGGACGTACGCTTGGGGACGACGTGCCACATGAGGTGAAGCAGGCACGACTCAAGACCCTGGAGGAGCATCAGGAGCAGATTCTGACCGAACTCAACGCAAAGCTTCTGGGCCGCACCACACAGGTGCTGGTGGAGGGACGCAAGCGAGACAGGTGGTACGGCCGCAACCGAAACGACAAGCTGGTGTTCTTCGACGATGAACAAGACGTGACAGGCAACCTGGTCGGCATCACCATAGATAAGACAGGCCCCTGGTCCCTCCAGGGCTCGCGCTCGCCGACACTCGCCGCGAAGGGAATCTAACCAGCTAGACGTCAGCCTCGGTCTATTGATCAGGCACTACGTACACCAAGCCGGCCCTCTCGGTACCGAGAGGGCCGGCTTGGTTTTCTGGCAGCCTTCCGCATACAATGGACGCATGTCGCGTCGGTAAGCGGAGCCGTCTATTGACTCTGGTCACACCCGAGGTCGAGCTGCTCATCGACCGCGCCTTGTCGGAAGACCTGGGCGCCGGCGACGCGACGACCGACGCCTTGATTCAGGAGCAGGACGAAGCCACCGCAGAGCTGGTGGCCAAGGGCACCGGGCTACTCGCCGGCATCGACATCTGCGTAGCCGTATTCCGGCGCGTGGACCCGAGCCTGGAGGCCCGGGTGGCGATGGAGGATGGCTCCGGCCTGAACCCCGGCGACGTCATCGCGCTTATCGAGGGCAGTACGGGCTCCATCCTCCGGGCCGAGCGAACGGCGCTCAACTTCCTCCAAAGGCTGAGCGGAGTCGCGACCGAGACGAGCCGCTACGTGAAGGCCGTAGAAGGCCACGCCGCTCGTATCGTGGACACCCGCAAGACGACGCCGGGGCTACGGGTCCTCGAAAAGTACGCCGTGCGCATCGGCGGCGGCTTCAATCACCGCCGCAACCTGGGCGATGGGGTCCTGATCAAGGACAACCATATCGAGGCGCTCCTGGCGCGGGGCATGACCCTCGGCGAGATCGTCAGGCAAGCGCAGGCAAACGCGCCGCACACGATCAAGGTTGAGGTAGAGGTGACGGACCTTGACCAGGTGCGCGAAGCGCTGGACGCCGGAGCCGAGATCCTGCTCCTCGACAACATGTCCGTCGAGCAGATGGAGGCGGCGGTCAAGATCGCCCGGGGGAAAGCAATGACCGAGGCCTCGGGGGGTATCGGCCTGGAGACCGTGGCAGCCGTCGCCGCCACCGGCGTCGACCTGATTTCCGTAGGCGCGCTGACCCACTCGGTCAAGGCCCTGGACATAAGCCTCGATCTTAGAGTCGA
Organism: Dehalococcoidia bacterium; assembly: GCA_965248615.1. Classification (GTDB taxonomy): domain Bacteria; phylum Chloroflexota; class Dehalococcoidia; order Lucifugimonadales; family CBDFJT01; genus CBDFJT01. The sequence goes on along the minus strand of CBDFJT010000001.1, from coordinate 179,151 downwards.
TACGTTCTAGGCGTCGCCCAGGACACGGTATAATGACGGGCGCTGTGCAGAGGACCGCTGGTTTCGAAGGGAAAGCGCCTCGATGATCGACGACGGGAGCCGACGGCCCACAATCCTCCAGCTCCTAAACTCGCCCCGGTTCTATGGCGGCATCGTCGTCCTGGCCGCCATCCTGGCCGTGATAGCGGTGTTCGGCGGTCGTGGTGGGTTTCGTTCCACCACAGAGCCCCTTCCCCCAGTGGCGAAGGTCGACCGGATTGCCTACGTCGGCCTCGACGCCCGCGTTCGATCCGTAAACCCAGACGGTTCAGACCCCATACAGATCTCTCGCGGCGAGGGATTCTTCACATGGCCGACATGGTCGCCGGACGCCCGCAGCCTCGTATTCTCGTCCGTGATCACCCAGGTCGACGGCAGCACCAGGATAAGCCTGTTCGCCGCCGACGCGATCAGTGGCGAGCTGGACGAGCTATACGTGGGTGAGCCGGGTGTCGCAGGCCTACTGGCCCAGGGCGTGGTCCACTACCCGCTGTGGGCGCCCGACAGCAGTCGCGTTGCGTTCATAGCCGTAACATCACGGGGCCTGACCCTATTCGTCGACGACCTCGAGGACGAGGACGGGGCCGACCTGATCCTCGATCAAGGTCCTCTCTGGATCTCCTGGTCTCCGGACTCCCGATACCTGCTGGCGCATCGCGGCAACGATCACTACTTAGTAGACACCGAGGGCCAGATTGGCGTGTCGCAGCTGCAAATCCCGGCGGCCCCGTACCGCGTCCCGGCCTGGGAGCCCACGGGGGGAAGCATAATCGTGGCGTCCCAGGACGAAAGAGGCCGGGAGTTCCTCACGGCGGCCCGGCTAGCGGGAGACCGACTGGCTTCCACGCAGTCCATCATAGAGGTCGCGTCGAACCCGGCCTTCCTCTGGTCTCCGGACGGCAGGTTCCTGGCGGTGGGCCGGTCGCCTCGTTATATGTACACCGAAGGAGGGGTGGTCCTCGTCAACCAGAGGCTCTCCATACTGCCCGGGGGCAATCCCGAAAACGCTCTCGAGGTCGACGACGAGGCGTTAGCCCACTTCTGGTCGCCCGACAGCACCAAGCTGGCGTATGTCACCATCACCCGGTCCCGGGGCGTGCTTCGATGGATGATCCTGGATGTCTATAGCGGGGAGCGGTGGCCCCTCATCGAGTTTGTCCCGTCCCCGGACCAGCTGACGATGCTCCAGTTCTTCGACCAGTACGCCTACTCCCACTCTCTGTGGTCACCCGACAGCAGGGCGTTGGTCTTCTCGGGAAACCTGGAAACGGGATCAATGACGGCCTCGTATCGGAGCCATCCGGGGCACGCGGAGCCTCACATCATAGTCGTCGGCACAGGTCGCAACCCGGCGCACCAGTTCATCGCCGATGGGATACTGGGGTTCTGGTCGCCCCGCTAAGCCTGCCCTAGCCGGCCTCGTCCCGAGGCCTCGGTTGTGTCGGGCGGCCTCCGTGCTGTTCACGATGGCACCTGAAACACCCTCACCCGTCTGACAGCCTGTGAACTTACGACATGTAGTGCGTCGTCGCTGAACCCCAGGTTTGTTTCCCGCCCACCCGCCCAACAGCTCAAATTGATTTGAGGGACTCCCTCAAACCCCCCGCATAGGGGCTTCGTCCCTGTGCACACCCCATCCGAGAGCGCGTTCAGCGGGGCGCCATGCCGATGAGTCGGGGTGACGCGGGGCTTCAGGGTCGTCCCTACCTTGCACGAAAACGGCAAGAAGGTGCCGGAAACCTGGGGTTCTGGGCGGGGTCTGGGGTGTCCCCAGACACAAAACTCCTCCTGGGCGGGAGGGCCGGACACAACCGGTACGTGTTTCCTCTGCGACTAAGCCTAGCCCTTGCGAGGCCGCTGCCGGTCGGCCGAGTCCAGCATGATGGTCACCGGTCCGTCGTTGTTCAGCCCAACCGTCATGTTGGCCTGGAAACGACCGGTCTGCACCACGAGCCCCGACTCCTCGAACATCTCGACGGTTCGATTGAAGAGGGGCTCTGCCTGCTCGGGGGCCGCTGAGCTGATGAAGCTGGGCCTGCGACCCTTACGGGTGTCGCCGTAGAGTGTGAACTGGCTCACAATCAAAAGCTCGGCCCCGGTTTCCAGGGCCGAGCGGTTGAATTTACCCTCGTTGTCGGCGAATATGCGAAGGTTAACGGTCTTGTCCGCTATGTAGCGGGCGTCCCCCTCGTCGTCATCTCGCGATACCCCCAGCAGCACCAGCAGACCAGCGGCGATCTGGCCGACAGTCTCGCCTTCAACGGTTACCGATGCGTCCGAGACCCTCTGAAGAAGGACTCGCAAAGGCCCGTTACTCTTGGTCTTTTTTGGTCGGCGCCGACTCCACCTTGTCCTTTTTCTTCGCTTCGGTCTTGGAGGCGGTCTTCTCCTCCGACGCCGGCTTACTCTTCGATTCCGACTTGCTCTCGGATTCCGGCTTGGTGTCCGACTCCGCCTTGGCCTCGGACTTCGGAGTGTCGCCGTCCGAGTCCTTGGACTCCGCCGGCGACCCGCTGACCTGTTTGCGCTTGCCGTAGTCGTTTACGTACCAGCCACTCCCCTTGAAGACGATGGGCACGGAGTGGAACTGTCTCTTGGCAACGCCTTGGCAGTTTGGACACGTCGTCACCGGCTCGGAGCTGAAGCTTTGCCTCAACTCGAACTCGTGCTTACAGCTTTCGCACTGGTAATCGTACCTTGGCAAGTGGACCTCTCCGCCGGGCACAGGCAAATAGCAGTCACCTGGGATGACTGCTATTTTAATTCAATTTAGCACTTCAGCGACTGCGGTGTCAACGTTATTTTACCGGTGCGGAGCGCTAATAGCACGCTCCAGCCCGTTCCCCCAGGCGTCGCTCAGACCGGCCATTGGCGCGTTCAGGACGTCCCCGATCCGAAGGGAGCTACCGCCCGTCGTACCCAGCCGGCACCAAGGGACCCGTTGGTCTGCGCATACCCGATCGAGGTCCTTCAGTCGGTCGGGCGAAATAGAGACCACGATACGGGACTGCTGCTCGCCGAACAGCGCCGCGTCCCACCGACCCCGGAGCTCGAAACTAGCCTCGAATCCGACCCCCTCCGCGATGCAGCACTCAGCCAGCGCGACGGCCAGGCCGCCGTCCGAGCAGTCGTGCGCGGTGCGTACCACGCCGAGCTCGATTAGCGCACGGCACGCCGCCTGCACCGCTCTCTCCCGCTCCAGGTCGATGTGTAGCTGGCCGGCCACGATGCCGTGGACCAGCTCCAGGTATTCGGAGCCGGCCAGGGCCGACGACTCACCATCCACATCCGATGCGCCTAGAAGCACCACCGCATCCCCCGGTCTTGGAAAGCCGGCGGTCGCATGCCTGGAGACGTCTTCCAGGAGGCCCAGCGCCCCAATGATTGGCGTGGGGTATATCGCTTGGCCCTGAGTCTCGTTGTACAGGCTCACGTTTCCGCTTACCACGGGCGCGCCGAGCACTCTGGCGGCCTCCGCCATGCCTTTAATGCACTCCTCCAGCTGGTAGTAAGTACCCAGGCGCTCGGGGTTGCCGAAGTTGAGGCAGTCGGTGAGCGCCACCGGCTCCGCCCCGACGCAGGAGACGTTGCGGCAGGCCTCTGCAACGGCGATCTGGCCGCCGACGAAGGGGTCCAGGTAGCAGTAGCGGCCGTTCCCATCGGTGGCGAGGGCCAACCCCTTCGATGTGCCCTTGACCCGCAGCACAGCCGCATCCCCGCCAGGCGCAGCCACGGTGTTGATCTGCACCTGGTGGTCGTACTGCCTGTACACCGACTCTTTGCTCGCTATGCTCGGAGATGCGAGCAGTCGTAGAAGCACCTGCTGCGGCGACTCAGAGGGATAAGGTACCGACCCCAGGTCGTAGCGTTGAAGCCCGTCGAGCCAGTCCGGTCTGACGCCCTGCAGCCTGTACATGGGCGGGTCCGTGAGGAGACCTACCGGGACATCCGCCCGGGCTACGCCGTGGTCGAGCACCCGAGCCATACCGTCGCCGGTGACGGTTCCGATCACGGTAGCGCTGAGGTCCCACTTGTCGAAAATGGCCCTGACCTGCTCCTCGCGGCCCCGCTTGGCGACGATAAGCATCCGCTCCTGCGATTCCGACAGCATCACCTCGTACGGGCTCATGTCCTCGTCGCGCCTCGGGATCCGCGACACGTCGATCTCGAGGCCACGCCCGTCCTTGGCCACGGCCTCGACACTGGCGCTGGTGAGTCCCGCGGCGCCCAGGTCCTGAATCCCCGCTACGTGGTCCGACCGGGCGACCTCCAGACACGCCTCGATAAGGACCTTCTCCAGGAAGGGATTGGCCACCTGCACGGCGGGACGCAGCTCACGCTCCTCCTCGAAGGTGCGCGATGCCAGGCCTGAGGCTCCATGGATCCCGTCACGCCCGGTGTCGGCCCCGACCAGCATGAGCACGTTGCCGGGCGCCCCCGCAGCCGACCGCACCAGCCGGTCGCTCTCGATCAGCCCTACGCACATCGCGTTGACGAGGGGATTGCCCGAATAGCTGGCCGAGAAGCAGATCTCGCCCCCGACGTCGGGAACCCCGATGCAGTTGCCGTAGGCCGATATGCCGGAGACGACGCCGCCGAAGAGATACCTATTGCTGGGCTCCGTGAGCGGGCCAAAGCGGAGGGAGTTCAACAGAGCGATGGGCCTCGCCCCCATGGCGAAGATGTCGCGAACGATGCCGCCCACGCCGGTAGCCGCGCCCTGAAAGGGCTCTATCGCCGAAGGGTGGTTATGAGATTCGATCTTCATAACCACCGCCAGGCCGTCGCCGATGTCGACGGCGCCGGCATTTTCCGAGCCCGGGCTCACGAGGACCCTGGGGCTCTCCTGAGCGAGCAACTTTAGGAGGGGTTTGGAGTGTTTGTACCCACAGTGCTCGCTCCAGAGAGAGCCGAACATCCCGAGCTCCAGCTCGTTGGGCTCTCGACCCAGCCGCTCGACGATGGCCTCGTACTCCCGCTCCGATAGGGCCAGCGCCTCCAGGGCTTCTTTCGATGCAGCCATGGCTCTCCAGCTCTAGTCCCGTCTCACGTCGAGCCGACGGCGACCACCGCAACGCCGCCTACTATCAGGAGCGCCCCCAGCACGGTGCGCGACGTCACCCGCTCCAAACGCTGTAGGAAGACGTACGCCAGCACGATGGCGAAGAGGGGATGCGCCCCTATGATCGGCGATACTACCACGACCGGGGCCTGGCTTACCGCCAGGTACAGCGACGTCAGCCCCCAGGTCGCCGCCACTCCCACCAGACAGGCCATAACCAGTGCCCGCCGGGGCGACCGTGTGACCTCCATCGAGGTGCTGCGAGCAAAGAATACCGCCATGATGATCGTTCCGAAAAGCATGGCGAACGCACTGGCCGCTATCGGCGGCGCGAAGTCGACGACTATCTTGCGTGCCAGGACCGTCGTCGCCGCGTAGCAGAGGGCCGCCGCCAGGGCCGACGTGTAGCCCAGCAGCAGGCGGGCCCTCTTGGACTCTACCGTTATCATTTCTGACTCAGTATGAGAAGAACCCCACACACTGTCGCGATGGTGCCCACGATTAGGAGCGGGCTCATGGTTTCGCCGCCGACGGTGACCGCCATTATGCTCGCGAACAGCGGCGACGCTCCGATGATGGTGGAGGTTCTGGAGACGCCGGTCAGGTTGACGCTCGTGTACTCGAAGAAGCGTCCCAGCGGAAAGTTGATTACACCCGAGAGCAGGAACCAGAGGAACGCAACGCCGCCGAGGGCGAGCACCTCTTCGGTGTGGAAGGCGAAGGCCAGTATGAGGATCAGGACCGTGCCGGTCACGAGCGAGATCAGGGCCAGGGTGGTTGGCCTCACGTGCTGGAGGGCCAACCGAGCGAACAGAGGAGCAACAGCGAATCCGAGAGCTGTTGACAGCGCGAGAGCTATGCCCAGCAACGCTCGCTAGGCTCCTGGAGGCGACGTCAGGGTCGACACGCCCATGCCTATGATCGACTCGAAGATCGATTTGCCGTCGGTGCCCCCCAGCGACTCCTCGCAGCAACGCTCGGGATGGGGCATCATACCCAGGACGTTGCCGCGGTCGTTCAGGACGCCGGCGATGTTGCCGAGGGACCCGTTGGGATTGGCTTCTTCGGTAAGCGCGCCATCCGCCGTACAGTAGCGGAAGGCTACGCGGCCCTCCGCCTCCAAGGCCGCTATAGTGGCGGCGTCAGCGTAGTAGCTCCCCTCGCCGTGGGAGATGGGAACGCGGATCACCTGGCCCGGTCTCGCCGCTTGCGTGAAGGGCGACTCGGCGTTATCGACGCGCACGTGCACCCACTGACACCGGAACTGCAGGTGGACGTTGCGCATCAGGGCTCCTGGCAGCAGGCCGGACTCGCAGAGTATCTGGAACCCGTTGCAGATGCCGAGAACCAGGCCACCTCGATCGGCGAACTCCTCGACTGCCCTCATCACCGGCGAGAACCGCGCGATGGCACCGGCCCTGAGGTAGTCGCCGTACGAGAAGCCCCCGGGCAGGATCACGCAGTCGTAGGGTGAAAGGTCGGTCTCCTTGTGCCAGACGTACTCGACCGGCACGCGAAATACGCCGTCCAGGACATGAAAGCAGTCGGCGTCGCTCCACGTTCCGGGGAAGACGATGACCCCGAATTTTTTGTCCACAGTTCGACCCGAGTAGCTACTGGGCACCCAATGCCCAGTCAAAGGAATCCGTGGCTACTCTCGGGAGGCAGGCACAGCGAGCCTTCTTTGTGTCAGTGAGCTCCATCTAGCCTTCAGGCCCGATCGTCCCCAAGGTCTTAAGCAACTCGGCAGCGAGGGAGCTGACCTGGCTACCCTCCGCCCTGCCTCGCAGCTGAGGCATGACGTGTCCCATCACCTTGCCCATGTCGCCCGGCCCCGACGCATCCAGATCGGATATGGCCTTTCGAATGATGGCTTCGGTCTCGTCCCTCGACACCTGCTCGGGGAGGTACTCCATGACGATGGCGAGCTCGGCCTTCTCTTTCTCGACGAGGTCCTGGCGATCGGCCTTCTCGAAGGCCTCGATGCTGTCCCGGTGCTGCTGAGCAAGTCGGCTCAGCGCCTTTATGACTCCGTCGTCGTCGAGCGTGGCCTGGCTTGCGATCTCGTCTTTCTGTATCTCCGCGCGAGCAAATCGAATGACGGAGCGGCGCAGCTCATCGCGCTTGCGCATCGCGTCCTTCAGGTCTTCCATCAGCCTATCTTGCAGTGACACAGCACATCCACCGATGCAATAGTAGCCCAGCGCCAGGCCCGCGTGCTACCCCCGGTCCAGCTTTTGTATGGCGCCACTGACGGCCGACAGCGTCCTATCTCTGCCCAGCACCTCCATGGTCTGAAACAGAGGCGGGGCCACGCGCTGCCCGGTCGTTGCTATGCGCAGCGAGCCGAACAGGGCGCCCGTCTTTACGTTCAGCTCATCCGCCAGCGGTCGCAGCGCCGCCTCGATAGACCCTGCATCGAAATCGGGCAGGCCCGAAAGCCTCTGCAGCGACGCCTCCAGCCCGCGTCGAGCGCCGGCAGCGTCCATCCCCTTCTGCACCAGCTCCTGTCCGTCGTACTCGATCTCGTCCTTGAAGAAGAAGGCTATCAGAGGCGCGGCGTCGGCCAGGACCTTCATCCGCTCCTGTATGAGTGGGACCATTCGCTGAAGATAGTCGCGGTCAGGCGTCTGGTCCAGCTCCTCGGGCGGGAAAGCCCCCCAGTAGTCCAGCAGCGCGTCGGCCAGCTCCTCGTGGCTCATCTGGCGCATGTAAACGCCGTTCATCCACTCAAGCTTCTCGGAGCTGAAGACGGCGCCCGACTTGCCGACCCGGTCGATAGTGAAGGACTCGACGAGCTCCTGGACCGACATAACCTCAGTCTTGTCATCCAGCGACCAGCCCAACAGGGTCAGGAAGTTGGTCATCGCGGCAGGCAGATAGCCCATCCGCCGGTATTCCAGGACAGAAGTCGCTCCGTGACGCTTGCTGAGCTTGGACTTATCCGGCGCCAGGATGATCGGCAGGTGGGCGTACACCGGCGGCTCCCATCCGAGAGCGCTGTACATCTGCAGGTGTCGCGGCGTGCTCGGAAGCCACTCCTCCGCTCTCAATACGTGGCTGATCTCCATCAGGTGGTCGTCCACGACGTTGGCCAGGTGATACGTCGGGAACCCATCGGACTTCAGCATGACGAAGTCGTCGATCAGCCGATTCTCGAAGGAAACGGAGTCACGGATGAGGTCTCGAAACTCCGTGGTGCCATCGAGGGGCATTTTGAACCGGACCACCTGGGTAACGTCGCCCCGCGCCAGCTCGAGCCTCTCGTCCTCGGGGAGGTTGCGGCACCGCTTGTCGTAGCCGGTCGGCTGCTTTAGGCGAGTCTGCTCCTTCCTCATTTCCTCAAGCCGCTCCGGCGAGCAGTAGCAGTGGTAGGCGTTCCCCGCCCCCACCAGGTAATCTACGGCTTGCTGGTAGTGGTCGAGGCGTTGGGACTGAAAGTAGGGTCCGTACTGGCCGCCGACCACCGGTCCTTCGTCCCAGTCAACGTCGAGCCACCGCAGCGACTCGAGCAGGTCTTCGATGGCGCCTTCAACGACCCTGGCCTGGTCAGTGTCCTCGACGCGGATGATGAAGGTCCCCTGGCTGTGACGGGCGAACAGCCAGTTGAATATGGCGGTCCTGATGTTTCCCACGTGGGGTTCGCCCGTTGGGCTGGGCGCGAAGCGCACCCTGATGTGTGAGGTCATATCGATCGGATCACCCTCCGGCGGCATTTTATCACGGGTCTGGAAACCTATTAAGGCTTACGCACATCGGCTCCGACCTACCGATCCCCTTCAGCTCGAGCCCGCCTGAGCTAGTGTCCTGAGTCGCAAGTCTATTGAGTTAGGACCAGAGGGTCCTTCCCACCCACGCGCCCGCAGGGTTTCTCGGGGACACCCCGAACCCCGGCATCCCGAGTCGTCGGGACTGCACCAAATGGGAGGGGCCTGTGCCGCCGTAAGGGAGCGCCCCGGGGCGGGCTTGGAGGGAATAATCCGCGCCAGGGCGACCGCCTTGAGGGAGACCGGATTCGTTGACCCACTGGATCGTTGCGGAACTAGGCACCAGACACCAAACCACACGTGGAACCGTTTGCCCAGGCGGCTAGCGGGGCTTCAGGGTGCCAAGGAACTCCTCGAGCTCGGGTGGAAGAGCTGAGGTGAACTCCACGTACTCGCCTGTCGACGGCAGCCTGAAGCCCAGGATGTGGGCGTGGAGGAAGTGCCGCTCCAGGAGAGGATGGCGCTTGCCGTAGGTGGCGTCTCCCGCCAGCGGGTGTCCGAGGGACGCGAAATGGACGCGTATCTGATGGGTGCGCCCCGTGGTTGTCCGCACCTCGACCAGCGTGTAGCCGTCGTAGGCCGTGATGGCTCGATACCGAGTGACAGCGGGCCTTCCGTCTGCGACCACCGCCATGCGTTTGCGGTTTCTAGGGTCCCGCCCCAGCGGCGCCTCTATAATCGCCTCAGCCTCCGCAGGCAAGCCTTGCACCAGGGCAAGATAGCCCTTGGTAAGGCCCGGGTCCTTCATCTGCTTCGCCAGAGAATTCTGAGCCTCCCAGCGCTTGGCGACGACCATCAGTCCGGAGGTATCCTTGTCCAGCCTGTGCACGATGCCCGGCCGAATGGTGTCGCCGGCGTCCCGCAGCTCCGGGGTCCGGGCCAGGATGCCGTTGACCAGGGTCCGGTCTCTGTGGCCTGGCGCCGGGTGCACAGTCAGCCCGGCCGGCTTGTCGACGACCATGACGTCGCTGTCCTCCCAGACGACGCCGAAAGGCACCTCCTGGGCCGGCAGGTGGCTGGGTGCCGGGGGTGGGACCTCTACGACGACGGTCTGCCCCGGTCTCAAACGTGACGCGGCCTTGGTCGGCGCGCCATCGAGGGTTACGCAGCCTTCCGCTATGAGCTGCTGAAGCCTGGATCTCGACAGCTGCGGACACCGGTCGGCGACGAACTTGTCCAGCCGCTCCCCAGTGGCCTGGCCCGTTTCCAGGACGAAGGTCCTGGTCACCGGGCCCCGTCGTCGGCGGGCCGGTCTGTGTCGCCGTACGGGCGCAACGAACGCCTCGATTCGATCAGGGCCATCGTGCTCACCAGTAGGACGATACCCACCACAATCGAGGAGTCCGCCAGGTTGAAAATCGGCCACCGGCCCACATCTATGAAGTCGACCACCGTGCCGGCACGGAGCCGGTCGATCAGGTTGCCCAGCGCTCCGCCGAGGAGAAGGCCGATTGCGAGCCTCGCCATTGGGCTCGGAAACGCGTGGGTCCTGTAAAAGTAAACCAGGAATCCAATCGCCACCACCGATGCTAAGATCAGGAGAAGCGTCTGGTTGGGAAAGAGGCCGAAGACCGAGCCGCTGTTGGTACCGTGGGTCAGACGAACGATGCCTTCGCGGGGCCAGGACTCACCCAGCCGCAGGTTGGTGCTGATGACATACTTGGTGATCTGGTCGGCGGCCAGCACCAGAGCCAGCGTCAGGAACAGCACCCAGTCCCTGTACCACGCGATGCGGACGACACGCCTTTCACTTGGCGTTGCCGGTAGCTGTGACTCGGGGTGATCGACCATGACGCTCACTGCACCACGCGTCGGACGCGCACTTCCAAATCAAGGATAGCACAGCAAGCGGTGTCGGGCGGCGGGCCACGTCGGTTCGATTGGAGCCCTTGACGGCATCAAGGCGCGGCAGGGTGCGTCCGGCCGGATCGCCCATGAGGTCGGGGAGAGGCTCGCGGGTCACCGACCCCTCTAGGCCTCAATTCCCAAAGTGCTTTCCAGGTCGCTCCCACCCAACCGCCCGCAGGTATTCTCGGGGACACCCCGAACCCCAGCGTCCCGACGAGTCGGGACCGCACCCCGTGGGAAGGGTTGGGAGGGAATAATCCACCTCACGCCGACCGCCTCCCGGGGGGGGGGGGGGGGGGCGGCGTCCGCTGACCTGCTTGATCGTTGGCGAACCAGGCACCAGACACCAAAACAACACGTGGAACCTTTTGCCCAAGCGCCTAGCGGGGCTTCAGGAACCCAAGGAACTCCTCGAGCTCGGGCGGAAGAGCTGAGGTGAACTCCACGTACTCGCCCGTCGACTGCAGCCTGAAGCCCAGGACGTGGGCGTGGAGGAAGTGCCGCTCCAGGAGAGGATGGCGCTTGCCGTAGGTGGCATCTCCCGCCAGCGGATATCCGAGGGACGCGAACTGGATCTGGACAGGTCCGGACACCGGTCGGCGACGAACCTATCCAGCCGCTCCCCAGCGGCCTGGCCCGTTTCCAGGACAAAGGTCCTGGTCACCGGGCCCCATCGTCGGCGGGCCGGTCTGTGTCGCCGTACGGGCGCAACGAACGCCTCGATTCGATCAGGACCATCGTGCTCACTAGGAGGACGATGCCCACCACGATCGAGGAGTCCGCCAGGTTGAAAAGGTGCCACCAGCCCAGGTCTATGAAGTCGACCACGGTGCCGACCCGGAGCCGGTCGATCAGGTTGCCCAGCGCCCCGCCGAGGAGAAGGCCGATTGCGACCCTCGCCATTGGGCTCGGAAACGCGTGGGTCCTGTAAAAGTAAACCAGGAATCCAATCGCCACCACCGAGGCTAGGATCAGGAGCAACGTCTGGTTGGGAAAGAGGCCGAAGACCGAGCCACTGTTGGTACCGTGGGTCAGACGAAAGATGCCCTCGCGGGGCCACGACTCACCCAGGAGCAGGTTGGTGCGGACGAAGTACTTGGTGATCTGGTCGGCGGCCACCACTGGAGCCAGCGTCAGGAACAGCACCCAGTCCCTGTACCACGCGATACGAACGCCGCGCCTTTCACCTGGCGTTACCGGTAGCTGTGACTCGGGGTGATCGACCATGACGCTCGCTGCACCGCGCGTCGGACGCGCACTTCCAAATCAAGGATAGCACAGCAACCGGTGTCCGGCGGCGGGCCACATGGGTTCGATTGGAGCCGGTGACGGCATCAAGACGCGGCAGGAACCGTCCGGCCGGATCGCCCAGGAGGTCGGGGAGAACCGGCGGTCCAAGGGAGAGTTACGTCGGCCGTTAGTAATGAAGAGGCTCGCGGGTAACCGACCCCTCTAGGCCTCAATTCCCAAAGTGCTTTCCAGGTCATTCCCACCCACCCACCCGCAGGTTTTCTCGGGGACACCCCGAACCCCGGCGTCCCGACGAGTCGGGACCGCACCCCGTGGTAAGAGCTTCGCACCAAAACCACAGGAAGGTGCTGGAAACCTCCGGTTTCCAGCCGGCGTCTGGGGTGTCCCCAGATACGAAATGCCCCCCAGGGCGGGTGGGAGGGCAAGCAAACCCTCGCCTTGAAAGGACTTTTGGTGCAAAGCCTGTGGGAAGGGCTGGAAGGGAATAATCGACCTCACGCCGACCACCTCCCGGGGGGCCGGCGTCCGCTGACCTGCAAGATAGTTGCCGAACAAAGGACCGGCGAGGCCAACCGCTACAACAGGTCTCGGAGAAGCTCGCCGACGCCCTCCCTGTCGATGGGACGAGATAGCTCAGCGACCCTGTCCCACCTGATGTTCTGAAGCAGCGTGCCCATGTCGGCCTGGCTGAGCCCGAGTCCGCCAAGGCGCGTCTCCAGCCCGCAGCGCTCCATCATCCGCGTGATCCGCGCGGCGCCGTCCTCCACGTCCGTAGCGCCCAGCGCATCGAGCAGCGTAGGCAGCTTGTGCCGGATCGCCGGCGCAACCCACCTGAGGAATGAAGGAAGGGTGACGCCGACGGCCTGGCCGTGGGACACACCCCAGTATATCGTCAGCGGCGTACCTATCCCGTGACACGCATTGGGCAGCGAATTGCTGTAAGCCATGCCAGACATCGTAGCTGCCAGCGCACACGATGCGCGAGACTCCAGGTCGCCCTGAATGCACGACCGCTCGAGATTCTCGGCGAAGAGCCGGATGACGCCCAGGTTCAGGGCGTCGGAGGCGGGCTGAGCCTTGGGCGACCAGTAAGACTCGAAGGCGCTGGTAAAAGCGTCCATGCCGGTGGCCGCCGCCAGTGTCTTGGACATACTCATCGCCAGCTCAGGGTCCACGATGGCCACGTCGGGGAACATATCGGGGCTGCCGAGGTGCAGCGAGCGCTTCGCCTCCATGTCCCAGAGGGCCGTGAATCGGGTGACCTCGCTGCTACTGCCGGAGGTCGTCGGAGCGGCAACAAAGGGCAGGCCTGGACGGTCAAAGGCCTTGTCGCCCAGCGCGAACTCCTCCGCCTTCCCATCGTGAATTGCCAGCATAGCGACGGCCTTCCCCAGGTCGATGGGGCTGCCGCCACCCACGGCGACGACGACATCTGCCGCAGCCTGGCGACACGCCTCCGCGGCCCGGTCTACCATCTCCGGCGCCGGATACGGTGTTACCTGGTCGAATAGGGTAACCCTGTCGGCCCCTATCGAGTTGACTATCCCATCGAGCAGCCCTCGCGCCCGCAGGCTTTGCCGGCCCGTCACGAGGAACACGCGCGCCCGGCTCCCCGCCACCTCATCGACGCTCGGACCCAGCTTGGATATCTCGCCCGCGCCGAAGAGCACCCGGGTCGGGCTGAACCAGGTGAAGGGAGGCATCGTCTGCTCGTCCATATTTTATGTCCTTGGATTGAATCCGTGGCGTATTCTACACCCGGCTCTCGGGTCGATGCTTTCTGCCATGACTCTCTCTTCAAAAGAAAAGAGCGGCATCAAGCGCCGCTCTTACATCTGCATCCGGACTGACTATTTCAGGCGCAGGTGGGTCTTTAGCGCCTGCTCCAGTTTTGGGAGATATTGAGAGGGCAGTGAGCCTCTGAAGTTTACCAACCGACGCTTGTCCACGGTTCGAATCTGGTTTGCTTTCACGCGTGAATCGATGGTGAGTCCTCCAACCCCTTTGGGGACGAAAACTTCGAAAGGATACTCCTTTTTAGCAGGTTGCCCGGTAATGGGAAGAACTGTGACGGTCTCAGCATACTCATTGTTGATGTCATTCGATACGATCAATGCGGGCCGGCGCTTGCCCGTTTCAGAGCCAACCACCGGATCGAGGTCGACATCGTAGAAGTCCCCATATCGCGGGGGGTGTGCCTCAAGCCCTCGCTCTACTCCAACTTGAACCATCAGCACCTCCTTCGTACGTCATGGACCCCATTCCCTTAAAGTAGGTCCCTCCCAGTCCTTATTAACCTCGGCGTCTTCTTCCCGTCTAGCCGAGTAACCCTCTATGAGCATGTGGCGTAGCTGCTCTTGTTCCAGCTGAGTGAGCTTCTCGTGAATGGCCTCACTTACGAAACGGCTTCGGCTGCGCTCGCCGACACTGGCTTTCAACTTCGCGACTACGTCTTCGGGAATCGTGAAATTCAGCTTGACAGTTCTCATGGCTAGCATCTCTCATCATGTGGAATTTCCTTTGCGACAGCATGCCCAGTTATCAAGCGACTGAATTCCCCTCCTTGTCCATAGAATCAGTACCCCCTCATCAAACCCCTATTTAATCACTATCACATATAACTATAATATCTCCTTACCTTTTGTCAACAGTTACCTTGCTCCGCAAAGCCCATCGACGAAGTCGACCGCAGCCGGGAGAACACCCCGATCGGCCAATCGAAATGCAGGGCTCCGGCTGCTTCCGAGTCGCGCATCGCACATCGATGCGCTGGTTTCCGCGCTGCAGAGCGGCGCCGAGGATTGACAAGGAGCTACCCAGGCCGGTACCTTAGCGGGTACGACCTGTATCGGCTAAACCACCCGACCGGCATCAGGAGGGCGTTTACATGACCACCCGCGAAAGGATCAAGCTCGACCAGGTAACCTTCTCGATCTTGTCAAGCTCGCTGGTCAACCTGGTGGACGAGATGGTGTCCACCGTCCAGCGCTCATGCCTCTCCTTCTCCATATACGTGGGAGACTTCAGCGGCGGCTTAATGGACCGCGACGGCAACCTGGTCGCGGAAGGCACGCGAGACGTGTCGGTCCACGTCGGAGCGCTGGACCCCAGCACCAAGTCGACGATCGAGGACTTTCCCCGCGACCAGATGAAGCCGGGGGACGTTTTCATGTACAACGATCCCTACCGAGGCGGCACCCACCTGCCCGACCTCACCTTCATCAGGCCCGTGTTCTGGGAGGGCGAGGTCGTCTCCTTTACCGTATCCAAGGGCCACTGGCTCGACGTCGGGGGCTCGACCCCCGGCTCGATGGACTCGCTGGCCACCGAGATCTACCAGGAGGGGCAGGACGTCCCTCCAACCAAGATCATCGACGGTGGCGTGCCCCAGCAGGACGTGATTAACAACCTGATGTCCAACATCCGGGTGCCCCTGGAGAGCGGCGGCGACATGTGGGCGCAGATCGCCGGCACCCAGACGGGCGAGAAGCGGATGCACGAGCTTATGGAGAAGTACGGCAGCGACGTGGTCCTGAGCGCCATGCAGGAGACCATCGACCACACCGAGCGCCAGGTCATCGCCGAGGTGCTGAAGTGCCCCGAGGGCACCTGGGAGTCCGAGGACTTCATCGACTACGACCCGAAGTTCCCGGAGAAAGGCCCCGTTCGCGTCCATGCCAAGATGACGATTCAGCACAATCCACCCAAGATCATCTTCGACGTGACCGGCTCCGCCCCACCCACCCACTCCGGCATGAACGGGACACACGCCTCGTCCTTCGGCGCCATCATCGCGGGCAGCAAGCACATCTTCCCCTGGATACTGCTGAACAACGGCTGGCTCAGGGTCATCGAGGCCAAATACCCCAAGGCCAGCGTCCTCAACGCGCCGCGCCCCTATGCGTGCTGCGGTGAGGTAGCCGGCTCGTTCTGCAAGCTGATCCACGTCGTCATCAACTGCTGGTCCAACATCAAGCCTAAGAGGGCGTTCGCCACGTCCTTCAACCTCGAGTACTTCATGGCTGGCGGCTACGACGACAGGCCACGCATGGACAACAAGTACTTCATCTACTACCACTGGATGACCGGCGGCCACGGCGGCATGTACGGACAGGACGGTCGCGATGCGACGATGCCGCTGTTCGGCATGGGCTGCACCAACCAGTCCATGGAGATGAAGGAGCGCCAGTGGCCGGTAACGCTGACCCACTTCAACCACAAGACCGACGGCATGGGCGCCGGCCAGTGGCGGGGGGGCTGCGGTCTCGACTCCGCGATTCGGATTGACAACCAGGACGGCGTAATAATGTCCTACTGCGGGGATCGCGGCAAGTACGGACCCGGCGGGCCGCCGGGGATGTTCGGCGGCAAGCGCGCCATCCACCAGGGCGTGAACCACAACCCTGGCCGGGACAACGAGAAGTGGCTCGACGTCATGTTCTCCGGCGTCCCGGTGGAGAAGAACGACATACTCCATCACTACACGCAGGGCGGCGGCGGTTACGGCGACGCGCTCCTCCGCGACCCCAACGCAATACTCGAGGATGTCATCGACGAGTTCGTCTCCATCGAGAAGGCTCGCGAGGACTACGGCGTCGTCATCGATGCGGTGGACCCAGAGATCCTCGACTATCGCATCAACTCGGAGGAGACCGAGAAGCTGCGTGAGGAGATGAGGAAAGCCGCAAAGTAGGCGGACGCTCGGCGAATCAGGACCACAGGCCAAGCCCCCCTACCGGCTTTCCGGTAGGGGGGCTTGGTTTTCTTTCCGAGGCCTCAGGCAGACCGAGGCGGCCAAGGGGGGTAAAGTCATGCGCATCGGGAGCGGGAGGGCCAAGTACGAGTGGGTCGACGGCTGGGGACACCTCCCCGAGACCGACAGCGCCCGCAGAGGCTGGGCTCACCCCGGCATCGTCGTATCCGAGAGCGGCCACGTCATCACCTTCCACCCCGGGGAACCCGAGGTCCTCGTGTTCGACGCCGACGGCACCCTGATGCACTCGTGGCCTATAGCGGTCGCCGATGGTCACGGCATCACACTGGTCAAAGAGGGCGAGGACGAGTACCTGTGGTTCGCCGACCCGGGCAGGAAAAGAGACCCCGAAAACGGGTACGAGAACCAGTGCAGCGACCGGGGCGGGCAGGTGGTCAAAGCGACGATGGACGGCAGAGTGACCATGAGCCTGGAGCCGCCGAACATCCCCGTATATCGCGACGGGGGCTACCTGCCGACGTCGGTGGCCGTCAACGAGGAGCGCTTCGGTGGCAACGGCGACGTATGGGTCGCCGACGGATACGGAAAGAGCCACGTTCACCGCTTCGACAGGTCGGGGAATTACCTGTCCAGCATCAACGGATCCGAAGGCCGGGCCGGCGCCTTCGACTGTCCCCACGAGGCCTTTGTCGACACCAGAGGAGGCGAGCCGGAGCTGTATATTGCAGACCGGAGCAACTCTCGTATCCAGGTCTACGATCTTGATGGCGACTTCAAGCGTGCTTTCGGATCGGACTTCCTCACAAGCCCAAGCGCCTTCGCCACCCACGGTGACCTGCTCATAGTCGGAGAGCTACGGGCCAGGCTGACGGTGCTCGACGCCGACGACGCCCCGGTGACTTACCTGGGAGACAATGAAGGAGTCTGCGGTCTCGATGGCTGGCCTAACGCGACCGACCGGGACGGCAGCACCGTGCGGACACCCCGTCTGGAGGCGACCCGATTCAACAGCCCCCACGGCATCGCGGTCGACGGCCAGGGCAGCATCTTCGTGGCGGAGTGGCTGATCGGCGGAAGGGTCACGAAGCTGGCTAGGTAGCGACCCCACGCGACGTCTGAGTCACCGCACCCGCGCCTCAGGTCCCGTGAGAAACTCGACGATGCGCCAGTCGCCGTCCTGCTTTGTCAGCGAGGCCTCGAACGTCGGCCCTGGCTGATCCGGGTAGATCAGCCAGCCCTGGCACTTCATTAACGGCCCGCGGGTTGCGGCCGATAGCTCGACCGAGGACGACGAACAATCCACCTCGACGTCGATGGCAAGGACCAGGGCCTCGCGATTCTTCTCGAGCAGGACCGCCGCCGCCTCCTCGGTCAGGAACGCCGAGGCGACGTACTGCTCATACACCCGGGTTACGTTCCCGGCGGAGGCCTCGGCGATAAACCCCCTCACGGCCTCTTCCGCGGCCGCTTTGTCCCGAAGACAGGTTGGGACCTGCCAGATGGTCAGCACGACGATTAACAGAGCTAGCACCGGCAGCATACGCCTTTGTGCCGGTGGAAGGCGGTCCCACCAGCCCCTGATGGGGTTCTCCGCCTTTTCCCCCTCTTGCCCCATCCCGCTCACGGTCTCACTCCTGCGTCCGGTACTTGTTGCCGACGGCAGTACATTCTACATGCCCACGAGTGGCGAAGCACGGGGCCGCGTCGGGACTCGCGCGCCCACAGACGGCTCCGAATCAGAATACCTCACCTGTGAGCGGGTCTATGACCAAGACACGTGCGTCGACTCCAAGGCCGAGGGCGTCTCGGACCTCGATCATGGCCGTCAGAGCGGCCTCCTGCGAGTCCCATCCGATCTCTCGCATGGTATCGACCAGCTCCTCGCCCAGCTCGCATACGCTCGGGGCGCGCTCCCGATAGACAAGCTCTAGCTGACCCATATACCGGTCGGGCATCCGTAGCTTCAGCTCAGAGTAGCGGATGGCCCAGGTGAAGAACCAGGGGGTGCCCTGATCCGGCACCGGGCTGCTGGTGAGGCCGTTCATCGCTCCACGAAACATTCGCTCCTGGATCACGAGCTGGCTGAACTCGAAGGGCGCCAGCATCTCGTCCAGGCACTGGTGCAACACCATCTCCTCCAGGTCACCGCCTACGCGAGCCTCTGCCGAAGTCTCGGGGAAGTCCGGCCCCCTACCCGTCCTTGGGTAGCCGCGCTCCCTCATCAGAGCGTGCGTCAGCTCGTGGGCTACGTGACACGCCAGGTCATCGTCGGGCAGCGTTGCCCATGGCGGAGGGCCGTCGCCGGACCCGTCGCGGCCAAGGGCACCGAAAACCGAGCTGTGGCCCTCCTCGATAACCTCGACTGGGACCGCAACCTCAGGCCCATAGAGCGCCCAGAAGTCGTCGAAGGGCCACACGAGGTCACGGCCGAGCACTCTCATTCGCCTGTCCCCGTTTGGGGGGCGGCAACCGGGTGGAGCAGCTCGCCCCTACCCACTCCTCGCTTGAGCCGGCCATACTCGGAGCTGAGCTCGGCGCCAAGGATCACGACAAAGCTGCTGATGTACGTCCACAGTAGCAGCACTATCACGGGCGCCAGCGAGCCATACACGTTCTCGAAGCTGGTGAAGCGGTTCAGGTAGATGATGAACAGGTTCTTGGCCGTCTCGAACAGCACCGCTCCGACGAGCGCCCCGGGCCACACATACCGCCAGTATGTCTTGGTGTTGGGCATGAACTTGTACATCGACAGGAATATCAGAATAGTGAAAAGGAACGAGATCGCCTGGAACAGAACCTGCCCCCCGGAGGCGACAAGGAAGGACACCTGCGGAAGGCCGGCCTCCACGAGGTCGCTGGCGAACCGGACGAACGTGGCCGTCGCCAGAGATAGCAAAAAGAGCACTCCGAGGCCCAGGGCCATGCCCAGCTGGCGCGGCTTGCTGATGAAAAAGGGCCGGTCTCTGTGCACATCCCACGCCCGGTTCACCGCCCTCGTCACCGCACCAAAGATCGCGCTGCTCGACCACAGCAATCCCAGGATGGCAAAGACTCCCAGGACCCCTCGCAGCCTGAATACCGCTTCGATGTTGCTGGCGATGAGCTCACTGGAGCCCGGCAGATACGAGCCGGCCAGCCGGACCACCCTCGATTGCACGTCCGCCGACTCCATGAACCAGCTCAGGATCGTGATCAGCCCGAGCAACAGCGGAAACAGCGAAAAGAACGCGTAGTAGGCCACGCCCGCCGCCATATGCGGCCCATCGTCGTCCGATAGCTCGTGAGCGGTGCGCAGCAGCAGCCTTATCACGAAGACCCGGCCCAGCCGATCCCTTACCGGGTGGGTCTTGGCGTCGAGGCCGTGAATGAAGCGTTGCGGCAGGCTGGCTACTGAGTGGCGGAGTGGCATGTCAACCCAGGGGCCGGGTCTCTGGGAGACCAGAGGCGCGCAGCCGGAGGCGTCGCCAAGCGCGACAGCGAACAAAGCTACTAGCTGATCGGTTCGAGGTTAGCACAAGCGTAAGGCCTTTTCTACGGCGGCGGAGACCTCGTGAATGAGGTTTCGAGCGGGCACGCGGCCCGGCGCTGGCACCCACGCGCCGTAGGGGTAGCCCCCGATGCCGGATTCGAGCGTCGGTGAGACGATACACACGTCCTTAGCTGCTCTCATCCGTACGGAAACCCAGCAACGGAGCCTCAAAGATGAAACAGTACCGCCTTACCCTCCTCTTCGTCGCCACCAGCGTGGTGGCCATTGTCGTCGGGATCGTGGTTGTGAACCACATCATCGGCCGCCAAGCGGAAAGCAACCTCATCAGGATAGCCGAAGAGAACACTGCCAGAGATGCGCTCCACGTCGTATCCATGCTGCAGGGACGCCAATCCACGCACCACCCGCCGGGCCCTAATGCCGGCGCGGCCAGCCACGGTATGGACGGGATGCAAGACATGGGTACGCCGGGAGCTGATGCGAACGGCGCCAGCCAGTCCATCATGCAACCGGTGATCTTAACGCTGGAGTCGGCGTCTCGCGGGCTCTCCGATCACTTCCTCACGTTCGTCGAAGGATTGAACGTCGTAAAGCTCAACCTCTTCGATCTTGATGGGCTGACCGTGTGGAGCACCGACCCCGGAAACGTTGGGGTAAACAAGAGGGAGAGCCCACTGTACGGCAAGGCGGTTGCAGGGGGTATCTCGTCCAAACTGGTCAAGGACCATAGCGTTATGCACCTGGACGGCGTGTCCCGACCCATCGACGTCGTGGAAACGTATCTGCCGCTGCAAGTGACGGAGCCGGGGGAAATGATCGGCGTCATGGAGATCTACCGAGATGTCTCCAAAGACGTGACCGTTCAGGTCAATGACGCGAAGTCGACGGTCCTGTGGACAACGGTGGCGACCATGGGAGGGCTG
The DNA here is from genome assembly GCA_965248615.1 of Dehalococcoidia bacterium. Classification (GTDB taxonomy): domain Bacteria; phylum Chloroflexota; class Dehalococcoidia; order Lucifugimonadales; family CBDFJT01; genus CBDFJT01. The sequence continues at coordinate 158,057 of CBDFJT010000001.1, read as the reverse complement.
TTCCTCGTCCTCTCCGGTTTCATCGTCGTAGCCGACGTGTCCATATTTCGCGGCAACAAACGGGAGCTATCGCTGGTCGAGCGCCAGCTGGCCGAGCGGAAGGATGCCGAGGAGCGGCTGGCGCTGCAGGCGGAAGAGCTGGCCCGCTCGAACAAGGACCTTGAGCAGTTCGCGTCTGCAGCTTCCCACGACCTCCAGGAGCCTCTGCGCATGGTCTCCAGCTACACCCAGCTCTTGGCGCGACACAACGCCGGCAAACTGGACGCCGAGTCGGAAGAGTTCATCGCCTTTGCCGTCGACGGCGCCTCCAGGATGCGGCAGCTCATCGACGACCTCCTTGTCTACTGTCGCGTGACTACGCGCGCCGGCTCCCCCGAGCCTACCGACTCCAACCTGATTTTCGACGACGCCGTCGCCAACCTGGCAGCCGCCATCGAGGAGAGTGGCGCGTCTGTGGTCAGAGACCCACTGCCGACGGTCGCCGTCGACCCGACGCAGATGCGCCAGCTCTTTCAGAACCTTATCGGAAACGCCATGAAGTATCGTGGCGCAGAGCCACCGCAAGTCCACGTCTCGGCCGAGGTGGTCGACGGCGCCGACGTATTCTCGGTCCGAGACAACGGCATCGGCATAGACCCGAAGTACGCCGACAGGGTCTTCGGGGTGTTCCAGCGGCTGCACATCCGAGACGAGTACCCCGGCACGGGAATCGGGTTGGCCATCTGCAAGAAGGTAGTGGAGCGCCACGGGGGCCAGATCTGGATCGACTCGGAGCCCGGCAAAGGCTCGACCTTCTACTTCAGCATTCCACTCTAGGAGGCTTCAGGATGACACAGACGACGGCTACCGGACGACCGATCGAGATCCTCCTCGTCGAGGACAACCCGGGCGACGCAAGGCTCACCAGGGAGGCCTTCAAGGAGGGCAAGCTCGCGAACAATCTGAGCGTCGTGACCGATGGCGTAGAGGCGCTGGAGTTCCTCCGGCAGGAGGGCGAGCATGCGGAGGTAGCCAGCCCGGACATCATCCTGCTCGACCTCAATCTGCCCAAGAAGGGCGGACACGAGCTTCTAGAAGAGATGAAGCGCGACCCGGTGCTGAAACGCATACCCGTCGTCGTGCTCACCTCCTCCCGCGTCCACGAGGATATCCTGAGCTCCTACAACCTCCACGCCAACTGCTTCGTCACAAAGCCCGTTGACCTGGAGCAGTTCATCAAAGTGACTCGCGCGATCGAGCAGTTCTGGTTCACGGTAGTCACTCTTCCAGATCGTGGCACGCACACCGGCGCTTGATGCTGACATCCAATGCCTAGAGCCGACGAGCCTTCGTGAGTTGAGCGAGCAGCCCGAACCCGGTCCAACCAGGGTGCTGCTGGTCGAGGACAACCCCGGCGATGTCCGGCTTCTGACTCTGGCCCTTGCCGAGGACGCCGACGCCCACTTCGACCTGGTGGAGGCGTCCCGTCTATCGCAGGCATTCGACCGACTTGATCGGGGCGACGTCGAGCTGGTCTTACTGGACCTGACGCTACCCGACGGGCATGGCCTTGACACCTTCCATCGGACCCATGAGCGGGCGCCGGACGTCGCGATCGTCGTGCTGACCGGCCTCGACGACGAGTCCGTGGCGGTCCGCGCTGTCCGGGACGGGGCCCAGGACTATCTGGTCAAGGGGCAGGTCAGCGGGCAGCTCCTGGCCCGTTCCATGCGCTACGCAATCGAGCGCAAGCGGCTGGCCCTCGAGCGGGAGCGGCTAATCGCAGACCTCCGAAAGGCCCTGGACGAGATAAAGACGCTCAGCGGAATGCTCCCGATCTGCGCCTCCTGTAAGAAGATACGCGACGACAAGGGCTACTGGAACCAGATCGAGACGTACATCCGCGAGAGGTCCGAAGCCGAGTTCAGTCATGGCATCTGCCCCGACTGCCTCGGAGAGCTCTATCCGGAGCAGCGCACAGTATACGGATAGCGCTATTGCTAAGCCGCAACAATCCCGTTACATCCCACCCACCCGCCCTCGAAGGTTTCCTGGGGATTCCCCAGACCCCACCAAGTCCCGACGCGTCGGGATTGGAACCCCCGAGGGCGGCGGGCTACGTTCTTCGCGATCACCAGTGCGGAGATGCAAAGGAACTTACATAACCCAACACTAGTTGTAGCTCCCCAACAGATTGTCTACAAGGTTGGAACCGACCGCCCTTTTGCCGGGCTGGACACCGGCGACGACATCTTCCTTTACGAGGATTTGGAAGCACCTCCGCGAGCCGATAGAATCTTATGGACTCAGACGGAGGTGCCCGATGCCGCACATACGGATTCAGTGCACCGTGTGCAAGACACTCCATGCCGAGAGCATGGCCACCGTTCGCTGCGAGGCGTGCCGCGCTCCCCTCGATGTCTCCTATCCGGACTCGCGCGCGCCCGCGCTCGCTCACGAGACCGGCGCCCCGCTTCCGGTGCACGACCCCAGCGCGCTGGTTCGCCTGGGGGAAGGGAACACTCCGTGCGTCTCGCTGGACCGCCTCGCCGACAGGATCGGCCTCGATCTCCTCTCGGCGAAGCTAGAGCTCGCGAACCCAACCGGGTCCTTCAAGGACAGGGGAACGGCGGTAATGATGTCGATGGCCCGGGAGCAGGGGGTGACCGAGATCGTGGAGGACTCGTCGGGAAATGCCGGAGCGTCGGTATCGGCCTACGCCGCGAGGGCTCAGATCAGAGCCCACATATTCGCCCCGAGCAGCGCTCCCCAGGCCAAGCTCCAGCAGATAAGCGTATACGGCGCGGCGCTTCACTCCATTCCGGGCCCGAGGGAGAACGCGGCAGCCGCAGCGGTGGCCTACTGCGACGAAAAGGGCGCAGTGTACGCGTCCCATAACCTGAGCCCCTTTTTCATCGAAGGCACCAAGATCTTTGCCTACGAGGTGCTCCGCGATCTGCCGAAAGGTATCCCTGCCCACGTGGTGATGCCCGTCGGCAACGGGTCTCTATTCATCGGGGCTTACAAGGGGTTCGCGGAGCTAATCGCAGCCGGGCGGGCGGCGACGATGCCTCGCTTCCACTCCGTCCAGGCCCGTGCGGTCATGCCGTTGGCCGCCGCCTTTAGCGGGGAGCAATGGACGCTGAGCGAAGGAGCCCGAACGGTAGCCGGCGGGATCTCGGTGGGATCGCCTGCCCGGCTCGACCAGTGCCTCGAGGTGCTGAGGAGTACCTCAGGGGTAGCGCTTGCAGTGGACGACGATGCGATCCTCCAGTGGCAAAGGCTGCTGGCGGAGGAGGAGGGCATCTACGCGGAGCCCACGTCGGCCGCGGCTCTCGCCGGCCTCGACGAGCTGGTCCGCACCGGCGAGATTCAAAAAGGCCAGAGCGTGCTAGTGCCGGTGACAGGCTCGGGACTGAAGGACGTCCCGCCGGGATAGGTCACGCCCCCCGAAAGCGGTCGATGGCCGCGCGGAATCCCGGCAGCGAGCCCTCGAGGGTACGGTCGTCGACGCAGTACGAGATGCGGAAGTAGCTCGGCAGGCCAAACCCCTTCCCGGGCACGACCAGAACCTGGTGGTCCCGCAGCTCGGTCACGAAGGCCTCGTCGTCCTCGATCGGCGACCGGGGGAACATATAGAAAGCGCCCTGGGGCTTCGTCACCGAGTAGCCCATCTCACTCAAGCTGTCGTACAGGAAGTCCCGCTTCGCCTGATACTGGGTCACATCGATGGTAGCCGACTGAAGGCGGCTGACGATGTGCTGCATCAGGGCGGGTGCGTTAACGAAGCCAAGGGTCCTGTTACAGAAGGTCAGCGCCTCTGCAAGCTCGACCCTGTCCTCGTACTCGGGGTGGACCGCGATGAAGCCGATGCGCTCGCCCGGAAGGGCCAGGTCCTTGGAGTGGGACGTGGCCACGACGCTGCGAACGTGGTGCGGGAACACGTGCGGATACTCCAATCCGTCGAACAGGATCCTTCGGTAGGGCTCGTCGCTGATGAGGAATATCTCCCGGTCGTAGTGCCGCTCCTTCGAGCGGATCACATCCGCCAGGTGGGCCAATAGCTCGGCGGGGTACAACACCCCGGTCGGGTTGTTGGGCGAGTTGATAAGAACGGCCCTCGTCTTCTCGTTGAAGGCGGACTCGAAGGCCTCCAGGTTCGGGTAGAAATTGTCGTCCGGCGGGACGACGCGGCACGAGCCGCCGTGGTTGTCGGCGTAGAAGCGGTACTCCACGAAGTATGGGGCGAAGATGATGACCTCATCGCCCGCGTCCAGCACCGCCTTCAGCACCACGTTTAGGGCCCCGCCAGCACCGCACGTCATGATGATGTCGCCCGGGGAGAAGTCGAGGCCCACCTCCTCCCGTAGCTGGGCCGCCACCGCTGCCCTGGTCGACTCATAGCCCGCGTTGGGCATATATCGGTGCATGCCGGGGGCGGACTCACTCGCGATCCGCCGCAGCTCTTCGAAAAACTCCGCCGGCGGCTCCATGATCGGGTTGCCCAGGGATAGGTCGAAGATGTTCTCGGCGCCGTACTGCTCTTTGAGGGCTATGCCCTCCTCGAACATACGCCGAATCCAGGAGCCCTGCTCCATGAATCGCTGAATCTTACTCGATGCGCCCATGACCTCGCCGTGGCCAGCCTGCTTCGGACCCCACTTCGGACCCCAAGCGACTTTAGCCTCTGCCCAGGGGGACTGTCAACACGGACCCAAGCCCCGGGTAGCCTTGCCTACGCGCCGCAGGGGCGATTTCGCCTTGACAGTGCTCTCGCCCTCGGATAGCCTAACTCTAGAGCGGCGCGGGCTCGTAGCTCAGTGGTAGAGCGGTCGGCTCATAACCGATTGGTCGTAGGTTCGAACCCTGCCGAGCCCACCATCAACTCCTTAGATCCTTGCTCCCGTTTTGCCGAGGTGCCCCGATTCTGCCTTGCAAGCCCGTGCCGCGACTGAAAACGACACTCCTATCCATGCTATCCGCCGCCGCATCAGACAGCCGTGGGCGACAGCTCGCTCCGCTGGGCTTGGCTCTCATCACCACCGTCGTTGTGCTCCTAATGGGGCTGATCCCGTCAGGCAATGCGCAGGCCAACGGGGACACGAGCGAGTTCTTCCGGGGTCGCGAGGGCCGATACGAGATTATACTCAGCATCCTGCCGGAGCTGCCGCAGGTGGGGACGGTCCACTTCTCGATCACGCCGCTGGACGCCTCGACGTCGCTGCCCGTGACCGAAGCCGTGGTGACGATCGTGGCAAACAATCCAAAGGGGGAGCCGGCCTTCAGGGCCCGCGCTCTGAATACGCCCGCTACTCCCAGCTATTACGACGCCAACATCACGTTCAACAGACTAGGGGCGTGGACGCTGACGCTTCGCGTCGAGAGCGAAAGCCTCGGAGTGGCGACCATCACGATACCCTTCGAGGTCGCGGAACAGGGGGTGATTCCGAACCGGGCGGGCGGCGTTGTGTTCCTGGTTCTGTTTGTTGTGATCATTTCCGGGGGTATCTACGTCTGGTATAGCGCCACCCGCCGGCGTCGGAGAGCCTTGGCCTAGTCCGATAACTCGTCGAGCACCAGGGCGCCCTCTTCGCGATGGAAGGCAACCTCGACGGGGAGCCCCAGCAGCATGTGCTCCCGCAAATGCGCCGGTGTGAAGCTGGCGAACGTCTTACCCTTCGCCTGGAAAGTCCACGTTACGCCTGCCTCGTCCGCAACGGTCAGCGACTCAAAGACGAGGAGCGATTCGCCCCCGACCTCGAGGATGAAGCCACGCACCGTCTCAGTTGGGGTATCGGCGCCAGGCGTGCCGCTTCCGCATGCGACTGCGCCCAGGAGGAGCGCAGCCACAAGCACAATAGAGAGAGGCCAGTCGGTCGGCAGGCGACTCGCGAGTCGCCTGCCTGCTCGTGGAATGCCCAAAAGCTGGGGGGGGATTCGCGTTGACTGTGCCAAGACGCTTGGGTAAGTTGAACCTGGTGATATGGCGATATGCGAATCCTTACAGTTGGCCTGCTTGTTGGCATCATCATCTCTCTCGGCTTCAGCGGTCAAGTCGCGCGAGGTGAGTCCGAGTCCGCCGGCCGCCTGACCGTGGTGCTGGTCGACCGCGATGCGGTCGGTCAGTCCAGCGGCGGTGGCGACATGGCGTTATCCGCGATCGGCCTGATCTCTACGCTCGGCGACGAACAGGCGCTGGCGCTGGTCGGCACACGGGGTCCTGATGATGTCCTGGGGCCCTTCCCCTCGGTGGCCACCGACTTCCGAGGGCTGGGAGGCCAGGTTGAGGCCTGGCTCTCGGCGCCTAACTCCCCGGGAGGCTCCGATCTCCTGGGGGCCCTCGCCGGCGCGTACAACCTCCTCGGCAACAACCAGGCTGCGCCCGGGTCTACCGTATACCTCATCGCCGGCGGACCTGCCGACGGCGATACAGCCAGGGAGCTAGACCGCCTATCGACCACTGTCGGTCTCTTCGGTAGCAGCGGCTGGCCCGTCGTGGGCCTCGCCTTACCAGGGGCGTCCGAGTCGGCTGAGACGCTGCTTAACACCATCTCCTCGGCCTCGGGCGGAAGCACAATCGCCCTCTCGATCCCCGGCGGTCTCAGTGACCTGGCCAACAGGATCCTGGGCGACCGTGCGCAGGGGAGGCTGTCGGCGATGAGCGACGGCGTCCTAGCTCCCAGGGATGTGTTTACGTCCACAGTCGACGTAGCGCCGGGCACTCGCGAGGCGACGCTGCTGTTCTTCAAGGAGAGCCGACAAGGCTCGCTGCGGCTGAGCAGCCCGTCCGGCCTCGAGGCTGATGCCGGGGACCGCGCCTCTCCCCCGGTCGAGACCCCGCACGCGGTGATCTGGCGTCTCACCGACCCGGAGCCGGGGCTCTGGCAGGTGGACGTCAGCGGAGTCGACGGGCTGGTATCAGCATGGCATCATCAGGTCAACAGGTTCAGCCTGAGCCTGCTGTCTTACGGCGCCGTTCCCGTGGGCCAGCGAACTACGATCGTTGCATTCGCCGAGGACGAAAACCGAAGGGTCGTGCTTGACGACGTCGAGGTGACTGCCACCATCGAGACACCGGATGGCGCCTTGCTTGAGCACAAGCTGAACGACGCGGGCCTGTCAGGTGACTCCGTCGCCGGAGACGGATACTTCTCCGCGATAATCCCACCGGTCGGAGCGGAGGGGGATTACGGGGTCGACCTCGAGCTCCGATGGCCGGACGGGGGTCACCAGCTATCGTCTCGTGGCAGCTTCACTGCTCAGGCCTTCCCCACCGTCGACATCACGGCGCTTCAGACACAGAACCTCCTGGTGGCAGGGACAACAACGGTGGCGACGGCTGCGATCCACGTCCGGGGCGAGCCTTTTGCCGTGCCTGCTAACGCACTCACGTCCTCGCTCGCGGTCGACGCGGCTGACACGGGGGTGGTCGAGCTGGTCGCCCAACAGGCCCTCGACGACGGGCGAGCCTGGCTGTACGACGTCTACTTCACGCCGGGCGACGAGGCCCTACACACACTGAACGTCCGCCTCGCCATCGAGTACGCGGGGAGGCAGTATTCCCACACCTCCGACGACGTAGTGCTGTCGTCGCTGGTCCCAGCGCTACCGGCTCAGCCGGTCGCTGTGGCTCCCACACCATCGCCCGAGCCGGCGCCTGAAGGGTTTCCCTGGGGTCTTCTGGCCATTCCCGCCGTGGTCGTCGCCGGCATCGTAGCCGGCGCCGCTTACTGGGGAACTCGCACGCCGCCCTACGGCTACCTGTACGACGACAGAAACGCCCTGGCCACGGACTTCGCGAGCCTGGAGCGGCGTCCCCTGATGAAGCTGCTGTTCCGCGACCGAATTCTCGGATCGGAGCTGGGGCTACCGGGGCTCGAGGCCGTGTCGTTCAAGTTCTTCAAACGCCGGGTCGGCCTCGCCAGCCGGCGAATCAGCCCGACCGTGCGGGTCAACAACCAGCCCCTGGTCGGTGAAACGACGGTTCGAGACCGCGCCTGGATAGGCACCCAGGGTGCCCTCTACAGCTTCGCGGCCTCGCCTCTGGTACAAGAACCGGCAGCGGCGCAGGCCGACGACTAGACGACCCGACTAGCCGCTCTCCTCGATCCTAATCGTCTTGATGATCTCCCCAGGAGCCCCGGCCGCCGACGGGTCGCGGGCCGGGAACGCTTCCACCAGTTCCAACCCGCTGGTCACCCTGCCGAACACCGGGTGGCAGGATACGCCTCGCGATGCACAATCCTTTACGCTGCCGTCGGGGTTGTAGCCATCGAGGTGCGGTGTAGCGGCGTACGTTACGAAGAACTGGCTACTGTTGGTCGCGGCGCCGCCTCTGTTGGCCATCGACAGAACACCGGGGCCGTCGTGCCTTAGCTTGGGGTTGAGCTCGTTGGCGAAGCTATACCCAGGCCCTCCACTGCCCGTACCGGTGGGGTCTCCGGCCTGAGCCACGAAGCCGGGTATGACCCGATGGAACGTAACCCCGTCGTAAAACCCCTCGCGGGCCAGAAACACAAAGTTGTTGACGGTAATCGGCGCGCCCGCCGCAAAGAGCTCGATGACGACCTCACCGCCCTTCGCCAGCTCCATGGTTGCCGTGTATGTCCTCGCGGGGTCGATCGTCATCGGGGGAGGCGAACTGTACTGCTTGGGCCCGGCCTTCTGGGTCGGGGCCGGCTCTGCCTCCGGCTCCGCCCTTTGGGTCGGGGCTGGCTCTGGCTCTGGCTCTGCCTCTGGCTCCGACCCGGAGCTGCACGCTAGACTCAGCGCAACGAGCGCTGCCGAGAAGGGCAACAGCAGTACACGTGGACCTATTCGGAAGATATGCATAATGGCCTCCTTAAAACGCGCCCCGGTTGAGGCGCTCGTTTTCTCCATTAGTCTAGGGCCATGAACCTGCGCCGTCAGCGCTGCTAACCGCTCTCGGCAAGGCTCAACGCCGCCTTTAGCCCAAGGTAGTATCCGAACAGGCCGAAACCCATGACCACGCCACGGCAGGCGGGTGCAACGTTCGACGATACGTTACGAGCCGCCAGGTTCGTAACGTGCACCTCGATCGTCGGGAACCGGACCTGGCGAAGGGCGCCGACCAGCGCCGGATGACCCGTGGTGTAGCCGGCCGGGTTGATGATGGCGGCATCCACGTCCTCGTCGTGGGCCTGATAGAGTCTGTCCATCACCTCGCCCTCAACGTTGGAGTGGAAGAACTCTACCGTGACACCGAGCTCCTTGGCGTAGCCGCTGATCTCCTCCTCAACCTCGCTCAGGGTCTTGGGGCCGAAGACGTCGATCTGAACCTTGCCCCTCATGTTCATCCCGGCCCCGTGGATCACGAGTACCTTTGCCATGGTCGCTCCTTGTCTGGATTCCCCGGGCCGGAGGCCGCCGCCGGCCCAACTGGGCGGCACCGGGCGCTAGTATACCATTGAGCCGTCGAAGTCATTTGAGCTCCCACCCGGGCGGAGAAGGTTGAAGTAATCCATGACCGAAACGAGCCGGTGCATCCTGGGCGTTTTCGCCCATCCAGACGACGAGACGACAGCCGCCGCCGGAACCTTTACGCGATACGCTCGAGAAGGGGTCAACGTATACGTAGCTACCGCGACCCGAGGGGAGCAGGGAAGCCTGGGCAGCGCCGACACCCAGATCAGGCGAGAGGATCTGCCCAAGGTGCGCGAAGAGGAGCTGAGGGCGGTACTGCAGCTTTACGGGGCACACCCTCCGATTCTGCTCGGATACAAAGACCAGGAGCTGGCGAGAGCAGATCGGGAGGAGCTGGCAAGCGCCGTTCTACCAGTGATGAGGGACGTCGCCCCCGACGCGGTCATCACTTTCGGCCCGAGCGGAATATCAAGCCACGAGGACCACATCGCCATCCATCATGCCACCGTCGACGCCTTTCATCGATATAGTGCCGGTAGGGTGCCGGCCGCGCGGCTGCTCTACGTGGCCATCCCAAAGGACGTGGCTGACCGGTTCGAGCTGGAGCTCCACGAGCTCGAGACGAGCCCGACCACCGCGATCGATATCTCGGACCACAACGCGACGAAGATCAGGGCCCTGCGCATGCACCGGTCCCAAACGGACGCTCAAGAGCTAGCGGACATGTTCGAGAGCAATCCGTTCGACGCCGAGTACTTTCACCAGGCCTATCCGCCATACGCGGGCCACGGCCTCTCGCCGAGCTTGTGGGACGAGGGAGAGCTTGGTTAGAGCCCGAGCGCACCGAAGCAGGCGGCCATGATGCTATCCGCTTCGATCTCGTACTCGCGGTACAGCTCAGGGCCGCTACCCGACTGGCCGAAGCTGGTGACCCCGAGGGGCAGGCTGGCGGTGCTCAGAGCGCTACCCAGCCAGGCCAGGGAGTGGGGATGGCCGTCGGCAACCGTGACTACAGGTGCAGAGCGCTCGCTGACGGGTATCACGTCTTCGATGAACCGTCGTGTCGGGCCGGTGCCGTCCATGGCGTCGCGAACGGTCTGCTGGAAGAGTCTGTACAGCGGCCCTGGACCCGTGACGTTGATCACGTTGGCCATGATCCCCTCTTCGAGCAGCCTCTCGCTGGCCTCGATGGCCTCCGGCACCATGGCGCCGCAAGCGAACACGTGGACGACGTTCTCACCGGGCGCATAGCCAGGCTCCCTACATCTGTCGACCAGTCTGTAAGCGCCTCGTAGGACTTGCCAGCGGAGTTGCTCGCGAGCGTCGGGGTCTGATGGCAGGTGAAAGAGGCTCTGGTCCACCCTCTTACTGGTCAGCCTCAGGTAGGTCGACTCCTTCCGAAGCCGGATGTTCTCCAGGGAGGCCAGCATGATCCACTCCAGCTCCTGTCCGAAGCACGGCTCGTAAAAGGAGAGCTCCGGCATCTCGACGCCCAGAGAAGGAGTAACCAGCGACTGATGGGCGCCGCCCTCGGGCGCAAGAGTTACGCCGGAAGGGGTTCCTACTACGATGAACTTTCCTCCGGCGTACACGCTGTACACGAAGGCGTCCAGTCCACGCCGAACAAACGGGTCGTAAACCGTACCGATGGGGAAGAGCAGCTCGCCGTTCATCTCAAAGGACAGGCCCAGCTGGCCCAGCATCAGGAATAGGTCGTTCTCAGAGATGCCCAGCTCGATATGCTGGCCCTCCAACGACTCCCTCCACTGGAGTGCGCGCGGGACGCTCTCCTCCGGGAGTGGGACTTGCTCCGTACTCGACCAGACTCCGACCTTGTTGATCCAGCCGCCCAGGTTGGTTGAGCTGGCCACGTCGGGGCTGACGGTAACGGTCCTCTTAGCCACCTCGGGGAGGTCCCTGGCGATCCCGGTGAGAACGAGCCCGAAGATCTGCTGAGTCGACATGCTACCGCGGTACGGACGGCCGAGGTCTGGCGGAATCGCCAGGTCCACCTGTGCCGGCTCCCCATTTGTCCCCGAGCGCAGCTCCGCCGACACCCCGGCACACAGCCGCCCGGCGACGGTTTCGGGATCGAAGCCGGACCAGATCTTGTCCTCGCCGACCCCGAGAGCCTGACGTAGCTGGTCCATCTGATCGTGCGATAGGGTTACCGAATGGTTCTGCGGGTCGCCGACGGAGGGCAGATTCCAGCCCTTCAGCGTGTAGGCGAAGACCACGTTCGGTCCCGACTCCAGGTCCGTCTGGGCAAAAGCATCTCGCAGCGTTGCGAAGTCGTGCCCGCCGAGATTGCGGAACAACTCTTGGAGCTCGTCATCGTTCCAGCGGCTGATAAACCGGGCTAGATCGGCGGGGAAGGGGCTGCTCCTCGGCAACCACTCGCGAAGACCCGCGGGCTCTACGCGAAGCAATCGCTGGTACACCTCGTTGGACATGTCGTCGATGGCCTGCCGCAGGAGCTCGCCCTTCGGCTCCGCGAACGCCGCCTCCAGCCGCTTGCCGTACTTGGCGTCTATCACACGCCATCCGTTGGCCGAGAACATCTCGCGCCAACACTTCACCCGGATGCCGGGGATGATCCGGTCCAGGCTCTGGCGATTGAGGTCGATAACCCAGAGCAGGTTCGGGATGTCGCTCATTGCCGGCTCGGCGATCGTCTCCCAAACGCATCCCTCGTCGAGCTCTGCATCGCCAACGAGGCTTATATAACGGTGAGTGCGTCCCGACGACAGGCCGTGAGCTCGCGTGTACTCATCAACCAGGGCGGCGAAGTTCGGCGCGGCTGCGCCGAGGCCCACGGAGCCCGTGGAGAAGTCGACCCCGTCCGGATCCTTGGTACGGCTTGGATAGGCCTGGAGGCCGTGGAACGCTCGCAGCGTCTTGAGGTACGACTGGTCGAGATTCCCCAGTAGGTACTGGATGGCGTGGTAAACCGGCGACGCGTGGGGTTTCACCGAGATCTTGTCGCCGGCCCTCATGAAGTCGAAGTACAGCGAGGTCATGATGGTGACCACCGAGGCGCTGGAGGCCTGGTGCCCGCCCACCTTGCCTCCGCCCGGGTTTTCCCGGAGGTTGTTGGCGTAATGGACCATCTGCATGGCCAGCCACAGCACACGGTTCTGAATCTCTTCGAGAACCTGGTCGTGGTCTCTGGGGACCTCGGCCTGGGCTGGCGCCTTGGTTGTCATAGCTATCGAACCTCATGGTCAAACAGGCCCGGGCAGCCCTTAAACAGGTGCGAGATAGTATACCATTCCACTCCGCGGATCACTGTCATCCAGCCAGAGTTTTCGCGGCGCACAGGCACCGCACAGCTGGTGGCCACAGGATGCCCCGCGAGGAGTCAGATCAAACGCCAGCCCAGATTCCGTCTCCTGCATAGCCATCCTAAGCATTGACAAACGCACCTTGGCGCAGGTATGCTTCATCGCCGAGCGGCTTGTGCGTTCCGCGCATGAGCCTGAAATATCGGGTCAAAACGAATCGAATCCAATCGGAAATGACCTGCGTATAGAACGGGTAGACTGCCCAGGAGGTAAATGATGAAGCGAACCGTCTTACTAGGAGCCCTCGGCCTGATGGTGCTGGGCATCGTCGGGCTCGCGTGCGGCGGCGAAGATGCGGAGGCACCGGCGGCGCCGGCGCCCGCAGCGACCGCTGCCCCCGCGCCCCAGGCAGATGTCATGATGGAAGACGAGAAGATGGCGGACGAGATGATGGAAGACGAGATGATGGAAGACGAGATGGCGATGGGGAAGATAGACCCGTCGCTGCCGTCCATCAAGATCGGCGGCACCTTCTATCTGACCGGCGTCGCCAAGGGCATAGGCGACGAGATGCTGTGGGGCTACAACCTGGCCATCGACGAGGTCAACGACGCGGGCGGCCTTCTGGGCGGCCGGCGCGTGATCGGCCTACAGTACGACGAGGGCTACGGCGCTGAGACCGTGGTCTCCTCGGCCAAGAAGGCCCTGGCCGACGGGGTGGTCGGCATCATCGGCGGTCTGGACGCCACGACCTGCGTGCCGCTGTTGGAGGTTCTCAGGGAGAAGCTGGTCCCCTTTGCAGCTACCACGTGCGGATCTGAGAAGGTCTCGCTCGAGGGATACCACGGCGTCGTGCACGCCACCGGCCCGAGGAACTCCCTCCAGTGGGAGCACAACCTGGTGGCGGCGAACACCAAGTGGCTATGGGGCGAGGGCGACAGGCTCAGCCTGGTCAGCACCGACTCCCAGTACTGCCGCAACGTCGAGACCGAGATCAGAAAGGTCCAGGGCGAGCTGGCCGATCCCAGCCTGGTGCTCATCGATCCGCTGTACTTCCCCTACGGCGCCGCGGACGCCCGAATAGAGGTCACCAAGGCGGTGAGCGAAGACCCCGACGTATTCTACTTCTGCCAGTGGGGCAAGCAGCAGGTGGTGGCGGCCATCAAGTCGGCGCGGGAGCTCGGCTTCGAGGGCCCGATCGTCGTAACGGTGTTCGACACGCCTGAGGCGCAGGAGCTGGGGCCCGAGTTGGCCCTGAACAGCTTCGGCGCTTCGCCCTACTTCTTCGACCCCGACAACAAGTTCTCCGTAGAGTTCACCAACAAGATCAGCCCCAAGTACTCGGGCGACCGGATCCCCGGTTTCGTTCCGGAGACCAACTATACCGCCACGAGGCTGATGTTGGAGACCATAAGGAAGGCGGGCAGCACCGACAGGGAGCTGATGGCCGACGCGATAACCGAGGTTAGCTTCATCACCCCCTTCGGCGAGTGGCTGACATTCGACTACAAGGGCATGAGGCATACCCCGTACACGACGCTGACCACGTACGATCCCGATACCGACCTGATGTACGTGGGCCACAACCTACCCTTCGGCGAGTGGGAGGTTGGCCCTGATGGTGGCCTGATAGAGAAGAAGTAGCCCCTTAGCGGGCTTAAGAGCCATCGAAGGCATCCTGGAGGGCCGAGCCCGTTGGACGGCCCTCCAGGAACTGCAAGGCCCAAGTAGTCCGGGGGCCGACGCGCGTCGGCCCCCGGACTTTCTTTGCCACCACTACCCTCTTTGGGCTGGCTTCGAAGCCGCATCCCACGGCAATCCAGTGACCGGTGAATCAGCGAGGCCACGCCAACGAAATCCCTATGTGCCGGGAAGCACTAAGAGCTTGACATGGCACCCCGACCGCTGTAGAGTGGCGGCTGGCGCCTTCCCGAAGGCTCGCGGGGCATGCACTGCGCAACGGCCACGCGAACCATGCAGAACGCGGTGGGGGCGGACCAGGGACGGGCGCAGCGATCCCCGCGACAGGTCGGACGTCGAGCAGTGGGCAACCACCGGCCTGAAACCGCGCGGCGGCGGCGTACGTATACCGAGCTAACCGGCGACGGCCATCCGGCCACGACGGCCATCGGTGGGATTCCTGCCTAAGGAGCGGCGGCGAATGGACTGGGTCACGCTAGGACAGCAGATTTGGACCGGGCTCGTGAACGGGGGCGTCTACGTCATGCTCGCGAGCGGGTTGAGTCTGGTCTTCGGCGTCATGCGGGTCATCAACATGGCCCACGGCGAGCTGTCCATGCTGGGAGCAATGGTTGTCTTCAGCATACTGTCGGTCTTCGGTTGGGGCGGCAGCGGGAACTTCTTCTCGGCCATGATTATCGCGATACTGGCGCTGGCCGTGGGTGGCGTGTTTCTCAATCGGGTTGCCGTTCAGCCATTCATAGCCCGGACACCGTTGACGGTGCTCATGTCGACCCTGGCTTTGAGCTTCATTGCGCTGCACGGCAGCGTGGGCATCTGGAGCACCAATCCCAAGCTGATCAGGACCCCCTTCCCGCAGATCGGCAACATCGGCGGCGTTCGCCTGCCGGCCGACCAGATAATGCTCTTCATCCTCGGAGCAGCCGCCGTCTACGGGCTGTACCTCCTGCTTTCGAAAATCAAACTCGGCAAGATGATGCGGGCTACATCCCAGAACCAGGTGGGCGCCCAGCTCGTGGGTGTAAACACCAGGCGCGTCTACGACTACACACTGATGTTCGCAGCGGCCCTGGCTGCCCTCGCCGGCATACTGATGGCGCCGATAATCAGCGCCCACCCCTTCATGGGCCAGCCGCTGTTGATAATGGGATTTGCCGTGGTGATTGTAGCGGGCATGGGAAACCTTCTCGGAGCTTTGATCGTCGGGATCGTGCTGGGGGTAGTCGAGGCGCTCTTCGGCCAGTACGTATCGACCTACTACAGGACCCCATTCATCTATGCGATCATGATACTGATCCTGCTGTCCAGACCTCAGGGCCTGTTTGGTAGGAGGTAGAGATGAACAGCATCGCAAAGATCTTCTCCGGCAGAACGATCATCATTATGGTGGCGCTGGGCGTAGCCATCCTCGTTCCCTTCGTCTTCACCAACGACTACCAGCGGGAGCTGCTGGTCCTCATCTGTATCTTTGCCATAGCAGGACTGAGCCTCGACATAATCATGGGCCACATGGGCCAGTTCTCCTTCGGCCATGCCGCGGTGTTCGGCATCGGGGCATACACCTCGGCCATTCTGTCATTGAGGTACGGCGTCCCGGTCTGGGTGGCCATAATCTGCGCCCTCGTTCTGACCACACTCGCCGGCTTCCTCATGGGTTACGTAGCCTTGAGAAGAACCAGGGCGATGGAGCTTGCCATCATCACCTTCGCCCTAGGAGCGATCGCGCTGGCGGTCGCCCAAAGCTGGCACAGCTTCACGGGAGGAATGACGGGTCTGCATCAGGTTCCCGCTCCCCCCTTCGACGTGAGTGCCGGCGGACTGGAGCTGCGCTCCGAGTTCGCATTCTACTGGCTTGCTCTGGCGGTCCTCATCATCGCGATGTATGGGGTCCACAAGTTCACCAATTCCAAGGTCGGCAGGGCCGTTCGAAGTATTCGAGAGAACGAGGACCTGGCCGCTTCAGTAGGCATCTCGCCTACCTTCTACTACGTTGTCGCGTTTACCGTGGCGACCGGTCTCGGCGGCCTGGCGGGATCGCTTTACGGCCACCACCTGGGGTTCGTCAACGCGGGGATGCTTCGCCTGGAATTCATGATCATCATGCTCATGGTGGTGCTGGTCGGAGGCTCGGGTACCCTGGGCGGCCCGATCGTCGGCTCATCGATATACTGGGTGGTGAGCGAGCAGCTCAGGGATGTCAGCAACGAGTTCCGCTTCCTCATCTTTGGCGTGATTTTGCTGGTGGTGATCCTGTTCCTGCCCCGGGGCGTCTTTCCGGCCCTGCAGCTTGTGTACAGAAGGATATTCGAGGACGCGGCCTGGCGTACCAGCGTGTGGAACCGGTTCGTGGTTGAACGAGCCTGGCTGGGGCTGCTGACGCTGAGACGCTAGGAGTATCTATCGATGCCAATTCTTGAGACTACAGGGCTCGTCAAAGACTTCGGTGGGCTCAGGGCCCTCGATAACATCAACCTCCGTGTCGAGGAGGGTGAGATATTCGGTCTCATCGGACCCAACGGGTCCGGCAAGACAACCATGCTAAACGTCATCTCGGGCTTTCTTCCGCCTACCGAGGGCGACATAGTGTACAAGAATGCTTCCATAGCAGGCATGAAGCCATACCACATCGCGGACCAAAAGCTCATCAGGACCTTCCAGGTAACGAGCGTTTTCACCAATCTCACTGTCGAGGATAACATCCTCCACGCCAGCCACCTGAGAACCAACGGGACGTTCTGGGGATCGCTATTCCATACGCCGGGCTACCGGCGAGAAGAGGAAAGGCTGAAGGAGAAGATAACGGACATCCTCGAATTCACGGAGCTTGAGGATAAAAGAGACGCAGTCAGCACCAACCTGGGCGCGGGAGAGCAGCGCGACCTGGAGGTGGCAGTGGCGCTGGCAGCCGAGCCCGACCTTCTCCTGCTGGATGAGCCGGCCGCCGGCATGAACCCCGAGGAGCAGGCCAAGCTTATGCGACTGATCCAGGCGGTGAGGGATCGGGGCATAACGGTAATGGTCATCGAGCATAACATGAAAGTGATAATGGGCATTTGCACTCGGATCATGTGCCTCAACTTCGGCGCGACGATCGCCGAGGGCAGCCCACAGGAGATTGCCTCGAACGAGACCGTTATCGCCGCCTACCTCGGAGGGCGACGTGCTTAGTGACCCGGTTCTCAAGGTAGACGACATAACCGTACACTACGGACGCACGCCGGCGCTGAACGGTCTGTCCCTGGAGCTTGGTGAAGGCGAGTTCGTATGCGTCATAGGGAGCAACGGTGCGGGCAAAACGACGCTCCTGATGACCCTGTCCGGCGTCCTGAAGCCGACGACCGGGGGCATCCAGTTTCGGGGCGCACAGATCGACCGGGTACCAGCACACGAGATCGTCAAGATGGGGATGGCCCACATCCCGCAAGGAAGGCAGCTCTTCCCAGAGATGACCGTCGCCGAGAACCTCCAGCTCGGAGGCTGGGGTGCGGCCGACACCAGCGGCACCGCGGAAAGGCTGGAGCAGGTCTTCGGCCACTTCCCGAGACTCGCCGAGCGCACGCGGCAGAAGGCGGGAACGCTCAGCGGCGGCGAGCAGCAGATGCTGGCGATCGGTCGTGCGCTGATGTCCGATCCCAAGCTGCTGCTACTCGATGAGCCATCCTCGGGCCTCGCTCCCATCATCGTCGAGAACCTGGCCCAGATAATGGTCGACCTAAACAACCAGGGCATGCCCATCCTCCTGGTCGAACAAAACGCCTTCCTAGCGCTGGAGATAACCTCAAGGGCCTATGTCCTGGAGACGGGAACCATGGTCACCGCCGGCAACTCTTCCGATCTTCTGGAGAGCGACGACGTCAAGAAGGCCTATCTGGGTATCTAGGGCTTGACGATTCGCCCCTCTCTCCCCTAACCTCTTGCCGAAACCCCATTTACGTGTGTTAGCTGGGCGCGTCCCGGGCTGGCGGGACGCCTCGGCCCAGCCTGTATTACGTACCCACGGAAACTGCCTTAGCGGATAGCGGGCAGACGCGAAGGAGGAGACGCAATGGATCGAATCGGGGTGGATATCGGCGGGACGTTCACCGACTGGATAACGGTGGACACCGATGGGAATATCAAAATCACCAAGGTGGAGTCGACCATGGACCCCGTAGACGGGGTCTTCAACGCCTTGGAACAGTCGGGGGCCACTGCGCCTGAGATACTGTCTTTTGACCACGGCACCACTCTAGGGACGAATGCTCTGATCCAGCGAAAGCATCCCAGGGTCGCCATGCTGACCACGAAGGGTTTTCGCGGAATCATGACCGAGGTGGCCAAGGGCGCCAAGGAAGACATTTGGGACATGTACGACCCGTCGCCACGTCCCAGCATGGTTCCCTACCGCGACCGGTTCGACGTCGAGGAGCGGACCCGCGCCAACGGCGACATCGAGATTCCCCTGAACGAGGAGCAGGCCAGGGACGTGGTCCGCATCGTCAAGCGAAGAGGCATCAACGTCATAGCCATCTGCTTCCTGCACGGATACGCCAACACCACGAACGAGAAGCGGATGAAGGAGATCGTGCTCGAGGACCACCCGGGTGCTATCGTGGTAACCTCGCACGAGACCGTGCCCCGCATCTACGAGTACGAGCGGTTCACGACGACCATCCTGAACGTGGCACTAATGCCGATAATGGGCGACTACCTGGACGCGCTCGAAGGCGGGATGCACGAGAAGGGATACAAGTCGGACGTCCTGATCGCCCAGTCGGCCGGCGGACTGATGAGCGTCGGCATCGCCAAGGCGATACCGATTCGCACGGCCAACTCCGGCCCGGCGGCCGGTGCAGTCGCCGGCGCCAAGATCGGCGAGATGGCCGGCTACAGCAACGTCATCGGCCTCGACATGGGAGGCACCAGCACTGACGTGTCGGTGGCGGTAGATGGAGTAGTGCGAACCGTCCAGAGCTGGCACGTCGAGTGGGGCCACCCCATCATGTTTCCGGCCATCGACGTGATCACCATCGGGGCCGGCGGCGGCTCTATCGCCTGGTTCGACGAAGGGGGCAAGCTGAGGAGCGGCCCGCAGAGTGTCGGCAGCAACCCGGGCCCCGCCTGCTACATGCGAGGCGGCGAGGAGCCTACGAACACCGACGCCAACATGGTGATGGGCATGCTCCAGCCGGACACCTTCCTGGGCGGGGCTATGAAGGTAGACAAGAGCCTCTCGGAAAAGGTCATCACTGAGAAGATCGCCAACACGCTGGGCACGGACGCCGTCGAGGCGGCGGACGCGATCCTGAGGATCGCCGAGGCGAACATGGCCGACGCCATCAGCCTGGCCACGGTGAGGAAGGGCCTCGACCCGCGGGACTTCGTGCTGATACCGTTCGGAGGCGCGGGACCGCTGCATGGCGCCCGCCTCGCCAAGGAGCTCAGCATCCCGAAGGTCATCGTGCCGCCGAACCCGGGGCTCACCTCGGCGCTCGGCTGCGTTCTCGCTGACATCGTGCACAGCATCGGAGCGAGCGTCTTCTACCCCGACTCGACCCAGGCGGACCTCGGCGCGCTGGAGGCGCAGTTCCAGGACTTCGAGAGGCAGCTCGCCGAGAGGCTGGACGTTGAGAACGTCCCCGCGGACCGGCGCCGCACAGAGAGGGCGCTCGACATGTGCTACGCGGGTCAGTGGCGTGTGCTCGCCATCCCGGTCGACGGCGAGGTTAACGCCGAGAACATCGAGAAGTGCGTAAAGCTCTACCATGAGACCCACCTGCGAGAGCACGGGCTGACACTGGATGATCGCCCCATCGAGATCCATGGAGTCACCTCCACAGGGATAGGCATAACGGACAAGCCAGACTTCAAACCGGTCACCGCCAAGGGCAAAACCTCGGACGCCCTTATCGGCAACCCCAGGAGCATCTACTGGCGCGAGGCCGAAAGATGGCTCGACACGCCGATCTACGCCAGGGGCAAGATGCTGCCTGGAGCCGTCGTAGAGGGACCGGCGATCGTGGAGCAGGTGGACTCTACCATCGTCTTGCCGCCTGACACATCGACCAGCGTCGACCAGTACCTGAACCTGGTAATCGAGCAGGTGTAGCATCACGGCGGATAGGCCCGGAGCCAGGTAGGCACACGACACGCCGTCACCGCACACGCAAGGAGGTTTCGAAATGGCAACCAGGGAGCGGGTCAAGCTTGACGCGGTAACCTTCTCGATCCTGTCAAGCGCTCTCGTCAACCTCGTCGACGAGATGGTATCCACCGTCCAGCGCTCATGCCTCTCCTTCTCCATCTACGTTGGAGACTTCAGTGGTGGGCTGATGGACGCGGACGGCAACCTCGTGGCCGAGGGCACCAGGGACGTCTCGGTCCACGTCGGCGCGCTGGACCCCAGCACCAAGGCCACCATTGAGGATTTCCCCCGCGACCAGATGAAGCCGGGGGACGTGTTCATGTACAACGACCCTTATCGCGGCGGCACCCATCTTCCCGACCTCACTTTCATCAGGCCCATCTTCTGGGAGGGCGAGATCGTGGCCTTCACAGTCTCCAAGGGCCATTGGCTAGACGTAGGCGGCAGCATTCCCGGCTCCATGGATCCGCTCGCCACCGAGATCTACCAGGAGGGCCAGGATGTTCCTCCCATGAAGGTGATAGAAGGAGGCGTGCCCCGGAAAGACGTAATCAACAAGCTCATGTCCAACATCCGCGTGCCCCTGGAGAGCGGCGGCGACATGTGGGCCCAAATCGCCGGCACCGAGACTGGTGAGACACGCATGCTCGAGATGATGAACAAGTACGGCGGCGACGTGGTACTGAGCGCCATGCAGGAGACCATCGACCACACCGAGCGACAGGTCATCGCCGAGGTGCTGAAGTGCCCCGAGGGCACCTGGGAGTCCGAGGACTTCATCGACCATGACCCCAAGTTCCCCGAGAAAGGCCCGGTGCGGGTCCACGCCAAGATGACCATTCAGCACAATCCGCCCAAGATCATCTTCGACGTCACAGGCTCCGCCCCGCCGGTCCACTCCGGCATGAACGCGACACAGAGCTCGTCCCATGGGGCGCTGATCGCGGGGACCAAGCACATCTTCCCTTGGATACTCCTGAACAACGGCTGGCTCAGGGTCATCGAGGCCAAGTACCCCAAGGCCAGCGTCATCAACGCGCCGCGGCCCTACGCCTGCTGTGGCGAGGTGTCCGGGGCCTTCAACAAGCTGATCCACGTGGTAATCAACTGCTGGTCCAACGTCAAGCCCGAAAAGGCCTTTGCCTCGTCTTTCAACCTCGAGTACTTCATGGCAGGCGGCTACGACGACCGGCCGCGCATGGGGGACAAGTACTTCATCTACTATCACTGGATGAATGGCGGCCAGGGCGGCATGTACGGCCAGGACGGCCGCGACGCCTCCGCCCCACTGTTCGGGCTGGGGGTCACCCAACAGTCCATGGAGATGAAGGAACGGCAGTGGCCCGTTACCCTCCAGTACCTCAAGCACAAGACAGACTGCATGGGCGCCGGCGAATTCCGAGGCGGCTGCGGCATGGACTCGGCGTTCAGGATCGACAACGAGGGCGGAGTCACAATGTCCTATTGCGGCGACCGCGGCAAGTTCGGTCCCGGCGGCCCGCCAGGGCTTTTCGGCGGCAACCGCGGCATCTATCACGGCGTCAACTATAATCCCGGCCGGCCCAACGAGAAGTGGCTGGACGTCATGTTCTCCGGTGTACCGGTGGACGGCGGCGACATCCTCGCCCATTACACGCAGGGCGGCGGTGGGTATGGAGACCCGCTCGAGCGCGTCCCCGACAGGGTCCTCGAGGATGTGCTCGACGAGTACGTATCCATCGAAAAGGCTCGGGAGGATTACGGAGTAGTCATCGATGCGGTGGATCCCGAGATCCTGGACTACCGCGTCAACCAGGCGGATACCGAAAAGCTGCGCGCCGAGATGCGCCGCGCCCGATAGCTGGACCAAAGCCACAATCTGAACGGGGGAGGGGCAAATGGCTGGTGCATACGAGAAGTTCGAGAAGGAGTACATAGAGCGTACGCCGAAGTCTCAAGAGCTCTACGAGGACGCCCGAGCCTACCTGCCGGGCGGTGTGCCCAACAACGCCGGGTTTAGGGCCCCCTACCCGGTGTACATGAAGGAGGGACACGGGGCCTACATAATAGATATGGACGACAACGAGTACATCGACCTGATGATCGGCGGCGGGCCTCACATACTGGGCCACGGTCACCCGGCCATCGTCGAGGCCGCGCAGAAGCAGGTCGCCCTGGCCACGAACCTGATCGCTCCTAACGCACTGGTGGTGGAGCTGGCCAAGAAGATCACGCAGCACATGGACGGGATGGAGATGGTCCGGTTCGTGAACTCCGGGTCCGAGGCCACTCACATGGCGATAAGGGCGGCCCGAGCCTTCACAGGCAAGCAGAAGGTGGCGAAGTTCGAGGGCAACTTCCACGGCCAGTTCGACAACCTGTTGATCGGCGGTACTCAGATAAGCGGGCCTGAGGACAGCCCAGACGCCAACCCTCAGGGCGCCGGCATCCCCGACAGCGTCATCGGCGACACCATAGTATTGCCGTTCAACGATGCCGAGTCCGCGGCGGCAGGCATCAAGGAGCACGCGGGCGAGCTCGCTGCCGTCATCCTGGAGCCCGTGGCCGGAACGTGGCTTGGCGGCATATCAGCCGAGCGAGCGTTCCTGGAGGCTGTGCGGCGGGTTACGGAGGAGGAGAACATCCTGCTCATCTACGACGAGGTCATCACCGGGTTCAGGCTGGGACTCGGCGGCGCCACGTCGGTCAATGGCGTCGTGCCCGACATGCGGGCCATGGGCAAGGCCATCGGCGGCGGCTTCCCCTGCGGCGCCTTCGGCGGGCGTGCGGACGTCATGGACTCGGTGATATCCCCGGCCACGCAGCCCCACGAGACCAACAAGGCCTACCAGTCGGGAACCTTCTCCGGCAACCCGCTCTCGTCGGCCGCCGGGCTGGCCATGATCGCCGAGCTGGAGAAGCCCGGGGCATACGAGAGCATGGACGCCCACGCCGAGCGGATACGAGCCCGTGTCATGCAGATCGGCAAAGAGCTGGAGATCCCTATCCAGGCCGTCGGCGAGGGGTCCATCTTCGGCATATTCTTTGCCGACAAGGCGCCCCGGAACATACGCGACGTAGCCCGTGCCGACGGCGTGACTGCCAAGGCCTTCTTCATGGGCCTTGTGGCCAACGGCATCTACGTGACGCCCTTCCATCTGGGCTTCACGAACGCAGCGCAGACGGACGGGGATATCGACACCATCCTCGACGCCTCCGAGCGGGTACTGAAGGAGATCAAAGCCTCCGGTCCCTAGCTAGAGCAGGGTCGAGCCGGTATCTCGTCACCAGCGCGGTTATATCGAGCCGCGTAACGTGAGTATGTGCCCCCGGCGCCGCTTCAGCCTGTGTAGCCTGATAACTTCCGGGCCTCCGCATGGGTGTCGACTGAGATCAGCGAGCAGGAGGATGACATGAGCCAGAGCCCCGAACGGATGGCATTCGTCAATGGCGAGCTGGTGTCGGCGAGCGAGGCGGTGGTCTCCGTCTTCGACCGGGGCTTTCGTTGGGGAGACGCGGTTTACGATGTGGAGCGTACTTACGGAGGACAGATCTTCCGGTTGCGGCACCACATAGAGCGACTGTATCGGTCTCTCAAGTACACTCGCATCGATCCCGGGATGGACATGCAGCAGATGGAGGAGGCAGTCCTCAAGGTGGTGGATACCAACCGTCCTCTGCTGGGCCCCAACGAAGACTACACCGTCGCTCAAGTCGTGAGCCGTGGAGTGCTGTGGCCACCGGAGGCGGTGGGTCAGGCCAACGTGGTCATCTACTGCGACCTCATCTCCTTCGCCAAGTACGCTCCCTGGTACATCAACGGGTGCCGTGTGGTCATGTCCAGCACGCGGCGCATCCCGTCTCAGAGCCTCTCTCCCAACGCCAAGATCTCCAACAAGATGAACCACTTCGTGGCGGAAGCGGAGGTGAGGGCCGTGGACCCCGACGCCTTTCCTCTGATGCTGGACCTTGATGGCAACATCGCCGAGGGCATCGGCAACAACTTCCTGTTCGTGGAGGGTGGACGCATCAAAGTTCCCAACCGGCGTAACGTCCTCCACGGCGTTACCATGAACACGCTGTTGGAGCTGGCCGAAGGAATCGGCATCCCGGTGGACGAGGGCGACTATCCTCCGTTTGCCGCCTACCAGGCCGATGAAGCCTTTTTGACCGGCACCTCTCTGGTGATTCTGCCCGTGGCCAGCCTCAACGGCTCTCCCATCGGCGACGCCGTGCCGGGGCCTCTGACGCAGCGCCTCTGGCAGGCGTGGGCCGACATGACGGGGGTGGATGCCGTCGAGCAGGCGTTGAGTCACCTGCCGGCGGAGCAGCGGCGGGAGCTGGAGGAAGCCCGACGCTAGAACCGTCTAAAGGGGCCTCGAGGCTCGAGTAGCTGTCGAGGTCAACCGGTTCACAACGGTCAGACAGCCAGTCGCCCTGGAGATAGCCTGACATCACGTAGCGCGCAGGGCAAATAAACGGGCCGCAAATAAACAGGCCCGCCGAGGGAAAGCCCCGGCGGGCCCGTTTATTTGCTCATCCGCCCTGGCGGATTCTACCTGCTAGGATGTTGCGCCGTGTAGCTCAGGGCCTGGTCGACGATGTCCAGGCCAACCTTCTCGCTCCAGGCGGCCCAGAGCTTCTTGACGATGGGTCCCGGCACGTCGCCCTGGACGTCCCGATTATCTATCCTGCCAACCGGCAGCACACAGTAGAGCGTATTGCTGAGGAATGCCTCGTCGGCCGTGTAGGCGTCGTAAGGCTGCAGGTCCTCCTCCACGATGGGGATGTCCAGCTGCCTGGCCAGCTCGAACACGTCCATGCGCGCAACTCCCTGAAGAATGCTGCGGTCGGTGGGCGTGCGTATGACGCCATCGGTCACGATGAAGAAGTTACCCGACACGTTCTCGCTTATGTTGCCCTCGGTGTCCAGCAGCACCGTATACGCATCGGGGTCGATGTCGGTGGCCTCCAGCTCCGCTAAGGAGAAGTTCAAGCGGCTATAGTGCTTGAGCTTGGGCTCGAGGGATTGGGGCGAATAGCTTCGAGTGCGCGGGAACACGACGTGGCCGCCGGTATTGTAATGCTCCGCGTGCCCCGCGAAGTCGCAGGCCAACACCGAAATGCAGACGTTCGTCGGACCGGGGTCGTTAACCTTGGCGAATGTGTTGGCATAGCCCCGGGTGATCGTCTGCCAGATCGCGAAGTCGCCCCCCGGCTCGCGCAGGTGCTCGTTGCGCTTGGCCACGTCCAGGCTGATAGCCTCCATCTCGTCGATCGTCATGCCAGGGTCGATTCGGGCGAACGTCATCGACCGGTAGAGGCGGTCCAGGTGATCGCGCACCCGGTAAGGCTTGCCGTTGAATGTCCGCGCCACGTCGAATACCGTGTCACCCCGAAGGAAGCCTCGGTCCGAGATGTGGATCACACACTGGCTATCGGGTACGAACTCGCCGTTATAGTACGAGATACGCTCTTCTGCCATTTCGTCTCTCCTCCTTGATTCAGACTCGATTTAGCCGTCTGGCTCTATCAGAGCCGCCACCTACGAGCTTCCGGACTGCCGCCTTCCGGAGTGAATCGCCTGGTCCATGATGTCGGTGCCCACCATCTCGCTCCAGGCCGCCAGCAGCTTTTGGGTTATCGTCCCCGGGACGTCGCCCCCCAGCTCGCGGTTGTCCACCCGTGCCACTGGCAGGACGCAGTACAGCGAGTTGGCGAGAAACACCTCGTCCGCCGTGTAGGCGTCATAGGGCTGAAGGTCCTCCACCGAGGTGGGGATTCCCAGCTGGTCGGCCAGCTCCAGCACTACCTGCCGCGAGATGCCGACGAGAAGGTCTTTGTCGTCCGGCGTTCGGATCACCCCGTCGGTAACTATGAAGAAGTTGGCCACCGGGCTCTCCGTGATGTTGCCATCGAGGTCCAGCAGCACCGGATGGGCGTCGGGGTCGATGTCCGCCGACTCCAGCTCCGCCATGGAGAAGTTTAGCCGGCTGTAGTGCTTGAGCTTGGGCTCCAACGCCTGCGAGGGGAAGCTCCGCGTCCTGGGGATCACCACGTGGGCGCCGTTGGCGTAGTCGTTTAAGTAGGCGTAGAAGGGGAGCGGGTAGACGAATATGCCCACCGTCGCCTTGATCGGGTCGGCCATTCGGACCGCCGACGGCCGAGTGTATCCGCGGGTGACGAACTGCTCGACCATGTAGTCCTCGCCCTCTCCGCGCAGCGGCTCGTTGCGCTCCAGCACATCGAGCGTGAGCTGCTCCATCTCCTCCAGGGACATGCCTGGGTCGGTGCGGACGTAGGTCAGCGACCGGTACAGGCGCTCCATGTGCTCCCGGAGCCGGAACGGCTTTCCATTGAAGGTGCGGGCTACGTCGAAGACTGTGTCGCCGCGGGTGAAGCCGCGGTCGAAGACGTGTACCTTGAGCTCGCTCTCGGGAACGAACTCACCGTTGAGGTAGGCGACGCGCTCAGCCATTTTTCTCCTCGATCTTGCCGGTTAGGCACGGTGGATGCCAGCGTCCAATGTTATCAGCACCGGAAATCGATGTCCAGCCGGGCGACAGGGCTCCGAGGGCGTGCGCATCGGGCTTCCGACCTCCGCATCTGTTACAATTCTGCTCTTCGATCCGGGACATTGCCCAATCGAGAGGTGAACCCATGAAGTGGGCTACGGCACTGTCTGAGAGCGATTCACTAGGCGACGCTATCGCCGAGTGCGCTTCCAGTATCCGCAAAGAGTTGGAGAACGCGGACCTTATCGCCGTCTTCGTTTCAGACCACCACTCGGCCCAGTACGCGGACCTGCCGGACATGGTGCGCGAACACCTGCCGCACGGACTCCTCCTCGGTTGCTCGGGCGGCGGCGTCATCGGCGAGGGCCGGGAGGTCGAGCACCGGCCAGGGGTGTCGATCACGGCGGCCAGCCTACCGGACGTCGAGTTGTCGCCATTCCATATAGGCGACGAGAGCCTACCCGACGGGGACGCTCCTCCCGAGGTATGGCGAAGCCTCGTCAACGCGGGTGCCGAGGACGACCCCATCTTCTTGATGCTGGCAGACCCTTTCAGCATTCGCGGCGAGCACCTGCTGATGGGCCTGGACTACGCGTTCCCGGGCAGCGTCAAGATAGGCGGCCTGGCAAGCGGCGGCGGCCAGCCGGGCGCCAACGCACTGTACGTGTCCGACGAAGTCTACGACTCGGGCGTCGTGGGTGTGGCTATGTGCGGGGACATCACCGTGGACGCGGTCGTTGCCCAGGGATGCCGGCCCATCGGGCCGGTGCTGTACGTCACGTCCTGCGAGGGGAACATCTTGAAGCAGATGAGCGGCAAGACGCCCTTCGAGGTGCTAAAGGACGTATTCGAGGAGCTGGATGAGCGGGACCGCCAGCTCGCACAGAACTCGCTGTTCCTCGGCGTCGTAATGGACGAGCTGAACGAGGAGCCTGGCATAGGAGACTTCCTGATACGCAACATCATTGGAGCAGACGCGCGAGAGGGAGCCCTGGCCGTCGGCGAGATGCTGAAAGAGGGTCAGACGGTCCAGTTCCATCTTCGAGACGCCGAGACCTCGGGACATGACCTGGACGCGATGCTGGCCAAGTACGTCGACAGCCAGCCCATATACGAGGACGCCGGCGCGATGCTCTTCTCGTGCCTGGGAAGGGGCTCGTACCTGTACGGCAGGCCCGACCACGACACGGACATGTTCCGGGAAAGGGTCGGCGGCATGCCGCTGACTGGGTTCTTTTGCAACGGCGAGATCGGACCGGTCGGGGGCTCGACGTTCCTCCACGGCTACACGAGCTCCTTTGGCATCTTCCGGCCAAAACGCGGGGAGTAAGAAGCACTTATGACCTGCCCGTTTCACACCCCCTAAGGAGACACCATTGACTACCCAACAAGATAAAGACCAGGTAGCCGCTGTAATCAACGAGTGGGCTGCGGCCCTTAGCACCGGCGACGTCCCGCGCGTCAAAGCCGTCTGGGACAGCTCCTATTCGGACCTCATCTACCTTGCCGAGGAGAACAACGATCCTGCCCTGGGCTGGAGCGGCATCGAAAACTACTATAACGCCCTGGCGACAGACGTAGGCAGCTCCTCTTGGTCTATCGACAATCTGAAGGTGGACGTCATCGGTGACGCCGCCTGGGCCTACGTCACCTACCTCACCCAGGCCGAGATCATCCCGTTCAACCGCACCATGACCTTCGACGGCCGTAGCACCTTCATCCTTCGCAAGACCGGCGATGCGTGGAAAATCATCCACTACCACGAGTCTCTCTCCCGCGACCGCAGCCGCGAGACCTGGGACTGGTTCTTCGAAAAGTAAGCACGCTGCTCCGGCCTCCCTAGACAACGCTAAGGCTCACGCTAGCCTGCTTCCCACGTGACCGTCTCTCTAGTCATGAGCCTTCGTCTCGCCGACGCAACATTTTCGGGTGTTCTGTTGTATCAACCTACACAATCAGCGTCGGCTCCTCGCTGAAACACGTCAGCGGCCGCTCTCTTGACCCGCTGATACCGATGCTCGGGTTCCCTCTTCGGCGCCGCAGACCGCTTATCGCGCTTTCCGAAGGACTCCTTCGAGCGACGCCCCACCCCACTAGCGAGCGCCGTCCAGCAGCTTCATAGCAGTGCCGCCCACGATCGACTTTTTGTCCGTGTCTGACAAGTCCGAACCCTCGATCTGAGCCAGGAGACGGCGCGGGCGCAGTAGAGGGAAGTCGCTCCCGAACAGAATCCTGTCTGCGCCGACCAGTCTCGCGACCGCGTCGTAAACGAGAGACGTGTACAGCAATGGCGAAGCCGCCGTGTCGAAGTAGACGTTTCGGAGCGAGTCGGCCACCTCGGGCATCAGCGCGTAGAAGGGCAGCCCCCCTCCCCAGTGGGCGCAGACGACCGCGGCGTCGGGGAAGTTTCGAGCGAACCGCCACAGGATTTCCGGCCTGGTCATGCCCTTGCCGGGGTACGAGTGTCCCACCGGCTCGGACGAGTGGGTGGTCACGATGAGCCGCCGCTGGCTCACTACCTCCATCAGCGGCGCCATGGTCGTCTCGTCGCCGAGGTCGAATGACTGGGAATCGGGGTGCAGCTCGCCCACGCCGATCAGCCCGGCCTCGGCGCATCGGTCCGCCTCCCTGGCTGCGCCCTCGCCCCACGTGGGGTTCACTCCGGCGAATCCGACAATACGATCGGGGTACCTGCGCACCGACTCGATGATGCAGTCGTTGGCCTCGCGGGCCAGGCCGGGGTCGGTCCAACCGACCCCCATCGCGACAGACCTGTCCACACCATCATCGTCCATCGCCTGGAGCAGGTCCTCTGCGGTCGCGATCCTGGCGCTCGGGTCGGCGTACAGCTCGCCGAACGTCGAGTCGCGCTCCGCGTACCGGTCGCGCCGGTCGCGGAGCCACGATGGGAAAATATGGGTGTGGAAGTCGATGACCAAGGTCTGCCAACTCGCAGAAATGGCTTCTATGTCCCGTCACCCGCCCGCGAAGGTGCGGGACCCCAAAAGGCAGAAGCTACTGGGCGGTCACGCCGCCGTCGATGATCAGCTCCGCCCCGGTGACGTAAGACGACTCGTCGGAGGCCAGGTAAAGGATGCCGGAGGCGATGTCCTCTGCCCTACCCCACCGGCCCATCGGTATCTCTTTCATAAGCTCCTGTTGACCCTTGTCGTCGGGGAAGTCGGCGACGGCCATCGGCGTCCAGCAGTAGCCTGGGTGGACCGAGTTCACCCGGATGTTCTCGCCGGCGTACTGTATGGCCGCCGACTTGGTAAGGATGCGGACGGCGCCCTTGGCCGCGTTGTAGGCCGTCGAGACCGGGCTCCCGATGTTACCGTAGATGGAGGACAGATTGATGATCGAGCCGCCTCCGACCTTCCGCATCTCGGGGATCGCATGTTTCATCCCAAGGAAAGCGGCCTTTGCGTGGATGTCCATCTGGGCGTTCCACACCTCGATGCTCGTATCCTCGACCGTGGAGCGGGCGCTCGTGCCGGCGTTGTTGACCAGGACGTCCAGCCTGCCGAAGCCTGAAACAGCCACCTTGACCGCGCCGATCCAATCCGCCTCGCTGGTCACGTCGTGGCGTACGAACACCACCTCTCCGCCACCTTCCCGAATCTGAGCCGCCGTCCTCTCGCCGGCACCCTCGTTGATGTCGGTCACCACGACCCTCGCTCCCTCGCGAACGAAGAGCCGGGCGGTCGTGCCGCCGAAACCCATCAGCTCCCCGGCCACGCCCGTGGCGGCGCCCGTGATCAGCGCAACCTTGCCTACCAGTCGCATGATCCTCCTCCGGTTTGAAGGTGACGCGCTAGTGAGCGGTCATGCCCCCGTCGATGACCAGCTCAGCGCCTGTGACGTACGAGGACTCGTCGGAGGCGAGGTACAGGACTCCATAGGCGACATCGTTGGCATCTCCAAGCCTACCGAGGGGTATCTCATTTAGCGACGGCTCCAGGCTTTCAGGAGTTGGAAAGTTCCCCCTGGTCATAGGAGTCCACATGTACCCGGGGTGCACGGAGTTGGCCCGGATATTGTCTTTGGCATACTGGATCGCCGTCGATTTCGTGAAGAGGCGTATAGCGCCCTTGGCGGCATGATACGCAGTAAAGCCGCTGCTGCCGATGAGCGCGTAGACGGACGACATGTTGACGATGGAGCCGCCTCCGACCCTGCGCATCAACGGGATCGCGTGCTTGGTACCGAGGAACGTACCCTTGGCGTGAAGGTCCATCTGGGCCTTCCACACCTCGTAGGTGGTCTGCTCCAAGTTATCCGGTATAGAGACGCCGGCGTTGTTGACCAGGATGTCGAGCCGCCCGTATGCGTCGACGGTCTTCGCCATCGCTTCGATCCAGTGCTTCTCGCTGGTTACGTCGAGATGCCCGTAGGCAGCTACGCCGCCGGCGCGTTGGATCTGAGACGCGGTACGCTCGCCGAGCTGGTCGTTGATGTCCGTGACGACGACCCGAGCACCCTCTCGGGCGAAGAGGTGGGCTGCGGCACCGCCGAAACCCATCACGTCCTCTTCGATCCCAGTGGCCGCGCCGGTAATCAACGCCACTTTACCTGCCAGTCGCATCAAACAGCCCTCCTCCACTCGTTTCGCCGCGTGATTATACCAGGGGGCTTGCCTGCGTTGTTGTTGTTAAGGACCGGGGACGGGTGTTACATTCAGTCGCGGCGCGGGTTATCTACTGTGTTACGCATTCAGGCCGCCCTCAGGTGGGTAGCGATCCGGCTGGCCGTCGTGCTGGTCACCCTCGCCGTTGCAGCTTTCGTGCTCAGACAGATGACGGTGCTTGACAGACAGTTCATATACTTCCCGGAACGAGAGCTGATCGGCACGCCCTCGGACCTGGGACTCGAGTTCGAGGAGGTCGTCTTCTCGGCCTCGGACGGCGTCCGGCTCCACGGCTGGTTCGTCCCTGGCGACGGCGACACTGTGTTGCTGTGGTTCCACGGCAACGCCGGCAACATCAGCCACCGGCTTGACAACATACGGATGCTGCATGACCGGCTGGGCGTCGACGTATTCATCTTCGACTACAGGGGCTACGGCAAGAGCCAGGGGAAGCCGTCGGAGAAGGGCATCTACCTCGATGCCGAGGCGGCCATTGAAGAGGTGCGTCAGCGCCAGCGTGGAAGGCTTGTTCTTTTCGGCCGCTCCCTCGGCTGCGGCGTGGCCGTAGAGATGGGCGCGCGACACAGCGTTGACGCTGTCATCCTGGAGTCGCCCTTCTCCTCGGTCAAGGACATGATCAGGCTGGCGTACCCATTACTCCCCGCAGACATAGCGGTTCGCCTGGTAGAGGCCAGATACGATTCGATAGCCAAGATCAGCGATGTCCGCGCCCCGGTACTGGTGCTCCACGGCGACCGTGACGAGATCGTGCCTCTGGGGCAGAGTCGCAGACTCTTCGACGCGGCCAACGAGCCGAAGTCGTTTTACACCATCGAGGACGCAGGCCATAACGACACGTACCTGGTGGGAGGCGACCCGTACATCGAGGCGTTGGGACGTTTCATTCGCGACCCTGAGGCGGCCGGCGGATGATGCCGCGCACCAGCCACCGCCCTATTGACAAGCGAAACCC
Source organism: Dehalococcoidia bacterium (assembly GCA_965248615.1). Lineage (GTDB taxonomy): Bacteria > Chloroflexota > Dehalococcoidia > Lucifugimonadales > CBDFJT01 > CBDFJT01. The sequence continues at coordinate 125,491 of CBDFJT010000001.1, read as the reverse complement.
CCAGCCTTAGTGTGGCCTCAGCCCTGCCCGCGCAGCTATCAATACGGAGGAGCTAAATGGAGTTCGGTTTCGGCGTTCCCACTCGCGGCCCCATGGCCAATCCCCAGGGCCTGACCACGCTGGCCCGGCGCGGCGAAGAGATGGGGTTCGACTTCATCAGTGCCAGCGACCATATCGTGATTCCAAACAGCGTGGCCTCGGCCTACCCGTACACCGAGACAGGGGAGTTCTCCGGCACAACAGAGTGTCTCGAGCAGCTCAGCATGCTGAGCTTCCTGGCCAGCTGCACGTCCAAGGCGCGACTGCTGACTCACGTGTTGGTGCTGCCGCACCGAAATCCTATGGTCGCGGCAAAGGTGCTGTCGACAATCGACGTCCTGTCCGAGGGGCGGCTCGACGTGGGCTGCGGGGTCGGCTGGATGCGAGAGGAGTTCGAGGCCATAGGCACGCCTCCATACGAGGACAGAGGCGCCGTGGGAGACGAGTACATCGAGGCTTTCAAAGAGCTGTGGACGAGCGACAACCCGAGCTATCACGGGAGGTTCTGCAGCTTCTCGGACGTGGCCTTCGAACCGAAGCCGGTCCAAAAACCCCATCCGCCTATATGGGTCGGCGGCGAGAGCCCCCCGGCCCTGCGCCGCGCAGGTCGGCTGGGCAACGGCTGGCACCCCATCGGCGAGAACCCCCGCTACCCGGTTCGGACGCCTGCGGAGCTGTCGGCGTATCTGTCGCGGGTCCATGGCCATGCCAGGGACGCGGGCCGGGACCCGTCGGAGATTGCGGTGGCCTACAGCGCCCTCTGGTACACGGAAGAGGCACAAACCCTGGACAACGGCGAGCGTAGGGCCTTCACCGGGTCCGCCCAGCAGATCGCCGAGGACGTCCAGGCATTTGAAGCGGTCGGTGTGGGCCGCCTGATGATCAACTTCTTCGCGGGCATGGACAGCCTCCAGCGCACCCTGGACCGGACCGAGAACTTCATGGAGAAGGTCATACGACCGCTATCGAAAGCATAGGCACCGCCGGAGGATTCGAGCAGGCATGAAGGCAGTCTACTTAACGGAGCACGGCGGAACAGAGGTACTCACCTACGGGGAGCTGCCAGAGCCCGAGATAGGCCCCAACGATATGAAGGTCAGGGTGAGGGCCTGTGCGCTCAACCGGCTAGACCTGTTCACGCGGGCCGGCGCACGTGGGACGCGATTGAAGTTCGAGGCCGGCCCACACATCCTGGGCGGCGACGTGGCCGGGGACGTGGTCGAGGTCGGCAGCGAAGTGACGCGAGTCAAGCCGGGCGACAGAGTGGTAGTCAATCCCCGGCTGACGTGCACGCAGTGCCAGTTTTGCCTGGCAGGCGAGGAGGAGCTATGCGTCGCCCCGGGGATGCTCGGGTCCAGCGTCAGCGGCGGCTACGCGGAGTTCGCGAAGGCACCCGCGGTCAATGCCGTCCACCTGCCCGACTCCCTGTCCTACGAGCAGGCGGCGTCCCTGCCCACGGTGTTCCTCCCGTGCTGGTCGATTCTCATCCGCCGCGCCGCCCTCAAGCCGGTTGAGACCGCGCTGATCCTCTCTGCCTCCAGTGGCGTGGGTACCGCCGGGATACAGGTGGCCAAGAACGTAGTAGGCGCCAGGGTCATCGCGACAACGAGCAGCGAAGAGAAGGCGCGTGCCGCCAGGGACCTGGGCGCCGACGAGGTCATCAACTACAAGGATGAGGATGTCGCCGAGAGAGTCAAGGAGCTGACCGCCGGCAAGGGCGTCGACGTAGTGCTGGACCACGTCGGAGCCGACTTCTGGCCCGCAGCCATGGCATCGCTGGGACGCGGCGGCAGATATGGGATCTGCGGCGTGACGAGCGGATACAAGACGGAGCTGCAGATGGGCATGCTGTTCCTGAAGCACCAGACGGTGTTCGGCGTGTTCATGGGGCGCAAGGAGGACCTGCGGCAGATCGTTCAGATGGCGGAGCGGGGCGTCATACGAGGCGTCATACACGAGACCTTCCCTCTCGAAGATGCGGCCAGGGCCCACGAAACGATGGAGTCGCTGAACTTCTTTGGGAAGCTGGTGCTGACGGTGCCGTAGTACGCGCCGATTTGTGGGCTCGCGTCATGACCTTGGGGAGGTGACGTTATGAGAGAGATACGCACCGAGGTCGAGATCGAGGCGTCGGTTGAGCGGGTCTGGGAGGTACTGACGGACCTAACGGCCTACGACCAGTGGAACCCCTTCGCGCAGAAAGCGAGCGGTGAGATCCGTGTCGGCGAGAAGCTGTCCATATTCCTCAAACCCCCGGGCGCCATGGGCATGACCATCAAGCCCAGGGTCCTGAAGGCCGAGTCGTCCCGGGAGTTTCGATGGCTGGGCCACATGGTTGTGCCTGGTATCTTTGACGGCGAGCACATCTTCGAGATCGAGCGTCTAGACGACGGCAGGTCCAGGCTCGTTCAGCGAGAGGAGTTCTGCGGAGTGCTGGCGCGGCCCGTGCTGGCGATGATCGGCGGGTCTACCGAGCGCGGCTTCGTGGCTATGAACGAGGCGCTGAAGGAGCGGGCCGAGGCCGGCTAGCGCCTGGCCACAGCGACATGCTGTCGATCCCACCCGCCCGCCCGGAAGCACTTCAGGGGGCTTCGCCCCCTGAAACCCCCAGGTTGGCTGACTACGGCGGTCGGCTCATCGCGAAAGGTTTGCGGGACTGAGCACCGGAGCCTCGCACGCTACAGCACCGGCAGGTAGCGGCTTATCTCGTAGTCGGTCACGTGGGCGCCGTAGCGCTCCCACTCGATCTTCTTGTTGGCGATGAAGCTCCCGAAGACCTGCTCGCCGAGCGCGTTGCGGACCAGCTCGCTCTGCTCGGTAACCCGGATGGCTTCCCACAGATTGCCTGGAAGCGTCTCCGGGGCGGGTCTCCCGTCCCCGTCGCCGTCCAAAGCGCCTAGCTCCAGCATGGGTGGCAGCGTGTACTCCTTCTCGATGCCTTCCAGCCCCGCGGCCAGCATGACGCTGTAGGCCAGATAGGGGTTGCAGGCCGGGTCCGGCGCTCTGTACTCGATGCGCTGCGAAGCCTCCCGGCCGGGCTTGTAAGAGGGTACCCGTATCAGGTCCGACCGATTCACCACCGCCCACGAAACGTACGTTGGCGCCTCGAAGCCAGGGACCAGACGCTTGTAGGAGTTGACCCACTGGTTGGTAACGGCGGTAATCTCTCGGGCGTGGCGCATAAGCCCCGCGATGAAGCACTTGGCGATACCGGACAGGTGGTTCTCGTCCTCCTCGTCGAAGAAGGCGTTCTGATCTCCCTGGAACAGCGACTGGTGCGTGTGCATCCCGCTGCCGTTGATGCCGGCCATTGGCTTGGGCATCATCGTGGCGTAGTAGCCAGCCTTCTTCGCGATCTCTTTCACCGCAAGCCGGCAGGTCACGATCGTATCGGCCATGGTCAGCGCGTCTGTGTGGCGCAGGACGATCTCGTGCTGGCTGGGCGCCGCCTCGTGGTGGCTAGACTCGACCGGGATGCCCATGTCCTCGAGGATGAGCACGGTCTCTCGACGCAGGTCGGCGGCCAGATCGGTCGCGTCCTGGTCGAAGTAGCCGCCCTGGTCCAGTGGGGCGACGCTCTCCGAGTCCTTGAAATAGAAGTACTCGAGCTCCGGCGCCACATAGTAGGTGAATCCCATGGCCGCGGCGCGCTCCAGGTTGCGTCTCAGCACGAACCGCGGGTCGCCGTCGAAGGGCTCGTCGCTCGGCGTCACGATGTCGCAGAACATTCGGGCGACGGCCTGAGAGCGCGATGACCAGGGCAGGGTGGTAAACGTGTTAGGGTCCGGGAGGGCGTAGAGGTCGCGCTCGTCGGAGCGGGCAAAGCCCTCTATGGTCGAGCCGTCGAACCCCATGCCTCGCGTGAGGCAGTTCTGAAGCTCGTCCATCGTGGTGGCGAACCCCTTGAGGTTGCCGAGAATGTCGGTGAACCAGAGGCGAACGAACTTGACGTCGTTCTCCTTCGCCTCGCGAAGGACGTACTCCACGGCCTCTGGGTTTCTGTGGACCACGCAGCCGTCCTAGGCGTCGTAGTACAGGAAGAACTCGTAGGGGTGCGGGCGCTGCCGGATCTCGTCCACCTCGCTGGTCCTCTTGTACTCCAGCCAGGTCTCGATCACGTCCTTGGTGAAAACGTCGCCCTGCAGGAGGAAGTCGTGGTCTTGCTCCAGCGCGTCAAGTGACTCCTCCAGGCTGCCGGGGACCTGCTGGATGATGTCCGCCTGCTCCCTTGGCAGGTCGTAGAGGTCCACGTCCATGGGCTGGCCGGGGTCGATCTTGTTGACGACGCCGTCTATCCCTGCCATGAGCATGGCGGCGAAGGCCAAGTACGGGTCGCAGGTCGGGTCGGGCGGCCGATACTCGACCCGCTTGGCGCTGGGGCTCTTGGTGTACATCGGGATACGGGCCGCCGCGCTGCGGTTGCGCTGGGAGTAGACCATGTTGACTGGGGCCTCGAAGCCGGGAACCAGCCGGCGGTACGAGTTGGTCGTCGGCGCGCACAGCCCCAGGAGAGCGGGCGTGTGCTTGAGGAGCCCCCCGATGTAGTAGAGACCCATGTCGCTCATCAGCGCGTAGCCCTCGGGGTCGTAGAAGAGGTTCGTTCCGTTCCTCCACAGGCTCTGGTGGACGTGCATGCCAGAGCCGTTGTCGCCGAAGAGTGGCTTGGGCATGAAGGTCGCCGTCTTGCCGTGGGCCTTGCCCACATTCTTGACGATGTACTTCTGGAGCATCACCTGGTCGGCCATGGTCACCAGGGTGTCGTAGCGCATGTCGAACTCGCCCTGGCCGGCGGTGGCAACCTCGTGGTGATGGGCCTCGATCACGATGCCGCACTCCATCATCTTCAGGGCCGCCTCGGATCGGAGGTCATGCAGCGTGTCGACGGGGGGCACCGGGAAGTAGCCCTGTTTGTAGCGGGGCCGGTGGCCCAGGTTCCGGGTGCCGTTGCCGGCGCCGGAGTTCCAGATGCCCTCCTCGGAGTCCACGAAGTAGTAGCCGCTGTGAGCGTTCTGGTCGAAGCGGACGTCGTCGAAGATGAAGTGCTCCAGCTCCGGGCCCCAGTAGCTGGTCTCAGCGATTGCCGCGCCCTTGACGTACTCCTCGGCCTTGCGAGCGACGTAGCGCGGGTCGCGCGTATACGCGACCGGGTCCCTCACATCGCAGATCATGCTCAGCGTAGGTATCTTCAGCACCGGGTCCACGAAGGCCGAGGCCGGGTCGGGCACCAGCATCATGTCGCTCTCGTGGATCTGCTGAAACCCGCGTATGGACGAACCGTCGAACCCGACCCCCTCCTTGAAGATCTCCTGGGTGAGCTGGGAGATAGGGATCGAGAAGTGCTGAAACGTACCGGGAAGGTCGGTGAACTTCAGGTCGATGAACTGGATATCCTTGTTCCGGGCAAGCTGGATCACCTCCGACGGCGTGAGCTTTGTGGTCATGCCTCGCGCGACTCCTTTGCCTGATGATTATCTCCGGTCTCGCCGCTCCTCGCCTCCCATACTAGTTGTGCTATGTTTCACGTGTTTTGCCTATTTGTTAACTTTTCGTAACATCGCTGGGGCGTCATGGCCTCCGGTGGAATCAGCGCCGGACAACCTACATGATAAACACCCACTCGCAGACTCAAGCACGGGCTCGATTGGGGGCGCTTAGCTCAGAGGTAAAGACATGGCCGCCACACGGACCGAATGGGCATCCCGCGTCGCTACCTGAGGAGAGTCCTCTTCGCCGGAGTCAAGGACCAGGAGGCGGCATTCGAGCTAGGAGCTCACTAAGTGGACTGATCGCCCTCCTCGAGGGCTCTGATCTCGCTCTCCACCTCTCCCAGCTTCACGTACTCCTCCTGCACGAGGTGGAAGCAGCGTTGCAGGTAGAGGGCGGCGAGCCTCGTACCATCGGGCCCACCGGCCTTCGCGGCCTCGACCAGTCGCGATACGTTGTGGTTGTCGGGGAGGTGCCTGGCCAGCAGAAGCATGTCCGACTCGGCCTCCCGGGCGAGGGCCTCCTCGCTGCCATCGAGGGCGAACCGCAGCCGGCCCACCAGCTTCGTTAGCTCGCTCAGCTTGTCGCCCTCCGCCATGAGGCCGTAGAGGACCTCGTTTACCGCCAGGCCCGAAGCGACCTCATCCGGCCCCGACAGCACATGCTCAAGGCCGGCTCGGCTCGAGTAGGCATCGGCGTATTGTTGCACCGTCTCGCTGATCGCCATCATGGCGGACGAGACGTCCGTCGGATTGAAGGTCCCGCCGTAGACGACGTCATCGTCTCGGGCCTCGGCCAGGGACTCCAGGTAGACCCGGCTCTCCACCTGCTCCGGCGCCGGAGGGAAGGCGAATGCCGAGAGGTCCTTGGGCCCGATCTCGGCCACCTGATTCATAAGAAACGGTGGGACATACTTGGACACGTCCACCGTTATGGGCAGGATAACCAGGTAGGTAGCCCAGATCTCCTCGGGGTCGCCCGAGCTTCGAAAGTAGAGAAGGGCATGCCCCTTCGGCTCCGCGTCGTTGCCCCTTTCAAAGGTCAGGCCCATTTGGCTCCCACCCGACGTTCAATCGGCGTTAGACTGCTGATACCATTATAAGCTAACGCCTCAGGCGTCGCGCAATGCGCCTCCCTCACTGTGCGGAGTGCCTGCGTGATCAAAGCCATAGACCAGCATGCTCAACCTGGACGCCACAGCCTATAGACTGGTTCGCCCCCTGCTGTTCGCGTTGACTCCCGAGATGGCGCAGCGGGTGGCGGAGCTCGCGTTGAGTCGGACGGGGATCTGGCGAGCCCTGGCCCCTGTGTTCCGCGCAGACAGCCCCAGGCTGGCCACGGACCTGTGCGGGCTGAAGCTGCGGAACCCCGTGGGACTCGCCGCCGGCTACGACAAGGACTGCGAGTTCCTGCCGTCAATGGCAGCGCTGGGGTTCGGCTATGTCACAGGCGGCACCGTCATGGCGCGACCCCAGCCCGGCAACCGCAAGCCGCGGGTGTTCCGCTACACCCGCGACCAGTCGCTGATCAACGCCCTGGGGTTCCCCAGCCTCGGCCTGGAACACGCTGCAAGCAGGCTACAGCGAGCACGGGGCGACATCGGTCGCACTCCGATGATCGTCAGCGTCTCGGGGGTCACAGTAGAGGACATCGTGCTGTGCCACCGCCGTCTCGAGCCGCTGGTAGACGCGGTCGAGGTGAACATCAGCTCCCCAAACACGTCGGGACTCAGGGTCTTTCAGGAAAGGGACGCGCTGGCTGACCTGCTCGGACGGCTAAACGAAGGCCGAAAGAGGCCTCTCTTCGTGAAGCTACCGCCCTATTCGGACTCAGAGGCACGAGACGCCGCGTTGTCGCTGGTGAGGGTGTGCGTCGAGCGGGGCGTAGACGCCGTCACAGCGGCCAACAGCAAGCCGGCCAAGGACGGGCGACTCGCTGTCGGTGCCGGCGGCATCAGCGGACGGCTCATATTCGATGACCTGTTGACGATGGTGGCCGACGTCAAAGCCGAGGCCGGCGATCGCCTGGCGATCAACGCCTGTGGAGGCGTCTTCACCGGCGAGGACGCCGGAAGGGCGCTTCAGGCCGGAGCGACTACAGTCCAGGTCTTGACCGGACTGATCTACCGCGGCCCGGGCGTCGCCCGGCTCATCAACCGGGAGCTGCTCCGCGCCATGGATTAGCCACCAGCGCCTCGACCTCATCGCGTTGAGGCATCGCGGCCTGCGCACCCGGCCTCGTGACCGCCAGTGCGCCGGCGGCGCAGCCGAATCGCACCGCGTCGCCTAAACTTCCGCTCGCAGAGCACTACGGCCAGCGCTGCGCCGAACGCGTCCCCCGCCGCCACCGAGTCAACGGCGTCCACCTCGTACGCCGGCACGTGGCCGTCCTCGGCCGAGGACGCGTAGTAGGCCCCCTGCTCGCCCAGCTTCACCACCACTGCTCGCGCGCCGTGCTCCAGGAGCCGGCCGGCCGCTTCCCTCGCCGACTCTGGGTCGGAGACCGAGACGCCACTGAGTATGCCCGCCTCCACCTGGTTTGGCGTCAGGATATCAGCCGCCGCGTAAGCCTCCCCGGTAAGGCCCGTGGCCGGAGCCGGGTCCCACACGACCTGAATCCCTAAGGACCTGGCGTGCTCGGCGGCGGCCAGCGAGACGTCTACGGGTATCTCGAGCTGGAGAAGCAGAGCGTCGGCGTCCTTCATCGCCCGCTCCGCGGCCTCGACCTGGGTCCGGTCGCAGGACGCATTGGCCCCATACACAGCAACGATATGGTTCTGCCTTGCGGAGTCCAGCAGGATGATCGCCACGCCGGAGGGGTTCTCGATATCCCTCGCCACGCCTTCGACCTCCACGCCTTCGGAGCGCAGCGAGTCCAGCAGGCCGGCGCCGAACGCGTCGTCGCCCACCCGGCCCACCATCTTCGTCCTGGCTCCCAGGCAGGCGGCGGCCACCGCCTGGTTGCCTCCCTTGCCACCCGGCGTCGTGTAGTAACGCTCACCCACGATGGTCTCGCCGGGCGCGGGCAACCTGGAGGCGAGCGCGATCACGTCCATGTTGAGACCACCGAGGACCACGATAGAGGGTAGCATGTCGAGCGAAGCCATTAGCTCAGACCGTATACGCTCAGCCGATCAATCCGTCGGCAACCAGCTCTTCCAGGACCTGGGCCGTGCCGTCCTCATCTACAGGCCCGGCGCGCCGATCGGCGGCAGCCAGCACCCCCGGCACCGCTTCGCCTACAGCCACGCCGAGGCCAGCCCATCCGATCATCTCAACGTCGTTATACCCATTGCCAAACGCAACCGTCTCCTCCTGGCTTACGTCGAGACGCCCGCAGAGCCACGCCAGCGCCCTGTCCTTGCCGACACCAGGGTGCAGTACCTCGCAGTAGGTCGGCACGGAGCGGGTTATGTAAAGCGTAGAATCGAACTGATCTTTGAGGCGACTCTCGAGCCTATCGACTTCGGCCTCCTCACCCACGGCTACCAGGCGAGTTGGACCCCTCGAAACGACCTCGGCCAGATCGTCCACGAGAGTGACCTCCACGCGCCGGTTCTCTATGAAGAAATCCAGCCGTCGCGTAAGCTCCGTTGCGTATATGACGCCTGGATGGAATGACAGCAGCTCCAGGCCGGACGAATTCAGGGCGTCGAGGGCGGCGGCGGCCATCTCGGGCTCCAGCGGGCGATGCCACAGTGACTCGCCGGTGCCCGGGTCGGCGATGTGAGCGCCTTGCGACGAGATGATCGGACTCGTGACTCCTAGCTCGTGGGCCGTCGGCAGGGCGTCCTCGTATGTCCTGCCTGTGGCCAGGGTAACGGCCGCGCCCGCGGCCCGTACCATGTCGACCGCACGGAGGGTCCGTTGGGACATAGGGTCGTCGGTGTCCCGCAGCGTGCCGTCGATGTCAAAGGCGATCAGCCTGTAACCCATGTTCTATCCGTGGCGCTAAACTTCAGTCTGTAACCCATTTTCTTTCCGCGGCGCTAAACTTCAGCCTGTCACCCATGTTCGTTCCACAGCGCTAAACTAAGATGTCAAAACCTCGTAGCAGGCGAGCCGGATATTGAAATTCCTGACCCCCAGGCGAATCCTGTGGATGATCATACTGCCTCTGGCGGTGGCCCTCCTGATTATCGCCGTCAGGAGCGGCTAGGCGACTCCCTCACCCCATCTTCCGTAACTTTTTGAGGCTCGTGGGCTCGCGGGGCGGGTCCATGTCGCGCCCACGTATAGTGTAGGGGACCTCGGCCACGTAGATGTCCCCACGGGAGTCCACGGCTATGCCGTGGGGAGCGATGAACTGTCCGGGCGCCTCGCCCTCTGCTGGATCGCCGAAACGGGCCAGCAGCTTCCCGTCCTGGCTCAGCACGCTGACTCTGTGGCCCAGACCGGGCGCGTCGTCCACGCCGGGTATTCCGTTCAGCTCGCCTATATAGATATTTCCGTCGGGGCCAATGGTCATACCGTCGGGCCGATGGATGTTATTCCACATCGTGATGAAGCCACCGTCTGCATCGAAGATCTGGACTCGATGGCACTCGCGGTCGGCGACGTAGACGCGGCCCTGGGCATCCACCGCCACGTTATGTGGCCGTATGAACTGGCCGGCGTCGATTCCGGGCTCGCCCCAGGAGGTGAGCAGCCGGCCCTCGGGGCTGAACTTGTGGACGCGGGAGTTGCCGTATCCGTCGCTTACATAGATGTCACCGGTGGCCGGCGACACGGCGGCGTGCGTCGGCCGGTTGAAGGGCTCGCCGCCCCACTTCTTCGCCGGCTGGCCCGGCGTGCCGATGGTCATGACGAGCTCGCCTTCGGGAGTGAACTTGGTCACGGTGTGGGTGCCGTCGTCGGCGCAATAAACGAAGCCGTCTGCGCCAATGGAGATGCCGTGGGTCCGCTCGCTGAACGTGTCTTGACCGAAGGACCGCAGCCACGTGCCGTCGCGATCGAACACGACGACCGGGCTGTCCTGGTTGCGGGTCATGACATAGACTCGGTCCTGGGAGTCCACTGCGACCCCCGGGCACTCGATCAGGCGTGAGCCAGCAGGCATGCTCTGCCACTGGTCCAGGGCCTCATAGGTGAACCCGTCGCTACCCAGCGTAACGCTCATGCCTGTGACCTCCTTGGCTGCTACATAAGGGGTTGCTACATCAAGCCGCACCCAAGAGCCTATCGCAGTGCAAAAAAGGCTGTCAAACGGATCCCCACTGGATCGGGTCATAGGCGTTGCGCACGCCCGAACAACCCGATGTGTCTATGGTAGAATGTCCTGGCGCAAACGAGGTCCATAGTCAGAAGGCTGTAGCCGCCTACGCTATAGCCGCTTACGGAGGACGCAATGGCCGTAAATACCCAAGCGGAGAAGACCCAGTACAAGGTCGTCGGCACCCGACCCATTAGACACGACGGGGTCGACAAGGTCACCGGCAAGGCGATGTACGGAGCGGACATCAGCCTGCCGGGCATGCTGCACGGCAAGGTGCTTCGGAGCCCCCACGCCCACGCGCGTATCAGGTCGATCGACACGAGCAAGGCGGAGGCCCATCCCGAAGTCAAAGCGGTCGTGACGTATAAGGACCTCGCCCCCATGGAGCCCGTGCAGCGCCAGGCGGTGATACTTCAGGACGTCCCGGAGAACGTCCTCGCCCGAGACAAGGCTCTGTACAAGGGGCATGCCATCGCCGCCCTGGCGGCGACGAGTCCCCACGTGGCCGAGGAGGCGTTGGACCTGATCGAGGTCGAGTACGAGCCGCTTCCGTCCGTCACCAACGTGGACGACACGATGGGCAAAGACGCGCCCGTGCTGCACGAGCACTGGGACGACGTGCTGCCAGGCCCGGAAGGGTTCGAGGGGTCCAAGAATATCGCAAGCCATTCACAGTTCAAGCTGGGAGACGTAGAGAAAGGGTTCAAAGAAGCAGACCTGGTTGTCGAGCGCGAATACCGCACCACGTCCGTGCACCAGGGCTATATCGAGCCGCAGAACGGCACGGCCTGGTGGACCGCCGATGGACGCGTGACCATCTGGTGCAGCAGCCAGGGCCACTTCAACATCCGCGGGAACACGGCCAGGATCCTGGGTCTGCCGGTGTCGAAGGTAAAAGTGGTGCCGATGGAGATAGGCGGCGGGTTCGGGGGCAAGCTGCCCTCCTACCTGGAGCCGGTGGCGGCGGTACTCTCCCGGAAGAGTGGCAATCCGGTGAAGATGACCATGTCGCGCGCCGAGGTCATGGAGGCCACCGGGCCGACCTGCGGCAGCTACGTGAAGATGAAGATCGGCGTCACCAGAGACGGGCGGATCACGGCCGCCCACGGTGTAATCGCCCTCGAAGCGGGCGCATACCCCGGGTCTCCAGTCGGCGGCGCGACGGCGTGCATGCTGTCGCCATACAACATCGAGAACCTGATCCTGGACGGCTACGACGTGGTTGACAACAAGCCGAAGACGGCTGCCTACCGCGCCCCCGGCGCCCCCATCGGCGCCCTGTCCGTCGAGACCGTGATGGACGAGATCGCGGAGAAGCTCGGTATGGACCCTATCGAGCTCCGGATGATCAACGCGGCCAAGGAGGGGACACGTCGGGCCGACGGTTCCGTCAACGGCAAGGTCGGAATGGTCGAGACGGCGGAGGCCACCGCGGCGCATGACCACTACTCCGCGCGCCTCGAGGGCAAGAACCGAGGCCGGGGCGTGGCCATGGGGTTCTGGCGAAACAACGCGGGTCCCGCGGCAGCGGTTGCAACCGTCCAGCCCGATGGAACAGTGACGCTTGTAGAGGGCTCGGTGGACGTAGGCGGCACCCGTCCCGCGTTAGCCCAGATGCTTGCCGAGGTCCTGGGCATCCCCGTCGAGGACGTGTCGCCCCAGGTGGCCGACACAGACACGATAGCCTTCACCTCGGTCACGGGCGGGAGTGCAGTCGCCTTCAAGACCGGCTGGGCGGTCTACAACGCCGCCCAGGAAGTGCGACGGCAGCTAATCGAGCGGGCGGCTATGCTATGGGAGGCGGACCCGGACCAGGTCGAGTACGAGGACGGGGTGCTGAGCCACAAGTCCGACCCCGAGCTACGAATGGACTTCAAGGAGGTCGCGACCAGGCTCAACGATACGGGAGGCCCCGTCGTCGGGAGCGCGGCCGTTAACCCCGGCGGCGTAGGCGGCTCGTACACCTCGAACATAGTCGACCTCGAGGTGGACCCTGAGACCGGAAAAGTAACCATCCTGCGATACACGGCCCTGTGCGACGCGGGCACGGCGGTACACCCGAGCTACGTCGAAGGTCAGGTTCAGGGTGGTACCGTACAGGGCATCGGCTGGGCCCTCAACGAAGAGTATTACATGAGCGACGACGGCCACATGCTCAACTCCAGTCTGCTTGACTACCGCATGCCCACCAGTCTCGACGTTCCGATGATCGATACGCAGATCATCGAGGTGCCCAACCCAGGGCATCCCTTTGGAGTGAGAGGCGTCGGCGAATCGCCCATCGTGCCCCCGCTGGCGGCGGTGGCCAACGCCATCTACCATGCCATCGGCGTCAGGATGGTCGAGCTGCCTATGTCCCCAGCGGCCCTTCTCAAGGCCATGCAGCAGAAGGCCGACGCGACCGACGGCAAGAAGAGCTAATCACGGAGCGAGGTAACGCAAATGCCCAAGCAGTTCCAATCTAGTGGAGACGCCCGAACCCAGCTGATGGGTGGAATCGAGACCCTCGCCAAGGTCGTTGGGATTACTCTCGGACCTTTGGGTCGGAACGTGATTCTCGAGCAGGACTTTGGGCCTCCCCAGGTGTGCAGCGACGGGGTCACCATCGCGAAGGAGATCGAGCTTGAGGATCCCTTCGAGAACATGGGAGCCCAGCTTGTCAAAATCGCTGCGACAAAGACCAACGACGCCGTTGGCGACGGCACCACGACCTCAACGATCCTGGCGCACGCCATCTTGCAGAGCGGGTTCAAGAACGTGATGGCCGGCGCCGACCCCATGGTGCTAAAGCGGGGCATCGAGAGAGCGACCACGATGCTGAAGGAAGAAATAAAATCCATGGCGCGGCCGGTGAAGGGACGCGACCAGATCGCCCGAGTGGCGGCACTGGCCGCTCACGACGAGGAGATGGGCGGCCTGATCGCCGACGTCATGGACAAGATCGGCAGCGATGGGATCATAACGGTCGAAGAGTCGAAAGGCCTCGGCTACGAGGTTGATTACGTCGAGGGTATGCAGATCGACCGGGGTTACATATCGCCCTACTTCGTCACCGACCCCACCAAGATGGAGGCTCAGCTGGAGGATCCTTACATCTTCCTCACGAGTGAGAAGATATCGGCGGTGGCCGACCTTCTCCCCGTACTGGAGAAGGTCGCATCCGTCACCAAGAACCTCGTGGTAGTGGCTGAGGACATCGAGGGCGAGGCCCTTGCCATGCTTGTGGTAAACAAGCTGAAGGGTGGCCTGAACTGTCTGGCGGTGAAGGCGCCCGGTTTCGGCGAGCGCCGCAAGGCAATGCTCGACGACCTGGCCGTGCTCACCGGGGCATCCGTCATCAGCAAGGACGCCGGTCGCAATCTCGACGCGACCGAGGTCGCGGACCTGGGCAAGTGTCGTCGAGTCATAGGCACCAAGGACGAGACCACGTTCGTGGAGGGTGGCGGTGCTCAGGAGGCCATCCAGGGCCGAATCCTTCAGATCAAAGCCCAGGCTGAAGACACATCCTCGGACTACGACCGCGAGAAGCTGGAAGAGCGCGCAGCAAAGCTGGCGGGTGGGGTATCCGTGCTAAAGGTCGGCGCCCCCACAGAGGTCGAACTCCGAGAGAAAAAGCAGCGTCTCGAAGACGCGCTGGCGGCAACCCGGGCGGCCATGGAGGAGGGGATCGTAGCCGGCGGCGGGACCTCGCTTGTGAGGGCCGCCCAAGCCGGCCTCGAGAAGCTCCAGGCGGATGGCGACGAGCACACCGGGTTCATGATCGTGGCAGAGGCAGTAGAGAGACCGCTGAAGCTCATTGCGGACAACAGTGGCTTCAGTGGAGCGGTCGTACTGCAAGCCGTGAAGCGCGGCGAAGGCGACTACGGCTTCGATGCAGAAAAGGATCGCTACGGCGGGATGTTCGAGATGGGCATCGTCGACCCGGCCAAGGTGACACGGGCAGCCCTGGAAAACGCTGCCAGCGTCGCCGGGATGGTACTCACCACGGAGTCACTGATCACGGAGCTGGACCCGCCCAAGCTGCCCGCGCCCTACGACGACTAGGAAACTATCTCCGTTGTGGTGGGCGCTCTTCCCGCCCACCACAACGGAGGGTATTTTATATCTGGGGGCACCCCAGGCCCCGGCCGGAAACCTCCGGTTTCCAGCGCCTTCCCCATAGCTTTGTGCAAGGCCGTAGACGACTCGGGAAGGCGTCGATACGTGGCGGTGCTGTATCAGGAGGCCACCGGAGGCAGTTGTGACGGCGGCTATCGTGCAGGAACACCGTGATGCATCGAGTTAGCAAGTTCCGTAATTGTCCCAACCCTGACTGCAATGCTCACTTTGCGCCTAGAGCATTCTCAGGCGATGTCCCGTCTGGAATAAGGCAGCGCGCCGCTGGTGAACCGCTAATGGTGCGCAGCGCATGCGGTTCGGTTTGGTATGGTCTATTTGAGACCGACTCCCGCACTTACTACATAGTTGGGAATAACAATGTCTACGAGTGGTTTGACACGCCACGAGTGGAGACCTACCAACTTCGCCGCAGACGGTCAAATTAGGACACTACCGAGGGAAACGCCGGTTTGACAACCGGCCAACCCTGGTGTAAGGTTTCGGGACAGCGATTGGTCTGACCACCTGACCTCTCCTCAGTGGTTGAAGGGCCCACACCACATGCTAAAAGCCGTGCGCAAGACCCGTATACCCGAAGAGATTGTGGCGCAGGTTCACAATCTTGTTCTCGACGGGCAACTCAACCCAGGCGATCGGCTTCCACCGGAGCGGGAGCTGGCCCAGCAGCTCAGCGTTAGCCGAGCCTCGGTAAGAGAGGCTATGAGGCTGCTGGACACGAACGGGCTGGTGGACGTCCGGCCAGGGGCCGGGACGTTCATTGCGACCGGCACGCTCGAAGCCATTGACAAGGCTTTTTCGTCCGTACTGTCTAACAGGGGCAGTAATCCCAGGGACCTGTTCGAGATGCGCCTGCTGCTGGAGCCTCACGTAGCCTCGCTCGCCGCGCAGCGCGCCACCGAGCAGGACGTGTACGCGTTCAATAGGGTTCTCGCCGCACAAGCCGACGACATCGCCGCCGGCGGCAGCGGGGTCGAGTTTGACCTGGAGTTCCACTTCGCGATCGCAAGGGCCACCGGGAACTCGGCGCTGCTCGCGGTCACCCAGGCTATATCGGACATCCTGCTTCGGAGCCGTGAGCCTTCCCTCCAGTCGTCTGAGCGCTCCCGGCTATCGCTTCAGTCACACCGTGAAATCCTCGACTCGATAAGGAGCGGGAGCCCCCAGCAGGCCGAGCAGACCATGCACCGGCACATCGCCGAAATCGATAAAGAGGTTCATGACCTCTCGCCCGTAGCGGCCGAAGTAAGCTCGAAGTGATAGAATTGTGGCTCCGGCGCAGAGCAGAGTCGCGGTTAACCCCGGTCCCGACCAGGCAGGGTAACGTGGAGCGCCGAGCGAAACGGACCTAACAGTGAAACGGCAGGGAGGTAGTTATGGCGGTCACCGCCGTTGAGGTCGTCTACCGCGGTATTTTCCAGAAGTCGCTCTCCAGGAACATCTGTCGATCGATCGTTCTGGCGTCGCGCAAGGAGGGCAAGATCGGCACCGCCTTCGGGCGTTACGGCGACTCTCCTGAGCGCAACGGCATCCCGGCGAAGTACTTCGCCGTGGTGGCCGACGACCCCGACGAGCTCCAGGAGACCCTGGCGAAGTACGAGCCCAAAGAGGTGGACGTAACCATCGTCGTCGACGACACGCTCTGCAAAGGAGTCGAGTCCTGGGCGTGGTACGGCCTGCAGCCCATCAACGAGCTAACGGTGGAGGGCGGCACCGTCCTGGTGACGTCTATTCAATCTGCCGACGATCTCCTTGAGGACATCCACGTGAAAGACGTGGCATACGATCTTGCGATCATCAACGGCGCGAAGAGCTTCTCGGGGCTCTGGGTCTATAAGGACGATCACACCGACGTCCGCATACTGGGGGCCCTCTCCAGGGTATGTCCCGACCTGGTTGGCTTGAAAGCGTACAAGGACACCATACTGGAACAGTGGGACGACGAGCTGAAAGCCACTTCGGCGTCTCGCTCCCACGAGCGGGTCTCGGTGACGCCGGTCGAGCCGGGCCAGGGCAACCCAGAGGAGCCATTCAAGTTCGAGAAGCCTGGCTGGACCCAGATGGAGGAGGGGGTGGTCATCCGGTCCATCGCGCCGGGCGGTGGCTTCCGTGGGGGCGAAGGTGGGTACGAGCCGGTCCGAAGCGAGGTCTTCAAGAAGTGGTCGACACGGACCATGAGGCCCGTCGTAAACTTCGAGACCTGCACCAAGTGCACGCTGTGCTGGCTCCAGTGCCCCGACTCATGCTTCGACGTGACGCCGGAAGGGCTGTACGACTCGGACATGGAGTCGTGCTGCGGATGCGGCGTCTGCGAGGAGGTGTGTCCGGTCCCCGACTGCATTACGATGGTCAACGAGCAGTCCTTCACAGACAACTCAAGCCAGTACGAACACTGGCAGCGGGACCGGGACGGCTACATGAAATGGCTGGAGGAGAAGATCGCCGTCGGAAAGGCGGAGAAGGGCGACGTAGGGCGGTCCCACGGCTTCCACGAGTGGGGTGAGTACGATAGGCAGATTTCGATCACGGGGGTCGGCAATGACGACTGAAGTACAGGACACGTCAGCACTGGAGCGGGAAGAGCTTATCAGCGGCTCCGAGGCGATCGCAATCGCCTGCGCGCTGG
Source organism: Dehalococcoidia bacterium (assembly GCA_965248615.1). GTDB lineage: Bacteria > Chloroflexota > Dehalococcoidia > Lucifugimonadales > CBDFJT01 > CBDFJT01. The sequence goes on along the minus strand of CBDFJT010000001.1, from coordinate 108,012 downwards.
CCGACGTCGATGTCATCACCGCCTACCCGATACGACCCTACGACACTGTTATGCAGTTCGTGGCGAAGCTGATTGCCAACGGCGAGCTGAAGTGCGAGTACATCGTGGCCGAGAGCGAGCACTCCCAGTTCGAGATCGTCAAGCACGCCTCTGCAGTCGGTGCCAGGGTGTTCTCCGGCTCTTCAGGCGTGGGCTGGTTCTACGCCTTCGAAGCGCTGGCGGTGACGTGCGGCCTGCGGTTGCCCATGGTGGCCATGGTGGGGAACCGAGCCCTGGACGACCCGGGAGCCTTCGGCTGCGAGCATAACGATGCCCTGGCGGTCCGGGACCTGGGCTGGCTCCTCCGATGGGTCGATACCGCCCAGGAGGCGATGGACGCCGCGTTCATGGCATGGCGCGTGGCCGAGGACTCGCGGGTGTTCCTCCCGTGCGCCATCAGCACCGACGGGGCCTTCCTGACTCACTCGCAGCAGATCGTTCGGATCCCCGATAGGAAGCTGGTCGACGAGTTCCTGCCCCCTTACGACCGGGGCAAGCTACTGCTGCATCCCGATAACCCGATCACGATTGCGCCTCAGGTCAACGAGGACTGGCTCATGGAGATCCGCCGGCAGACCGACGAGGCCATGCGCCGGAGCAGGGGCGTGATAATCGAGGCCCACGAGGACCTGAACCGCATCTTCAACAGGGACGCCGACGACCCCTTCATCGAGGAGTACATGACCGACGACGCGGACGTGGTCCTGATGGGCATGGGCACCCTGTCATTGCCGCTGAAGGTCACGGTGCGACGGCTCAGGGCAAAGGGCCGAAAGGTCGGCTTCGTCCGAGTGAAGTGGTTCCGGCCCTTCCCAGAGCCTGAGATCATGGCCTGCCTGTCCAAGTTCAAGGCCGTCGGCGTGATCGACAGGGACTACTCGCTCGGCGCGCCCTCCAACGGCGGAGTGCTGTACAACGAGGTGCGGTCCGCCATGTACGACGCGGAAACACGAGTGCCGATTATCGGCTTCATCGCCGGGCTGGGCGGCCGCGAGGTCACCGTTCCGATGACCACCGAGATGTTCGACGCCACTCAGCAGGTGGCAGATACCGGCAAGATAGACGAGCCGGTGCGCTGGATGGGGGTGCGCGAGTAGTGCTCATTTACGGAGACACGTTGTTAATCCCACCCACCCACAAAACTATCATCCCGATGCGTCGGGATGAGACCCCGACAGGGTTCGGATACCCCTTCGGTCGTCCGGGGCAGTGCTCCGGGGCGAGCCGGGAGGGACAAAAACACGCCACAGCGTTGCGGAAATGATCGGCACGCGCCTTAAGGCAGCCGCCGTATAGCAGAAAGGTCGAGCGAAAAGCTTAGGAGCATAGCCATGACGACCATCAACGTCCTCCCAGCCATCAAGGGGGTGCACAACTCTCCTCTTGAGGAGTATTTCACCTCAGGCCACCGCACCTGCCAGGGCTGCGAGTCGGCACTCGTGATGAAACTCATGATCAAGGCCGCCGGCCCTCGGACCATAGTGCTCGGAAGCACCGGGTGCATGTACGTGGCCAACACGACCTACTACTCGACGCCGTGGGTCGTGCCCTGGATGCACACCCAGCTCGGCTCCTCGGGCTCCGCGGCGACCGGCACGGCCGCCGGCCTCAAGGCTCTGATGAGCAAGGGCAAGATCAAGGAGGAGCCTATAAACGTGATCGCCTTCTGCGGCGACGGTGGCGGCGCAGACATGGGCCTCTCCGCCATATCGGGCGCCCTCAGCCAACAGGAGTACAACCTCCTGATCCTGATGTACGACAATGAGTCCTACGCCAACACCGACATCCAGGCGTCGGGATCGACGCCCTGGGGCGCGAACACGACCTTCAGCCCTCCCGGCAAGGTGCACCGAATCATGAACCGACGCTGGAAGAAGAACATGGCAGGGATGATGGCGGTGGGCCATCCCGGCATAAGGTACGTGGCGACCGGCTGCGCCTCGTACGCGGTCGACATGATGAACAAGGTGCGCAAGGGGCTCAGCATAGGCGGGCCCAACTTCATCCACACCTTCGACCCCTGCCCCAAGGGCTGGGACTACGACCCCATGTACTCCCACGAGCTCGGCATGCTGGCGGTGGAGACGGGGGTCTGGGTGCAGTACGAGATCGAGGACGGCGTGCTGACCCTGAACGGACCGTCCCGAATGATCGCGAACGGGCGTCGCAAGCGAAAGCCGGTCATCGAGTTCCTGAAGCGCCAGGGCCGCTTCGCCCACTTCACCGACGACGACGTCGACTTCTTCCAGTCCAAGGTCGACGAGATGTGGGAGAAGTGGTGGCTCCCCGGCGTCATCCCGGTGAACGTCGAGGAGGCCAAGGTCAAGGCTAAGGCATAACGGCTTCCCGTGGGTTGGGCCCGGGCGACTGCTCGTTGCTCATCGTTCGACAGGCTCACCACGAACGGAGCCGTGACCCGTTCGCCCTACGCCCGTCGAAGGGCGTCTGCTGCACCTGCGCGGCCTGGCGCGAGCGGGTAACGCTAACGACCTCTTGTGCCGGCAGTCCGTCCGGCATCGGAGGGAATAACGGTGTCTCTGAAGACTGAAACGAAGTCCTGGCTGGTTGTCGACAGGGTCTTCCCCCGCAGGGTCACGACACCTGCCTGCTCGACCGGCAGAATAGTGGCGAGGCTGACGATCCCCAGCGCGCCCTGATCCTCGGGCTCGATGGCCAGACGCGGTCCTACAGAGACCCCGATTCCCAGAGCGACGTACCGCTTTATCATGTCCATGCTGTCCAGCTCGATCACTATCTCATAGTCCAGGCTTCGCCTGCGAAACTCAGCCTCCAGCAACGTCCGAGTGTGAGACCCGCGCCGCATCAGGATGAGGGGCCACCGAGCTATCTGCTCGAGCGACGGAACAGGCTCCCGCAGCAGAGGGTGGTTTGGCGGCGTTATAAGGACCCTCTCGTACACGAACAGCCCCTCAAACTCGAAATCCACACCGCTCTCCGCACCGGGCACTATTCCCATATCGACCTCTCCGTCCTCCACCAGACGCAGCACCTCTGGCCTGGTTCCGGCGCGAACTCGAAGCTGGACGTGGGGGTGCTTGGCCACGAAGACCCTCACGACTCCGAGGAGGGTGTGAGGAATAATGTCCGGGGTCGAGGCCACGGTCACGGGGCTGTGCTGTTCCGCCTCTGAGGCTGTTGCTGCCAGCCCGTCGATTCCGTCGACCAGAGGTGTGGCCAGCTCGGCCAGCGTCTTCCCGGATGAGGTGAGCTGGATGGGGCGTCTGATCCTGTCGAAGAGCGCGATCCCAAGCTCCTCCTCCAACCTCTTGATGTGCATCGACACGGTCGGCTGACCGAGTCGCAACTGCTCCGCGGCCTTCGACATGCTTTTGAACCTCGCCGCGGTGCAAAAACTCCTCAGCTCCCTTAGCTCCATGCCTAGATGCCTTTCATGCCTTCGCCTTTAGTATCACGTTAGATAATCTACTATATCATATAGCATGTCTGTACATGATGTTTAGTTCGACCTAAGATGAGTATGGCGGCGGAAGACTGAGAGCCACCGCACATCACAGGACGAGGGTACGAGATGAGTCTGTTCAGCGTGGTTGGAGCAAAGAGGATTCGGGAACGCCTGCCCCACATGCGGGCGCAAACGACGAGAGGCCGCATCAGTCAGATGCTGACTCTATCGGAGGAAGATCGGCTGAACAGTATTTCATCCGGTTGGCGGCTAGACGCCTCCATACCTATGGAGCGCTAGGGAGTTCTACGACGGATCGCCGTCGTAGAACCGTTCACACCCAGAAGAAGAAAGGGTATCGAAATGAGCTTGTTCAGCGTGTTCGGGGCAATAAGGAATCGAGCGAGTATCCTCCGCATGGAGCACGAGTCGATGAAGAGGAGCCGCATCAACCGGTTTGCAGCGTTGCCTGAGGAAGAGCGGCGTCAGCGTACTTCATCCACGTGGCTGCCCTAAGCGGCCGGCGGTTTCGGATGATGGTGAAGTCTTAAGGCACACCGTTCGCGCCTTCTACAGAGGCGCGCAGGAGCCAGCCAACCTAGACCGAATCTGAAGCGCTGAATGAAAGGCGGGTAGTCGTCAGACGACTACCCGCCTTTCGCATTGAGGGACCGATTCTTGTGGCCCGACCAGGCACTCGAGCGGTTAGCGCGCAAGAGGGTGCGGCCCCGTCAGTCGCCTACCGCGCTGGCGACCACGGACCGCGCGTCGGCCGGAAGCGAGTCCTCCCAGTCGGGGATGAGCACGCGACCGCTGGGCTCCAGGTTGAGCACGACCAGCACGCCGACGAGGCTGAAGCCAACCGAGAGGCCGAGCACCACCGAGTATGAGCCCGTTACGTAAATAATCAGCCCGCCGAGCCCGGTCGCGATAGCGTGGCCGATCAAGGCGCCCATCATCTGGAACCCGTAGCAGGTCGCCATAGGCCCGGAGCCGAAGTACTGCCTGTTAACGACCAGGTAGGCCGACATCTCGCCCCCGAACCCGACGCCGAACAGTATGGCGAACAGGTAGAACATCCACACGTCCTGGGCCCAGAAGAGGGCTATTACCGTAACTCCCTGGACCAGCAACGCCAGGCCCATTGTGGGCTTTCCGCCGACGCGCTCCGTCAGGATGGGCGTCAGGAACCGGCTGATCACGCTGAACACGGAGATGAGGCTCAGGATCACGGAGGCGGCCACGGGGCCGATGCCTTGCTGAATGGCGATCGGCATGGCGTATATTAGGATGATACCGTGTCCTGCGCAGCCGAGGCCGTGGATCAGCGGAAGGTTCCAGAATACGCTCGTTCGCCTCAGGTGCTGGTTGAAGACCTTCGCGCGCAGCTTCGCCACTGCACTGGTGCTGGACGCCTCGGGCTCGTCCCCGGTCGACCCGTAGCTCCTCATGCCGATATCGGCGGGCCGGTTACGAAACACCGCGGTCAGAACGAAAAGGATGGAGCCGCCTACGATTCCGACGATCCAGAAGGTCCACTGCCAGCCGATCTCGCCTATCAGGTAGGTGGCACCCGGCGCTACGGCGGCAGTGCCCAGGCCTCCGGCGGCCCACACTAAGCCGACCGCCAATCCCAGGCGATGCTTGAACCAGTCGCTTACGGCGGCGAGCAAAGGCACCATGCATATCGACTGCGTAATGGAGAGCATGACGCCAAACGTGAGGAAGAAGTGCCAGGGCTCCCGAACCATGCCCAGCAGAAGGAGGCTCCCGGCATACATCAAGGCCCCGATCAGCATCATGCGCCGCGCGCCATAGCGGTCGCCGAGCCACCCCACCACGGGCGCAACAGCGGCGCCGACCAGGTAGTACGCCATCAGCGCCGCCCCAATCGTGCCGATGCTCCATCCAAAGCCACCCTGGGGGTCGTTGAGAGGAGCCACGAGGACGCCAGCCGCCATACCTATCGAGTTTCCGAGGACCTGGACGAGCGCCAGGACTCCGGCGATCACCCAGGCGTAGTGCACCCTGCCGGCGAGGCGCACCGCTCCCACCCCGTCCCTGACGATGATGCTCACGAGCCCTCTCGCCGCCTGAGTGAAGACGCTGGACCGCCGGAGATGCCTGAAGCGTGACGCAGGGGGTCTCTCGGTGAGGGAGAGCCGTCCGGTAACTCGTGCACTATCCGAGTCAATGGAAGGGGCAGACGACGATCAGGGCATCGCCCCACCAGGTCTCGGCAAGAGTCCCGGCCGATCCGGACTCGGCGCTCGCAGACTGGGCATCGATCGCCCGGGATCCAGCTTCTGAGCCCGCGTTGAGGCTTGGCCCGACGAACGAGAGCTCTCTGTCTGGCGAGCTGGCGTTCACCGACACGGCCCACGCTCCGAAGAAGATGACTAGCGCCGCGACCGCCGCCACGACGACGGCGAATATCAGGGGTACCCGCATCCTGGCCGGCTGCCGCGGTACTCGACTGCCAGAGGTCTCGGACGCAACCACTCCGGAGTAGGTCGGCACCTGGTGCTGGGGCGCGTTGTTTTGCGACGCCGCGATTTTGTGGGCCTCCGTACGCTCGTCTATCTCAATAGTACAGGTCTCGGACGTGGCCTACAACACAGCCGTCCCCGGCTTCTCCAGCATCATCTCCCTGACGAGGGGTATAGGCGGCGCGCCGAATGAGAGGAATGCGTCGTGGAATCTCTTGAGCGAAAAAGCGGAGCCGGCTTCGCGTTTGTAGTCCTCTCTTAGCTTCAGGATCATCAGCTTGCCCAGCGTATAGTTCAGGTACTGAGGGTCGAAGGTGCCGCGCATGGCTTCCTTTCGAGCGGGCAGCTCCTCCATGTAGGCGTTTTCCATGAAGTAGCGCGTCGCCTCGTCTACCGTCATCCCGTCGGTGTGCATGCGGATAGCGCAGACGTAGCGGCAGTTTCGCAGCAGCGCATCGCCCAGCTGGCCCATCAACAGGCGAGGGTCGTCGCCGATGTAGCCCTCCTCCACCATCATCTGCTCCGTGTAGTGGGCCCAGCCCTCCCAGAACGAGTAGGCGCCGAAAATCCGGCTGACCTTCGATGGCGCAGTTTTGGTGTGGAGGTAGTGAACATAGTGGCCAGGGTATGCCTCGTGTATGGACACGTTCTGCAGCGATGCGTGGTTGAAGCTGGTGAGCCACTGCTCTTTCTGCTCGTCGCTCCAGTGCTGCTCGACGGGCGTCACGTAGTAAAAGGCCTCGGTGGCCTTCGTCTCGAACGGCCCCGGCATGTCCATCGCGGCAAAGGCCCACCGCATGAAGGTCGGCGTCTCCATCGTCTCACACCGGACCTCCGACGGAATGGAGACCACCTCATGGTCGATCACGAACTGCCTGATGTCCTCGAGCATGTCCCCGGTGACCGAGATCAACGCGTCGGCCGTGGGGTGATCGCCGGCGACGTCGGCCATTACCTCGGACGGCGCGCGTCGGGCGTCCACTCGCGCCGCAGCCTGCTCGAAAAGCCGGCGATTCCTATCCAGGTCGTCAAGGCCGACCTCCAGCAGACGTTCCAGGGGCAGCTCGACCATCTCGCCGTACTCAAGCAGACGCGAGAACTTGTCGGCCCCGATGGCGAACTCCGGCGTGGCCTCGGCCTCCAGCGACCTCAGATGCCCCAAGAAGTCACGGAGGGCCTTGCACGCGGGTCCCAGGGCCTGGCGAAACCTTCTCCGCCGCCCATCGTCGGGCAGCTCCCCGGCGGCCCCGGCGAGGTCCTTCTCGTAGAAGCTGACAAGACCTTCGTACGCCTCGAGGCTCGCTTCCAGCACGGCCGTGCTCAGCCTCCGGCCCAGGCCGGCCTTCAGGCTCTCAAGAAAGGCCGGCACCTGTTCCAGCGTCTCAGCCAGCGACTCGATTCGCTGCTGCAGCGGCGCGTAGTCGCGCTTTATGTACCCGCTGAGCTCTATGTGCCACATCATGTCGATCGGGCTGGTCTCGTGAAGGCGCAGCTCTCCAAGCTCGAACAGCTCTTTCCTCAGCGCGCCGGTGACGAGCCGGTAATCGAAATAGGCCTGGCGACCCAGGGCCGACGGGTCGATGCGGCCCAGTGACGCAAGAGCAACCTCGACATCTGCCGCCCTGCGGGCCAGAGCGTCGCGCGAGATGTCCGGCAGGCGCCCGTCGTACTCGTGCAGGCCCAAGCCCGAGGCCATGTTGGGATAGGACTCCCAGGTGGCCTTCAGGATGGCGTCCACCAGGGACGCGAAACGGCCGCCATCTGCGTTTGCCATCCAGACCTCCCCATCCGGCAGCGGTGCGTAACCTAGTCTACAGCACGGCTCTCGTCGGTTCACAAAAAGGCACCTTCGTGTTAGGCTTCCGGGGCATGTTAGGCTCCAGGGCATGTACATTAAAACCCTCTGGCCCTCGGCCAAGATTCCCCGGTAGGAGGAGAGCGTCACGATGATCTACGAGATACGTACCTACGACCTGAAGCCGCGCTCGATGGCGGAGTTCGAGCGGCGCACCGAGGAGAAGCTAGACGCCCGCAAGAAGTACTCGCAGGTCGGGGGCTACTGGCAGACAGAGGTGGGTCCCTTGAACCAGGTAGTCCACGTCTGGCCTTACGATGACCTCAACCAGCGAGTCGAGACTCGGAGGAAGGTCATCGAAGCCGGCATCTGGCCGCCAGACACCGGCGAGTTCATCATCAACATGAACTCCGAGATATACATCCCGGCTGAGTTCATGACGCCTTTTGGGGAGCGTGACATAGGACCTCTGTACGAGATGCGGAGCTATACCTATCCACCGGGCGTTATGCCGCAGGTGCTGGAGGCCTGGGCAGGGGCCATCGAAGCGAGGGAGAAGCTATCGCCCCTGGCGGGTTGCTGGTACTCCGAGCTCGGAGGCCTCAACAAGCTGGTGCATATGTGGGCCTACCGGAGCCCGGAAGAGCGAGCCCGCATAAGGGCCGAGTCCGTAGCCTCGGGCGTGTGGCCGCCGAAGGCCGCGGTGACGCCCCTAACGATGGAGAACAAGCTGATGATGCCGTTCAAGTGCTCTCCGATGCAATAGCCCTGCTCCCGGGTTGATGGTAAGATACCCCGAGGAACGGAAAACAGAGGAGGTCCCATCATGGCCACCAAGCGACTGACCGGCGAAGAGATCGAGGAGCTGAAGGAGCTCGCCGCACTCCATCACTGGCCCCACGCGCGTCCGATCGGAGACATGAGCGAGGAGACCGGAATAAAGCTGGTCACCAAGGGCGAAGGCGTGTGGGTGGAAGACGCCGACGGCAAGCGGTGGCTGGATATGATGGCCTCGATGTGGCTGGTCAACATCGGCCATGGCCGCAGAGAGATCGCGGACGCCGTCCACGAGCAGATGCAGGATCTCAGCTTCTCGCCCGGCGGCTCCGTCAGCCCTGCCACCGTCAAGCTGGCCGCCAAGGTCGCGAGTTTGGCGCCCGACAAGGACTCTCGAGTCTATTTCGCCAGCGGAGGGTCAGAGGCCAACGAATCAGCCATAAAGATGGCGAAGAACTACCATCTCAACAACGGCGAGGCGGGCCGTTGGAAGGTGATCAGTCGCCGGGGCTCCTACCACGGCTCCACCTACGCCTGCATGTCCATGGGAGGCGGAGGCTACGCCCCTCCGTCCAACTTCGGCCCGCTGATGCCCGGCAACGTCCACATGACCCAACCCAACCAGTACCGCTGCTCGTACTGCGCCGACAGGGGAGGCTGCAACCTCCAGTGCGCCAATGAGCTGGATCGGGTGATCGAGCACGAAGGGCCGTCGACGGTGGCCGCCTTCATCGGTGAGCCTATCTCGGGCGCGGCCGGGATCCACGTGCCTCACGCGGAGTACTGGCCGACGATCAGGCAGATATGCGACAAGTACGGCGTCATAATGGTGTGCGACGAGGTCATCACCGGCTTCGGTCGCACAGGCAAGATGTTCGCCACGGAGAACTGGGGCGTCAAGCCCGACATCTTCACCACGGCCAAAGCGCTGACCGGCGGATACCTGCCCATCGGCGCTGCGGTTGCCAGTAAGAAGATCGCCGACAAGTTCTCCGGCGAGGACAACACCTTCAACCACCTGATCACGTACGGCGGCAATCCCGCATCCTGTGCGGCCGGACTGGCCAACCTGGAGATCATGGAGACCGAGGGGATGGTGGAGAACTCGGCTCGGATGGGTGACTACCTGTACGAGCAGCTCCAGGCGCTGTACGAGCACCCGACCGTCGGCGACGTGCGAGGGGGAATGGGACTCCTGGCAGCCGTCGAGCTGGTAAAGGACAGGGACACCAAGGAGAAGTTCCCCAAGGAGGCCCAGATCTCCAAGAAGCTGAAGCCCATCTTTGACGAGCATGGCCTCATGGGGAGAGCCGGCGACGTCATCCCGATGGCGCCACCTCTGTGCATCACAAAAGACGAGGTCGATCATCTCGTACATGAGCTGAACGAGGCGATAGGAGAACTGGAGCGGACGCTCTAAGGCGGCACGTCCCTTAAAGTGCAGAGGCCCCTTCGAGTTCGAAGGGGCCTCTGGTTTTTGTGGCCTGGCCGGGCGGACCTACGTGTCCGGCCATTCGCCCAGCGTAACGTCGACCTCGATGCTCCGCCGGTCTCGAAAAACGGAAAGTGTAACCGCCTCCCCCGGAGCCAGCTCGTTGAAGTAGCTAACCATCTCGTCGAGCGATCCGACGGGACGCCCTTCCACCGCTGTGATTACGTCGCCACGACTGTCTCTTTCTAACCTTCGGAACGGAACCAGGCCGGCTCGTTCCGCGGGACTGTCGGGGAACACGCCGGAGACATAGACGCCGTCCGGCAGGCCCAGAGAGTCTGCTGCCACGTCGGCCACGGCGGTGCCGCTGATGCCGAGCCAGGGTCGTCGCAGCTCCCGCGCCTCCACAAGGCGCGGTAAGAGCCCGCGCACCGTGTTGCTGGGTACGGCGAAGCCGACACGGTAGTCCCCCAGGCGGCTGAACTCGCCCGTACGCACTGCCGAGTTCACTCCGATCACTTCGCCGTCAGAGTTGAGCAGTGGCCCTCCGGAGTTACCCGGGTTCAGCGCGGCGTCGGTCTGAATCATATCGGGGATTGGACGCCGAATGACGCTGGCCGGCCCACGGCCCGTTCCACTCACGACCCCCACGCTGACCGAGTTGAACTGCCGAAAGGGGCTACCTACCGCGATGGCCATCTGGCCCGGCACGACGCTGGCAGAGTCCGCAAGGGTCAGGGGCTCGATGTCCCCGATCTCGGCCGGGGCCACCTGCAGTAGCGCCAGGTCATCGGCGGCGCTCGAGCCAAGGAGCCTGGCCTCCAGCATTCTGCCGTCCTGCAGCCTCACCGAAATCGTGTCCGCTCCCGCCACCACGTGGTGATTCGTAACTATGTGTCCTTGACGGTCAACCAGAAAGCCCGACCCGCTGCCGACGGCCAGGGCGGCAATGACCTCATCCGGCGCGTTGCGCCTAACGCTAATCTCGACGACGGCGGGACTGGCCCTCTCGAACACTGCAGTGACCAGCTCCTCATCGTAGAGGGGCGCAGACTGCGTAGCGGTGCGCGCCTGCGGGGAGCTGACGATCACGCCGAGGGCGAAGCTGAGCGCCAGCCCGAGGGCCAGCATGGAGAAGACTAAGAGGCGCAACAGACGGCTCCGAGCTTGGAATAGATGGATGGGCTGCATCCCCAAACCCACCGAAGTGATGAAGTAAACTGCAGATCTAAGATCAGTATACCAACCACCTCGCCGGTCAATCTACGGCTGGGCCCAGGCCGCACATGTGGGCTCCTACACGCATGACGTTTAATAGCCCCACGATGAAAGTGCCCTGGATCCGGTGCGTCTTTTGATAGGTCAGGTGCATCAAATAATACGGCGAGCTAATGAGAGCTGATTTCCGGTTGGGGGATAGATGATGCGGTATAAGGGAATTCTGTCGATCGTGGCCGTCGCCGCCGGGCTGATCGCGGTGGCGTGTACTTCGAGTGGCGGCGAGCCTGCTCCACTGAATCCGGTGGCCGTCCCTCCCGAGCCCGCGGCCTCTAGTGAATCGAGCGCAGCCGACTTCGAGCAGGCTAGCGCCCAAGAAAACGGGATCGATGGGGCCGAGAGCGAGGGGCTGGCGACTGTACAGGACGTGGTGCTGCTGGACGACAAGGTGCCAGCCTTCCTGACCTTCGGCTGGGACACCGATTTCTCCAGGCACTCGGTGCCCTACACGGAGATACAGTCCGGCGGGCCAGGGCGCGACGGTATCCCGCCCATCGACAATCCAAAGTATATCGACGTCGCGACGCCTCCGGACTACATGACGGATGCAGACCCGGTCATCAGCCTGGAGATCAACGGCGACGCCAGGGGCTATCCGCTGGCCATACTGATCTCCCATGAGATCGTCAACGACGAGGTGGGCGGCGTTCCCGTATCGGTTACCTACTGCCCGCTCTGCAACACCGCCATTGTCTTAGACCGCAGGGTCAACGGCAGGGTGTTGGACTTTGGAACATCGGGCAACCTGCGCAACAGCGACCTGGTCATGTGGGACAGGCAGACGCAGTCGTGGTGGCAGCAGATCACGGGCGAGGCCATCGTAGGCGAGCTCACCGGCACGAAGCTGACCTTTGTCCCGGCACCGGTGGTCTCGTGGGGCGACTTCAGGGAGGCATTCCCCGAGGGCAAGCTGCTGTCCCGTGACACCGGATTTCGCCGGACCTACGACAGCCCTCCTTACTCAGGATACGACGACCCCGAGAGGGTACCGTTCCTCTTTTCAGGCGAGGTCGACCCGCGCCTGAAGCCCATGGAGCGCGTAGTCGCGATTACCGTCGGCGACCAGGACGTTGCCTACCCCTTCTCGGTCCTCGCGGATCATCCCGTCGTAAACGACACTATAGAGGGACAGGACATCGTGATCTTCTACGCGGGCGGCACCCTGTCTCCCTTCCTGGGGCGAGGCTTCAGCGGAAACCGTCCCGTGGGCGCCACGGCGGTCTACGAGCCCTTCGTTGATGGTCAGGAGCTAACCTTCGTTGTGGAGAACGACATCATCGTCGATCGAGAGACGGGCTCCAAGTGGAACATCCTGGGCATGGCCGTCGAAGGTCCGCTGGCGGGCGAGGAGCTGACGCCGTTCCTGCACGGCAACCACTTCTGGTTCGCGTGGGCAGCCTTCAACCCCGAGACCTCCGTACGCACGGTAGGGGAAGTCGCCGGCTAGCCCGAGATTCTCCTAGCGTCAAGAGGGCCTCGCCAGCGTGCTGGCGAGGCCCTCTTTTCTTGGCGTCGCCGACGCCGCTGGTCAGCCCCCAAGGCTGTCCAGGGTCTCGTCTATGGGGCGCCGGATGCAGGTGAAGATGGGCGTGTCGCGGAGCGTGAACAGGCTGCCCTCGACGCCCCTAAGATCCATAACAAGATCTAGGAAATCGCCTGGGCTGTCCGTCTCGAAGGCCACCACGAACTCCTGGTCGTCGAGGCCAAAGGAGTAGGTGGTGTTGATCTTCACCGAGGGGTACTTGTGCCCCACCTTGAAATGGTCGTTCATCATCCGCTGCCGCTCCTTTTGCGGCAGCAGGTACCACTCACGGGTCTTGAGGAAGGGGTAGACGATGAAGTAGCTGCCTCTCCCGGGCCGGACCTCGACGCCGGTTCCCTCCTGCCCCGCGTGCCGGTGCTGGCCGACGTACTGGGAGCGATTGGTCATCGCCAGGTAAGAGTGGGGTTGGGTCAGGTAAGCGCCGAGGTCGGTCGCCCACAGCCTGGTAGCCACCTCCTGGAGGCCCTCCAGCGTGTCGGCGGCCTGCCACAGCAGAAAGTCAACGTCGCCCCTGAGCCCGACCAGGCTGTAGCTTCGAGTCATCATGCCGGCCGCCGACTCGTCGACGACCGCGGCGAACTCTCGCTTGCCGTCTGCACGTCGCTCGGTAGACAGCCGCCGCCAGTCAGTGTCCACTTTGAAGAAGCTGTACTTTACGAACTGTCTACCGTTGGTCTCAACCACCCCTGTGCCTCCTGAACCGAGACCCACTATCTTAATGAGCTTGGGCCTACATGGTCATGATCTCATAGACCCTGGTGCTCGCGATGATGGGACAACCCCGCGCGATCGTCTCGGCCGCATCTAGGTTCTCGGCGTTGATGACGGAGTAACCGGTGATGGAGTCCTTCGCCATCGGCAGGTCCTTGGTACCGTCATGGGAGATTTCCCGCCCGCCCGGAAAACGACCGCCGCTGTCTATCTTGTCTGCGATTGACTCGAACCATTTACCCCACGCGCCCATGATCTCCGGGGTGGGCTTTTCGAATCCGTAATGCAGAAGCAGAAACTTCTTCACGTGTCTCTCCTTGTCGTTCGGAGTCCAGGTCCGCAAAGCGAAACTTTACCGCAAGCCGCATTATAGCACCGGGCAGCCGGCGGGCTCATGCTTGTCGTGTCGCCCGTTGACGCGTTCACGCCCAACGGCTATGATATGAGCTGAAACTGAGTTGGAGGCTGCGGCATGCCGTTCGCTCGAGGATTCGGGGTCTGGGAGCTGGTGATCATCCTCGTCGTGGTGATGATCATCTTCGGAGTGGGCAGGCTACCAGAGGTAGGTGGCGCGATGGGCCGGGCCCTCCGGGAGTTCCGGTCGACACAGGGCGACAAGTTGGGCAAGGGGGACGAGTCCGGCGGTGAGGCCGCCAGCGTAGAGGCAGAACAGAAGGTAGGTCCTCGGACGCATTAGCACCCAACCGATGCCACGATGAAATGAAGGGCCCCGGCATTAGCCGGGGCCCTTCTCGTTTGCCTAGTGTCTTGGGCTGCCGGCGCCCAGCTCCAGCTCGGGCGCCGGGTCCTTGCGGCCGCGGCTCGCCAGTTTCGCCAGCCATATGCCCACCTCGTACAGAACGATAATCGGCGCGGCGACGATGGCCTGGTTCACGGGATCGAAGGTGGGCGTGATGATAGCCCCGAGAATGAAGGCGACGACGACTGCGTATCGCCGCTTCCTCGCAAAGAACCGGGGCGTTACCACACCGATTTTGGCTAGGAAGAACATGACAACCGGCGTTTCGAAAAGGATCCCCATCCAGAACAGCAGCCTTAACAGCAGGTTGACGTAGTTCCCAATCCGGATGTACGGCGTGGCTACGTCGCTTCCATAGGTGAGAAGGAAGCTCAGGCCAGGGGGGAACAGGACCCTGTACCCAAAGGCGGCGCCGGCGGCGAAGACCAAAATGCTGAAGGGCATCAGCAGGTACAGGTACCGTTTCTCGGCGGGCTTAAGCCCGGGGGCTATGAACATCACCGCCTGGTAGAGCACGAACGGCATCGATGCAAAAAGGCCGACGAAAAGCGACACCTTCATGGCGGCGCCGATGAACTCCGTCAGCTCCGTGTACACGGGCTTTTGGTTGGGGATCTCGCTGAACCCCTTGACCGGCTCCATGAGCAGCGTCAGTAGCTGGCCGTGAAAGGCGAAGGCCAGGCCTGTGCAGACGATCACCGCGACGACCGACAGCGTCATCCGGCGCCGCAGCTCCAGCATGTGCTGCCTGATGGGTACGCTTTCGTCCTTCATTGGCGTCACGAGCCCAGTGGACAGTCGTGGCATTCAGCCGGCGGCTGCCAGCTCGGGCGCAGTCGGGTATCCGGGGCCACCTCCGCCAGCAGCTCGGTAACCTCGCAAAGCGGGAGGCCGACGACGTTGAGATAGCAGCCTTCGACAGCGGCGGCCGGTCGAAAGCCGGAGTCCTGGACGCCGTAAGCCCCGGCCTTGTCGAAAGGCTCGTCTGAGTCTACGTAGGCGGCGAGCTCCCCATCCGAGTAGTCGCGCATCGTTACCGAAGAGGTCTTTGCCACAGAAAGACGGCTATCCGATACGGCTGCCCAGATGGTCACGCCGGTGACTACGGTATGCGCGGCGCCCTTCAAGGCCCGCAGCATGCGGGTCGCTTCGTCAGCGGACGCGGGCTTGCCGAGCACGTCGCCGTCGAGCACGACGGCCGTGTCGGCGCCCAGCACTACGACTCCATCCGCAGCCGGACCGGCGCTGTTTATCTCGTCCGCCACCCACCGTACCTTCTGGCGGGACAGGCGCACGACAAACTCGGCCGGCGTCTCACCCGGCCGGGGCAAGCCCTCCTCGCCGCCCGGACTGGCTACCTCCACGGGAAGGTCTATCGCCTTGATGATGTCACGACGCCTCGGCGAGCGCGAGGCCAGCACGAGTCGCGTCTTGGCCGCCATCTCCGACATAGCTACTGCCCTATACGCCAGACGGCCGGGTCCAGGCCGCGCCACCGCGCTGAATGCCGTCGTAGGCCAGTATCACCACGCACTCCACATGATAGGTCTGCGGGAACATGTCGACGGGCTGGACCTGGCGCACCCCAAAGCCTCCGCGGACCAGCAGGTGCAGGTCGCGAGCCAGGGTGCCGGGGTCGCAAGACACGTAGGCTACGCGTCGTGGTCGGTGGTCCGCCAGTGCCTTCAGAACGTCGGGATGGCATCCCACACGCGGTGGGTCCAGGATCACCACGTCCGGGGAGTCATCCAGCGTTGCGATCACATCCTCAGTCTTGCCTTCCACGAACTCCAGGTTCTCCACGTCCTCTGCGTTCACCGCGGCATCGCGAACGGCCGCGGCAGACTCTTCGATGGCGATGACCCGCCTCACGCGAGGCGCCAGCAGGACGGCAAACGTCCCCACCCCGGCGTAGGCGTCCACAAGAACCTCCTCCCCCTTCAGGTCGAGGCCCGATGCCAAGACCTCGACGAGCTGCTCTGCCTGCCTAGTGTTCACCTGGAAAAAGGAGGGTGATGCGATACGGAAGGTACGTCCCAAGACCTTCTCATGGTAGTGGCTCTGGCCGGATTGAAGGTGTATGTCCGGGTTCTTCAGGGTCGGCTGGACAAGGCATTCGCCCGTGTTTACGCCATAACGAATCGAAAGGGCGCTGGTTTCCCCGCACTTACCCTGCAGCTCCTGGAGGACATCGTTCACTGCGGGGACCATGAGCATGCAGCTATCGATCTGAACGAACCGGCGCGTGGCGCGGTTGCTGAATCCCAGCGCCCCGCCGTTTCGCACTGCGAAGCGGGCGTGGTTACGGTATCCCAGGGTCTCGGGGCCCGCCAGAGTCGGCTCCACCGATAGTCCCTTCAGTTCCTCGTAGTCGCCGAAGTGACGCTCGACGGCTTCGCGCTTGAGCGTTAGCTGATGAGCGTAGTCAATGTGCTGCCACTGGCAGCCGCTGCAAGGACCGTAGTACGGGCATGGAGGCGTGATCCGGTGCTTAGAGGGAGTGACCACTTCCGTAACTATCGCTGAAACCTGTCGCCGACGCCGCCTCTTATAGCGATGGATCCTGGCAACCACCTCCTCGCCCGGGATGCCACCGAACACGCCTATGGTCTCGCCCTCGTATTGAGCGCATGTGTCGCCGTCGAGGCCAACCGACTCCAGGGTGAGCCGCGCGTACTCCTCTTTGCCCTCTGTAGACTCGCTCTGAGTAGTCATATGTCCGTCTAATATAGCATGAGGCGTCCCGCCGAATCTGCTATCATGTCATCGAAATTCAGTAGCGGAGGCGTCATGGCCGCACAGCGGCGGTTACCCCCCTGGTTGAAGGCCCGGATGCCGGGAGGTCCCAACTACCTCCAACTGAAAGGCCTGCTCAGAGAGAGCCAGCTACACACGGTGTGTGAGGAAGCGCACTGCCCCAACATCGGCGAGTGTTGGGAGCGAAAAACGGCCACGTTCATGATCCTGGGCGACATATGCACCAGGGCCTGCGCCTACTGCGCCGTGACCAGCGGAGTGCCGACCGGGCTCGACCTCCAGGAGCCGGAACGACTGGCGGGCACCGTGGAGCGGTTGGGGCTGAACTACGCCGTCATAACCTCGGTGAACCGCGACGACCTGCCGGACGGTGGCGCCTTCATCTTCGCCCAGTGCATCAGTCAAACGCGCAAGCGTTTGCCGTTCTGCAAAATAGAGGTGCTGATCCCCGACTTCTGCGGCAACTGGGACGCGCTGGAGACCGTGATGGACGCGGCGCCGGACACCCTCAACCACAATATCGAGACAGTGCGGCGGGTGTTCCCCAGGGTTCGACCCAAGGGCGACTACGAGCAGTCCCTCGAGCTCCTGGCGCGGTCCAAAGCTATGGCACCCGATGGCGTAACCAAGTCGGGCATGATGGTGGGACTCGGAGAGACCTGGGACGAGATCCTAGACACGATGCGAGACCTTCGATCGGTCGATTGCGACCTGCTGACGATCGGCCAGTACCTACGGCCGTCCAAGAAGCACACGCCGCTGGACCGATTCTACACGCCCGACGAGTTCGAGGAGCTGCGGCGCGAGGGCGACGCCATGGGGTTCAAGCACGTAGCGTCGGGTCCCCTAGTTCGTAGCTCGTACCATGCCGACGAGCAGCACGAGGCCGCTGTCGCCTCGGCCGCCGTTTAGCTGGAACTGAAGTTCCTCGCGACCTATCCGAATAACGGGGGCGTGGTACGCATCTGGCGAGGAAGTGCCAGGGCCGGTGACGCTAAAAGCCCCTACTGCGGTGGGTAAGGGCCGAAACTGCGGGGAGCGGGTGGGCTAGTCCGAGGACGGAAGCTTGCGGGGCTGCTGCACCACCATGTCGTTATCGTGGCACTGGACCTCCCCTTCCCCGGCTTTGGTACACAGCACCAGAGTCCCGCAGACATCGCATTCGTATCTTCTTCCCAGCTGGTTCGACATGGGCGGTTCCGCCTCTCACTGTTGCCGGGCCGGTGCAACCGAGCCCGGCGGTTGGAACGCTACTACTTCTTGGCCATCTGCTCGCCGCAGCACTTCACCGCCCCCTCCCCTCCCCGAGTCACCACGAACTCCGAGCCACACTTGGAGCAGAAGTACCGCTTCCCTGTTTCGTTCGCCAACGTCGGCTACCTCCAGAACACCCGGGTCGCACACAACACCTTCGCTGGGCTAATTATAGCTACGGGCAAATGGAGCGTCAACGAACCGAGGTCGGAGCGCAAGCTAAGCGCGAAACGCCTCGAGCGCGGCGCGGGCCGCCTCGTAGTCTCGGCGGCCTCCCTTCAAGACCGGGGGAACCAGGTAGTAGGACCTGAATCCGGCTTCGGCGAAGTCGCGGTACACCTGGAGAGCGATGTCCCCACCCGACCTGCCTTTCGCCAGATCGTCGGTGACCCAGGACGGGACGTCGGAGAACACGACGCTGTCCTCTGACATCACCTGGATCCCATGAAACACCGGGACCCGTAGCTCTTCGGCGTATGCATCTGCGTAGCGGGCTCGGAACTCGGCCGGCCCGTCGGAGTGGAAGGTGGGCTGCGATATGAAGAAATGGGCCCCCGCCTCGACCTTTCGCCGGGTGAGCCTCACCTCGTTCTCGATGCCCCGGCCCAGGTCGATGGCGGCTCCGACGCAGAAGTCGGTCGGGGCGCGAAGCTTGAGCCCCTTGAAGTCGAGGCCCTGGTTCATGTCGTTAACGGAGCGTAGGAGCGATGTAGGCCGGTAGTCGTTGACACCCCTGAGAAGTGTCAGGTCCTTTTCGGTGAAGTCGTCGCCGCGCACCACCACCAGGTTCTCCAGGCCCAGCAGCTGCGCGCCAAGCAGCAGGCTCTGGACCGAGAGCTTGTTCATGTCACGAGTGGCCAGGGTGAATACGACATCTCTGCCGGTGTGCTCCTTCACCCAGTGTGCGGCGACGGCAGAGTTTACCCGCGTTGATCTGCCGGGATTGTAGGCCACCGAGATGAAATCCACGTCCAGGTGCCGCGCGGGCTCGAGCATCTCGGAGTCTGCTCCCCGAGGCGGCGAAAAGTCGCAGATGAAGAGAGGGCGGTCCCCGTCCTGAGAGTAGCTGTCGACGATCTTCGTCATTGCGTTGGTCTCCGGGTCGAGGTATTATTTTGGGAAGGGTTGCGAAAAGTCAATTGCCGGTCTGTCAACCGGCGGAGGGGTCGGTTGACACCCCTTTCAGGCTGGTGCTATAGTCCGAACGGTTTGCAGCCTGGACACAGGCGATCAACGACCAGACGAACAGAGTTAGGAGACTTCGTTGGCCCTGCACATCGTCGTTTGTGCCAAGCAGGTGATCGACCCCGAGACCCCGGCTTCGGCGTTCCGTGTCGATCCCGACTCCAAGCGTGTAATCCCCGCCCAGGGGATACCGCCGGTCGTCAACGGATTCGACGAGAACGCCGTTGAGGCGGCCCTGCGCGTTCGCGACACGGCCGAGGCCACCATAACCATCGTTTCAGTGGGCAATAACTTCGTGATGGAAGTCATGAAAAAGCCACTGTCGATGGGCGCCGACGAGCTGGTCCTGGTACAGGACGAGGCCGTCGAAGACCTGGACGCCTTCGCCACGGCCTACGTGCTCTCGGAAGCGATCAAGAAAATAGGGGCCGTCGACCTCGTGCTGTGTGGCCGCCAGGCGTCGGACTGGGACAACGCTCAGGTTCCCCTGGGGATAGCCGAGTTGCTGGGGCTGCCCTGCGTGACCGTCGCACAGAAGATCGAGGTGGCTGACGGTGCGCTAACAGTTGAGCGCGCCCTGACGGACGGGTATGAGGTGGTGGAGGCAAGGCTTCCCGCGCTGGTGACCGTGAGCAACGAGCTGGGTGAGCCCCGGTACCCTACCCTGCGAGGGATAATGGCCGCAAGCAAGAAGAGTCCAACGGTCTGGACGGCAGCCGACCTGGGCGTCGGGACCTCGGACCTCGAGGCCAGGCTCCATCTGACGGACCTGTTCGTACCGGACAGCGACAAGCGCTGCGAGATCATCGAAGGAGACAACGAGGCGGACGCCGGGCGCAACCTTGCGCTGAAGCTGCGAGAGGCAAAGCTGATCTAGACCCTGAGCACAGAGAGGGATTTTTTCGAATTCGCCAACATTCGTCAACGTAGGTCCCTAATCGTGTGAGGGAGAGTATGCTGCAAACTCGGCTCGGGGCCGGGCATC
Organism: Dehalococcoidia bacterium; assembly: GCA_965248615.1. Taxonomy (GTDB): domain Bacteria; phylum Chloroflexota; class Dehalococcoidia; order Lucifugimonadales; family CBDFJT01; genus CBDFJT01. The sequence continues at coordinate 87,583 of CBDFJT010000001.1, read as the reverse complement.
CGACAAACGGAGATACGCGATGGGTGGAATACTGGTGCTGGGAGAGGTGGCCGGCGGCAAGCCACAATCTGTTACAGGAGAGCTGCTTGCAGCCGCACGCGCGATAAGCGGGTCCATCGACGGGGAGGTTGCCGTAGCGTTCCTCGGAACGGGCCTCGATGGCGCTGCCGCCGAGGCCTTCGCATTGGGCGCGGACAAGGTTTACCTGGTCGAAGACGACCTGTTCGCCGAGCCTCAGCTCGACGCCCAGCTCGCTGCCTTCGAGCACGTGTGCAAAGAAACATCGCCCAGCGTCGTGCTGGTGGGGAAAACTCCCGCCGGGCGGGACATCGGCCCCCGTCTAGCGTTCAGGCTGCGGGTGGGCATGGCACAGGACTGCTCGGCGATCGACGTCGACCCGAGCACCGGCCGCGTCGTGGCCACGCGTCCCGTATACGGCGGCAATGCAATCGCAAAGGTCACCTTCCCGGACGCCGATCCGCAGGTCATAGTCCTTCGCCTCAAGGCCTACGAACCGCTGGAGCCCGACCCGTCCAGAAGCGGTGACACAGTGACGCTCCGTCCCAACCTCGATCCGTCAGTGATCAAATCGAGGGTGGTCGAAACGGTCCAGGCCGAGTCCAAAGGAGTGAGGCTGGAGGACGCGCCGGTGGTCGTAAGCGGCGGCAGAGGTCTCGGCGGGCCTGAGCCCTTCGACCTGCTCGATGAGCTAGCGCAGCTGCTTAACGGCGCCGTGGGCGCATCCCGAGCGGTTTGCGACGCGGGCTGGAAAGACCACGGGCTGCAGGTCGGCCTTACCGGCAAGACGATAACACCAGACCTGTACATAACAGTCGCGATCTCGGGAGCGAGCCAGCATATGGCAGGTTGCTCCAGCGCAAAGCAGATAGTAGCGATCAATCGGGACCCCGACGCCAACATCTTCAAGGAAGCCAGTATGGGCGTCGTGGGCGACTGGAAGAACGTCTTGCCGTCGTTTATCGAAACGGTGCGCGAGCTCGTCAACTCCTAACGACAGGTGTCCTGCCAGTGATGGACGAAGACTTCGAGTACGACCTCGATGAGGTCCTGGCCAACATAGAACAAGCAGAGGTCATGTCGCTGTTCTTCCCAACCTTCAGGAAGGCAGTGGTCATCGACACCAGGACCAACGAGACCGAGGGCCCGATGGTGCGTATCATGCCGATGGTAGCGTCGCCCCAGGAGAGGCTGCGGTCCATCAGGAAGCTTCGCCCCAACTTCCCCAGGCTCCAGAACCTGACCCTTGTTCCGTGGCCCAGGTACGTGGACAGCCTCATCAGTCTGGGCGTATGGGAGCGGATCTTGAACCGTTTCAAGGGCGCGGGACAGGAGGAGGCCGTCACTCAGTGCGAGCTGGTCCTGGAGGAGCTGTCGCGGCTGGAGAAGTCCGAGCTTGCAGCGGTCATCAGGGGCGACAACTACCACACCATCTGGTCATCCCAGATGTAGCGGCACCCGGCTCATCGCGTGAACATAGAGGGGGCACCTGCGGGCGCCCCCTCTCACGTCGGCCTCACATCCTGTCGTCCCCACCCCATACCCTTCGGTCAGGCTTTGTACCAAAAGTCCTTTCAAAGCGAGGGTTTGCTTGCCCTCCCACCCGCCCTGGGGGGTATTTTGGATCTGGGGACACCCCAGACCCCAGCTGGAAACCTCCGGTTTCCGGCACCTTCCCGTGATTTTGATGCAAAGCTCTTCGGCCGCCTTCAGCGCCCCTCGGAGCCTTGCGCCGAGTCGAGCTAAGGCCAGGCTAGGCACGCGCCTCTTCACGCTCACCCTGCTTCGAGTCTTCGACGATCCTCTGTACCATGTGTTGAGGCACCTCATCGTAGTGATCGAACTCCAGCGAGAACGAGCCCTGTCCCTGCGTCTGCGAGCGAAGCTCGGTGGCGTACCTCAGCATCTCAGCCTGGGGCACTTTGGCCTCGATCAGGGTCGTGCCGTCGCCCTGCGGATTCATGCCCTGGATGCGGCCTCGCTTGCTGTTCAGGTCGCCGATGACGTCGCCGGTGAAATCGTCGGGCACGATTATCTCCACCTTCATCACCGGCTCGAGGAGAACGGGTGTCGCCTGCTGCATACCCTTAGTCAGCGCGTGGCCCCCGGCGATCTCGTAGCAGATGCCCGATGAGTCGACGGTGTGATAGCTGCCGTCGACCAGAGTGGCCCTGAGGTCTACGACGGGGAATCCGGCAACGGCGCCGCCCGGCAGAGCCTTGAGGATGCCTTTCTCCACCGACGGGATATACTCTCTCGGCACGGACCCGCCGACTACCTTATGCGCGAACTCGAAGCCGGATCCTCGCGAGAGGGGTTCCAGCTCCAGCCATACGTGGCCATACTGGCCGTGGCCTCCTGACTGCTTCTTGTGTTTGTACTCGACTCTGATGTTCCCGCCGATGGTCTCCTTGTAGGCTACCTTGGGGGTCTCCAGGAGCATGTCGACCCCGAATTTGCGCTTCATTTTCTCGACTGACACATCGACGTGCATGTCGCCGAGGCCGGCGAGTAAAATCTCGAGCGTGTCGGGATCCCGGGTCACGATCAGGCTGGGGTCCTCCTCGGCAATGCGGGCCAGGGAGCTGGTCATCTTGTCCACGTCGGCCTTGGACTTCGGGTACACGGCCATCTGGTATACCGGCTGAGGGAACTCCAAGCCGTCCAAGGTCATCGGCTGCTCCCTGGTGCAGAGCGTATATCCGGTCGAGAGCGACGAGAGCTTCGCCACGGCGCCTATGTCACCTGCCAGGAGCTGTGGCACTTGCTGCTGGTCCTTACCCAGTACATGGAACACCTGACCCACCCGCTCGGGCTCCGCCTTGTTCGCGTTCCATAGCTGGGAGTCGGCCTTCAGGGTACCGCTGTACACTCTGAAGTACGATAGCTTTCCGACGAAGGGGTCAGCCGCCGTCTTGAAGACGAGAGCGGCCAGCGGCCCGGCGGGGTCGCAGTCCAGGGAGACCTCGTTGCCATCGGCGGTGCCGGTGGTGGGCCCGACGGCCGCGGGTGAGGGCGCGTAATCGACGATGGCGTCCATAAGCTCCTGGGCACCGATGCCCGAGGGCGAAGCTCCTGCCAGAACCGGCACGATGTCACCGGCCGCGACGCCACGTATTAGCGCGCTCACCAGCTCCTCTTGGGAGATAGCGTCTCCTTCGAGATACTTCGTAGCTAGATCGTCATCTATCTCGGCGATCGCCTCCGTCAGCCGCTCACGCGCGGCCTCGATTTCGCCCTGGAGGGAGTCGGGTGCATCCGCATCCGCATCGAGAAGGTTAACTACGCCGGAGAAGCTAGACTCGGCCCCAATGGGCAAGGTGACTGCGACGCATTGCCGGCCAAACCGCTCCGTGATCGAGTCCATTGTGCGCTGGAAGTCGGCGTTCTCCCGATCCATCTTGCTGACGAAGATCAGGCGCGGTAGGTTTCGCTGCTGAGCCAGGCCCCACATCTGCTGGGTGCCCACCTCAACGCCGGCCGGCGCCGATACGACGACCACGGCGCAGTCGGCGATCCGGACCCCGGAGACGACCTGCCCCCTGAAGTCGGCAAACCCCGGCGTGTCCACCACGTTGATCTTGTGATCCCTCCAGGTACAGGGCACGATGGCGGTCTGAACGCTGGTCTGCCGTCGGCTCTCCTCAGGCTCGAAGTCAGAGGCGGTGTTGCCCTCCTCTATCGTGCCCACCCTCGTCGTTGCACCCGTGGCGTGGAGCATTGCCTCGGCAAGAATGGTCTTACCCGCTCCCCCGTGAGAAAGCAGCACAACGTTCCGCAAGCGATCCGTGGTAAGTTCGGCCATCTCCTGTCTTCCTCCTGGTTGAAAGCCTGGGCCTCATTGTAGTCAACGCCGGGAGCCGCTGCAACGGATGTAAGACTCCGGGCGGCATCCCGCGACCCACCCGGCAGGAGGCTTGCAAGCTCGAGGCCCGGCGCGTGAGCTTGCAACAGCGCCCGGCTTGTCGGTAGAGTAGTTCATAGCCGAGCGCTTCACCCATCGGTAGGGCAGTCTCAGGCAAGGGAGAGGTTCAAATGCGAGTGTACTGGCAACAGACCCGGCGCGGGCAGCGGCTCGTCCTCAACCCAGGAGACGAAGGCCAAGAGGAAGAGGTCGGTGGGGTCCGCGAGACCAAACGAGGTTTCGACGCCTTCGCCCGGACCTTCGGCTACGAACCCGGCAGAGCCCAAAAGGGATTTCCCAGCATGGAGGACGCGAAACAGTTCGTCGAGTCGTTCTCCCCTTGGGACCTCTTCGAGGGTGGTGCCGGCCTGACCGTCGATCCCGAGGTAAAGCCGGAGCCGTCGTAGGCACGGTCTGAAGAAACCGAAAGCGAGGAATCTATGGTACTAGGATTCATAGGTGGCACCGGGCCGGAGGGGCGTGGGCTGGCCTTGCGGTTCGCCCTTTCGGGGGAGCAGGTCCTGATCGGATCCAGAGACGCCGAGAGAGCCAACCAAGCTGCTCAGAGTGTGATGGAGTCCGCGCCTGAGGACTTGATCCGTGGCGGTCTGAACAAGGACGTGGCTCGCGACGCGGACCTCGTCCTTGTGGCCGTCCCCTACGCCGGCCACAAGGATACCCTCGCCTCTCTGAGGCAGGAGCTGTCCGGTAAGGTGGTGGTCGACCTTGTGGCGCCCCTGGCCTTCAACAAGGGCCGGGCAGAGGCCGTGAGAGTCGAGGAGGGCTCGGTCGCCCTCCAGGCGCAGGCGATCCTGAGCGAGTCACGCGTCGTGGCGGCCTTCCAGACAGTGAGCGCACAGGACCTCCTGGTGCCCGACAGGTCGATCGATTCGGATGTGGTGGTCTGCGCGGACGACGAAGACGCGAGGGAAACGGTCATGAGGCTGGCGGAGACGATAGACGGGGTGCGCGCCGTCAACGGAGGCGGCCTGGTCAACGCCCGCTACGTCGAGGATTTCACGGCGCTCCTCCTTAACATCAATCGCATCTACAAGGCCCACTCGACGATAAAGATCGCGGGGATCTGAGCGTCCAATGTCGGTTCTGGCCGCGCTGGTAACGGCGACGATCGCGCTGTCGGGTCCTATAGCTCAAAGCCCGGCTGCGGCTCCGCAGCAGTCGGAAACCATCCGCGTCGTCTCCAGTACCCATGAGATCGACTTCCCGAACCGCGTGATCCTCCTGCTCGAGGCCGAGGCCGAAACCGAGATCACCGAGGTGACGCTCTACTATCGGCTCGGGCGCCAGCGGACGCGCATCTACGGCTACCCCGACTTCAAGCCCTTGACCAGGGTGACCACCAGGTTCGAGATCAGGACGGGCGGCCCGAGCTACCTGCCCAGCGGCGTAGATATCACCTACCACTACGTCATCCGAGACGCCGCGGGGAACAGCTTCAACACGGACGCCTTCTCGATCGAGTACAAGGACCCACGGTTTGACTGGCAGAGCCTAAGGGTCGGCGACCTCGTCGTCTTGTGGCACGACCACCCAGCCCAGAGCGTCACCGAGGTGGCAGTGGACGTGGCGACGAGGCTTGGCATGGTAAAGACGCTGCTGGGGCTCGGCTCTGTCGCGCCGATGAAGGCGGTGATCGTCAACACCAGCTCCGAGGCGGGACAGAGCTTCCCCCTGGTAAGCGGTGCCGCCAGGGCTGGCCACCTGTACGGCGGGTTCGCCTTTGGCGAGCTCGACGTCTTCCTGCTCGGGGGCCTGTCCCGCGACGGGATGATCCACGAGATGACACATCTGCTGATCGACGAGGCTTTGGACTCGCCACTGGCCAAGATGCCGTCCTGGCTCAACGAGGGCCTGGCCATGTACTACGAGTCTAGCCCGGGCGCCAGAGGAGCCCTGGTGGAGCGCGCGGCCCGGAGGGGCGACCTGCTCCCGCTGAGGTCCATGGGCAGCGTTCCCGGAAGGCCGGACGATGTGAGGCTATTCTACGCCCAGTCGTGGAGCCTGGTCGCTCACATAATGGAGACGCGTGGGCCCGAGCCGATGTCGACCCTTCTTGGAGCGCTCAACCAAGGCCTGCCCATCGACGAGGCGATTCCCGTTGCGTACGACGTGAGCCTGAGCGAGCTGGAAGCCAAATGGAAGGCGGACCTGTTCGAAGACATTCCTCTGGTCGCACCGGCGGACCCGGGGACCGTCGGTACATCGGCACTCATCGCGGGCGCTCTCGCCGTGGCCGCAGCCGTCGTCGGATTCAGATGGCTGCGGCGGCCACGGCGGTCCTCGACCGATGAGGAAGAGGACCTGGACGTCTAGGCGTATCCGTCGACGGCCGTCGACGGCTAGCGCCGGGGGTCCCACGGCTGTCGTCCGTCTGCCGGACCGAGCCCGCTCGCATGGGGACGTCGAGGTCGCGTTCAGGGGGCGCTATGGTATCATATGGCGACTTCGGACCAGGGGTTTCCCCAGTTTGACGCAACCGCATATCAGCGTACGAGGACTGACCCACGAGTTCGCTTCCGGGGCCGGTACCCTCACGGCGCTGGAGGGCATAGACCTCGACGTGGACCACGGCGCTTTCGTATCGGTGGTGGGTCCGAGCGGGGCCGGCAAGACCACGCTCCTAAAGCTCATCGGAGGACTCACAGAGCCGACGGCGGGCTCGATAGAAGTAGACGGTCTCCCCCCCGCCGAGGCGCAGCGACAGCGGGCAATTGGGTTCGTCTTGCAGGACCCGTCGCTTCTTCCCTGGCGGACCGTACAGCAGAACATCGCGCTACCCTTGGAGCTCAACGACAACGGAATCGCGGACTACGGGGCCGAGCTGACACGGCTCGTGGAAGCGGTGGGGCTGGGGATGTTTCGCGACTACCATCCACACCAGCTCTCGGGCGGCATGCGGCAACGGGTGGCCCTCGCCCGCGCACTCGTGTTCGATCCCGCGGTGCTTCTCATGGACGAGCCGCTGGGCTCCCTCGACGAGATGACACGCAGCGCAATGCGCTACGAGCTCGTACGGCTCTGGGAGAGCTCCCGCAAGACGGTCTTGTTCGTGACCCACAGCATCCACGAAGCCGTGCTGCTTTCGGACAGCGTCGTCGTCATGTCGCCGCAACCCGGCCGGATACTGGCCGAGGTGGAGCTCGACCTGCCTCGCCCCAGAAAAGAGTCACTGGAAGACTCACAGGATTTCAGGGATCGCGTCCGGCGGATCAAAGCCATACTTGCGTCGGGAGCTTCGCGTGGATCACCCTCTTTCGAAGCCGCAGCTCCCGTCTAGGGTCGAGCCCTGGCGGCTGCCCGGCATGGGGCTGGGGGCGTCGTGGTCGGCAGTGACATACCTGGCACCTGCCGTCTTGGCACTCGTGCTGGCGGCTATCGCCTGGGAGCTTTGGGCTCGCATTACCGACGTACAGCCCTATCTGGTGCCCCGGCCTTCGGTGGTGCTGGCGCGCCTGTTTGGCGACGCTGGCTTCTTCGCCCGCCACGGCGTCACCACCCTGTGGGAGGCTATGGCGGGGTTCGCGCTGGGGACCGCCGTCGCCTTCGTCGGAGCTACCCTCATGGCTCACTCGCGACTCATCGAGCGAAGCCTCTTCCCGCTTGCCGTCCTGGTCAAGGTCACGCCGCTGGTGGCCTACGCTCCGTTGTTCATCATATGGTTCGGCTTCGGGCCACTGCCGAAAGTGCTCATCGCTGCCCTCATCACCTTCTTCCCGGTGCTGGTCAACGCCATGATCGGGATGCGGTCGGTAAACCCCGGGGCGCTGGACTTCTTTCGTTCGTTGCGCGCCTCGAGGGCAGAGATCTTCGTCAAGCTGCGGGTACCGGGCTCGCTGCCATACCTCTTCGCGGCCTTCCGCATCGCGATACCGCTCTCGGTCATAGGCGCGACGGTAGGCGAGTACTTCAGCGGCGGCCAGCAGGGGCTGGGCAGCGTGATCGTCGTGGCCCACTACGACCTGGACATGCCCACACTTTTCTCAGCCGGCCTGACGCTGGCGCTGATCGGCATCGGCCTCACCATCCTGATATCTTATGTGGAGAGAAGGGTGCTCTTCTGGCACGAGTCGACCCTAGTGAGCGCCTGAAAATCACACCGAGAACGGAGTAAGCGAACGTGACACTAGCCACTCGAGCCGGACAGCTGCTCGTGGTCGCAGCCGCGGCTACAGTCCTCATCGCCCTAGCTTGTTCCGGCACAGAGGAGCAGGGGCCCGACCGACTCGTGTTCATGGCCGGCTTCAAGCCCCAGGCCAACCTGCCCTTCGTAGCCGCATACGTCGCCCAGGATAAGGGGTTTTTCAGCGAGCAGAATCTTGAGGTCGAGATACAGCACGCCACAATGGGAGGCTCGCTGAAGTTCGTCAGCACCGGTGACGTCGACGTCACGACCGCTGATGCCGGATCGCTGCTCAAGCGCATATCCGAGCCGGGCTTGCCGGTGACAGCATTCGCTCTGTTCGGGCAGCGGGGTCAGCAGGCCTTCATCGCCCTCAAAGACTCAGGCATCGACACGCCCAACGACTGGACGGGCAAGGTCTTCGGATACAAGGGGTCTCCCCCACCGGACTACCTCGCAATCCTGGAGGCCAACGGGGTTGACCGCTCGACCATAGAAGAGATCAGGGTGGGGTTCGACCCGAGAGTGCTGACCGATGGGGACATCGATATCCTCGCGGTGTTCAAGTCCAATGAGCCGAACCAGGTCAGGAACCTCGGATTCGAGGTCAATCTGTGGGATCCTGCCGACTACGGCGTCCCAGCCATCGGCTTGACCTACGTGGCACGGCGGGACATGGTCGAGGGTGAGCCGGACAGGATACAGCGGTTTCTGAAGGCGACGATGCGGGGCCTCGAGTACGCCCTCGACAACCGGGAGGAAGCGCTGGACATCGTTATGAAGTTCGCTCCGAACCAGAACCGCGACCACCAGCGCTTCATGATGGAGACCGAGATGGCCTACGCGGTAAGCGCCCTGACCGAGCAGAACGGCCTGGGCTGGATGACCGACGCCCAGTGGAAGGCCCTCTACGACCACCTGGTGAAGTTCAAGGCAATACCCCAGCCGTTCGACTACCGGACGGCCTACAACGACCAGTTCTTGAAGGAGATATACGACGGGAGCAGGCTGCGGTGGCCGTAGGCGTTGGCCGGCGGCTACCGCCGGCGGTCTCGCAGCGCCTCTGGGTTCACGCAGCAGGATATTGTCTGGCCCGTCAGCGCCTCGACTATGTTAGTGGCGGCCATCACCGCCATCCTCCGCACAGTCGCCGCGCTGCCGCTCGATATGTGGGGGGTGATGACGACGTTGGGAAGCGACAGGAGTGGATGATCCATCGGGATAGGCTCGGGATCGGTTACGTCCAGCGCAGCGCCGCCCAGCGCGCCTGATGACAGCGCCTCGTAGAGGGCGTCCATGTCGACGGTGCCCCCTCTCGACGTGTTCACGAGGATCGCTCCCTGTTTCACCTGGCGAAGCTCCGCCGGGCCGATGAGGTGCCGTGTGGTCGGCGTGAGAGGCACGTGAATCGACACGAAGTCAGACTCGCCCAGGAGCGTCGGCAGGTCGGGCACCCAGATCACGCCCAGCTCCCGTTCGGCATCCTCGGCTCGCGACGCGGAGTAGTACAGCACCCGCATGTCGAAGCCCCGAGCGCGCCGCGCTACCGCCTTGCCAATATGACCAAGGCCGATTATGCCGAGCGTGGCGCCAAAAACGTCGACCCCCAGATAGGGCGACTGGTCGAAGACCTTCCATGCGCCCGCCCGTACCTGGCGGTCGCCGAACGCAACGTTGCGGGCGGTGGCGAGGATGAGCGCCAGGGTGAAGTCGGCGCAGGACTCGTGAAGCACGCCTGGCGTGTTGGACACGGCGATGCCCCTCCGGGTCGCCTCTGCGATGTCGACGTTGTCCAGGCCGACGGCCCGATTGGCGACAATCTCGAGGGTATCGCCCGCTCCCAGCACCTCGGCGTCGATGACGTCGTCTATCTCCGTCATCAGCGCGCGGCACTCGCCGGCCTTTCTAATAACCAGGGACTTCGGCGGCGGACTCTTCTCCTCCCAGACCTCGACGTCGAACCGCTCTTTCAGCAGGTCAATGGCTTCTGACGCCCGCCTGCGGGTTACGAACACCCTCTCTCCGTGCACGTATTGCCTCCTTCCATATTCCGGGGCTTCGAGCAGAGCGATTCTAGGTGGTGTGTCTTGGGGGAGTCAAACAAAACAAACAATCAAGGCCCCCTTGTGCTAATGTTGAAAAGGCCCACATCCTGCCGTTAGAATCGACTCAGCAGGACCGCGGCCTGAGCAAGAAGCGGCCTCACGACGAAGTCACGCTACCTAATCCCGTTACGAGCCAAGAGCAGCGAGCCGTGATAGCCAGAGTCAGACTCCTCGCATTCGCCCTCCTACTGGGGTTCCTGGTGGTCGTGCTGGTCGTCCTGGGCTGCCGGGGTGGCACCATGCCCGCCGGGACCGCCATGCCACCGGAGGCGGAGACCAACCTCATCGCCTACGTGACGGAGGAAGGGCAGGTCGTGGTGATGAACCCTGACGGCACCTCGCCGGTCCGAATCAGCCCGGAGGAGGGGTTCTTTACGTGGCCGCTTTGGTCGCCTGACGCCAGCCAGATCGGATTTTCGGGAGCTCCGATCCAGGACGAGGTCCGCTCGCCGCTGACTCTGTACGTCTACTATCTCGATGACGAGCGACTGCAGGTCGTGCACATGAACGACCGTCAGCTGGGTCCGATCCTCACAGGCATGCCTCACTACCCAATCTGGTCGCCAGACAGTAAACACCTGGCGTTCATGGCGGGCGCCACCCAAGGACTCACGCTTTTCCTGGTAAACCCGCGGACCGAAACGGAGGCGGAAGTCCTGCTGCGAACCGCGCCTCTCTACGCGTCCTGGTCGGCCGACTCGAAACACATCATCGTGCATGGCGGCGTCGAGCACTTCATGGTCGATATCGACGAGACGACGACCGTGCGCGACCTGGTACCCCATGACGCCCGTTACCGGGTCCCGGCATGGTGGCCGCTCGGCCAGCGGCTGACGTTCGTCACGAGAGAGGGGGCCGGGCCGAGACAGCTTTACCTCTCAGACATAAGCGGCGAGGAACGAGTCGTCGTCGACCAGCTCCTGGGAGACGTCGCGTTCCTCTGGTCACCGGACGGGCAGTCGCTGGCCGTATCGGAGGGAATCGGCGGCTTCTTTTTCCAGAACATCCGGCTCTTCGACGCCGACGGCGTCCCGAAACAGATTGCGATCGATGATCGGGTCATGGCTTTCTTCTGGTCCCCGGACAGCACGAAGCTTGCCTACGCTACCATGACGGACGAGCCGGGAACGTTTCGTTGGAATGTCCTGTACGCCGACGACGGCGACACGCGAGAGCTCGTTGACTTCACGCCGTCGGATGACCAGCTCACCCTGCTTGCCTTCTTCGACCAGTTCGCCTACTCCCACTCCCCATGGTCGCCAGATAGCAGAGCCCTGGTCTTCGCCGGAACACTTCCGGGCAGCTCCGTGACGATATCCCACGCCCTCCGCCAGCACTCTCAGGTGTTCGTGCTGGACGTGGGCCCGTCGCCGTCAGTCGAGGCGATAGCCGACGGCGTCCTGGCCGTCTGGTCGCCCCGCTAGCTGGCCGTAGGCCCACGGGCGCGGTCTGCGTCAACTCGTCGGTGTGCTAGAATGTCCGCGCCGTGCCACGGGAGGCACCCCCTGGAGAGCCATGAAGCTCCGCATCCTCGGCGCCCACAACCTCGAGAGCAAAGACACACGGATGGAGTCTCATCTCATCGACGGCGTGCTCGCCCTCGATGCCGGCGGCCTGACTCGCTCTCTCTCCTTCGAGGAGCAGCGAGGCATCCGCGCGATAATCCTCTCCCACAGACACTTCGACCATGTGCGGGACCTGCTGCCCCTGGGACTGGCCGTCCGCGATACCGGGGTAACCGTCGAGCTATTCGCGATACAGGATACGGCCGAGTTCGTCCAATCAAAGCTGCTCGACGGAAGTCTGTACCCCAACTTCCTTGATAACCCAACCCCGGAGAGCCCGACGTTCCGCCTCAACGTCATCGAGTTCCACAAGGAGTTCAGAGTACTGGGCTACAACGCCGTGGCCGTTCCGGTCCCGCACTCGGTGCCAGCCGCGGGATTCCTTCTGTCCAACGGCCGCCGAAAGCTGTTCTACACCGGGGACACGGGCCGGGGCCTCAGCGGCGCATGGAAGCATGTCGCCCCGGACGTCCTGCTCACTGAGGTCACCTTCGGCAACGAGAACGAGTCCACCGCCCTGACCGTGGGCCACCTCACGCCAGCTTTGCTGGACGAGGCCCTCAACGACTTTCACAAGGAGCTGGGATACCTGCCACGGGTCCTCGTGTCCCACATGAATCCCCCCTGGGAGCACAGGATCCGCTCGGAGCTAGAGGAGCTGTCCGCGCGGTTAGGAATCGAGCTGCTGGTCACCAGCGCAGACATGACCCTGGACCTGTGATCTTTACCCAGACGGCCCAAGGCCCGGAGGCGACGCCCGAGATGCTGGGAGCTCGCATCCCTCGGTTCGTCTTGGACGCGAGCGTCGACAGGCCGGCGCAGTGGCTTCGCAACACGGGCTTCTTCCGGTGCGCCGCATACTCCAAGGTCTACCGGGCCCACCGGCGCGACAAGCAGGCCGAGCTGGCTGGCGTCACAGGGATGGATCGATGACGAGGAGAACGGCCTTCATTTACGACGGCGCGCTGTCTCGTCACGTGCTCAGTGAAGCACACCCCATGAAGCCCGAAAGGCTGCGGTACACGTACGAGCTCCTGGAGGCGTACGGGACCTTCGGGGAGCCCAACACCCAGCTGGTCAAGCCCAGGCGGGCCACCGAAGAGGAGGTTCTCCTCTACCATACGCCCGCATATCTGAGTGCCGTGCAGAGCTTCGGCCGGGGCGAGGCCGACCACGACCCTGCGGAGTTCAACTTCGGCCCCGGCGACAACCCGGCATACGAAGGGATATATGACGCGGCAGCCCTGTCGACGGGCGCGTCGCTGACCGCAACGGAGATGCTCATCGAAGGGAAGGTCGACGCTGCCTTCAACATTTCGGGCGGCCTGCATCACGCGATGCCCGGATATGCTTACGGCTTCTGCGTGTTCAACGACCCCGTAATCGCCATCAAGACCATGGTGGCCAGGGGCATGCGTGTTGCGTACGTAGACATCGACTGCCACCACGGCGACGGCGTCCAGCACGCCTTCTACGACACCGACGCCGTCCTCACCGTCTCGGTCCACGAGTCGGGGGCCTTTCTGTTTCCCGGGACCGGCTTCACCCAGGAGGTCGGCGCGGGCCGCGGGAGAGGCTACTCGGTCAACCTTCCGCTTTACCCCTACACCTCCGACGGCGTTTACCTGTGGGCCTTCCGAGAGGTGGTTCCGCCCCTGATCCAGGCCTTCCGACCCGATGTGCTGGTCACTCAGGTAGGGATCGACTCCCACTTCCTCGATCCCATCACTCACCTGGCTCTTACCGTACAGGGATTTGCCGAGGCCGTTGGGGAGCTCGCTAGACTCGCGCCGGGAAGGTGGCTGGCTCTGGGCGGTGGTGGCTACGATCTCCAGGCCGTAGCCAGGGCGTGGACGCTGGCGTACGGCGTGATGACGGAAAGGGAGCTTCCCGACGAGATCCCCGAGGACTACAGGAACAGGTACGGCGTAGACGGCCTGCGGGACGAGGAGCCAGCCGTCAACGAATCAACGGTGAAGGAGACACGGGCCTTTGCCGAGGCGAGCGTATCCGCGGTCCAGCGTCTGATCTTCCCCACTCACGGCATCAGGTCCGGCTGACCTGTCACGGCCTGCGAAGAGCTGCCCTCAACGCCCCTTCAAGCTTGGGGTGTTGAAACTCGAAGCCACTGCTCAGCAGCTTTGACGAGTCGAGCCGGGCACTCGCGAGCATCGTCGTCGCAACCTCGCCGAAGATCGCGCGCAGCATCGCGCCCGGAGCAGGGATCACCGCCGGCCTCGAAAGTACGCGACCCAGCGCCCCGGCGAACTCTCGGTTAGTCACGATCCCCGGCGCGACTACATTCACGGGCCCCGCCAGGCTTGAGGTGGTGACGGCGTGATGTATAGCCCTCACGGCGTCGTCGAGCGAGACCCAGCCCAGGTGCTGCTTCCCGCTTCCGAGCTTGCCCCCCATTCCCAGCTTGTAGGGCAAAAGCATCCTGGCCAGCGCTCCGCCCGATGCGCCCAGCACCAGGCCAAAACGGAGGTTCACGACCCGAACGCCCGCTTCGGCGGCGGGCCGGCAAGCCAACTCCCACTCAGCGATCGACCGGGCAAGGAAGTCCGAGCCCGGCGCGCTGTCCTCGTTCAGGACCTCGTCGCCGCGGTCCCCGTAGACGTCCTTGGCCGAGGCGCACACCAGGGCTTGGGGCCGCACGTCAAGGCTTGCCAGCGCCTCGCTCAGCAGCGTCGTCCCGTCGACTCGGCTGCGGCGAATCCGCTCCTTCCGCTCGGGCGTCCACCTCCCCGCGGAGATGCTCTCTCCGGCCAGATGGACTACTGCGTCGGCCCCTGCCAGAGAATCGGGGTCCAGCGATCCGGACTCGGGACCCCACGCCACCTCATTGGCGCCCGGTACCGGCTCCCGCCGCACGAGGCGAGTCACGTCGTAGCCTTGTCGTGCCAGGAAGGCGACGAGCGCAGATCCGATGAACCCGGTCGAGCCCGTTACCACTAGCTTCAAAGGAGCTCCTTCACGAGGCGACGCCTGAGCCAGCCACGCCTCAAAGCGGGCTGTGACCTGCCCGAAGCCATCTCTCCAGCTTTACAGTCCAATTCCACCGTGGATATAATCAGTTGGAAAGGCGAACCAAGTATAGCAGAGGAGAGGATCAACCAGGGACACTCAGGAGACTGGATTGGCAGTTCTTCACATTCTGGAGCTACCGCATCCCGCGCTAAGAAAGCGCGCGAAGAAGATCAAGGGCATAGACGATACCGTTCTTCGCCTGGCCTACGATATGGTGGACACGATGCGGCAGGCGTTTGGCGCTGGCCTGGCGGCGAACCAGGTCGGCGTGCAGCAGCGCCTGATCGTGATACAGCTCCCGGAGGAGGATGAGGCCAGCATCTACATCAACCCGGAAGTCCTCCACCGAGAGGGGGAACGGGAGGTCCAAGAGGGGTGCTTGAGCATTCCTGGGTACACGGGGATGATTACTCGCTCCGTCTCTGTTCGATTCAGGGCCCTCGACCACACCGCGAAAACGGTGAAGGTCAAGGCCGAAGGCCTGCTCGCTCAGGCGCTAGAGCATGAGGTAGACCATCTGAATGGGATCCTGTACATCGACCACCTGGGCAGCCACGAGAAACTGACTCCAGTGTCCGCCGTGCCGAAAGATACAGAGGGTGAGGCCGCGGCTGACGCAGGGTCCGCGGGCCCCGCCGAGACCCTCGGCGATCTGGTCGTGCCGAGCCAGGCCGAGATCGAGGAGGTCGCGGCCTCGCTCAAGGTGAGGTAACACCACGTCGCAGGGAAACTTCGTCCACTCACCCCTCCGGGGTCCGTCGAACCTCCGGAGAAAACCGTTCGGTCCTTAGCAGCAGACAAAACTTGAAGAGTACACACGCGCCCGTCGGGGCGCGTCCAGCCAGCAACATCAAACCGTTTTGGTCGAGCCTTCCTTTCGTGATCGACCGCGTCCGAGCGCATTTCCTGGCGAACGGCACACAGGCGTTCCTCGTCGGCGGCGGCGTCCGGGACGCGCTGCTGGGGAGGTTGACGAAGGACATCGACCTGGCCGTAGACGGCAACGCCTTCGTGGTGGCCGGCGACCTGGCCGCGAGCCTCGGCGGACACGTAGTGCCGCTGGACGAGGCCAGGAACCTGGTGAGGATCGTCACCCCGGAGCGCCCCGGTCGGGCCGGCTCGAGCATCGATGTGAGCTCGATGCCCGAGGGCGGGATCGAGGCCGACCTGGCAGCGCGCGATTTCACGATCGACGCCATGGGCGTAGCGCTGAGCGACGGTGAGTTTCGGGTCATCGACCCGTTCGGCGGCCGGGCAGACCTGGATAAGAGAGTCATTCGGGCGGTCACCGCAACAGCACTCCGCACGGACCCGGCCCGACTGGTCCGCGGGCCCAGGCTGGCTGCGCAGCTAAGATTCAGGATTGCCGAGGAGACCGCCGACCAGATCCGAACGCTGGCCTGCCTCGTAACAACAGTGGCGCCAGAGCGGTTGAGGGACGAGCTGCTGAAACTGCTGGCGGAGCCCAACGCGGCGGGCTCGCTGCGTCTCGCTGATGAGCTAGACCTCCTGTGCCGTATCGTCCCTGAACTCAAGGAATCGAAGGGCGTGACCCAGCCCAAGGAGCACTACTGGGATGTCTTTACGCACCAGATCGAGACCGTAGGAAAGGTTGAGCTTGTAGTCGGTGACACGGCGCCGTCCGATCCTGTTGTTGGGGAGGTGCCGAGGTTTGATACCATGACCCGGCACTTCGCCGAGACGGTTAGCGACGGCCATACCCGGCTGACGCTCCTAAAGTTCGCCGGTCTCTTGCACGACGTGGCCAAGCCCGCCACCAGGACGGTGGAGGCATCGGGTCGAATACGCTTCCTGGGGCACCACAAGACCGGCGCGGACGTGGCCGAAGGGATAGCGAGGCGTCTACGATTCAGCCGGCGAGGCACCGAGCTCGCACGCCTCATGGTGCAGAACCACCTTCGCCCGGGACAGATGGCCGGGCAAAGCGAGCTGCCGTCCGGAAAGGCGATATTCCGCTACTTCCGCGACGTCGGAGACGCAGCCATCGACACGCTGTATCTGAACCTGGCGGACTACCTGGCGGCGAGAGGCCCCCTACTGGAGCATGACGACTGGTCGGAGCACTGCCGGCTTGTCGGTCACGTTCTGCACGAAGGTCTGGAAGGAAAGGCCCCTGAAACACTACCCAAGCTGATCAGCGGACACGATATAATAGGGGTCTTCGCCCTGGAGCCGGGAAGGCAGATAGGCGTGCTCCTGGCCCGCGTCAACGAAGCTCATGCCGAGGGAGAGATCACGAACAAAGAAGAGGCTTTGAAACTGGTGGCGGCTAACCTTTGTGGCGGAGCCGACGATGCGTAGATACGCTCGGACGCTCATAATCATAGTGGTTCTGGTGACACTGGCCGGGCTGACGCTGGGATTCCCGACCCTCCCCTTCGAGCGCGGTGACGACGAAACCCCACTGGGGCTGAGCCTGGGCCTCGACCTGCGAGGTGGGAGCCACCTCGTCTACAGGTCCAGTCTCAAGGACCCCGTGACCGACGAACCTATCGCGCCTACTGAGGAGCAGATGGAATCGCTGAAGGCCACCATCGAGCGCCGTGTCAACAAATCCGGTCTCGGTGAGCCCATAATCCAGATACTTGGCGACGACCGCCTTCTCATCCAGCTCCCGGGCGTACGCGACGCCAAGAGAGCCAAGACGATCATAGGCGAGACGGCGCAGCTCAGTTGGAAGCACCGCAGCTTCAACGTACCCAGAGACCTGGACGAGATAACGCAGGACGACATCGTTAGTGTATCCGCAGGATCGCTACCGACGAATGATGTGGCAGCTGCGCCGGAAGTGAGCGAAGACGTGCCCGGAGCAGCAGAAGAGGGTGAGTCCGAAGCCGTAGGTGACGAGCCGGCGGCTGAGGACGCTGCGGATGCCGACCCCGAAACCGCCGCTCAGGAGCCTGAAAGCGACAACACCGATGCGCCACCGCCGGCCGACCAGCAGCCGGAAGGTGAGCCCGACGCTGACGCTGACGCCGAGGCAGCGGCAGAAACGACGGCGGCTGGCCAAGACGTCGAGGGTGAGGACCCCGAGCAGGTGCCCGAGGACGAGGAGGAGCCCCCGGCAACGCTGATCGTCGAGTTTACCGACGTTGGCGCGGAGATCTTCGCCGTCGTCGCCGATCGACTCGACCAGATCTACGGGGAAAGCGTCGGGGGCCTGCTGGGGCCCTTGAACAGGCTTGAGGTGTCGGTGCTCAGCGACCAGCCCCTTCAACAAACGCTCTCGCCCACGCAGATCCAGCGCATTGACGACAGCAACCAGTTCTCCTTCGACGTCGACTTCTCGCAGGTCGACACGGTCGATGGGCAGACGCGGGTGGAGGCCGCGCAGGCCCTTCTGGGAGACAATCCGACCATCAAGTTCGTCGAGATTCAGGGCAAAGCGGACGAGGACATCGGGCTCACCGGCGACGATCTGGCCAGAGCCTTCGCCAGCCAGCAAACCACTACCGGCGAGCCCATCGTCACCGTCGAGTTCAAGGAAGCCGGTACCAGGCTATTCGCCGAGCTGACCCGAAAGCTCGTGAACACCAACGATCAGATCGCCATATTCCTCGACGACGAGGAGCTGATCTCTCCAACGGTGCAGACGGCAATCTTAGGCGGGACCGCCATAATCCAGGGCAACTTCACGATCCAGCGAGTCCAGGACCTGGCCTTGCTCCTGGAGTCGGGACGCCTGCCCGTCCCCATCACGCTGGACCAGGAGCGAGACGTGGACGCCATCCTCGGGGCCGACTCGCTGCGCAAGAGCGTTGCGGCCGGCCTCGTTGGGCTGGCGCTGGTACTGGTGTTCATGACGCTCTACTATCGAGTGCCGGGACTGGTAGCGTCTGTGGCGCTGATCATATACGCGGGGATGGTGCTGGCGATCTTCAAGCTCCTGCCGGTGACCCTGACGCTTTCGGGAGTCGCTGCGCTCATACTATCGATCGGAATGGCCGTAGACGCCAATATATTGATCTTCGAGCGGATGAAGGAAGAGCTCCGCGCCGGCCGGACGCTGCTATCGGCCATAAACATAGGCTTCAACCGCGCGTGGCCGGCGATTCGCGACGGCAACGTCTCGACGCTGATCACCTGCGGGATCCTTTTCTGGTTCTCCGACCAGCTAGGTGTGACGGCGGTGCAAGGGTTCGCCGCCGCGCTGGCCATCGGCGTGATGATCAGCATGTTCTCCGCTATCGTCATCAGCCGAACGCTCCTTCGGGCGGTGGCGGCGACAGCTATGGCGCGCCAGCTCGGGATGTTCGTGCCCTTCGGTGGAGGGGAGCTCCCTCAGCAGCGAAGAGAGCCCGCGGCGGCGGCGCAGAGGAGCTAGGTCGTGAACTTCGTCGACAAGAGGGTCTGGTTCTTCCTGGTCTCGCTGCTCGCGATCCTTCCAGGTATCGTATACCTCATCATCGCCCCGGGACTGAACCCGGGCATCGACTTCACCGGCGGGTCTACCATGACGCTGCAGCTCGGAGACGAGGTCCAACAGGAGGACCTCCGAGCCGATCTGGCGGCGCTCGGCTACCCCGACGCGATCATCCAGCGGCTCGAAGCAGGCACCTTTTTCGTTCGCACGAAAGAGCTCAGCAACGATCAGCAGAAAACCATCTTCGAAGGGCTCGGCGTGTCCCAATCCGAGGACTGTGAAGACAACTGCGTTCGCTCGTTCGACCTGGTTTCGCCGGTGTTCGCACGCGGAACGGTGATCAACTCCTTCTGGGCGGTCGTGCTGGCAGCAGTCGGAATGTTCGGGTTCATCTGGTGGGCCTTCCGGAATGTACCCAAGCCGTGGCGATACGGAGCTGCGGCCATCATCGCCCTGCTCCACGATACAGTGATCGTGCTCGGCGTATTCGCCATCCTGGGCGTCGTCATGGACATGGAGGTCAACCTCATGTTCCTGTTCGCCCTGCTTACTGTGATCGGCTACAGCGTAAACGACACCATAGTGGTGTTCGACCGGGTCAGGGAGAACATCCAGGTCTACGCCAACCGCGAGTTCACAGACATCGTAAACCTGAGCATATCCGAGGCCATGGGCCGTTCCATAAACACCAGCATGACGCTGCTGTTCACCCTGCTTGCGCTGTACCTGTTCGGAGGAGATACCATTCGGAGCTTCGTCCTTGTAATGCTCATTGGAGTAGTGGCCGGGACCTATAGCTCTATCGCCATCGCCACCCAGGTGCTGGTCGCGTGGGAGCAGGGCGACTTCGGGCGGCTTTTCAAGCGGCTACGCTCGCCGCTGCCCGCCAGGGCCAGCTAGGGACGAGCCGAGCTTACTTATTCGGGCGCACGGCAACCCTGCCGAACGTCTTCTTCGATCGCATCAGCGCGTACGCCAGCGGCACGTCTTCGAGAGAGAACCACTGGGAGATCAGGGGTTTGATCGACCCCGAGCCCACCATGTCCAGCACGTCCCGGATGTGCCGGCGTCCGGCCCCTGTGGAGCCGAGGATGGTCGAGTCGCGGAATATTATCTCCGCAGGACTTATTGGCGCGGTGCCGCCGGCGATCTCTCCCAGGAGCACGAGCCGGCCAAACTGGGCCAGGCTCGCTAACGACGAACGGAGCAGCGTCGAGCCCACCGTATCGATGACCACGTCGACGCCTCGATCCTCCGTCAGCGCAAAGACGATCTCCGCGAAATCCAGCTCCCCCGCCACTATGACCTCACCGACGCCCAGCTGTCTGAGGGGCTCTTCCTTGGCCGGCGAGGCCGTCACGGCCAGTGCCCGCGCCCCCAAAGCCGCCGCCAGCTGGAAGACGTGAGCGCCAAGCCCGCCGCCGGCCCCCGTAACCGCTACCGTCTCGCCGGGCTGGACGCGGGCAACGTCGCGCACCGCCTGCAGGGCCACGCCCATGGGACAGACGGCAATGGAAGCCTCGTAAAGGTCGATGCCCTCGGGAACAGGCACGACGCTGGATTCGGGTAGCCTGACGAACTGGGCGAGCCCTCCGTCGAGCGTGTGCCCAACTCCCCGGCCCTTGAGGCAGCGGTACTCTCTGCCGGAGGTGCATCGCGAGCACTCGCCGCAGAACGCGGTCAGCGTTGCCACGACCGGGTCACCCACGTGGACCGCCGCTACCGAGTCGCCGACCTCCACAACGCGTCCCGAGATCTCGTGACCGAGAACCACATCCGGCCTGACGCCACGGCGAAGCTGTCCTCGCATGACCGCCACATCGTGGTGGCACAGCCCGCAGGCTGCCACCTCTACCACGACTTCACCGGGACCGGGTATGGGGTCGGGAACGTCGCCGACGGCCAGGCGCGGGTCCTCACCCGGCTCCTGGACCACCAGCGCCCTCATGTGCTTGGGTGACCTGCTGCATCAATCACCGCTGCCAACCCTCGACGGCAGAAGGCGGGCCAGCACGGATATCGTCTCCGCCAGGGTGCGGCTTTCGTCGACGGTCTCGGCCCGCTCGTCGGCGAAAGGAGTGTCGCTCAGCAGACGGTACACGTCCGCGGCCCCCTGATGAAACATGGGCGTAACGCCCAGGTGGTCGAAAGTGGCCGCGATCTCCTCCATCTCGCCGACCCAGCGGGCCGCCTTTGCCGGGAGACCGGGGACTGCACGTCGCATACGCTCGACGGCCTCCGGTTGGCTTTCGCTCAGCTCCCTCATCACGGCCCCCGACAGGCCCATAGCCTCGGCTGCCGTCAGGAGGGCAACGTAGAGGCCCCAGGTGCCCTTGGTGAGGGCCGCGTAGCACATCTTGACGCCGGAGGCCGCCCCTATGGCGTCGCCCACGGACCGCACGCTGAGACCCTTGCCGTCAAGCTCGCTCATCAGCTCGGCGTGGGGGCCGGAAACGTAGAGCCTCGGCACGTCGCGTCCGGGCGGCATCCCGACGATGCCGGCGTCTACGTAGCGGCCGCCGGCGCCGGTGATGATGTCCGCCATTGCCTTGCTCGTCTGCGGCGATACCGCGTTGCAGTCGGCGAAGGTCGTATCGCGGGCCGTGGCCTCCAGCGCCTCCGCTACCTGGCTCGCCAGGCCCACCGCTTCGGCGGGCGCCAGGATCGAGAGGACGAGATCCGCCTCCGATACCAGCACATTCAGGGTCGGGACGGATCGTATGCCGGCCTCTCCAGAGAGCCGGCGGGTCCGAGCGCTCCTGCCCTCCAGGCAGGTGATCACGTCGAGGCCACCCTCGCGTAGTGCTCTTCCAACGGCATGGCCCATGTCTCCGGGGCTCAGTACGGCGACGGTTTCGACGGCCACTCGCGGACTCCTGCCGGTGCGCTTCTCGAACGTGTCCGCTGCGATTATAGGCGACGACCGTAAGCCCAGCAAGAAACAGCCGCGTCGATCCGGCTTCTTGGGGATGACGCAGCGGGCGTATATAATCGACCTGAGTCGCTGCATGTCACGAGGAGGTGTCGGGTGAAGCTAGGAGCCCACGTATCCACGGCCGGCGGACTGGGCAAGGCCATCGACAGGGCAGAGGATATCGGGGCCGAGACCGTCCAGATATTCGCCTCGTCGCCACGGGCATGGGCCTTCAAGCCGATCCCGGAAGACCAGGTACTGGCCTTTCGAGAAAAGTGCGAGGCGGCTCGAGTGGGCTCAGTGTTCCTCCACGGCATATACCTGGTCAACGTCGGCGGTGCGCCCGACCTGGTGCGAAAGTCGGTGGAGTCGCTGACGCACCACATGGGCGCAGCGGCTCAGATCGGAGCAGAAGGGGTCATCTTCCACGGGGGCAGCCACAAAGGGGTGGGCTTCGAAGCGGTGCTGGACCAGGCCGCCGGCGCGCTTCGCGAGGTGCTGTCGGAGACCCCGGATGACGCCTCGCTGATCATCGAAAACTGCGCCGGCATGGGCCACCAGATCGGTGCGTCTTTTGGGGAGATTCGGCGCCTGATCGAGGCGATCGACAGTCCCAGGGTAAAGGTGTGCCTGGATACGCAGCACTGCTTCGCCGCGGGCTATAACATTGCCGATCCGGAAACCATCGGCGCCGCGATGCAGGAGTTCGACCAGGAGATCGGGCTGGACAGGCTAGTGGCGGTACATGCCAACGACAGCAAGGTCGAGCTTAGCTCCGGTGTCGACCGCCACGAGAACATTGGGGCCGGACATATGGGCCTGGCCGCGTTCGAGACCATCATGAGCCACCCTGCCTTTCACGACGTTCCGTTCCTGCTCGAGGTCCCGGGCGAAGACGGCAACGGCCCTGACAAGCAGAACCTCGACCGCCTCAAGGCTGTCCGTGCCAAGCTGGGTATCGCGGGTTAGCGTATGGGCCGGCTCTCGCCGACCCGAGCGGAAGGGCGATGCTATAGTAGTCATGAGGGCCAAATGGAGCCGTGCCGAACCGTTTGGATAGCGACAAGACCGAACGCTACCGAAGCTACCTGAAGGCCGAGCTGGGTGCCGCCGCCGTATACACGGCAATGGCCCAGGCCGAGAAGGACCCCAAACGCGCCGAGGTGTTCGAGAGGCTGGTCCAGGCCGAGATGCGTCACGCGTCCAGATGGGCGGAGCGTTTGGGGCTGGACTCCTCCAGCCTCCGCCCAGCCGACGCCGGCCTGAAGCTACGCGTTCTCCAGCTCGCAGCGAAGATTCTCGGCACCGGCAGGATAGTGCCCTGGCTCCTCCGCGGCGAAGCCAAGGACGTGAGCGCCTACGCCGCCGACCCTGAGGCACGGGATCTCGCGGTGGAGGAGCGTCGCCATGCGCGTGTGCTCCGCGAGCTGTCTGGCGGCGGGGACGGGCTGGCCCTGATCAGAGAGGGCGGCCAGTTCCTCGTAGCCGGCGGTGGTCTGAGGGCCGCGGTCCTCGGTGTCAACGACGGGCTGGTGTCCAACTTCAGTCTCGTAATGGGTGTTGCCGGGGGAACAGGCAAACCAGAGTTCGTGCTGCTGGCGGGGGTCGCCGGGCTGCTGGCAGGCGCCTTCTCGATGGCCGCCGGAGAGTACGTTTCGATGCGCTCCCAACGCGACCTATACGAACACCGCATCGACATGGAGCGCGCGGAACTGGAGGAGTGGCCTGAAGAAGAGGAAGAGGAGCTTGTGCTGATCTACCAGGCGAAGGGGTTTTCCCAGGACGAGGCCGCACGGATCGCAAAGCAGATCATGTCGCGGCCTCAGGTGGCCCTGGACACGATGGCCAGGGAGGAACTGGGGCTGGCTCCGTCGGAGCTGGGCTCGCCCTGGGGAGCCGCCATAAGCTCGTTCGTTGCCTTTGTCGCCGGGGCTATCGTACCGGTCTTGCCCTACATATTCGACGCCGGAGGCCTCGCCTTCACCCTCAGCGCCGTTCTGAGCGCGGCGGCCCTGGCGTTAGTCGGGGCAACCCTGGCCGGCGTATCGGGCAAGAACATCGCCTGGGGCGGCGCCAGAATGCTGCTCCTTGGTGGCGCCGCCGCGGCCGCGACGTATGGCATAGGCCGACTCGTAGGGCAATCCATCGTTGGCTGATTGGGATTGCAATGGAGTTAGCTGGACGGCGCCCCAGCCGAAGTCTGTTCCCTCCCTGCCCTTTCCGGGCTTCGTCCGAAAGGGGAGGCCGCACCTCCCAACGGTGCCGCCGAGGGGACGTTTTCATTCGTCAGGGTGCCCCGTGGAACGGACATGGACGATCCGAAGGGCTTCCTCGCGCATCTAATGCGCAAACCCCGTGACGTCAAGGGAGAGGGTTGAGCTGGAGAACAGAGATTGAACAGCAACTTCACGCTCGGACGCATCGCAGGGATACCGGTCGGCATCCACTACTCCTGGTTCCTGACGCTCGCGCTGTTCTGGTGGCTGCTGTCGACCAGCATCCTGCCTGGCCGCTACCTGGGCTGGTCCGCGGTGACCTACTGGTCTACCGGCCTGATAGCGACCCTGTCCCTCTTCCTCTCGGTGCTGATTCACGAGCTGGCCCACTCACTGGTTGCCAGGTCACGCGGCCTTCCCGCTGAGGGGATCACCCTGTTCATGCTCGGCGGGGTGAGCAACCTAGGAGCCGAGCCCCGCAGCGCCCGAGAGGAGTTCGTCGTAGCGTTCGTCGGTCCTCTAACCAGCCTGCTCCTGTTCGGCGTCACTTGGGCGCTGCATCAGGCCCTCCCGACCAAGGCAGACCCGATCGCGGCCGTCGTCTGGTACCTGTGGCTGATCAACCTCGCGCTGGCGGTGCTCAACATGCTTCCGGCGTTCCCTCTCGACGGTGGGAGGGTGCTGCGCTCTGCCGTGTGGCAAGCCACCGGAAGCGCGACGCGGGCGACGAAGATAGCCGCACGCGGCGGGCAGGCGTTCGGAATCCTGATGCTCGGCGTCGGCGCGTATCAGATCTTCGTGGGCAGCTTCCAGAGCGGGCTCTGGTGGGGGCTCATCGGGTGGTTCCTGCTCAGTTCAGCTACCCGCAGCCGAGCTCAGGCCGACGTCCAAGCAAGACTCGAGGGGATCTACGTCCGGGACGCCATGGAGCCGGACCCTCAGACCATCGGGCCAGACGTTTCGGTCGCCGACGCCGTATTCACACATCTCCTTTACGGGAACGGGCGAGCTGTGGCGGTATGCGAAGGAGATCGAATCGTCGGTATCATTACCCTGACCGAGGTCAAGCCGATCGCTCGCGAGCGCTGGGCCGAGGTCAGCGTTCGTGAGGCTATGACCCCGACGCCGTTCCAGTCGGTTGGACCGGACGACCCACTACATGAGGCCCTTAGCCTGTTAGACGAGCACTCCATCAACCAGACCCTCGTGTTGGATAACGAACGCCTGGTGGGTACGCTAAACAGGGCGAGTGCCACGCGTTACCTAGACTCAACCCGTGGCGTTAGGTGATGCCGCTCAGAGGACCCAATTCGCGCGGGACTTGGACCGCGTCGCGACGGCAGAGCGCCCGTAGACTCGTTCCCCGGCAGACTCGTCGGACGATCTAATCCAGCAGTGAGAGAGGCTAGAGGCCCTTCAGCTCGCGGACGCGCTGTGCGACGCCGGGCAGGGTGCAAGCGGTCGAGCCCCTCAGCACGACGTCCGCCATCCTGGATAGCGGCGTCTCGTTAGGGTTCGCCTCGACCAGGCTGCCTCCTCGGCTCTTCACCATTTCAGGAAAGCTAGCCGCAGGGTACACCGTGGCCGACGTGCCGGCGATTATCATGCAGTCGCACCGACCCGTCTGCTCGAAGCAGATGTCCAGAATGCCCCGCGGAATGGGCTCGCCGAACATGACCGTATCGGACTTGACCAGGCCGTCGCACTCGGGACACCGCGGAGGATAATCGCCGATGGCAAACGCCTCTCTGGGCCATCGGGACTCGCATCCGACGCATCTCAGCTTGGTTCGGCTGCCATGGATCTCGGCGACGTTCGTGGACCCGGCTTTGTGGTGGAGGTCGTCGACGTTCTGGGTGATGATGACCTTCAGCACGCCGATGGTCTCGAGCTCGGCCAGCGCGTAATGTCCCGCATTCGGCTCTGCTCTGTCGATGGCCGACCTGAACTCGGTGCGGGCTGGATCGGCCTGCTCGTCCTGCTGCTGCTCCCACCATGCCAGGGGGTCCTCGAGAAAGTCCTGGTAACCCCGCATGCTGGGCTCGCCGAGGCGGGTCCACAGTCCGCCCGGTCCCCGGAAGGTCGGAATCCCGCTCTCAACGGACAGCCCGGCGCCGACGAGGGCGACGACGTAATCAGAGGCGACGACAAGCCGAGCCGCCGCCTCGATGGATGAGACCTGATCGTCTACCATGCCTTGGTGCCCCGCTGTGACGTCGACGCCCAGGAGCGCCGCTTTTAAGGCCTCGCCGCCGACACCGTATCACGGATGCTCGGCGATCACACGCCACAGCTCAGCTGGCGGTTGTGGGGTCCGACGGATACTACACGGCTGGACTCAGGACGGCCCGAAGACGAGGGTGGTGAGGAGCGCGGAGGCTACTCCTCCGGGGGTTCGAAGGCGGCGATCTGGCCTCGGACCTCACCCAGCGGAAACGTACCTGTGTGGAGGTTAACGAAGAACTGGCCCGAGCCGAGCCCCGACAGGTCCAGCGGGTTTATCCGGACGGACCCCGCCACTGGGCTCGAGAAGCCCGTGGTCGGAACCCCGGCCATCGCGCCGAGGTCGTAGACTATTGAACCAGTGCTTCCGGCTGGTCCCGAGTGGATATGTAGACCTGTGGTCGTCATTCCGGTGAGGCTTTCGAAGCTGACCGAGAAGATGGACCTTCCTGTCTCGTCGTCGGCGCTCATGTGCAGCCAACCTTTTCCTGTCGAACCGGTGGGCGGCACCACGCTGGCACCACGGAGCGAGGCCACGTGGGTAACCGGGCGGAGGCGACCACGCAGCTCCCCGGCGAGGAACAGGTCGCTGTGCAGATTCACGTACATGAGGCCGCCATCCAGGTCTGCCTTGTGCTTATCCAGGTCGAAGGGCAGCAGGCCCCGTACAGGGCTCTCGAAACCGGAGGCCGGGGCTGCTCCATAAAAACCCATATCGTAGAGAATGGGACCGCTCAGCCCCGGCGGCGCGCGGTGGATATGCAGGCCCGTGGTGGTGTCCCCGGTGAGGTCCCGGAAATCGACCGTGTACGATAGCGCGCCGCTTTCCAGGTCGAGATCGACGATAGCTACACCGACGCCTGTGGACGCGTTTACCGGCGACTGTGTCGTGCCGCTCAGCAAGGCCATGTACTTGGCGGTGTTGCCGTCTTGCGTCCCACCGTAGTCTGAATCGCCGGACGGCCCCCCGTACCCGACGCCCGCCAGGAGCAGTAGGACAACCGCCCCGAGGGCGACGATGGCGCCGAGGATGGCTGTGGGGGTCAAACGGCCGCTAAAGGCCGAAAGGACGCCTCCGAGAGAATTGAAGTAGCCGCTCAGCGCCTGACCCCCTGCTGTCTCGTGACACGGGAACTAATGGGTTGAGACAAGCTCAACTCGAAGCACTCCCGGCTCGAATCTGTGTTCATGTTAACGGGAGCCAGAGCGTAGCCGCAATACATTGGACTACCCTGATGCCGAATCGGACCCGGTATCGGCACCCATGTTCTCGACTACGCCGTCGCGAACCCTCATGACGTGAGACCGGCGGCGAAACGACTCGTCGATCGACTCAAGGTCGGTCGTAGTCACGAGGCACTGCTCATACTGGGTGGCCCTTGTCAACACGCGGCTGCGCCGGGCGGAATCGAGCTCGGAGAGCACGTCGTCCAGGAGCAGGATGGGCTCCTGGGTACGGATATTCGCCAGGTGGCGGGCTTCGGCCAGCTTCATTGCCAACACAGCCGTGCGCGCCTGACCTCTCGAGGCATAGGCCGCGGTGTCAACGCCATCGATCAGCACTTCCATATCGTCTCTATGAGGGCCTACGACCGTAACGCCCCGAGAGATCTCTTTTTCCCTGGCCGAGAGCACCGATTCACGCACCGCCCGCCCTAGCTCGTCGGTAGAGCCGCCCGTCGCTACAGGAACACTCATGACATATCGCAGCTCCAGCTCCTCGACCTGGTCAGTGAGCTCCCTATGGAAGGCGGCTCCCAGGGACGAAAGTGTATCGACGGTGCTCATGCGCGACGACATCACGATAGCGGCCCCGGTAGCGAGCTCGTCGTCCCAGAAGTCCAGCTCGCTCACAGCCGCGCGGCGGTCTCTGACCAGCTTCAGCAGGTGATTTCTCTGGTAGAGCACTCGCTGGTACTTCTGCAGGGCCCTGAGGTAGCCCTGGTCGACTTGGGAAATGAGTATGTCCAGATAGCGCCGGCGCACCGTAGGGGGGCCATACACCAGCTCAAGGTCGTGGGCGGTGAACAGCACGGCGTTGACCTGGCCCACGAGGTCGATGGCACGGCGGGTGACGCCGTTGATCTTCACCAGTTTTTCGACCGAGGCCCCGGGGGAGTGACCGTCGACAGGGGCTTGGCCACTGCCGCCTGAGGCGACGAAATCCACCTCAGCCCTGAGCAGCTCCGAGCCACGCATGACAGCCGCCGAGACTCGCGCATAGCCCTCTGCCGCCGACTGCTGGCGAACCATCTCACGGTCGGCGGACGCGCGAGGAGACTTGGCTATCGCCAGCAGGTAGACGGCCTCCAGGAGATTGCTCTTGCCCTGTCCGTTGCCGCCGTGGACAAGAGTGATTCCGGGCTGCAGATCGAGCTCCAGCCGCTCGTAGTTACGGAAGTTGGCGAGGCTCAGGTGAGCGAGGTAAATGGCTGGGACCAGGTGCGATTCAAGTGCGAGGCTGGGGGGATTGTAGCATAGGACCTCGGGAACGCGGCCCCGGTGTCCACGCAGCGCATGCTATAATAGCGCCCATGAGTACGCAGACGACCCTGACACTGGATGAGAACCTCCGCCGCTACTTCGACCAGGCCCGTATCTGCCGGCTGGCCACCACCGGGCCGGACGGCCCTCATGTGGCTCCTTTTTGCCCTGCCTTCGACGCACCGCGAACGCTCTACATCGAGGCAAAGAGCACCAAGCGGACGATCCGCAACGTCGTCCACGACCCTCGGGTGGTGGTCCTCGTAGACGACTATATCGAGGACTGGCGTGGGCTGAAGATGCTTAGCATCACGGGCACCGCCCGGTCGCTGACCCCCGACAGCGGGGCGGAGTTCGAAAAGGCGGCCGAGATCCTAAAGGCGAAGTTCCCGCAGTTTCGCTGGCTCGACGTCGGCATTGCCTTCGTGCTTGCCGTGGACCTGATCGAAGTCCGGCGCGTCGAGGGTCTCGGATAAGCAGGGCACCCTGCATGCAGGCGATCGGCTAGGCGTCCGCGATCAAGCCTAGCAGCTCCTCATCGTCGATCACCTTCACGTTCAGGCGCTCGGCATCCGCCAGCTTCGAGCCGGGGTCCGCGCCGGCAACCAGGTAGTCGGTCTTGCCGGTGACGCTGCCTCCCACTGCGCCCCCCTGGTCTTTGATCATGCCCTGAATCTCGGACCGGCTGAAGCCCGCCAGCCGACCGGTGACCACGAACCGCAGCCCGGCCAGGGGTTGCTCTGCCGGCTTGAGGCGCTCCCCGTCCTCCAGTCTAACGTCTGCGGCGCGGAGCTTCTCGACAACCCTTCGGTTGCTGTCGTTTTGAAAGTAGGCAACGACACTGGCGGCGATTTTGGGGCCGATCGACTGAATCGCGCTCAGGTCCTCCTCTTTGGCAGTCTCGAGGGCGCCCACGCTGCCGAAATGCCGCGCCAGCAAGTCCGCCACCTCGGAGCCGACGTGTCCGATGCCCAGAGCCACCAGCAGTCGTGCCAGGGGCCGATGCTTGCTACGGTCTATGGCCTCCAGCAGGTTCGACGCGCTCTTCTCGGCCATGCGCTCCATGTCAAGCAGGTCTTCCTTGCGTAGCGTGTACAGGTCGGCCACGTCTTTCACGAGACCCTTGCCGATAAGCATCGACCCAAGCTTCCCCCCCATTCCCTCTATGTCCATGGCCCCCCTGCTGACGAAGTGCTCGAGCAGCCTGACCAGCTGGGCCGGACAGGAAGCGTTGACGCAATAGCTCATGGCCTCGCCCTCGGGCCGGACCACCGGCCGAAGGCAGCTTGGGCACTCGGAAGGCATCTGGAAGGTTCGCTCGTCGCCCGTACGCCGGTCTGTTATCACGCTCACGATCTGCGGGATCACCTCGCCGGCCCGCTCCACAACCACCCAGTCTCCTATCAGCAGACCCTTTGAGACGATATAGTCCTCGTTGTGGAGCGTGGCCTGCTTGACGGTGGCGCCACCGATATCGACCGGCTCGAGTATGGCGTACGGGTTCATACTTCCCGTCCTGCCCACGTTCACGCCTATGTCCAGCACCTGGGTTACCGACTGGGTCGCGGGGAACTTGTAGGCGACAGCCCACCGGGGATCTCGCCCAACGTAGCCCAGATGCCGCTGGTAGTCGAGACGGTTGATCTTCACCACGACGCCGTCGCAGCCGTAGTCTAGACCCTCCATCTTCTCAAGCCATACCCTGTAGTAGTCGACGACCTCTTCAGCCGTCCGCACCAGCGTGTTGTTTGGGTTGACTTTAAAGCCCATCTCGGCAAGGTGCTGCAGTGTGTCCCACTGGTTGTCCGCCGGCTCGGGCTCCGAGTAGCCGAGGCCATACACGAAGATGTCCAGGGGCCGCTGCGCGGTGTTTCGTGGGTCGAGCTGCCGAAGGGAGCCGGCCGCGGTGTTGCGGGGGTTCGCGTACGTTGGCAGCCCCTGCTCGACTCGCTCCCGGTTGAACCTGTCGAACTCCGATCTGGGGAAGTAGACCTCGCCCCGAACCTCGAAGCGGCTCGGGACATCACTTGCGAGCACCCTCAACGGAACACTGCGCACCGTGCGCAGGTTCAGCGTGACGTTCTCCCCCACCAGCCCGTTTCCCCGAGTGGCGCCCTGAACGAACACACCGTCCTCGTAGGTCAGCGACACGGCTAGACCGTCGTACTTCAGCTCGCAGACCATGTCGAAGTCGTCCCGCTCCAGCGTCTCGGCCCGGCGCCGGTGCCAGGCCAGGAACTCCTGGTCGTCGAAGGCATTGGAAAGGCTAAGCATGGGTCGTACGTGCTCGACCTCGGCGAAACCGCTCGCCGGCTCGCCCCCGACCCGCTGGGTCGGCGAATCCGGCGTCAGGAGCTCAGGACTCTCCTCCTCGAGCCCGCGCAGCTCCCTCATAAGCTCGTCGTACTGGGCGTCGATGATCTCCGGCCGATCCAGAACGTAGTACAGATGGTCGTGCCGGCCTATCTCGCGCCGAAGAGCATCCAGGCGTTGTCGTATCTGGGTGTCTGCCATCATCTCGTCACTGCGGTTGGCGCCGTAGAGTATACGGCATCCTCACCCGGCGCCGCTTCCTCTATGCGACTATGCGACCCCGTCGAATCTCGATATACTCTTGGGCACTTCGCGCAACTGCTCAGGTGACACATGGCAGACGTCAGACCCTTCAGAGGGCTAAGGTACCACCCCTCCGTCGCTCCCGAGCTGGGCGACGTGATCTGTCCTCCGTACGACATTGTCTCCGCTGCGGACGAGGCCGTGCTCCTGGAGCGTAGTCCCTACAATGCGATCCGGCTGGAGCTTCGCGAGGATCACGACGGCAGCGGGGACACCGCCCGCTATGACAAGGCGGCCGACCTGTTCAGGCAGTGGATGGATCGCCGCGTGCTGGTGCCGGAGTCATCGCCCGCGATGTACCTGGTCGAAGAGGAGTTTCTGCACAAGCACGAGACCCGGAAAAGACACGGCCTCACCGTTGCCGTCCGGCTGGAGGAGTTCGATAAGGGCATAGTCATGCCCCACGAGTTCACCAGGCCGGGGCCCAAGATGGACCGTCTCGCCCTTATGAGGGCGTGCCGCACCAACTTCAGCCCCATCATGTCCCTGTACAGGGACCAGCGTGGCGAGATCGCCGATGTGCTGGCCCGGATACGGCAGGAATCACCCATCGCCACGGTGCCCCGCAACGGGCACTCGGGATACCGCGTATGGGCCGTGACACAGCCGGACGTCCTCTCCAGCATCTCCGACGCCATGTCATCGCGCCAGATCTTCGTCGCCGACGGACATCATCGATACGAAACCGCGCTGCAGTTTCGTGACGAGCTGGACCGGGCAGAGGGCCCATTGCCGGCCGACTCAGCGGCTCGCTTCGTGATGATGACCCTGATCTCCATGGACGCACCCGGCCTGTTGGTCCTGCCCTACCACCGTGTGCTCGGCGGCCTTAGCGACGGTGAGCGAACCGCGCTGCGAGTTGGCCTCGAGCACGCCTTCGAGATCAGGCCCGCTCAGGCCCGGCTGGAGGGCCATCAAACCGCCGACCTGGCTCGGGCCCTGGAGGCGGAGCTGGACCTCATGCCAAAGGACAGAACCGTCGCCGCTGTCTTTGGGCTCGAGCCGGGGGAAACGCAGATCCTGACGCTGCGCGACGCCTATCGCCCACCTCCAGATGCACCGTCTCTGGAGAAGTGCGATATGTGGCTCGTCCATCAGAAGGGGATCCGCCCCGCTCTGGGCGAGAAGCGCGAAAGCGCGGCGATCACCTTCGTGCATGACTCCAAGCAGGCGCTGGAGATGGTTAGGGACGCCCGCTCGCAGATAGCGTTCCTGCTACGCCCGCTGCCGATGGACCTTTTCGAGCAGGTGGTCGGCCGGGGCGAGCGTCTGCCGCCCAAGTCGACCTACTTCTACCCCAAGCTGCCCACCGGCCTCGTTATCAACCCCCTCGAGGGTGAAATCTAGGGGAGGCGGGCGCTAGACGTCGAGGTTCTTGACGTTGAGGGCGTTTGCCTGGATGAAGTTGCGGCGGGGCTCGACGACATCGCCCATCAGCACCGAGAATATCTCTTCGTCGCGGGCGGCGTCTCCCCGGGAGACCTGGAGCAGCGTCCGAGTCTCCGGGTTCATCGTTGTCTCCCATAGCTGAATAGCGTTCATCTCACCGAGGCCCTTATAGCGCTGGAGGCTGGGGTTGCGCTTCCCGTCCAGACCCTCGACGATTTCCTCACGCTGAGCCTCGTTGTAGGCGTAGAACTCCTTCTTACCGCTGGTGATCTTGTACAAGGGCGGCTGCGCAATGTACAGGTGCCCGTAGCTGATGAGGTCGGGCATGTGCCGGAAGAAGAAGGTCAGGAGCAGCGTTCTGATGTGCGAGCCATCGACGTCGGCGTCGGTCATGATGACGACGCGATGGTAGCGCAGCTTCCCCAGGTTGAAGTCTTCGTCAAGTCCGGCGCCGATGGCGGTGATCATCGACCTGATGGCGTCGTGGGCCAGCATCCTG
This sequence comes from Dehalococcoidia bacterium, assembly GCA_965248615.1. Taxonomy (GTDB): domain Bacteria; phylum Chloroflexota; class Dehalococcoidia; order Lucifugimonadales; family CBDFJT01; genus CBDFJT01. The sequence continues at coordinate 54,095 of CBDFJT010000001.1, read as the reverse complement.
TCCGGCCGCGCCTTCTCCACGTTCAAGATCTTGCCCCACAGCGGCAGGATGGCTTGATAGCGGCGGTTGCGCCCCATCTTGGCGGTGCCGCCGGCCGAATCACCTTCAACGAGGTATAGCTCGCACAGCTCAGGGTTCTTCTCGGAGCAGTCGGCCAGCTTGCCGGGAAGGCCGCCACCGTCCATCGCGTTCTTGCGGATGATCAGCTCTCGGGCCTTGCGCGCAGCCTCCCGGGCCCTCTGAGCGATGGTGCACTTTTCAATGATCCGACGAGAGTCCTGCGGATGGTCCTCGAGATAGATCTGAAAGGCCTCGGCCACGGCGCTCTCGACCTGGTTTCGGACCTCTGGATTCCCTAGCTTGGCCTTGGTCTGGCCCTCGAACTGGGGGTCGGTCATCTTCACGCTGATAACCGCCGTGAGGCCGTCACGTGTATCCTCGCCAGCGAGGTTCGGGTCGCCGTCCTTGATCAGCTTTTGCTTGCGGCCGTAGTCGTTCAGCACCCTGGTCAACGCGGCCCGGAAGCCGGTCACATGGCTGCCGCCGTCCACGGTGTTGATGCAGTTGGCGAACGAGTAGACGAACTCGCTGAAGCTGTCGTTGTACTGCAGAGCCGCCTCGACAATGGTGCCGTCCACCTGTCGCTCCACGTATATCGGGTCCTTGTGGAGCACCTCGCGACTCTGGTTCAGGCTGCGAACGAAGCTCGATATGCCGCCGTCAAAGTAGTAAGACACCTGGTTGTTAGGCCATAGCTCGATGTGCCAGTCGCTCCGGAAGTTTATCTCGAGGCCCTTGTTCAGGTAGGCCATCTCCTTGAAGCGCTGGGAGAGAACGTCGTAGTCGTACGCGACCTCCTGGAAAATCTCGGCGTCGGGAAGGAAGGTGACCACGGTGCCGGTCTTATCCACGTCAGTGGGGTCGGCTTTTCTTGAAGTCAGGTCCGTCGCTCGATCACCGCGGGCAAACTCCTGGCGATAGACCTTGCCGTCGCGATAGACCTCGACCGTCATACTGGTAGAAAGGGCGTTTACAACGGAGGCGCCGACGCCGTGGAGGCCCCCGGAGACGGTGTACGCCTTTCCGCCGAACTTGCCTCCGGCATGAAGGGTGGTCATGACCGTCTCGACGGCGGATATGCCCGTCGCGGGATGGATGTCCACGGGGATCCCGCGCCCGTCGTCTGCGATCGTGACGGAGCCGTCGCTGAACATGCGTATGTCGATTCGAGAGCTCTGGCCCGCCATGAACTCGTCAACGCTGTTGTCGACGATCTCGTAGATCAGGTGATGCAAGCCACGTTGATCCGTGCTGCCGATAAACATCCCCGGCCGGCGGCGAACCGCCTCCATCCCACCGAGCACCTGGATGTCGGCGGCCGTGTAAAACTCGGTGGCCACGTTGCTTTCCTCGATTGCCATGCACTGCTCCTGGTCGCCTAGGTGACCGGTTATTGGTATGGGTCTCGCAACGATTGTCGGGGCGCTGAAGATGGATAGCTCATTGGCGTTTTAGCCGGTGGGCTCCACGCTCTGAGTGAAATGCACCCACCTGCCCGACTCAACCGGTCGCTATGGATATCTTATCAGTTTTTGGCAAGATTCTCAAACATTAGCCGGTACATTTGTTCGGAAACGCGAACAGTTATCCACTTCGAGGCCACCTACAGAGCGACCAGCGCCTCCGAGGAGGCGACTACCATAGGCATGGGAAGCTGCTCTCTCGAAGCCTCGCTGCGCGGCGCCCGGTAGGTAAGGTCTTCGTAGGCTATGATGCCCTCGTCGAGGGCCGCCTGAACCGCCATAAGGAGCCTGCGCTTTACGATGTCCTTCTCCGAGGCCGTCAGATCGTCGTAGGCCACGTGGGGCAGGCCCTTACGGCCCTGGCAGAGACGAACGTCGGCCCTGAACCTCCCCACCTTGCGTTTGGACAGCGCATCCTGGGACATGGAGTAGTCACACACAGGGCAGGAAAGGTACCTTAGAGTCTTCATAGTGACACTAAGTATGATTAGTGTCACTATGAAAGTCAATTCGCCGTCTGCCACCGCGTTGACAAGGCGGCTGATATCGTGTTACATGCCGGGGGGCTGGCGCGAGCCAGCCACAACAACCAAATATCAGACGCAGGTGCCTGCAAAGGCTTAAAAGAGGAAGCCGGTCAAAGTCCGGCGCTGTCCCGCAACGGTAGGTCCCGGAGAGAATCCGGGACAAGCCCGGTCCACTGCCCCGTCTGCATGTTAGGCCTTCGACGAAGGGAACCGGCATGGTCACTAACACTCAGCCCTGCCCCACGGAGCAGGGCTGTTCTGTTGCGACAGGTGCTCGACGACCCCCGAGCGCGCTCGGTCCTGAGAGCAGTCGCGTGGCGTCGTGGCCAGCCCGGCGCGACTTGGCTAATCGGGCCGGCCCGCGCGTTCCTCCTCGAAGGAGCATGAGGAGGAACAGATGAGAGCCCTTGGATACCTGTCCGTCCTTTGCCTATCGCTGCTGCTGGCAGCGGCCTGTACTGAGGCGCCACCCCCAGCGACCCCGCGCCCGACGGCCGCACCCGTGGCGACGACGCCGCCGCCTACTGATTCGCCCACGCCCTTGCCCACCAGCACGCCCGCGCCGACACCGACGGCTACAGCACTGCCCATTTCTATGGCGCCGAACGCCGTCCAGCAGATTGTCATCCCCTCGGAACCTTCGATATTCGCGTCGCTGGACGGCAGCGTAACCGTCTCGCTGCAGCCCGGCACGGTCGCGGATCCGACGGTCCTCGTCTACGCCCCCCTGGCTCTCGCAGACCTGCCGTCGCTGCCAGACGGCTTCGTCGCCGGAGAGGTGCGCTTCGACCTCACACCTTTCGATCCGGACGGCACCAGGCTGCCGCGCCTCTCACTGCCGGGCGCCATCGAGATGGTGGTGTCCCTCACCAGCGACGACCTCGAGGTGGCCGAGGGCGACCCGGCCCGGATCACGCTGCAGCACAGCAGCGACGGACGCTGGACAAAGCTGCCGACCACCGTCGACCTGGACAGCATGACGCTGGTCGCCACGGTAGAGTCGCTGAGCGTCTTTGCGATCCTGATCGAGTCGGAGCCCGAAAAGCGGGTGGCGCTACTACGGGCAACACCGACGGCCGAGCCGACGCCAACGCCGGCTCCCACGCCCAAGCCAACGGCGACTCCGACGCCGATACCGTCGCCAACCCCCGTGCCAACCGCCACTCCGACCCCAACCGCCACTCCGACCCAAAGCCCGACGCCCACTATGACCCCGACACCTGAACCTACGGCGACGCCTACGCCTACGCCCAGGAAGAAGAGGAGAAGCAGACCGAGGCCGACCGCCACACCCACTCCCACGCCCACCCCGACACCTGTGCCCAGGTACCCGCTGACCATCGTCGACAGCAACGGAAACGACGTGGTCTTCGACTCGGCGCCGGAGCGCATAGTCGCCTACGATGCCTCCGCCGTTGAGACTCTGTTCGCCATCGGCGAGGGTGACAGAGTCGTTGGAACCCATAGCTTCGTTTTCTTTCCACCCGAGGTAGCCGACGTCCCCAAGCTGGGAGGCGCCTTCAGTATTGACGTTGAGGCCACCGTGGCGCTGGCCCCCGACCTCGTGTACATTTTCTTTCCGACGTTCAACGACCAGCTCGAGGCAGCGGGGCTGAAGGTCCTCTACCTGCAGACGCTAAACGACGATTTTCGTCAGATGACGGACCGATTCCGCGTGTGGGGCGAGCTCCTTGACGCCGAGGGTAGCGCGGAGGCTGTGGCAGGTGACTTCGATGACCGCGTGGCGGCGATCGAGAGCACTCTTCTGTCGCAGACCGACGGCCCGTCGGTCTTCTGGGATACGTTCCAGCTCTTCACTCCCGGCCCGGATACGCTCATCGGTGAGGTCCTCGACCTACTCAAGCTTCAGAACATAGCCTTCGACGTCTCGGGCTTCGAGCAGTTCAGCCCCGAGCTCCTGGTCGCCAGGGACCCGGACATAATCTTCACGTTCGACGCCGCCTTCTTCACCGACAACCCGGCCTACAGCGAGGTCTCCGCCGTGAAGACTGGTAAGATCCTTCCGACAGAGGACCTGCTCAGCATAGACGGGCCCAGGTTCGTTGAGGGCATAGAAGAGCTCGCGCGCGCCGTGTACCCCGAGCTATTCCCGTAGCGAAGCAGCTGAATTGATAAGACTGCCGTCCTACCGAAGCATCCCTCTGATTGGGGAGTCCTCATCCCGGAGCGGCACCGTCGAGCGTGGCCGGGTGCAGCGAAGCCTCTTGCTGGCGTATCCCTGGTGGCGGCTGGCCGCCGGTCTGGCGGTCCTTGTTGTGATCGCCGTCGTGGCATCGAGCCAGGGGTCGGTAAAGATGCCGCCCTTCACAGTTGCCGCGATCCTGCTCGACAGGCTCCCGCTGATTGACTTCGCCCCTACATGGCCCGACGAATGGAATGTCATCCTCTGGAAGCTGAGGCTGCCCCGAATCGCCCTTGCCGCCCTCGTAGGCGCGGCACTGGCGATGTCCGGCTCGACCTACCAGGGATTGTTCCGCAACCCCTTGGCCGCGCCGTCGCTCATCGGCGCAACATCGGGCGCCGGACTGGGAGCGACCATCGTGTTGCTCACGGGCGTCCCGCTCTACTTCGCCGGCGTCAGCCTGGTGCCGATCGCGGCATTTGTCGGCGCCATCATCGCCGTGGCGGCCGCTTACCTGATCGCGCGACAGGCCGGCGGAACGCCCCTTGTAACGCTCATCCTTGCCGGAGTGGCCATTGGCTCTTTGACCAGCGCCGTCACCGGCCTGATCATGATACGCAGCGACCCCGATCTTCGTCCCGTACTAAGCTGGCTCCTCGGCGGATTCATAACCTCGCAGTGGAAGCACAGCGTCATGATCCTGCCGTACCTGGTGCCCAGCCTGGTGGTCGTGCTGGCCTACAGCAGGATTTTGAACGTGCTGCATCTCGGCGAAGAGCACGCGCAGCAGCTTGGCGTGAACGTGGAGCGCACGAAGATAGTGCTCATCGCTGCAGCGACGCTGGGGACGGCAGCGGCTGTATCTGTCAGCGGTCTGATCGGTTTCGTAGGCATCGTTGCGCCGCATGCCGTTCGCCTGATCTGGGGAAGCGACTATCGCTTCCTGCTGCCCATGGCCTCGATCATGGGCGCTGCGTTCCTCATCCTGGCCGACCTGGTGGCGAGGACCGTCGTCAGCCCGGGGGAGCTACCGGTCGGGGTCGTCACGGCCTTCTGCGGAGCCCCATTCTTCCTGTACCTGTTGCGGCGCGCCAGGTACAGGCCGATGTAGGACTGCGATGCTGATAGTAGAGGACCTCCACTTCTCCTACGCCGACCAACCGGTCCTCCGCGGCCTCAGCCTGGAGGCCCGAGAGAGCGAGTTGGTCGGCATCGTTGGGCCAAACGGAGCGGGCAAGACCACGTTGCTCAAGCTAGTCAGCGGGGTGCTCAGACCTTTGCAGGGCCGCATCCACTTGGGTGGGTCGGACCTTTCGACCCTCTCCTCCGCCGAGCGGGCCAGAGCGGTCTCGGTGGTTCCTCAGGGTCCTCAGCTACCGCCGAGCTTCAGGGTCGCCGACGTCGTATTGATGGGGAGGAACCCACACCTGAAGCTGCTGCAGTGGGAGGGGCGCCGGGACGTCGAGATCGCCACCCGGGCAATGGAGCTGACTAAGACCGTCGACCTCGCCGACAGGACCGTGGGAAGCCTGTCTGGAGGAGAGCGGCAGCGAGCACAGGTGGCCATGGCACTGGCCCAGGAGGCACCGCTCATGCTCCTCGACGAGCCGACTTCGGACCTGGACCTGGCTCACCAGACCGCCATCATGGACCTCGTCCGCGACGTCCAGGCGCAGAAGGGAGGTGCGGTGCTCGTTGCCATGCACGATCTCACCCTGGCCGCACAGTACTGCGACCGTCTTGTGATGCTCTCGGAGGGAAGCGCCTACGCCGACGGACACCCCGGCGAGGTTCTTACGAAGGCGGCTATCAAGGATGTCTACGACGCCGACGTGTTCATCATGCCTCACCCACAGGGCGGCACCCCAGTGGTCCTTCCGATCTCCCAAGGCGTCGCCACGACGCGGGATGGAACCGACCTGCCTTGACCGACGCCGCCGGCCGGGGGACCAGTCGCATCGGCAAAGCTCCGATCCCGGTCGGCCTGTGCGACGATTGCACCTGGGCGAAGGTCGTCGCCAGCGGCAAAGGGTCCCGCTTCACCCTGTGCGGGAGACACGCACTCGACCCCCGCTTTCCTAAGTATCCGAAGACGCCTGTGATGCGGTGCTCGGGCTACGAGCCCGGCCACGGCGACGGGACGGCGTAGCGAATCCAATGGCCAACAAGTCTCGGACGTGAAGGCGAAGCCCATCATGATCCAGGGCACCGGGTCTTCAGTGGGCAAGAGCCTGCTTGCCACCGCGTTCTGTCGGATCCTGAAGCAGGACGGCTACGAAGTAGCCCCGTTCAAGGCCCAGAACATGTCCTTGAACTCAGCGGTAACGCCCGACGGCGGAGAGATCGGCCGGGCGCAGGCGGTTCAGGCTGAGGCTGCCGGCGTCCTGCCGACCACCGCCATGAATCCCATCCTGCTCAAGCCCGAGTCCGACCACCGATCGCAGCTTGTGGTCTTGGGACGCGCCGTCGGGCATATCGAATCGCGACATTTCAACCGACGCAAGGATGACCTATGGGAGGTCGTCGTCCAGTCCCTCGAAGACCTGATGGGCGATTTCGAGGCGGTGGTGATCGAGGGCGCGGGGAGCCCTGCCGAGATCAACCTCAGGCAGGGCGACATCGTTAACATGGAGGTGGCTCTGCACACCGGGGCGCCCGTCCTGCTTGTGGGCGACATCGACAAGGGCGGCGTCTTCGCCTCGATCTACGGCACCCTCGAGCTGCTGCCGGCGGAGGAGCGAGAGCTGGTCAAGGGGGTGATCATCAACAAGTTTCGGGGCGACATCTCGATACTCGAGCCGGGCTTACGCCAACTGGAGGAGCTGACCGGCGTGCCAGTGCTCGGCGTGGTGCCCTACCTGAAAGACATATACGTACCCGAAGAGGATTCGCCCGCGGAGGGCAACACCACCGGGTCCGCTCCTTCTACAGCTCTCATCGACGTGGCGGTCATCGCGTTGCCCCACATCGCCAACTTCGACGACTTCGACCCCATCAGACGTGAGGAATACGTCGGCCTGCGCTACGTTCGTTCGCTGGATCAGCTCGGCACGCCGGACCTGGTGATTCTGCCCGGCACCAAGACAACCGCGGACGACCTCGACCACCTGCGTAAGGCTGGCCTGGCCAAACGCCTCGTCGAGCTGGCCGACCGGGGTACCGGGGTTATCGGCATCTGCGGCGGATACCAGATGTTGGGCCAAACCCTGCTCGACCCGGACCGCGTCGACTCTAGCCATGAGTCTATGGACGGCCTGGGGTTGCTTCCCGCAGTCACGAGGTTTTCGGGCCGCAAAACGACCCACCGGGTGGTCGCTCGGGTTCAGAGTGGTCACGGCCTGCTGCAAGACGCCGTCCGCACACCATTCGAAGGCTACGAGATCCACACGGGAGTGACTACGACGGTCTCCGACGCCGAATCACCATTCCTGGTGACGAGTCGGTCCGGAGAGACCGCCAGCGTCGAGGACGGCTGCCAGAGCAGGAGCGGGTGGGTCCTCGGCACCTACATACATGGCCTGTTCCACGAGGCAGAACTGCGCCGTTCTCTCCTGCGATCTGTCGCCGCGCGCAAGGGGGTCGATGTGCCCTTCGGTGAGGACCACTTCTCGCAGTCGTCGGAGTACGACAGGCTGGCCGAACACGTTCGTGCCAGCCTGGACATGGGGACGATCTACCGTATGGCCGGCCTGAGGCCTCGTTGAGGCCTACTCTAGAGCGACGCAGGTCGTCGTGCGCATTACGCCGGGAACCGTGTGGATCTCTTCGGCTACGATGTTGCTGATCTCGTTGACGTCGCCAGCCTCCAGGACGGCTATGACGTCATAGGGCCCGGTAGCCCGGTCCACGTCCTTCACCGCGTCGCTGCGCCGCAGGGCTTCTGTCAGCGCTGTGGAACGTCCCGCCGTCATTTCGATCAGTACATAGGCTCGGACCAATCTGTGCCTCCTTCGAGCCGGCCCGCCTGGGGGCCGGCCGCCACCTCACGTCGCAGACGAGTCAGGGAGCATCGCTATCCACACAGGCGACGCAACCGGCGCCTAAAAACAGGATACACGCCCGCTACGCCAAGGGCAATCCGTAGACGTGATCCCGACGCCGCTCCGGCGTCGTCCGTGTTTACAGAAACGTTGGCTTGTTATAACATTTGCAACCGCGCAACATGACATCGACCAGGATTGCACGAGGAGGAAGTGACGCGATGACGACGGCTTCTCAGACCTGGACCAAGGAGACGGTGAAGGTCGCCGGAACCACGCTGGAAATGGTCAAGGGGGGGAGCGGCGACCCGCTGTTGATCCTCCACGACGAGATCGGACATCATGGGTGGCTTAACTACCAGGAATCGCTGGCCCAGAACTACACCGTGTACATTCCCTCGCATCCGGGCTACGGGGAAACGGCGCCTCTGAGTTGGATCATGAACATGCGGGACATGGCCGGCTGGTACGTCCGGGCCCTGGACGAGCTGGGACTCGACAAACTGAACGTGCTGGCTTTCTCGCTCGGTGGATGGCTGGCCGCCGAGATGGCGTCGATGTGCCCCCATACATTCAACAAGCTGGCGCTGGTCGCTCCCGCCGGGATAAAGCCTCCTACCGGCGAGATCCTCGACATGTTTCTTGTGGTCGCAAAGGAGTACATCACCACGGGGATTCTCGATCCCTCCAACACCCCCGAGTTCCAGGCGGTGTGCCCCGACGAGGCAACTCCGGAACAGACAGAGGCCTGGGAGGTCGCCCGCGAGGAGTCCTGCCGCCTCAGCTGGAAGCCCTACATGCACTATCCGGGGCTGCCGCACCTGCTGGGCAGGCTGAGGAGCTTGTCCACGCTCATCGTCTGGGGCAAGCAGGACCCGATCATCCCGGTGAGCGCGGGCGATGTCTACCGCGACTCGATACCTGGGTCACGCCTCGCATTGATCGACGACTGCGGCCACAGACCCGAGCTTGAGAAGACCGACGAGTTCACAAAGCTGGTGAAGGGCTTCTTCTCGGGCAGCTAGCGGTCAGGTACCGAATAGCCTGCCGTTCCCACCCGGACCGGGTGGGCATAGCTCTCGCCGACCGGCCGCAAAGAGACTTGCCTGAGCAAGCCGCACCGAAAGCCTCCAGGCACGGCCGGAGGACAAGGAGACAATGTTCATAGGCCTCTTCAGTGAAAGACCCTACCAGGACCCCAAGTCCGGCTACTTCGGCTCCACCGGCCTGGCCATAAAGGACCTGGACCTCAGCAACGGCATATACGACGCCAAGCTGGGCTCCAGCCTCTACAACCGCTACATCGACGAGCGCGTTTACGCAGAGGAGATGGGCTTCGACGGCCTAATGCTCAACGAGCACCACAGCACCCCCTTCTGCATGGGCGGCGCCATGAACGTCGAGGCCGCCATCCTTGCGCGCATAACCAACAAGGCCAAGATCGTCCTGCTGGGCAACATCATCCCCATCTGGGACGATCCGCTGTGGCTGGTCGAGCAGCTGGCGATGATCGACATGATCTCCCACGGCCGCCTGGTCTCAGGCTGGGTCCGAGGCACCGCCCGCGAGAGCGTGGCCCATAACGTAGCTCCGCCCGACAACTGGGAGCGCTTCCAGGAGGCTCACGAGTTCATCGTGAAAGCCTGGACGGAGCCGGGCCCCTTCCGCTGGGAGGGCAAGCATTACAACTACCGCTACGTGAACCCGTGGGTGAAGCCCTACCAGAAGCCACATCCGCCGATCTGGCTGCCCGGCGTCGTCAGCCGCGACTCGCTGGTGTGGGCAGCCGAAAAGCGCATCCCCTACATAATGCTGGCCACTCAGATGGGTCCGACGCTGGAGGCGTTCCAGCTATACAAGGAAACGGCTGTGGAGCAGGGCTACGAGGCCGGCCCGCAGAACTTAGGCTACCTGTGGAAGGTCCACGTGGACGAGACAGAGGAGCTCGCAGACGAGGTGGGCCGTAAGTTCGTACAGGGTCCGAGCAACCCCTTCCTCGCAGGAAACGAGGGAACCGCCAACCACGCGCTGGCCTCACTACCCGGGCTGACGTCGAGAAAGCGGGTGCTGCCTACGCAGGCCGTGGCCACGGCGGCCCGCGGTGGGATCGGCGGCTACAGCGCCAGACCCTACGAGGAGCAGGTGGCCGACTATAGCATAATCACGGGCACGCCCAAGAGCGTGCTGCCCAAGATTCGGCATGTGCTCGAATACCTGCGACCCGGCACGGTTTTCTTCTGGGACGGCGACGGGGCGATGACCCATGAAGACCAGATGCGGAGCCTCAGGCTGATGGGCGAAGAGGTGTTACCGGCAGTCCGAGAGATGGCAGACGAGCTGGAGATCCCCGGGCCCTTCGAGGTCGACCCGGCGACCAACACGCCGGTCCGTTCCGCCGAGGAGGCTGCGGCCCCCAGCGGTTAGGGTTTAGCCACAAACACTCTTTCACGCAGGACCACGCGAGATCGTTGGTCCCTCCAGCCCACCCCGGTACGCAGTCCCGAGGCCCAGGGCCATACCACCAGCCCATTGAGCGATCCGGGAGACCACGCCCCCCCAGATTCCTAGCCCGCAGGATTCGCCGGCATGTACTTCTGGAACCAGTCGTTGGTCTCGGCTATGACCTCACCAAGCGCTGGGTCGTAGTAGACCTCGAAGTGGCCCGCGCCGCGAATCACGACCCACTTCTTGGGCTCCAGCGCCCGGTCATACACCTCTCGCGTTAGCTCGGGAGGGACCAGCACGTCGTTCTCGGCGATGATGAACAGGACCGGCCTGGGAGAGATCCTGTGAACGGCCTCCTCGGGGTGGTTGTCGAGAACCGCCTGGCCGGTCTCCATCGGCAGGTGCGTGGCCGACATTGGGAACTGCTTGTAGATCTTCTGCGTCTCGACCCTGGTATCGGGGTCCGTCAGCATCAGGTCCAGCCGGTCCACCATTCTGGACTCGCCGGTCAGCACCCGTTGCCTCCAGTCCTCCTCCAGCTCCTTCTTGAACTGAACCCACTCGTAGCTGCGACGCAGTCCACGCATCCAACGCTCGCCGTCGCCGACGCCCACCACGCTGACGGTGCATTTCACACGCTTGTCGATCGCCGCGGCGTTGACGACGTTGGCCCCGCCATAGCTCGTGCCATAGAGGCCCACGCTGTCCGGGTCCACGCCGTCCTGGATCTGGAGGAACGTGAGGGCGTTGCGTATGTCTACGACCTGCTCGGGAGGGATGAGCCTCCACTTAGGCCCGTCGCTCTCCCCGAAGCCCCTGTAGTCAAAGGTCATGGCCACGTAGCCGTGCTGGGCCAGACGGCTGGCGATCTCGGGCAGGTACCGCTCCTGGTGAGCGCCGAAGCCGTGGCACACCAGGATGCCGCCCCGTTTTTCGCCAGACGCGACACCCTCGGGCCGGTACACGTAGCCGACCAGCTCGATCCCATCGCTGTAAAAGGTGACTCGCTCGGGCATACCTACTTAACCTCCATCATATTCACGCGGCGCTTGCGACGCATTAGCTCAACGGCTACCAAACATGCGAACCTGTAAGTCTACAAGGGAGCAGAAGCTCGTCCGCCAGGGGGCAGCAGCGCGACGGCGCCGGACTCAGGGACCGCGTTACGCGTCTGCGAGCCAGCCGCCCGCAGAGCTTCGACCGAGAGGTCATGGTCCGGAGCATAGACGATCACAGTCTCGTCGCCCGCGACCCGCAGGGCGACGGCCTGATCACCGCTGGCGATCGTCCGAATATCCGGGTCGCCATCGACTCCCCGCCAGGTCTCTTCCGACCGCCGTTCGACGTGGGACACGAAGGCGTCGGCGAACTCCTGGGCTTCGTTGTCGTCGTCCCAGGCGATAACCCAGACCGCCAGTACGCGACCTGTCGTGTCCGAGTGAAGGGCGATTGAGTCCCCGCCCCAGCCGGCTGCCGCCGTGGAAGCCCGCGTGCTGGAGAGCTCCAGATCGAGGATCAGCCGTATGAGGAACTCACCGACCGTGTCCTGGAAAAGCTCCGTCCACTCATCGCCCAGCGCGGCGGCCACGTTGGGCAGGGCCACCCTCGACGCCACTTCACCCGCCAGATACTTCTCCGGGTGCAGGACCTGCTCGGTCGAGACCGGCGGGTCGGTGAAAGCGGCGTCGACCGCCGCCCTACCTCCAGCGTCGAACACCTGCTCCACGAAATCCGCGCCGTCGACATACGGGAACCAGAACTGCTCAAGGATGACCTCGGGCACACCAGCGAGGAAGCTCCGGTCGAAGCTTCTGCTCTCCTGCACCAGGCTGCGACGCTGCTCGTCGTCGAGGAAGCCGGCTATATAGGCGGCCTGAGCAAGCCTCGCATCGCCCTCGATCAGGGCCCTCAGCGCGAAGCCCATGTCGGTGTTCTCCTCCCGCTCCTCGGCCAGCGCGTGAATGTCGAAGTGCTGCTGCTGCAGGTTGTGCACGAACTCGTGAACGTACGTAGTCAGGTCGGTGACCCGGCGCTCCTCGTCGCTCTGGACGATGGTGAACTCCTCCTCTTCAGAGTCGTAGAAGCCCAGTACACCACCGCCGTACAGGCCCATCAGGATCTCGAAGAGATCGTCGTCGTCCTCGATCACCCCGAGAGTCGACAGCAGTAGCTGGCCCCGCTCGATGAGCTTACGGTCCTCCTCGAGCTCTTCGAGCAGCTCGACGCGTAGCTGCTCTCGGTCGATGACCCTCTTCTTCACCGGACGCATCGCTTCCAGGCCTCGGATCTGCTGCGTAAGCGCGTCGAGCGACTGGAACTCGGGGCCGAGGTCTACTTCCTGCGCTGACTGTGACGCCTGAGGCGGCGCTGTCGGGGTTGGCGGTATCGGCCCAGACCCCGGCGTCGGCACGGACGTCGGCGGGTCCGACTTCGGCTGAGCCGGCACCGGAGTCTGCGTCGGTGGCACGGTAGCCGAGGTCGGGGTTTCCGCAACGATAGTTGCGGTCGGCGTCTCAACAAGCACTGCCGGTACGTCCCGGTCGGCGCAGGCTAGCATCGCAACGACAGAGACAGCAGCCACTGCCACCCCAAGGGCGAGACGCCCTCGTGTATCGACGATCGAGCGAATTCCTCTCGCCGTCGGCTCGAGGGGTCTTATCAGCCTAGCGGGCCGAGTGGTTACCGGCACGGTTTCCAAGCAGGCGGGGTCAACGCCGAGACCGGTCTACCCCTGTTACGTGGCGTCGTCGCAGCCCCGGCCAGGCTCAAGCGGCCAAGGCCCAGCCGTGACATCCGCCATGCCTTAGCTGGGGATCCACATCACGGCCGAGATCTCGCTGAACTCGCGCCACACCTTGGTCCAGGAGTCGCCACGGTCGTCGCTGCGATACAGGTATCCGTATCGGCTCCCAGCCAGCACGACGTCCGGGTCGAAGGGCTGCGCGTTGACCACCCACATCGCCGTGTTGGGCTGCACCGGCATGGACAGGGCTTCCCACGTCTTGCCCGCATCCTTCGACCGGACCACCGTCCCTGTTTGTCCCGGAGTGAAGTCGCCGAGGGTCAGGAACACAAGCCGGGGATCCGCGGGATGCACCATGATGCCCCGCGGGTAGTTCATGCCGAACAGTTTCTTGAGGCCCACGGCATTCCACGTCGTCCCATTGTCGGTGCTTGTGTACACCTCGTCGTTGACCACGATGAAGTTCGTCTTGGGGGGACCGGCCGCCACCACGACGTTGTGGACGTCCGGGTTGTCGATTCCACCGTTCAGCGTTTGCCAGGTCTCTCCGCCGTCGGTGCTACGCCGGGTCCCGTCCACCTCGATGCCGACCCAGATATCCTTGCCATCGACGGGGTCGACGGCAATGCCGGTCACCCGGGGGACGCCCACGTTGACGCAGGTGTCGGCGACCTCCATGGGACGCTTCTCCCAGGTGGCGCCGCCGTCGGTGGACCGAAAGATCCTCGCCGGGTTCGGGGTGCCCGTGCCAGCGAACATGACCTTGCGGTCCGACGGGTTGACAGCCATAGCCCAGACGCAGTGGTCGTCAAGTGGCGACTCGGTCTTCGTCCAGTGGTCGCCGGCATCGCCGCTGCGATAGAGACCAAGCTCGGTGCCCGCGAATACCACCTCGGGCTTGCTCGGATGGTTGACCAGGGTTCGCACCATCGCGTCGGGGTGAAGCCCGTTGTCGACCCCGATCCGCCTCCAGCTCTCGCCGTCGTCGGCGCTGCGCATTACGCCTTGGCCCACGCAACCCACCAGGATGGTCCTCTTGTCAGCCATGATGAATTCCTCCGGTGCTTGATGTACCTACGCTCGGAAGCTCACACTGCCGCGGAGCCCCATATTACAGGCAACTACGGGCCGGCACAAGTTGCCGTCTCGAGCATACCTTTGCTCCCGTCGGCGTGCTCAGACCCCGTCGGCTACCTCAAAACGGCGTCAGCCAGCCTCTCCAGCTCGGCCGCCAGCTGGCTATCACTGGTAGGACTGTCCAGGCTGACCACGACACGATCGGCTCCCGCGTCGTGAAATGCTCTGATGCGGTCGAGGTCGCCTGGCTGCTGGAAGGGACTGACCGAGATAGAGGAGGGATCGCGCCCAGCCTCCTTCGCGAGCTTGTCGAGGCTGGCCCTGCTCTCCTCGATCTCGGGCGGATCGACGCGATTGGGAAGCCAGCCGTCCCCCCACGACACGACCCGCTTGAGCACGTTCTTCGCCTTGCCGCCCAGGATGACCGGCGGGTGCGGCTTCTGAGCCGGTTTGGGGTAGGACTTGACCGGCGGGAAGTCGTAGTAGCGACCGTGGAACTCGGCCTCGTTCTTGGTCCAGAGCTCCTTCATCACCTGGATGGCCTCTCGGGCCTGGGTCCAGCGGTGATCGAAGTCGCCGCCCATGATCTCCGTCTCCTCCCGATGCCAACCCGTGCCGATTCCGAACAGGAAGCGCCCGCCGCTGAACAGGTCCAGACAGGAGATCTCTTTGGCGAGGAGAAGCGGGTTGCGCTCCGGCAGCAGTACGATGCTCGTGCCTAGCTTGATGGTGCTGGTCACGCTGGAGGCTAGCGCCAGGGCGATGAAGGGATCGGCGAAGTGGGCGTAGCTCTCGGGAATGACGCCGTCCGGCGTTCCGGGGAACGGGCTCGCGCTGTGCACCGGCAGGATGGGGTGCTCGGCGTACCAGATGGATTCGAATCCCAGCTCCTCAGCCTTCCTGGCGAAAGCGGCGGGGTCGACCTTGTACGCCGGTGGAGCAAAGAAGACGCCAACATTCATGGGCTTTCTCCTTACTTGGGGTGGCTTTTCTTCGACCGGGCTATACGGGGAGGCAACCGGTTAGAGAGTGCAGGCCCGGTCAAATCGCCAGACATGGTAGCAGAAGGCCGACCCCATTAGAAGACAGGCCCAGCGGGCCGCGACCCGCTGATTGACGCTGCCCGGCCTCGCCACTACAATTCCCTAGTCCCGGCGGACGACAGGCCAGCCACGAGCACGGGCAGCGCGCACCATCTGGAGGAGAGACGACATGGAGACTGTGGGCTTCATCGGACTGGGCAACATGGGCGAGGGCATGGCCGGCAACCTCCAGAAGGCGGGCTACCCCATGGTGGTCCACGACCTCAGGGAGGAGGTCACGAAGCCGTTCCTGGAGAGGGGCGCGAGGCTCGCCAGCTCGCCCGCCGAGGTCGCGAGGCTCAGCGACGTGACGTTCTCGTCGTTGCCGGGCCCGAAGGAGGTGGACCTCGTCGCCACGGGTAAAGAAGGGGTGCTGGAGGGCATAAGGGAGGGGAGCGTGTACGTGGAGCTCTCGACCAGCCGCCCGACCCTCATCCGGCAAATCGAGCCGAAGTTCCGGCAAAAAGGAGCCCACGTCCTCGACGCCCCGGTGAGCGGCGGCAAGTCCGGCGCTGCCACGGGTAATCTCGCGATCATGGTCGGGGGCGACAAGGAGGTGTTCGATCGCGTGAAGCCGGTGCTCGACTCCTTCGGCGACAAGGTATTCTACGCGGGCGAGATCGGCGCGGGCAGCATCGCCAAGCTCGTGCACAACATGATAGGCCACAGCATCTCCCTGGCCATAGCCGAGGGGCTCGTGCTGGGTGTGAAAGCAGGCGTCGAGCCGAAGGCACTTTGGGAGTGCGTGCGACGGGGGGCGATAGGCCGTATGAACAGCCTGCACGAGCGGGTGCCCAGGACGGTGTTCCCCGGCAATTACGAGCCCAACTTCGCCCTAGCGCTGGCACGAAAGGACATCGGCTTGGCCACCGAGCTGGCAAAGGAGTTCAATGTCCCGATGCCACTGGCCAACCTGTCGGAGCAGTTCGCCATAGAGGCGATGAATCGTGGCTGGGGGGACATGGACAGCAGCGTCAGCTTCCGGCTCGTTGAGGAGGCGGCGGGCGTCGAGGTCCGCGCCGAGGGCGTGGACCCGAACAAGTCGTCGCAGTTCATCTCGACGCACCCCGAGATCGAGTCTTCGTGACGGCGCCCTGGATATCCCGGATAGCTTCGATAGCTGAGGAGGCACGATGACCGTCGGCACTGCAACCGGGGAGTTCGTCGCAGTAGAGGGCGGACGCGTACACTACGTCAAGTCCGGAGCCGGACCGCCCGTGCTACTGTTTCACCCCCTCGGCTTCTCGACCTGGGCGTGGCACAGGGTCATGGGCCCCCTGGGCCGGCACTTCACCTGCTACGCCCTGGACATGCTTGGCCATGGCTTCTCCGACAAGCCATCCGGAGCCTTCTCGATGCTCGATTTCGCCGCCTCGGTGGCCCAGGCCATGAAGTCGCTGGGGATCGCGCGGGCGCACGTCGTTGGCAACTCCGTGGGCGGAGCGCTGGGCACGGCAGTGGCCGCGACCTACCCCCACAGAGTCGATCGCCTGGTGCTGGTAGGCGCGCCGGTGTGGAACCCACTTGGCGCCGCGGACTTCCTGAAGGCAGACGAGGCCAACTACGACGAAACGGGGATGCCTCGCACCCGAACGATCGACGACCTCAAGATGCTGCCGACGTTCGTGAACCCCCAGCAGGAGTGGCTGGACAAGAACAACGAGACCAGGGCGCAGGCCGGCCTCTGGGTCCGAAAGACCATGGAGGCCCTGGCCTGGTACGACCTGGTGGCTCGGCTACCCAGCATTCAGGCGAGCACACAGGTTCTCTACGGCGAGCATGACGGGCTCAGGGAAGGCGAGGAGGTCCTGCGCTACAACATCCCGAGGGCCACCAAGGTAGTCTTGCCTGGGCTTGGCCACGTCCCGCAGATCGAGGACCCGGACGCTTTCGCCGGTGCCGTACTGCCCTTCCTGAAGGGCGAGGCGGGATAGCACAGGCCTATCGCGACCGAACACATCAGCAGAGGAGAGGACAAAAAATGAACTACGAGATCTGGCTCAACGGCGAGTACGTTCTGAGGAACGAGGCGAAGATCAGCATGCTGGACAGGGGCTTTCGCGTGGGCGACGTCGTCTTCGACACGTCCAGGACCTTCGACGGCAAGGTCTTCAGGCTACGCGATCACCTGGATCGACTGTACCGATCACTCCAGTACGTCCGCATCGATCCCGGCTTGACCATCGACGAGTTCGAGCGGATCACGCTGGAGGTGGCAGAGCGCAACGAGCCTATCCGCGAAGAGGCCGGTGACGACTACATGATCACTCAGATCGTCACCCGGGGCGAGCTTGGGCAGTCCAGCCATACGATGACTGCCAACGTCGCAGTCTGGATCGACCCCATCGACTACGACCGCTACGCCCCCATTCACAAGGAAGGCGCCCACGTGGTCATACCCAAGGCCCGCAGCTACTCGGCCTCCCAGCTGGACCCTAAGGTAAAGCACTACAGCCGGCTGAACATGGTCATGGCCGAGCTCGAGACCTGCGACGTCGACCCGTTGGCCTTCCCGGTGATGCTCGACATGGACGGCAACCTCAGCGAGACCAGCGGAGCCAATGTCTTCATAGTCACCGACGGCGTCCTGCGGACGCCGGGCGACAGCGCCGTTCTGCAGGGCATATCGCGTCAGGTGATACTGGAGCTGGCCGACCAGCTGGGCATACCGACCTCCGAGGAGGACCTTCAGCCCTACGACCTGTACACCGCCGACGAGGCCCTGATATGCAGCACGCCGCACTGCCTGCTGCCCGTTGGGCGGGCCGACAACCGGCCGGTGGGCGACGGGGCGCCCGGCCCAATCACCAGGCAGCTGCTGGCCGCCTGGAGCGAGAAGGCAGGCCTCGACATCGTGGACCAGGTCATGGAGCGGGCCAAGTGGCTCGAGACCAACACCTGGTAGCGCTCTTTTCCCAGCCACCCGCCCTCGAAGGTTTCTCGGGGACACCCCAAAACAGGTGCCGGAAACCGGGGGTTTCCGACCGGGGTCTAAGGTGTCCCCAGAACCCGGCAGGGGCAACTGAGTCCTACCCGAAGGCGCGCCTGTGTGAGAAGTCGATCTCCTCGCAGGTGATGAACTCGAGGAGGGCGGCACGACCGTCCTCGGTGGCCCTTTTCGCCCGCAGCAGCGCCGGTGCTATCTCGGCGGGGTCCTGGACACGCTCCGACCAGCCCCCCATCGCCCTGGCCATGTCGGCGTAGTTGCCGCCTATATCCCGCGTCCGATACAGCTCATGGGACGTTGCCATCGCAGTAGTCTCGATGGCCATGGTGAAGTTGTTGAACACCACAGTGAGGATGGGGATGTCGCACCGTACCGCCGTCTCGAAGTCGAGCCCCGTCATGCCGAAGGCCGCGTCTCCCATGAAGTTGACCACGAACTTTTCAGGCGCGGCGAGCTTGGCGCCGATGTTCAGGCCGAGGCCCGTCCCCAGTCCGTGGGATTTGCCCCAGCCGATGTAGGTTCGCGGTCCGTCCGTCTCGTAGAAGGGCATGATCTGGTCGCGGGGGCTCCCGGAGTCGTGGGTCACGATGGCATCGGCAGGATCTACGGTGTTCATGAACTCCCAGATCACCCGGTAGGGTGTGATCGGGGCCTGCTCTGAGGTCAGCTTGGGCATCCACTGGTCCAGCCACTCGCGCTTGACGCTCGCAATCTCGCCCGAGACGGCCTCGCCGTCGCGGCGCTGCCCTCCCAGCAGGTCGCGGCACGCCTCTATGAACTGTCGCAGCACGAGCTTTGCGTCACCGATGATGGGGTAGTCGACGTCGTAGTAGTTTCCGATGTCGATGGGATCGTTGGTCGCGTGGATGATCACCTTGCCCGGCGGTATCGTGGCTGTCATGCCATGCCTAGTGAAGCTGGTGCCTATGCCAAACACCACGTCCGCATTTCGCATGAAGTGGTAGACGGCGCCGTTCATGACCGCCGCGCCGCTGCCGAGGGCCAGCGGGTGCTTTTCGGGAAAGGCACTCTTGCCTGCCATGGTAGTCATCACCGGCACCTGAAGGAGCTCAGCCAGCTCGGTGAGCTCGTCGCTGGCCTCCGCGTACAGCACCCCCTGGCCGGCGTGGATGATCGGGTTGTCCGCGCCGACCAACGCCTTCGCCGCCTTCATCACGTCGTCAGCATTCGCCCCGGCGACGGTGGCTTTGACCGGCCTGTAGGACTCCAGGACCGCCATGTCCACGTCATCCAGCGCGACGTCGGCCGGTATCTCGACCATCACCGGCCCGGGGCGTCCCATTCGGAGGCGAGCGAAGGCCCGGCGCATCACGTCGGCGACCCGGTCTCCCGCGCTCACCTGCTCGACAGACTTGGTGACGGTTTCGAAGCTGCGAACCGAGCTAAAGTTGGGGAAGACGCCTGCGCGGGCCGCGATGTGGCCTTGCGGCAGCACGAGCATCGGCACCCCGTCTGAATACGCGGTGGCGACGCCGGCGAAGCCGTTCTCCGCACCGGGCCCATACTGCATGGCGAACACGCCGGGGGGTGAGCCGTTGGTCACGCGGGTATAGCCGTCTGCTATCCCGACGCCGACGCGCTCCTGGCGGCAGATGATCGGACGTATGCCGGCAGCAGCAGCCGCCTCTATTATCGGCGCCGTGGGATAGGCGCTGAGGTACTGCACCCCCTCGCGCTTGAGAATCTCCGAGATCACGTCGACGGTTCTCATTGCCTAGCTCCCTTCGAAGTCATTAGTCTGTGTGTGAGTTTTCGTGTCACCACATCGGCGAGTATAGCAGGATGCGACCGCCCGCCAATATACGCACTAGACTGGCGCCAGGCCCCGATGGTACGGTGAGACGCCAATCTCTTTCGAACGGGTGAAATCGTGATCAGAACTACTACCAGGCTCCGCCAGATGCTGAACTCCGGCCAGATGGTCGTCGCGCCGTTCATCCTCAATGCGTTCCACGCCAAGATCGCACAGTCCGTGGGCTTCGAGGCGGTCTATATGACCGGCTCGGGCACCGCGGCCGAAAAGGGCTATCCGGATGTCGGCCTGCTGACCATGACCGAGATGGTGACCAACGCCCGGTATATTACCGGCGCGGTCGACGTGCCGCTAGTGGCCGACTCGGACACTGGCTACGGGAACCCGCTGAACGTGCGGCGCAGCGTGCGGGAGTACGAGGCCGCAGGCGTTGCCGGCATCCATATAGAGGACCAGGTCTTTCCCAAGAAGTGCGGCTTCTTCGAGGGGAAGGCGGTAATCCCTCCCGAGGAGATGGTCCAGAAGATTCACGCTGCCCTAGACGCGCGGACCGACCCCGACTTCGTCGTCATCGCCCGCTGCGATGCATACGCGGTTACCGGCTGGGAGGACACCGTGGAACGGTGTAGGACCTACGTTGACGCCGGGGCAGACATGGTCTTCGTGGATGGCGTCAGAACCGTCGAGGACCTGCAGCGGTACGCCACCGACCTAGAAGGCCTGCCGCGCATGTACAACGGCGACCTGTTGCCGACCGAAGAGGTCGCGAAGATGTGCTTCAAGCTGATGATATGCGGCAGCACCATATGGCTGATCTACAAGCAGGTCCACGACGCGCTGGCGGAGCTGAAGTCGACCGGCCGCGTCAACCCCGACAGGTACGGGACCCGCATGCAGGCGGCCGAGGTGCTCGGCCTGCCGGACGTCTACGAGCTCGAGCGAAAGTACGGCGTCCCGAGTGCGCCATCCGCCTAGCCGAGGCTGAGCGGCGCAAGCGGCGCAACCCGCGCAACAAGAAAGGCGGCCGGCGCGTGCTGCGCCGGCCGCCTTGTTAGGCCCCTCAGCCGACCTGGCATATGTTTCAAGCTAGGTCTGGGACCCCGGCAACTCCCGTTCGTGGTGAGCCTGTCGAACCATGGGCGAGAATGGGGCACGCTCTGGTTGCCATAGCAACCCCGGACTTAAGTCCGGGGTTACCTAGTCCTCAGCAGCCACCACGCCCTTCGACAAGCTCAGGGCGAACGAGCTCGCTCCACCTCTGCGAGAGGTTGTCTTAGTGCGCTACAAGAAACCTAGTCCGCGGACACGGGCTCGCTGACGCGGTTCTTGAAGGCCGGCATCACATCCTCGGAGAACTGCTGCAGGTGATCCAGGATCATGGACTCGGGCACCCCCATGGGATGGCTCACATTCACCTTGTTCATCCCCGGGTACTTCTCCTCCACCTCCATGATCTTCTCGATTATGTACTCTGGGGGACCGCACAGGTAGCCGCCGCCAGCCACAGCGTCTTCGACATTGGGAAGGTCGGCATGGGGCGCCCTCTTCGGGTCGGCTATGTCTATCATCTGCTGATCTGATAGTCCTCGCACGAGCCGTAGCGGCCCGAACATCTTGATGTTCTCCTCGAAGTACTTGGCAGCTTCCTTCGTGGCCTCCTCAACCGTCTTGCCGATGTGGAAGTGGTATCCGATAACCATGTCAGTGCCCAGCTCTACGTCCGTCCGGCCCGCCTCGACGAGTGCGTCGCGATATGCCTCGATGACATGGGTCATGGCGCCACCCTCGGCCACTCCCCCGCCAATGATCCCCTTCATGCCGTGCTTGGCCATAAACGCCAGGCCGCGCGGGGTGGCGCTTTGGATCGGCTGCCAGCAGTCGACGGGCCGGTTCAGCGGGCGGGGCACCAGCGCAATCTCCTTGAGAGGGTTGCCCCTATAGGGCACGTCGGGGGGTATGTCGTAGTACTTACCGTGGTGCGAGAACGACTCCTGGTTGAAGGCCTTGAAGATGACCTCGATCTGCTCCTCGAAAAGGTCGCGGTTGCCAGCCTGATCGAGCAGCGGCGCTCCGAAGGTCTCCACCTCTCTCGTGTGGTAGCCACGGCCCACACCGAACGCCAGACGGCCTCCCGTGAGGTAATCGACCATGGCGAAGTCCTCGGCCAGCCTCAGTGGATGCCACATAGGCGCGATGTTAAACGCCGACCCGAACTTGAGCCTTTCCGTAAGGTGCGCCATGTGAAGGCTCATGATCAGGATGTTGGGTAGGCACTCGTACCCTTCCGGCTGGAAGTGGTGCTCCGCCATCCAGAAGGTGTCGAAGCCCGTCCGGTCCATCAGTTTGGCGATGGCCACCGTCTTGTCCAGGCCCCCTGCCAGGTGCTCGGCGGAGAAGAAGCGGTCCATGACCGCGGTCCCACCGTACCCGACGTTATCCATGTCGACGTGGCCGGCGAATATGCTGTCGAATTTGGTGATCATCGATTACCTCACAAAGGGCTTCATTACCGCGGCGATATGGCCTCATTATAGTCTGGTATGATACCTTGTCAACTGAAATGAAGGCGGCGAGCACGCCTAGCAGCCCGGAAGGCACGCGCTGCATGACAAGGAAGGTGGACCATGAGGCTTGCGGGAAAGGTGTCTCTTATCAGTGGAGGAGCGCAGGGACAGGGCGCAGCGGAGGCCAGGATGTTCGCCCGAGAGGGCTCCAAGGTCGTCATCGCCGACATCCTCGACGAAGAGGGGGCCAAGGTCGAGGCTGAGATCAACGAGACCGGCGGGGACGCCACCTTCGTTCACCTCGACGTGACCAGCGAATCCGACTGGCAAAGGGCCGTCGATACGGCCGTGTCGAAGTACGGCAAGCTCGACGTGCTGGTGAACAACGCCGGCATATGGCAGAAGGGCCTCGTTGCCGATACAACCGAGGAGCAGTGGGACCTGATACTGAACGTTAACGCCAAGGGCGTCTTCCTCGGCACCAAGCTGGCCATCACCGCGATGCGTAAAGCGGGCGGCGGCTCGGTCATCAACATATCCTCGACTTCGGGTCTCGTCGGCAGTCAGGGGGCCGCGGCTTACGCGGCGTCGAAAGGGGCGGTGCGCCTGCTGACCAAGACGACAGCCGTCCAGTACGGCAAGGAGGGGATCAGGGCCAACTCGATCCACCCCGGACCCATCGATACAGCGATGGGAGACCAGATCTGGACCACGCCCGAGGCCCGCGAGGCGGCCATCGGAGTAACCGTGTTGGGAAGGGTTGGTGTCCCCGACGACATCGCCCATGGAGCGGTCTATCTAGCCTCGGACGAGTCGACGTTCGTGACGGGCAGCGAGCTTGTCATAGACGGAGGCCAAACAGCCCAGTAGGGCCGCAGTCGCACCGCCACCGCCGCCGTGGAGAGGCCGTTTTACAGGACGGCGTTTTGGCGGTAGAATAGACGCAGCGGGAGATTGAGGTCGTCGTAGCGGCGACTCAGTCTTTTTGTCATTATTTGGGGGCACCGCCATGGTACAGCGGGAGACCTACCTAACACCTGAAGGTCTCAAGCAGCTCGAGGAAGAGCTGGATCACCTGAAGAGCGTGCGCCGTCAGGAGGTCGCATCCCGAATCCACAAGGCTAGCGGGACCGGTGGCACCGTCGACAACGCCGAGTACGACGAGGCGAAGAACGAGCAGGCCTTCGCCGAAGGGCGAATACGTGAGCTGGAGAACATCCTCTCCAACGTGATCGTCGCCCCCAGCCGCAACGAGAAAACCGGCGTTGTCGAGTTCGGCTCATCCGTGCGGGTCGTCACCGCCGAGGGTGCTAAGCGCAGCTATAAGGTCGTCGGCAGTGCGGAGGCGGCTCCGCTTGACGGCAAGATATCCAACGAGTCCCCGGTAGGACGGGCCCTTCTCGGCCACAAGGTCGACGACGAGGTTGAGGTGGAGACCCCTTCGGGCGTAATGAAGCTCACCATCAAGAAAATCACCTAGGTTCCCCAGGAAGACACCCCGGCATTGCCAGAATCACGCAGCGACCTTGTCAACGTGCGCCTGGAAAAGCTGGCGAGGCTGCGGGCCAAGGGCATCGAGCCTTACCCCCATCGCTACGAGCGGTCCCACACCGTCAGCGAGTCCATAGCCGCCTTCGAATCCCGCGAGCAGGTCGACGGCAAGGACGCCAAGACCGATGATGTGACCCTGGCGGGACGTGTCGTGGCCGTCCGCGGAATGGGCAGGGCCACCTTCGTCGACCTACTCGACGGCTCGGGCAGAATGCAAGCGCTCCTCCGACGCAACCAGCTCGAGTCGGCCTACGACCTGCTGGAAGACCTAGACGTCGGCGATTGGCTCGGCATCAAGGGGCCGGTGTTTCGCACTCGCACAGGCGAGGTCACCGTTGAAGCCCTTGAGCTAACGCTCCTGTGCAAGTCCATTCGACCCCTTCCCGAGAAGTGGCACGGGCTAGCGGATACGGAGATACGCTACCGGCAGCGATACCTGGACCTGGTGGCCAACGACGAAGTAAGGCGAGTAGCACTGCTACGCAGCCGCACCCTCGGCGCCATACGTCGCTTCATGGACGGCCGCGGCTTCATCGAGGTCGAAACGCCCATCCTCGTGCCGGTGGCGGCCGGCGCGATGGCACAGCCGTTCATCACCCACCACAACGCCCTGGACCGAGACCTCTACCTTCGCATCGCCACCGAGCTCTACCTGAAGAAGCTCATCGTGGGCGGTATCGAGAACGTATATGAGATGGGGAAGGTTTTTCGCAACGAAGGTCTAGACCTCCAGCATAATCCAGAGTTCACCACGATGGAGAGCTACGAGTCCTATGCCGACTACACCGACGTCATGCGCATGGTCGAGGAGATGGTCAGCACTGTGTGCCAGGAGGTCGTCGGAGCGCTTACGGTCGAGTTCGACGGCGAAGTCATCGATTTCACCCCGCCGTGGCCGCGCCTGAGCCTGCGGGAGGAGATCAGAAAGCACAGCGGTATCGACTTCCTGGAGCACACCGAGATCGAGCCGCTACGAGCCGAGATGCGGCGGGCCGGCGTAGACGTAAGTCGTCAGTCGAGCTGGGGCGGGCTGCTGGACAAGCTTATCTCGGCCAAGGTAGAGCCGAATCTGAAGCAGCCGACTCTACTGGTCGACTACCCGGTGGAGATGTCGCCGCTGGCCAAGAAGAGGAAAGACGACCCGCGCATGGTGGAACGCTTCGAGGGGTTCGTCGCCGGCATGGAGATATGCAACGCCTTCACCGAGCTCAACGACCCTGTGGACCAGAGGCAGCGCTTCGAGGAGCAGGAGGCGCTGAGGACCGAGTTCAAGGAAGAGGACATGGACAGGCTCGACGAAGATTTCCTGGTCGCCATCGAGCACGGCATGCCTCCAACCGGCGGCCTGGGAGTGGGCATCGACAGGCTCGTCATGCTGTTATCGGGCCAGCGTACGATCCGAGAGGTCGTTCTCTTTCCCCAGCTTCGTACGAGGTAGGCTTCGGGCGCACCTCCACGGGCGAATCGGCGTCTAACCTAATAGACCCAGATTAGGAGCGCTGATATGTCCGAATTGATCGAGTTTCGCGAGGCCAAAGACAGCTTCATTGCCAAGGACCCCCACTCGCCGCTGACCAAAGAGCAAAAGCACGAGTTTCGTGGCCTGAGCTATTACGAGGAGCAGCACGACCTTCGCCTTGAACTGCAGCCGGAGGCCTATCCGGAGCAAGAGACGATCGAGATGCAAACCAGCACAGGTGGCGTGTCCCGGTTCATCAGGTCAGACAAGATATCCTTTGACGCCGATGGGGAATCAGTTCAGCTGACCCTGTACAAGGACCCTGAAAGCGGCGACTACTTCCTCCCCTTCGCAGACGGCACCAGCGGCCGCGAGACCTACGGCGCGGGCCGCTACCTCGACGTCCAGACGCTGCCCGATGGCAAGGTCCTCGTAGACTTCAACTACGCATACAACCCATACTGCGCCTACAACGACAGCTGGACGTGCCCGATCACCCCTCCGGAGAACCGGGTCAAGGCGCCCGTCCGCGCCGGCGAAAAGAATTTTGACCGTTAGGGCGATGCCGAGTGTTCAAGGCATCACCGTGAACGGGCGAAGGGTCTGGGGCTGCTGGAGCCTCCACATTCCAGTGCACGGAGGCGTTAGCCTCCACCCCAGATGCTCCGCTCCTCGTCGGCCCGGGCACTCCACATGACAACCGTGTCCCTTTCGAGTAATCTTGATGCCATTAGGCGGCAGATATCCAAAAGGCGTTCAGCAGGTGGCGGCGAGGATGCCCAAAACGACTGAGGTAGCTATAGTAGGCGGCGGGGTTATAGGCTGCTCCATCGCCTACTACCTGGCAGCTCAAGGCATACGCAGCACTGTTTTCGAGCAGCGACGATTCGGCCACGGCGCCTCGAGCGCAACCGTCGGAGCAGTGGCGCCCCTGTCTCACATCGACCCCTCTGACGAGCCGAGCTTTGCGCTCGGAATGAGGAGTCTCGGCATGTTCCCCGGCCTCGCTGCCGATCTCACCGAGGCTGGCATCGACCCCGAGTTCCGCCAATCGGGTATCCTCAAGGTCGCTCTGACGCCGGAAGACCGAAGCCACCTGCTCGACGACTTGGCCTGGCAGGGCGAGACCGACCTGCAAGTGGAGTGGCTCGACGCCAAGCAGGTGATCGACCGCGAGCCGCAGATCAACCCTGTGGTCCTTGGCGGCGTGCTCTCGCCTCACGAGGGCTTCGTCCGCGGCCAGCGCCTGGTCGACTCCCTGGTCCAGGCGGCGGGCCGCCGCGGCGCGACGTTCGAAGAGGGCGTCGAGGTGGTCGGCCTGGAGTCGGAAGGCGCCACGGTGGTGGGCGTCCGCACGACCCTGGGGATCGTTAACGCGGGCCACACCGTGCTCGCCTCGGGCCCATGGACCGGACTGGCCGACCGCTGGCGGCCCGCGGGCCAGCTACCCGTGCGCCCCGTCAAGGGCCAGCGGCTGCTCCTCAGGAAAACGGCGTTTTTGCCCCGTACCCCCGTCTACAACTGCTCACACTACGTCATGCCCCAGGTGGACGGCAACCTGCTGGTCGGTGCCACCAGGCACGAGAGCGAGTTCGACCAGGAGATCACTGTCGACGCCGTGTCGCTCTTGGTCGAATCGGCGGCGAGGACGTTCCCGGGTCTGCGGGACGCCAAATTCGTCGCCGCCCAGGCCGGCGTCAGGCCCGGATCGCCGGACGACCGGGCCATCCTGGGCCCGGTGCCGGGCTGCGAGGGGCTAAGCGTCGCGTCGGGCCACGACGCGATAGGCATAATGCTGGCGCCGGGCACGGGCCAGCTCATGGCCGACTACATCGCGTCGGGCGACGCCACGCCGCTGGAGCCCTTCAGCCTCTCCCGCTTCTCATGATGCAATGGAACGCACCACTATCTCGCTTCCGTCCGAGTTGCTGGAACGCCTGAGGCTGATGGCCGCGAAGCGGCGAACATCCATGGCTGCCTTGATTCGAGAGGCGCTGGAGCAGAAGGCGGGGGGCTATCGGCCCCGGCCGAGAAGTCTTGGGGTCAGCGCTTCGGGGCATATGGACATCGCACGTCGTACGACACAAGGGCGGGCAGAGCCCCGCCCATGGCGCTGATCCTCGATACTGCCCCCCTCTACGCCTCGCTGGACCGACGCCATCTCCACTTGCTTCGCCCCCGACGCGTGGACGCGCTGATCCCAGACCAGCAGCAGCGAGACACCCGTCACCCGCGTGGCCATTAGCCAGAGACCTTTAGCCCGGCCCTTCGACAAGCTCGGGGCGAACGGATGGGTTCTAGCTCGTTCGTGGTGACGAGCGTAACGCAATTATACCGTTTCGGTTCACGCTCGAACGGCAGATAGTACGGCCTTAAGCCCACGAACCCGCGCATCAACTCGTAGCTGGTTCGAGTCCCCTCAGGTGGGCCGGACTGTACAAAATCAAGAACCGAGGCTCCCTCACTGGTCACACCATCCCTTGGCATGGGTATCGTGTAGGTAAGTGTAGCTTCGTCGCCAACGATTTCGATGCCCTTCACGAAGTTCCGAATGAGGGCTTTTCGCTCTAGCATCGTTCCTTCTTGCAGACACATGCGGAGGTCCTCCACATAACCTTTGATCTCCTCGGTGCCGGGTAGATCGACCCTTCTCTGCTCCAGTTGGCTCTCTGCTTCTTCCCTCGCCCCAGTGAGCTGGTCCTGGCGATGCTTCAGGGCCAGAATGCGGGGCGAGAGGGCCTCCAAAGTCAGATGCTTGGTCTCCAGGGCTTCGTATAAGTTCCCCAGCCTGCTCTCAACATCTCCAAGCTCGGCCTCGACAGCCCCGAGTCTTCCGTCAAGCTCCCCGGCCATGGCGTCTATCTCTTCGGCGACGATGGTTACCAGCTCAGTGATGGTCTCGTCGGTGAGGATGCGCTCTTTAATCTTGTCGATGACGAAGCCCTCCACTTTGGGAGCGTTCAGGTAGCTGGCTTGGCAGGTTCCTGCCCCTTGCCGGTGAAGGGTGCCGCAGACGTAGTAGCCGTACTGACCGCTCTTGGCTCCCTGGCCGATGTAGGGCTTGCCGCAGGTACCACAGATCAGCAACCCACTCAACAGGAACTTGCTCCCCACGCGGGCCGGTCTCTGCACTTTCGGCGCGCGTTCCTTTAGGCCCTGCTGCACGTTCTCGAACAAGTCTCTTGAGACCAGTGCCTCCCAAGCTCCCTCCACTCGTACAGGGTCGGGCTCCTTGTCACCCTTCGTCGTTCTGCCCCAGACCGAAGTCCCTGTGTAGGCTTCGTTAGTCAGCAGGTAGTAAAGGCCGGTCTTGTGCCAGAGCCATCCCTTATTGGTGATGCCCCGCTCGTTCAGCTCCTTGCATATCTCCTTCAGGCCGTTACCCATGAGAGAACTCTCGAACACCTCCCTCACTATCGGAGCCGTGGCGGGGTCAAGCTTCAACGTAGGACGCTCCTTTGCCCCGTCGGATACTTTGACCCGCTTGTATCCGAAGGGAGCCTTGGAACCCAGGAAGAAGCCCCGTGACGCGGCCTCCCGCATACCCCGCGTCACTTCTTGGGCAAGATTCTCCGAGTAAAATTCGTCCACGCTCTCGATGATGGCTTCCATGAGCTTGCCAGTAGGGGAGTCGTCGGCGTGCTCGGTGATGGAGACTACCCTGACACCCTTCCTACGCAGCATGGACTTGAAGGCCACAGCGTGCTCCCGCTTACGGGTGAACCGGGAGAACTTCCACACTAGAATCTCTTGGAAGGGGGCATTGGGCTTGCTCCCCTCCTCTATCATCATGCGGAACTGGGGCCGGTCGGCGACGCGCCCGCTCTCGGCCTCGTCGACGTATTCTCGTGCAACAATGTAGCCATTGGCCTGGGCGTAGTTCCTGAGCGCCCGGAGTTGGGCGGCTATCGAGAGGTCCACGTCCTGCCGGTCACTGGACACCCTGGCGTAGAGGGCTGCTGGTGTGAGGGCTTGTTTATGTTTCATGATTGAGTTCTCCTGATGGCTAAGGTTTTTGCAACTCTGGGAAGTAGGTTGCATAGAAGCCGCGATCCCTGGTCAGAAAGGTGTCGGCATTGGCAAACGCATGGGCACCTATCAGGAAGTCGGAGATGATCCGGCCTCTCGGCCCACCAGCCTGTCGATATTGCAACCACCGGAGTCCAGCGGCATATGCGATATCGGTGTCAATGGGCGAAATCGTTGCATTGATCTCCCGCAGCGCTCCATCCAAAGAGGAGCGGTCACCGAAGGCCGGAACCAGCTCTGCATAGACCACATCGCAGACGAGGATAGCTCCTCTATCGTAGGCGTGCGTAAGCCACTCCTGCGATTGGGAGTGATGCGACGCATCGGATATGAATACGTCCAGCAGGACGTTGGTATCGACTGAAGTAATCACCTTCCCCTGATCTCTTCTATGTATTGGTTTACATCGACAGCCCCGTCAAGGATTCCACTGACCCTCTCCACGGGATGCTTGGATGCTGCCCGCTTCTGGATGAGTAGTCCATCCTCGGTTGGCGTGATCTCCACCTCGACATCTTGATTCATACCAAAGCGATCTCTCAGTCTCTTGGGGATGGTGATCTGCCCTCTTTCGGATATTCGCATGGCTTACCTCATATGAATTCCATGTTTAGTACATCATACCATATTTGCCATGATTGGGGAAGATGATCCAGATTACCAACCCGTTTGGTGACTCTCTTCACCCTCCCCCAAGAGCATAGGTAGGCTCCCAGCTATCGGGTGTGCGCCAAGCCCGTCCCAAAGGTCCCAACTCCTCCAAGGACCTCCTGTGGGATACCCAAAGCGGCACCCTGACCCTGGCGTGCTCCATCTCCTTCCTGGCCACCCGTAGGAAGTGGGTCTCTGCCAGGTCGTTGTGGAAGACCACGAGGACGATGGGCTGCGTGCCGTGGTCGTCGGTGGGCCGGTGTGACGAGTAGTAACGAAGATAGGGAGCTAGCCGTGCCGCCATGGTAGTGGGCCTCACCGCCCGGCGCTCCCACTCCAGGAAGAAGGGCCACGTATAGTCGCCCTTGCGCAGGATTCCGAATGCGTCGGGGTGAATGGAACGCAGCTTGTCACCATACCTGAAGTACCTGGCTGCCCGTCCAGGGGGGTCCAGTTGCGCCACTTCCCAGCCTTGGGATCTGGCTTGCTCGGCCAGGGTCGCAACGAACCCGTGCACGGCGTCGGTGTGATCGATGTTCCTGAGGAGCTGGCGGCTTCGCCTTCCCGAAACCCTACGCCAGTCCGTGGGAGCCTGTGAGTCGAGGCCCGTAGTACTCCAGCGCTTCCTGGCCGCTCCCACGGCGGCGCGGTCCCTGCGGGCCAGGAGGTCGATGGCGCTATCGGTCAAGGCAAGGCGGCGTCCCTCGGCAAAGGGTCTCCGTACTAGCCCAGCCCTTTCCAAGGGAACCACGACCTGGGACAGCCGAGCTTTGGAGAAGCCCAGCAACTGACACAGATCTACCGAAGTGATAAAGGGCCAGTCGGAGAGGATGTCCAAGGTGCGTTTCTCGGCAGGCTTTAGCAGGGCGGGCAGGAGGTGGTCGGAGACAGCTCCCCCTTGGCCATCCAGGGCGATGTCCTGGGGAATGGTAACCCGCGAGAGCTCAGAGTCCTCCGGAAGGGTGCCGCCCTGGCTCATGTGAGAAAGCAGATAGCGGAGGTCAAGGGAGGCGGCGATGGACGGGGGATGCCATACGGGATCGTCGCAACCGGCCAGGGCCGCATCCTCCTCTTGGGCTAGAAAGGCCGCCGTGGGGAGTCCGGCAAGCAACCTCCGGGCGTGGTGAAGACGCACGGCGTCGGGAGCTAATAGAAGGACGGCACCGGGCAGAGGCCCCTCCCGCAGCTTCCAGAGCCTCTTGGCGAAGGCCGTCCTGTCGGCGGTGGCTCCCTGCCTCGCGATCCCAATAGTCCGACCACCAGTCAGGGACATGGCGGCATCCAGCGGCCCTGTTCGATACCATCTAAAGGCTATGTCATCTTCCTCGTCAGCGGTTGTCGCTGCCAGCCGGTAGATCACCGCTACAGCGTCCAGCCTTTCCAGAAGGATGCGCCGCCACTGGGCGGAGACGGGATAGACGTGAAGCAACCGGTCCAGGCTCACACCATCCGCCGATGCCAGGTGCCGAAGCCCTGCTGCGGTGACATAGAATCGCTGTGTCGTCCTCAGTAGGTCTGTAGCATGGGGAAGGGAAGCTGCCAACCGCCGACGCTCCAGGTCGGCTACGGCGTTGTAGGTGGTGCGGTCAGCCCTGCTGGATAGGGCCGCCAACTCCAGACGGTCAAGGAAGGGCATGGAGGCCAGGCACCGCAGGGTGTCCAGATAGCAATCCTTTCCTGTCATTGCCCTTCCTCGACACTAGGAGAGACGTTCTTTTCAGTGGCCTCCGCTTCCTGTCCAACATCATCCTTGGGCTTACGGGAACGCTGCCTGCGCCGCTTGGCTGGTTTTGGGGCAGCGCCATTACTGGACTTGGGAGCTTCACCTTTCTCAAGGGCCTCTATGCCCGCTCTGTACTCCTCCACCAACACCTCCGACTCCGCCTCTTTGGTGGCGGTCTCCTTCACTGGGGTGGTGTAGGAAGATGCGGCCGCTCGAATGCGGACGGCGATCTCGGGTTCGCCCTCATCGGGCTTGCGCACCTTCACGGAGAATGCCGGCATCCGCTCCTCCCCCACGGTGCCTCGGACGTAGCACTGGTGCACCGGCAGGGAGGTGATGTCGTCCTCGGAGACCCGGTCCTTGCCCAGCTCCCACACCAGGGTTCGAGCGTCGGCTCCGGCCACCTGGAAGACGGCCAGGCAGCCGACGTTGGCCAGCAGGGTGTCCTGCATGGTGCGGGAGAGGTCGGAGAGCTTGGCCAGACTTTGGGTTGCCAGGATGAATGAAGCCCCGAACTTCCCCAGCTCTGATAGCATCCCCTCGTAGTCCACCCCCGGCATAGACTGCATCTCATCCACCACTACCAGCACACCTCTCCTTTGACCTATAGGCACGCTCCCCTGCTCCCGTATCACGCCGTCCACCAGATTCAGGATGGAGGCTCCCACCAGGGCCGATACGTCCCTGCCAGCCGTCCCCTGGGAGGTGGAGACCAGGAGCACGCCACCATCTTGGATCACTCGGCGCATGTCGATGGTGGAGCGGGACTGTCCCAGGATGGACCTGGCCTTCCGTGATGAGGCGTAGTAGGACAACCGGGTCTGGACGGGGGCCAGGGCATCGGCCTTGTACTGGCGGTGCCAGGACCGGAAGTCCCGGCCCCACCACTCCAGCAGGTAGGGGTCGCTGACCTTGGCCAAGACCCTGCTTCTGAACTTGTCGTCCGAAAGTAGTTTCAGCCCGTCCAGGATAGTGTACTGCTCGGAGGCGTCGGTTGAAGGGTGCTCGTTGGCCTCGTGAAGGCTCTTCACCGTTTGCTCCAGGATGGACTGCATCCTGGGTCCCCACTGCTCCCACAACCCCTTGGCTATCCGCACCACCGAGTCGGCGGTGCGGTCCCTGTCGGAGAATACCCTGGTGTCCAGGAGGTTGATGCCGGGAGCGTTCCGGTCGTCTGCCAGGTCTATGAGGCGCACCCGGTCAACCAGGGATTCTGGCACCTGGTTGAGCAGCCCTTCAACGAGGTCCGCATGGGGATCTATGACCACGATGGCGTCGGAGTCCTTCCCCTCGGCCTTCTGCTGGAGCTTGTGGGAGACGATGTGGTGCATGAGGGTGGACTTGCCCATGCGGGTCCTTGCCACGTATAGGTGATGGCGGCGCAGCAGGTCCTCAGGAAAGCGGATGTCCCTTTGGGCCGTCCCTGCGGTGGAGTGGCCTATGAGGGCTCCCTCCCTCACTCCCCCGGAGGAAGGCAGGAGCACCTTGGCCCCCGAGCGCGCCACCAGGGGGGTGTCGTCCCTGGCCCCGAGCGGGTGCCATAGAGAGGCCACCTCCCGCACGCCCAATATGGTTCTCGATCCGAAGAGCCCTGGGCCGGGGATGTGAAAGGAAGCGGTGGGAACCACCTGCCTGATCTTGCTCACCTTGAAGTGAGCTCCCGCGAGGTTGTCGTAGTGGCGGTAGGCTGCCGCCACCGACTCCAGGAGCGCCTTGGCCCGCTCCTTTCCATCACTCTTGGGGAGGATGGCAGTGACCTGGAGGAGGGAGTCGAAGGCGAGGCTGGAGACCTTCTCCTTGACCAGTATGGGGTCGTAGACGCGGGAACGCCGCTTCTTCCAACGCCACCATCCCCAGCCCGCCGCCACGGTCCCGGCGACTACTCCGATGCCCAAGAGTATCGTCTTCCACAGCTCCCCGCCCTGCATCCAGAAGTAGCCCTGCAAGGACCCCAGGGCTATCAAACCCAGGACGGCCATCAGTGCGCCGTCGGTCTGCAGAGGCTTGGTCTGGTAGGTGTAGGAGGCGTCCCTTCGCTCTGTCACCGGCTTCGGCAGAGCCTTGTCCAGGTAGGGCTGAGACCAGTCTGGTCCCAGGGAGGACAGCACCAGTCTGGCCACCATGCGCTCTCCAGGGCGCAGCGACGCCATCGTCCCCAGGAGGGCGAGGATGGGGTCTGAGCCGGGGTCCAGCAGGTCGTCGTCCCGGAAGGTCCTCAGGGGAACATAGGGAGGGCCTTGCACCCTCAGGCTCATTCCCCAGGCCTCATCATCCTCTTCCAGACGCAGGGGCTCCTCCTCTGGGGGCACCTCGGCGATGCGGGCCTGGGGGTAGTGAATCGATATCTGATTCTGGACCACCTCCTTGTCCCGGCACCGGGCCATCAGGGTCACGCCGTCCATGTCCCCCGCCAGCTCCAGGGAGAAGGGCTCGGGAATGGCGATGGACCTGAGGAAGTTCTCCACCCCCAACAGGGTGCGCTCTCCGGTCCTCGGCGACGTCACCGACAGAAGCACAGGGGCCTTGCGTGTAGATCGGTTAGATAGCCAGCTAATGGGATTCAGTTTCACAGTGAGTCCTCCTCGTATCTCGATTCTGTTAGCGGGTACTCGTTCTCATGATTTCGCTGTGTTGACCGGCTAGTTGATGGCAGGACCATGTCGTCACCTCCTGGACATGTGAGAGAACATGTGTTCTTATAGACTAGTGTGAGCCCTTCAACCGCCAGATGCAAGGGCCATTAGGCATTAGAGCCCCTGTTGAGGTCAGGGGGCTGTACAGAGAAATGAGTTTTATTGCAAGTTGCACGTCGAGTCGTGAAAGAGGCCATTTTAGAAGGGATGCAGCCCCTACAGGATGATGGCAGCGTCATGTTTGCAAGCACTTTGGGTTATTTGGGGTTAAGGGGGCGTTGCATGGAGAATGTGCAAAACTCAGGTCTTTTTTGCAAGTTGCATGCGGGAAGAGGTGGGGGTCGTTGAACGGTGGCTCTGGCAGAAGGCACCGATTGCATCGGGGCTGCCCAAATGGAATCAGGAGAGTCAATCATGGAAAAAGGCAAGAGCATGGAGGAGATGTCCGATCAGCGGCTCATAGCATTGCTGCGTGAGCTGGTGAGGCAGAGAGGAGTCCGCGGAGCGGCGACGACTCTGAAGATAGACCCCAGGACGGTGGCTGCGAGCATGGAAGGGGGAAGCCTTTCCTGGCGGGTTCGCGAGGCGATGGAGCGGGGGCTGGGGTCAGAGGTTGGCACGGGGGCCTCCCAGCGAGAGGGCAACGACTCGCAGGAGCAGAGAATTGAGGACGTGGAGCGGCGTATGGAGGCGTTGGAGAAGGAGGCTCGCAGTGCTCAGGAAGCTCATACCGCAGAAGCGTGGACAGCAGTGGATCGCAGGCTGGACGGATTCGCCCAGGCATTGAGAGAGATGAACGGCAGGCTCACTCG
This sequence comes from Dehalococcoidia bacterium, assembly GCA_965248615.1. Classification (GTDB taxonomy): domain Bacteria; phylum Chloroflexota; class Dehalococcoidia; order Lucifugimonadales; family CBDFJT01; genus CBDFJT01. The sequence continues at coordinate 18,492 of CBDFJT010000001.1, read as the reverse complement.
GCTGGAGCAAGCTAAAGAGAAGGAACCGGAGGATGTGGAGCCAAGGGCCGTCGATTCAAAGAGGGAGGCTAGGCGCGTTTATCACAGTAGCTACTTCGGCTTCGGCGTGATCAGCAAGGAGCCGCATCCCGGCGAGGAGCTATCCTACGGTTTCGGAATGCCTCTGGTGGAGGAGTGGCGGCGGCTGATGAAGGAGCGAGCAGTCGGCACCAAGCTCACCCAGGTCAAGACTCGGCAGCGGATCATGGAGTTGGAGATCGCCATGCTTGGTGAGTACAAGCTGACTCTGCCGCCAGGGTCATCTCCCCTGGACGACTTCACCAGGGGAGCGGAGCTGGATTGGCGGGAGAGGGCTCTGGTGAACATTCAGAGGGAGCGGGCTAGGCGGGCACTGGTGCGGTGGGTCCGACGGATCTGCACCCTGGGGCTGTGGTGGAAATAGTCGACGACAGCCCTTAGGCCTGAGTCAACTGCCTAGGAAGAGGGCTTTGTTACCCGATGGTCAGGCCACATCAACGCGGGCACACATCTCCACTGACGCTCTTTTCGCGGTCCTTGAAACTCGTGCCGATTCTGTAGCAGTAGTCACTGTATCCGCCTATGGTGGGTGGAATGTTCGCTACCCAGCTGTCGTCGTAGTCAACATCGAGGGTGGGGCGGTACTAGGGCTGCTCCGCGCCACTACCCGTTGAGCTGTCAGATTCCGAACGCCCCGGCCTGGGAGTGTCCGTTTCGGTAGGTCTGGCAACGCAACGAACGTTGCCTGGGTGATTGTCGCTTGCATGGCCCGGCGGTCCCGATGGAGCCGGGGTTGGAACTCCCTTTGGCCAGGGAGGACGCTCTATGTCATCGCACCAGGGGAGCAGGTCATCGGGGTGGGCGGCGATGTCCTCGTGGGTTGGAACACCGGAGATGGTATTCGAGACGGGAGTCGGAGTAGGCGCCAAGCCATCCCCAGTGGACAGGACTGCTGCGGCCTGGTCATGCCCAGCAACCGGTCCTGGTCCGCTCGGCGGGCCGATGACCAACCGATCTGGGGTGCCTTTGCAACCCGGGTCCGCCCAGAAGCCTCCTTGGGGAGGTTCTGTTCCCCTCGCTGCCTCTCTCCTTTCTCGCGTTGCGTCCCGCCACGCAAAGTAGTGCTCCGTGCACTCCGGAAGGAGGTTGGCATCTTTCCTCTCGATGGCGATGTCCCGATGCGCTTGCTCCGATGCGCTCCACGGGTAGTCAAGTGGGAGCTCAGAAGGGTTTGACAGGTCAAGGACCGATTCTTGGGGAGGGTATGCCGACAGATTCGAACCCCCTAAAGCCCCAGACGTGGCGTTCTCAGCATCACCCTCTCTTCCCCAGGTCAAGACTGAAAATTCAACATCGCCCGTGTGGTCATTGATTACGACCGTGTACCGAGGATCGACCGGTTTAGGTCCTGAATAGCCAGGCGGCACCCTTGGCCAGTCTGGGTAATCGTGGAAAACAACGACCCTCACGTTCATGCTGGCTGCGTGCTCTCCACTACCATGACGCTGCCCACTGAACTTGGCGTTTGCAAGACGTATTGGGAGCCCCTCTACATCGTCCAAGTTCATACCTTCTCTTACGAACTCGCGCGCGATCAACAGTGCTTGTTCGTCAGGCAGCTCCGGCGTAAAGGATGCGTTCGATAGGTCTGCAAACTGACCACTGCGCCCCCCGGACTCTTCCAGGGAAACCGCAGATTCGCCTAATGCCACTTCATCACTGGAGTCAGCGGCCAAAATCAACGAGACGGATATGACAATGGCAACGACCAGGGGAAGACCGGCCAGGAATCCAACTACTCGTTTCTTCGCCATATCAGCAACTTCCCTCATAGGTCGTTCCTCGTTGTCCGAATGTGGTTCCACCTCAGCACGGTGGATCGACCGCTTCCTTTGCCTCTATGGGAGGAGGTAGACCAGGCATGAACTCGGGCACGACCCCGCTGACCACGTTTGAGTAGACTGTGCCGCCCACCGGAGTGCAGGCATAGATGCGGTAGTAGTAGCGATCCCCAGGAGGAAGCTTGGCATCCGCCCATCGATCATACGCGTGGGGAGGCTCTTCCTGGGGCCGTAGCTCTCCGGGACGCTTTGCTGCTATGGTCTCCCAGGGACCGTCCTGAGTAGTAGACCGCTCAACTACCCAGTAATCGACGTCCCAATCTGGGTCCTCCCACCAAAGGGAGATGGAGTTGCTGTCATAGTGGGTATCAATGGCTGTCAGCTCGACGACCTGAGCCGTTGAGGTGATTACCCGGGGGGTGGGTCTATTCGGGTCCAACTCTTCGATGGAAGACCCGCCAGGCACGTTTCCGCTACGGACGCTCCTGAAGATGGCAACGGCAGTTCGCTGCTGCTCTGGAGTTAGGTCATGGCCAATAAGGTTGAGGCTGGGGCCGTCCAACCGCGCAAAGTAAACACCGGTGGACCCCCCGGAGGCATCCACGGGAATAAGCAGCTTCCCTTCGATGCCGCCGATGTCCTCATAGATCACAGCGTATTGATGCTCGGGATCGTCGGCTGGGTTCAAACTCCAGGAGAAGCCGCCGTAGTCGAACCTAAGCCGTATTCCATCCCCCAGGACCTCCCCCACATAGGAGTCGATGCCCTGGTTCTGCACTACCCGCCATCCAGGAGGTATGCGCAGGGAGAAGCCCGGTTGGCTGGTCCAGCCGGGCACGTTCGCCAACGACCAGTCCGGCGCTGGTTGGGCGAGGAGCAGGGGTCGAAGGGACCCATCGGACATCACCATTCCTCTAACCTCGGACAGGCGGTATTCCGCCTTCTCCAACGTGCCTACCATGCGGGGTGTCACCATGTCTCCATCCAGACGATCGAAGACACCGTTGTCCAGGCTTACGGTCACGTAGTAGTCGTTATAGGCCGTAATACCGGGTGCGTCTTCCTCTACGAGAAACAGGAGCACCTGCTCACCGCTTCGCAAGGCCGTAGCTTCTCCCCCCGTGGATATCTCGTTCACGTCCGGTGCGGCCATGACGACGGTAGCTCCTGCTTTACCCCGCAGCGTCTCATTCACCTCGATCTCATAGAACACGATCGGCTGACCCTGTCCTTGGCCTTCGCCGGGGCCCTCGGAGCCGTAGTCGACCTCCCGGGCCACGATCCCCTTCACGGTACCCAGGACGACCAGGTCCGAGGCAGCCGACAACTGCTCTATAGACGAATACACCGGCATATCAACACTCGCCCCAGCCCCACCCACCTGTGTGTTGGGCACCGCTGTCGTGGCCGTTGGTGCGGCATCGGAGCAGGCCGCTAGCAAGAAGGCTGCTGCCGCTAGAACGATCAGCATCAGAGACGACAGAACCTGACGTCCACAAGAAAGAGTCCTGGAAAAATCTAGGTACCTGGAGAGGCATAGGTTGGATCTGTGTGAGACGAAGGTACGGAATGAGTTCATGGGCGCCTCTCATACAACAGGACTTTGCCGTTTACGACAGCGGCGAGCTTTAGGTTAGGATCATGGCCTTTGACCGAGTGGATTGCTGTTCCGGGCTGTAGGAGGGCAGCATCGCCGTCCTGGGCCTGATAGCCCATTGGCAGTTCAATGTTGCAGCTTAGACAGAAAGCTACGCGATATACAACCAGACCAAGGTCGGACTGGTCTAGCTCCCTTTCTCCATTTGATACGCTATCACCGCGTTTAGACGCCCGACCGTATGAGGCCCCCCCGAAGTGGAACCCGTCGACCCAGGTCGTGATGGGGTCCCTTATCAGGACTCCCTCGTGGTCTAGACCTCGCCGTATCTTTTTCATTGAGTCGCCGTCTTTCAACGTCGCGTCAAGCAAATCGCCATCAACCACTGGGGAATCGTGCCGCTCTAACATCTTGCCTTCCCGATCGAGTACAACTTGAGCGCCTGACTCCACGTGGGTAACGTATGCGATGCGGCCGCGATTCGGATCGTCGGCGAAGGCGACCACAACTCCGTTATCGAGGTCGAGCCGAATGTGTTCTGGCACCTTGGAAGCGCTGCCTGGCATGATGGGCTCAGGGGTTGGCGTTTGGGATGGCGTTGAGGGTCGAGAGCCACCTGGCGTCCCCAACAGGGGAGTGTTCGTGTAACTGCGACCGTAAGCGGAGCCGGTGTCAGCATCGAAGGCCACCAGACCAATGGAAAAGTCCTGCCGTTTGTCCTCAGGCACGATGCCAGCGTCGCGCCAGGAGCCTTGGGCCTCGACCACCCAGACCAACGGGTCTGAGGACAGGGACCGTGCCGACCCTATCATCGCCTGGAACTCGCTTCTGCGCATCAGCCGCACCACCGGCGAGTGGGGCTTGCCGGTGGCTACGATCTCGGGCATGGCGAAGCTCAGGTACGCTAGGCCCAGCCGAGCGGCCAACCGTTCCGAGGTTCTCGGCCCGCCGTTGGTCGCTAATGGCCGGTTGTCCTCGCCCAGTGCGCGCCATACAGAGAGGGTCGCGGCAGGGTCTGTCATGATTCCCCGCGAGATCTCACCCGACTCCAGCCAGAAGGCCCGCACGACGGATGTTCCGTCGGCCTGACGAAAGTCTAGGAAGTAACGCGGCCCTTCACGGTCGCGGTTACCCTGGTCCACGGGCGAATCCAACACCATTTCGACGAAACGTTCGATGGCGCGTTCTTCCTCTATCTTGCCGAGGACCACATCTTCCCCATTTTCCACTTTCGTGCCGAGCACCTTAATCGAGTTCTTGGTGCTGAGGACGTCGATGGACGTGACCTTGCCTCGGATATCCAGCAAGGCCTCGCCGGTCTTGGCCAAAGGGTTCGTGTCGGATTCGAAGAGTCTAACGCCACCGTCCTCCAATATCGCGAGTCGGAACTCCTGCACGTAGCCCTCGACTCCGTAGACCGGCGTGCCCGGGTTCAGGTAGGTGGCGTCGCCGTCCAGATAAGGATAGCCGCTGTAACCCTCGATTCTGAATGCGACCCGGTAGAGCTCAGAGCCCAGGTCTTCAGTAGTTAGGGCACGCTCTCCCTCGGTGATGATGGGTCCAACCAAACTGCCTTTGGCCAGGTAGGTGATACCGCCGAACTGAATAGAGTGGGCCCAGTCGGCGGCAGTCTGGCGGGGCCGCAGGTCACCATCGCCCTTGAGACCCTCCACGATTCGATCCACGGTGGCCTGATCCGCCAACACGGCGTCCAGGCGGTCAGGTCCGTCGTCTCTTCCATCGTGTCGGTCGATGATTTCCCCGTCGGGGTCCAACACCAACTGGGACCCGGTGGGGACGTGGGTCACGTAGGCGATCTTGCCTGAAAACTTCGGCGACAGGCCCTCTACGAATGCGACCACTACGCCAACGCCCAGGTCCAACCTATACCTCTCGGAGGCCGGCACCGGTGTAATCGAGCCAGGGAGCTTCGGAGACGGCGTTGCCGTAGGTGTGGGTATCTGCTGGGTCTGGCTGCCGGCCCCAGGAGATTTCTGAGTGGCCGAGGGGGTCGGTCCCACGTCTCCGCAGGCGGCCAATGCAAAGGCCACTACTCCTAGAAAAACGGACATCAGACGCAACCCCATGTTGCCTCCGTTGATAAACATCTGATAAAAGGTGGTTACCTCTATACGAATAAGACGTTCCCGGACTGGAAAAAGTTCCCGATTACCTACTTGTATCTTTACTGTCCGATCTCAGTCCCTTCCATAGTTGAACGGTCCCTGCTGCCGCCCATCGACGCGCAACCTAGGAATCGCCATCGGCCACAAGAACCAGGTTCGCTCACACACACGCAGAAACCCGCCAGTGCTCGGGTATGCAACAACGCCCTCTACTTAATATATACGGAGCTAGAGCCGGAATCGTTCCATGGAAGTTAGGGGCGGCGCTCTCTTCACCGCCCCCATGACTCTGGTAGATTCGATCCCGGGTTTCCCCTCTCCTTCAGGCTACTGGGCGCTGGTACGATTCCTGCTCCTCGACCCTACGGCGTGGGCTTGGGAGAAGGCCGTCCAACCGGCGTGGGCTCTCCAGGACGAACTACCTCGCAGTGGCTCAAGCTAACAACTCCCTCAACAGCCCCCATGGTAAAGCTTAGTCCCTGACCTAATCCGAACATGGTCACCTGGCCACTGTGATCTCGATAGTTCGCCCACTGTCCGGGGAAGCAACCGACGTTATGGTTGCCGTCTCCTCTCAGGAAGACCATCGCCGAGTCCGGGTACAGCTGTGAGATGGAATGGATAGTACCCGTCACGGACAGGTCTTGGCCACGGTACGCAGCATCTGCGCCGGTTGGGTCTGTCGCATAGGCCCTCGCCAGTTCCTCAGCTGAGACGGTACGGAAGACCGACGTGTCGGAAGGATCAGGTGCGGAGCATCCCATAGCAAGGCTCAAGACTCCGACAATTAGGGCGGCGCGGATCGTCATCAAGCTCGCCCAGCCAACCGTTGCTCTATAGGGGACTCAGTCATTGCCACGGGATACACTCCAAACAGCTCCTTAGAACTCAAGCTTGAACGTGAGGGCAAAAGTTCTTGACTACGTGTACTGTACTGAGCCTGTCCCAGAAGTGGAAATTGCGGATAGGGGGAGCAGATAGAAGTCAGAGGGTTCGCTGAAAGGCCTTGGCTTGAGCGGGTAGGACAGGCGACGGAGCGATGGGTCAGCTGCTGTCATCACTGCAGGTCAGGAGACGGGACAAGGCTCCGGGCCATTAAATAGACCGATGAAGGGGCTGGAGCGCCACACCCGCCAGAGAGTGCGCAAGTTGAAGGCTGTGGCAAGCATAGTCCACTCGGCCGCCACGTTAACGAGGCCGCGCAGTAGGAACCTCCGTGCCCCCTGTTGTTCCTTGATGATTCCGAAGACTGGCTCGACCAGTTGCTTTCTCAGCTTGTACGCCTCTCTAGCTGCTGAGGTGGACATCCAGGCACGATGACGGCGTAGCACAGCGTCATGCGGACCTATCGCCAGGCTTCGCCCAATCTCTTTGGCCCTCGTACAGACTCCGAAGGCTGGGCACACCTGGCAGACGGCCTCAGAGGCCCGGTACAGACGCAACGGGACTCCATTCGTATGTTGGATACGAATGAACTTGAGCGTCTGTCCCTGCGGACACGTAAAGCTGTCGCTCGGCTCGTTGTAGGTGAATTGGTCCTTGTGATATGGGTCTTTGAGGAACCGTTGCCGCGACTCCGACACTACCACCTGCTGATCTCGACGGGCGCATTCTTCCAAGTGACTCGCGGCGAAGTATCCGGCATCGGCCAACGTCATCTGCGACTTCGTCCCCGTAGTCTCCTCGGCCTGCTCCAGCATCGGAACCAGCAGGGCATTGTCATTGGCCGCATCCACCACGTCCACGGCGGTGACCAACATGCCGGTCGCTCCCCCATCCGTCTCTGTGGGTGAGACCATAGCCTGGGCATTGTAGCCAGCCACGATGCCTTGCCTGCCCTTCATCAGCCTGGCGTCTGGGTCGGTCAGGTTGATGCGCTTGTGGCGCTTTTGACTCGTGAGATCGTCCATCGCCTGCCTCACCTGCTCTCTCAAGACCTCCTTGTCAGCCAACTCCCGAGGCAGATGGATGGCAGAGGCATCCTCTCCCGCTTCGTTCTGTGCCTCAAGGTCCGTTATCGCACTCTCCAGCCGCTCCAAGAGCCCTCGCAGTCCCTCGGCGTCGTAGCTCCTGTTCAGCGAGGCGTTGGCGACCACCTTCGTACCATCCACCGCCTGAACCGCCAGGTCCACCAACTTCATCGTCACCGCCGTACGAACCGTACGCTCGAACAGCTTCCTCATGGCCTGCCGATGCCCTCTGTAGAACCTCCACAGGGTGTTGTGGTCCGGATGCTGCCACCCGGTCAGCCACAGGTACGGTATCTGGTCCCGGCAGGCCGCCTCCAGCTTCCGGCACGAGCGTACCCCGGTCATGAAACCGTACAGCCACACGCTCAACAGCGCACGTGGATGGTAGGCTGGCGCTCCCAGCACCTCCCCGTCTATCTTCACCTCAAGCTTCCCCCAGTCCTCCCGGTCCAAAGCGTCAACGAACTCGGCCACGAACCGCGCCGGATGGTCCAGCGGCAACAACTCGTCAAGCGTCGGCGGCAACATCCACATCTGCTCTCGGCCCATCTCTCGAAGCGGCATATCACCATCTCCCCAACTAGTGTCGCTTCGAAGGTACACCCAACGACATACCCATTACCAGCTCAGACTTCTGAGACAGGCTCTACTGCGAACTTTTCGCTGGGAGGTGACGCTGTAGGAAGCAGGGTGCGGGTCAGATGACGGACTTGCTGGTGGTCTTCTTGGTCCTCCCGCTTTCCTCCGCACTGCGAATCGGTTCCGCGCCAAGCAACGGTAGGTGCTTCACACGATGATATGTCAGAGCGAGCGAGACACAGTGCTTCAGCTTGTCGGCTGGTAACTGGTCGGTTCCGCCGAACACGATCGCCCTGTTGCCCTCGAATGTGAACACATCTCCATAGAGTGCTTTGAAGGTGTCGACCAGCGACGTGTTGCAATTGAAGTACATCGCGTATTGGTCCGGCTCTCTGTCCTTCCAGTCCACTCTGATGTTGCTACCGCCCTTGGCGAGATAGCTGGGCTCTCCCCACTTCAGGGTCTCCTCTAGCATATCGACACCCTCTGTTTCCGAGGCTGTGTCTAAGACCAGCTGCCGGAGACGCATCATCTTCTTGCGGATGGGCTCTGGGTAGTTGTCGAATATTCGTGCGACGGCAGGGTTCTCTATCTTGGACATGTCTATTCTAGCTATCTCCTACGTAAGCTCTAGAGGTCGCATCGTTATTATAGCAATGTCAGCAGCTCATATCTTCCGGGCACGGCCCGACTCGCAGTTGATGTGCGGCTCGCGGGGTAGTGTGTCCCTGCGGGGGAGGCGATGGACTTGGACGTGCTGATCGGGAACGGTCGTATTTCCTAGCTGCTTCGGCGTGCAGACCAACGAGCTGGCGCTAAACGGCCTGGTTTGAATGGTTCGAGTCTCCGATCAGAAACCCTATCCCATCCGTCCAAGGGCGTGACTATCCTCTCGACGACATAGTATCCCAAGGAGAAGGAGATACTAGAGGCGAAGGATTGAGTTAGCGCTGCCAGAAGCACGCTCAGCGGGATCAAAGGGTCAGCCCGTAGCGCCTCGCCGAACATCCCAGCGGCGGCGGGCCACCTGCCAGAGTCGAAGAGTTCTCCTGCCTGGTCCAGAGGAATGACGGCGATGGCGAAGCTGGAGATGTCATTCAAGACGGATGCGACAGTAGCTTCCTCTCCTATCTCCGGCTACGTCGCACCACAATTATGAGAACGACTCCAGCGACTACCCCAATCACTACCACGACGATAGCCCACCAGGGGAATCCTTTGTCCCCGCCGTCCGCCTCGGACGGCGCTGGCTCCGCCGTGGATGTAGGCGTAGGCTCCGCCGTGGGTTTAGGCGTAGGCTCCGTCGTGGGTTTAGGCGTAGGCTCCGTCGTGGGTGCAGGCGTAGGCTCCGCCGTGGGTGCAGGCGTGGACTCCGCCGTGGGTGCAGGCGTAGGCTCCGCCGTGGGTGCAGGCGTAGGCTCCGCCGTGGGTGCAGGCGTAGGCTCCGCCGTGGGTGCAGGCGTAGGCTCCGCCGTGGGTGCAGGCGTAGGCTCCGCCGTGGGTGTAGGCGTAGGCTCCGCCGTGGGTGTAGGCGTAGGAGTAGGTGGGGGCGGCGCTTCTTCAGTCTCGCCTCTGCCTGATTCCGACCAAGGGCTGACTCCCTCGGCGTTGATAGCCCGCACCTGCACCTCGTAGCCGGTCTCAGGCTTAAGATCGCTCAGGGTCATGGATATGCCGGTGCCGCCGTACCCGACGTCTTTGAACTCCCCGTCAGCTTCACGGTATTGCAAGTCGTAATCCGTGATCTCCGGTCCCTGGTTATCGGGCGCCGTCCAGTTTACTGCCAGGGTAGAGTGGCTGGTGGCCTTGAGGTCGGGTGCTGCTGGACGTGCCGGTGGCTCATCAACGTTCTCAACGCTGATGGTAACTATGATCCCATCGACACCCCCTCGGCGGTCCCGGGCGCTCACCCGCACCGAGTATTCGTTCTTGACCTCGTAGTCCAACGCTGTCTTGGTGGTGAGCTGCCCTGTGCTAGGGTCCACGTCGAAGGAGGCTCGATCCATTCCCCACAGCCAGTACTCCAGCCGGTCATTATCCGAGTCCCTGGCGTTCACTGGGTCCCCCACAGCCATGCCCACTTCTGCGTCCTCCGGGACGGTGCGGGTGGTGTTGAGGCCCTCGTTGAACCTAGGCGAGCGGTTGGCAGGTTCGTCGTCCACCGCAGTGACGGTGACGTTGACCGTACCGGTGTCCGTACCTCCGTTCCCATCCGACGCCACGTAGGTGAACGAGTCGGACCCGTGGAAGCTGGAGTTGGGGGTGTAGGTGACGGTGGCCCCGGCGTTCCTGATCGCGGCGCGGCCATTGCTAGGTACGCTCACCGCAGTTACGCTGAGGGCGTCCCCGTCCGCGTCCGTGTCGTTGTCCAACACCCTAATGACGATGGCCCTGTCTTCGTCAGTCGTGGTGGAGTCACCCATCGCCACAGGCGGGTCGTTAACTGAAGTGACGATGACGGTGACCGTACCGGTGTCCGTACCCCCGTTCCCGTCCGACGCCACGTAGGTGAACAAGTCGGAACCGTGGAAGTTAGCATTAGGAGTATAGGTGACGGTGGCCCCGGTGCTCGTGATCGCGGCGCGGCCATTGCTAGGTACGCTCACCGCAGTTACGCTGAGGGCGTCCCCGTCCGCGTCCGTGTCGTTGTCCAACACCCTAATGACGATGGCCCTGTCTTCGTCAGTCGTGGTGGAGTCACCCATCGCCACAGGCGGGTCGTTAACTGAAGTGACGATGACGGTGACCGTACCGGTGTCCGTACCCCCGTTCCCGTCCGACACCACGTAGGTGAACAAGTCGGAACCGTGGAAGTTAGCATTAGGAGTATAGGTGACGGTGGTCCCGGTGCCTGTGACCGCGGCGGCACCGTTGCTTGGTGTGCTCACCTCGATGACGCTGAGGCTGTCCCCGTCCACGTCCGAGTCGTTGTCCAACACCCTAATGACGATGGCCGTGTCCTCGGCAGTCGTGGAGGCGTCATCCACCGCCACTGGCGGGCCGTTGGCTTGAGGGATGGCTTCCCCTTCTGCCTGGGGCCCTGGGCTGCGGAGGTTCACCGCGCGGACCTGGAAGTCATATACTCGGCCATTAAATAGGTTTTCCACCGTGTGCTCGGTGGGAAGTTGGCCTTCGATTCCGGGGACGGACTCCCAGTCATGGATGTCCAGCACGTGGGCCGAGCCGGCCCCCACCAAGGCGGTGTGAGCGGCAGTGTCCACCGCTACGGAATACCCGAACCAATCGCCCGCCTCGCCGTCTTCGTCGGTCAGCTTTCTCTTCTGGCTCCACTCACCGTTGGAATCCCTGGTGAAGACGTAAGCCGAACCTGAAGCAGAGCCGTTGTCGTCGTCCCCGTACGCACCAACCACCACGGTATCAACGTCCACCGCCACCGAATACCCGAAGTAGTCGAGAGCCTCGCCATCGTCTGCAGTCAGCTTTTCCCCACCGTCCCACACGCCTCCCGAATCTCTGGTGAAGACATAGGCCGCACCGGCATCCAGAAGGTACAAGGGTGAATCGGGGTCTGAATGGGGGTCAATGGGGTCGTGCTGATACGCTCCCACCACGACGGTGGCAACTTCCACCTCGGCACCACTAACCTCCACGGTATCAACGTCCACCGCTACGGAATACCCGAAGTTATCCTGCGCCTCGCCGTCGTCGGCGGTCAGCTTGTCGGTCTCATTCCCGTCGGCCCAGGCACCGGAGGGCTTCACGAACACGTAGACCGAGCCCGAGTCAATGCCTTTGTCATCGTCCCCGGACGCCCCGATCACAGCGGTTTTGCCGTCCAATGCTACGGAAACCCCGAACCAGTCGTCATCGGCGCCGTCTGAGGCGGTCAACTTGGCCGTCTCAGTGTCTTCCATGGGGTTCCAGTCGGCCCAGCTGCCACTGCTGTTGGGTTTGGTGAATATGTAGGCCGAACCAGAATCTTCTGAGTCGTTTTCCTCGTCGTCGTCCTGGTACGCTCCTACTAGGACGGTGTCACCGTCCACCGCCACGGAATACCCGAAGTAGTCGAGGGCCGCGCCGTCGGAAGCCGTGAGCTTGGCGGTCTCAGTACTGGTGGCCCAGGCCCCAGTGGGCTTCACGAATACGTAGACCGAGCCGGAATCAGCGCCGGCGCCGTCGTTCCCAGGCGCCCCAACCACGACAGTATCACCGTCCACCGCCACGGAAATCCCGAAGTTGTCGTAAGCCTCGCCATCGAAGCCGGTCAGCTTGGCCGCCTGGGTCCACACACCCTCAACTCTGCTGAAGACGTATACCGCGCCAGAATCAACGCCATTGTCGTCATCCTGGTACGCCCCGATAACCGCGATGTCACCGTCCACTGCCACCGCATACCCGAACTTGTCGCCCCCCACGCCGGTCAACGTGCTGGTCTTGAGCAGGTGCAATACCTCGTATCTGAGGATGGTCTCTTTTGTCTCAACGTGGGTGTAAGCCCATTTCAGCTTCACCTCACCATTGCCCTCCTCCGGGGGCTCCAAGGCCGGGCTAACTAGTTGAGGCGGCAGAGGCTTGGCGTCGATCGCCGAGGCAGGGCCAACGCCGGTTGCGTTCTCCGCCCGGATTTGGAACGTGTACATGGTGCCGTTGGACAGGCCAGTCACGGTGTACGCGGTGGTGGTGGCGCCGCTGCCGGTGATGTCGGTGAAACTCGTGCCGCCGTCGGTGCTGTACTGGTATTTATTGATCGAAGCGTCGTCGGGGTCGTCCCAACTCAGACGCACCTCTTCGTGGCCCGGCTCCGCCGCGAGATTCAACGGCGAGTCTGGTAGCGTACCCGCCGGTGTCGCGGTGACGTCCGAGGCATCGCCGTATGGCTGAAGAGCCTGGTTGTCCACCGCGCGGATATGGAACGTGTACTCGGTGCCGTTGGTCAGACTGGTAACGATGTAACCGATGGTGTTCGCGACGCTGTAGTCGATGTCGTCGGCGTCGATGTCGATGAAGCTAGTGCCGCCGTCGGTGCTGTACTGGTATTTATCGATCGAAGAGTCGTTGGGGTCGGCCCACTCCAGCTTCACCTGGGTGTCGCCCGCGGTTGCGGAGAGGTTCGGCGCGGCCGGTGTCACACTTGCGGGCGTGGCATCTTTTGTGGCCGAAGGACCCTCTCCGATCACGTTCACCGCCCGCACCGCAAACGTGTACGTGGTGAGGTTGGTCAGGCCGAGCACCGTGTAATTGTCGGTGCTCGGCCCGCTGTCGGGAATACTCATGAAGGTCGTGCCGCCGTCGGTGTTGTACTCGTACTTCGTGATAGGGGCGATAGTGGCGTCGGCGGTGGCCGCAGTCCAGTTCAACGTCACCTGGCCGTCGCCCGCCTGTGCGCTCAGGACGGGCGCGATCGGCTTCCCCAACGGAGTGGCGCTGGCTCCGTCCGAGGCGGGGCCTGCGCCGCTTCGGTTCAGCGCCCGGATTTGGTACGCGTACTCTGTTCCGTTGGTCAGGCTGGTCACTGTGTGATTTGTGGTCTGATGGTCGCTGAGGCCAATGTCCATCCAATCGGGTATGCCCAACACATGGACCGAACCAGCATCCATGCCAGTTGCGATGTCGTCACTGTACGCCCCAACCAGTGCGAGATCACCGCGTTGATCATCCAGGTCCACTGCCACTGACCATCCGAACCTGTCGTTGGCCGCGCCGTTAGGGGCGGTGAGCTTGAGGGTCTCAAAGGTGCTGGCCCAGCCGAGGGCAGGCTTCTCGAAAACATACGCCGAACCGGAATTGCGTCCGTTGTCGTCGTCTTGCCACGACCCAACTACCACGGTGTCACCATCCACCGCCACCGACACTCCGAAGTTATCTCCAGCTGCGGCGTCGGAGGGGGTGAGCCTGGCTTTCTCGCCCCACACACCCGATTCCCTGGCGAAGACATAGGCAGCACCGGAACCGGCGCCGGTTCCGGGGTCGCTGTGCTGACTTGCTCCGATCACCGCAGTGTCGCCGTCCAGAGCTACGGAAAACCCGAAGTAGCCGCTCGGCTGGCGGTCGGAGGCGGTCAGCTTGGCAGTCTCATTTCCGTCGGTCCAGCCTCCGGGAGGCTTGTCAAAGACGTAGGCCGAACCGCTTCCTAACTCACCGAAGACCGTGTCGTCCCCGTACGCCCCTACCAATACAGTGTCGCCGTCCACCGCTAACGAGTACCCGAGATAGGCGAGTTGCAAGCTTGTGGAGGCGGTGAGCTTGGCCGCTTGGCTCCACACACCGGTACCCGAATCCTTGGTGAACACATAGGCCGCACCAGCGCTCAAACGGCCCCCGGCGTCATAGAGGCGAGACCCAATCGCCAGGGTGTTGCCGGCCAGAGCTACGGAACCTCCGAAGAAGGCGTACTCCTCGGGGACAGTGGGGGCCAGCTTAGCGGTCATCGCTGCCTTGGCTGTTTGTGACAAGGCGTCCCAGGCGGCCCAGCCTCCGGTGGGCTTAGTGAATACGTAGGTCGCACCGGAATTTACCAGGGTAGTATTGCTAGCGTCTTCGCCGTCGTATGCGTGGGCTCCAACCACTACGGTGTCCCCGTCCACCGCAACGGACCACCCGAACTGGTCGCCCGTCTCTTCGCCGTCGAGCTTGACCTGCTGGGTCCAGTCACCGGTGGAATCCCTGGTGAATATATAGGCCGAACCCCTCCTATCATTTGCCCGGTCCGCCCCAACCACGGCGGTGTCGCCGTCGATTGCTACGGAAATCCCGAAATGGTCGCCCGCCGCCCCGTCGGCGGCGGTGAGCCAGTCCTCCGGGATCACCTCCGCTAGCTCGTACCCGGTTATCGTCGAGTTGCCGGGGTTATCCCAGCTCAGCGTCACTCGGGTGTCGCTAGCCACCGCTCCCAACCCGGTCGGCTTGGCTGGCTTCGGAGCCCTGGGAGTGGCGCTGGCGCTGTTTGAGGCAGGCCCTTCGCCGGAGGCGTTTACCGCGCGGATTTGGAACGAATACTCCTGGTAGTTGGTCAGGCCGGTGACGGTGTATGCAGTGGTGGCCGAGTTGCTGCCGCCGTCGAAGTCCGAGAAATTCGCGCCCCCGGCGGTGCTGTACTGGTACTTCGTGATTGTGGCGTTGCCGGGATCGGCCCAGGAGAGCGCAACCTTGCCGTCACCCGGCGCCGCCGACAGCTTCGCGGGGGCGACCGGTACCATCAAGGCCCTTACGGTGGAGGGCGCGCCGTTGCCGAGATCGTTCACGGCGCGCAGCGCCAAGGTGTGCGTGACGCCGTTGGTCAAGCCGGTCACGGTGTAGGTGGTGGTGGTAGCGCCGCTGCCACCGATTTCCGCGAAGGTCGTGCCGCCGTCTGTGCTGTACTTGTATCCCGTGATTGTGTCGTCTTCGGGGTCGTCCCAGGACAGAGCGACCTGCCCGTTCCCTCCCGCGGCCGACAGGTTGGTCGGGGCGTATGGTACCGCCTTGGGCGTGGCGTCGAGCCTGTCCGAGGCCGGGCTGTGGCCGCTGGCGTTCACCCCGCGGAGCTGGAAGGTGTACACGACGTCATTGGTCAGGCCTGTCACCGCGTAGGAAGTCGCGTTGGCTTCGCCGGGCGCGCTGTTGGAAATGTCAGTCCAGGACGGGATGCCCATAATATGGGCTGCCCCTTTATTACTGCCGTCCCCGTACGCGCCAACCACGGCGGTACTACCGTCCACCGCTACCGACCACCCGAAGTGGTCTTCCGCCGCGCCATCGTGGTCGATGATTTTGGCCGTCTCAGTACCGGTGGCCCAGTTGCCGTTAATGGGCTTGGTGAAGAAGTAGGCCGAACCGGATTTATCCCCGTTGTCGTCGTCCAGGTGCGCCCCAATCACGACGGTGTTGCCGGACACCGCCACGGAAATTCCGAATTCGTCGCCGCTCGTCCCGTCGGAGGCGGTAAGCTTCGCTGTCTCAGTACCGGTGGCCCACGCGTTGCCAGGCTTGGTGAAAACGTAGGCCGCACCGGAATTGTCCACGGTGTCACTTTTGTCGTGTTGGTGCGCGCCGACTACGACGGTGTTACCGTCTATCGCCACGGAAATACCGAACTCATCTCCCGCCGCAGCGTCGAAGGCGGTGAGTGTGGCCGTCAAAGTGGCCTTGCCATCGGCATCCAGGGAGTCCCAGTCTTCCCAGTCTATTGAGCCGTCGCTGTTGGCGTCGGACGATGGCTTGGTGATTGCGTAGGCCGAATCGGCCTTGCGGGCCCCGACGACGATGGTGTTACCGTCAATCGCCACGGAATTACCGAAGTAACCGCCTGCCGCAGTGCCGGGGGCGGTCAGCTTGGTCGTTAACATGGCCTTGCCATCGGCGCTCAGGCTGTTCCAGTCGTCCCATCCGTTGTCGCCCGAGGGCTTGGTGAAGACGTAGACCGAACCGGACTCAGCGCCGCCGTCGTCGTCCAGGTGCGCGCCGACCACTATGGTGTCGCCATCCACCGCAACGGAATAACCGAACTGGTCTCCGTCTGCAGCGTCGGAGGCGGTCAGCTGGGCCGTCTGCTTCCACATCCCCTGGGAATCCTTGGTGAATATGTAAGCCGAACCGGTATTGGTGGCCTGGCCCTCGCCCGGTTCGCCCTCGTCGTATTGGTGGGCCCCGACCACGGCGGTGTCGCCATCCAATGCTACGGACCGCCCGAACTCGTCGCCATTGTCCCCGTCCGAGGCATTCAGCGTGGCGTTCTTGGTCCACACCTCGGATACCGAATTCCAGGTGAATACGTAAGCAGCACCCGGGCGATTGTTGAAGTCAGCGTCATAAGCCTGCAACGCCCCAACCAACGCGGTGTCACCGTCTGCCGCCACGGCCACCCCGAAGAAGTCGTCATCCCTGCCGGCGCCTCCGGCGGTAAGCTTTCTCGGCGTAATCCGCAACAGTTGGTACTTGGTTATGGTGGAATCGTCGGGGTTGTCCCAGCCCAACTCCACTTGGGAGTTGTACTCGATCCCGGTGAGTCCGGTGGGCTTGGCCGGCAGTATCAAGGCGGTCACGGTGGACGCCTCGCCGTTACCGGTAGGGTTCACCGCACGCAACGCCAACCTGTACTCGGTGCTGTTGGTCAGGCCGGTGACGGTGTATGCAGTGGTGGACGCGCTGCTGCCACCGTCGAAGTCCGAGAAATTCGCGCCCCCGTCGGTGCTGTACTGGTACTTCGTGATTGTGGCGTTGCCCGGATCGTCCCAGGAAAGGGCGACCTCGCCATCGCCCGGCGTGGCTGAGAGGTTCACGGGGGCAGCTGGCACGGGCACGGGCACGCCGGTCGCAGTTGATGCCGGGCCGTCGCCGGAAGGGTTCACCGCACGCACTGCGAACATGTATGTGATGTCGTTGGTCAGGCCGGTTACCGTCTGGCTCCTGATCGCGGCGGCGGTATCGGGGATTTTGGCCCAGCCCGATGTCCCGATGACGTAGGCAGAGCCGACGTCGAGGACATCGTTGCCGGTGTCGTCGTCGTCGTCATTGGCGTCGTTCCTGGGCGCAGCCACCAATGCAGTGTCACCGTCCAGCGCCAGCGCGATTCCGAACCGGTCGCCCGTCGCGGCGTTGGAGGCGGTGAGCTTGACCGTGCCAGTAGTGTCGGTCCAGCCGTTCGTGGGTTTGATGAATACGTAGATCGAACCGGAGTCCGTGCCGTCGTCGTCGTTCTGGTGGGCCCCGACCAAGATGGTGTCGCCGTCCACTGCAACGGACCGACCGAACTGGTCGCTATCGGCGCCGTCTGACGCGGTGAGCTTGGCCGTCTCGGTGCCTGCACTGTTGGTCCAACCGGTGTTGGGTTTTGTGAATACGTAGGCCGAACCGGTGCTGGCCTCAGCCCCGTCGACCGTGTTCCGGTCTCCGGACGCGCCAACGACTATAGTGTTGCCGTCCACCGCGACGGAACGACCGAAATTGTCGTTGGCGGCCCGGTCGGACGCCCTGAGCTGCACGGTTTCAGTCGTCGTGGCCCAGGCGGCGCCCCCAGACTTGACGAACACGTAGACCAAACCGGAATCGGTGAGGCTGTTGTCGTCCTTACCGTACGCCCCGACTGCGATGGTATCGTCGTCCACCGCTACTGAATTCCCGAACAGATCGTCCAAGGCGGCGTTGGAGGCGGTGAGCTTGGCATTCTGGCTCCACTCACCATTGGAATCCCTGGCGAAAACGTATGCCGAGCCGGTGCTGACGTTTGTGCCAGCAACAGAGTTTTGGTCTCCTGGCGCTCCGACCACGATGGTGCTCGCACCGTACAATGCCACGGAGGCTCCGAACAGATCGTCCGCCGCGCCGCCTGTAGCGGTGAGCTTGGTCTCGGTAATGGTGGAGGTCCAGTCGCCATCGGAAGGCTTGGTGAACACGTAGATTGCGCCCGTTTTGCTGACGTTCCC